>NZ_JBMHMK010000001.1:0-3112500 GCF_049178975.1 Micromonospora sp. WMMD734
GGTTCCGATCACGGAACTGACCAGCGGAACCGGCCGGAACTCGGGGCATCGTGCGAGCTGTCCACGACGGAAGCGGCTGACCGGATCGGCATCACCGACCGGGGAGTACGCGCCGCCATCGCCGCCGGCAGGCTACCCGCCCACCGCGACGGCGACCGGTGGCGCATCGACCGGGAAGACCTGGAGCACTACCGGGCCGGCCGGGCAGCCTGACCAGCAGGGGAGCGTCATGCCACCCGAACCGCCCAGCCTGGAGCGGGCCCTGTTCGGCCTTCCCGACGGTGCCGGACCGGCCGAGGCGATCAGCTACCGCGACGCCGCCGACCGAGTCGCCGCCATCACCAGCCCCGGCCAGCTCGGGGCACTCATCACCCGGGCCACCGACAGCGGCGACGACATGCTGCGCCGCGCCGCCCTCGCCCACGCCTGCCGGCAGGGCTGGCACGGCCTGGTCGTCGACCACGCCGGCCCCGCCGCCCTCCCGCTGCTCGACGCAGCCTGACCACGAACGGAGAACCACAGTGACCATCGACACCATCACCACGGCCAGCCCGGCAGAAGCCGGTCAGCGGCTCGTCGACCAGCTGCGGCGCATCACCCGCGAGCACGTCGCCGACCGGGCCGCCGCCCAGGCCGCCATCGACGACTTCCTGACCGAGGTCGACGGCGTCGACACGACGGCAGTCGAAGCCGCAGCGTGGAACGTCATCGACCAGCACGAGCGTTCCCGGCAGCACTACGCCGACGCCGGGCCACGCGGGGCAAGTGCCGCCCTGGTCGCACTGATGATCGTCGTGGACACCATGGCGCAACCGCTGGCCCGTGAGGTGGCCGCCGCCGAGCAGACGCTCACCGAGCGGGAGCGGGCCGCCTCCGTCGCGCTCACCGCGTTGGAGCGGGCCATCGGTGGTGGCGACCCGGCCGAAGTGCGGCAGCTGCGCGACCAGGTGGAGGTCGAGCACCCCCGCCGGATCGCCGAAGCGCGTACCGCGCTGCTGGAGCTGCGTGCCACCCAGGCCGCCGCCCGGCTGGAGTGCACCAAGGGGCGGCCGGCGGAAACCGCGCAGCGGGTGGCCGACGCCGGGAAGCGACGTGACGAACTGGTGGCGGAACTCCGGCGGGCCGCCGAAGAGGCGACGCTCGCCGAGGTGGAACAGCAGTGGATGAAGGACGCACGCGCCAGGCAGGAGGCCGAAGCGAACACGGCCCGGCGGGAACTGGCCGACTTCCAGGCCAGCCGCGAGCGGGAGATGCGTGACCGCGTGCGCCGCATCGTCGGCCTGCCCGACCCGACCCCGGCGCCGCAACCGTCGGCCCTGCCGCGCCAGGTCGTCCAGGACTTCTCTCCCACCGAAACCACCTACTACAGCAGCAGCGTGGTCGCCTGATGGCCGTCGACCGCACGACGCTGCGCGACCGCGTCAACGCCCGCCTACGCCGCATGGGCCTGCCCGACACCCAGATGCCGACCACGCCCACCACCGCCGTCGAGCGTGCCGCCGCCCGGCTCCGCCGGCTCGGCCTCATACCCGTCGCCGACCAGCAGACCAACCAGCAGAGGAGTCAGCCGTGAGCAACTGCCCGGACTGCGGCAAGGACACCAGCACCGAACCCGCCGCCCCGGCCGGCACCATCGCCGCCGGCTCGCAGCTCTACCGCACCCGCCGCCAAGGCGTACGCATCGACCGCGGCAGCGACACCGGGACCGACGTCACCCCACGCGGGAGTGATGCAGCGTGACCGGAACGGGGGCGAGCGGACCGGCGGCTCGGAGGGGGTGGGGCTCATCCCCGTCCCCCACCCCCCTGAGCAGGGACCGCCGGGGAGGTGGATTCCTGGCCGGGCACCCTGAAACAAGTCGACCTTGGAACGAATAGGGATCAATCGTGACTAAGGGTGATGACGGGAAGCTGCGTGCGCCGTCCGGGTTGCGTGCTCCGGGCCGCCGGTTGTGGGAGTCGGTGACCGGTGACTACGACCTCGACGAGCACGAGTTGGCGCTTCTGGTGGAGGCGGTCCGCACGGTTGACCTGCTCGACGAGCTGGAGAGGCGCGTCCGGTCGGACGGGGCGGTGATCGACTCGCCGCAGGGGTTGAAGGCGCACCCGGCGGCGGTGGAGGCCAGGCAGCAGCGGATCGCGTTGGCCCGGTTGGTGGCGGCGCTGCGGATGCCGGCCGGCGACGAGGAAGGCGACCAGGTGCAGGGGCGTCGGCCGCAGCGGCGTACAGGCACCCGCGGGGTGTACTCGATCCGGGGCGGGCGGGCGTCGTGAGGCGTCGTGTGGAGCTGCCGGCGGGGGTGGATGGGGTGCCTGCCTGGCTGCGGACGTTCGAGCCGGCCCGGTGGTCGGCGGGGGTGGGTCCGCCGCCGCCCGGGTGGGCGTTCGGGTCGGCCCGCTGGCGGGAGATCCAGGCTCACCGGCGGTGGGCGGACGCCGGCCGGGCCTGGCTGGCCGAGCGGGGCCAGCGGGCCGCCTGGTGGTCGTTGACCCGGCATCGGGCGGTGGCCCGGTGAGGCGACGCGACCTGCTCGCGGCCCACCAGGCGGCACCCGCCGAGGTGCCGGAGCATCTTCGGTCGATGCGCGGGGTGTCGACGTTCCTGCCGCAGGTCGCCGCCGAGCCGGTCCCGGTGTGGGTGCCGCCGGCTGAGGTGTCGATGTGGCGGTCGGTGGGCGCGTTCCGCCTCTGGTTGCAGGCCCGTCGGGAGTGGTGCCGGGTGAACGGCCGGGACTACGCGGCGACGTTCCGCCCGGTGGGGGGTGGCCGGTGAAGCGCAGGAAGCCACCGGAGCCGGACCGCCCTACCCGTGAGGTGCCGTTGTGGGTGCGCAATCTCGGGGTCGGGCTGCGGCACGTGGCCGGCCGGGCTCCTGACGACCCGGTGACCACGGATGACCTGGGGCGCGACCTGGAGGCGTTGCGGGCGGCGCGGGCGGTGTGGTGCGCCGAGAACGGCTGTTACCGGATCGGGAAGACGTGCCGCGAGGCGTACGGCGTGATGCCGCAGCGGTGCCAGGGAGAGGGGTAGGGGATGGCGCTACGAACGGTCGGGGTGCGCCTTCAGGCTGAGGTGTCCGGCTACATGGCGGGGATGCGGCAGGCGAAGGGTGCGACCCGGGACCTGATCGGCGAGATGGACAAGGCCGGCAAGAACCGCCACGCCCTGGACTCGGTGGGTGATGGTGCGGTGGTCGCCGGGGCCGGTCTGCTGGGGCTGGCGGGGGCTGCGGCGAAGTTCACGATGGACTTCGAGAAGCAGATGTCTGAGGTGTCGGCGGTGTCCAACGCCACCGCCGGGGACATGGAACGGTTGCGGTCTGCCGCGTTGCAGGCGGGTGCGGATACGGCGTTCAGCGCGACGGAGGCGGCCAAGGCTGAGGCCGAGCTGGCGAAGGCCGGCCTGTCGACGTCGGCGATCCTGGGCGGCGCCCTAACGGGGTCGCTGTCGCTGGCCGCCGCCGGCACCCTCGACCTGGCCGAGGCCGCCGACATCTCGGCGAAGACCATGAACATGTTCGGGTTGAAGGGTGCCGACGTCGGCCACATCGCCGACGTGTTGGCGGCGGCGGCCAACAAGAGCGCCACCGACGTGCACGAGATGGGCGAGGCGTTGAAACAGGGCGGCCTGGCCGCCGACGCCGCGGATATCGGCCTTGAGGAAACCGTCGGCACGCTGGCCGCGTTCGCCGACCGGGCCCTTGTCGGCTCGGATGCCGGCACCAGCTTGAAGACGATGCTGATGATGTTGCAGGCCCCGACGGACAAGGCCGCCGGGTTGATGGAGGAACTGGGCATCAAGGCGTACGACACCAGCGGGAACTTCGTCGGCACGGTGAAGCTGGCCGGGCAGCTTCAGAAGGCCCTGGGTGGGCTCACCCAGGAGCAGCGCAACGCCGCGTTGGCGCAGATTTTCGGCGCGGACGCGATGCGCGCGGCGAACGTGCTCTACAGCGTGGGCGAGCAGGGCCTACGTGACTACGTGGCGGCGGTCGACGACCAGGGCGCCGCTGCCGACGTGGCGGCGAAGAAGATGGACAACCTGGCCGGGGACGTCGAGAAGCTACGCGGGTCACTGGAGACGATGGCCATCGAGGCGGGATCGGGGGCGAACGACGGGCTGCGGCTGCTGGCGCAGGGCACCGGGGCGTTCGTCGACGAGCTGGCCGAGTTGCCTCCGGCGGTGGGCTCGACGTTGACGGTGGTGGCGGGCTTGTCGGGGGCGGCTCTGCTGCTCGGCTCGGGTTGGGTGCGGGTGCGCCGGTCGACGGCGGACATGCTCGACGAGCTGCGGCAGGTCGGCCCGAACGGGCAGCGGGCCGCCCGGGGGTTGGAGGTGACGACGAAGTGGGCCGGCAGGGCGGCGGTCGCGTTCGTCGCCCTGGAGGCCGCGTCCGCGGTCGTCTCATCGGCCCAGAGTGACCTGAATCCGCAGATCGAAGCGCTGGGTGTTGGCTTGGCGAAGTGGGGCCAGTCGGGTGCTCTCGCGGGCGAGTCGGCGCGTCTGCTGGGCGACGACATGAAGGACCTGGCGGTGGGCTTCAAGTTCCTCGCCGACGCAGACAACGACCGGCGAGGCTCGGCGCGGTGGATTCAGGACCGGCTGGAGAGCATCCCGGTGCTGGGTGAAGCGCTGGAGGGAACGAACACGAGCATGGCGCGGACCCGGGAGCGGGTCGACGCCATGGATCAGGCGTTCGCGCAGCTCGTCCAGGGCGGCAAGGCGGATGAGGCGCGGGCCGCGTTCGACCGGCTGGCGGCGAGCGTGGCGGCCGACGGCGTGTCGGTCGACGAGGTGCGCAAGCAGTTCCCGGCGTACGCGGCGGCCCTGGAAACCACGGCGGCGGCGGCCTCGAAAACGGTGTCCCCGACCAGCTCCCTGACCGGTGCGACGAAGGAATACAAGACGGCCGCCGACGCAGCCGCTTCGGCGGCGACCGGGCAGCGTGAGGCCCTGGTTGCCCTGTCCGAGATGATGCGCGCCGAGGCTGATCCGGTTTTCGGGCTGCTCGATGCCCAGCAGAAGTTGACCGAGGCGCAGAAGGCTGCGGCGAAGGCGGTCAAGGAGCACGGCCGGAACAGCGACGAAGCCCAGGAGGCCACCCGGAAGCTGGCGCTCGCGGCCATCGGCCTCCAGGAACAGGCCGGCGTGCTCAGCGGCACGTTCGACGGGAAGATGACCCCGGCGCTGCGGCAGACCCTGAAGGCGGCCGGGCTGACCGAAAGCCAGATCAAGGATGTCGCCGGCCAGTTCCGCACGGCGAAGAGCGCCGCCGACAAGTACGAGGGCACCTACAAGGCCAACGTGTCGCTCACCGGCTACCCGACGACCATGGACCGCCTGAAGCGGCTGTCGACCTACCAGCAGGCCCTGAAGAAGGGCACCATCCCGGTGGGATTCCAGGGCCCGATCCAGGGCAAGGACTACCACGCGGGCGGCTGGACCGGGCCGGGCGAGAAGTACCAGCCGGCGGGTGTGGTGCACGCCGACGAGTTCGTCATCAAGAAGGAGTCCCGGGGCAAGATCGAGCGCCGGCATCCGGGTCTGCTCGACGAGATGAACGCCACCGGGCAGCTGCCCGGGTACGACGGCGGCGGGCAGGTGTGGCCGTACCGGACCACGACGACGAAGACCCGCATCCCGTCACGGGCGGAGGTCGCCGAGGTGGTGACGCCGGGCATCCCGACGAGCGGCGCGACCGGGCCGGCGATCGTCGCTGCGGTGAAGGCGGCGTTCCCGCACTTGCAGGCGATCAGCACGTACCGGCCGGGTGCCACGACCCTGTCGGGCACCCGGTCGTACCACGCGCTGAACCGGGCCGTCGACTTCCCGCCCAGCCGGGAGCTGGCGGTGTGGTGGAACCGGCACTACATGGCCCGCACCAAGGAGCTGATCAGCCCCTGGAATGACCTGAACATCCACAACGGGCGGCGGCACACCTACACCGGTGCGGTGTGGAACCAGCACAACTGGGCGGGCGGCAACGCTCACGACCACATCGCCATGGCCAATGGCGGGTTGATCGCTGAGCCGGTATTCGGTGTGGGCATCAACTCGGGTCGCACCTACAGCTTCGCCGAGCGGGCACCGGAGTGGGTCACCCCGTGGCAGCCGGGGCCAGCGCGGGCCGGTGGCGGTGCTCAGCAGGTGAGTGTGGTCAACCACTTCACGATCAACGGGGGCACCCGTTCCCCGAGGGAGATCGCCATGGAGGTGTCGCACATCATCGGGCGTCAGGCCGATCTCTACGCGCGGTGAGCCTGACGCGAACACGCCGCTGCCCCCGACCAGCACAGTCGGGGGCAGCGGCGTGTTCAGGGATCAGCGGGTCGCTTCGCGGTGTCGGGCGCGCATCCGGTTCCAGATCCGCCGGCCGATGCGCCACCGCTTGCCGGTGGCCTTGCACCAGCGGCAGGGTCGGGCGATGCGCCGGGGCCGGCCCTGGTCGTCGGTGGGTCGGTGCACGCCGGCGCCCTTGCAGCACCAGCAGTCGCGCAGCGGGTGGAACAGGCAGGACAGCGGATACCAGGCCAGGGCCGCCAGGGTGATAGCGGTAGCCGTCAGTACGCCTCTCACAACGCCTCCAGGGGCCGAAATCGTGGTGTGGTGCCCGGTGGGGGCTAGCGGCTAGTTCCCTGCTCAGTGGTGCTAGCAGGGGGGCTAGCGCTAGCCCCCGGTGGGGCTATCAGGAGTCGACTTCCGCGAGGTCTGTCCCGGCGACCGTCTCGGCGTTGCGGGCGGCGATCCGGGCCTCCAGGGCGGCCAGTCGGACCCCCGCCCGGGTGGCCCGTTTCGTCGAGGTGGCGTCGATGCGCCGGTTCAGCGACTCGGTCTGCACGCCGGCCTTCGCCATCCACGCCCCGAACACCTCGACGGTCAGATCGGCGTACGCCGCCGGGTCGAGGGCCTGGAGGCGGGGCACGATCAGTTCCGACCAGATCGCCTCTTCGCCCTCGAACCAGACCTGCCGGACGTCGGCGAGCAGGTTCCGCAGGGCGACGCGGGGCACCTCGACGGGCTTCTCACCGCGGCGCATCTCCAACGCCCGCGCGACGACCCGCTCGGCGGCCGGGTTGTCGACGTACGCCGACCGGCACGGCCGGGTCGGGCCGGCGCCGGCCCGGTACCCCCACCCGGAGTCCTTCGGGCCGGTGGAGTCGCCCGGCTCGAACTCGGTCGGCCGCGCGCCACGGGCGTAGCTGCCGGTGCCCAACACCAGGTCAGTCTCGGTGTGGGAGGTGACGGCCAGGCAGGTCCGCAACGCGATGTTGCTGCTGATGCCCCGGGGCACGCTTTCCTTGTCGATGCGCTGCGTGGCGAAGATGACGTGAATGCCCAACGCCCGGCCCCGCTTGATGATGGAGGTCAGGAGGAACTTCGCCCGCTTGCCGTGGTTCGGGTCGGTCAGCAGCTCTTGCAGCTCGTCGAGGAACACCACCAGGGGCCGCAACCGGGCGTCGTGTTCGGCCATGGCCCGGTTGACCTTGTTGACGGTGTTCATGCCCTGGGCGGCGTACTTGCGGACCAGCGGCGCGCGTTCGTCGCACTCGGTCAGTAGCCATTCCAGGGCGGCCAGGCCGGCGGCCTTCGTCACTTCGTCGGCACCCGACCCGAACAGCCCATCCGGGCACAGGGGCTGGAAGCAGTCGACGTCGCCGGACCCCTTGAAGTCGAAGACGGCGGTGACGACCAGGGGGTCGAGGATCGCGGCGAGCAGCACCACCCGGGCGGCGAGCGTCTTGCCCGAGCCGGGGATGCCGGCGAACAGGCTGTTCTTCTCCGCGAGGCTGTAGGTGACGGGTCGCATCCGCTCGTCGTGGCCGTAGACGAACGTGCCGGTGAAGTAGTCGAAGGTGCCGCCGTCGAGCAGCGGCCACGCCGGGGCGCGCATGCTGCTGACGGGCTTGTCGGCCACCCAGATCGACAGCACCCCCGGGTGTTCACCCTCGACGGTCGACGGCCACACCTGCGACTTCGGCAGCCGGAACCCCGACGCGAGGCGGTCGCGTTCGTCGATGACGTCGGTGGCGAGCACCCCGGCGGGCAGCAGCACCAGGGCCTCATGCCCGGGGCCGGCCCGGTAGATGTCCCGCATGAACTTGAGGTCACCCGGGTTCTTGATGCCCTTCACGTTGCAGGCCATGATCGCCGCCCGGGTCAGGCCGGCGGTCAACCGGATGAACCGTTCGGCGTTGAACACCCGGTCCAGGATCGGCGCGTCGATCGGCCGGCCGACCCGGGCCAGGATCGGCACCACGAGGGCGGCGGCGAGGGCCTGCGCCCACCAGGGGGCGACGAACACCAGCAGCCCGGCCACCACGACCAGCAACAGAACCACCGGCACGGCCAGCCACACCCGGCCGCCGACGCGCCGGTCACGCTGCCGGGACAGGGCCAGGTAGTCGCCGACGTCGTTACGGCTGGCGGCGTTCTGCCGGATACCGAACCCCTCCAGGTCCAGGCACCAGTGAATGCCCTTCCCGGTGATCCGGGCCAGGCCGATCGGCGCGTACCAGGCCATCTTGGCGGCGTACTTCGGGGAGCGGGTGGCGTGGATGGCCGCCGAGTACGTCACGAACGACACCGCCTCGACCATCAGCGCGTGACGGCCGGCGGCCGACCGCAGCGACGCGGGCACGATCGGCTTGCGGTCACGGGCGTGCCGGGCGGTGATGTCGGCGAACGTGGTCGACGTGCGCGGCGGGTCCACCGGCGGCCCGTCCTCACGGCCACCGATGACGGCGACCTGCTCGCCGCGCGGCTCGTAGGCGCCCTGCTCACCCGCCCGGGGCGCGGGGACAACCTGCTCCAGGTCGTCGGCGTGAATCTGGTCGGTCATGCTGGTGCTCTCCTCCGTGGGGATGCGGTGCCCGGCCGGGCGTGGCCGGGCACCGCGGTGGGTCAGTTCTGCGGGTCGGTGGCGGCGATGCGGTCCAGCTCGGCCGCGAGGTGCGGCAGGCCGGCGTCCCGGATCTGGTCGCGGACCTCCCGGTGCTTCTGCGGGTCGCCCTTCGCGGCGGTCAGGTCCCGCTCCAGGTCACGGATGGTGGGCTTGGGCATGGTCACTTCCCCTTCTTCTTGTCCTTGCGGTAGTCGCCGTCGACGTGGCCGATGACGGTGGCGCCGTTGCCGATCGCGGACTGGCCCTTCGTCTTGACCTTGCCGGTGCTGATCGGGGTGTCGCTCTTGCTGGTCGGGTCGAAGTTCATGTGGCCGTTCTTGCAGGTGGCGAGGGTGCCGGTGTGGTCAACGGCCGTGCTGCGCATCGTCGTGGTGCCGCAGGTGGAGCAGGCGCTGATCGCCATGACGGGCGTCCTTCCGGGGGTTGGGGCGGCCAGGGGTTCTGGCGGCCTCCACCGCCGCCGGGTGATGGGCCGGCGGCGACGGGGGCGGTCAGACCGCGCAGAGCAGGGCCGCGACGAACAGCCATCCGACGTGCCAGGACTGGTCGAGGGCGTACAGGCCACCCCCGCGCTCCAGCCAGTGCGGGTCCTTGCCGAGCAGGTCGGCCAGCCGGCGCAGCGGGGTGCGCCGGTCGGCGGCGTAGTGGCTGACCGCGCTCACCGTCAGGCCGGCGGCGACGGCCAGCAGGTTCGGCCGCCACCCGGTGGCCGCGGCGACGAGGGCCAGGGCCACGACGGCGGTCAGGGTGTAGCTGGCCACGTGCGCGACGCAGGCGATCCGGCCAGCCCAGCCCGGCAGGCCCTTGCGGTCGGCCTGAGGCTGGGTCTGCACCCAGTGGTCGGCGACCTGGTGAGCGGCGTACAGGGCAGCGAACGCGGCGGCGAAGTCGGCGGTGGTCATCAGCTCTGCTCCGCCTTTCGCTGCTGGGCCTGCGACGCCAGCCGCTGCCGGATCGCCTCGGGGGTGAACATCTGCGGGTTGGCCTTCTGCGCTCGCCGGGCCAGCTCGGCGTGCTGCCGGTCGGTGATCGTGTTCGGGACGGTCGGCTTGCTCATCGCTTCACCGCCGACGCGATCCGGCCGCCCAGCTCCACCAGGCAGATGGACGCCACCACCACCAGGCCGTCGACCGACAGCGGCAGCAGGTACTGCGAGCCGTTCGTCTCCCCGTAGCGGGCGGCCACCGCCGCCATGTGCCAGTAGGACACCCACGCGGCGATCCCGGCGATGAGCGCGGTCGCCGCCCACCGGCCGACCGCCAGCCGGCGGGAGTGCACGGGCACCCGGGAGATCAGTTCGATGGTCAGCAGCAGGGCCAGCGGCGACCACGCCGAGATGACCTGACTGATGATCTCGTCGCGGGCGTGGAGCACGTTCCCGGCGATGGAGGCGGCGACACCCAGGGCCAGCACCAGACGCACACCCCACCGGATGCGCACCAGCGACACCCGCTCAGCGGCCCCGGGCGGGGTCGACTTGACGGCCAGCGCGGGTACCTTGACGACCGGGGGCGTACCCGGGTGTCCGTCCACCCGGACCTGCGGCGACACCTCCGGCCGAGGACGGCGGCGGAACCACCTGCGGGAGCCGTCCGCCTCGGCCTGGTCCGGCTCGTCCGCCGGCACGGGCTCGGGTTCGACGGGTGCCGGCAGCGGGTCTGGGCCGATCGGCTCGGCGTACAGCCACGGGTCCGCCGGCTGCTCGTCGACCTCCACACGCTCCCACCTGAGCGGGTCGGCGGCGACCTGGGCGATCAGCCGCTCACGCAGCTCGGTCGCCTTCGGCACACCGATGCGGAACTCCTTCATCAGCCGGTTGCGCGACGGCACCTCGCCGAGCTGGTCGGTGAGGGCGAGGGCACCCGGGTACAGGTCGTCGATGGTGCGGGGGTGGATGCTGGCGGGTGCGGTCATCGGGTCAGCTCCTTCGGGCGGATGGTCGTGGTCGGGCGCTGCGCCGGGGCGGGTGCCGGCTCGGCGTGCTGGGCGCGGATCGCGGCGGCGGTCTGGTCGGCGTGCCGCTCGCACAGGGCGATAGCGACGGCCAGCGGGCCGCCGATGGCGACGGGGCCGCCGAGCAGGATCAGCAGCAGCGGGTTCACCTGGCCACCGCCTCGACGTCGGCCGGGGCCGGGACGGTGACGTACGTCTGCACCGTCACCCGCTGCCGGGTCACCTCGTGGTCGCGGGTCGTGGTCCGGTACGGCTTGAACCAGCGGTGCGCGGACTCGATCGGTCCGTGGCCGGCCAGCACCGGGCGGGGCATGTTCAGCCAGGCGGCCCACCGGTCGGCGTCGGCCTGCCGGTCGTCGCCGAAGTGCAGGGTCAGGTCACCGTGGTTGCAGGTGACGTCACCGACCTCGACGCGGGCGGGAACGGGAAGGCCGGTGGCGACACCGGCGGCGGCCAGGTCGAACGCGACGCGGCGCGGGTCAGGAAGGCTGCTCATCGGGTCATCTCCAGGGAGGTCGAGACGCACATCCCGGCGGCACCCACCGAGGTGGGTGGGCAAGGCTGCGTCGTGTGGTTGGTGTAGGCGGCCAGCCCGGCGAGAACGGCGCAGACCAACACGGTCCGCTTCACCAGGCGGTCAACGAATGCGCCCATGACGGGCACCTCCTCAGGTGAGGGGGAAGACGAGAGGTGAGAGAGGGGGCCCGGCGGGGCCGGGGCGAGGTCGGCCCCGCCGGGGAACGGCTACCGGGGCGGGCCGAGCTCCCGGCCGATCAGGGAGGCGATCGCACCGGCCAGCGACGCGGCCGACGCCAGGTCGAGCACCACCAGGTCGTCGGGTTCCGCGCCGGCCGGCTCGTCGGACGGGCCGAACCGGGCCTGCCAGTGCGACACCGACACGTACGTCTCCTGCCCGTCGGCCGCCTCCAACTGCACGACCGTCCGCGTCAACTCCGTCAGCAACTGCACCGGCTCGGACAGGTGCACGTGCGGCGTCGGCGTGTGGGGCACCCGCACGCACCACGGCGGGCACAGGTCCCGGTCGACGACCGGCCCGGCGGCCATCAGCGGGAGACGCGGGCGGTTGCGGCGGCGGCCAGCAGGGCGGCGGCCAACGCTTCGGCCTGGTCGGGGGTGCCCGCCCAACCCTGGACGCCCTCACCGCCCGCGTAGGCGCCCTCGCTGCCCTCGCACACCGACAGCAGGACCCGGGCCGGCATGGTGACCCGGCCCTGCTCGGTGCACGACTCGACCAGCACCGTCGCCGTGGCCGGGTCGTCCAGCGACACCCCGTCGGCGGCGGTCAGCTCGGCGAGACGCCGCTCGTGGCCGGCACCGATGGAGAACCCGTCGACCTCGGCCAGCTCGCCGGTGTGGTCGGTGGCGCACCACGGCGGGCAGTCCGCCGGCCGGCCCGCCCGGGGCGCGGACGGGGCCGTGCCGAGGTGCTCGGCGGCGACCAGGGCGCGACCGAGCCGGCCCGCCTGGTCGAGCATCAGCGACGCCGACGCGCCCATCTGCCCGTCCGAGCTGACCATCTCGAGGATGGCCAGCGCCGGGTCGACACCGCCGGGCAGTTCCGGGGCCTCGACCTGCTCCAGGTTCAGCCGGATGTTCACCCGCTCGTTGACGACCGCACCGTCACCGGAGAGCAGGTCGAGCAGGGTGCGGGAGTGCAACGGCTCGGCCCCGTCGTGGTGGTCCTGACCCCGGGCCGTGCACCAGGCCGGGCACAGCTCCGGGTCGGCCGGCAGCGACGCGGCGGCGACCCGCCGCTGCTCGGCCGTCCAGTCCGGCTGGCCGGCGATGAAGTTCAGGCAGAGCTGGTGCGCGTCGCCCGGGGTGACGCCCAGCAGAGCGGCGACGGCCGGGAGCGTCGCACCGGGGGCGGTCGCCAAGCCGAACGCCTGCGCCGCCCGGTCCAGGTTGCGGCGGCGGTACGCGGAGTTGATCGGGAACCGGTCCACCTGCTCGGCGGACGGCCGGGGGCGGGGAATCGCGGTCAGGTTGGTGGTGTCAGCGTCGATGATCCTGTCCGTCGAGCGGACAGGGCGGATGGCCGAAATGGTCATGTGACCAGCCCTTCTTGGAGGGTGCCTATGAGGGTTCGCGCTGGAATCGCTCGCCCTCACTTACCTGTTTGCAAGACAACCACAGGGTCCAACGTGGCGATCGTGGTCGGCGCGGTGCTGCTGGCGGCCCGGTGGGCCCGCGCCGGTCCGCGGCTGGCGGTGGTGCTCTGCGGCCTCGCCCTGATCGGCTTCGTCGTCCTGGTCCGTCCCTCGCCCAGCGTGGTGCGGGCGGCCACCATGGGGGCGATCGGGCTGGCCGCGTTGGCGGTCGGGCGGCCCCGGGCCACGCTGCCGGCGTTGGCCGCGGCGGTGACCGTGCTGGTGCTCGTCGATCCGGAGCTGGCCGGTGACGCCGGCTTCGCGCTGTCGGTCCTGGCCACCGGCGGGTTGCTGCTGCTCGCCCCGGGCTGGCGCGACGGGCTGCGGCGGCGGGGCGTGCCGGCCGGGTTGGCGGAGGCGCTCGCCGTCCCGGCGGCGGCCCAACTCGCCTGCGGCCCGGTGGTGGCCGGCATCTCCGGCACGGTGAGCCTGGTGGCGGTGCCGGCCAACCTGCTCGTGGTGCCGGCGATCGCCCCGGCCACGGTGCTGGGGGTGACGGCGGCGGTCGTCTCGCCGGGGTGGCCGGCCGGGGCGGAGTTCGCCGCCTGGCTGGCGAGCTGGCCGGCCTGGTGGCTGGTCACCGTGGCCCGGGTGGGGGCCCGGCTGCCCGCCGGTACCCTGCCCTGGCCGGGCGGGCTGCCGGGCGCGTTACTGCTGGCCGGGCTGACCCTGGGGCTGCTGTTGGCCGTCCGCCGGCCGCTGGTGCGTCGACTGGTGGCGGTCGGCGCGGCGGCGGTGGTGCTGGGCACCCTGCCGGTCCGGCTGGTGGCGAGTGGGTGGCCGCCTGACGGTTGGGTGGTGGTGGCATGCGCGGTCGGGCAGGGGGACGCGGTCGTGCTGCCGGTGGCGGCCGGCCGGGCGGTGGTGGTGGACGCCGGTCCGGAGCCGTCGGCCGTGGACGGTTGCCTGCGGCGGCTCGGGGTACGCGAGGTGCCGCTGCTGGTGGTGAGCCACTTCCACGCCGACCACGTCGGTGGCGTGGCCGGGGTGACCCGGGGCCGGCGGGTGGCCATGGTGCTCACCCCGACCCTGGCCGAGCCGGTGGCGGGGCGGGAACTGGTGACGGCCGCCGTCGGATCGGCGCGCCGGGTGGTGCCGGGGGTCGGCTGGTCGTACCGGTCGCCAGGGGTGGAGGTGGTCGCGCTCGGGCCGCCCTATCCGCTGCGGGGCACCCGGTCCGACCCGAACAACAACTCGCTGGTGCTGCGGGCCACGGTGGCCGGCGTCCGCATCGTGCTGCCCGGGGATGCGGAGACCGAGGAACAGCGGGCTCTGCTGGACCGGGTGCCGTCGCACGCGTTACGGGCCGAGGTGCTCAAGGTGGCCCACCACGGCAGCGCGTACCAGGACCCGGCCTTCCTCGACGCGGTCCGGCCGGCGGTGGCGCTGGTACCGGTGGGGGTCGACAACGACTACGGGCATCCGAGCCCGGTGATCCTCGACCGGCTCGCCCGCTCCGGTGTGCGGGTGCTGCGGACCGACACCGACGGGGACGTGGCGGTGGTGGTCCGTTCCGGCCGGCTCGCGGTGGTCGGCCGGGGCCTGCCGCCGGGCCGTCGGTGACCCGCCGGGCCGAAGGCGCGGTCCGCCGTCCCGGCGGCCGAGGAGGCAGAGACGAGAGATAATCCGGACTGGGAGGGATATTGCGTGCACTGGGTGGCAATCGAGGTAAATGTCTATATTTGCGATGACTGCGGGGTGGGCCGTCGCAGCCGTCGATGAGCAGGCGCGATCCTCCGCCGAGCCGTGCCAAGATGAGCGACGTGACCGGCGTCGACCTTGCTCCTATTCTGCTCGTCCTCGGCGACGAGGAGCTGCTCGCCACGCGCGCGGTGACCGAAGCCGTGGCGAAAGCCCGCAGCGTCGACCCGCAGGTCGACGTCCGGGAGTACCAGGCCGGGGCGTTGGCCGTCGGTGAGATCGCCGAGATGCTCAGCCCGTCGTTGTTCGGTGGGCGGCGGGTACTGGTGCTCCGCTCCGCCCAGGACGCCCGCAAGGACCTGGTCGGCGCGCTGCTCGACTATGCCCGCAATCCCGACCCGGACGTCCAGCTGGTGGTCCTGCACCTGGGTGGCGGCAAGGGCAAGGCGTTCGCTGACGGGCTGCGGGCCGCCGGTGCCACGGTCGTCCCGGCTGCGAAGCTCAAGGGGCACCGCGAGCGGG
This sequence comes from Micromonospora sp. WMMD734, assembly GCF_049178975.1. Lineage (NCBI taxonomy): Bacteria > Bacillati > Actinomycetota > Actinomycetes > Micromonosporales > Micromonosporaceae > Micromonospora > Micromonospora sp. WMMD734. The sequence goes on from NZ_JBMHMK010000001.1 coordinate 15,189, forward strand.
TCGCGTTCGTCCGCGAGGAGATCCGCCGGGGCGGTGGCAGGTGCACCGACGACGCGGCCGAGGCGTTGATCGCCGCCGTCGGGACCGACCTGCGGGAGCTGGCCGCCGCCTGCTCGCAACTGATCGCCGACACCGACGGGCGGATCGGCGCGGACACTGTCGCCCGCTACTACCGGGGGCGGGTCGAGGTGAGCGGCTTCACCGTCGCCGACGCCACCATGATCGGCGACGTGCCGGCCGCCCTGGAGGCGTTGCGCTGGGCCCTGCACGTCGGGGTCGATCCGGTCCCGATCGCCGACGCCCTCGCCGACGGGATCCGTACGGTGGCCCGGGTCGCCGCCGCCGGCCGGGGCGATCCCTACCAGCTGGCGAGCACCCTCGGCATGCCGGCCTGGAAGATCAAGAACGCCCAGCAGCGGGCCCGGGGCTGGACCCCGGAGGGCCTGGTCGAGGCGATGCGGGTGGCGGCCGAGTGCAACGCGGCGGTCAAGGGCGGTGCCGACGACCGGGGGTACGCCCTGGAGAAGGCGGTCTTCTCGGTTGCCGCAGCCCGGCGGGGCAGCGCCCGGTGACCGGCCCCTCCCGCCCGGTGGTGCGGCACGGTGGGCGGGTGACCGGCCCTCCCCGGCCGGTGGCGGGGCGCGGCCGGCCGGGATGGTCGGTCATGCCGGCCGACGAGCGCCGCTACCGGCCGCTCTACGCCCGGCTGCTCGGTCTGCGCATCGTCAACCCCGGCGGGGTGCTCTGCTTCCTCTTCTTCGAGGGGGCGGTGGCGCTCGCAGTGCTCCTCGCCCTCGCCGAGCTGGTGAGCTGGTGGGCGGTGGCGGTACTGCCGCTGGCGGTGGCGGTCATGGTCAAACTCAACGACGAGGTCGCCGGGCGGGTGGTCCACTCGGCGGCGCTGGTGCCGGAGCAGGAACGCGACAGGTTTCGGCGGGAACTCGAACCGATCGTCGGGCGGGCCCCGGTGTCGTACCCGCTGCCCGGCACGGTGGTCACCGACGTGCCCGCGCCGGGGAGGCCGGCCGGGCCGCCGCTGCGCTCCCGGCGCTACCACGGCTAGCCCGACCACGGTCGTGGTGCCACGACGCCGCCGGGACGAGGCGGGCGGCCGGCGCAGCGGCACCGCCGCCGGGGAGATGCAGCGCGCCGCCGCCAGGGAAACACACAGCCGAGAGCCCCGGGGTGGTGCCCCGGGGCTCTCGGTCAGGTGTGGGTTACTCGGTCAGGCCGAGAACGAGTCGACGCGCTTCGCGATGGCCGACTTCCGGTTGGCCGCCTGGTTGGCGTGGATGACGCCCTTGCTGACGGCCTTGTCGAGCTTGCGGGCGGCGTCACGCATCAGGGTGGTGGCCTTCTCGGTCTCACCAGCCTCCGCAGCCTCGTGGAACTTCCGGATGGCGGTCTTCAGCGACGACTTGACCGACTTGTTACGCAGCCGGCGCTTCTCGTTCTGCCGGTTGCGCTTGATCTGGGACTTGATGTTCGCCACGCGACAGCCTCGTCTTGATAGCTCGGTTTGGTCTGCTAATCCGCGTGTGACGAGCATGCGTCATCGCCACGCGAAAAGCCAGGCTACCAGGTCCGCCGGGACGAGCCAAAACGCCGTACCCCGACCGCACCCGCCCGGGCCACGCCGACGGCCCGGGTCACGGCGTCCCGGGTCGGGTCAGTGCCAGCCCTGCCGGGCGGCGAGCCAACGGAGCGCCTGTTCCCCGCTGAACCGCCGGTGTGCCCCGAGCAGCGCGGACGTGCCCGCCGGGTGTCCCCCGGCAGCAGCCGACCCCGCACCCGGCGTGGGGTTCGCCGTTGCCGGTGGGCCGGCGGCGGTGAGGTAGTAGCCGGCGAGCGCGGCCAGCGTCACGTCCAGGGCGTCGGGCGGGGCGTCGGCCGCTGCCGGATGCGCGGTGAAGACGGCGTCCAGCCCGGCCCCGTCGGCGTACCCGGTGATCAACAGACCGGCCAGGTCGAACCACGCCGGGCCGTGGCAGAGCCAGTTCCAGTCGCAGAACCAGGCCCGGCCGGCGGGGTCCAGCAGCACGTTGTCCACCCGCAGGTCGCCGTGGGCCAGGCCGGACGCGGTCGCCGCGTACCCGGGCAGGCGGGACTCCAGCGCGACGAGTTCGGGCAGCCGGTCGCGGACCGGCGGGATCAGCGGGGGCACCGGCTCCCGTCCGGCGGCCACCTCGTCCCACCACAGGATGTCGGCGCGGGCCAGGTCGGCCAGCCGGGGTAGGCCGAGCGCGGTCAGTCCGGCTGGCGGGTCGGCCAGCGCGGCGGCGACCCCGGCGTATCCGGTGAGCACGGCGGCCAGTTCGGCCGGGTCCCAGGGCAGGCGGGGGGTCCGGCCGTCGACGGCGTCCAGGCCGACCGCGTACCAGCCGGCCGCGTCGAGTGCCCAGTGCGGGCGGGGCACCGGCAGGCCGGCCGGCAGCCGGGCGAGGACGGCCAGTTCCCGGGCGTACCAGTCGGCCAGGTGGCGCTGCCGGAGCAGGTCGGCGGCCTTGACGAAGACCCGTGCGCCGGTGGCCGTGGTGAGCACGGCGGCGAAGCCGCCGGTGAAGCCCGCGGTTGCGGTCCGGGCCGCGACCACCGGTGCGCCGAGCCGGCCGCTGATCGCGTCCCGCAGGCCGTCGGGCAGGTCCCGCCAGTCGGGTCGCACGGCGGTCTCGTGGTACGGCGGCGGCGTCGCGGACACCCCACCATCGTGCCCGGTCCGGCCGGGCGTGGTGACCCCCGGCCGGGTGGGGTCGGGGGCCGGCGCGGGTCTGGGAGACTCCAGGCCATGAGGACCGACGACTTCTGGCAGTTGATCGACCAGGCGCGGGCCGGGGGCGGGGGAGAGGCCGAGGCGGTCGCGGCGCGGGCGGTCGCGCTGCTCGCCGAGCGCACCCCGCAGGACATCGTCGGGTACGCGCACCACCAGCAGCGGGTGCTGGCCGCCTCGTACCGGGTCGATCTGTGGGGTGCGGCGTACCTGATCAACGGGGGTGCCTCCGACGACGGGTTCGAGTACTTCCGGGGCTGGCTGATGACCCAGGGCCGGGCGGTCTTCGCCGCCGCGGTGGCCGACCCGGATTCGCTGGCCGGGCTGCCCCGGGTGCGGTCGGCGGCGCTCAGCGGCGAGGAGTTCGAGTGCGAGGACATGCTGGCGGCGCCGTGGGACGCGTACCGGAAGGCGACCGCGAGTGAGCTGCCGACGCCGCGGGACGCGGTGCCGGTGCCGGACCTGAACGACTTCTGGGACTTCGACGACGAGGCGGAGGCCCGCCGTCGGCTGCCGAAGCTCGCCGCCCTCTTCGTCGAGCCTCCCGAGGAGTGACCCCCGGGAGTGGGCCACCGGTGGTGCCGTCGCCGGGTACCCCAGGAGTGATCGGACCGGTTTCGGAGCGACGTGGGAGCATAGAGGGGGCCGGCGGCGCGTCGGCCCGCTCACGTCAGCCGACCAGAACGGACCGCTGTGCCACCGACGCTCGATCCCGGCGCGAACGCTCCTGGTGCCACCGACCCGGCGCGCATCCGGAACTTCTGCATCATCGCCCACATCGACCACGGGAAGTCGACCCTGGCCGACCGGATGTTGCAGCTCACCGGTGTGGTCGATCCCCGGCAGATGCGCGCGCAGTACCTCGACCGGATGGACATCGAGCGCGAGCGCGGCATCACCATCAAGAGCCAGGCCGTCCGGATGCCGTGGACCATCCGCGACGGCGAGCGGGCCGGTGAGCAGGCCGTCCTGAACATGATCGACACCCCGGGCCACGTGGACTTCACCTATGAGGTGTCCCGGTCGCTCGCCGCCTGCGAGGGTGCGCTGCTGCTGGTCGACGCCGCGCAGGGCATCGAGGCGCAGACGCTGGCGAACCTCTACCTGGCGCTGGAGAACGATCTCAAGATCATTCCGGTGCTCAACAAGATCGACCTGCCGGCCGCCCAGCCCGAGAAGTACGCCGAGGAACTGGCCCACCTGATCGGCGGCGACCCGGCCGACTGCATCCGGGTCTCCGGCAAGACCGGCGACGGGGTGCCGTACCTGCTCGACGAGATCGTCAGGCAGTTCGTCCCGCCGGTCGGTGACGCCGACGCCCCGGCCCGCGCGATGATCTTCGACTCGGTGTACGACGTCTACCGGGGCGTGGTCACCTACGTCCGGGTCATCGACGGCCGGATCAGCGCCCGGGACCGGATCAAGATGATGTCCACCGCCGCCGTGCACGAGCTGCTGGAGATCGGCGTCATCTCACCCGAGATGGTCAAGGCCGACGCGCTCGGCGTCGGCGAGGTGGGCTACCTGATCACCGGGGTGAAGGACGTCCGCCAGTCCCGGGTCGGCGACACCGTCACCATCAACGCCCGGCCGGCCACCGAGGCGCTCGGCGGCTACAAGGACCCGAAGCCGATGGTCTACTCCGGCCTCTACCCGATCGACGGCTCCGACTACCCCAACCTGCGCGAGGCGCTGGACAAGCTCAAGCTCAACGACGCCGCGCTCGACTACGAGCCGGAGACGTCGGGCGCGCTGGGCTTCGGCTTCCGCTGCGGCTTCCTGGGCCTGCTGCACCTGGAGATCATCCGGGAGCGGCTGGAGCGGGAGTACAACCTCGACCTGATCTCCACCGCGCCGAACGTGGTCTACCGGGCGATCACCGACGACGGTGAGGAGATCGTGGTGACCAACCCGAGCGAGTACCCCACCGGCAAGATCGCCGAGGTGTACGAGCCGGTGGTGCGGGCCACCGTGCTCACCCCGAACGACTACGTGGGCGCGGTGATGGAGCTGTGCCAGGGGCGGCGGGGCAGCCTGCTCGGCATGGACTACCTCTCCGCCGACCGGGTGGAGCTGCGCTACACCCTGCCGCTCGCCGAGATCATCTTCGACTTCTTCGACCAGCTCAAGAGCCGTACCAAGGGGTACGCCTCGCTGGACTACGAGCCCTCCGGCGAGCAGGCGTCCGACCTGGTCAAGGTGGACATCCTGCTGCACGGTGAGCCGGTGGACGCGTTCAGCGCGATCGTGCACAAGGACAAGGCATACAACTACGGCACGACGATCGCGGCGAAGCTGCGCAACCTGATCCCGCGCCAGCAGTTCGAGGTGCCGATCCAGGCGGCCATCGGCAGCCGGGTGATCGCCCGGGAGACCATCCGCGCCATCCGCAAGGACGTGCTCGCCAAGTGCTACGGCGGTGACATCAGCCGCAAGCGCAAGCTGCTGGAGAAGCAGAAGGAGGGCAAGAAGCGGATGAAGATGGTGGGCCGGGTCGAGGTCCCCCAGGAGGCCTTCATCGCCGCGCTCTCCTCGGACTCCGCCGACGCCAAGCCGGCCGGCAAGAAGTAGTCGGGCGCGTACGCCCGATCACGTCGGCCGCGCCCGCGCGGCCCAGCCGGTCCCGGTACCCCACGACGGCCGGCGGCCCCGGTGTTCCGACCCGGCCGCCGGCCGTCGGCACGCCCGCCCCCGGTGTCGTACGGAAGAATTTTTCCGCCCCCGTGCCACTGCCGGATCTGCCGGTGCGAGTGTCCTGAGCTGCGTGGACATCGACGGCCGGCAAACCGACGCAGCGGCGTCGGATCGACGTGCGGCGACATGTGGGGTGGTGAGTCGGTTTGGTTTTCCGGCGGGTCGGGAACCTAGCTGTCACGACAGGAACCACACATACCGTGTGACTCAATCTTCAGGAGGAGGGCGACCGTGGAGTTCACCGTCTGGGGCATCATCACCGCGCTCGTTGTTGGTCTCATCGTCGGCGCTCTGGGCCGTCTGGTCGTGCCGGGCCGCCAGAACATGCCGATCTGGCTGCACATGCTGATCGGTGTGGGTGCCGCTCTGCTGGGCACCGTGCTGGCCCGCGCGATGGGCATCGCCACCGAGACCGCCGGCATCGACTGGGCCGAGCTGCTGGTGCAGGTCGTCCTCGCCGCCATCGCGGTGGCCCTGGTGGCCGGCGTGGGTCGCCGCCGCAGCGTCACCCACCGGTAAGTCAAGCGGCACCGCTGAGCGGGCGCCCGACCCCCACGGGGTCGGGCGCCCGCTGGCGTGCGGGGCCGGGTGGCGCGGGCCGTCGCCGGCGGCGGGCGGTCTAGACCAGATCGTTACCGGAGTCGGTTTGGAGATTCTCCGCTTCGGGAACCTATCGATCACCACAGCAACAAACACTCACCAACGACATATCTACTGAAGGAGGACGGCCGTGGAGTTCACCGTCTGGGGCATCATCACCGCGCTCGTCGTCGGTCTCATCGTCGGCGCTCTGGGTCGCCTGGTCGTGCCGGGCCGCCAGAACATGCCGATCTGGCTGCACATGCTGATCGGCGTGGGCGCCGCTCTGCTGGGCACCGTGCTGGCCCGCGCGATGGGCATCGCCACCCAGACCGCCGGCATCGACTGGGCCGAGCTGCTGGTGCAGGTCGTCCTCGCCGCCATCGCGGTGGCCCTGGTGGCCGGCGTGGGCGGGCGTCGGGGGGTCACCCACCGGTGACCCCATCCGCCGGTCGGTGACCGACCGGCACGGACCAACTCAGCGGATGCCCGCCCCCGGACCGGGGGCGGGCATCCGCTTGTCCGGATGGCGACCGTCGATCCCGTCGGGTCGTCGCGGGGCCTGCCCGAGTGGCCCCCGCCTGCGATACGGTCGCCTCGCGCAACGCCCCGCCGTCCGCCGCCGCACCGTCGACGGTCCGCCCGCGCGGGGCGGCACCCACCCCCTGTCGTAAAGGAAATTTTCCTACTAGGGTGCGGCTGAGAAGGTTAATGCCGGACGGCGCGAGGGAGATGTGGCGTGAACAGGTGGAAGCGGCTGACCCCGGTCACCGCCGTCGTGGCCTCGGCCGTGATGGTGCTCGCCGGTTGCGGCGGTTCCGGCGACGACGAAGCCGCCGACGACAGCAAGCTGACGGTCTGGATGATGGGCGAGGGGAGCGACGCCCAGACCGCGTTCCTCGACGGCGTCGAGACCGAGTTCCGGCAGAAGCACCCCGACACCGACGTGGTGGTCCAGTACGTCCCCTGGCTGGAGGCGCCCAAGAAGTTCCAGGCGGCGCTCGCCGGCGGCGAGGGCCCCGACGTCACCGAACTGGGCAACACCGAGACCCAGGGCTGGGCGGCCCAGGAGGCGCTCGCCGACATCTCCGGCCGCTTCGGCGGCTGGGCCGAGGGCAAGGACGTCCTGCCCGACCTGGTGCGCAACGCCCAACTCGACGGCAAGCAGTACGGTGTCCCCTGGTACGCCGGGGTGCGCGCGGTCTACTACCGCACCGACTGGTTCGCCGAGGCCGGCGTGCAGCCGCCGAAGACCTGGGACGAGCTGGTCTCGGTCGCCAAGGCGGTGCAGGCCAAGAAGCCCGGCAGCTACGGCATCGCCCTGCCGGGCAACTCCGAGCTGCCGTTCTACTCCTTCCTCTGGGGTGCCGGCGGCGAGATCGCCACCGAGCAGGGCGGCACCTGGAAGTCCGGTTACACCAGCCCGCAGGCGCAGCAGGCGGTGAAGTTCTGGACCGACCTGGTCACCGTGCACAAGGTGGCCCCGCCCGCCGCCGCCGGGTGGAACGAGATCGACGCCCGTACCCAGTTCGCCACGGGCAAGGCGGCGATGGCCTTCGCCGGCAGTTGGCAGGCCGGCGCGATCAAGAAGGACAACCCCGACATCGAGAAGGTCTGGGGGACCTTCCCCATCCCCGGCCCGGACGGCGGCCCGGCCCCCGCCTTCGCCGGTGGCTCGGACATCGCCCTCTGGCAGGACAGCGAGCGGCAGGACCTGGCCTGGGACTACCTCACCGTGCTGCTGAGCAAGAAGAACGCCAAGACGTTCGCCGGCAGCCTCGGCTTCTTCCCGGTCTACTCCGACCTCGTGCAGGGCGGCGACTACGCCGACGACAAGCTGATGGCGGCGTTCGCCAGCGCCATGCAGCGCACCCGGGTGACCCCGTTGACCCCGAAGTGGGTGGAGGTCAGCCGGACGAAGACGGTCACCCAGGCGATGAACAGCTCGGTCATCAAGGGCCAGAAGTCGGTGCAACAGGCCACCGCCGACGCCGCCGCCGAGATGGAAAGCATCCTCAACGCCAAGTGAGCACCCTGACCGAGCACACCCCGACGGCCGCCGCCCGGGACACCCCCGCCCGGCGGCGGCCCCGGGTGGACCGCCTGCCGTACCTGCTCCTGCTGCCCTGCCTGGTCGTGATCGGGGTGCTGCTGCTCTGGCCGCTGGGCCAGGTGGTGACGATGTCGTTCTTCCGGCTGAACAGCGTCCGGCAGTTGCGCGGGGACCGGGAGTGGCCGTTCGTCGGGTTGGCCAACTACACCCAGATCCTCGGCGACCCGTTCTTCCGTACGGTGCTACGCAACACCGTGCTGTTCGCGGCGGCCAACGTACTGCTGACGATGGTGCTGGGCACCCTGGTCGGGCTGCTGCTGCACCGGCTCGGCCGGAAGATGGCCACCTTCGTCGCCAGCTGCGTGATGCTGGCCTGGGCCACCCCGGCGCTGACCGGCACGATCGTCTGGAAGTGGATCTTCGATGACACCTCCGGCCTGGTCACCTGGGCGTTCAACGCGCTGCCCGACGGGCTGTCGCAGGCGATCTTCGGCCGCACCGACTGGTCGGGCTACGGCTGGTTCAACTCACCACTGTTGTTCTTCGCGATCCTGACCCTGGTGGTGGTCTGGCACTCGTTCCCGTTCATCGCGGTGAGCGTGCTCGCCGGGCTCAAGAGCGTGCCGAGTGAACTGCACGAGGCGGCCCGGGTCGACGGGGCCGGCCCGTGGACGGTGTTCTGGAAGATCACCTTTCCGCTGCTGCGGCCGGTCTTCGGCATCCTGGTGGTGCTCTCCACCATCTGGGACTTCAAGGTCTTCACCCAGCAGTTCGTGCTGGCCGGCGGCACCCAGGACCGGCCCACGTTCATGCTGTCGATCTACTCGTACGCCGAGGCGTTCTCCCCGCCGCCCAAGTACGGCGTGGGCTCGGCCATCGCGGTCATCCTCACGCTGATCCTGCTGGTGGTGACCGGCCTGTACGTCCGGATGGTGCTCAGACAGGAGGACGCGTCGTGAAGAAGGTCGCCCTCAACGGCGCGGGCCTGCTGGTGGCGCTCTTCGCCGCCTTCCCGGTCTACTGGATGATCGCCACCTCGCTGAAGCCGAACCGGGAGATCTTCTCGGCCACCCCCCGGCCGGTCCCGGCCCACCCCACCCTGGAGCACTACCGGGAGATCCTCACCGGCAACCTGATCCCGGGTGTGACCTTCGGCGACTTCCTGCTCAACAGCGTGCTGGTGGCGGTCAGCACGGTCGTGCTCAGCGGCCTGGTGGCGCTGCTGGCCGCGACGGCGGTGGCCCGGTTCCGGTTCCGGCTGCGGACCACCTTCCTGATCATGCTGCTGGTGGTCCAGATGATCCCGCTGGAGGCGCTGGTCATCCCGCTGTTCCTGATGATCCAGCGGCTCGGCCTCTACAACACCCTGCCCAGCCTGATCCTCACCTACCTGGGCTTCTCGCTGCCGTTCGCGGTGTGGATGCTGCGCGGCTTCGTCGCGGCCGTGCCCAAGGAACTGGAGGAGGCCGCCGCCATCGACGGCGCGAGCCGCGCCCAGACCTTCCGCAAGGTCCTCTTCCCGCTGGTCGCGCCCGGCCTGGTGGCCACCAGCATCTTCTCCTTCATCACCGCCTGGAACGAGCTGATCTTCGCGTTGACCTTCGTCAACGACCAGAGCCGCTACACCCTGCCGGTGGCGATGACCTTCTTCTTCGGCCGGGACGACACCGCCTGGGGGTCGGTGATGGCCGCCTCCACCCTGTTCACCCTGCCTGTGATCATCTTCTTCCTGCTGGTGCAGCGCCGGATGGTCTCCGGTCTGGTCGCCGGCGCCGTCAAGGGCTGATCCGGGACGGCGACCGCCCGCGCCCGGCCGTACCCTGGGGCCATGACGGGCAGGGTGGCGGCGGTGAACCTCGGCGTGGTGACGCAGGCGCGGTGGGCGGGTGACGCGAGTGGACGCAGCGGCATCGACAAGCGGCCTGTCGACGGCCCGGTGCTGTTACGCGCCGACGGGGTGGCCGGTGACTTCATCGGCGAGCGGGCCCACCACGGCGGCCCCGAGCAGGCCGTCTACGCCTACGCGCAGGAGGACGCCGGCTGGTGGTCGGCCGAGTTGGGCCGTGACCTCCGCCCCGGCGGCTTCGGCGAAAACCTGACCACCTGGGCGGTCGACGTGACCGGCGCGGTGATCGGCGAACGCTGGGCGGTCGGCTCGGCGTTGCTCCAGGTCACCAAGCCGCGTACCCCGTGTACGACCTTCGCCGGCTTCTGGGGGGTGCCCGACCTGATCAAACGGTTCACCGTCCGGGCCACCCCCGGGGCCTACCTGCGGGTGCTACGCGAGGGCGAGGTGAGCGCGGGTGACCCGGTGGAGGTGGTGGACCGGCCGGCGCACGGCGTCACCATCGGCGAGGTGTTCCGGGCCACCAGCCTGGAGCCGGAGCTGCTGCCCCGACTGCTCGACGTCCCCGAACTGCCCGAATCGACCCGGGCGAAGGTGCGTCGCCGGCTGAACGTCGCCGGCTGACCGGCCCACCGGCCGGCAGCTCGGCCGGGGTCGTCGCCGGCAGGTCAGGCGGGGTCGGCGAAGACCTCGGCCAGCACCCGTGCCCCGGTCGGCCGGCCGTCGGCGACCTTCGCCCACCGGCCGTTGTCGGCGTTCCACTCCAGCCCGTCGAAGCGCACCCGCTTCACCCCGTGGTCGGGGGCGTGCGAGACCAGCCAGTGCGCGTACCGCCAGCCGTCCCGGGCGTCCGCGGCGGGCACCGTCACGTCGGTCAGCTCGGCCACCGCACCGGCGTCGGGCAGGCCCCAGTCGAGGGTCAGGCCACGGGTCAGCTCGGCCGCCGCGGCCTGCCCGCGCATCACCGGGGTACGCCCCACCGTGCAGGCCACCGCGCCGGTCGCCTCGCCGAGCAGGGCCCGCGCCAGCACCTGCGACTCGTCGGCCCACTTCTGGTACGCGTTCGGGTACGCCGACCGCTGCACCGCCTGGGCCGCGTCGGTGACCTCCATCCGCTCCCAGCCGCGTACCTTCTTCAGCGCCTTGTAGAACCGGGCCGCCGCGTACCGCTGGTCGCGGATCTGCTCCGGGGTGCCCCAGCCCTGGCTGGGACGCTGCTGGAACAGGCCGAGCGAGTCGCGGTCACCGTGGGCGAGGTTACGCAGCCCCGACTCCTGGTAGGCGGTGGCGAGGGCGACCACCACGGCCTGTTCGGGCATCTGCCGCTGCATGCCGATCGCGGCGATGGTGGCCGCGTTGGCCATCTGGTCGGCGTCGAGCTTCACGGTGCCGTCAGCCTGGACGGTGCAGCTACGGCCGGCGACGGGAAGCCGGAACTCCCCGTCGAGTTGACGGACCCCCCAGCCCCCGACGATGGCGAACAACGCCACCACGACCCCGGCTGCCACGAATGTCCGCGTCCGCACCCGCACCTCCCGTTTCAACGTTCGCCAAGCGTACGTCGCCAACCGTCGGCCCCGGGTCGGTCGACCGGTTCACGTTCCCGCAGGAAATCAGAAGAAACCAGGTCAATCCCGGGGCACCCAGGCCGCGTCCCGCTTCTGTCGGAACGCCTCCACCCCCTCGCGGCCCTCGGCCGACAGGAAGTAGCCGGTGGACCGGGCGGACAGGTCGGCGACCTCCGCGCGCAGGTCCGTGGCGGCCGGGCGGCGCAGCAGCTCCTTCGTCCCGGCCAGCGCCCCGGGAGCGCCCCGGACCAGCGAGGCGCAGTACCCGGCCACCGCCGCGTCCAGCTCGGCGGCCGGCACGGCGGCGGTCACCAGCCCCACCTCGGCGGCCCGCCGGCCGTCGAAGGTGTCACCGGTCAGGTACAGCTCGGCGGCGGCCCGGGGGTGCAGCCGGGGCAGCACGGTCGCCGAGATCACCGCCGGGATCACCCCGATCCGCACCTCGGTGAAGGCGAACGTCGCCTCGGACGCGCAGACCGCCAGGTCGGCCGCCGCGATCAGGCCCAGGCCGCCGGCCCGGGCCGGCCCGGCCACCCGCGCCAGCACCGGCTTCGGGCACTCCCGCACCGCCACCAGCACGTCACCGAGCATCCCGGCCGGCACCGACCCGCTGGCGTACGCTGCCGCCGTCTCCTTCAGGTCGGCGCCGGAGCAGAACACCGGGCCAGTGTGGTCCAGCACGACCACCCGGACCGCGTCGTCGGCGATCGCCCCGGCGATCCCGGCCAGCAGCTCGGTCATCAGCGGGGTGGACAGCGCGTTGCGGTTGTGCGGGCTGTCCAGGGTGAGGGTGGTCACCCCACGGGCGGTGGCGACCCGCACGAGTCGGTCGGGAGAGGTCATGCCGGGCACACTAGTGGCCATGCCGGGCGTCCTTCCAGATGGTGAGACCGTTCCCGTCGACGGCGCGCTGCCCGCCACCGCTCTGCGGGAGGTCGGCGGGCGCGGCTTCGGCGTCTACCTGCACGTGCCGTTCTGCGCCAGCCGCTGCGGCTACTGCGACTTCAACACCTACACCGCAGCCGAGCTGGGCGGGGGTGCCGACCGCGAGTCGTACGCCGACACCGTGCTCGCCGAGCTGGCGCTCGCCGCCCGGGTGCTCGGCGACACCCCACCGTCCCGGGTCGACACGGTCTTCGTCGGCGGCGGCACGCCGACCCTGCTGCCCGCCGACGACCTGGCCCGGCTGCTGGACGGCATCGACCGCACCTGGGGGCTGGCCGCCGACGCCGAGGTGACCACCGAGGCCAACCCCGAGTCGGTGACCCCGGAGTCGCTGAAGACCCTGCGGGCCGCCGGCTACACCCGGATCTCGCTGGGCATGCAGTCCGCCGCCGCCGGGGTGCTGGCCGTCCTCGACCGCAACCACCGCCCGGGACGCGCCGCCGAGGCCGCCCGGGAGGCCCGTGACGCCGGGTTCGACCACGTCAACCTCGACCTGATCTACGGCACGCCGGGGGAGCGCCCGGAGGACTTCGCCGCCTCGCTGGACCAGGTGGTCGCCGCCGGGGTCGACCACGTCAGCGCGTACGCCCTGATCGTGGAGGACGGCACCCGGCTGGCCGCCCGGATGCGGCGCGGCGAGCTGCCGTACCCCTCCGACGACGTGGCGGCGGACCGTTACCTGGCCGCCGAGGCCGCCCTCGACGCGGCCGGTTTCTCCTGGTACGAGGTCTCCAACTGGGCCCGCAGCGGGGCCGCCCGGTGCCGGCACAACCTGCTGTACTGGACCGGCGGCGACTGGTGGGGCCTCGGCCCGGGGGCGCACAGCCACGTCGGCGGGGTGCGCTGGTGGAACGTCAAACACCCCACGACGTACGCCCAGCGGCTCGCTGCCGGGCACTCACCCGGGCTGGCCCGGGAGATCCTCACCCCGACCGAGACGCACACGGAGGACGTGATGCTGCGCCTGCGGCTCGCCTCCGGGCTGCCGCTGGACGTGCTGGACGACGCGGGCCGGGCCGCCGCCGCGCGGGCGCTGGCCGACGGGTTGCTGGACCCGGTGGCGTACCCGCAGGGGCGGGCGGTGCTCACCCTGCGCGGCCGGCTGCTGGCCGACGCGGTGGTGCGCGACCTGCTGCCCTGAGCACGGTTGCGCCGGCCGCCACCCGCCGGGGTGCGCCGGAGTCGGCGGTGGTGCCCGACCGGCCGGGGGAGCGGCCGGTCGGGACTCACTTGATGAAGCTGGTGGACATCGGATAGCGGTAGGCCTGGCCCTCGTTGGCCTTCATGCCGGCGATGATCCCGAACAGGATCTGGATCACCACGACCGCGATGCTGGGCAGGAAGAACAGGCACCAGCTCACGAACAGCAGCACGAACGCGATGATCGACCAGAGGATCTGGAAGTTCAGCGCGGCCAGGGCCTGCGCCCGGACGGCCGGCGACTGCTGCCCGCGCACCAGGTAGGCGATCAGCGGGGCGACGAAGCCGAGCGGGCCGAAGCTGATCAGCGCACCGGCGGCCCCGCCGAAGTGTGCGACCAGCGTCCAGGTCTTGTCCTCGCTGTTGGCGTAGCCGCCGCCCGGTGCACCGTAGGTGCCGCCGGTCGGATATCCGCCGCCGGGCTGGGGATAACCACCCGCGCCGGGCGGGGGGTAGCCACCCGGCGGGGGGTAGCCACCCGCCGGCGGCTGGTCACCGGTGGGCGGCGGATACCCGCCGGGCGGGGGATACCCGCCCGCCCCCGGAGCGCCGGACAGTGGTGCGGTGGGCGGCTCGTATGGCGAGCCCTGGCCAGCGTTCGGGTCCGGCGGATAGCCGTCCCCCGCGCCGGGCGGGCGAGGTGGTTCAGTCATGCCCGCCACGGTAGGGGCTGCCGGCAAGGGTGCACCAGAGCGACACTGGTGAGGTTGGCCTCGACGCTGCGTCAGCGCCGGGATCCGCCGGGGCGGGCGCACCGACGGTCCGTCCTGATCATCGCGGCGGCGGTACTGCCGACGTAGACTGGCACTCGCTACAGTCGAGTGCCAGAGTGCTTGCCCGGGTGCGCAAGCGCCCGGGGCGACGTGCGTCAGGAGGTGGGAGATGGGTCTCGACGACCGCAAACTCGCCGTGCTGCGGGCGATCGTCGAGGACTACGTCGCCACGCAGGAGCCCGTCGGCAGCAAGACGCTCGTCGAGCGGCACCAGCTCGGGGTCTCCCCGGCGACGGTCCGCAACGACATGGCGGTCCTGGAGGAGGAGGGCTACATCCGGCAGCCGCACACCAGCGCCGGCCGGGTCCCCACCGACCGGGGCTACCGCCTCTTCGTCGACCGGCTCTCCCGGGTCAAGCCGCTCAGCCCGGCCGAACGCCGGGCCATCGAGCGCTTCCTGGTCGGCGCGGTCGACCTCGACGACGTGGTGCACCGCACCGTACGCCTGCTGGCACAGCTCACCCGACAGGTCGCCGTGGTGCAGTACCCGTCGCTGGCCCGCTCGTCGGTGCGCCACCTGGAACTGGTGCCGATCTCCACCACCCGGCTGATGCTGGTCATGATCGCCGACACCGGGCGGGTCGAACAGCGGCTGGTCGAGTTGGCCGCGCCGGTGCCCGCCGACGACGTCCTCGACCTGCGCCGGCTGGTCAACGAGAAACTGGTCGGGAGTCGGTTGTCCGACACTCCGCCGCTGGTGCAGGCGCTCGTCGACGAGAGTGCGCCACACCTGCGCGGCGCGATGACCACCCTGTCCACGGTGCTGCTGGAGACCCTGGTGGAACGCACCGAGGAGCGGCTGGCGCTGGCCGGCACCGCCAACCTCACCCGGGGTGGCCTACTCGACTTCCAGGGCTCGCTGCGACCCATCCTGGAGGCGCTCGAAGAGGAGGTCGTGCTGCTCAAGCTGATCGGCGAGGCGCAGCCGAGCACCACCCGGGTGCTGATCGGCGACGAGAACGAGGTCGACAATCTCCGGGCCGCCTCGGTGGTCAGCACCGGGTACGGCCCGGGCACCACCATCGTCGGTGGGCTGGGCGTGCTCGGCCCGACCCGGATGGACTACCCCGGCACCATCGCCACGGTCAGGGCCGTGGCACGCTACGTGGGCGAGCTGCTGGCCCAGAACTGACCAGTCCGGGCCGGCGGCCGGCTCCGGCCGCCGACCGGCGCAAACGCGAGACGAACATGAGGACACGGAACGCAGTGGCCAGGGACTACTACGGCATTCTCGGGGTGAGCCGGGAAGCCTCCGACGACGAGATCAAGCGCGCCTACCGCAAGCTGGCGCGGCAGTTCCACCCGGACGTCAATCCGGACCCGGAGGCACAGGAGAAGTTCAAGGACATCAACGCCGCGTACGAGGTCCTCTCGGACGACCGGAAGCGGCAGATCGTCGACCTGGGCGGCGACCCGCTCGCCCCGGGCGGCGGGGGCGCCGGCGGCCCGGGCGGCCCCGGCGGGGCGGGCCCGTTCGTCGGCTTCCAGGACATCATGGACGCCTTCTTCGGCGGTGCGGCCGGTGGCTCGCGGGGTCCCCGGCCGCGTACCCGGCCCGGTGCCGACGCGATCCTGCGGCTGGAACTGGACCTGCACGAGACCGCCTTCGGCGTCGAAGCCCCGATCACGGTGGACACCGCCGTGCTCTGCACCACCTGCTCCGGAGCGGGCACCGCGGCCGGCACCCACCTGGCGACCTGCGAGGCGTGCGGCGGCCGGGGCGAGGTGCAGTCGGTGCAGCGCACCTTCCTCGGCCAGGTCGTCTCGGCCCGGCCGTGCACCGTCTGCCAGGGCTACGGCACCACCATCCCGCACCCCTGCCCGACCTGCGCCGGCGACGGCCGGGTGCGGACCCGCCGCTCGCTGACCGTCAAGATCCCGGCCGGGGTGGAGGACGGCATGCGCATCCGGCTCGCCCAGCAGGGCGAGGTCGGCCCGGGTGGCGGCACCGCCGGTGACCTCTACGTCGAGATCCACGAGCGGCCGCACGACGTCTACTCCCGCAAGGGCGACGACCTGCACTGCCGGGTCACCGTCCCGATGACGGCCGCCGCGTTGGGTACCCGGCTCACCATCAAGACGCTGGACAGCGACGAGACCGTCGACGTCAAGGCCGGCACGCAGCCGGGCAGCACGCTGCGGCTGCGCGCCCGGGGCGTACCGCACCTGCGCGGCACCGGC
This sequence comes from Micromonospora sp. WMMD734, assembly GCF_049178975.1. Lineage (NCBI taxonomy): Bacteria > Bacillati > Actinomycetota > Actinomycetes > Micromonosporales > Micromonosporaceae > Micromonospora > Micromonospora sp. WMMD734. The sequence goes on from NZ_JBMHMK010000001.1 coordinate 31,795, forward strand.
CGGGGCGACCTCTACGTCCACCTCGACGTGCGTACCCCGACCAAGCTCGACGCCGACCAGGAGAAGATGCTGCGGGACTTCGCCAAGACCCGGGGCGAGGAGGTCGCCGAGCTGAGCAAGCAGGGCGGCTTCTTCTCCCGGATGCGCGACGCCTTCAACGGCCACGCGTGACGGGTCGGGCTGACCGGCCGGCCTCCTCCGGTCGGGCTGTTGTGGTCGGGTCCCGTGCGGTTTCGTGCCGGTCGGCTCGTCCCGGTCGGGGCGTCCCGGTCGGCCGGAGTCCCGGGTGGCTCCCCGGCCGGCCGGGCCGGTTAGCCTGATCGGCGTGTCCGCGCCGCTGTTCCTGGTCGAGTCGCTGCCCCCCGCCGACCAGGTCACCCTGGACGGCCCCGAGGGGCACCACGCCGCGACCGTGCAACGGCTGCGCGTCGGCGAGGAACTGCTGCTCGCCGACGGGCGGGGCGGCACCGCCACCGCCGTGGTCACCGCCGTCGGCCGGGGTGCCCTCGACCTCACCGTCACCTCCCGGGGGTACGTCGACGCGGACGTCCCCCGGCTGGTGGTGGTGCAGGGCATCGCCAAGGGTGACCGGGGCGAGTTGGCAGTCCAGGCGATGACCGAGGTCGGAGTGGACGAGATCGTGCCCTGGGCGGCGTCCCGCTCGGTGGCGCAGTGGCGCGGTGACCGGGGCGTACGGGCCCGGGAGAAGTGGGTGACGACGGCCCGGGAGGCGGCCAAACAGGCCCGCCGGGCGTGGCTGCCGGTGGTGGCCGGCTCCCCGGACGAGTCCACCGCCACGGTGGCGCGTCGGATCGCCGGGGCGGGCACGGCGTTCGTCCTGCACGAGGAGGCCGAGGAGCGGCTCACCACGGTCGACCTGCCGAGCGCCGGCGAGATCGTCCTGGTCGTCGGGCCCGAGGGCGGCATCGCCCCGGCCGAGCTGGCCACCTTCACCGATGCGGGTGCCCGCCCGGTACGCCTGGGCCCCTCGGTCCTGCGTACCTCCACCGCCGGCCCCGCCGCCCTGGCCGTCCTCTCCACCCGCCTCGCCCGCTGGTAACACCCCACCCCACCCCACCCCACGCTGCCCTCCCGCCTCGCCCCCCGCCTCGCCCCCGACCTGCCCTGGTGATCAAGAGGTTTGCGTCATCGCCGGGCCGATTCGTGCCGCAAACTTCTTGGTCACCGTCCCATTGGTGCCGTCTGCTGGCGGTGTCTTCGGTGATCAAGAGGTTTGCGTCATCGCCAGCCCCATTCCTGCCCCAAACTTCTTGGTCACCGCGCCCGCACCGCCGCCCCCTGGTGGTGTGCCCCGTGATCAAGAGGTTTGCGTCATCGGCCGGCCGGATTCTGACGCGAACCTCTTGATCACCGGGGCAGGTCGGGGGCGGGGAGGGGCGGGGGAGGGGAGTGGGGTGGTCTTTAGAGTGGGGGGATGGGAGCCGACTGTCTGTTCTGCCGCATCGTCGCCGGGGAGATTCCGGCCACCATAGTCAAGGAGACCGCCACCACCCTGGCCTTCCGTGACATCGGGCCGAAGGCGCCGGTGCACGTGCTGATCATCCCCAAGGAGCACTACGCCGATGTGGCGACGCTCGGCCAGGGTGACCCGGGGCTGGCTGGTGAGGTGCTGGCCACGGCGGCGGCGGTGGCCGAGGACGAGGGGCTGACCGGGGACGGCTTCCGGCTGATGTTCAACACCGGTCCGTACGGCGGCCAGGAGGTCTTCCACGTGCACGCCCACCTGCTCGGCGGCGCGCCGCTGGGCCCGATGCTGGCCCGGGACCTGGTGTGACGTCGACGGTCGACGGGGAAACCGACCCGGGCGGCGACGGGGACCCGAGCGGCGACGGGGCGCGGGTACGGCGTCGGCTGGAACGGATGGTCCGGGGCGCCCAGGCGCAGGCCCGGGTGCCCGCGCTGGCGGTGGCGCTGCACCGGGCCGACGGTCCGCTCTGGAGCTTCGAGGTCGGCGGCACCGGTAACGACACCGTCCTCGGCCCGGCGAGTCGGTTCCGGATCGGCTCGGTCACCAAGACCTTCACCGCCGTGCTGATCATGCAGTGCCGCGACGACGGGCTGCTCGACCTGGACGACCCGCTGGAGCGGCACCTGGACCTGCCCGCGCACGGCGAGCTGACCGTACGCCGGTTGCTGTCGCACACCGCCGGGCTGCAACGCGAGCCGTACGGCGACGTCTGGGACACGCTGCGCGCGCCGCAGGTGGACGAGTTGGTCGCCGACCTGGCCCGGGTCGAGCGGGTGCTGCCCACCGGCCGCCGCTACCACTACTCGAACCTGGGCATGGCGCTGCTCGGCCGGCTGGTCGGCACGTTACGCGGCGGCACCTGGGCCGAGGTGCTCGCCGACCGGGTGCTCACCCCGCTGGGGCTGGCCGACACCTCGGTCGACCCAGGGCCGCAGGCGGTGACCGGCTTCCTGGTCGACGCGTACTCCGATGAGGCGCATCCGGAGCCGCCGACCGACTTCGGGGCGGTCGGGCCGGCCGGCCAACTGTGGAGCACCGCGACGGACATGGCCCGGTGGGCGGCGTTCCTGGCCGATCCGGCCGCGTTGGACCCGACCGGGTCGGTGCTGGCCGCGTCGACGCTGGACGAGATGCGCTGGTCGGTGACCACCACCGACGAGACGACCTGGAGGGCCGGCTTCGGGCTCGGGCTGATCCTGGTCCCGTACCCGGACCGGGTGGTGCACGTGGGGCACGACGGCGCGATGCCTGGCTTCCTGGCGGGCGTCTACGGCCGGCGCGGCGGGGACGGCACCCCCGGCGCGATGGGCTGCGCGGTGCTCGCCTCCTCCGGCACCGCCGCCGAGGTGCTGGAGCTGCCGCACCGGCTGCTCGCCGCCTCGGTCGAGCACGCCCCGGCGGAGATCGTGCCGTGGCAGCCGGGCCCGGGTGCGCCCGGCCCGCTGCGCGGGGTGCTGGGTCGCTGGTGGGGCGAGGGCTTCGAGTACGTCTTCTCCTGGCATGACGGCGCGTTGCGGGCCCGCGGCGCGGACGATCCGGCGGGTCGGCCCCCGGCGGTGTTCGCGCCGACGCCGCAGTCGCCTGACGTGTTCCGGACGGTCTCCGGGCGGGAGGTCGGGGAGTTGCTGCGGCTCACCCGTGACGCCGACGGGACGGTGGTCGCGATGCACTGGGCCACCTACCGCTTCACCCGCCACCAGGAGACCTTCGACCGGTACGACTTCCGGGCCTGACCGGCCGGCCCTCGACCTCGACCGCCAGCCTCCGGCCCGACGCCGGTCAGTCGGGCCGGACCCGCCGGTCAGTCGGGCCGGACCTGCCGGCTCCCGGCCCGGTGCCGGTCGCTGGACGGGCCGGGAGGCCGCTACGACCACCCGGTCCGCCCGGGCGGAAAAAGTGACACGGTGCCGCCGGTGCCGAGCGGATACGATGGGAGTATCGTCCGCACGCCGCGCCAGCAGGGCACGGCGCGAGATGGAAGCAGGTGGCGCAGGGCCCCACGGCCCGACCTATGACCGGCACCTCACCTCCCGGCCCGCCCCGGGTGCAGACCAGGATCACGGTTCCCGACGCCAAGATCATGGTCAACCTGCTCGGCGCGGGCGACGAGATCCTGCGACTCGTCGAACGTTCGGTCACCAGCGACGTGCACGTGCGCGGTAACGAGATCACCATCACCGGTGCGCCCGCGGACAACGCGCTCGCCGAGCGCCTCTTCAGCGAGCTGCTCGAACTGATCGAGAAAGGCGAGACCCTGACCACTGACGCTGTCCGGCGTACCGTCGGCATGCTCGAACAGGGCGGCACCGAGCGGCCCGCCGAGGTGCTCACCCTCAACATCCTCTCCCGGCGCGGGCGCACCATCCGCCCCAAGACGCTGGGCCAGAAGACGTACGTCGACTCGATCGACGCGAACACGATCGTGTTCGGCATCGGCCCGGCCGGCACCGGCAAGACCTACCTGGCGATGGCGAAGGCCGTCCAGGCGCTCCAGGCGAAGCAGGTCAGCCGGATCATCCTGACCCGTCCGGCGGTCGAGGCGGGCGAGCGGCTGGGCTTCCTGCCGGGCACCCTGAACGAGAAGATCGACCCGTACCTGCGCCCGCTCTACGACGCGCTGCACGACATGCTCGACCCGGAGTCCATCCCGAAGCTGATGGCCGCCGGCACCATCGAGGTGGCGCCGCTGGCGTACATGCGGGGTAGGACGTTGAATGACGCGTTCATCATCCTGGACGAGGCGCAGAACACCACGCCCGAGCAGATGAAGATGTTCCTCACCCGGCTGGGCTTCGGTTCCAAGATCGTGGTGACCGGTGACGTCACCCAGGTGGACCTTCCGGGCGGGACGGCCAGCGGGCTGCGGGTGGTCCGGGAGATCCTGGGCCACGTCGAGGACGTGCACTTCGCGCAGCTCTCCAGCGCGGACGTGGTCCGGCACCGGCTGGTCGGTGAGATCGTCGACGCGTACGCCCGCTGGGACGAGCGGGAGAACCAGCAGGCGCAGGCCGTGCACGCCGTGCCGGGGCGGACCGCCCAGGGCGGCCGGGCCGGCCGACGCCGCTAACCAACGGGCCGGCCGACGCCGCCAACCAACCAGAGGAAGACAGTTGTCCATCGAGATCGCCAACGAGTCCGGTGCCGAGGTCGACACCGACGCGGTGCTCGCCGTGGCCCGGCACGCCCTCGACGAGATGGGGGTCAACCCGCTCGCCGAGCTGTCCGTGCTGCTTGTCGACATCGGCTACATGACCGAGCTGAACCATCGTTGGATGGGCGGCGACGGCCCCACCGACGTGCTCGCCTTCCCCATGGACGAGGGCAGCGTCGACCACGGCCCGGGGGAGAGCGCCCCGGCCGGCGGTGAACCGGCCCTGCTCGGCGACATCGTGCTCTGCCCGGAGGTGGCGGCCAAGCAGGCGGCCACCGCCGGGCACAGCGCGGCCGACGAGCTGCACCTGCTCACCGTGCACGGGGTGTTGCACCTGCTCGGCTACGACCACGCCGAGCCGGAGGAGGAGCGGGAGATGTTCGCCCTCCAGGCCCGGCTGCTGGCCAGCTGGCGGTCGACTCGGTCCCGGTGATGGACATAGTCGCGGCCGGTCCGACCGCCGGCCTTCCCGATCTTCAGCTGATCTTCTTCGCGGCCGGGCTGGTGGTGCTCGCCGGGCTGATCGCGATGACCGAGGCCGCGCTGGCCGCGGTCTCCCCGGCCCGCGCCGCGGAGCTGGCCCGCGACGGGGCGCGCGGCGCGCGTACCCTCCAGGCCGTCGCCGGTGACGTGGTCCGCCACCTCAACCTGTTGCTGCTGCTCCGGCTGCTCGCCGAGCTGACCGCCACCACCCTGGTCGCCCTGGTCGCGGTGGACAGCTTCGGCGCGGGCTGGCGGGCGGCGCTGGTGACCGCCGGGGCGATGACCGTGGTCAGCTTCGTGGTGGTGGGGGTGGCCCCGCGCACCCTGGGCCGGCAGCACGCGTACGCGGTGGGCCGGGCGGTGGCGCCGCTGGTGCGCTGGCTGGGTCGGGCGCTGAATCCGCTGGCCTCGCTGCTGATCCTGATCGGCAACGCGGTCACCCCGGGGCGCGGGTTCCGGGAGGGGCCGTTCGCCACCCAGGTCGAGCTGCGGGAGCTGGTCGACCTGGCGGAGCAGCGGGGGGTGGTGGAGCACGGCGAACGCCAGATGATCCATTCGGTCTTCGCGCTCGGCGACACCATCGCCCGGGAGGTGATGGTGCCGCGTACCGAGATGGTGTGGATCGAGGAGGGCAAGACCCTCTCCCAGGCGTTGGCGCTGTTCCTGCGCTCCGGGTTCTCCCGCATCCCGGTGATCGGCGAGAGCGTCGACGACGTGCTCGGCGTGCTCTACCTCAAGGACCTCATCAGGCGTACCCGGGGTGGTGACCTGCGGGCCCACCAGACGCCGGTGGCCGAGCTGATGCGGCCGGCGACGTTCGTGCCGGAGTCCAAGCCGGTCGACGACCTGCTGTCGGAGATGCAGGCTGCCCGCAACCACCTGGTCATCGTCGTCGACGAGTACGGTGGCACCGGCGGCCTGGTCACCATCGAGGACATCCTGGAGGAGATCGTCGGCGAGATCACCGACGAGTACGATGTCGAGCGCCCGCCGGTGGAGCACCTGGCTGACGGCGCGGTGCGGGTCACCGCCCGGCTGCCGGTGGAGAACCTGGGCGAGTTGTTCGACACCGAGCTGCCCACCGACGAGGTGGAGACGGTCGGTGGTCTGCTGGCGCAGGCCCTGGGGCGGGTGCCGATCCCGGGTGCCGACGCCGAGGTGGCCGGCCTCAAACTGGTCGCCGAGGGCACTACCGGCCGACGTAACCGGATAGACACCGTGCTGGTCAGCCGGGTGCCGTCGGACGGTCCCGATTCCCGTGACGGTCAACACAGCACCGAGGAGAGGCAACCCGCCGATGCCTGAGACACCCGTCGAGCCGGCCGCCCGGCCCACCCCGTCCGATCCGGCCGGGTTGAGCGCCGAGGACGGCAAGCTGGTCGTGCTGGCCCGTGGCGCCCGTGCCCGGGTGGCCGCCGTGGAGGGCGCGGCGGTCCGCGACCAGGACGGCCGGACGTACGCGGCGGCGAGTGTCGCGCTGCCCTCGTTGACGGTGACGGCATTGCAGCTCGCGGTGGCGTCGGCGGCGGCGGCCGGGGCGAGCCGGTTGGAGGCGGCGGTGGTGGTGACCGAGGCGTCGACGTTGGACGGGGCGGGTCACGCCGCGGTCCGGGACCTGTCCGCCGACGCGCCGATCCACGTGGCCGCGCCGGACGGCACGGTCCTCGGCACGGTGATCGAGTGACCGGCGTGGAGCAGCGGCCGTACCGGGCGGGGTTCGGGTGTTTCGTCGGGCGGCCGAACGCCGGCAAGTCGACCCTGACCAACGCCATCGTCGGCACCAAGATCGCGATCACCTCCAACAAGCCGCAGACCACCCGGCACGTCATCCGGGCCGTGCTGCACCGGCCGGATTCGCAGTTGGTGCTGGTCGACACCCCGGGCCTGCACCGGCCGCGCACCCTGCTCGGCGAACGCCTCAACGACCTGGTGCGCACCACCTGGACGGAGGTCGACGTGATCGGCCTCTGCATCCCGGCCGACGAGCCGGTGGGCCGGGGCGACCGGTTCATCAGCGGCGAGCTGAGCGAGTTGAAGGCCACCGTGCTCGCCGTGGTCACCAAGACCGACCTGGTGGACAAGCGGCGGCTGGCCGAGCAGTTGCTCGCGGTCAGCGAGCTGGCTGACTTCGCCGCCGTGGTGCCGGTCAGCGCGGTCTCCGGGCACCAGGTGGACACCCTGGTCGACGTGATGACCGGTCACCTGCCGCCGTCGCCGCAGCTGTATCCGGACGACATGCTCACCGACGAGCCGGAGCAGGTGCTGGTCGCCGAGCTGATCCGGGAGGCGGCGCTGGAGGGGGTCCGCGACGAGCTGCCGCACTCGATCGCCGTGGTGGTGGAGGAGATGATCCCCGAGGGGCAGCTCATGAAGATCTACGCCGACGTCTACGTCGAGCGGCCCAGCCAGAAGGCGATCGTGCTGGGTCACCGGGCCAGCCGGCTCAAGGAGGTCGGCACCACCGCCCGTAAGCAGATCGAGGAGCTGCTCGGCACCCGGGTCTATCTGGACCTGCACGTCCGGGTGGCCAAGGAGTGGCAGCGCGATCCGAAGCAGTTGCGCAAGCTCGGGTTCTGATCGCGTGCGGCTGGTGGAATTCGGACCCTGATATGGGAAGTTTCACGTCAGGTACCGATTAGCAGCGGTTTCACAGGTCGGGTGCGCAGGGTAGGGGACGTCCATCCGTCCCCGACATAGATGCAGCCTGATGCGTAACCGATATCTGGATCTGCTCCGGTTCCTGGCCATCGTCCGGGTCGTGGTCTACCACGTCACCGGGCTGGCCTCGCTGACGCTTGTCTTCCCGGCCATGTCGGTCATGTTCGCCCTGGCCGGATCGCTGATGGCCGCGTCGCTGGACCGCTCCGGCGTGCCTGCGGTCGGGCGTCGGCTGCGCCGGCTGCTGCCCTCGCTGTGGGTGGTGGCGGCGGTCTTCGTCCCGGCGATGCTGCTCACCGGCCTGGTGTTCACCCCCCGGGTGGTGCTCTGGCTGTTCCCGGTCGCCGACCCGCCCGCCAACTACTGGGGTGGGCTGGCGCTCAGCCCGATCTGGTACCTGCGGGACTACCTGTGGTTCGTGCTCGTCTCCCCGGTGGCGCTGTGGCTGTTCCGGCGGGTGCCGCTGCCCACCCTGGCCGCCCCCTACCTGCTGCTGATCGCGATCGAGGCGGGTCTGTTCACCACCACCTCGGCGGTGCTGCAGCACTTCGGCCTGTACTTCGGTGCCTGGCTGCTCGGCTTCGCCCACCACGACGGGTTGTTGCGCCGGCTGGCCGGCCGGGTGCTGGTGCCGGCGGCGCTGCTGCTGGCCGGGGTCGGTGCCGGCTGGATCCTCACCCACCCCGGGCCGCGCGGCTACGACCTCAACGACATTCCGCTGGGCAACGCCCTGTGGTCGGCGGCGTTCATCCTGGTGGTCATCGGCCGGGCCCCGGCCACCGCCGCCTGGGTGGACCGCAACCTGATCGTCAGCCGGCTGGTGACGATCGTGAACCGGCGTGCGTTGACCGTCTACCTGTGGCACATGCCCTTCGTGGTGGCGCTCACCCCGCTGGTCGGGCTGGTCGGCTGGTCACCCCGCGACCCGTGGGGGCTGGCCATCCGGGTGGTGCTGGTCTTCCTCCTGGTCGGCGTGGTGACCCTGCTGGTCGGCTGGGTCGAGGACGTGGCGGCCCGCCGCCGCCCCGAGCTGGTCCCCGGCCGGCGGCCGGCCCGACCGGTGCCGGCGACGCCCGTCGTCCCGGCCCCCCGGACACCCGGGGCCGACACCGTCGAGATCAGGGCCCGCTGAGGTACGCCGGGACGCCTCACCGCTGTACGACCGTCACGTTCCCGCTGTCGGCCTCCAGGTCCAGCACCAGCGACGCCGTCGGATCGTTGGTCACCCCGATCTCGGCCTCCCCCGAGTCGACGTTCGACTTCACCCGGTAGCGGCCCGCCGGCACCGTCAGCTCGACGTCCCCGCTGCCGGCGTGGGCCCGGGCCGAGGCCGCGGTGCTCAGCACGAGCGTGATGTTGCCGGAGTCGGTCGTGGCCGAGACGTCGCCGCCGAGCCGGGTACCGGTGACGTCACCCGAGGACGCCCGCAGGTCGACCGGGCCGGCGACGTTGAGCACCTCGATGTTGCCCGAGCCGGTCTCGGCCCGCACCGGGCCGCTGGCGTCGGCGATCCGCAGGTTGCCCGAGCCCAGGGAGAAGTCGACCGACCCGATCTTGGCCAGCTCGACGTCACCGGAGCCGGTCTCGCCCTGCACCCGCACCCCGGGCGGGGCGGTCACCTCGTACGACACCGAGCAGCGGGGGCCGCAGCCGGTGTCCAGCATCAACTCGTCGCCGGTGATCTGGTACGTGGTGTCGGGCTGGTCGCCCTGGTAGCGGAGCACCCGCTTGACGCGTACGCCGGTGGCCGGGCCGGTGGCCCGCACCACGACGTCCCCGGAGCCGGGCCGGACGGTGATCCGGGCGATCGTCGCCGCCTCGGTGGTGTCGAAGTCCAGCCGCCGGAACGCGAGTGTGTCGCACCCGGTGGCGAGGATGAGGGCGGCGGTCGCGCCGAGGGCGACCGCGCTGCGGGGAAGTGCCATGACCAGCAACCTACGACCGTCGTACCCCGGCGCACATCCGGGGCGCAGCGCCGGGCCACCCCGATCCGACCCTGATTTCCCACCCCGAGAGAGAATGACCCGATGGCCGGGTACCGCCGACAGCTCTACCGCGACGACGCGGTGGTGCTGCGTGTGCAGAAGCTGGGCGAGTCCGACCGGATCATCACGCTGCTGACCCGCCGGCACGGCCGGCTGCGCGCGGTGGCCCGGGGGGTACGCCGCACCACCAGCAAGTTCGGTGCCCGGCTGGAACCGTTCGGGCACGTCGACCTCCAGCTCGCCGGGGACCCGAAGGGCAACACCGGCAGTTCGCTGCACAGCGTCAGCCAGGTCGAGGGGATCGACCTGTACGGCAAGCGTTTCCTCGGGGACTACCCCCGGTACACGGCGGCGAGCGCGATCGCGGAGACCGCCGAACGCCTCACCCCGGTCGAGCGGGAGCCGTCGCTGCGGCTGTTCCAGCTCACCCTCGGCGCGCTCAAGGCGCTGTCCCGGGGCGAGCACGCCACCACGCTGGTGCTCGACGCGTACCTGCTGCGCGGGATGAGCCTCGCCGGGTGGGCGCCGGCGTTGACCGCCTGCGCGGTCTGCGGCACCCCGGGGCGGCACCGGGCGTTCTCCGTACCGGCCGGGGGTGCGGTCTGCCCGGACTGCCGGCCGCCCGGCGCGGCCCACCCCGCGCCGGCCACCATCGACCTGATGTCCGCCCTCACCAGCGGCGACTGGCAGGTCGCCGACGCCACGGCCACCGGGGTACGCCGGGAGTGCAGCGGCCTGGTCGCGGCGCACCTGCAGTGGCACCTGGAACGCGCGCTACGCTCGCTGCCGCTGGTCGACCGGGACGGCCCGCCGCACACCGGCCCGGCCGGCGGCGTGCCGGCCGGGGATGACGGCGGTGCGCCGGGTGGCCACCGGGGTGGCCGGGTGCTGCCGCCCCGGGTCGGTGTGGAGGGTGTGGACAGGGAGATGACCGAGTGATCCGATCGTTGAGGTCCGGCCGGCGGGAGCCGGTGCCGCCGACCCCGCACCCGTCGGGGGCACGTCCGCCGGCGCTGCCCGCGGAGGCGTTGCCGAAGCACGTCGCGGTGGTGATGGACGGCAACGGCCGCTGGGCCAAGGAGCGCGGCCTGCCCCGCACCAAGGGCCACGAGCAGGGCGAATACAGCCTCTTCGACACCGTCGAGGGGGCGATCGAGCTGGGCGTGCCCTACCTGTCGGCGTACGCCTTCTCCACCGAGAACTGGCGGCGCTCGCCCGACGAGGTCCGGTTCCTGATGGGCTTCAACCGGGACGTCATCCGCCGCCGCCGCGACCAGCTCGTCGACCTGGGGGTGCGGGTGGTGTGGTCGGGGCGGGCCGGTCGGCTGTGGAAGAGCGTCATCGCCGAGTTGCAGACCGCCGAGGAGATGTCCCGGGGCAACTCGACGCTGACCCTCCAGTTCTGCGTCAACTACGGCGGCCAGGCCGAGATCGCCGACGCCGCCGCCGCGATCGCCCGGGAGGTGGCCGCCGGTCGGCTCGACCCGGACCGGATCACCGAGAAGACCGTGGCGAAGTACCTCTACCACCCGGAGGTCCCCGAGGTGGACCTCTTCCTGCGCCCCTCCGGCGAGGAACGGATCTCCAACTTCATGCTCTGGCAGTCGGCGTACGCGGAGCTGGTGTTCCTGGACACCCTCTGGCCGGACTTCGACCGCCGCCACCTCTGGTACGCCTGCGAGCTGTACGCCAAGCGGGACCGCCGCTTCGGTGGCGCGCTGCCCAACCCGGTCGCCCCGCCGCGCTGACCGGGCCACGGCTGTCGGCGCGCGTGTGCCGCTGACCACCTGTCGGCCCGACCGTCTCCGGTCGACCGACGAGGACACCGGCCCCGATACGTCGGAACGCCCCGCCGGACCGGTGTCGAACCGGTCCGGCGGGGCGTCGACGTGCCGTCGTGGCCCCGGACGGGCGTGCCGCCCGGTGGCCGGTGCGGTGCGGACACCGCACCGGCGTCGAGCAGGTGTGGTCAGCCGGCCACTTCGGAGCGGTCGGCGGTCGCCCACAGGGTGTGGAACGCGCCCTCCCGGTCGACCCGGTGGTAGGTGTGCGCGCCGAAGTTGTCCCGCAGGCCCTGGATCAGGGCCGCCGGCAGCCGCTCCGCGCGCAGCGCGTCGAAGTAGGCCAGCGACGAGGAGAAGGCCGGGGTCGGCACGCCGGCCCGCGCCGAGTCCGCCACCACCCGCCGCCAGCTCGGCACGCCGTCGCTCACCGCATCGGCGAAGTACGGCGCGACCAGCAGCGTCGGCAGCTCCGGCTGCGAGTCGTACGCCTCCCGGATGCGGTCCAGGAAGCGGGCCCGGATGATGCAGCCGCCCCGCCAGATGGTGGCGGTGCCACCCAGGTCGATGTCCCAGTGGTACTCGCGGCTGCCGGCCCGGATCTGGTCGAAGCCCTGCGCGTACGCGACGATCTTGCTGGCCAGCAGCGCCCGGCGGACGTCCTCGACGAACGCGTCCCGGTCCTCGACCTGCCACTTCTCGCCCGCGTCGCCGAAGGTACGGCGGGCCGCCTCACGCTGGCCGGCGTGCCCGGACAGCGACCGGGCGAAGGTCGCCTCGGCGATGCCGGTGATCGGGATGCCCAGGTCGAGGGCGATCTGCACCGTCCAGCGGCCGGTGCCCTTCTGCTCGGCCTGGTCGAGCACCACGTCGACGAACGCCTTGCCGGTGGCGGCGTCGGTGTGCGCCAGCACGTCGGCGGTGATCTCGATGAGGAACGACTCCAGCTCGCCGGTGTTCCACTCCCGGAAGATCTCCGCGATCTCCGCCGGGGTCGCCCCCAGCCCGGCCCGCAGCAGGTCGTACGCCTCGGCGATGAGCTGCATGTCGGCGTACTCGATGCCGTTGTGGACCATCTTGACGAAGTGGCCGGCGCCGTCGGGGCCGACGTGCTGGCAGCACGGGACGCCGTCCACCTGCGCGGCGATCTTCTCGAACATCGGCCCGAGCTTCTGGTAGGACTCCGCCGAGCCGCCCGGCATGATGCTCGGCCCGAGCAGCGCGCCCTCCTCGCCACCGGAGACGCCGGTGCCGACGAAGTGCAGCCCGTGCTCGCGCAGCGTCTCCTCCCGGCGGCGGGTGTCGGCGAAGTGCGCGTTGCCGGCGTCGACGACGATGTCGCCCTCCTCCAGCAGCGGCACCAGCTCGTCGATGACCGCATCGGTGGGGGCACCCGCCTTGACCATGACGATCACCGCGCGGGGCCGCTCCAGCGAGCCGACGAAGTCCGCCAGGGACTCCGACGGCACGAAGGTGCCCTCGTCACCGTGCTCGGCGACCAGGCTGCGGGTGCGCTCCGGGGAGCGGTTGTGCACCGCCACGGTGAACCCGTTCCGGGCCAGGTTGCGGGCCAGGTTGCGACCCATCACCGCCAGCCCGGTCACGCCGATCTGCGCCGTCGCCTGTTGCGTCATCTCGTACCCGCCACCTCTCACGTCACCTGTGTGTTGTGAACCTATCGCGCGCCCGCGAGGGCCGGCAGCCGCCGTCCACCCAGTGTCACAGGGTGGTCGCGTGCGCCCGACCGGGGCCACCGCCGTCGGCCGCGCCGAAAAGCGGGTGCGTCGGGTGCGGGGGTCGGTTAGCGTGATGGCATGCGCATCTGACGCCCTTCTCTCCAGAGCCGACCCGCCGCCGAGGCTGCGGGTCCGCGTGCTCGGGCGTCCGCGTCTCCCACTTCTCCCCGCAGGGGATGACCCGTGGCCGGCCGTCCGGAGCAGATCCCGTCCGTCGACCGCCCGCCCGCCGCCCGTGTGGCAGGGCGGCCCTCCGCACCTCGTCAGGAGGCAGCGTATGCCCGCCAAGCGCAGTCCGAAGAAGTCCCGTCGTCCCGTACCGTCCCCGGTGGAGGTGGACGCGTCGGCGCTCGCGGCACTGACCGTGACGCCCGTGCGCCCGGTTCCCCTCGCCGTCGCGTCGTCCCACCCGGACGCCGCCGCCCGGCCGACGCCGCCCCCACCGCCGTCGCGGTCGGGCCGGTCGGTCCGGGCCGGCTCCACCACCGCCCAGGGCCAGAACCGGCGGTACGCCTTCCGCCGCAGCTGACCCGCCTCGGCCGGGTCCCGCTTCGGCCGGGGTCCCGTCCGGGCCGGCGGCCCGTTACCCAGTGAGCCGAAACAGCGGTATCCGAGGGCTCGGATACCGCTGTTTCGGCTCCATTGCATCGGCGGCCTGCCGTTCGGCGTGCCGTGCGGGCGGGTCAGCCGATCAGGGGGCGGAAGGTGCCGAGGACGACGCTGACCGCGAGGGCACCGCCGGCCAGGACGGCTGCTCCGGCGACGAGCAGCCAGTCGGCCGGGCGGAACACCTGGCGGCGGGCCACCGTACGCGGGGTGCCGGCGTCGAAGCCCCGGGCGTCCATCGCCACCGCCAGCCGGGTGCCGCGCCGGATCGCCCCCACCAGCAGGGCGAACGCCGTGGCGGCGAAGAGCCGCAGCCGGGCCAGCGGGTTACGGCCGGCGTCCACGCCCCGGGCCCGCCGGGCCATGGTCAACATCTGCCACTCCTGGCCGAGCAGCGGCACCAGCCGGAACGCGGCCAGCGCGCCGATCGCGAAACGGGCCGGGGCCTTCGCGTTCTGCACCAGCGCGTCGGCCAGGTCGGTCGGGTCGGTGGTGGCGAACACGATCACCCCGGGCAGCGCGACCGCGAGCATCCGTAACACCAACCCGAGCGCGGTGACCAGCACCCCCGAGGTGACCACCAGCGGCCCGGCGGCCCAGAGCACCGGGCCTGAGCGGTCGGCGGCGAACAGCACCAGGGTGACCAGGATCCCGACGGCACCGGCCAGCAGCGGCCACGCCCGGCGGGCCAGCACCCGGTAGCGGATGCCGAACAGCGGCAGCAGCGCCAGCTCGACGGCGATGGCGACCGCCGGTGCGACCGGGTCGAGGCTGGCGACCAGCACGAACGAGAAGACCAGCCCGGCCGCGAGCTTCGCCACCGGGTTGCGTCGGGCCAGCGGCGCACCGGGCGTCGCGACCGGTTCCAGGCCGATCACGACCGCCCCCACGCCTTCGGGTGGGCGGTGCGGGGGAGCCGGGTGGGGGCGCTCACGGCTGCTCCCGGGCGGGGCGCAGGGTGACCGTCCGGTCGGCGAGCGCGGCGACGAAGTCCGCGTCGTGGGTGACGGTGACCACGCCGTGTCCGGCGTCACGTAGGTCGGCGAAGAGGTCGACCAGCTCACCCCAGGTGCGGCGGTCCTGGCCGAAGGTGGGTTCGTCGCAGATCAGCAGCCGGGGCGCGGTGGCCAGGGCGGTCGCCACGCTGAGCCGCCGGGCCTCCCCACCGGAGAGGGTGTACGGGTTGGCCCCGGCGAGCCGGGTCAGCCGCAGCCGCTCCAGCAACTCGTCCACGGTGGCCCGGACGGCCGGCTCGGGGCGACCCGTGCGGCGCGGACCGAGGGCCAGTTCGTCGCGGACGGTACGGGTGACGAACTGGTGCTCCGGGTCCTGGAAGACCGAACCGATCCGGCCGGCCAGGGCGGGAGCCCGCCACCGGTGCGGGGGCGTGCGGGTGTCCCCGCCGGCCAGGGCGGCGGTGGCGGTCAGCCGGCCGGTCCCGGGGCGGAGCAGGCCGCCGAGCAGCAGCGCGAGGGTGGACTTGCCGGCCCCGTTGGGCCCACGGACGGCGAGCGCCTCGCCGGCGTGTACCACCAGGTCGGTGGGGGCCAGCCGGGGTGGCAGGCCGAGCCGGTCGGCGGTGAGCAACTCCGCGCCGGGCGGGCCGGCGGCCGGCCGGGTCGCGGTGGGGTGGCCGGGCACCCACACCCCCTCGGCGGCGAGCGCGGTCCCGTGCGCGGCGAACACCGCATCCGGTGTCCCGTCGGCCCGGACCCCGCCGCCGGGGGTCAGCACCACCACCCGGTCGACCAGGGGCAGGGCGTCGGCGACCCGGTGTTCGACCAGGACCAGTGTGGTGTCGTGGTCCACCGCGCCGGCCACCGCACCGCGCACCAGCTCGGCCCCGGCCGGGTCGAGGTTGGCGGTCGGCTCGTCGAGCAGCAGCAGCCCCGGCCGCAGCGCCAGCACCCCGGCCAGGGCGAGCCGCTGCTGCTCGCCGCCGGACAGCGCCGCGGTGGGCCGGTCCCGGTGGTACGGGAAACCGACCCGGCGCAGCGCCTCGTCCACCCGGGGCCAGATCTCGTCGCCGGGCACCCCCCGGTTCTCCAGCCCGAACGCGACGTCGTCGCCGCAGCGGGCCATCACCAGCTGGGACTGCGGGTCCTGGAAGACGGTGCCGACCCGTTCGCGGGCCTTGGCCGGGTCGAGGCCGTCGATCTCGACGGTGCCCTCCTGCTCGCCGGAGTCCGCCGGCAGCAGCCCGGCCAGCGCGGCCAGCAGGGTGCTCTTGCCCGCCCCGGACGGCCCCAGCAGCAGCACCCGTTCCCCGTGGTCGATGCGCAGGTCGACCCCGCGTACCGCCCAGGCCCGCCGCCCGGCGTGCCGCCAGCCGAAGCCGACCAGCCGCACCCCGGTCACGCCGGCGACCCCTCCCCGCTCGTCACGGCAGGGTCAGACGAGCGCGCGGTCGCGGGCGGCGGGGAACCTGTCGAGCACCCCGGTCTCGGCCAGCGCCCGGGTCAGGTACCAGCCGCCGACCCCGGCGACGACGGCGGCGCTGAGCACGGTCAGCGCCGCGTACGGTAGGCGGTAGCTGGCCAGGGCGTACTCGGAGTTCCAGACGAAGAAGTCGAACAGGGCGGCGCTCAGCCCGGTCATCGCCCCGGCGAGCACCGCCACCGGCAGCCGGTACGCCCGGTAGCGGAACGCGGCGAAGGCCAACTCCGCGCCGAGACCCTGGATCAGGCCCTGCACGATGGTGATGCCGCCCCACTCCGCGCCGAGCAGCGCGGAGACGGTGGCGGCGACGGCCTCGCAGAACAGGGCCGCCCCGGGCTTGCGGATGACCAGGCCGCCGAGCACGGCCGGGACGAGCCAGACGCCGTACATCACGGCCTGGCTGGCCGGTGCGGCGGCGAACGCCGGGTCGGCGGCCTTCCAGACCAGCCCCCAGGCCCAGAAGATGACGCCGAAGGCGACGGCGATCACGGCGGCGACCACGATGTCGATGGTGCGCCACCGGTTGGTGGTGGTGTGCTGCATGTCGGTGCTCCCAGTCCAGCGATCGAACCAGGAGAAGACGCACGCCGCGCCCGGCGGCAGCCGGACGGCGGCGCGGCTGGAGGTCGACCGAACTCCCTGCGCTGGCATTACCCAGATCAGGTTCGAGGGTCTGCGGGCGGTGCCCGCACTCTCAGCGCTGTGCGCTCCCCTGTCGGATGTGAAGTTGTCTCGGCAGACGCTAGCACCGACCTGCGGCAACGGCCCAGCAGGTCATGGTTCCCGGCATTGCACGCCCGGGCGGGGGCCCGGGCCACTGGGTAGGCTGCCGATCATGCAGGTGAGCGCGCGCGGCCTGACGTTCGACGTACGGGCCGGTGGCCCCGAGGGTGGCGAGGCGGTGCTGCTGCTGCACGGCTTCCCCCAGCACGGTGGGGAGTGGGACGCGGTGACGCCCGCCCTGCACGCCGCCGGGCTGCGCACGTTCGCCCCCGACCAGCGGGGTTACTCGCCCGGGGCCCGTCCCGCCGAGGTGGCCGACTACCGGCTGCCGGAGCTGGTCGCCGACGCGGTGGCGGTGCTGGACGCGCTGGGCGTCGACACCGCGCACGTGGTGGGGCACGACTGGGGCGCGGTCGTCGCCTGGGCGCTGGCGGCGGGGCATCCGCAGCGGGTGCGTACCCTCACCGCGGTCTCGGTGCCGCACCCGGCCGCCTTCGGGTACGCGCTGGCCACCGACCGCCGGCAGCGGGCGCGCTCGGCGTACATGGCGTTGTTCCGCCGGGCGGGCCTGGCGGAGCGGGTGCTGCTGGCCGGGCGGGGGGTGGTGCTGCGCCGGCTGCTGTCCGGCGTCGGCGACCCGGCCCGGGTGGCCGGGTACGCCGGGCCGCTGCGGACGCCCGGCGCGTTGACCGGGGCGCTGAACTGGTACCGGGCGATGTCGGGGCGGGACATGAAGGCGGTCGGCCCGGTGGGCGTGCCGACCAGCTACGTGTGGAGCGACCGGGACGTGGCGATCGGGCGGGCCGCCGCGCAGGCGTGCGTGCGGCACGTCTCGGGGGACTACCGGTTCGTGGTGCTGGGCGGGGTGACCCACTGGATTCCCGACGAGGCGCCGGGCCCGCTGGCCGAGGTGATCCTGGCCCGGGTGCACGGCTCCGCCTGAGGACGCGGCCGACGCGGGCCGATCGGGGTTCGTGAATCGGTTTCGGGCGATCGCGGATCGGGCACAGGCGTTGCTGCCGACGGGGGGTGCCCCCGTCGGTCGTACCGTCTGAACCGGAGGTAACGCGTGTCGAAGGAATCCGAGAAGCAGCGATGGCAACGCAACTTCGCCGACCTGCTCCAGGAGCTGCGGGTCGCCCAGACCGGCGTGCAGATCCTCTTCGCCTTCCTGCTGACCCTGCCGTTCAGTAACGGGTTCACCCGGACCAGCGAGTTCCAGCGGGACGTCTACATCCTGGCCCTGCTGTCCGCCGCCGCGGCCACCGCGATGATCATCTCGCCGGTCGCCTTCCACCGGGCGCTGTTCCGCCAGGGCCGCAAGCCGGAACTGGTCCGCTTCGCGCACCGGATGGCCTCCGGCGGGCTGGCCTTCATGCTGGTCGCGATGGTGAGCGCGGTCCTGCTGATCGCCGACTTCGTGCTCGACACCGGCATCGCCGTGGTGCTCACGGTGATCACCGGCCTGTGGTTCCTGACCTTCTGGGTGATCCTGCCGTTCGCCAGGCGCAACTGGGGTGACGACGACATCGACGACGACGATGACGACCCGGTGGTGCTCAACGGGGACTGATCCCGCCCGTGGGTGGTGGATGCGGTGGGCCGGGGGCCCGTCCGGGCCGACGGTGGCCGGGGCGGGCCCCCGGCCCGTCCGCCGGTCGGGGCCCGCGGGTCAGCGGGCGATGGCCCAGGCCAGCACGGCGGCCAGGATGAGCCCGTTGAGCAGCGCCAGCACCAGGTACGCCTGCGGCGGGATCTTGCGTCCGCGCCGGACGAAGCTGACCAGCACGCCGGCGTACGCCAGCAGCAGCACGGCGATGACGATCAGGAAGTAGAGCACCGCACCACCCTAGACGAGCCGGTTGCGGTGCCCGACGACCGAGCGCGACCACCCGCGGCCCGGTGCGGCGTCGCCCGGCGTGTCGGCCCGACCGGGCGAAGGTGGGAGAGCAGATTAATATCGAGTAACATCGATTTTTGCCTCCTCCCGTCCCGGGTGCGGCCATCGTCGCGGGGCTCGGGCGGCCGTCCAGATGGGGGCGGGCGACGCCGGCCCGGCACCGGCGACTAGGAGCAGATCATGAGAGCAGCACGGCGACGTCTCGCCGGACTGGGCGCGATCACCCTGGCGGTCCTCGCCGGCGGGGTGGCGGTCGCGGCCGGGAACGCCACCGCGGCGGCCACCGGCTGCCGGGTCGACTACAAGGTCACCAGCGAGTGGCAGGGCGGCTTCGGCGCGGACGTGACCATCACCAACCTCGGCGACCCGGTCACCGGCTGGACGCTCACCTGGGCGTTCGCCAGCGGACAACGGGTCAGCCAGGCGTGGAACGCCACCGTCACCCAGAACGGGACGGCGGTCAGCGCCACGGACGTCGGCTACAACGGCACCATCGGGACCGGGGCCGCCGTCAGCTTCGGTTTCAACGGCGCGTGGACCACCGCCAACCCGGTGCCCACCGCGTTCGCGCTCAACGGGGTCTCCTGCACCGGCGCGACCCCGACCGTCACGCCCTGCCCGCCACCGTCCACCCCGCCGACCCCGACGCCCACCCCGACCACGACCCCCACCCCGACCCGCACCCCCAGCCCGACGCCCTCGACGCAGCCGCCGGTCACCGTGTGGCTGGCCGGTGACTCCACCGTCGCCAACCCGTCGTCCAGCGGGGCCTGCCCGGTGGGCTGGGGCAACCAGTTCGGCCAGTACCTCAACGGCAACGCCACCGTGGTCAACAGCGCGGTCGGCGGGCGCAGCATCCAGACCTGGCTGTACGACCCGAACGTCACCACCACGATGAACTCGGCGGGCGAGTGCGTGGTCAACCCGCAGACGTACTCGACCCGCTGGCAGGCGATGCTCAACGCCAACGGTGGGATGAAGGCCGGTGACTACCTATTCATCCAGTTCGGCATCAACGACGGCAGCACCACCTGCAACCGGCACGTCGGCTCGGCCCGCTACAAGGAACTGCTCGGCGTGATGGCCCGCGCGGCCCAGCAGCGCGGCGCGTACCCGGTCTTCCTCACCCCGGCCGCCGCGATCACCTGCTCGGGCAGCACCGCCGTGGGCAACCGGGGCTTCCTCACCGAGACCTTCGACGCGGGCCGGGCCAACAACGTCCCCGTCATCGACCTGCACAAGCTGAGCTACACGCTCTACAACACGCTGAAGCTCTGCCCGAACAACGGCGACTACAACTCGGGCGCGGTGGGCGCGTTCTTCTGCGCCGACCACACCCACTTCGAAACGGCCGGGGCCCGGCAGATCGCCGGCGTGGTCGCCACCGCTCTGCGTAACCAGCAGCTCGGCCTCGCGGCCTACCTGCGCTGACGGTGTGCGGTCGGGCGGCCCCGGACCGGGGCCGCCCGACCGGGGTCAGGACAACGTGCAGGCGGTGCCGTTGAGGATGAAGCCGGCGGGGCGGTTGTTCGTGCCGGTGACGTCGGCCAGGAAACCGAAGCTCGTCGTCGCGCCGGCCGCGATCGTGCCGTTCCAGGCGACGTTGGTCGCGCGGACGGTGCCGCCGCTCTGCGTGTAGCCCGCATTCCACGCCTGGCTGATCCGCTGGCCGTCGGCGAAGCTCCACTGGAGGGTCCAGCCGTCGACCGGGGCGGTGCCGGTGTTGCGGATCGTCACCTCGCCCTGGAAGCCACCCTGCCACTGCCCGGTGACCGCGTACCCGACGGCGCAGCCGGTCCCGCCGGCCGGCGGCGTGGTCACCGGCGGCGCGGTGGTGGTCGGGGGCGCGGTGGTCACCGGCGGCGTGGTGGGCGGTGTGGGGGTGGGTGTCGGCGTGGTGGACAGTTTCGCCGCGATGACCGGGGCGAGCCGGGCCGTGATCGCCCGGTGCCCGGCGTCGTTCGGGTGCACCGAGTCGCTGAGCCCGTCGGCCGGCAGCCAGCCGGTGGTGTCCACGTAGAACACGTTGCGGTCGCCGCCCCCGGTGACCGTGCTGACGGCGGCGGCGGTCTCCGCGGCGTACCGGCCGCTGAAGGTGCGCAGCGCGAAGATCGCCGCGCGCGGGTACTTGCCCCGCACGGTACGGATGAACGTCGCGTACTGGTTCTGGAAGTCCGCGCCGCTCACCCCGTGGCTGCGGTCGTTGGTGCCCAGGTTGATCACCACGGCGTCGGCCTGGTAGCGGCTGAAGTCCCAGGCGGGGCTGTTCGCCGCGTACCCGGTGCGGAGGAACTGGCTGGCCACGCTGACGCAGCCGTCGGCGGTGGCGACCAGGCAGCCCCCGCCGTAACCGAGCTGGGTGTGTTCGGTGCCGAGCTGCTCCCCGGTCAGCCACCCGTACGCGGTCAGCGCCGTCCGCGACGAGGTGGTGCCGAGGGTGATGGAGTCGCCGACGAACTCGATCAGCTGGGGCCGGACCGCCGCCGGCAGGGTACGCGCGCCCGAGTCGAGGGTGAGCCCCTGGAACACCGCGTCCCCGGTGTACGAACCGGCGACCACCCGGTACGACACCACCAGCGTGTGGTTGCCGGCGCGCAGCGGGGTCGGGGTCAGGTTGACCGTGCCGCTGACGTTGGTCAGGTAGCGGAAGTCGGCCCCGTCGATGCTGTAGTAGAGGTCGATGGTGCTGCGCTGCCGCAGCTTGACCGTGGTGCCGGTGAACCCGGTCTTCAGGTAGGCGCCCGCCCAGTTCGGCACGTACGCGCTGCTGTTGCTGCGGTCCCAGCGGCCGACGAACGCGATGTTCGCGTCGGTGGGGGAGCCGTCACCGGTGGCGGCGCTGGCCGGGGGCAGGCCGATGAGGGTGGCGGCCAGCACCGCCACCACCCCGGCGGCTCCCGCCGCGAGGATCGACCGACTGCGGGACACGGGCATGGGGACGCTCCCTCTCCGGGCCGTCCGTGCCGACGCACGCCGACGGCTTGCAGACCTAAGACATTTACCATCATCTAAGCCTGCGGGTCGGGGAGACACAACAGGTGACGGTGCCTAGCGGCCGGCGCGCAGGCCGAGTCGGCGCAGCTCCAGGGCGGCGAGCGCATCGACGGTGGCGTCGTCGCCGCGCCGCCACGCCTGCGCCACGTCCGGGTCGATCCGGGTCAGCCGGCGCAGCGGCTGACTGGTCAGCGCGCGCAGCGCCAGCAGGTCCCGACCGGCCGGCCCGGCGGCGAGGGCCTTCGCCGACGCGGCCCGCCGCATCCAGCGCAGCCGTAGCGGCAGCCAGCCGAACAGCACCAGCCCGAGCGGGAAGACCAGCACCGCGATGCTCAACGCCAACGCGAGCTGACCGACCAGCTCCTGCTGGTCGCGGCCGGCCTCGGCCACCGCGCGGGCGGCGTCGGCGGCCTTGGTGAACGGGCCGGTCAGCTCGTCGCCGACCAGCGGCACCCGACCCACCTTGCCGCCGGCCTCGGCCAGGTTGTCGGCGAGGCCACCGCCGGCCCCCTCCAGCTTCCGCCCGGGTACGGCGAGCTTCTCCACCAGGTCGTACAGCCACATCGCGAAGCGGATCGCCGCGTAGACCCAGGCGACGACGAACAGGTCGGTGAGGAACTGACGGAGGGCGACCGGAAAACGGTCAGCGTAGATCTTCACGGCCGACAGCGTGCCACGACGCGGGCCGCCCGGCACCCCCCGCGCGCCCGGCGGCCGGTGCCCCGGCGGGCGACGGCCCCTCCCCGGCGTGGCTGACCGCGTCGGCGACGATGTGCGCGACGTGCTCGTCGACCAGGGCGTAGGCGATCTCCCGGCCGCGCCGGGAACCCCGCACCACCCCCGCGCCGCGCAGCACCCGCAGGTGCTGGGAGACCAGCGGCTGCGGTGCGCCGAGCTGCTCGACCAGCTCGTGCACGCACCGCTCGCCCTGGGCCAGCTCGCTGACGATCGCCAGCCGGATCGGCGCGGACAGCGCCCGGAGCAGCTCGCCCGCGCCCTCGAAGGCGTCGTAGCCGTGGGTGCCGGTCACTCCGTAACGGTAACCAACACCGGTGACGGTACGCCGGTCGGCGTCACCGCAGCACCACCTCGTGCGGCTCCGGGGTGCTGGCGACGGTCGGGGTCCCCCGGCGGCGCAGCACCCGCCGGGCGGCTGCGGCCAACGCCACCACGAGGAACGACGCGATCGCCAGCAGCACCACCGAGGCGCCGGGGGCGGTGTCGGCGGTGGCCGCCACCCACACCCCCGCCCCGGCGGCGAACAGGCCGAGCGCCATGGCGGCCGTCATGGTGCTGCGGAAACCCCTGGTGACCTGCTGCGCGGTGGCCACCGGCACCACCATCAGCGCGCTGATCAGCAGGACCCCGACGGCCCGCATGGCGATGGTGACGGTGACCGCGGTGGCGACCGCCAACAGCATGTTCAACGCCCGCACGGGCAGCCCGGCGACCCGGGCGTACTCCTCGTCGTGGCAGACCGCGAACAGCGCCGGGCGCAGCGCCAGCATGAGCACCGCGATGCCCGCGCCGAGCACCGCGATGGTGGTCAGGTCGGCGGGGGAGGTGGTGGTGAGCGAGCCGAACAGGTAGGCGTTGAGGTTGGCGCTGCTGGCGTCGGAGAGGCCGACCAGCATCACCCCACCGGCGATGCCGCCGTAGAACAGCAGGGCCAGCGCCAGGTCGCCAGAGGTACGGCCGCGGGCCCGGACCAGCTCGATGGTGACCGCGCCGAGGATCGCCGCGACCACCGCCACCAGCACCGGGGAACGGTTGAGCAGCAGGCCCGCCCCGACGCCGGTGAGCGCGACGTGGCCGATGCCGTCACCGATCAGGGCCAACCGCCGCTGCACCAGGTAGATGCCGAGGGCGGGGGCGGCCAGCCCGATCACCAGGGCGCCGACCAGCGCCCGCTGCATGAAGTCGTACTGGAAGAGGTCCATCGTTCAGCTGCTCCACAGCCCGGCGGGCTCCTCGGGACCGTGCGGGTGCACGTGGTCGTGGTCGGGCTCGGCGTGGTGTCCGGCCGGTTCCGGCACCGGGCCGTCGTGGCAGACGCCGCCCTGGTGCACCACCACCGCCCGGCTGATCAGCGGGCGCAGCGGCCCCAACTCGTGGGCGACCAGCAGCACGGTGCCGCCGGTGCCGACGAAGTCGTGCAGCGCCCCGGCGAACGCCTCCTGGCTGGCCGCGTCGACCCCGGCGGTCGGCTCGTCGAGCACCAGCAGCTCCGGCCCGCCGGCCAGGGCGCGGGCGATCAGGGTGCGCTGCTGCTGGCCGCCGGAGAGGGTGGCCACCGGGTCCCGGGCCCGGTCGGCGAGCCCGACCGCGCGCAGCGCCGCCTCGACCGCGGCCCGGTCGGCCCGACCGGGTGGGCGCAGCACGCCCCGGCGGGCCAGCCGACCCGAGGCCACCACTTCGGCGACGGTGGCCGGCACGCCGCTGCCGGCCCCGAGGCGCTGCGGGACGTAGCCGATCCGGTGCCACTGCCGGAATCGGCGCTGCGGGACGCCGAACAGCTCGACCGTGCCGGCGCCCAGCGGGACCAGCCCGAGCACCGCCCGGATCAGGGTGGACTTGCCGGAGCCGTTGGCCCCGAGCACCGCCACCACCTCGCCGGCGGTGACGGTCAGCGAGACGTCCCGCAGCACCGGCCGGCCGTCGTAGCCGGCGGTGGCGTGCGCGACCTGGATGACGGGAGCGGTCACGAGCACCCCAGGGCGGTGCGGAGCGTGGTCAGGTTGGTGCGCATCACCGAAAGGTAGTCCCCACCCCCGTCAGCGGAGAGCCCTTCGATCGGGTCGAGCACCGCGGTCTTCGCGCCGACCTCGGCGGCGATGGTCTCGGCGACCTTCGGACTGACCAGCGTCTCGAAGAAGATCGTGGTGGCACCGTGCTCGCGGGCCTCGCGGGCGACCTCGGCCAGCCGCTGCGGGGCGGGCTCGGTGTCCGGGGTGAGCCCGGTCAGGCCGATCTGCTCCAGCTGGTAACGCTCGGTGAGGTAGCCGAAGGCGGCGTGGCTGACCACGATCTCCCGACGCTGGCAGGTCTTCAGGCCGGCGGCGTACTCGGTGTCGAGCTTCTCCAGCTCGCCGTGCAGCGTCCGGGCCCGGCCGGTGTAGTCGGCGGCCCGGTCGGGATCGACGCTGCCGAGCCGCTCGGCGAGCTTGTCGGCGACGGTGGCCAGCCGGGTCGGGTCCAGCCAGAGATGCGGGTCCTTGCCGCCGTTCTCCTCCTCGGCGTGACCGTCCTCACCCTCGTGGTCGTGTCCGCCGGCTGTCGCGTCGCGCAGCGGCGCGACGGTCGTCACGTCGAACGCCCGGTCGGCGGCGTTCTGCGCGACGGCCTCGTCCACCGCCGGCTGGAAGCCCTTGAGGTAGAAGACCAGCTCGGCCTCGCTGACCTGGCCGACCTGGCGGGGGTTGAGTTCCAGGTCGTGTGGCTCGGCGCCCGGCTTGGCCAGGTTGGTCACGGTGACCGCGTCCCCGCCGACCCGCTCGGCGACGAACTGGAGGGGGTAGAAGGCGGCGACCACGTCCACCCGGTCCGGGTCGGCCCCGGTGCCCTCGGTCGAGCAGGCGGTGAGACCGGTCAGGGCGAGCAGGGCGGTGGCGGCGGTCAGGGCACGGAACCGGGTGCGGGCGATCATGTCGGCAACTGTCCGTGAAAACGAGAATGATTGTCAAAAACGCATGAGTGCATGTCAGAAGAGCTTGACCAGGGCCACCGCCACCAGCAGCGTCACCATCACCAACCGGATCAGCCGGGTCTGCGACGCCTGCACCGACCAGGTGACAGTCAGCAGGTAGACCAGCCCGGCGGCCAGCGCCAACAGCAGCAGACCACCGACCGGGCCGGGCGCGAAGAGCGCCACCAGCACCAGCGCGAGGGTGGCGAGGAACACCGACGTCGGGTTCGCCCGGGCCAACCGGGCCAGCACGGGGCGCTGCGTAGGCTGCATCCCACAGACTCTACGAGGAGGAACCCGGTGCTGGTCACCAACCGGTTCGTGGTCGCCGTCGAGGCGGCCGACGACTTCACCGCGAGGGCGCACGCCGCGCTGGCCGCGCTCGCCGCCCGCCCCGGCTACCGGCGCGGTGAGCTGCTGCGGGCCCTCGACGACCCCCGGCACTGGTGCCTGCTCACCGAGTGGGAGTCGGTCGGCACGTACCGGCGGGCGCTGGGCGGCTTCGACGTCAAGATCACCGCCGTGCCGCTGCTCGCCGAGTCGGTCGACGAACCCTCGGCGTACGAGACGCTGGCCGGCGCGGCCCCCGACGGCGAGGTGGTGGTGGTCGACAGTGATCGGGCCGCGAGTCCGCACCGTTGAGCCGGGGGGCACTACCCTGCTCCTATGACCGCTCCCGGCCCGGCAGCCCCACCGCCGTACCCCGCGACACCCGGCCCGGCCGGCGCACCGCCGCCCGCCGGCCCGGGGGGCCCGGGGACGCGCCTCCCGCCGGGTGACCCGGGCGTGCCCACCCCGCCGTCGGACCCGGGCGTCCCCCCGCCGCCCCAGGGTCCCGGGGTGGCCCCGCCGTTCGCCGCCCCGCCCACCGAGGGCAGCCGCAAGCGGCTCTGGCTGGGCCTCGGCGTCGGCGCGCTGGCCCTGCTGATCTGCTGCGGCGGTGGCGGTGCGGCGGCCGTCGGACTGGTGGTCAGCAACGTGCAGGCCATCGAGGAACAGGGCCAGGCGGTCACCGACGACTACTACCGTGCCCTGGTCGCCAAGGAGTACGGCAAGGCGTACGACACCCTCTGCGAGGACGCGCGGCGGCGGGAGTCCCGGGGCGAGTTCTCCCGCCGGGTCGCCGAGGAACCGGCCGTGGCCAGCTACCGGGTCGGTGACGTCGACCCGCAGACCCTGACCGTGCCGGTCGACGTCACCTTCAGCGGCGGCGGGCGGGACACCCAGCAGGTCACCCTCGCCGCCGACCAGCAGAGCGGTGGCATGGAGGTCTGCGGGGTCAGCTGAGCCGTCAGCGGTATTCTGCTGGGCCCGGGGCGCTGCTGGTCGTACCGTTGTCCCGGGCCGTCCGGTCCCACCCGTCTTCATGGCCACGCCGACCGCCAGCCGGCGTAGGAGGAAACATGCCAGCCGACCGTATCGACGCCGTCGTCAGTCTCGCCAAGCGCCGAGGCTTCGTCTTTCCCTCCAGCGAGATCTACGGAGGCACCCGGTCGGCGTGGGACTACGGTCCGCTCGGCGTGGAGCTGAAGGAGAACGTCCGCCGGCAGTGGTGGAAGGCGATGGTCCAGCAGCGCGACGACGTCGTCGGCCTCGACTCGGCGGTCATCCTCGCCCGCAAGGTCTGGGAGGCCAGCGGCCACCTCGCCGAGTTCGTCGACCCGCTGACCGAGTGCCAGTCCTGCCACAAGCGGTTCCGCGCCGACCACCTGGAGGAGGCGTACGCCGAGAAGCACGGCAAGCCGCTGACCTCGTTGCAGGAGCTGAACTGCCCCAACTGCGGCAACAAGGGCACCTTCACCGAGCCGAAGATGTTCAACGGCCTGATGAAGACCTACCTCGGCCCGGTGGAGAGCGACGAGGGCCTGCACTACCTGCGTCCGGAGACCGCCCAGGGCATCTTCGTCAACTACAACAACGTGGCGACCGCCGCCCGCAAGAAGCCGCCGTTCGGCATCGCGCAGACCGGCAAGTCGTTCCGCAACGAGATCACCCCGGGCAACTTCATCTTCCGCACCCGCGAGTTCGAGCAGATGGAGATGGAGTTCTTCGTCGAGCCCGGCTCCGACGAGCAGTGGCACGAGTACTGGTTGCAGGAGCGCTGGAACTGGTACCTCGACCTGGGCCTGTCCGAGGAGAACCTGCGCTTCTACGAGCACCCCAAGGAGAAGCTCTCCCACTACTCGAAGCGCACCGTCGACATCGAGTACCGGTTCCGGTTCGGCGGCACCGAGTTCGCCGAGCTGGAGGGCGTGGCGAACCGCACCGACTTCGACCTGGCCACGCACAGCAAGCACTCCGGTGTCGACCTGTCGTACTTCGACCAGACCCGCAACGAGCGCTGGGTGCCGTACGTCATCGAGCCGGCCGCCGGCCTGACCCGCGCGGTGCTGGCCTTCCTGCTGGAGGCGTACGACGAGGACGAGGCCCCGAACACCAAGGGCGGCGTCGACAAGCGCACCGTGATGCGGTTCGACCCCCGGCTGGCCCCGGTCAAGGTGGCGGTGCTGCCGCTGTCCCGCAACGAGGCGCTCTCGCCCAAGGCCAAGGGGCTCGCCGCCCAGCTCCGCAAGCGCTGGGTGGTGGAGTTCGACGACTCGCAGGCGATCGGCCGCCGCTACCGCCGGCAGGACGAGATCGGCACCCCGTTCTGCGTCACCGTCGACTTCGACACCCTCGACGACGACGCGGTGACCGTGCGGAACCGGGACACCATGGCCCAGGAGCGGGTCGCCCTCGACCAGGTCGAGCGCTACCTGATCGAGCGCCTGCCCGGCTGCTGACCGGCGAGCACCGCCGGACGGCCCCGCCCCCGACCGGGGGCGGGGCCGGTCCGTTCTCCGGCATCGGTGGAGAGCCCTGTCCGTCCGGTCCTTGAGCCGGTGGGTGGGTCGTGCCAGCATTCCCCGTGCTGAATGTCGACACGGGGGTGGAAATGACGCACGAGCCGCAACCTGACCATGATCATGTTCCGGAGCGCCGCCGCCTCCTGCGCCGGGCCGCCGCGGTCGCCGCGACCACGGCCGGCGCGGGTGTCGCCGCCACCGTCGGCCTGCCCGGCACCGCCCGCGCCGCCCCGGGCGACCACCTCACCATGGGTACGACCAACGACGCTGGTCCGGCGACCACCACGCTCAGCCTCGGCTACGCGGGGCTCACCCTGAGGAACACCGCAGGTGCGCCGTTGCGACTGGTACCCGGCGAGCAGGTCTACCCGCAGGTGCTGGACTCGCCGACCGGCACCGTCGCGGTGGACCCGCTCGGCGACGTGTTCGTACAGGCCGGCCGGCCCGGCGACGAGGTCAACAGTTGGCTGTGGACGAGCGAGTGGGCGACCACCTCGGTCCCGGTACGGCCGACCCGGGTGCTGGACAGCCGGGACCCGGACCTGCGCCGCACCATCGTCGCGGGCGCCTCGACGCTCGACCCGACGGGACGGCTCACCCCCGGTAACCCCATCGTGCTGAGCCTGGACCACCTGGTCCGCGACGGCTACGCCCTCAAGGGCAACGTGACAGTGGTCGGCATGACCGGTCCGGGCTTCCTGACGGTCTGGGGCAGTGGCACCAGGCCGACCGTGTCGACGGTGAACTGGTCGGCCGCCGGTCAGATCCTGTCGAACTTCCTCTTCGCCGAGCTGGGCACCCTCGGCGGGTACCGCAGCGTGCTGACGGTGCAGGTCTCCGCGCCGACCCACGTGATCGTCGACCTGACCAGCCTGCTGGTCGGCCACCCGAGCCAGGTCGTCGCGGTCGGCGGCGGTGCCGCCCCGGCGAGCGCCGCCGAGGCCGCGCCCCCGGTGGAGCCCGCCCCGGCGGCGGCCGCCCCCGGTGAGCCGGTCGTCCTCGGCCAGCGGAACAGCCCCGGCGTCACCACCGTGACCAGCGCCGCCCCGGACGGTGCCGCCACCCTGGCGCTGCGGAACCCGAACGGGGCGACGCTGGAGCTGACCCACAGCGACCTGCACGTGGCAAGCGATCTCGCCGTGGGCACCCTCGGAGTCGGCGTGTACGGGCTGGAGGTCGGCAACGGCACTTCCGTGGGGCGGATCTCGGACGCGGCGTTCAGCACGTCGAACGCGACCATGCTGGTGTCGGTCCCGCCGACCCGGCTCCTCGACACCCGCAGCGCCGCCGGCCGGGCCCGGCTGCTGGAGGGCGTCGGCCGGATCGACGGCCGGGGGCGGGTGCTGGCCGAGACACTGCTGATCGTGCACCTGCGCGACATCGTCGAGTACGGCGACGGGATGTTGGGCAACATCACCGTGGCCGACACCACCCAGGGCGGCTTCGCCACGGTGTGGGGCACCGGCAGCCTGCCCACCGCCTCCACCATCAACTGGTGGACCGCCGGCCAACTGCTCTCCAACGGGGTGATCACGCAGCTCGGCGGTTACGAGACGGTCGGCGGCGACTACTACCCGGACGTGGTCGCCATCTACCTGCAAAAGAGCGCGGCGGCGGTGATCCTCGACGCGACCGGCCTGCTGGTGCGCCATCCGGATTCCGCGGTCGTCAATGCCCCGACGTCGACCCGTACCGCCGCCGGCTCCGCCGGCCGTCGGGCCCGGGCCCGGGCGATCAGGCAGGCCGCCGAGCGCGGCGACCGGGCGGTGCGGGCCGATGCGTGACCACGGAACCGGGAAGAGGGACATGAGCGCCGACGAGACCCCGTCCACCACCCGCCGTACGGTCATCCGGGCCGGGGTGGCCCTCGGCGTCGGTGTCGGCGCGACCGCGCTGGCCGGCACGCCGGCCGACGCCGCGCCCGGTGCGCCGGTGATCGGCGGGCAGCTCAACGACGCGGGCGAGGCCGGGACGGTGCTGGTCGGTGGCTCGTCGGCGAACCCGACGCTGGCGCTGGCCGGCACCGACCCGATGCTGCGGCTGTTCCCGACGCCGGACGACGCCATCCCGGCGGAGCTGCCGACCGGCTCGCTCGCCGTCACCCCCACCGCCGAGCTGGTGGTCGGCGGTCGGGACGGTCGTCGGGCGTACGTCAACACGTCGCGCTGGTCCAACCGCATCGTCGCCGTCCCGCCGGTGCGGCTGCTGGACACCCGGGCGTTGGCCAGCTATTCCGCCAACGTCCTCGCCGGTGCCGACGGGGTGGTGTCGGGCCGGTTGCAGGCGGGCCGGACGCTGTACCTGACCGTAAGTCGGGTCCCGGCGGGGTCCTACTACGCGCCGGTCGGTGCCTACCTCAACATCACGGTGGCGAACACGGTCTCCGGCGGAGTGCTCACCGCCTTTGCGGCCGGGGCCGCCAGGCCGGACACCTCCTCAGTGAACTGGTGGGGGCCGAACCAGATCCTCTCCAACCTGGTGGAGGTGCCGTTGGGTGCCCACGAGCGTGGTGCGACCGCGTTCGCCCTGCACGTCCGCGCCGCCGCCACGGTGGTGGTGGACGTCTCGGCCCTGATCCTGAGCCTGCCGGGTTAGGACTGCCGCCCACCGCGGTGGGCGGGCCGCCGCCGGCATGGGATTCTGGGGTACGTGACCTCTCCCGCTGCGGTCCTGCGCCCGCTCACCATCGGCCCCCACCAGGTGTGGCCGCCGGTGGTGCTCGCCCCGATGGCCGGCATCACCAACGTCGGTTTCCGGCAACTCTGCCGGGAGCAGGGCGGTGGCATCTACGTCTGCGAGATGATCACAACGGTCGCGCTGGTGCAGCGGAACCCGAAGACCCTGCGCATGATCGCCTTCGGCGCCGACGAGCGGCCACGCAGCCTCCAGCTCTACGGCACCGACCCGGAGATCACCGCCCAGGCGGTGCGGATCGTGGTGGAACGGGACCTCGCCGACCACATCGACCTGAACTTCGGCTGCCCGGTGCCCAAGGTGACCCGCCGGGGCGGCGGGTCGGCCCTGCCCTGGCGGCGGCGGCTGTTCGCCCGGCTGGTGCGGGCCGCGGTGGACGCCGCATCACCGGCCGGGGTGCCGGTCACCGTCAAGATGCGCAAGGGCATCGACGACGACCACCTGACGTACGTCGAGGCGGGGCTTGCCGCCCAGGACGCCGGGGTGGCGGCGGTGGCCCTGCACGGGCGGACGGCCGCGCAGCGGTACTCCGGCACCGCCGACTGGGATGCCATCGCCACCCTCAAGCAGGCGCTCGACGTGCCGGTGCTCGGCAACGGTGACATCTGGGAGGCTGACGACGCGCTGCGGATGGTGGCCCACACCGGGGCGGACGGGGTGGTCGTCGGCCGGGGCTGCCTGGGGCGGCCGTGGCTCTTCGCCGACCTGCAGGCCGCGTTCGAGGGCCGCCCGGAGCGTCGGCTGCCGACCCTCGGCGAGGTGGCCGGGACCATGCGGCGGCACGCCGAGCTGCTGGTGGCGCAGTTCACCGCCGGCTCGCGTACCCCGGCGCGGGGTGAGCGGGACGGCTGCACCGACTTCCGCAAGCACGTCGCCTGGTACCTGAAGGGTTTCCCGGTGGGCAGTGAGCTGCGCCGGGAACTCGCCATGATCGAGAGCCTGGCCCAGCTCGACGACCTGCTCGGCAAGCTCGACGCGACCGAACCGTTCCCGGTGGCCGCCCTGGGGCAGCCGCGCGGCCGGACGAACTCTCCAGGCAAGGTCTTCCTGCCCGAGGGCTGGCTGGCCAGCCGGGACGACGACACCGTCCCCGAGGGCGCCGAGCTGGACGACTCGGGCGGCTGAGCCGGCCCGCCCCGCCGGCGGAACGCATGGCGTGCTCCTCTGAGCCCGATCAATCCGGTCACTCAGCGTGGTATCTCGCCGACCCCACGATGACCCGCCGGCATCCTTTGCTCTGCTGCTCTGCTGCTCTCCGCGCGACGATCACCGTGGGTGTCTGGTGCCTCTGCGGCAGCAGAGCAAAGGTCGTTGAGGGGGTCGGTGGTGGCTGGCGGGGGCTGCCATGAACGGGCAGGTCAGGTCGCTCTTGGCGACGCGGGGGCGGAGGATGGCTGCGATTGCCGCCCGAAATCGATTACTCATCGTGACATAGGGCTGCCTGCGTCGAATGTGACGGATCGTGGTCCTAGAAGCGGTAGCGCAGGGGGAGCGGTAGCCGCCGGCGGCGGCGGGCCGAACAGCGGTCCGCTGGGGTGGGTCACCGGGTGTCCGGCGCGGTGTGGTCCCGGCCGGGCGCGGGCTGGTGGGGGACGGGACCCCGGTGCGGGTCCGCAGCCGGGGTGAGGGCCTGGTCGGCCGGCCCGGCGGGCCAGGGGATCTCCGGGGACGGATGGAACGTGATGCCGGCGGCGTGCCAGCGTGGGCCGTGGCCGGCCAGCCGGGCCCGCAGGCCCGCCCAGCTCCGGGTCGACGGCGCGGACCAGGCCAGCTCGGCCAGGGCGGGCAGGCGGGGAAACAGCAGGAACTCGATCTCGGCCAGTGAGGTGACCGACTCGGTCCAGAGCGGGGCCTCCACGCCCAGCACCGCCTCGGCGGGGACGCCGGTCAGGTGGGTCGCCGGGTCCCAGTGGTACGCGCGGTGCACGTCGATCAGGCCCGCCCAGTCGTGCCCGATGGGGGTGTCCGGGGCGTATTTCATGTCCAGGTAGGCGTGGTTGCCGGGGGAGAGGATCACCCGGGCGCCCCGGCGTACCGCCTCGGCCACCGCCGGGTCGTCGCCGTCGGTGCCCCACCACTGCAGCACCCGCCCGTCGACCTGCCCGGCGGGGGCGATCTGGTGCCAGCCGACCACGGTGCGGCCCAGCCCGGCGACGATCCGCTGGGCCCGCTCCACGAACCCGGTGTACGCCGCCCCCTTGACCTTGTACGCCTCGTCGCCGCCGATGTGCAGCCACGGCCCGGGGGTCAGCGCCGCCAACTCGCCGAGCACGTCGGCGACGAAGTCGTACGTGCGCTCGTTCGTGGGGTCGACGTAGCTGAAGCCGACCTCGGTGCCGGTGTACGGCGGCGGCGCGACCCCGTCCGGGGCCAGCTCGGGGTACGCGACGAGGGCCGCGTTGGTGTGACCGGGCAGGTCCACTTCGGGGACGACGGTGACGTGCCGCCGGGCGGCGTGACCGACGATGCGCCGGTAGTCGGCGGCGGTGTACCAGCCGCCGGGGCCGCCGCCCACCGCGGTACGCCCGCCGACGGTCGCCAGCCGGGGCCAGGAGTCGACCGCGATCCGCCAGCCCTGGTCGTCGGTGAGGTGCAGGTGCAGGTGGTTGAGCTTGTACCGGGCGAGGTGGTCGATCACCCGGCAGACGTCCTCGACGCCGAAGAAGTGCCGTGCCACGTCGAGCATCGCGCCCCGGTAGGGGAAGCGGGGCCGGTCGACGATGCTGCCGCCGGGCACCACCCAGTGCTGCGCCACCGGGGTCCGGCTCTCCACGGCCGCCGGCAGCAGTTGCCGCAGCGTCTGCACGCCGTGGAACAGGCCGGTGGCGGTGCCGGCGGTGATCCGTACCGTGTCGGGGTCGATGTCGAGCCGGTAGCCCTCGGCGTCGCCGGACACCGTCGCCACCGGGCCGTGTGGTGCGGCGGCGGAGAGGGTGAGCTGGAGCGGGCCCGGGGCGGGCGGCAGGTCGGCGACCGGGAGCGGGTAGCCGGTGGCCGGGCGGAGCAGCTCGGCGAGGTGGTCGGCGACCGCCCGGGCGTCCGCGTCGGCGCTGACCCGGATCGCCGCGTCGGCGGCCAGGACGAAGTCGGCGGCCGGTCGCGGCCGGACCGACGCGGGCGCCGGCACCACGTCGCCCAGGCCGATGGTCGGCGGGGTGAGCAGCCGTCCGGCGGCCTGCGTGGCGCTGCGCGCCAGCGCGCCCGCAGCCGGCGTGACGGCGCGCGCGACGCCGGTACGTGGGGTACGCGACACGGGGCGGCTCCAAGGGGTGTATTCGCGAGGGATATGGCAAAGGTCAGGTTTGGCGCAACGGGTGACGTCAAGAGTACGAGGGGGAACCGGAATTGCGTGATCGTGCTCGTGGAAGCGTTCCCAGAAACCCGCGTGAACGCGGATAGTCGGGACGGCTGTGCCTATTGTCACCGAACGGTCCCAGCCCGCCTGATGTTCGCTTAACCTTCGCCCACCGAACGCTGACCAGGCTGGATATCCGGTGGTCGGCCCCGGGGTAAGTCAGAACTGAACCTTCGTTAAGTGTCAATTCCGGCGCGCGTGGGAGGCTTCTGGTGACAGCGCACGAGACGGACAAGTACGTCTACGACTTCGCCGAGGGCAACAAGGATCTCAAGGACCTGCTCGGTGGAAAGGGTGCCAATCTCGCCGAGATGACCAATCTCGGCCTGCCGGTGCCACCGGGCTTCACCATCACCACCCGGGCGTGTCAGGCGTACCTGGCGACCGGGCGGGAACCGGACGGGCTGGCCGGGCAGATCGAGGCCCACCTGGAGGCGCTGGAACGCGCGATGGGCCGCCGCCTCGGCGATCCGCAGGACCCGCTGCTGGTCTCGGTACGCTCCGGGGCCCGGTTCTCGATGCCCGGCATGATGGAGACCGTCCTCAACGTCGGGCTCAACGACCGCAGCGTCGTAGGACTGAGCGACCAGGCAGGGCAGAACGACCGGTTCGCCTGGGACTCCTACCGCCGGCTCATCCAGATGTTCGGCAAGACCGTCTGCGAGGTACCGGGCGAGGAGTTCGAACACGCCCTCGACGAGGCCAAGCGGGCCAAGGGCACGCACGACGACCTCGACCTGGACGCCGACGACCTGCGCGGGCTCGTCGAGACGTACAAGAAGATCTTCGCCAAGCACACCGGACGGGAGTTCCCGCAGGAGCCGCGTGAGCAGCTCGACCTGGCCATCCGGGCGGTCTTCGCGTCGTGGAACGCCGAGCGGGCGATCCTCTACCGCCGCCAGGAGCGCATCCCCGCCGACCTGGGCACCGCCGTCAACGTGGTGGCGATGGTCTTCGGCAACCTCGGGCCCGACTCCGGCACCGGAGTCGCCTTCACCCGCGACCCGGGCAGCGGCGCGCAGGGCATCTACGGCGACTACCTGGCCAACGCCCAGGGCGAGGACGTCGTCGCCGGCATCCGCAACACCGTGCCGTTGCAGGACCTGGAACGGCTCGACAAGACCTCCTACGACCAGCTGCTCGACATCATGGCCCGGCTGGAGGGGCACTACCGGGACCTCTGCGACATCGAGTTCACCATCGAGCGCGGCAAGCTCTGGATGCTCCAGACCCGGGTCGGCAAGCGCACCGCCGCCGCCGCGTTCGTCATCGCCGGTCAGCTCGTCGACGAGGGCCTGATCGACCTCGACGAGGCGCTACACCGGGTCAACGGCGCGCAGCTCGCCCAGCTCATGTTCCCCCGCTTCCAGCTCGACCACGGGATCGAGGCGGTCGCCCGGGGTATCGGGGCCTCCCCGGGTGCCGCGTCCGGCGCGGTGGTCTTCACCTCCGCCCGCGCGGTCGAGCTGGCCGGCGAGGGGAAGTCGGTGATCCTGGTCCGCCGGGAGACCAACCCCGACGACCTCAACGGCATGATCGCCGCCCAGGGCATCCTCACCTCGCGCGGCGGCAAGACCAGCCACGCCGCCGTGGTGGCCCGGGGCATGGGCAAGACCTGCGTCTCCGGGGCCGACGAGATCGAGGTCGACGTGCCGGCCAAGCGGTTCACCGTCGGCGGGCGCACCGTCTCCGAGGGTGACGTCGTCTCCATCGACGGCACCACCGGCAAGGTCTACCTGGGCGAGGTGCCGGTCACGCCGTCGGAGGTGGTGCAGTACTTCGAGGGCACCCTCGACCCGGAGCGGACCGACGACGCGCTGGTCCGGGCCGTACACCGGATCATGACGCACGCCGACGCGCGGCGGCGGCTGGCCGTGCGGACGAACGCCGACACCGGGGCGGACGCGGCCCGGGCCCGGCGCTTCGGCGCCGAGGGCATCGGCCTGTGCCGCACCGAGCACATGTTCCTCGGCGACCGGCGGGAACTGGTCGAACGGCTGATCCTCGCCGCCACCGACGTCGACCGCACCGACGCGCTCGCCGCTCTGCTGCCCCTACAGCGCCAGGACTTCGTGGAGATCTTCCGCGAGATGGCCGGACTGCCCGTCACCGTCCGGTTGATCGACCCGCCGCTGCACGAGTTCCTGCCCCCGCTGGAACAGCTCGCGGTCAACGTCGCCGTCGCCCAGGAACGCGGCGAGGACGTCGCCAAGGAGGAGGCGCTGCTCGCCGCCGTCCGGCGGATGCACGAGGAGAACCCGATGCTCGGCCTGCGCGGCGTGCGCCTCGGCCTGGTCATCCCCGGCCTGTTCGCGATGCAGGTCCGCGCGATCGCCGAGGCCGCCGTCGCGGTCACCCGCGACGGCGGCACGGCCTGCCCGGAGATCATGGTCCCGCTGGTCGGCGCGGTCCAGGAACTGGAGACGGTACGCGCCGAAGCCGAGAAGATCATCGCCGAGGTGGTCGGGGACAGCGGCGTCCAGGTGCTGATCGGCACCATGATCGAGGTACCCCGGGCGGCGCTGACCGCCGGCCAGATCGCCGAGGCGGCGCAGTTCTTCTCCTTCGGCACCAACGACCTCACCCAGATGGGCTGGGGCTTCTCCCGCGACGACGTCGAGGGCGCGTTCTTCTGGCGCTACCTGGAACTGGGCATCTTCGGCATCTCCCCGTTCGAGTCGATCGACCGCGACGGCGTCGGCCGGCTCATCCGGATCGCCGCCGAGGAGGGCCGGGCCGCCCGACCCGGGCTCAAGCTCGGCGTCTGCGGCGAACACGGCGGCGACCCCGACTCGGTGCACTTCTTCCACGAGGTGGGGCTGGACTACGTCTCCTGCTCGCCGTTCCGGGTGCCGGTCGCCCGGCTGGAGGCCGGCCGGGCCGCCATCGAGACCACCGGCTCCGACAGCCGCTGACCGCCCGCGACGCCCACCGGCCCACCGCCGGTGGGCGTCACGCGGCGTCGGTGCCCGGCCGGGTCGCGGGGTTCCCGGTGCGCGCGCCCTGCGGCGCGGCGCGGCGTAACCTGGGCTCCCGCGACCATGGGGTACGACGTGGAGGGGAGGCCGGATGGTGGAACCGCCCACCCGACCACCAGGCGTCGAGGGGAACCCGGCCGACGCGCAGCGGTGGGTCGAGGAGACGCCCAAGGACACCGGCCACGGCCGATCCCCGTACGAGCGGGACCGGGCCCGGGTGCTGCACTCGGCGGCGTTCCGGCGGCTCGCCGCGAAGACCCAGGTGCACGTCGCCGGCACCGACGACTTCCTGCGTACCCGGTTGACCCACTCGCTGGAGGTGGCCCAGATCGCCCGGGAGATGGGGGCCCGGCTCGGCTGCGACCCCGACCTGGTGGACACCGCCGGGCTGGCCCACGACCTCGGGCACCCGCCGTTCGGGCACAACGGCGAGGACACCCTCGACGGGCTCGCCGCATCCTGCGGCGGCTTCGAGGGCAACGCGCAGACCCTGCGGGTGCTCACCCGGCTGGAGGCGAAGGTGCTCGCCCCGGACGGCAGCCCGGCCGGGCTCAACCTCACCCGCGCCGCGCTCGACGCGGTCAGCAAGTACCCGTGGCCCCGCCGCCCCGGGCTGCGCAAGTTCGGCGTGTACGGCGACGACCGCCCGGTCTTCGACTGGCTGCGCGCCGGCAGCCCCGCCCCGGTCCTACCCGGCTCTGGTCAGCCCGGTGACCCGTCCGGCGGGGCCCGCCGCTGCCTGGAGGCGCAGGTGATGGACTGGGCCGACGACGTGGCGTACTCGGTGCACGACGTCGAGGACGGCATCCACGGCGGCTACGTCTCGCTGCGTCCCCTCCTGCACGACCCGGACGAACGCGCCGCGCTCTGCGTCGACGTGGCCGCCGTCTACTCCGGGGAGTCCCCGGACGACCTCGGCGGGGTGCTCGTCGAGTTGCTCGCCGACCCGGTGCTCACCCCGCTTGCCGGGTACGACGGCAGCCACCGCGCCCAGGTCGCGCTCAAGGCCACCACCAGCGTGCTCACCGGCCGGTTCGTGGCGACCGTGGTCGGGGCGACCCGGGACCGCTTCGGCCCCGGCCCACACCACCGCTACGCCGCCGACCTGGTCGTGCCGCGCCGGATCAGGGCGCAGTGCGCCCTGCTCAAGGGCATCGCCTGGCGGTACGTCATGTGCCGCCCGGACGCCCGCGCCCGCTACCAGCGTCAGCGGGAGGTCCTCACCGAACTGGTCACCGTGCTCGCCGACCGCGCCCCGGACGCCCTCGACCCGGTCTTCGCCCCCCTGTGGCGGCAGGCCGGGGACGACCCCGCCCGGCTGCGCGTCGTCATCGACCAGGTCGCCTCCCTCACCGACCCCGCCGCCCTGACCTGGCACACCCACCTCACCTGAACA
Source organism: Micromonospora sp. WMMD734 (assembly GCF_049178975.1). NCBI lineage: Bacteria > Bacillati > Actinomycetota > Actinomycetes > Micromonosporales > Micromonosporaceae > Micromonospora > Micromonospora sp. WMMD734. The sequence goes on from NZ_JBMHMK010000001.1 coordinate 70,694, forward strand.
CCGGCTCCCCACTCTCCCCACCCTCCCTGCTCTCCCCGCCTCCCGGCCGCCCTTGACCGGCGCCCCCGTCCCGCCGGGCCGCTCGCACCCGTCCCCGCCGCTCGCTCCCGCCGCTCGCTCCCGCCGCTCGCTCCCGGTGATCAAGAGATTTGCGTCAGTTGATCAAGAGGTTTGCGTCAAAGTTGATCGCTGAATTGACGCAAACCTCTTGATCACCGGGGAGGTTGACGCAAACCTCTTGATCACCGCGGAGCGGAGCGGAGGAGCGGGGGTGGGGGTGAGGGCGCGGACGGGTGAGGAGTGGAGGCTGGTGGGGTGGGGGAGGGAGGGGGGTGGGGAGTTAGGGTAACCTTAGTTTTATGGCGGAGCGCTCCAAGATGGTTACTGCGGCTCGGGTGGTGCGGACCGGACGGCCCACCCCGCACCTGGTCCGGCTCGTTCTCGGTGGGGAGGAGTTGGCCGGGCTGCCGGTGGGGGAGTTCACCGACCACTACGTCAAGCTGGTCTTCCCGCCCGACGGGGTGGAACTGCCGAGGCCGTTGGACCTGACGGCGGTCAAGCGGGAGCTGCCCCGGGAGCAGTGGCCCCGGCTGCGCGCGTACACGGTGCGGGCCTGGGATGCGGCGGCCGGTGAGCTGACCATCGACGTGGTGCACCACGGGGACGAGGGGTTGGCGGGGCCCTGGGCGGCGCGGCTGCGTCCCGGCGACGAGGTGCTGTTCGTCGGCCCGGGTGGAGCGTACGCGCCGGACCCGACGGCCGACTGGCACCTGCTGGTGGGCGACGAGAGCGCCCTGCCGGCGATCGGTGCCGCGCTGGAGCGGCTGCCCGAGGGCGCCCCGGCGGTCGTCCTGGTCGAGATCGCCGACCCGGCCGACGAGCAGGTGTTGCCCAGCCCCGGCGCGGTGGCGCTGACCTGGCTGCACCGGGCCGGCCGACCGGTCGGCGAGGCACTGGTCGCGGCTGTCCGGGAGCTGGAGTTCCCGCCCGGTCGGGTGCACGCGTTCGTGCACGGCGAGGCCACCTTCGTCAAGGAGTTGCGGCGGCTGCTGCGGGTCGAGCGGTCGGTGCCCCGGGAGGCGCTGTCCATCTCCGGCTACTGGCGGCAGGGCATGGACGACGAGGGCTGGCGCTCCACCAAGCCGGACTGGAACCGGCAGGTCGAGGCCGAGGAGGCCGCCGCCGTCGGCTGAGCGGGGTGATCCGGATCGGTCGTCGCCGCGTGCGGGCACGTAACGACGACACCCGGGGCGTGCGGCTAACGACCTCGGCCCTCCACGGGGCGTGGAAATGGGCGTAAACCGCCTGCTGCCGGCCCGCTGGCCGGGACGATACGACCATGGCTGAACGGGCGCGGGACGTCGGTAGGCGGGCGGGTGGCCGGCCCGACCCGGTGGTGCTCGCCCTGGGTGTCGGCGGGGTGCTGGCGGTCGTGCTCTGGGGGGTGTCCGCGCGCGGTTCGCTTGCCGACTTCGGCGAGTCCGGACTGGCCTGGGTGATCGGCACCTTCGGCTGGTTCTTCGTCGTCGCGGCGGACGCCTTCCTGGTGCTCGCGGTGGCCGTCGCGGCCTCCCGGTACGGCCGGATCCGGCTGGGCGCCGACGACGAGCAGCCGGAGTTCAACACGCTGGCCTGGGTCGCCATGATGTTCAGCGCGGGGATGGGCATCGGTCTGGTCTTCTTCGCGGTGGCCGAGCCGATCCAGCACTACGCCACGCCGCCGCCGGCGACCGGAATCGCGGCGCAGACCCCGGCTGCCGGGGCGGCGGCCATGCAGTACACGCTCTTCCACTGGACGCTGCACCCGTGGGGCATCTACGCCGTCACCGCGCTGGCGCTGGCGTACTCGACCTTCCGGCGGGGGCGGGACAACCGGATCTCGGCCGCGTTCCGCCCGCTGCTCGGCGCGCGGGCCGACGGGGTGGCCGGTCGGGCCGTCGACCTGCTCGCCGTCTTCGCCACGGTCTTCGGTTCGGCCACCAGCCTCGGGCTCGGCGCGCTCCAGGTGGCCGCCGGTCTGGACCTGGTGGCCGGCGTACCGGACACCCGGGCGGTGGAACTGACGGTGATCGGCGCGCTCACCCTGGCCTTCGTCGTCTCGGCCTTCTCCGGCCTGCACCGGGGGGTCAAGTGGCTGTCCACCACCAACGTCCTGCTGGCCGTGCTGCTGATGATCTTCGTGTTCGTGGTGGGGCCGACGATCTACACGCTGGAGGTGCTGCCCGCGTCGGTCGGTGACTACCTCAGCCGCCTGGTGTTCATGTCCACCCGTACCGGCGCGTTCTCCGACCCGGCCTGGCTCGGGTCCTGGACGATCTTCTACTGGGCCTGGTGGATCTCCTGGGCGCCGTTCGTCGGCACCTTCATCGCGCGCATCTCGCGCGGGCGGACCGTACGTCAGTTCCTGGTCGGGGTCCTGCTGGTGCCCAGCGGGGCCAGCGCGATCTGGTTCGCGATCATGGGCGGCAGCGCCCTGCGTACCCAGGCCAGCGGCACCCGCGACCTGGTGGCGGACGTCGGGGCGGGCAGCGAGCAGGCGCTGTTCGGGCTGCTGGACGCGCTGCCGCTGGGGACCGTCACCAGCGTGTTGGCCATGGTGCTCATCGCGCTCTACTTCGTGACCAGCGCCGACTCGGCGTCGCTGGTGCTGGGGTCGCTCAGCTCGGGTGGCGCGCTGCGCCCGCACCGCGTACTCGTGGTGCTCTGGGGGGTGCTGATCGGGGCGGTCGCCGCCGCGCTGCTGCTCGCCGGGGGCCTGGCCGCACTGCAACAGGCGACCATCATGGTGGCGCTGCCGTTCGTGGTGGTGATGCTCGGGCTCGCCGTGGCGCTCCTGCGCGACCTGGCCCGGGACCCGACGGTCAACCCGCACCCGGACCGGGACCGCCGGTCCGGGCTGGCCGCCGCCGTGCGGGCCGCCCGGTCGTACGACGAGGAGGACGCGCCTCCGGTCACCCGCTGGCTGCACCGTCCTCCCCGCTGAGCCGGGCGTTCGCCACCCGCCCGTCCCCCGCCCGACGGATCGTCGGTCCGGCAGGGCAGGATGGAGGGCCGAGGGGGTGGCACCGCATGGCTGGGCGGATCCGGGACGAGGACATCGCGTTGGTCCGCGAGCGCACCTCCATCGCCGAGGTGATCTCGGACACGGTGACCCTCAAGTCGGCAGGTGGCGGCAACCTCAAGGGGCTGTGCCCGTTCCACGACGAGAAGAGCCCGTCGTTCAACGTCTCGCCGGCCCGCAACGTCTTCTACTGCTTCGGCTGCGGCGTCGGCGGCGACGCGATCAAGTTCCTGATGGACGCCGAGCATCTCACCTTCGTCGAGTCCGTCGAGCGGCTCGCCGACCGCGCCGGCATCCAGCTCCGGTACGTCGAGAACGACCAGTCGGCCCCCCGGGCCCGCCCGCAGCAGGGGCAGAAGCAGCGGCTGGTCGCCGCGCACGCCGCCGCCGTGGAGTTCTACCAGGCGCAGCTCACCACGGCCGGCGCGCGTCCGGCGCGGGAGTTCCTGGCCCGGCGCGGTTTCGACCGGGCCGCCGCCCAGCGGTACGGCTGCGGCTTCGCCCCGGACGCCTGGGACCTGCTCACCAAGCACCTGCGCCAGCAGGGGTTCACCCACGACGAGCTGGTCACCGGCGGGTTGTCCCGGCCGTCGCGCTCGGGCACCCTGATCGACAGGTTCCGCCGCCGGCTGATGTGGCCGATCCGGGACATCGCCGGTGACGTGATCGGCTTCGGGGCACGGAAACTCTTCGACGACGACGACGGCCCGAAGTACCTGAACACCCCCGAGACGCCGATCTACAAGAAGTCGCACGTGCTCTACGGCATCGACCAGGCCAAACGGGAGATCGCCAAGCAGGGCCGGGTGGTCGTGGTCGAGGGCTACACCGACGTGATGGCCTGCCACCTGGCCGGGGTGCCGACCGCCGTGGCGACCTGCGGCACCGCCTTCGGCGCGGACCACATCGGCGTGCTGCGCCGGCTGCTGCTCGACACCGACGCGGTGGCCGGTGAGGTGATCTTCACGTTCGACGGGGACGCCGCCGGGCAGAAGGCCGCGCTGCGTGCCTTCGAGGACGACCAGCGCTTCGTCGGGCGTACCTTCATCGCGGTCAGCCCGGACAACATGGACCCGTGCGACCTGCGGTTGGCAAAGGGTGACCTGGCGATCCGTGACCTGGTGGCCCGCCGCGAGCCGCTCGTCGACTTCGCCCTCCGGCACGTCATCAACCGCTACGACCTGGACACGGTGGACGGCCGGGTGGAGGCGATGCGCCGGGCCGCGCCCCTGGTTGCCAAGATCAAGGACCTGGAGAAGCGTCCCGAGTACGTCCGCAAGCTCGCCGGTGACCTCGGCATGGAGATCGAGCCGGTGCAGCGTGCGGTGCTGGCCGCCGCCAACTCCCCCGGCGAACGGGAGGGGGCCGCCCCGCCCCGGGGCCGGAGCCGTACCGCCGTGCCCGCCGTGGACAGTCCGGAGTCGATGGTCGAGCGGGAGGCGTTGAAGCTCGCTCTCCAGGAGCCGGTCCTCGCCGGCCCGATGTTCGACGCGGTCGGGGCCGCCGAGTACCGGCACCCGGTGCACGTCGCGGTGCGTACCGCGATCGCGGCGGCGGGCGGGGTGGCCGTCGCGGCCGGCGGCGCGGTGTGGATCGAGGCGGTCCGGGACGCCTGCGCCGACCTGGCCGCCCAGGCACTGGTCGGCGAACTGGCCGTGGAGCCGCTGCGGCTCGACGGCGAGCCCGACCCGAGGTACGTCTCGATCACCATGGCCCGGTTGCAGTGGGGCTCGGTGACCGCCCGGATCAGGGACCTCAAGTCCAAGATCCAGCGGATCAACCCGGTCACCCAGAAGGACGAGTACTTCGCCCTGTTCGGGGAACTGCTCTCGCTGGAACAGCACGCGCGGGCCCTGCGCGAGCAGGCCGCAGGAGGACTCTGATGGGACTGTTCGGCCGCAAGCCCAAGCTGCCGTCCGCCGTCCGCCCGCCCCTGGCCGCCGGTGAACGCGTCCTGGCCTGGGCCGCCACGGGTAACGGCAGCAGTAACGGCGCACCGCCCGCCGACCGGGTGTCCGCCGTCGACGAGGCGTCGCCCGCCGAGGGCACGTCGGCCGGTGCCGGTGCCGGTGCGTCGGTCGGCGCCGGTGGCGGGGTGCTGGTGGCCACGAACCTCGGGCTCTGGCTGCCGGGCCGGGGACAGCGGTTGGGCTGGCACGACATCCTCAAGGCCGTCTGGTCCGGGCGGGAGTTGACGGTCACCCCGGCCGCGACGGTTGCCGAGCGGGACGGCTACCTGGTGGTCGCCGACGGTCCCGCCGAGACGTACCTGCTGCTCGATCCGGGTGACCTGCCGCACCAGGTGCGGGCCCGGGTGACCCGCTCGGTGGCGTACACCCAGCAGCACCCGGTGCCCGGCGGCTCGGGGCGGATCGCGGCCCGGCGGGTGGCCGGGGCCGACGGTCTGACCTGGACGGTCCGCTACGACCCCGGCACCCCGGTCGACGCCGACGACGTACGCGCCGAAACCGACCAGCTCGTCGCCGCCGCCCGCGCCGCCACCGCCCCCGCCGACCTCTGAGCCCTCGGCGTGGTCGTGGGGTGGAGATCGCGCTCAGTCGGCGACATAGCGGTATCACCGCGACCTGATGCCGCTGTATCGACCCCGCTGAGTCGATCATGATTTGCCGCGACGGATCTTGGTGGCAAATGGCCCCCGGGAGGGCCGAAGACCTCCAGATCCCCACGCAACCGTGCGTCAGCGGTCGACGGGGTCAGGTGTGCCGGGGTGGTCGGGTCACCGGGACCGTGCCCAGGTGACGATGCGGTCGGTGAGGCCGGGTGGCGCGACACCGTCGTGCAGGCTGGCGAGGTCGTCCATGGCTTCGCCCAACAGCAGGCCCAGGTAGACCAGCAGGGCGGTGCGATCCTCGCGGTACTCCCCGAGCAGCGCCAGCCGGGCCGGCGAGCACGGCCAGGCCGCCCCGCACACCCGGCAACGCCAGGAGGGGCGGGCGGCCACGTGGGGGCGGTACCGGGGCATCAGCGCCGCCCCGGCCGGCCGGCACGGGGGCCGGGGTGCCCCGGGAATCCGTAGCGCGATCCGAGAACCTGTCGCATGGTCGAGCCTCCGTCGATGCTGGAGGGGAGCGCCCGCCGACGACACCGACGGACGCTCCCGGCCTGGTTCCGCCCACCGTCCGATCCCGGGAGCGGTCCCGCTGGGTGACAGTCTGTTGATGGCCCGGCTACGGTGGGAGGTCCGCCGTGCCGACGACGCAGGCGTGGACCGGTCGAGCCGGGGCGGTCCGACAATGTACGGAGGCTGTCTGGTGGAACGCTCGTCCATGCTGGACCACTTCGCGGAGGAACTGCGGCTCACCCGGGCCGGCCACGGCATGTCCCAGGCGGCGCTGGCCGAGGCGCTGAGCTATTCGGGCGCACTCGTCGCCAAGGTGGAGACCTGCGAACGCCGGCCGAGCCTGGACTTCGCCCGCCGCTGCGACACGGTGTTCACCACCGACGGCCGCTTCGAACGAATCCAACGCCGGATCAGCCGGGAAACCGTGGTGCCCTGGGCACGGGACTGGACGGCAGTGGAAGCGGAGGCGCGGGCGTTCCGTTGGTTCGAGCCGCTCTATGTTCCCGGCCTGCTTCAGACCGAAGAATATGCCCGAGCCATCCTGGTCGGGGCCGGGCTGTTCGGCGTCGACGAAATCGAACAACAGGTGGCCACGCGAATCGAGCGCCAGGTAGTGCTCACCCGGGACCGGCCGCCGCTGCTCACCGCCGTCATCGACGAGTACGTGTTGCGCCGCAATGTCGGTCAGCCGGAGGTCATGTGTCAGCAGTTGCAGCACCTGGTGAAGCTCGGCACGACGTTGCCGCGAGTCCGTATCCAGGTGGTTCCACTGTCCGCCGGTGCCTATCCCGGACTTGACGGCCCTTTCGTCATTGCCACCTCGCCCACTGGTGAGGACGTCGTCTACCTGGAAGGACAGCGCCACGGGCAGGTGGTCGACCGCACCGATTACCTACGCGAGGTGGTTGAGGTATGGGAGTCGATCCGTGGTGAGACACTTTCCCAGCAGCAGTCCATCGAGTTGATAGGGGAGGTGGCGGAAACATGGACCTGAACGGTGTCCGGTGGCGCAAGAGCACCCGTAGCAATGGCGGTGGCGGGGCCTGCGTCGAGGTGGCTGACAACCTATCCGGCGTGGTGATGGTGCGGGATTCCAAGGACCCGGGTGGGCCGGTGCTGGCCTTCGACCCGTACGCCTGGCGGGCATTCGTCGGCGCAACGGCGAGAAGGGCTTAGTGGGCCGGCGGCCCGATCCCGGGTCGTTGCACGCGCGCCCGGCGGCGGGGGAGTGCCTGTCGTCACCTCTGCCGCTGCCCGGTGGTTAGGCGGCGGCTGTGGCGGGGCATGTCGGAGGGCGACATCCGCAGATCCCCGAGGAGGGGCGATGGCCTCCGACGAGACCCACGCCGACCGCGACGACGCGGCCACCGTGACCGCAGCCCGGCACGACCGGGACCGGTCGGGTGACCGGCGCTCCGGTGACCGCCCGTCGGGTGAGCCCGGGTCCGGCGACCGGCAGCGGGGCGACCGGCGGGAGGCCGACGCGCGTACCCGGCCGGTGGGTCCCGACGACGGCCCGGACAGCCCCACGGACCTGCACCGGGCGGACTGGAAGGCGGCGCTCAAGCGCACCGGGCGGGAGTTCCAGGAGGACAGCCTGACCGACTGGGCCGCCGCGCTGACCTACTACGGGGTGCTGTCGATCTTCCCCGGGATGCTGGTGTTGATCTCGATCCTTGGTCTGCTCGGCGAGCGGGCCACCAGCGGGGTCCGGGACACCGTCGGGCAGGTGGTGCCGGAGGAGAACATCCGCACCATCATCGAGACCGCGATCGACCAGGCCGGCCAGTCGGGTGGGTTGGCCAGTATCGCCGCGGTCATCGGTCTGGTCGCCGCGTTCTGGTCGGCCTCCGGCTACGTGGGCGCGTTCATGCGGGCCTCGAACAGCATCTACGACGTGCCGGAGGGGCGGCCGGTGTGGAAGACCCTGCCCATCCGGCTCGGGGTGACCGCCCTGGTGGGGGTGCTGCTGCTCGCCGCCGCAGTGATCGTGGTCTTCACCGGTGGCCTCGCCGAGCAGGCCGGCAGCGCCATCGGGTTGGGCTCGACGGCGGTCACGGTGTGGAACATCGCCAAGTGGCCGGTGCTGCTGGTGCTGGTCAGCCTGATGTTCGCGATCCTCTACTGGGCGTCGCCGAACGCCCGGCACGGCGGGTTCCGCTGGGTCAGCCCGGGTGGTGTGCTGGCGGTGCTGCTCTGGCTGCTGGTCTCCGGCCTGTTCGCCCTCTACGTCGGCAACTTCGGGTCCTACAACAAGACCTACGGGGCGCTGGCCGGGGTGATCATCTTCCTGGTCTGGCTCTGGCTGAGCAACATCGCGATCCTGCTCGGTGCGGAGTTCGACGCCGAGTTGGAGCGGGGTCGGGCGATCGCCGCCGGCCACGACCCGGACGAGGAGCCGTACGTCGAGCTGCGCGACGACCGCAAGCTGCGCAAGAAGCGCAACGCCGCCCCCGGCCGCTGACCCCGCCTCCGGGAGGCCCGCCGGACCCACCGACCCCGCCCCGCCACGATCGAGCTGGCGGGGTGGGGTCTTGTCATGTCCGGGGGTGATCGGGTAGTGCTTCCCCCGCCCGTTCGGGGCCTGCGGGGAGGCGCTAGCCGGGCCCCGGTAGCAGGTCGTTGCGGAGATTTCTCGGTCTGTCAACCTTTTCTTGATCCACTAGTAGCTTTTGTTCGTTCGGACAAAAGTTGCCGGAGGAACGAACGAAGCTATGGACATGCGCCACGGAAGTCTCCTACTGTGTCGACCACAACACAACGGCGTGACGTCAATGTGAACCCTGAGGCGGAGGTGAGTCCCGTGCGGACGGCAGATCCCCTGCACGTGCAGCTGTTGCGGCTGCTCCGTGACGAGGGGCCAGCGTCCCGGGCCGAGCTGGGCGACCGGTTGCAGATGCCCCGGCCCCGGCTCCTCGCCGAGTTGGAACGGCTGGTCGGGCTGGGCCTGGTGGCCGAGGCCGGGCTGGCCGCCTCCCGGGGTGGCCGCCGGTCCACCCTGGTGGAGCTGAACCCGGACCTGCGGTTCGCCGGCATCGACATGGGTGCCAGTTCGATCGACGTCGAGGTGGTCAACGGGCGGCTCGAACCGGTCGCCGCGTACGCCGAGCCGGCCGACATCCGCTCCGGCCCGAAGGCCATCCTGCACCGGGTCAACGACCTGCTGCACAAGGCCCGGGTGGATGGGGCGTACGAGCGGCTCAACGGCGTCGGTATCGGCGTCCCCGGCCCGGTCAGCTTCCGCGACGGGGTGCCGGTCTCGCCGCCGATCATGCCGGGCTGGGACCGCTACCCGGTGCGCGAGCTGATCAGCCGTGAGCACGGGTGCCCGGCGGTGGTCGACAACGACGTGAACATCATGGCGATCGGCGAGCGGCACGGCGGGGTGGCCCACTCGGTCGACGACTTCCTCTTCGTCAAGATCGGCACCGGAATAGGGTGTGGGATCTACCTCAGCGGCGAGGTCTACCGGGGCACCGACGGCTGCGCCGGCGACATCGGACACATTCAGGCCGAGGCCGGCGGACCGGCCTGCACCTGCGGAAACGCCGGTTGTCTGGAGGCCGTGTTCAGCGGCGCGGCACTGGCCCGGGAAGCCGCCGTCGCGGCGCGTACCGGCACCTCGCCGGCGCTGGCCGAGCGGCTCGCCGCCCGGGGTGCGGTCTCCGCCCGCGACGTCGCCGAAGCGGCGATCGAGGGCGACGTCACCTGCATCCAGCTCATCCGCGACGGGGGCCGCCGGGTCGGGCAGGTGCTGGCCGGGCTGGTCAGCTTCACCAACCCGTCGATGATCGTCATCGGCGGCGGGCTGGCCCACCTCGGGCACATCCTGCTCGCCGAGATCCGCAGCGTGGTCTACCGCCGTTCGCTGCCGCTGGCCACCGGCAACCTGCCGGTCGTCCTGTCCGAGCTGGGACCGCGCGCCGGAGTGGCCGGCGCGGCCGTCCTCGCCAGCGACGTCGCCTTCGGGGAGGCATCATGAGCAAGCAACCGACCTCCCCCACCGGGGACAAGGCCGCCGCCGGGGACAAGGCCCCGCTGGTCGAGGCACCCGGCGACACCGTCGCCGGTGAGGTGGTGCTGCGGCTGACCGACGTGGTCAAGACGTTCCCCGGCGTCCGCGCCCTCGACGGTGTGCAGCTGGAGGTACGGGCCGGCGAGGTGCACTGCCTGCTCGGGCAGAACGGCGCCGGCAAGTCCACCCTGATCAAGGTGCTCGCCGGGGTGCACCGGCCCGACTCCGGTCAGGTGGAATGGCGTGGCGAACCGGCGCACTTCGCCAACCCGCAGGCCGCCATGCGTGCCGGCATCGCCACCATCTACCAGGAACTCGACCTGGTCGAGGACCTGTCGGTCGCCGAGAACGCCTTCCTCGGCCACGAGCCGAAGGTCGCCGGGTTCGTCAGGCGCGGGCTGATGGCCCGGCGTACCCGGGAGATCCTCACCCGGCTCGGCCACGGCGAGATCCCGCCCGGCCGGATGGTGCGCGCGCTGCCGGCCGCCGGCAAGCAGGTGGTCAGCATGGCCCGGGCGCTGTCCCACGAGGCCCGGCTGATCATCATGGACGAGCCGAGCGCGGTGCTGGCGCACGACGAGGTGGACAACCTGTTCCGGATCATCCGGGAACTCACCGCCCAGGGCATCGCGGTCATCTACATCTCGCACCGGATGGAGGAGATCCGCGAGATCGGCGACCGGGTCACCGTACTCAAGGACGGCCGGACCACCGCGGCGAACCTGCCGGCCCGGAACACCCCGACCGGCGACCTGGTCGCCCGGATGACCGGCCGGACCATCGAGTACGTCTTCCCGGACCGCCCGACCGCGCCCGCCACCGGCGAGGAGCTGCTCCGCGTCGAGCGGCTGACCCGGACCGGCGAGTTCGCCGACGTCTCGCTCAGCGTCCGTCCCGGCGAGATCGTCGGCATCGCCGGGCTGGTCGGCTCCGGCCGCTCGGAACTGCTGGAGACGATCTACGGGGCCCGGCGTGCCGAGTCCGGCACCATCACGATGGGCGGCCGGACCCTGCGGCCGGGCAGCGTCGGCGCGGCGGTCCGGGCCGGCATGGGCATGGCCCCCGAGGAACGCAAGAGCCAGGCGTTGCTGCTCGGCGAGCCGATCCACCGCAACGTCACCCTGGCGACCTTCACCCGGTACGCCCGCCTCGGCTTCACCAGCGCCGCGCGCGAGCGGGCCGAGGCGGAACGGATCGCCGACGACCTCCAGCTCCGGCCCAACGACGTGCGCCGGGCGGTACGCACCCTTTCCGGCGGCAACCAGCAGAAGGTGGTGGTCGGGCGCTGGCTGCTCGGCGACACCCGGTTGCTGCTGCTCGACGAGCCGACCCGGGGGGTGGACGTGGGCGCCCGTGCCGAGCTGTACCGGGTGATCCGTGGCCTGGCCGCCCAGGGGGTCGGCGTGCTGCTGGTCTCCAGCGAGGTGCCCGAGGTGCTCGGCCTGGCCGATCGGGTGCTGGTGATGCGGGAGGGCCGGATGGTGCGCGAGGCGCCCGCCGGCGAACTGGACGAGAACACCGTGCTCGACCTCGTCATGGCGGGGTCTCTGATGGAAGGCGCGCCGGCATGAGCGAGCGCAGTGGACATAACGAGGTGACGGCATGAGTGAGTCGACCGGGACCGCGACGCCGGACCGGCCGGCGGACCTGCCGGCGCAGTCCCCGCCGGTAGACCCGGCGGTGACGGCGTCGCTCAAGGAGAAGCCCAGGACCGGTGGGTTGTCGTTCTGGGCGGGTGAGGGCGGTGAGGGCGCGAAGCGTAACCTCGGCCTGATCGGCGTGCTGGTGGTGCTGGTGGTGATCGGCGCCGCGACCCGCTGGGATCTCTACTCCAACCCGGACTGGGTGTGGGGCAACACGCTGACCATCCTCAAGCTCGCCTCGGTGGTCGGGGTGGTCACCGTCGGGATGACCTTCGTGATCATCGGCGGCGGCATCGACCTGTCGGTCGGCGCGATCGTCGCCCTCGCCGGGGTGTGGGCGACCACGGTCGCCACCCAGAGCTACGGCGCGGGCGGCATGATCTTCACGGCGGTCGTGGTCGGTGTCGCGGTCGGCCTGGTCAACGGGATCCTCATCTCCTACGGGCGGCTGGTGGCGTTCATCGCCACGCTGGCCATGATGGTCGCCGCCCGGGGTCTGGCCGCCCAGATCTCCGGCAAGCAGACCCAGGTGTCGAACAACTCCTTCATCAACGGCATCGCCAGCACCGACCTGCTGGGCATCCCGCTGCTGGTCTACATCCTCGCCGCCGTGGTCGCCGCCGGGTGGGTGCTGCTCAACCGCACCACCTTCGGCCGGCGTACGGTCGCCGTCGGCGGCAACCCGGAGGCGGCCCGGCTCGCCGGCATCAACGTCAGGCGGCACACCCTGCTGCTCTACGCGCTCTCCGGTCTCTGCTGCGGCATCGCCGCGATCATGCTGACCGCGCAGGCCAACTCCGCCCAGGCGGCCATGGCCAACCTCTACGAGCTGGACGCGATCGCCGCGGCCATCATCGGCGGCACGCTGCTCAGCGGTGGCCGGGGCACCATCATCGGGTCCCTGCTCGGGGTGCTGATCTTCTCCACCATCACCAACCTCTTCGCCATCAACGGCCTGTCCACCGAGGCCCAGAACATGGTCAAGGGCGGCATCATCGTCGGCGCCGTCCTGATCCAGCAGGTGCAGTTCCGCAGCGTCACCCAGTTCCTCAGCCGCAACAAGCTGACCACCCCCGCCTGACCCGGACGCGTCGCCCCACCGGGCGCGTCCCGACCCTCCGCACCATCGCATTCCGGCGGCCACCGACGGTGGCCGGGATCAGCACAACCTTTTTCACCCCCACCATCCGTCATTTCCTGGAGGTCGTCATGACCCAGCCCCGTGACCTGTCCCGTCGCCGGTTGCTCTTCGGCGGCGCGGCGGTCGGCGCCGGTGTGCTCCTCGCCGGTTGCACCAGCAACGAGTCCACACCGACCGCGGCGCAGACCAAGGCGGCCGACAACGCCGACGGCGGCAACGCCGCCCCCGGCAAGAAGGTCACCATCGGTTTCTCCGCCCCCGCCGCCGACCACGGCTGGATCGCCGCCATCACCAACAACGCCAAGGCGCAGGCCGGCGCGTACTCGGACGTGGACTTCAAGACCGTCGAGGCCGGCGCGGACGCGGCGGCCCAGCGGGCGGCGCTGTCCACCCTGGTCGCCCAGAAGCCTGACGTCATCGTGGTGCTGCCGCACGACGGCAAGGAGCTCAACGCGTTCGGCCTGGAGGCGATGAAGGCCGGCATCCCGGTGGTCAACCTGGACCGGGCGTTCCCGGACGCGCTGGCCTACCGGCTGCAGATCATGGGTGACAACTACGGCATGGGCGTGGCCGCCGCGAACTTCATCGTGGCGCAGCTCAAGGCCAAGGGCGTCAGCAACCCGATCATCGGTGAGATCCCCGGCATCGACTCGCTGGAGCTGACCCAGCAGCGGTCCAAGGGCTTCGCCGACACCCTGGCCACGGCCGGGTTCAAGGTGGCCAACCGGCGGCCGGCCGAGTTCACCGCCGACTCCGGCCAGCAGGCGGCCACCGGCCTGTTCCAGGCCCTGCCGAAGATCGACGCGGTCTGGAACCACGACGACGACCAGGGCATCGGTGTCCTGGCCGCGGTCAACCAGGCCAACCGTAAGGAGTTCTTCATGGTCGGCGGCGCCGGCTCGAAGAAGGCCATGGAGGACATCCAGGCCGACAACACGGTGCTCAAGGCGACCGTGACCTACAGCCCGTCGATGGCTTCCTCGGCCATCTCCCTGGCGCGTCTCATCGCCCAGGGCAAGGGCATGTCCGACCTGGTGGAACTCCAGGTGCCCAAGGAGATCGTGCTCGCCTCGGAGACGATCACCAAGGAGAACGCGAGCAACTACCTCAAGCTCGGGTTCTGATACACGGGGGGAGACCCACCTTGTCCACTCACGACAGCGAACTCCGGATCGGCATGATCGGGTACTCGTTCATGGGCGCCGCGCACTCACAGGCGTGGCGCACCGTGAACCGGGTGTACGACCTGCCCGCCCGGGTTCGGATGGCGAAGATCTGCGGCCGGGACGCCGCGAAGGTCGCCGAGGCAGCCGACCGGCTGGGCTGGGACGCGCACACCACCGACTGGCGTGCCCTGGTCAACTCGGACGACATCGACGTGGTCGACATCTGCACACCAGGTGACAGCCACGCCGAGATCGCCCTCGCCGCGCTCGCCGCCGGCAAGCACGTGATCTGCGAGAAACCGCTGGCCAACACGGTGGACGAGGCGCGGGCGATGACCGCCGCCGCAGCCACCGCGGCAGCCGCCGGGGTCCGGTCCATGTGCGGGTTCAACTACCGCCGGGTGCCCGCCGTCGCCCTGATGCGACAGCTCGTCGCCGAAGGACGGCTGGGGACGATCCGACACGTCCGTGCGACGTACCTGCAGGACTGGATCGTCGATCCGCAGTTCCCCCTGGTCTGGAGGCTGGAGAAGGACAAGGCGGGCTCCGGTGCCCTCGGCGACATCGGGGCGCACATCATCGACCTGACCCAGTACGTGACCGGGCAACGGATCACCGGGGTCAGCGCCGTGACCGAGACGTTCGTCAAGGAGCGTCCGCTGCCGGGCGCGTCCAGCGGCCTGGCCGCCGAGGTCGACGGCGACGCCACGGCGACCGGCACGGTCACCGTCGACGACGCCGCGATCTTCGTGGCCCGCCTCGACGACGGGGCACTGGCCACGTACGAGGCGACCCGGTTCGCCACCGGCCGCAAGAACGCCCTCCGGGTGGAGATCAACGGTTCGCTCGGTTCGGTGGTGTTCGACCTGGAACGCCTCAACGAGCTGGAGTTCTACGACGCCACCCGGCCGACGGCCGAGCAGGGGTTCGCCCGCATCCTGGTCACCGAGGCCGAGCACCCGTACATGGCGGCCTGGTGGCCGCCGGGGCACATCATCGGCTACGAGCACTCCTTCACGCACGAGATGCGCGACTTCGTCGAGGCGGTCGCCACCGGCGTCGACCCGACCCCGTCGTTCGCCGACGCGTTGCAGGTACAGCTCGTGCTGGATGCGGTGACCCGTTCGGCGGAGTGCGGTTCCCAGTGGACCGACGTCGAGCCGGCCCTGGCCGCGCTCGCCGTCTGACCAGCCACCTCCGTCGCCGACCGGCGAGGGACCGGCCGCGGTTGCGCCCCGCGGCCGGGCCGGGGTCGGTGCCGGAGGGTGTGCGTCGGGCCGTCGGCCCGGGGCACGCGCACGTCGGCCGTCCGGTGCGGCCGGACCGGGATTCCCCGGTCGCACCGGAGGGCCGCCTGTTAGAACATAGATGAGCGTGATTCGATAAACCGGATCACCGACCACAGTCGTCCGGCCGGAGGCGCGCCGCCGCCGTCGGCCGGATGCGGGGAGGCAGGGCCGAGACGCCGAACCGGCCCTGCCTACCAGCCCCGTCCGCACGCCGTACGGGAACCGGATGCGGAGACGATGCCGCCGACATCGTCGCCGCGCCCGGTGCCATCCCGCACGGCGGGCGGGCGGGGCCACCCCGCGCCCACCCGTACCACTTCACCGACAGAGCGTTTCCACCCGACGGAGGGAGCACCATGAGAACGGGTGTCTGGCTGGTGGGAGCGCGCGGTTCCGTCGCGACCACCGCCATCGTCGGGGGCCTCGCCCTGCGGGCCGGTCTCACCGGTCCCACCGGCTGCGTCACCGAACTGCCCGACCTGCGCGGGCCCGCCCTGCCCACCTTCGCCGACCTGGTCTTCGGCGGTCACGACGTGGCCACCACCCCGCTGACCAAGCGGGCCGAGGCACTCGCCGCCGCCGGGGTGCTGCCCGGCCGGCTGGCCACCGCGCTCACCGCCGACCTGACCGCCGTCGAGGAGGACCTGCGGCCCGCGCCCACCGGCGGCAGCCAGGCCGACCGGGCCGCCGCCATCGCCGCCGAGCTGACCGCGTTCCGCGACCGGCACCGGCTGGACCGGGTGGTGGTGGTCAACGTCTCGGCCACCGAACCCGCCCCCGCCGCGCACCCCGGCCACGCCGACCCGGACGCCCTGCGGGCCGCCCTCGCCGGCCCCGACGAGGTGCTGCCGCCCAGCTCGCTCTACGCGTACGCGGCCGTCGAGGCGGGCTGCCCGTACGTCGACTTCACCCCGTCCACCGGGCTGCGCCTGCCGGCGCTCGCGGCGCTGGCCGCCCAGCGCGGCCTGCCGTACGCCGGGCACGACGGCAAGACCGGGGAGACCCTGGTCAAGTCGGTGCTCGCCCCGATGTTCGCGATGCGGAACCTGGCGGTGCGGTCCTGGTCCGGGGTCAACCTGCTCGGCGGCGGCGACGGGGCGACCCTGGCCGAGCCGGGCGCCAACGCCGCCAAGGTGGACAGCAAGCAGCGGGTCCTCGGCGAGACCCTCGGCTACGTGCCGCAGGGTGGCACCCGCATCGACTACGTCGAGGACCTCGGCGACTTCAAGACCGCCTGGGATCTGATCACCTTCGCCGGGTTCCTCGGCACCGGAATGCGGATGGAGTTCACCTGGCACGGCTGCGACTCCGCGCTGGCCGCCCCGCTGGTGCTCGACCTGGCCCGACTCACCGCCGCCGCGCACGCCGCCGGCCGGGTCGGCCCCCTGCCCGAGCTGGCGTTCTTCTTCAAGGACCCGATCGACTCGCCCACCCACTCGCTGAGCGCGCAGTGGCAGCGGCTCGTCGACTTCGCCAGCGAGCTGCACGCCGGCGGTGCCGGGTGACCAGCCTGGCCGACCTGGCCGAGCTGGTCCGGGCGCCGGCCGCGCTGTCCGTACCGGGTGACCTGGTGGCCGGGGCGGCGGCGGCCGGGGTGCTCGGCCCGCGTACCGCCGGGCTGGCCGGCGCGTCGGTGCTGCTCTACTGGGCCGGGATGGCCGCCAACGACTGGGCCGACCGGGGGCTGGACGCCGAGGAACGCCCGGAACGGCCCATCCCGAGCGGCCGGATCAGCCCGGCCGCCGCCGCCGGGGTCGCCGCCGGGCTCACCGCCGCCGGCCTGGGCCTGGCCGCCGCCGTGGGCGGTCGTCGGGCCGCGGCCGTCGCGCTCCCGCTCGCCGCCACCATCTGGGGGTACGACCTGGCGGCGAAGAACACCGCCGCCGGTCCCGCCGTGATGGCCGCCTGTCGGGGGCTGGACGTGCTGCTCGGCGCGTCCCCCGGCCGGCCGGTGCGGGCGCTGCCGGCGGCGCTCACCGTCGCCGCGCACACCTGGACGGTCACCGCCCTGTCCCGACGTGAGGTCAGCGGCGCCGACGCGGCGCTGCCCCGACGTACCCTCGCCGGCACCGCCCTGGTCGCGCTGGCCGCCACCACCCTGCCCCGCCGCGCCGCCGCCTCCCCGCGCCCCCGGGCCGCCGAGCCGGCCCCGCGTCCCCTGGCCGGGATGGTCGCCGCCGCGCTGCCGGTCGGCCTGGCCGGCTGGTACGTCGCCCGGTACGGCGGCGCGCAGGCCCGGGTCGCCGCCGAGCCCACCGCCGGCCGGGTCCGGGCCGCCGTCGGGGCCGGCATCACCGGGCTGCCCTCGTTGCAGGGCGCGCTCACCGCACGGGCCGGCGCCGGGCTGGTCGGCGCGCTGGTCGCGCTCGCCGCGCCGCTGGGCGGCCGGTTGGCCCGGAAGCTCTCCCCGACATGACCACCCCACCGCCCACCACCACGCCCGGGCAGCGGCTGCGGTTCGGCTACGGCACCAACGGGTTCGCCAACCACCGGCTCGACGACGCCCTGACCGTGCTGGCCGACCTCGGCTACGAGGGGGTCGCGCTGACCCTCGACCACGACCACCTCGACCCGTACGCGCCGGGGCTGGCCCGTCGGGTCGACGCGGTGGCGCACCGGCTGGCCGCGCTGGGCCTCGGCGTGGTGGTCGAGACCGGTGCCCGCTACCTGCTCGACCCGTGGCGCAAGCACGCCCCGACGCTGCTGCACGACGAGGCGGCCGGCCGGATCGACTTCCTGGAGCGGGCGGTGCGGGTCGGCGCGGACCTCGGCGCTGAGGCGGTCTCGTTCTGGGCCGGGGTCCGGCCCGGCCACGTCCCGGTGGAGGTGGCCCGGGACCGGCTGGTCGCCGGCTGCGCCACGGTGGTGGCCGCCGCCGACCGGGCCGGGGTGACCCTGGGCTTCGAACCGGAACCGGGGATGCTGGTCGAGGACATCGCCGGCTGGCGGTGGCTGCACCGGGCCCTCGGCGAGCCGGCCCGCTTCGGCATCACCCTCGACATCGGACACTGCCGCTGCCTGGAGTCGGCGACCGTGCCCGACTGCGTACGCCAGGTGGCCGAGCACCTGGTCAACGTGCAGATCGACGACATGCGCCGGGGCGTGCACGAACACCTGGAGTTCGGCACCGGCGAGATCGACTTCCCGCCGGTGCTGCGGGCCCTGGCCGACGGCGGCTACCGGGGACTCGTCGCCGTGGAGCTGCCCCGGCACTCGCACGCCGCGCCCACCGTGGCCGCCCGGTCGCTGGACTTCCTGCGTACCGCCGCCCGGCAGGCCGGTCTCGCGGTGGACACGCCACCCGTGCCCGCCGGCACCACCGGGGCGGACTGACCACCGCCGACCGAACGTACCTGGGGAGGGAAGACGGATGACACCTGATCGACTGCGGGCCGCGCTGGCGGGCGCACCCGGTCCCGACTGGCTGGACACCGCGCTGCGGCACGTCGCGGCCGAGCCCGACACGGTCGCGCGGTACTTCCCGGCCGCCGCCCGCCGGTGCGGCCGGCACGACCTGCCCGACGCCCCCGGCTGGAGCGCCGACGAGGCGGCCCGCGCGCTGCTGCTGGTCGCGCTGCCCGCCGACCGGGCCGCCGGGCAGGTCGAGCAGGTCTACCGGTACGGCGACGCCGCCGAGAAGCGGGCCGTGCTCAAGGCCCTGCCGCTGCTGCCGATCGACGACGCCGGGGTGCCGCTGCTGCACGACGCGATCCGCACCAACGACACCCGGCTGGTCGCCGCCGCGCTCGGCCCGTACGCCCGGCACCTGGCCGCCGACGCCTGGCGGCAGGCGGTGCTCAAGTGCGTCTTCATCGGGGTCCCGCTGGCCGTCGTCGCCGACCTGGACGACCGGGCCGACGGGGAACTGGCCACCATGCTCGCCGCGCTCGCCGCGGAACGGCACGCCGCCGGCCGGCAGCTCCCCGCCGACGCCACCGCACTGCTCGACCGGCTCACCATCAGGGAGGCGTGAATGCGCATCTTCGACCCCCACATCCACATGACGTCGCGGACCACCGACGACTACGAGCGGATGGCCGCCGCCGGGGTCCGCGCCGTGGTCGAGCCGGCCTTCTGGCTGGGGCAGCCGCGCACCAGCGCCGCCTCGTTCGCCGACTACTTCGACTCGCTGATCGGCTGGGAACCGTTCCGGGCCGGCCAGTTCGGCGTCCGGCACCACGCCACCGTGGCGCTGAACCCGAAGGAGGCCAACGACCCCCGCTGCCGGCCCGTGCTCGACCTGCTGCCCCGCTACCTGGAGAAGGACGCCGTGGTCGCGGTCGGCGAGATCGGCTACGACGACATGACCCCGGCCGAGGACGAGGCGTTCGCCACCCAGCTCGCCCTGGCCGTCGACCACGACCTGCCGGCCCTGGTGCACACCCCGCACCGGGACAAGGCGCGCGGCGTCGAGCGGAGCCTGGCGGTGGTCGCCGAGAGCGGCATCGCGCCGGGCCGGGTGGCCCTGGACCACCTCAACGAGGTGACCGTGAAACTGGCCCGGGACAGCGGCTGCTGGCTGGGCTTCTCCATCTACCCCGACACCAAGATGTCGCCGCCGCGGATGGTGGAGCTGCTGCGCACGTACGGCACCGAGCGGATGCTGGTCAACTCGGCCGCCGACTGGGGCCGCTCCGACCCGCTGCTCACCCGGGCCACCGGCGAGGCGATGCTGGCCGCCGGATTCACCGACGACGACGTCGACCTGGTGCTCTGGCGCAACCCGGTGGAGTTCTACGGGCAATCCGGCCGGCTCGACCTGACCGACCTGGACACCCCGGCCAGCGGCACCTTCGAGGGCAACTCCATCCTGCGCGGCGGCGACTGATGCGGCTGCGGCACGCCGACGGCAGCACCGTCCACCTCGGCTACTGCACCAACGTGCACCCGGCCGAGGACACTGCCGGCATCCTCGCCCAACTCGACACGTACGCCCTGCCGGTGCGGGAGGCGCTCGGCGCGGACCTGCTCGGCCTGGGGCTGTGGTTGGCCGCCCCGGTCGCCGCCGAACTGGCCGCCGACCCGGCCGCCCGTCGCCGGCTGCGCGCCGAGCTGACCCACCGGGGGCTGGAGGTGGTCACCCTCAACGGCTTCCCGTACGCGGCCTTCCAGGCCCCGGTGGTCAAGGGCGCGGTGTACCACCCGGACTGGACCACCGGGCAGCGGCTGCGTTACACCCTCGACCTGGCCCGGATCCTGGCCGACCTGCTCCCCGACGACGCGGCCCGGGGTTCGGTCTCCACCCTGCCGCTGGCCTGGCGACACCCCTGGGACGCGGCGCACGCCGAGGCGTCCCGTCGCCGGCTCGACGCGCTCACGACCGGCCTGGCCGAGGTGGAACGGGACACCGGCCGGGTGGTGCGGGTCGGTTTCGAACCCGAACCGGGTTGCGTGGTGGAGAGCAGCGGGCAGGCCGCCGCGCTCCTGACCGACCTGGACCCGGACCGGCTCGGGATCTGTCTCGACCTGGCCCACCTCGCCTGCGCCTGGGAGGAGCCCGTCGCGGCGCTGGCCCGGCTGCGCGCCGCCGGGCTGCCGGTGGTCAAGGTGCAGGTCTCCGCCGCGCTGGAGTCGGCCGACCCGGTCGCCGACGCCGAGGCGCTGGGCCGCTGGGTGGAGCCGAGGTTCCTGCACCAGACCCGCACCGCAGGCTGCGCCCACGCCGCCGATCCGGCCGATCCGGCGTACGCGGCCGACGACCTGGACGAGGCGCTGGCCGCGCGGCTGCCCGGGGCCTGGCGGGTGCACTACCACGTGCCGCTGCACGCCCCACCCGAGCCGCCGCTGACCTCCACCCTGCCGGTGCTGCGCGCCGCGTTGGCCGCGCTGCTCGCCGGCCCGACGGCCGGTTGCGACCACCTGGACGTCGAGACGTACACGTGGGGGGTGCTGCCGGCGGCGCGGCGGCCCCGCACCGACGCGGAACTGGCCGTGGGCATTGCCGCCGAACTCGCGTTCGCCCGCGACGAACTGGTCACCCTCGGCCTCACCCCGGCCGGGCGAGCCGTCCCGACGACCCTGGGAGTACCACGATGAGCGAGCGCCAGCGACCCGGTACGACGAGGCGCCACCGCCGCGCCGGACGCAGCGGGGTGTCGGCATGAGCCGCCGGCTGGTGGTGCTGGACGTGGTCGGCCTGACCCCCCGGCTGCTGGCCCACATGCCCCGGCTGCGCGCCGTCGCCGAGCAGGGCTTCTCCGCCGGACTGGGCACCGTGCTGCCGGCGGTCACCTGCTCGGCGCAGGCCACCCTGCTGACCGGTGAGCAGCCGTCCGGGCACGGCATCGTCGGCAACGGCTGGTACTTCCGCGACCTCGGTGAGGTGCTGCTGTGGCGGCAGCACCACGCGCTGGTCGGTGGGGAGAAGGTGTGGCAGGCGGCCCGTCGGGTCGAGCCCGGCTACACGGTGGCCAACGTCTGCTGGTGGTACGCGATGGGCGCGGACGTCGACTGGACGGTCACGCCCCGCCCGATCTACTACGCCGACGGGCGCAAGGAACCGGACTGCTGGACCGACCCGCCGGAGCTGCACGACACGCTCACCGACGCGCTGGGCACCTTCCCGCTGTTCACCTACTGGGGGCCGGGTGCCGGGCTGCCGTCGTCCCGGTGGATCTGCCGGGCGGCCGAGCGGATCCTCGCCGACCACGCCCCCGACCTGACCCTGGTCTACGTCCCGCATCTCGACTACGACCTGCAACGCTTCGGCCCGTCCTCGCCCCGGGCCGCCGCCGCCGCGGCGGAGCTGGACGCGGTGCTCGCCCCGCTGCTGGACGCCGCGCGGGCCGCCGACGCGACGGTGGTGGCACTGTCGGAGTACGGCATCACCGACGTCTCCCGCCCGGTGGACGTCAACCGGCTGCTGCGTGCCGAGGGGCTGCTGCGGGTCTACACCCAGGATGGCATGGAGTACCTGGACCCGTGGACGTCGCGGGCGTTCGCCGTGGCCGACCACCAGGTCGCCCACGTCTACGTGAAGGACCCGGCGGACGTGGCGGCGGTGGCGAAGCTCTGCGCCGGGCTGCCCGGGGTGGCCGAGGTGCTCGACGCCGAGGGCAAGGCGGCGGCCGGGCTGGACCACGAGCGGGCCGGTGAGCTGGTGCTGGTGGCCGAGCCGGACTCCTGGTTCACCTACTACTACTGGCTCGACGATGCCCGCGCCCCGGACTTCGCCCGCAACGTCGAGATCCACCGCAAGCCCGGGTACGACCCGGCGGAGCTGTTCTTCGACCCGGCCGCGCCGGGTGCGGCGAAGCGGCGGGCGGGGGTGGCGCTGGCCCGTAAGAAGCTCGGCATGCGCTACCTGATGAGCGTGGTGGGTCTGGACGCCGGGGCGCGGGCGGTGCGCGGTTCGCACGGCCGGTTGCCGGCCGACCCGGCGGACGGCCCGGTGCTGCTCTGCTCCGACCCGTCGCTGGCCCGGGACACCTTCGCCGCGACCGAGGTCAAGGCACTGCTGCTGGAGCTGGCCGGGCTGGGTGCCGGTGCCGACGGGGCGGCCTCGGCCCCGACCGGCCCGCCGGGCGCGGGGGAGCGGCGGTGACGCTCACCGCAGCCCCGACCGACGCCAGTGAGCTGCGTACCCGCTTCGACGCCGAGCTGGTGGCGTTCCTCGACCGGCAGGGCCCGGACTGGCCGGACGGTGCCCCGCGCGGCATCTTCACCGCCCTGCACCGGTTCGTGCTGGCCGGCGGGAAGCGGCTGCGTCCGCTGTTCTGCTACTGGGGCTGGCGGGGGGCCGGGGGCGTGGACGACCGCCCGATCGTGGTGGCGGCGGCGGCGTTGGAGCTGTTCCACGCGTTCGCGCTGATCCACGACGACATCCTCGACGGCAGCGACCACCGCCGGGGTGCGCCGTCGGTGCACCGGGTCTTCGCCGAGCTGCACACCCGCTCGGCGTGGCGCGGCGACCCGGAGACGTACGGCCGCAACACCGCGCTGCTCTGCGGGGACCTCTGCGCGGCCTGGTCGGATCAGATGTTCCACGAGTGCGGGATGACCTCCGCGCAGATCTGGCAGGGCTACCGGGTCTTCGCCCGGATGCGTACCGAGGTGATCGCGGGGGAGTACCTGGACCTGGTCTCCGGGGTCGGGGACGGCTCGGTGGCCAGCGCGCTGACGGTGATCCGGATGAAGGCGGCCCGCTACACGGTGACCCGGCCGTTGCAGATCGGTGCGGCGCTGGCCGGGGCCCCGGCGGAGCTGATCGCGGCGCTCGTCGACTTCGGTGATCCGTTGGGTGACGCGTTCCAGCTCCGCGACGACGTGCTGGGTGTCTTCGGTGATCCGGCGGTGACCGGGAAGTCGATCCTGGACGACCTGCGGGAGGGCAAGCCGACGGTGATGATGGCGATGGCCCGCGACGCCGCCGACCGGGCCCAGGCCGCCCGGCTGCGGGACCTGTTCGGCAATCCGGAGCTGGACGCGGCGGGCGCCGCCGAGCTGCGGACGATCATCGAGGCGACCGGGGCGCGGGAGAAGATCGAGCGGTTGATCCGGGTCCGGGCCGATGCCGCCCGGGTGGCGCTCGGCCAGGTGCCGTTGGCGGAGCCGGCCCGTGCCGCGCTGGCCGCCCTGGCCGACCAGGCCGTGCACCGGCAGCACTGAGCCGTCCCGCCCCGGCCCCTGCGGCGGTGCGGGGTGGGCACCCCGGCGCGGCGGGGCCGGCACGGCGGCCGGTCTTTCATCAGATGTATGTGGGTTCCCGTGCGGGTGTCGGGTGGCCGGGGTGGGGTCTTCATCTGATGAAAACCCACACCGGTGGGCAGAGGGTATGGACATTGATATAGGTCACCATTAATGTTTGTGGCATCACGGGCATGTTTCGTCAAGGTGAACCGGCGGCGCGGTAACCCCTCGGCGAGCGACCTTCCGCTGGGCGGTTCGCGCCCCGGCCGAGGGTTCGGACCGGCCGGGGTGTCCCCGGCCGCCCTGCCTGCCCTGCCACACCCCACCACTCCACCCCACCACCCGGCATCCGGCGCGGCGGCACGCGTCCCGCCCTGGCCGTGATCCGTCAGGAAGGGACAATCCTCCAATGTCCACAAAGGACTACACAGGTCACCGATCCCGACGGTGGCTACCCTCAGCGGCCGTGCTGCTGCTGGCCGTCACCGCCGGCACGGTCGCCGCGACCACCGGCCCACCCGCCCCGGCCGCCGCACACACCATCAACGCCAGCGACTTCCAGCAGGTCGAGCTGGCCCGGGGCGTCAACGAGATGGGCGAGCCGATGTCGCTCGCCGTGCTGCCGGACCGGTCCGTGCTGCACACCGCCCGCAACGGCACCGTGCGTCGTACCGACTCCGCCGGCGTGACCCGGGTGATCGGCACCATCCCCGTCTACACCCACGACGAGGAGGGGTTGCAGAGCCTCGGGGTCGACCCGGACTTCGCCACCAACCGGCACATCTTCCTCTTCTACGCGCCGCCGCTGTCCACCCCCGGCGGCGACGCACCCGCCACCGGCAGCAACTGGTCGGCCTGGCAGGGCGTCAACCGGCTGTCCCGGTTCACCCTGAACGCCGACTTCACCATCAACATGTCCAGCAAGGTCGACGTGCTGGACGTCGGGACCGACCGGGGCATCTGCTGCCACGTCGGCAGCGACATGGACTTCGACGCCGCCGGGAACCTCTACCTGTCCACCGGCGACGACAGCAACCCCTTCGACTCCGCCGGCTACTCGCCGCTTGACGAACGGACCAACCGCAACCCCGCGTACGACTCCCAGCGTGGTGCCGGCAACACCAACGACCTGCGCGGCAAGCTCCTGCGGATCAAGATGAACCCCGACGGGACGGCCCGGACGCCGGCAGCACCAACGCCAACCGGGGCCCCTCCGGCCAGGTCGAGTTCAACCGGGTCACCGGCCCCGGCAACTACGGCTGGCCGTACTGCACCGGCACCAACACCACGTCCGAGACGTACAACGAGTGGAACTTCGCCACCAACTCGACCGGCCCGAAATACAACTGCACCGGCGGGCCGACCAACAACTCGTTCCGCAACACCGGTCTGACCACCCTCCCGCCGGCCAAGCCCTCCTGGATCCGGTACGGCGGCGACGCCGGCAGCCCGGCCGCGTTCGGCAGCGGCTCCGAGTCGCCGGCCGCCGGCCCGGTCTACCGGTACGACCCGAACAACCCCTCGGCGACGAAGTTCCCGCAGAGCTTCGACGGGCAGTTCTTCGCCACCGAGTTCGGTCGGGGCTGGGTCAAGCCGATCCACGTCAACGCCGACGGGTCGCCCGGCACCATCGACAGCTTCCCCTGGGTGGGCAAGCAGGTGATGGACTCCGCGTTCGGCCCCGACGGGGCGTACTACCTGCTCGACTACGGCACCGGCTACTACAACGGTGACGCCAACTCGGCCCTGTACCGCTTCGACTACGTCGGTGTCGGCAACCGGGCGCCGGCCGCCCGGGCGAGCGCCGACCGGACCTCCGGCCCCGCACCGCTGACCGTGAACTTCTCCTCGGCCGGATCCGCCGACCCCGAGGGCGGGGCGCTGACCTACTCGTGGGCGTTCGGCGACGGCACCACCTCCACGGCGGCCAACCCGACGAAGACGTACACCACCGACGGCTCGTACACCGCGACGCTCACCGTGCGGGACCCGCAGGGGGCGACCGGCACGAACAGCGTGACGGTCAACGTCGGCAACACCGCCCCGACGGTCACCATCACCGGTCCGGTCGACGGCTCGCTGTTCTCCTTCGGTGACACCGTGCCGTTCAGCATCACCGTCACCGACCCCGAGGACGGCACCGTCGACTGCACCAAGGTCAGGATGACCTACGTGCTCGGCCACGACCAGCACGGCCACCAGATCTCCTCGGTCAACGGCTGCTCCGGCACGATCACCATCCCGGTCGACGGCGAGCACGACGACGCGGCGAACATCTTCGCGATCTTCGACGCCGAGTACACCGACGCCGGTGGCCTCACCACGCACACCCAGCACACCCTTCAGCCCCGGCACCGGCAGGCCGAGCACTTCAAGACCTCGTCCGGCGTGACCCTCTACGACAAGACCCCCGCCGAGGGCGGCAAGACCGTCGGCAACATCGAGAACGGGGAATGGATCGGGTTCTCCCCGTACCAGATCGGCAACGTCACCTCGTTCACCGCGCGGGTCTCCTCGGCCGGCGCCGGCGGCACCCTCCAGATCCGCGCCGGCTCGCCCACCGGCACCGTGCTCGGACAGGCCAGCGTTCCGGTCACCGGCGGCTGGGAAACCTTCACCACCGTCACCGGCACGGTGTCCGGCGCACCCACCGGCACCACCACGCTCTACCTGACCTTCGCCGGTGGCAGCGGACTGCTCTACGACCTGGACGCGTTCACCCTCAACACCGGCACCGTCCCACCGCCGGCCAACGGCACCGGGCCGATCAAGGGGCTGGGCGGCAAGTGCCTGGACGTGCGTAACGCGGCCACCGCCGACGGCACCCAGGTGCAGATCTTCACCTGCAACGGTGGGGCCGGGCAGACCTGGACGGTCACCCCGAACGGCCCGATCAAGGCGCTGGGCAAGTGCCTGGACGTCAACGGCGGCGGCACCGCCAACGGTACGAAGATCCAGCTGTGGACCTGCACCGGCGGCAGCCCGCAGGTCTGGTCGGCGCAGTCCGACGGGACCCTGCGCAACCCCGCCTCGGGCAAGTGCCTGGACGTCTCCGGGAACAGCTCGGCCGACAGCACCGTGGTCCTGCTGTGGACCTGTAGCGCCGCCGCGAACCAGAAGTGGACCCTGCCCTGACCTGACCTGACGGGCGCGGGACCGGCCCCGTCCGGTCCCGCGCCCCCGGCGTACTGGAGCACGACATGAGACTTTTCCGGCCCCTCCTCGGCGCGGCCACCGCCGTCCTCGCCGCCCTCGCCTGCACCGCCCCGGCCACCCCCGCGACCGCCGCCGACGCCGCCTACGACGTGCTGGTCTTCTCCAAGACCGCAGGCTTCCGGCACGACTCCATCGCGGTCGGCACCCAGGCCATCCGTGACCTGGGCGCGGCCAACAACTTCACCGTCACCGCCACCGAGGACGGTGGCCAGTTCACCGCCGCCAACCTCGCCCGGTTCGAGGCGGTGATCTTCCTCAACACCACGGGCGACGTGCTCAACGCCAGTCAGCAGAGCGCCTTCGAGTCGTACATCGCCGCCGGTGGCGGGTACGTCGGGGTGCACTCCGCCGCCGACACCGAGTACGACTGGCCGTTCTACGGCAACCTGGTCGGGGCGTGGTTCGCCTCCCACCCGGCCATCCAGCAGGCCACCGTCCGGGTGGAGGACCGCGCACACGCGGCCACCGCCCACCTCGGCCCGACCTGGCAGCGCACCGACGAGTGGTACAACTTCCGCACCAACGCCCGCTCCACCGCGCACGTGCTGGCCAACCTCGACGAGTCGTCGTACTCGGGGGGTGGGATGGGGGCCGACCACCCGCACGTGTGGTGCAAGACGTACAACGGCGGCCGGTCGTTCTACACCGGCGCCGGGCACAACCAGTCGGCGTACTCCGAGCCGGCCTTCCGGGCCCACCTGCTCGGCGGCATCCGGTACGCGGCCGGCCGGACGAAGGCCGACTGCCGGCCCGAGACCGGCTACACCGCGCTCTACAACGGCTCCACCAACGGCTGGTCGCAGGCCGGGCCGGGCAGCTTCACCAACGCCAACGCCACCCTCAGCTCCGTCGGTGGGCTGGGCATGCTCTGGTACAGCGCGAAGCAGTTCACCAACTACTCGCTGAAGCTGGACTGGAAGGTGGACGGCGACGACAACTCGGGCGTCCTGATCGGCTTCCCGCCGTCGAGCGACCCGAACTCGGCGATGGACAACGGCTACGAGGTGCAGATCGACGCCACCGACACGGTCGACCGGACCACCGGCTCGGTCTACTCGTTCCAGGCCGCCGACCAGGCGGCCCGGGACGCGGCGCTGAACCCGCCGGGGGAGTGGAACACCTACGAACTGCTGGTCGAGGGGGAACGGCTCCAGGTCTTCCTCAACGGCGCGAAGATCAACGACTTCACCAACACCAACCCGGTCCGCTCGCTCGCCGGTCACATCGGCATCCAGAACCACGGCGACGGTGACGACGCCTCGTTCCGCAACATCCGGATCAAGGAGTTGGGCGGCACCACGCCGACCCCCGGCACCGGCCCGATCAAGGGGCTGGCCGGCAAGTGCCTGGACGTGCGCAACGGCGCCACCGCCGACGGCACCCAGATCCAGATCTTCACCTGCAACGGCAGCGCCCGGCAGACCTGGACGGTGACCCCGAACGGCCCGATCAAGGCGTTGGGCAAGTGCCTGGACGTGTCGGGTGGCGGCACCGCCAACGGTACGAAGATCCAGCTGTGGACCTGCACCGGCGGCAGCCCGCAGGTCTGGTCGTCCCAGTCCGACGGCACCCTGCGCAACCCCGCCTCGGGCAAGTGTCTGGACGTCAACGGCAACAACTCGGCTGACAACACCGTGGTCCTCCTCTGGACCTGCAACTCCTCCGCCCCCAACCAGAAGTGGACCCTCCCCCAGTAACCCCACCCAGCCCTGTCCCACCAGGCCCTGTCCCACCCGGCCGGCGGGCCGCCCACCCGGCGGCCCGCCCGGCCCGCCGGTCGGGCTGAGCATCGGTGATCAAGAGGTTTGCGTCACGCGGGTCGCCCGTCGTGACGCAAACCTCTTGATCGTTCGGGCGTCGGGCGTCGGGCGTCGGGCGGCGTGTGGGCGTGTGGGCGTGTGGGCGGGCTGCGGTGGGCGGTGGGCGAGGGGCGGTGGGTGAGAAGAGGGGTTTCGTGGGGGGTGGGGTGGGCTTAGAGTGGTGGGCGGCGACCTGCGGGTGGCCGGTGACCCGACGGGAGGCGCAACCCGTTGGGCCCAGGTGCGTGTGCACCCACCGGTGACCCGGCACGGCCGTCGACGTACCGGCCCGGCCCGGTCCCCTCGCCCCGGTCAGCTCAGGAATCCCCACCACAACAGGGGAGACAGACGATGGCGCGACCGATCACGCTCTTCACCGGCCAGTGGGCCGACCTGCCGTTCGACGAGGTCTGTCGACTCGCCTCCGAATGGGGCTACGACGGGCTGGAGATCGCCTGCTGGGGCGACCACTTCGAGGTCGACAAGGCGCTCGCCGACGACTCGTACGTCGAACGCAAGAAGGAGACGCTGGCCAAGCACAACCTGAAGGTCTTCACGATCTCCAACCACCTGGTGGGTCAGGCCGTCTGCGACCACCCGATCGACGAGCGGCACCAGGACATCCTGCCCGCCCGGATCTGGGGCGACGGCGAACCCGAAGGGGTACGTCAGCGGGCCGCCGAGGAGATCAAGGACACCGCCCGTGCGGCGGCGAAACTCGGCGTGGACACGGTGGTCGGCTTCACCGGGTCGTCGATCTGGCACACGCTGGCGATGTTCCCACCGGTCCCGCCGGCGATGATCGAGCGCGGCTACCAGGACTTCGCCGACCGGTGGAACCCGATCCTCGACGTCTTCGACGAGGTGGGGGTGCGGTTCGCCCACGAGGTGCACCCCAGCGAGATCGCCTACGACTACTACACCACCAAGCGCACGCTGGAGGCGATCGACCACCGGCCCGCGTTCGGGCTCAACTGGGACCCGTCGCACTTCGTGTGGCAGGAGTTGGACCCGGTGAACTTCATCTTCGACTTCGCCGACCGGATCTACCACGTCGACTGCAAGGACGCGAAGGTGCGCACCGGGGACGGTCGGCGTGGCCGGCTCGCCTCCCACCTGCCCTGGGCCGACCTGCGGCGCGGCTGGGACTTCGTCTCCACCGGCCACGGCGACGTGCCCTGGGAGGACTGCTTCCGGGCGTTGAACGCGATCGGGTACACCGGGCCGATCTCGGTGGAGTGGGAGGACGCCGGGATGGACCGGCTGGTCGGCGCACCGGAGGCGCTGGAGTTCGTCCGCCGGCTGGCGTTCGACGCCCCGACGGCGGCGTTCGACGCGGCGTTCAGCAGCGGCAAGGACTGAGACACCCGTCGGGCCGGTCGCCACGTGGCGACCGGCCCGACGACGTACGGACGGTCAGAGGGTGCTGCCGTTGGTGCCGGTGCCCGGCGCCTTGGGCTTCGGGGTGGTGGTGGTCGAGCTGGTCGGGGTGACGCCCGACTTGGCGCCGACGGTGGCCGGGGTGCCGGCGAAGGCGTCGTCGGCGGGGGTCAGCTCCGGCTTGCCGGTGTTGCCGGTGTGCAGCTTCTCGCCGAGCCTGGACTGGCCGAGCTTGTCCTTGCCCTCGCTGTACAGGCGGGTGGCCTGGGCCTGGGCGACCCCGGCGGCCTCCTGGACGGTCGGGTGGTCGAGCACCTTGCGGCCCCGCACGACCAGCTCCTCGTACTTCTCCCGGCCGGCACGGGCGCCCAGGACGAAGCCCGCAGCCAGCCCGCCAAGAAACATGATCTTTCCGCGCATGGCGGCTCCTTCCGTACCTGACGCTCCCGTCGTTCCCGCCGGTGGTGTCCGGTCGGGACCGACCATCGTCGCGCCCCACAGTTTTCTCGGTCGACAGCTAACTACCCATCCTGCTCCGCGCTCATACCTGGTTGTGCCGGGATGACGAATTGTCCGCATTGTGAGCGTCGATCGTTCCGGGCGGTAGCGCGGCGGTCGAATGCGGTAACCCCCTGGACCGAACCCCCCCGAAGTCCTGTACTCTTGTGCCGTCGCCGAGCGCCGGAGAGATCCGACACGACGCGACGAAGCAGTCCCCCGTAGCTCAATTGGCAGAGCAGCCGGCTGTTAACCGGCAGGTTTTTGGTTCGAGTCCAAACGGGGGAGCCCAGTCCTGCACTCCCGCCCGTCGGCCCCGCCGACGGGCTTTTCCTATCCCGCTGCCGACGTCCTTCTCCGCCGCCCGCGACGAGGGTCGGCTGGGCGGTTTCGGCCCCGGAGGGCGTAACCGGGCGGCAGGATGACTGATGTCGACCTGGACTCCCGCGGCGTCGACGGGCGCGTCGACTAAAGGGGTGGACCGGGATGGCCGGTGGACGGGGCCGGGGCACGGCCACGCTGATCGCCGTGGCGGTCGTCCTGGGCTGGCTGGTCGTCGGCGCAATCGCCGGACCGTACGCCGGCAAGCTGGGCGACGTCGCCACCAACGACAACGCCGCCTTCCTGCCCGCCGACGCCGAGGCGACCCGCGCCCAGGACCTCGCCGCCGGCTTCGTCGCCCGCCCGACCACCCCCGCCCTGGTGGTGTACGCCCGCAGCACCGGCATCACCGGTGCCGACAAGCAACGGGCGGTCGCCGACAGCACCCGGTTCGCCCAGGTCAAGGGGGTGGTCGGCCCGCTGCCCCCACCGATCGCCAGCCAGGACGGCCAGGCCCTACAGGTGGTCGTGCCGATCGACGACGCCGAGGGGGAACAGATCGGCCGGGTGGTCGACGAGTTGCGGAGCATCGCCGGTGGCGACCGGGACGGGCTCACCGTGGACGTCGCCGGCCCGGCCGGCCTGCTCGCCGACCTGATCGAGGTCTTCTCCGCCATCGACGGGCCACTGCTGCTGGTCACCCTGGTCGTGGTGCTGATCATCCTGCTGGTCGTCTACCGCAGCCCGGTGCTGTGGGTCTTCCCGCTGCTGGCGGCGGGGATGTCGTACGCGCTGGCGGCGGTCTTCGTCTACCAGTTGGCCAAGCACGACGTGATCAAGCTGAACGGGCAGGCTCAGGGCATCCTCACCGTGCTCGTCTTCGGTGCCGGCACCGACTACGCGCTGCTGCTGATCGCCCGCTACCGGGAGGAACTGCACCGGCACGAGCGCCCCTGGGACGCGATGCGCGCCGCCTGGCGGGGTGCCGCCCCGGCCATCGCCGCCTCCGGGGCCACCGTCATCGTCAGCCTGCTCTGCCTGCTGCTGTCCAGCCTCAACTCCAACCGGGCGCTCGGTCCGGTGGCCGCCATCGGCATCGCCGCCACCCTGCTGGTGATGCTGACGTTCCTGCCCGCGCTGCTGGTGCTCGGCGGCCGGTGGGCGTTCTGGCCGCGTACCCCCGGGGTGGACCGGGCGGACCCGCAGGCCGAACATGGGCTGTGGGCCCGCATCGCCCGTTTCGTCGCCCGCCGGGCCCGGGTGGTGTGGCTGAGCACCGCCGTGGTGCTGGCGCTGCTCACCCTCGGCCTCACCCAACTCGGGGCCACCACCCTCGGCCAGTCCGAACTGTTCGCCAACCGCACCGACTCCGTCGCCGGGCAGGAGGTGATCGCCAGGCACTACCCGGGCGGCACCGGCAGCCCGGCGACCATCTTCACCCGACAGCAGACCGCCGGGCAGGTCGCCCAGGTCGCGCAGGGCGTGCCCGGGGTGGCCGCCGTACGTCAGGTGACCGGGCGGGACCAGGCCGGCCCGCCCGCCCCGGACGCCCCACCCCTGGTGGTCGACGGGCGGGTGGAACTGGAGGCGACCCTGACCGACCCGCCGGACAGCGACGCCGCCGCCCGGACCATCCGCAACCTGCGCGAGGCGGTGCACCGGGTGCCGGACGCCGACGCCGTGGTCGGCGGGTTCACCGCCATCGACGTGGACACCTCCGACGCCTCCACCCGGGACCGCAACGTCATCATCCCGGTCGTCCTCGTGGTGATCACGGTGATCCTGGCGCTGCTGCTGCGGGCGCTGGTCGCGCCGGTGCTGCTGATCGCGACGGTGGTGCTGTCCTTCCTGGCCACCCTCGGGCTCTGCGCGCTGGTCTTCACCTACCTGCTGGACTTCCCCGGGGTCGACGCGTCGTTCCCGCTGTTCGCCTTCGTGTTCCTGGTCGCGCTGGGCATCGACTACAACATCTTCCTGATGAGCCGGGTCCGTGAGGAGTCCGCCCGGCGGGGCACCCGGGCCGGGGTGCTGGCCGGGCTGACCGTCACCGGCGGGGTGATCACCTCGGCCGGTATCGTGCTCGCCGCCACCTTCTCGGCGCTGGCCGTACTGCCGCTGGTGGTGCTCGTCGAGTTGGGTGTGGCGGTCGCCGTCGGGGTACTGCTGGACACCATCGTGGTCCGCTCACTGCTGGTGCCCGCCCTGGCGTACGACATCGGGCCCACGGTGTGGTGGCCGAGCCGACTGTCCCGGTCGGCGCGCGACGACACGGAGGTGGCACATGGTGGCTGAGACGGACGTGGTGATCGTCGGCGGTGGTCTCGCCGGGCTGGCGGTCGCCCGCCGGCTGCACCGGGCCGGGGTGCCCTGGCGGCTGCTGGAGGCCGGCGACCGGATCGGCGGCCGGGTCGCCACCGACACCGTCGACGGCTACCTGCTCGACCGGGGCTTCCAGGTGCTCAACACCGCCTACCCGAGGCTCGGCAGCCTGCTCGACCTGGGCACCCTCGACCTGGGCTGGTTCACCTCCGGGGTGCTGGTCCGCCGCGGTGACCGGCTCGACCGGCTGGTCCACCCGCTGCGCGAACCCGGCGGCACACCCGCCACCGTGCTCGCCGGCGTCGGCTCACTGCCCGACCGGCTGCGCTTCGCCGCCCTCGCCACCGGCTGCGCCACCCTGCCGGCACACCGGCTGCTCGACGCGCCGGAGACCACCAGCGAGTCCGCCCTGCGCCGGGCCGGGCTGTCCGACACCATCATCGAGGAGCTGATCCGGCCGTTCCTGTCCGGCGTGCTGATCGACCGGGAACTGGAGACCTCCAGCCACGTGCTGGCGATGATCCTGCGGTCCTTCGTCCGGGGCCGGATCGGCCTACCCGCCCGGGGGATGGCCGCGCTGCCGCAGGCCGTCGCCGCCCCCCTGCCGGCCGACCTGATCAGCTGCGACACCCCGGTCACCTCGGTCGCCCCCGGCCGGGTCCGCACCCCGGCCGGTGAGATCACCTGCCGTGCCGTCGTGGTCGCCGCCGACCCGACGGCGGCGACCACGCTGCTGCCCACCCTGCCCCGGGTACGCACCCACAGCTACACCACCTACTACCACAGCGCCCCCGAGCCGCCGCTCGACGAACCGATCCTGCTCGTCGACGGCGACCGGCGGGAACTCGTGGCCAACACGGTGGTGGTCAGCCGGGCCGCGCCGTCGTACGCCCCGCCCGGCCGGCATCTCGTGGCGACCTCCGTGGTCGGCCCCACCGCCCCGCCCGAACCGACGATCCGGGCCGAACTGGACCGGCTCTACGGACGCTCCACAGCGGACTGGGAACACCTGACCACGGTGTCGGTGCCGCACGCCCTGCCCGCCGCGCCACCGCCGCAGGGGCGGCTGCGCAAGCCGGTGGCCCTCGGCGGAGGGCTCTTCGTGGCCGGTGACCACCGGGACAGTCCGTCCATCCAGGGGGCCCTGGCCAGCGGCTGGCGTACCGCCGGTTCGGTGCTCGCACAACTGCGCGCGGCGGGCTGATTCGGGTGCCACCGCAGCCGCTGCTGACTGTTATCCTCGCGTAGCCCATCGTGCCGAACGGTGCCGACGGGTGGCACCGTTGCGGCGGTGGCCGGTGATTCGTCGGGCGGGTTACGATCCGGCGCGGTACGGGGGCGGTAGCTCAGCCGGTTAGAGCAGGGGACTCATAATCCCTCGGTCGCGGGTTCGAACCCCGCCCGCCCCACCAGCGCAGACACTGATCAGTCGATCGGTCGGCCGCCGTCGCCAATCTCTCTATGTCGATCTGTCGATCCGTGAGAACCTGAATCATCGTGTGATCACACGACTACCTACGGCTATTCATGCTGGAGGCGCGCGTGGCGCAGATGTCACTCTTCGGTCCCGGCGAGGCTGGACCCGACCCGAAGCCGGCCGACGACCGCACCGTTCGGCTACAGCTGCTCATTACGGTGAAGGCGGCACCGAACCCGTCAGAGAAGTACGGAGAGACCGTCTGCGTGGCGGGGCTGCGAACGGACGTGTTGCAGCCGACGTGGATTCGCCTCTACCCGATCAACTTCCGGTATCTGCACAGCGACGAGGCGTTCAGGAAGTACGACATCATCTCCGTCGACGCCAAGCCGGCACGGCAGGATCAGCGGCGCGAAAGTTGGAAGCCGATCATGGAGCGGATTTCCAGGGAGCGCCATCTCGACGGCTGGCGGTCTCGACAGCCGTTGCTTGATCCGGCTGTCGAGGATTCGATGTGTCGTCTCAACCGTGCTGCTCAGGAGCGCGCTGACGCGCAATCGCTGGCCCTCGTGCGCCCCAAGGAGGTTCGCGGACTCAAGGTCACGCCGCACCCCGGTTGGGACGAGGACGAGCAACGCAAGATCGAGGCGTACGCGAGTCAGCCGGACCTGTTCAGCGGCCGGAGCAGGTCCCCGCTACAGGCCCCCCGCTTCAAGGCGGCGTACCACTACCGCTGCTACGAGCCCGGGTGCAAGGGGCACAGGCAGCACGTCATCGACTGGGAGTTGGTGGCGCTACAACGCCGGCTCGCTGGCTACTCGGACGCTGCGCTACAGGAAGCTCTGGAGGCCAAGTTTCTGGGAGAGATGTGCGCGCCGAACCGTGACGTCGCCTTCTATGTCGGCAACCAGGCCAAGCGCGTACACGTCTTCAGCGTGCTGGGCGTGTACTGGCCGAAACGATAGGCATCCGGCCTTCGAGTGCGCGCATCACGACCTGGCGGTGACACCGGCTCTCATCCGCCTCGAAACAGAGCAGCGCCACCAGCTCACGTTGTGCCGTCTCGGCGAGGGCGTCGAGCGCTGCCAGCGACTCGGCGTGGTGTAGCCGAGAGGCGTACACCGCCCGTGCGGACCGCAACTCTTCGGGGTTGCCGCCGAACCCGGGGCGGTTCTCCTTCGGGTTGCCAAGCTCCCGGCGATGCTCGTAAGCGATGCCCTGTGCCGCGAGCGCCTGGCTGAGGGCCGACTTGCTGAATCCACGCTTGCGGGAGATCGGCGTCATCCGGACGTCGACCAGGCGCGTGACGCCCAGGTCGGCGAGGCCGGTCACGAACTCATCGATGGAGCGGCCCTCGTAACCGACACCCAGGATGCCGGTCCGGTGACTCACGGTTGAGGTGACGCTCATCGGGACACCCTCTCATGACTCGTCCGCCAAGACCATCCGGACGGCCGAGAAGTGTGCCGCCCGGCCCACCTGCGAACGGAACCGGGTCGCAGGTGGCAACGGGTCGGCTCAAGCGCTTTCGGTGGATTGGGCGGTGAGCTGGGCGCGTGCTTGCGGAGTGCTGCGCAGGGGCCGCCCCGGCGGCATCGGGGGAAAGGGAGGGGCAGCGGCCAACGGGTGATCCTGTGACACTGTGCTGACGGGGCGTGTTCTCGGCCTCGTCCGTCCGCATTGACGATCTTCCGAGAAGGTTTGATGACCAACCACAACGCGGTGTTCCGCCTTGGCCGGGTCGCCCTGACCCTGACCACGATCGCTGCCGTGACGCTGCTTCCCCTCGGCCCGGCGGCCGGGGCGGACCCCGGCCGCAGTGTGACCACGTTCGACCGCCCGGCCCCGGCGACGGCGCGCTGGCGGCTGGAGGCGGTGCCCGGCGTCACCCGGGAGCAGGCACTTGCCGACGGGCAGCCGGCGTTGGGCGGCGACACCCCGCTGACCGGCACGGGCATCAGTTGGCAGGAGGACGCCCGGTTGCTCGGTGCCCCGGCGGTCGGCTTCGACGGCACCTCGTCCTACCTGTCCGCGACGCCGTCGACCCTGGACACCTCCGCGACGTTCTCTCTCGCCACCTGGGTACGGCTGACCGACACCTCGGTCAGCCGGGTCTTCGCCAGCAAGGCCGGCAGCCACCGGGCCACCTTCTCGGTCGGCTACGACAAGGCGAGCAACCGGTGGCAGGTGCAGATGCCCTCGAAGCTCGGCAAGCGCGGCACCATTGCCGTCGCCCAGTCGACGTCGACGCCGGCGGTCGGGCTCTGGACCCATCTGGCGGTGGTGTACGACGCCACCGCGCACACTCTCACCCTGCGGGTCGACGGGGTGGCTGAAGCCGTGGTGGGCAATGTGACAGGCGTCAACGATCCGGCCGGCGAGTTCCGCCTGGGTCGCGGCGACAGCACCTGGTGGCAGGGCAACATGGCCGATGCCCGGCTGTACGCCCGAGCGCTAGTGGGGCAGGATTTCACCGGCTGGCTCGCGTCCGATCCCGGCTCCGGCGGGTTTTCGGAGCCCGGGCTGTTGCGGGCGCCGCTCGCCGGAGCCTGGCGTTTCGAGAGCGGTGTCCCGTGCTACGAGGAGGACATCGATCCGACTCTGTGCTCCGTGTCGGACGGCAGCTCCTTCGGACGCCAGCTCACCCTGACCAAGGGCAGTTTCATCACCGACTCGGCCCGTGGCATGGTGCTGGAGCTCGACGACCGGCACTGGATCGATGATCCGTCCGATCCCCACTTCGGCGAGGCGACCCGGGAGTACGCGCGTACCCAGATCAACCCCGGAGACCCGCGGAATCCGGTCTGGCAGGACGGATCGGTGCTCCGCACCGACCAGTCGTTCGCGGTTTCGGTCTGGGCGCGGCTCGACCCGGCGCGGGGTGCGCAGGCGGTCGTCTCCCAGGACGACGGCGACCGCAGCATGTTCCGGTTGGGGTACGAACCGACCGGCGGCGGGCGGTGGGAGTTCCAGGTGCGCGCCGGGGCCGACGACTCCGCGACCACCACGGCGACCGCGTCGGCTGCCGGCCCCGGCCAGTGGCATCATCTCGCCGCGGTTCTCGATGCCCGGCATCGGCAGGTGCGGCTGTACGTCGACGGGGTGCCGACGGGCGCGGCGGGGCTGCACCCCGCCTGGCAGCCCGGACAGGCGACCGGTTCCCTGCTGGTCGGCCGGTCCACCACCCCGACGGGGCCGGACGGTTGGCTCTACGGGCAGGTCAGCGATCTCGCTGTCTACCAGGGCATCGTCAGCGACGCGGACGTCCAGCGCATCTACTCCGAACAGCTGGTGACGGCGCTGAGCCGGGGAACCGGCAGAGGTAACTGACCAGCCGGCAGCTGACCGCTACCAACCCCCGGGTCGGGAGCGGTCAGCTGCCGGCCCACCGGGGCGGATCCTCAGCCGGCGGGCGCCGGGCCGTGGAAGGGCAGACGCTCCTATGCCGCGTCAAGTGGGTGGGATGGGTTTTCGAGGCGTCGGTAGAGGTCTCGGGCGACGTAGCGTTTGAGGCAGCGTGTGATCTCTCGGTCGGTTTTGCCTTGGGCGCGGCGGCGTTCGGCGTAGGCGCGGGTGGTCTGGTCGCGTTGGAGGCGGGTCAGGACGATGGTGTGCAGGGCGCGGTTGAGTTGGCGGTCGCCTGAGCGGTTGAGCCGGTAGCGGGTGGTCTTGCCCGACGATGCGGGGATGGGGGCGGTGCCGGCGAGCATGGCGAACGCGGCGTCGTTGCGGCAGCGGCCGGGGTGGGACCAGGCGGTGAGTATGGTCGCGGCGACGATCGGTCCGACGCCGGTGAGGTCGAGCAGGTCGGGTCGCCAGGAACGCACGATCGTCCGGATCGCCTTTTCGTGTTCCAGGGCTTCGGCTTCGAGGAAGCGGACGCGGCGGGCGAGGTCTCGTAGGACGGTCAAGCTCGTGAACACGTCCACCTCTGCGCTGGTGGTGGGACGTAGTCGGGTGGCGGTGGTGAGCATGAGGCGGGTGCTCTGGCCGCGGAAACGGGCCCGCACGGCCTCGGGTGAGGTGATCACCAACGCGTGCAACTGCCGCTGGGCGTCGGCGCTGGCTTCCACGGCCGCTCGGCGGGCGGTCAGCCGCACCTGCAGCGCTGCCCGCTGCGCACCGGTCTTCGGCTGAGCCAGCCGCGTGCGGGCCAGGGCATCACGAGCGGCGCGCTCGGCGTCGATCGGGTCGGACTTCGCCCCGCCACGACGCGCCGGGCGGACCGGACGGTCCAGTTCCACGACCAGCTCACCGGCATCGGCCAGGTGCCGGGCCAAGCCGGCGCCGTAACCACCGGAGCCCTCCAGGGCCCACGCCCGCAGCCCTGAATGCTGCTCGGCCAGAGCCACCAACTCGGCATAGCCATCCGGGTCGGTGTTCACCGTGGCCCTGGCCAGAACACCGCCAGTGCGGGTGTCGAGCACGGCGGCGGTGTGGGTGTCTTTGTGGGTGTCGACGCCGATGACGACCTCGACCAGATCTGCCAGCATGGACATGCGTTCTCTCCAAACCGTGGGGACGCGAGGGTCCGGTCCGGTGCGGAGATGGCAGGACTGTGATGAGACACGCCAGCCGCTAACTGGCGGTCAAGCTCCTGATCAGGCCAAACGTCTCCCGCCGGGCCGGGCGCCGGCAGCAGTGGGTGGACAAGTCCGGCCGAAGGCACGAAGCCAGTCAGTCCAAGAGTCACACCCACCGCTGCCAGCTATCAGCTCACCACTGCTGAACCGACCCCGCCATGCTCACAGTCAGTCCTGGCCGCCGCGGTACTCGTACAGGCCGTCGATCATCCTGCGTTTGAGCGCCGGGACCCGGTCGACCACGCGCAGGTAGCCGCGCATGCCGGCCAGCGCGACGCGCCCCAGCACCGGCTTGTGCACCAGGGCGTCGGCGGTCATCTGCTCCCGGGAGTCCCGGACGGCCTGGAAGCCGTACTCGATCATCCTGGTCTCGTAGTCGTGGACGGCCTCGACCAGCCCCTTGCGCCCGTCACGGACGAGCGTCAGCTCGTCGGTCAGCCGCTGCGCGTCCCGCAGCGCGGTGTTCGCGCCGACGCCCCGACCCGGCGTCATGGTGTGGATGGCGTCGCCGAGCAGGGTGACGTTCGTGCTGGGCCACGCCGGGATCGGCACCGAGGTGCGGATGGTGATGGCGAACGCGGTGCTCGGGTCGCCGAGGGTGAACAGTTCGCGCAGCCGGGGGCTCCACGTCGGGGTCATCCGCAGGGCGAGCCGGATCAGGTCGTCGCCGCCGTAGCCCGTGACGTCGGCGGGGAACTTGTCGGCCGCCGCCGCGATGCCCCAGTTGAGGTAGTCGCGGGTGTTGTCGAACAGCAGGCCGGGCCACTGTGCCAGCAGTTCGTCGTCGTTCCTCGGTCGGCCCTGCCGGTCCCAGGGGAACTCCATCCAGTGCAGGATGCAGGACTTGCCGCCGGGCGCGAGGACCATCCCGATGCCGGGGAAGTACCGCGTCGGCAGCAGCGCCGTGCTCCGGGGCGTCATCGGCACCTTCGCGGTGATCGCGATGATGCCGGTGTCCTCGGTGCGGGCGTGCGGGAGGTACTGCCGGCGTACCGCCGAGTTGACGCCGTCCGCCGCCACCAGCAGGTCTCCGGTCGCGGTGGTCCCGTCGGCGAAGATGGCGGTGACGCGACCGTCGGCCTGGTGCCGGTAGCCGACGAAGGTCTTGTCGAAGTGGATGACGTCCTGCATGCCGGTGAAGAGCAGCTGGCGCAGGGTCATCCGGCTCACCGACTTCTCGCTGTCGACGTCGTCGGTGGGTGGGCGCAGGGGTAGCGCCAGCGTCGGCCGCAGCTGCTCGTCGAAGAACACGAAGTGTTCCGGCGCGCGGGCGCAGGTCGCCACGAACGTGCGGTAGAGCTGGTCGGGCAGGCACGCCTTGAGTGCCCTGCTGCCGTGCGGGTCGATGCCGACCCGGTAGCCGTGCAGGCCGTCGCTGCGGGTGCGGTCCCGCTCGTAGACGGCGACGTTGATGCCGGCTTGCCGCAGGCCGTGGGCCAGGCACATCCCGCCGGTCCCGGCGCCGATCACGAGTACGTCCATGCCACCGCTCCTCTAGAAACTCTGATTACTAGATTTTCTAGATACTGTACGACGGTTCGCTAGAATTTCCCACCATGGGTCTGGCGGAGCAGCTCGGCGAGGCGATGCAGGCGTACCAGCGCGCGGTCGACGTGCTC
Organism: Micromonospora sp. WMMD734; assembly: GCF_049178975.1. Classification (NCBI taxonomy): domain Bacteria; kingdom Bacillati; phylum Actinomycetota; class Actinomycetes; order Micromonosporales; family Micromonosporaceae; genus Micromonospora; species Micromonospora sp. WMMD734. Next base: position 111,871 of record NZ_JBMHMK010000001.1, read on the forward strand.
GACCAGCGTGCCGCCGACCTGCTCGGCCTGAACCGCACCGACATGCGCTGCCTTGAGCTGCTGTTCGCGCCGGAGCCGCCGAGCCCCGGCGAGCTGGCCGCCGCGGCCGGGATGACGACCGGGGGTGTCACCACCGCGATCGACCGGCTGGAACGCGCCGGGTACGCGACCCGGGAACGCGACAGCGCCGACCGCCGTCGGGTGACCGTCCGCCCGACGGAGCTGGCCAACCGGATGGTCGGCACGATCTACGGGCCGATCGTGACCGACGGACAAGCGTTCCTGCGGCGCTACGACGACGAGACGCTGGCGCACATCCTCGAATTCGTCACGCACGCCACGCAGAGCTGTCACGAGCACGCCGAACGGCTGGGCCGGGGCTGAGTCTGCCCACCGTGGCGCTCGGCGTCGCGGGCGTCGTGCGTCTCACCGGAGCCGGCACGGGCCGGGACGCAGCAAAGATGGGTCACGCCAGAGGCGGGATACGGCAAAGGCAGGGGGCCACTGCCTCCCTGCCACTTCTAACTTATATCGCACCCCGGGCCTTGCGGCAAGACCCCGGTGCCGGTGCAGAATCTCCACTCGACGCCAGAACCTGGCGAAATCCGAGATTCGCGAAGCATGCGCCGGTATCGACGCATCAGGCGGCGCGAGCAGTCGAACGGGGACTCCATGATCGACGTGACCATCGTGGGTGGCGGGCCGACCGGTCTGATGCTGGCCACCGAGCTGCGGCTACACGACGTACGGGTGGTGGTGCTGGAACGCGACGCCGAGCCGACCAGCGTGGTGCGTTCGCTCGGCATGCACGTACGCAGCATCGAACTGCTGGACCAGCGGGGCCTGCTGGAGCGGTTCCTCGCACACGGCAGGCAGTTCCAGGTCGGCGGCTACTTCGCCGGCATCGTCAAGGAGTGGCCGTCGCAGCTGGACACCGCGCACGGCTACATCCTCGGCATCCCGCAGCCGGTCACCGAGCGGTTGCTGACCGAGCACGCTACGGCGGTCGGCGTCGAGATCCGGCGGGGCAGCGAACTGGTCGGGCTGAGCCAGGACGGGGACGCGGTGACCGCCGAGCTGGCCGACGGCACCCGCCTGCGTACCCGCTACCTGGTGGGCTGCGACGGCGGCCGCAGCACGGTGCGCAAGCTGCTGGGTGTGGGCTTTCCCGGTGAGCCCACCAGGAACGAGACGCTGCTGGGCGTGATGGAGCTGACCGCGTCGCTCGACGAGGTCGTCGCGGTGATGACCCGGGTGCGCCGGACGCAGCTGCGGTTCGGGGTCGGCCCGGTCGGCGACGGTGAGGGGTTGTACCGCGTCGTCGTACCGGCCGCCGGGGTGAGTGAGGACCGGACGGTGGCACCGACCATCGAGGACTTCCGGCAGCAGTTGTGGGCGACCGCCGGCACGGACTTCGGGGTGCATTCGCCCCGCTGGCTGTCCCGCTTCGGCGACGCCACCCGGCTGGCCGAGCGGTACCGGGTCGACCGGGTGCTGCTGGCCGGCGACGCGGCGCACGTGCATCCGCCGCTGGGCGGGCAGGGGCTCAACCTCGGTCTCCAGGACGCGTTCAACCTGGGCTGGAAGCTGGCCGCGCAGGTCGCCGGCTGGGCGCCGGCGGGCCTGCTGGACACCTACCAGGCGGAGCGCCGGCCGGTGGCTGCGGACGTGCTGGACAACACCCGGGCGCAGACGGAGCTGATGTCGCTGGAGGCCGGCCCGCAGGCGGTGCGTCGGCTGCTGACCGAGCTGATGGACTTCGAGCAGGTGAACCGGTACCTGATCGAGAAGATCACCGCGATCTCGGTCCGCTACGACCTCGGTGCCGACCACGACCTGGTCGGCCGGCGGCTGCGGGACGTGGAGCTGAAGCGGGGACGCCTCTACGGGCTGATGCACCGGGGTCGGGGGCTGTTGCTGGACCAGACCGGGGAACTGTCGGTGGCGGGCTGGGCCGACCGGGTCGACCACGTCGTCGACGGCGGCGGGGAACTGGAGGCGCCCGCGCTGCTGCTGCGGCCCGACGGGCACGTCGCGTGGGTCGGTGACGACCAGCAGGAGCTGCGCGACCGGCTGTCCCGGTGGTTCGGCGTCGCCGCCGCGTGACCAGGGCTGTGCCCCCGGGGTGGGCCGGGGCGCGGTGTGCCGACGCCGTGCCCGGCCACCCCGAACGGGGCGGCCGGGCACGGACGGTGGAGCGGGTCGGTCAGGCGACCGTGCAGGCCGCGCCGTTGAGGGTGAACGAGGAGGGCTTGGCGGTGTTGCCGGTGTGGTTGGCCTGGAAGCCGATGTCGATCGAGCCACCGGCCGGGATGGTGCCGTTGTAGCTGGCGTTGCGCGCCGTCACCTGCCCCGACGAGGGGGAGTAGGTGGCGTTCCAGCCGGAGGTGATGCTCTGCCCGCCGGGCAGCGTGAACACCAGGGACCAGCCGTTCACGGCGCTGGAACCGGTGTTGGTGATGGTCAGGTTCTCGGTCAGGCCGCTGTTCCAGGCGTTGACGCTGGCGGTGACCCGGCAGGCCCCGGAGCTGGGCGGCGGGGTGGTGGTCGGCGGGGGCGTGGTGGGCGGCGGGGTGGTCGGCGGAGGCGTGGTGGGCGGGGGCGTGGTGGGCGGTGGGGTGGTGGGCGGCGTGGTCGGGGTCGGGCTGGTCAGGCCGAAGAACTGGAGGGCGACGGCGGCCATCCCGCCGGCGGGCAGGCTGTGCCCCGCCCCCTGGATGCTGTACGCCTCGACGAGCACGTTGCCGCTGGCGTCGGCGTAGCGGCGGCGGTTCCAGCCGGACTGCGGGGTGTCGGTGGAGGTGGGCGTCTGGCTGAGCCCGAACACGTTCGTCCACTGCTCGATGGTCTCCTGGAGCAGCGAGTACGGCACCAGGGTGTCGGCGGTGCCGTGCCACAGCTGCACCTTCGGCCGGGGCCCGGTGTACCCGGGGTACGCCTGCTGGCGTACCGCGTCGCCCCACTGCTGCGGGGTGCGGTTCATGTTCCCGCCGGTGCACTGGCTGGCGCCGGGCGGGTAGTCGGCCGCGTTGGCGAAGCAGTTGTAGGGCACCCCCATGAAGGCGGCCCCGGCGGCGAACACGTCCGGGTAGACCGCCAGCATGTGGTTGGTCATCATGCCGCCCGACGAGCTGCCGGTGGCGAACACCCGGCGGGGGTCGCCGCCGTACTGCCGCTCGGTGTAGTTGATCATCGAGACGATCGACACGGGGTCGCTGCCGCCGCCCCGGCGCTTCGCGGCGTCCGACCAGGTGTCGAAGCAGTTGCCGAAGCCGGCCTGCTGGGTCGCCGACGGGTAGATCACGATGTAGCCGTACCGGTCGGCGAGCGAGGCGAACTCGCTGCTGGAGTAGAAGCCGGGGCCGGTGCCGCCGCAGCCGTGCATGGCCACCACGATCGCCGGGTTGGTCGGGCGGGTGTTCGGCACGTAGATGTGCATCCGCATCCGACCGGGGTTGTCGCCGAAGTTGGTCACCTCGACCAGCGACGCGGCGTACGCCGGCTGGAGTGTCGGGACCACCAGGGCGGCTGCCGCCACGGTGGCGACCAGCGGCGCCGCCAGGGCGAGCAGCAGTTTCCGTCTGATTCTCATGGGCGTGACTCCCTCACAGATTGAGATCGGCCGCGCGACCGTGCGGCACGGGTACGCCCGGATGCCCGTGTCGTCCGCGCCGGCCCACTACGTCCGGCATGCCCTGCCCCGGCCCCAGGGCATTGCATGGCACTTAGTGTTCTCCTCGGTCCGACAAGTGTCAATCGAATGACCTCGATACACTTGACGGTCACCGGTTCCGCCCCCGGGTCCACCCCGGACCGCGTTCGGTAGGCGGGCACCGGTGCGCCGTCTACAGTCGGTGCCACCGTCGCCCAGCCGAGCCCGGAGCGTCCCAGTGCCACACCCGTTCGACATCGAGGAGATCTTCCCCGACGACGGGGACCACCCGGTGCGGCTGCCCCGACGGCAGGCCGGCAACTCGCCCCAGGGCGTCGCGGTGACCCTGCTGGCCGACTACACGCTGCGGACCCGGGCGTGGCTGCCGTCCGCCGCGATCGTCGCGCTGCTGGCCGAGTCCGACGTCAGCCTCGCCGGCGCGCGGACCGTGATCAGCCGGCTGGCCCGCCGGGGCGTACTGGAGGGGAGCCGGCAGGGCCGGCGCAGCTCGTACCGGCTCAGCCGGTCCGCCGCCGTCAGCCTCTCCGTCGGTGGCAGCTGGGTGATGGCCGCGACCACCACCACCCAACCGTGGGACGAGTGCTGGACCCTCGTCGCGTTCTCCCTGCCCCAGGAGCGCAGCGCGCAACGACGCGCCCTGCGCGGCCAACTCCGGTGGCTGGGCTACGCGCCGTTGTACGACGGACTGTGGATCTCGCCGCACGAGCTGACCCCGAAGGCACGGGCCCAGCTCACCCAGCTCCACCTCGGCGCGGTCACCGTGTTCCGGGGCCGCCGGGTCGACCTCGACGCGGTCGCCGGCCGCGACCCGCTCGACGCCTGGGACGTCGCGGCGGTCGCCGAACAGTACGAGAGCTTCCTGCGGCGCTGGCGGCCCCTGCTGCCACGGATCGCCGCCGGCCGGGTCGACGGCGCGGAGGCGGTCCGGGCCCGGACCGAGGTGATGGACACCTTCCGGCGGTTCCCCACCCTCGATCCGCAGCTACCGCTGCGGCTGCTGCCCGCCGGCTGGCTGCGCGGCCCCGCCCGGGAGACCTTCGCCGCCGTCTACGACGGGCTCGCCGACACCGCCGAGCGGCACGTCCGGGCCGTCGTCGCCCGGTTCGCCGACGGTACGCAGGCCGACGTGCGGGCGCACACCACCGCCGACCTGCTGGCCGGCGTATGCGCCACCGAAACCCGGCACGCCGCCCCACCGGACCTGGCGCAGTCGTCCCCCGCGCACTGACCCGTCAACCGCCGGCCCCACGGCCCGCTCAGAGTTTCAGCCCCTCGACGGTGCCCAGGTCGTACCAGGTGAGGGAGAAGGGGTCGTCGCCGGACGGCACGACCGGGAACACGCCCCAGCTCTCCAGGACCGCACCGGGCCGCAGGGTGAAATCCGTGCCGGGCCGCTGCGACGCGCAGTACGTGTCGACCGGGAAGACCTCCCGCCCGTCGGCCAGCGTCAGATGCGACGACTGGAGATCCGCCGTCCGGGCCGGGCAGCTGAGCACCCAGCCGCCGGGGGACCGGGTCGCATAGCGCAGCTGCACCCGCAACGTCCCCGCCGTGACCTCCAGACCCGTGACGGTCGCCGTGTTCTGCCCGTCGTCGTACAGGAGGCGACTCATCTGCCGTGGGCCGGCCTCCGGCGACGCCGAAGCGACCGCGCCGGGCACGGTGGTCGACGGGGCGGGGCTGCCGGGGGTCGGCTGCGTGGGCCCGGAGGTGGTCACCCCGGCCGGTGCCGCCGCGTCCGGCCCCGGCCCGGTCGACTCCGGCCCGTCGGGCGTGAGCCAGACCACGGCGGCGGCCCCCAGCGACACGATGACGACGACGCCGACGATCAACCCGATCAGATGCTTGCGCAACATCGATGATCCTTACTGCCGGTGAACAGGCTCCTTCCACGCTAGATCGCGGTGGCAAGATCCGCAGGGTGGAGGGTTCGTCGAGCTCACCTGCGGCGGGCCCGCTCCAGCACCTCCTCGGCGGTGAGCGGACTACGCGGATGATGGCTGAGCGACAGCGGGGTCCTGATCTTCACCGGTGCGGCCCCCTCGGCGGCGAGGTAGAACTCGCCGGTGCCGAGCCGGGCGACGTCGACGATGTCGCCACCCTTCGCCTTGGCCATCTCCCGGGCGGCCTCGATCTGGATCGGGCTGTTCAACCGGCCGTAGAGCTGGGTCGCCGCGTTGCCCGGGATCCGGTTGTGCAACCCCTTGGGCGCCTGGGTGGCGAAGACCAGCCCCAGGCCGTACTTGCGGGCCTGCGCTGCCAGCGCCAGCGTGCTCTGGGTGCACGGCGTCATCGCGCCGGACGGGGCGAACGTCTGTGCCTCGTCCATCACCAGCAGCCCGAGCAGCGGCCTGTCGTTCGCCGGGTGCTTCCTGATCCAGGCGAACAACGCCATCTGCAACTGGTTGACGAAGCCCTGCCGGGCCTCGTCGGACTGCAACCCGACGAGGCTGACCACGGAGATCCGGGCCCGCGCGCCGGGGGCGGGGGTGAGCAGCAGCCCCGGGTCCATCGGGCTGCCCTCGCCGCCGAACAGCGGATCGTTGACCATCGCCGCGGCCAGCGACTGCGCGATCCCCACCCCGATCTTGTCCGCCCCGTCGATGTCCAGCAGCCCGTCCGGCAGATCGGCCAGGGTGTCGATCAGCCCCTGCACCCGGCTGCCGCCCCGCCGGCCGTAGTGCTCGACGGCCTTACGCAGCACGGCGAGCCCCAGGTGGACCTTGTTGGTCCGACCGGTCAGCTGGGCGCGCGGCGCGAGCGACGCGACAGCCGCCTCCACGGCCTCGTGGAACTCGTCGGGGTCGTCGCGCACGCCCCGGAAGTCCGGCAGCGGTTGGAAGCTCAACGGGCGGCCCGACGACCGGCGCGGCGTCCACACCACCACGTCGGTCCCGGCGAGGTAGTCGTCGGCCTTCTCCGCGTCCCCGGCGCGCCAGTCCGGCGGCGGCTCCGGCCACCCGTCACCGAGCCGGGCCAGGTCGTTGTTGGGGTCGAGGACGATGGCGGAGACCCCGGCGAGGGCACACTCCTCCAGGACGCGCCGGATCAGCACGGTCTTGCCCGACCCGGAGCCGGCGAAGATGGTGGTGTGCTTGCGGAGGGCTTCGAGCGGGAGGGACACGGGTTCGTCGGTGCGGTGGTCGTACCCCACGGTGAGGCACGGACCCGACTTCTCACCGCCGGCCGGTGGTGGGTCGACGTCCCCCGAGCCGGGCCTCCCGCCGGCTGTCCCCGCGTCGACCGATTCCACCTCGGTCGGTGTCGTCTCGGTCGGTCCTGCGGTGACCGGTCCGGTGTGGTTCGGGCGTACCGCTGAACCGGCTTTGTGGTCGCCGGCAGCATCGGAGAGCCAGTCATCGGCGGAAGCGAGGGCCTGCCGCAACACGGAGATGTCCCGGGTCGGTTGACGGGTGGTCAACCAGCCCCGGATGTCGGCGGGGGACTCGGCCAGCATGACCCGCAGCGCCCCGAGGATGCGGAGGTCCTCGTGGTCCAGCGGCAGGATCGTCCCGCCGGCCTGGGTGAAGGCCGTGACCGCCTGCCGGGTCTTGGCCCCGCTCGACCAGGCCCCGTTGCGGAGCAGGAAGAGCTTGCGGCGGGCCACCCGGGCGTCGAGCCCCGCCACCGTGCACGCCTTCCGCAGCCGGGCCAGCGCGGCGATGGCGTGGTGTTCCTCGCTGATCGCCCGGAAACACCAGTGGACCTGGTCCTCGGTGGCCTCGTCGAGGGTGAGCCGGAGCCGGGCGTGCAGCGGCGGCTGGGCGCTCGGGGGCGGGTCCACGCTGAACGATCCGCCGCCCTCGCCGCGCGCCATCACCCAGGCGGTCAGCCCCGCCGCGAGCAACGCCGGGACGGTGCCGTCCTCGCTGTCGCGGGCCAGCGGGGCGGAAACGTCGACCTCGCTCTTGAGCTGGGCGAATCTCGCGTCGAAGCGATCGAGGTCCGCGACGGGGGGCAGGTCCGGGCCGTGGGGTTGCGGCTGCGCCGCGGCACCGAGCCGGTCGAGCTCCCGCACCTCGCCGGCCACGACGCAGGCCCGGACGTGCCGGTCGATGTCGATCAGCAACTGCCTGGGGGTCATCCCCTCGGCCTGCGCGAAGGCTTCCGGCCGCACCGGCCACGACGGATACGGGGGTACGAAGCCGCGCTCGGCGAACCGGGCGGCGAACCGCCGTTCGACGATCTGCCGGGCCAGGGCGGCGTCGTGGATGGTGGTGAGCCGGGGCGCCACCCGGAACCTGTCGCTCACCGTCCCCACCGTCCGGCTCCTGATGATCGTCCACGAGGTCGGCAGGCAGGCCACCAGGGTGAGCGTGCGGCGGGTGAGCTGGCGCAGCGACATCAGGCCGTCGGCGATCCGGGCGTGCACCGCGGCCTGCTCCGGGTCGTCCTGCGCGCCGGGCCGGGCGTGCAGGGCGTCACCGCTGGCCACGGACTGCGCGATCAGGGTGTCGATCTGGTCGACGGCGATCACGGACGGGCCGGTGAGGGCCAGCAGCCAGGAGAGTTCCTGGACGATCTGCTGCGCGGTGCGGGGGGCCCGCCGCATGCCCCAGGCACCGCGTTCGCCCGGTTCCCCCTCCTCGCCCGAGGTGAAGTAGTTCTCCGCGATGTCCCGGTGGGTGCCGTCCTCCGAGACGCTCAGCGCGAGCGCCCGCGCCGTCTCCCGGCAGGCACGGGCCACGTGCGGCGCGTACCCGACGAGCCCTTCGACGAACGCGTCCAGGGCCGGCCGGGTCAGTTCGGTGTCGCCCATCACCGCCCGGCGGGCCGACCGGGGTGCCCCGACCATCGAGGAGAGCCGGCGCAGCAGCAGCCGGAGCTGGCTCTCCCCGTCGGGCACCGGCCGGGCGAGCCCGTCGAGCATGGCGGTGAGCACGCTGTCCCAGAAGCCGCGCGCGTCGAGCAGGCCGACCAGGAAGAAGTAGCCGTCCTGCTGCTGCACCTGCTGGCGGATCCAGCCCAGCAGGTGGGTCTTGCCCGAGCCGCGCTGACCCTGGAGCACCAACCCGATCGGGCTGCTGTCGGCGCTGTTCCGGGCGTCGGCCACCCCGTCGAGGACGTCGCGGACCACGGCGGTGTGCAGGCCCTCCACGTGGAACGGCGAGGGCCGCCAGACGTCGTCGGGCACCGGTGCCCAGTCGAGCCTGAGCGCCGCCAGGGCCGCCTGTTCCGCCACGGTCATCCCACCCCGATCGCCAGCAGGTGCTTGTCCTGGCCGCCGAGCCGCAGGGCCGCCGCCACGTCCGCCGGGGTCAGCAGCTTCTGGTTCTCTTCCGGGACGATGTCGACGTCCGGCTCGCGTTCCAGGTCCCGCAGCGCCCCGTCGAGGTCGGCGGGGTCGACGTCGCCGAAGAACGGCCGCAGCCGGGTCAGGCTGACCCAGGCCCCCGGTTCGGCGGCCAATGCCGCATAGGCGTGCCGGACGCGGAGCCCGAGGGTACGCCGCTGGTCCGGTTGCCCCGTGCCGGCCCGTACGTCGGTCAACGCGAACATCTCACCGAACGTGCGGTAGTCGCTGCGGCCCATCACCCGGTCCCGCAGGTTCACCTGCAACGCCGTCAGCGCCCCGCCGAGGATGCGGCCCTGCGCCGACTGGAAGTTGAGGTCCTCCTGCACCCGGACCCACCCTTTGTCGGCGAGCTGGTGCAGGAAGGTGTTGCCGTCGCGGCGGCTGTCCAGGAAGCCGAGCCGGTTGAGCTTGTCCCGGTACGACTTGCGGACGTCGACGCCGTAGCGCTTGCGCAACTCGGTGTTGGGCACCTCCCGGGCCTCGGCCATCAACACGATCAGGATCGCGCTCTCGGAGGGGGTGAGGTCATCGCGGGGCATGGAACGTTCCTTCCGCCATGTCGCGTCGTCGGGCCCGGATGACGGTGCCGATCTGGTGCACCACCGCCCCGACGTCGTGGTTGATTCGGGCATTGGTGAAGCGCAGGACGGCGTAACCGTCCATCTGCAACCGCACGTCGCGCTGCCGGTCCGCCTCGAACCGGTCCGGCCGGCAGTGCTCCGGGCCGTCGACCTCGACGACACAGCGTTCCGCGGGCCAGAGCAGGTCGGGGCAGACCGGGGGCGCGAGGGGATGCGACTGGTGGTAGCGGTTCCAGACCCGGCCCGCCGCCCAGCCCTCGGCGGCCAGTGCCGCCTCCAGTGCCGCCTCGGTGGCGCTGCCGGGATGGGGACGCCCGAGCACCGTCGGTGGCGTGGCTGGGACCGGCCGGGGTGGCGTCGCCGGGACCGGCCGGGGTGGCGTGGCCGGGACCGGCCCCGGCGGCGTCGCCGCCGGGGTGAGCACGACGTCGACCACCCGGTCCTCGTGCCGCAACGGCGTCCCGGTCAGCCACACGGCGGCCCGGCCGTGGTGGCACAGCCACTCCGCGCCCGCCACGACGGCCCGTTCCCCGGCCGGGTCGAGACCGGCGGGCACCTCGACCAGCAGGCTCAGCCGGGGCCGGTCGAAGCCGTCCGCCACCACCCGGGTCAACCCGGGACAGCGGACCTCCGGGGGGAACGGGTCGGTCGGTGGCCGCCGCCCGGACACCGCCACACCGGCGAGGTACGCCAGGAACGGCGCGGAGTGCGCGGAGCCCCGCGCCCGCCGGCCGGCTGCGGCCCGGACGGCGGCCAGGCCGAACGGGTCGGCGCGGGCCACGTGCGCGGCCTCGGGAAGCCAGCCGGGCAGCAGCGCCACCGCCACCCGTTCGAGGTCGTCCAGGACGGCACGGACGAAGGAACCGGGGGTACGGGTCGGGCCGGGTCGCAGCACGACGGCGACCGGGCCGGCCGCGTCCCCGGTGGTGGCCGCCGCGACCGTGTCGGTGGGTACGCCGCGCAGCTGCACGACGCGGTCCGCCGGTAACCCGGCGAGCTGCTGGAGGAGACTCATGGCAGGTCACCGGCGTGGACCGCGACCGCCGTTTCCCGGGGGAGGTCGGATCGGGCGGAACTCAGCGGTCTTCATCCTCCCGTGTGGCTGTCGGCCGAACCCGCACACACTACGAAGCGGTTCACCGGAAGCGCCAGAGCCGTCCCCGGTCAGTCGTGCTTCGGACAGCTGGACGCACGGTGGCCGGCCCGGCCGGTGTGACGGGTCACGGGGACGGGTGGGGTTTCCGGTCGGTGAGGGACTGTGCCCGGCGGCTCAGCGACTCGACCCGGTCGGTCAGTGCCCGTACCGCCTCCTCGTCGGCGTCGTCCAGGGTCGACAGCCGGTCGAGCAGGGCGGCATGGTCGGAGGTCAACTGCCGGTAGCGCTTGACGAAGGTGCTGTCGTCGCCGCCGCGCCGGCTGCTCAGCAGGGCGTACGTCGGGTCGAGGTCGATGATCTGCTGGGCCAGGCCGGCGGTGGCGGCGCTGAGCATGCTGCGGCTGTCGGTGCGTTCGTCGCGGCGGACCCGTCGGGCCGCCGCGAGCCGCCCGGCCCGCCGGCCACCGAAGTAGAGCCCGGATGCTCCGGCGACGACCCCGGTGACCGCCGCGGCGGCGAGCAGGAACCGGGGCAGCGACGGGCTGATCCTCCGCGCGCCGTCGGGCACGGTGCCGGCCTTGACCAGCCGGTCGTAGTTGACGGCGATGACCTTCACGGCCTCCAGTGGGCGGTCGACGAACGTGTCGATGCCCCGCCCGATGATCATCTCGGCCGCGGCGGCCTTGCCCAGGTTCTTCTTCTCGTACCCGGGCACCAGGGCGCAGCCGTAGGTGTCGTAGTCGTCGCCGTCGCGGCTGAGCACCAGCACGATGGTCCCGTCGGCGGCTCGGTGCACCTGCTTGCAGGTGTCCCGCAGGTCGGCCCCGGGGGAGCGTAGGATCACCACCAGCCGGCGGTTGCCGATGATCCGTTCCGCCTCGGCCCGGTCCACGTCGAGCCCCGGGTCGGCATAGAACGACGTGGTGCGCACGTGCCTGGCGATCGCGCCGTCCAGCGCCCCACCGCTCCACACCGCCCAGCCGGCCAGCACCAGGCAGGCCAGGACGGCCAGGCCGAACGGGGTGCCGAGCAGGCCGGCGACGCGTCCCTGCCACGAGCGGGCGGCGGTCTGCGGGGATACGGAACGTGTCATGACAGCCTGCCCCGCAGGTAGTTGTCCGGGCGGTAACTGGCGATGCCGACCTGGCGCGCGGTGTCGTCCAGCTCGGCCGCCGCCTCGTCGAGCAGGGTGCGGACGTGCCGGGCGGGCAGCTTCTCCTCCCACGCCGACCGGGCGGCCTGGAGTGTGACGATGCCCCGGGTCAGCGCCGGGTTGCTGCGGGCGTCGGTCAGCAGCGACACCTCGACGGCCAGCGCGGTCAACCCGGCCAGCCGGGTCGGCGTGGTGTCCCGCCGGCTGCCCAGCCGCCGGCCGGGCCGGCGCAACGACCGGGCCGACAGCACCATGAACGCCGCCACGCAGCCCGCGAAGAGCCACGGCAGCGCCGGCAGCGCCACCCGCAGCGGGTCGGCCGGCCGGTACGGCAGGGGCCGCTCGAACAGGCCCGCGTAGCGGATGTCGGTCACCCGGTTGAGGTAGACACCCAGCACGTTGCGCTGCGGATAGTCGGAGCGGCTGAGCACGCCGGCGAACTGGCCGTAGAAGCTCGCCCCGGCCAGCTCCGCGAAGTCCGCCGCGCCCGGCCCGTGGTATTCGATCCAGAGCCCGTACATCACCACGATCGGCCGGTCGGGGAACCGGGCGCTCAGGGCGGGGCCGTACCGGGGCAGGGGTTCGCCGTAGCGCTGCACGGGCAGCGCTACGTACCAGGCGCCGTCGGGGAAGGCGTTGCGGGCGGCGGCCTCGGGCACGTCGGTGAGGGTCGCGCCGGGCGCGATGTGCCGGCTGGTGGCCCGCAGGTCGGTCAGGACGGTGGTCAGCTCCGGCCCGCTCGGCTCGCGCCAGCGCAGCTCGTCCCGGTCGGCCGGGGTGGACTCCTTGCGTAGCGCGGTGATCAGGGCGATCAGCAGGTCGGTGACGTCCCCGGTGGCGAACTGTGCCCGCCAGGCGGGCAGCCGGTCGGAGCTGGCCTGGTAGAAACCGCCGCTGACCTCGGTGCCGATCACCCGGATCGTGGCGTTCTCCACGTCCCGGACCCGCTCCCGTTCGTCTTTGTCCAGGCCGGGCGGGGCGACCAGGATCCGGGTGTCGCCGGCCACCTCCCGCACCCGCTGCTCGTTCCAGTACGCCACCGAGCCGGGCAGGCGGACCACCGGCGCGGCGGCGACCAGCGCGGTCATCTCGTCCACCGACGGCACGGTGGCCCGGTCGGAGGTGCCGGCGCCGTCCGTGTCGACCCCGGCCGTCGACGCCGGTGACCGGCCGTAGCTGACGTCGATGCCCTGCTGCCGCTGGGCGACCAGGAAGACCACCAGGACGAGCACGGCGAGCCCGAGCAGCGTCCAACGCAGCGGCTCGGCCAGGCGGCGGTATCCGCGGGCGGTCACCGGTGCTCCCGCCACAGCCGGTCGGCCTGCCGGGCGTGCTCGGCCGCCGCCCGCGCCGCGTCGACCCCGCCGCGTGCACCCGCGAGCGACTCGGCGCGGGTCAGCAGCCGTTCCGCCTCGGGCACCGGGCCCGGGGCCGCGTCCCGGCTGACGGCCGCGCTGTCGATCGCCGCGCGCGCGGCCGACCAGGCGGTCCGCCGCTGCTCCGCGTGGGCCCGCCGGTGCGGCAGCAGGCTGGTCGCCACGCCCGCGGTCACCAGCAGCACCGCGCCGGCCAGCCAGAACAGGGAGGGGTCTGCCATGGGCTCCAACCGTTCGCCGGGGTCCGGGGGACGGCCCCCGGGGGTGGTTCCGACCGAGTCTCGCCGATCGGGGCAACCCGCGCCACACGGCCCCCGACCAGGGCGGTTACCGCTGCGAAGGGTGGTGTGCCGGTGATCGTGAGTACGGGTGCTCATCCGGTGGCCGGCCCCGCCGACGATGATCGGGGCGTGCAGATGACGCGTACCCGAACCCTTCTCGGCGGTGTGCTGCTGGCGGCCGCGACGATCGGCACCTGGGCGGCCTGGCTGGGGTGGGAGAGCGGCTACTCGACGGATCCCCGCACCGGCGCGACCTCCGGTCCGTACGCGGTCTGGCAGGTGGTCGGCGCGGTGCTCACCCTGGTCGTGGTCGCCGCCGTCGCCGGCTGGCTGCTCAGCCCGGTGCTGGTGGCGCCGGTGATGACGGTGGCGTTCACGGCCGCCTGGTCGGGGCACGCGGCGGCGACCGACGACTCCGGGCTGTGGGTGGTGGGGGCGGTGCTGGTGTTCCTCGGCACCGGCCTCGGCAGCACCCTGGTCAGCCTCGGTGCCCACCTGTTCCGCCGACGCCGCACCCGGTGACCTGGCGGATTGCCGACAGGACGCCCGGGGCTCGCAGGGGGCACTGTTGACGCAGGTGGATGGCGGTGTGGCCGGGGAGGCGCGGCGCACCGGTCCGGCCGGCCGGCGGTGACCGTGCCCGGTCGCCACCGCCCGGTCCGGACAACGACGTCACCATCTCCGGCCGGCGGGCGTCGCGCCCGTCGACCGGGCCAGCAAGGAAGGAGGGGCCGCCATGGCCGCTCCCACCGTGACCGCCAGCCTCGACGCCTCGACCTACGCCCCGGGTGAGCCGATGACGCTCACCGTCGACTACGCCGACCCGGACACCCGGCCGGTGACCGTCACCATCGTGCTGACCGACCCGGACGGCAACAGCAGCGCCCCGGTGCGGGTCACCGCGGTCATCGACCCGCTCGGCGTCGAGATCGCCGACGACTCCGGCCGGGCCTGGACGATGGTCTCGGACACCGGGACGACCGCCGTGTACCGGGCGGTGGCCTGATGCCCCGGGTCACCGTGACCGTGCGTGACCAGGGCGGACGCACCGCCAGCGCGGCGGCCGACTACGCTCTGGCACCACCGGTGTGGGGTGGCTACTACCTGGCCGGCAACGCCGACCCGACGGGGGACATGGTGGGCGGGAACTTCCGTTCGCTGACCCAGTACCGCAGCCTCGCCGACGGCTACGTCTTCCCCGGCTACGGCATGACCTGGCTGCGCGACCTCGGGCGGGCCGGGGTCGCGGCGAACATGGTGCTGGAGCTGAAGCACTACGGCGCGGGCAGCCCCGGCGCGCAGACGTTCACCGTCGACGGGGTGACCTGGACCGTTCCCGCGCCGGCGATGACCATCCAGCAGCGTCCGGGCACCACCTGGCCCCGGGCGTACGGGTACGGGCAGGTGCTCGCCGGTCAGTGCGACGGGCTGCTCGCCCGCGCCCTGTCGCAGTACCGGACGCTGGGGTTCCCGGTGAACCTGCAACTCGCCTCGGAGCTGGACACCGACCACGAGTTCGGCACCACCGAGGCGGGTGTGTCGTTCACCTGGGCCGAGTCGGACGCCCGCGCGGTGCAGGCGCTGACCTACGTGGTGAACTGGTTGCGGGCCCGGGGCCTGCCCACCGGCACCACCTTCTCGGTCGGTTCGGGCGGCTTCGACCGGGCGGCCTTCCGGCGTACCCATCCGGAGGCGCTGATGTCCCGGGTGGATTTCCTCCAGTGGAACGTCTACGCGACCGACCCGGCGCACACCGCGTCGGGCCGGTTCCGCCGGACGCGGGACTGGGCGGTGACCGACCTCGGGCCGGTGGCGCTCTCCCGACCGGTGATCATCGCGGAGTGGGGGGTGCAGGTGTCCGCCTTCCCCGACCAGGCGGCCTGGATCGCCACCGTGCCGGCGGCCCTGGCCCGGCTCAACGCCGAGCGGGGGCCCCGGATCGTGCGGGCGAACTACTTCAACTCCGGCTGGGGCACCCTGACGCCGAAGCAGCCGGGCCTGGCCGCCCTGCGTGCCGCGTACGCGACCAGGCCGTTCGGCTGAGGCGCGGGCGTCTCAGCCGTCGCCGAGTTCGTGGGCGTACGCGTCGCGTAGTTGCGCCCAGCCGTGGTCGAGGGCGGCGCGGCCCCGGACCGGGCCGACCGGGTCGCCGGCGAGCAGCCGGTCGGCGACGTCGACGCAGAGGTGCCAGCCGGCGGCCACCATCGGCAGCGTGCCCCGGTCGGCGACGGTGTGCCACAGGGTGAGCCGGGTGCCGTCGGCGGTCGGGGTCAGCTCCCAGCGGAGCAGGTCCCCGCCCCAGGTGTGTTCCAGCAGGCGCGGTGCCTCGGCCCGGCGGACGGTGGCCGGCTGCGCGTCGGTCGTGTCGCCGTCGACCAGGGTGAGCACCACGTCGCCGGGGGTGCCGAGGTCGCGGTCGGCCAGGAACGGCGCCCACCCGGCCAACTGGGCCGGGTCGGTCAGCGCCGCCCAGACCCGCTGCGGTGGGTGCCGCAGTTCGCGGACGAAGCGCAGGGTCCACCGGCCGTCGGCGGGGACGGCGGTGACCTCGGCCGGTGGGCCGGGGCGCAACGGGGCAGGATCCATGGTCACTCCTTGTCGAGGTGACGCTCCAGGGCGTCGAGGTGGGTCTCCCACATCCGCCGGTACGGGGCCAGCCAGTCGTCCACCGCCCGCAGCCGACGCGGGTCGAGGCGGTAGATGCGGTGCTGGGCGACCGCGCGGCAGGAGACGAAGCCGGCTTCGCGGAGCACCCGCAGGTGTTTGGAGACGGCCGGCTGGCTCAGCTCCAGCGTGTCGACCAGCTCGCCGACGCTGCACTCGGCCCGGCGGAGCGTGTCGAGGATGCGGCGGCGGCTCGGCTCGGCCAGGACGGCGAAGGCGTCAACGGACACGCAGGCAATATGCCTGCACCGGCATATTGCTGTCAAGGCATATAGCTGGTCGGCGGGGCCCGAGCGGGTGCCCGCCCGGCTCCCTATGCTCGGAGCATGGAACTGCGGATCTTCACCGAGCCCCAGCAGGGCGCCACCTACGACCAACTGCTCACGGTGGCCCGCGCCGCCGAGGACGCCGGCTACGGCGCGTTCTTCCGCTCCGACCACTACCTGGCGATGGGGTCCTCCACCGGCGAACCCGGCCCGACCGACGCCTGGACCACCCTGGCCGGGCTGGCCCGGGACACCTCCCGGATCCGGCTCGGCACGCTGGTCACGGCGGCCACCTTCCGGCTGCCCGGCCCGCTGGCGATCACCGTCGCCCAGGTCGACCAGATGAGCGGCGGCCGGGTCGAGTTGGGCCTCGGCGCCGGCTGGTTCGCCGAGGAACACACCGCCTACGGCATCCCGTTCCCGCCGCTGGGCGAACGCTTCGACCGGCTGGAGGAGCAACTCGCCGTCATCACCGGGCTGTGGGAGACCCCGGCCGGCGAACGGTTCGACCACGCCGGCCGGTACTACCCGGTCGAGAACTCCCCGGCACTGCCCAAGCCGGTGCAGCAGCCCCGCCCGCCGATCCTGCTCGGCGGCAAGGGACCCAAGCGCACCCCGCGCCTGGCCGCCCGCTACGCCGACGAGTTCAACCTGCCCTTCGTCTCGGTCGACGAGACGGTCGCCCAGTTCGGCCGGGTCCGCGCGGCCTGCGCCGAGGCGGGCCGCGACCCGGGCACCCTGCGCTGGTCCAACGCGCTGGTGCTCTGCTGCGGCCGGGACGACGCCGAGGTGGCCCGCCGGGCCGCCGTCATCGGCCGGGAACCGGCCGAACTGCGGCAGAACGGGGTCGCCGGCACCCCCGCCGAGGTGGTCGACACGATCGGCCGCTACGCCGAGGCCGGCAGCGAGCGGATCTACCTCCAGGTGCTCGACCTGGCCGACCTGGACCAGCTGGAACTGGTCGCCGCCGAGGTCATGCCCCAGCTGTGACCCCGGCGGCCACTGCGCCGGTGGCGGGCGGCCGGGCCGGTCAGCGGTGGCGGGCGTCCGGCTCGCGCACCACCGTGTCCAACCGGCCGTCCCGGTCGCTGTCCAGGTAGGTGATGTCCGGTACGCCGTCGCCGTCCAGGTCGACCTGGACCACGTCGGCGATCCCGTCACCGTCCAGGTCGGTCACCACCTGCGTCGAGCCGTCCAGGTGGTGGGTGACGATCGAGTGCGCCTCGTTCCGCGCCACCCGGGGGCCGGGCGTCGTGGTCGGCGCCGTCCGGTCCGGGTACGCCGACGGCGGGGCGCTCGCCGGCTCCAGGCCGACCCCGGTCGGGTCGATCTCCTCCTCGGACGGGTAGACGTCGCCGTGCAGGATCGGGTCGCGGTAGCTGCTCATCGCGCCATGGTTCCCCGCGGACCCCGCCGACAACCGTGCCGGACGGTGCACCGGACCACGCGGGTACAGTTCCGACGTGGTCGACACACTGGTGGGACACGCCCGCGCGGCACTCGACTCGGACGACCCGACCCGGCGTCGGGCGGCCCGCGACGGGCTGGCCGTCGAACCCGCCCCCGGGGTCGCCAGGTGAGCGGGGTGCCCCGGCACAACTGGGCCGGCAACGTCCACTACGCCGCCCGTGCCTTCCACGAGCCGACCACCCTCGACGAGCTGCGCCGGCTGGTCGCCGGCAGTGACCGGGTGCGGGCGGTCGGCAGCGGCCACTCGTTCAACCGGATCGGCGACACCACAGGCGACCTGGTCTCGCTGGCCGGGTTGCCACCCACCGTCGAGGTCGACCGGGAACGCGGCACCGTCACCGTCGCCGCCGGCCTGCGCTACGGCGACGTGGCCACCCGGCTGCACGAGCAGGGGCTGGCCCTGGCCAACCTCGCCTCGCTGCCGCACATCTCGGTGGCCGGCGCGGTCGCCACCGGCACCCACGGCTCCGGCGACGGCAACCGCAACCTGGCCGCCGCCGTGGCCGGCCTGGAACTGGTCACCGCCGACGGGGACGTGCTCACCGTGGACCGCTCCGCCGGTGACCGGTTCGCCGGCATGGTCGTGTCCCTCGGCGCGCTGGGCGTGGTCACCCGGGTCACCCTGGACGTGTTGCCCACCTTCACCGTCCGCCAGTACGTCCGCGAGGGCCTGCCCGTCGACGCGCTGGACGCGGCACTCGCCTCGGCGTACAGCGTCAGCGGGTTCACCACCTGGCGGTCGACCGACATCGACCAGGTCTGGCGCAAGCAGCTCGCCGACGCCCCGCCGCCGGAGCCGGACTGGCTCGGCACCACCCCCGCCGAGGGGCCGGCGCACCCGGTGCCCGGGATGGACCCGGTCAGCTGCACCCCGCAGTTCGGCGAGCCCGGCCCGTGGCACGAGCGGCTGCCGCACTTCCGGCTCGGCTTCCTGCCCAGCAGCGGCGACGAACTCCAGTCCGAGTACCACCTGCCCCGCTCGGCCGGGGCCGGGGCGCTGGCCGCGCTGGCCGGGATGCGGGAGCGGATCGCACCCGTGTTGCAGATCTGCGAGCTGCGCACCGTCGCCGCCGACGAACTGTGGCTGAGCCCCAACCAGGGGCGCGACACGCTGGCCGTGCACTTCACCTGGGTCGACGACGCGGCGGCGGTGCAGCCGGTGCTGGCCGAGGTCGAGGCCCGGCTCGCCCCGTTCGACCCCCGGCCGCACTGGGGCAAGGTCTTCACCCTCGACCCGGCCGTGGTCGCCGCCACCTTCCCCCGGTACGCCGACTTCGCCGCCCTGCTCACCGAGCTGGACCCGGCCGGGGTGTTCCGCACCGACCTGCTCGACCACTACTTCCCCCGCGCCTGACCACCCGACCGCAGCGGGCACCGGAAGTCGGGTCCGGTCGTTCCCGGCTGCCTGGCGTGGATCACGTGAGCGCAAGGAGAACAGATGCTGGAGCGGCTGAACGAGGCCCTGGCGTACGTGGAACGGCACCTCGACGAACCGATCGAGGTGGCTGACCTGGCACGGATCACCCTCACCTCGGAGTACCACTTCCGGCGGATGTTCTCGGCGCTGGCCGGGATGCCCCTGTCGGAGTACGTCCGCAGGCGGCGGCTCACCGTCGCGGCGGCCGAGGTGCTGGCCGGTGAGCGGACGTTGCTCGACGTCGCGGTCCGCCACGGGTACGGCTCGACCGAGGCGTTCACCAGGGCGTTCCGGGCGATGCACGGCATCGGGCCGGGTGAGGCGCGGCGTACCGGGGCCGTACTGCACTCCCAGCAGCGGTTGTCCTTCCGGCTCGTCGTCGAGGGCAGTGGCAGCATGCGGTACCGGGTGGTGGAGAAGCCGGCGTTGCGGCTGGTGGGCCGGCGGGCCCGGGTGCCCCTGGTGCACGAGGGGATGAACCCGGCGATCGTGGCGTTCATCAGGGGGATCCCGGCGGGGACGACGGCCCGGATCGAGGCCCTGTCCGACCAGGAGCCGGCGGGCATCGTCAACGTCAGCGACCTGCTCGGCGAGGACCGCTCCGAGGGCGTCGAACTGGATTACTGGTACGGCGTGGTGACCGGCGCGGACGTGCCGGACGACCTGGAGTCGCTCGACGTGCCGGCGGGGACCTGGGCGGTCTTCGCGTCCTCCGGGGAGTTCCCGGCGGCCGTGCAGCACCTGTGGCGGGACGTGTTCACCCAGTGGTTCCCGTCGAACCCCTACCGGAGCCGGCCGGGCCCGGAGATCTCCAGGGTCCGCATCGCGGCCGGCGGCACCCACGCCGACGCCGAGCTGTGGATTCCGGTGGAGCGGGCCGGCACCGCCTGACCGGGGCCGACGTCGCGGGGTCCGCGCGCTGCGGAGACCGCCTGCCTCGCCCCCGCCGCGCGCCCGGCCCTCAGCCGGCCGGGTGGGGCCGCAGGGTGCTGCGCTGCACGGCGCGGCTGATGTCGCTGGGGGAGACGATGCCGACGAGCCGGTCGCCCGTCACCACCAGGGCACGGCCGTCGGAGCACTCGCCAAGGCGGGGGAGCAGGTCGTTGAGCTGCTCCTCCGGCCGGGCCAGCACCAGGTCGTCGGCCCGGCAGGCGACCTCGGCCAGCGTGGTGGCGGCCCGGCGGTCGGGTGGCACGCCACGGACCCGGTCCAGGGTGACCAGGCCGACGGGCCGACCGTCCTCGGTCAACGGCAGCGCCGTGTGCCGGTAGGCGAACAGGTAGTGGTCGACGAAGTCGGCGACGGTCATCTCCGCCGACGCGGTCTGCGGCTGCGGGGTCATCACCTCACCGACCCGGACGCCGGTCAGCGCGCTGCCCAGCCGCGCCTGGCGCTCCTCCGTACCCGCCGCGCCGATCAGGAACCAGCCGATCAGGGCCAGCCAGAGCCCGCCCACCCCGTACCCGGCCAGGAACTGCCAGATGCCCAGGCCGATCAGCAGCACGCCGAGCACCCAGCCGGCGCGGGCGGCCACCACCGACGCCCTGGCCCGGTCGCCGGTGGCCTTCCACACGGCGGCACGCAGCAGCCGGCCCCCGTCGAGCGGGGCGGCCGGCAGGACGTTGAACACCGCCAGCAGCACGTTGATCCCGGCCAGCCAGGACACCGAGCCGAGCAGCAGCCCCTCCTGCCCGGCCAGCGCCAGCAGCACCGCGACCGCCCCGAAGAACACCCCGACGAGCAGGCTGACCAGCGGGCCGACCCCGGAGATGCGTAGCTCCGCGCCCGGGTCGGAGGGCTCGCCACGCAGCTCGGCGACGCCGCCGAACAGCCACAGCGTGATCCCCTCCACCTGGAGGCCGTTGCGTTTCGCCACCACCGCGTGCGACACCTCGTGGGCCAGCAGGCCGACGAAGAAGACCACCGCCGCCGCGAGCCCGGCCAGCAGGTACGCCCAACCGGGCCGGTCGGGGTACGAACGGGGAAACTGGTTGGCCGACAGCACCCACGCGATCAGCACGAAGATGACCAGGACGCTCCAGTTGACCCCGACGGGTACCCCCGCGATCCGGCCAAGCCGGAAGCTCGCCCTCATGCCCCGCTCATACCCGGCGTCGCCGCGCCCATGCCAGGACGGCTGCCGTCGCGTCGGGTGCCGGCGTCCGGGCCCGGTCAGCTCGGGGCGCCCCAGATGGTGGCTGCCGTGGTGAAGGAGCGGGTTGACCGATCGGGAATAGTGGAAGGGGTGACGCTGATCGATGAGGGTGACGACCCGTACCGCTGGCTGGAGCAACTCGACGCGGAGCCGGCAGCCGCCTGGGTCCGCGAGCGCAACGCGGCGACCGTCGCGGCGCTGACCGGCGACGACGCGTTCGCGGCGGCGCAGGCCGAGATCCGGCAGGTGCTCGACGCCGACGACCGCATCCCGTACCCCGGCTGGCGCGGCGACGGGTTCTACTACGGCTTCTGGCGGGACGCGGCGCACCCCCGGGGGCTGTGGCGGCGTACCACGCTGGCGGAGTACCGGCGGCCCGAGCCGGCCTGGGACGTGCTGCTCGACCTGGACGCGCTGGCCGCCGCCGAGGACGAGAACTGGGTCTGGGGCGGGGTGACGGTGCTGCGGCCCGGCCACCGGCGCTGCCTGGTCAGCCTGTCGCGGGGCGGCAAGGACGCGGTGGTGGTCCGCGAGTACGACCTCGACACCCGCAGCTTCGTGCCCGACGGGTTCACCCTCGCCGAGGCCAAGAGCGACGTCACCTGGATCGACGTCGACCGGATCTACGTCGGCACCGACCTCGGCCCCGGCTCGCTGACCGTTTCCGGCTACCCGAGGGTGATCCGCCGGTGGCGGCGGGGCACCCCGTTGGGTGCGGCCGAGATCGTCTACGAGGGGCAGGCCGAGGACGTCTCCGCGTACGCCTCGCACGATCCGACACCCGGGTACGAACGGGACTTCGTCGGCCGCAGCCTGGACTTCTACCGGACCCGCAGTTTCCTGCTGACCCCCGACGGCGACCGGATCCCCGTCCCGGTGCCCGAGGACGCCCAGTGGGACGTGCACCGGCAGTGGCTGGTGATCCGGTTGCGGACCCCGTGGGAGGTCGCCGGGGTCACCCATCCGGCGGGGGCGCTGCTGGTGGCCCGGTTCGACGACTTCCTCGCCGGGGGCCGCGACCTCACCGTGCTGTTCGAGCCCGACGAGCGGACCGCGCTGAGCTACCACGTCTGGACCCGTAACCACCTGATCCTGGCCACCCTGGTCGACGTACGGCGGCGGTTGGAGGTGCTCACCCCCGACGGGTCGGGCTGGCGGCGGACGCCGTTGGCCGGGGTGTCGGCCGACGACGACACCTGGATCGTGGACACCGATCCGGACCTCGGCGACGACTACCTGATCGCCTCCACCGGCTACCTGCGGCCGCCGACGCTGCGGCTGGGCCGGGTCGGCGGGCCGGTCGAGACCCTCAAACGGGAGCCGGCGTTCTTCGACACCACCGGGCTGACCGTGCGCCAGTTCTTCGCCACCTCGGCCGACGGGACCCGGGTGCCCTACACCGTGGTCGGCCCCCCGACGGCGTCCGCCGGGCCGACCCTGCTCACCGGGTACGGCGGGTTCGAGATCTCGCTGACGCCGCACTACGACGGGGTGATCGGCCGGGGTTGGCTGGCCCGGGGCGGCAGCTACGTGGTGGCGAACATCCGGGGCGGCGGGGAGTACGGCCCGCGCTGGCACCGGGCGGCGCTGCGCGAGAACCGCCCCCGGGCGTACGAGGACTTCGCCGCCGTCGCCGCCGACCTGGTGGCCCGGGGGATCACCACCGCGCCGCAGCTCGGCGTCGAGGGCGGCAGCAACGGCGGGCTGCTGATGGGGGCGATGCTGACCCGTTGTCCGACGCTGGTCGGCGCGGTGGTGGCGAACGTGCCGCTGCTGGACATGCGCCGCTACCACCTGCTGCTCGCCGGGGCGTCCTGGACGGCCGAGTACGGCGACCCGGACGACCCGGACGACTGGGCGTTCCTGCGGGAGTACTCGCCGTACCACAACGTGCGGGCCGGGGTGACGTACCCGCCGGTCCTGTTCGTCACCTCGACCCGGGACGACCGGGTGCACCCGGGGCACGCCCGGAAGATGGCCGCGCTGCTGGCCGGGCACGGCCACGACGTGTCGTACTACGAGAACGTGGAGGGTGGGCACGGCGCGGCGAGCAACAACGAGCAGCGGGCGTTCCTGTCGGCGCTGACGTTGCGTTTTCTGTGGCGGCGACTGGGCGGTCGGTGAAGGCACGCCGGGCCCGGGGTGTCCCGGTCTCTCCCGGGGACGAAGGCGGCTGCCCGCAGGGGCAACCCGGACTGCCCGCAGGACCGGCCGGCGACCGGGGGACGGACCGGCAGATCCGGTGCACGCTGGTGCGGACCCGCCCACCGACCGGGAGACAGGCGTGTATCCGCATCAGGACGTCCAGCCGGCGCCGTGGCAACACACGTTCGCCACCACCTTCGCCTGGCTCGCCGAGCACGAGCCGGCGTACTTCCAGCGCCTCACCTGGGCCGAGACCCAGCAGAACCCCACCTGCCTGGCGATGTTCCATGCCTGGGCCGACGAGCAGGCCGCCCACACCGGCGTCGACCAGCTGCGCCGTAGCCTGGCCACGATCACGCTGCTCCAGCAGCACGCCAGTGGGCAGCTGGACCGGGACCACCTCGTCGTCGCGTTGGTGGAGACCGTCCGGCCGCCGTGGGTCGACCACCCCCTGGCGACGGCGTTCGGGGAGGTCGATCCGACGCTCGTCGCGGAGTTCGCCCAGCTCGACGACATGTTCGCGCTGGTCGCCCGGTTGACGCAGGTGTTCGAGGCAGACACCGGGTTCGCGTTCGCCCTCTGGTCGGTGGCCGCCGAGGCCCTCGCCGGCGAGGTCGCCGGGGCGTACCTGCCGTACTTCGCCGCAGCGTGCGACGAGCACCTGCGGCAGTGGTATCTGACCGCCACCGTCGCGCAACCGGACCTGCCCGGTCAGCTTGGGGGCCCGGCACCTGACGGCGGCGACCAGCCGGCGACCCGGTGGCTGGACTACCTGGACCCCGACCAGTTCCCGCAGGTGCTGGCGGACTGCCCGGACCTCGCCGCCGACATCGCCGACTACAACACGCAGGTGTACGCGTTCAATCTGGCCGGGCCGTACCAGGAGGAGTACCGGTCGTCGGTGCACGGTGCCATGGCCCGCGTGCTGGCCTGGTACGCCCACCGGCAACCGGTGATCCTGGGTCGCCTCCAGGCGTTCGTCGGGCCGCAGGGGCAGCCCGACGATCCGGCGACCGCCCATCTGCTGGCCCTCGCCCCGCAGTGGGAGCAGCTCCGCCAGACCTGCGGGCTTCTCACCGCCGCCCTCGAACCCGACTTCACCGGATATCCGCCGGCCCAGCCGTTGCCGGTCCGGGAACAGATCGCGGCGGCGGCGCGGGCCCGGCTGGCGGCCAGGGAGAGCCAACCGGGCGGTGCGGAACCGCCGGGACCGGTCGGGGTGCCGAGAGCCGTCGAGGTGCCGCGTCCACCATCGCGCCGGCCCGAACGGGACGAGCAGGGCGAACGGCCGGCTCCGGGTGGCATCACCGACGAGCAGTGGCGGCAGATCGCGGCGATCCTGCCGGGCGGCAACTCGCAGCGGAGCCGGCGGTACGACCTCCGGCTGATCGTGGAAGGGATCCACCACCACAAACGCACCGGCTGCGCCTGGTTGAACATGCCGGGGCACTATCCACCCGCGCGGACCCTCACCAAGTACCAGTCGACCTGGGAGGGTGACGGCACCATGCGCCTGATCGAGGCGATCCTGGGCTAGCTGGACGGCAGGTGCTCCCGGCGGCACGGGTGGCGGTGAGGGTGCGTCGCCCGGCGGGGCGGTGCCGGGTCAGCGGCGGGACGGGGTGCCCGCCGTCGCCGGGGCCTGCGCCATCCGGGTCGCCCAGTCCAGGGCGTAGTCGGCGACCGCCTCCCAGCCCGGCTCACCCACCGTGAAGTGCGAGCGGCCGGGGAACTCGTGGTACGCGGTGACCGCCCGCGACTTCTGGTAGAGCCCGGCGTTCGCCTTGACCAGCGACGGCGGGGCCACGTGGTCCTGGCCGCCGGCGATCAGCAGCAGCGGCGGCCGGTCGTCGCGGCCGGTGTCGACCGTCGCGGCGGAGTGCGGGTCGAGGTTGGCGAACGCCCCCTCGAACAGCACGTGTCCGGCGGCCGGGACGGCGTAGCGCCGCCAGGCCCGGTCGGAGTCGTCCGGTTGGAGCGTGTTGCCGAAGGCGTACCGGAACTCGTCCGGGCTGATCTGCACCCCCCGGTGCCGGTTGACCGGGCTGCGCAGCACCGGGTACGACGCCCGCAGCGTGCTGATCGGCAGCCGGAGCACCCCCTTGACCGGGGCGGACGCGACCGCCACGACGGCCGCGCCGAGCTGCCGGTCGGCGAGCACCTGGGCGACCAGCCCGCCGAACGAGTGGCCGATCACGATCGGTGCGCCGGGCAGCTCGCGGATCACCGTCGCGTAGTGGTCGATGATCTGGCGCAGGGTGGTGCCGGCGATGGTGCCGGGGTCGGCGCGTAGTGCGGTCACCTCCCGGTCGAAGCCGGGCCAGGCGGGGGCGAGCACCCGGAACCCGCGTGCTTCGTACCGCTCCGCCCAGCCCTCCCAACTGCGTGGTGTCATCCACAGCCCGTGCACGAACACCACCGTGTCGACCCGCCCCTCCGACGCGTTCCCCATGCGGTCCTCCCCGACCTCGCCCCGACCGCGGCGGCATACCCACCTTCCACCGCCCGATGCCCCGCGCCGGGACCCGCCTGTCCGCCCGGGATGAGGGGCGAACGGTGCCGGGTGCGGGACGCCGGATGGTGGGAGACCGACATTCCTGTCAGGCATAAAAATGCCCAGCAGGCATACGACTCCGGCGCGGAACGGACACCGGGTGCGACACCGCTGACATTTGTCACGGGTGGAAGGTGACGGGCGGGCCGGGAAGGAGCCGGCCGGCGGGCGCACGCTCGGTGGCATGAGAAGTGAGTGTCCGGCCGTCGAGTTGAGCGGCCTGCGGAAGAGCTTCGGGCCGGTGACCGCCGTCGACGGGCTCGACCTGACCATCCACCCGGGCGAGGTGGTGGCCTTTCTCGGCCCCAACGGCGCCGGCAAGACCACCACGATCGACATGCTGCTCGGCCTGGCCCGTCCCGACGCCGGGGAGGTCCGGCTGCTCGGCGGCACCCCCGCCGAGGCCGTCCGCCACGGCCGGGTCGCCGCCGTCATGCAGAGCGGCGGCCTGCTCAAGGATCTCACCGTCGCCGAGACGGTACGGATGACCGCGTCCTTCTTCGGCCGGACCCGGCCGGTCACCGAGGTGCTGACCCGGGCCGGGATCGCCGACCTGGCCGACCGGCTCGTCGGGAAGTGTTCCGGGGGCCAGCAGCAGCGGCTGCGGTTCGCGTTGGCCCTGCTCTCCGATCCGGACGTGATGGTCCTCGACGAGCCGACCACCGGCATGGACGTCGAGGGACGACGCGACTTCTGGCAGGCGATCCGGGCCGACGCCCGGTCCGGCCGGACGATCATCTTCGCCACCCACTACCTCGACGAGGCCGACGCGTACGCCGACCGGATCGTGCTGGTCCGGCAGGGCCGGGTGGTCGCCGACGGCACCACCGCCGAGATCAAGAACCTGGCCGCCGGCCGGATCGTCCGGGCCACCCTGCCCGACGCCGACCAGTCCGGCCTGGCCGCGCTGCCCGGCGTGGAGGCCGTCGAGGTACGCGGCGACGCCGTGCTGATCCGTACCGGCGACTCGGACGCCGTCGCCCGGCACCTGCTCACCCGCACCGCCGCCCGGGACCTGGAGATCACCTCCCGCAACCTGGAGGACGCCTTCCTGGCCCTGACCGCCACCGACGCCACCCCGCCCGACACCAACCCCGCCGAAGCCGTCCCCACCGCGACCGTTGGAGCCTGAGATGACCACCTCCGCCCTGACCACCCCCACCGCGGACCGCCGGCCGCCGGCCCTCGGCGGGTTCTCCCCGACGGTGCTGCTGATCGAGATGCGCCGGGTGCTGCGCAACCGGCGGACCCTGCTGTTCACGATGGTCATGCCGGCGGTGTTCTTCCTGCTGTTCGGGCTGCCGCAGCGCGGCGAGACACTGCCCAACGGCCGGCAGGTGCTCGCCTGGATCATGGTCAGCCTCGCCGTCTACGGGGCGATGGTGGCCACCACCAGCGCGGGCGCGGCGGTCGCCACGGAACGGGCCCTGGGCTGGAGCCGTCAGCTCCGGCTCACCCCGCTGCACCCGGCCGCGTACGTCGCCACGAAGGTCGCCACGGCGATGGTGCTCGGGCTGGTCGCGGTCGTGATCGAGTTCGCGGTCGGGGCCGCCGCCGGGGTCCGGCTGCCGGTGTCCGTCTGGCTGCTGGCCGGGTCGGCGGCCTGGCTCGGCTCGCTGGTCTTCGCCGCGCTGGGCCTGCTCATCGGCTACCTCGGCCCGGCCGAGAACGTCATGCAGTTCATGGGGCCGGTGCTCGCCCTGCTCGCCATGTTCGGCGGCCTGTTCCTGCCGGTGGAGATGCTGCCCGACGTGATGCAGCGGATCGCCCAGTTCACCCCCGTGTGGGGGGTGGGTCAACTGGCCCGCGCGCCGCTGACCGGTGACCCGGTGAGCGTCGGGGTGCTCGTCAACCTGCTCGGCTGGACGGCGGGCTTCGCCCTCGGCGCGGCCCGGCTGTTCCGCCGCGACACCCGGCGGGTCTGAGCGGTGGCCCGGCACCGGTGGGCCCGGACACCGGCCGGCGGGGACTAGCGTGGACCCGATGGACCTCCCGTTCGACCGGCCGTCGCCGGTGACCCGCCGCTGGCGGGTCACCGGCTGGCTGCTCGCCGGGGTGTGGCTGTTCTTCCTCAACATCCCGCTGTTCACCGCCGTACACCAGGCGCAACCCTGGCGGCGGGCGGTGGGGGTGGGCACCCTGGTCGTCTTCGGCGTGCTCTACGTGCTGATCTTCCAGTGGGCGCGCGGCCTGCGTCAGGCGCACCGGCCGATCCCGGTCGGTCGGGCGCGGGCGTCGGTGGGGCTGCTGCTCGCGTTCGGCCTGGCCGGCATCCCCGGCACCGCGGGGGACTGGCTGACCACCCTGGTCTTCGTCGCGGCGGCGGCGGTGTTCCTGCTGCCCCCGGTGGACGCCCTGGTGGTGGTCGTGCTGTGCGCGCTGACCCCACCTGTCGCCGCCGCGCTGGTGCCCGGCTGGGAGGCGGAGAGCACCGTCGTCTTCGCGGTGCTGCTCGCCTCGTTCGCCATGTTCGGGGTGAGCCGGCTGGCGCAGCGCAACGGCGAACTGCGGGCCGCCCAGGCCGAGATCCGCCGGCTCGCGGTCGCCGAGGAACGCGCCCGCACCGCCCGCGACCTGCACGACATCCTCGGGCACTCGCTGACCGTGGTGGCGGTCAAGGCGGAGCTGGCCGGGCGGCTGCTGGAGCTGGACCCGGCCCGCGCCGGCACCGAGATCGCCGACGTCGAGCGGCTGGCCCGGCAGGCGCTGGCCGACGTGCGACGTACCGTCGGGGCGTACCGGGAGATCAGCCTGAGCGGCGAGCTGGCCGGCGCCCGGACGGCGCTGGCGGCAGCGGGCATCGTCGGTGACCTGCCGGACGACCTGCCGGCGCTGCCGGCGGCGCGGGAGGAACTGTTCGGCTGGGCGGTCCGGGAGGGAGTGACGAACGTGGTGCGGCACAGCGGCGCACGGCGGTGCGTGATCCGGGTCCACCCGGACCGGGTGGAGATCGCCGACGACGGGCGCGGGCCGGCCGGGCCGCAGCCGCCCGGCGACGGCGGGCACGGGCTGCTCGGCCTGCGGGAACGCAGCCGGCGGCTCGACGGCACCGTGACGGTCGGCCGACGGCCGGACGGCACCGGGTTCCTGCTGCGGGTCACCGTGCCGGTGGAGCAGCGGTGAACGAACCGATCCGGCTGCTGCTCGCCGACGACCAGGCGCTGGTCCGGGGCGCACTGGCCGCGCTGCTGTCGCTCGAACCGGATCTGGACGTGGTGGCCGAGGTGGGTCGGGGTGACGAGGTGGTGGACGCGGCCCGCCGCACCCGTCCGGACGTGGCGCTGCTCGACGTGGAGATGCCGGGGCTGGACGGCATCGCCGCGACCGCCACGCTGCGGGCCGCGCTGCCCGGCTGCCGGGTGCTGGTGGTCACCACCTTCGGTCGGCCCGGCTACCTGCGGCGGGCGATGGAGGCCGGGGCGGGCGGCTTCGTGGTCAAGGACACCCCGGCCCGGCAACTCGCCGACGCGGTCCGCCGGGTGCACGCCGGGCTGCGGGTGGTCGACCCGGCGCTGGCGGCGGAGACCCTCGCGGCCGGGACGAGCCCGCTGACCGAACGGGAGACGGCGGTGCTGCGGGCGGCCCGGGGCGGTGGCACGGTGGCCGACCTGGCGGCGGCGCTGCACCTGTCCGAGGGGACGGTCCGCAACCACCTGTCGGCGGCGATCGGCAAGACCGGCGCCCGCAACCGGGCCACCGCCGTCCGGCTCGCCGAACAGAACGGCTGGCTGCTCGGCGACTGAACCGGGGTGAGACGGCCGGGCTCAGGACGTGGTCAGGGCGTCGACGACGACCAGTTCGGTGCCGGGGCGGACCTCGTCGAGGAGGGTCTGCTGGGCGGTGCGGGTCAGCCGGATGCAGCCGTTGGTGACGTCCTCGCCGAGGGTGTCGTCGTCCTGCCAGGTGTGCAGGCCGATGTGCGCGCCCCGCAGCCCGGTGGGCACCGCCTCCGGGTCGTCGGGGACGGCACCGAGGGCGAAGACGTCCACCCCGCCGTAGACCGGTTCGGGGGGCGGCGTGGTGCCGAGGATGAAGGTGCGGCCGAGGGGAGTCTCCTGGCCGGGCTGGCCGAGGCTGACCGACCAGGTGTGCACCGGTTGGCCGTGCCGGTACCAGGTGAGGCGGTGGGTGCGCCGCTGCACCACGATCTGGTCCCGCAGCACGACGGAACTCCAGCCCCCCTCGGGTAGCCAGGCCAGTCGACGGTTCGCCGAGGGCAGCAGGACCGCCGTCCAGCCGGTGCGCCGTTGCACCACCGGCATGGTCAGCTCCACCCCGCTGATGCTGGGGGCGAGCAGGGCGCGGGGGCGTCCGCCCGGTGCGTCGTACGCGGCGATGTTCCGGGTCGGGGTGACGCCCTCGGTCAACGGGGTGACGTCCAGCGGGTGCGGGTCGGCCGGGAAACCGGCGGGGGCCGGGTCGTAGTCGATCACGGGCAGTCCGGGCGGGGCCGGCGCGGCGGGCGGCACGGTCTCGTCCTCCTGCGGGACGGCCACGGTCGGTGGCGGGGCCGCCCGACGGGTCGGGGTGGGCGCGTCGTAGCGCAGCGCCACCCCGACGAGCAGGGCCAGCACCAGCAACGCCGGTACGCAGGCGACGGCGACGAGCGGCCCCCGGCCCCACCGTTCGATCATCCGGTCAAAAGCCACGAAACAACTCTAAAGGGTAGGTAGCTCCGCCCGGCGTGAATCGTCCGGACGGGCCGTCGGTCCCCGACCCGCCCCCGCCGGGACGCCGTACGCCGGGCCCTACACGCGCCCCGGACCGGGGTGGTTCGACAATCCACCGAGAATTTTCACCACCCGCACTGATCCGTACGCGCCGGAGGTCCGTACTGGAGGTGGGAGCAGGGTCGGCCGGTGGTGGCGCCGCCGTTAGACGATCGAGGAGCAGATGGCCCGGGCAAAGCAGAACGAGAAGGCGGCGACCGTCCGGACCTCCACCAGCAGCCGTGGTGTCCGGACAGTGTCGAAGGGCACGATGGCGCTGATGGTGGCGTCCGCGCTGGGGCTGTTCTGGGCCGGGGTCGAGATGACCGGCAACGGCACGGCGATGTACGCGTACGGGTTCTTCTTCACCGAGTTCTTCGCCGGGGTGGTCGCCCTGGTGTCGCTCAGCCTCACCGTGATGATGGGCCTGCTCGCCACCGACCGGCTGGTCCTCATGATCCGCCACCGGGTGCTCCTGCAGTCCGCGCACCGGGCCACCGGCATCCTCGGCGTCGCCGGCCTGGTCTTCCACGTCATCACCAAGATCGCCATCGGTCGGGCCGGACCCACCGACGCCGTGGTGCCGTTCATCGGCGGCAGCGGGCTCTACGTCGGGCTCGGCACCGTGGCCGCCTTCCTCATGGTGAGCGTGCTGTGGACCGGCCTCATCCGGGTCCGCTTCGCCGGGGTCGGACCCAAGTGGTTCTGGCGCAGCCTGCACTCCCTGGCGTACCTGTCCTGGCCGTTCGCCCTGTTCCACGGCCTCAACGCCGGCCGGGCCGCCAAGTCCTGGGTGGTGCTCAGCTACCTGGCCTGCGTCCTGCTGGTGGTGGTGGCGCTACTGGTGCGGATGTCGGTCTACCTCGGCAAGCGCAGCCGCGAGCAGCAGCAGGCCGTCGCGTTGAACAAGGCCATGACGGGCAAGGGCGTCGACGAGGGCAAGGGCCGCACGCTGCTCACCGGGCTCGGCCGCAAGAAGGAGGAGGAGAAGGAGAGCCGGAGCAGCTGGGCCGAGACCGCCCTCGCCCCGTCCTGGAACGCGCCGACCGGCAGCGCCCGGCGTCGCGACCCCGAGCGGTTCACCGTCCCCGTCGTCCCCGAACCGGGCACCCTGCGCGAACCCGTGCGGGGCGGCCGGGGCCGTACCACCCAGGAGAGCGAGCCGGCCCCCCGCCGCGAGCGCGACCTGGAACCGGCCGCGCGCCGACGGACCGTCGAGCGGGACGACCGTGACGAGCGACCCCGCCGCCGCGACGAGGACGTCGCCCCGGTCTCCGGTGCCCGCCGTTCCCGCTACGACGAGGACGTGGCCCCGGTCTCCGGCGGCCGTCGCTCCCGCTACGAGGAGGAGGCGGCCCCCGTCTCGGGCAGCCGTCGCTCCCGCTATGAGGAGGAGGTGGCCCCGGTCTCCGGCAGCCGTCGCTCCCGCTACGACGAGGACGTCGCCCCGGTCTCCGGCAGCCGTCGCCGCGACCGCGACCGCGACGAGGACGTCGCACCGGTCTCCGGCGCCCGGCGTTCCCGCTACGAGGAGGACGTGGCCCCGGTCTCCGGTGGTCGTCGCTCCCGGTACGAGGAGGAGGTGGCCCCGGTCTCTGGCAGCCGTCGCTCCCGCTACGAGGAGGACATCGCCCCCGTCTCCACCGGCCGCCGGGCCCGACGGGACGACGACGACCGGGCCGCCCGCTACTCGGCCCCGCCCCGGCGGCGCACCGAGGAGCCGGAGGAGCCGTGGGACAGCCCGCGCCGCTGGGAGGGGTCCGACCGGCCCGTCTCGGCCGAACCGATCTCCGCCGCCCCGCGTAGCGGCTCCGGCCGGCACAGCGTCGAGCCGGACGTGCCGGAGGAGCCGGACTACTGGCGTCCGCCGGCCCGCTACGTCGCCGACGACATCCCCGTCGACGACACCCCGACCCTGGTCGACCTGGCCTCCCGGCGGGCCCGCAAGGCCACCGGCGACAGCCGCAGCCGGCGCAAGGGCAAGGCCAACGCGGACGCCGTCGACGGGGCGTACTGGGCCGGGCTGCGCGGTGAGGCCAAGTGATGCGGACCAAGGTGCCACCGGTCGCCTGCATCGGCGAGCCCCGGCTCACCGCCGGCTTCGCCGAGTTCGGCCGGCTGGACCTGATGGCACACGAGATGGAGCACGGGCCGATCGGCCCGATGGAACCGGCCAACCTGCTCCGGTTGGCCGAAGCCATCCAGCTCAAGGGCAAGGGCGGGGCGGGTTTCCCGTTCTACCGCAAGTTCAAGGCGGTGCTGGAGTCCTGCGAGCGGCAGGACCTGCCCGCCGTGGTGGTGGTCAACGCCACCGAGGGGGAACCGGCGAGTTGGAAGGACAAGGTGCTGCTCACCCGGGCCCCGCACCTCATCCTCGACGGTGCCGCCCTGGCCGCGTACGCGCTGGACGCCGAGGAGATCGTGCTCTGTGTCGCCGACGACCTGATCGGCCGGGACTCGCTCACCGAGGCCCTCGCCGAACGCCGGATGCCGGTGCCCACCACCATCGTCACCGTGCCGCACCGGTTCATCTCCGGTGAGGGCGGCGCACTGGTCAACGGGATCAACGGCCTGCCGCACATCCCGCCGGGCACCAAGAAGCGGTCCAGCGACTCGGGCGTGCGCAACCTACCCACCCTGCTGTCCAACGCCGAGACGTACGCCCAGGTGGCGATCGCCGCCCGGCTCGGCCCGTACGAGTATGCCGCGCTCGGCACCGACGACGAGCCCGGCACCGTGCTGCTCACCGTGACCGGCCAGGCCAAGCGCGCCGCCGTGGTGGAGTGCGCCGCCGGCACCCCGCTGCGGGACATCCTCGACCTGTGCGAGGTGCCGGAGGGGCCGGGCATCCTGATGGGCGGCTACCACGGCCGCTGGATCACCTGGGAGGCGGCGCAGCGGGCCGAGATCACCCGCAAGAGTCTCACCAGCGTCGGCGGCACCCTGGGCGCGGGCATCATCATCCCGCTCGGCCGGGACACCTGCCCGCTCGGCGAGGCCGCCCAGGTGGTCCGCTACCTGGCCGGGGAGTCCGCCGGGCAGTGCGGGCCGTGCAAGCGTGGCCTGCCCGACCTGGCCCGCGCCGTCGACCTGGCGGTCTCCGGCAGCGCCCCGGTGGAGGTGGTCCGGGCCGCCGCCGGTGACGTGAAGGGCCGGGGCGCGTGCAGCCACCCCGACGGCACCTCCCGCTTCGCCCTCTCCGCGATGGAGGTGTTCGCCGACGACCTGCGGCAGCACACCACCGGTGAGGGGTGCGGCAAGCGGGTCAAGGGCGTGATGGGGCTGCCCGGCGCGCCCGACGCCAACCCCCGCAAGCTCACCCTGGACTGGTCCCGCTGTGACGGGCACGGGCTGTGCGCCCACGTCGTACCGGACTTCATCCGGCTCGACGGCAACGGATACCCCGCCTTCCCGTCCACCCCTGTGCCGACCTGGCTGAAGGAAGGTGCGATGAAGGCGGTCAAGGTCTGCCCCGAACTCGCGCTGCGGCTGGTCGAGGCCGAGTAGCACCACCGAGAGGAGCACCGGATGCGGTCGTCGTCACCCAGCAACGGGCCGGAGGGCCGCCCGGCCGCCCGGTTCACCGTCGCCGCCACCCTCGCCGGCACCCTGCTGGCCGCCTCGGCCTGCGCCGTGGGGCCGACGGCGGCGCAGCCGGCCGCCGAGGTCGCCGTCCCGGTCGCCACCGCGCCGAACTCCGCCGCGCCGTCGTCCGCCGCGCCCGCCCCGACCGGCGCACCCGCCGTGGTGCCCGACGCGCTGCGCTTCACCGCCAGGACCCTCGACGGTACGGCGTTCTCCGCCGCTGCCCTGGCCGGCCGCCCGGTGGTGCTGTGGTTCTGGGCGCCGTGGTGCGCCACCTGCGCCAGCCAGGCGTGGACGGTCGCCGAGATCGCCCCGAAGTACCGGGACACCGTGCCGATCGTCGGGGTCGCCGGCCTCGGCGAGCAGAAGGCGATGCGCAGCTTCGTCACCGAGTTCGAACTCGGCGGCACCACCCAGATCGACGACCGGGCCGGCGCGCTGTGGCGGCGCTTCGAGATCGTCGAACAGAGCACCTTCCTGATCATCGACCGGGAGGGGAAGGTCGTCCACCAGGGCTTCCTCGACGGCGAGGACCTCACCCGCCGGGTCGCCGCCCTGGCCGGCTGATGACCGGCCCGCTGCTGCTCGCACTGACCGCCGGGATGCTCGGCGCGGTCAACCCGTGCGGCTTCGCGATGCTGCCGGCGTACCTGTCGCTGCTGGTCGCCGGGCCGGCGGACGGCCGGGGCGCGATCGGCCGGGCACTGACCGCGGCGGCCGGCCTGACCTGCGGGTACGTGGTGGTGTTCGGGGCCTTCGGGCTGGCCGTCGCACCGTTGGCGGACTGGCTGCGCCCCCGGCTGCCCTGGCTGACCGTGACCCTCGGGTTGGGCCTGCTGGCGCTCGGGTTGTGGCTGCTCGCCGGTCGCCGGCTGCCCACCCCGCGTCCGTCGGCCCGCGCCCCCCGGCTGACCCGTTCGCTGCCGTCCATGGCGCTGTTCGGCATGGCGTACGCGCTGGCGTCGCTGAGCTGCTCCATCGCCCCGTTCCTGGCGATCGTGGTGACCAGCCTCCAGGCCGGCTCGACCCTGCGCGGGCTGGCGCTGTTCGTCGCGTACGCGGTCGGAATGGGGTTGGTGGTGGCGGTGGCGGCGCTCGGCGTGGCGCTGCTGCGCGGCCGGGTGGTGCGTGGGCTGCGCGGCGTCGGCGCGTGGGTGTCCCGGCTCAGCGGCCTGGTGCTGCTCGTCGCCGGCGGCTACGTCGCCTGGTACGGCTGGTACGAGGTCCGCCTCGCCCAGGGTCGACACGACGCCTTCGGTGACCCGGTGGTGGTCGGCGCGGCCCGGGTGCAACGGATGCTGGTGACGGCGCTGGACACGGCCGGCCCGGCGGTGCTCGCCGGGTTGCTGGTCGTACTGCTCGGGGTGGCGGCGCTGCGGCACCGTGGCCGAACCCGCACCGCGGACGCCGAACGGACGTGAGGACGGTGGGCGGCGGGTGCCCGCAGGACCCCGCCGCCCACCGGACGCCTCAGCGCAGCGGGGTGAGCCGGTCGGTGCCGAGCCGGTCGCGCAGCACCTCGGGCACCAGCACCGAGCCGTCGGGCTGCTGGAACTGCTCCAGGATGGCCGGGAAGAGCCGGCTGGTGGCCAGCGCCGACCCGTTGAGCGTGTGCACGAAGCGGGTCTGCTTGCCGCCCGGCTCGCGGTACCGGATGGCGGCCCGGCGGGCCTGGTAGTCGCCGGCCCAGGAGACCGACGACACCTCCTTGTACTTGCCGGTGCTCGGCATCCACACCTCGATGTCGAGGGTCTTCTTCATCGAGGCGCTGGCGTCACCGGCGGACAGCAGGCTGCGCTGGTAGTGCAGGCCCAGCTTCTCGACCAGGCTCTCCGCGTGGCCGAGCATCTCCTCCAGCGCCGCGTCGGCCTGCTCGGGCAGGGTGAACTGGAAGATCTCCACCTTGTTGAACTGGTGCCCGCGTACGGTGCCGCGCTCGTCGGAGTGCGAACCGGCCGCCTCCCGCCGGTAGCAGGGGGTGTAGGCGAACGCCTTCAGCGGCAGCTTGGAGGTCTCCAGGATCTCGTCCTGGTAGGCGCCGAGGATCGCCGTCTCCGAGGTGGGCAGCAGGAACTGCCCGCGTGGGGCGGACTCCCGGTCCAGGTGGTAGACGTCGTCGTAGAACTTGGGGAACTGCCCGGCGGCGAAACCGGCGGTGTCGAGCAGCAGGTGCGGCGGGAGCAGGAACTCGTAGCCGGCCCGCACGTGCTCGTCGATGAACCAGTTGATCAGCGCCCACTCCAGCCGGGCGCCCAGGCCGGTGTACATCCAGAAGCCCGAACCGCCGAGCTTGACGCCCCGCTCGTGGTCGACCAGGCCGAGTGCCCGGCTCAGCTCCACGTGGTCGCGGATCTTCTCGATGACCGGGGGCTCACCGAAGGTCTTCACCACCCGGTTGGCCTCCTTGCCGCCGGGCACCACGTCGTCGGCGGGCAGGTTGGGCAGCTCGCTCATCGTGCCGCGCAGCCGGGACTGCACCTCGTCGAGCTGGGACTCCAGCTCGGCGAGCTGCTTACGCTCGACCTCCGGCGCGACGGACTCCGGCGTGGTGCCGGCCCGCTTCGCCTGCGCGTACGCCCGGGCGTCGGCCTTGCGGCGCTGCCGCTCGGCATCGATCTCCGTGATCAGGGCGCGGCGTTCCTGGTCGAGTCGCTGGATGTCGTCCAGGACCCGGTTGACCTCGGCGGGATCCAGTCGCTTCGCGAGCGCGGTCGCCACCGCCTCGCGATCCTTCCGGATCAACTCCATGTCGAGCATGCTGCTCCGTGCTCCGTCCAGGCGGTCAGGGTGGGACCCACCGATGCTACCGTCGCGCCCGCCGCCACCCGGCCCCGGCCGGAGCCCCGCCTCCACGGCGCTGCCCGCCCGACCGCCGCCTGCGGCCGGTCGTGTCCGCGCTGGCGGGACCGCCGGCCGGCGGTGCCGCAGACGCCCGTCGTCGTCCGATCCCGACAGCTGCCGCCGTCGACCCGACCGGTGACCCACGGTGATCGGTCGACGTCGGCCTCCCTGTATCACTGAGCGTTACTGCCGGAGGGTCGCTTTACCGTGCCCTGCTGGGCCCTCAGCGGGAGAACCCCATTCGAGCTGCTCAAACTTGGCATCACCCCGCCACCCCCCACCACCCCCCTCTCGACGCTTTGCTCTGCTGCCGTTGGCGCGACGGTTACCCGCCGTGCCGGTCGCGTCGGTGGCAGCAGAGCAAAGCGGGCGCAGGGGAGGAGGCGGGGCGGGGTCGGTGCTACTTTCCGTAATCGGATGTGGACGTCGTTGTCCGTCGGTGGCGCACCGGCAGGCCCGGTGCCGACGCCGGGCCCCCCGACGACCGCCGGCTGTGCTGCCGCCGGCCGCGACCGTCAGAGCCGGATCGGCATCAGGATCGAGAAGGTGTCCTCGTCGTCGGGGCGGCGGACAGCCAACGGGGCGATCGGACCGTCGAGTTCCAGCACCAGCTGCGGGCCACCGGCGGCGTCCAGCGCCTCGAGCAGGAAGTCCCCGTTCACCCCGACCAACAGGTCGGTCGGGTCCGGCCCGGCCAGTTCGGCCGCACCGACCAGCCGCAGCCCGTCACGGTCGTCCACCCCCAGCACCGTCACCGGCAGCGCCACCCCCTCGTGTTCCCGGGTGACAGCGGGGGTGCCGGCACGCAGGGCGGCACGCAGGGTCGCCACGTCGACCGGGACCTGCCGGGCCGGTGCGCCCGCCGGTCGGTGCAGCAGCCGCCGGTAGTCGGTGAACTCGTAGGGCAGCACCGACGCACCGGCCTCGGCGTCGGCGACGGTGACGCTGACCCGGCCGGCGGCGATCGTCAGGTACGCCTGCTCCTGCCCGCCGGTGTCCAGCAGCGCCCGGAACTCGTCGACGGCCGCCGCCGGCAACAACGCCCGTACCGGCGGGCCGTCCACCCGGCCGCCGGCCCGGGCCAGCGCCATCCGGTACCTGTCGGTCGCCACCAACCGGACGCCGTCGGACTCCACGTCCAGCAGCACACCGCCGAGCACCGGCAGGTCGGGGTC
Organism: Micromonospora sp. WMMD734; assembly: GCF_049178975.1. NCBI lineage: Bacteria > Bacillati > Actinomycetota > Actinomycetes > Micromonosporales > Micromonosporaceae > Micromonospora > Micromonospora sp. WMMD734. Next base: position 150,308 of record NZ_JBMHMK010000001.1, read on the forward strand.
GGTGCCGACGGCGAACCGGACGGCGTCGACGGCGGCGGCCAGGGCGGCGGGGGACAGGGTGATTCGGGTGGTCATCCAAGACTCCTCAGGATCGATCAGGGCACGGACCCGGGAGAGTTCGCGGCGGGCGTCGGCGAGACCGTCCTCCAACCGGCGCAGGTGCGCGTCGAGCAGCCGTCCGACCCGCGCCGGATCGTCCCGCAGCCGCAGGGCGGCGGTGATCCCGGCCAGCGGCATGCCGACCCGGCGCAGGCCGGCCACCAGCCGGGCCGGCGTCACCTGCGCGGCGGTGTACCAGCGGTAACCGTTCACCGGGTCGACGAGCGTCGGGGTCAGCACCCCGCACCGGTCGTAGAACCGCAGCGCGCTGACCGTCAGGCCACTGGCCCGGGCCAGCTCGCCGATACTCAGCAGCTCGCTCTCCACGCCCATGATGCTGTCGCCTCAACCAGCTCGAGGGTCAAGCCCGCACCGGTCGTCACCGTGATCCGGCGGTCGTCCCGTTACGGGAGCACCCGGAACGTGATCCCCGCCCGCACCAGCCGGTCCAGCAGCGCATCCCCCATCGCCGCCACCGGGGTGAGCTGTCCGCAGCTGACGGGCAGCTCGTCGTACGCCAGGCAGAGGGCCGACTCGGCGAGCATCTTGGCGGTCTCGTCGTAGCCGGGGTCACCGCCGCTGACCTCGGTGCGGACGGTCCGGCCGCCGCCCTCGCCGACGAACCGCACCCGGAACCACGACCGGGCCCGCTGCGCCGCGCTCGGCCCCTGCCCGGACGCGAGCCGGCCGAGCAGCCAACGCCTGGTCGGGGGCAGCTTCACCAGCCCGATCACCCCGGCCATCCCCGCCCCCGCCACCAGCACCGTCGGCAGCCGCCTGACGGCGGCGAAGTGCCGGTAGCGGAAGTCCGGACCGTACTCCGGGCGGGCGGCGGCGGACCGGCGCACCACCTGCGGGTCGATGGTGGGCAGTGGCACCGCCCACATGCCGGTCGCCGCCGAGCGGCCCAGCTTCCCGGCCACCGCGCGGACCCGGCGTCCGTCCGGCCGGGGCTCGACCGCCCGGCGGGCCCGCGCCGCCCGCTTCGTCTGCGCGGTACGGGAGAACGCGGTGAGCGCCGAATGGTACGTCCCGCCGGACAACCTCCCGCCGGCCCGGACGAACCCGTCGACGCTGATCGGCCCGTCCGCCGGCAACTGCCGGACCGTGTACCAGACGCCCAGGTCGTGTGGGACCGAGTCGAAACCGCAGGCGTGCACCAGCCGGGCCCCGGTGCGGACCGCCTCGGCGTGGTGCCGCACGTACATCAGGTCGACGAACTCCGGCTCGCCGGTGATGTCGAGATAGTCGGTGCCGGCGGCGGAACACGCGGCGACCAGCGGCTCCCCGTGGTGCACGTACGGCCCGACGGTGGTGGCGAGCACCCGGGTGCCCTCCGCCACCGCCCGCAGCGACCCGGCGTCGGTGACGTCGGCGGTCAGCAGCGGCAGCGTGACCAGGGCCGGGTCGACGGCGGCGAGCCGGTCCCGTACGGCCGCCAGCTTCGCCGGGTCACGGCCGGCCAGCGCCCACCGCAGCCCCGCCGGGGCGTGCCGGGCGAGGTACTCGGCGGTCAGCCCGCCGGTGAAGCCGGTCGCGCCGAACAGGACGATGTCGTACGGGCGGTCGGGGCGCATCCGCCGAGTGTGCCACCCGCGCCCGACCCGCACCGGCTGGGCGGGCCACCCGGCGGCTCAGCCGTGCGGGGTGAACACCGCCCGGACGCAGCCGTCGGCCCGGTCCCGGAACAGCGCGTACCCGGCCGGGCCCTCGTCCAGGTCGAACCGGTGCGTCGCCAGGTGCTCGGTCCGCAACTCGTCACGGGCCATCCGGTCCAGCAGCATCGGAATCCACCGTTGACCGTGCTGCCGGGCGCTGCGCACGGTGAGCCCCTTGTGCATCACCGCGCCCAGCGGGAAGGCGTCCACGAAACCGGTGAAGGTGCCCGAGACGAAGACCGTGCCGCCCTTACGACAGGCGTGCACCGCCTCCCGCACCGCCAACGGGTCCTCGACCGGGCCGCTCCGGCCGGTGAACCGGTCGGCCAGCGACAGCGGACGGCCACCGCCGTCGGCCACCCCGACCGCCTCCACGCACACGTCGGGACCCCGGCCACCACTGCGTTCCCGCAGTTCGGCGGGGACATCCGTGTGCTCGTAGTGCAGCGTCTCGGCACCGGTGTGCCGTTCGGCCATCCGCAGCCGCTCCGGATACCTGTCGATCACGATCACCCGGTCCGCACCGAGCACCGTCGCCGCCTGCGCGGTGAGCTGACCGACCGCGCCCGCCCCCCACACCGCCACCACGTCACCGGGGCGGACCGCACCCAGCTCGGCACCCATCCACCCGGCGGGGGCGGCGTCCGAGGCGAACACCGCCCGGTCGTCGCTGACCGGGTCGGGCACGGTGAACGCCCCCACGTCGGCGTACGGCACCCGGACGTACTCGGCGTGGCTGCCGGCGAACCCGCCCGCCGTACGGGGATGGCCGTAACAGCCGCCCGTGGGTTGCCCCCAGGCCGCCTCGGTGACCGCCGTGGCCGGCGCGCCGTTGTCGCAGCAGGAGTACAGCCCCTGCCGGCAGTACCAGCAGTTCCCGCAGGCCACGGCGGCGCAGACCACCACCCGGTCGCCGATGCGGTGCCGGCGCACCGCCGGGCCGACCTCGGCCACCTCGCCCAGGAACTCGTGTCCGAGCACGTCACCGGCGGCCAGGCCCGGCACCCGGCCGGCGAGCAACGGCAGGTCGGTCCCGCAGGTGGCGCTGCGCCGTACCCGCACGATCATGTCGTGGGCGTTGCGCAGCTCCGGGTCCGGCACCTGGCGTACTGCGAGCCGGTCGACGCCCTCCCAGCACAGCGCCCTCATCCGGGCACCGCCGGCCGGTCGGGGGCGGACCGCTCGACGGCCGGCCGGTCGGCACGCAGCACCTCACCGGTCTCGACGAGCTGCCGCACCGCGCGCAACACCTGCCGCAGGTAGCCGTCGGGGTCGTCACCGACCAGGTGGGCGGCCATCCCGGGCAGCGCGGCGCGCCCGCCGAGCGTCCGGACGGCCAGTTCGGCGCCGCGCCCGCCGGGGGCCGGCCGCAGATCCAGCTCCACGGCACCGGCCAGCGGTCGCAGCGGCTCCGGCCACCGCCCGTCGGGCAGCAGCTCCGCCGCCGGTACCCCGACCGTCACCACCTGCCAACGCCCCGCCCCGGCCGCCGCGCCGAACGCCGTGGCGGCGAGGATGACCGCTCCCCGGGTCAGCCGTCTCATCCGTACCACCCGCCTCTCCCGCCGGGACGTGCCCGCGCCGTCGGTACGGAGCCGTCCGGTGCGCCAATCGTCGGCGCGGCCCGGGTGAACCGGGCTCGTCCCGAAGGGGTGAACCGGGCCGTGCCGGGTAACCGCCGCCGACCGGGGGAGGAACGCGCCGAGTGGGGGTGGGACGCAATGCCGCAGCAGCCCGTACCGGCGGTCGACCCGACACCCCACCCCGGCGACGCCGCGACCACCCGGGAGTCCGGGCCGCCGCTGCTGGCCTCCCGGCTCACCCCGCCCGCCGCGCCCGAGCCGATGCTGCTGCGGCCCCGGCTGCTGGCCCGCCTCGACGACGGGGCCGCCGGCATCCTCACCGTGGTCCGCGCGCCCGCCGGTTGGGGCAAGACGACACTGCTCACCGCCGGTACGCAGGCGGCGGAACCGACAGGCAACCCGGTGGCCTGGGTGCAGGTCGAGGCCGGCGACAGCGGGCAGCGCCTGTGGGCGTACCTCACCCGGGCCCTGCGCGGTGCGTTGCGGGCCGGACCGGACGAACTGCCGCCGGCCCCCACAAGTCCGTGGCGGCCCGACGGGCTGGAGGCGCTGGCCGCCGCACTGGCCGCCCGGGAACACCCCGTCCGGCTGGTCCTCGACGACCTGCACCGGGCGACCGCTCCCGACGTCCTCACCGGGCTGGAGTTCCTGCTCCGGCACGCCGACGGGCGGCTACGCCTCGTCGCCGCCGGCCGGACCGGCCTGCCGCCGGCCCTGCACCGGCTGCGGCTGGCCGGCGAACCGACCGAGATCGGCCCCGACGACCTGGCCTTCACCACCGACGAGGTGGCCGACCTGCTGGTGGCGCACGGGGTGCCGCTGCCGGCGGCGGCGGTCGCCCGGCTCCGGGAAAGCACCGGCGGCTGGCCGGCGGGCCTGCGCTTCGCCGCGCTGGCCGCCCGCAGCCAGGCCGACCCGCAACGCTGGGTACGACGGTTCGGCGGCGACCACCCGGACGTCGCCGCCTACCTGCGCGCCGAAGTGCTCACCCCACTACCGGGGCCGGCCCGGGAGGTGCTGCGCCGCTGCGCCGTCGGCGGGGCGGTCCGCGCCGACCTGGCCGACGCGTTGACCGGACGTGCCGACGCCGGTCAGCTCCTGGCCGGGCTGGCCCGCGACGGCGGATTCCTGCACCGCGACGACAGCGACCCACCCTGGTACCGGCCGCACCCCATGCTGGCCGACCTGCTGCGTGAGGAACTCGCCGGCCTCGACGGGCAGGAACGCGGCGAACTGCACCGGCGGGCCGCCGACTGGTACGCCGACCACGACCGGCCCGCCGACGCGCTGCACCACGCCCTGACCGCCGCGCAGTGGGACCGGGCCACCGAACTGCTGCTGGCCCACTGGCCGGAGCTGGTCCCGTACGAGCAGGAGCCGCCACACCTGCCGCCACCTCCGCCGCCACCCGCCGGGGCGGTGCGCCGGGACCCGGAGTTGGCGCTGGCCGCCGGTACCGAGCGGGCGTACGCGGGGGACGTGCCGGCGGCGACCGCCCGGCTGCGGGACGCGGTGCAGGCCGCCCGCACGCTGCCGGCCCCCCGCCGGGACCGGTTCCGGCGGCTGGCCGTGGCGCTGGAACTCACCCTGGCCCGGCTGGCCGGCGACCCCGCGACGGTACGCGATGCCGCCGCCCGCCTGCTCGCCACCGCTTCGGGGCTGCCTGCCGGTTCGGCGCGGCCCAGCGGGTCGGCGTTGTCCGCCGGTGCGGCTTCCGTCGTTCCGGTTCCTGCTGGTCCGTGCGCCGGCACCGATGTGCTCGGCCAGTCCGCCGGTGTCGACGTGCTCGGCCAGCCGGCCGGTGCCGATCTCCGGACCGGCGACGATGTGGCGACCGATGGTGGTCCTGTGAGCGACGGTGGTCCTGTGAACGACGGTGGTCCCGTGAACGACGGTGGCGCTGTGAACAACGGTGGTTTTGTGAACGACGGTGGTGCGGTGAACGACGGTGATCCCCGGGCCGGGGCGGACGACGCGGACGTCCGGGCGGTGGCCGGCACCGCGCTCGGCCTGACCGATCTGGCCGGGGGTGAACTGGGACGGGCCGCAGCGTGGTTCCGGGCTGCGCTGGCGGCGGCCCGGCGGGCCGGCCGCCCCCGGACCGAGCTGGTCGGCGCGAGCCGGGCAGCCCTGCTGCTCGCCCTCGCCGGTGAGCTGACGCCGGCCGAGGAGACCGCACGGATGGCCCTGGCCATGCCCTGCTGCCAGGGATGGTCCGGTCAGGTCGACTGCGGCTACGCACACCTGGCACTGGCACTGGTGGCGGTCTACCGGGACCAGCCCGCCGAGGCTACCGCCGAGCTGGCTGCGGCCGGTGCCGTGACCGGGCCGCCCCTGGCCGGGGCGGTGACGGCGCTGTGCCGGGCCGCTCTGCTTCGCGACGCGGGCGAGCCGGCGGCGGCCATGGCGGCGGTGCTACGCGCCCGCGACGAACTGACCGCCAGCATGTCGACGTCACCCGGTGACCCGGCGTTGCCCGGCGGTGCGGATGTCTCCAGAGCTGCGGAAGTCTCCGGCGGCGTCGGGGTGTCCGGCGGTGTCGGGATCACCGGTGGTGCGAGGGTGCCCGGCGGTGCGGCGCTGCCCGATGGGGCTGAGGTGGGCGGGGTGACCGGCGGTGCGGTGCGGCGCGGCGGCGCTGAGGTGGGCGGGGTGACCGGCGGTGCGGTGCGGCGCGGCGGCGCTGAGGTGGCCGGTGGTGCCGGGGCGGCTTCTGCGGTGGCGGCCAGCAGCGCGGGAGCGTTGGTTGACCGGTTGCTGGCCCTGGAGGCGGACCTGCGCGGCGAGCAGGGTGACGTGGACACGGCCCGACGGCTGCTCGGCGAACGGGCCCCCGGACCGGACCCGGTGCCGGTGCTGGCGTTGGCGCTGGCCCGGGTGGAGTTGCGGGCCGGTGACCTCCGTGCCGCCCGGCACGCCCTACCCGACTGGGACGCCCCGGGCGCGGCCGACTGGCCGTTGCCGGTACGGCTCGCCGCCGGGGTCCTGGACGCGTTGCTGACCCGGCGGGCCGGTGACGAGCGCCGGGCCGGGCGGCTGCTGGAACGGGTGCTGGACCTGGCCGGGCGGCACGGCCACCGTCGGGTCTTCACCCGGGCCGAACCGGAGGTCCGGGAACTGCTCGCGGCCCACCTGGACTCCGGTACGGCGTACTGGCCGCAGGTCAGTGACCTGGTACGGGACGCCGTCCCGCCGCCCGGCCAGGGGGGCACCCGGCGAGGGCCTGCCGATTCCCGACCGGGCGACCCGGAGCGCCCCCTCGACGAGCCCCTCACCGAGCGGGAGTTGACCATCCTGCGGTACCTACAGAGCATCCTGTCCAACGTGGAGATCGCCAGTGAACTGTCCCTGTCGGTCAACACCGTCAAGACCCATGTCCGCAACATCTACCGCAAGCTCGACGCCACCCGCCGCCGCGAAGCCGTCCGCCGAGCCCGCGACCTCCACCTCCTCTGACAGCCCCACCCTTACCCCCACCCCACCCCCGCTCTGCCCACCCCACCCCCGGTCCGCCCCAACCCCGGTCCGCCCACCCCAGCCCACCCCGGTGATCAAGAGGTTTGCGTCAAATTTGATCTTCGAATTGACGCAAACCTCTTGATCAACTGACGCAAACCTCTTGATCACCGGAGCGGGGCAGGACGGGGCAGGACGGGGTAGGGCAGAGCGGGGCAGGGTGGGGCGCGGTCGCGCGGTCGCGCGGTTGGGTGGCGGGGTCAGGGGGTGGCGGAGTCGACGGTGGTGAGGAGGGTGGCCAGGTCGAGTGGGCCGTCGTGGCGGTGGTCGCCGACGAAGAGCGTGGGTGTGCCGTTGACGCCGCTGCGGATGCCGCCGGTGAAGTCGTGCCGTACCCGGTCGGCGTGCGCGTGCCGGTCGACCTCGGCGTCGATCTCGTCCGGCGGGAGCCCCACCTGCGCCACGCCGAGCGACAGGTGCACCGGGTCCAGTTGGTCCTGGTGTTCGTAGAGCCAGTCGTGCATCTCCCAGAACCGGTCCCGGCGGCCGGCCGCCTCGGCCGCCTCGGCGGCCCGCTCGGCGTACGGGTGCAGGTTGGTGATCGGGAAGTGCCGGTAGACCAGCCGGACGGTGTCCCGCCGCTGCCGCAGCAGCTCGGCCAGGTTCGGGTACGCCGCCCCGCAGTACGGGCACTGGAAGTCGCCGTACTGCACGAGGGTGACCGGGGCGTCCAGTGGCCCACGGACATGGTCGGTCTCGGTCACCGGCACCCGGAGTCGGGCGGTGACCTGCAACGGGGTGCTCATCGGGTCGTCACCTGCCGTTCGGTGCCGAGGTGTTCCAACGCGTCGAGGATGCCGTCGGCGCCGGGGTTGACCTCGGCGGGGGACAGGTAGCTCCAGGCCACCGTCCCGGCCGGGTCGAGCACCACCAGGGCCCGGCGGGCCTGCCCCTGCGGCGTGTACGCCCCGTAGCCCCGGGCCACCTCGCCCTTGGGTTCGAAGTCGGACAGCAGCGGGAACCGGACGCCCCGGGCCTCGGCGAACGCCCGGTGCGACCAGAGGCTGTCCACCGAGATGCCCAGCACCACCGCGTCGTACCGCTCGAACTCCGGCATCGCGGCCTGGTAGAGCGCCATCTGGTCGCCGCAGACCGGGGACCAGTCGGCGGGGTAGAAGGCGAGCACCACCGGCCGGCCCCGGAACTGCGCGGGTCCGGTCCGTCGCCCGTCCGGGGTGGCCGGCAGGGTGAATTCGGGGGCCGGTGTCCCGGGTCGGATCAGCCCGTCGGATCCAGTCATGCCGCCCACCGTCCCGCCGGGCCGGGTGAGGGCGGCTCACCCGACCCGGGTGGTCTCGCCGCACGACGCCGTCAGATCGGATTCGGACCGCCGGAGGGGAGCCGGTGGCGAAATTCGGGCGGTTCGTGGTGTCGACAACCGGATCGGACTCGGGCAGTCTGACGGACGGCGAAGGACGGGGTGGAAAGATGGACGTCGATCAGATGCGGGTCTTCGGTCGCCGGTTGGCGGGCGTGTCGTGGCGGGTGGCCCGGCACGAGTGGACCCTGGCGGCGCTCGCCGCGCTGCTGCTGGCCGTGGTGCTGACCTGGCCGACCCTGCGCGATCCGGCGAGCACGATCCCGCAGGACACCGGCGACCCGACGTTGCAGGCGTGGCAGGTGGCCTGGGGCGGGCACGCCCTGCTCACCAACCCGTTGCAGGTCTGGCACTCCAACACGTTCTATCCCGAGCCGTACACCTACGCCTATTCCGACACCCTGCTCGGGTACGCCCCGTTCGGCATGATCGGGGACGGTCCGGTGGCCGCCGTGATCCGCTACAACCTGCTCTACCTGCTGACCCACGCCCTCGCCCTGTTCGGGGCGTACGCGCTGGCCCGGCAGGTGGGGGCCGGGCGGGCCGGTGCGGCGGTGGCCGGGGTGTCCTTCGCGTACGCCCCGTGGAAGCTCGCCCAGGCCGGGCACCTGCACGTGCTCAGCATCGGCGGGATCGCCCTCGCGCTTGCCATGCTGGCCCGGGGGCACGGCTGGTCGCTGCGGCACGGCCACCGCCCCGACCGGGTCCGTCCCGGCTGGGTGGTCGCCGGGTGGGCGGTCGCCGCCTGGCAGGTCACCCTCGGTTTCGGTATCGGCCTGCCCTTCGCGTACGTGCTGGGTCTGCTCTGCCTCGGCGCGGTGGTCACGTACGGCGTGGTGTGGTTGCGGCGGCGGACGAGGCCGGTGGTGCCGCGCCGCCTGCTCCTGGCCGACCTGGCCGGCGGGATCGGGTTCGCCGGGGTGACCCTGGCGATGGCGGCGCCGTACTTCGAGGTGGTGGCCCGCAACCCGTCCGGCCGGCGGACGGTGGCCCAGATCGAGATGTTCTCCCCGCCGTGGCGGGGGTTCGTCACCGCGCCGCCGGAGTCCTGGCTGTGGGGGGAGCGGCACGAGGCCGCCCGCGCCACGCTCGGGTTCCCGGGCGAGATGACCCTGCTGCCCGGGGTGGTGCTGCTGTCGCTGGCGGTGGCGGGGCTGTTCTTCTCCGCGTGGCGGCTGCGGCACCGGCTGATGCTGGCCGGTGCGGCGCTGGTCAGCGTGGCGCTCGCGGCGGGCACCACGTTCGGCGGTGACGGTAACCCCGGGTACGTGACGCTTGTCGAGCACGCCCCGGGCTGGGACGGGGTGCGCACCCCGGGCCGGCTGGTGCTGTGGACGACGCTGCTGCTCGGCCTGCTCGCCGCCGGGGCGTTGACGGTGCGTGAGCCGGCGCGGGAGACCGCCCCCGGCGCGGAGCCGGCCCCGGGACCGGAGCCGGCCCCGGGACCGGAACCGGCGGGGGAACGGCCACCGGGATCGGAGCCGGCGAGGGCGTCACAGCCGGGTCCGGAGCCGACCGGGGAGCAACCGGGATCGGAGCCGACCGGGGCGCAGCCGTCGGGGCCGGAGCGGGCCGGGGAGCAACCGCCGGATCCGGAGCGTGGGGCGGAGCCGGCCGTGCCGACGCTGCGACCGGCGGGAGCACCCGTGCTGGTGGAGGCGTTCGCTGCGGTGGAGGCGGCACCGGGACCACGGCCGGCGCTGCGGTCGGCGGCGTGGTCCGGGTCGGCAGCCGAGCAGGCGGCCCCCCGGAAGCCGGCCCCGAAGCGGGACGGTGGGCAGTGGCGGCTGGCCCGGCTGGCGCTGCTGGTGCCGCTGCTGCTGGTGCTGGTGGAGGGGATCAACCGCACCCCGCACGTGCCCGCGCCGGAGCAGCCGGCCGTGCTGCGGGGGCTGACCGGCCCGGCGCTGGTGCTGCCCAGCGACGGCATCCGGGAGTTGCACGTGATGCTCTGGTCCACCGACGGGTTCCCCAAGGTGGTCAACGGGCTCGCCTCGTTCACCCCGCAGTCCCAGGAGCGGATCAGGGCGGCAAGCATGACCTTCCCGGACGCCACCTCGGTGGCGTACCTGCGGCAAATGGGGTTGCGCACGGTGGTGCTGCTGCCCGGTTGGGCGGCCGGCACACCGTGGGCGGACGTGGCCGCCCGACCGGTGGACGGGCTCGGCATCAGTCGCGAAATGGTCGGTGAGGACGTCATCTACCGGCTCTGATGGCCGAGTTAGTTGGGAGCGCTTCCTAATTCGGCGGCGTACCGGTTACTGTTGGGTTCTTCTTCGGCAGCGGGAGCCAAGCGTGCCGGCGGGGAGCCAGGGCAGCTCTTCGCACCCGTCGACGTCCCTAACGGGGCCGTCGCACCCTGACCCTGGCATCCCGAGAGGAACCGCAGATGCGGAGAAGTCTCGTCGGCGCGGTCACCACCGTGCTGGCCGCCGCGACGGCCGTCGTGGCCGTACAGTTCACCGTCGCACCCTCCACACCGGCCGCCGCGGCGGCGGCCGAGCCGTACAGCTGGAAGAACGTCCGGATCGACGGCGGTGGCTTCGTTCCCGGCATCATCTTCAACCAGACCGAGAAGAACCTGATCTACGCGCGTACCGACATCGGCGGCGCGTACCGGTGGGAGCAGGCCAGCCAGTCCTGGACGCCGCTGCTCGACTGGGTCGGCGCGGACAAGTGGGGCTACAACGGCGTGGTCAGCCTGGCCACCGACCCGGTGCAGACCAACCGGGTGTACGCGGCGGTCGGCATGTACACCAACGACTGGGACCCGAACAACGGGGCGATCCTGCGCTCGTCGGACAAGGGCGCCACCTGGCAGGCCACCGCGCTGCCGTTCAAGAACGGCGGCAACATGCCCGGCCGGGGCATGGGGGAGCGGCTCGCCGTCGACCCCAACAAGAACAGCATCCTCTACTACGGCGCCGAGGGCGGCAACGGCCTGTGGCGCAGCACCGACTTCGGGGTCACCTGGGCCAAGGTGGCGAACTTCCCCAACGTCGGCAACTACCGGGCCGACCCCAACGACACCACCGGCTACCAGAGCCAGAACCAGGGCCTGACCTGGGTCACCTTCGACAAGAGCACCGGTACGGCGGGCAACGCCACGCAGACCATCTACGTCGGTGTGGCGGACAAGGCCAACCCGGTGTACCGCTCGACGAACGGCGGCACGAGCTGGGAGCGGATCGCCGGCCAGCCCACCGGTTACCTGGCCCACAAGGGCGTGGTGGACCCGGTCGGCGGCTTCCTCTACATCGCCACCAGCGACACCGGCGGCCCGTACGACGGCGGCAAGGGTGACGTGTGGAAGTTCAACCGGGCCACCGGCGCGTGGACGCAGATCAGCCCGATCCCGTCGTCCAGCAGCGACGCCTACTTCGGCTACTCGGGGCTGACCATCGACCGGCAGAAGCCGAACACCCTGATGGTCGCCACCCAGATCTCCTGGTGGCCGGACGCGATCTTCTTCCGTAGCACCGACGGCGGCGCGACCTGGAGCCGGATCTGGGAGTTCGGCAGCTACCCGGAGCGCACCAAGAAGTTCACGATGGACATCAGTTCGGTGCCGTGGCTGACCTTCGGGGCCAACCCGGCCCCGCCGGAGGAGTCCCCGAAGCTGGGTTGGATGAACGAGTCGGTGGAGATCGACCCGTTCGACTCGAACCGCTTCATGTACGGCACCGGCGCGACCATCTACGGCAGCACCGACCTCACCAAGTGGGACACCGGCGGCAAGCTCACCATCAAGCCGATGGTCAAGGGCCTGGAGGAGACCGCCGTACAGGACCTGATCAGCCCGCCCACCGGGGCGCCGCTGATCAGCGGGCTCGGTGACATCGGCGGGTTCCGGCACGCCGACCTCGACGCGGTACCGCCGATGCTGTTCACCCAGCCGGTCTTCACCACCACCACCAGCCTCGACTACGCCGAGGCGAACCCGGCGACGATGGTCCGGGCGGGTAACTTCACCGACGCCGACCGCCCCAACGACAGCCACGTCGCGTTCTCCACCGACGGCGGGGCGAACTGGTTCCAGGGCAGCGAGCCGGGCGGGGTCAACAACGGCGGCACGGTCGCCGCCGCCGCCGACGGCAGCCAGTTCGTCTGGGCTCCCGGTGACCCCGGGCAGCAGGTGATCCGTTCGGTCGGCTTCGGCAACTCGTGGACCGCCGCCACCGGCATCCCGGCCAACGCCGTGGTCGAGTCCGACCGGGTCAACAAGAACAAGTTCTACGGCTTCAGCGCCGGCAAGTTCTACGTCAGCACCAACGGCGGGGCCAGCTTCACCGCCTCCGCCGCCACCGGCCTGCCGGCCACCGGGAACGTCAAGTTCAAGGCGGTGCCCGGCAAGGAGGGCGACATCTGGCTGGCCGGTGAGGGCGGGCTGTGGCGCTCCACCGACTCCGGGGCCAGCTTCACCAAGCTGGCCGGGGTCACTGCGGCGGTGAACGTCGGCTTCGGCAAGGCCGCCCCCGGGCAGACGTACCCGGCGGTGTTCACCTTCGGCACCGTCGACGGCAAGGCCGGCGTCTACCGTTCCGACAACACCGGTGCGGCCTGGGTGCGGATCAACGACGACCAGCACCAGTACGGCAACGCGGGCGAGGCGCTGACCGGCGACCCCCGGGTCTACGGCCGGGTCTACCTGGGCACCAACGGCCGGGGCATCCTGGTCGCCGACCGGCTCGGCGGCACCCCCACCCCGACGCCGACCACCCCCGGCCCGACCACGCCTCCGCCGACGACCCCGCCGCCGACGACCCCGCCCCCCACGACGCCTCCGCCGACCACGCCGCCGCCGACGACTCCGCCGCCCACCGGCGGGTGTGCGGCGACGTACAAGGTGACCGGGTCGTGGCCGGGTGGCTTCCAGGGTGAGGTGACGGTCCGCAACGCCGGCACCAGCGCGATCGCCGGCTGGACGCTCAACTGGACGTTCGCCAACGGTCAGACGGTCAACTCGCTCTGGGGCGGCACCTTCACCCAGACCGGGGCGAACGTCTCGGTCCGGGACGCCGGGTGGAACGGCGCACTCGGTGGCGGGGCGAGCACCAGCATCGGCTTCACCGCCAACGTCACCGGCACCAACGCCGTCCCGACGGTGACCTGCACCAGCCGCTGACAACTATCAACTATCCGACACCTGCCGGCTCCCCCGATCCTGTCGGGGGAGCCGGTGCGTGTCCGGCTCGGGAGCTGCCCGGTCCGTGGGTGATCGGCTCGATCGGGTGATCGACTCAGTGCGGCGAGGTTGTGGCATCAACCCCGTGTCTTTACCGCAACATCGCCCCAATGGAGTGGATTGAGAGCGACGTAGGCCCCGGTCGACGCTGAGGAGCGTGACCGGGGCCTGTGTGTGTCGTGGAACGGTTGCGTGCCGTGGAGCAGTCAGTCGTCCAGCCCGACGGGGGAGTTCGGCCGGTCCACGTCGACGAACTCGATGTCGTCGGCGGCCCGGTCACCCCGGCTGCCGGCGGCCCGTGCGGCGGTGCCGGCCGCCCAGCCGATCGCCGCGCCGACCAGCGCCGCGCCGATCAGCAGGGTCCAGGGCAGGGCCGGCCGTCGGCCGGCGAGCGCGTCGAAGGCGAGCGTCGCCCGACGGCGCGCCTCGTCGGCGGTCGAGCCGACCAGGTCACCGGCGTCGGCCAGCCCCGAGTCCCGGACCGACCGGGCGGCGTCCCGGACGCTGTCACCGGCGGAGTCCACCGCCGAGAGCAGGTGGTTCCAGGCCTGGTCGGCGATCCGCTCGGGCTTGCTGCGGCGCTCCAGAAGGTTGCTGCCGATCATCGTGTTACCTCCTCGAATGCCGAAGTCTGCGGCCACTTCGGACGTCGTCTCCGTGCCGCGGGACGGTCCTCGCACGGACCGGACGACCGGCCCGTGTCCGAGCAGTGCCCCGCCCGGCCGGGTCGCAAACCCGGTACGCAGGGGTGACCGGCACGACTCAGCGGACCATGACCACGGACGTGGCGCGGGCGAAATCGTCGTCGTCGTCATCGTCGTCGTCCCCGCCGCCGCCGAAGCCGCAGGCCAGGACGAGAGCGAGCAGCGCGCCGACCCCGGCCAGCCCGAGTAGTCTCTTGAGCATCGATCCGTCTCCTCGATCGTGGTGACCCATCTCTCGCCCACGGTAGGCACCTGTCACAACCTGCGCCGGGGGAGTCGGCACGCCGTGCCGGGGTGTCGACGGGGCTCGCCCGGCCCACCGCATCCGGTTACCACTGGACCGGGGCCGCTACTCTGGGACGGTTGGAACGGCCGAGCTGTGCCGTTCGTCGGAAGAGAACAGGACCAGCAACGGTGTGGAGAGGGACGGTCCGGTCCGTCGGGATCCGCGAATTGCTCATCCCGAGGGGTGGCGACCGAGGCCATCGGAGGAATACTCTCGGTCGCGGCCCGCGTACTGATGAGGCGCCCGGGGACGGGCGAGTGGAGGTGCTCGCGTGAGCCTGTCGATCGTGAAGTCGGTCCTGCCGGCCGGTGTCATCGAGATCGCCCCCCGTGGTGAGATCGACGTCGACACCGCCTACGAGGTACGTGAGGCGATCGCCGAGGTGCTGGCCAAGGGCCGGCCCGCGCGGATCGAGCTGAACATGCGACTCGTCACCTTCATCGACTCCGTCGGGATCAGCGCCATGGTCGCCGGCTTCCAGACCGCCGAGGTCAGCGGCGTCAAACTGATCGTCACCGAACCGAGCCGGTTCGTGCACCGGCAGCTCTGGGTGACCGGCCTGCTCGGTCTCTTCGGCGCTCCGGAGCCGTACTTCGCCGGTGCCGCCACCCCGGAGGTGCTGCCCGGCGCCTGACCGGGCCACGGGCGGCGTCCATGCCGTCCGACCAGTGACGTTGCCAGTCCGTCTCCGGTACGGCACGATCGTGCGACCGACGACGGTCAGGAGGCCCGGTGGTCCGGCGGGAGAGCTTCAGCTACACGGTGCAGGCGCGCTGCTCACCGGCGGACGCGACGGCGCTGCTGAGCGACCTGTCCCGGCAGGAGGAGCTGCATCCGCTGATCGTCCGGGTACGCCGGCTGCCCGCCCGGCCGGGTGCCCTGGCCAGCTATGCGATCACCGACCGGCTGGAGCTGGGGCCGCTGCGGTTCCCCGTCACCTACCAGGCCGACGTGCTGCTGGCCGGCGACGACGAGATCGTGACGGTGGCCCGCCAGCAGCCCGGCACCACCGTACGCAACCACACCCGGCTGCGGATGGAGGGTGACCTGCTGCGGATCGACGTAGAGATCACCCTCGCCGCACCGGCGCCGTTGTTCGGCTACGCCTTCCGGCAGGCCCGCGCCGCCCACCTGGGGCTGGCCAGCCGCCTCGGTGCCGTTCTGGACTCCCGGGCCGGCGACCCGCCTCCGGTGGGCTGACCACCGCCGGCACCCGGGCTGCCCGACCCGGTCGCGGCGTGGCGGCACCCGACCTGACCTACCGTTGCGGCCGGCCGTGGTCCGGTGGCCCGCCCGGGTCGGACGGGCCACCGGGTCGGCTCAGATCATCGACAGGTGCACGTGGTTGGTGTGGTCGCTGGACGGGTCCCCGTTGCCCCCGCTGTACGCCTTCCACCCGCTGCTCGGCAGCCAGATCCGCTTGAACCAGATCACGTAGAGCACACCGAGCCGGTCGGCGTTGCGGATGAAGTACGCGGCGAGGTTGTTGCCGTACGTCCGGTCGCCGCCACTGGCCACCCCGCCGAAGCCACCCTTCTGGGCGGCGAAGTCGCACGCCCGGCCCTTGGGGTGTTCCCCGGAGCCGCTGGGCCGGTAGCAGGAGACGTACCTGGTGAAACCGGCCGCCTTGGCCTGGTTGAGGGCGTTGAGCGTACGCGGGGTGATGCAGCCGTTGGCCGGCGTCGGGTCGTTGACGCTGCACGACTCGGACGGCCAGGAGCCGTCGGAGTTGCGGGGCGCCCCCTTGGCGTTGCTGGTGGACGTGCCGTCCGAGCTGCCGGAGTCGCGGGAGGTGGGGGCCGGCTTGTCGGCGGCGGCCACCGCCAACGCCCGCTCGGCCTGTTCCTTGCGTTTGCCCATGGTGGCGACCTGCTTGCGCTGTTCGGTGATCTCCCGGGTGACCGCGGCCCGGGTCCGGGTGGCCTGGTCCCGGGTCTCGATCATCGTGCGCAGTTCCTGGTCCTCCCGGGTGGCGACCGTCTCCAGCGCCGCCGCGCGGTCCAGGAAGCCGGTCGGGGTGTTGCTGTTGAGCAGGGCGGACATCGGTCCGAGCCGGCCGGTGCGGTAGGCCGCGCCGGCGATCTCGCCGACCTTGGCGGTCTGCGTGACCAGTTGCCCCTCGATGGTCTTGAGCTGCCCGTCGAGTTCCTTTTGGCGTTTGGTGGAGCGCTCCAGGGCGGCCTTGGCCTCCAGCCAGCCCTTGCTGGCCGCGTCGAGCTGGTCGCGCAGCGCCGGGGTGCCGCCCTCGTCGTCGTCGCCCGGGGCGGCGAGCCGGGTGGTGGGCGCGGCGACGGCCGGGGTGAAGGGCGCGGCCGACACGCCCAGGGCCAGCGCCGTGACGACTGCGGCCAGCAGCCGCGTGGTGGTGCGTACGTGCATGCGGATGTCCTTCCGTCAGCCGCCGACCGGGTTAGCTGACGGGTTCGGGACGGAAGATCCCTACCGCTTGCGCGGATGCACCCCAGGAACGTGGTTCCCCGGTTCGCCCGGGCGGGCGATTAGGCGGCGGCCTCCGCCTGGCGGAGACCGGGGCCGAGCCTACCGGTACGCGTGTGACGCCTGCCTACCTCGTGACTGAGGGTACGAGAGTGAATACCCTCAAAAGGGGCAAACAGCGCAGATTTCCGTGATCTCTGTGCGGGAGTACCCGCCGGGGCTGACCGTCCGGCCCGGGGTGGGGGTCACCAGTGGGCGGGTCCGCACGCCCCCGGGGTCGCCCCGGGCTCGATCTGGAGGGTGGCGTGCTCGATGTGGAAGTCCTCCCGCAGGGCGCCCCGGGCGGCGGCCAGCACCGTGCCGACCTCGGCGTCGCCGGCCAGGGTGAGGTGGGCCGAGGCGACGTCCATGCCCGAGGTGAGCGTCCAGACGTGCAGGTCGTGCACCTCGGCGACGCCGGGCACGGCGGTGAGCCGGTCGTGCACGGCGGTCACCGGCAGGTGCTCCGGGGCGGCCTGCACCAGGATGCGTACCGCCGCCCGGCCGAGTCGCCAGGTGCGGGGCAGGATGAACACGCCGATCGCCACGGCGACCAGCGGGTCGGCCCACCACCAACCGGTGCCGGCGATCAGCAGCGCCGCCACGATCACGCCGACCGAGCCGAGCAGGTCGCCCAGCACCTCCAGGTACGCCCCACGCAGGTTGATGCTCTCCTTGGCGCCCTCCCGCAGCAGGCCGAACGCGACGATGTTGGCGAGCAGGCCGAGCACCGCCACCACCAGCATCGGGCCGGCCAGCACCTCGGGCGGCTCGCCGAACCGGCGGACCGCCTCGATCAGCACGTAGACCGCGACCCCGCTGAGCAGGACGGCGTTGGCCAGGGCGGCGAGCACCTCCAGCCGGTAGAGGCCGAAGGTGCGCTGCGGGTCCCGGGCGGCCCGCCGGGTGGCGGTGATCGCGGCCAGCGCCATCCCGATGCCGAGCACGTCGGTGAACATGTGCCCCGCGTCGGAGAGCAGGGCCAGCGAGCCGGTGCCGAAGGCGGCTACCGCCTCGACCACCATGAGCACGGCGAGCAGCCCGAACGCCGCCCAGAGCCGCCCCCGGTGCCGGTGCGCGGCGTTGCTGACCGTCGCGCTGTGGTCATGACCTGCGCCCACGTCCACACCTTCCGTCGCCGCTGCGGACCGGCTCCAATCTATGCTCACATCGCTATGTATGCAAGTGATGGTCGGTCGTCCGGCCAGGTGGGACGGGTTCCGGGCGGTCAGCCGGTCGGTTCGACGGTGGTGAGGCGCTGGGTCGCCCGGGACAACGCCACGTAGAGCGTCCGTACCCCGGAGCCCGGATCGGCCCGGATCTCGCCGGGGCAGACCAGCACCACCCCGTCGTACTCCATGCCCTTGGCCTGGAGGCTGGTCACCACCTGCAACCGCGCCCCGCCCCGGTCGCCCAACCAGCCGGCCACCTCGTCGCGGCGGGGCACCGGGGTGATCACGCCGACCGTCCCGGCCACCTCCGCCAGCAGCGCGTCCACCGCGTCGGCCGTCGCGCGGGCCAGCTCCGCCGCCGGCACCTGCAACGCCACCGGGTCCACCCCGGTGGACCGCACCGCGCTCGGCAACTCCAGGTCGGGATAGAGCCGGCGAATCTCCGCCGCCGCCACCGCGAAGATCTCCGCCGAGTTGCGGTAGTTGGTGGAGAGCGTGAACCGGTGCCGCCGCCGCCGACCCAGCGCCTGGTCCCGGGCCCGGTCCAGCTCCGCCTGGTCACCCGTCCAGGCGGTCTGCGCCGGATCACCCACCACCGTCCAGGAGGCGAGCCGGCCGCGCCGGCCGATCATCCGCCACTGCATCGGCGAGACGTCCTGCGACTCGTCGACCACCACGTGCGCGTAGTCCCGGTAGTCCTCGGGCCGCTCCCGCGCCGCCGCCCGCGCGGCCCGCTGCCGCTCCCCGAAGGTGCTCAGCTCCCGGACGCCGCCGGCGAGCTGGAACGGGTCCCGGCGGGCCTTCTTCGGGCGGACCGGCTGACCCAGCAGCGCGTCCAGCTCGTCGAGCAGGGCGATGTCGGCCACCGTCAGCCCCTCGGTGTCCAGCGACCGGTACGCCTCCACCAGCAACCCGACCTCCGCCCGGGACAGGACGCCGGCCGCGTACCGGTGCAGCCGCTCCGGCCGGGCCAGCCAGCCCAGCACGTGCCGGGGATGCAGCCGGGGCCACCACGCCTTGAGGAACTCCCGGAACTCCGGCCGCTCGATGATCTCGTCCTCGAAGGCCGGCTGCTCGGGCAGACCGGCGACGGCCAACCGTCGGGCCTGCGCGTACAACGCGGCGAGCACCCCGTCGAAGCCGACCCGACGGACCTCGTTACGGCGGGCCCCCCGGTGCAGCGCCCGGTCCCGGACGCCGTCCAGCTCGCGCCCCTCCAGACGCAGCAACGCACCCCGGTAGAGCAGCCGCAGCTCCTGCGGGCCGTCCGGCACCGCGTCCCGGGCCGCCCGCTCCAGCACCCGACGCATCCGCAGCGAACCCTTCACCGCCGCCACCTCGGGACCGTCCGTGCGGGTCGCCGACAGACCGGGGAACAACGAACCCAGCGAGTGCAGGGTGGCGGTCTCCTCACCCAGCGACGGCAGCACGGAGGCGATGTACTCCACGAAGACCGCCGACGGGCCGACCACCAGGATGCCGCCGCCGGCGTACCGGCTGCGGTCGGCATAGAGCAGGTACGCCGCCCGGTGCAGGGCCACCGCCGTCTTCCCGGTGCCCGGCCCGCCGGAGACGATCGTGACCCCCGAACCGGGGGACCGGATCGCCTCGTCCTGCTCCCGCTGGATGGTCGCGATGATGTCCCGCATCCCCCGGCCGGTCGCCCGGGACAGGGTCGCCAGCAGCGCCCCGTCACCCACCACCGGCATGTCCGGCGGGGCGGCCTCCGGGTCGAGCAGGTCGTCCTCGATCCGGGTGACCTTCTCGTCCGACGAGCTGATCGTGCGCCGTCGCACCACCCCCAGCGGCTCCGCCGGGGTGGCCCGGTAGAAGGCGGCGGCGGCCGGGGCCCGCCAGTCGACCACCAGCGTCTCGGCGTCGTCGTCGCGCACGCCGAGCCGGCCGACGTGCAGCACCTGCCGGTCGCGCAGGTCCAGCCGGCCGAAGACCAGCCCCTCGTGTTCGGCGTCGAGCAGGTGCCGGCGCTGGGCGGCATGGAAGACCATCGCGTCCCGCTCCACCAGCGCGCCGAAGTTGCCGACCTTGGCCAGCCGGTAGCCGTCCCGCTCGGCGCGGGCGGCCGAGCGGCGCAGTTCGGCGAGCCGGGCGTACACCCGGTCGAGATGCCGTTGCTCGGCGGCGATCTCCTGCTCCAGGGTGCTCTGGTCGGTCAACGTACCGCTCCTGTGCGACGGCGACGCCGGGCGCGGGTGCACGCCAGGCGGAATGAGGGTACGGGCAGCCGCCGACGCCGCGGCGGGCCGATACCCGTACCGCGACCTCCACCACCTCCGCGTGACCGGCCGCCCCGGCGGCGACGCACCGGGACGGTACGGCGGCCCCACGTGGCGGGACGGCTCAGCGCGTCGCCCGGCCGGTGGCGGCCCGCGCGCCCGGGGCGTCGGCGGGACGGCGGGGCCCCGGCGGTGGACCCACCCCGGCGGCGGACAGCACCCGGTCGAGCACCCCGGCGACGGCGGCGTTCACCTCGTCCGGGCGCTCCATCATCAGCATGTGGCCGGCACCGGGGCAGACGGTCAGCTCGGTGGCCGGCAGCGCCGCCGCGATCGACTCCGCACACGGCGGCGGGGTCAGCCGGTCCCGGTCCCCGACCAGCGCCGCCGCCGGCAGGTGCGCCAACGCGGCGAGCGTCGCCAACCGGTGCTGGGCCCCGATCGAGGCGCGGAACCCACCTATCGAGCGCAGCGAGGCGCGGGCCACCGCCGAGGTGACCAGCCGGATGTCGGCACCGGAGCAGCGGTCGCCGAAGAGCATCCACCTGATGCTCGGGGCCAGGGCGCGCAGCAGCGGACGGGGTGGCCGCCAGGAGCCGCACCGGGCCAGCACCCCCGCGCCGGTGGTCTCGGCGAGCCGGATCAGCCGGGCGATCCGTGGCGACAACCCGTACACGGTGTGGGTGTGCCCCTCGGCGGTGGTGGAGACGAAGACCAGTCCGGCCGTACGGGCGGCGAAGTGGGCGGGATGCCGGTGGGCGTACTCCATCACGGTCATCCCGCCCATCGAGTGCCCGACCAGCACCACCGGCCCGGTCGGGGCGAGCTCGTCCAGCACCGCCGCGAGGTCGTCGCCGAGCTGGGCCAGGGTCGCCGTCCGCAACGCCATGCAACTGGACCGGCCGTGGCCCCGGGCGTCGTAGGTGACCACCCGGACCCGGTCGCCGAAGCGGCCACGCAGGTCGGTGAGCTGCCGGTGCCAGGCCCGGCCGTCGAGCGTCCAGCCGTGCAGCAGGACCACCGTCGCCTCGGCCTCGGCCGGGCCGGTCACCTCGACGTGCAGGCGTACCCCGTCGGGCAGCCGCAACTCCCGCTGATCCGGCATCGCCACCTCCCAGGCACCCGGGACACATTCACCGGCGTAACCCGGCGGTAACACCGGCTACCCGACATCAGACCACGCCAACCGTGCCGGTGAGAAGATTCCTGACCGGCCTGCGCACGGTCGGACCGGCGGTCAGGCTGGAGCAATGCCGCCTCCGCCCACCGGGGCCGCCCGGCCCTCCGGCCCGCCGCCCGTCGCCGCCGGACCGCCCCGGGCCGCCCGCACCCCCCGGGCGGCGCTGGCCGAGCTGCTCGCCGGCAACCGGCGCTTCGTCAGCGGCCGGCCGGTCCACGGGCACGACGTGACCGCCGCCGCGGCCGTGGCCTCCGGCGACCAGCAGCCGTACGCGGTGCTGCTCGGCTGCATCGACTCACGGGTGCCGCTGGAGGCGATCTTCGACCAGACCTTCGGGTCGATCTGCGTCATCCGCACCGGGGGGCACGTGCTCGACCGGGCCGTGCGGGGCTCGATCGAGTACGTGGTGGCGCAGCTCGGGGTGACCCTGGTGATGGTGTTGGGGCACGAACGGTGCGGCGCGGTCGCCGCGACGGTGGACAGCGTGCGGACGGGCCGCCGTCCGGGCGGTGACCTGGGCTACCTGGTCGAGCGGATCACCCCGGCCGTGACCGAGGCGGGTCCGCACGACCCGGCCGTGCACCCGCTGGCCGTACGCCGGCACGTGCGCCGTACGGTGCGGGCGCTGCGCGCCGACGACATGCTGGCCGGCCCGGTGGCGGCGGGTGGGGTGGACGTCGTCGGTGCCCTGTACGACCTGGACACCGGCGAGGTCACCCTGCTCGACGACGCGGCCTGACCCGGCGGGACGCAGACATGCAACCGCCCGCCGGGGTGACCCGACGGGCGGTTGCGGATGTGCTCGGGGGAGGGCTCAGCCCTCGAAGACGCCGGCCTCGACGAGACGCTTCTCGGTCTTGTCCCACCCGTGGTCGGGGTGGGTGGCGGCGAGGTTGCTGATCTCGGCGCGGATCTTGGCGGCGTGACCGGCGGTGGCCAGCGTCCGGATCTCCTCGACGAAGGCGTCGGAGTCGGTGCGCAGGTGCGCGGTCTTGCCGTTGGTCAGGTTCCGCACGTAGGCGTGCTTGCCGCCGTTGAGCGGGATGAGGTACTTGAACTCGCCCAGCACGCTGAGGGCGCCACCCTGGCCAGCCTGGCCGGCCCGGACTGACGCGCGCGCGGTCTTCGAGGTGTTGCTCGCCACGGAGATGCTCCTTGCAAGACGTACGGGAGGACGGGGACCGTCCGGGGGCTGTAGCGGGTGACGCCCGGTGGTCGTCTGACCCCCGGTAGTCGTCTGACGCTCGGTGGTCGTCGAACGGCCGGGTGGTCGTCGGCCCGCGAAGTGGTGCGACGGCACAGAACCGCCCAGAGAAATATACACGACCACGGTGCCTGGCAGCTCACCGTGCCCGTCGGAGTGCACAACCCGGGTCACCGGTCCGGGTATTTCCCGCCGGCGAATTTTCCGATTCCCTGGCGCATCATCCGTCACAGCAGTCATCATGTGTGGACAACAGCCACTCGGGTGTCGAGGTCGTAGGGGAAGACGCACCTCGCCCTCCGGGAGGTCACCGTGCCAACGCGTGGCGTCGTATACGTCCACTCGACCCCGCTCGCCGTGTGCTCACACGTCGAGTGGGCGATCGCGCGCGTCCTCGCCGCGCCGGTCAACCTGCACTGGACGGCCCAGCCCGTCGATCCCGGCGCCCGCCGGGCCGAGTGCGGATGGACCGGTCGGCCGGGGACGGGTGCCGAGCTGGCTGCTGCCCTGAGACAGTGGCCCATGATCCGTTTCGAGGTGACCGAGGAACCCAGCACCGGCGCGGACGGCGAACGCTTCATGCACGTGCCCGGCCGGGGCCTGTTCCGGGGCGCGGTGGGCGCGGCCGGCGACATCCAGCTCGGCGAGGACCGGCTGCGCAGCATCATGGCGTCGGTACGCCCGGAGGCCCTGGCGCACGCCCTGGACAAGGCGATGGGCACCGCCTGGGACGCCGAACTGGAGCCCTACCGCTACGCCGGGGACGGCGCTCCGGTGACCCTGCTGACCCGGGTCGGCTGACAGTCACCCGCCCGCTGTCCCGTTCCCATGCGGTCGCCCGGCGCCACCGGCCCGTCTCCCCGGATGCCGGTACGGTCGGCGCGCTTCTCCGCGTGCCGGCACCTGTCGGCCTGGCTCCGCACGCCCCCGTGCCCGCCGGTCTCACCTCCCGGCACCCGATGACAACCGGCTGACCGCGCCAACGACGATCTTCATGCCGGCTGTGCCGCCCGCAGCGATGTCGCCGCGGAGAGCACTATGCCTGTGGGTCATAAATATGACCCACAGGCATAGTGCTCTCCAGGAGGTCGTCCCCGCATCGAGCGGCCCAGTGACCGTGTCCGGTCCGGGCGGGACGTCCGCCGTACGAGCGGCCGGAGGGGGCACCCCGGACGCGGGGTGGGTGCCCTGGATCACCGGCCCGCGCGAGGGGCAGCCGCCGACCGAGCGGCCGGTCCGGGTGAATCCGCTCACCCGAACCGACCGCGTCCCGCCCGGGACCCGCCGGGTAGCCGGACACCCGGTCGGGGACGGGCACGCCGCACCCGCTGCCTGACCTGGTCGGGTTGCCGCTGATCTCCGGCGCGGGTTGGATGGGCCGGGTGCCGATCTCCCCGCGACGTACCGGCGTCGCCGTCGCCGCCCTGACCGCGCTGCTCACCTCCGCATGTGCGGGGCAGGGGCAGGCCCCCGCGCCGGTTCGCCCCGAAGCCACCCCGACGGCCACCACGACCGTCGCCCCCTCCGCCACCGACGACCCGGCCGGCCGGGCCGCCGCGCTGGCCGGCACGCTCGCCGACGAGGACCTGGTGGGCCAGGTGCTGATGCCGTACGCCTACGGCAGCTCGGCGACGACGGTGACCCCCGGCTCGGCCGCCGGCAACCAGGCCCTCGCCGGGGTCGACACCCCGGCCGAGATGATCGCGAAGTACCGGCTGGGCGGGCTGATCCTGGTCGGGTTCAGCGCCGACGATCCCACCTCGGGCAACCAGTCGACCACCAACGTCGACAACCCGGCCCAGGTGCAGAAGCTGACCGCCGGGCTGCGCGCGGCGGCCGGGAAACTGGCCGCCGGCCCGGCCCCGTTCCTGGTCGGCACCGACCAGGAGTACGGCGTGGTCACCCGGATCACCGACGGGGTGACCACGCTGCCCAGCGCGCTGGCCGCCGGTGCGGCCGACGACCCGGCCCGCACCGAGGCCGCCTGGAAGGCCGCCGGCACCGAACTGGCCGCGATGGGGGTGAACCTGGACTTCGCCCCGGTCGCCGACGTCCTGGCCACCCGCAGCACGGTCATCGGTTCGCGGTCCTTCGGCGCCGACCCGAAGCGGGCCGCCGCGCAGGTCGCAGGCGCGGTCCAGGGGTTGCAGAGCGCCGGGGTTGCGGCCAGCGTCAAGCACTTCCCCGGGCACGGGCTCAGCGCCGCCGACTCGCACCAGGAGGTCCCGGTGGTCGGCCAGCCCCGGGCCGAGCTGGAGGCCACCGCCTTCCCGCCGTTCCGGGCCGGCATCGACGCCGGGGCGATGGCGGTGATGTCGGCGCACCTCGACGTCACCGCCGTGGACCCGGGCACCCCGGCGACCTTCTCCCGCAAGCTGCTCACCGACGTGCTGCGCGGCGAACTGGGCTTCCAGGGGGTGGTGATCACCGACGGGATGAACATGCCGCCGGCCAAGCGCTACCCGCCGGGCGAGGCGGCGGTGAAGGCCCTGCTCGCCGGCAACGACCTGATTCTGATGACCCCGAACGTCGGCCAGGCGTACGACGGGCTGCTGGCCGCGTTGCGTGACGGCACGCTGCCCCGGGACCGGTTGGTGGCGTCGGTCACCCGGGTGTTGACCATGAAGTTCCGGCTCGCCGACCGGCCGACCCCGGCGATGTCCACGCTCGACAGCGCCCCGCACCGGGCCGCCGCCGCCGCGTTGGCCGCTGCGGCGGTCACCCAGCTGCGGGGGAAGTGCGGTGTCGCGGTGTCCGGCCCGGTCACCGTCACCACCTCCGACGGGCGGGACAAGACCCGGGCGGCGCTCACCGCGGCGCTGACCGCCGCGGGCGTACGGGTGGTGCCCAAGGGCGGCACCCGGGTGCACCTGGTCGGTTACGGCGACGGCCCGAAGGATCTTGCCGCCGACGCGGCGGTCACCGTGGCGATGGACACCCCCTACGTGTTGGAGAAGGCGACCTCGCCGACCCTGCTGGCGACCTATTCGTCCAGCCGGGCCTCGATGACCGCGCTCGCCGGGGTGCTGGCCGGCAAGGCCCGCCCGACCGGACGTTCCCCGGTGCCGCTGACCGGTCTGCCCGCCACCAGCTGCACCGGCTGACCCCGGACACCGACGTGGCCGGCCGCCGACGGAGTCGACGACCGGCCACGGGTCACGCGGTGGTGGATCAGTTCAGCGGGACCTGCTGTGCCACCGCCGCACCACCGGCCTCGAAGGCGGCCAGCAGCGACGTCGGGGTGCCCCCGCTGACCGGGACCGTCACGGTGACCCGGTCACCGGCGGCCAGCCGTACGGTGTGCTCGCCCCGGGCCGTGTCGCCGTCCCAGGCGTACAGGTAGGCGGTGCCGGCCCGGTCGGCGCGCAGGGTGACCTGCACGCCGTCGGTGACCCGGTGGGCCGAGGTCAGCCGCAGCGCCGAGTTCTTCAGCCTCGGCACGGCGGCCGGGGCCACCCCGTCGACGGCCGACTGGGCGATGGTCTGCGGGCTGTGCACGCTGCGCGCCGAGGTGTCCGGGAACACCGGCGTGCTGGGCTGCCGGGCCGCCGGCTGGTAGCCGGGCAGGGTGGTCAGACCGTAGCGGTACGGGTCGGCCCGGACACCGGTGAAGGTGGACCAGCCCAGCCGGGACTGCGAGCTGAGGTCCTGGGTGTCCGAGTCGTAGACCAGCACGTTGAAGCCCATCCGGGCCGGGTCCACCGCGTCGGGCAGCACCGCGAACGGGATCATCGTCTCGATGGTGTAACCGGTGTACGGGGAGCTGACCTTGCTGACCACGGTCATCCCGGGCGCGGTGGTCGCCCCCGGGCCCTGCCGGTTGTCGGCGTCGCGCTGCCAGCAGGGCGGGTCGCCGTTGGCCGGGTCGTCGGTGACCGGGAAGATGCCGGCCTTGAACACGGTGGAGGTGTCCGTCGAGTTCCCCTTCGGGTCGACGATGATCTCCACGCTGTCGGTGCGGCGCTGCCGCTTGCAGTCCTGCGGCACCACCTTCTTGCCCAGCACGTCGTCGGTGACCTGGACGATCACCTTAAGCCCGTCGGCGGTCCAGGCGATCCGGCCGGTCGCCGAGGCGTCCTGCGGCGTGGTGGCCTGTCCCTCCCAGATGCGGGAGAAGTCCAGCTCCGGGCCGGGGTACTCGCCGGGCGAGGCGACCCCGTCGACGGTGCCGTCACCGGCGCGCGGGACCTCGGTGGTCGGCACGATCTCCAGTGCGCCGGTCTCCACGGTGCTCCCGGCGGCGCTGGTGGTGGTGATGGTGATGCCGTAGTCCCCGTCCGTGCCGCCCTCGTTGGCGGTCGGCAGGGTGGCGTCGGTGTTGGTGACGGTGAAGGTGACCGAGCCGGTCGCGCCGGGGGCCAGCGCGGGGTAGCTCTTGGTGGCCGCGTCGGCGGTGAAGCCGGCCGGCAGGCCGAGGGTGACGGTGCCGTCGCGGTTGACCCGGCCGTGGTTGCGCAGGTCGATGCGAACGGTGCGCTGCTGGCCGGAACCGATGGTGAGCACCGGCTTGATCAGCGTGTCCAGCTGCGGGTATCCGCCGTCGCCGGCCCAGTCGCGGAAGATGCCGACCTCGGGCAGCGGCTCCAGCGTGCCACGGACGTCGGCGACCACCCGGACGGCCCGGTCGGTGCGCCCGACACCCTGGCGGGTGGTCAGGGTGGCCCCGATGAGCTGCTGCTGGTTGGTGTCAGCGTCGGCCGGGACGGTGACGGTGAACGTGCGGGTCCGCTCCTTGCCCGAGGGCACGTCGTTGTTGAGCACGCCGGAGCCCTTGGCCTTCCAGCCCGCCGGCAGGCGCAGGTCGATCCGGGGCTTGACCAGCGCGCGGTTCTGCGGGGCGCGCAGGTGTGCGGTGACCTCGACGGTCGCGCCGGGGGCCAGGTCGAACCGGTCGGTGGTGAGGTACAGCTCGGTGCCCTTGGGCAGGCCACCGGTCACCGGCGGCAGCACCGAGCCGCGCAGGATCGCCTCCGGGGAGGTGTCCGCCGGGTCGTACGGGACGCGGCTGTCGATCAGTGTGTAGAAGTCACAGCGGATCTTCGTCGGGTCGGTGGGGGCGGCGGCGGTGCCGGCCCAGCCCTGGGTGACGTACTCCCGGCGGGCGTCGACCTCGATCTCGGCCCAGGTCTTCCCGCTGGCACTCGGCGTGCCCTCCCAGACGCCGAACACCTGGTCGGTCGGGACGGTGGGGGTGAAGCTGGTCGCGCACTGCGGGCCGGCGGCGGAGCTACCGGTGCCACCGGTGCGCAGGAACTTCGCGGCCCGGAACGGGGTGAGGCCCTCGGTGCTGAGCTGCTCGGGGAAGGCGTTCGGGTCGGCGGCGGCGGTGAACGCCTCGGCGGCGAACCGGGCGGCCTGCTGGTGGTTGCCATGGTTGCCGGGGGTCGGCGACGGGTTCATCGTCATGATGATCTCGGGCCGGGTGGTCCGGATGACCCGGACGATCTGGCCCAGGGTGTCGTCGTGACCCCAGATCTGCTCGGACAGCGGGGCGGAGGCGGTGTACCAGAAGTCGACCCGGTCGAGGTTGTAGAGGTTCTCCACGCCGGCCTTGCCGATCGCGGTGCGTTCCTCGCGTTCCCGGATGATGCCCAGCGGCGGCCCCTCCTCCAGACCGACGGCGTTGCCGCCGCCCTCACCACGGGTGATGGTGACGACGCCGGCCTTGGCGCCGTACTTCTCCTTCCACTGGCCGAGGGTGGCGAGGCTGCCGGCCTCGTCGTCGGGGTGGGCGCTGACGAAGAGCACGTCGAGGTCGACGGCCTTGGCGGGGCGTACGTCGGCCGGGGCGGCGACGGCGGTGGCGGGCGCCCCGGCCACGGCCAGGGCGAGTGCGGTGGGTAGCAGGAAACCCTTGATGCGCATGCGGATCCTTCCGGGACCACGGTGTCCGGGCAGCGACCGTCCTCGTCGGACGCAGGGCGTCGGACGCGGGGTCGCCAACGGACGGTGAGGCGGTGGGAACGGGGACCGGTGGGCGTCGTCGGACGCGGTGCACCGGGTACGGCAGCGGTACGGGTTCCGTACACACTGGAAGGCCTTCGTCCGGTGACGCTAGGGACCGGCGCGTCGGTACGTCAATCCTTTGGAAGGTATTTCTTCCTTTGCAGAAGAAATAAAGTGGGCCCTGCCCGGGATGTCCAGTCCTGTACCACCGCGGCCGTCCCCGTCCCGGACGTTGGCCCCATCGCGGCCGTTCTCGCTGCTCCGACGCGGTGGGGTGGGTTGGTCGAGACGGACTTGTTACTTGACTCTTTAATTCGTTCGCCGTAGGAAGGAAGTGTGACAGACGTGGTGACGCCACCAACGAGCCCGGTGAGCCGGGAGCGGTCGAAGGAGATCAAGCGGCTTTCCGTGATCTCCACCGCCCGCCAGGTCCGGGTGCTCTCCCGGGCCGAGCTGACCGAGCTCACCGGCCTGAGCCCTGCCACGCTCACCCCGCTGGTGCGGGACCTGATCGCCGAGGGATACCTGATCGAGCGCGGTCCGGGGACCTCCCGCGCCGGCCGGCCCCGGGCGATGCTGGAGTTCAACCCGCGCGCCGAACTGGTCGCCGCCGTCTCGCTGGAGCCGTCCCGGATCAGCTGCGAGATCGCCGACAGCGACGGCGCGGTGGTCGCCCACCGCACGGTCCGGCTGACCGGCGACATCGTCGACACCATCTGCCGCTCGGTGCCCGAACTGGCCGGCGACGGCCTGCCGGCACTGCGCGGGGTGGCCATCGCCGCGCCCGGCGTCATCTCCGGCGGCGCGGTCCGGCTCGCCCCCTCGGTCGGCCAGATCGAGGGCCGCCCGATAGGGGAGTCGGTCCAGCGGACCCTCGGCGTGCCCGTGGTGGTGGACAACGACGTCAACCTGATGGCGGCCGGCGAACACGCCGCAGGTGCCGGCACCGACGTCGCCGACCTGCTGCTGCTGCACGTCGCCGATGGCATCGGCGCGGGCCTGGTGCTCGACGGTCAGGTCCGCCGCGGTGCCCGGGGCGCGGCCGGTGAGGTCGGTTTCCTGCCGCTGGACCCGGCCGGCCGGGGACACGACGGGATCGGCCCGTTCGAGGCCCGTTGGTCGGAGAACGCGATCGCCGAACGGATGGTCGCGCTGGCCCCCGGCCGCCGCCCCGAATCGCCGGTACGTGCGCTGGTCGAGCTGGCCGCCGCCGACCCACGCGCCGCCGGCTACCTCGACGAACTGCTGCACGCCTGGTCCCGGCTGATCGTCTCCTGCGTCTGCGTGATCGACCCGGGGCGGGTGCTGCTCAGCGGTGCCGCCGCCGAACTCGACGACGCCGCCGTCGGCCGGCTCCAGGACCTGGTCACCGCCGCCGCGCCCAGCACCACCGAGGTACGCCGGGCCGTGCTCGGCGACCGGGCGGTGTTGCACGGCGCGGTCAGTTACGCCCTCTCGGCTGCCGCCGCCGGCCTGCCCACCCTGTTACCGGCCCTTTGACCTGCCCTGCCTCAGTTCTTCCCAACCCCTCGGAGGTACCCCATGAGACGTCGACTTCTGCTCGCCGGAGCGCTCGCCACCGTCCTCGCCGCCGGCAGCGCCTGCGCCGGCGGCTCGGACGACACCGCGGCCGGCGAAACCGAGAAGCTGACGATCTACACCGCCCGCGACAAGAAGGTCTCCACCTTCGTCGTGGACAAGTTCACCGCCAAGTACCCCGAGTACAAGGGGAAGGTGGAGATCCTCAACCTGGGCGCGCAGGAGATCCTGGAGCGGGTCCGGGCCGAGAAGGCCAACCCGCAGGCCGACGTCTGGTGGGGTGGCACCCAGCAGGGGCTGGCCGCCGGTGCCGGCGAGGACCTGCTGACCGCCTGGCAGCCCGCGTTCGCCGGCAAGATGGACGCCAAATACAAGGACGCCGAGGGCCGCTGGTTCGGGGAGATCCTGCTGCCCGAGGTCATCATGTACAACAACAAGGCGCTCACCCCGGAGCAGGCCCCCAAGGACTGGGACGACCTGCTGAAGCCGGAGTGGAAGGACAAGATCGTCATCCGCGACGTGGCCGCCTCGGGCACCATGCGGTCGATCTACGCCGCGATGATCATGCGGCAGTCGCCGGACGGCAGCAACCCGCAGCCCGGCTACGACTGGCTCAAGAAGCTCGACGCCAACACCGGCTCGTACGCGGCCAACCCGGCCGACCTCTACCTCAAGCTCTCCCGCCAGCAGGGCACCCTGAGCGCCTGGAACCTCCAGGACATCCTGCTCCAGGCCAACCAGTCCAACATGCCGTTCGGCTACGTGATGCCGGCCTCCGGCGCCCCGGTGCTGGTCGACGGGCTGGCCGCGGTCAAGGGCGGCAACAGCACCGGCGCGCAGAAGTTCATCGAGTTCCTCTTCGACGACACGCTCCGCGCCGACCTGGCCAAGGACTACTACCAGATCCCGGCCGTGGAGATCGCCCAGCAGCCGGAGTGGCTGGCCCAGCTCAACCTCAAGCCGCTCGACGTCAACTGGGACATCATCGGCAAGAACGAGACCGAGTGGATCAACCACTGGAACAGCCAGATCAAGAACAAGGGCTGACCCGTACGGGTGCCGGGGGCCGTCCCGCCCCCGGCACCGCCCGTCCCGCCAGCCCGCCCGGCCAGGTCCGGTACCGCATGAAGGAGAAGACATCATGATCGATGTCACGCTGGAGTCGGTGAGCAAGCGCTTCGCGCGTGCCGGCGACACCGCTGCCGTCGACGACGTCGACATCAGCATCGCCGCCGGGGAGTTCTTCACCCTGCTCGGGCCGAGCGGCTGCGGCAAGACCACCACCCTGCGGATGGTGGCCGGGTTCTACTTCCCCACCTCGGGGCGGATCAGGTTCGGCACGGAGGACGTCACCCACCGGCCGCCGAACAAGCGCGACACCGGCATGGTGTTCCAGAACTACGCCCTCTTCCCGCACATGTCCGTCGCGCAGAACGTCGCGTACGGGCTGAAGATCCGCAAGGTGGGGCGGGCCGAGTCGGCCCGGCGGATCGAGGAGGCACTCGGCCAGGTGCACCTCGCCGGCTACGGCGACCGCCGGATCGACCAGCTCTCCGGCGGCCAGCAGCAGCGGGTGGCGCTGGCCCGCGCCCTGGTCATCCGGCCGCGTACCCTGCTGCTCGACGAGCCGCTGTCCAACCTCGACGCCAAGCTGCGCGAGGAGACCCGGGTGGAGATCCGGCGCATCCAGCAGGAGGCCGGCACCACCGCCATCTACGTCACCCACGACCAGTCCGAGGCGATGGCGATGTCCGACCGGATCGCCGTGATGGAGTCCGGCCGGGTCCGGCAGATCGGCGCCCCGCAGGAGATCTACCACCGGCCGGCGACCGCCTTCGTGGCCCGGTTCATCGGCCGCAGCAACGTGCTCAGCCTGCCGGTGGTCACCGCCGCCGCCGACACGGTCACCGTGGGCCTGCCCGACGGCAGCGAGACCGCCGTCGCCGCCCCCGCCGACCACGGCCTGCGCGCCGGGGACACCGCCCTGGTCTCGGTACGCCCCGAGCACCTGGGCCTCACCTCGGCCACCGAGCCCGGCGCGCTCACCGGCCGGGTGACCGAGGTGGAGTTCACCGGCATGGCCACCAACCTCGTGGTCGAGGTGGCCGGCGAGCCGGTGCAGGTCGCCGCGATCGACGTCCCGGCCGGCATCGCGGCCGGCGACCAGGTCGGCCTGCGGCTCAACCGGGACCGCATGTGGGTGGTCACCCCATGAGCACCATTCCCGCCGCGCCGAGTGCGGCGACCGTGCCGTCGGTCACCCAGGATCCCGTCCCGCCGAAGGCCGACCGGCCCCGGCGCGGCCTCAACGCCAACTCGCCGTGGTTCCCGTACCTGCTGGTCTTCCCGCTGGCACTGATCCTTTTCGGCTACGTGGTGCAGCCGATGTTCGCCACCTTCGCCGAGAGCGTCGGGGTGGACGGGGTGGCCAACTACACCGAGTTCGTCACCGGCACCGGGGTGGCCCGGTCGGCGCTGCTCACCTCGTTGATGATCTCGGCGGCCAGCGTGCTGCTCTGCGGGATCGTCGGGGTGGCGATGGCGTTCCTGCTCAAGCGCTTCTCGTTTCCCGGGCGGCGGCTGATCGAGGCGATCATCCTGGTGCCGGCGGCGCTGCCGCCGCTGATCGGGGCGATCTCGTTCCAGCTGCTCTACAGCGAGACCGGCATCCTGCCGCGCGGGCTGCAACAACTGCTCGGCACCGAGAACCCGGTGCTGCCGTTCACCGGCATCGCCGGGGTGCTGGTGGTGCACACCTTCACCATGTACCCGTTCTTCTACCTCGCCGCGTCCGCCGCCCTGGTCGGGATGGACCCGTCGGTGGAGGAGGCGGCCTACAACCTGGGCGCGAGCCGGGTCCGGGTCTGGCGCACGGTGCTGCTGCCGATGCTCACCCCGGCGCTGGTCTCGGCGTCGCTGCTGGTCTTCATGACGTCGCTGGCGTCGTACACCGCGCCGTTGCTGTTCGGGGTGGACCGGACGATGACCATGCAGATCTACATCAACCGCACCAACGGCGACCTGCCGATGGCCTCCACCTACGCGTCGGTGCTGGCGGTGTCCTCGGTGCTGTTCCTGCTCGGGATGCGCTGGTACGAGGGGCGGCGCAGCTACCGCTCCCAGTCCAAGGGCGTCGCCTCGCACCGCCGGGAGATCACCAACCCGTTCGGCAAGTGGCTGGCGCTGCTGGCCTCGGTGCTGGCGACCATGGTGCTGCTCGCCCCGGTGGCGACGATCGCCCTGGTCGCCTTCTCCCGGGACGGCTCGTGGACCACCGAGGTGATCCCCGCGGAGTACACCATGCAGAACTTCGTGACGATCTTCTCGGACCCGGGGGCGTACCGGCCGATCCTCAACTCGTTGCAGATGAGCCTGCTCGCCACCGTCGGCTGCGTGGTGGTCGGCGTGCTGATCGCGTACGCGGTGCGCCGGCTCGACTTCCGGGGCCGGGGGCTGCTCGACGTGGCGGTCATGCTGGCCTGGGCGCTGCCCGGCACGGTGGTGGCGATCAACCTGATCTCGGCGTTCAGCACGGGCAACGCGTTCAGCTTCGGGCAGGTGCTGATCGGCACCTTCTGGATCATGCCGTTGGCGTACTTCGTGCGGTTCCTGCCGCTGGTGTTCCGGTCGAGTTCGGCGACACTGGCCCAGATCGACCCGTCGCTGGAGGAGGCGGCCCGTAACCTCGGCGCGCCCTGGTGGCGGGCGTTCGGCACGGTCACCCTGCGGCTGATGCTGCCCGGTGTGCTGGCCGGCGCGCTGCTCGCGTTCGTCAACGGGGTGGGCGAGTTCGTCGCCTCGGTGCTGATCTACACCTCGGAGACGGCACCCATCTCGGTCGAGATCAACAACCGGATGTACTCGTTCGAGGTCGGCACCGCCGCCGCGTACGGCATGCTCCAGGTGGTGTTGATCTTCATCGTGATGGTGTTCTCCGGTCGCCTTCAGAACGGCGGCCGGGCCACCCGGGAGGCGGCGAAGTGGACGGCGTGACCTGGCCGGCCGGGGGTGGGCTGCTGCCCGCCACCCGGATCCCCGGCGGTGAGCTGGCCGCCGTCGCGGCGGCGGCGGACTACGCGGTGCTGCCCGTCGGCGCCGTCGAGTGGCACGGCCCGCACCTGCCGCTCGGCACCGACCTGATCCTCGCCGAGGGCTTCGCCGCCGAAGCCGGCGGCGCAGGTGGCCCGGCCGCCGGGGCCGGTGGCTCGTCCAGCCCGGCCGCCGGGGCGGGTGGCGCTGTCGCGTCGGCTGCCGGGTCCGCGTCGGCCGCCAGGTCCTCGGGGGATACGACCACCGGCTTCCCCGGGCCGCGCGGGGTGCTCTTCCCGGCGGTGCCGTACGCGGCCTGCCCGGGGCAGACCCGGCCCTGGCCGGGGACGGTGTCGATCCGGCCGGAGATCGCCGTCGGCTACCTCGCCGACGTGATCGAGGGGATCGTCGCCGCTGGTTTCCCCCGGCTGCTGATCGTCAACGGCCACGACGCCAACATGTCCACCGTGCGGGCCGCGATGGAGTGGGTCTCCGGCCGGCGTACCGCCAGCCTGCTGCTGGTCAACTGGTTCCAGCTGGTCACCTCGGCGGAGACCACCGACCTGTACGGGCCGCTGACCGCCCGGGGGCACGGCGGCGCGTACGAGACCTCCGGGGTGCTCGGGTTCGACCCCGGCGCGGTCCGCCTCGACGCGGTGACCGACCTGCCGCCGAAGCCGAAGCTGCCGGTCGGCCACCCGTACGTGCTGGTCGAATCCCGACCCGACCCGTGGCAGGGCTGGTCCGGGCACATCTCGCTGGCCTCCGAGGCGGCCGGTCGACAGGTCCGCGCCACGGCCGGCGCGCGGCTGCGGGAGATCGTCGCCGCCTGGGTGGCCGCCCCACCGCCCGCCCCGCCCACCGCCGACCCGCTGCCTGACCCGGCGACCGGCAGCCCGGCCCCGACGGCCGGTGACCCGACGGCGGCGGACGGGGCGACCGGGGGAGACCGGTGAGCGTGGACCGGGGACTCGACATCGTCGACTTCCACCTGCACTTCCGGATCGGCACCGACGAGACGATCCACGCCTGCGAGGACGCCGCCGGGATGCACCCCGGCGGGGAACACGAGCGGGCCGTGCGGGCCGCCGGCTCCGCCCCGTACGCGAAGGCGTGGCGGCAGGCGTGGAGCTTCCCCGACCCCGAGCCGCCCGCGCCGCGCTGGCAGGACGAGGCCGACCGGTGGGCCGACGAGCTGCGCGCGGTACGGGTACGCCGGGCCGTCTTCGTCACCGGCGGCGGCAACGACACCGTCGCCGACGTGGTCGACAGGCACCCGGACCTGCTGCTCGGCTTCGCCCACCACGACCCGTACTCGCCGGGGGCCGCCGCCGAACTGGAGCGTGCGGTGACCGGACGGGGCCTGCGCGGGCTGAAGCTGTTCGCCCCGCTGCTGCGCGGCCCGTTGGACCACGCCGACCTGGACCCGCTCTGGTCTACCGCCCAGCGCCTCGGGGTGCCGGTGCTGATCCACATCGGCCACTACGGCAGCGCCGGTGGCCTGTCCTTCGGCAGGTACGGCGGCCCCGACGAGCTGGCCCGGATGGCCCGCCGCTTCCCCGAGCTGG
Organism: Micromonospora sp. WMMD734; assembly: GCF_049178975.1. Classification (NCBI taxonomy): domain Bacteria; kingdom Bacillati; phylum Actinomycetota; class Actinomycetes; order Micromonosporales; family Micromonosporaceae; genus Micromonospora; species Micromonospora sp. WMMD734. The sequence continues at coordinate 186,004 of NZ_JBMHMK010000001.1, forward strand.
CCGTGGTGGTGCCGCACTTCGGCGTCCAGCACGTGCAGGACCTGCTCTTCGCCGCCTGGGGCTGCCCCAACATCCACGTCGACACGTCCGGCTCCAACCAGTGGGTGCGCTGGATGCCGTACAAGCTGACGTTGGAGGACCTGTTCCGCCGCTGCTACGAGACGATCGGCCCGCAGCGCATCGTGTACGGCAGCGACTCGTCGTGGTTTCCGCGCGGCTACGTCACCCGCTACCTCGACGACCAGTTGCGGGTCTGCCGCGAGCTGGGAATGCCCGACGACCACCTCCGCGCGATCTTCGCCGGTAACGCCGAACGGCTGCTGGGCCTGACCGACCGGCCAGCCGAGAACCCGGGAACCGGCCCCAGCGCCGCGTCCCGGCCCGGAAGGAAGTAAGGAACGCCATGAGCGAGCTGACCACCTACCAGCGGTACCACCTGGCCCCGACCTACCACCACCACGTCGGGCACCTGTACCCGGCGATGGTGCGTGCCAGCCAGGCGCACGTGGTGATGCTGACCGAGCAGGGCCTCATCCCGGCCGAGCGGGGGGCCCGGCTGCTGCGCGGGCTGGCCGCGCTGCGCGCCGACGACAGCCCCGCCCCGGCGTTCGACGGCAGCTTCGAGGACACCTACTACCTGCTGGAGTCCACCCTCGCGCAGGCGTGCGGCCTGCCCGCGTCCGAACTGGACGTGCAGATGGCGCGCAGCCGCAACGACCTGGACGCCGGGGTGTTCCGGATGCTGCTGCGCGACCAGCTGCTCGGGGTGCTGGAGAGGGTGCTGGTCACCGGCGTGACCGCGCTGGACGTCGCCGACCGGTACGCCGACGTGGTGATCACCGGATACACCCACCGCCGGCCGGCCCAGCCCACCACCATCGGGCACGCGCTGGCCGGCTACGCCGAGGCGCTGGCCGGTGAGGCCGCCGCGTACGCCGACGTGATCGACCAGCTCAACGTCTCGCCGCTGGGATCCTGCGCGTTCGCCGGCACCGACCTGGACATCGCCCCGGCCCGGGTGGCCGAGCTGCTCGGCTTCGACGGCCTGGTGACCAACTCCTACGAGGCGGTCGCCGGGGCCGACCACCTGGTGCGGGTCGGCACCCTCAACGCGCAGGCCCTGGCCACCGGTGCCCGGCTGGCCCGCACCCTGATGGACTGGCTGACCTGGCAGTGGGTGGCCACCCCCGGCGACTTCACCCAGGGCAGCAGCATCATGCCGCAGAAGCGCAACCCGGTGGTGCTGGAGCACCTGGTGTCGATGGCCGGCGCGAGCGCCGCCGACGCCGCCTCGGTGCTCAACAACGTCGGGGCGGCCTGGTGGGAGGACTCCAACAACGCCACCACCGACGTGCAGGTCCGGCTCTGGGACAGCAACGACCGGGCGGACCGGTTCTTCGCCCTGGTCGGCGGCTTCCTCGCCGAGCTGGAGCCGCTGCACCCGCCGACCCGGGAGGAGATCGTCGCGTCCGGGGCCACCACCACCGCGGCAGCCGACGCGTTGACCCGGCACGGGGTGCCGTTCCGGGCCGCCCACTCGGTCGTCGGCCGGCTGGTCCGCGCCGGTGCGCCGGGCACCTGGACCGCCGACGGCGTCCGGGCCGCCGCCGACGGGCTGGTCGACGGGCTCACCGACGACGCCGTGGCCGACCTGATCGCCGCCGCCGTCGACCCCGACCTGGTACTGGACCGGGCCCAGGTGGACGGGCCGGGTGCCGCCGCGGTGCGCGCCCAGGTGGCGACGCTGCGGGTCGCGTTCACCGGCGTCGCCGACCGGCTCGCCGCGACCCGCGACCGGCTGGCCCGCGCCGACGAGGCGCTGGACGCCGTGGCCGCCGAGGTGGCCGGCCGGTGAGCGCACCGATCGGGCGACCCGGTTCCCGTCCACTCGCGGGTCCGGGCGGCACACCGTCGTGGAGACGACCGGCGGACACGGCGGTGACGGGGCGGTGGACCAGGTGAGCGTACGGCTGGCCGGCCGGGCCGCCGCCGGCACCCGGACCGGCGAACTGCTGCTCGGCATCGACTTCGGCGGGACCAAGATGGCGGTCGGGGTGGCCGACGACACCGGTCGGCTGCTGGCCCACCGGCGGATCGCCACGCACGCCGAACAGGGTGCCCCGCAGGCGTTGGACCGGGCCCTGGAATTGGCCGCCGCGCTGGTCGCCGAGGTCGGCGGGCCGCTCGTGGCGGCCGGGGTGGCCTCGCCCGGGGTGGTCCGCCCCGACGGCATCGACCTGGCCCCGAACGTGCCCGGCTGGGAACGGTTGCGCCTGGCCGACGCCGTCTCCGCCGCCCTCGGGGTGACCCGGGTGGCGGTGGACAACGACCTCAACGCCGCGGCCCTGGCCGAGCTGCGGCTCGGTGCGCTGCGCGACGCCGACCCCGGCCTGGTGGTCGGGATCGGCACCGGCGTGGCGGCGGCCGTCACCGTCGGCGGCCGGGTCCTCGCCGGGCACCGGGGCGCGGCCGGCGAGATCGGGTACGCGGTGGCCGGCGGCCCGTGGCCCGGCACCATGCTGGAGCTGGACTTCTCCGGCCGGGCCCTGGACCGGTTGGCCGACGAGCTGGGGGTGGCCGGGCAGGCGGCCGGGCTGGCCGCCGCCGCCGAGCTGCCCGGCGCGGCCCGCGACGCCCTCACCGCCCGGGTCGACGAGCTGGCCCGGCACCTGGTCACCTGCTGCCTGCTGCTCGATCCGCAGCGGGTGGTGCTGGTCGGCGGGGTGGCCGGCAGCGCGTTGATCCGGGGGCTGCTCGTCGACCGGCTGGCCGAGGTGCTTCCGCACCGCCCCGACGTGGTGCTGTCCCGGTTCGCCGACGACGCGGCGTTGCTGGGCGCGGTCACCCTCGCCCGGGAAGCGGTGCCCGCTCCCCGCTGACCTGGCGATCCGTGCGTCCGGGCCGTGAGGGGTGGACCGGTCGGACCGGGTGTCCGGCCCGCGAAGGGGGCGGGCCGGACAGCCGGTGCGGGGCGGGTCAGAACGTGGGCGGGGTGGGGCTGGTCGGCGTGAGCACGCCACCGGCCCGGGTGCGGACGGCGTGTGCCGCCGCCGCCGCGTTGCGGACCACCTTGGCGGTGTCGTGGCTGATCATGGTCCGGTTCTGCTTCACGATCCGGCCGTCGATGAGCACGGTGTCGATGTTGGCGGGGGTGGCCGAGCGGACCAGTGTCGACTCCAGGTCCCCGATGGGGGCGATGTTCAGGTCGTCCGCCCGGATCAGGACGATGTCGGCCCGCTTGCCGGGGGTGATCGAGCCGGTCACGTCGGCGAGACCCAGCGCCTTCGCGCCGTTGATGGTGGCCATCTCGATCGCCTGCCGGAACACCACGGGCGGCAGCGTCTCAGTGTCCGTGCCCAGCCACGGGATGCCCAGGTTCCAGGCGACGTTCATCGACTCGAACATGTTGATCGGGGCGAGCGAGCTGGCGTCGAAGGACAACGAGACGGTGATCCCGGCGGCCAGCATCCGCAGCAGTTGCCCATGGAAACCGCCGGCCGTGCCGAGGCGCAGTTCGGAGTGGACCGAGAAGCTGACCGGGGCGTGGGTGCGGACCATCGCCTGCCGGTCCGCCTCGTCGAACGGCAGGGCGTGGCAGAGCAGGAAGTCCGGCCCGAGGAAGCCCATCCGCTCCAGGTCGGCGGCGTGCACGGCCGTCGTCGGGCCCTGCCCGGAGTGCACCGAGACCGGCAGCTTCCGCCTCCTGACCTCGGCCATCTCGGTCAGGAAGGTGGGCAGTTGGCCGGGCCCGCGCAGGTTCACCCCGAGGTGCACCAGCCCGTCGAACGGTGACTTCTTGCCGAACCAGGTGGACGCGACCCGGTCGATGTCGGCGAAGTCGATCGGCTGGGTGGCCGGCTGGCCGTCCCGGTGGCCGTACGAGTAGCGCGCCCGGACCAGGCCGTCGGCGTGCGCGTGCAACTCCGCGTCGGCGTACTCCGGCCCGCGTACGTTGTGCGCCCAGTTGTTGACGGTGGTGATGCCGGCGCTCGCACACTCGACCAGACCGAGCAGCACGCTGTGGTAGAAGTCGTCAGGCTGGTAGGCGGCGACGGTTGCCGACTTCGCCGCGAAGTACTCGAATCCGGTGGAGACGAAGTTGCGGCCCAGCGCGCTCCACATGTGGTAGTGCGTCTCCACGAAGCCGGGCATCGCGATCATCTTCGCGGCGTTGATGACCTGGGCACCCCGGGCCCGCAGGCCCGGGCCGACCTGGACGATCCGTCCGTCGAGCACCTCGATGTCGGCCCGTGCCTGGTTGCCGATCACGGGGTCGACGGAGACCAGCGCCGCGTTCCTGATCAGGTAGTGGCCCCGCTCCGGACGCCAGCCCGGGGCGCGGCCCGGCCGGTGCGGCCCGGGGGAGGCGGCGCGGGCCGGCGTGGGGAGGGCCAGTGGCGACACGGCGGCGGCCCCGGCGGCGGCGAGCAGGGCGCGTCGGCCGAGCAGCGGCGCGGGAGCGGGCCTGCCGCATTCGTCGAAGAGTGTCGTTGTGTGGTCGTCGCCGTTCTCCGGCGTCGCAGCTGTGTCCGGGGTGTGAGGCATGCGGGCAAGCTAGGAAGACGCGATTTCCGCGAAATTTCCGACCGGCTAGTATCCGGTGAACGCGCTGGTCGCGGCCGGATGCTGGGAAGATCGCCGGTCGCCCGCTACCCGCCGACGGGCCCCGCTCGCCGACCGTCACCCCGCCGGTGCCGGCCGGCGAGGCGGTCGGGCTGGCCGACGGCCCGGCACCGCAGGGTGCCGGGCCGTGGGTCGCCGGTGCCGTCAGGGGCGGGTGAAGACCAGGGCGACGTTGTGGCCGCCGAAGCCGAACGAGTTGTTCAGCGCGGCGGGCACGTCCAGGTGGCGGACCTTGTTCGCGGCCACGTCCATGTCCAGACCGTCGTCCGGATCGTCCAGGTTGATCGTCGGCGGGATGACACCGTCGCGGATGGTCAGGATGGTGGCGATCGACTCCAACGCACCGGCCGCGCCGAGCAGGTGCCCGGTCATCGACTTGGTGGCGGTCAGCACCGGGTGGTCACCGAGCGCCCGGTGCAGCGCCTTGATCTCGGCGAGGTCGCCCACCGGGGTCGAGGTGGCGTGCGCGTTGACGTGCACGATGTCGGCCTTCGCCACGTCGGCGTCGGCGATCGCCTTGGCGATGGCCCGGATCGCCCCGGCCCCCTCGGGGTGCGGCTGGACGATGTCGTACCCGTCGGAGGTGATGCCCGCACCGGCGAGCCGGGCGTAGACGTGCGCGCCCCGGGCGGCGGCGTGATCGGCCCGCTCCAGCACCAGGATCCCGGAGCCCTCGCCGAGGACGAAGCCGTCGCGGCCCTTGTCCCACGGGCGGGAGGCCTGCTCCGGTTCGTCGTTGCGGGTCGACATGGCCCGCATGGAGCTGAACCCGGCGATCGGCAGCGGGTGGATGACCGCCTCGGTGCCGCCGGCCACCACCACGTCGGCCCGGCCGGAGCGGATCATGTCCAGGCCGAGCGCGATCGCCTCCGCACCCGTCGCGCAGGCGCTCGCCACGGAGTGCACCCCGGCCTGTGCGCCCAGCTCCAACCCCACCCAGGCGGCGGGACCGTTGGGCATCAGCATCGGGATGGTGTGCGGGGAGACCCGGCGCGGGCCGGACGCCTCCAGGATGTCGTCCTGCGCGAGCAGGGTCAGGGCACCGCCGATGCCCGAGCCCACGCTGGCACCCAACCGTTCCGGGTCCAGCCCCGAGTCGGCGAGCCCGGAGTCTGCCCAGGCCTGCTGCGCCGCGATCAGCGCGATCGCCTCCGAACGGTCCAGCCGGCGCAGCTTCACCCGGTCCAGCACCTCGGTCGGCTCCACCGCCAGCTGGGCGGCGATCCGGACCGGGAGCTGGCCGGCCCACTCCTGGGTGAGCGAACTCACCCCGGAGCGGCCGGCGAGCATGGCGTCCCAGGTCGACGCGACGTCCCCGCCCAGCGGGGTGGTCGCGCCGAGCCCGGTGACGACGACGTCGACGCGACTCATCTCAGGACTGCGCCTCGATGAAGCTGACGGCGTCCCCGACGGTCTTCAGGTTCTGCACCTCGTTGTCCGGGATCTTGACGCCGAACTTCTCCTCGGCGGCGACCACGACCTCCACCATGGAGAGGGAGTCGACGTCGAGGTCGTCGGTGAAGGACTTCCCCTCGGCCACGTCGTCCGGGTTCACCCCGGCGACCTCTTCGAGGATCTCGGCGAGGCCGGAGGTGATCTCGTCACGGGTCATTACGGTGGGTTCCTCTCATCGGGGTTTTGTTCTCCGCCGGATGGCGGCGCGCCGCGGTCGCCGACCGCGTCGGGTCTTCAGGGGCAGCGGACGACCTGACCGGCGTAGGTCAGCCCGCCGCCGAAGCCGAACAGCAGCACCGGCGCGCCCGAGGGCACCTCCCGCCGCTCGACCAGCTTGGACAGGGCCAGCGGCACGCTCGCCGCCGAGGTGTTGCCGGACTCGACGATGTCCTTGGCGATGATCGCCTGCGGGATGTTCAGCCGCTTGGCGATGCCGTCGATGATCCGCGAGTTGGCCTGGTGCGGCACGAACGCGGCCAGCTCGGACGGGTCGACGCCGGCCTTCTCGCACGCCTGGAGCGCCAGCGGGGCCAGCGCGGTGGTGGCCCAGCGGAACACCGACTGCCCCTCCTGCGCGATGTACGGCCGCCAGCCCTCGATGCGTACCGCGTCGCTCTTGTCCGGCGCGGAGCCCCACACCACCGGACCGATCCCGCTCGGCTCGTCGCCGGTGGTGGCGGTGACCACCGCCGCGCCCGCGCCGTCGGCGAAGATGATGCAGGTCGAACGGTCGGTCCAGTCGGTGAAGTCGGAGAGCTTCTCGGCCCCGATGACCAGCGCGTTGCGGGACGCGCCGGCGCGGATCGCGTGGTCGACGGTGCCCAGCGCGTACGCGAAGCCGGAGCAGGCGGTGTTCAGGTCGAACGCGCCGGGGGCGGTGATGCCCAGCTTGGCGGCGACCCGGCAGGCCACGTTCGGGCTGCGGTCGATCGAGGTGCAGGTGGCGACGACGACCAGGTCGATGTCGGCGGCGGTGAGGCCCGAGTTGGCCAGCGCCTTGTCGGCGGCGGCGGTGGCCATGTCGGCGACCGTCTCGCCGTCGGCGATGCGCCGGCTGACGATGCCGACCCGGTCCCTGATCCACTCGTCGTTGGTGTCGACGAACTGGGCGATGTCGTTGTTGGTCACCACCCGGGAGGGCTGGTAGTGCCCGAGGGCGACGATCCGACTGCCGCTCATGCCTGGCCTCCGATGCGGGCGATGGGTTGGCCCGGCGCGACCGGGTCGGCGGGGTGGGCGAGCCACTCGGTGAGCGGGCCGCTGTCGTGGGCGGTGACCTCGACCGGCCCCTGCCGGGTGGTCACCTGGCCGAGCACCTGGCCGGCGCTCAGCCCGGTGCCCTCGGCGAGGCCCTCGGCCGGTGCGAAGGTGCCGACGGCGGGGGCGACGACCACCCGGGCGCGGGGGGTCGGGCGGTGACCGGGCGGGCCGCTGTGCCGGGCGATCAGGTCCCGGGCGGCGGGCAGGTCGGCGGGGGTGTTCAGGGTGACGATCTCGGGCACCCCGGTGGCCTTGAGCTCCCGCTTGACCAGCCCGGCGAGGGTGCCGGCCGGGGGCAGTTCGAGCACGCCGGTGACCCCCAGGTCGGCCAGCGTCCGCATGCACAGGTCCCAGCGCACCGGCGCGGTGACCTGCCGGACCAGCCGGTGCACCAGCTCCCGGCCGTGCGCGACGGGAGTGCCGTCGAGGTCGGAGAGCAGGAGCCGGGCCGGGCTCGACGGGGTGATCCCGGCGGCGACGGCGGCCAGCGCCTGCTCGGCGGGGCCCATGTACGGGGTGTGGAACGCCCCGGCGACCTTGAGCCGGACGATCCGGGCCCTGGCCGGGGGTTCGGCGGCGAGCTTGTCCAGGGCGTCGAGCGTGCCGGCGGCGACCACCTGCCCGCCGCCGTTGCGGTTGGCCGGATGCAGGCCGTGGGTGGCCAGGGCGGCGAGCACCTCGTCGGGGTCGCCGCCGAGCACGGCGGCCATCCCGGTCGGGGCCAGGGCGCAGGCGGCGGCCATCTCCCGGCCGCGCACCCCGGCGAGGGTGACCGCGGTCTCGGCGGAGAACACCCCGGCCAGCGCGGCGGCGGCCAGCTCGCCGACGCTGTGCCCGGCGACCAGGTTCACGTCGTGCAGGGGGAGCTGCTCGGCCGCGACCAACGCCGAGGCCACCAGCAGCGGCTGGGTGCGGGCGGTGTCCACGATCTCGTCGGCGTCGGCCTCGGTGCCGAGGTGGATCAGGTCGACCCCGGCCGACACCGACCACCAGCGCAGCCGTGACTCGACGCCACGCAGGGCGAGCCAGGGCGTCAGGAAGCCGGGCTTCTGGGAACCCTGGCCGGGAGAGAGGACGGCGAGCACGTCTATGACTCTTCCCGATACTCCGGGGTAAGCGCTGTGCGGGCTGACACCAAACCGCACTAGAACTCTTGGAGGGTTCCTACAAAAATCGGCAGAGATCGTCACCTGACGGCCCTGCTCACCGGTCACCCGGTGTCATTTCTGGTTCGGACCGGGTGCGCCCGCCGGGACGATCGGGTCCAGCCGGCCGACCGTCAGCGCCACCTGGAGTGCGAACGCGTCCCGGGGGGTCAGTGGGGAGAACCCGGTGACCTCGGCGATCCGGCGCAGTCGGTAACGCACCGTGTTGGGATGGACGAAAAGGGCACGGGCCGCGCTCTCCAACGTCCCGCCGGCGGCGAAGAAGGCGTCCAACGTCTCCAGCAGTTCCCCGCCGGCACGCACCAGGGCGGCGTACACGTCGTGGCGCAGCCGGCGGCGGGCCTCGGCGTCACCGGCGAGGGCCCGCTCGGGCAGCAGGTCGGCCGCCGGAACCGGCCGGGGCGCGGTGGGCCAGGCCGGCGCCGCCCGGTAGCCGGCCAGCGCGGCCCGCGCCGAGTCCGTCGCCTCGTCCAGACTGGGTACGGCGGGACCGACCACCACCGGGCCGTCGCCGAATCCGGGGAGCAGCTTCTCGGTGGCGGCCATCGGGTCGGCCGCGCCACCGAGCACGATGACCAGCCGGTCGCCGTGCACGCCGCCGATCACCTCCACCCCGATCCGGCGGGCGTACCGGTAGACGGTGTGCAGCACGGCGGACACCTCCCCGCCGGGGGACCGGCCCACCGCCACCGCCACCGGTGGGGCGTCCGCCCAGCCCAGGGCGGCGGCCCGGCTGGCCAGCACGTCGGGGGAGTCCCCGCGCAGCAGGGCGTCGACCAGCAGCGCCTGCAACCGGGCGTCCCAGGAGCCCCGGGACTCGGCGGCACGGGCGTACACCCGGGCGGCGGCGAAGGCGATCTCCCGGGAGAACCGCAGCACCGCCTCGCGCAACTGCTGCTCCTCGCCGGGCGCGGCCAGGTGCGACACCTGCTCCTCGACCACGTCGATGGTCACCTTGATCAGCGCGACCGTCTGCTGGAGGCTGATCGAGCGGGCCAGGGCCAGCGGCGCGGTGGCGAAGACCTCGTCGGAGACCTCCTGGGTGCTGTCGGTGGTGCCGCCGCCGGAACCCAGCCACTCGACCAGCGACCGGGCGCCGGCCTGCGCCACCAGCATCACCCAGGAACGCTGCTCGGCCGGCAGCTCGCGGAACCAGGGCAGGCTCTCGTCCATCCGCACCACGCTGGCCGTGGCCAGCGCCCCCGCCGCCCGCTCGATCCGGCGCAGGGTGGCCGTCAGTTCCATCCCGTCCGGCTCGTTCACCGCTCCAGCGTGACATGCCGTGAGCAGGGACTCGACGTCGGCTCCGGGGCGGCCCGCCGGGTGACGGGCCGCCGGGCGTCGAGGCGCAGGTCGGCGGTGGGGCGGTCAGTTGGTGACGGTGACGTGCACCACCCAGCGCACCTGCGGGGACGGGCAGGGGGTCGGCGCGTGCCGGCAGAGGTTGTCGGTGATGGTGGAGACGTCGACCTGGCCGGGTGCGGTCGCCACGTAGCGGGCGATCAGCGGTTGGCCGCTCGGGTAGCCGCCGGTCACCTCGCCGGGCACGACGACCCCGGCGGGGGTGAGCGTCGGGGGCAGGTAGTTGCTGGGCAGGCTCACCACGAGCGTGTCACCGACGCGCAGCGTGAGGTCACGCTGGTTGTCGGGGGCGGAGACGACGACGGTCTGCCCGGCGTCGGTCGGTGGCAGCGCGATGACCGCGACGTGCAGCGCCCACAGCACGGTCGGCAGGGTGCACGGCGGGGTGGTGTGCTGGCAGGCGTGGTCGGTGCGGGTGGTCAGCTCGGCGGTGCCCGGGGACACGGCCCGCAGCGTCGCCACGAGCGGCTGCCCGGTCGGGAAGCCGCCGCTGGTCGACACCGGGGTCAGGGCGTTCCCGGTGGTGCTGACCGGCAGGTAGTCGGCCGCCAGGGTCACGCCCAGCGTCTGCCCGACGTACAGGGTGACGGTGCGCTGGTTGTCGGCCTCGCGGACGGTGACGTCGGCCCCGGCCGGCGGGCTGGCGGTGGTCGGCGGGACGGCGTCGTTGGTGCAGCTCGGGGTGGGTGCGGTGGTGGGGCCGGCGAGCTGGACGCCGAAGGTGGTCGACGCGCCAGGTGTCAGCACCCCGTTGTACGGCGCGTTGGTCGCGGTCGCGGTGCCGCCCGCCGCGCTGACCGAGGTGTTCCAGGACGACACGATCCGTTGGCCGTCGGTGAGCGGCCAGGTGACCGCCCACCGGGTGGCGGTCGCCGACGCGGTGTTGGCGACGGTGAAGGTGACGATCTGGCCGCCGCTGGCGCCGCTGCCCCAGCGCGAGTCGACCCGGACCGTGGCGGTGCAGCCGCCGGCCGGGGTGGCCGTGGCGGGTGCGCCACCGGCGACCGTGGTCATGCCGAGGGCGGCGACGGTGGTGGCGGCGAGGATGCCGCCGGCCGTCAGGACGGACCGCCTGGAAGCGATCATGATGATTCCTCCGATCCCCGTCGGAGCTCCTGCCGGGGCGGCGTCGGGCCGGCCGCCGGCCGGGAAGCCCATGGTGCCGTCCGCACCCTACGACCATCCGGTGGTCGCCGTCAATATAGACATATATCTATGTTATGGTGGTGGCGCGGGCAGCCCCAGCTCCTGCGCCAGGATCGCCGCCTGCACCCGGCTGCGCAGCGCCAACTTCGCCAGCACCCGGCTCACGTGGGTCTTCGCGGTGCTCTCCGCCACCGCCAGCCGGTCGGCGATCTCCCGGTTGGACAGGCCGACGCCCAGGCAGGCCAGCACGTCACGCTCCCGGGGGGTCAGCCCGGCCACGGCGGCGCGGTCCGCCGCGTCGACGCCCGGCGCGGTCGCCGCGAACGCCGCGATCAGCCGCCGGGTCACCGTCGGGGCGATCACCCCCTCGCCCCGGGCCACCGTCCGGACCGCCGCCACCAGACCGGCCGCATCGGTGTCCTTGAGCAGGAAACCGGCCGCCCCGGCACGCAGCGCGCCGAAGACGTACTCGTCCAGGTCGAAGGTGGTCAGTACCAGCACCTCGGCGGTGCCGGCGGCGACGATCTCCCGGGTCGCCGACACCCCGTCCAGCCGGGGCATCCGGATGTCCAGCACCGCCACGTCGGGACGCAACTCCCGGCAGAGCCGCACCGCCGCCTCCCCGTCGGCCGCCTCGCCCACCACCTCGATCTCCGGCGCGCCGGCCAGGATCAGCACCAGACCGGCCCGGACCGCCGCCTGGTCGTCGGCCAGCACGACCCGGACCGGGGCGGTCACGGCTGCTCCCCGGCCGGCAGCGTTGCCCGCACCCGCCAGCAGCCGTCCCGGGGGCCGGCGGTGAACTCGCCGTCGAGCAGGGCGGCCCGCTCCCGCATCCCGATCAGGCCCGCACCCCCGGCCGGCAGCCCCGCGCCGGTGCCGGGCCCGCCGGAGCGGACCGGATTCTCCACCGTCACCGTCACCTCCGTCGACAGGTACGCCACGGTCAGCTCCGCCGTACCCGTGCCGTGGCGCAACGCGTTGGTCAACGACTCCTGCACGATCCGGTACGCCGCCAGGTCGACCCCGACCGGCAGCGCCCGGGGCCGCCCCCGCACCGTCGAGCGGACCCGCAGGCCGGCATCGGCCATCCGGGCCAGCAGCCGGTCCAACTCGTCCAGCCGGACCCGGGTGGCCTCCTGCACCGGGTCCACGGACGGCTCCCGCAGCAGCCCGACGAGTTGCCGCATCTCGGCCATGCCCTGCACGCTGCTGTCCCGGATCACCCGCAGCGCCGCGTCGATGCGGGGCCTGTCCAGCCCGGGGGCGGCGAGTACGGCGGTGGCGTGCAGGGCCACCGCGCTGAGCTGGTTCGCCACCACGTCGTGCAACTCCCGCGCCATCCGGGCCCGTTCGGCCAGCACCGCCTGCCGCCGGTCCAGCTCGACCAGCCGGGCGGTCTGCTCGGCGCGGGCCCGCTCGGTCGCCGCCTGGTCCCGGTACTGCCGCACGCTGACCCCGGTGACCACCGGCAACACCCCGAGCAGCGCGAACGGCATCCCGACGGCGGCACCCCGCCAGCCCCAGCAGAGCAGGCCCAGCACCACGCCGCCGACGCTGAGCCCGACGGTGACCCGCAGCAGCCAGCGCCACCACCGGGGCGGGCCGTACACGCACGTGTCGTACAACACCTGGGTGAAGATCACCGTGACGCCCACCGACACGCCGAGCGCGGCGTCGGCGAGCACCGCCACCGTGCCCACCGCCAGGCCGGTCCGGGTGGCCACCCGCCGCAGCCCGACCGCCACGCTCACCGCCAGCAGCGGCAGCAGGAAGGACACCCGTGGCACGTCCGGCGCCCAGGGGAACTGGGGTTGCAGGCCGACGCCGTAGGCCGCCAGGCCGCCGACCAGGGACACCCCGGCCAGGGCCAGGTCGCGTCCCGGCCGGCCGGAGCCGACCCAGCCCGGCACCCGCATGGTCCCGATCCCACCACATCCCGGGTCGGCACCCCTCCCACCTGCGGAGGAGGCCGCCCGGTCGGCCGTCCGCCGAAGGGGGTACGCCGGGCCGCCGCTCCGCCAAAGGAGGGACCCGCAACTCGTCCCCGCCGGTGAGGTGACCACCTCCCCGCCCCGGCACGCTGGACCGGGACGGGGAGGTGGACATGCTGCTGGCGGTCATCGTCGGGTGTGAGATCGGGTTCTGGGTGCTGCTCGTGGCCGGGCTGGTCGCCCGCTACCCGCTGCGCCGGCCCCGGCTGGGGGCGGCGCTGCTGGTCTGCGTACCCCTGGTCGACCTGGTGCTGCTGGGTGCGGCGGCGGTGGACCTGCGCCGGGGGGCCACCGCGGACGCCACCCACGGGCTGGCCGCCGTCTACCTCGGGTTCTCGGTGGCGTTCGGGCACTCCCTGGTCCGCTGGGCCGACCAGCGCTTCGCGCACCGTTTCGCGGGCGGCCCGCCGCCGGTGAAACCACCCAGGTACGGCTGGGCGCGGGCCCGCCACGAGTGGCGGGAGTGGGGTAAGGCACTGCTCGGCTGGGCGGTCGCCTGCGCCCTGCTGGCCGCCGCGATCGTCGTCGTCGGGGACGCCGAACGCACCCGGGAGCTGGCCGGCTGGATCCGCAACCTCACCGTCGGACTGCTGATCTGGCTGGTCGCGTTCCCGGTCTGGGAGACGATCTTCCCGCGTCGCCCGAGGTCCTGACACCGGGGGTACGCGCTGCACGGCGCGTCGGTGCCGGCCAGTACGGTGGCACTGCCGCGCCGGGGTGTCGTCCCGGCGGGCGACGCGAGTGTGAGGAGACCTGGATGGCGCACGGCGAGGCCGACCACGGCTGCGCCCAGGGCGAGCCCTGCCGACCGGGCCACCCCGACCAGCCGCCGGCGGGCCGACCGCACCGCCGGATGGTCACGGAGCAGGTCTGCCGGGCGGCCGAACGGGTCGACGACGAGCTGATCCTGCCCCGCCAGCGCGGCACCGAGACCGTCGACGGCGCGGCGTGCCGACCGGCGGCGGAGCCCGGCCCGACCGGTCAACCGGACACCTCGGCCGGAGCCTGCCGCAGCGACCTGGCCGGGTGGGCCGGCGCGCACCGGCACGGCCCGGTCCGCCCCGGCCGGCGTCGGCAGCGGGTCCAACGCCCGCCACACCGCTGGTGCTGATCACCCGGCGGCCCGTCGGCCGTTAGCGTGGTGACGTGCAGGCGATCGCGATCGACGGGTGGGGTACGGCCGACCGGCTGACCCCACGGGAACTGCCCGACCCCCCGGTGGGGCCGGACACGGTGCTGGTGCGGGTCCGCGCCGCCGGGGTGAACCCGGTCGACGCGAAGGTCCGCGCCGGGCAGCTCGCCGGGGCGATCCCCGCGCACTTCCCGCTGGTCCCCGGCTGGGACGCGGCGGGCGTGGTGGTGGCGGCCGGTCCGGCGGTCACCGGGTTCGCCGTCGGCGACGAGGTGATCGGGTACGTCCGCCGCGACCACCTCCAGTACGGCACCTACGCCGAACTGGTCCCCGCCCCGCAACGCTGCCTGGCGATCAGGCCGGCGCGGGCGTCCTGGGCCGAGGCGGCCGGCCTGCCGCTGGCCGGGCTGACCGCCTACCAGGCGTTGCGGCGGGCCGGCACCGGCGCGGGGGACACCGTGCTGGTGCACGGCGCGTCGGGCGGGGTGGGGCATCTCGCGGTGCAGGTGGCGCGGGCGCTGGGGGCGACCCGGGTGATCGGCACGGCGGGCCCGGCCAACCACGACTTCGTCAGGTCGTTGGGCGCCGAACCGGTCGCCCACGGCGACGGCCTGGCCGACCGGATCCGCACGCTCGCGCCCGACGGGGTGGACGTGGTGCTCGACCTGTTCGGCGGTGCGGCGCTGGACGCGTCCGCGGTGCTGCTGTCCAGCCCGGCCCGGCTGGTCTCCGTCGCCGATCCGGAACACGTCACCCGGCTCGGCGGCAGCTACCTGTTCGTGCAGCCGTCCTCGGCGGACCTGGGGCTGCTGGCCGCGCTCGTCGACGCGGGCCGGCTCACCGTCCACATCGAACGGGTGCTCCCGCTGGCGCAGGCCGCGGACGCGCACCGGCTGGTCGAGGCCGGGCACGTCCGGGGCAAGGTGGTGCTGGCGGTGTGGTCGGCGGCGGGTACGGCTGCCGACCGGCCGACCTGACCGGCACCGGGCGCGGTGCACCCGGCGGGCCGGCGAGGCTGTCGGGCCCGGTGGCCTCGCCGGGCCCGGTGGCGGTTGGCCGGCCCGTGCTCGTGGTCGGCCGGTGGTCGCCGGCCGGCCGGTGGTCAGCGGGTGCGGCGGCGGACCAGCAGGGCGATGCCCGCCAGGCCGAGCGTGATCACCAGCATCACGCCCACGTTGAGCAGCAGCAACCGCTGGAGCTCGGCGATCGCGTCGTCGATGTCCCGGCCCGGGTTGAGGGCGTCGTCGGCAAGGGCCCGCTCGCCGCCACCCACGCCGCCGCTGACCGTGTCGAACTGCCGCTCCAGCGGCACCCCGGCGGCGCGCAGCGTCTCGGACATGGTGAGCCGGCCGAGGAACCAGCCGGCGGTGGTCTTGTGCTGGTCGGGCTGCTTGGCCGGTCGGAAGGCCCGCGGACCGCCCTTGGCCAGCGGATAGAGGTCGAACGTCTGCTTGGGGGTGTCCCCGGCGAGCACCACGATGGTGTACTTCGGACCGAGGTCGGCGGCCTTGGGCCCCTTGGCCTCACCGGTGCGGCCGAACCAGCTGACCTGGTCGATGACCGCGACCACGTGGGTCGGGGCGGTGTCGGTGCGCAGACGCAGCGGTTCGGTCAGCCCGACCCCGGTGATGTCCACTCCGGCGGGTGGCGTCTTCGGCGCCGCCCGCTGTGCTCCGGCCGCCTGCGCGGCCGGCCCGGTGCCGAGCAGCACCACCGCCGCCACGCCCACGGCGACCGCTGCCAGCAGCCGCCTCACCCTGTCGACCATCGCCGCCTCCTCGCCCCGTTCGATGGATGGCTGTGCTGCGGGTCACGCGCGGGTCGGTCGGCATCGGCGCGTGACCGGGCAGCGCCGGCCACACCGCACAGACTTCCTGGAACATCGCTCGGATGCAGCTCTGGGAACAATATGTGGAACTATCTGCGATCCTGGAACGACCAATGCTCAGCCGCGTGATCAGCGGGCGGATCGTACCTTTGCGGAGGACTTCATGGGGGGCAGGGTCCCACGGCTGGTGCGGGCGGTGCCAGTGCTGGTCGGCGTGGCGCTCGGCGTGGCGTTGTTACCGGCGTCGCCGGCGCTGGCACACAACTCGCTGACCGGGAGCAATCCGGCCAACGGGGCCAAGGTCGCCGCCGCGCCGGCCGCCGTCGAGCTGCGTTTCCTGGCCAAACTCGATCCGGGCAGGACGAAGATCACAGTGACCGGGCCGGACAACGTCCCGGCCGCCGGTGGCGAGCCGACCTTCTCCGGCAGCCGGGTCAGGGTGCCGTTCGCCCCGGGCGCGGCCGGTCTCTATATCGTCGACTATCAATTGCCTTCCAGTGACGGGCACCCGGTCAAGGGGGAGGTGCGGTTCACCCTCACCACCGGCACTGCCGCCGCGCCCCCGTCGCCGTCGGTCACCCCGTCGGCCAGCCCCACCCCGTCACCGACGCCGAGCAGCGCGGCACCCGCCTCCCCGTCGACCACCCCGGTCGCCGCCGCCGGCACCGACGACGCCGGCCGGGGCTGGCTCTGGGCGGCCGGTGGCCTGGTGCTGCTCGCCGCGCTCGCCGCCGGGCTGTTCCTGCGCCGCCGCCGGGCCAGCCGGACCTGACCCGACACCGAAGCGGGGCCCACCGGTCACCGGTGGGCCCCGCTTCGGTGTCGTGGCGGCTAGACCAGGCGGAGCCGGGCGGCGCGCAGCCGGGCCAGGGTGCGCTCCCGACCGAGCACCTCAAGCGACTCGAACAGCGGCAGCCCGACGGTACGGCCGGTGACCGCCACCCGGACCGGGGCCTGCGCCTTGCCCAGCTTGAGACCGCGTTCCGCGCCGACCGCCTCCAGCGTCGACTTCAGCGACTCCGCGTCCCAGGACTCCAGTGCCGTGTAGCCGGCGACGGCCGCGTCGAGCAGCTCGGCCGCCCCCTCCTTCATCGCCTTGGCCCAGGCCGCCTCGTCGATCAGCGGGTCGGCGAGGAAGAGGAAGTCGACGTTGGGCACGATCTCGCTGAGCACCGCGATCCGGGTCTGCGCCAGCGGCGCCACCGCGGCGAACGCGTCGGCGTCGAACTCCTCCGGCTGCCACGGTGGCGGCGCGATGGTGCCGGTGCCGGTCAGCCACGGCCGGCAGGCGGCCACGAACTCGTCGACCGGCAGCGCGCGGATGTACTCGCCGTTGAACGCGCGCAGCTTCTTCTCGTCGAAGAAGGCGGGGGAGGGGTTGACCTCGGCCAACCGGAACTCCTCCTCGATCACCGACCAGGGCACGATCTCCCGGTCGCCCGAGGGCGCCCAGCCGAGCAGCATCAGGTAGTTGCGCATCGCGGCGGCGAGGTAACCCTCGTCCCGGTACGCCTCCAGGGCCACCTTGTCGCGGCGCTTGGAGAGCTTCTGCCGCTTCTCGTTGACCACCACCGGCACGTGCGCCCAGACCGGCGGCTTCACCCCGAGCGCGTCCCAGAGGAGCTGCTGCTTCGGGGTGTTCGGCAGGTGCTCCTCGGCCCGGATCACGTGGGTGATCCCCATCGTCATGTCGTCCACGACGTTGGCGAGCAGGAACACCGGGGAGCCGTCGCCCCGGGCGATGACGAAGTCCTCGATCAGCTTGTTCTCGAACGTCGGCTCGCCCCGGATCAGGTCGACCACCACGGTCGTGCCCTCGTCGGGGGTACGGAAGCGCAGCGCCCGACCCTCGCCCGGGGGCAGGCCCCGGTCCCGGCAGAAGCCGTCGTAGCCCTGGTACTGCGAGCCGGTACGGGCCTGCACCGCCTCCCGGGTGCAGTCGCAGTAGTAGGCCCGGCCGGCGTCGTACAGCCGCCCGGCGGCGGCCCGGTGCTCACCGGCGTACGCCGACTGGAAGTAGGGGCCCTCGTAGGTGTCGCGGGCGATGCCGATCCACTCCAGCGCGGACAGGATGCCCTCGGTCCACTCGGGCTTGTTGCGGGCGGCGTCGGTGTCCTCGACGCGCAGCACGAACACCCCACCCTGCTGCTTGGCGAAGATCCAGTTCTGTAGCGCCGAGCGGGCGCCGCCGACGTGGAACATACCGGTCGGGGAGGGGGCGAAGCGCACACGTACCGTCACGCCGTCCAGCCTACGGCCGGCCGCGACCGGGTTTCGCCAGGGGGCCGGGACGCCGCCGCCGGACGTTGTCGACCCTTGGACGGCGACGGCGACGGCGACGACGACGGCGACGGCGACGGCGGCGGCCCGACCCGCCCGGCCGGGTCGCCGCCGGGGGTCAGCGCACTCCCCGGATCTTGAGGACCAGGGCGCTGCCGAGCAGGGTCACCACGGCGGTCACCGCGTACAGCGTCGGGTAGCCGCCCAGGTGGACCACGATCGGGGCGGAGAGCGCCGGGCCGAGCACCTGGGGTGCCGAGTTCGCGATGTTGATCACCCCGAGGTCCTTGGCCCGGTCGGTGGCGCGCGGCAGCACCTCGGTGATCAGCGCCGCGTCGACCGACAGGTAGACGCCGTAGCCGGCACCGAGCAGCACGGCCGCGACCAGAGCCATCGGCCAGGTCGGCGCGACCGCCAGCAGCAGCGCGGCCACCGCCATCACCACCCCGGACACGATCACGTAGACCTTGCGCCGGCCGGACCGGTCGGACAGCATCCCGGCGACCACGGCGGTGAGCATCATGCCGAGGGTGTAAAGCAGGATCAGCACCAGCAGCCCGCCCTCGGGGTCGGGGTAGCGCACCCCGTCGGTGAGGAAGTACAGCAGGTAGAGGGTGCCCAGGGCATTGCCGATCTGCACCAGGAACCGGGTGATCCAGGCCCAGGCGAAGTCCGGGTGCCGGCGCGGGTCGATCCACATCGAGGCGACCAGCGCGCGCAGCCGCAGCGGCGGGCGGTGCTGCCGGGGCAGCGGGTCGTCGGGGGTGAAGAACGCGAACGGCAGCGACAGCAGCAGCACCGCCAACGCCATCGCGGTGTAGCCGGGCACGGTGCCGCTGACCAGGGCGGTGACCAGTACCGCGCCGAGCACCAGGCCGAGCGCCTGTGGGATGCCCACCCAGCCGGAGACGCCACCGCGCTGCACGACCGGCACCCGGTCGGGGATGCCGGCGGTGAGGCTGGCCAGCATCGCGTTGAAGCAGACCTGGGCGGCCACCCAGCCCAGCGCCACCCCGGCGATGGTCTGCTGCCGGGCCAGCAGCACCAGCGCCAGCGCGCCGAGCACCGCGCCGCCGGCCGTCCAGACGTGCCGCCGGCCGAACTCCCGTCCGCCGACGCGCAGACAGGTGCGGTCCGACAGCGCCCCGGCGAGCGGGTTGGCCAGCACCGCCGCGAGCGCGCCCAACCCGGTGACGACGGCCAGCATCGCCTCCTTGTCGGCCGGGGCGATCCGCTCCACCTGCTGGGGCAGCAGCACCTGGATCGGGGTGAAGAAGGCCATCCACACGCCGAGGTTGGCCGCGAAGATCAACGCGATCCAGCTCCGCCGGACCGGGACGACCGGGTCGGCGAGCGCCGCCGGTAGCGAGGCCGGCGTCGGGTCGACGGTGGTCACCCCCGGCCGACCTGGGACCGGTACCAGGCGTACGAGGACTTGGGCGTGCGGGTGCCGGTGGCGAAGTCGACGTGCACCAGGCCGAAGCGCTTGGTGAAGCCCTCGGCCCACTCCCAGTTGTCCAGCAGCGACCAGACGAAGTACCCGGTCACGTCGACGCCCTCGTCGATGGCGGCCCGCAGGGCGCGCAGGTGCCCGTCGAGGTAGGCGATCCGGTCCGGGTCGGGCACCAGACCGTCGGCGTCCGGGACGTCGTCGTAGGCGCAGCCGCCCTCGGTGATCTGGATCGGCGGCAGCGCGTCGCCGTACCTGTCGCGCAGGCCGACGAGCAGGGTACGCAGCCCGTCGGGCACCACCGGCCAGTCGAACGCGGTCAGCGGGTAGCCCTCCAGCGGGACCAGCTCGAACGGCAGCGGGGAGCCCTCCTCGGGGGCGCGTACCCCGGTCGGGTTGTAGTAGTTGACGCCGAGCACGTCCAGCGGCGCGGCGATCACCGCGAGGTCGCCGTCGCGGACCACGCCCGGGTCGAAACCGTCGGGGTAGCCCCGGCCCAGCAGCGGGTCGGTGAACAGGTGGTTGTGCAGGGCGTCGTACGCCGCCGCGGCGGCCCGGTCGGCGTCGGTGTCGCCGTGGCGGATGACAGGTGAGTAGTTGTTGGCGATGGCCACCGGCGCGGTGCTGTGCGCGCGCAGCGCGGCGACAGCCAGTCCGTGCCCGAGCAGTTGGTGGTGGGCGGCGGGGAAGGAGTCGAACAGCAGGGTCTGGCCGGGGGCGTGCTCGCCGGTGCCGTGGCCGAGGCTCAGGTGGATGAACGGTTCGTTGAGGGTGATCCAGAGCTTCACCCGGTCGCCGAGGCGGGCGGCGGTCACGTCGGCGTACTCGGCGAAGTGGGCGGCGGTGTCCCGGTTGAGCCAGCCGCCGGCGTCCTGGAGGGGCTGTGGCAGGTCCCAGTGGAACAGGGTGGCGACCGGGTCGATGCCGGCGGCCAGCAGGTCGTCCACGAGCCGGTCGTAGAAGTCCAGGCCGGCGGCGTTGACCGGGCCGGTGCCGCCGGGGCGTACCCGGGGCCAGGCGATCGAGAACCGGTACGCCGAGACCCCGAGCCCGGCCAGCAGCGCGACGTCCTCCCGGTGCCGGTGGTAGTGGTCGCAGGCCACGTCGCCGGTGCTGCCGTCGATGATCCGGCCGGGGGTGTGCGCGAAGGTGTCCCAGATGGACGGTCCCCGGCCGTCGGCGTCGGCACCCCCCTCGATCTGGTACGCCGAGGTGGACACCCCCCAACGGAAACCGGCGGGGAAACCGGGGATCGGTGCGGTCGTCATCCACCCTCCCAGAACGCGAAACGTGTTCGCACTCTAGGGCGCGAAGTCCGCGAGCGCCATAGGTGCGAGGCAATGCGGGCGCAAGGGCTGTCGGCGTGTCTTTTTCCGAACACGTCCCAGTAAGTCCGATTTAGCGCATAGAGTGCGGAATATCGCGGATGTCCTCAGTGGGGGAAGAACAGAATGATCCTCGTCGAACGCAGTGCGCACGTGATGGCGCCGGTGGAAGCGGTCTGGGAAGTCGTCCAGCGGGCCGAGCAGTTGCCCGCCTGGCTGGCCGGGGTCCGGGCCGCCGAGGTCCTTTCGGGGGAGGGCTTCGGTCGCCGCCAACTCGTCCAGGCCGGGCGCGGCTCGGCGCACGAGGCCGAGGTGATCGCCTACCAGGAACCCACCCTGATCGGCTGGCGGGAACGCGCCCGGGGGGCCGGGGCCCGCGCCGAGGCGCGTACCGAGATCTACGTGCAGCTCACCGCCGACGAGGAGGAGGGCGGCACGATCGTCCGGCTGATCGTGGTGCGCTGGCCGGCCGGCCCGGTCAAGGGTGCCCTGCTGCGCCTCGGGCTGCGCCGGGTCGGTGCCGACCTGGAGGAGTCGCTGGCCCGGCTCACCGACCTGGCCGCCGTCGGCTGACCCGACCAGGCGACGCGGAAGGGCCCGGCGCGGTGCGCCGGGCCCTGCGTCGTACCTCGGGGACTAGCTGTCCCCGCCGGTCTCGCCGACCGGGGCGGCGTTGACGTCGTCGATCGCGTACTTCTTGGCGGCCTCGGCCGGGACACCGGCCGGCACCGTGCCGCGCAGGGCGAGCTGCCGCAGCGTCGCCACCGCCACCGACTCGGCGTCGACGTGGAAGTGCCGCCGCAGCGCGTGCCGGGTGTCCGACATGCCGAAGCCGTCGGTGCCGAGCGAGGTGTAGTCGCCAGGTACCCAACGGGCGATCAGGTCCGGTACCGCGCGCATCCAGTCGCTGACCGCGACCTTCGGCCCGTCGGCGTCGGCCAGCTTCTGCGCGATGTACGGCACCCGCTGCTCCGCGCCCGGGTTGAGCAGGTTGTGCTCCTCGCAGAGCACCGCGTCCCGGCGCAGCTCCGTCCAGGAGGTCACCGACCAGACGTCGGCGGCCACCCCCCAGTCCTGGGCGAGCAGCTGCTGCGCCTTGAGCGCCCACTGCATGCCGGTGCCGGAGGCCAGGATGTTCGCCTTCGGGCCGTCGACCTGCGGGGCCGGCGCGTAGCGGTAGATGCCCTTGAGCAGCCCGTCGACGTCCACGTCGGCCGGCTCCACCGGCTGGTGGATGGGCTCGTTGTAGATGGTGAGGTAGTAGAAGATGTTCTCCTGCTCCTCGCCGTACATCCGGTGCAGGCCGTTCTCGACGATGTGGGCCAGCTCGAAGGCGAACGCCGCGTCGTAGGCGACCACCGCCGGGTTGGTGGCGGCCAGCAGCAGCGAGTGGCCGTCCTCGTGCTGGAGACCCTCACCGTTGAGCGTGGTCCGCCCGGCCGTCGCGCCGAGGACGAAGCCCCGGGCCATCTGGTCGGCCGCCGCCCAGAAGCCGTCACCGGTGCGCTGGAACCCGAACATCGAATAGAAGATGTACATCGGGATCATCGGCTCGTCGTGGGTGGCGTACGCGGTGCCGGCGGCGGTGAACGAGGCGACCGAGCCGGCCTCGTTGATCCCCTCGTGCAGGATCTGCCCGGTGGTCGACTCCTTGTAGGACAGGAACAGGTCCCGGTCGACCGAGGTGTACCGCTGGCCGTGCGGCGAGTAGATCTTCGCGGTCGGGAAGATCGAGTCGAGGCCGAAGGTGCGCGCCTCGTCCGGGATGATCGGCACCCAGCGCTTGCCGAACTCCTTGTCCTTCATGATGTCCTTGAGCAGGCGGACGAAGGCCATCGTGGTGGCCACCTTCTGCTTGCCCGAACCGCGCTTGACGTCGGCGAACCGCTCCGGCCCCGGGATCGCCAGCTTCTTGTGGCTGGTCCGCCGCGACGGCAGGAAACCGCCGAGCTGCTCGCGCCGCTCCCGCAGGTAGGCCAGCTCGTCGGAGGACTCGCCAGGGGTGTAGTACGGCGGCAGGTACGGGTTCTCCTCCAGCACCTTGTCCGGGATGTCCAGATAGAGGCGGTCGCGGAACAGCTTGAGGTCGTCAAGCGTCAGCTTCTTCATCTGGTGCGTGGCGTTACGGCCCTCGAAGTGCGAGCCCAGCGTCCAACCCTTGATGGTCTTGGCCAGGATGACGGTCGGCTGCCCGGTGTGCTCGGTGGCCGCCTTGTAGGCCGCGTAGAGCTTGCGGTAGTCGTGCCCGCCCCGCTTGAGGTTCCAGATCTCGTCGTCGGACAGGTGCTCGACCATCCTGCGGGTCCGCTGGTCGCGGCCGAAGAAGTGCTCCCGCACGTACGCCCCGGACTCCGCCTTGTAGGTCTGGTAGTCGCCGTCGGGGGTGGTGTTCATCAGGTTGACCAGCGCGCCGTCGGTGTCCGCGGCGAGCAGCGGGTCCCACTCCCGGCCCCAGACCACCTTGATCACGTTCCAGCCGGCGCCCCGGAAGAACGCCTCCAGCTCCTGCATCACCTTGCCGTTGCCCCGGACCGGGCCGTCCAGCCGCTGGAGGTTGCAGTTGATCACGAAGGTGAGGTTGTCCAGCTCCTCGCGGGCGGCCACGCCGATCGCGCCGAGCGACTCCACCTCGTCCATCTCGCCGTCGCCGAGGAACGCCCAGACGTGCTGCTGGGAGGTGTCCTTGATGCCCCGGTGGTGCAGGTAGCGGTTGAACCGGGCCTGGTAGATCGCGTTCAGCGGGCCCAGGCCCATGGACACCGTGGGGAACTCCCAGAAGTCCGGCATCAGCCGCGGGTGCGGGTACGACGGCAGCCCGCCGCCCGGGTGCGACAGCTCCTGCCGGAACCCGTCGAGCTGGTCCTCCGAGAGCCGGCCCTCCAGGAACGCCCGCCCGTACATGCCGGGAGAGGCGTGGCCCTGGTAGAAGATGTGGTCCCCGCCGCCCGGGTGGTTCTTGCCCCGGAAGAAGTGGTTGAAGCCCACCTCGTAGAGGGAGGCGGAGCTGGCGAAGGTGGAGATGTGCCCGCCGACGCCGATCTCCGGCCGCTGCGCCCGGTGCACCAGCATCGCCGCGTTCCACCTGACGTACGCCCGGATCCGTCGCTCGATGTGCTCGTCACCCGGGAACCAGGGTTCCTGCTCCGGGGCGATCGTGTTGATGTAGTCGGTGGTGGTCAGGGACGGAACCCCGACCTGCCGCTCGCGGGCCCGCTCCAGCAGGCTCAGCATGACGTACCGGGCGCGCTTGGTTCCGCGCTCGTCGATGACACCGTCGAGCGACTCGACCCATTCGCCGGTCTCTTCAGGGTCGATGTCCGGAAGCTGGCTCGGCAGACCAGCGGTGATCACCGGGCGCTTGCGTTCCGTAGCCACAGGCGTTCCCTCGGTTGTGTGTGGGATAGGTCTCTAGCGCCATCCTGCCCTCTGGTGGCACCCGGCGTCACCTGTAGCTCCCTCAGACGCGACGCTGAACACAGGTACCCGTCGGTAACTTTGCGTGGACGGCCGCGCCGTCGCCGGGGACCGCCAGCGCCCCCGGGCGGGCGGCGATAGCGCCCCCGGACGGCGGCGGCAGCGCCCCCGGGCGGCGGCGGCAGTGCGACGCATGCGGCAGAATCCGCCCTATGCGCAGTGAGGTGATCACCGTCCGGACCGGTTCCCGTCCCACCGTCGCCGACATCACGGCCGAGGCCGAACGGTTCGTCGCCGGGCAGGGCGACGGCCTGCTGCACGTCTTCGTGCCGCACGCCACCGCCGGGGTGGCGATCATCGAGACCGGCGCCGGCTCCGACGACGACCTGCTGCGGGCCCTGGACGACCTGCTGCCCACCGACGACCGTTGGCGGCACCGGCACGGCTCGCCCGGCCACGGCCGCGACCACGTGCTGCCCGCCTTCGTCCCGCCGTACGCGACGCTGCCGGTGCTCGGCGGCCGGCTCCAACTCGGCACCTGGCAGTCGGTCTGCCTGGTCGACCCCAACGGCGACAACCCGTCGCGCCAGGTCCGCTTCTCCTTCCTCCCCGGCTGACCCGCCCCGGCCCCGGCCGACGCCCGGCCGGCGCCCAGGGCCCCGACCGGCCGCGATCAGCGCAGCCCGGTCTCCGTCTCGACCGTGTAGCGGTCCCGGTCCACCGGCCGGACGCGGGCGGTGGACGGCGGCCGGTCGTACGTCTGGTGCAGGCCGGGCACCCGGTCCTCGACCACGAACGACGCCCGGGGGTACGCCGGCGCACCCGCCCGGCTCACGTACGGCAGCACCATGAAGTCCGCACTGAGCTGCGCGGGGGTGATCGTGGTCCGGACGAAACCGCGCAGGTCGTTCTGGAACCGCAGGTGCGGGTTGGTCCGCAGCCACGGGTGCGAGCCGCTGGCCGAGTCGAAACCGTCCCCGCCCGAGGTGACCGAGGAACAGACCAGCTCGGTGCCGACCGTCCGCGCCGCCGGGTCGAGGTAGTCCAGCTTCAGGTCGGCCGCCCAGTGCGCGTGCACGTCGCCGGTGAGCACCACCGGGTTGCGGACCCCGGCGGCCACCCAGCCCCTGGTGATCCGGTCCCGGGAGGCCAGGTAGCCGTCCCAGGCGTCCATGCTGGCCAGCCGGGTCGGCCCGGGGTCACGGTCGCGGGCGGCGAAGAACACCTGCTGGGCGAGCAGGTCCCAGCGGGTGTCGGAGCGGCGGAACCCGTCCAGCAGCCACTGCTCCTGCGCCGTCCCGGTGATGGTGCGACCCGGGTCGGCCGCCGCCGGGCAGTCCCGGTAGCCGTCCCCGCACGCCTGGTCGTCCCGGTACTGCCGGGTGTCGAGCAGGTGGAAGGTGGCCAGCCGACCCCAGCGCAACCGCCGGTACAGCGCGATGTCCGGACCGCGCGGCACCGAGGACCGCCGCAACGGCATGTTCTCGTGGTACGCCTGGAAGGCGGCGGCCCGCCGGGCCAGGAAGTCCGGGTCCGGCTCCTCCGGCACCGCGCCGGCCCAGTTGTTCTCCACCTCATGATCGTCGAAGACCACCGCCCAGGGGGCCACCGCGTGCGCCGCCTGCAGATCCGGATCGGTCTTGTACTGGGCGTGCCGCTGCCGGTAGTTGGCCAGCGTCCGGGTCTCCGGCCCCTCGTGCCCGCGCGGCCGGTCCGGGCCGTACTCCCGGGCGTACTCGTACTGGTAGTCGCCGAGGTGCAGGATCAGCTCCGGCGCGCTCTCGGCCAGCCGCCGGTACGCGGTGAAGTACCCCTGCTCGTAGTGGGAGCAGGAGACGAAACCCATCGCCAGCGCGGTGGGCAGGGACGCCGGGTCGGGCGCGGTCCGGGTGCGCGCGGTGGGGGAGAGGTGCCCCTCGGCCCGGAACCGGTAGAAGTACTCCCGTCCCGGCAGCAGCCCGGTCAGCTCGACGTGCACGCTGTGCGCCGCCTCGGGCCGGGCGGTCTGGGTACCCCGCTGGACGACGTGCCGGAACAGTGCGTCGGCGGCGACCTCCCACTGCACCTCGACCGTCCGGCCGGGCATGCCGCCCAGGCCGTCCTCGGCCAACGGCTGCGGCGCCAGCCGGGTCCACAGCACCACCCCCTGGTGGTCGGGGTCACCGGAGGCCACCCCGAGGGTGAACGGCCAGACCAGCGGCCGGTGCCGGGCCGGCACCGCCGGCCGGGCGGGACGGCCGTCGGCGGCGTCGGCGGGCGTGGACCGGCCGCCGGTCGCGCCGACCGCGCCGAGCGCCGCGCCGGAGAGCAGGACGGTACGTCGGGACAGTGCCATGGGAGCCTCCCCAGGGTCCGGTGCGTTCCTGACCCCGGCAGCGTCGCGACCCACGGTGGCCGTCAGGTGACGATCGGAGACCGGCACCGTCTCCGGCAGCCGAACAGCGTCCGGCGGACCGGGTGCCCGCCGCGCCGGCCCGTCGCCCGACCAGCGGGCAGGCTGTCCACACTGCGGAAACGGGGCGGGACGGTGCCCCACGGGACCGTCCACAGCGGGGTGCGGCCCGGCGTCGTGGCCCGGTCGGGTCGTGTCTGACTGGGCGACCGTGGCCTCCGTCGGTAATGCTGATCGCGTGACCACCCCGCAAGATCTCGACGACCGGTTCCGGGAGACCCTGGGCGCGTTGCCCGAGCCCGAGCGGCGGCGTGACCCCGGGCAACCCGTCCGGCCCGGTGCCGCGCTGACCGGGCGACAGGTGCTCGCCCTGTTCGACGCGCAGGTGACCAGCCGCCAGCTCGACCTGGCCGCGCGGTGGCTGCGCAGCTTCGACGAGGGCTTCTACACGATCGGCTCGGCCGGGCACGAGGCCAACGCGGCGGTGGCCGCCGCGCTGCGCCCCACCGACCCCGCCCTGCTGCACTACCGCTCCGGCGCGTTCTACTGCCTACGCGCCGCCCAGGCCGCCGGCGACTTCCCCGGCGGCGACGCCGGGACCGGCGGGGATCTCGCGGCGGCGACCGGTGACCCGGACGCCGACGACCAGCCGACGACCGGAGACCCCGACGGCGTCCATGAGCCGACCGACACCCCCGACGGCGTCCATGAGCCGACCGACACCCCCGACGGCGGCAGTCGGCCGGCCGACGTCCCCACCGACGGCGGCCACCCGGCGGTCGACGACGTCCCCGCGCCCGCCGGAGCGCACCACACCGGCCCGCCCGCCGCAGGTCCGGACGCCGGCTCCCGGCCCGGTCACCCGGACGCGCCCGGTTCCCCGGCGGTCACCGGGGCGTCGCACGCCGTCGCCGCGCCGCCCGGAGCCCCGGACGCCGCCGGCCCGTCGACCGGTCTGCCGGACGCCGTTGCCGCGTCGTCGGGAACCCCTGACGCCGGCCCGCCGGACGCGGACGCGGTCGACGGCCTCGCCGTGCCGCCGTCCCCGGCCGGAGCGGTCGCCTACCGGGTGGGTGCCGACGGCACCGCCGAGCCGGTGCCCCGCCAGCGGACCGCCACCCCGGTAGCAGCCGTCCCCACCGGTCAGACCGTCACGTCCGCCGGTTCCGCTCAGACCGTCATGTCCGCCGGTTCCGCCGCCGACCCGCCCGGCCCGGCGGGAGACCCGGCCGACGTCGGGCCCGGAACCTCCGTCGCCACCGGCCCTCGCCCCGAGCCGGCGGTGGCCGACCCGGCGGGCGGCCCGGACCGGGACGGATGGCAGGAGGCGTACGCCGGGGCGGCCCGGGACGTGCTGCGCGGCATGGTCGCCTCGACCCGGGACCCGATCGCCGGGGGCCGGCACAAGGTCTTCGGCCGCGCCGACCTGGCCGTGGTGCCGACCACCTCCACCATCGCCTCGCACCTGCCCCGGGCGGTCGGGTTGGGGCTGGCCGTGGAGCGGCTACGCCGGATGGACACCGCCGGCCGGCGCGACGACCCGGACGGCCCGCCGCGCTCGCCGTGGCCCCGGGACGCCATCGTCGTCTGTTCGTTCGGCGACGCCTCGGTCAACCACGCCAGCGCCACCGCCGCCTTCAACACCGCCGGCTGGTACGACCACACCGGCCTGCGGATCCCGGTGCTCTTCGTCTGCGAGGACAACGGCCTGGGCATCAGCGTCCGGTCACCGGAGGGCTGGGTGGAGCGGACCCTGCGGGCCCGGCCGGGGGTGCGGTACTTCACCGCCGACGGCACTGATCCGGTGGCCGTGCACGCGGTGGCCGCCGAGGCCGCCGGCTGGGTGCGGCGGCACCGTCGCCCGGCGGTGCTGCACCTGCGTACCGTGCGGTTGCTGGGCCACGCCGGTGCCGACGCCGAGCAGGCGTACCGCAGCACCGCCGAGATCGCCGCCGACGAGGCGCGCGACCCGGTGCTGGCCACCGCCCGGCTGCTCGTCGAGGCCGGGGTGGCCACCGGGGAGGAGTTGCTGGCCCGCTACGACGAGCGGGGCTGGCAGGTGCGACGGACCGCCGAGGAGGTGCTCGACGAGCCGAAGCTGGCCGCGGTGGCCGAGGTGGTGGCCCCGCTGTCGCCGCGCCGGCCGTCGCGGGTCGCCGCCGCCGTGGCGCAGGCCGCCCAGCGGGCGGCCGGACCGGACGCGGCCGGCCGGGCGGAGGCGTTCGGCGGCAAGCCGCCGGAACTGGCCGGCCCGTTGACCCTCGCGCAGAGCATCAACGCGGCCCTCGCCGACGGGATGCTCAGCCATCCGCAGTTGGCGGTCTTCGGCGAGGACGTCGCCGCCAAGGGCGGGGTGTACGGGGTGACCAAGGGGCTGCGGGAGCGGTTCGGGGCGGCCCGGGTCTTCGACACCCTGCTGGACGAGACGTCGGTGCTGGGGCTGGGGCTGGGCGCCGGGCTGGCCGGGATGCTGCCGGTGCCGGAGATCCAGTACCTGGCGTACCTGCACAACGCCGAGGACCAGTTGCGGGGCGAGGCGGCCACGTTGCAGTTCTTCTCGCAGGGGGCGTTCCGCAACCCGATGGTGGTGCGGGTGCCGGGGCTGGCGTACCAGGAGGGGTTCGGGGGGCACTTCCACAACGACAACTCGGTGGCCGTACTGCGGGACGTGCCCGGTCTGGTGGTCGCGGTGCCGGCGCGGCCGGACGAGGCCGGGCCGCTGCTGCGGACCTGCCTGGCCGCCGCGGTGGTGGACGGCACGGTCTCGGTGTTCCTGGAGCCGATCGCCCTCTACCACACTCGGGATCTGTACGAGGCTGGTGACGGTGAGTGGCTGGGCGCCTACGCTGAGCCGTCCGCCTGGGCTGCCGGTCACGCCCCGATCGGCCGGGCCCGGGTGTACGGCGTCGGCTCCGCCGAGGACGTCACCATCGTCACGTTCGGTAACGGGGTGCGGATGTCGCTGCGGGCGGCGTCGACCCTGGCCGACGAGGGGATCGGCTGCCGGGTGGTGGACCTGCGGTGGCTGGCTCCGCTGCCGGTGGCGGACCTGATCCGGGAGGCGTCGGTGACCGGGCGGGTGCTGGTGGTGGACGAGACGCGGCGCTCCGGCGGGGTGGGCGAGGGCATTCTCGCGGCGCTGGTCGACGCGGGATACGTGGGGGCGGCGCGGCGGGTGGCGGCAGTTGACTCGTTTGTACCATTAGGTCCGGCTGCCCGTCAGGTCCTGGTCTCCGAGGATGCCATTACCCAGGGTGCCCGTACGCTGCTGGCACGGTAAATTCCGTTCCACCCGGTGCGCCACTTGCGCGACGGACCACAACTGTGTGGACTCTGCCTGACGGCGTCACCGCGACGCCGCCGGGCAGGGACGAGATGAGGAGGCACGCGACAGTGAGCGCGACCGCTGGTCAGGCCGCCGACGGGGTACGTCTCCTGGCGGACCGGTTCGGGATCGAACCGGGCATGGTCGTCATGGAGATGGGGTACGACGAGGACGTCGACCAGGATCTCCGGGACGCCCTGACCGACCGCTGTGGAGAACTGGTCGACGAGGACACCGACGAGGTGGTCGACGCGGTGCTCGTCTGGTACCGCGACGGTGACGGTGACCTCTTCGAGCTCCTCGTCGACGCCCTCGGTCCGCTGGCCGACGCCGGAGTCGTGTGGCTGCTGACCCCGAAGGCCGGCCGGGACGGGCACGTCGAGCCGAGCGAGGTCGCCGAGTCGGCGCAGACCGCGGGGCTCCAGCAGACCTCGACCCTCAACGCCGGCAAGGACTGGAGCGGTGCCCGGCTCGTGCTGCGCCGCGGATCCAAGGGCCGCAAGTAGTAGGCCGTACGCGACTGAGCAATCCCGCACCCGGGGCATCGCCCACGGGTGTGGCAGGCTGGACCCACCTCAGACTCGACCCAAGGAGTTCGCATGCCGATCGAGGTTGGTGCCGAGGCACCCGACTTCCTGCTGAAGGACCAGAACAACCAGGAGGTACGGCTCTCGGACTACCGGGGCAACCGCACCGTGCTGCTGGTCTTCTACCCGCTCGCCTTCACCGGCATCTGCCAGGGCGAGCTGTGCGAGGTGCGGGACAACCTCAACGACTACGTCAACGACGACGTGCAGGTGCTCACCGTCAGCGTCGACTCGATCTACGCGCACAAGATCTGGGCCGAGAAGGAGGGCTACCAGTTCCCGCTGCTGGCCGACTTCTGGCCGCACGGGGCGGTCGCCCAGGCGTACGGCGTCTTCAACGACCTCGCCGGCATCGCCAACCGGGGCACCTTCGTCATCGACAAGGCCGGCATCGTCCGGTTCGCCGAGATGAACATGCCGGGTGAGGCGCGCGACCAGCAGAGCTGGCGCAAGGCCCTCGCCGACACGGTCGCCGCCTGACCGGTCTCCGGGCATACCGTTGCGACGGGCCGGCGGCCGGCAGGTAAGCTTGCCAGCCACCGGCCCGCCCGCACGGGCGTTCCGGGCGCGTAGCTCAGTGGGAGAGCACCCGCCTTACAAGCGGGGGGTCGCAGGTTCGAAACCTGCCGCGCCCACCCCGCACCACCGCGAACCCGCAGGTCACCGGCCCTGCCGACGCGCCCGTACCCCTCCCACCCCGCGCCCGTCCCGCCGCAGGTCCGCGGGGTCGCCGTCAGGGCGTCCCGGCCGGCCCGAGGCCCGGAGCAGGTCGGAGGAGACCCCGGTGAGCTATGCCGACGTCAACGGGCTGCGGCTCTGGTACGACGAACACGGTGACGGACCCCCGCTGGTGCTGCTGCACGGCGGCTACGGCGCGGCGGAGATGTTCGCCCCGATCCTGCCGGCGCTGGCCCACCGCCGTCGGGTGATCGCGGTCGACCTTCAGGGGCACGGTCGGACCGCCGACGTGGACCGTCCACTGCGCTACGAGACGATGGCCGACGACGTCGCCGCGCTGCTGCGGCACCTCGGCCTGCCCGGGGCGCAGCTGCTCGGCTACTCCCTGGGCGGCGGGGTGGCGCTGCGGACCGCCGTCCAGCATCCGGACCTGGTACGCCGGCTGGTGCTGGTCTCCACCCCGTTCCGGCGGCGGGGTTGGTATCCCGGGGTGCTGGCCGCCATGTCCGGCCAGGACGAGCGGGCCGGCGAACGGATGCGCGGCACGCCCCCGCACCAGCTCTACACGCGGATCGCCCCCCGGCCGCAGGACTGGCCGGTGCTCTGGGCCAAGACCGGTGACCTGCTCCGCCGCGAGTACGACTGGACACCGCAGGTGGCGGCGCTGGCCGTACCGACCCTGCTGGTCTTCGCCGACGCGGACGCGATCCCGGTCGCCCACATGGCCGAGTTCTACGGGCTGCTCGGCGGTGGGCACCGTGACCCGGGCGGCGACGGCACCTCGCGTCCGACCTCCCGCCTCGCGATCCTCCCCGGCCTCACCCACCAGGACATCCCCACCACCCCCCTGCTACCCCACCTCGTTCTCCCCTTCCTCACCCACCAACTCCACTGACCCCCGGCCTCTCTCCCCCCGCCCGCGCCCCTTCCACCGCCCGCCCGTCCGCGCCCTGCCTTCCACCGCCCGCCCGCGCCCTGCCTTCCATCGCCCATCCGCGCGCTGCCTTCCGTCGCCCGTCCGCGCGCTGCCTTCCGTCGCCCGTCCGCGTTGATCAAGAGGTTTGCGTCACGGAATCCGCTGGCGGTGACGCGAACCTCTTGATCAGCCAGCATTCTGCGGGCGGGAGAGGCGGTGGCGCAGCCAGGGCAGCAGAGCGTCGGCCTGGGCCTGCTGGAAGGCGCGGACGGTGGGAATGTTGGGCGGCGGCGGGCGGCGCGCGCTGTCGGTGAAGAAGCCGGCCAGCCCGGCGTAGAAACCGGTCAGGGCGGCCGGGTCGGCCCCGGCGGTGAGCGGCAGCCGGCGCAGCAGCGCCTCGGTGTCGTGCCCGCCGTGCAACCGTACGTTGACCAGCAGCAACGCCGTGTCCAGCCAGGCGGGGCCCCGGCAGGCCCACGGCCAGTCCACCACGGTGACCGTGCCGTCCGGGCCGATCAACAGGTTGTCGGCCCGCACGTCCAGATGGCACAGGGTGTCCCCGGTCAGCCCGGTCAGCCCCCGGTCGGCCGCCGCGCACAACTCGTCGAGGTGCCCGGCGACCCACGGGTCGAGCCGGGGCGGCGGGTCGGCGACGATCCGCCGCCAGCCGCCGAAATCGTGGGCCAGCCGTTCGGCGGCGGTCGGCGTGTCCGGCACCGGGTTCGGCGTGAGCGTCCCGGCCAGGGTTTCCAGCGTACGCAGCGTCAAGTCGAGTTCGGCGTCCCGCCAGGGGGTGTACGGGTGTCGTCCGTCCACGTCGGTCAACACGAGCGCCACCCACTCGCCGTCGTCGTGACACCCGAGCAGCCGGGGCGTCGGCGCGGCCGGGGGCAGCGCTGCGGTGTGCCGGGCCTCGGCGCGGTGCATCCGTGGGCTGTCCGGGTTCTGCGCCGGGCTGACCGCCTTGACGAACGCCCGTCGACCACCGGCGGTCCGCACCCGGTCGGCGGTGCCCGGGGAGTAGCCGCCAGGCTGGGAGACCGCCTCGACCACCCGGTCACCGATGATCCGCTCCACCGCGTGCCGGACATGCCCGGGCAGCTCATCCCACCCGATCCTGCCCCCGCCCGTACCCATACCCGCCATCCCCCCACCCTGGCGAGCACCCCCACCCCCAGCAACCCGATTACCCCACCCCCCCCACCCGCCCCCGGCCCAGCTCCCGCTCCCACCTCAGCCTCTGCTCCTCGCCCCGGCCCCCTCCGTGATCAAGAGCTTTACGTCAACAGCCCGTCCCGAACCGACGCAAACCTCTTGATCACCCCTCCGCCGTCGTCGATGTCTCCGTTGATCAAGAGGTTTGCGTCAGTCAAGCGGTACAGGTTGACGCAAACCTCTTGGTCAACCGCTGACTCCCTTGTTGTCCCTGTTGATCAAGAGGTTTGGGTCGGCCGGGCGGTGCAGGTTGACGCAAACCTCTTGGTCATCCGTCCACTCCCTCGTTGTCGCCGGCTGATCAAGAGGTTTGGGGCGGAAACAGCGGATGGGTTGACGCAAACCTCTTGATCGCCGGGGCCAGGGGTGGGGCCGGGGTGGGAGCCGGAGCGGTAGGGGAGCGGGGTCGGGGCATGGGTGGGGTGGGAGGGGGAATGCGCGGCGGGACGGTCCTGGGGAGGAGTGACGGATGAGGGGTCCCACCGGCTTGACCATCGGTGTGCTCGGCTCGTACGGCGGTCGGAACCTGGGGGACGAGGCGATCCTCACCGGTCTGCTGGCCGATCTGCGGGAGCAGGAGCCGAATGCGCGGATCATCGTGTTCTCCCGTAACCCGGCGCACACCGCGCTGGCCCATCCCGACGTCGAGGCGGTGCCCTGGGAGGGTGTCAGCCGGGTCGACTCGGCCGAGGTGCTCGGCCAACTCGACCTGCTGATTCTCGGCGGCGGCGGCATCCTGTACGACAAGGAAGCCCGCCGTTACCTGCGGGTGGTCCGGGTCGCCCAGGAACGCGGTCTGCCCCTGCTGACGTACGCGGTGGGTGTCGGTCCGCTCAACGACGGGGTGGACACCGGCATGGTCCGGGAGACGCTGGCCGGGGCGACCGAGGTGACCGTCCGCGACCAGGAGTCCCGGATGGTGCTGGAGGAGGCGGGACTGCTCAATCCGATCACCGTCACCGCCGACCCGGCGTTCCTGCTGGAGCCGGAGGACTTCCCCGCCCGGCTGCTGCGCGAGGAAGGGGTTCCCGCCGGAAAGCGGCTGGTCGGGCTGAGTGTCCGGGAGCCGGGGCGGGCGGCCGAACGACTGGACGTCGACGGGTACCATCGGTTGCTCGCCCAGATCGGCGACTTCCTGGTGCAGCGGATCGACGCGCACGTGCTGTTCGTCCCGATGGAACGCGACGACATCCGGCACTCGCACGGGGTGCTGTCCCACATGATCGCCGCCGACCGGGGGCGCATCCTGCACGGCGACTATTCGCCCCGGCAGGTGCTCGGCCTGATGAAGCACTTCGACCTGGCGGTCGGCATGCGGCTGCACTTCCTGATCTTCGCGGCGATGGTCGGTACCCCGTTCCTGCCCCTGCCGTACGCGGGGAAGGTCTTCGATCTTGCCCAGCGGCTCGGGGTGCCGGCGCTGCGCGGCGTGGAACGCGAGGTGGAGGGTCCGCTGCTGGCGGAGGTCGACAGGCTCTGGGACGAACGGGACGCCCGCCGCGAGGCCACCGCCCGCCGGGTCGCCGAGGTGTGCGACCAGGCCCGGGGTACCTCCCAGGTCACCCGTGCCGTACTGGACGGCCTGCGCTCGCGCACCCTGGCCCGGATGGCCGCCTGACCGGCGACCCCCGGATGGCCGCCTGACCGGCGACCCCAACGAAACGGACCGCCGTCACACTGGCGGACCTGACGGTCGGGACCGCCTTCACCGGCGGCCCCGACCGTCCGGTCCGCCCGACACCGGTGACCGGCACGACCAGGGCCGGCTCCGGCACGACCGGCACGACCAAGGCTGAGAAACCGGCACGATCAAGGCTGAGAACCGGCACGACCGGCACCGTCGGGGGCGGTCGTACCGGTCGGGTCAGACGGCCGGGCCGCGCCAGCGGTAGCGCCACTGGTCGCCAGCGGACTCCAACTCGTAGATCTGGGCGTCGACCAGACCCTGCGGGCCGAGGTGGTGGTGGGTCAGCGGGGGACGCTCGTTGCTGTCCAGCTCGACGTCGACCGCCTCGCCGTCAGCCGGGCCGTCCGCCAGGGGAATCCGTACCGTCGCAGCCATGCGCCCATCCTGCCAAGCCGGCCGCCGGCCCGCAGGGTTTGCCGGGGACGGCGGGTTCGCCGGGGGACAGCGGGACGGCACGGCCACCGCTATCGTCCGCTGATGACGGAAATCCAGATCGATCCGACGCTCGCCCCGGTGCTGGCCCGCACCGGCGACGAGCGGGCGGTGCTCGACGCGTTCCTCGATTTCCACCGGGCGATCGTGCTGCGCAAGGCACGGGGCCTGAGCGACGCCGAGGCGGCCCGCCGGCTGGTGCCGTCGGCCACCACCCTGGCCGGCATCCTGCAGCATCTCACCCTGGTCGAGCGGAACTGGTTCCCGTTCCTGCTCGATCCGGCCCCCGGCGACGTCTTCCCGACCTCCGAGGAGGACGCGGCGGCCAGTTTCGCCCTGGCCGAGGGGGAAACCCTCGACCAGCTCGCCGACGCCTATGAGCGGGCCTGCGCCCGGTCCCGTGAGCTGGCCGCCCGGTTCCCGCTGGACCATGTCGTGGCGCAGCCGCAGCTCGGCGAGGTGTCCCTACGTTGGATCATGGTGCACATGATCGAGGAAACCGCCCGGCACGCCGGCCACGCCGACATCCTCCGTGAGCTGACCGACGGCAGCACCGGCGCGGTCTGAGCGACGGTGACCGGCCCTCGCCCTATCCTGACCCCCGGGCGTCGACGAGGGGGAACGAGTGCTGGTCGTCCACGGGGTGTGGCTGGTCGGGGCCGGTCTGGCGGTGTGGGCGGAGGACTCGACCCGGCCGACCCGGGTGCCGCGCCGCCCCGGCCGGGCCCCGCGTGAGCGCCCCCACCCCTTCGCCGCCGACCCGGGCACCCTGACCGCGCTGCTCGGTGACCACCCACCCGGCACCGTGCCGCTCACCCTCCCCACCCGGGCGGGCGCACCGCTGCACTCGCCGGAGCTGGTCCCGGCCACCGTCGCGGAACCGGCCCGTGGCCCGGTCACCCTCGCCGCCTGGCGCACCCCCGTCCTCCGGTACGCCCCGGACGACGCGTTCGACCTGCTGCGTACCCTCGACGGGCTCGACGCCGTGGTGGGGGCCGACCTGCGGCACCTCGCCGAGCTGGCGGGTTTCGCGGTCGACCTGGTGGCCCGGGGCCGGCTGCTGCCCGGCGTGGCCGACCGCCCGCCCGGGGACGCGACAGCGGACCGGCGCTCGACCGTCCGTCGGGACTCCGACGGGCCGGTGGACCGGAGACCGGAAAAACGCGGTCTGGGGGACCGGACGCCGGACAGTGACGGGCCGGTGGACCGGCGGGCGGGCGGCCGGTCGACGGGGAAGGCGGTCGGGTGGGCGGTGTGGCGGCCCCTGCTCACCGGCGCGGACGCGGCCTGGGCCCGGTCGCTGGCCCTCGCCCTGCCCCCGGCGGTCCGTGCCGCCGTCGACCCCGGATGGCCCCCCGCCCGCCCGCGTCCCGATGCCGGGAGGCGGACGGGCCCCGAGGGGGTGCCCGCCTCGGCGCAGCGCGGGGCAGACGCACCGCCCGCCGGTGCCGGCCCGGCCGGTCGACCCGGCGTGCCCACCGGTGCCAGCGGCGTCGACGGGGCCGGTGGGCTGGTCGCGGACGCGCTGGATCTGCTCACCGATGCCGCCGCCCGCCGGGCGCTGGCCGACGTCGACCTGCTCCGGGGTGGGCGGCGCGACGGGGTGACGGCCGGGTGGCTGGCGGCACTGACCGGCCCGCAGCGACGGTTCACCGCCGAACCCGACGGGCTGGGCACCCTCCGCACCGAACTGGACGCCTGGCAGCGCGACGCCGTCGGCGGCCCGGTCCGGGCGAGTTTCCGGCTGGTGGAGCCGGCCGACGACGAGATCGTCGACACGCTGACCGTGGTGCCGGCCGACCCGTCGGCGGTCGTCGGGCAGGGGGGACGGTGGCGTATCGAGTTCGGTCTCCAGGCCGCCGACGAGCCGGGTCTGCACGTCGCCGCCGGTGATGTCTGGCGGCACCCGGAACGGCTGCCGGCGCTGGCCGGCCGCTGCGGCGATCCGCAGGAGACCCTGCTGGCCGAGTTGGGCCGGGCCGGGCGGCTCTGGCCGGAGCTGGACGGGGCCCTGCGCATCCCCGCCCCGGAACAGCTAGAGCTGGACGTCGAGGGGGCGCACCGGTTCCTGCGCGACGGCGCGCCGGTGCTGCACGCCGCCGGCTTCGGGGTGCTGCTGCCGTCCTGGTGGCGGCGGCCGGCGGCCCGGCTCGGTGCCCGGTTGCAGGCCCGCAGCCGCACCGCCCCGGGTACGGTCGCCACGGCCGGGGCGCTCGGGCTGGACGCGCTCGTCGACTACCGCTGGGAGGTGGCGCTCGGCGACGAGACGGTCGACGCCGACGAGTTGGCCGCGCTGGCCGCCCTGAAGACCCCGCTGGTGCGGTTGCGCGGCCGGTGGGTGGAGCTGGACCCGAAGCGGCTGGCCGCCGGCCTGCGGCTGCTGCGGTCCTCCGGCGAGCTGACAGTGGCCGACCTGCTGCGGATGGGGCTGGCCGGGGCGGACCGCCCGGAGGCCCTGCCGGTGCTCGAGGTGACCGCCGACGGCCCGCTCGGTGACCTGCTGGCGGGGCAGGCCGAACGGCGGCTCGTCCCGTTGGACCCGCCGCCGGCCTTCAAGGGCACCCTGCGGCCGTACCAGCGGCGCGGCCTGGCCTGGCTGGTGTTCCTCCAGTCGCTCGGGCTCGGCGGGGTGCTCGCCGACGACATGGGGTTGGGCAAGACGGTGCAGTTGCTGGCCCTGCTCGCCGGGGACCCGCCGGACGCCGGGCCGACCCTGCTGGTCTGTCCGATGTCGCTGGTCGGCAACTGGCAGCGGGAGGCGGCCCGGTTCACCCCCGGGTTGCGGGTGCACGTGCACCACGGCGCGGACCGGGCCCGGGACGACTCGTTCACCTCGGCGGTGCACGCCGCCGACCTGGTGCTCACCACCTACGCGGTGGCGGCGCGGGACGCGGTGGCGCTGGCGTCGGTCGGCTGGCACCGGGTGGTGGTCGACGAGGCCCAGGCGATCAAGAACGCGGCCACCCGGCAGGCCGAGGCGGTCCGGGCGCTGCCCGCCCGGCACCGGATCGCCGTCACCGGCACGCCTGTGGAGAACCGGCTGGCCGACCTGTGGTCGATCATGCAGTTCGCCAACCCCGGCCTGCTCGGCCCGGCCAGTAGTTTCCGCCAGTCGTACGCGGTGCCGATCGAGCGGCACGGCGACGCCGAGGCGGCGGCCCGGCTGCGCCGGGTCACCGGCCCGTTCGTGCTACGGCGGCTCAAGACCGACTCCTCGATCATCAGTGACCTGCCGGAGAAGCTGGAGATGGAGGTGGTCTGCAACCTCACCGCCGAGCAGGCGTCGCTCTACCGGGCGGTCGTCGACGAGATGCTGGCCAGGATCGAGTCGAGCGACGGGATGGAACGCCGGGGCCTGGTGCTGGCCACGATGACCCGGCTCAAGCAGGTCTGCAACCATCCGGCCCAGCTGCTGCACGACGGCTCGCCGCTGGCCGGGCGTTCGGGCAAGCTGCAACGGTTGGAGGAGATCGTCGACGAGGTGCTCGCGGCCGGCGAGAAGGCCCTACTGTTCACCCAGTACGCCGAGTTCGGCGCGCTGCTGCGCGGCCACCTGTCGGCCCGCTTCGGCCGGGAGGTGCTCTACCTGCACGGCGGGGTCGGCAAGGCCGAGCGGGACGACCTGGTCACCCGGTTCCAGTCCCCGGACGGCCCGGCCCTGTTCGTGCTCTCCCTGAAGGCCGGCGGCACCGGGCTGACCCTGACCGCCGCCAACCACGTGGTGCACGTCGACAGGTGGTGGAACCCGGCGGTGGAGGACCAGGCCACCGACCGGGCGTTCCGGATCGGCCAGCGACGGCGGGTGCAGGTCCGCAAGTTCGTCTGCGCCGGCACCGTCGAGGAGAAGGTGGCCGCGATGATCGCCGACAAGCGGGGGCTGGCCGCGTCGGTGGTGGGCAGCGGCGAACAGTGGGTCACCGAGTTGTCCACCGGGCAACTGCGGGAGCTGTTCACGCTCGACGCCGGGGCGGTGGTCGAATGACCCCCCGACCGGCCGGCACCGGGCCGGACGACCCGACGCCGACGGGCCGGTACGCCGACTTCGGTCCGGCCCTGCGGGTCGACGGCGGGCTGCGGGCACGTAGCACCCGGGGCGCGATCGGGGTCTCCTGGTGGTCCCGACGCTTCCTGGAGGTGCTGGAGTCGTTCGCGTTGGGCACCCGGCTCACCCGGGGCCGGGCGTACGCGCGCCGGGGGCAGGTGCTGCGGCTCGACGTGTCACCCGGGCGGGTCGAGGCGAGCGTGCAGGGTTCCCGGCCCCGGCCGTACCCGGTGACGATCGCCCTGCCACCGTTTCCGGACGCGCTCTGGGACCGGGTCGAACGGGAGCTGGCCGGGCAGGCGTTCTTCAGCGCCCGGCTGCTCGCCGGTGACCTGCCGGCCGAGCTGGAGGAGGTGTTCGCCGCTGCGGGCGCGCCCCTGTTCCCCCGGTCGGTGGGGGAGCTGACCCAGCGCTGCGGCTGCCCCGACGTGGCGGTGCCGTGCAAGCATCTGGCGGCGACGTTCTACCTGCTCGCCGAGGCGTTCGACGCCGACCCGTTCCAGTTGCTGCACTGGCGGGGCCGCAGCCGCGACGCGTTGCTGGGCCGGCTGCGTACCCTCCGGGCCGACGCGGTCGGGTCGGCCGCGCCCACCGGGCGGGACGCCGGCATGCCCGGCCCGACGCCGTCGGTGGTGGACGGTGCGCCGGGCGGGCCGCCGGCTGCGGTGGCGGGGGCGGCCCGGGTGCTCGCCGACATGCCCGACGCGCCGCCCACCGAGGCGATGGACCGGTTCTGGGTGTCGCCGGTGCCGCTGCCGGACCGGCCGCCCATCCTGGCCACCGGCCCGGAGCTGCTGCTGCGGCAGCTCGGCGCGCCCGCTGCGGCGATCGGCGGCCCCGGCCTGCTGGAACGTCTGCGCCGGGCCTACCAGGCCCTCGACCCGGGCTGACCCGGCGCGGTCATGATCGACACCAGTGGGGCGATGTCGGGGTGTCCCGTCGCCTGCGATCCCGCATCATCGCGCCCCTGGTGTCGATCATGGCGTGGGCCGGTGCCGGCGGTGGTGCCGATCATGGCGCGGGTCAGCGCCAGCGGTGCCGGAAGTGCCACATCAGGCCGGTGTTGGCCGCCAGGACGACGACGCACGCCGCACCCGCCGTCCGTCCGGCCAGGACGGTCATCGCGGGCAGCGACGCCCACAGGACGACCGTCAGCAGCATCAGCCAGCGCCCGCGTCGGGCCCGGATCCGATGGTCGAGTCGTGCGAAGAACCTCGGATCGCTCTCCCGCAACTGCCGGGTGATCTGTTCGAACCTGCGCTGATCCTCTTTGCTGAGCATGGCGGTGCCTTCCCCTCAGGCTTCAGCGGTTCGGCGGCTTACCCGCTGCGGCGGCCGGTCACGCCCTGCTGCTGCTACTTTCCCGCCCCGGACACCCTCGGCGGGCGGGCCGACCCTCGCCGGGGACGGGCCGTCCGAAACCGGGCCGGCGGGCCGCCCGCAACCGGGTCGGCGGGTGCGGAGCACCTCAATACCGGCTTACCGGCGGCTTAAGTTTCGCTGTGCCGGTGAACGCCACGTCCCGTGACACGTACCGCCAAAACGGTACGGCGGGGCCGCGGCCGGACACGTCGTCCCTGCTCGGGACGGTGCGGTCCGGCCGGGGTGGAACCACCCGGCCGGCACCCTCGCACAGCGGCACCTTAAGTGCCCCCGCCGACGGCCCTGACCAGCCTTGTCGGCAGCTCAGCCCTTGACTACCTTCCCGTGGCAACTCCTCCGGCAGCCGCCGCCGCACCCGCCCCCGGTCGCAGCGGTACGGCGCATCGAAAGAAAACGGGACCGGTACATGGCCGACCAGAACGTGCCACCGCATCGACCGCACACCCCCGGCGGGCACACCCCGGCGTACGAGGTCACGGCCGCGCCGTACGGGCCGCCGCCGGTGTCCCGGGGCCCGCAGTGGGTGGGGCCCGAGGGGTTGGGCCGGCAGGCGTTCCACCAGCCGGCCGGTACCGGACTGCCCCATCTGGACGACGACGGCGACGACCGCGACCGGGTCGGCCGGCGGCGCGCCCTGGTCGCGTTGGGCGGCACCGCCGCCGTGGTGGCCGGTGGCGCGGCGCTGGCGCTGAGTCCCCAGGTGCGGGGCCTGTTCGGCGACGACGCCGCCGGTGACGCCACCGGCGCGACCACCACCGACGGCACGCCGGCCCGCCCGAGCGGCCAGCAGCCCAGCACGGTACGCACCTACACCGAGCAGAACGAGAGCTACATGGGCTCCCGGGCCGGTGCGGCGCTGAAGCGGAACTCGCCCAGCGGTGGCCGGACCTTCTCCGGCCCGGCCGACGCGGCGGCGCATACCCCGGTGACGGTGAAGACGGTGCTGGCCAAGGACCCGGTCCGGCACCTGGCCAGCCGGGCCACCTTCGGGGCCACCCCGAAGGTGCTCGCCGACATCCGTCGGATGGGCATCGACGCCTGGGTGCGTCAGCAGCTCGACCCGGAGAAGATCGCGCCGAGCGCCGCCGAGCTGAAGCTCGCCGAGCTGCCCACCCTCGCCCTGACCAGCCAGCAGGTACGCGACCAGCGGGAGCAGCTCAACGAGCGGGGCGCGCAGCCGGAGAAGGAGATGGTCGACGGCACGCTGGCCCGGCAGATCTGGTCGGAACGGCAGCTCTACGAGGTGATGGTCGACTTCTGGAACGACTTCCTGCACGTCGCGGCGGACTTCGACGGCGGTGAGGCGTACCGGAACTCGTTCGACCGGGACGTGATCCGCAAGCACGCCATGGGCAGCTACCCGGACATGCTGGTGGCGGCGAACAAGCACCCGGCGCTGCTGCTCTACCTCAACCAGAACGACTCCCGCGCCGACGCGGTCAACGAGAACCTGGCCCGGGAGAACCTGGAGCTGTACTCGGTCGGGGTCGACGGCGGCTACACCGAGAAGGACGTCCGGCAGGCCGCCCTGCTCCAGACCGGCCGGGGCGTCGACGACGGAAAGTACGTCTTCCGCCACGACCGGCACTACCGGGGCAAGGTGAAGATCCTCGGCTTCAGCCACCCCAACGACTCGACCGACCCGAAGAAGGCCGACCAGGTCATCGACGCGTACCTCACCTACCTCGCGCTGCACCCGTCGACCGCCAGGTACGTGGCCCGCAGCCTGGCCACCCGGTTCGTCTCGGACACCCCGCCGAAGTCCCTGGTGGACCGGCTCACCCAGATCTACATCGTCAACAAGGGCTCGGTGAAGCCGCTGCTGATGTCGCTGTTCAGCTCCTCGGAGTTCTGGGCGGCGGTCGGCCAGAAGGTCCGCCGGCCGATGGAGTACCTGGTCGCCACCTACCGGACGCTGGGCGTCGGACCGCAGGCCGGGCCGGGTTTCCGGCAGGGCGACAGCAAGCGCACCGCGTTCGCCCAGGGGCTGCGCCAGATCCACGACAAGCTGCGCGAGCTGGGCCAGTACCCGATGGGCCAGCCCACCCCCGACGGCTACCCGGACGTCTACGTCGCCTGGACGTCGGCCGGGACGATGGTCAACGGGTGGAACGAGGCCGCCGACCTGATCGCCGGCCGCCGCACCCAGTTCACCTACACCAGGCCGGAGAAGCTGGTGGCCAGGCCACCGTCGACCGCCGGGGCGTACGTGGACGCGTTGGCGCAGCGGCTGGTGCACCAGAAGCTGTCGACCCGGGAGCGGAACCTGATCCTCGGGGTGGCCGGCGTGTCCGCCACCGCCAAGGTCGACGCCACGTTCGACGGGGCGATCGCCGCCGTCGCGCGGGCGATCCTCGCGTCCCCCCAGCACCACCTGCGGTGAGGCAGACGATGGAGAAGCCGGTGACGCACCCGATGGAGAAGACCGTGCCCGCGTTCCCCCTGCACCCCGAGTGCCCCGACCTGCGTCGGCTCGCCGACGACCCGGCGCAGGCGCTGCTGCGCGCCGAGGCCGACATCGTCGCCGCCGAGAACGCCGCCGAGGCCGACCGCTACCGCCGACTGGAGGACCTGGAGGAGGCCCAGCAGGACGGGCGCGGGGTGACCCGACGGACCTTCGTCGCCGGGGCCGCCGCCACCGCCACCGCGCTGGCCACCGCCCAGTTCGTCACCACCTCCGCGTCGTTCGCGGCGACGAGGACCGGCACCCTGATCCACGTGTTCCTCTACGGCGGGCTGGACGGGCTGAGCCTGGTCGCCCCGGCCGACGACCCGGTGCTGGCCAAGGCCCGCCCCGACCTGCTGCTCGGCGACGACTCACTGGCCCTGGGCCGGGGCTTCAAGCTGACCAGCGCGTTCGCCCCGCTGGAGAAGTGGCTCAAGGCCGGCCAGCTCGGCTTCGTCCCGGCGGCCTCCGACGAACGGCTGTCCCGCAGCCA
This sequence comes from Micromonospora sp. WMMD734, assembly GCF_049178975.1. Classification (NCBI taxonomy): domain Bacteria; kingdom Bacillati; phylum Actinomycetota; class Actinomycetes; order Micromonosporales; family Micromonosporaceae; genus Micromonospora; species Micromonospora sp. WMMD734. The sequence goes on from NZ_JBMHMK010000001.1 coordinate 230,035, forward strand.
CTTCCAGGCCGCCGACGCCTGCAACCTGGGCGGCCTGCCCAACGAGACCGGTGGCCGGGGCTGGCTGGACAGCCTGGTCGACTCCCTCGGCAAGGGCACCGCGTTCCGCAGCGTCGGCATCGGCAGCACCCTGCCCCGCTCGCTGGTCGGCACCAACGGCGCGCTGTCGCTCAACAGCGTCGGCTCGCTGCGGCTCAACGGCGACGACCGCTACCGGGCGGCCACCGAGAAGGCGATCCGGGGCCTGTTCACCGGGATCAACCACCCGGTGGAGGAGGCGGTGATCGAGGGGATGGGCGCCTTGTCGACCGCCCAGCAGCTCGCCGCGAAGCCGTACCAGCCGGCGGAGGGCGTGAAGTACGAGGGCGTCGGCTACGCCTTCGGGCAGCTCGCCCAGCTGATCAAGGGCGGGGCGAACGTCCGGGTCGCCACGGTCGGGATGGGCGGCTACGACACCCACGAGAACCAGGGCACCCGCTCCGGTGGCCAGTTGCACCGACGCCTCGGCGAGCTGGCCACCGCGATGGCCGCCTTCTTCACCGACCTGGGCGACCGGGCCGCCGACGTCACCATCATGGTGTCCAGCGAGTTCGGCCGTCGGGTCGCCTCCAACGGCGGCGGCACCGACCACGGCCACGGCGGGGTGGTCACCATCCTGTCCGGGCGTAAGCTCGCCGGCTCACTGCTGGGCCGCTGGGACGGGCTGGGCGATCTGGACTCGGGGGACGTCCCCGAGTACAACAACATGTTCGACGTCTACGGCGCGGTGGCGCAGGGCCGGTTCGGGCTGACCACCGCCCAGGTCGACCGGATCTTCCCGCGGCGCAAGTACACCCCGATGAAGCTCTACGCGTGACCTACCGGGACACGCACGCCGCCGGTCGGCGTACCCGGGAGCCGTCCCGGTACGCCGGCCGGCCGGCTGCGTCCGTATCCCCGCCGCCGGCCCGGCCCCGGCGTGGGTCCGCCGGCCGGCGGGTGCTGTCCGGGCTGTTCTGGGCCGGTCTGGTGGCCGCGGTGCTGCCGTGGTGGCTGGACACCCCGGCCGGCTCGCTGACCGGCACCGCCGACGTGCTCACCGCCGCCGGTCGGGTCACCGGCCTGGTCGCCGGCTACCTGCTGCTGGTGCAGGTGCTGATGATGAGCCGCCTCGGCGTGCTGGAACGCGGGGTCGGCGGCGAGCGGCTGTCCCGGGTGCACCGGGATCTCGGCGCGACGCTGCTGGTGGCGGTGCTGGCGCACCTGTCGCTGCTGGTGGTCGGCTACGCGCGGACCCAGGGCAACCCGGTCACCGCCCAGCCGGGGGTGCTGCTGCGCGACTTCGACGACATGGTGTCCGCGTTCGCCGCGGCGGGCATCCTGGTGCTGGTCGGCGGCACCGGCATCCGGGCGGTCCGCCGGGCGCTGCCCTACGAACTCTGGTACCACCTGCACCTGACCAGCTACCTGGCGCTGCTGCTCGGCTTCGGCCACCAGTTCAGCAACGGCGCGCAGCTCTTCCCGCCCGGCCCGGTCCGCACCGGCTGGATTGCCGCATATCTGCTGGTCGCCGCCGCCCTGGTGTGGGGTCGGCTGGTCGCGCCGGTGCTGCTCAACCTGCGGCACCGGCTGCGGGTGGCCGACGTGGTGGCGGAGAGCCCGGACACCGTCTCGATCTACCTGACCGGCCGCCGGCTGCACCAGCTCGACCCGCTCGGCGGGCAGTACCTGCGCTGGCGGTTCCTGGCCCGGGGCTGCTGGTGGCAGTCGCACCCGTTCTCGCTCTCCGCCGCCGCGAACGGCCGCTGGCTGCGGCTGACCGTGAAGGTGGTCGGCGGGCACACCAGGGACCTGCGTGACCTCGACCCGGGCACCCGGGTCTGGGCGGAGGGGCCGTCGGGCACGTTCACCGCCGCGCACCGGACCCGGGACCGGGCCCTGCTGATCGCCGGCGGCAGCGGCATCGGCCCGTTGCGGGCGATGCTTGAGGAACTGCCCGCCGGCGCGGCCCTGATCTACCGGGCCCGCACCCCGGCCGACGTGCTGTTGCAGCACGAGCTGGACTGGTTGGCCCAGGCCCGGCGGACTGACGTCTGGTACGTCGTCGGCTCCCGCGACGACGCCGGTCCCCGCCAGGTGATGAACCCGGACGGGCTGCGCCGGCTGGTGCCCGACCTGACCCGCCGCGACGTCTACCTGTGCGGGCCGCAGGGGCTGGTCGACTCCTCGGTGCGGATGCTCCGGCAGGCCGGCGTGCCCCGCCGGCAGATCCACCTCGCCCCGTTCGAGCTGTAGGAGGACACCTGACATGCGTCGCGCGCTGCTCGCGATCACCGGGCTGGCCGCCGGCACCACCGCCCTGGTGGTGCTCAAGGGCGCACCGCAGGACCGCCAGGTCGCCGTGGACCTGCCAGCCGGTGCGCCGGTCGGCACGGCGGACCGCACCGACCCGGTCACCCCCGGTGCGACGCCGCAGCGGACCGCCGCGACACCCCGGCCGACCGGCCGGCCCGACGCCACCGTCAGCCCTACCCCGGCCACCCGACGGACCACCCCCGGCGGGGACGCCGGCGCCCGCCGCACCCCGGCCGCCGGCCGGACCACCGCGCCGAAGCCCACCACCCGTACGGTCACCGGCCCGGTGGTCTCCACCGAGTTCGGCAACGTGCAGGTGCGGATCACCGTCGCCGGCACCCGGATCGTCGACGCGGTGGCCCTGGAACTGCCCCAGGGCGGCCAGTCCGACCTGCGCAGCGACCGGGTCGACGCTGCCTACAGCGGCACCACCGGCGACGTGGTGCGCCAGCAGGACGCCAACCTGGACACCGTCTCCCAGGCGACCGCCACCAGCGACGGCTACCGGCGGTCGTTGCAGGCCGCCCTCGACCAGGCCCGCTAGGTGGGCGCGGCGTCGACCCGGCCCGGCCTGCGCCGGGTCGAACAGGTGATGGGTACGGCGATCAGCCTGGACCTCGCCACCGACCTGCCCGCCGCCACCCTGCGGGAGTTGGCCGACGAGACGTTCCGCTGGCTGCGGGAGGTCGACGCCCGGTTCACCACCTACCGCGAGGACAGCGAGGTGCGCCGCGTCGACCGGGGGGACCTGCCGCCGGCCGGTGCGTCGGCGGACCTGCGCGCGGTGCTGGCCCGCTGCGCCGACCTGTGGGCCGACACCGACGGCTTCTTCGACGCGTACGCCACCGGCCGGCTGGACCCCTCCGGCTACGTGAAGGGCTGGGCCGCCCAGGTCGCCTCGGACCGGCTGGTGGCCGCCGGGGCGGTCGACCACTGCCTCAACGCCGGCGGCGACGTCCGGGTACGCGGGCACTCGTCGTCCGGGCTGCCGTGGCGGATCGGTGTGCGGCACCCGTGGGACGCGGACGCCACCTGCCTGGTGCTCACCGGCACCGACCTGGCCGTCGCCACCTCGGGCATCTACGAACGGGGGCACCACGTGCTCGATCCGCGCCGGGGCGTACCGGCCCGGGGGTTGCGTTCGGTCACCGTGGTCGGCCCGGACCTGGGTGTCGCCGACGCGTACGCCACGGCGGCGGTGGCGATGGGCGTGGCCGGCATCGGCTGGCTCGACCGGCTCCCCGGCCACCTGCACGCGGTGGTCACCGACGACGGGCGGCTGCTGCGGTCGACCGCCCTGCCGCTGGCCGACTGAGGCGTCGACGTGGTGGCGGGGTCACCTGCCGGTGGGTGCGTTCACCGGGCCGTGCGGTGGGTGCCGGCCGGTCGGGAGCCGGTCGGCCGGGGGCGACCCGGGCGGGAGCCGGCCGGCCGGGTGTCCGACCAGTGGCGGGGCCGTCGCCGGTACGGCGGTTCGGTGCCGCCGGTGTGCCGCATCTCGTCCCTGGCCATGTCGTACCCCCGCTCCGGTGGCGCGTGCGCGCCGTCGTGGTGTGCAACGAGTCCGGCGTGGGCGGGGACGCTGGCGGGAACCCGACCCGGCCACGTCCCGCCGCCTGCGGCCGGCCGGTCAGCGGCCGTCCGTCCGGTGGCCGGCCGGTGTGGGGCTGGCTGGTCAGTGGCCGCGCCGGGGCAGGGGGAGCTGGCCGGGCAGCAGCTCCGGGGTCAGCGTCACCCCGTCGGCCCGCAGGGCGTCGATCAGGCTGTTCTGCAACAGGTACGAGTCGGGCAGCCGCCAGCGGGCCTGTTCCGGGGCGACCGCCCAGCGCACCGGGCCCTCGGGCAGCCGGGTGGGGGGCGCCGGGATCCACGAGCCGGTGCCGTGCCGGACGACGTGGAAGCAGTGTTCCAGCTCGGGGCGCAGCGGGTCGCCGGGGCGGACCAGGAACATCCACCGCCCGGTCGGGGTCACCACCACCGGACCCCGGACGCCCGGCCCGGCGGGGTGCCCGGGTACGGCGTCGAGCAGTCGCCGGCCCAGGTGCGCCGACACCTCCAGCACGTCGAACGCCCGGCCGGTGGGCAGCAGCACCCCGTGCGGGCGGCTGCGCCACCAGGTGGCCACCCGGGCCGGGTCGGTGCTCGCCCCCCGCTCCCAGTTCTCCAGCGCGGGGTGGCAGCCGACGGTGGGACAACCGGCCCGGCCGCACACGAAACGGCTGCGTGCCAGGCAGGCACCGGGGGTCACCTCCCAGCCGTGCACCGCGTACCGGACGGCGATCCGGCGCAGGCGCACCCGTTCGATCGGTGCCAGCTGGGCGACCCGTGGCCCGACGTTCCCCCACATGTCCCGTGCTCTCCTCTGGCTTCGACCGGTCACCGCCACCCCTCACGTCGAGCGCCGTCACTGTCGTGATCCGGGATCGTTTGACCTGACGAACGGCTCGTGCAACTTGCACGAAGGTATGAGAACTGGCTGTACGTGTGACGTACACGCTGTGCGACCAGCGACAACCTGGGCGGACGGATCGGAGACGCCCGGCGTGGGGCGTCCGGAGCCCGACCGGACGACCCACGAGGGGGAGGAACGGCAGAAGATGGACGAGCTTCCGATCGGGCGACGGGTGGCCTACTGGCGCGGGCGACGCAAGATGTCCCAGCAGGTCTTCGCCGACCGACTCGGCAAGTCCAAGAGCTGGGTCGACAAGGTCGAACGCGGGGTCCGCCGGCTGGACAAGTTCTCCGTGCTGTACGAGATCGCCGTGATCCTGCGGATCGACGTGCAACTGCTGCTCGGCAAGGACCCGGAACGGCGTACCGACGCGATGAGTTGCATCGACCAGTTCGAGGTGCAGGAGATCCGGGCCGCCCTGGAGCAGTACTCCTCGATGACCGCGTACTTCGACGGGGTGTCGTACCCGCCGCCCCTGACCGACCTGCGCAAGGCCGTCACCCACGCCTGGCTCACCTACCAGTACGGCCGCTACGCGATGCTCACCCGGGCGCTGCCGAAACTGCTGCGCGACGCCCAGGCCGCCGACGCCGGCTACGGTGGCGAGCCGGGCCGCGACGCCGCCCACCTGCTCGGGCAGGTCTACCAGATCGCCTCCTCGGTGCTGCGCAAACTGGGCGAGTGCGAGCTGGCCTGGCTGGCCGCCGACCGGTCGATGGCGGTCGCCCAGCGCGCCGACGACCAGCTGCTGGCCGGTGTCGCCACGGCCCGGGTGTGCAACGCGCTGGTGGCGATGGGCCGGGCCCGGCCGGCGCTGGAGCTGAACCTCAGCATCGCCAACCAGCTCGCCCCCGGCGGCATGAACGACAGCACGCCGGACCGGCTCTCCGTCTACGGCATGCTGCTGTTGCAGGGGGCGATGGCCGCCGCCCGGTTCGGCGACTCCGACGCCGTCGAGGATCTGCTGTACGGGGCAGGCGAGGCGGCGCTGATGCTCGGCAGCGACCAGAACCACTACTGGACCTCGTTCGGCCCGACCAACCTGGAACTACACCGGGCCGCCGCCGCCGTGGAGCTGGGCGACGGCGGGCGGGCGGTGGAGATCCACCAGCGCATCCCCGAGCCGAGCTTCAACGGGCTGCTGCCCGAGCGGCGGGCCCACCACCTGCTCGACCTGGCCCGGGGCTACGCCCAGCTCGGTGACGTCGCGATGGCGGGGGAGATGCTGCTGCGCGGCGACCGGCTCGCCCCGTCCGAGATCCGCTGCCGACCCATCGCCCACGAAGTGATGACCGACGTGCTGCGTCGCACACGTGGTGCGTTGCCCGCGCCGATTGCGGAGTTGGCTGAGCAGATGGGAGTCGGAGTATGAACACGGCGGCGGCCGGATGAGCGGCAGCCCCCACCAGAGCAGTGAGCACCGCGGAGTGCTCTACGTCATCGCCTGCGGTTCGCCGCTGGCCCGTCACCTCGACCGACTCGTCGGCCTGGCCCAGGACGACGGCTGGGAGGTCTGCGTCGTCACCACGCCCGACGGGGCGAAGTTCGTTGACCGGGCCGCGCTGGCCCGGCAGACCGGGCATCCGGTGCGTACCCACTACAAGAACCCGGGCGACCCGGACCTGCTGCCCCCGGCCGACGCGATGCTGGTCTGCCCGGCCACCGTCAACACGGTCAACAAGTGGGCGGCCGGGATCACCGACACGCTGGCGCTGGGTCTGCTCGTCGAGGGGCAGGGCCGGGGCGTACCGGTGGTGGTGGTGCCGTTCACCAACGTGGCGATGGCCGCGCACCCGGCCTTCCTCAGCGGCCTGCGCCGGCTGGCCGAGTGGGGTGCCACGGTGCTCTTCGGCGACGACGTCTACCCACTGCACCCACCCGGTACGGGGGAACGGCACCTGCACGCCTTCCCCTGGGAGGCGGCGGTGGCGGCCCTACCGGGCCGCTCCCGGGCCACCTCGGCGGCCTGACCCGGCGACGGGCGTGGGCGTGGCCGGCACCGTGCGCCGGTAAGCTGACCGGCCGTGAGCACAACCGCGTCCCCGCCGTCCGTCGCCGATGTGGTTGCCGAGCTGGATCGGCGTTACCCGCCCGCCTGGGCCGAGGAGTGGGACCGGGTCGGTCTGGTGCTCGGTGAGCCCACCGACCCGGTCCGCCGCGTCTTCGGCACGGTGGACGTCGTCCCCGAGACCGTCGCCGAGGCGCTCGCCGCCGGTGCCGACCTGATCGTCGCGCACCACCCGCTGCTGCTGCGCGGCGTCTCCTCGGTCGCCCCGACCACCTGGAAGGGGCGGATCGTGCACGACCTGATCCGCGCCGGGGTGGCCCTGTACGTGGCGCACACCAACGCCGACATCGCCGCGCCGGGCGTCTCCGACGCGCTGGCCGCCCGGTTCGGGCTGACCGGTCTGCGTCCCCTCGCGCCGTCCGCCCCCGGTTCCCCGTCCGCCGGTGGCGGCCGGGGCATCGGCCGCATCGGCGAGCTGCCCGCCCCGCTGACGCTCGCCGAGCTGACCGGGCACGCCGCCGCCGTCCTGCCGGCCACCGTCTGGGGGGTTCGCGCCGGAGGCGATCCCGCGCGTATCGTGCGTACCCTCGCGGTCAGCGGCGGCTCCGGCGACGGCTTCCTGGCCGCGGCGACCGCCGCCGGTGCGGACGCGTTCCTCACCTCCGACCTGCGGCACCATCCCGCCGGTGAGCACCTCGCCGCCGGTGGGCCCGCCCTGCTGGACGCCGCACACTGGGCGACCGAACGACCCTGGCTGGACGACGTGGCCGCCCACCTGCGGGCCGGCTTCGGCGTCGAGACCGTGGTGTCCGACCTGGACACCGACCCGTGGACCGTGCACGCCGCCGCACCCGCGATGGACGACAAGGAGCCCCGACCGTGAAGGCTGAACCCCAGGTCCAGCGCCGCCTGCTCGACCTCCAGGCGATCGACACCACACTCGCCCAGCTCGCTCACCGCCGCCGGTCGCTGCCCGAGCGGGCGGAGCTGGAGGGGCTGGCCCGGGAGCTGTCCGCCCTGGAGGACGAGCGGGTCCGCGCCCAGGTCGCCGTGGACGACCTGGACCGGGACATCGCCCGCCTGGAGAAGGACATCGACCAGGTGCGGGCCCGCAAGAGCAAGGACGAGGCCCGGCTGGCCAGCGGCAGCGGGCCGGCCCGGGAGTTGGAGGCGCTCCAGCACGAGCTGGTCTCGCTCAACCGTCGCCAGGGTGACCTGGAGGACGCCGAGCTGGAGCTGATGGAGCAGCGGGAGACGGCGCAGGCGACCCTCGACGGGATCGAGACCCGCATCGCCGAGGCCAGGGACCGGCGGGCCGCCGTCGAGCAGCGCCGCGACGAGAACCTGGCCGAGATCGCCAAGGAGGAGGAGTTCAAGCAGGGCGCGCGCAAGCCGCTCGCCGCCGACCTCCCCGCCGACCTGGTCACCCTCTACGACAAGATCCGTGAGGACACCGGCCTCGGCGCGGCGCTGCTCACCGCCGGCCGCTGCGGCGGCTGCCGGCTGGAGCTGTCCGGCGCCGACCTGGCCCGGATCCGCCGGTCGGCCCCGGACGAGGTGGTCCGCTGCGAGGACTGCCGCCGGATCATGGTGCGTACCAACGAGTCGGGGCTGTAGCCCGGTGGCGGTGCGCGCGGTCGTCGTCGAGGCCGACGGCGGGTCCCGGGGCAACCCCGGGCCGGCCGGTTACGGTGCCGTGGTCCGGGACCCGGCCACCGGCGAGGTGCTGCTCGAACGGGCCGAGTCGATCGGGACGGCCACCAACAACGTCGCCGAGTACCGCGGTCTGATCGCCGGGCTGGAGGCCGCCGCCGAGCTGGGTGCGGCCGAGGTCGACGCCCGGATGGACTCGAAGCTGGTGGTCGAGCAGATGTGCGGCCGGTGGCAGATCAAACACCCCGGGCTGCGTCCGCTCGCCGCGCGGGCCGCCGCGCTGGTCGACCGCTTCGAGTCGGTCCGGTTCAGTTGGATCCCCCGCGACCGCAACCGGCACGCCGACGCCCTGGCGAACGCGGCGATGGACACCGCCGCCGGCAAACCGTCCCGCGCGACGCCCGTGCCGGCCGGCGGCGAGGCGTCCCGGGTGGTGGCGGGCGTCGACTCGCCGGGCCGGGCGCAGGCCCGCGAGGTGGCCGCCCGTGCCGCCACCCGGTCCACCGGCACCGACCCGGCGACCACCAAGGCGTCCTGGGAGCCGAGGCCGAGCTTCACCGCCACCCGGCTGATCCTGGTCCGGCACGGGGAGACCGAGTGGACCGTGCAGCACCGCTACGCCGGCCGCGCCGACGTGCCGCTGTCCGAGTCCGGTCAGGCCCAGGCGCGGGCCACCGCCACCCGGGTGGCCGCGCTGGCCCCGTCCGTCGCGGCCGTGCTCAGCTCACCGCTGTCCCGGTGTACGGCCACCGCCGAGGCGATCGCCGCCGCGCTCGGCGGTCTGCCGGTACGACCACAGGACGACTGGATCGAGTGCGACTTCGGCGACTGGGACGGGCACACCTTCGCCGAGGTGCGGGACCGGTGGCCCGGCGAACTGGACGCCTGGCTCGCCTCGACCCGGGTCGCCCCGCCGGGTGGTGAGTCGTTCACCGAGGTCGGGCAGCGGGTCGACCGGGCGATGGTGGCGCTGCGGGAGGCGTACCCGGGGGAGACCGTGGTGGTCGTCTCGCACGTCTCGCCGATCAAGCTGGCCCTGCGCGACGCCCTCGCGGCCGGCGACGCCCTCCTGCACCGGCTCTACCTGGACGCGGCGGGTATCTCGGTGCTCGACATGTGGCCCGACGGGGGCGTCGCGGTCCGTTCCGTCAACGACACCGCCCACCTTCCGGTCCGCTGATTCCGGACCGTCCCCGAACCGGCCCGGGATTCCCGGGCCGGTTCGTCGGCGGTCGATGCGCCGCGCCGTTCGTCGTGCCGTTCGGCGCAGCCGGAACACCGTTGGGCGCATCGTCAAGCGCCAATTGATCGTGCTTGGCCGCACCGGGTCGTAGCGTCCGGCCGTTACTGGCCGGAACGACTACCGGAGGTAGGTCAGATGACCGCTGCCGAACCGGAGACGCCGCGCACGGCGTCGTCCAGGGCGAAGGACCACAGCCCCTGGAACTGGTTGCTCTTCATCCCGATCGTGGTGCCGCTGATCCCGGCGCTGTTCAACGCGGACGCGCCCCGGTTGTTCGGTTTCCCGCGCTTCTACTGGCTGCAACTGGTCTGGATCCTGCTCGGGGTGGCCACCACCACGCTGGTCTACCAGATGACCAAGAAGCGGGGAAACCACTGATGTGGCGTGATCATCTGACCGAGATCATCGTTTTCTCGGCACTCTTTTTGCTGGTCAGCGGGATGGGTTTCGTGGCGGCCCGGTGGCGGGCGCCGAAGGACATGGCACACCTCGACGAGTGGGGGCTGGGCGGGCGCAGCTTCGGCGGCTGGATCACCTGGTTCCTGGTCGGCGGTGACCTCTACACGGCGTACACGTTCGTGGCGGTGCCGGCGCTGATGTTCGGCGCGGGCGCGGCCGGGTTCTTCGCTGTGCCCTACACGATCGTCATCTATCCGCTGGTGTTCCTGGTGCTCTGCCGGCTCTGGTCGGTGTCGCACCGGCACGGGTTCGTCACCCCGGCCGACTTCGTCCGCCGCCGGTTCGACTCGCCGGTGCTGGCCCTGCTGATCGCGATCACCGGCATCGTGGCGACCATGCCGTACATCGCGTTGCAGCTGGTGGGCATCGAGGCGGTGCTCAAGACGATGGGGGTCACCGGGGACAGCGCGGTGGCGCGGCACCTGCCGATCATCATCGCCTTCGCGATCCTGGCCGCCTACACCTACCAGTCCGGGTTGCGCGCCCCGGCGCTCATCGCGTTCGTCAAGGACACCCTGATCTACATCGTGATCCTGGTGGCGGTGATCTACCTGCCGTACAAGCTGGGGGGTTGGGGTTCGATCTTCGACGCGGCGGACGCGAAGTTCGCCGCCTCACCCAATCCGAACGACGGCATCCTGCTCAATGCCAACAACCAGCTCCAGTACGTCACCCTGGCGTTCGGTTCGGCGCTGGCGCTGTTCCTCTACCCGCACAGCATCACCGGCGTGCTGGCCAGCCGGAACCGGGACGTGATCAAGCGGAACATGTCGGCGCTGCCGGCGTACAGTCTGCTGCTCGGCCTGATCGCGCTGCTCGGTTTCATGGCGATCGCGGCCGGGGTGAAGCCGCTGCCCGGGGCGAAGGAGGGCACCGTCGACAGCAACACGGTGGTGCCGGTGCTGTTCGACCAGCAGTTCCCGGACTGGTTCGCCGGGGTGGCGTATGCGGCGATCGGCATCGGCGCGCTGGTGCCGGCGGCCATCATGTCGATCGCGGCGGCGAACCTGTTCACCCGCAACATCTACAAGGAGTACCTGAAGCGGGACGCCAGCCCGGCCCAGGAGGCGAACGTCTCGAAGATCACCTCGCTGGTGGTCAAGGTCGGCGCGGTGGCCTGCATCGTCTTCCTCGACCCGCAGTTCTCCATCGACCTGCAGCTCATCGGCGGCGTGATCATCCTGCAGACGCTGCCGGCGGTGGCGTTGGGCCTCTACACCCGCTGGTTCCACCGGGGCGCGTTGATCGCCGGCTGGGTGGCCGGCATGGGGCTGGGCATGTGGATGCTCTACCAGATCCCCAACCCGGCGTCGAAGCGCGCACATTTCGGTGGGTCGGCGTTCCCGCTGTCCGACTTCGGCTTCGACACCAAGAAGACGATCTACGTGGGCATCGTCGCCGTGCTGGTGAACCTGGTGGTGGCGGCGCTGGTCACGCTGGTGCTGCGGGCGGCGAAGGTGGCCGAGGGCGTGGACGGCACCACCCCCGACGACTACTTCGCCGACGAGGGCGACCCCCGCGTCACCCCCGGCCCCGACCGCGACGCCGACTCCGCCCGCGAACCGGTCGCCTGACCCCCACCCCCGACGCCCCGCTCCCAAAGCGGGCTGCCCCGGTCGGGCTGCCCCGGGCTCGCTCCGGGAGCGGGGTGCCCGCCCGCCCCCGTTGATCAAGAGCTTTACGTCAACATCCCGCCGAGAATTGACCCGAACCTCTTGATCACGCGACCGACGTGGCCGTCGGCCACCATCCGGGCGGGTGGGGGCGGGTGGGGGGCGGTGATCAAGAGGTTTGCGTCAACTTCCGGTGTGGAGGTGACGTAAACCTCTTGATCACCGGGGTCGGGCGGGGGAGCGGGGGAGGGGAGCGGGGAAGGGGAGAAGGTCAGCGGCGGCGGGTGCGGGAGTCGAGGGCGTGGTTGAGGCGGGTCAGGAGGGTGGCCAGGGTGTCCCGGTCGGTGGGGGTCCAGTCGGCCAGGATGTCGCCGTAGAGCCGGGTCCGGGCGGCCCGGACGGCTGCCATCCGGTGCAGGCCGGCGGGGGTGGGGGAGATCACCGTGCCCCGCCCGTCAGCGGGGTCGGGGGCGCGGGCGATCAGGCCGTCGCGCTGCAGCGCCGAGACCTGCCGGGTGACCGTGGAGCCGTCCAGGTTGAGCCGGGCGGCCAGCGCCGAGACGTTCTGCGGGCCGGAGGCGTCGAGGTGGCGCAGGATCACGTACGCCGCCCGGTCGAGGACCCGGTGCTCGGCGCTGCCGGTGGCCCGGCGGGTGGCCTCGCCCAGTCGCATGAGTAGGGCCACCTCGGTCTCGATCCGACCGAGGGCGGCCTCGTCCGACTCCGTTCGCGTCGCGTGGTCGTCACTCATAGCTGTACGATACAACGGAATTACCTGTACGATGCAGTTATATGCGGCTTCGGCCGGACGGGAGAGCGCGGAGTGGACCGGCGTACCGAGCCCCACCGCAGTGCCATCTACGCCACCACGCTGGTGGCCTTCCTCGCCATCGCCGGCATCGCCGTGGTGGACCCCATCCTGCCCGCCATCGGCACCGCCATCGGCGTCACCGCCTGGCAGGTCGAACTGCTCTTCACCGCGTACATCGCGGTGATGGCGGTCGGGATGATCCCGGCGACCCTGGCCAGCGGACGCTTCGGCTTCAAGCCGGTGCTCGTCACCGGCGTCTCCGTGGTCGGCCTCGCCGCCATCGCCGCCTCGTTCAGCAACGACATCGTGCAACTGTCCGTGCTGCGCGGCGTGTGGGGGCTGGGCAACGCCATGTTCTTCGCCACCGCCATGGTGGTCCTGGTCAACCTCGCCAACGACCGGGAATGGGTGGTCGGCCTCTTTGAGACCGCGCTCGGCCTCGGCTTCGCCATCGGACCGCTGATCGGTGGCCTGCTGGGGGAGATCAGCTGGCGGCTGCCGTTCTTCGTCTGCGGCATGTTCATGGTGTTCGCCCTGCTGGTGGCCGCCCGCCGGCTCCGCGAGCCGACCCACCGGCAGTCGCCCGTACGGCTGGGCCAGATCTTCGCCACCTACCGCCGGCCGGCGTTCCTCATCCTCTGCGTGGTCACCGCCGCGTACAACTTCGTCTTCTTCGTGGTGCTCGGCTACACGCCGCTCTTCCTCGGCCTCGACGTCATCCCGCTCGGCCTCGCGTTCACCGGCTGGGGTCTCGGCCTGGCCGCCGGCATCCTGCTCATCGGCCACCGGCTCGCCCACCGGATCGGCGCGGTGCAGACCGTCGGGGTGGCGCTGCTCGGCCTGCTGGCCTGCATGGTCCTCTTCGCCACCTCGACCGGCACCGTCGAGTCGCTGGTGGTGCTCGTCGTCGCCGGGCTGTGCATGGGCCTGGCCAACGCCAACCTCACCGACCTGGCCCTCGGCCTCGGCTCCGCCGACCGACGGGTCGCCACCGGCGCGTTCAACCTGGTCCGCTGGGGGGCCGCCGCACCCGCCCCGATCCTGTCCGGCAAGCTCGCCGAGCACAGCCTGGCGTTGCCGTTCTGGGTCGGCTTCGGGGTGCTCGCCGTCGGGCTGCTCGTCTACCTGGCCTTCGCTCACCTGATGGCCGCCGGCTACGGCGAACGGCTGCGCTGGTCCCGCTGGAACCGGGCCGCCCGGCAGGCCGAGCACGCCCCCGAGGAACCGGTCGGCGAGGCGTACTGAGCGGGCCGGTGGCCGCTCAGCCCAGCGCCCGCCAGAGCAGGTAGAGGCCGATCGCCGTACCGAAGCAGACGATCAGGGTCCGGAGCACCACCGGCGGCAGCCGGCGGGTCACCCGGGCTCCCACGTACCCGCCGAGCATGGTGGCCGGCGCGACCACCGCGACCGCCGCCCAGTTGACCGGCCCGAACAGGGCGAACACCACCAGCGTGGTCAACCCCACCACGGCCGAGAGCAGGTTCTTCACCGCCGACACCCGGGCCAGCGTCGCATCCAGCACCAGGGCCAGGCCGGCCACCAGCATCACCCCGAGCGCCGCGCCGAAATAGCCGCCGTACACCGTGCCGACCGCGACCATCGCCTGCACCGTGAGGGTACGGCGGCGCGGGCCCAACTCGGCCGGGTGGCCGACCAGCCGGCGTAGCGGCCCCTGGAAGGCCAGCACCGCAGTGGCTCCGAGCACCAGGAACGGCACCACCAGGTCGAACGCCCGCGCCGGGGTGGCCAGCAGGAGCAGACAGCCGACCCCTGTGCCGAGCACCGCCGTCGGCAACAACGGCCACAGCGTCCGCCGGGGCGGCAGGTCCATCCGGCTGCCCGCCACACTCGCCGCGTAGCCGGGGAAGACCGACACCGAGTTGCTGACGTTGGCCGCCACCGGCGGGATACCAACCGCGATCATCGCCGGGAAGGTGATCAGGGAACCACCGCCGGCCGCCGCGTTCACCGTGCCCGCAGCGAGACCGGCGATGACCAGCAGTACGGCATCGGAGAGCTCCATGGTGCCCAGAGGCTAGTAGGCCCTGATCAGAGCCCCTCCACCGAGTCGACCGCGTACCATTTTCGGCTTCGTTGCGGCCCGGCCCGGGGTGGGATGGGTGCGGGACGCCGCGCCGTTAGGATGGGAACGCGACGGACGAGTCGACCGGGCGGTCGCGTCGGCGGGCTGCGGCCCGCCGCCGAGGAACGTCCGGACTCCACAGGGCAGGGTGGTTGTTAACGGCAACCCGGGGCGACCCGCGGGACAGTGCCACAGAAAACAGACCGCCGACCCCACTCGGGGACGGTAAGGGTGAAACGGTGGGGTAAGAGCCCACCAGCACCCCGGGTGACCGGGGTGGCTCGGTAAACCCCACCCGGAGCAAGGCCAAGCAAGGGCGTCACCGCACGTTGACGACCCGGCGCAGACGCTTGAGGGCTGCCCGCCCGATGTCTGCGGGTAGGCCGCAGGAGCCTGCCGGCGACGGCAGGCCGAGATGGATGGCCGCCGCCGGTGCGGGCCCCGCGAGGGGTACGCGCCGCGCACAGAATCCGGCGTACAGGTCGACTCGTCCGTCGCCCACCAGCTCAGAGCTTCGATCGCGGCGCTGAGCCACCTGCTTCGCGAGTTGTCGTGATGGGGTGCGACGACACGACCCGCACTCCTTCCTTCAGGACGTACAACTCCCGGCGCGCCACCGCATTGCCCTTCTCGTCCAGTCGATAGCCGTCAAGCCACGTCCAGCCGTGGTAGGCGCAAGGTTCTGCGCGGATCTTGATAAGGCGGACGAATACCGGCCGGACGAACTGGGGGCCAGCTGCGCGGGTCAGATGCAGCACGTCACCGGGCTTCACGTCGGTGCTCCCTGTCCCGCCAGGCGCGTAGCGTCCTGCCTGCCGTGGCCAGTCGCGGGCACCCTTCGTCGGAGCACTTGGTGCAGGTGGAACGGTGGTGGAAGTCGACGACGTAACCGGCCATCAGTACGGAGAACGGAGGCTCGGCCGGCCTCTGTGGCATGGGCACGGTTCACCTCCGGCTGGAGCGCATGATGATCCTGGCCCAGCGCCAGACTCCGGCGTTGGCCATCGTCCGCAGTTCTGCGTCCGGGGCGGTGGACAGGTCGGTCCGCCGCCCCGCATCCGGACCGCTCGGGGTGGCGGCGGGTTCGACCGTGACGACGTCCACCGGTTGGTGGGGGCGCTGGAACCACTTGACTCTAGTCATACGTAAAGATTAAACGACTAGAGCGAGTATGAACTAGCCCTCCGTCAAGTTGATACATGCCTAGTCGACGGATGCCTAGCGTCAGCGTCATGGGTAAGAAGCTGCGGTTGGTGGGTTCCGGGGAGATCCGGACCATGCTCGGCGGCGTCTCCCGGCAGCGCGTCTACCAGATCACCAACCGCAGGGACTTCCCCGAGCCGGTGGCCAGCCTCCAGATGGGCAACGTCTGGCTGGCCGAAGACGTCGAGGCGTGGATCGCCACCCGGCGGGGGGACCTGGACTGACTGTGAGCCGGCCTCCGAAGGGTCGCCGTCGCGTGCCGGGTTGACTCCACCCGCTGCCGATAGGCCGGCCGTAGCGCCCGTATCAGTCATGGTCGCGGCAGCCGACCTGGTCGCCGATCTCCTTCGGGATGCCGTACGGGCTGCACTCCAGCGCGCTGCCTTCACCGATCTTCTTCCACCCCTTCGTCGAGTGCGCGAACACCAGCACCCCGTCCCCCTGCTGCGACGGGTCGACGGCGATCACCCCTGCGGTCGCCCACTGCCGGGCGCACTTGATGTGGTCGGGGTCGATCTTGTGCGTCTTCCTGTCCAGCCCGGACACCTGCTGAAGGGTCGCGGCATCGACCGGGCAGGCCGCTTGGGTGGCCACCGGGGTGGCGGACGCCGTGCCGCGCGTCGGCGACGGGCTGCCGGGGGAGGAGGGGGAGGCCGTGCCGCCGGGCGGGGACGACGCGGCGTCCGAACCGGTCACCGGGCCGGACGGCGCGGGGTCGCAGGCGGCGACCGCCGCCAGCAGGGCGAGGGGTACGAGGGCGCGCAGGGCGTTCAGGGACATCGTTCCTCCGGATCGGACGTCGCCGGGACTCTGTGGAGTACACCCCTGGACGGCGGGCGAGGTTGCCGCTGTCGGGCATCCGATCGGGCGGGTGTTTCGCGGTGCAACGACGGGAGTGTCCGGGCGTCGGCGACGCCCGGACGACCTGTTGTCCGTTCAGTTCAGGCGGTGCACACGCGGCCCCCGTCAGCGGTCAGGCTGGCCAGGGAGCACACCTTCAGCAGCGGATAGTGCGGCCCCATCACGGTGGCGGCGGTCTCCGCCGAACTGTCCACCGGCACGTTCTGGGTGGCGTGCGGGAAATTGGCCACCGGCAGCAGGTTCCGCAGCAGCACCATGTGCGGGGCCACCGGATACGAGACGGAGAACGGCAGGAAGGTCGCGTCGTCGACCGCCTCGATGGCCGTCCGCTGCTGCTCCCGGCCGATCACGTACGTGTAGTAGCCGTGTCGGTCGAGGCGGGTGTCGTCGTCGTAGCGGCAACCGAGGCTCGGCGGCGCGTCGGTGAACCGGTTGATCACGACGGGCTTGACCTGGCCGCCGAGGTTGGTGCACATCGAGAAGTAGCGTAGGTCGGCGTGTCGGCGTGGCCAGACGTCCGAATGATTGCCGGTGACCGCCCGGGGCGCCCTACCCCGGATCACCAGCACCTGGTCCGCCGCAGGCGGGGTGATCCAGGCGCCCAGGTAGGCATTGTCCGGGTTGGGGGCGAGGTTCTCCACCTCCGAGGTCCGGGTGAAGAGCTTCTGCCCGGTCTCCTCCGGCAACCCCGGCCCGCCGGGTCCGCCAGGTCCGCCGGGTCCGCCAGGCCCGCCAGGCCCCCCGGGTCCGTGGGGTCCGCCAGGCCCACCCGGCCCGCCGGGTCCGTGGGGTCCGCCAGGCCCACCCGGCCCACTGGGTCCGCCGGGTCCGCCGGGTCCACCCGGCCCGCCGGGCCCGTGCGGCCCGCCAGGCCAACCAGGCTCACCCGGCCCACTGGGTCCGCCGGGTCCGCCAGGTCCACCGGGACCTCCGGGATGCCCAGGCCCTCCGGGATGCCCAGGCCCTCCGGGATGCCCAGGCCCTCCGGGATGACCAGGCCCTCCGGGATGCCCGGGTCCGCCGGGCCCGCCGGGGTGACCAGGCGCACCCGGCCCGTCGCCGGGACCGCCCGCGCCGGACAGCCCCGCCTCCCTGGCGTTCGCGGGTGCCGGGGTGGTGGTGGGGGTGCCACCGCCTCCCGGCGGGCAGGGCGGCAGGGTCTGCGACACCCCGTCGAGGGTGAGGGTCATGCTGGGCAGGGTGACGGCCGCGTCACCGCCGGCCGGCAGATAGACCCGGAAGATGACCGATGCCTTCGCGCCGGGCAGGGCGTCCTCCCGGGCCAGGGGCAGCCGGTTGGTCTGTCCGAAGGCCACGTCGGGGGTGATGGTGAGGGTGAACCGCCCACCCGGCGCGGCACCGGTCTGCCACGGATTCTGGCTGCCCGCGTCCGGCGTGATGAGGTAGTCCGGCATGCTGGAGCTGACGCCATTGCGGGTGAAGTACGTGGGCTTGTCGTCGTACACGTTGAAAGACGCGTATCTGGCGTCGGGAAAGACCCCGGAGAGGGTGATTTCCAGGCCCGGCGTGACCGGATAGATGGTCGACCAGTACGTGGCGGCGGTGTCCGGCCAGTAGGCGTTCAGGCTTGTCGCCCCGTACTTCGACGACCAGGCGCAGGTGGGCATGGTGACGGCGGTGCCGGCGACGCGCTCCGCCTCGGCGGGGGTGGCTACCAGGGGGGCGGCCAGGGCGATCAGCCCGGACAGCAACAGAAACGGTCGACGCGTGGCCCGCGTAGCCGGTGTGGATACAGAGAGTGGCATGCGTCGACTTGATCAGAAATATGTGTCGACATGGTTACTTTCACGGTCAATTATCGTTGCTGTGTCGCACGTTTCAGCGTGTCTGGGATTACTATTTCCCGGCAGTGGAGTTTATTTCGGAAAAGCTACTTCCAGGGGATCTGGTCGGCTGCTGCGGTGGAGTGTGGACAGAGGTCGGGATTCGCCCGTTACCGTAGGTCTTCGTCCCGGCCGGGAGGGGGCACGGCGCGCTCGGCCGTGCCCCCACCGGGTGGCTCAGGCCTCCGTCGGTACCCGGGTCAGCAGGGCCGCGATCCGGCCGGCCACCCCCGGGGCGTGCAGGTGCAGCCGGGCGACGTTGACGGCGTCCGTGCCGATCACGGCGAGCAGGGCCTGCTCGCTGACCGCGTAGACGCTCAGGTAGCCGCCCTGGTTGCGGACCGTGGACTGTTGGAAGTCGCCCTGGCCGAGGCGCATGCCGACCTGCCGGCCGAGGCCGAAGGTGGTCGCGGCGAGCGCGGCCAGATCGTTCGGGTCGACCTCGTTCTGCAGGTTGTGCGTGATGAGCAGGCCGTCGACGCCCCCCAGCACGCAGCCGTGCACCCCGGGGATCTCGTGCCGCAACTCCGCCAGTTCGCGACTGATCGCCGGGTACGGCAGCGAACGGTCCCCGGCCAGCGACGGCGGGAGCTGCCGGGCGGCGGGCGGGGCGGCGGTGCGGGTGGTACGGGCCGAGCGGCGGGGCAGGACGGTTTCGGTCTTGTCCGTGGTCACAGTTCCAGGCTCTCCTCGATGCTGCGCAGCTGGTGTCGGGCCATCGCCAGGTTGGCCCGGCTCTTGCTCACCATCAGGTAGAGGAAGAGGCCCTTGCCGGTGCGGCCGGTCAGCGGGCGGATCAGGTGGTACTGGCTGCCGAGGGTGATCAGGATGTCCTCGATCTCGTCCTCGATCTTGAGCATCTCCAGGGTGCGCATCTTGGCGCGGACGACGTCGGTGTTGCCGGCGGCGGCGACGGTCAGATCGATCTCGCCGGTGCCGCCGGCCACGCCGAGGGTCATGCCGCTGCTGTAGTCGACGAGCGCCACCCCGATCGCTCCGTCGATATTCATCGCGTTCTTCAGGGCGACGTCCAGGCTAGCCACGGTGGTGTTCTCCCGCTTCGACAGGGCGGCGCCGTCGACATCGTCGTCGTCCCGCCCAGGTGACGGGCGGTGGCAGCGCCGCAAGAGGTCTGACGAGGCTCGCACACACCCCCGGGTGGTCGCACTCGGGGCCGCCGCATCGGGGCTGTCCGACCGACCCGCAGCGGCCGGCGGTCCCGTCAAGAGGACCGTGCCGAGGGATGGTCCGGCTCGGGGTGACCTGATACCAAGTACCTGGTTGATGCGGTAGGGCCGGAAGTCCCGGCCCGGTCCGCCAGCGCGCGCCACGGCCGGGCGACCGTCCCGACCGTGGACACCACGCACGACGGTTCAGCCGGACCGGGCGACGGTCCGCGCCATCCGGTCGAAGTGCCGGATCGACTCCGCGTCGAGGCGTTCCACCCGGCTCCCGGAACAGGCCGGCGGCGTCACCGGGCATGGTCAGCGCAGGCTGGGTGACCAGCCCGAGCAGGACCGCGAGATACGGACACCGTCGCCGTCGTGCAGCGCGGACACGTCCCTGTGCTGTCGCGACGTTCGATCCTGCCGGGGCGTCCGGCGTCGTACCACCGGCTTTCCGGCTCACCCCGCGCGGCGTCGCGGCGGCCCCGCAACCCGGGCCGACGCGGTGCCGGCGGGGCTGTTTCCGGCGGTGTCCGGGCAGGTCAGGGCCGATTTTGCGATTCTGCCCCGGACGCCGCCGGACACGTCTACTGTGGATGTGGTCGCGACCAATTGTGGCGATCCGGTGGCGGTCGGGCTGCGCCCGGTGCACAGTGATCTCATGAACGACAGCGGACGTGGTGGGCACTACTACTGGTGCACCCGACACCACCGGGTCGAGACCGATGCCGACGTGTGCCCTGCCAAGCACGTTCTCGGACCGTATCCCTCGGCTGCCGACGCGGAGAACGCCCTGCAGAAGGTGCAGGAGCGCAACGAGGCGTGGGAGGCCGAAGACGCCCGCTGGGCCGGGGAGGGCAACTGAACGGCGCGGGACGGCCCGCGCCGAGGACTCCGTGCCTCCGTGAGGGGGCACGCGGGAGCATGTCCCCAAGGAGGGAACCGAGATGGCCGAAGCAGCAAAGGCCACCACCCGCCCGGCCGCGACGAAGACCGCAGCCGCGCAACGGACCGCAGGCGCGACCCGGAGCACCGCGGCCCGCCGCTCGACTACGACCACGACCGCGGCCCGCAGGGCGTCGGCCGGCCGGGCCACGGCGAGCGCGGCGGGTGCCGGCTCGGGCCGGACCCCGTCTACCGGCACCGCCCGGACGGCGGCGACCGGCACGGCGAAGAAGGCCCCGGCCACCCGGAGCACCGCCTCGAAGTCCGCTGCCTCGAAGGCGCCCGCCTCGAAGTCGACGGCGAAGAAGGCCCCGGCGGCCAGAAGCACCGCGTCGAAGTCGACCGCGCGCAAGGCCCCGGCCAAGAAGACCGCCGCCCGCACCACCGCCGGGGCGGCCAGGAAGACCACCACCGCCGCCCGGAGCACGGCGGCGAAGAAGGCCACCGCGGCGAAGCGGACGACAGCGGCGGCGGCGAAGAAGACCACCGCGACCGCCCGGACCGCCGCCAGGAAGACCACCGCCGCGACGAAGACCACGGCCGCCCGGAAGGCGATGCCCGCCGGTAAGGCGACGGCCGCGTCGAAGACCACGGCCGCGAAGAAGGCGATGCCCGCGAACAAGGCGATGCCCGGCACGAGGAGCACGGCCGCCACGAAGAGCACGGCCGCCAGGAAGACGACGCCGACGAAGACCACTGCGGCGAAGAAGGCCACTGCGGCGAAGAGGGCCACGCCCACGAAGAGGGCCACGCCCGCGAAGAAGACCGCCACGGCCACGAAGGCGCCGGCCGGCAAGTCGACCGCGAAGACCGCTCCCGCGTCGAAGTCGACTGCGAAGGCGGCACCGGCCCGCAGGACCAGCGCGCCGGCCACCCGTAAGGCGGCGGTGAAGAAGACCACGGCCACCACCGCCCGCAAGGCCACCGCCCGTAAGGCCACCGCCCGCACCGCGCCCGCGCGGACGGCGCGGGCCACCACACCGGCGCGCGCCCGCAAGGCCACCGGCTGACCGTACGGAGGCTGCGGTCCGCCCGCCGGAGAGCGGATCACGCGGCACGCTGCCAGGATTGACCCGTGGTCATCCGACGTGTGCTCGCGCCCCGCATCGACTTCGGCGCGCTGCGCCGTGAGCTGGGACTGCCTGACAGTTTCCCGGCCGCGGCGCAGCGCGAGGCCGACGAGGCGGCCGACGCCCCACCGCCCGCCGTGGCCGACCGTACCGACGTTCCGTTCGTCACGGTCGACCCCGCCACCTCCCGTGACCTTGACCAGGCGATGCACCTCAGCCGTCGCCCCGGCGGCTACCGGGTGCGGTACGCCATCGCCGACGTCGCCACCCACGTCCGCCCCGGCGGGCCGCTGGAGGAGGAGACCTGGCGACGCGGGCAGACTGTCTACCTGCCCGACGGCAACGTGCCGCTGCACCCGCACACCCTCAGCGAGGGGGCCGCCAGCCTGCTGCCCGACGTCGACCGGGCGGCCGTGCTGTGGACCATCGACCTCGACGCCGACGGGGCCACCGTCGCCGTCGGGCTGGAACGCGCCCTGGTCCGCAGCCGCGCCAAGCTGGACTACCCGGGTGTGCAGGTGGCCGCCGACGCCGGCCGGCTGCCCGACCCGATCGCGCTGCTGCCCGAGATCGGCGCCCTGCTCACCGCCCGTGGCCTGCGCCGGGGCGCGGTCAACCTGCCGCTGCCCGAGCAGGACGTCGAACCCGACGGGGACGGGTGGCGGCTGGTGCTGCGCGGTCCCGGCCCGATGGAGGACCACAACGCCCAGATCTCGCTGCTCACCGGGATGGCGGCGGCGGACATCATGCTGGCCGGCCGGATCGGGTTGCTGCGCACCATGCCCGCCCCGAAACCGGAGGCGGTGGCCCGGCTGCGCGCGGCGGCGGCCCCGCTGGGCGTGCACTGGCCGGACGGGGTACGGGTCGGCGAGGTGCTGGCCGGGTTGGACGCCTCCCAGCCCCGGGCTGCCGCCTTCGTCGACCAGGCGGCCGAGCTGATGCGCGGTGCGGCGTACACGGCGTTCGACGACGAGCTGCCCGAGCAGCCGGAACACGGCGGGGTGGCCGCCGCGTACGCCCACGTCACCGCCCCGCTGCGCCGGCTGGCCGACCGGTACGCCACGGAGGTGTGCCTGGCCCTGCACGAGGGCCGCGACGTGCCGGAGTGGGCCCGGTCGGCGCTGCCCCGGCTGCCCGAGGTGATGGCCTCGACCGACCGGACGGCGGGCGCGGCCACCCGGGGCGCGATCGAACTGGCCGAGGCGGTGCTGCTGGAACACCGGGTGGGGCAGACGTTCTCGGCGGCGGTGCTGGACACCGACACGCCCCCGAACGGCCCGGCGAAGCCCGGCCGGGTGCCCGGCGGGACGGTGGCGTTGGACGAGCCGCCGGTACGGGCCCGCTGCACGGGGGAGCTGCCGTTGGGGGAGCGGGTCACCGTACGCCTGGTCACCGCCGACCCGGCCGGCCGGAAGGTGCTCTTCGAACGGGCCTGAACCCGGCCCGGCCCGGCGGGGCGGTCGGCGTCACAGCGCCTTGCGCCGCTGGTGGCGTGGCGGTTTGCGAGGATGACGCCATGGCATACGACGCGAGCACCCTCCCCGACGTGTCCGGGCTGACCGTCGGCATCATCGGCGGCACCGGCGACCAGGGACGGGGGCTGGCCTACCGGTTCGCCCGTGCCGGTCAGCAGGTGCTGATCGGGTCCCGTTCCGCGGAGCGGGCGGCCGAGGCGGCGGCCGAGATCGCCGCGCTGCCCCGGCTGCCCGCCGGGGTCGACGTGACCGGCGCGGACAACGACGAGGTGGCCCGCCGTAGCGACGTGGTGGTGATCGCGGTGCCGTGGGACGGGCACGCGGCCACCGTCGGCGCGCTGGCCGGACCACTGGCCGGCAAGATCGTCGTGGACTGCGTCAACCCGCTCGGCTTCGACAAGCAGGGCCCGTACGCGCTGCCGGTCGCCGAGGGCAGCGCGGTGCAGCAGGCGGCGGCCCTGCTGCCCGACTCCCGGGTCTGCGCGGCGTTCAACCACGTCAGCGCACCGCTGCTGGCCGACCCGGAGATCGACCGGATCGACCTCGACGTGCTGATCTGCACCGAGGAACGGGAACTGGTCGACATCGTCGGTGCGTTGGCCGCCCGGATCCCCGGCATGCGCGGCATCTACGCCGGCCGGCTGCGCAACGCCCACCAGATCGAGGCGTTCACCGCCAACCTGATCGCCATCAACAAGCGCTACAAGGCCCACGCCGGCATCCGGGTCACCGACCTCTGAGACCCGACCCCCGCTTCCCGCCGCCGTCCTGGAGGGAAAGTGCCCCCAGGGGGCCGGTGCCCTCCGAGACGGCGGCGGGTGGGGCGGCGGTCAGAAGTTGGTGTCGACGCCGGCCTTCCTGCAGGCGGCGTTCGCCATCGCGCTGGTCTTCTGGAACTCGGGGGCGTCGGCGGCGGTGTCCAGGTTCGGCGCGGTCGCCGCCCGGCCGGACGCGGCCCCGAACGCGGCCAGTGCGGTGACCGCCTCGCTGGTGGGGACGCCGGTGGTGGCCTTCGCCAACTCCTGCGCCATCTCCGTGTAGGCCTTGCGGATCGTCGGCGTGGGGTCGCCACCGGACGTCGCGGCCTTCACCACGTCGGCCTTCGTCGTGTCGGCGATCTTCTTGGCCGCCGTGCAGAGCTTCTTGTCGGCCGCCGGGTCGGCGGCGGCGGTCGGGCCGCCGGTGCCCGGGTCGGTGGTGGTCGGGTCGGTGGCGGCCGACGGGGTGGCGGCGGTGGCCGACGCACCGGCGGACGTCGACGGTGCGGCAGTGGTCGACGGTTCCGCCTCGCTGCACGCCGCGAGGGCCAGCACGGAGACACAGGTCAGGACGACTGTTGACAAGCGAACATGATCCACGGGCGGAACCCTAACCGCTTTTGCCGCACCACGGTCACCCCCGGCCTGCGGTGGCTCGTTCCAGGGCGGTGGGGCGGGGGTGCCGCCCCACCGCCCGTACTCAGAAGGTGTGCTCGGTGGCGGGGAAGTCGCCGCCGCGCACCTCGTCGGCGAACCGGCGGGTCGCCTCGGTCAGTGCCCCGGCCAGGTCGGCGTAGCGCTTGACGAACCGGGGGGCCTTCCCGGTGCGCAGCCCGGCCATGTCCTGCCAGACCAGCACCTGGGCGTCGGTGTCGGGGCCCGCGCCGATGCCGACGGTGGGGATCGCCAGTTCGGCGGTGACCCGCTTGGCGACCTCGCCCGGCACCATCTCCAGCACCACCGCGAACGCGCCCGCCCCGGCCACCGCCCGCGCGTCGGCGAGCACCTCCTCGGCGGTGTCGCCGCGCCCCTGCACCCGGTAGCCGCCCAGGGTGTGTTCGCTCTGCGGGGTGAAACCGATGTGCGCCATCACCGGGATGCCCGCCCCGGTGATCGCCGCGATCTGGTCGGCGCAGCGCCGACCGCCCTCCAGCTTCACCGCGTGGCAGCCGCCCTCCTTCATGAACCGCACCGCCGTGCGCAACGCCTGCGTCGGCCCCTCCTCGTACGAGCCGAAGGGCAGGTCGCCGACGACCAGGGTGTGCCGGGTGGCCCGGACCACGGCGCGCACCAGCGGCAACATCTCGTCGACCGTCACCGGCAGGGTGGTCTCGTAGCCGAACACGTTGTTCGCCGCCGAGTCGCCGACCAGCAGCGCCGGAATCCCCGCCCGGTCGAAGATCCCGGCGGTGTACTGGTCGTACGAGGTGAGCATGGCCCACCGGTCGCCGCGCTCCTTGGCGGCGATCAGGTCGCGGGTGCGGACCCGGCGGGTGGCCGGCCCGCCGTACAGGGCGGTCACCTCGGTCGGGGTGGACTCCACCATGACTGTCTCCTTTCCTCGAGGCCGCTGTCGCGGTCCCCGGGTTCTGCCGCGATCGTCGCACCGCGCGACGGGTCGACGGCAGGGAACAGTGCAGGATTTCACTCCGCCGGGGCGACACCGGCCGACCGGAGCCGGTCGGTGTCGGTCGGGCCCGGCTGCTCAGCCGTCCTCGCGCCAGCGGTTGGTGATCGGCAGCCGGCGGTCCCGGCCGAACGCCTTCATCGAGATCTTCGTGCCCGGCGCGGACTGCCGGCGCTTGTACTCGGCGGTGTCCACCAGCCGCAGCACCCGGTCGACGACCGCCGGGTCGTGGCCGGACTCCACCAGGCCGGCCCGGCCCAGGTCGCCGTCGACGTAGCCGATCAGGATCGGGTCCAGCACGTCGTAGTCGGGCAGGCTGTCGCTGTCGAGCTGGCCGGGGCTCAGCTCGGCCGACGGGGGCTTGCCGATGGAGTTCTCCGGGATCGGCGGGGTCTCGCCCCGGCGGGCCGCGTCGGCGTTGCGCCACTTCGCCAGCCGCCAGATCAGCGTCTTCCAGACGTCCTTGACCGGGTTGAACCCGCCGACCGAGTCGCCGTAGAGGGTCGAGTAGCCGACCGCCAGCTCACTCTTGTTGCCGGTGGTGAGGACCAGGTGGCCCTCCTGGTTCGACAGTGCCATCAGGATCACCCCGCGTACCCGGGCCTGGAGGTTCTCCACCGCCACCCCGGACAACGAGATGTTCGCCAGGAAGGTGTCCACCATCGGCTGGATCGGCTCGACCCGGTAGTCCAGGCCGGTGCGCTTGGCCAGGTCCTCCGCGTCGGCCCGGGAGTGCTCCGAGGAGTGCTGGCTGGGCAGTGACACGCCGACCACCCGCTGCGGCCCGAGCGCGTCGACGGCCAGCGCGGCCACCACCGCCGAGTCGATGCCGCCGGACAGGCCCAGCACCACCGAGGGGAACCGGTTCTTGTTGACGTAGTCGCGCAGGCCCAGCACCAGCGCCTGCCACACCTCGGCCTCGTCGGCCACCGGGGCCAGCAGGCCGCCGTCGGCCGCCGGCCCGTTCGGGGCCGCCGGCACCACCTCGACGGTACGGCGGACCACCCGCATCCCGTCGGCGAGATCCTCGGTGTCGGCCGAGTGCCGGCCCGCCCCGGCCAGCTCCACGTCGTGCACGAGCAGGTGCTCGACGAACTGCGGCGCGCGGGTGAGCAGGTCGCCGTCGGGGGTGACGATCATCGAGTCGCCCTCGAAGACCAGCTCGTCCTGGCCGCCGACCATGTTGACGTACGCGATAGGTGCGCCGGCCTCGGCGGCCCGGCGGCGCACCAGCGGCAGCCGGACGTCGTCCTTGTTCAGCTCGTACGGCGAGCCGTTGATGTTGACCACCAGCCCGACGCCGGCCTGCCGGGCCACCGCGAACGGGCCGCCGGCCTGCCACAGGTCCTCGCAGATGGTCAACGCCACGTCCACCCCGCCCACCCGGACCACGGTCAGGGTGTCACCGGGCACGAAGTAGCGGTCCTCGTCGAAGACGCCGTAGTTGGGCAGGTGGTGCTTGAAGTAGTGGGCCACCACCCCGCCCCGGTGCAGCAGCGCGGCGGCGTTGCGGGCCCCCCGGCCCGGTTGGGCGTCCCCGCTGACCTGCGGCGGCCCGTCGGCGTCCAGGTAGCCGACCACGACCGGCAGGTCGCCGAGGCCGTCGGCGGCCAGGTCGGCGGCGAGCTGCCGCAGCGCGGCCTGCGAGGCGGCGACGAAGGAACGACGGAAGACCAGGTCCTCCACCGGGTAGCCGGTGAGCACCATCTCCGGGAAGGCGACGAGTTGGGCGCCGGCGTCGGCGGCCCGACGGGTCCAGGCGCGGATCAGCTCGGCGTTGCCGGCCGTGTCGCCGACTGTCGGGTTGACCTGGCACAGGGCCAGACGCAGGGTGGGCATGCCCTCATCTTGCCCCAGCGGCAGCCGGTCGACCCGGCGGCTGCGACGAGACGACGGCCACCCTTTCCCGGTCCCCGGCGGGCCCGGTGCTGGTGACGGGGCCGCCCGTTGATCCGGCCGTCGGGACACCGCAGGACGAGCGAGGGCAGGTCGCGTAACGTCTGCTTAACCAGGCCGGTGAAGACTGGGCGGTCAGGACGGACCGGCCGACCGGTGCCGGACGTACGTGGCGAGGGGTTGGGGAAGTGGACCGTCAGCAGGAGTTCGTCCTCCGTACGCTGGAAGAGCGGGACATCCGGTTCGTCCGGCTGTGGTTCACCGACGTGCTGGGCACGCTCAAGAGCGTCTCAGTCGCCCCGGCGGAGCTGGAGGCGGCCTTCGAGGAGGGCATCGGGTTCGACGGCTCGGCCATCGAGGGTTTCGCCCGGGTCTTCGAGTCCGACATGGTCGCCATGCCGGACCCGACGACCTTCCAGGTGTTCCCGTTCGAGGGCGGGGTCAGCGGCGAGAGCGCCCGGATGTTCTGCGACATCCTGCTGCCCGACGGCGGCCCGTCCTGGGCCGACCCGCGCCACGTGCTGCGCCGGATGCTGTCCAAGGCGGCCGAGAAGGGCTTCACCTTCTACACCCACCCGGAGATTGAGTTCTTCCTGCTGGAGAACGGCCCGCAGGACGGCTCGGTGCCCACCGCCGTGGACACCGGCGGCTACTTCGAGCACACCACGCACGCCGTCGCGCGGGACTTCCGCCGCCAGGCCGTGCTGGCGCTGGAGCGGATCGGCATCTCGGTGGAGTTCAGCCACCACGAGGTCGCCCCCGGCCAGCAGGAGATCGACCTGCGGTACGCCGACGCGCTGACCACCGCCGACAACATCATGACCTTCCGGCACGTGGTCAAGGAGGTGGCGCTCTCCACCGGCGTGCAGGCCAGCTTCATGCCGAAGCCGTTCACCGACCAGCCGGGCAGCGGCATGCACACCCACCTGTCGCTGTTCGAGGGGGAGCGCAACGCGTTCCACGACTCCGGCGACCCGATGAAACTGTCGAAGGTGGCGAAGTCGTTCATCGCCGGCCTGCTGATGCACGCCCGCGAGTACACCGCCGTCACCAACCAGTGGGTCAACTCGTACAAGCGGCTGTTCCCGCAGGCGCTGCCGGACCGGATCACCGAGAGCCCGGCGTACGTCTGCTGGGGGCACCTGAACCGGTCCGCGCTGGTCCGCGTGCCGGCGTACGGCAAGCCGAACTCGGCCCGGGTGGAGGTCCGGTCGCTGGACTCGGCGACCAACCCGTACCTGGCGTTCGCCGTGATGCTCGGCGCCGGCCTCAAGGGCATCGAGGAGGGCTACGAACTGCCGCCCGGCGCGGAGGACGACGTCTGGTCGCTGAGCAGCGCCGAACGGCGGGCGATGGGCTACGAGGCGCTGCCGGAGAACCTGTCCGAGGCGATCGACGTGATGGCCGGTTCCGAGCTGGTCGCCGAGGTCCTCGGCGAGCACGTGTTCGACTTCTTCCTGCGCAACAAGCGGGCCGAGTGGGAGCAGTACCGCCGCGAGGTCACCCCGTACGAGCGGCAGCGCTACCTGTCGCTGTAGCGCGGAGCGCCGCCGGCCTGGTCGTCCGTACCGGGCCGGCGGCGGGACGGCCGGCTGCTGCGCCGGTCCGGGGGGTGTCGGGGGTTGCCCGGGGCCGCTATCGTCTCGATCACCGTGCCGGCACCTCCGCCGGACGCAGGAGGTCGGGAGGCTGTCGGTGCTGGAAGATCTGCTCACCGGAGCATGGCAGAGCGTCGTGTTCGGTGTCGTCGGGGTGGCGCTGATGGCGGCCGGCTTCGTGCTGGTCGACGTGCTCACCCCGGGCAAGCTGCGCGAGCTGATCTGGGTGCAGCGCAACGGCAACGCCGGGCTGCTGCTGGCCGCCAACCAGCTGGGTGTCGCCGGCATCGTCTTCACCGCGATCGTGACCAGCTACGACGACTTCGCCAAGGGGCTCGCCTCGACGGTGCTCTTCGGGCTGATCGGGCTGGCCGTGATGGCGCTCGCCTTCGGCGTGCTGGACCTGCTCACCCCGGGCAAGCTCGGTGAGGTCATCTGCTCGGACCAGCCGCACCCGGCGGCCCGGGTCAGCGCCGCCACCCACTTCGGCGCGGCCCTGATCGTCTGCGCCTGCATCGCCTGAGCCGGGGGCCGGGTGTCGTCCGTCCCTGCCGGGGTGGCCGGGGTCGGGTGTCGTACCCCCGTCGTAGCGTGCGGGGGTGAACCGGACGGATCGTCTCTATGCCCTGGTGGAGGAGCTGCGGGCGGTCTCGCCCCGGCCGCGCAGCGCCCGCTGGCTGGCCCACCGGTTCGAGGTGAGCACCCGCACCGTCGAACGTGACATCGTAGCCCTCCAGGAGTCCGGCGTGCCGATCTGGGCCGAGCCCGGTCGCACCGGCGGTTACGTGGTCGACCGGTCGCACACCCTGCCGCCGGTCAACCTGACCGCCACCGAGGCGGTGGCGATGGCGGTGGCCCTGCACCGGCTCGCCGGCACCCCGTTCGCCGTGGCCGGTGGCACGGCGCTGCGCAAACTGCTCGCGGTGCTGCCGGCCGCCGACGCCGCCGACGCGCGCCTGCTCGCCGGCCGGGTGCTGCTGGCCGGCACCGGGCCGACCACGTCCGTCCCGGCCGTCGTCGCCGACGCGGTCGCCGCCCGCCGGGTGCTACGCCTGCGGTACGCCGACCGCTACGACGTGCCCTCGTCGCGCGAGGTCGAGCCGCTGGGCTACCTCGGCAACGACCGGCACTGGTATCTGCTCGCCTGGTGCCGGCTGCGCGCCGGGCTGCGCTGCTTCCGTACCGACCGGATCGTCGGGGTCGAGGCGTTGTCGGAGCGGGTGACCCGGGAGTTCTCCCCGGCCGATCTGGACGTCCCCGCCGCGCGGGTGCGCCGGCTGACCCTGGTCTGACCCGGCATGCCGGCTGCCCGGGTCGGCCGGCGCGTGAGCCGCCCAGGCCGGCCGCGTGGTCGCCCAGGCCGGTCGGTGCGGGGCTGTCCGGACGGATCGGTGCGGGGCTGTCCGGAGGGATCGGTGTGCGTGGCCGGGTGGACCGGGCGGTAAACACCGACAGGACGGTGTCGCGGACACCCGGGAAGCTGGCTGCGAGCCCGCCGGCCGCCCGGTCGGCGGGGGAACAGGAGGCAACGCGTGACCAGCACACCCGTCACCTGGTTCGAGATCGGCACCGACCGGCCGGACGAGACGCAGAGCTTCTACGCGGAGCTGTTCGGCTGGACCTTCACCGAGGAGGGCACGGCCGAGGGCGGTTCCTACCGGACGACCCCAGCGGGGGAGTCGACCGGCATCGGCGGCGGCATCCGGGCTCTCGCCGAGGGCGCACCCGGCTACGCGATCCTCTACGCCGAGGTGGCCGACGTGGCGCAGACCTGCAAGCGGATCGAGGCGGCGGGCGGCACGGTGCTGACCCCGCCCCGGACCACGCCGAGCGGCCTGACCCGCGCCGTGGTGCGTGACCCGGTGGGCACCCACCTCGGTCTCTTCTCCTCGGGCGACCGCGCCTGACGCCAGGGGGCCGACGTTGCGGTGTCCCAGTGCGTCGGACACCACAACGTCGGCCCTGTCGCGTCGATCTTCGGCCCGCCCGGGTCGGTCGGCCCGCCCGGGTCGGTCGGCCCGCCCGGGTCGGTCGGCCCGCCCGGGTCGGTCGGCCCGCCCGGGTCGGTCGGCCCGCCCGGGTCGGTCGGCCCGCCCGGGTCGGTCGGCCCGCCCGGGTCGGTCGGGCCGCAGCGGGTCACTTGTCGGGCGTACCCTCCGGGCCGCCGTGGTGGCCGCGACCGGCCGGACCCGGGAAGACCCCGGCCTCGACGGCCTTGGTGATCGCGTCGGCCTGCTCCTGGGTGAGCTTGCCGTCCTTGACCGCCTGGGCCAGCCGCTCGGCCAGCTTCTCCTGCCGGTCCTGCGGCGACGGGCGCTCCGGCCGGTCACCCTTGGGCCGGTGCTGCTCGCGCACCTTCTCCAGGGCGGCGGTCACCTTGTCGGTGTCCACCCCCAGTTCCTTGGCGAGCGCCTCGGCGAGCTCGTTCTTGCGGTCGGCGCGCTGCTGCTGGTCGGCACCCGGCTCGGCCTCGCTGCTGACGCCGGCGGTCGGGGTCGTCGACTCCTCGGCGAAGGCCACCGTCGGAGCGGCGATCCCCACCCCGAGCACGCCGGCGGCAGCGAGGCCGACCAGCAGCTGCTTCTTCGACATCGTGCGGGACATCAGTCCTCCATGGGTCGGTGGTGATGTTGACGTCACCGACAGTGACCACTGAACCTGGAAAACTCCCGTCCCGACCCTGTCCGCCAGCTGAAAGTTCCACCGCCTCGCCCCGGTGATCAAGAGTTTTCGGTCAGGAACGCGCTTTCCCGCGACGCAAACCTCTTGATCACCGAGGCAAGGCGAGGCGGGAGGAGGGCAGGGCGGGACGGAGCGGTGGGCGGGAGTAGGGGTGGGGTCAGCGGACGGCGGGGGTGGTGGTGAGGGTGCCGGCGGTGGCGTCGAGGGTGGCGGTGGTGCCGACCGGGACGGTGAGCTGGCCGGGGCCGTGGCCGATCGGCAGGCCGCCGAGGACCGGCACGCCGAGGTCGCCCAGCCGGTCGGTGAGCACGTCCACGACGGTCGTGTCCCAGCCGTCGGCGCAGTCGGTGAACTGGCCCACCGCCACCCCGGCCAGGCCGTCGAGCACCCCGGCGCGGCGCAGGTGGGTGAGCATCCGGTCGACCTTGTACGGCGGCTCCTGCACCTCCTCGACGAGCAGTACCGCCCCGGTCAGGTCCGGCATGTCCGGGGTGCCGAGGGTGGCGGTGATCAGGCAGAGGTTCCCGCCGAGCAGCCGGCCCACCGCCCGGCCGGGAACCCGCACCGGGTAGGTCTCCTCGGTAGGCACCGCCGCGACGGTCACCGGCGCGGTGGTCATCAGCGCGGCGTGCAGCGACTCCGCCGAGCGCAGCGGGGTCCGCTCGTCCACCCAGGCCGCCCCGGGGCCGTGCACGCCGGCCAACCGGGCACCCCGCCAGAGCGCGAACTGCAGGGCGGTGATGTCGGAGAACCCGGCCACCACCTTCGGGTCCCGCCGGACGGCGGCCATGTCGATCAGGTCGACCACCCGCTGTGCGCCGTACCCGCCCCGGGTGCAGATCACCCCGCGCACCTGCGGGTCGGCGAAGGCGGCGTTCAGGTCCGCGGCGCGCAGCGCGTCGTCACCGGCGAGGTAACCCCGCCTGGCGTACGCGTTCGGCGCCACCTGCGGGCACAGCCCCCAGCCGGTCAGCAGCTCGATGCCCCGGGCCACCCGCTCCGGCCGGGTCGGCCCGGACGGTGAGACCAGCAGCACCGTGTCGCCCTCGCGCAGCACGGGCGGGCGCAG
The DNA here is from genome assembly GCF_049178975.1 of Micromonospora sp. WMMD734. Classification (NCBI taxonomy): domain Bacteria; kingdom Bacillati; phylum Actinomycetota; class Actinomycetes; order Micromonosporales; family Micromonosporaceae; genus Micromonospora; species Micromonospora sp. WMMD734. Next base: position 262,885 of record NZ_JBMHMK010000001.1, read on the forward strand.
GACGGACGGGTCGTCGGCGATCACAGCGGCCGAGCATAGCCGCCCCGCCGGGCGGACCGAGGCGTTCCCGGCGGCGGTCGACGCACCCGATAGCCTCGACGGCGTGGGAACCGCACTGGTGATCGAGAACGACCCGACCGACGACCCCCGACGGCTGGGGGAGTGGCTGGCGGAGGGGGGACTTGAGCTGCGGGTGCTGCGCCCGCACGCCGGCGACGAGATCCCCGACGACCTCACCGGGTACGTGGCGCTGGTGGTGCTCGGCGGTGACCAGCACGCCTACCCGGCCCCCGACGGCACCCCCGGCGCACCCTGGTTCCCGAAGCTCGAAGGGCTGCTGCGTAAGGCGGTCCGGCACCGGGTGCCGACCCTCGGCGTCTGCCTCGGCGCACAGCTGCTCGCCACCGCGCACGCCGGCCTGGTCGAGCGCAGCCCGTCCGGCCCCGAGGTGGGCCCGGGAGTGGTCGGCCGGCGCGACGCCGCCGAGAGCGACCTGCTGTTCCGGTACGTGCCGCTGATCCCGGACGTGCTCCAGTGGCACGCCGACGAGATCACCGAGCTGCCCCGGGCCGCCACCCTGCTGGCCGCCTCGACCCGCTACCCGCACCAGGCGTTCCGGCTCGGCGACCGGGCCTGGGGTCTCCAGTTCCACATCGAGTGCGACACCGCCATGATCGCCGAATGGGCGCACGGCTCCGCGCTGCTCGCCGAGCTGGGCTACGACGAGGAGCTGGTGGTGGCCGCCTGCGGCCGGGTGATGGCCGACGTCGAGGAGGTGTGGCAGCCGTTCGCCGTCCGGTTCGCCGCCCTCGCCCTCGGTGAACTGGACGACGACACCCGCCGCAGCCTGCCCCTGCTCGGGCACTGAGATGAGCAGACCGACCAGGGGACGGTTGGCCCGCTACGGGTTCGCCGAGGGTGACGGTGGGGTCCGCGCCGCCGACCTGCTCGGGGCGGACGGCCTCGGGCTGTGGCAGGCCGACGAGCAGGAACCCGCCGACCGGTCGGCGGCCGACCTGCTGGCCGCGCTCTCCCGGGCCGCCGACCCGGATCTGGCGCTGCGCCAGCTGCACCGGATGGTGGAGACCGAACGCCGTACCGCCGACGACGGGGCGACCGGGTCGGAGCTGCTGGCCGCGCTCGCCGCCGACCCGGGGCTGCGCCGCCGGCTGGTCGCCGTGCTCGGGGCCTCCTCCGCCCTGGGTGACCACCTGGTCGCCAACCCCGGACAGTGGACGGTGCTCGGCACCGCCCCGGACGGGCTGGCCCCCACCGCCGACGGGCGGCTGGACCTGGCGTTCGCCGGCCGGCTGACCACCGCCACCGCGCCGGTGGCGGTGCTGCGGCAGGCGTACCGGTTGGCGCTGCTGCGGATCGCGGCGGCCGACCTGACCGGCGGACGCGGCCTGGAGCAGGTGATGTCGGCGCTGTCCGCACTGGCCGACGCCACCCTCGCGGCGGCGTACGAGATCGCGGTGGGCGAGCTGCCGGCGGGCACGCCCCGGCCCCGGCTGGCCGTGGTGGCGATGGGCAAGTGCGGCGGCGACGAGCTGAACTACGTCTCCGACGTCGACGTGATCTTCGTGGCCGCGACCGACGAGGACCTGCCCGCCGCGACCACCGTCGCCGCCCGGCTGATCCACGTCTGCGGGCTGGTCGCCTGGCCGGTGGACGCCGCGCTGCGCCCCGAGGGCAACCGGGGGCCGCTGGTGCGCACCCTGGCCAGCCACCTCGCCTACTACCAGCGGTGGGCCCGCACCTGGGAGTTCCAGGCGCTGCTCAAGGCCCGGCCGGCCGCCGGTGACCTGGCGCTGGCCGGCGAGTGGATCGATGCCCTCGCCCCGCTGGTCTGGCGGGCGTCCGAACGTCCCGAGGCGGTCTCCGACGTACGCGCCATGCGCCGCCGGATCATCGACAACATCCCGCCGAAGGAGCTGGACCGCGAGATCAAACGGGGTCCGGGCGGGCTGCGGGACATCGAGTTCGCCGTCCAACTGCTGCAACTGGTGCACGGTCGGGGCGACGAGTCGCTGCGGGTGCCGGGCACCGTGCCGGCGCTGCGCGCGCTGGTGGCCGGTGGCTACGTCGGGCGGGCCGACGGCGAGGCGCTGCTGCGCGGGTACCGCTTCCTGCGCGGTGTCGAACATCGGCTCCAGCTCCAGGCGCTGCGGCGCACCCACACCGTGCCGACCGAGCCGGCCGCGCTGCGCTGGCTGGCCGCCGCGCTCGGCTACGCCGCCATCCCCGGCCGCAGCGCCGTGGAGAGCTTCCGGGCCGACTGGGTCGCCCACGCCACCGAGGTACGCCGGCTGCACGCCAAGCTGCTCTACCGGCCGCTGCTGGAGTCGGTGGCCCGGGTGCCCGCCGACGGTCTGCGGCTCACCCCGGAGGCGGCCCGGCACCGGCTGGAGGTCCTCGGCTTCGCCGACCCGGCCGGGGCGCTGCGGCACCTGCAGGCCCTCACCGGCGGGGTGAGCCGGACGGCGGCCATCCAGCGCACCCTGCTGCCGGTGCTGCTCAGCGAGTTCGCCGACGCGCCCGAACCGGACCGGGGGCTGCTCAACTACCGCCAGGTCTCCGACAAGCTCGGCAGCACCCCGTGGTATCTGCGGCTGCTGCGCGACTCCGGCCCGGTGGCCCGCCGGCTGGCCCGGGTGCTGTCCTCGTCCCGCTACGCGGCCGACCTGCTGGCCCGGGAACCGGAGGCGCTGCGGCTGCTGGCCGAGGAGAACGAACTGACCCCCCGGCCCCGGGAGGTGCTCTGCGACGGGTTCGCCGCCGCCGCGGCCCGGCACGCCGACCCGGTCGAGGCGACCCGGGCGGTACGCGCGCTGCGTCGCCGGGAACTCGTCCGGATCGCCTGCGCCGACGTGCTCAGCCGGGCCGGCGGGTTGGCCCCGCGACCCGAGCGCGGCGCACCTGCCGGCCCGCTGGCCGACGTCACCCGGGTCGGCACCGGCCTGTCGTACGTCACCGACGCCACCCTGTCCGCCGCGCTGCGCGCCGTCCGGGCCGCCCAGCCGGAGCTGCCCGGCCTGCGGTTCGCGGTGATCGGCCTCGGTCGCCTCGGCGGGTACGAGTCGAACTACCTCTCCGACGCCGACGTGCTCTTCGTCTACGACCCACCGGCCGGGACGGCGGAGAGCACGGCCAGCGCCGCCGCGCACGCGATCGCCGAGGAACTGCGCCGCCTGCTCGGTGCCCCCGCCCCCGATCCGGCGCTCGGCGTCGACGCCGACCTGCGCCCCGAGGGGCGGCAGGGCCCGCTGGTGCGCAGCCTCGCCGCGTACGCCCAGTACTACGCCCGCTGGTCGCGGGTGTGGGAGGCGCAGGCGCTGCTGCGGGCCCGGTTCGTCTGCGGCGACGCCGACCTGGGCACCGAGTTCGAGCAGATGGTCGACCCGGTCCGTTACCCGGCCGACGGGTTGACCCGGGAACAGGTGGTCGAGATCCGCCGGATCAAGGCCCGGGTGGAGAACGAACGGCTGCCCCGGGGCGCCGATCCGGCCACCCACACGAAGCTCGGCCGGGGTGGCCTCGCCGACGTCGAGTGGGCGGTGCAACTGCTCCAGCTCCGGCACGCCGGGGCGTACCCGCAGCTGCGCGGCACGCGTACCCTCGACGCGCTCGCGGCGGCCCGGAACGCCAAGCTGGTCGACCCGGCGGACGCCGTCGCGATGACCGCCGGGTGGACCCTCGCCGCGCAGGTCCGCAACGCGTTGATGCTGGTCCGGGGACGCGCCGGTGACCAGCTTCCCCGGCACGGGGTGGAGCTGGCCGGGGTGGTGCGGCTGCTCGGCGCGGACGACCCGGGTGAGTTCCTCGACGACTACCTGCGCACCGCCAGGCGTTCCCGGGCCGCGATGCAACGCGTCCTCGACGCCGGGGTCTGAGCCCCGGCGTCGGGGACGGGTACGCCGGGCCTACCGGCGGCGCACCAGCACCAGGTGGTCGACCAGGGTGCCGGTCTGGCCGTCGGGGCCGGTCGCCTGCCGCTGCGGCACGTCGAGCCGCTCGACGTGCCAGCCGTCCGGGTCGAGGTCGAGGACGGCCAGGGTCTCCTGCGGGGTGGGGAACCGGGTGTGGTGGTGCGCGGCGTTGCCCCACGGCGGCACCGCCCCGTGCTCGACCACGAGCAGCCGCCCGCCCGGGGCGACCGCCCGCGCCGCCGCCCGCAGCACCTCGGCCCGGGGAAACTCCAGCGGCGACTGGAGGAACTGCGCGGAGACCAGGTCGAACACGCCGGTCGGGAAGGTCCGGGCCAGGTCGTGCCGCTGGAAGTCGACCAGTGCCGCCATCCCGGCGGCAGCCACCGCGGCGGCCGACCGCTCCAGGGCGGCGGTGGAGACGTCGACGGCGGTCACCCGCCAGCCCTGCCGGGCCAACCACACCGTGTCACCGCCCTCGCCGCAGCCCAGGTCCAACGCGGTGCCCGGCGGCAGCGTCCCGGCCACGTCGACCAGGTGCGGATTGGGCCGCCCGCTCCAGTACCGCTCCCGGCCCCGGTACAGCTCATCCCAGTGCCTGGCGGTCGCCTCGTCCACCGGGCCGGCCTGCCCCCCGTCCGGCCCGGCCTGCCCGGCCACGACCCCGGTCTGCGTGTGCGCCGCCCCGGCCTGCCCGGCGGCGGTACGTCGTGCGGCGACGGCCAGGTCGGTGTCCTCCGCGATCAGGTCGGCGTTGAGCGCGGCGGCGGCCTTCAGCCCCGCCGCCGCCGCGGCGATGACGGTGGCCTGCGGATCGGTGACGTTGCCGGCCACCCAGACCCCGGGCACCCCGGCCGCGCCGCTGGCGTCGGCGGCGATCCGGTCGCCGGCGGCGTGCCCGCCGACGACGAAGTCCTCCGGGGCCAACCCCAGCCCGGCGAGGAAGGCGGCCCGGACGCCGAACCGGGGCGCCACCACCAGCGCCTCCCGGGGGACCACCCGCCCGGACCGCAGCCGTACGCCGGTGAGCCGGTCGGCGGTGACCTCCAGCTCCGCCACCTCGCCGTCGACCACGGTGACGCCCCGGGCGGCCAGCCGCTCGGCCTCGTCGGCGGGCAACGGCCCGGCGGTGTGCGTGAAGACCACCACGTCGTCGGTGAGCTGCCGGAACAGCAGCGCCTGGTGGGCGGCCATCGGTCCGGTGGCGAGCACCCCGACGGCCTGGTCGCGCACCTCCCACCCGTGGCAGTACGGGCAGTGCAGCACGTCGCGGCCCCACCGCCCGGCCAGCCCCGGCACGTCGGGCAGCTCGTCGACCAGGCCGGTGGTGACCAGCAACCGCCGGGCGTGCAGCACCCGGCCGTCGGCCAGCGTCACGGCGAACCGCGCCGGCCCGGCGCTGTCGGCCGGGCTGCTCTCTCCTGCGCCGTTCTCTCCGGCGCTGCTCTCTCCTGCGCCACCGGTCGGGTTCGCACCGGTGGTCGCGGGTGCGCCGTCGAGCGGGTGGGCGGCGGTGACGGTGGCGTCGAGCAGGGTCACGCCGTACCGGGCCACCTCGGCCCGGCCCGTCGCGTACAGGCTGGCGGGTGGGACGCCCTCGTTGGTCAGGAAGTTGTGCACGTGGTCGGCCGGGGCGTTGCGCGGGGCGCCGCCGTCGATCACCACCACGTCGCGGCGGAACCGGCCCAGGGCGAGGGCACCGCTGAGCCCGGCCGCGCCGCCACCGACCACCACCACGTCGTGCACCACCGGGTACGTCATGACCACTGCCTCCCTCCGGGCGGGTCCGTCCCGCCGATGCCCCGGATCGTCCGCCCGGCTCACCGTACTGCCAAATTTCTTTGCCGGAATGGCAAACTGGTGCGGTGACCGACGATCACAGCGACCAGACGGCGGCATCCCGACGTGCCGGCCCAAGCCCGGTGCGCGACGGCTCCGGGCGGGCCGCAGCGGCGGGGCAGGGGCCCGGACCGGGGCAGTGGGTGGTGCCGGGCGATACCGGTGTCACCACCGAGGAGGAGGTGCTCACCACCGTCGGGCCGCGGCTGCGGGCGTTACGGCAGCAGCGTGGCGTGACCCTGAGTCAGCTCGGCGCGGCGACCGGGATCTCGGTCAGCACCCTGTCCCGGCTGGAGTCCGGCGGCCGGCGGCCCACCCTGGAACTCCTGCTCGCCCTGGCCCGCTTCCACCGGGTGCCGCTCGACGACCTCGTCGGCACGCCGATGACCAGGGATCCCCGGGTCCACCGCCGGCCGGTCGTCAGGCACGGCGTCACCATCGTGCCGTTGACCCGCCGCCCGGGTGGCGTCCAGGCGTACAAGATGATGTATCCGCCGCAGACGCCGGTGGGGGAGCCGGCCCCGCAGGTGCACGAGGGGTACGAGTGGCTCTACGTGCTCTCCGGCCGGATCCGGCTGCTGCTCGGCAGGCACGACCTCACCCTCGACGCCGGTGAGGTCGCCGAGTTCGACACCCGCACCCCGCACTGGTTCGGCAACCCGTTCGACGTGCCGGCCGAGATCCTCAGCCTTTTCGGCCCCCAGGGCGAACGCCTGCACGTCCGCGCCCGCCCCACCGCCCCCGCCCCCGCCCAGTCGAGTTGATCAAGAGGTTCGCGTCACCCTACCGCGAATCCGTGACGACAACTTCTTGATCACGGGGCAACGGCGTGGTGATCAAGAAGTTGGCGTCGAAGATCCGGGCGGGGCTGACGCAAACCTCTTGATCGCCCGGCCCGGACGGGGTGGTCTGCGGTGATCAAGAGGTTTACGTCAGGAACGGCGACCAGGCTGACGCCAACCTCTTGATCGACGCGAGCGGGCGCGAGCGGGCGCGAGCAGGCGCGAGGGCGGGCGGGGTGGGGGCCGGCGGGTCAGGAGTGGAGGGTCCAGGTGCCGGCGTGGGGGACGGTGACCAGGGTCCAGGGGCCGTCGGCGGTGACGGTGGCGTCGGGTGAGACGGTCAGCCAGGGGGAGTGGCGGATGCGGACCGGGACCTGGCCGGCGGCGGTGGTCCGGAACGTCAGCGTGGCGGCGTCCTGCCGGACCAGCACCCCGGGCCCGGCGACCAGGGGCATCGGGTCGGTCACCGCGTACAACCGCCAGTGCCGGTCCGACCAGACCTCGGTCAGGTACGGCAACCCCGCCCCGACCAGGTCCGCCTCGGCCCGGCCCACCCAGGACAGCGGCGCGTCGGCGACGGCGACGTACTGCACGGCGTACTCGTCCAGCCAGGCCCGGTAGCTGTCGGCGGTCAACGGCACACCGGTGCCGCGGGCCCCGGGGACGGTGGTGAAGAACAGCGGGTTGCGGCCGATGTCGACCTGACGCAGCCAACCCCGAGCCAGCGGCACCTCGCCGAGCTGTGCCGCCTCCCAGTAGTTGCGGGTCGGCGGCACCTCCACCCGCCCGGTGAGCCCGCGCCGGCCCAGCTCGGCGGCGAGCGGGGCGAAGTAGCTGCGATCGGCGGTCGGATCGTCGGCACTGCGGACGTCGGCGGGGACCACCGGGGGCAGCCACCAGCACACCGCCGCCAGCAGCACGGCCAACGCCACCGCGCCGGTCCCGACGGGCGGGCTGACCGGCGGGACCGGTCGGGTGGCCCCGCCGGACCCGGGGGCGGCCCGGCGCGGGAGTCGGGTGGTGAGCCAGGCGGGTGGCCGGGCGGCGGCGGCCAGCACCGGCAGCGCGAACATCGTCACCAGGCGGGTCGCGTTCAGCCCGACCGGGGTGTGCACCAGCGCCGCCGCCAGCACCCCGCCCGCCGACAGCAACGCCCCCACCCGCACCGGCCGGTACGCCACCACCGCCGCCACCAGCAGGCTGACCGTGACCGACCGGAGGGTGTCGGAGCCGCTGATGTTCATCCAGCCGCCCTCACCGAACAACAGCCCGGTGACCGCCAGCGGCACCGCCGCCGCGACCCCGAGCAGCAGGCCATCGGCCCATCGGCGGGTGACCAGCAGCGCCACCCCGACCAGGCCGACGAACAGACCCGCCACCGGGCTGCTCGCCGACGCCAGCGCCGCACCGGCCACCGCCAGGACCGGCCGGCCCCAGCCCCCGCCCCGTGTCCAGCGCCCGCCCCGGCGGTCCGCCCCGGCCGCGCTGCCCCGGCGGTCCGCCCCGCCCGCGCCGCCCCGGCCGTCCGCCCGGCCCCGGGTGCCTGGCGCGAAACCCGGTCCGTCGGGGCCGTGCCGGTCGGCAGGCAGGGTCAGGGCGAGCAGGGCGACCAGCCCGAAAGCCACCCCGAGGGCGTAGGTGACCCGGCCGGAGACCAGGTTGCCGGTGATCGTCAGCACCCCGACCAGGCTGCCGAGCAGCGGCCGGGGCACCCGGGTACGCACCAGCAGGGCGGCGAACGCGGCGGCCGAGACGACCAACGCCAGTGCCCCCGTGGGACGTACCCCGAGGGTCGCCATCAGCGGCGGTGAGACCAGGCTGTAGCCGAGCGGCCGGATGCCGGCGTACCAGCGCAGGTCGACCAGGGCCCAGCCGTGCGCGGCGAAGAAGTCGGCGCGGGCCACCTGGGCCGACAGGTCCGACCCGAGCGGGGGCGACGCCAGCCACACCCCGGCGAGCACGACGGCGACCACGGTGGCCGACCCCACCACCCTGCTGCCCCGCATGCCCACCTCCGGTCCGCGCCCACGCTACTGGCAGCATGACGGACGTGCCTCACCACCTGTCCCGCTGGCTCGGTCTGTCCGGTTCGGTGCTGCTCGCCGTCGCCGCGTACCTCGGGGGTGCGCTGCCCGGGTCGGAGTTGCGACCCACCCCGGTCAGCATCTGGCAGAGCCGGCACGGGCCGCTGATCATCGTGCTCTGGCTGGTCGGCACCGGGCTGCTGGCCTGGGCGTGGTGGACGCTACGCGATCGGGTGCCATCGACCCGGTGGGCGCTGGTCACCGCCGGGCTGTGGGTGCTGCCGCTGCTGGTCGCGCCGCCGCTGGCCAGCCGCGACGTGTACGCGTACTCCTGCCAGGGCGCGAGTTACGCGGCCGGGATCAACCCGTACGAGCAGGGGGTGTCGGCGCTGCCCTGCCCGTGGATCGACACCATCTCCTACATCTGGCGGGACACCCCCGCCCCGTACGGGCCGCTGTTCGTGATGATCGCCGGGGCGGTGGTACGGCTCACCGGTGGTCTCGATCCGGACACCGCGCTGACCGTCAACATCGCCCTGTTCCGGCTGCTCGCCGTGGCCGGGGTGGCGCTGACCGCCGCCTGTCTGCCGACGCTGGCCCGGCGCTGCGGCGTACCGGCGCAGCGGGCGGTGTGGCTGGCGCTGGCCTCGCCGCTGGTCGGCGTACACCTGGTCTCGGGGGCGCACAACGACGCGCTGATGATCGGCCTGCTGGTCGCCGGCCTGGCCGTGGTGGCGGCCAACCCGGGCCGGCGCTGGCCGCTGCTGGCCGGCGGGGTGCTGCTCGGGCTGGCCGGCGCGGTGAAGGTGACCGCGCTGGTGGTGGTGCCGTTCGCGGTGCTGGCCGCGCTGGTCGGGCCGTACCGGATCAGGGCGCTGCTGCACGACGGCCTGCCGGTCGCCGGCGGTGCGCTGGTCGCGGTGGCCGGCGCGACCCTGGCGGCGGGACTGGACTTCGGATGGATCGCCGGCCTGGAACAGGGCGGTCTGGTGATCGCCTGGACCTCACCGCCGACCGCGGTCGGGCAGACCGCCGGCTACGTCGCGGCCCTGTTCGGCGCGGACGTCGACGCGCTGCCGGTGACCCGGACGATCGGCATGCTGGTGCTGGCGGTGCTGCTGGTCTGGCTGTGGTGGCGGGCCCGCACCCGCGACCCGCTGTGGCACGCCGGCCTGGCGCTGGCCGCGACGGTGGCCCTCGCGCCGCTGTTCCACCCCTGGTACTGGCTGTGGCCGATGGCCGTGCTCGCCGCGACGACCCACCGGTCGACCCGGTGGTTCGCGCTGGTGGCGTTGGTCTCGTCGTTCCTGGTGCTGCCGGACGGCACCGGGCTGCCCCGGTTCACCAAGATGCCCGGCGCCCCGCTGATGACGCTGTTGGTGATCGTGGTGGCTGTCCGGTTGGTACGGTCGGCTCGGGCGGGAAGGCGACCCGCCACCGTGGATGCGCCCGCCGACTGAGGAGAGGTGGCCGGTGACCGAGGCCGGCGCACCGACCGGGCGGGCCCGCGTGGCCCGCTACGTCGGGCTGACCGGAGCGGTGCTGCTCGCCGTGGCCGGCTGGCTGGGCGGGGTGCTGCCCGAGGTGCCGCCGACCGGCCCGTGGCGTGCGCCGCACGGCCCGGCCGCCGTGAGCTGCTGGCTGGCCGGCACGGCGCTGATGGTGGGGGCCTGGTGGGTGTTGCGCGCCGGTGCCCCGTCGACCCGGTGGGCGTACGTCACCGCCGGGCTGTGGTCGCTGCCGCTGCTGCTCACCCCGCCCCTGGCCAGCCGGGACGTCTACTCGTACGCCTGCCAGGGCTGGTCGTACGCGGCCGGGCACGACCCGTACCGGGTGGGGGTGGCGGCGGCCGGCTGCCCGTGGGCGGACGCGGTCGCGCCGATCTGGCGGGACACCCCGGCCCCGTACGGCCCGGTCTTCGTCCTGTTGGCCGCCCTGGCTGCCGGAGCCGGCGGTTCCCTGCTCGGCACCCTGCTGGTGCTGCGGCTGTACGCGGTGGCCGGGGTGCTGCTGGTGGCGCTGTGCCTGCCCGGCCTGGCCCGTGCCGCCGGGGTGCCCACCCGCCGGGCGGCCTGGCTGGGGCTGGCCTCGCCGCTGGTCGGGGTGCACCTGGTGGCCGGCGCGCACAACGACGCGGTGCTGCTCGGCCTGCTCGCGCTGGGTCTGCTGGTGCTGGTGCGGTCGCCGGGCCGGACCCGGGGGCTGCTCGTCGCCGGGGTGCTGTTCGGGCTGGCGGTGGCGGTGAAGGCGACCGCGCTGGTGGTGCTGCCGTTCGCGGCGTTGACGGCGGTGCACGGCCGCTACACCCTGCGGGCCCTGCTGCGCGACGGCGGCCGGCTCGCCGGGGCGGTCCTGGCCACCCTGGCGGCGGTGTCGGCGCTGTCCGGCCTGGGGTTGGGCTGGGTGGCCGGGCTGGCCCGCAGCGGGGACTCGCAGCAGTGGACGTCACCACCGACGGCGGTCGGCTTCGTCGTCGACTACGTCGGCGAGTTGGCCGGTCGGCGGCCGGACGCGGTGCCGGTGACCCGGGCGGTGGGCCTGGTGGCGCTGGTGGCGCTGCTGGTGGTGTTGTGGTGGCGGGCGTGGACGGCGCTGCGCCGGCTCAACGACGTCCGGCAGCGGGTGCACCGGCTGGCGGCGGCCCGGCCCCGGGTCACCCTGGGTGCGGCGGGCGCGGCGCTGGCCGCGACGGTGCTGCTCGCCCCGGTCCTGCACCCGTGGTACGTGACCGGGCCGCTGCTGCTGCTCGCGGTGGCGGCGACCCGGACCACCTGGTTCGTGACGGCGGCGGCGGTGGCGGCCTTCCTCACCCTGCCCGACGGCACCTCGGTCGCCCGCTACACGAAGGCACCCGGGGCGATCGCGATGACCGTCCTGGTACTCGCGGGCACGCTCGGGGCGCTGCGCCGGTACCCGACCCGCCGTGACCTGCCTGACCCGCCCTGACGGGCCGGGGTGCGGGGTGGGCGCGGGCTGCCCGGCTCGATCGTCAACTCCGCAGCGTTGACAGTGGACGCACCCACGGTAATCATGTTGGCACGCTGCGACCGGACGGGGACGGCAGCAGAATCTTCTGGAGGGTCTTCATGGGTCGGATCACCGCCGCACTCACCCTGGGTGTCACCGCCCTCGCCGGCACCCTGCTGCTGGGCGTCACGCCTGCGTACGCCGCGACCGAACAGCTACGGCTGGATTTCGACGCCACCCCCACCGGCCAGGTCGAGCCCGGCCCATGGACGTCCGGCTGCTTCGCCGACGTCGCCACCCCTGGCGACTCCGGCTGCATCGCGGTGAGTGCTCCGGGCGGCGTCTCCCGGGCGAGCCGTCCCAGCGGCACGGGCACCAGCCCGGCGCTGGCCTTCCCGGCCACGGGAAGCGCCGTGGTCCAGGTGCCGGACGCCGCGAACCTGAGCCCGGGCAGCCAGGACTTCACGATCAGCACCCTGGTCAAGATCACTTCGGGTCAACTGACCGGCGGGGCCAACCTGATCCAGAAGGGCCTCTTCGCCGACCCTGCCCAGTGGAAGCTCCAACTCGACAACGGCAAGCCCGGCTGCCGCATCGCCGGCACCGGCGTCAACGGCGCAACCTCGCTCCTGCTCACCGCGGACGCCTCCATCGCCGACCAGGGCTGGACGTTCGTCCAGTGCAAGCGACGCGGGGACGTGCTGAGCCTCGTCGTCGACAACCAGGTGGTCAAGACCGGGTCCGGGGCCACCATGAACATCACCAGCACCGCGAAGGTCAACATCGGTGCGAAGGGTCCGGGCCTGACCAACAACGACCAGTTCCGCGGGGAGTTGGACAACGCGGTCTTCAGCACCAACTGACGCTGTGTCGCATCGGTGGGCGGGCCAGGGCCGGCCCACCGATGCGACGCCGGACGCGGTCGGGCCGGCCCGGCGGTCGGTCCTCACCGGCCGGCGCCCGCCTCGCCGCCCGGCCGCGGGGACCACCCTCTGGTGCCCGAACTCGACCTGACGGGACGCGGCTGCCGTCGACCCGGTGCCGGGCCCGGCGAGCGGCACGAAACGGCGGCCACGCCCGGCTGTGAGCCGGGCGTGACCGCCGTCCGTGAGGTTGTAACCCACCTGTCGCCAAGATCAGTGTTGATCCTGTTGGTGCAGGTCAGTGCCTTGATCTACCTCAGCAGTCGAAGTACATCGCGAACTCGTGCGGGGTCGGGCGCAGACGCACCGGGTCGACCTCGTTGGCCCGCTTCCACCCGATCCAGGTGGAGATCAGGTCGGGGGTGAAGACACCGCCGTCGAGCAGGTAGTCGTGGTCGGCCTCCAGGGCGTCGAGCACCTCCGGCAGCGAGCCCGGCACCTGCTTGACGTCGCCCCACTCCTCCGGCGGGAGATCGTAGAGGTCCTTGTCGATCGGGGCCGGCGGCTCCATCTTGCTCTTGATGCCGTCCAGGCCGGCCATCATCATCGCCGAGAAGGCGAGGTACGGGTTGCTGGACGGGTCCGGCACCCGGAACTCGACCCGCTTGGCCTTGGCGTTGCTGCCGGTGACCGGGATGCGGGTGCAGGCGGAGCGGTTGCGCTGCGAGTAGACCAGGTTGACCGGGGCCTCGTAGCCGGGCACCAGCCGACGGTACGAGTTGACCGTCGGGTTGGTGAACGCCAGCAGCGACGGAGCGTGGTGCAGCAGGCCACCGATGTACCAGCGGGCGGTGTCCGACAGGCCGGCGTAGCCGGTCTCGTCGTAGAACAGCGGCTCGCCGTTGAGCCAGAGGCTCTGGTGGGTGTGCATGCCGGAGCCGTTGTCGCCGAAGAGCGGCTTGGGCATGAAGGTGGCCGTCTTGCCGTTGGCCCAGGCCTCGTTCTTCACGATGTACTTGAAGAGCTGGAGCTGGTCACCGGCGTGCAGCAGGGTGGAGAACTTGTAGTTGATCTCCGACTGGCCGGCGGTGCCGACCTCGTGGTGCGAACGCTCCACGGTGAAACCGCCGTCGACCAGCCGACGCACGATCGAGTCGCGCAGGTCGGCGTAGTGGTCCACCGGCGGCACCGGGAAGTAGCCGCCCTTGTACGCGGTCTTGTAGCCGCGGTTGCCGCCGGCCTCCTCACGCCCCGTGTTCCACGCGCCCTCGACCGAGTCGATGTAGTAGAACGACTGGTGCGCCGAGGTCTCGTGGCGGATCGAGTCGAAGATGTAGAACTCCGCCTCGGCGCCGAAGTACGCGGTGTCGGCGATGCCGCTGGCGGCGAGGTAGGCCTCGGCCTTCTTGGCCACGTTGCGCGGGTCCCGGGAGTAGGCCTCACGGGTGAACGGGTCGTGGATGAAGAAGTTGAGCGCGAGGGTCTTCTGCGCGCGGAACGGGTCGATGAAGGCGGTCGCGACGTCCGGGAGCAGGAGCATGTCCGACTCGTGGATCGCCTGGAAACCGCGGATCGACGAACCGTCGAACGCGAGACCGTCGGTGAAGACGCTGTCGTCGAAGGACTCCACCGGCAGGTTGAAGTGCTGCATCACGCCGGGCAGGTCACAAAAACGTACGTCGACGAACTTTACGTCCTCGTTCTTGAGGTATCGCAGGAGTTCCTCGGGATTGGCAAACACACGTCCTCCTGGCACGTCCACTCCGGTGGCTGGGCTCTGGCGACGCTATGACCATGGGGTTGCTCGCCCGTGTCTCCAATGTTTCTGCCGTGTTACGCCGCTAGCGGAGCGTCATCTGCGCCGCTCAGTACCCGCCGGGTTGTCCGTTCGGACGATACCGGCTGAAGCGCTGTATCGCTGTTCAGGATGAAAAGACCGAATTTGCACAGACTGCGGGAACGCCCCCGGAGTCCACCTGCTGGTCGTCCCGGGGCCATCCTGGAGCGGTTCCGGAGCGTCCGCCGCCCGACGACGGGCTGCGGGGCGGCCCCGGGCCGGCGCTGACTACCCTGGACCACCGTGACGAGTCCGCCCGCTGCGGCACCGGTGCCGCCCGCCACCGACCCCACCTTCGACCCGCCCGGCCTCGGCCGACGGTTCGGTGCCCTGGTGATCGACTGGGTGCTCTGCCTGCTGGTGTCGAACTTCTTCGCCGACCCGGTCCGTGACGGCTGGGCCCCGGTGCTGGTGCTCATCGTCGAGTACGGCTTCTTCCTCGGCCTCTTCGCCCAGACCCCCGGCATGTGGATCACCAGGCTGCGCTGCCTCGACTGGTCCGACGGCGGGCGGCTCGGGATCCCCCGGGCGCTCCTGCGCGGCCTGCTCCTGGCCCTGGTGGTACCGCCCCTGATCATGGACGCTCAGCGTCGTGGCCTGCACGACCGGCTCACCGGCGCGGTCATCGCCGACGCTCCCCGCCCCGCCCGCTGAACCAGCACCACCCCGCTGGCCCCGGACCCGACGCGAGCCGGACCCGACGGACGGGCCCGGCTCGCGGAGGCGTACCGGATGGGGGTTCAGCGGCCCCGGGTCTGGCGGAACGCGCGGCCCGGCGGCCGCATGTTCTTGGGAATCGCGCCCTTGGGCATCTGCGGCCGGGCGGTGAGCGCCTTGAGCCGCTTGTCGAGCGAGTTGACGTCCTTGCCGTTGAGGGTGCGCGGCAGCCGCATCAGGGTCATCCGCAGCTTGCGGATCGGCAGTTCGCCCTCGCCCTGGCCGATCACGTAGTCGTGCAGCGGCGCCGAGCCGATGACCTTGGCCAGCCGGCGCTTCTCCTGGCCCAGCAGGCCCCGGACCCGCTGCGGGTGCCCCTCGGCCAGCAGGATCACCCCGGGCCGGCCGATCACCAGGTGCACCATGTCCATCTGGGTGGTGGAGCTGACCGCCGGGGTGACCCGCCAGTCACCACGCATGCTCTCCATGATCTGCGCCGCCGCGCCGGGCTGCCCCTCGGCCGCGTTCATCATCGCCTTGTTGGACCGCAGGTTGAGCACAACCAGCAGCGCGAGCAGGGCGAACAGGATGCCGATCGGCAACCAGAGCCAGCCCCAGAGGATCACCGCGACCACGGTCAGCGCGAGCGGGATCAGCACCGCCCCGGCGGCCAGCGGCGCGAACCACCTGTCCTGCTTGGCGGTGAACCGGAACACCATCCCGATCTGCTTCAGCCGTTGGCCGAACGACACCTTCTCCTGGGGCTTTGCCATGCCGCCGAGTCTAGTGGTCGCCGCCAGGACGGATGATCCCCGGCCGGTGCTCGGCCGGGGCCCGACCGTGCCGGCGGTCAGCCGGCGGGCGAACGGTCCCCGACCGGCGCGGTACGGGGCCGGGGCACCACCGGCGCGGCGCGGCCGGTGCCGCCCTCGCCACGAGCGGCGTCGGCGCTGCCGCCGCCCTCCTCGTGGTAGTCCTCCTCGACGTTGACCGCCCAGACGTCGTGGTCGGTGCCGTCCAGGATGTTCTCGGCGGCCAGCATCGCGGTGAGCATGGAGTGGTCCTGGTTGTTGTACCGGTGCATGCCGTTGCGACCCACCGGGTGCACGTTCGGCACCGCCTCGGCCAGCCAGCGGCGGATCACCTCGACGGCCTCGGCGTACCCCTCGTCGTAGACCGGGTAGGCCTTCGGCATCCGCACCACGTACCCGGTGGTGACCGAGCCGGGGCGGACCAGGCCGAGCCGCTCCAGCTCGGCGGTGCCGAAGGCGACCAGCTCCGGGTCGGGGGTCGACCACAGCTCGTCGCCCTCGTTGACGAAGTACTCCAGGCCCAGGCAGGTGCCGCCGGCCCGGACCATCTCCGGCGACCAGGCGCCGTAGTTCTGGATCCGCCCGACCTGCACCCCGGGGGTGTGCACGTAGATCCAGTTGTCGGGGAACCCGGCCTCGGCCGGCACCACCAGCGCCACGGTCAGGAAGTCCCGGTGCCGCAGCGCGTCGGCGGCCTCGCGTACCTCGGTCGGCGCGGGCGGGTCCATCGCCCGGACCAGGGCCGAGATCGGCATGCTGGAGACCACGTGGTCGGCGGCGATCCGCCGCTGGCCGGACGGGCCGTCGACGGTCACCGCGACCGCCCGGCCCTCCTCGCGGTGCACGGTGTGCACGGCCGTCTCCAGCTCGACCGTCCCGCCGCCCTTGACCACCAGTTCGGCGCAGCGTTCCCACATCATCCCCGGGCCGAGCCGGGGGTAGCGGAACTCCTCGATCAGGCTGGTCACCTCGGTGCCGCCGCGTTGGGGCAGCAGCGCGCCCCGGATCGCCGCGCCGAGGGAGAGGTTGCGGATGCGCTGGGCCGCCCAGTCCGCCTGCAGCTCCGTCGCGGGGATGCCCCAGACCTTCTCGGTGTACGTCTTGAAGAACATCCGGTACAGCCGGGCCCCGAACCGGGCCGACACCCAGCCCTCGAAGTGGCTCTGGTCGGCCGGCGGACGCACCCGCGCCCACAGGTACGACCCGACGCACCGGCACGCCTCCCACACGCCCAGGTTGCGCAGCGCGTTGCCGGCCCGCAGCGGGTAGTCGAAGAGCCGCCCCTGGTAGTGGATGCGGCTCATCCGGGGGCGCAGCAGGAAGTCGTCGTCGGAGAGCAGCTCGTGCCAGAACGCCTCGACCCGGGACACCTTGGTGAAGAACCGGTGCCCGCCGATGTCGAACCGCCAGCCCTCCCGCTCCACGGTGCGGCTGATCCCGCCCACCACGTCGTCGGCCTCCACCACGTCGACCGGGGCGTGTCGCCGGGTCAACTCGTACGCGGCTGTGAGGCCGGCAGGGCCGGCGCCGATGACAACCGTGTGCGGCTGCGCCATCAAAGACACCACCATCGATGAGTTGCGGGTCAGGGCTGGCGGAATCTAACACGATCCCGCCGTGCCCGGACAGCGTCGCCGAATCGACGCCGAGCTGCGGCCCGACACCTCTTGCGGGTGCCGCCGAGGTCTGGGAAGATCGACACACTCGAATGCCCGGCGGGTGTCGTCGTGCCGGTGTTCCTCCGCAGTCGTGCCCGGTGGTTTTCTGCGGGCGTGGCCCGGTGGCGTCCCAGGGTCAGCCGACGGTGACCGGGGTGTCCTGACGGGCCGCCAGCGCCTGCTGGTAGAGCCGCCCCGCCCGGTACGACGACCGCACCAGCGGCCCGCTCATCACCCCGGCGAAGCCGATCTCCTCGGCCTCCTCGCGCAGCTCGACGAACTCCTCCGGCTTGACCCAGCGGGTCACCGGGTGGTGCCGGGGGGTGGGGCGCAGGTACTGGGTGATGGTGATCAGCTCGCAGCCGGCGGAGTGCAGGTCGCGCAGCGCCTGGGAGACCTCGGCCCGCTCCTCGCCCATGCCCAGGATCAGGTTGCTCTTGGTGACCAGGCCGGCGGCGCGGGCCTGCCGGATCACGTCGAGCGAACGCTCGTAGCGGAACGCCGGACGGATCCGCTTGAAGATCCGCGGCACCGTCTCGACGTTGTGCGCCAGCACCTCCGGCCGGGCCCCGAACACCTCGGCGAGCTGCTCGGGGACGGCGTTGAAGTCGGGGATCAGCAGCTCGACACCGCAGCCGGAGCGCAGCGCGTGGATCTGCCGGACCGTCTCGGCGTAGAGCCACGCACCGCCGTCGGGCAGGTCGTCGCGGGCCACCCCGGTGATGGTGGCGTAGCGCAGGCCCATGGTGGCCACCGACTCGGCCACCCGACGCGGCTCGTCGGCGTCGAACTCGGCCGGCTTGCCGGTGTCGATCTGGCAGAAGTCGCAGCGCCTGGTGCACTGGTCGCCACCGATGAGGAAGGTGGCCTCCCGGTCCTCCCAGCACTCGTAGATGTTGGGGCAGCCGGCCTCCTGGCAGACGGTGTGCAACCCCTCGCGCGAGACCAGCCCCCGCAGCTCGGTGTACTCCGGCCCCATCTTGGCCTTGACCTTGATCCACGGCGGTTTGCGCTCGATCGGCGTCTCGGCGTTGCGCGCCTCGATCCGCAGCATCCGTCGCCCCTCGGGGGCGACCGTCGCGGAGCGCGCTGCCTGCTGGGTCGTCGGCGCGGAGTGCTCGATCGTCACAAAACCGAGCCTACGCCCGACGGCGGCGATCGATGCACGTCGGGCGACCGGCGTCACGTCACCGGTCTTGTGACACCGGCCACCCGGCGACCGGAAAAGCCCGTTACAGGCCGACGGAACGGGTGCTAGCGTGCCGGCAGAGCTGTGACGGAGCCGAGTAACGCCCCGATCCGCCAGTGCAGAGAGCCGCCGGTTGCTGGAAGGCGGTCTGACGCCGGGGCGCGAAGACCCTCCCGAGCCGCGGGAAGAACGGCGTGCCCGCACGCCCAGTAGAGCCCGCCCGGCTGGCCCCGGTGAAAAGGCGACGAATGAGGCTCCCGCCACGGCGGGAGCGAAGGTGTGGTGGCACCGCGAGGTTCCCGCTCGCCCACACCTCCCGGGGATCGCGTTGCGATTGATCGAGGAGGTAACCGCCGTGCAACGCATCCTTTCCGCCCACCTGCCCACCCGCACCGGCACGACCGTGCGGATCGCCGGCTGGGTGCACCGCCGCCGACTGCTCAAGTCGGTGGCGTTCCTGATCGTCCGGGACGCCACCGGCCTGACCCAGGTGGTGGTCACCGACCCGGCCGTGCGGGCCGCCGTGACGGCACTGCCCGAGGAGACGGTGGTCGAGGTGGTCGGCACGGTCACCGCGAACGGCACCGCGCCCGCCGGAGTCGAGCTGACCCACCCGACCGTACGACCGCTCGGCCCGCCCGCCGTACCGCCGCCGTTCGACCTGTACCGGCCGGCGCTCACCGCGACCCTGCCCACCCAGCTCGACCACGCGCCGGTGGCGCTGCGGCACCCGACCCGCGCGGCGGCCCTGCGGATCGCGGCGGCGGCGGTGGCCGGCTTCCGGGCCACCCTGGACACCCATGACTTCGTGGAGGTGCACACCCCGAAGGTAGTTGCCACGTCCACCGAGAGCGGGGCGAACGTCTTCGCCCTGGACTGGTTCGGTCGACCGGCCTACCTGGCCCAGTCGCCGCAGTTCTACAAGCAGCTCATGGTGGGCGTCTTCGAGCGGGTCTACGAGGTGGGGCCGGTGTTCCGGGCCGAACCGCACGACACCGTCCGGCACCTGGCCCAGTACACCTCGCTCGACGCCGAGCTGGGCTTCGTCGACGACCACCGGGACGTGATGGCGGTGCTGCGGGACACCCTCGCCGGGATGCTCGCCGAGGTGGCCCGGCGGGCCGGCGGCGCGGTGGCGACCCTGGGCCTGACCCTGCCCGAGGTGCCGGCCGAGATCCCGGCCGTGCACTTCACCGAGGCGCTGCGGATCGCCGGCGCACCCCCCGACGAACCCGACCTGGCCCCCGCCCACGAGCGGACGCTGGGGGAGTGGGCCCGCGCCACCCACGGGTCGGACTTCCTCTTCGTCACCGGGTACCCGATGGCGAAGCGGCCGTTCTACACCCACCCCGACCCGGCCCGGCCCGCGTACTCGAACGGGTTCGACCTGCTCTTCCGGGGTCTGGAGCTGGTCACCGGCGGGCAGCGGCTGCACCGCCACGCCGACTACCTGGCGGCCCTCGCGGCGCGCGGCGAGCCGGTCGAGCCGTACGCCGGCTACGTGGACGCGTTCCGGCACGGGATGCCGCCGCACGGCGGCTTCGCGATCGGCCTGGAGCGGTTCGTGGCCCGGCTGGTCGGCGCGGCCAACGTCCGGGAGGTGACCGCCTTCCCGCGCGACCTGCACCGGCTGACCCCCTGAACCGCCGGGTGTCCGCGCGAACGAGCTGGGCCGGCCTGGAGGCTGGTGGGGCGGACCGGGCCGGGCGGCCGTGCCGACGATGCTGGCCTGCGGCGGCCGCCTGGTCTGCCCGGCCGTCCGTGGTCGCCCACCGGGCTTGCACTCTGGGTAGCGGCCTCACCGGTGTCGCCGTTGATTGCCCTCCGTGATCGGTGCGGGGTGTAAGTGAAGCCCGTTCTTGTCACGTCTCAGCCCCGCACCACGCTGATCAGGGGTTTCGTCGCTACCTCTCCCTACCCCACCTACCTGCCTATCCGCGCTTTGCTCTGCTGCCATCGACGCGACGGTCACTTTCCGGATGCGGTGCCTCCAGGGCAGCAGAGCAAAGCGGGGGAGAGGGGTAGGTGCTACCCGGTAGCTTTTCTTACGCTGCGTAGCGGCCTGAGCGGCCTGAGCGGCCTAAGCGGCCTGAGCGGGGTTGCGGCGGACGGCGCTGGGCGGCAGCGTGGCGGATCCGGTGCCGGTGGATCTGCGGCGGCCCGACGACGGGTGCAGCGGGGGCAGCGGGGTCAGGCCGGGCCGAGCAGGTCCCAGCGGTTGCCGGCGATGTCCCGGAACACGGCCACCCGACCGTACGGTTCGGTGCGCGGCGGCGTCACGAACTCCACGCCGGCGTCGACCATCCGCCGGTGGACGGCGTCGAAGTCATCGACCCGGAGGAAGAAGCCGACCCGGCCGGCGACCTGGTCACCGACCGCCGCGTCCTGCCGCTCGCCGTCGGCGCGGGCCAGCAGGATGCCGGTCTGCGCGCCGGGCGGACGGACCACCACCCACCGTTTCGGGCGGCCGTCGTTGGTCAGCGAGGGCGCGTCCTCGACCAACTCGAAGCCGAGAATCCCGGTGAAGAACGCGATGGCCGGGTCGTAGTCGGCGACGACGAGGGTGACGAGGTCGATCCGCACCGGCTCAGCCGAGCAGGGTGGGCAGGTGCCGCTCCACCACGGGCAGCACCTCGGTCACCGGGACCGGACGGCCCAGCTCGGCGGTGAGCGAGGTGGTGCCGGCGTCGGCGATGCCGCAGGGCACGATCCGGTCGTAGTACGACAGGTCGCAGTCACAGTTGATCGCGAAGCCGTGCTGGGTGACCCCGCGGGCGACCCGGATGCCGATGGCGGCCACCTTGCGGGCCGGCCCCCGGCCGTCGGCGGGCACCCAGACGCCGCTGCGCCCCTCGACCCGGCCGGCGGTCAGCCCGAACTCGGCGCAGACGTCGATCAGCAACTGCTCGGTGCGGCGGACGTAGGCGACCACGTCGACCGGGTCGGGTAGCCGGACGATCGGGTAGCCGACGAGCTGCCCCGGACCGTGCCAGGTGATCTTGCCGCCCCGGTCGACGTCGACGACGGGGGTGCCGTCCATCGGCCGGTCCCAGGGCTCGGTGCGCTTGCCGGCGGTGTAGACGCTCGGGTGTTCCAGCAGCAGCACGGTGTCGCCGCGCTCACCGGCCACCACCGCCGCGTGCAGCCGCCGCTGCTCGTCCCACGCGGTCGGGTAGTCGACCACGCCCGCCCGGACGGCGGTCACCCCGGAAGTCGTCACGCTCACCCTGCCACCCTAGCCCCGCCCGCCGCCGCCGCGCCCCGTGAGCCTCGTCGCGCCACCGTGGGTGACCCCGCAGAACGGTATGCACCGGTCAGGCGGCGGGGACCGTCCAGAGCCACACGTCGTCCACCCGGCGGGGCTCGCCGAGCAGGGCGGTGGCGGTGCGGCGCAGGGCGTCCTCGTCGAGGTCGTACTTGGCCCCGTGCACCTCGTCGGGGAGGACGACCGCCTCGACCCCCCAGGACCGCAGATCCGCCCGGGACAGGCGGATGCTGCCCTCGGTGACGATCGGCACCAGCCCGGTCCGGCCGGCCTGGTCCATCAGCGTGTCGAAGGTGCGCGGCGGCGGCCCGATCCGACCCCGTCCGTCCGGGCCGCCGGGGCCGAGGAAGAAGCCGGCCGGCAACCGGAACTCGCCCTGCCGGTGCGACAGGGCGTACGCCTGCCAGCGCTGCCCGTCGGGGGTCACGTCCAGGGTCAACGGGATCGGGGTGAGCACCCCGCCCGGTGAGACGTACTCCCGCCAGGTGCCGGCGGTGACGAACTCCGGCACCGGCGGGCGGACGCTGGTCAGCAGCGGGGTCGGCAACAGCGGCAGCAGCGCCGCCGCGAAACCCACCAGCCACGCCCAGGCCGCCGTGCGGCCCGGCGGCGTCGTCCGCAACCGGTCGATCGTGTACGCCAGCAGCACCCCGATCACCGGGGCCACCACCAGGGCCAACCGGGACGGCAGGGCGGCGTTGACCACCGGCAGGTTGTCCAGCACCCCGAAGGGCAGCAGTTGACCGGTGCGTCGGCCGTTCCACTTCGCCAGCGGTCCCCAGGAGAGCACCGCGAAGACCACGGCGGTCACCCCGAGGGCGGTCAGCGTGGCCCGCCGGCCGGGGCTGGCCCGTCGCCACAGCCACCCGAAGCAGGCCACGGTGAGCAGCAACAGCGGTAGCCCGAAGAAGCTGTTCTCCTCGGTCGGATTGGGCGCCAGCGAGGTGTCCCAGCCCAGCGCGCCGGCCACCGACCGGCTCGGGTACGCCCCGAACGCGGCGATGTCCTCGGCGTGGATGACCGGGTCGAATCCGGTGCCGTGGAACCGCTGCGGCCCGGCGAAGTGCAACCACAGCGGGTACGCCAGCAGCACCCCGGCGACCAGCGCGGTCACCCCCAGCCCGCGCAGGAAGTCCGGCAGCGCGGCGCGGGCCTCGGCTCGTCGGGCCGGGTGCAACGCCCAGACGGCGAGGAAGACGGCGACCGCCAGCGCGGTGAAGAACAACCCCTCGGCGGCGATCGAGAAGGCCACCGCGACCAACACGCCGAGCACCAGCCCGCCCCGCCACCAGCGCCCCGGCCGACGCAACGCGAACACCGCCGACACCAGCAGCGGCACCAACCAGCCGGCGGTCCAGTTCAGGTGGGCGTTGGCGTGCGCGACCATGCCGGGGGAGAAGGCGATGAACAACGCCCCGACGCCCGCCGCGAGCCGACTGGCGATCAGGTGCCGGGAGAACAGCCAGTACCAGGCCAGCGCGGTGGCGACGAGGTTGAGGGTGAGGACGACCAGGAACGTCGCCGGTGGTCCGATCAGGTACGTCAGCGGCGCGAAGACCACCGCGTACACGGTGATCGAGGTGTTGACGGCGAGGTTCACCCCGTCCGGCACGTTGAGCAGATGGGTGAAGAGCGGATTCTCCCCGTGCGTGACCGCGTGCCCGCCGAAGGCGAGCAGCCACTCGAAGAGCGCCTGGTCGCTGGAGTTCACGGTGATCGCCCGCTGGTTCGGGTCGCGCCACAGCCCACTGGTCACCCAGACCGCCAACGCCACCGCGACGACCAGCACGATCAGGTCGGCCCGCCGACCCCGGGCGGCATCCGGTGCGGCGGTGGGCGGCTGGTCGGCGGCCAGGGTCGGGGAAGTCGGCACGGAGCGGACGTTACCAACCCGAACTGGACCGACCGGTCGGACCCGGGACCCCGACCGCCCCCGGTTGCGCCGGGCGACCGGCCACCGGGCCGACCTACCCGTAGCACCGGCCCGGCCGGTAGCCGGTCGGCGGCCGTCCGGGTCAGTCGTGCAGGGCGGCGTGCAGCGCGGCGGGCAGCTCGGGGTGGGTCCAGGGGAAACCGGCCCGGGTGAGCACGGCGGGCAGGACCCGGGTGCTGGTCAGCGCCTCCTGGGCGAAGCCGCCCAGGGCGACCTTCAGGGCGACCGCCGGGATCGGCACGATCGCCGGCCGGTGCAGTTGGCGGGCGAACTCCCGGGTGAACTCGGCGTTGGTGACCGGGTTCGGGCCGACCACGTTGACCGCGCCGGCGACCTCCCCGGCGGTCAGCAGGAACACCGTCGCGTCCAGCCAGTCCCGCAGCGAGATCCACGGCAGCCACTGCCGCCCGCTGCCGAGCCGGCCGGCGATGCCCAGCTTGAACGGCAGCAACTGCGGCTTGAGCAGCCCGCCGTCGCGGTGCAGCGGCAGACCGGTCCGTAGCCGCACCACCCGGACCCCGGCGTCCTCGGCCGGCCGGGTCGCCGCCTCCCAGACCCGGCACACGTCGGCGAGGAACCCGTCACCCGCCGGGGCGTCCTCCTCGACCACCCGGTCGCCGGTGTTGCCGTACCAGCCGACCGCCGAGGAGTTGAGCAGCACCCGGGGCCGGTCGGCCGCCGGCAACCCGGCGATCGTGACGGCGAGCGTGGTGGTGGTGTCGACCCGGCTGGACCGGATCACCCGGCGGTAGTCGTCGGTCCACCGCTTGTCGCCGACCCCGGCGCCGGCCAGGTTGACCACCGCGTCGACCCCGGCCACCACGGCCGGGTCGAGCTGCCCGGCGGTCGGGTCCCACCGCTGCTCGTCGGCGGTCCGCGGCGACCGCCGGACCAGCCGGGTGACCTGGTGCCCGTCGTCGGTGAGGCGTTCGACCAGCCGGGTGCCGAGGAAGCCGGACACGCCGGCCATCAGGATCCGCATACCCCCATCTTCGGGCACGAACCCCCGACCAGATGCGCCGACCACCCACCCCCCAACCCCACCCCCCGACCGCCCCGCCCCGGTGATCAAGAGGTTTGCGTCAAGGTTGATCTTCAACTTGCCCTAAACCTCTTGATCAACTGACCTAAAGCTCTTGATCACCGTGGGCGGGGCGGCGGTCGAACCGGGCGGGGTGGAGAGTCGGGGCGGGGGTGGGCGGGTAGGCGGGAGGACCGGGGCCGGGGAGGCGGCGGGGGCAGCGGACCCGTGGTGGGGGGAGTTACCGCAGGGCCGTGTCGCGGGCCGGGGCCGGGCGTAGGTCGGCCAGGAGACGCTCCACCTCGGCGAACGCGTCGGTCGGGAGCGGGCCGAGGGCGAGGGTGGCGAAGTTCTCCCGGGCCTGTGCCACCGTCCGGCAGCCGGGGATCGGCAGCGTACGGGGGCTGCGGGCCAGCAGCCAGCCCAGCGCGCCCTGGCTGAGGGTACGGCCGTCCGCGGTCAACGCCGCCCGGATCGCCGCCACCCGGGACGCCCACTCGGGCGTGGGCCGGCCGTCGCGGAACCAGACCAGCCACTCCGGCGCCCGGCCCCGGACGTCGTCCGCGCCCGGCGTGCGGGTGGCCCCGGTGAGCAGGCCCATCGCCAGTGGTCCCCGGTTGAGGCTGGCCAGGTCGAAGGCGTCGCAGACGGCGAGCATTTCCGGATTGTCGCTCAGCACCGACTCATCGTGTTCGACGGCGATGCAGTGCGGCCCCGCCCCGGCGAACACCCGTGCCGACTCCGGGTTGTCGGTGCTCCAGCCGTACCCCCGGATCTTGCCCTGGGTGACCAGGCCCTCCAGGGTGTCGACCAGGTCGAGCGCGGCGGACGCCGGCAGGTCGTTGAGGTGCAGCAGGTAGAGGTCGACGTGGTCGGTGCCGAGCCGGCGCAGCGACCCCTCCAGGCTGGCCACCGCGTACGTCGGACTGGCGTCCACGCCCAGCGCCCGCCGGGTCGCCTCGTCGGATCGGTTGCCGAACTTGGTGACGATCACCGCCTTGTCCCGCCGGCCGGCGAGCGCCCGGCCGAGCACCCGCTCGCTGTGCCCGGCCCCGTAGTTGCTGGCCGTGTCGAAGAGGTTGACGCCCAGGTCGAGGGCCTGGTGGATGGTGGCGACCGACTCGTCGTCGTCCACCTCACCCCAGCCGTACGGCTGGCCGTCGTCGCCCCACAGCGGGCCACCGATCGCCCAGCACCCCATGCCGATCGCGCCAACCTCGATTCCACTGCGGCCCAGAGTCCGTGTCGTCGTCATGCCGACCAGTTTTCAACCTGGAGTGCGCTCCAGGTCAAGCGGTAACATCCGGCCCATGTACCCGCCCTCGGAGGCCGCCCGGCGCAGCGGGTTCAGCCTCGACACCCTCCGCTACTACGAGAAGATCGGCCTGCTCAGCGGCGTCGGCCGCACCTCGGGTGGCCGTCGGGTCTTCACCGACGACGACCTGAGCTGGCTGGTGATCTTCCGCTGTCTGCGCGACACCGGCATGCCGATCGCCGAGATGTGCCGCTACGCCGAGCTGTCCCGCGAAGGCGAGCACACCGTCGCCGCCCGGCAGGAGCTGCTGGAACAGCACGCCGCCCGGGTCGAGGAACAGTTGACCCTGCTCCAGCGCCAGTACGCCCATCTGCGCGAGAAGATCCGCTTCTACCAGGGCCTCACCGGGGCGACCCCCGCCCCCTGAACGCCGGGCCACGCCGGTCACGCTCGGCTGGGTGCCGACCCGGCCGGGGCGAGGTCAGCCGGGCGCACCTGGTGGCCCGTCCGGTCGGCGTCCTCGCCGTCAGTGTCGGCGCAGTCCCGCCATGAGCAGGTCGAGCAGGCGACCGGCGAGGTCCCGTTGCTCCGGCCCCTGCGCCGCCAGTGACATCCCGCTCAGTCCGGCCAGCACGTCGCCCGGGTCGACGTCCGGGCGGATCGTGCCGGCGGTGACGCCGGCCGCCAGCAGCCGGGTCAGTGCCGCGACCAGCAGGTCCCGGCTCTGCGCGTACGGGTTGGTGCCGGCGGCGATCACCAGGCGCAGGGCGTCGGCCATGCCCCGTTTGGTGGCCAGGTAGTCGACGAAGCGGTCCATCCAGGCCCGGGTCGCCTCGGCGGGTGGCAGTCGGGTCAGCAGGTCGTC
This sequence comes from Micromonospora sp. WMMD734, assembly GCF_049178975.1. NCBI lineage: Bacteria > Bacillati > Actinomycetota > Actinomycetes > Micromonosporales > Micromonosporaceae > Micromonospora > Micromonospora sp. WMMD734. Next base: position 289,778 of record NZ_JBMHMK010000001.1, read on the forward strand.
GGCGGCGGCGCAGAGCTTGGCCAGTTCGCTGCGGTAGGCGGCCTCGACCAGTGCCTCCCGGGTGGGGAAGTTCCGGTAGAGGGTGCCGATGCCGACCCCGGCGTCCCGGGCGATCGACTCCAGGGTCACCTCCGGCCCCTGTCGGGAGAACGCCCGCACGGCGGTGTCGAGCAGCCGCTGCCGGTTGCGCAGCGCGTCGGCGCGCAACGGCCGGGAACCACGCTCCGGCGCGTCGCCTCCTGAGCGGTTCTGCGACACGTCGCCTCCTGGTCTGGTGCAGTGGTGCCGACGGGTGGTGTCGGCGGCGGTCGGTCCGTTCGCGGGTCGGGTCCGTTCGCGGGTCGGGTGGCAAACGGAGGAACCTCCGGTTAAGCTCGGAGCCGTAGCGGAGGGCCCTCCACTTCTCATCGTACCGGTCGGGCCGCCCGGCCCACGCCGCACCGACAAGGACGGATCATGACCACCGACACGCCAGTCCACACCCCCTTCGACGCCCGGACCACCGCCCTGGAGGTGGTCCGCGACGTCGACCTCACCGGCCGCCGGGCCGTGGTGACCGGCGGCACCTCCGGCATCGGCGTGGAGACCGCCCGCGCCCTCGCCGCCGCCGGCGCCGACGTCACCCTGGCCGTACGGGACCTCGACGCCGGTCAGCGGGCGGCCCGGGACATCACCGCCAGCACCGGCAACGACCGGCTGCTGGTCGCCCCGCTCGACCTCGCCGACCAGGCGTCGGTGGCCGCCTTCGTGGCCAGCTGGGACGGGCCGCTGCACATGTTGGTGAACAACGCCGGCATCATGGCCTCGCCCGAGCGACGCACCCCCGAGGGTTGGGAGTTGCAGTTCGCCACCAACCATCTCGGCCACTTCGCCCTCGCCACCGGGCTGCACCGTGCCCTCGCCGCCGCCGAGGGGGCCCGCATCGTCTCGGTCAGCTCCGCCGGGCACCTGCGCTCCCCGGTGGTCTTCGACGACATCCACTTCCGGCAGCGCCCCTACGACCCGTGGGAGGCGTACGGGCAGTCGAAGACCGCGAACGTGCTCTTCGCCGTCGAGGCGACCCGGCGCTGGGCCGACGACGGCATCGTCAGCAACGCGCTGATGCCCGGCGCGATCCGCACCAACCTCCAGCGCTACGTCAGCGCCGAGGAACTGGAGCGGATGCGGGCCGCCAGCGGAGGCGGCGCGGCCAGCTGGAAGACCGTCGAGCAGGGTGCCGCCACCTCGGTGCTGGTCGCCACCTCGCCGCTGCTCGACGGGATCGGCGGCCGGTACTTCGAGGACTGCCAGCAGGCCGCCCCGAACCAGCCCGGCACCCGCACCGGCGTCGCCGCGTACGCCCTCGACCCGGCCGCCGCCGAGCGGCTCTGGACGGTCTCCGAGCAGACCCTGCGCGGCTGACCCGCCCGGTGAACGACGGCGGTGCCCCCGGTCGATCGACCGGGGGCACCGCCGTGGACGGGTGTTACAGGCCCAGCTCGGCCTCGAAGTTGCCGCCCTCCAGCCGCTCCTTGACCGCGACCAGGAAACGGGCCGCGTCGGCGCCGTCGATCAGCCGGTGGTCGTAGGACAGGGCCAGGTAGACCATCGACCGGACCGCGACGACCTCGCCGAGGTCCGGGTCGTTCACCACGACCGGACGCTTCACCACGGCACCGGTACCGAGCATCGCCGACTGCGGCGACGGCACGATCGGGGTGTCGAAGAGCGCCCCCCGGCTGCCGGTGTTGGTCAGCGTGAAGGTCGCTCCGGCGATCTCGTCCGGGCTGATCTTGTTGGTCCGGGTGCGCTCGGCCAGGTCGGCGACGCGCTTGGCGATGCCGCCCAGGTTGAGGTCACCGGCGTTGTGGATGACCGGCGTCAGCAGGCCCCGCTCGGTGTCCACCGCGATGCCGAGGTTCTCGGCGTCCGGGTAGGTGATGGTGCCCGCGTCGAGGTCCATCCGGGCGTTCACGATCGGGTACGTCTGCAGGGCCTCGATGGCGGCCAGCGCGAAGAACGGCAGGAACGACAGCTTCACGCCGTGCCGCTGCTGGAACGAGTCCTTCGCCTGCGCCCGCAGCCTGGCGATCCGGGTGACGTCCACCTCGATCACCGTGGTGAGCTGCGCCATCTCGTGCAGCGACTCCTGCAGGCGGTTGGCGATGGCCTTGCGGATGCGGGTCAGCTTCTCGGTGGTGCCCCGCTTGCCGCTCGGCTGCGGCTTCGCCGCCGGTGCGGCCGGGGTCGCCGCGGCAGCCGGCTGCGCGGCGGGGGCCGGCGTCGCCTTGGCGGCCTTGGCCTTCTCCGCCGCCTCCAGCACGTCCTGCTTGCGGATCCGGCCACCCACGCCGGTGCCGTTGACCGAGGCCAGGTCGACGCCGTGCTCGCCGGCCAGCTTGCGCACCAGCGGGGTCACGTAACCGGGGGTGTCACCGCCACCCTGGGCGGGCGCGGCCGGTGCCGCCGGCGCGGCCGGCTGGGCGGCCCGCTCGGCCTGCACCGGCTGGGCCGCCGACTCGGCCTCGGCGGCCGGCTCGTTGTATCCCGCCCCCTGGGTCGGCTCGGCGGCCTCGGGCTTCGGCTCGGCCTTGGGCTGCTCCGCCTTCGGGGCCGCCGCCTTCGGGGCGGGCTCCGGCTCGGGCTTCGACTCGGCCGGCGCGGCACCCGCCGCACCGATGATCGCCAGGTCCGCGCCGACGGCGGCGGTCTCGTCCTCGGGGACCTTGATCTCCAGGACGGTGCCGGCGACGGGCGACGGGATCTCGGTGTCGACCTTGTCGGTGGAGACCTCCAGCAGCGGCTCGTCGACCTCGACGGTCTCGCCCACCTGCTTGAGCCAGCGGGTGACCGTACCCTCGGTGACGCTCTCGCCCAGGGCCGGCATCTTCACCGGGGTGCCCTCGCCCGACGACGCCGGGGCGGCCTGCGCCGCCGGCTGCTCCTGGGCCGGCTGCTCCTGCTCCGGCTCCGGGCCGGTGCCCTCGGCGGCGGCCGTCGGCTCGGCGGCCGGCTCGGCCTGCTCCGGCTCGGCGGACCCGCCGTCGTCCGGCGATCCGGCCGACTCGCCCTCGCCGGAGATGACGGCCAGCTCGCTGCCCACCTCGGCGGTCTCGTCCTCGCCGACCACGATCCGGCTCAGCACCCCCGCGGCGGGGGAGGGGATCTCGGTGTCGACCTTGTCGGTGGAGACCTCCAGCAGCGGCTCGTCGACCTCGACGGTCTCGCCCTCCTGCTTGAGCCAGCGGGTGACGGTGCCCTCGGTGACGCTCTCGCCGAGCCGAGGCATGGTGACCGATACCGGCATGTTCTGAAACTCCTTCGTGGCCTGGTGCGATCCTCGCCCGCTTGCCGCCGGCGTCGCGGAATGAGTGTGGGTCAGGCGTGCGCGTGCAGCGGCTTGCCGGCCAGGGCCAGGTGCGCCTCGCCCAGCGCCTCGTTCTGGGTCGGGTGGGCGTGCACGAGCTGCGCCACCTCGGCCGGGTAGGCCTCCCAGTTGTAGATGAGCTGCGCCTCGCCGATCAGCTCACCGACCCGGGCACCGACCATGTGGACGCCGACCACCGGGCCGTCCTCGACCCGGACCAGCTTGACGAAACCGGCGGTCTTGAGGATCTGGCTCTTGCCGTTGCCGCCGAGGTTGTAGTTGTAGACCTTGACCTTGTCGCCGTACTGCTCCTTGGCCTTCGCCTCGGTCAGGCCCACCGACGCCAGCTCCGGGTCGGAGTAGGTCACGCGCGGGATGCCGACCTCGTCGATCACGGCCGGGTTGAGGCCGGCGATCTCCTCGGCGACGAAGATGCCCTGGGCGAAACCCCGGTGGGCGAGCTGGAGGCCGGGCACGATGTCGCCGACCGCGTAGACGTTCGGCACGCCGGTGCGCAGCCGCTCGTCGGTCAGCACGTACCCCCGGTCGAGCTTGACGCCCTGCTCGGCGTAGCCGAGATCGGCGGTGTTCGGGCCCCGGCCGACGGCGACCAGCAGCAGCTCGGCCTCGACGGTCTCGCCGCCGGCGATGGTCAGCTTGACGCCGTTCTCGGTCTTCTCGACCTTCTCGAACGGCTTGCCGACCTTGAAGTTGATCTTCCGCTTGCGGAACGCCCGCTCCAGCGCCTTGGACGACTCCTCGTCCTCGGCGGCCACCAGCCGGGGCAGCGCCTCGACGATGGTGACGTCCACCCCGAAGGACTTCCACACGCTGGCGAACTCGACGCCGATCACGCCGCCACCCAGCACGATCGCCGACGCCGGCACCCGGTCCAGGGTCAGCGCGTGGTCGCTGGTGATGATCCGCTCGCCGTCGACCTCCAGGCCGGGCAGGCTCCTCGCGTACGAGCCGGAGGCCAGCACCACGTTGCGGCCGGTGTACCGCTTGCCGTCCACCTCGACGACGTTCGGGCCGACCAGCTTGCCGGCACCCGCCACGAAGGTGATGTTCTTGTTGCCGCCGACCAGCCCCTGCAGGCCCTTGTAGAGGCGGGAGATCACCCCGTCCTTGTACGAGTTGACCCCGGCCATGTCGATGCCGACCAGCTCGGCCTTGACCCCGAACTGCGCCGACTCGCGGGTCTGGTCGGCGATCTCCGCCGCGTGCAGCAGCGCCTTGGTCGGGATGCAGCCGTTGTGCAGGCAGGTGCCGCCGAGCTTGCCCTTCTCGATCAGCGCGACGGAGAGATCAAGCTGGGCGGCACGCAGCGCCGCCGCGTAGCCGCCGCTGCCACCTCCGAGAATGACGATGTCGAAGGTTGCGTCGTTCGGCTCGCTCACGTCCAACTCCCTGGTCGCTTCGCTGCATCGGGGGGTCACGGCGGGGCGGTACGGGCAGACCCCACCTCGGTCATCTTGTCACTTGCCCGTCCGGGGCGCGTACCGAGGTGCCCAACGACACGTCCCCGACACGTACTCTTGTCACCGTCCGCGACGACGGACGGGGGAGAGGAGTAGCCCGGTGGCGCTGTTCCGGCGACGCAAACCGCCGACGCCGGCCAACCGTGACCGGCCGGCCGACCGGGCCGACCTGGATCACCTGGCCAACTTCGCCCGCACCCGCCGGGGGGTCGAGGCGTACCTCGAACCCCGCACCACGATGACCGAGACCACCGTCATCATGATCGCCGACGACGGCGAGTGGACCCGGCGACGCATCGACGGCCCGGACGGCGCCCGCCGCTTCGCGCACGCCCTGGGCATCCCGATCTACGACGTCCGGCTGATGGGCTACCCGCAGCGGATGCGCGACTACAACGAACGCCGCAAACGCCGCCCCGAGCGGTACTGACGGCGACCCCGGAGCCGACGATCCGGAAAACGCGGACGGGACGCCCGAGGGCGTCCCGTCGTGGTGTCGCGAATCCGTCAGCCGTTGGCGGCGACGTCCTCGACCAGGTGCAGCAGGGTACGCACCGGCACCCCGGTGCCACCCTTGGTCCAGTAGCCGGTCGGCTCACCCGAGTGGTAGCTCGGACCGGCGATGTCGATGTGCGCCCAGGCCACCTCGTCGGTGACGAACTCGCGCAGGAACACCCCGCCCTGGAGCATGTGACCGGCCCGGTCCATGCCCGCGTTGACCTGCGAGATGTCCGCCACGTCGGAATCCATGCCCTTGCGGACGTCGTCCGGCAGCGGCATCGGCCAGGCCGGCTCGCCGACCGTGTCACCGGCCACCTTGACCCGCTCGCACAGCTCGGGGGTGCCCATCACCCCGGCGATCCGCTTGCCCAGCGAGATCACCTGACCGCCGGTGAGGGTGGACGTCTCGAACAGGTAGTCGGTGCCGTCGGCGCAGGCGCGGGCCATCGCGTCGCCCAGGACCATCCGGCCCTCGGCGTCGGTGTTGAGCACCTCGACCCGCTTGCCGTTGAACATGGTGACCACGTCACCCGGCCGGTAGCTGGTGCCCGACGGCATGTTCTCCGCCATCGGCAGGTAACCGGTCACCGTCACGGCCGGCTTGAGCGCCGCGATCGCCAGCATCGCCGCCCCGACGGCCGCGGCGCCGGCCATGTCGGACTTCATCTCCCACATGCCCTGCGCCGGCTTGATCGAGATACCGCCGGTGTCGAACGTGATGCCCTTGCCGACCAACGCCACCCGCTTGCCGTTGGTCTCGCCCTGCGGGGTCCAGGTCAGCTTGACCAGCCGCGGCGGGGCCTCCGAGCCCTGCCCGACGGCGGTGATGCCGCCATACCCGCCGGCCCGCAGCTGCTCCTCGTCGAGCACCTCGACGTCGAGCCCGGCGGCACGGGCGGCGGTGGCGACCGCGTCGGCGAAGGCCGGCGGGCGCAACTCGTTCGGCGCGGTGTTGACCCAGTCCCGGCTGGTGCGCACCGCAGCGGCCACGGCGGTGGCCCGGTCGACCTCGGCCCGCGCGGTCGCGTCGGCGGCATCCGGCACGGCGATCAGCACCTCGGCCACCGGCTCCCGCCGGGACGGCTGCGGCTTGGTCTTGTAGCCGGCGAACCGGTAGCCGCCGAGCAGCGCCCCCTCGGCCACCGCGCGCAGCGCGGCCGGCGCGTCGGCGTCGTCGGGCAGCGGCAGGCTCAGCGCCACCCGGGGCGCACCGGCCAGCACCCGGACCGCCGCGCCGGCAGCCCGGCGCAGGGTCTCCGGGGCGGGGGCGGCACCGGTCGGCTCCGGACCCAACCCGACCGCCACGACCAGCGGGGCGGTGACGGTGCCCAGCGTGGCCAGCTTGATCACCTCACCCGGGCCACCGGTCGCGCCGAGCAGGGCCAGCGTCGCGGTCAGCTTGCCGTCGAAAGCGGCGGCGATGCTCTCCGCGCCGTCGGCGAGCAGCAGGGTGCCGGTCGGACCGCTCGTGGCGTCCGGGCCGGTGGTCTGGCTGTGCACGCCGATCACGATCGCGTCGACCGCGAGCTCGGCGGGGTCGGTGTCGACCAGGCTGAGGGTGGTGCTGGACGATGTCACTGAAGCTACTCCGGGCGGGCCGGGCCGGTCGCGTCGTCGCGTACCGGCGGTGATGGTCTCCGGCGGCAACCTACCCGCCGGAGCGCGGGTGCGTCCCGCCGAACTGCCGACGGGTCCCGCCGATGCTAACCAGCGGGACAGCCGGCGGTAAGTTGCCACCCATGACGGACGTGACCTCCGACGCCGCCGTGACCCGGCTGCGCCGTTCCCCGCTGCACGCGCGGCACACCGCGCTCGGTGCCAAGTTCGCCCCCTTCGGGGGCTGGGAGATGCCCCTGGAGTACGCCGGCGGCGGCGTGCTCAGGGAACACACGGCGGTCCGGACGGCGGTCGGGGTCTTCGACGTCTCACACCTGGGCAAGGCGCGGGTCACCGGCCCCGGCGCGGCCCGGTTCGTCAACTCCTGCCTGACCAACGACCTGGACCGGATCGGGGCGGGCAAGGCGCAGTACACGCTGTGCTGCGACGACGCCACCGGCGGGGTGGTCGACGACATCATCGCCTACCGGTACGCCGACGACCACGTCTTCCTCATCCCCAACGCGGCGAACACCGCCGAGGTGGTCCGCCGGCTGCGCGCCGCCGCCCCGGCCGACGTCGAGGTCACCGACGAGCACGACAGGTACGCCGTGCTGGCCGTGCAGGGCCCCCGCTCGGCCGAACTGCTCGACACCCTCGACCTGCCCACCGGCCACGACTACATGAGCTTCTCCCCGGCGACGCTGGCCGGTGCCGAACTGACCGTCTGCCGTACCGGTTACACCGGTGAGCTGGGCTACGAACTGGTGGTGCCGGCCGGGGACGCCGTCGCGGTCTGGGACGCGCTGTTCGCCGCCGGGGCGGCCTTCGACCTGCGGGCCTGTGGGCTGGGCGCCCGGGACACCCTGCGCACCGAGATGGGCTACCCGCTGCACGGACAGGACCTCTCCCTGGACATCACCCCCGTGCAGGCACGCTCCGGCTGGGCCGTGGGCTGGGACAAGCCGGCCTTCTGGGGCCGTGACGTACTGCGCGCCGAGAAGACCGCCGGCCCCCGCCGTACGCTGCGCGGCCTGGAGGCCGTCGACCGGGCCATCCCGCGCGCCGGCATGACCGTGTACGCCGATGACGCCCCGGTCGGCACGGTCACCAGCGGCACCTTCAGCCCCACCCGCAAGCAGGGCATCGCCCTGGCCCTGCTGGACACCGACCCGAAACTCGCCGACGGTGACCTCGTCGAGGTCGACATCCGGGGCCGCCGCGCCCAGATGCGGATCACCCGACCCCCCTTCGTCACCCCGTCCGTCCGCTGACCCCACCCGGCTTCGCCCCGGGCCCGGCTCACCCCGGCTCCGGTTCGCCCCGGCTCCGGTTCGCCCCGGTGATCAAGAGGTTTGCGTCACCCCGCCCCACCCGGTTGGCTTTTTCCTCTTGATCACCGCCTCGGCCACCCCGCCGGCGTCGGTGATCAAGAGGTTTGCGTCATCTCGGAGCGGATTTCTGACGCGAACCTCTTGATCACCGGGGCGAACCGGGGCGAGGGCGAACCGGGGTGGGGAGGGCGAGCCGAGTGCGGGAGCGAGCGCAGGGGAGTGCTGGGGGTGGGAGAGGGGCCGGGTCAGTGGGTGGGGTGGGGGCGTTCACCGGCGTCGAGGACGGCCTGGGTCCAGCCACCCTCGATGACGCCGGTGCCGTCCAGGACCGCCCAGTCGACGACCTCGGTGACCGCCACCTCGACCGGGGAGCCGATCCGCACGGCAGGGTCGGTGTTGGCGTCGCTGGCGCTGGCCCCGACGATCCGCTCCGGGGCGTCCCACGAGCTCACCCCGGCCCACACGTACTCGGGGCCGTCGTCGCCGGGCAGGCCGTACTTGACCACCAGTTGCGCCTCCGGGGGCAGCCCGTCGGCGAGGAACCGGGCCCGGATGTCGTCCAGCCCGGCGCGGGCGGTGGCGACGGCCCGGCTCATCGCGTCGCCGGAGCGGGCGTACCGGACGTCGGGCTCGATACCGGAGAAGAGGGTCGCGCAGGCCGCCGCGTAGTAGCGGCCGTCCGGGCCGGGGTGGCCGGGCGGCGGGCGCAGGCTCAGGAACGAGTCGGCGTCCGGGTCGGTCGCCGGGTCCAGCTCCAGCCGCAGCAGCACCGGGGCCGTCGCGCCGTGCTGCTCCGGATTGCCGTACGCCACCGCGATGTCGTGCCCGGTCACCGTGGCCAGCACCGGTAGCTGCACGAACGCCGGCACCTCCTCGCCGGCCAGCCCGTCGGTCCAGTCCCGCAGCAGCCGGCGGGCGGCACCGGTGAGCACCGCACCCCAGGCCCGGGTGAGATGGTCGGGCACCCCCTGGGTCTGCAACTCCAGCAGCCCGAAACGGCGCAGCCCCTTGGTGGTGAACCACAGCCCCTCGGTGTCCGAGGAGTACGGCACGAGCACCCAGTCGACCAGCCGGATGCGGCCCTGCGCGTCGGGCAGTGACCGCAACGCCGTCGCCGGGTCGAGGAACTGCAACCCGAACACGTCCACCACGTCACCGCCGACGGACTCGGCGACGGCGGCGGCCACCGCACGGGCCGCCCACTCGTGCGCCGGTGGCCAACCCGGCCGGTACTCGGCCTGCACCACCACCAGGTGACTGGCGGCGGCGAGCCGGCCCAACTGGGCCTCGGTGGCGCCGAACGCGGTGAGCAGGTCCGGCGGCAACTGCGGGAACTCGTCGATCGACCGGGTGTCCACCGACATCAGCGGGCTGTCCAGCATCTGCGTGGCCAGGCCGTACACCGGGTCGGCGAGGCGGCCGGCGAGACCCCGTACCGCCGTCTTCGGGCTCACCGGTGGCAACCCCGCCACCGGCACCAGGTAGGTCGCGCTGAGCGACTCCGGGACCGGTACGGGCAGGAAGTCGTCCGTGATGAGCAAGTCGTCCCCCGGAAGGCCGTGCCGGTGCTGTCGGGGCAAACGCTACCCGGCGCGCCGCGTCGTCCTCAGCCGGACAGCACCAAGCCCAGGTAGACCAGCGTGGTCACCACCTCCACGACGGCCCCCAGCACGTCGCCGGTGATGCCGCCGAACCGGCGTACCAGATGGCGCAGCAGACCGGTGGCGACGGCGAGGGCGGCCAGCACGACCAGCGGCCCCTGCCACGGCCGGCCCGGCACGGCCGGCACCGCCACCAGCGCGACAGCGACCGTGCCGACGACCGGCGCGAGCGGCCCGACCGTCCCGGCGACCAGCGCGCCCAGCCCGTCGGGGCGGGCGGCCGGCACCCCCCGGCGGCAGGCCAGGGTCACCCCGAGCCGGCCGGCGGCGGTGCCGGCCAGCGCCGCCGCGAGCGCCGCCGGCCAGGACCGCCCGGCCAACTCGGCCAGCGTCGCCGTCTGGACCAGCAGCACGACCACCAGCGCGACCACGCCGAACGGGCCGACGTCCGGCTTCTTCATGATCTCCAGTGCCGCCGTGCCCCGCCGGTAGGAGCCCAGCGCGTCCACGGTGTCGGCCAGCCCGTCCAGATGCAGCCCCCGGGTGAGCAGGGCCGCCGCCGCGACGGTCACCCCGGCGGCGACCAGGGGCGGGGCGAGCGCGGCCAGGCCGAGCAGCAGCGCGCCCAGCACCGCCCCGAGCAGCAGCCCGACCAGGGGCGCGAGCGCCATCGCGGTGCCCGCCGTCGCCCGGTCGATCCGCCCGGCCCGGACCGGGACGGTGGTGAGGGTGGTCAGCGCCAGCCGGAACCCGTCGCCGCGCCCCGACTCAGCCGGCACGCCGGCCGGACGGGTCGGGCTCCGGCCCGGCGTCGGCGGGGGCGGTGGTGGTCGGCCCCGGACCGGCCGGCGTCGGCTCGGCGAACTCCGGGGTGACGTCGTCCGCCCCGGCCCCGGCGGCGGCCGGCGCGGCATCGGAGTCGGCCGGGAGGTCGGTGCGAGCGAGGCCGGGGGCGGGGGCGGTTGGCGCGGTGGTGGCTGCGACATCGCCATCGGCCGGGGCGGTCGCGGCGTCGCCGGTCGGCGTGGTGTCGGTCGGCGTGGTGTCGGTGGGCTCGTCGTCGGGGCCGCCGTGGTACGGGTGCACGGGCAGCGACCCGGCCAGCGCCAGCACCGAGCGCAGCAGCGGCAGGGCGGCCAGCGCGTTCGCCCCCTCGCCCAGGTCGAGCCGCAGATCCAGCAGCGGGGTCAGGCCGAGCACGTCGGCGGCCAGCCGGACCGCCGGGTGACCGCCGTGGTCGACCAGCAGGCACCAGTGCCGGGCCTGGCCGGCCAGATCCCGGGCGACCATGCCGGCGGCCAGCCCGACCGGGCCGTCGAGCAGCACCGGCACCCGGCGGGCGGTCGCCCCGAGCAGCACCCCGCAGGCCACCGCCACGTCACCGCCGCCCAGCTCGGCCAGGATGTCCTTGGCACCGCGGGGGGAGCGGCGGGTGCGGTGCAGCGCGTCCCGGATGGTCGCGCACCGCACCATCCAGGCCGCGTCGTCGATCTCACCGTCGGCGGTGTGCACCCGGCCGAGCACCGTCGGGGCCTCCGCGCCGGCCGTCGCGACCAGCACCGCCGCGGCGGCGGCCTCCGCGCCCGCGCCGCACGCCCCCAGCACCAGCAGCCGTACGCCCGCCTCGGCGGCCTCCTCGGCCAGCCGCCAGCCGTAGCGCAGCGCCGACTCGACGGTGTCGGCGTCCAGCGCCGGCCCGTGTTCGATCGGCGCGGCCGGCGGGGCGTCCACCACCTGCAGGCCGGCCCCGTTCTCGGCGGCCAGCCGGGCCAGCGTCCCCCGACCGGCGCGGGCCTGCCGGGCCAGCCGGGTCGACTCGCCGACCGGGGCCCCGGCCGCCACGCCCCCGGTGTGGTCGCCGTGCAGCAGCAGCACCCGCACGTCCGTCCACGGCGTCGGGGTGGAGGTGCCCTGGGTGGCGGCGGCGAACTCGACCACCCGTTCCAGCACGCCCAGGCCGGCGCCCGGCAGGTCCAGGGTGCCGAGCCGCTGCACCGCCTGCGGGCCGGCGTACTCGTCGGGCATCGGCAGTTCCATGCCGGGCTGGATGACCAGCCCGGTGGCGATCACCGGCAGCGCCATGGTCGACGTGGTCCAGGTCGTGCCGGTCGCGGTCGGCGGGGCCGGCGGCACGGTGGGGGTGAGCACCTCCGGCAGCGGCCCGTCGGCCGGCAGCGTCGCTGCGGCCGGGGCGACGCCGTCCACCCCGTCGACCGGGACGGCGCGGGCGGGTACGTCGACCGGCGGGACCGGTGCGGACGGCTTCAACCAGACCGGCTGGCCGGCGACCACCAGGGCGACCGCGTCGCAGGCGTCCGCGACGGCCCGGTTGGCGGCGCCCAGCGCGTCGGCGAACGCCCGCCCCAGCGGGGTGGTCGGCACCAGCGACAGCCCCACCTCCGGGCTGACCAGCACGATCCGCGCCTCGCTGGCGCGCACCGCGTCGGCCAGTTCGGTGATGGTGGCGACGTCGTCGGCGGGCTGGTGGGCCGGGTCGAGCAGCACGGTCACCCAACCGCCCAGGTCGTCCACGAGCATCGTCTCGTTCGGCCCGGCCGAGGCGAGCACGTCGGCCAACCGGCGCGGGTCGTCGGCGGTCTCCTCGGTGGTCCAGCTGCCCGGTCGACGGGCCCGGTGGGCGGCCAGCCGGGTGGCCCACTCGGTGTCCTCCGGGTCGGCGGCGGCCGCGGTCGCCACGTAGCGCACCGTCGGCGCGTCGGCCACCAGGGACTCGGCGAACTCCGACTTGCCCGAACGGATACCGCCGAGCACCAGGACCGTGTTCCACCCCTCAACGGACATGCCCGTACCTTAAGGCCGCCCGACCCGGCCCCGCCCGCCGGCCCGGACCCGTCACGCTGCGCGGAACCCGGCAGCCCGGGGGCGTGCGTCGGGTGCGCCGCGGTGCCGGCCGACTACGCTTGCGGGGATCCGTCCCCCGGGGACGGTTGAGCGGCGAGGGGAGACGCGGCATGGCGTGGAGCTGGCGGTACGAGGGCACGGACGGCGCAGCGGTCGACGGGCCGGCCGAGACGTTCAGCAGCCAGGCGGACGCCGAGTCCTGGATCGGCCAGACCTGGCGGGAGCTCGCGTCGTCAGGCGTCACCGCGGTCACGCTCGTCGAGGACGACCGGGTGGACTACCGGATGAGCCTGCTGCCGACGGCGGAGTGATGGCCGGCGACCGCCCGGGGGGCGAGCCGCTGGTGCTCGGCGTGCCCCGGGCGGCGTTCCGGCCCAGTCCGGTCTTCCTGGCCCTGGTCGCGCTCTTCGTCACCAGTGGCGTGCTGACCTGGAACGGGGTCGGCAACGTCCGGTTCGACGTGTTCCTCTTCGTCGTCTCCGGCTGGCTGGTCTCGCTCTGCCTGCACGAGTACGCGCACGCCGTGGTCGCCTACCGGGCCGGCGACCGGGACATCGCCCACCGGGGCTACCTGACGTTGAACCCGCTGAAATACACCCACCCGCTGCTGTCGATCGTGCTGCCGGTGGTGGTGGTGCTGCTCGGCGGCATCGGCCTGCCCGGCGGGGCGGTCTGGGTGGACCGGCACGCCATCCCGGGCCGGCTGCGGCACACCCTGGTCAGCCTCGCCGGCCCGGCCACCAACGTGCTGTTCACCCTGCTGCTGGTGGTGGTGCTGCGGGTGGGCATCGACGCGGGCGGCCCGGTCGAGTTCTGGGCCGGGGTGGCGCTGCTGGGGTTCCTCCAGCTCACCGCGAGCGTGCTGAACCTGCTGCCGGTGCCCGGCCTGGACGGCGGCAACATGATCCAGCCGTGGCTCGGCCCGCAGTACCGCCGGATGTACGACCTCTTCGCGCCGTTCGGGTTCATCCTGCTGTTCGCGCTGCTGTGGAACCCGCGCATCGGCGGCTGGTTCTTCAGCGCCGTGTTCTGGCTCAGCGACCTGCTGGGGCTGCCGCCGTGGCTCTACGGCACCGCGCTGTCCCTGATCCGCTTCTGGCAGAGCTGACCGCACCCCACCCCGGACCGACCGGGGGTGGGGTGCGGCCGGTGCCGGTCAGGGCCGCTTGGCCGGGCTCTCCGTCTTGGCCGGGTCCCGCTCGGTGACCGGGGCGACGATCTCGTCGATGGCCTTGAGCAGGTCGGCCTCCAGGGTCACCCCGGCCGCCTTGACGTTGTCGTGCACCTGGTCGGGGCGGGACGCGCCGATGATCGCCGAGGCGACGTTGCGGTTCTGGAGCACCCAGGCGACGGCGAGCTGTGGCATGGTCAGCCCGGCCTGCTCGGCGAGCGGCTTGAGCTGCTGCACCCGGGTCAGCACCTCGTCGCCCAGCCACTGGGCGATGAAGTTGGCCCCGGACTTCTCGTCGGTGGCCCGGGAACCGGCCGGCGGCGGCTGGCCCGGCAGGTACTTGCCGGACAGCACGCCCTGCGCCATCGGCGACCAGACGATCTGGGAGATGCCCAGCTCCTCGCTGGCGGGCACCACCTCGGCCTCGATGACCCGCCACAGCATCGAGTACTGCGGCTGGTTGGACACCAGCGGGATGCGCAGTTCCCGGGCGAGGGCGTGCGCCTCGCGCAGCTGCGACGCCTTCCACTCCGACACGCCGATGTAGTGCGCCTTGCCGGCGCGTACGACGTCGGCGAACGCCTCCATCGTCTCCTCCAGCGGCGTGCTGTAGTCGTACCGGTGGGCCTGGTAGAGGTCCACGTGGTCGGTCTGGAGGCGACGCAGCGAGCCGTCGATCGACTCCATGATGTGCTTGCGGGACAGCCCCCGGTCGTTGCGGCCGGGACCGGTCGGCCAGTAGACCTTCGTGAAGATCTCCAGCCCCTCCCGGCGCTCCCCGGCCAGCGCCTTGCCGAGCACCGTCTCGGCCCGCGTACCGGCGTAGACGTCGGCGGTGTCGAAGGTGGTGATGCCGGTGTCCAGGGCGGCCCGGACACACGCCAGCGCCGCCTCCTCCTCGACCTGCGAACCGTGGGTGATCCAGTTGCCGTACGAGATCTCACTGACCATGAGGCCCGAGCGGCCAAGGTGTCGGAATTCCATGCTCCGACCCTAGCCCCGTCCGGTGCGCCGCACCCGTCGGCGCAGCCGGTGTCAGAGCACCGGGTGGGTGTCGGCGAGCAGCCGTTCGATCTCCGCCACCACCGTGTCCCAGTCGGGGTGCACCGGCGGGATCAGCGGCTCACCCCGCCGGTCCAACGCCCCCCAGTGGTTCATCCCGTCGCCGACCAGGAACGCCACCGGGTGCACCACCAGCGCCGGGTGCACCGGCCGGACCAGCACGGCGCCGGTGCGGTCGAGCACCCCCCGCCGGCCGGCCAGCTCCACCACGGCCAGCCCCTCGTCGGTGAACCCGTCGAGCCGGCGGCCGTCGGACAGCGTCGTGTCGATCCCGTGGTAGCGCGGCGGGACGACCAGCCGCCCGTGCCGGTCCACCGCCCCCCAGCCGCCCCGGCGTACCGCCGCCACCCCGGCCCGGAACGGCCTGACCTCCTCGAACCCCGCCGGCACCACCACCGTCCCGTCCGGTTCGATGGCCGACCAGTCGGCGTCGCCGCCCTGCGACACCCAGGCCAGGCCGTCGGAGAAGGCCAGCACCCGGGCGTACGCGGGACCGAGCAGGGTGCCGCCGGTCTCGTCGATCAGCTCCCACCCGGTCTGGTCGGGGCGGCGTACCCAGGCCATCCGCTCGTGGAACGGCTGCGCCTCGACGTACCGGTAGTCGACGACGAGGTCGCCGTCGGTGTCGGCGTACCCCCAGCGACCCTGGCCGTCGTGGGTGGGGCGCGGGGACCGGCGGCCGTGCCGCACCTCGTCCCGACTACGCGGGTACGGCCCGAAGCCGCCCCCGGCGGCTGCGCGGGCGTGCACCGCGTCCAGGCACACCGCGATCCGCCCGGTCAGCTCCGGGTCGTCGGCCCGGCGCAGGTCCAGGGCCCGTTCGAAGTGTCCACACGCCTCGATCAACCGACCCTGGTCGTAGCAGGACCGGCCGGCGTGCTCGTGCAGCGCCGAACGCAGCCGGTCCGGCAGCTCGGTCGAGTTGGCCTCGGTGAACAGCCGGTCGGCCTCGGTGAACTCACCCTTCCACCGCAGCGCCTCGGCCAGCCGTGCCCGGGCCAACGCGGTACGCCGCAGCTCCCCTGTCGCCTCGGCGTAGGTCAACGCGAGCCGGCCGTCGGCCACCGCGTCGTCCAGGTCGTCGACCAGCCGGGACAGCACCGCCCGCAGGCTGAGCAGCCGGGCGCGGGCCCGGTTGTCCAGGGCCGAGGCGAGCTTCTCGGTCAACCGGCGGCGGATGATCCGTAGCTCCGCCGGGTCGTCGACCACCTCGCGCAGGGTCTCCGGGTCCAGCCGCCACCGGTAGCCGGCGAGGACCTGCTCCGGGTCGGCCTGCCGGGGCGTCGCGGCGTCCCGGGATTCGGCCGGGGTGCCCGCGGTCGGGCCCGCCGCAGCGGCCCGTTCGGTGGTGTCGGCCCGGTCCTCGGTCGTCGCCGGGTCGGTGCCGGTGGCCCGGTCCGGTGGTTTCGGCCGGTCCTCGGTGGTGACCGGGTTCGCGGAAACGGCCCGGCCCGGCGACGGGGGCGGTCCGGGCGGGTCGCCGACCGTCGTCGTGGCCGTCGGGTCGGTGTCGTGGTGGATCCCGCCGTCGACGGACCCCACCGTGCCGTCGGTCATGACGCCGCCCGCTGCGGTGTCGGTCGGTGCCAGGTCGACCGGATCGGTGTCGACCGGATCGGTGTCGGTCGGGGTGGTGTCGGGCAGGGCGGTGTGGGCGAGGGCCATGTCGACCGGATCGGTGCCGGGCAGGACGGTGCCGGGCAGGACGGTGCCGGGCAGGACGGTGCCGGGCAGGACGGTGCCGGTGCTGCCGGTGACGGGTGCGGGGGGCACCGGGACGGCGTGGTCGGGGACTGCCACCGGGACGGCGTGGTCGCCGGCCGGGTCGGGGCCGGCGGGGGTCACCGGAGCGGCGTGCCGCGTCGGGCCGGCGTCGACGTCCACCGTGCCGGACCGGTCCTGCGGGGTGTCCCCGCCGGGCACGGCCAGCAACGCGGCCGGGTCCGTGGTCGCGGGAGGACCACTCAGGGCGCTCCGGAAGGTGCCGCCTGGGGGATCGGAGGCGTCGGGGCCCGTCGGGCGGGGACGCCCGGCACCGGGTGGCCCGGCAGCGGCTCCGCCCTCGGCCGGGCCGTCCCCGGTGTGCGTCCCGGCGTCGGCGGGGATGGTCGACCGGCCCGGGTCGCCGGTGGCGGCCGGTGGCACCGGGCCCGGGTCGGCGGGCTGCGACGGTGGTGCCGGCGACCGGGGTACGGGCACGTCGGGGCCACCCGTCGAGGCCCCGTCGGACGCGGCCGGACGGCCGACCGTGGACGGGCCCGGCGGGCTGCCGCCCGTAGGGCGGGCGGCAGGCGTCGTACTGTCCGTCGGGGTGGTCGGCGTGGGGGTCGACCGGCCGGGCCGGAACCAGGCCGCCGAGCCGCCCGACGGGGTCGGGGCGGCGTCGACCGGACGGTCGGTGCCGCCGGTCTCCGGTGCCGGCGGAACGTAGCGGCGCGGCCGGTCGGGGGTGATCTCCAGGGCGGGCCGGTCGGCGGTGGGTGTCGCCGGGGGGCGACCGGCGGCACCCGGGTCGGTGGGCCCGTCGGCTCCCAGGCCGGCGACGGGTGCCGTCGGGGGGCGGGCGGCCGGGCCCGGGTCGGTGGGCCCGTCGGGTCCGGTGCCGGTGGCGGGCGGTGCCGGAGGGCGGCCGGCGGGCCGGTCGACCGGTGGCGTGTGCTCCGGTGGCCGGCGGAACTCGATGTTCAACCGGGCGGCCGGCGGCGCGGAGACCGGGGTGGCCTGGTCCGGGGCGGGCAGGGGCGGCGGGCCGGCGGCGTGGCGCTTGCGGATGGGCAGCTCGGTGGGGGCGTCCGGCGGCAGGGTGGTCTGCCGGGCGGCCGTCGGGGCCGGCCTGTCGGGGCCACCTGGCCGGGTGCCGGCCGACGGTGGCGCAGGCCCGGGTCGGGGGCCCCACGGGCCGGTCGCGGGTGGGCCCGCAGTGGTCGTGCCGGGCGGCGACGACACCGGGGCCGGTGACACCGGCAGCCCGGAGACCGGTGCTCCGGACACCGGGTGGCCGGGCGGTGGGTCCAGGGGCGGCGAACCGGCGTCCGGACGTCCCGGGGTCGCCGCACCGGGGCGACGGTCGCCGGGGAACCCCGCAGTGGTCCGGGCCGCCGGACGGTCCCCGTGTCGGGTGGGCGGCTCGGCCGGATGCCGTGGGGGGTACGCCGGCCGGTCGTCGCGGCCGTGGTCCGGTTCCCTCGTCGGGCGGGGGTCGGTGCCGGTACGACCCCACGGCTCGCGGGACGGCTCGTCCTGCGGACGCAGGTCGGGGTACGCCAGGTGGCGGGCCGCCGGCTCGTACGGCTGCGCCGGTCGGCGCTCGTCGTGGCCACGCGGATGCTGCCACCGCTCCTCGGGGATGGCCGACGTCGTCGACCGGCTGTCGTGGCGTGGCGGGCGGCCGGGCGGGGTGTCGTCGAGCGGGCGGGCCGGCGGGGCGTCGTGGGGTGCGCGCTGCCACCGGTCCGGGTGTCCGGGGGCGGCGGGCCGTCGGTCGGGGTCCCGCCGCGGCGGGTCGTCCTCCCGGAACCGGGTCGGCAGGTCCCCGCCGGGTGCGGGCCCGGCCGGGTACGGGTCGTACCGGTCGGCGGCGCGGCGGTGCGGCTCGTCGTCGACCCGGCGGCGGTCGGCGGCGGGGCGTTCGCTGGTGGTGCGCCGCCTCGGCAGGCCCTCGCCGGGTTCGCGCGGCCAGTCCGGTTCGGTGGACCGGTCGGGGCGGGCGTGGGGCGGCTCGTGCCGGGGCGCGGGGGACACGGGCGGGCGGCCGGGGGACACGGGCGCGCTCCGCTCCTGCCGGGGCGGGCTGTCGTACCTGTCGGTGTCGGCCCGGTCGCGGTGCCAACCGGTGGGTGCCGGTTCGGCGTCGCCCCGCCGACGGTCCGACCAGCTGATCCGGTCGGCCTGCCGGTCGTCGTACCGCTCGGGTGCGGGCTGCCGGCGTTCCCGCTGCCAGATCGGCCCGTCCGCCGGCCGCCGGTACGCCTCGTCGGCGGGCCGCCGGTACGCGTCGTCGGCGGGCTCCCGGTAGGTCTGGTCGGCCAGCCGGCGGTACGGGTCGTGGTCGCCGCGCCGCTCGGGATCGTCCCGACGGGGCGGCTCGTCAGCCAGGTCGGACCAGGACCGGCCGAGGTACGTGCCGTCGGAGCGGGTCGGGGCGAGCGGGGGCACCTCGGCGCGGCCGGAGGCGGTGACCCGTCCCCGGGGGTCGGCGTACTGGGAGCCGAGGTCGCCGGGATAACGCTGGCCGGGGAACTGCGGATGCCACTCGCCGGTCGGCTCGATCACCCAGGACGGTTCCTCCGGGGCGTCCCAGCGGTCGGACCAGCCGCCCGTCACCTGGTGGCTCCGGCTCCACGCGTGCGGCGCGGCCCGATGCCCGGCTCGCGTCGCTCGCTCACGGCGGTGTCACCTCGTTGCAAATTGTCGTGCAGGGCGCCCCGGGATGCCGGTAAAGTCCCCCGTCCGGCATGGCGGGGCTGCGGAAGGAGGGTAACGGCGTGGGCTCGGTCACCGCCACTGCGGCACCGTCCACGAGCGCAAACGTTACCCGATGGTTCCGGACATTCGGGGCCATATCCCGGGCCGGTTTCCGGCGCTACTCCACCTACCGGCAGGCGGCCCTGGCCGGGGCCGTGACCAACACCGTGTTCGGCTTCCTGCACTGCGCGGTGCTGCTGGCCGCCGCCGGTGCCGGGAGCGTCGGCGGGTACGACAAGGCCCAGCTCGCCACGTTCGTGTGGGCGGGTCAGGGGCTGATCGCCGTGGTGCTGCTCTGGGGCTGGACCGACCTGGCCGACCGGATCCGTACCGGCGACGTGGCCGCCGACCTGCTCCGCCCGGTGCACCCGGTGACCAGCTATCTCGCCACCGACCTGGGCCGGGCCGGGTACGCCGCACTGGCCCGGCTGCTTCCGCCGGTCCTGGTGGGGCCGCTGTTCTTCGACGTCTACCTGCCGTCGCGGTGGCCGACGGTCGGGCTCTTCGTGGTGTCGGTGGTGACCGCCGTGGTGCTCTGTTTCGGCTGCCGGTTCCTGGTCAACGCCGCCGCCTACTGGTGGCAGGACGCCCGGGGCCCGGTGCTGCTGTGGACCCTCGGTTCGGGGGTGCTGGCCGGGCTCTACTTCCCGCTGCGTTTCCTGCCCGACTGGCTGCAACTGGTGCTGTGGTGCGGCACGCCGTTCCCGAGCCTGCTGCAGACCCCGCTCGACGTGCTGGTGGAGCGGGACCCGCCGGCCGTCCAGGTCGGCCTGGTCGCGCTCCAGGTCGGCTGGGCGGTGCTGGTGCTGGCGGCCTGCCGGCTGGTGCAGCGGCGGGCCGAACGTCGCCTGGTGGTGCAGGGTGGTTGAGTCACGGGCCGGCGGGACGTTCGGGGCGTACCTGGCGTTGGCGGGGGCGCAGGCCCGCGCGCAGACCACCTACCGGGCGTCGTTCCTGCTCGACCTGGTGGGCAACGTCGGGGCCACCGTGTTCGACGTGGTGGCCGTCCTGGTGATCTACGGGGTGACCCGGGAGCTGGGCGGGTTCACGCTGCGCGAGACGCTGGTGATGGTGGGGCTGTCCTCCAGCGCCTTCGCGGTGGCGGACCTGCTGGTCGGCAACATCGAGCGGCTGCCCACCCACGTGCGGACCGGCCTGTTCGACGCGGTGCTGCTGCGCCCGCTCGGCGCGCTGCCCCAGCTGCTGCTGATGAACCTGCCGCTGCGCAAGGTGTCCCGGGGCCTGTTCGGGGTGGGTGTGCTGGTGGTGGCGTTGACCTCGGCCGGGATCGACTGGACGCCGGCCCGGGTGGCGTTGGCGGTGCTCGCCCCGCTGGCCGGGGTGGTGTTCTTCGGGTCGCTCTTCGTGGCCACCGCCACCGTGTCGTTCTGGTGGGTCGACTCCGGCGAGCTGGCCAACTCGGTCACCTACGGCGGGCGGGACTTCACCACGTACCCGGTGACCGTCTTCGACGGGTGGTTCCGGGCCGCCTTCGCGTACGGCCTGGGGTTCGCCTTCGTCAGTTACCAGCCGGCGCTGGCGCTGCTGGGCCGCGCCGACCCGCTGGGCCTGCCGTCGTGGGCCGGCTGGGCGGCGCCGGGGGTGGCGCTGGTCGCCGTCGCGGTCGCGGCGGCGGCCTGGCGCACCGGCATCCGCCACTACCGGAGTACGGGGTCATGAGCGTCATCGAGCTGGACGGGCTGCGCAAGGAGTTCACGGTACGGGTGAAGGCGGGCCGGCTGCGTCGACAGAGGCGGACCGTCACCGCCGTGGACGGCATCGACCTGCGGGTGGAGCGGGGCGAGCTGCTCGGCTACATCGGCCCGAACGGGGCGGGCAAGTCGACCACCCTGAAGATGCTCACCGGGGTGCTGAGCCCGTCGGCGGGTCAGGCCCGGGTGTGCGGGCTGCGCCCGGTCGCCGACCGGACCCGGCTGGCGCTGCGGATCGGGGTGGTCTTCGGCCAGCGGTCCCAGCTCTGGTGGGACCTGCCGCTGGCCGACTCGTTCGACCTGCTGCGGCACCTCTACCGGGTGCCGGCCGCCGCGCACGCCGCCCGGCTGCGCCGCTGCCGTGACCTGCTCGACCTGGACGACTTCCTGACCACCCCGGTCCGCCAGCTCTCGCTGGGGCAGCGGATGCGCGGCGAGTTGACCGCCGCGCTGCTGCACGACCCGCAGGTGCTCTTCCTCGACGAACCGACGATCGGGTTGGACGTGGTGAGCAAGCAGGCGGTGCGGGGGTTCCTCGCCGAGCTGGGCCGGGCCGGCGACACCACGCTGGTCCTCACCACCCACGACCTCGCCGACATCGAGCGGCTCTGCGCCCGGCTGGTGGTGGTCGACCACGGCCGGGTGGTGCACGACGGGTCCATCGCCGCCCTGCACGCCCGGTACGGCTCCCGTCGGCTCGTCGTCGCCGACCTGGACGCCCCGCTGGCGGTCCCGCCGCAGCCGGCGGGGGCGGCGCTGCACCGGGTCGAGGCGGACGGACACCGGCTGGTCTACGCCCTGGAGTCGGCGGGGGTGGCGGAGGTGATCTCCGCGTTGGCCGGGGTGGCCGCGCTGCGGGACCTCTCGATCGTCGAACCGGACATCGAGGACGTGGTGGCCCGGCTCTACCGCAGCCCGGCCCCCGACCCGCGTCGCCCGGCCTGACCGGGTCCTCTCCCGCTCCGCCGTCCGGTCCCGCCGGACGCGACGAGGCCCGCCGGACGCGACGACGGCCCCGCCACCGGGCGGGGCCGTCGGGAGACGTCGGTCAGATCGGGTCGCCGATGTTCACCCGGGGGGCCGGCGCGCGCATCCGGCGGAAGGTGATCGACCGCATGATCGCGTAGAGGTAGAGCGACCCCATCCGCTCGCCGCTGTTGGGGTGGCGCTCCCGCACCAGCTTCTTGATCCGCCGGGAGATCAGCACCGAGTCGATCACCACGCCGAGCGCGAGCGCGCCCCACACCACGTTGGAGGCGAGCCGGATCGCCTGCGGCATCGCCGCGTTCGACCCGATCAGCACGATCAACGCGCCGCCGAAGAACCAGGTGCCGATGGTCCGCCGGGAGTCGACCACGTTACGGGCCAGCAGCCGTTCCGGCCCCCGGTCCCGGGGGCCGCCCTCGCGGCGGAACTCGGCGGCGGCCTCGGTGCGCGCCTTGCGGCGCTGCTCCCGGGCCTCCTCCTTGGTCAGCGGCCGGGTCGGGCCGGCCGGCCGGCGACCGGCGACCGGCCGTTTCGGGGTTTCGACGCCCAGTTCCTTCTTGCTCGGGGTGTAGCCCCGGGGGCGCGCGGCGGGTGGCTCCTCGGTCACCACCGGGGCGGTGGCGGAGGAGTCGGAGTCGGCGGACTTGCGGCGAAACAGCGACGGCACGAGGTGAAGGGTAGCCATACGACGGCGCCCGGTGCACATCACGGTGCACCGGGCGCTCGGTGGAGCGGGTCGGCCGGGCCGACGGGCAGCGGTCGGACCGGCCGCGGAACGCGTGTGGTTACGGCCGCTCGACGTGCGCGCCGAGGTTGGCCAGCTTGGCCTCGAAGTCCTCGTAGCCCCGGTTGATCAGGTCGACGCCGTACACCCGGGAGGTGCCCTCGGCGGCGAGTGCCGCGATCAGGTGGCTGAACCCGGCCCGCAGGTCCGGGATGACCAGGTCGGCGGCGTGCAGCTTGCTCGGCCCGGCGATCACCGCGGAGTGCTTGAAGTTGCGCCTGCCGAACCGGCACGGGGTGCCGCCGAGGCAGTCCCGGTAGACCTGGATGTTGGCACCCATGGAGTTCAGCGCCTCGGTGTAGCCCAGCCGCTGCTCGTAGACCGTCTCGTGGACGATCGACAGGCCCCGGGCCTGGGTCAGCGCCACCACGAGGGGCTGCTGCCAGTCGGTCATGAACCCGGGGTGCACGTCGGTCTCCAGCGCCACCGCGTTCAGCTCGCCGCCCGGGTGCCAGAAGCGGATGCCGCCCTCCTGGCCCGGGTCGCCGAGCTTCGGCGGGCGGGCGTCGGTGACCTCGTACTCGCCGCCGACGGAGCGGAAGATGTTGAGGAAGGTCATCATGTCGGCCTGCTGCGCGCCGAGCACCTCGACGTGGCCCCGCGTGGCCAGCGCCGCCGCCGCCCAGCTCGCCGCCTCGATCCGGTCCGGGATCGGCCGGTGGGTGTAGCCGTGCAGCTTCTTGACGCCCTGGATCTCGATCACCCGGTCGGTGTGCACCTTGATGATCGCGCCCATCTTCTGCAGGATGCAGATCAGGTCGATGATCTCGGGCTCGACGGCGGCGTTGCGCAGCTCGGTGACGCCCTCGGCCATCACCGCGGTCAGCAGCACCTGCTCGGTCGCGCCGACGCTCGGGTACGGCAGGGCGAACTTGGTGCCGTGCAGCCCGTTCGGCGCGGACAGGTGCAGACCCTCGGGGGTCTTGTCGACCGTCGCGCCGAACTCGCGCAGCGCCTGCAGGTGGAAGTCGATCGGGCGGGGGCCGATGTGGCAGCCGCCCAGGTCGGGGATGAAGGCGTGGCCGAGGCGGTGCAGCAGCGGGCCGCAGAACAGGATCGGGATCCGGCTGGATCCGGCGTGCACGTTGATCTGGTCGGTGCTGGCGCTCTCGACGTTGGACGGGTCGAAGACCAACTCGCCGTCCTCGACGCCGTCGGTCACCTTCACCCCGTGCAGGCCGAGCAGCCCGCGGACCACCTCGACGTCACGGATCTTGGGAACGTCGAAGAGCCTGCTGGGCGAGTCGCCCAGCAGGGCCGCGACCATCGCCTTGGAGACCAGGTTCTTCGCGCCGCGCACGCGGATCCGCCCTTCGAGCGGAGTACCTCCGTGTACGACCAGGACGTCGTCCGTCAACGCAAACCTCCAGCGCGTCGGGTGGTGCGGGGTGAGTCGATGGTGGGGCATGCTGTCCAGCTGTCCGGTACGAGCTGTGCAGCTACCCGGAACGGGGCCGGCCCAAAACGGTCCCCGTGGTACGTCGCCCCGGCAGCATAGCCCTCCGTGACGAATTGGGAATTGGTCACCGCACCGGTACGGGAACGAACCGGGGATTCCGGCACGTTTCCGTACCTCGACGGTGACTTCGGGTAATCAGGTGGTGGCCGGCGGCGGGGTGTCGGCACCCGGCAACGCGAGCATCTGGTCCAGCGCCACCCGGGCGTGGTGCGCGGTGTCCGGATCGACGGTGATCTGATTGACGACCCGGCCGGCGACCAGCTCCTCCAGCGCCCAGACCAGGTGCGGCAGGTCGATCCGGTTCATCGTGGAGCAGTAGCAGACCGCCTTGTCCAGGAACATGATCTGCTTGTCCGGGTGGGCCAGCGCCAGCCGGCGGACCAGGTTCAGCTCGGTGCCGACCGCCCACGCCGACCCGGCCGGGGCCGCCTCGATCGCCTTGATGATGTACTCCGTGGAGCCGACCTGGTCGGCGGCGGTGACCACCTCGTGCCGGCACTCCGGGTGCACCAGCACGGTGACCCCGGGCACCCGGGCCCGGACGTCCTGCACGCTGTCCAGGGTGAACCGGCCGTGCACCGAGCAGTGCCCCCGCCACAGGATCATCTTCGCGTCGCGGACCTGCTCGGCGGTGAGCCCGCCGTTCGGCTTGTGCGGGTCGTAGAGCACGCAGTCGTCGAGCGAGTAGCCCAGCTCCAGCACCGCGGTGTTGCGGCCCAGGTGCTGGTCGGGCAGGAACAGCACCTTCGAACCCTGGGCGTAGGCCCAGTCCAGCGCCCGCTTGGCGTTCGACGAGGTGCAGACCACCCCGCCGTTACGGCCGACGAAACCCTTGATGTCCGCCGAGGAGTTCATGTACGTCACCGGGACGGTGTCCGCCGCGACACCCAGGTCGGTCAGCACCTCCCAGGCCCGCTCGACCTGCGACAGCACCGCCATGTCGGCCATCGAGCAGCCGGCGGCCAGGTCGGGCAGGATCACCCGCTGCGCGTCGGTGGTGAGGATGTCCGCGCTCTCGGCCATGAAGTGCACGCCGCAGAAGACGATGTACTCCGCGTCGGGCCGGGCCGCGGCCTCCCGCGCCAGCTTGAACGAGTCGCCGGTGACGTCGGCGAACTGGATCACCTCGTCGCGCTGGTAGTGGTGGCCGAGGACGAACACCTTCGTGCCCAGCGCGGCCTTCGCCGCCGTCGCCCGGGCCACCAGGTCCGGGTCGCTCGGCGCCGGCAGGTCTCCCGGACACTCCACGCCACGCTCGGTGGCGGGGTCGCTGCCACGGCCGAGGAGCAGCAGCGCGGTCGCCGTGTTGGAGGGTTCCACCCAGGTCGAAGTCACGTCCTCATGGTCCCACAACGGGCCGTTCGCACGACCGCTGCCGGTGTGGGCTGCCACACTGCTGTGCGCCGATGTGGCCTGCCACACTCGGGGGCATGCGCGTGCTGCTCTGCCCGGACAAGTTCGCCGGCACCATCGAGGCCCCCGAGGTGGCGGCGGCCGTCGCCGCCGGTTGGCGCGAGGTGGCCGACGCGGACGAGCTGCTGATCCGTCCCCTCGCCGACGGCGGGCCGGGCTTCGTCACGGTGCTCGCGGGCGCGCTCGACGGCCGCCGGGTGCCGGTGCCGACCGTCGACCCGCTGGGCCGGCCCGTCTCTGGTGAGATCCTGCTCACCGCCGACGGCGTCGGCTACCTGGAGAGCGCCCAGGCGTGCGGGCTGCACCTGCTGTCCGCCGCCGAACGCGACCCGAAGGCCACCACCTCGTACGGCCTCGGCGCGCTGGTCGCCGCCGCCGTCGAGCACGGGGCCCGCACGGTGGTGGTCGGGCTGGGCGGTTCCGGCACCAACGACGGCGGAGCCGGCCTGTTCGCCGCGCTCGGCGCGACCCCGCTCGACGACGCCGGCCGGGCCCTGCCGTACGGCGGGGCGGCGCTGACCGCCGTCGCGGCCCTCGACGGCGTCCCCCGGCTGCGCGGCGCGACCCTGGTCGCCGCCACCGACGTGGACAACCCGCTGCTCGGCCTGCACGGCGCGAGCAGCGTCTACGGCCCGCAGAAGGGCGCCGACCGGGCCGACGTGCTGCTGCTCGACGCCGCGTTGGAGCGCTGGGCGGCGGTGCTGGAACGGGACCTGCCCGGCTGCCCGCCCGGCCTGGGCACGCTGCCCGGGGGCGGTGCGGCCGGCGGCCTCGGCGCGGCGATCCTCGCCCTCGGTGGGCGCTGCGAATCCGGCATCGACCTGGTCGGCCGGGCGATCGGGCTGGAGGCCGCGCTTGACGACTGCGATCTGGTGATCACCGGAGAGGGTTCGTTCGACCACCAGTCGCTGCGCGGCAAGGTGGTCGCCGGGGTGGCGGGCGCGGCCCGCGACCGGGGGGTGCCCTGCGTGGTGCTGGCGGGGCGGGTGAGCACCGGCCGACGGGAGGCCGCCTCCGCCGGGGTGACCGAGGCGTACAGCCTGGTGGAGCACTTCGGCGGCGAGGAACGCGGCGGGCTGGCGGCGGCGATGGGCCGGCCCGCCGAGGGGCTGCGGGCGCTCGGCGCGCGGCTGGCCCGGCAGTGGAGCCGCTGAGCTGCCGGGGCGGATCCGGCCGGTTCCGGGGGCGGCCGGCGGGCGGCGATCGCGCCGCCCGGGTGGACGCCGCCGGGGCGGCGTACGATCGGAGCTGGACCACACCGGGAATCACTGGGCGACACGTGCTGTTGGCCAGGGTGTCCGGACCCATACCGCGCAGGGAGATTTCCACGTGACCACGCCAGCGCAGACCGACCCGACCGAGGCCCAGGCCCCCACTTCCGTCGTCCTCACCGACGTCGCGGCGCAGAAGGTCAAGGCCCTGATCGAGCAGGAGGGCCGCGACGACCTGCGGCTGCGGGTCGCGGTGCAGCCGGGTGGCTGCTCCGGCCTGCGGTACCAGCTCTTCTTCGACGAGCGTTCGCTCGACGGTGACGTCGTCACCGACTTCGACGGGGTCGAGGTCGTCGTCGACCGGATGAGCGCCCCCTACCTCGCCGGGGCGACCATCGACTTCGCCGACCGGATCGACGCCCAGGGCTTCACCATCGACAACCCGAACGCGGGCAGCTCCTGCGCCTGCGGCGACTCGTTCAGCTGAGTCCAGGTCCGTCCGAGGGGGCCGTCCCGCGCCGGGACGGCCCCCTCGTCGTCCCGCCCGGACCGGTAGGCTGACCCGCGCCCTGCTCCCGACCCCGAGGGTTGACATGAAGATCGCCGTGACCGGCTCGATCGCGACCGACCACCTGATGAGCTTCCCGGGTCGCTTCGCCGACCAGCTCATCGCCGACCAGCTGCACAAGGTGTCGCTCTCCTTCCTGGTGGACGACCTGGTGCTGCGGCGGGGCGGGGTGGCCGCCAACATCGCCTTCGGCATGGGGCAGCTGGGGCTGCGTCCGGTCCTGCTCGGCGCGGTCGGTGCCGACTTCGCCGACTACCGCTCCTGGCTGGAGCGGCACGGCGTGGACTGTGACTCGGTGCACGTCAGTGAGGTGGCGCACACCGCCCGCTTCGTCTGCACCACCGACACCGACATGTGCCAGATCGCCTCGTTCTACGCCGGCGCGATGAGCGAGGCCCGCAACATCGAGCTGGGCCCCGTCGCGGACCGGCTCGGCGGCCTCGACCTGGTCCTGGTCAGCGCCAACGACCCGGAGGCGATGATCCGGCACTCGGCCGAGTGCCGGGACCGGGGCTACCCCTTCGTCGCCGACCCGTCCCAGCAGCTCGCCCGGATGGACGGCGACGACGTGGTCTCGCTGATCGACGACGCCGAGTACCTGATGACCAACGACTACGAGAAGTCGCTGTTGCAGAGCAAGGCCGGCCTGACCGACGCCCAGCTCCTGGAGCGGGTGAAGGTGCGGGTCACGACCCTCGGCAAGGACGGCGTCGAGATCGCCACCCGGGACGCTGAGCCGTTCCGGGTGCCGATCGCCCGGGAGATCCGGGCCGTCGACCCGACCGGTGTCGGCGACGGTTTCCGGGCCGGTTTCTTCGCCGCCCTGTCCTGGGGGCTCGGCCTGGAACGCGCCGCCCAGGTCGGTTCGCTGCTGGCCACCCTGGTGCTGGAGACCGTCGGCACCCAGGAGTACGAGGTGCGCCGCGACCTGTTCGTCAAGCGGTTGGCCGACTCGTACGGTGACGCCGCCGCCGAGGACGTGCGGCAGCACCTGGTGCCATGACGCAGATGCTTGTCGTGTTCGCCGGCCTGCCGGGGGTGGGTAAGAGCACCCTCGCCGGGCAGGTCGGCGTGGCGCTGGGCGCGACAGTGCTGGCGGTCGACCCGATCGAGCGGGCGCTGGCCCGGCACGGGCTGACCGGCCCCGGGGCGGGCCAGGCCGGCTACGACGCGCTGGCCGGGCTGGTCGAGGTGCAGCTGGGGCTGGGCGCGAGCGTGGTGGTCGACGCGGCCAACCCCGCAGCCGGCACCCGGGAGCTCTGGTTCGAGCTGTCCGAACGCGCCGGGGTGCCGCTGCGGCTGATCGAGGTGTACTGCGGCGACGAGGCGGAACTGCGCCGCCGGGTCGAGGCCCGGCACACGGCCGACCCGCTCGCCCCGACCTGGGAGCAGACCCGGCAGCGCGGCACGGGGTACGAACCGCTGATCGGCCCCCGCCTGGTGGTCGACACCACCATCCCGATCGACCCGCTCCCGGCGATCCTCCGCTACCTCACCTGATCCCGGCCCTCCTGGCGGTCCCGGTCCGGGCACCTGGCGGTCCCGGTCCGGGCACCTGGCGTGCGGCCGGTTCGGCTGGCGGCCGGTTTCGGGGAAGGCGGCCCGAGCCGGGCGGGGTCAGCCGGCCTGACCGGGGGAGCGGGTCGGGGTGGCGGCGACGAACGCCGCCCACTGACGGGCGGGGAAGATCAGCACCGGGCCGGACCGGTCCTTGCTGTCCCGCACCGCCACCCCGTCGGGCAGGACGGCGCACTCGACGCAGTCGCCGTTGTTGGTGCTGCGGCTGCTGGTGAACCAGCGGGCGGTGGTGGGGTCGGGGGTGCGCACGGTGGCCTCCGGGGGGTCAGGCCGCGCCGGCCAACTCCCTGATCAGCGCGCGTGACTCGGCGGGCGAGAGGGCGACCTGGCGCAGGTTGTCTGCCACCATGCTATAGGTGCGGACCCCGTCCGGGTCCTGCACGTACATCGCCCCGTCCAGTACCTCGGTGTAGGCGATCGGGCGGACGTTGGCGAAGTCCAGCAGGACGAATTTGCCGATCGCACCGGCGGCGTGCGGGCCGTCCTCGGGGCGGAGCACCTGCACGGTGACGTTCGGCAGCTCGGACATGGTGGCCAGGTGGGCGAGCTGGGCCCGTCGGGTCTCGTCGCCGTTGACCCGTAGCCGCAGCGCCGCCTCGCCGATCACCGCGTGCAGGGTGAGCGGGTCGTCGTCGGTGAGCCGCCGGGCCCGGGTCTGCCGGAACGACACGAAGCGCTCGGCGTGGTCGGGGCGGACGAACCCGGTGCCCAGGGTCAGCGCCTGGGCGTACTCCTCGGTCTGGAGCAGACCGGGGATGACCATCGACTCGAAAACGAACGCCCCGTCGGCCAGCCCTTCCAGCCCGACGTACGTCTTGAACCAGTCCGGCATCACCGCGGCCCAGGGTGCCCACCAGGTCTTGGCGTCGGAGCGGCCGGCCAGCGTGGTCAGCCGGTCGATCGCGGGCTGGTCGGCCCCGCAGGCGCGGAGCACGGCCGCGATGTCCTCGGGAAACTGCTGGTAACGGCCGGTCTCCATGTGGCCGAGCTTCGGCTTGCCGATGCCGGTGCTGGCCGACAGCTCGGTCAGCGTCATCGGTGCCTCGCGGCGGTACCGACCCAGCTCGGCACCGATCAGCCAACGCAGCGCCGAAGGATCTGTTCGCCTGCCCATGTATCGCCTCCACCACGTGTACCGACGAGAACATCATGCCGTCGAGTCTTCCGAAGAGCAAGGATAGAAGCTATACGTATAGCAACGACTCTTGGAGGTGCTCATGCCTGACCCCGCGCCGCTCGGCACGCCCGAGGAGTCCCACCTGATGCTCGTCGACCTCGCGAACGAGTTCGCCCCACGCCGGTTCGCGCTCTGCGAGGAGTACGGCGACCGCCTCGACGGCGCGGTCTTCGCCTGGGGCCTGGCCTTCCCCGACAGCGCCCTGCTGCGCCACGACGGGAGAACGTCGACCGGGCACTTCGCCACCGCCGAGAGCGCGTTGCGCCTCTTCGCCCGCACCGGCCGCCGCCTCCACCTGATCTGGATCGACACCCCCACCCCCACCCCCACCCCCACCCCCACCCCCACCACCCCCGCTTCTGTCGATCATGGAGTTGTGGTGCCTTCGAACCAGCAGTAATGCCGCAGATCGGCCACCACAACTCCATGATCGACGGAGTGGGTGGGGCGGGGGAGGGCGAGAGGGGTGGGTGGGGTGGGGTTAGTGGGTGCGGCGTACTTCGTAGCCTGGGCCCTCGGGGAGGGTGGTGACGAACTCGTGGGCGCGCATGCGGCACCAGGCGGGGATGTCGACGGCGGCGGCTGGGTCGTCGGCGAGGACCCGTAGCACCGCGCCGACGGGCAGCTCGGGTAGCCGGCGGGCCAGCGCGATCACCGGCAGCGGGCAGCGCTGCCCCCGACAGTCCAGCACCTCCACCGGCCCGGCCCCGTCGTTGCTGGCCCCGGTCGGGCGATCGATGGGGGTGGACCCGTCGTCGCCCGTCCTGGTCGGCGGGCGGGTCGGGTCGGGCGGGGTGGTCACCGGCCCGTCGCCGTCCGGCCCGGTGGGGAGGTCGTCCGGCCCGGTCACAGGCCCACCACGCCGGCGTCGGCGCGCAGGTCGGCGACGATCCCGGGCAGCTCGGCGAGGAACCGCTCGACGTCCGCCCCGGTGGTCTCCCGGTGCAGCGAGACCCGGACGTTGCCGTGCGACAGCACCCCCATCGCCTCCAGCACGTGCGACGGGCGCAGCGTCGAGGAGGTGCAGGAGGAACCGGAGGAGACGGCGAAGCCGCGCCGGTCCAGCGCGTGCAGCAGCACCTCGCCGTCGACGTACAGGCAGGAGAACGTCACCAGGTGGGGGAGCCGGTCGACCGGGTCGCCGACCACCTCCACGTCCGGCACCTCGGCGGCGACCCGGGACCGGATCAGGTCCACCAGGGGCGTCAGCCTCGCCGCCTCGGCCGCCGCGTCGGCGGCCGCCGCGCGCAGGCTCGCCGCCGCCGCCACCACGGCCGGCAGGTTCACCACCCCGGGGGTACGCCCGAACTCCCGTTCGTCGGCCGGCCACGGCGACTCCCAGCGGGTGCCCTTGCGGACCACCAGCAGCCCGACCCCGGGCGGACCGCCCCACTTGTGCGCGCTGGCGGTCAGCACCGACCAGCCGGCGGGCACCGGCACCCGGCCGACGAGCTGGGCCGCGTCGACGTACAGCGGCACCCCGGCGGCGGTGCAGGACTCGGCGGCCACGGCGACCGGCTGCACGGTGCCCACCTCGTGGCTGGCCCCGATCAACGCCGCCAGCGCCACCCCGGGGGAGTGCACCGTCGCCGACCAGGCATCCAGGTCGAGCCGGCCGAGCCGGTCCACCGGTACGGAGGTGGCGGTCCCACCGGCCGCGACGTGCCGCTGCGCGGCGTGCAGCACCGCCGAGTGTTCGATCGCCGAGTGCACCAGCGTCGCCCCGGTCCGCTGCCGGCCGACCAGGCCACCGAGCACGGCGGAGTGCGCGGCGTGCGTACCGCTGGGGGTGAAGGAGACCTCGTCGGGGCGGACGCCGAGGGTGGCGGCGGTGGCCTCGCGGGCGGCGTCGAGGAGCTGGCCGGCGCGGCGGGCCCGGCTGTAGAGGCGGGCGGGGTCGGCCCAGCCGTCGTCGAGGGCGGCCAGCAGCGCCTGCCGGGCGACCGGGTGCAGCGGCGCGGCGGTGGCCGCGTCCAGGTAGACCGGGTGGGCACTCACGACCGCAGACGCTATCGCGTCGGGGACGGAGGCACCCCCCGATGGGGGCGGACACTGACCCCAAGACCGTCGAGCCCGCCATGGTCGAGTAATCTGCGACCGTCGGTGACGCCTTTGCCGTCGGTGCTGATGGAAAGCCCCACCGCGGCGCGCTAGGGAGGCAGGACCAGGTGGTCGCAAGGAGTTCGGAGGTACGGCCGTCGGCCGTACGGCACGGTGCTTCCCCCGGAGCCGGTGTGCGTCGGCGGCGTGGTGCTGGCCGGCTCGCCGGGCTCGGTCTCGGCGGAGCTGCGCTGCTGGTTCTGCTCACCGGGTGTGACGTCGGCCGCTCGGTCGACGGCTTCGGCTGGCCGCAGGGCGGCATCACCCCCGAGTCGCACCGGATGTACGACCTGTGGATCGCCTCCTGCATCGCCGCCCTGGCGGTCGGTGTCTTCGTCTGGGGCCTGATCTTCT
This sequence comes from Micromonospora sp. WMMD734, assembly GCF_049178975.1. Classification (NCBI taxonomy): domain Bacteria; kingdom Bacillati; phylum Actinomycetota; class Actinomycetes; order Micromonosporales; family Micromonosporaceae; genus Micromonospora; species Micromonospora sp. WMMD734. The sequence goes on from NZ_JBMHMK010000001.1 coordinate 322,539, forward strand.
GGTGCGTCGTGCGTTACCGCAAGCGCGGCAACGAGCTGCCGGTGCAGACCCGCTACAACCTGCCGATGGAGTTCCTCTACACCATCGCGCCGATCCTGATCGTCTCCGTGCTGTTCTACTACACGGCCGTGGTGCAGACCGACGTGGTGCGCACGACGAAGAACCCCGACGTCACCGTCGAGGTCGTCGCCTTCAAGTGGAACTGGCAGTTCAACTACCGCGACGGCCAGGGCACCGAGGCCAACACCGTGGCGTCGGTGCTGGGCACCAGCGAGGTCATCCCGGTGCTGGTGCTGCCGACCAACCGGTCCATCCGGTTCGAGGAGACCAGCCGCGACGTCATCCACTCCTTCTGGGTGCCGGAGCTGCTGTTCAAGCGGGACGTGATGCCCGGCAAGATCCGTAACGTGTTCGAGGTCTCCAAGCTGGAGTCCGAGGGCGCGTACGTGGGCCGCTGCGCCGAGCTGTGCGGCAGCTACCACGCCTTCATGAACTTCGAGCTGCGGGTGGTCTCGCCGGAGGCGTACGACCAGTTCCTCGCGGCCAAGCGGGACGGCAAGTCGACGCAGGAGGCGCTGACCGCCATCGGCCAGGATCCGTACGCGACGACCACGCAGCCGTTCGACACCCGTCGTACGAAGGACAACTTCAACCCGGACGACGCGTCCGCGAGCGCGGGAAACTGAGGTATCCGGCATGAAGACCGAGTGGCGTATCTTCCTGATCATCGCCGTGTTCCTGCTCGGCGCGACGGCCCTCTACGGCGCGTGGACCTACGGCGACGGCGGCCAGGTCGAGTGGGTCGGCACGGTGGCCCTGCTGCTGTCCTTCCTGCTCTGCGCGATGTGCGGCGGCTTCTTCTGGTTCGTCTCCCGCCGTATCGACCTGCGCCCGGAGGACCGGCCGGACGGTGAGATCGCCGACGGCGCGGGCGAGATCGGCTTCTTCAGCCCCGGCAGCTACTGGCCGTTCGGGCTGGCGCTGGCCGCCGCGGTCGCCGGTCTGGGCCTGGTGTTCTGGCAGTTCTGGCTGCTCGGGCTGGGCCTGGTGATGGTCATCTTCGCCGCCTGCGGCCTGCTCTTCGAGTACTACTCCGGCACCCGGCGCACCGCCGAGCACTGACCTGACGACGACGGGCCCGCCGCTCCCTACCCGGGAGGCGGGCCCGTCGTCGTCAGGTGATCGACTCCGGCGCGCCGAAGTCGCGGTATCCCGGCGGGCCTGATGCCGCTGTTTCGGCCCGGTTGGGTGGATCAGGCCGGCTCGGGCCAGACGGGTCCCTGGTCGGTCCAGGTGACGCCCCGGTTGCGGCAGAGGCAGAAGGGGTGACCGACGGGGTCGGTGTAGACCCGCCATCCGTAGCCGTCGGGGCCGACGAAGTCCTGCGCCAGCGTCGCGCCGAGGGTCAGGACGCGACGCTGCTCGGCCTCGATGTCGTCGACTTCGAAGTCGAGGTGGAACTGTTTGGGGTGCGCGCCGTCGGGCCACTGCGGGGCGCGGTAGTCCGCCACCCTGATGAAGGCCAGCTCGATCTCGCCGAACCGGATGCCGGCCCACTCCTCGTCGCTGCCCGCCTTGACCGGGCGACCCGTCACCGCGGCATAGAAGTCCGCCAGCTTTATCGTGTCCGGGCAGTCGATGATGAAATCCGTGAGTCGGAGCATCAGGTGATCCTGCCATGCCGCCCAGCGGGCGGGAGCCCGCGACGGGACCGGGAGCCGCAGGGGTCAGGCCGCGTGACGACCGGCCGACGGGCGGCGGCGACGGTCGGCCAGGCGGGTGGGCTGGAAGGCGAAGGTCGCGATCAGCACCGCCGCCCCGCAGCCGGTGCAGGCCAGCTCGGGGCAGTCGACGCCGTGACCGTCGGGGCACGGCGGTGTCTCGAACGGCTGAACGCCCTCGCAGGTGTCGCAGTAGAGCTCGCGGTCCGACACGGGCGTCTCCTCTCGCTCCGGAAGCCGCCGATGGCCATCGCCGCCATCACCGGAAACGGAAAACTACTCCGATGTAGTTTCCCACGCCCCTCCGACAGTTCCCCGCCACCCCACCAGCCCGTCACCTCGACGTTCCGCGCGTCACGCCGCCCGCCCGCGTCACGCGGGCAGGGTGCACCCCGCGTGACGCGCCGACCGGGCCGGCCGGTCCACCGTTGCGGAGGCGGTCGGGAGTCAGCGGGACGGGAGAGGGTCAGAGGGACCGGGCGACGTCGACCCAGCGTTCCAGGACGGCCGCCGCCGCCCCCGAGTCGACGGACTCGGCGGCCCGGGCCATGCCGGCGCGGACCGCCTCGGTGAGGTCACCGTCCAGCGGGGTCTGGGTGGCCAGCGCGACGGCCGCGTTGACCAGGACCGCGTCGCGGACCGGACCGGTCTCGCCGGCCAGCAGTCGCCGGGCCACGGCGGCGTTGTGCGCCGCGTCGCCGCCCCGCAGGTCGGCCAGGGTGGACCGGGGTACCCCGAGGTCGGCCGCGTCCAGCAGCGCCTCCCGTACGGTGCCGTGCTGGGCCACCCAGACCCGGGTCGGCGCGGCGGTGGTGAACTCGTCCAGGCCGTCCTCGCCGCGCATCACGATCACCGAGTCGCCCCGGCCGGCGAAAACCTCGGCCATCACCGGGGCCATCCGGGCGTCGAAGCAGCCGACCGCCCCGGCGTGCGGCCGGGCCGGGTTGGTCAGCGGGCCGAGGAAGTTGAACGCGGTCGGCACGCCGATCTCCCGCCGGACCGGGCCGGCGTGACGCATCCCGGGGTGGAACCGGGCCGCGAAGCAGAAGGCGATGCCCGCCTCGGCCACGCACCGGGCCACCTGCTCCGGGCCGAGATCCAGCGGTACGCCGAAGAACTCCAGCAGGTCGGCGGTGCCGCACAGGGACGAGGCGGCCCGGTTGCCGTGTTTGACCACCCGGACCCCGGCCCCGGCCACCACCAACGCGGTCATCGTCGAGATGTTGACCGTGTGGGCGAGGTCACCGCCGGTGCCCACCACGTCGACCGCGGTGCGCCGCAGTTCCTCCGGCAGCGTCACCGGCACCGCGTTGCCGAGCATCGCCTCGACCAGGCCGGCCAGCTCGGCCGGGGTCTCGCCCTTCGCCCGCAGCGCGACCGCGAACCCGGCGATCTGCGCCGGTACGGCGGCACCGGCCATGATCTCGTTCATCGCCCAGGCGGTGTCGGCGGTGGACAGCTCGTCGCCACGCAGCAGCGCGTTGAGCAGGTGCGGCCAGGTCCGATCGCCCATGGTGGGCCTCCCGAGCGGGCGTGGGTGCGGGTGGACGGGTGCGCCCGTCACCCCGGGCGCCTGGGCGCCGCCGAGTGTCTGCGACTCAGGCGGCGGCGTGCGTACGCAGCAGCTCGGCGACCGTGGTGCCGGTGGTCACCGGGTCGAGCGGGTGCATCAGCACGCCGTCGACCTGCGCGTACGAGGCGAGCCATCGGTCGGCGGCCCGGGCGATGACCACGCACGTGGGCGGTGCGTCGTCCCGGTCGTCCTTGATCTGGCGGGCGATGCCGATGCCGCCGCCGGGGCTGGCTTCGCCGTCGAGCAGCATCAGGTCGATCTCGTAGTCGTCGACCAGCCGGACGCAGCCGAAGTAGTCGGACGCCTCGACGAACTCGATCTGGATGCCCGGCGCGGGACGGGTGCCGACGGCCAGCCGCATCCGGTCGCGGACCTGCTGGTCGTCGCTGTAGAGCAGGACGGTGCAGAGACGCTCGCTCATGCCGACACTCCGCTTCGCTCCGTGCCGTGATGAGGCACCGTCGCACTGAGCCTGACTCGCTCGCTGCGCTCACTCATGGGCTGTACTCCTCGTTGCTGCCCGTTGATCGTACCGGGCGGTGTGGCGTACCCGACATCCCGCCTGCCGGCCCCCGGCGGACCGGGTGTCCCGGCAGCTCAGGACGGGGTTCCGGGGGCCGTGGCGGGGGTGGCGGGCGGACCTGCGGGGGCGGTGGTCACGGCGTCGGAGGCGGGGACAGCGGTGGCCGCGGCGGCGCGGTCGCGGGCCTCCTGCCGGTCCAGTTCGCGGTCCACCCGGCGGGCCTCCCGCTCGGACTGCTTGATCCACTGCACCACCAGCACGGCGATCATCGTCACGCTGACGAACTCGCCACCGGCCCACAGGATGCCGCCGGCGACCACCTGGTCGTTCCACGGGTCCGACCAGGCCAGGCCCAGCGAGGGGTACCAGTCGCCGCCGAACAGCGTGGTGCTCTGCATGATGGTGAGCCCGAGCACGGTGTGGAACGGCACCGACAGCAGCATCAGCAGCGCCCGCGCCGGGTACGGCCAGCGGCCGGGCAGCGGGTCGAGCCCGAGCAGCGGCCAGAAGAACACGCAGCCGGTCATGATGAAGTGCGCGTGCACCAGCTCGTGCGCCCAGGCGTGTTCGAGGGTGTAGCGGTACAGGTCGGTGAAGTAGAGCGCGAACGGGTTGACCACGAAGATGGCGAACGCCACCAGCGGGAAGCCGTAGATCCGGGCGATCCGGCTGTGCACGACCGCCAGCAGCCGCTTGCGCGGGCCGACCGGCAGGGTGCGCAGCGCCAGGGTGACCGGCGCACCCAGGGCCAGGAAGATCGGGGAGATCATCGACAGCACCATGTGCTGCACCATGTGCACCGAGAGCAGGGCGGTGTCGTAGGCGTGCAGGCCGCTGACCGTGACCGCGGCGATGCCGCCCAGCCCCGGCCCGAGGAAGCAGACGGTACGGATGACCGGCCAGCGGTCGCCGCGCAGCCGTAGCCGGTGCACCCCGTAGAGGTAGAGGCCGGCGGCGAGGACCAGGCCCAGGGCGAGCCAGCTGTCCAGCCGGGTCTCGGTGAAGACCCGGGTGATGTCGAACGGCGGCGGTACCTCGACGCCGCCCGCCGCGAGGCTGATGGGCGGGGCCGTCGAGGTGGCGGCGAAGATCGAATCGACGTGCAGCACGCTTTTCAGGCTAGGCCAGGCGAACCGGACCGCCACGATCGGGCCATCCCTCACCCGGGTTTGGCCCCCCGCTGATCGCCCGCCCCGGTCAAGGGCAATAATGACCGCGTGACTGCGGCCCCAGCCATTGACAAGAGCCGGATCCACTCTCTGACGCGGCCCAACATGGTCAGCGTCGGGACGATCGTGTGGCTCTCCAGCGAACTCATGTTCTTCGCGGCGCTGTTCGCGATGTACTTCTCGATCCGCGCGGCGGCGCCGGAGCAGTGGGAGAAGCACACCGAGGTCCTCAACATCCCCTATGCGACCACCTTCACGGTGATCCTGGTGCTGTCCTCGGTGACCTGCCAGCTCGGTGTGTTCGCGGCCGAGAAGGGTGACGTGCACGCCCTGCGGCGCTGGTTCACTGTCACCTTCGTGATGGGCCTGATCTTCGTGCTCGGCCAGGCGAACGAGTACCTGACCCTGGTGCACGAGGGCGTGAAGATCAACGAAGACGGTTACGGGTCGATGTTCTACCTGACCACCGGCTTCCACGGCCTGCACGTGACCGGCGGTCTCATCGCCTTCATCATCTTCATGATCCGCACCACCATGGGCCGGTTCACCCCGGCCCAGGCCACGTCGGCGATCGTCGTGTCGTACTACTGGCACTTCGTCGACGTCGTGTGGATCGGGCTGTACGGCATGATCTACTGGCTTCAGTGATCTTGGCGTGTCACGTTCCGCGCCGCTGCTCCGTCCCCTGAGACAAGGTCCAACCGGTTAAGGACACAGGTCATGACTTCTGACAACGACCGCCGACGCGGTCTGCTCGCGCGCCTGCGCGGGCGGCCCGCGGCGCGCAGCAGGGGCCGCCGCCGGCTGGGCGCGGCGTTCCGGCTGATCGCCGCGTTGACGCTGGCCGGCGGCGCCTACACCGTCTTCGCCCCGGGCGTGCAGGCGCAGGAAAACCCGCCGCTGACCGGTGCCGCAGCCGAGGGCCGGGCGCTGTTCGACGTGAGCTGCGTGACCTGCCACGGCCGCAACGCCCAGGGCGTCGAGGGTCGGGGCCCGAGCCTGATCGGGGTCGGTGCCGCGTCGGTCGAGTTCCAGGTCGGCAGCGGTCGGATGCCGATGGCCCGGCAGGAGGCGCAGGCCATGCGCAAGCCGCCGGTCTTCACCGACGAGCAGGTGCGTCAGCTCGGTCAGTACATCCAGGAGCTCGGCGGGGGCCCGCAGGTCCCGCAGGGCAACCTCCGCGAGGGGGCCAACCTGGCCACCGGTGGCGAGCTGTTCCGGATCAACTGCTCGCAGTGCCACGCGTTCGGCGGTGGCGGCGGCGCGCTCTCCTCCGGCAAGTACGCCCCGAGCCTGAACCCGGCCAGCGACGCGCAGATCTACGCCGCGATGCTCAGCGGCCCGCAGAACATGCCGGTGTTCGGCGACAACCAGATCACCCCGGAGCAGAAGGCGGACATCATCGCCTACATCCAGGAGACCCTGAAGGCCGACCAGGACCAGGGCGGCTTCAACCTCGGCCGGTACGGCCCCTCCACCGAGGGCCTGGCGATCTTCCTGGTGGGCATCGTCGCGCTGGTCTTCGCGAGCCTGTGGATTGCGGGCAAGTCGTGACCGGGCGGATCGTCAACACCATTGCCGTGGTGCCGTGCGTCGGCACCGCCCGTAGCGAGGTGACGGCATGAGCACCACGACCGAGCAGCACGCCCCGCAGGACCGGGAGCCGCTCGACGTCCACGACCCCCGGCTCTCCCGGTTCGACATCGTCACCGAGGGTGCCCGCCGGGACGACATCGAGATCGTCCACTACGAGGAGCAGGTCGTCCCGGGCAGCAAGGCCGAGCGCCGGCTGACCCGTACGGTCGCGGCGATGTTCCTGCTCACCGGCCTGGCAGCCACCGCGTTCCTGGTGGTCTACATCTGGTGGCCCTGGGAGTACGAGCCGGGTCGCGGTGGCGACAAGTGGTACACCCCGCTGCTCGGCCTCACCCTGGGCGTCGCCCTGCTCGGCATCGGCTTCGGCATCCTCACCTGGGGCAAGAAGCTGCTGCCCAAGGAGGTCTCGATCCAGGACCGGCACGACGGTCCCGGGTCGGCGGAGGACCGGAAGATCACCGGCGAGACCATGCTCTACCTCGCCGACGAGATGGGGGTACGGCGTCGTCCGCTGCTCGGCGTCTCGCTGGTCGCCGGCCTGCTGCCGGTCGGCGCGGTCGCCGCGGCCCCGCTGGTCGGCGGGCTGATCTCCAACCCGCACAAGAACAACCAGATGTTCACCACCGGCTTCGCCCCGCAGGACGGCAAGAAGATCCGGCTGGTCCGCGAGGACGGCCGGCCGATCCGCCCGGCCGACGTCAGCGCCGGCGGCCAGCTCACCGTGTTCCCGGGCATCGAGCACGGGGTGAGCAACAAGCACGCCGACTCGCCGACCCTGCTGATCCACCTGCGGGAGACCGACGCGGAGAAGTCCCGGCAGGCCAACTCGCGGGTCGGCCACGGTGACTACATGTGGGGCAACTACGCGGCGTACTCCAAGATCTGCACCCACGCCGGTTGCCCGGCGAGCCTGTACGAGCAGCAGACCAACCGGCTGCTCTGCCCGTGTCACCAGAGCCAGTTCCTGATCACCGACAACGCCCGGCCGGTCTTCGGCCCGGCGAGCCGGCGGCTGCCCCAGCTGCCGATCGAGGTGGACGAGGAAGGCTTCTTCGTGGCGAAGTCCGACTACACCGAAACCGTCGGCCCCGACTTCTGGGAGCGGCCATGAAGCGCCGAAAGTTTGACGTAGCAGCGGTGCCGGGCAAGGCCGCCGGGGGAGTGGACGACCGCTTCCAGGTCGCCACCCCGCTGCGCAAGCTGCTGAACAAGGTCTTCCCGGACCACTGGTCGTTCCTGCTCGGCGAGATCGCGCTCTTCTCGTTCGTCGTGCTGCTGCTCACCGGGGTCTTCCTGACCTTCTTCTACGAGCCGGCGATGACCGAGGTGGTCTACAACGGCAGCTACGCCCCGCTGCGGGGCACCCCGATGTCCGCCGCGTACGCCTCCAGCCTGGACATCTCGTTCGATGTCCGGGGTGGCCTGATCATGCGGCAGATGCACCACTGGTCCGCGCTGCTGTTCATGGCCGCGATCGTGGTGCACATGATGCGGGTCTTCTTCACCGGCGCGTTCCGCAAGCCGCGGGAGACCAACTGGATCATCGGCTCGCTGCTGTTCTGGGTCGGCTTCCTGGCCGGCTTCACCGGCTACTCGCTGCCGGACGACGGCCTGTCCGGCACCGGCCTGCGGATCGCCTCCGGCATCATGCTGTCGATCCCGGTGATCGGCTCCTGGGTCACCTCGTCGGTCTTCGGCGGCGAGTTCCCCGGTGAGATCATCATCAGCCGGTTCTTCATCGCCCACGTGCTGCTCATCCCGGGCCTGCTGGTCGCGCTGATCAGCGCCCACCTGGGCCTGGTGTTCAAGCAGAAGCACACCCAGTGGCCCGGCCCCGGCCGGACCAACGACAACGTGGTCGGCGAGCGGATGTTCCCGCGCTACGCGCTCAAGCAGGGCGGCTTCTTCATGGTCGTCTTCGGCGTGATCGCGCTGATGGGCGGCCTGTTCCAGATCAACCCGATCTGGTACTTCGGCCCGTACGAGGCGTGGGTGGTCTCGGCCGCGAGCCAGCCCGACTGGTACGTCATGTTCCTCGACGGTTCGACCCGCCTGATGCCCGCCTGGGAGATCAACATCCCGATCGGCAACGGGTACGTCATCCCGCCGCTGTTCTGGCCGACGGTCGTGCTGCCCGGCATCCTGGTCGGTCTCTCCACGCTCTACCCGTTCGTGGAGGCGCGGCAGCTCAAGGACTACCGGCACCACAACCTGCTGCAACGCCCCCGGGACGTGCCGGCCCGGACCGCGGTGGGCGCGATGGCCGTCGCCTTCTACATCGTGCTGACCCTCTCCGGGGCCAACGACGTGATCGCCGACAAGTTCCACATCAGCCTGAACGCGATGACCTGGGCGGGCCGGATCGGCCTGCTGTTCGTCCCGCCGCTGGCGTACTACGTCACGTACCGGATCTGCCTCGGTCTCCAGCAGCACGACCGGGAGGTGCTGGCCCACGGCGTGGAGACCGGCATCATCAGGCGGCTGCCCGACGGCCGGTTCGAGGAGGTCCACCAGCCGCTCAGCGCCGGTGACGGCCACGGGCACGGCGAACTGGACTACGTCGGCTGGGTGGTGCCGAAGAAGATGAACCGGCTCGGGGCGCTCGGCCCGGCGATCCGGGGCTTCTTCTACCCGATCGAGAAGCCGGTCGAGGCACCGGTCTCGCCGGGGCATCCGCCGGTGGAACCCCGCCCCGAGCGGGAGGAGATCGGCAGCGGGGATTCCCGCCGCTGACCTGCCCGTACCACTGCGCCGAAGCGCCCGCCGGAGTCCTCGGCGGGCGCTTCGTCCGTTCCGGCGGCTGCCCGCCCGGCGGTCGGTGGTGGCGTGACCGGCCACCAACGGGTGGAAAGCACAGGAATAACCCGCGCCAGCCGGGTATCCGTGCGGTCCAACGAAAACGGGGAGGGAACATGGTGGGTATCAAACGCCTGGGACTGCTGGCCACGCTGGTGGTGGTCGGCCTGGCTCCCGCGGCTGCCGCGCAGGCCGCCGCGCAGCCGTCGGCGCAGGACACCCAGTATCTGCAGGCGGTGCACCAGGTCAACCTGGCGGAGATCGTCACCGGCAACCTGGCCCAGAAGAAGGGGCAGAACGAGCAGGTCAAGCAGCTGGGGCAGCAGTTCGTCACCGATCACACCCAGCTCGACCAGACGGTGAAGAGCACCGCCCAGCAGCTGAACGTGACCCTGCCGAACGCGCCGACGGCCGACCAGCAGAAGGTGATCGACAAGCTCAACGGTCTCAACGGCGCCGCGTTCGACAAGGCCTGGGTGACCGCTGAGCTGGCCGGTCACGTGCAGGCCATCCAGGCCACCCAGACCGAGATCTCGCAGGGCTCCGAGCAGTCGGTGGTCCAGCTCGCGCAGGACGCGCTGCCGGTGTTGCAGGCGCACTACGACGCGCTGGTCGCCCTGGCCCAGGAGTTGGGCGTTCCGGTCCCGCAGACCAGCGCCAGCGGCACCGCGAGCCCCGGCAACGGCACGCCGGCTCCGGGCGGCACGACCGAGTCCCCGGCCCCGGGCGGCACCACGGAGTCGCCGGAACCGGGTGGCACCACCGAGACGCCGGTGCCGGGTAACAGCTGACGTCCCGTACCACCTGACGGTGGCCGGCCCCCGACGGGGCCGGCCACCGTCGCCTGTCGGGCGTCGGTCAGTCGGCGCTGGCCAGGCCGATCGCGAACGCCTCCTCCAGGTCGTGCTGGGAGTAGGCGCGGAAGGCGATGTGCGACTCGGTGTTGAGCACCCCGGGGACCTTGGAGATGCTGCCGGCGATGACCTTGGCGATCTGCTCGAACTCCCGGACCCGGACGATGGCGATCAGGTCGACGTGCCCGGCCACCGAGTAGACCTCGCTGACCCCGGGCAGGTTGGCCAGGTTCTCGGCCACCTCGGGGATCGAGTCGGTGGCGCAGTCGATCAGGACGATCGCGGTGATCACTTGACGATTCTCCGTTCGTCGTGCCCGGCGCGACGCCGGCCTGGTGTCGTCGACCATGCTAGTGCCGCACGACGTCGGTCAGAGCAGCATGGTGCGGGGGTCGGCGGCCATGGCGCGCAGCCAGCCGGCCGCCTCGGCCGCTCCCGGGCAGCGGGCGGTGTCCAGCGCGGCGGCCAGGGCGTACATCTCGGGCGGCGGGATGAGCAGGCTCTCCCTGCTGCGCAGCCCCAGCTTGACCGTGCCGGTGTCGGTGGTGACGGTGAGCACCGGGGTCCGGGTGACCGCTCCGGTGGCGACCAGCGAACCGTCGCTGGAGACGCCCGTGTGCGCGACGGCCGCCGCGTGCAACGACACCGACCGGGCGGCTTGCAGATCGACGCTCCTCGTCGTCAGCCCGACCACGGTGAGCCGGGTGCCCTCCAGCCAGGCACCGGCGCGCACGATGCTGGTCACCAGCAGGCCGACCAGGAGCATGACCAGCGCGGCCGACAGCAGCGCGACGAGCGCCGGCACCGCCGGGTTGCCGTCACCGGCCGCCGCGTTCAGGCCGGTGCCGAGGAACGCGCCGACACAACCGCAGGCGACCGTCAGGATGACACCCAGCACCAGCAACGAGACGACCCGGCCGGTACGGCCCGATTGGTAGCCGACCGACAGGGGGATTCGGGGCGCGGAGGGCTGCATGCCGGTGATTCTGACACCGGTGATCAACCTTTGCCTGGTGAGGCGGCCACGGTGAGCCCGTCGTCGGCCCGGATCGCGTCGCACAGCCGTTCGCCCGGGGCGACCGTCGCGCCGGGCCAGACCACCACGCGTTCCACGTCACCGCGTACCACCGCACCCGCGCCGACCACCGCGTGCCGGGCGTGGCCGGTGACGGTGGCGTCCGGGGCGACCAGCGTGCCGTCGCCTGCGGCGTGCAGGTTGGCCGCCAGGTAGTCGGCGGGCGTGCCGGTGTCGAAGAACGTGCCCGGGTACGGCACCACGGTCAGCTCACCGGCCGCCTCCGCCGGCCGCCACACCGTGCGGACCAGGTCACCGAAGCTGGCCGGCAGCTCCCGCACCCGGTGCCAGGGCAACAGCGAGAAACCGGTGAAGACGTGCCCGTCGAAGGTGCCGGGGGCGTGCGGGTCGGGTGCCGGCCGCCCCAGCAGGCGTACGGACCGGAAGTCCCAGCCGGCCAGCAACGCCGCGACGTCCGGGCCGGGGTCGACACCCGGATCGGCCAGGTACGCGTCGGCGTTGCCGACCAGCACTCCCCGGCCGGCGATCCAGTCCCGCAGGTTGCCCAACCCGCCGGCGGTGCCCAACGGGTCACCCGGCTCCACCGACAGGTGTGCCCGGTCGCCGACGTGCGTCACCACCTGGTCGGCCAGGTAACAGGCGTTCACCGCGACCCGGTCCGGCCCGGTCAGGCCCAGGCCGGCGAGCCGGTGCAGGGCCCGGTCCAGCAGCGGCACGTTACCGACCGGGCAGAGCGCCTTGGGTACCCGGGCGGTCAGCGGACGCAGCCGGGTGCCCTCACCGGCGGCCAGCACCACCGCGCACAGGCCGTCCGGGGCGGTCACGTCGTCGGCCGGCCGGCCTGCGGCCCGATGCCGTAGTGGCCGAGCAGGTTGGCGGTGGCCCGGCTGAGCCGGGGCAGGTCGTCCAGCGGGTGCCAGGCCGCCTCGAAGACCTCCGCGCCGTCCACCTTCAGGGTGGTGGTGTCGGCGGGCACCTCCGCCTCGAAGACCATGTCCACCCAGCCCCGGGTGTGCACCACGGCGTTCGGCACGGCCGGGCGGAGCTGCTCCGGGGCGAGCCGGACGCCGGATTCCTCGTACAGCTCGCGGGCCGCGCCGACGACCGGGGCCTCACCGCGCTGGAGCAGGCCGGCGGGCAGCGTCCAGCTGTGCCCGGGGGGCTGGCGCAGCAGCAGGAGCCGGCCGGCCCCGGCGGCCCCGCTGTCCCGGACCAGGGCCACCGCGCCGACGACGTACTTCGGGCCGGCGAGCCGGACCAGGCGGCGACGCACCGAGACCGGCAGCCGGTAGAAGACCTTGTACGCGACGGCCCGGCCGGTGGCGCGGGAACGGAGGATCATGGCCTCCAGGCTAGGCCGTCGGCGCGGCGTGGTGGGGTGCGGGGCGACCGGTCACCCGGCCAGGGCTCACTGTCGATGGTCGACCAGGTCGATGAGCTGGCGGACCACGGTGTCCGGTTCGACGGCCCGGTCGAAGACCGCGACCAGCAGGGTCTCCAGGTCGGGATAGCCGAGTTCCTCCGACAGCCGCAGCAGCGGCAGGTCGCTGGCCAGGCCCCGGTCGTGCTTGCGCAGCGCCAGGCCGATGGTGGCCCGCCCGAGGCGGACCTTGTCGGCGATGGAGATGCCGGGCTCGGTGTGCTCGGTGAACCAGCGGCTGATCTGCATCTGCGCGTGCGGCGACTTGACGAAGTCGAGCCACTCGCGGCGGGGGCCCCGGGGAGCGACGTCAGCCTCGAGGCCGCTCTCGACGCTGCTCTCCGAGTAGATCTCCACCACGTCGCCCTCGTCCAGTTCGGACGCCAGCGGGGCGAGCCGGCCGTTGATCCGCGCGGCGAGGCAGTGGTCGCCCCGCTCGGTGCCCAGCTCGTAGGCCAGGTCGACCGGGGTGGCCCCGGCCGGGAGCACCACCTGCCGACCGTCGGCGACCACCTGGATCTGCGCCTCGGCCAGGTCGCACCGCAGCGACTGGAGGAACTGGGCCGGGTCGGGGGCCTCCTGCTCCCAGTCGAGCACCCGACGCAGCCAGGAGAGCTGGTCGGTGTTGCTGGCTCCGGTGGCGGCCCCGGGGAAGCGGAAGTCGGCGGCCACGCCGTACTCGGCGCAGCGGTGCATCTCCCGGGTGCGGATCAGCACCTCGACGGTGCGGTCCTGCGGGCCGCAGACGCTGGTGTGCAGGGAGCGGTAGAGGTTGTTCTTGGGGGAGGCGATGAAGTCCTTGAACCGGCCGGGGACCGGCCGCCAGCGGCCGTGCACCGCGCCGAGGGCGGCGTAACAGTCGGTCGCCGGGCCGTCCACCACGATCACGATCCGGGGCAGGTCGTACGGCTGGGCGTGCCCGCCGGCCACGGTGTCCTTCCAGATCGAGTAGAGGTGCCGGGGCCGGGCGCTCACCTCGGCGTCGACCCGGCTGCGCCGCAGCGCCACCTTGGCCTGGGCCACCACGTCGTCGAGGTAGGCGTCCCAGCCGGGCCGGTCGTGCACGTGGCGGGCCAGCCGGGCGTGCTCGTCGGGTTCCAGGTGCAGCAGCACCACGTCGTCCAGGTCACGCTTGAGGGTCTGGATGCCGAGCCGGTCGCAGAGCGGGACCAGGACCTCCTGGGTCTTGCGGGCGATCCGCTCCCGGGAGGCGGCCGAGCGGACCCCGAGGGTACGCATGTTGTGCAGCCGGTCGGCCAGCTTGATGATCAGCACCCGGACGTCCTTGCCGGCCGCGATGATCATCTTGCGGATCGTCTCCGCCTCGGCGGCCTTGCCGTAGAACGCCTTGTCGAACTTCGTCACCCCGTCGACCAGGTGCGCCACCTCGTGGCCGAAGTCCTCGCTGAGCGCCTGGAGGGTGTAGCGGGTGTCCTCCACCGTGTCGTGCAGCAGCGCCGCGACCAGGGTGGTGGTGTCCATCCCGAGGTCGGCGCAGATCTGGGCGACCGCCAGCGGGTGGGTGATGTACGGCTCGCCGCTCTTGCGGAACTGCCCGCGGTGCATGTTCTCGGCGATCGTGTACGCCCGGCGCAGCACCGAGGCGTCCGCGCTCGAATGGATGCCCCGGTGGGTACGCACCAACTGGGTCACCGGGTCGGCATCGTTGGCCGGCCAACTCAACAGGGACCGTAGCCGACGGGCCAGGGGAAGCTCACCCGGCTGGGCCGGGAGCGCACCCCCCAGGGCGGCGCCGTGTCCGGCGTCGACGTCCACGAGGGACACCTCCTCACCCCGGCTCCTCGGTCACCGTCGCCGGCAACCGGAAGCAGGCCCACGAAACGGGCAGGACTGCACTCCCTTAACAGACTAAGCGAGGCGGGGTCGTCCGATCGGACACTTGCTCATGAGCGTTCGGTCGAGAGTTGGTGGGACCCCCCGCCCTCGGCCTTCGCCAGCAGGTCACGGAACCGGCCCGCGCCGGCCACCGGGGACGACCAAACGGAGGTCATCTCCACCAGCCGGGTCTCCGGTCGTTCCAACCAGGACAGGATGCGCTCGGTCTCCTCGGCGGTGGCCCGGGGCACCGGCCCGTGCCCGCCCGGCTCCACCGTCTCGGCGGTCGCCCGGATCGCGGTGATCGTCGGTCGGGGATGGACGCCCGGCGGGGACACCCCGGCCCCGGCGAGCCGCCCGTGCCGGACCAGCGCCAGCTCCCAGCCGCCCCCGGCGGCGGGCCGGGCGGCGGCCACCTCGGCGATCCGGGTCAACCCCGCCAGCCGCTGCATCCGGACGGTGGCCCGCAGCACCGCCGCCAGCCGGGAACGCACCACCGCCGCCTCCTCGTAGCGCTGCGCGGCGGCCAGCGCCTCGATCCGGGCCAGCAGGGCGTCCACCACCACCTGCGGGTCGCTGGTGGTGGCGGTGCGGAACGGGGCGACCGCGCGGTCGTCGTACTCCTGCGGGGTGATCCGGTGCTCGCAGGGTGCCGGGCAGCGGCCCAGCTCGGCCAGCGCGCAGGCCGGCGTGACGGTGCGCAGCGACAGCCGGTGGGTGCACTGGCGCAGCGGCACCGCGTCGTGGAACCCGGCGGCGGCCAGCTCGGCGGCCCGGGTCGAGCGGAACGGGCCGAGGAAGGCGGTGTCGCCGGGGGCCAGGCCGCGCACCACCGACAACCGGGGGTACGGCCCGCCGGTCAGCTTGAGCCACACCATCCGTTCCGGATACTTCGACCGCCTGTTGTACGGCGGCGCGTGCGCGGCGATCAGCCGCAGCTCGCGGACCTCCGCCTCCAGCGGGTGGGCGCACGGGACCGCCTCCACCCGCTCGGCGGCGGCCAGCATCTCCGACATCCGGGCCCGCTTCTCGGCGGCGGTGAAGTAGCTGCGGACCCGGGTGGCGATGTCGCCCGACGTGCCGACGTAGAGCGGCCGGTCGTCGGCGGCCCGGAAGATGTAGACCCCGGGCCCCTTGGGCAGGCCGTCGGCGAGGTGCCGCTTGCGCCGCTGGGTGGGGCTGACCGCGCGGGTGAACTCGATCGCCTCGCCGACGGTGTCGACCCGGTGCCCACCGAGCCGGGCGATCAGCCCGTGCAGCACGTCCACGGTGGCCTTGGCGTCGTCGAGCGCGCGGTGGGTGGGCTGGGTGGCGGTGCGGAAGTAGGCGGCCAGGGTGCCCAGCTTGCGGTTGGGCACCTCGTCGCGGCTGAGCACCCGCCGGGCCAGCGCCGCCGTGTCCAGCACCCGGGGGTTGGGCCAGCGGTAACCGTGCTTGGCGCAGGCGGCCTTGAGGAACCCCACGTCGTACGGCGCGTTGTGGGCCACCAGCACGGCGTCGGTGATGAACTCCAGGAAGCTCGGCAGCACCTGCTCGACCGGCGGGGCGGGCACCAGCATGGCCTGGGTGATGCCGGTCAGCACGGTGATGAACGGCGGGATCGGCACCCCCGGGTTGACCAGGGTGGCGAGCACCCCCAGCTCCTCTCCGCCGCGCACCTTGACCGCGCCGATCTCGGTGATCCCCCCGCCGTCGGGCGAGCCGCCGGTGGTCTCCAGGTCGACCACCACGAACGTCGTCGCGTACAGCGGCAGGGCCGGATCGACGCCACCGGCCGACCGGTCCAGACCGGCCAGGGTCTGCTGGACGTACTCCCCAGGTGCCACGGGCGGCAGGCTAACCGTTCGGTGCGACACTCCCGTCACCGCAGCCCCAGGGGCCCCTGGCGGCGTAGGATGAGAGATCGGCTCACTCATCCGGCGGTGGGCCCGGTCGCGGTGGGAGACTTGCCCCATGCCCCTCACCGACCCGCACGACGACCACCTCCCGCTGGAGGGGTCGTCCACCGCCGCGCCCGGGGCCGGCGGGGACCTGGGTGCGGGGGCGCCCGAGCCGGCCCGGCCCGATCCCGACGTCCTGCCCGACGCCGTCCCGACCGGGGGCGACCCGGTGCCGGCGACCGGTGCCGGGGCGGCCGGATCCGACGCGGACCCGCCCGGCGACGGTGCAGCCGACACGGACGCCGCCGAGGCGACGCCGCCGGAACCGGAGCCCGTCCTGCCCGAGCCGGTCCGGCAGCGGATCGTGGCGCTGACCGCCGCCGTCCTGCCCGGCCTGCCCGCCGACGAGGTGCCGGTGCCGCTGCGCCGGGTGGCCAAGTTCGCCCCCAACCGGCGGGCCCGGCTCGGTGGCTCGGTGATCGCCGCCCAGCTCACCGCCGACCCGCTGTTCCGGCAGCGGGTCACCGCCCGGGTGCTGACCGACGCCGGTGACCTCGGTGCGGCAGTGGTCGAGGGCACCGCGCCGGCCGCCGCCGACCCGGTCGAGGTGGCCGCCCTGGCCTATCTGGTCCGCCCCCGGGGCTGGCGGGAGCTGATCGACGCCAGCGGCGCGGCGGTCCGCGCCGAGGCGGACAGCGCGGTCGTCGCCGAGCTGGTCCGGGAGGCCGAGCAGCGGGCCACCCGCGCCGAGCACGACCGGGCGGTGGCCCGGGTGGAGGCGGAGAAGCTCCGCGACGAGTTGGCCCGGGTCCGCGAGGAACTGGGTCAGCTCCGGGAGGAGAGCCGCCAGCTCCAGCGCAGCCTGCGGGAGACCCAGGTCCGGGAGCGCCGGGCCAACGAGCTGCTCGCCACCGAACGCGGCCGGGCCGCCCGGGCCGCCGCCGACAGCGACGCCGAGCTGCGCCGGGCGCGGGCCCGACTGGCCGAGGCCGAGGCGGCGGCGGGGGTGGCCAAGGCCAGCGCGAAGGAGGCCCGCTCGGTCGACGACGCCCGGCTGTGGCTGCTGCTGGAGACGATCGGTCAGGCCGCCGTGGGGCTGCGCCGGGAGTTGGCTCTGGACCCGGTGGACAAGCTCCCCGCCGACTTCGTGGCCGACGCCTTCACCGACGCCCCGGTCACCACCCAGGGCGGGCCGGCCGCCCGCGCCCGGGACACCGACGACCCGGCCCGGCTGGACCAGCTGCTCGCCCTGCCCCGCGCCCACCTGGTGGTGGACGGCTACAACGTCACCAAGCGCGGGTTCGGGGAGATGTCCCTGGAGCAGCAGCGCAAGCGGTTGATCACCGGGCTCGGCGGGATCGCCGCGCAGACCGGCGACGAGGTGACCGTGGTCTTCGACGGGGCGGAGCGGATGCACGGCCTGCCGCCCACCCCGCGCGGGGTGCGGGTGCTCTTCTCCCGCAAGGGTGAGACCGCCGACGAGCTGATCCGCCGGCTGGTCCGGGCCGAACCGCCAGGCCGCCCGGTGGTCGTGGTCTCCTCCGACCGGGAGGTCGCCGACGGGGTACGCCGGCACGGGGCGTACCCACTGGGGGCCGACTCGCTGCTGCGCCGGCTGGCCCGCTCCTGAACCGGGCGGATCGCGGCGGTCCCGTGCCGACCGGCAGCCGCAGCACCGCGGCGCGCGGCGGTGGTCAGGTCGTCGGGGACGGGCTGAGCACCGCGCAGGCGGCCAACGCCTCGCGGGTCTTCGGGTCGCTGTCGACGAGCCGGTCCGGATCCTGGCCCCGGTCGGTGAGGCAGGTGCGGTAGGCGGTGGACCGCCCGTCGTCCGAGCCAGCCGGACGTGCGCCCGGTGCGCCGGATGCGCCGGGGCCGCCCGGCCGGCCGCTGGGCTGCACCGACGCACACGCCTGCTGCGCCTTCTGCCAGGTCTGTTCGTCGACCCCCTCGGGTCGGCCGCCGCCCGGGAAGCCGCGCCGCGCGCCCCGCGACGGGTCGGCGCTGCCGGTCGGGAAGCCCGACGGTCGGGCGGTCGGGCGGTCGGTCGGGCGGTCGGTCGGGAAGCCCGACGGCAGGCCGGACGGGCGTGCGCCGCCGGGGCCGCGGGACGGGCCCATCGTCGGCAGCGCCACACCGTTGTTCCGCAGGCACTCCTGGTAGGCCGCGAAGGAGTTCCCGGTCCCACCCGCGTCACCCGGCCCGTCGTCGTCGGACCCACCGCCGCAGGCGGCCAGCAGCAACGTGGCCGAGGCGGCGGCGGTCATCACGGTCGCCAACCGACGGAACCTCTTGGTCAACGGCACGGGCCCTCCTCAGGCTTCATCCGGTAGCTGCTCAGCGAACCCGTCGTACCTCGTCGGCGGCTCGGACCCGGCTCGGAGTTCCCTCGGAGCGCGACCCGGGGCACCTGCCGCAGGAGTCCGGTTCCGAGCGAACTCTGAGGTGCGGTCGAGCCGACCGCGAGGCGGGCTGCGCAGACTGCCCGACCATGGGGATCGGTCTGAGACGACGCTGGCGTACCCGGCGGACCCGGTGGTGGGCGGCCGGTGCCGCCGGTCTGCTGCTGCTCGGCGCGGCCGGCGTACGCGTCTGGACGGCGGATACCCCGCACGCGCCGACCCGACCGGTGACGGTGGCCGTCGACCGGGGGCCGGTCGTCGTCGAGGTGGCCACCACGGGCACCGTCCAGCCGGCCACCACCCGCGGCCTCAGCTTCACCGTCGCCGGCACGGTGCAGACGGTCAGCGTGCGGCCGGGCAGCGTGGTCACGGTCGGCCAGCAGCTCGCCACGCTCGCCGAGGCCGACACGGCCGACGCGGCGGACACCGTCCAGGACGCCAGGACCGAGCTGGCCGAGGCGCGGGACGCGCTGACCACGGCATGGGACGCGGCCGACGACCCGGCACCGGACTGCGCCACCGGCACCGGGTCCGGCGCCGGGGCACGACCGGTGCTCTGGCACTCGCCGGAGCCCACCGGCACGACCGGGGCGACACCGACCACCGGCACGCCCACCACCGGCGGCAGCCCCACGTCCCGACCCACCGCGAGCTCGGCCTCGCCGAGCCGTACGCCAGGTGGCCCCGTGCCGACCGCCACCGGTGGACCGGGCGCGGCCCCGGCCCCGGCAGGCCCCGGGAGCGGTGGCGCGGACTGCGGCGCGGACGCCGGGGACGCTGCCCGGGGCACCGACCCGATCCTGGCCGCCCAACGCCGGGTCAACCGGGCCGAGGCCGCCCTCGCGCAGGCGCAGGAGGCCCTCGACGGTGCCACCATCAGTGCGCCGATGGCCGGCACCGTGCTCTCCGTGGCCGGGCCGGTGGGCAGCCGGGTGAACCGGGACAGCACCTTCATCACCCTGGCCGACACGTACGCCATGCAGGTGGTGGCGACGTTCCCGGAGGCCGACGCCGGGGCGCTCGCGGTCGGGCAGAGCGCCACACTGGCCCTGGCCGGCCGGCCCGAGCAGCCGTTCGAGGCGAGCGTGGTGCAGGTCGATCCGGTCGGCACCACCGACGGCACGATGGTCCGCTACGGCGTCGTGTTGTCCTTCACCACCGCCCCGGAGGACCTGCTGGTCGGGCAGAGCGCCGCCGTGACGGTGCAGACCGGTGCGGTGCAGGACGCGGTGCGCGTGCCGTCCACCGCCGTACACGAGGGGCCCGACCGTACCGGCAGGGTGCTGCCGGCGGACGGCGGTCCGGCCCGCACCGTCACCGTCGGGCTGCGCGGTGGCCGGTACACCGAGATCACCTCCGGGGTCGACGCCGGTGAACTGGTGCGGCGCTCCTGGTGACAGCCGGCGCACAGGTCCGGCACAGCAGGCGTGAAGGCTCGTCCGATACGCAGTTCGGGTGCACACCGACATCCTCCGGCCGCCCACGGCCGGCCCCATCCCGAGCGTCGAGGGCGAACCCGCCCGTGCCCGCCTGCTGGTGGTCGACGACGAGCCGAACATCTGCACCCTGCTGGCCGCCACCCTGCGGTTGGTCGCGTACGACGTGCGGGTGGCGGGATCCGGGAGGGCCGCGCTGGCCGGTGTGGAGGAGTTCTCCCCGGACCTGGTGATCCTCGACGTGATGCTGCCCGACCTGGACGGCTTCGAGGTGGCCCGGCGGCTGCGCGCCGCCGGCCGGCCGGTGCCGGTGCTCTTCCTGACCGCCCGGGACACCGTCGAGGACCGGGTCGCCGGGCTGGTGGCCGGTGCGGACGACTACGTGGCCAAGCCCTTCAGCCTGGAGGAGGTGGTGCTGCGGATCCGGGCGATCCTGCGGCGTACCCGGGCGGAGCTGCCGCCGGCCCCGGGCAGCCGGCTGCTGCGCTACGCCGACCTGGAGCTGGACGACGACGCCCACGAGGTACGCCGGGCCGGGCGGCCGGTCGACCTGTCGCCCACCGAGTTCCGGCTGCTGCGCTACCTGCTGATCAACGCCGGTCGGGTGGTGAGCAAGGCGCAGATCCTGGAGCAGGTCTGGAACTACGACTTCGGGGGCGACGGGCGGGTCGTCGAGTCGTACGTCTACTACCTGCGGCGCAAGGTCGACCGCGCTGATCCCCCGTTGATCCACACGGTGCGCGGCGTGGGCTACACCCTGCGGCTGCCGCGCGGCAACGAGTGAGGCGGCTGGCCCGGGTGCGCCCCTGGTCGCACTGGACGCTGCGGTCCCGACTGGTCCTGGTCGTCGGGGCGCTCGCCACGCTGGCCCTGCTCGGGGCGAACACCGCCGGCCTGCTGCTGCTGCGCAGCTACCTGGTGGACCGGGTCGACGAGCGACTCGCCGGACAGGTCCGCCCGTTCACCGGCGAGCCCCGCCCGGTCACCGGGTCACCGGGCAGCGGGTCGGCGGCCAGTGGGTCGGCGGGTGCGCCGGCCGGACGGCTCGCCCGGCTCGGGCCGGACCAACTCGTGCTGTTCTACCGCGCCGACGGCACCCGCGACGCCGCGCACAGCAGCACCCCCAGCGCGACGGCACCGGACCCGGGCACGCTGGCCGAGGTGACCGCCCGGGCCCGTACCGGCCGGCCGTACACCGTCGCGGGTGCTCACGGCGACGACGACTGGCGGCTGTTCGCGGTGCCGGCGGACGGCACCGGCGCGGTCGTGGTGGTCGGTGCCTCGCTGGCCGAGGTGAACCGGACCGCCGACCGGTTGCTGCTCATCGACGTCGCGGTCACCGGCGGGGTGCTGCTCGGCCTCGGGCTGCTGGCCGCTTCGGTGGTGCGGCTCGGGCTGCGCCCGTTGACCCGGATGGAGCGGGTCGTCGCCGGCATCACCGGCGGCGACCTGACCCACCGGGTGGACGACACCGACCCGCACACCGAGCCCGGTCGGCTCGGTGCCGCGGTCAACCTGATGCTGGACCGGATCGGCACCGAGATGAGCGCCCGCGCCGCCTCCGAACGCCGGCTGCGGCAGTTCGTCGCGGACGCGTCGCACGAGCTGCGGACGCCGCTGACCTCGATCCGCGGCTTCGCCGAGCTGTACCGGCGCGGGGGCGCCCCACCCGGTGCCGTGCTGGACGAGACGATGGGCCGGATCGAGAGCGAGGCGGCCCGGATGGGTGTGCTGGTGGAGGACCTGCTCCTGCTCGCCCGACTGGACCGGCAGCGCACCCCCGCGCGGCGTCCGGTGGATCTGCTGGGGATCGCCGCCGACACCATCCGCGACGCGCACGCCCGGACGCCGGGCCGGCCCGTGCGGCTGAGCACCCTCGTCGAGCACGATCCGACCTTCGAGACACCGACCGTGCTCGGCGACGAGCACCGGCTGCGCCAGGTCGCCGCGAACCTGGTCGACAACGCGGTACAGCACACCGGGCCGACGGTCCGGGTGACCGTCCGCGTCGGTCGGCTCGCCCTCCCGCCGGCCGGGCCGGTCGTCCGCTCGGGGCCGGTGCCCGCGTCGGACGCGGACGGATACGCCGTGCTGGAGGTGCACGACGACGGGCCGGGCATCCCCGCCGGGCACGCCGGTCGGGTCTTCGAGCGGCTGTACCGGGCCGACCCGAGCCGGGGCCGGGCCGGCGGGGGCGGCTCCGGCCTGGGACTGTCCATCGCCGCGTCGATCGTCCACGCGCACGGCGGCTGGATCGAGCTGGACACCGGTCCGGGTGCGGGGACGACCTTCCGGGTGCTGCTGCCCGCCGTACCGTCGCCGCCTACCTCGTCGCGCGACGACCCGGCGGCGTCGATTCCGAGCCAGCTCTGAGCTTGCGCCGAAGCTTCTCCCAGCCGTGCCGGCGAAGCTGACCGCCATGCGAGTGCGCCTGCCGGCCGTCCTGCGCCGACCTCCCGTCGCGGTCAACGCCGCCCTGGTGCTGCTGTTGGCCGGCGGCGGCTGCTGGGCGTGGCTGTCGGTGCGCGGCGACGCGGCGGCGGACGCCCGGCCCACCGGCACCCGGACCGTCAGTGTGTCCCGGGGCACGGTGACCGCCACCGTCACCGCCGAC
Source organism: Micromonospora sp. WMMD734 (assembly GCF_049178975.1). Classification (NCBI taxonomy): domain Bacteria; kingdom Bacillati; phylum Actinomycetota; class Actinomycetes; order Micromonosporales; family Micromonosporaceae; genus Micromonospora; species Micromonospora sp. WMMD734. Next base: position 345,395 of record NZ_JBMHMK010000001.1, read on the forward strand.
GGCTCGGTGCGCAGCGCCTCGACGGCCAGTGCCAGCTTCGCCACCGCCGGCACCGTCACCGCCGTCCGGGTGCGGGTGGGCGACCGGGTGAAGAAGGGCCAACTGCTGGCCACCGTCGACCCGGCCGCCGCGCAACGCGACCTCGACGTGGCGACGGCGGACCTGACCGCCGCGCGGGACGCCCTGGACCGCGCCGAGGACGCCGGTTCGGACACCTCGTCGGCGCAGACCTCGGTCACCCAGGCCGAGTTGGCGGTGTCCGAGGCCGAGGCCGCGGTGACCGGCACCCGGCTGACCGCGCCGATGGCCGGTACGGTCGTCGCGGTCAACGGCACCGTGGGCAGTTCCTCCGGCGGGTCGGCCACCGGCGGCGGCTCGACCGGGCAGCAGGGTGGCAGCGGTTCGACGGGTGCCAGCGGCTCCGGGTCCACCTCCGCCAGCGGGTTCGTCGAGCTGGCCGACCTGACGAAGCTCCAGGTCAGCGCCGGTTTCGCCGAGGCGGACGCGACCCGGCTCAAGGACGGTCAGGCGGCCACCGTCACGTGGAACGCGTTGCCGGGGGCCCAGGCCGGCGGGCAGGTCGTCGCGATCGACCCGCAGGCCACCACCACCAACAACGTGGTCACCTACGGCGTCACGGTCAGCGTCGACGAGCTGCCCGCCGAGGCCAGGCCGGGGCAGACCGTACGGGTCTCGGTGGTCACCGGCACCGCCGCGGACGTCCTGACGGTCAGCTCGGCGGCGATCAGCGGCACCGGCGACCGGCGCACCGCCACCGTGCTCACCGAGACGGGGCAGGAGAGCCGGCGGGTCACCGTGGGCCTCGCCGGCGACCAGGCGTACGAGGTCACCTCGGGGCTGACCGAGGGGGAGCGGGTGGTGCTGCCGCAGAGCACCGGCACGGGCAGCACCGGCGGCGGAATCCCCGGCGGAGGCGGTCTGCCCGGCGGGGGTGGCTTCCCGGGCGGTGGCCTGCCCGGCGGGGGCGCCGGCCCCGGCGGCGGCGTCCGGGGCGGGAACGGAACCCGCTGATGACCCCGGCACCCGCCCGCCGGCCGGTCCTGGACGTCCGGATGCTGACCAAGGTGTACGGCGAGGGTCCGGCCGCCGTGCACGCCCTGCGCGGTGTCTCGCTGACCGTCGCCGCCGGTGACTACGTGGCCATCATGGGCTCCTCCGGTTCGGGCAAGTCCACCCTGATGAACATCCTCGGCTGCCTCGACGTGCCCTCCGGCGGGCAGTACCTGCTGGACGGGGTGGACGTGGGCAGCCTCGCCGACCGTCAGCTCGCCCTGGTCCGCAACCGCCTGATCGGCTTCGTCTTCCAGGCGTTCAACCTGATCCCCCGGACCAGTGCGCTGGCCAACGTCGAGCTGCCGCTGGCGTACGCCGGGGTGCGGGCCGGCCGGCGGCGGCAGCGGGCGCTCGCCGCGCTGGACGCGGTGGGGCTGGCCGATCGCGCCGACCACCAGCCCAACCAGCTCTCCGGTGGTCAGCAGCAGCGGGTCGCGGTGGCCCGGGCGCTGGTCACCGAGCCGGCACTGGTGCTCGCCGACGAGCCGACCGGCAACCTCGACAGCACGTCCACCGAGGACATCCTGGCCGTCTTCGACCAGCTCAACGCGGCCGGGCGGACGATCGTGCTGATCACCCACGAGCCGGAGGTGGGTGCCCGGGCCGGGCGGCTGATCCGGCTGCTCGACGGTCAGGTCCGCTCGGACGTCCGCCAGGGCGGGCGGCACGCGGTGCCGGGGGCGGGCCGATGAGCTTCACCGAGACCGTCCGGTTCGCGCTGCGTGGCGTGGCCGCCAACAAGCTGCGCTCGGCGTTGACCATGCTCGGCATCCTGATCGGTGTCGCCGCGGTGATCCTGCTGGTCGCGGTCGGCAACGGCTCGGCCCAGGCGGTCAACGACCGGATCGAGGCGCTGGGCACCAACACGCTGACCGTCACCGGCACCAACCGGGGCGGCAGCGGCGGCGGGCTGACCCTGGAGGTCGCCGACGCGCTCGCCGACCCGGTGCTCGCGCCCGACGTACGGTCGGTCTCGCCGCTGGCCACCACGAGCACCACCCTGACCTTCGAGGGGGCCGACCACGAGGTGCCGCAGTTCGTGGGTACCCGGCCGAGCTGGTTCGCCGCGTCGAACTCGCCGCTGGCCGCCGGCACGGCGTTCAGCGCCGACGACGAGGCGCAGGGCCGCCGGGTGGTGGTCCTCGGTCGGACCGTGGCCGACGAGCTGTTCGCCGGGGTGGACCCGGTGGGCCGGCAGGTGACCGCGGGCGGCGCGCTGTTCACCGTGGTCGGGGTGTTGGCGGCGAAGTCCTCGACCGGCTTCCAGGACGCCAACGACACCGCGATCGCGCCACTGCGGGCGGTACGCGAGGTGCTCACCGGGTACGGGTCGCTGAGCTCGATCCTGGTGGAGGCGGGTGATCCGGACCGGGTGTCGGCGGTGCAGGGGCAGATCTCCACCGTGCTCGCCCAGCGCCTGCCGACGTCGGCCTCGGGCAGCACCCCGTACCGGATCCAGAACGCCGCGCAGCTGTTGCAGACCCAGTCCGAGACGGCCGACACGTTCACCGTGCTGCTGGGCGCGGTGGCCGCGATCAGCCTGCTGGTCGGCGGCATCGGCATCACCAACATCATGTTGGTGACGGTGACCGAACGGACCCGGGAGATCGGCATCCGCAAGGCGCTGGGCGCCCGTCGGCGTACGGTGCTGACCCAGTTCCTGGTGGAGGCGACCCTGCTGAGCCTGCTCGGTGGGGCGCTCGGGGTGGCGGCGGCCCTGATCGGTGCCCGGTTCACCATCGTCGGGGTCCACCCGGTGATCGTGCCCAGCTCGGTGGGGCTGGCCCTCGGGGTCTCGGTCGCGATCGGCCTGTTCTTCGGTGGTCTTCCGGCGGCCCGGGCGGCCCGGCTGCGCCCCATCGACGCCCTGCGCTACGAGTAGGCCGACATGCGAGGAACCGACATGGACAGCAGCGACACCGTCGTCTTCGACCGGGTCGACGACCAACCACCGGTCCCGGCGGATGCCACGGACCGGGAGCTGACCGCCGCGCTCGCCGCGGCGGCACCGCGCCGCTGGTGGGACCGGACCACCCTGGCGCTCGGTGTGCTGGTGCTGGTGTTGGCCGGCTTCCTGGGCGGGGTTCACGTGCAGCAGCGCTGGGGTGGTGCGGAGTCGGGCACCGCCGGGGCGGGGAGGGCCGGATTCCCGGGTGGTGTGCCCACCGCCTTTCCCGGCGTCGGCGGGCGTGGCCAGAGCGGCGTCGGGCCGGGCGGCGCAGGTCAGCCTGGTGGCGCGACCGCTGCGGCGACGACCACCGGCACGGTGAAGCTGGTCGAGGGTGGGACGCTCTACGTGGAGACCGCCGACGGCACCGTGATCACGGTGCGCACCACCGACGCCACCGCGGTCCGCACCGCCAGGGCCAGCACGTTGAGCGCGCTCAAGGCCGGACAGAGCGTCACCGTGCAGGGCGGCCCGGCGACCGACGGCACGGTCACCGCCACGACGGTCACCGCCGGGGGATGACCGCGTCGAGCCCCGCCGGGCCCGGTCGGCCACCCGGTGCGCCAGGGTGACGCTCTGCACGCTTCGACGCCGTTCTCCACCGGTTCGGCTCTGGTTGATCACCGGTTGTCCGGTTGTGTCGTACCCGATGGTTAGTGTCCGACCTGACCGACGGTGCTCGGGTGGTGACGAGGTCCTCCGCCCGACGCCGCACAGCGTCAGGAGGCACGATGCTCATCGACTGCGACGGTTGCCGGGTCCGGGGCGCGGGCTGCGCCGGCTGCCTGGTGACGGCCCTGCTCGACACCGACTCGCCGGCCGCCGGCCTGGGTGCCGCCGAGCACCGGGCGATCGAGGTGCTCACCCGCTCCGGCTTCGAGGTGGAGGTGCTGGCCCACGAGACCCGTCGGCCCCGGTCGACCCACCGCCGGGTCGCCTGACCGCCGCCGCGCCGGCGGGCCATAGGATGGGCGCTCACGGCGGGAGGAGCGGCGGCATGACACGGGTACGACGCCACGCCCGCGGACCCGACGCCGGGGCGTCCCGGTGACCCCGCGCGGCTGGGCGGTGCTCACCCTGGCGGCGCTGGTGCTGGCCCTGGTCGTCCTCGGTGCCCTGCTGGTGCCGTGGAGCCGGCCCCCGGCCCCCCGCGCCGACCAGCTCGCCGCCCTGCGTGACCTGCCCGCCGACCAGGTGGCCCGGGGGCGCGCGTTGCAGGCCGCCCTGCGCCCCGGCCGCTACACCGGGCTGGCCGTCGGCCTGCTGGTGGCCCTGCTGCTCGGGCTGACCCCGCTCGGCGCTCGGTTGGTCGAGCTGGCCGGTAGGCCGTTCGGTGACCACTGGATCGCCCGCGCGGTGCTCGGCGGGATCGCCGTGGTGCTCGTCGCCGACCTGCTCACCCTCCCGTTCGCCGCCTGGCGGCAGTCGGTGCTGACCCGGTACGGGCTCGCCACCCAGGGCTGGGGCGGCTGGACGGTCGACCTGCTCAAGTCGTACGCGCTCAGCGCGGTGCTCGCCGCGACCGTGCTGCTCGGCTTCTACACCGTCACCCGGCTCGCCCCGCGCTGGTGGTGGGCGTTCGGGGCGGCCGGCGCGGCCGGGCTGGTGGTGCTGCTGTCCTTCGTGCTGCCGGTGCTGGTGGAGCCGGTGTTCAACAGGTTCACCCCGATGGAGCAGGGGCCGCTGCGCACCGAGCTGACCGCACTGGCGGCGCGCGACGGCGTACCGGTGCGGGACGTGCTGGTCGCCGACGCCTCCCGCCGCACCCGGGCGGTCAACGCGTACGTCTCCGGCCTGGGGCCGACCCGGCGGGTGGTGGTCTACGACACCCTGCTGCGCGAGGCCACCCCGGCCGAGGTGACCAGCGTGGTGGCGCACGAGCTGGGCCACGCCAAGGACCGCGACGTCTGGACCGGCACGCTGACCGGTGCGCTCGGGGCCGCCGCCGCGGTCGTCGCGCTCTACCTGGTCGGCTCCTGGACGCCGCTGCTGCGCCGGGCCGGCGTCGACTCGATCGCCGAGCCCCGGGCGTTCGCGCTGCTGATCGCCCTGGTGACGGTCGTCGGGCTGGTCGCCGGCCCGGTGCAGGCGCTGGTGTCGCGCCGGGTCGAGGCACGGGCCGACGCGCACGCGCTGGCGCTCACCGGTGACCCGGCCACCTTCGAGGCGATGCAACGCCGGCTCGCCGGGGTCAACCTGGCCGATCCCGACCCGCCCCGGGCGGAGTACCTCTGGTTCGCCTCGCACCCGTCCACGGTGGAGCGGATGGCCGCCGCCCGCGCGTACGCCCGGGAGGCCGGCCGGTGACCCGGACCCTGCTGATCACCAACGACTTCCCGCCCCGCCCCGGCGGCATCCAGTCGTTCGTGCACCACCTGGCGGTCCGTCAGCCGCCCGGCTCGGTGGTGGTCTACGCCTCCAGTTGGCGCGACACCGCCGGGTTCGACGTCGCGCAGCCCTTCCCGGTGGTCCGGGACGCCACCCGGGTGCTGCTGCCCACGCCCCGGGTCGCCCGCCGGGCCGCCCGGCTGGCCCGGGAGCACGACTGCGACACCGTCTGGTTCGGTGCCGCCGCCCCGCTGGGTCTGCTCGCCGGGGGGTTGCGCCGCCGGGCCGGCATCCGCCGCGCGGTGGCGCTGACCCACGGCCACGAGGCCGGCTGGGCGACGCTGCCGGGGGCCCGCGCCGCGCTGCGCCGGATCGGCCGGGACACCGACGTGGTCACCTACCTCGGCGACTACACCCGGGTACGGCTGGAACGCGCCCTGCGCGGCGTCACCGAGCTGCACCGGCTCGCCCCGGGGGTCGACGTGGACACCTACCACCCGGGGGTGGACGGTGCGCCGGTGCGGGCCCGGCTCGGGCTGGCCGACCGGCCGGTGGTGGTCTGCGTCTCCCGGCTGGTCCCGCGCAAGGGCCAGGACATGCTGATCCGGGCCCTGCCGGCGATCCGCCGCCGGGTGCCCGACGCGGCGCTGCTGGTGGTCGGCGGCGGGCCGTACCGGGCGACGCTGGAGAAGCTGGCCCGGTCCACCGGCGTGGAACGTGACGTGGTGTTCACCGGCTCGGTGCCGTGGGAGGCGCTGCCCGCCCACTACGCGGCCGGTGACGTCTACGCGATGCCCTGCCGTACCCGCAACCGGGGGCTGGACGTCGAAGGGCTCGGCATCGTCTACCTGGAGGCGTCGGCGACCGGGCTGCCGGTGGTGGCCGGTGACTCCGGCGGCGCACCGGACGCGGTCCGTGAGGGCGAGACCGGGTACGTCGTCCCGGGGCGGGACGTCGCCGTGCTCGCCGACCGGGTGGCCACCCTGCTCGCCGACCGGGACCTGGCCCGCCAGCTCGGCGCGGCCGGTCGGGCCTGGGTGGAGAAGGAGTGGCGCTGGGAGACCCAGGCCCGCCGCCTGACGGACCTGCTCACCGGCACCACCGCCCCCGGCTGAACATCGGCCGGTCCGCGTGACAGGTCAGCGGATCTGTTCGAGGATGCGGGCGGCGGGGGCGGGCTTGCCGAAGTGCCAGCCCTGGCCGGCGTCGCAGCCGATGGCGCGCAGCAGGTCGGCCTGGTCGGCGGTCTCCACCCCCTCGGCGGTGACGGTCAGGTCCAGCGCGTGGGCCAGCGACACCAGCGAGGCCAGGATCTGCTCGTCGTTGCGGCTGGCCGGGTCGACCTGCGGGCTGCGCAGCCGGGTCACGAACTCGCCGGCCACCTTCAGCTCGGTCACCGGCAGGTCCCGCAGGTAGACCAGGTTGCTGTAGCCGGTGCCGAAGTCGTCGATGGCGATCCGGACACCCAGGTCGTTGAGCATCCGCAGGGCCCGGACCGGGTCCTCCCCGCCGGTGCTCATCATGGTGCTCTCGGTGATCTCCAACTGGAGCCGTTGCGGCGGCAGCCCGGTCTGCGCCAGCAGCCCGCGTACCTCCTGCACCAGGCCGGGGCGGTGGACCTGCCGGACGGCGAGGTTGACGCTGACGAACGGGGCGGGCCCGCCGCCGGCCGCCCAGCTCTCCGCCTCCCGGCACGCCTCGGCGAGCACCCAACCGCCGAGCCGGACGATCAGCCCGGTCTCCTCGGCCAGGCCGATGAAGCTGTCCGGGCCGAGCACCCCCAGCTCGGGATGCCGCCAGCGGACCAGCGCCTCCACCCCGACCACGGTGCCGTCCCGCAGCGACGTCAGCGGCTGGTAGTCGAGGAAGAACTCACCCCGGTCGAGGGCGGCGGGGATGGCCGCCGACAGGGCGTACCGGGCCAGCTCGGTGCGGTGCCGGGCCGGATCGAACAGCGCCCAGCGGGCGCCGCCGGCCGCCTTGGCCCAGTGCAGGGTGCTGTCGGCGGCGCGCATCAGCTCACCCGGGGTGGTGCCGGCCACCGGCCGCTCCACGATCCCCGCGCTGGCGGTGACGGTCAGCTCGTGCCCCTCGACCAGCGCCGGCTCGGCGACCGCGGCGAGCGCCGCCTCCGCCACCTTCACCACGTCGTCGGTGCCGTCGGTGCGCTCGACGAGGACGACGAACTCGTCACCGCCGAGGCGGGCCACCAGATGCTCGCCGACCGCCCGGCTCAGCCGCTGCGCCACCTGCACCAGCAGCGCGTCGCCGAGCTGGTGGCCGAGGGAGTCGTTGACCACCTTGAACCGGTCGAGGTCGAGGAAACACACCCCCACCCGGGCGGAACCCCGACCCGGGGCGGCGATGGCGGTGGCGAGCCGCTCGGTGAACAGGGTGCGGTTGGGCAGGTCGGTGAGCGGGTCGTGGGTGGCCTGGTGGCGGAATCGGGACTCGCTGTCGCGCAGCGCCCGTTCGGCCTGGGCGCGGGCCACCATCGCCGCCCGCCTGATGGACTCCTGCTCGTCGAGGGTCCGGTCACGCAGCGCGCGGGCGTACCCGGTGGTGATGGTGGCGAGCAACCGGGCCAGCCGGTCGGAGATGTCGTCGCCGACCAGCCCGAGGTCGCGCAGCAGGCGGAGCTGGACGACCTCGACGGTGCGCCCCAGGCCCTCCGCCGAGGCGATGTGCGCGGCCACCAGCTCCGCGCCCACCTGGTGGCCGACGCGCGGGTCGAACGGCTCGGCGCGCAGCGCGGCGGCCAGCCGGACGGTGAGCCGTTGCAGCAGCTCCTCCAGCTGGGCCTGGGTCATCGGCAGGTAGCTGGTGCCGGAGACCGCCTTGGCCCAGGCGCGGGCGAACGTGTCCGGGCAGGACGCCCGGGGGCTCGGCGGGTCACCCATCGAGACGCCCGACGCCACCGAGGAACACGGCCTGCTCGGCGTTCTCGGCGCTCTCCGGCGTCTCGGGCCGCCACTGCGGCACCCAGACCACCCCGGGATCGACGATCGTGAAGCCGTCGAAGAATGCGGTCAGCTCGGTTCGGCTGCGGATGCACAGCGGGTTGTCGGTCCGCCGGTAGACCCGTTCCGCCTCGGTCCGTTCGGCCCCGCCGCGGGTGTCGTCGCTGGCCTGGGAGAGGACCAGGTAGCTGCCCGGGGCCAGCGCGGCGCGCAAGGTCCGCAGGATGTCCTCGGGATGGTCGGAGTGCGGGATGAAGTGCAGCACCGCCACGATCAGCACGGCCACCGGCAGGGAGAAGTCGACCAGCCGGGTCACCTCGGGGTGCGCCAGGATCGCCTCCGGCCGGCGCAGGTCCTCCTGTACGACCGTGGCGGCGGGGTTGCCGGCCAGGATCTCCTTGCTGTGCGCGACGGCGATCGGGTCGACGTCGACGTAGACCACCCGGGCCCGGGGGTCGGCCCGCTGGGCGATCTCGTGCACGTTGCCGACGGTGGGGATGCCGGAGCCGATGTCGAGGAACTGGCGGACGCCGGAGTCGACCAGGTGCTGCACCACCCGGCGCAGGAAGGCCCGGTTGGCCTGGGCCATCAGCGGCGCGTCGGGCACCGCCTCCACCATCGCCCGGGCGGCGACCCGGTCGGCGGCGAAGTTGTGCGAGCCGCCGAGGTAGTAGTCGTACATGCGGGCGACACTGGGGCGTTCGATGTCGATGTCGTCGGGTGCCCAGTTCGGTCGCTGCATCCCCAACCCCTTTGTCGAGTACCACCGCGAACATGGTCGACCGTGCGGTTCACCCGGGTATTCTGCCCGTCCGCTGCCCGGGTGCAAAGACCGCGATCAGTGCGCGACCGCTTCCTCACCGGGCGCAGTCGAACCGGTGGTGGGTGCCGAGGGCAGGCCCGGGTCCACGGCGGACCCGGGCCTGCCCTCGGGCGGGGTGCCCCGCCTCAGAACTTGGGGGCGTCCGGTGCCTCAAGCAGGCCCAGCCGCAGGGCGGTCATCAGCGCCTGCGCCCGGTTGGCCGCGCCCAGCTTCTCGTAGAGCTTCGAGATGTGGGTCTTGGCCGTCGACTCGCTGACGAAGAGCTGCTTGGCGATGCCGGCCACGCTCATGCCGTCGGCGAGCAGCCGCAGCACCTGACCCTCGCGGGGGGAGAGCTGCGGGCCGGAGGGGGCCAGCCGGCGCTTCATCGCCTCGGCCAGGTCGGCCGCGGTGAACGCGCTGGGCGAGGAGGCGGCGTGCCGGGCGGCGGCGACCACCTCGTCGGCCGGCGCGGTCTTCGGCACGAACGCGCTCGCCCCCGCCTCCAACGCGCCGAAGAGCTGGTCGTCACCGGCGTACATGGTGAGCACCACGATGCCCATCGACGCGCTGGACTTGCGCAGCGCCCGGGTGGCCTCCAGGCCGCTGCCGTCGGGAAGCCGCAGATCCATGATCACGACGTCCGGTTGCAGCGCGCCGGCCTGGCGCACGCCCTCCGCCGCCGTGGCGGCCTCGCCGACGACCTCGAACTGACGGTCCCGCTCGAAGGCGTGCCGCAGCCCCTTGCGGATCAGATCGTGATCGTCGACAAGGAGGACCTTGGTACGGGTGGCCGGTGTAGGGCTTGTGGTCATCCTGGAATTACTCCACTTCTGCTGCTGCGCTGCCACGCACGTTATCGCGCCGGGGCGACGAACCCACCACCACCGCCACGGTCGTACCACTGGGTTGCCGGGGACTGATCTCCAACCGGCCCCGGATACGTTCCGCCCTCTCCGCCATGATCGCAAGGCCGTAGTGACCGTCGGTGCGCTGGTCACCGATGCCGTGACCGTCATCCGACACTTCAATTTGTGCGTATGGGGGGTCCACCTCGCAGGTGACCCAGAGATTCGACGCCCCGGCGTGCTTGCGGGCGTTGGTCACCGCCTCCTGGGCGATGCGCAGCAACTCGGCCTCGGTGGCGGCCGGCAGCCGGGCGGTCGACTCGTCGAGCGACAGGTGCACCCGCAGCCCGCCCGACGCGCCGACGGTACGGGCGTACTCGGCGATCGCCGCCGCCAGGCCGCCGTGCCGGTCCACCTCGCTGCGCAGCTCGAACAGGCTCAGCCGCAGCTCGGTGATCACCCGGGTCACCTCGCCGCGCAGGGTGCGCAGCGCCTCGGCGGTCTCCTTCGGGTCCTCGTCGACGTAGGCCAGCGCGTTGTCGATGCCGTAGCCGACCATCACCAGTTCCTGCGCCACCCCGTCGTGGATCTCCCGGGCCAGCCGTTGCCGCTCCTCGTTGGTGGCGAGCGACCGCACCTCGTCGAAGAGCAGCGCCGCCTCCAGGCGTAGCGCCGCCGGGCCGGTCAGCGCGGTCACCCGGGACACCACCGGTGGCGGGTAGGCGTGCGCCGCGTCCGCCTCCAGCACCACCAGGCCGACCGTGCGGACCCCGGCGACCAGCGGCACGATCAGCGCCGAGACGTCCCCGCCGGTGTGCGAGCGGGCCTGCGAGCGGGCCGAGGTCTGCGGCTGCTGGCTGGCCCAGGCGTCGGCGATCGCCGAGTCGGCGTCCAGCGTCGTCTCCCAGTCGACCCGGTCCACCCCGACCTGGGCGAGCACCACCAGCCGCCCGCCGCCGCTGGCCGACAGCACCGCCCCCCGGCTGACGGGGGCGACGGTCCGCAGCTCCTCCAGCAGGTGCTCGGAGATGCCGCCCGGGTCGAGGGTGGCCCCGGGCAGCTGCCTGGCGACCGTACGCAGCTGGGTCAGCAGCCGGGTCGCCTCGGCGTACGGCTGGGGCTTGCCCTCGGCCCGGACCCGCATCACCTGGTGCAGCGTGCCGGCGGCGTAGAGGCCGAGCCCGGCGAGGATCAGCCACTGCGCGCAGACCGCCAGGTAGCCGGGCTGGCCGAGCTGCCGCCCACCGTCGACCTCGGTGAAGGCACCCGCCACCAGCAGGGTGGCCGCGGTGACCCCGAGCAGCACCGCGCCCTCGCGGAACTGTCGGCGCAGCGCGGTCACGGTCACCGGCACCGCCAGGTAGGGCAGCACCGCCGAGGCGCCCAGCCCGCCGACCGACGAGCCGAGGTTGGCCTCGACGGCGACCTGGCTGGCGGCCAGCCCGATCACCACCGCCTCGGCGAGCCGGCTCAACGGGCCGAGCAGCCGGTGCTCGGGGGCGAGCAGGGCGGGCGCTCCGGCGACCGCCAGCAGGGCGATCCACCAGAGCTGGGCGGGTTCGCGGGTGGCGATCAGGGTCAGTGCGCCGACCAGCGCGAGCATCACCGCACGCGCGGCGGCGGCGACGGGACGCGTCTGGGGGCGGACGGCTGTGGAGGCGGACACGTGACGGATCGTAGTCAGCCTTGGTAGATCTCCGCGATCTCGGCCGCGTACGTCTTGTGGACGACCTGTCGCTTGACCTTGAGCGAGGGGGTCAGCTCACCGGTCGCCTCGGTGAAGTCGCGGGGCAGGATGCGGAACACCTTGATCGCCTCGGCCTTGGAGACGGCCAGGTTGGCGGTGTCCACCGCGCCCTGGATCTCGGCGCGCAGCGCGTCGTGCGTCACGAGCTGACCGACCGGGGTGTCCTCGGGCAGGCCGTGCGCGGCCAGCCACTTCGGCAGCGCCTCCTCGTCGACGGTGACCAGGGCGGCGATGAACGGCTGCCGGTCGCCGACCACCAGGCACTGACTGACCAGCGGATGGGCCCGGACCTGGTCCTCCAGCACGGCCGGGGCGACGTTCTTGCCGGCGGCCGTCACGATGATCTCCTTCTTGCGGCCGGTGATGCGCAGGAAACCGTCGTCGTCGAGGTGCCCCAGGTCGCCGGTGCGGAACCAGCCGTCGGCGAGCGCCTCGGCGGTGGCCGCCTCGTTCTTCCAGTACCCCTGGAAGACCAGGTCACCGGCGATCAGGATCTCGCCGTCGTCGGCGATCCTGATGGTCACGCCGGGCAGCGGCCGGCCGACCGTGCCGATCTTCGTGCCGGTGGGCAGGTTGGCCGCGGCGGCGGGGGAGGTCTCGGTGAGGCCGTACCCCTCGCAGATGGTCACTCCGATACCCCGGAAGAAGTGCCCGAGCCGGGCGCCGAGCGGGGCGCCGCCGGAGATCGCGTCCCGGCAGCGGCCCCCGAGGGCGGCCCGCAGCTTGCGGTAGACCAGCCGGTCGAAGACGGCGTGCTGGGCGCGCAGTGCGAACCCGGGACCGCCGGCGGTCTCCTGCGCCTCGCTCCAGGCGATGGCGACCTTCTCGGCCCGGTCGAAGATCGCGCCCTTGCCGTCGGCCTCGGCCTTCTGCCGGGCGCCGTTGTAGACCTTCTCGAAGACCCGGGGCACCGAGAGCACGAACGTCGGCCGGAACTCCTGGAGCTGGGCGACCAGGTCCCGGGTGTCGGCGCAGTGCGCCATGGCGACGCGGGCCTGCACCACCCCGATCTGGATGAGCCGGGCGAAGGCGTGCGCCAGCGGCAGGAACAGCAGGGTCGAGGCGCCCGGCCGGAACAGGTTCGGCAGCACCGGCACCGCGTTGGCGATGTCGGCGTACATGTTGCGGTGGGTCAGCACGCAGCCCTTGGGACGGCCGGTGGTGCCGCTGGTGTAGATGATCGTGGCGATGTCGGTGGCGTGGACGGAGGTGCGGCGGCGCTCGATCTCGTCCGGGTCGACCGACGCGCCGGCGGCGACGATCTCGTCGACCCCGCCCAACTCGATCTGCCAGATCTCGCGCAGCTCGGGCAGCCGGTCGCGGACCCCGGCGACCAGGGTGGCGTGGCTGTTGGTCTCCACCACCAGGGCGACCGCGCCGGAGTCGGCCAGGATCCAGGCGGCCTGTTCGGCGCTGGAGGTCTCGTAGATCGGCACGGTGACCGCGCCGGCGGCCCAGATGGCGTAGTCGAGCAGGGTCCACTCGTAACGGGTGCGGCTCATCAGGGCGACCCGGTCGCCGGGGGCCACGCCCGCGCCGGCCAGCCCCCGGGCCACCGCCACCACCTCGTCGCGGAACTGCCGGCAGGTGACGTCGACAGCGGCGCGGCCCTCGGCGGCGGGCCGGACGAACTGCACCGCGTCCGGCGCGGCCTCGGCGTTGTCCCAGACCGGGTCGGTCAGGTTTGCCGCGTCGCCGATGGTGACGATCGGCGGGACGGAGAACTCGCGCACCTGCACTCCCTCGTGCTCGCACTGGCCGGGCCGACCACGGGCCGGCATGGTCGAAACCTACCCGGCCGGGCGGGCGGTTGCGCCAGCCAGGTTGCCCGCCCACCGGCCCGACCCCTGCCCGGGGGGTGGAGCGGGGCATCCGTCGCCCGCGCCGGGTAGCCTCCCCCCATGGCGGACTCCTCCACCCAGTCGATCATCATCGGCGCGTCACCGGATCGCGTCGCGGCGGTCGTCTGCGACTTCGCGCGCTACCCCGAGTGGACCGAGGCGGTGCGGCGCACCGAGATCGTCGAGGAGTACGAGGACGGCTACGCCAGCCAGGTCCGGTTCACCATCGACGCCGGGGTGATGGCCGACGAGTACGTGCTGGCCTACGAGTACGCCGAGGACCTGTCCCGCATCGAGTGGCACCTGGTGACGCCCTCGACGATGCAGAAGTCCCAGCGTGGCTCGTACGACCTGGTCGGCAACCCGGACGGCACCTGCACGGTGACCTACACGCTGGAGGTCGAGTTGTCGGTGGGCATGCTCGGCATGTTTCGCCGAAAGGCGGAGAAAATGATCATGGATACGGCGTTGAAGCAGCTCAAGCGCCGGGTAGAAGCAACCGGTGCGGCGTAACGACGCGACGGCCGGCGACACGACGAGGGAGCCGACCATGGGCGCAACGGAACCGGGCTCGGCCCGGGAGGAAGCGGAACGGCTGGTCGCCACGCTGCTCGCGACGGCCCGGCTGGCGTCCGCCGGCGGTGGCCCGGGGGTGGGACCGTGGGGTCCGCTCGGTGGGATCGTCTCGGGTGTCCTCGGTCACAGTGCCGGCGTGTCCCGGCCGGCGGGCGGCAGCCACTGGGCTGAGGGTTTCGCCACCGGATCACCCGAGTGCTGCATCTGTCCGGTCTGCCGGGCCGTCGCCGCACTGCGCGATCCCAGTCCCGAATTCGCCGAGCGGCTCGCCACCGGCGCCGGGGATCTGGCGGCCGGCGTCGCCAGTCTGATGCGCGCGTTCGCCCCGCCCGCAACAGGGGAAGCAACCCCCGGGACGTCAGGTGACGCCACCGCGCCGACCAGCCCTTCCGATTCCGGTGCCGATCATGTGTGGCGCGAGGCCACCCGCACCGGGCATGATTCTGCGTCGGCGCCGGAGCGGGACGTCTGGTCCGCCGCCACCCGGGCGGAGGACACGGTCGAACCGGCCGTCGCCGCACCGCCCGTCGACGACGCCGGGCCGGCCGCGCCGGCCCAGCAGGTCCGGCCCGCGGCCGACGGTCCCGTGGTGCCCGCCTCGCGCGCGCCGGCCGGCGCGGACGGGGACGCACCAGGCGACGGGGCCTGACCACCGGACATCCCGGCAGCGTACGGCCGGTTTCGGCCGATGTCGGGCAGCACAGCAGAGGGGAGTGGCCGCGGTGACGCTGACCATCGGAGTCGACGTCGGTGGCACGAAGGTGGCCGGCGGTGTCGTGGACGACACCGGCAGGGTGCTCGTGCAGGCCCGGCGGGACACCCCCGCGGACGACGTCGGCAAGACCCGCGACGTCATCATCGAACTGGTCACCCAGCTCGCGACCGGCCACCAGGTCGACGCGGTGGGGATCGGCGCAGCGGGTTGGATCGACGCGTCCCGCTCCACCGTGCTGTTCGCCCCCAACCTGGCCTGGCGCGACGAACCGCTGCGCGACTACGTCAGCGCCGCCACCGGCCTTCCGGTGATCGTCGAGAACGACGGCAACGTGGCGGCCTGGGCCGAGTTCCGGCACGGCGCGGCCCGCGACGCCGACGACTCCATGGTCATGTTCACCATCGGCACCGGCGTCGGCGGCGGCATCGTCCTCGGCGGCGAGCTGGTGCGCGGCGCCCACGGCATCGCCGCCGAGCTGGGACACATGCTCACCGTCCCCGACGGCCACCAGTGCGGCTGCGGCCGGCTCGGCTGCATCGAGCAGTACGCCAGCGGCAGCGCCCTGGTCCGGTTCGCCCGCGCCGGCGCCCGGCAGGAACCGCAACGCGCCACCGCCCTGCTGGAGCTGGCCGGCGGCGAGGCCGAGGCGATCACCGGCCCGATGGTCACCACCGCCGCCCAGGCCGGCGACCCGATCTCGGCCGAGGCGTTCGCGCAGATCGGCCGCTGGCTCGGCACCAGCCTCGCCGACATGGCCCAGATCCTCGACCCGCAGGTGCTGGTGGTCGGCGGCGGCGTGGTCGACGCCGGTGACCTGCTGCTCGGCCCGACCCGGCGGTCCTTCGCCGACGCGTTGGCCCAGCGCAGCCGGCTCCCGGTGGCCGAGGTGCGTCCCGCCGAACTGGGCAACAGCGCCGGCGTCATCGGCGCCGCCGACCTGGCCCGCCGCCGATGAGCGCCGCGCCGACCGGGCCGCGCCCGGCTGCCCCCGCGCCCGCCGATGCCGCCGCAGGGGCCGCCGCTGCGCCGGCCGACGCCGCCGCAGGGACCGCCGCCGCGCCGCCGGCACCGGCCCCGACGGGAGCGGCCGGGTCCGGCCCGGCCGACGCCGGCCGGGTGCCGCTGCGGGTGGTGTCATACAACATCCACAGCCAGCGCGACGACACGGCGGCGCTGGCCAGCGTGGTCCGCGAGGCCGCCCCCGACGTGGTGATCGTGCAGGAGGCGCCGCGCCGGTTCCGGTGGCGGCAGAAGTCCGCCACGCTGGCCGACTCGTTCGGCCTGGTGGTGGCCGCCGGTGGGCTGCCCTCGCTGGGCAACCTGCTGCTGACCAGCCTGCGGGTCCGGGTGACCGGGACGCACTGCCAGCGGTTCCCGCTGACCCCGGGCCGGCACCTGCGCGGCGCGGCGTACGCCCGCTGCCAGGTCGGCGGGGCCCGGTTCCTGCTGGCCGGCTCGCACCTGTCCACCGACCCGGCCGAGCGGCCCGGCCAGGCGGCGCTGCTGCGGCAGGAGCTGTCCGCAAGCGACCTGCCGGTGGTCTTCGGGGCCGACCTCAACGAGGGGCCTGACGGCCCGGCCTGGGGCACCGTGGCGGCCGGCCTGACCGACGCCGCGATCGCCGCCGACGCGGCCGACCGGCACACCTACTCGTGCACCAACCCGCGCCGCCGCATCGACGCCCTCTTCGTCGACCCCCGGGTCGAGGTGGTCGGCTACGACGTGGTGGACACCCCGACCACCCGCCGGGCCAGCGACCACTTCCCGGTCCTGGTCGACCTGCTGCTGCCGGTCACCGACTGACCGGCAGCAGCGTCCCCGGGCCGGCCGCCACGGCCGGCCGGGGGTCGCTCCGCGACGCGCCGCGACACCTCCGCGAGCCGGGCTGGACAACGGGTCGGGGGCCCGGAAGGATGCCGGTCGAACCGGCGTACCTGGCCGCACATAAGGAGATTCCCGGTGTCCCCCTCCACCGAGCACGGCCGGCCCGAACCGGAGCCCACGACGCTCCCCGCGAACCGGGACGGCCGCCCGGTCTCCGACCGGGGCGACACGGTCTGCGTGATCGGGGCCGGGGCCAGCGGCCTGACCGCCGTCAAGAACCTTACCGAACACGGCTTCGGCGTCGACTGCTACGAACGCGAGACCGGCGTCGGTGGCGCCTGGAACTGGCGGCACGACCGCAGCCCGGTGTACGCCAGCACCCACCTGATCTCGTCGCGGCCGTTCACCCAGTTCCCCGACTTCCCGATGCCGGACTCCTGGCCGGACTACCCGCACCACAGTCAGCTGCTGTCCTACTTCGAGCGGTACGCCGACCACTTCGACCTGCGCCGGCACATCTGGTTCGGCACCGAGGTGGTACGGGTGGTGCCGGTCGACGGTGACCGGTGGGACGTCACCACCCGCAGCACCGGCGGGTACGGCCCGGAACGCACCTCCCGGTACGCCGCCGTGCTGGTCGCCAACGGGCACAACTGGTCGCCGAAGCTGCCCCGCTACGAGGGGCTGGAGGAGTTCCGGGGCGAGGTCATGCACGCCTCGTCCTACAAGGACCCCGCCCAGCTGCGCGGCAAGCGGGTGCTGGTGGTCGGGGCCGGCAACACCGGCTGCGACCTGGCGGTCGAGGCGGCCCAGCAGGCGTCGCGTTGCTGGCACTCCACCCGGCGCGGCTACTGGTACGCCCCGAAGTACGTCCTCGGCCGCCCCGCCGACCAGGTCAACGACGCACTGCTGGCGCTGCGGGTGCCGCTGCGGCTGCGGCAGTGGCTCTACCACTGGACGCTGCGGCTGACCGTCGGCGACCTGACCCGGTTCGGGCTGCCGAAGCCCGACCACCGGGTCTACGAGACGCACCCGATCGCCAACAGCCAACTCGTCTACTACGTCGGCCACGGCGAGATCACCCCCGTGCCGGAGCCGGCCCGGTTCCACTCCGGCGGGGTGACCCTCACCGACGGCCGGGAGATCGACCCGGAGCTGGTCGTCTTCGCCACCGGCTATCTGCCCCGCTTCGAGTTCCTCGACCCGGGTGTCCTCGGCGACGCCGACGGCTCGGGCCGTCCCCGGCTGTGGCTGCACGCGTTCCCGCCGGGCCACCCGACGCTGGCGGTGGCCGGGCTGTTGCAGCCCGACTCGGGGGTGTTCACCCTGGCGCACTGGCAGACCGTGCTGTTCGCCAGGTCGCTGCGGCTGCGCCGCGAGCAGCCGCAGCGGGCCGCCGCGTTCGCCTCCCGGGCGGCGGCCGGCGCGGGCGAGCGGTACGCGGGGAAGGTTAAGGACAGCAGCCGGCACTGGTTCGAGGTGGGCCACGTCGACTACCTGCGCGCGGTGCAGCGCGCCCTCGACGAGCTGGAGGGCAAGTGACCGGCACGACCGATCAGCGGGTCCGGATCATGCGGGGCCGGGAGTGGGCACACCCGGTCCGTCCGGCCCACCGCGAGGTGCTCGGCGTCGACCCGGAGCTGGAGGAGGGGCGACCGCCGCTGCTGTTCGTCCCCGGGTTCGGGCACGGGGCGTGGGCGTTCGCCGAACACTGGCTGGAGCACGCCGCGTCGCGCGGTTTCCCCGCGTACGCGATGAGTCTGCGCGGGCACGGCGGCAGCGAACCGGCGTCGGGGGCGACGCTGCGGGCGTACACCCATGACGTGGTCCAGGTGGCGGCGGGGCTGCCCCGCCAGGCGGTGCTGGTGGGGCACGGCGCGGGCGCCCTGGTGGTGTCGCACGCGTTGGCGCGGTACCCGGCCCGGGCGGCGGTGCTGGTCGCGCCGGTGCTCGGCGGTGCGGCCACGGCCGTCGCGGCGTTGCGGGCCAACCCGCTGGGCACCCTGCCCGCCCTGTTCGGTGGCGCGCTGCGGCTGCACCGCCGGCAACTGTTCAGCCGGGAACTGCCCGAGGCGGACGCCCGCCGGCACCTGGCCCGGCTGGGCCGGGCCGGCCGGCGGGCGCAGTGGCAGCTACTCGCCGGCCGGGCGGCGGAGCCGGCGGTCGGTCGCCCGCCGGTGCTGGTGCTGGGCAGCCCGGACGACCGGGTCGTCCCGCCGGCCGCGCTGACCCGGGCGGCCCGCCGGTACGGTGCGGCCCCGCTGCTCTTCCCCGGCATGGGACACGACCTGATGCTCGACACCCGCTGGCGGGAGCCGCTGGACGCGCTCCTGGACTGGCTGGTCAAGGACCCGGCCCGGAGCTGACCGCCGGGACCGCACCGGGCGGCGGCCCGCCGCCCGGGGTAGGTCCCGGCGGTCGGTGCGGTCAGCCGCTGCTGCTGAGCCGGGTGAGCAGCGAGCCGGTGTCGTCCAGGGCGCTGAGGTACGAGCGGGCCCAGGCCCGGATGTCGTGCCGGTGCAGGTGGTCGCGCATCGCCCGCATCCGGTCACCGGCGTCGGCGGGCCCGGCCCGCAGCGCCGACAGCAGCCCCTGCTTGAGCCCGTCCAGGTCGTGCGGGTTCACCAGGTATGCCCGGTCCAGCTCGGCCGCCGCACCGGCGAACTCGCTGAGCAGCAGCGCGCCGGTGTCGTCGACCCGGGCGGCCACGTACTCCTTGGCGACCAGGTTCATCCCGTCGCGCAGCGGGGTCACCGCCATGACGTCGGCGACCCGGTAGAGCGCCGCCAGTTCGGCCCGGTCGAAGGGCTGGCTGAGGTAGTGGATGGCCGGTTCGCCGACCCGGCCGAACTCGCCATTGATCCGGCCGACCTCGCGTTCGATCCGGTCCCGCAGGATCTGGTACTGGCCGACCCGCTCCCGGCTCGGCATGGCGACCTGCACCAGCACCGTGTCCCGGACCTTGACGTCACCGCTGGCGAGCAGCTCGCTGTAGGCCTTCAGCCGCTGCTCGATGCCCTTGGTGTAGTCCATCCGGTCGAGGCTGAGGATGACCCGCTCGGGATCGCCCAGGTCGTGCCGGAGCCGGCGGGCCCGCGCGGTGACGTCCGGCCGGGCGGCCAGCGCCGCCATCTCGGCGGTGTCGATCGAGACGGGGTACGCCCCGATCCGCACCACCCGGTCCTGCACGCCGATCCGCCTGTCGGTGGCCGGCAGGCCGAGGACCTTGGTGGCGAGCTGGGCGAAGTTGTGCGCCGCCTGGGCCCGCTGGAACCCGATCAGGTCGGCGCCGAGCATCCCGCGCAGCAGTTCCGCCCGGCGGGGGAGCTGCATGAACAGCTCCGGCGGCGGGAACGGCACGTGCAGGAAGAAGCCGATCCGCAGGTCGGGCCGCAGCTCGCGGAGCAGGCCGGGGACCAGTTGCAGGTGGTAGTCCTGCACCCAGACCACCGCGCCCGGGTCGGCCACCTCGGCGGTCGCCTCGGCGAACCGCTGGTTGACCCGCTGGTACGCCTCCCACCAGCGGCGGTGGTACTCGGGCTGCTCCACCGCGTCGTGGTAGAGCGGCCAGAGCGTCGCGTTGGCGAAACCCTCGTAGTGGTCACGCAGGTCGTCGGCGCTGAGCGGGACGGTCCGCATGTGCACACCGTCCACGTCGGGCAGCACGGGAGCGGGCCCGGTGCCGCCGGCCCAGCCGACCCAGGTGGCCGGGGTCTGCCGGAGCAGGGGATGTAGCGCGCTGACCAGCCCGCCGGGGCTGCGCCGCCACTCACAGGCGCCGTCGGGCGCCACGCTGTCGTCGATGGGGAGCCGGTTGGCCACCACCACCAGTGAACTCTGTCGCATCTCGGGCATTCCGATCGGCAGGGGACCGACCACGCGAGCAAGGAACAACCGGGCAGTCGGTGGGTGAAGTGACCTACAACGGTATTCCTACTGACCGTAAGTTACACCACTGTTACGCCAGGCGTCAGGGCTGCGGTGTCCCGGGATGCGGGCGGGTGGCGGGACGCCCCCGACGGGGTGCCGCAGGGGTCAGACGACCGCGCCGTCGTCGGGGTCGTGATCGTCGTCGTCGCCGGGGCGCAGCCGCCAGATCAACGTGACGAACCCGGCGAGGATGCCGGTGAAACCGAGCAGGGTGACCACCGAGGCGTCCACCGGCAGCAGCGACGGGTTGAGGAAGAGCACGAAACCGAGCACGATCCCCAGCACCCCGACCACCGCGTACTTCGAGATCCGGGGCAGCGGCGGAGGCGGCGGCGGGGTGTAGCCCTCCTCCGGGTCGTCCGGCAGGTCGGCCCCGAACGTGTCCAGGCCGTCCAGCAGCGACGGCTCGTCCTGCTGCCGGCCCCGGGGGGTCACCGAGATGCCGGAGATGTCGGCCGCGTACGGCAACCGGCGTACGTCGGTGGCGGTCGGACCCGTCGGCTCGTCCGCCCTGGTCGTCGGCCCGCCCGCGCGGGCGGCCGGATCGGCCCCGTCGTCGTCGATGTCCTCGGACGCCGGCCAGGGATGGCTGCCGGCGGCCGGCGCGGTGTGGAAGGCGGCGACGAGCCGCTCCCACTCGGCGTCGACGTCCGGCTCGGCGCGGGCCGGCTCCGGCGTCGCCTCGTCGGCGAGCTGGGTCAGGTAGTCGCGGGCGGTGGTCAGGTGCGAGCGGTCGACGTAGAGCCGGTCCACCGGCCGGGACGGCACGGTGGTGGTCCGGGTGATCGGGTTCAGGTCGGCGGAGGGCTGGAGGTAGGCGGCGATCCCGCCCGCGGCGAGCACGTCGAGCAGGTGCTCACCGACCCGCGGGTCGACGTCGCCCGCGACGGCGTACTCGCTCGCGTCGAGCCCGTTGTCCCGCCGTCCCCGGCGGGCGCCACCCGCTGACACCGGACATCCTCCTCCGCGCACCTGCCGGTGCGGTCGTGTCGGCGCCCCGTACGCCGTGCTCTGAATCGTGACACGTCGGCACCCGGTTCCGGGAGTGCGTTGTGGCGCGCCGCTCGTGGTTCGTCGGCCGCGCCGTCGGCGGGCGGGCCCGGCGACGGCCCTCCGGGCGGGCCACCCACCACCCCCGCGACCTGCCCGGACGGCCCCCGACCCGGGGCGTTCGGCGGCGGGCGGGGCGGGAATCCGGTGCCGTACCGGCTGGTAGTGCCGTTGACCGGTGGTCCGCCGCACCCGACGGGCGTGCCGGCTCCGGCGCGCGGCGTGCCGGAGCTGCCCGCCGACGGGCCGGTGCCCCCAGCCGGCGGCCGGCCCGGTCGCCGCCGCCCGCCGCGTAGCCGCCCCCCACCCGCAAGAAGTCACATTCGACGCGAAAGTGGAATACCTCTCCCGGGCCCCGCCCGGCGGGCTCGCTGCCCCCCGGCGGGCGACCCGTCGCGGCCGTGACCGCCCCGGGGCCGTCGCTCACGGGTGATCGACTCCTGTGGCCCGAACAGCGCCATCAGGTCTTCCGGACACCGCGTTGTCGGCCCAGGCGGGTCGATCACCGACCCCGGTCAGC
This sequence comes from Micromonospora sp. WMMD734, assembly GCF_049178975.1. Lineage (NCBI taxonomy): Bacteria > Bacillati > Actinomycetota > Actinomycetes > Micromonosporales > Micromonosporaceae > Micromonospora > Micromonospora sp. WMMD734. Next base: position 367,558 of record NZ_JBMHMK010000001.1, read on the forward strand.
CCAGGCCGGGTGCCGCCCGGGTGGCCAGCCGGAGCAGACCGGGCATGGCGTTGCGGTCGGCGAAGTCGCGTACCCGGTCGAGGGTGGCCGTGGCCTGGGCGGGCTCGGCCACGGTCAGCGCCGGCACCGACAGCGCGGTGGTCAGCACGTGGTCGGTGGTGTCGGGCATCCCGGCGTAGCGCTGCGCCGCCGCCGCGAACAACCGGGCGGCCCGCCGGGCGTCCCCGTCGCCGAGGGCCAGGGTGGCGTCGGCGGCCTGCCCGGCCGCCTCCACCCAGGGGGTCACCCGGGGCGACCGGGCGAGCATGTCGTGCACCAGCCGGGCGGCGTCCGGGCCGAGCACCGCGGCGACGTGACCCACCGCCGGCACCCACTCGGCGAACGGGATCATCCGGGTCCGGCTCCAGTCCTCGTCCAGTTCCACCAGCAGTCGCATCGCCTCGTCCCGGCGACCCCGGACCGCCCGGCAGAGCGCCGCGTGCGCCAGCGTCGACTGCAACACCCGGTGGAAACCGCTGCGCCGCGCGGCGACCAGCGCCTGGACCACCAGATCGTGATCCCTGCCCGCTTCCCCCGCGCCCGGTGCGGGGTCGGCCCGCAGCGCCCGCATCCAGCCGGAGACCGCCACGATGTGCAGGTCCCACTCGGCGGTCGGCAGCCGGGTCGACTCGGTGCCCAGCTCCAGCGCCGCCACCCAGTCACCGGCGTAGTACGCCCGCGCCCACTGGTCGGCGAAGCTGGTCGCCAGGCTGTGCCCGCCCCCCGGGTCGAGCGAACGCCCCTCGTCGACCAGCCGGGCCGAGCGGGCCAGGTCACCCTCCTCCTGCGCCGCCCAGGCGAGGTTGTGCACCGCCCGGCGTCGGCTGACCAGCCGGTCCACCCGGCACTGCTCGGCCACCTCGGCCAGTTCCGCGTACGCCTGCTCCTCGCCGGCCATGTAGCGGGCCACCGCCAGGGTGATCCGGGCGTTGGCCCGTACCTCGGGCAGCCGCAGCCGCTCGGCCAGCTCGGCCGCCGCGGAGGCCGCCACGCAGGCCGGATCGGTCTCGGCGTTGAGCATCCGGACCCGGGCCAGTTCCAGCAGCGCCTCGGCCTTCTCCTCGGACTCCGGCAACTCGGCGTAGATCGCGTTGGCCCGGTCCAGGCAGCGCAGCGTCTCGGACCGGTCGGCCCGGCTCCAGGCGGCGGTGGCGAGCAGGGTCCAGGCGCGGGCCGCGCCGGACCGGTCCCCGACGGCGGCCAACCGTTCGGTGAGCCCGGTCAACGCCTCGGTCCCCCCGTCGACCAGGAACGCGTCGCCGTCCCGGAAGAGGGCCAACTGGGCGGCGAACAGCTCCAGCCCCGGGTCGGGCGCCCCGCCGACCTGCAACGCCCGGCCGACGAGCGTGGCCGCGTTCTCCAGCGCGTGCAACTCGTACGCCCGGCGGGCCGCCCGGTGCAGCGCGGTGCGGGCCGCCACCGCGTACGGCATGGGGTCGAGCCCGACCGTCCGGGCGATCTCGTGGGCGGTCCAGCGGTGGTTGGCCAGCACCTCGGCCAGGTCCTGCTGGCCGGCCTGGGTGAGCTGGGCCAGCCAGTCGGCGGTGCGCTGGTGGCGCAGCACCCGTTCGGCCCGGGGCAGCCGCTGGTAGCACACGTCACGGACCAGGATGTGCCGGAAGCGGTACTCCGGCTGACCGGCCATGGTGGAGGTGGGCAGCTCGAAGACCATGTCCCGGCGCTGCAACCGGTCCAGCGCCCGCTCCACCCACTCGACGGTCCGGCCGAGGGCGGCGGCCACGGGCGCCGGCCAGAACTGGACCCCGACCACGGCGGCGGCCTGGAGCACCGCCCGGTCCGCCGGGTCGAGCAGGTCGAGCCGGTTGGCGATGACCGCCTGCACGGTACGCGGCATGTCGGTGGTGCCGGCCGGATCGAAGGCGGCGCTCGGCTCCAGCAGCCCGCCGTCCATCAGCATCCGGGCGTACTCCTGGGCGTAGAGCGGGTTGCCGTCGGCGAACTCGATCAGCGGTGCCCGCGACGCGGCCGGCAGGGTGGCCTGGCCGAGCAGCAGGGAATAAAGGGTGTCGATGTCCGTGTCGTGCATCGGCGGCACCGAGATGGACATCGCGCCGCTGATCGTGCCGGTCCAGGCCGGTTGCCGCTCCCGTAGCTCGGGCCGCGCGGTCGCCACCACCAGCAGCGGTACGCCCCGGGCCGCCGCGCCGAGCTGCTCGACGAAGGTGAGCATCGCCTGGTCGGCCCAGTGCATGTCCTCGAAGACCAGCACCGTCGGCCCGCGCCCGGCGAGGGTCAGCAGGAACCGTCGCCAGGCCGCCTCGGTCTCACCCGGGGTGAGCCGTTCCCCGGTCATCCCGAGCAGCGGCCCGAGCGCGCCGGCCAACCGCATGGCGTGCGGGTCGTCGAGCTGCCGCAGCCGGTCGCGGAGCCGGTCGCGCAGCGGTTCCGGGTCGTCGGTGTCCGGCGCGCCCAGCCAACCCTTGACGATGTCCGCCAGCGCGGCGTAGGTGACGTTCTCGCCGAACGGCGGGCACTGCCCCACCAGCCAGGTGACCCGCTGGCCGGGCAGGTTGGCGGCGTGCCGGGACAGCTCCCGCAGCAGCCGGCTCTTGCCCACCCCGGCCGGCCCGAAGACGGTCACCAACTGTGAGGTGCGTTCGGTGACCGTCCGGTGCAGGGCGCTGACCAGCAGGCCGCGTTCGTGTTCCCGGTCGACCATCGGGGTCAGCTCGGCGGCCTGCGGGTCGGTCCGGGGCCGGGCCCGTACGGCGAGCCAGATCCGGCTCACCGTGGACCGTCCCCGCAGGGTGACCGGCGGCCGGTCGACGTACTCCAGTTCGTGCCGGGTGGCCGACCAGGTGCTCTCGTCGACGACCACCCCGCCGGTGGGGGCCAGTGCCTGCAACCGGGAGGCGGTGTTCACCACGTCGCCGGTGACGAACGCCTGGCCGCCGTCGCGGGTCGCGGAGAGGTCGACGAGCGCCTCACCGGTGGCCACGCCGACCCGGAAACCCAGCGGCGGGTGCGGGCCGGCGGCCTGCCGGGCCAGGTTCCGTTGCAGCTCCAACCCGGCCCGTACGCAGCGCAGCGCGTCGTTGTCGGTGGCGACCGGGGCGCCGAACAGCGCCATCACCGCGTCGCCGATGTACTTCTCCACCACCCCGCCGTACTGGTGGACCAGCCTGCGGACGGTGGCGAAGTACGCCTGCTGGAGGCTGCGCGCCTGCTCCGGGTCGGCCCGTTCGGCGTACGTGGTGAAGTCGACGATGTCGATGAACAGCACGCTGACCTGGCGGCGGTCCTCCTGCACGGTGACCGCGTGGTCGCGCAGCGGCTGCCCGCAACTGGTGCAGAAGTTGGCCTCGGGACTGTTGCCGTGCCCGCAGGAGGCACAGGTGAGCGTCAGCGCCTGTCCGCAGCCGCCGCAGAAGCGGTCGTCCGGTGCCGCCGCCCGTGAGCAGTGTCCACACTTGAGGTCGATGACGAACTCCGTACGTGAGGAGATCCCATTATCCCGCCGCGGAGGGCCAGTCGGGTACCCGACGTGCGGGCGGACCCTGCGGCTGGTCGGCCGCCACTAGTGTTCCTCACGAGGAAAACTCACTGTCAGGAGAGTGCCGTGCAGGTGCGATTGTCCGCCTACTGGACCGATCCGGACGGCACCGTCCGGTCCCCCGGGGAGACGGTCGACGTCGACGCGGTCACTCTCGCCAGAATGGAGGAGCACGGCATGGTGGAGAACCCCGACAGCAAGACGACTTCGGACACGACCACGACCACGACGTCGAAGCCACAGAAGATCGGGCCCGGGCCGGGTACACCGCCGGACCAGATCGGACCGGGGCCGGGCGCCCCGCCGGCCGACGACAGCGGCAAGTGAACGACCGGCGCGGCCGGCGGACCTCGGTCCGCCGGCCGCGCCGCTGTGGCGTTCCCGGTCACCCCCGGGGCGTCACCGCCCGGGGAAACCCCTGCTCAGCGGTCGCTCATGCCGGCGCGTCGGCGCAGCGCCGCCACGTCGGTGACCACGATCCGACGACCTTCGGTACGCAGCCAGCCACGGCTGGCGAAGGAACCGATCGCCTGGTTGACGCTCTGCCGGGAACCGCCTGCCATCTCGGCCAGCTGGCTCTGGTTGAGCTCGATGGTGATCATCGGGGCCTGGCTCTCACCGGCCAGCCGGACCAGCGTCTTGGCCACCCGACCGGGCAGGTCGAGGAAGACGTGGTCGGCGTTCTGCTCGGTGAGCCGCCGGATCAGGGCACCCAGCGAGCGCATCACCGCATCCAGGATGCGCGGGTTGGAGTGCACCAGCTCCATGAAGGCCGGGCGGGACAGGGCGAGCGCCGCGCAGTCCTCGATCGCCTCGGCCGACGCGGAACGGGTGGAGGCGTCCAGCAGGGACACCTCGCCCAACACGTCGGGTGGTCGGATGACCGACAGCACCGCGCGTTCCCCGGTCGGCGCGGTGCGGAACACCGCCACCGCCCCCCGGCGGAGCACGATCAGCGACTCGCCGGGATCGTTCTCGACGAAAAGCAACTGACCTTTGCGATAGGTGCGCGGCACGGCCGCGGCGATCACCCGCTGGCGCACCTCCGGCTCCAGCCCGGCGAACATCTCCACCCCCGTGAGGGCGTCACCCGGCTCCGGCAGGCGCATTTCCACGGCCCCACCCCTCCCCGGTCACGGACCACAATTTTCGCTCACCGGGTGAACCCTGACGGCCCCGCAAGAGGTGAACTGACACCGCTTCGGCGTCCGGTAGCGGTACACATCAGATCATGACGGCCCAGTCGCTTGCTGTACACCCCTGTAAACCTTTCCGTGACCCTGCGCCAGCTGCGGCGGACCGCCGGACCGGGGGCCGGCGGGGTTCCGGGCGGGTGGGCGACGCCGCCGGTGCCCGCCCCGCCCGCCGACGGTCACCGGCGGTGGGCGAGGATGGACGGCGATGGTCTACCGCTACTTCTACGACTGCGAATTCATCGAGGACGGCCGGCTGGTCGACCTGGTGTCGATCGGTGTCGTCGACGAGTACGGCCGCGAGTTCTACGCGGTCTCCACCGAGTTCGACGACTCCCGCGCCGTGCCCTGGGTCCGCCGTAACGTGCTGGACAAGCTCCCCTCGCCGGCCGACCGGGCCTGGCGTTCCCGGGCGCGTATCCGCGACGACCTGCACGAGTTCCTGATGGAGCCGATCCGGGACCGGCCGGGCGAGCAACTGGAGCTGTGGGCCTGGTACGCCGCGTACGACCACGTGGTGCTGGCCCAGCTCTGGGGGGCGATGCCGGCGCTGCCCCGGGAGATCCCCCGGTTCACCAAGGAGTTGCGGCAGCTCTGGGACGACCTCGGCCGGCCACGGCTGCCCGAGGCGGCGGCCGAGCGGCACGACGCGCTGGTCGACGCCCGGCACAACCTGGCCCGCTGGCGGGCGATGACGGCCCGCCCGGGATGACCCCGGCCTCGGCGACCCGGCGCCGGTGTTTCCGGCCTCGGTGGCCCGGTGCCGGGGGCCGGCCGTCGGTGATGACAGCCGGTGACGATCGGCAGGTTTGACAGGTCCCGTCGGGGGCACCGGATTCGGGCGAGCCGATCCGAGGGAGTGCGCCATGGCCGACGACGCGACCACCATCACCGACGCCCGGCGGCGGGTGACCGAGTTGATCCGGGACGCCCGGATCTGCATGTTGACCACCATCGGGGTGGACGGCCGGATGCTCAGCCGGCCGATGGGCCTCCAGGCGGCCGAGTTCGACGGGGACCTGTGGTTCTTCGCCTACGCCGACTCGGCCAAGATGCGCCAGGTCCGGGTCAACCCGGAGGTCAACGTCGCCTTCTCCGACCAGCGTCACCACGCCTGGGTGTCGATCTCCGGCACCGCCCAGGAGGCGTACGACCGGGCGCGGGCCGAGCAGCTGTGGAACCCGGTGCTGAAGGCGTGGTTCCCGGACGGGTTGGACACCCCTGGGCTGACCCTGCTCAAGGTGCACGCCAGCTCGGCCGAGTACTGGGACTCCCCGGGTGGCACGGTGGTCAACCTGCTCGGTTTCGCCAAGGCGGCGGTGACCGGGACGCCGCCGAAGCTGGGGGAGAACCACGAGGTCAGCTACTGACCGGTAGTCGCCCGGGTGGGCGGGACCGGCCGGGGCGCGGTGTCGGCGTACACCCGAGCCGACTACAGTGCGCACTGACGGCCCGCCCCGGGCCGGCAACGACGCCGATGGTCTGAGCGGACACATATCCTGGGGCTTATCCGGGCTTCACCTGACGTTCCAGGAGGATGAGCAGATCATGCGTATCGGCGTGCTCACCGGCGGCGGCGACTGCCCAGGTCTCAACGCGGTCATTCGGGCGGTGGTCCGTAAGGGCGTCGCTACTTACGGTCACGAGTTCGTGGGTTTCCGGGACGGCTGGAAGGGTCCGCTGGAGGGCCTGTCCAAGCCGCTCGGCATTCCCGAGGTGCGGGGCATCCTCCCGCGCGGCGGCACCATCCTCGGTTCGTCCCGCACCAACCCGTTCAAGATCGAGAACGGCGTGGAGCGGATCAAGGAGAACCTCGCCGCGCAGGGCGTGGACGCGCTGGTCGCGATCGGCGGCGAGGACACCCTGGGCGTCGCCACCAAGCTGCACGAGCTGGGCGTCAACGTGGTCGGCGTGCCGAAGACGATCGACAACGACCTGGGTGCCACCGACTACACGTTCGGCTTCGACACCGCCGTCAACATCGCCATGGAGGCGATCGACCGGCTGCACACCACCGCGGAGAGCCACCACCGCACCCTCGTCGTCGAGGTGATGGGCCGGCACGCCGGCTGGATCGCCCTGCACGCCGGCCTCGCCGGCGGCGCCAACGTGATCCTGCTGCCCGAGCGCAAGTTCGACGTCGACCAGGTCGCCGGCTACGTCGAGAAGCGCTTCCAGCACCAGTACGCCCCGATCGTCGTGGTCGCCGAGGGTGCCCAGCCGCTGGACGGCCAGATGGTCCTGCACAACCAGGAGCTGGACGCCTTCGGGCACGTCCGGCTCGGCGGCATCGGCCAGTGGCTGGCCGAGCAGCTGGAGGCGAAGACCGGCAAGGAGGCCCGCACCGTCGTGCTCGGGCACATCCAGCGCGGTGGCACCCCGACCGCGTTCGACCGGGTGCTCGCCACCCGGCTCGGCCTGCAGGCCATCGACGCCGCCCACGAGGGCGACTGGGGCAAGATGGTCGCGATGCAGAGCACGGACATCGTCCGGGTGCCGCTGGCCGAGGCCACCCGCGAGCTGAAGACCGTCCCGATCGAGCGTTACGACGAGGCCGAGGTCTTCTTCGGCAGCTGACCGCAGCCCACCCCCTTCCCCTCCGCTACGCCGGAGGGGAAGGGGCACGGGACCGGACGAGCGGGACGGAAGGGTGACATGGGGGCGGCGAAGCACACCGTCGCGGTGATCGGGGCGGGAAAGATCGGCGAGCTGATGCTCTCCGGGCTGTTGCGGTCCGGCTGGCCGGCACAGCGACTGCTGGCGACCGCCCGCCGACCCGTCCGGGCCGAGGAACTGGCCACCCGGTACGGCGTACGGGTGGTCGACAACCTCACCGCCGTCGAGGAGGCGGCGGTGCTGGCGATCGCGGTGAAACCCCAGGATGCGGGCGTCCTGCTGGACGAGATCGGCCCCAAGGTGCCGGCCGACAAGCTGGTCGTCTCGCTCTGCGCCGGGCTGCCCACCAGCTTCTTCAGCCGTCGGCTGCCCGAGGGCACCCCCGTGGTGCGGGTGATGACCAACACCCCGGCCCTGGTCGACCAGGCGATGAGCGCCATCTCGGCCGGCGCGCACGCCACCGGCGAACACCTGGCCCTGGCCGAGGAGATGTTCGCCCCGCTCGGGGCGACCCTGCGGGTGCCCGAGTCGCAGCAGGACGCGGTCACCGCGCTCTCCGGCTCCGGCCCGGCCTACTTCTACCTGCTGGTCGAGGCCATGATCGACGCGGGCATCCTGCTCGGCCTGCCCCGGCAGGTGGCGCACGAGTTGATCGTGCAGACCGCGATCGGCTCGGCCGTGATGCTGCGCGACTCCGGCGAACACCCGGTCAAGCTCCGCGAGGCCGTCACCTCCCCGGCCGGCACCACCATCTCCGCCGTCCGCGAGCTGGAGAAGCACGGGGTACGCGCGGCGCTGCTGGCGGCGCTGGAGGCGGCCCGCGACCGCGCCCGCGAACTCGCCGCCCAGGCCGACTGACCCGGCAGGGATGTCCGACGCGGGGGTCGACGGCATTCCGGATCTCGGCCCGCCACCCGAACGCGTCGTCGTCGACGTGGCGCAGGTGCGCCGCCTCGTCGCCACCCAGTTCCCACACTGGGCCGACCTGCCGGTCGAGCCGGTCGCCAACGGCGGCTGGGACAACTGGACCTTCCACCTCGGCTCCACCATGTCGGTACGCCTGCCGAGCGCAGCCGAGTACGCCGAGGCGGTCGACAAGGAACACCGGTGGCTTCCCCTGCTCGCCCGCCACCTCCCGGTGCCCGTCCCCATCCCGCTGGCGAAGGGTGGGCCCGGCGAGGGCTACCCGTACGCGTGGTCGGTCTACCGGTGGCTCGACGGAGAAACCGCGCGGTTCGAGCGGATCGCCGACCCGGTGCGGTTCGCGCTCGACCTGGCCGGGTTCGTCGCGGCACTGCACGAGATCGACACCACTGGTGGCCCCCGACCCGGTCGACACAACTGGTACCGGGGTGGCCCACTGCACACCTACCACCGGCAGGCCCGCCGAGGAATCAGGGCTCTCGACGGCCGTCTCGACGCCGTCCGGGCCGACGAGATCTGGGAATGCGCCCTGGACGCGCGCTGGGACGGTACCGAGCGCTGGTTCCACGGTGATCTGGCGCAGGGGAACCTCCTGCTCGACGGGGGACACCTCGCCGGGGTCATCGACTTCGGCACCTGCGGCGTCGGTGATCCCTCCTGCGACCTGGCTGTCGCCTGGACGCTGCTGACCGCCGACGGTCGGCGGGTGTTCCGGGAGCGGCTGTCGGTCGACGACGCGACCTGGGCGCGCGGACGTGGCTGGGCGCTCTGGAAGACGCTTGTCACCTACGCCAACGCGCCGGACGGCAGCGATGCCGCGGTGAACTCACGGAGGATCCTCGGCGAGATCCTCGGCGAGTAGACCGACGGCGAACAGTCGGCGGGGTCCACGCCGCGTGGGCGAGGACGCGAACGACGCCGACGATGCCTTGGGCCGGGGAGGCGAGCGGGCTGGTCGGTTGTCGGGCGACCCGGTACGCGAACCGGGTCGTCCGACAACCGACCGAGGAGAATCAACCCTGGTCAGGGGCGGAGTTGTCGGCCTGTCGGCGTCGCCTGGTCTCCAGCGGCCATTCCAGGCCGACCGTCTCGGCGATGCCCCGCCGGTCGAAGTACTCCTGCAGCTTCCGCTTCTGTGCGGCGTACCAGGTGACCTGCGCCCGGTGGAGGTCGTCGGGGAGCATCCGGGCGATCCGCTCGTGCCGGGCCGCGATCGACAGCGCCATCCCGACGGCGGCGCGGGCGTCGCTCGTGGCGTCGTGGGCGGAGCTGAGCTGCACCTCGTAATACCGGCACAGGTCACCGAGCTGCCGGCCGACGAACCGGTACGGCTCGACCTCCTGGTGCAGGATCGAGGGGTCGACGATGACGGCGCGGTCCCAGTCCAGCGCCGGCAGGGCGTGCCGGGCCAGCTCGGCGTGCAACGTCGTGACGTCGAAGTGGGCGCAGAATGCGACGAGCGGCGTCCCGTCGGCGATCACCTTCCCGACGGCCGCGCCCAGCTCGGCCAGCGCCTCCCCGGCCGGCCGGCCGGCGCTGCGCACCATCTCGTCGGTGATCCCGTGGATCTCGGTGGTGCGGGGCGGGATCGGCACGCCCGGGTTGACGAGCCACCGTGCGGTCGTGCCGTCGGAGTACACCAGCGCGGCGGAGACAATCCGGGCGTCCAACGGCTCGTTGCCGGTGGTCTCGATGTCGAAGCCCACCACCGGCAGGTCGTGCCATCCACTGTGGTCCCCCGGCGGCGGTGCCGCCTCCCCCGGCGCACAGTCGTCATGGTACGTGGTCCAGCCGACGCCGAGCCTGAGCGCCTGTCCGGCCCCGGCCTCCACCCGGCCTCGACAGGTGCCACAGGTGCCCGGGTACTTGTTGATCACGATGGGTACTCCTGGTTAGTTCTCGCGGGATGCACTGGCGCGTGCGGCGACGGGACGGAGAGACGAGGGACCGCGCGCCTGAAGATCTTGATCCATCGGCCGCGTCGTCGGCACCCGCCGGCCGGACCACCGTCAGACCTATGTGGACAGTTGATGGTGACCCTTCATCCCCCGGGTCGACGTCGGCACCCGACCCCGCCGCCTGCACCACCGGCCGCCTGTGGCCCGCATCGGGCCCCTGCCCGACGGGTCACCCGGGAGCATCGTGGCCCGGCCCGGACGTTCCGGACCGGCCGAAGCCGGCGGACGGGTCGGTGCGGATCACGCGGGTGCCCCATACTGGCCCCGTGTTCACTCTCGCCCAGGCGCGGTACCTGGTCGCCACCCTGCATCCCCGCATCCACGAGCTGATCGCCATCCGGGCCGACCTGGCCGAGCTGCGGGCCGATCTGGCCGGCTCGGGGATGTCGGCGCTGGGCGGCCGGGCCGAGGTCAAGGCCCTGGAGGCCCGGCTGCACGGCGTGCTGGAGGAGCTGAACTCGCACGACATCCAGGTCAAGGGGATCGCCCCGGTGCTGCTCGACTTCCCCGGCGAGCACGAGGGCCGGGCGGTGCTCTGGTGCTGGCTGGAGGGCGACCCCGACGTGCGCTGGTACCACCGCGTCGAGTGCGGCTTCGCCGGCCGCCGCCCCCTCCGCTAACCCCACCCCACCCACCCACCCCCACCCCCACCCACCCACCCCCACCCCACCCCCACCCCCACCCCTGAGTCGATCATGGAGTTGTGGTGGGCGCAAAAGGGTGCATATGAATGCGAATTCGGCACCACAAGTTCAAGATCGTGTGACGGGTCGGGCGGGGGCCGTGCGACGGGTCCGGCGGGGGCCGCGCGACGGGTCGGGCGGGGGCCAGGCGACGGGTCGGGCGGGGGGTTGGGGCGGGGGGTCAGGGCAGGGTGGACAGGTGGGTGGGGGAGACGTTGCCGCCGCTGAGGACCAGGATCGTGCGGGTGCCCGGGGTGGCGGTCACCCGGCCGGTGCGCAGTGCGGCGAGGGTGACCGCGGCCGCCGGTTCGAGCAGCAGCCGGGTGGCGGCCATCAGGTCCCACCAGGCGGCCCGGATGTCCGCCTCGGTGACCTCCACCAGGTCGTCGACCAGGTCCCGGACGTGGGCCAGGGTGAGCCGGCCGGCGAACGGGGCGGCCAGTCCGTCGGCCATCGAGACCGGCCGGGTCGCCGGGGCATCGCCACCGGTTCGCAGCGCGTGGCCGACGACGTTGGCGGTGGCCGGCTCGACGCCGACGATCCGGGCGGTCGGGACGGCGGCCCGGACGGCGGCGGCCACCCCGCTGATCAGTCCGCCGCCGCCGACCGGGACCAGCACCAGGCCCGGCGGTGGACCGTCGGCGAGCAGTTCCCGCCCCAGGGTGGCCTGGCCGGCGATGACGTCCGGGTCGTCGAACGGCGGCAGCAGGTGGTAGCCGCGTTCGGCGGTGATCTGCTCGCAGGTGGCGAGCAGGTCGTCGGTGAGCACGACCTCCCCACCCCACCGGCGGACCGCTTCGATCTTGGTGGACACCGCGTGCGGGGGCATGCAGACGACGGTCGGCAGGCCGAACGTACGCCCGGCGAAGGCCACCGCCATGGCGTGGTTGCCGGCCGAGAAGGCGGTCAGCCCGGTGGGAGTCGCCTGTCGTTCGGTCAGGGCGAGCAGCGCGTTCAACGCGCCCCGGACCTTGAAGCTGCCGGTGTGCTGGAGGTTCTCCGCCTTCACCGCGACGTCGAGCGCGAACTCGTCGCCGAGTTGCGGGCAGGGCAGGAGCGGGGTCCGCACGATCCGCCCGGCGAGCCGGCGTTCGGCGGCCAGGACGTCGTCCACGCTGGTCAGTCGCACCGCAGGAGCCTAGCGGGGTGGGCGGGGCCGTGCCGGTGGGCGGGTCAGTCGGCGGCGGACCGGGGGAGGGGGTCGACCAGCGGGTCGGCGACGGCGAAGACCACCACGTTGTCCCGGTAGTGGCCGACCCGCCTGTCGAAGTCGCCCCCGCAGGTGATCAGCCGCAGCTCCGGGCCGGGCGTCGGGCCGTACACGGTGGCGGTGGGGAAGGCGTCCTTGGGCGTACGCAGCGTGCCGGTGACCCGGAACGTCACCAGGCGGTCGCCCCGCCACACCTCGACCCGGTCGCCGGGGCGCAACTCGCCGAGCCGGGCGAAGACGGCCGGGCCGCGCCGTGAGTCCAGGTGACCGGCGATCACCGCCGGCCCCGGGTCCCCGGGCGTCGGGCCGCCGCCGTACCAGCCGGCCCGGGTGAAGTCCGCCGGGGGGACCAGGGCACCGGCCCCGTCCAGCCCGAGGGCGGTGAGCGGGGAGTCGACGCCGATCCGCGCGACGCGTACCCGGGTGGGGGAGGCCGGGGTGGCGCGCGGGGTGCCGGCCCCGGTGGCGCAACCGGTCACGCACCCGGGCTGCCAGGCCCCGGCCGCCGCGACCGGCCGGGGTGCTCCGCCCGGCCCGCCGAGGCCGGTGGCGGCGGTCAGCACGACGCCGACGCCGGCGGCGAGGCAGCACGCCGCGCCGGCCGCGACCAGGACGGCGGCCGGCGCGGGCCGGGCCCGGTGCCGGCGGACCGCGAAGCCGGGCCGGGTCACCAGACCGGTCGCCGCCGACGCCGCACCAGCACCGTCGTGCCCACCACCACGGCCCCCGCGAGCACCCCGCCGGCCATCATCGGGTACGCCCCGAGCCCGCCCCCGGCCAGCCCGCCGGCCCCCGCCGGCACCCCGCCCGCAGGTGCGGTCCCGCCGTCCCGGGCGTCCTCGCGCAGTTCGACTGTCAACCCGCCCTGTTTGCCGTCGAGCACCAGCAGCGAGTAGACCCGTCCCCCGGTGAGGGTCACCTCGGCGTCGGTGCCCGGCCCGCCGCCGCCACCGAGGCGCAACCGCCAACGTCCCGGCTCGATCTGCCGGTAGTCGGTGGTGGTGGCGAACCGGACGGCGTCGGCGATGGCCGGCCCGTCGTCGGCGGCCACGTCGACCACCGGGGCGCGCACGGACGCCTGGACGACCCGCACCTTCGCCCGCCCGGCCGCCGGGGCGCTGAGGTCGTCGGCGAGCACCCGCAGGCCGAGGTCGGCGTACCGGCCCACCCCGGCCACCGTGTACGCCTCGCCCGCGCGCAGGGCCACCTCGGTGGTGAGCACCGGTGGTTCGCTGGCCGGGGCGCCGGCCTGCCGCATCGCCACCGCGTACCGGCCGACGGCCAGCGGCAGGTAACGGGAGACGACGCCGTAGCCGACGGCGGGGAAGACCTGCGGCGTCGCCGCGCCCGGGGCGGAGAGGTAGACGTCCACGGCCGGGGTGTCGGGGGAGAGGTGGGCGAGCCGGACGTAGCCGACGTCGCCGGCCGCCGCCCCGGCCGGCGTGCCGCCGACGGTGGCCAGTGCGGTGCCGAGCAGGAGGGTGCCGGCGGCGGCGAGCAGCCGGCGCGGCGCGGTACGGAGCTGGGGCATCTCGCCTCCGGGCGTGGTGTCGGTGCCGACCCTCAGCGTCCCGTGGACGGGACCCGATCGCAAGTTGGCCGGCCGTCGTGTCCTGTCGTTTCCGATCAGCCCGGTGCGGTCCGGGGACCCGTCCCCGCCATCCGGTACCGTCCGTTCGTGATCAACGTTCGACGGGCCGTGGTCGCCGACGCCGGTGAGATCGTTCGCCTGCGTGGGGTGATGCTGGCCGACATCGACCACATGACGCCCGCCCCGGGACCCTGGCAGCAGGCGGCCCGGGAGGTGCTGCACCGGCGGCTGGCCGAGCCGGTCGACCTGATGGCGGTCTTCGTCGTCGACGACCCGGACCGGCCCGGTGCCCTGGCGGCCTGCGCGACCGGCACCATCGAGCAGCGACTCGGCGGCCCCGGCAACCCCGACGGCCTGACCGGGTATGTGTTCAACGTGGTCACCGAGCCGGTGCACAGGCGGCGCGGCTACTCCCGGGCCTGCCTGGAGGCGCTGCTCGACTGGTACCGGCAGCGCGGGGTCGGCAAGGTCGACCTGCGGGCCTCCACCGACGGGGAGCCGCTCTACCGGTCGTTGGGCTTCGTCGCCACCCCCGGGCCCACACTGCGGCTGAGCCTGCCCGTCACGGACCGGAGGAACTGACCGATGTTCGCGCTGGCGCTGACCGGGGACGCCGAGCTGCGCCCGCTCGCACCGTGGCAGGCCGAGGAGTTCCTGGCCCACCTGGACCGGGCCCGGGAACACATCGCCCCGTGGGTGGGTGCGTCCTTCGTGGCCACCGACCTGGAGTCGGCCCGCCGGGTGCTGCGCCGGTCCGCCGACAAGTGGGCCGACGACGCCGGGGGCATCTGGGGGATCTGGCTCGACGGCACCCTGGTCGGCGGGGTGCTGTTCGTGTCGTTCAGCACCGCGACCGGGGTTGCCGAGGCGGGCTGCTGGCTGGAGCCGGCCGCCGAGGGGCGGGGCCTGGTCACCCGGGCGGCGACCCGGATCGTGGACTGGGCGATCCGGGAACGCGGCATCCGCCGGGTCGAGTGGCGGACCAGCGTCGGCAACGTCCGCAGCATCGCGGTGGCCCGGCGGCTCGGCATGCGGCACGAGGGCACCCTGCGGCAGGTCGCCCTGGGGCCGGCGGGTCCGGTGGACATGGAGATCTGGGCGGTGCTGGCCGACGAGTGGCACCCGGCCCGCTGACCACGGTGGGCCGGCGGCCAGGGCGTCGCGCAGCGTCGGGGCCGGCGAACCCCTAGCTACCCCTGTTGCCCATCGACAACCTTCCCTAAACGCATGATCGAGTGATATCTATCTCCCACCACCACTTCCCCACCCCCAGGAGTACGACGTGCGGAGATCCCGACTCGTGACCCTCGCCGTGAGTCTCGCGGCGTCCATCGGCGTGACCCTCGGAGCGGCGGTTCCCGTCCAGGCCGCCCCCACCGACCGGTACGTGGCCCTCGGCGACTCGTACGCCTCGGGTGTCGGCGCCGGCAGCTACACCTCCGAGAGCGGTTCCTGCCAGCGCAGCACCAACGCGTACCCGGCGCTGTACAACACCAACATCAAGCCGGCTTCGTACAAGTCGGTGGCCTGCTCCGGCGCGACCACCACCGACGTGGTCAACAGCCAGCTCTCCGCGCTCAGCTCCACCACCACCCTGGTCAGCGTCACCATCGGCGGCAACGACGTCGGCTTCACCTCGATCATGTCGACCTGCGTGCTCCAGGGGGAGACCCAGTGCATCGCGGCGGTGCAGGCCGCCGAGAACAAGGCCCGCGCGGAACTGCCCGCCAAACTCGCCACCGTCTACAACGGCATCAGGTCCCGCGCCCCGTCGGCCCGCGTGGTGGTCGTCGGCTACCCGGTCTTCTACCAGCTCGGCACGGTCTGCGTGGGGCTCAGCGCGAACTCCCGCACGAAGATCAACGAAGGTATCAACCTGATCGACGACATCACCCGTACCGCCGCCACCTCGGCCGGCTTCACGTTCGCCGACGTACGGTCCATCTTCGTCGGCCACCAGTTGTGCAGCTACGGCGAGAAGTGGCTGCACGCGTTGAACTTCGCCAACCTCGGTGTCTCCTACCACCCGACGGCGGCCGGCCAGTCCGGCGGCTACTACCCGGTCTTCCGGTCCGCCGCCGGCTGACCTGACCCGCGTTCCCCGGCTCTACCGTGACCGCGTCGCCCTGTCCGGGGGCGGCGCGGTCACGGCCGCTTCCCGGATCGCCGGCTGCCGGTCCGGTCCGCAGGCCCCGCTGTGCGCCGCCCGGGGTCTGGCCGACGGCGACCCGGCGCGGCCGGTCCCTGCGTGGGCCGGTCACCACGCGGGGGTGGGCCGGCTTTCCGGGCGCGGCCGGGCTTGCCTGGTGAGGGACGTCGAACGGGCCGACCCATGGATCTTCCGGGCCGGTGGATGCCAGCGGCCCGGCTGGACGCCGGCGTCGACCCTAGTCGTCGCGGACGCTTTAGAGCTGATGACGTTGACGACTCGCTGGTCGGTGCCCGTTTGTCGGTGCTCGCTTGTCGGCGCTCGGTTCTCGGTGCAGCCCTGAACCGTCGCTTCGGGCCGTTCGGGCCGTTCGGGCTGCTCGGGCCCTCCGGGTCGGGCGCGGTCGAGGCAGCCCCGGTCGCCCGCAGCGCGTGGGTAGTCGTCGGTACCGCACTGTCCGGCGGGATTCCCGGCCAGGGTGGGTTGTCGTGATCGGTAGGTGACCACGTGGTGTGTTGCCGACCCGGAGCCGAAAAAGGTGCTGCCCGGCGCGGGTCGCGGCCCGATCGCTGCTTCCGGTGCGAGGCGGTGCCGTGACCCCGCCCGCCCTCTCCGCAGGGGTGATCCGTTGATGTCGTCAGGTCGAAAGGGCGCGGAGGGACATAGCTGGTGGCGGGGCGGCCGTCTGCGGTGTGGGCGGTGCGCGGCCGGACCGACCGCCCCACCGGGTCGACGCGGCGTCGACGGCGTCCGGCGGCGTCCGGCGGGGAGGGGCGAGGCGGCCGACGGAAGTCCAGCCGGCCGGCCGACGGGATGATCCGCACCAGCCGACGGGGTGATCCGTTGATGTCGTCAGGTCGAAAGGGCGCGGAGGGGCATCGGTGGCGGCGGGTGGTACGCGTCACGGGCGGTGCTGGGTGGGCCGGGCCGCCGCCGGCCGGCGGCGGCCCAGCCGGCCCTCGGCCGAGGTGTCCCGGGTCGGACCGGTGGGCGGCGGGCCGCTGTGGGGGAGGGCTTTCAGCCGGGCAGGACCTTCTCGATGGCGGCCCGCAGCTCGGCCGAGTCCGGAGCGACAGTCGGCGCGAACCGGGCGGCGACCGTACCGTCCGGGGCGACCAGGAACTTCTCGAAGTTCCACCGGACGTCGCCGGTGTGCCCCTCGGCGTCGGGGGTGTCGACCAGCGCCGCGTAGAGCGGGTGGCGGGCCGGGCCGTTGACGTCGACCTTCTCGGTCAGCGGGAAGGTGACCCCGTAGTTGACCTGGCAGAACTCGCCGATCTCGGTGGCCGTGCCGGGTTCCTGCCCGGCGAACTGGTTGCACGGCACGCCGAGCACCACCAGGCCCCGGTCGGCGTACTCGGTGGCCAGCGCCTGGAGGCCGGCGTACTGCGGGGTGAGGCCGCAGCGGGAGGCCACGTTCACGACCAGCAGCGCCCGGCCCCGGTGGCCGGCCAGGTTGGCCGGGCCGCCGGCCAGGGCGTCGATCTCGATGTCGAAGACGGTCATCCCGCGAGGTTAGCGCCCGGCCCCGCCGCCCAGCCCTCCCGCCGGTTCGCCGCCGCCGCGCCCCCGCCACGCCAGGTCGCCCTGCCACCTGGCCGTGGTCGGTGCGATGAATCGACGGATACGCATCTTGACGAAGTGATGACGGTGTGAGTAGCGTCTCCCCATCGATTTGGAAAGTTTCCTAACTGTTTGAGGAGGCGCCTCATGAAGAGATCGCTCCGCCGCGCCCTCTGGGCCGGCGCCGTCGTGGCGCTGACCGTGGCGGCGGTACCGGTGACCTCGGCGTTCGGCGCCGGAAGCGTCACCGCGACATTCGCCTCGGCGCAGGACTGGGGGACCGGCCACGAAGGGCGGGTCACCGTCACCAACGGCTCCAGCGCCAGCGTCAGCACCTGGCGTATCGAGTTCGACCTGCCGTCCGGCACCACCATCAGCAGCTTCTGGGACGCCGACGTCACCAGCAGCGGCAACCACTACGTGGCGGTGAAGAAGAGCTGGGCCGGGCCGCTCGCCCCGGGGGCCAGCTTCAGCTGGGGCTACAACGGCACCGGGCCGTACAAGGCGCCGCTGAACTGCACGATCAACGGCGTGTCGTGCGGCGGGGGCACCCCGCCCACCACCACGAAGCCGCCGACGACCCCGCCACCCACCACCGCCCCGCCGACGACCCCGCCCCCGACGACCCCACCGCCCACCACCCCGCCGCCCAGCGGGGACAAGAAGGTCGTCGGCTACTTCGCCGAGTGGGGCGTCTACGGGCGCAACTACCACGTCAAGAACATCGCCACCAGCGGCTCCGCCGCCAAGCTCACCCACATCCTGTACGGCTTCGGCAACACCACCGGCGGCCGCTGCACGATCGGGGACAGCTACGCCGACTACGACAAGGCGTACACCGCGGCCGACAGCGTGGACGGCGTCGCCGACACCTGGGACCAGCCGCTGCGCGGCAGCTTCAACCAGCTGCGCAAGCTCAAGAAGATGTACCCGCACCTCAAGGTGATCTGGTCCTTCGGCGGCTGGACCTGGTCCGGTGGCTTCACCCAGGCCGCGCAGAACCCGGCCGCGTTCGCCGAGAGCTGCTACAACCTGGTCGAGGACCCGCGCTGGGCGGACGTCTTCGACGGGATCGACGTCGACTGGGAGTACCCCAACGCCTGCGGTCTGAGCTGTGACAGCAGCGGCCCGAACGCGTTCAAGAACGTGATCTCCGCACTGCGGTCCAAGTTCGGCTCGTCGGCCCTGGTCACCGCCGCGATCACCGCCGACGGCAGCAACGGTGGCAAGATCGACGCCACCGACTACGCCGGTGCGGTGGGCAACCTCAACTGGCTGATGCCGATGACGTACGACTACTTCGGCGCGTTCAACGCCCAGGGTCCCACCGCCCCGCACTCGCCGCTCACCTCGTACACCGGAATTCCGCAGCAGGGCTTCAACTCCGATGCGGCGATCCAGAAGCTCAAGTCCAAGGGCGTGCCGGCCAACAAGCTGCTGCTCGGCATCGGCTTCTACGGTCGCGGCTGGACCGGGGTGACGCAGGCCGCCCCGGGCGGCACCGCCACCGACGCGGCCCCCGGCACCTACGAGGCGGGCATCGAGGACTACAAGGTGCTGAAGAACACCTGCCCGGCCACCGGCACGATCGCCGGTACGGCGTACGCCAAGTGCGGCAGCAACTGGTGGAGCTACGACACGCCGGCCACCATCGGCGGCAAGATGACCTACGCGAAGAACCAGGGCCTCGGCGGCGCGTTCTTCTGGGAACTCTCCGGCGACACCGGCAACGGTGAGCTGATCGGCGCCATCAAGGGCGGCCTCGGCTGAGCCGAGCGTCCGACGCACCACCCGCGCGGGGAGGGACCGGCCACCGGTCCCTCCCCGCACGGCTGTGACGGGCCCCGACGAAACGCCGGCCGGGCGGCGCGGCGCGGCCGTGACGGGTTGCCACCTGACGGGTGCGGTGTGGCAGACTCGCCGCTCGGCATCCGGTCGACATCCGCACCGTCGACATCCGCACCCGGGGAGGACGCATGGATCGCAGGCTCCGCACCGCCGGCGTCGTACCGCTGGCCCTGCTGCCGTTCGCCCTGCTCGGCTGCGGCCAGAGCGGCGACGGCGAGGCCGACGGCGGGCCCACCAGGGTGCCCGCCGAGGAGGCGTCGGCCAAGGCCCGCGAGCGGGTCCAGGCGTACCTCGACGCGATGACCGCCAAGGACCCGGCCGCCGGCCGCAACCAGCTCTGCGCGACGATGCAGGCGGGGTTCGACGCCGCCGCGACCGGGCCGAACGGTGATTTCGCCGACCATTTCGAGGTGCCCGGGGCGACCGTCACCGACATCCGCACCGGTGCCCGGGGGCAGGAGGTCAGCACCACGGTGACCGTTTCGGTGGGATCGACGAAGGTCACCAGGCGGCTGCTGTTCACCGTCACCCGGGACGGCGCGGACTGGTGCATCGCGGGCGAGGAACCCGGCGGGCACAGTCCCGCGCCGTCGCCGACCCCCTGACTCCCAACTGCCGGAACCCCGCCCCTCGGGGCCGCGACGTCCGGACCGTCGCCGTACGCTTTCTGCCATGCGCCATGAGTGGCATCAGCTGAGCTACCCCGCCGTGAGCAGCCCCGGGCTGCAGACCAGCCGCCCCACCGTCGACTCGGCGGAGGACGCCGCCCTCGGTCTCGACAGGTGGCGTGACCTGCCCCGTGAGCAGATCCCGCCGTGGTCCGACCCGGCCCAGGTCGCCGAGGTGTGCAAGGTGCTCGACACCGTGCCGTCGGTGGTCGCCCCCTACGAGGTCGACCAGCTCCGCCGCAAGCTGGCCCTGGTCTGCGAGGGCAAGGCGTTCCTGCTCCAGGGCGGCGACTGCGCCGAGACCTTCGCCGACAACACCGAGAGCCACCTGCTGGCCAACGCCCGCACCCTGCTCCAGATGGCGATCGTGCTCACCTACGGCGCGTCGCTGCCGGTGGTGAAGGTGGCCCGGGTCGCCGGCCAGTACACCAAGCCCCGGTCGCTGCCGACCGACGCCCGGGGGCTGCCCGCGTACCGCGGCGACATGATCAACGCGCTGGAGGCCGACCCGGCCGCCCGGGTCGCCGACCCGCAGCGCATGATCCGGGCGTACGCGAACTCGGCCGCGGCGATGAACATGCTGCGCGCCTACCTGGCCGGCGGACTGGCCGACCTGCACGCGGTGCACGACTGGAACAAGGGCTTCGTCAAG
Source organism: Micromonospora sp. WMMD734 (assembly GCF_049178975.1). NCBI lineage: Bacteria > Bacillati > Actinomycetota > Actinomycetes > Micromonosporales > Micromonosporaceae > Micromonospora > Micromonospora sp. WMMD734. Next base: position 388,166 of record NZ_JBMHMK010000001.1, read on the forward strand.
AACTCCCCGGCGGGGGAGCGCTACGAGGCGATCGCCCGGGAGATCGACCGGGCCATCGCGTTCATCCGGGCCTGCGGGATGACCGAGGACGAGGCGCTGCGTACCGTCACCCTCTACTGCTCCCACGAGGCGCTGGCCCTGGAGTACGACCGGGCGCTGACCCGGGTCTCCGACCGTCGGGCATATGGGTTGTCCGGGCACTTCCTGTGGGTCGGCGAGCGGACCCGGCAGCTCGACGGCGCGCACATCGACTTCATCTCCCGCATCGCCAACCCGATCGGCGTGAAACTCGGCCCGACCACCAGCCCGGACGAGGCGATCGAGCTGTGCGAGAAGCTCAACCCGGACAACATCCCCGGCCGGCTGACCCTGATCAGCCGGATGGGCAACCACAAGGTCCGCGACGCGTTGCCGCCGATCGTGGCCAAGGTCACCGCCGCCGGGGCGAAGGTGGTGTGGCAGTGCGACCCGATGCACGGCAACACCCACGAGTCCTCCAACGGCTACAAGACCCGGCATTTCGACCGGATCGTCGACGAGGTCCTCGGCTACTTCGAGGTGCACCGGGGGCTGGACACCCACCCGGGCGGCATCCACGTCGAGCTGACCGGCGAGGACGTCACCGAGTGCCTCGGCGGGGCCCAGGGCATCGAGGACCTCGACCTGCCCGGCCGGTACGAGACGGCGTGTGACCCCCGGCTGAACACCCAGCAGTCGCTGGAGCTGGCCTTCCTGGTGGCGGAGATGCTCCGTGGCTGACCCGACGACGGGCGTCGGCCCGGTGGCCGACCTGCGTTCCGACACGGTGACCCGACCCACCGCCGGAATGCGGGAGGCGATGGCCGCCGCCGAGGTCGGCGACGACGTCTACGCCGAGGACCCGACGGTCAACGCGCTGGAGGCCGAGGTCGCCGCGCTCTTCGGGCACGAGGCGGCGCTCTTCGCCCCGACCGGGACGATGGCCAACCAGCTCGCCCTGCAACTGGTCGTCCCACCCGGTGACGAACTGCTCTGCGACGCCGACGCGCACGTGGTGACGTACGAGGTCGGCGCGGCGGCGGCGTACGGTGCGATCTCCACGCGGACCTGGCCGCCCCTCGGCGCGGGCCTGGACCCGGGCGTGGTGGAGGCGATGATCCGGCCGGACGGCTACTTCGCGGTGCCGACCCGGGCGATCGCCGTGGAGCAGACCCACAACCGGGGCGGTGGTGGGGTGATCCCGCTGGCGACCCTGCGGGAGCTACGCCGGGTCGCCGACACCGCCGGCCTCGCCCTGCACTGCGACGGGGCCCGGATCTGGCACGCGCACGTCGCCGACGGGGTGCCGCTGCACGAGTACGGCGCGCTGTTCGACACCCTGTCGGTCTGCCTGTCCAAGGGCCTCGGCGCACCCGTCGGCTCGCTGGTCGTGGGCAGTGCCGAGCGGATCGAGCGGGCCCGGTTCCTGCGTAAGCGGATGGGGGGCGGGATGCGGCAGGTCGGGGTGCTCGCCGCCGCCGGCCGGTACGCCCTGGCCCACCACCTCGACCGGCTCGTCGACGACCACGCCCGGGCCGCCCGGCTCGCCGAGGCGCTCGCCCCGTGCGGGGTGCTCGCCGGCCCGGTACGCACGAACATCGTGCCGTTGGACCTGACCGGGCACCGGCTCGACGCGCGGGCCCTGGCCACCGCCGCCCGCGCGGAGGGGGTGCTGCTGTCGGTGCTCGGCCCCCGGACCGCCCGTCTGGTCACCCACCTCGACGTCGACGACGCCGCCATCGACCACGCCGCCAAGATCCTCCCTGACCTGCTCGCTCCCTGACCCCCGCTACCGGTGCCGCCCCGCCCCGCCCTTCCATTCCCTTCCCGGCTTCCGGTGTTGATCAAGAGGTTTGCGTCAGCGTGGAGATCAAACTTGACGCAAACCTCTTGATCACCGCGCAAACCTCTTGATCACCGAGGGCGTGGAGCCGGCGGTGTCGGGCGGGGGGAGAGGACGGGGCTGTCAGGGGTGGAGGCGGTTCAGGGTGGCTATGTCGGTGGCGTGGCCCTCGTGTTTCTCGGTGGGGGTCTCCACGACGACGGGGATGCCGGCGGTCGCCGGGTGGGCCATCAACTCGGCGAAGGCCGGCTCACCGATGTTGCCCTTGCCGATGTTCTCGTGCCGGTCCCGGGTCGAGCCGCACAGGTCCTTGGAGTCGTTGGCGTGGATCAGCTTGAGCCGGTCCGCCCCGACCGTGGCGACCAGGGTGTCCAGGGTCGCCGTCATGCCGCCCGGCACGGCCAGGTCGTGCCCGGCCGCCCAGGCGTGGCAGGTGTCGAAGCAGACGCCCAGCCCCGGGTGCCTGTCGACCGCGTCCAGGTAGGGGCCGAGGTGCTCCACCCGGGAGGCCAGTGACCGGCCACCCCCGGCGCTCGGCTCCACCAGCAGCAGCGGACCGCCGCCGGCCGTGGTCTCGTCGAGTAGCGGCAGCAGCGACTCGCGTACCTGCCGTAGGGCGGTCTCGGCGTAGCCGGCGTCGACCGCGCTGCCGGCGTGGAACACCACGCCCCGGGCCCCGATCGCCCGCCCCCGACGCAGCGCGTGCGCCAGCGTCTGCGCCGACTTCTCCACCGTCGCGGCCGTGGGCGAACCGAGGTTCACCAGCAGCGACGCGTGGATGTAGACCGGTACGCCCCGGGCGGCGCAGCCCTCGGCGAACAGCGCGTCCTGGGCCGGGTCGCCGGGCGGCAGCGCCCAGCCCCGCGAGTTGGCGACGTAGACCTGCACCACCTGGGAGCCGGTCGCGTCCACGTACGGCAGGGCCGCCCTGGCCAGCCCACCCGAGGTGGGGGTGTGCGAGCCGACCGGCCGGTGGGCGCTCACAGGCAGCCCAGGGTGACCGGGGTGCCCGGGGGCACCTGCGAGTTCTCGCCCGGGTTCTGGAACCGGACGATGCCGTTGGGGTTGAACTGGACGTTCACCGTGAACCCCGCGCCCTCCAACTGCTGCTTGGCCTGCTGGCAGGGCAGGTCGACCACCCGGGGGACGGTCACCTGCGGCGGGCCCTTGCTGACGTCCAGCTTGACCTTGGTGCCCTTCTCCACGCCCGCGCCGTCCGCCGGGCTCTGCCCGAGCACCTCGTCGCGCGGCTTGTCGGATTCCTTGTACGTCTCGACCAGCTCCAGGCCGAGCCGGGACAGGGTGCTGCGGGCGTCGTTGAGGCTCTTGCCGACCAGGTCGGGCACCGTGATCGGGGCGCGGCCCCGGCTCAGGATGACCGTCACCTTGGTGCCCGGCCTCACCTCGGTGCCCACCTTCGGGTTGGTGTCCACCACCACCCCGGCCGGCAGGTTGTCGTCGTAGCGGGGCGTGCCCTTGGCGACCACCAGTTTCGCGCTGGTCAGGTCGGCCTCGGCCAGGTCGAACTCCTTGCCGACGACGTCCGGCAGCGGGAACCGCTCCGGGCCCAGGGAGAGCGTCAGCGTGATGGTGCCACCCTTGAGGATCTTGGCAGCCGAGCCCGGGTCCTGGGTGATCACCCCGTCGCGGGGGACCTTCTCGTCGTAGCGTGGCGCGGCGAAGGCGATCTGGAAGCCTGCCCGGTCCGCCTGCGCCTGTGCGTCGGCCCGGCTCAGGTTCACCAGCTGCGGCGCGACCGTGTACCGGCCCACCCCCACCCACCAGCCGCCCATCGCGGCGAGCAGGCCGACCACCACCACGGCCGCCGCGACCGACAACCGGCCGCGCGGGGTGCCCATCACCCGGGTACGCAGCTCCGCCAGCCGGGACCGCAGGTCGGTGTCCTCGGCGGCCCGCCGCCGGTGCGGGCGCTGCGGGGCGGCCGGCTCGGGCAGCCGGGCCCAGGTCGGCCGGGTCACCGGGCTGACCGCCGCGACCACCATCGTCGGCTCGGCCACCGCCGGCAGCTCCCCGGCCACCCGGCCCAGCACGGCGGTGTGCGCGTTCGGGTTGCCCAGGTCGTCCCGGGCCACCTGCACCTCGGCCAGCAGGGCACCCGCGTCGGCCGGGCGGGCGCCCGGATCCCGCCGGGTCGACCGCGCGACCAACTCGTCGAGCACCCGGGGCAGGCCGGGCACCAGGACCGACGGGGCCGGCACGTCCTTGTCGACGTGCTGCCAGGCCACGTCGACCGGACGGTCCCCGTCGTACGGCACCCGGCCGGTGAGCATCTCGAACAGCACGATGCCGGCCGAGTAGACGTCGGTACGGGGGTCGGCGCGTCCGTCGGTGACCAGCTCCGGCGCCACGTACGCCACGGTCGCCATCAGCTGGTTGCCGTCGCCCTCCTCGGCGCTGGCCTCCACCGCGCGGGCCAGGCCGAAGTCGGCGACCTTGACCACGCTGTCGACCAGGTTGGCGACCCCGCCGGTGGGTGCCTCGGCGACCAGCACGTTCTCCGGTTTGACGTCGCGGTGGACCAGCCCGGCCCGGTGCGCGGCGGCGATCGCGGCGAGCATCTGCTCCATGATCGCCAGCGCCTCGTCGGGGTTGAGCCGGCGGCGTTCGGCCAGCACCTCGCGCAGGGTGCGACCCCGGACGTACTCCATCACCAGGTAGGGCAGCCCCTGGTGGGTGCCCTGGTCGTAGACGGCGACCACGTTGGGGTGGGTCAGCCGGGCGATGGCCTTGGCCTCGTCGGTGAACCGGTCCGGGAAGCCCGCCAGCCGGGACCGCGCCTGCGCGGCCTGGGACGGGTGGATGATCTTCACCGCGACGGTACGCTCCAGGCGCTCGTCGGTGGCGGTGTACACGGTCGCCATGCCACCACGGGCCACGCGACCGCGAATGCGGTAGCGCCCGTCGAGCAGCGAGCCCAGCAACGTGTCGGCGACCTGTATGTCCATCGGCAGGGAGTCTATGTGTCCTGAGGGTGAAGGTTGAACAGGATGCTACAGCCGGGGCCGGCACCGGTCCGTCCCGCCGCGCTCACCCCCGGCCCGGCGGGGTGCCGCTGCACGGGTGGCCGGGCGACGTGGCAGGGTGGTCGGGTGACCGAACCCGTACCCGCCGACCAGGCCGCCGGCAGCGACCTCGCCGGTCCCAGCGACCCGGCCGCGTGGCTCACCCTCCCGGACGTCGCCGAGCGGCTCGACCTGTCGATCAGCAAGGTGCACCAGATGATCCGGGACCGCGAGCTGCTCGCCGTCCGCCGTGACGGTGTCCGCCGGATCCCCGCCGACCTGGTCGCCAACAAGACGGTGCTCAAGCACCTGCCCGGCGTGCTCACCCTGCTCGCCGATGCCGGCTACGACGACGAGGCCGCCCTGCGCTGGCTCTACGAGCCCGACGACACCCTCTCCGGCGGCACGGGCGCGGTGACCCTCGGCGGCGACCACGCCCGCGAGGTCAAACGCCGCGCCCAGGCCCTCGGCTTCTGACCCCACCCCCACTCCTGATCCCGCCGGCCTTCACCGCGCCGGCCGCCCGCCGAACCGCGTTGATCAAGAGGTTTCGGTCATCCCCGGGGACATCCGTGACGCAAACCTCTTGATCAACGCGACCCAGCGACGTGCCCAAGCGACGCGACCCAGCGACGTGCCCAAGCGACGCGACCCAGCGACGTGCCCAAGCGACGCGACCCAGCGACGTGCCCAAGCGACGTGCTCAAGCCGGGCCGGGAGCGGGGTGGGTCAGTCGGCGCGGCGGGTGGCGGCGATGGCGAGGTCCACCAGGGCCTGCCGGGCCTCGGTGTCGAGGTCGACGCCGGTCAGGGCGGCCAGCGCGGTGTCGGTCAGGGTGACGATGCGTTGCTCGGTGCGGGCCAGCGCGCCGGTGCCGGCGATCACCTCACGGAGCCGGGCCACCCCGTCCGCGTCCAACTGCGGATCGCCGAGCCGGCCGAGCAACAGCTCCCGACCGGCCTCGTCGGCGGCCTGGACCGCCGCCGCGACCAGGTAGGTGCGCTTGCCCTCGCGCAGGTCGTCGCCGGCCGGCTTGCCGGTCTGCGCCGGGTCGCCGAACACCCCGAGCACGTCGTCGCGGAGCTGGAACGCCTCGCCGAGCGGCAACCCGTACGCCGAGTAGGCGGTGCACACGTCGGCGGACGCGCCGGCGAGCGCGCCACCGAGCAGCAACGGCCGCTCGACGGTGTACTTGGCCGACTTGTACCGGGCCACCTTGCCCGCCCGGTCCAGCGAGACCTCCCCGGTGGCCTGGGTCAACACGTCGAGGTACTGCCCGACGGTGACCTCGCCGCGCATCTCGTCGAAGACCGGCCGGGCCCGCGCCACCGTGTGCGGGTCCAGCCCGGCGGAGTGCAGCAGCTCGTCGGACCAGACCAGGCACAGGTCACCGAGCAGGATCGCCGCCGCGTCGCCGAAGGCGTCCGGGTCGCCGCCCCACCCGTGGGCGCGGTGCCGGGTGGCGAACCGCCGGTGCACGGCGGGCTCGCCACGCCGGGTGTCGGAGCGGTCCATCAGGTCGTCGTGGATCAGGGCGCTGGCCTGGAAGAACTCCAGCGCCGCCAGGGCGGTCACCACCTGGTCGGCGTCCACCCCGCCGGCGCCCCGGAATCCCCAGTAGGCGAACGCCGGCCGCAGCCGCTTGCCGCCACCGAGCACGAACCCCTCGACGGTCTCGGCGATCGGCGTCAGGGCGTCGTCGATGCCGGCCATCCAGCTACGCCGGCCGGCCAGGAACTCGGTCAGCGCCTTGTCGACACGCTGCCGCAGGCCGGCACGGTCGACGGGGGAGACGGGAGCAGCGTGGGTCACGCCACGACGCTAGCCGGTCCCCGCCGCTGCCGCCTCACCAGCGTCTCGGCGCGTCACCCGGTCCGCCTCCCGCCCCGTACGACAGGCGGGCGCGGCACCGCGACGGCGGGGGCCGGCCGTTGCCCGCACCGGGCCCGACCGACGGCCGGCCCGGGACGGCCCGGCGTCCGGGGACCGGCCCGACGGGTGCGGTCCGGCCGGCGGACCCCCGACGGCGGTCCGGCGGCCGGCGGCCCGATCGGGGCGTCGAGCACGACGGCGAGCTGCCGCCGCCAGCGGTCGCCCGGGACGCGCACCGAGCGTTCCCAGCGGGACACCTCGTGCCGGGTCAGGGTGGCGGTGCCGGCGGCGGCGCAGAGTTCGTCGGCGAGCCGCCGCTGGCTCCAGCCCCGGGCCAGCCGGAGCTGCGTGATCAGCCGCCCGAGCGGGCGGGGGTCGGACGGGGTCATCGGGCCTCCGGCGGTTGTCGGCGCGGCCCGCCCGCCCCGCAGGGCGGCCGACGTGCCGCTGTCGTGTGCTGCCGACCCCCGCGCGTGACCCCGGGCGTCGGCCCCCACCGACGCCACCCGCGCCCCCTCGTTCTACCCCCGGGGTACGACGGGCGACCGCCACCGGGTTTCGGTGGGCGTCGATGCTCAGGTGGGAAGTGCGTGGGGGTGGGCGGCGACGCCCGCTAGAGTCGTCTCGTGGCGCTCGGTCTTCCCTCCGTCCTTCCCAATCCCCAGCCGGCGATCGGGGAGCTGATCCGCGACCGCCAGCCGACGTTCTCCTTCGAGTTCTTCCCGCCCAAGACGGCGCAGGGGGAGCGGCTGCTCTGGCAGGCGATCCGGGAGCTGGAGCCGCTGCGCCCGTCGTTCGTGTCGATCACCTACGGGGCCGGCGGTTCGACCCGGGACACCACGGTCGCGGTGACCGAGCGGATCGCCACCGAGACCACGCTGCTGCCGATGGCGCACCTGACCGCCGTCAACCATTCCGTCGCCGAGCTGCGCAACGTGATCGGGCGGCTGGCCGGCGTGGGGGTACGCAACGTGCTCGCCGTGCGGGGTGACCCGCCCGGCGACCCGGGCGGCGAGTGGGTCCGCCACCCGGAGGGCGTCGACTACGCCGAGGACCTGGTCCGGCTGGTCCGTGAGGCCGGCGACTTCAGCGTCGGGGTGGCCGCCTTCCCGTACAAGCATCCCCGCTCGGCCGACGTGGCCAGCGACACCGCGCACTTCGTGCGTAAGTGCCGGGCGGGCGCGGAGTTCGCCATCACCCAGATGTTCTTCGACGCCGACGACTACCTGCGGCTGCGCGACCGGGTGGCGGCGGCCGGCTGCGACACGCCGATCCTGGCCGGGGTGATGCCGGTGACCCAGATCGGCACCATCGAACGCTCGGTGCAGCTGTCCGGCGCGCCGTTCCCGCCCGCGTTGGCCGCGCGGTTCGAGCGGGTCGCCGACGACCCGGAGGCGGTCCGCCGGCTCGGCATCGAACAGGCCAGCGAGATGTGCGCCCGGCTGCTCGACGAGGGGGTGCCCGGCATCCACTTCATCACCCTCAACCGTTCTCCCGCGACCCGGGAGGTGTGGCGCAGCCTGCGGGCCGACGCCCGGGTGTGAACGCGCCGGCCCCGACACCTCGACCGCGCCGCGACGGTTGACCGATGGTGGGCACACAGCTGAAGTGGGACGAGTACGCGACCGCGTGGGCGCGGTTGCACGGCGGCTTCGACCCCCGGGTCGCCGCGCCGGTGGTCCGTGCCTGGCTGCGTTTCGCGTACCACGTCGGTTACGTGCTGGGTCGGCTGCGGGTGACCCCGACCGCGGTGACCGTCGGCGGGGTGCTGCTCTGCCTGTGCGTGCCGCTGTTCAGCGCCCGGTCGGCCCACGGGCCGATCGTCGGCGCGTTGTTCGTGCTGCTCGCCTCGGTCGCCGACAGCGTCGACGGGGCGGTCGCGGTGGCCACCGGCCGGACCACCCGGCTCGGCTACGTCTACGACTCGGTCGCCGACCGGCTCGGTGAGATCGCCTGGCTGGCCGCGTTCTGGCTGGTCGGAGCGCCCGGAGCGCTGGTGGTCGCGGCCGGCGCGCTGTCCTGGCTGCACGAGTACGTGCGGGCCCGCGCGGTCGCCGCCGGGATGCGGGAGATCGGCGCGGTCACCGTGGGGGAGCGGCCCACCCGGGTCTGTGTCGCCCTGGTGGGGTTGCTGCTGGCCGGGCTGACCGGGCTGATCGACCCCGATCTGGCCGCCGGCACGATCACCATGGCCGCCGCCGTCTGGGTGCTGCTGGCCGGCTTCGGCCTGGGCCAGCTGCTGTCCACCGTCCGCCGGGCCCTGCTCGACGCCGGCTGACCCGCCCGCCCCGACGGGTCGGGCAGGGGCGGGGGCCTACCAGGCGGGGCCGATCTCGTCGGCGACGATCTGCGCGGACAGGGTGACCATGGGCAGGCCGCCGCCGGGGTGGGTGGAGCCGCCGACCAGCCACAGCCCGTGCACCGGGCCCCGGTTGGCCGGGCGGAGCAGCCCCCCGGCCGTGCCGTAGATCGACCCGCCGGGCGCGGCCGTCGTGGCGTCCAGGTCGGCGGGGGTACGGATCTCACGGAACACCAGCCGGTCCCGCACGTCGACCCCGCGCGCGGCGAGCACGTCGAGGACCCGGTCGGCGTACGCGTCGGCGAGCCCCGGCCGACGCCAGTCCACGGCGTCCGGGGCGGTGCCGTGGCGGGCGGCGTTGACCAGCACGAACCATGCCTCGTGCCCGGCCGGGCGGGCGGTCGGGTCGTCGGCCACGGTGACGAAGACCGTCGGGTCGGTTGCCGGCCGGGCCCGCACCCCACGCCCGGGGTCGCCGAAGACGGCGTCGAACTCGGCGTCGTAGTCGGCGGGGAAGAAGACGTTGTGGTGGGCCAGCCCGGAGTCACCGCGGACCCCGAGCAGCAGCACGAAACCGGCGAGGCTGCGGTCGGTGAGCGCGGCCAGCCGGCCCGGGTGCGGCAGCAGGTCCCGGTAGACGGTGAGCGCGTCGGCGTTGGCGACGACCACGTCGGCGGGGACGGGCGCGTGCACCCCGGCCAGGCGTACCCCGTGCACCCGGCCGCCGGCGGCGTCGATCCGGGTGACGGTCTCCCCGGTGCGGATCGTCACGCCCAGGTCCAGGCAGCGGGAGAGCAGCGCGTCGGCCAGGGTGCCCAACCCGCCGCGCAGGTACCAGCCGCCGAAGGTCAGCTCGGCGTAGGGGACGGCGACCAGCGCGGCCGGGGCGCGGCGCGGGTCCGCGCCGGTGTAGGTGGCGTACCGGTCGAGCAGCATCCGCAGCCGGGGGTCGGACAGCTGGCTGCGGCCCAGCCCGCGCAGGGTGCGGCCGGGCCCGATCGCGGCCAGGTCACCCAGCCGCCAGGCCAGCGCGGCCAGGTCGCGTGGCGAGTCGACGGTACGCCGCAGGATGTCCCGGTGCGACGCGGTCCACACCCGGGCGGCCCGCCGCCACAGCCGCCGCCAGTCCGCGGCGGCCCGGTCGCCGAGGGCGGCACCGATGCGGGCGGCGAACTCGTCGGGGTCGGCGCACGAGTCGAGGGCCGGCCCGTCGCCGGGGAAGACGTGCCGCACGATCGGGTCCAGCGGGACCAGGTCGAGATACTCGTCGAGTTTCGCGCCGGTCGCCTCGAACAGCTCGTGGAAGACCTGCGGCAGGGTGAGCAGGCTCGGCCCGGTGTCGAAGTGGAAGCTGCCGGCCGGGGTGTCCTGGACGTGCCGGCCGAGCTTGCCGCCGACGGTGTCGGACCGTTCGAAGACGGTCACCTCGTGCCCGCTGACGGCGAGCCGGGCAGCGGTGGCCAGCCCGCCCACGCCGGCGCCGATGACCACGATCCGCGCCATGCCGTGCCTCCTAGCTGACCGGACGGCCACGCCAGGACAGGCGACGCCGCTTCCGCAGATGGTACGACCGCAGCGTCAGCCAGCCGAGCACCACGACCGAGCCGGGGTGGGCCAGCGCGTCGGGCCAGGCCCGGCCGCCGGTGGCGCGGGCGCTCACCATCCGCCCGGCGACTCCCGCCGCGTACCCGGTCAGGGCCAGCCCGGCGGCCGGCGGCGAACCCGCCACCAGCGCCGCCACCGCCAGCAGCGGCGGCGCGCTGTAGAGCAGCAGCAGCGCGGCGACCACGGCCGCGGCGGCCACCGGGTGGCCGAAGGTGGCCCAGAGCGACTTGGTGTAGCCGTCGCGCAGCTGCGGCCAGCTCTCGTACATCAGGCAGGTGGCCAGCCGGGAGCCGTCGGCCAGCGCGATCCGGCCGCCTGCGCGTTTCACCGCCCGGGCCAGCTCGATGTCCTCCAGCACCCGGTCGGCGACGGCGGCGTGCCCGCCGGCCCGCTCGTACCCGGCCCGGTCCACCAGCAGGAACTGCCCACCGGCGGCGGCCAGCGACGGCCGCGGCGAGCGTTCCATCGCGCGCAGCGGCAGGAAGGTCAGCCACAACCACTGCAACAGCGGCTGCACCAGCCGGTCACCCACCGTCCGCACCAGAATTTTCGGGTACGCCGACAGCAGCGTCGCCCGCGCCGCCCGTAGCTCGCCCACCGCCGCCGCGACCGCGTACGGGGTGAGCACCACGTCGGCGTCGACGAAGGCGTACACGGTGGCGGCCGGCCCGGCGTGCCCGGCGAGCTGGTGGCAGGCGTGCGGCTTGCCCAGCCAGCCCGGCGGCGGGGTGACCCCGGTGTGCAGGGTGACCCGGGGGTCGTCGCCGACCACCGCGCGGACCACCTCGGCGGTGCCGTCGGTCGAACCGTCGTCGAGCACCACGATCCGCAGGCCGGGCACCCCCTGCTGGGCGAGCAGCGCGCGCAGGCACGGGGTGACCCGGTCGGCCTCGTCGCGCAGCGGCAGCAGCACCGCCACCGTCTCGTCGACCCCGACCGGCCCGTCGACGGGCCGGCGCAGGAAGTACCGGGCGTTGACCCAGGTGTGCGCGGTCAGCGCGGTCACCGCGACGGCCAGCACGAGCGCGACGACGGTCACCGCCACGCCCCCGTCGACCCGGGCCGGGGTTGCCACAGGGTCGGCGTCGGCCCGCGTCGTGCCGGCGGGCCGGTCCGGGTGCCGGTCATGCCGGGGTGTCGACGCCGGTGCGTCGCGGTGCCGGCCGGTCGGCGGGCCGGCGGCGGGCGCGCAGCAGGGTCACCGCCAGCGGTACCGCCACCACCGCCATGCCCACCGCGCCCCAGATCGCCGAGGCGGGCAGTCGGAGGAAGACGGCGTGCGCCAGCACGCTGGAGAAGTACGTCCACAGGTAGAGGGCGAACATCGGGTCGTCGCGGGGGCCGGTGACCGCGACGGCCGGCCCGGCCAACGGGCGCAACGCGCTCATCAGCAGCACCGCGAACAGCAGCCAGCCCAGGTAGTTGCTGACCGGGATGCCGGGCAGTCCGGGCAGCGCCGGGGTGGCGTCGCGCCACACCCAGTAGCCCTCGGCCACCATCTGCGGGTCGAGGAAGAGGTCCCAGCCGGCCAGTCCGAGGGTGGCCAACGCCACCCGCCCGACGCGCCCCGCCCACCCGGCCGACGCGGCGTCGGGCCCCCGACCGGTGGGCGTGGTCAGCCGGACGGCGGCCAGCCAGGCGGGCCAGGCCATCCAGGTCCAGGCCAGCGGGATGATCAACGGCACCCCGGCCAGCTTCGGCCCCAACTCGCCCGAGTAGTCGTAGCTGCCGAACGGGAAGCCGGTGGCCACCCCCAGCGCCTCGATGGCGAACCCGCCGCCCGTGGCCACCGCGACCAGCGCCGCCGCCGTACGGGCACCCCGGGTGAGCAGCGCGTGCCCCACCGCGAGCAGGTAACCCAGCACGACCGTGGCGACGGTGAGCCGGGCCCGGGTGACCCCGGTGGTGAGCGGGTAGCAGATCTGGACCAGCACCAGCAGGGCCAGCAGCAGCCAGGGGACGTGCCGGCGGGTCACGACGAGGCCGGGCCGGACGTGTCGGGTCGGGGCAGCGGCAGGTCCCGGCCGAGCACCCCGAACGGTCGTTCGTCACCGGGGAACCGGAAGTGCCGCAGCACGTCGACGAAGCCGAACCGGCGGTACAGCCGCCAGGCCCGCGACGCCTGCTCGTCGGCCTCCGGGGTGGACAGCAGGGTGGTGCCGCCCTCGGCGAGGCTGAGCAGGGCGGTGAGCTGCCGGGCGCCCAGGCCGTGCCCCTGCGCGGGCGGTCGGACGTGCAGTTCGACCACCTCGAAACAGTGGGTCAGCCAGCGCCGCCGGGCGTCCGGGGGCAGCGCCCGGTAGACCTGGTCGTGCCACCACTGGCCACCCGCGCCGAGGTAGCCGTACCCGAAGCCGGCCAGGTGGCCCTCGCTGGTGAGGCTGGCGACGGCGCGGAACCCGGGCCGGCGGGCGTGGGTGGCGATGTAACCACGGCGGGCCTCCAGCAGGTCGCTGCGGTAGCCCATCGCCTCCCCGTACACCGCGACCACGTCGTCGAGCCGCCGGACGAGATCCTCCGGCGTCCACCGCACCAACCTCATGCGCGTCCTCTCACGGTTGCGGATCACCGTCGGCGACCCAGCCCAGCACCGACCGGTCACCGACCACTGCGCGCACCTCGAAGCGCGCGAACAACTCCTCCGCGTACCACCCTTCGGTGGGGGTGCGGGTGATCGCCGCCCGGTGCTCCGGGTGACGGTACGCGAAGGCCACGAGGTCCGTCGGGTCGCGCCACACGCTGACCGTGCCCTGCCAACCCAGCGGCGCCTCGCCGACACCGAACCGGGCGAGCAGCCCCGGCGCGGCGTGCAGCGCGGCGGCGACCGGCGGGACGGACTGCCAGAAGGTGAGCGCACGGCGGGGACGCAACCGGGCCCGGGTCAGCGCCAGCACCGGCCCGTCGACCCGGCCGCCCGCCGGCTCGCCGAACGGACGCCGGCCCGACCACTCGCCCCGGCTGGTCACCGGGCGCAGCTCCAGCCGGGCCGAGGCGCGGGCGATCCGGGCCCAGGAACGGCCCACCGGGGAGGCGTCGAAGTCGACGGCCGCGGCGGGGGAGTCCCACACCACCAGCGCGGCCCACCGGGTCAGGTCGGCGTCCCCCGGGCCGAAGCCGGTGCCGGTCCCGGTGCCGAGCAGTTTGCCGAACCGTACGCCGGGGGTGCGTCGCAGCTGCCACGGATGCCGGGCCATCCGGGCCAACGCCCGGCCCAGGGCGGCCCGGGGCACCCGCCACACGTGCAGGGTGACCAGCTCCGGGGTGGTGTTCACGCCACCTCGGCGGGGGTGCCGCCGGTGATCCGCAGCAGCTCCGGGTAGGTGGTGGGGAAGACCGCCTGCGGTACGCCACCGGCGGCCCACACCTGCTGGTGCCCGGCCAGGGCGGTGTCGACCAGGGTGCGCAGCGGCCCGGGGTGGCCGACCGGGGCGACCCCGCCGATCACCTGCCCGGTGTGCGTGCGGACGAAGTCGGGGGTGGCCCGGCGCAGGTGGGTCACCCCGAGCCAGGCGGCCAGGCCGGCGGTGTCGACCCGGTGTGCGCCGGAGGTGAGCACCAGCAGCGGCGTGCCGTCGGCCTCGAAGACCAGCGAGTTGGCGATCGCGCCGACGGCGACGCCGAGCGCGTCGGCCGCCGCGGCGGCGGTGTGCACCGCCTCGGGCAGCAGACGGACCCGGCTGGCCACGCCGGAGGCGTCCCGCGCGCCCGCGTCGTCGAGCGCCCGCTGCACCGCCTGCACGTTCGGGTGTGACTGCATGCGGCCATTGTCCCCGGTACGCCCCGACGCCCCGCAGCCGGCCGCCCACCGTGGCGGGTCAGCGGGCGGGCGGCGACCCGGGCCGGGTGCCGGGCCAGTGCCCGGTGGCCCGGATCCGGCCGTCGGCGGTCACCAGCAGCGCCTCGTGGTCGGCCAGGCCGGTCAGCCAGGTCAGCGCGTCGTCGGCATCCCGGGTCATCGCCGCGGTGGCGTACACGTCGGCCCAGAGCAGTTCCGGCCCGACCACGGTGACCGACCGCAGCGCGGTCGCCGGTCGGCCGGTACGCGGGTCCACGATGTGCGCGCCGCGCCTGGCGGTGCCCGAGGTGGCGACCGCGCCGTCGCGCCGGTCCAGCACGTCCAGCAGGTGGCCGGGGCGGTCCGGGTCCTCGATGCCGACCCGCCAGGCCGGCCGGTCCGCCCCGGTGCGCAGCAGCACGTCCCCACCGGCGTTGAGACAGAGGTCGTGCCCGGCCAGGTCGGCCAGCCATCCGGCCGCCCGCTGCACCGCCCAGCCCTTGACCAGTCCGGACGGGTCATAGCCGGCACCGCCGGTGGGCAGCGGCAGCCGCCTGGCGTCGAACCGGCCGCCGGTGCGCGTCCGGGCCAGCTCGCACAGCTCCGCCACCTCCCGCACCAGCGGGCTCGCGGTGGCCGGATCGGGTTCCCGCCCGGCCAGCTCTCCGATCTCGCTCTCCGGCCGGTAGGCGCTGAACGTCGCGTCGATCGAGCCCAGCCAGGTGAAGAACCGCTCCACCCGGGCGGCGACGGCGTCGTCGTGCACGTCCGGGCCGCGCAGGTGCACGCTCACCGGCAGCCCCATCACCTGCACCACCCAGGCCCGCCGGTCCAGCTCCGCCGTCCGGCCCGTCGGGGTGCTCATCTCAGGTGCGCCGCGTCGATGGCGGCCTGGAGGGATTCGCGGTAACCGTCGCTGGTGACGGTCGCCCCGGACACGGTGTCGATCCGGGCGCTCTGCGCGGTGAGCGCCGCCTGCCGCAGGACCGGCACCGCGTAGTCGTTGATCTGCTGGTCCCGGAAGTTGCCGTCGGGCACCTGGAGTGCCGTGACGTCGGTGATCCGCCCGCCCGCCACGGTGATCCGGACCTGCACCGGCCCCCACCGGGTCTGCGCCACCGACCCGTCGTAGCTTCCGCCGCTGTCGCCGCCGGTGCTTGCGCTGTCGCCGGTGCTGCCGGCACTGCCGCTGCCGCCGGTGGGCGGTTCGGTGGACGGGTCCCCGGAGCCGGGGGTGGTGCCGCCGCGGTCGACGGCGACGGCGCTGCTCCCCCCGCCGACGCCCATGGTGCTGGTCCGGTAGCTGAACAGCAGCACCAGGGCGGTCACCGTGGAGAGCAGCCAGATGGTGATCCGTCGCACGGTTCCCCCTTCCCGCCCGTCACCAGGCGAAGCGTTCGTGATGGACGTGCCGCTCGGGCACCCCGGCGGCCCGGGCCGCGGCCTGCACGGCGTCGACCCAGCCGTCCGGGCCGCACAGGTAGACGTCGTGGTCGGCGATGTCGGGGGAGAGCCGGCGCAGCGCCTCGGCGTCCGGCAGCCCGGCCGCGTAGCCGGGCAGCCAGGCGGGCTGCCGGCCGCGCGGACCGACCAGGTAGTGGACCGACACGCCGCGGTCGACCGCGAGCCGCTCCAGCTCCGCCCGGAAGGCCAGCTCCTGCGGGGTACGCACGCGGTAGAGCAGCACCGCCTGCCCGGGTGCGTACGGCAGCTCCCGGAGCAGGGCCAGCAGCGGGGTGACGCCGATCCCGCAGGCGAGCATGGTGATCCCGCCGCCACGCCAGTGTTCCCCGGTCAGCCGCCCGTACGGGCCCTCCAGCAGCACCCGGGTGCCCGGTCGCAGGGTGGCCACCCGGGAGCTGTCGTCGCCGAGGTCCTTGACGGTGATCCGCATCAGGTCGCCCGTCGGCGGGGCGGATAGCGAGTACGGGTGCGCCCGGGACCAACCGGGGCCGGCCAGGAAACGCCAGCCGAAGAACTGCCCGGCCCGGACCGGCAGCCGGTCCAGGTCCCGCCCGCGCAACCAGACCGAGGTGACGCCGGGCGCCTCGGGGACCACCGCGGCCACCTCGACCCGGTGCCGCAGCGAGCGGTACGCCGGCAGCCCGAGCCGGAACACCAGCACACTGCCCAGCGCCCCCAGGTACGCCGTCCACCAGTACGCCCGCGCGGCGGCCGAGGAGACGAAGTCCACGCCGGTCCACAACTGGTGCGGCAGCGCCAACCCGATCCCCAGGTACGCGTACAGGTGCAGCAGGTGCCAGGACTCGTAGCGCAGCCGACGGCGGGCCGCCCGGACGGAGCTGACCACCACCAGCACCAGCAGTGCCAGCGCGGCGGTGGCCAGCAGCATCCCCGGGTACCCGGTGACCAGCAACCAGAGCTGTGTCACGGGGTTCTCCCGGGCCGTGCCGGCGTACCCCAGGGTGGTCAGCAGCACGTGGGCCAGCAGCAGGTGGAACGAGGTGAAGCCGGCCAGCCGGTGCCAGCGGGCGATCCGGTCCTGGCCGAAGCGCCGTTCGACGAGCGGCACCCGGGCCATCAGCACCACCTGGACGAGCATCAGGTCGGCGCTGAGCAGGCCGGTGAGCCGGCCGGCGGAGGTGAGGCCGGTGGCCACCCCGGAGAGCAGTTCCTGCACTCCCCGGTCGGCGGTCCAGAGCGCGACGACGACCAGCAGGCTGAGCACCGCCGCGCTGCCGGCCAGGTCGGCCCACCAGCCGGGGGCGGTGGGCAACGGTCGGCGCGGGGTGTCCCGGCCCAGGACGGTGGTGCTCATCAACGGGTGGTTCCGGCGGG
This sequence comes from Micromonospora sp. WMMD734, assembly GCF_049178975.1. Taxonomy (NCBI): domain Bacteria; kingdom Bacillati; phylum Actinomycetota; class Actinomycetes; order Micromonosporales; family Micromonosporaceae; genus Micromonospora; species Micromonospora sp. WMMD734. The sequence continues at coordinate 405,400 of NZ_JBMHMK010000001.1, forward strand.
TCCTTCACTCATGCGTTCCACCCTGCGGCGGCGACCTCGGGTCAGGCTTTGCCGTCACTGTGCGCCGGCTGGGAATCGTCGCTGGCACGCCGTACGCCGGACGTTGCGTTTTCGTCGGGGGCAGGGTGTACTGTCAGGGCAGTTAGAACGAGTGTTCGATTCACTCGCACACCCGTTCCAACGCCCCCGGGGCGGTGTTTCGCGGCGTCGACCCGGGCAGGTGCGGTTTCGCGGACCGCACCGGGTTCCGGGCAGTCGCGAGCCCGGTCCCGTCAAGGCAGGTCGTCGCCCGCCGCCCTCGACCCCCGGGCGGCGGGCGACGAACCCGCCGGTTCGCCGGCCGGGTGTGGTGTGGGGAAGCATCCGCACCCGGCCGGCCCCCAGCGGTGCGTCTTCCTCCGCACCACCCGCCCCGGGCGTCGCGCCGGTGGAGCCTCTCCACCTGGCGTCCCGCCCGACCCGGTCACGCGGAGGAGACAGTCATGCCGACCAACCCGGCCCAGGCGCCGACGGTGCCCGCGCACGTGTTGCCGCACCGCACCCCGACCCAACTCCTCGCGGCGGCCCGCCACGGGCTGGCCGAGGCCGCCCAGACCCGTCCCGACGGGCTGCGCTACGCCGCCGCCCACCTGGCCGCGCTCCGCGCCGCCGCCGCCCTGCTCGCCGCCCGGGCCCGGCCGGCGCCCGCCCGCCGCCGCCGGATCACCAGCGTCTGGGTGCTGCTCGCCGGGGTCGCCCCCGAACTGGACGAGTGGTCCCGCTACTTCGCCGCCACCGCCGCCAAGCGGGCCGCCGCCGAGGCCGGCATACCCCGGGTGGTGAACGCCCGGGAGGCCGACGACCTGCTCCGGGCCGCCGAACAGTTCGTGACGGTGGTGGAGCAGGCGCTCGGAGTGACCCACCAGCCCGCCCTCGACGGTCTCGCCGCCTGACCCGGCCGTGCCCGGGTCCCCGCCGGGCACCTGATCCGGCCGGGCAGGGGCACCTCGACGCAGCGTCCCACCGCGTCCGGGGCGAGCACGCAGTGCACCTGATCCACGCAACGACACGACGGGGGGTTGGTCCGATGGCGGGCCGCATGGTGGTCGGTTCCGCCGCACTGACCGATCTGGTCCGCCCGGCGAGCGCCCCGGACCCGGCCGGCAGCCACCGGGTGCTCCCGGTGGCACCGGAGTTGACCGGCCTGCTGCCGCACCGGGGGCTGCGTCGGGGCAGCACGGTCGCCGTCACCGTCGGCCAACCCCGGCGCAGCGGCGGCACCTCCCTGGTGCTGGCGTTGCTCGCCGAGGCGTCCCGGGCCGGGTCGTGGTGCGCGGTGGTCGGGGTGCCCACGTTCGGGGCGGGCGCCGCCGCCGAGGTCGGCATCGCCCTGGACCGGCTGGCCCTCGTCCCGCACCCCGGTCCGGAGTGGCCGACCGTGGTCGCCGCCCTGATCGACGGGGTCGACGTGGTGGTGACCGCCGTACCGCACACCGTCTCCGCCCCGGTGGCCGACCGGCTGGCCGCCCGGGCCCGGCAACGCGGCTGCGTGCTCGTGCCGTACGGCCGGTGGACCGGCGCGGACGTCACGCTCCAGGTGGTCCGGGGGGTCTGGGAGGGGCTCGGGCCGGGACGGGGTCGGCTGCGCCGACGCGAGGTCACCGTGTCGGCACGCGGGCGCGGCGCGGCGGCCCGCCCGAAGGAGATCACGATGTGGCTGCCCGGCGACGGGCTCACCCGGGTCGTGCCCCGCGCCGCGCCGGCCGTCTCCGTCGGACCTGCCGTCCCCGTCGGGCCCCGGCCGGGCGGATTCACCGTGGTCGGGTCCGGGTGACCGGCGCGCCCATCCGTACCCTGCTGCTCTGGTGCCCGGACTGGCCGGTGCTCGCCGCCGAGATCGTCGACGGGGTGCCCGCCACCGGCCCGGTGGCCGTGCTGCACGCCAACCGGGTGGTGGCCTGCTCCGCACCGGCCCGCGCCGCCGGGGTACGCCGGGGCCTGCGCCGCCGGGAGGCGCAGGGGCGCTGCCCCGCGCTGACCGTCGTCGACCACGACCCCGGCCGGGACGCCCGCGCCTTCGAACCGGTCGTCGCCGCGGTGGAGGAGGTCGCCGCCGGGGTCGAGGTGGTCCGCCCCGGCGTCTGCGCGCTCGCCGCCCGGGGGCCCGCCCGCTACCTCGGCGGTGAGGAGGCCGCCGCCGAGCGGATCATCGAACAGGTCGCCGAGTCCTGCGCGGTGGAGAGCCAGGTCGGGATCGCCGACGGGGTCTTCGCCGCCGGTCTCGCCGCGCGTACCGGACAGGTGGTGCCGCCGGGCGGGACCCCGGGGTTCCTGGCCGGGCTGCCCGTCGAGGCGATCGGCCGGCCGGCCCTGGCCGACCTGCTGCGCCGGCTCGGCGTACGCACGCTCGGCGGGTTCGCGGCGCTGCCCGCCGGTGACGTGCTGGCCCGGTTCGGCTTCGACGGGGCCCTCGCCCACCGGCTCGCCGCCGGGCAGGACCACCGGCCGCTCGCCGTCCGGCAGCCCCCGGTCGACCTGACCGTCACCGCCCACCACGACGAGCCCCTCGACCGGGTCGACGCGGCGGCCTTCGCCGCCCGGATGCTCGCCGAACGGCTGCACGCCCGGTTGGCCGGGCACGGGCTGGCCTGCACCCGGCTCGGCATCGAGGCGGTCACCGCACACGGTCAGGAGCTGCACCGGGTGTGGCGACACGACGGGTTGCTCACCGCCGCCGCGATCGCCGACCGGGTGCGCTGGCAGCTCGACGGCTGGCTCTCCGGCAGCACCGGTCGGGCCGGTGCCCGACCGGCCCGGCCGACCGCCGGGATCGTCCGGCTGCGGCTGGTGCCCGACGGGCTGCTGGCCCGGGGTGGGCTGCAACCCGGCCTGTGGGGGGAGGCCGGCGAGGAACGCGACCGGGCGCACCGGGCGTTGAGCCGGGTGCAGGGCATCCTCGGCCCGGAGGCGGTGGTCACCGCCGTGCTGGGCGGCGGTCGGTCCCCGGCCGACCAGACCCGCCTGGTCCCGTGGGGGGACGAACGGCTCCCGGCCCGCCCCGGCCCGCCACCACTGCCGGGCGCACCGGCCAAGCCACCGCTGCCGGGCGCATCCGTCACGCCGCCGGTGGACGGGTCGTCGGGTGTCGTGCCGCCGCCGTCGGCCGGAGCGGGTCGGGGTGGTGCTGAGGTGACGGGTCGGGGCGGTGCCGCGCGGGCCGGGCGGCGGGGGAGTCCCGTGCCGCCGTGGCCGGGGCGACTGCCACCACCCGCGCCGGCCGTGGTGCTGCCCGTTCCGCTCACCGCGACCGTGCACGACGTCACCGGGGAGCCGGTGCTGGTCAGCGCCCGGTTGGCGGTCAGCGCCGCGCCCGCCCGGCTGGCCGTCGGCGGCGCCGCCCCGACGGAGATCGTCGGCTGGACCGGTCCGTGGCCGGTGGACGAGCGGTGGTGGGCCCCCGCCGAGGCCCGCCGTCGAGCCCGGTTCCAGGTCTGCCTGGCCGACGGTGCCGCCCTGCTGCTGGCCGTCGAGGCGGGCCGGTGGCTGGTGGAGGCGATCTATGACTGACCGGTGGTCCGCGCTGGTCCGGTCGGTGTGGCGTTCCGTCCGGGGCCATCCCGCGTCCCGACGATGTTTCCGGGTGAGCGGTATGCCTGGCGGTCATAAATATGACTCAGCGGCATACCGCTCACCGAGCGATCCATTCCCGTCCGCGACGCCCCTGCCGCACCACGCAGCCGGCCGCAGGAAGAGATCCGGATGAGCTTCCACAATCCGAAGCTGCCCTGGTCGGAACTGGAGCGGGTGCTGTCCGGACGGTCCACCACCGACGGCGGCGCGGGCCCCGGTGGGTCCCGGGGTGACGGGGGACGGGGCGGGCGGCGGCGCGGGGAACGGCACCTGCACGTGGTGGACCCGCTCGCCGACGCCGACGGCGGCGACTCGCCGGCCTGGACCCGGCACCGCGAGCGGTACGCACCGCCGGAGCTGACCCGCCCGGACGACCCGGTGCCCTACGCCGAACTGCACGCGCACACCAACTTCAGTTTCCTCGACGGGGCGAGCCACCCGGAGGAACTGGCCGAGGAGGCCGCCCGGCTGGGGTTGACCGCGCTCGCCGTGACCGACCACGACGGGTTCTACGGGGTGGTCCGGTTCGCCGAGGCGGCCCGTACGCTGCGCCTGCCCACGGTCTTCGGAGCGGAACTGTCGCTGGGGCTGCCCGGCCCGCAGCAGGGCGAGCCCGACCCGCTGGGCCGGCACCTGCTGGTGCTCGCCCACGGCCACGAGGGGTACGCCCGGCTCGCGTCGGTCATCTCCCGGGCCCAGCTACGCGGCGGCGAGAAGGGCCGGCCGGTCTACGGCGACCTGGAGGAGGTCGCCGCCGAGCTGCGCGACCACGTGCTGGTGCTGACCGGCTGCCGCAAGGGGCACGTGCCGGCGGCGCTGCTCACCGCGGGGGTGGACGCGGCGGCCCGGGAACTGGACCGGCTCACCGCGCTGTTCGGCGCGGAGACGGTGGCGGTGGAGCTGACCGACCACGGGCACCCGGTCGACGCCGACCGCAACGACGCCCTCGCCGAGCTGGCCGCCACCGCCGGGCTGCCCACCGTGGCCAGCAACAACGTGCACTACGCCAGCCCGGGGCGACGACGGTTGGCGACCACCCTGGCCGCCGTCCGGGCCCGGCGCAGCCTGGACGAGATCGACGGCTGGCTGCCCGCCGCCGCCACCGCCCACCTGCGCAGCGGCGCGGAGATGGCGGCCCGGTTCGCCGGGTACCCGGGTGCGGTGTCCCGGGCCGCCGAGTTCGGCGCGGAACTCGCCTTCGACCTGCACCTGGTCGCGCCCCGGCTGCCGGCGTACCCGGTGCCGGCGGGGCACACCGAGATGAGCTGGCTGCGCCACCTGACGCTGGCCGGGGCGCACGAGCGCTACGGCCCGCCCGGGGCGCACCCGGAGGCGTACGCGCAGCTGGAACACGAGCTGCGGATGATCGACGAGCTGGGCTTCCCCGGCTACTTCCTGGTGGTCTACGACATCGTGGCGTTCTGCCGCGCGCAGGACATCTACTGCCAGGGCCGGGGTTCGGCGGCCAACTCGGCGGTCTGCTACGCGCTGCGGATCACCAACGTGGACGCGGTCCGGCACCGGCTGCTGTTCGAACGGTTCCTCGCCCCGGAACGCGACGGGCCACCCGACATCGACGTGGACATCGAGTCCGACCGGCGGGAGGAGGTGATCCAGCACGTCTACGCCCGGTACGGCCGGGAGCACACCGCCCAGGTCGCCAACGTCATCTCCTACCGGCCCCGGTCGGCGGTGCGGGACGTGGCGAAGGCGTTCGGCTACTCACCCGGCCAGCAGGACGCCTGGAGCAAGCAGATCGACCGCTGGGGCTCGGTCGCGGCGGTCGACGTTGAGGGCATCCCCGAGCAGGTGGTGGCGTACGCCGACGAGTTGCAGACGTTCCCCCGGCACCTGGGCATCCACTCCGGGGGGATGGTGATCTGTGACCGGCCGGTGATCGAGGTGTGCCCGGTGGAGTGGGGGCGGATGCCCGGCCGCAGCGTGCTCCAGTGGGACAAGGACGACTGCGCGGCCGTCGGGCTGGTCAAGTTCGACCTGCTCGGCCTGGGCATGCTGTCGGCCCTGCACTACGGCTACGACCTGATCGGCCAGAGCCTCGACCTGGGTGACATGACGTTGGACGACCCCGAGGTCTACGACATGCTCTGCCGGGCCGACTCGGTGGGGGTGTTCCAGGTGGAGAGCCGCGCCCAGATGGCCACCCTGCCCCGGCTGAAACCCCGCGAGTTCTACGACCTGGTGGTGGAGGTGGCGCTGATCCGGCCCGGCCCGATCCAGGGCGGCTCGGTGCACCCGTACATCAGGCGCAAGAACGGCCAGGAGCCGGTGACGTACCCGCACCCGCTGATGCGCAACGCGCTGGAGAAGACCCTCGGCGTGCCGCTGTTCCAGGAGCAGCTGATGCAGCTCGCCATCGACCTGGCCGGCTTCGACGCCGCCGGGGCCGACCAGTTGCGCCGGGCGATGGGGGCGAAACGGTCGGTGCAGCGGATGGCGCAGCTCGCCGACCGGCTCTACGCCGGGATGGCCGGGCGGGGGATCACCGGGGAACTGGCCGACGACGTCTACCGCAAGCTCACCGCGTTCGCCAGCTACGGCTTCCCGGAGAGCCACGCGATGAGCTTCGCCTACCTGGTGTACGCCAGCTCCTGGCTCAAGCGGCACCATCCGGCGGCATTCCTGGCTGCCCTGCTCAACGCCCAACCGATGGGGTTCTACGCACCGCAGACCCTGGTCGACGACGCCCGCCGGCACGGCGTCGAGGTCCGCCGGCCGGACGTCAACGCCAGCGGGGCGGGGGCGGTGCTGGAGTCCACGCCGGAAACGCGCTGGGGGAGCGTGCCGGGGGAGCCGCCGCACGCCTGGGGGCTGGGCGGTCCGGCGGTCCGGCTCGGGCTGGGCGGGGTCCGTACCCTCGGCGACGACCTGGCGGGGCGGATCGTGGCGGAGCGGACGGCGCACGGGGCGTACCGGGACATGCCGGATCTGGCCCGGCGGGTCGGTCTGACCGCGGGGCAGCTGGAGGCGCTGGCCACCGCGGACGCCTTCGCCTGTTTCGGGCTGACCCGGCGGCAGGCGCTCTGGGCGGCCGGGGCGGCGGCCCAGGACCGGCCGGGCCGGCTGCCCGGCACGGTGACCGGCGCGGCGGCCCCCACCCTGCCCGGGATGGAGGCGGTGGACCGGCTCGTCGCCGACGTCTGGGCCACCGGGCTGTCCCCGGAGACCCACCCGGCCCGGTTCGTCCGGGACCGGCTCGACGCGCTGGGTGCGGTGCCGATCGCCCGGCTGGGGCGGGTGGAGCCGGGTCGGCGGGTGCGGGTCGGCGGCATCGTCACCCACCGGCAACGTCCGGCGACCGCCGGTGGGGTCACCTTCCTCAACCTGGAGGACGAGACCGGGATGCTGAATGTCACATGCTCCCCGGGGCTGTGGCAGCGCTACCGTCGAATCGCCCGTACCAGCAGCGCGCTCGTGGTCCGTGGTCGGTTGCAGCGGCACGAGGGGGTCACCAACCTCACCGCCGACCGGCTGGACCCGATCACGCCGCCGGTGGAACCCGCCTCCCGCGACTTCCGGTGAAGTGATCCACATTACGGTTTTCCCGGCCGGGAGACAGGAGAATTCCGGCACGCGCGGGCAGAGCGGCCCGCGCGCGGCAAGGGGGAAGGCCAGTGACGATGGACAGCACTTACACCGGTGGACTGGCGAACGCCCGGCGCACCCGGCTGGGTGCCGGTTGGACGCCCGCCCAGGACGCCGAGCCGCGGGAGTACCAGGTGACCGAGGGGCCGGTGGCGAACACCCGCCGGTCCCGCGCCGAGGAGGACCCGGCCGGCGGCGGGGAGATCTGAGCCGGCGACGGCACCGCCGACGGGGGGTCGGGTGGCGTGGGTGACTAGGCTCGACCGGGTGGAACAGAGCACCCGCAGCCGGTTCGCCGAGCCGCCGTTGACCCCCCGTACCGCCGTCATCTGGTCGGTGCTCGCCGCCGAGTTGCAGCGGCGGGCCGACGACACGTTGACCGTGCTCGACGTGGGCGGCGGCACCGGCGGGTTCGCCGTGCCGCTCGCCCAGGCCGGCCACCGGGTGACCGTGGTCGACGCCAGCCCCGACGCGCTCGCCGCGCTCACCCGACGGGCCGCCGAGGCCGGGGTCGCCGATCGGGTGCACGCCGTGCAGGGCGACGGCGACGCGCTGACCGGGCTGGTCGAACCGGCCACCGTCGACCTGGTGCTGTGCCACGCGGTGCTGGAGGTGGTCGACGACCCGACGCCGGTGGCGACCGCGCTGGCGACCGCGCTGCGTCCCGGCGGCGCGGCGAGCGTGCTGGTCGCCGGGCGGGCCGCCGCCGTGCTGGGGCGGGCCATGAACGGTCACCTCGACGTCGCCGCCGCGCTGGCCGCCGCGCCCGACGGGGCCGCCGGTCCCCGGGACACCCTGCGCCGCCGCTTCGACGCCGAGGAGGCCGCCGCCCTGCTGCGCGTCGCCGGCCTCACCGTCGAGGAGATCCACGGGGTACGCGTCCTCGCCGACCTGTTGCCCGCCACCGTCGCCGACGGTCAGCCGGGTGCCCTGGTCGAGCTGGAGAAGGTGCTGGCCGGGCGGCCGCCCTACCGGGACCTCGCCGCCCAACTGCACCTGTTCGCCCGCCGCCAGGCATGACCGGGGTGGCCCCGGCCGGCGCACCGGTGCCCCCGGCGGACCCGCTCGCGGTGCTGGCACCGCGCTACGGCGGGGGCAGCCTGGCCGACGTGCTGCCCAGCGCGTTGGCGGTGCTCGGCGTGCCGGGCGCGGTCGACCTGCTCGGGCTCGTCCCCGCCCTGGCCGGGGTACGTCGGGTCGCCGTGCTGCTCGTCGACGGTCTCGGCTGGTACCAACTGCCCACCGCCGCCCGGTACGCCCCGACCCTGACCGGGCTGGCCGCGACGGTGGGCCGCCCGTTGACCTCAGGCTTCCCGTCCACCACCCCGACCAGCCTGGTGACCCTGGGGGCGGGTGCGGCCCCCGGCGCGCACGGCGTGCTCGGCTTCACCGTCCGGGTGCCCGGCACCGACCGGGTGCTCAACCACATCGACTGGCCCGGCGACCCGGACCCGCTGCACTGGCAGCCGGTGCGTACCCAGTGGCAGCGGGCCCGCGCCGCCGGGGTCGCGGTGAGCGTGGTGAGCCGCCCCGAGTACGCCGGCAGCGGGCTTACCCTGGCCGCCAACCGGGGCGGCGACTACCGGGGCGCCGGCGGGGTGGACGCGCTGGCCCGGACGATGCTGGCGGCGCTGTCCGCCGGGGCCGGCCCCACCCTGGTCTCCGGCTACCACCCCGACCTGGACCGGCACGGTCACCTCAGCGGGGTCGACTCGGCCCCGTGGCGGATCGCCGCCGCCGAGGTCGACGCCCTGCTCGCCCGCCTCGTCGACGGGTTGCCGGCGGACGCCGCGCTGCTGGTCACCGCCGACCACGGCCAGCTCGACGTGCCGGCGGGGCACCGGTTCGACCTGGACACCGACGCACGGCTGCGGGCCGGCGTCCGGGTGGTCGCCGGGGAGCCCCGGGTGCGCTACCTGCACGTCGCCCCGGGGGCGGTGGACGACGTGGTGGCCGCCTGGTCGGCGGTGCTCGGGCCGGCCGCCCGGGTGTGCACCCGGGAGGAGATGGTGGCCGAGGGGTGGTTCGGCCCGGTCGCCGAGGAGCACCTGTCCCGGGTCGGTGACGTGGTGGTGACCTGCCGCGACACGTACGCGGTGCTGGCCACCCGGTCGGAGCCGCCGGCGGTGTCCCGGCTGGTGGCCTACCACGGGGCGGACACCGCGGCGGAGATGACCGTTCCGCTGCTGGTGGTCCGGGGCTGACGTGGCCGTCGCCCGTGGGGCGGGCGGGCCGGTTGTCGTACCTGGCGGTTAGCCTGCCGGGATGGGTCGGAGCCAGTCGTTGCCGCGCGGCGGTGACCCGCGTTTCGGGCCCGACGCCGACGACTCGGCCAGCCCGATCCTGCACGTCGACATGGACGCCTTCTTCGCCTCCGTCGAGGTGCGCCACCGGCCCGAGCTGCGCGGCCGGCCGGTGGTGGTCGGCGGGGTCGGGCCGCGCGGCGTGGTCAGCTCCGCCAGCTACGAGGCCCGGCGCTTCGGGGTGCGCAGCGCGATGCCCACCGCGCGGGCCCGCGCGCTCTGCCCCGGCGCGGTCTACCTACCCCCCGACTTCGCCCGCTACCGGGCGGCCTCCGACGCGGTGATGCGGATCTTCCGGGACGTCACCCCGTTGGTCGAGCCGCTCTCCCTCGACGAGGCGTTCCTCGACGTGGCGGGCGCCCGCCGGCTGTTCGGCCCGCCCGCCGCCATCGCCCGGCGCATCCGGGAGCGGGTGACGGCCGAGCAGGGGCTGACCTGTTCGGTCGGGGTGGGCCCGAGCAAGTTCGTGGCCAAGCTCGGCTCCACCCGGGCCAAGCCGGACGGTCTGCTGGTGGTGCCGGCCGGCCGGGTGCTGGAGTTCCTCCACCCGCTGCCCGTCGACGCGTTGTGGGGGGTGGGGGAGCGGTCGGCCGAGACGCTGCGCCGGCTCGGCCTGCGGACCATCGGCGATCTGGCCGAGGCGCCCGTCGGGATGCTGCGCAAGGCGCTCGGTGCGGCGTCCGCGACCCACCTGCACGAGCTGGCCCGGGGGCGGGACCCGCGTCCGGTCAGCCCGGAGCACGTGGAAAAGTCGATCGGGGCCGAGGTGACCTTCGACGTCGACGTGGTCGACCCGCAGCAGATCCGGCGGTCGCTGCTCGCGCTCAGCGAGAAGGTGGGCAGCCGGCTGCGCGGGGCCGGTCAGGTCGGCCGGACGATCTCGCTCAAGGTGCGACTGTCGGATTTCCGCACCGTCAACCGGTCCCGGACGCTCGGCGTGGCCACCGACGTGGCCCGGGAGATCTTCGACACGTCCTGGGGCCTCTGGACGGTTCTCGACCCGGGTGAGCCGGTCCGGCTGGTCGGCGTACGGGTGGAGGGTCTGGCCGGTGCGGCCGACACTCCGCGCCAACTCGCCCTCGGCGCGCCCGAGCGGGGCTGGCGGGAGGCGGAGACCGCCGCCGACGCCGCGGCTGCCCGTTTCGGGCGGTCCGTCATAGGTCCGGCCAGTCTGCTCGGCAGACGTGATCCCCGCCCCGGCGAAAATAGCAGTCGGCCATAGGTCGTCCCGCTTTCCGACGCGCGACCCCCCTCGTAGACTTGGCGGCAAGCAGCCGGTTGGCTGCCACGGTCTGTCGGCCCGACCGGGCCGACCAACGTGACCGGGGAGGAGTGCCGTGCCGCTCTCGGAGCACGAGCAGCGGCTGTTCGAGCAGATCGAGCGGTCGCTTGCCGAGGACCCCAAATTCGCCTCGGCCGTGCGCGCCAGCGACCCGCGTTTCCACACGCGGCGTCGCCTGCTCGTCGCTGCCGGCGTGGTGGTCGTCGGCCTGGCCCTGTTGGTCTACGGCGCGGTGATCAAGACGCCGCCACTGGCAGTGGCGGGGTTCGTCGTCATGCTGGCCGCGCTGGGCTATGCGGTGCAGTCGCACCGGCGGGGGCAGTCACCTGACCTGCACGTGGTGGGCGGCACGACGAGTCGTCGTCGTCCGCGTGGCCGCGGCGGCCGGCGGCCGTCGTTGCTGGACCGCATGGAGGACAGGTGGCGGCAGCGCCCGGAGGGACATCGTTGAACCCCGCCCACCCCTGAGGTGGACGGGCGACACCGACGACGGTAGGTGCCGGACACAGTCCGGCCACCTCCGTCGTATCACCACGCCCGGGAGTCGTATCACCACGCCCGGGACAGGGCGAGGTGCCCACGCATGTGGGGCGAGGTGGCGGTATCCGAAACGACTGATACCGCCACCTCGCCCCATGAGCGTCCCGCCGCGCCTGACCTCCCAGCCCCTCGGCCGGGAGGTCAGGCGCGGCGGGTGGCCAGCAGGCGGCGGGGGTTCCAGCGCAGCAGCAGGCGACGCAGCCGCCCGGAGGCCGCCACCAGCCGCGCCGAGCTGTCGCCGAGCGAGGTACGCCAGCGCAGCAGCACCGACGGCGGCAGCACGGCGGCGAGCAGCCGGGTACGCCGGTCGGCCCGCGCGGCGAGGGTGTCGCGTACCGTCCGCAGCGCCGGGTGCAGGGGCTCGCCGGTGAGCGGGTCCCGGGCGTACCTGGCGCGTTCCTCGGCCCGGCCGAGCAGCCGTACCGCGGTGGCGGGGCCGGCGTCCGCACCGACGGCCTCCCGGGCCAGCCGCTCGGCGGTCGCCCGGGGCGTCTCGGTCCGGTCGATCCGGACCCGGTAGTCGACCAGGGTGTCCAGCAGCTCGTCCCAGGCGGCGTGGGCGTCCGCGCGGGCCCGCTCGGCGTCCGCGCCGAGCACCGTCATCGGGATGCTCGCGCCCGCCCCGTCGTCGGGGGCCACGCCGGCCGCCACCGGGACTGCCCGATGGTGCCGTTGCCGGCGCAGCGCGCGCCGCCGCAGCGCCGGCAGCGCCAGCAGCACCGACAACACGAGCAGCGCACCCACCGTCCACCAGGGCCAGGTCGGGGCCTGCTCGACGGGGGCGCCGGTGGTCGGGTCGAACCCGGCGTCGGTGTCCTTGTCGGCGGCCTCGTCGCGCTGCGGACCGGTGGTGGCGCCCGGGTCCTCCGGCGCGGCGGGCGCGGCCGTGTCCGACGGCTCCGGGTCCGGGGCGTCGGAGTCCGGCGCCCACGCCGACCGGGTCGACCCCTGGACGCCGTACGCCGGGGTGGCGTCGAACGGCACCCAGCCGAACCGGTCGAAGTAGACCTCCGTCCAGGCGTGCAGGTTGCGGTTGGTCAGGACGGCGGTGTCCCCGTCGACGCTGCTGCCGTTGGTGAAGCCGAACGCCACCCGGGCCGGGATGCCCGCCTCCCGCACCAGCCAGGCCAGCGCCGCCGCGTACTGCTGGCAGTAGCCGACCTTGTTGGTGAGGAAGTCGACGATCTCCTGGCCGCTGGTGCCGCCCTTGGTGCTCAGCGAGTAGCTGAAGCCGTTCTCCCGGGAGAAGTAGTCGTAGAGCGACCGGACCCGGTCGTAGTCGTTGGACTTCCCCTCCACCAGCCGGTTGACCAGCAGGCTGACCTCGCGGACCTCAGGGGTGCGGGTCTGTTGCAGCCGGATCGGGTGCTCGGCCGGCAGCGGGCGGGCCCGGCGCAGCGCCGCCGGGCTGTACGTCGAGCGCACGTACTCGAAGGAGTACCGCTTGCCCCGGGAGTTGTCCCGGTTGGAGAAGACCACCCCGAGGTTCTGGTCGTACGACCAGTTGCCGTTGAGCCCGTCGAAGCTGACCGGGTCGGTGTAGACCGGCACGAAGGGCATGTTCAGCGACCGGTTCACCTCGACCGTCGCCCGGTAGGTCTGCTGCTCCACCCCCGCCTGGGCCCGGTCGGTCGGGTCGGGCAGGTCCCGGTTCACCGGCCTACCGTTGGGCGGGCGCACCCGGAAACCGTCCGGGCGCAGCTCGTCGGCGACACCGAAGCGCAGGTAGAACGGGTTCTCCTCGGTGGTGGTGACGGTGACCATGTCGGCCACCTCGGACTGGTTGAGCTGCCCGCTGAGGGCGGCGAACAGGTCGATCCGGCCGGGGCCGCCGCCCTGCCCGGGGCGTCCGTTGCCGGTGCCGGTGCCGGCGGTGTTGAACTGGTCCAGCAGCCCGCCGGTCATCCCCGGCACGGCCAGCGGCAGCACCACGGCCAGCACCACCCCGACCACCGCCAGCCGACGCCCGGCGGCGGCCAGCGGGGAGGACTCCCAGACGTCCACGTCGCGGCCCTCGCCGGTGAACCGGCGGCCGAACCGGCGGACCCGGTCGACGTTGTCGGTCACCAGCAGCCACAGGTAGCCGGCGGCGCCGACCACGAACGGCAGCGCGGGGACGCTGTCGACGTAGACCGCGACCGGCACCGAGTAGATGGCCAGCATGGGCAGCCCGGCCAGGGCCGGACGGCGCAGTCCGACGGCGAGCACGTCGACCACGATCGCCACCGCGCCCACCCCGAGCACGCTGATGAACAGCAGCGGGGTGGTGTCCGGCACCTTCACCCCGTAGGAGCGCATGTCCTGCAACGAGCCCTGCGCCAGCTCACCGAAGTGGGCCAGCGTCGCCGGGGTGGGCAGGAAGGCGATCAGCTCGCCGCCGCCCGGGAAGAGCCAGGTCAGGGCGAGCAGCAGACCGGCGAGCATGCCCAGCACCTGACCCCACAGCGGGGCCCGGACCAGCCGGGTGAGCGCCGCCGCGCCGGCCACCACGGCGACCGCGATGGTCGACTGGATCAGCCAGGTCCACTGTTGGAAGATCGACGACAGGGGGGCCGCGGCGAGCAGGGTCGCCGTGGCGGCCACGAAGCCGATGTTCCGGGACGCGATCACGACGTCACCCTCTCTGTCGGCGGGCGTCGGTGGCGGGGCCGTCGGCGGTGCGGCGGCCGGGGACGGTGCCGGTGCGCCGTCGGGTCACCGGACGGCACCGGCGACCGTCTCGGCGAGCGCCGCGCGCAGCGCGAAGCCCTGCGACCCGCGCCCGGCCTGCGGCCAGAGCGCCGGCAGCTGGCCGTCGTGGTCGACCCCGATGACCCGCCAGCCGCCCTGCAACAGCGACAGCGCGGCGGCGGCGTGGGCCTGTTCGGACTCGTACCGGGCCCGTTCGGGCAGGCTGAGCCAGGTGGAGCTGTGCAGCACGAAACCGACGCAGGTCGCCCCGTTGCCGCGCAACCCGCCGAGCAGTTCCGCCTCGCTGGTGGTCAGCGACCCGAACAACGCGATGATCAGGCCCCCGTCGGCGCGCTGGCGGACCCGCTGCACCAGCGTCGCCACGTCGCCGCGCTGGTCGAGCCGGACGTCGGCGAGGTGGTCGAGGAGCAGGCCGTCCCCGGTGGCCTCGCTGGCGTCGACGTCGACCCCGTCGCCGGTGACCAGGCGCAGCTTGTAGCCGGCCTGGCGCAGGTGCACGGCGATGCTGGCGGCGGCGGACACCGCCCACTCGAAACTGGCCGTCGGGCCGTCGCCCCGGTGCCCGTGCGCCCGGGTGTCCAGCACCACCGTGGCCCGGCTCTCCCAGGGCTGCTCCTCGCGGCGCACCATCAGCTCACCGGTACGGGCTGTCGACTTCCAGTGCACCCGGCGCAGGTCGTCGCCCCTGCGGTACTCCCGGGTGGCGGCGTCGTCCTCGCCGTGCACCGCCACCGACCGGGCCCGGCTGTCGCCACTGCCGGCGTACTCGCCCGGCAGCCGGACCGAGGGCAGCGGGGTGACCTGCGGGATCACGGTGAGCTGTTCGGTGCTGGGGAACGCCCGGCTCAGCTCACACAACCCGAACGGGTCGGTCATCCGGATCACCAGCGGACCCACCTCGTACCGGCCGCGCACGTCGGCACGCACCGTGTACGCGACCGAGCTGGCCTGGTGGGCGCCGAGCCGTTCCAGCACCACCCGGGGCCGGCTGCCCAGCGCGTACGGCAGCCGGTCCTCCAGCAGCAGGGTGCCGGTGGGCAGCCGGGACATGTTCTGCAACCGCAGCACCACCCGGGAGCTGGCCCCGACCGGCACCCGGTGCGGGTCCAGCGAGCGGTTGCAGGCCAGCTTGTACCGGGTCCGGCCGACGTAGAGCGCGGCGAGCAACGGCAGGACGGCGAGCAGCACCGCCACCCGGAGCAGGTCCCGTTCGCCGAGGATGCCGGCCGAGATCGCGGCGGCGATGGCCGCCGCGAGGAACGACCGGCCCCGGGTGGTCAGGCCACGCAGCCCGTCCCGCACGTCACGGCCTCCGCGGCTCGAACGGCGGGCGGCCGTTGCCGGCGGCGGGGCGGGGCGTGTCGTACCCGGTGGGGCGCTTGCGGTCCGGCGGCAGGGCCAGCCGGTGCACCAGCTCGGCGACGATCGCGTCGGTGGTGCGGCGGGCGAGCTGGGCGTCGGCCGTGGGGATGATCCGGTGGGCCAGGACCGGCACCGCGAGCGCCTGGAGGTCGTCGGGGAGCACGTAGTCGCGGCCCTCCAGGGCGGCCACCGCACGGGCGGTGCGCAGCAACTGGAGGGTGGCCCGGGGGGACGCGCCCAACCGCAGGTCGGGGGCTTCCCGGGTGGCGGTGACCAGGTCGACGGCGTACTGCTTGACGGCGTCGGCGACGTGCACGTTGCGCACGGTGGCGATCAGGCGGCGGACCGTGTCGGCGTCGGAGACCGGACGCAGCTCCTGGAGCGGGTCGGCGGCACCGTGCCCGTCCAGCATGGCCAGTTCGGCGTCCGGGCCGGGGTAGCCCATCGCGATCCGGGCGGTGAACCGGTCGCGCTGCGCCTCCGGCAGGGGGTACGTCCCCTCCATCTCGATCGGGTTCTGGGTGGCGATCACCATGAACGGGGTCTGGAGCTGGTAGGTGACGCCGTCGACGGTGACCTGGCGTTCCTCCATGCACTCCAGCAGCGCGGACTGCGTCTTGGGCGAGGCCCGGTTGATCTCGTCGCCGACCACCAGGTTGGCGAAGACCGCACCGGGGCGGAACTCGAAGTCGTGCGTCTCCTGGTTGTAGACGCTGACCCCGGTGACGTCGCTGGGCAGCAGGTCGGGGGTGAACTGGATGCGCCGCACGGAACAGTCGATGGACCGGGCGAGCGCCTTGGCCAGCTTGGTCTTGCCGACGCCCGGGACGTCCTCGATCAGCAGGTGCCCCTCGGCCAGCAGGACGGCCAGGGCGAGCCGGACGGTCGCTGTCTTGCCCTCGATGACCTGCTCGATGTTGGCCACGATGGCCTCGCTGGCGGCGCGGAACTCGTCGTGCGGCAGCACGCCGCCCACCTCGTCCCAGGTCTGTTGTGTCACGGGCCTTCTCCTCGTCGCGACGGCAGCTCGGTAAAGAGCACCTGGACCCGTCGTTCGGTTCGCAACGGGAAGCCTCGTCTGCCGCAGGAATCGCACTGGTCTCTCAGGCTAACCATGTTTACGGTGAACGCCGAACCCTGCCGGAAGTCGGCCGGTCACGCAGCGGATATTCGTCAGGTCGGGGGACCAGACGCGGCCGGGCGACCACGGAAGGTGACCGTCGTGCGGTGGATGTGCCGGGCGGTCGACCGACGCCACGGGGTAAACTGCAGTACATGGCCAGCGTCTTCCTGCTTCTTACCGGGCCGTGCTGATGCGCTGACGCGTGACAGCACGGCGGCCCCTCCTGTGCGGGGGGCTTTTTCGTGCCCGCGGCAGGGTCTCCCGGGCCCGATGCTTACCCGACCCGACATGACCGCGACGACCGCCAAGGAGAAGGCATGAGTGAGACAGCCGCACCGGCGGGCGACATCCCCCCGTACCGGTACACCGCGGCCATGGCCGACGAGATCGAGCGTCGGTGGCAGGACACCTGGGAGCGGGAGGGCACCTTCCACGCGCCGAACCCGACAGGTCCGCTGGCCGACCCGGGACACCCCCGGGCGGGCGCGGAGAAGCTGTACGTGCTGGACATGTTCCCGTACCCGTCCGGGGCGGGGCTGCACGTCGGGCACCCGCTGGGCTACATCGGCACCGACTGCTTCGCCCGCTACCAGCGGATGGCCGGGCGCAACGTGCTGCACGCGATGGGCTTCGACGCGTTCGGCCTGCCGGCCGAGCAGTACGCGGTGCAGACCGGCACCCACCCCCGCACGACCACGGTGGCCAACATCGAGCGGTACCGGGCGCAGCTGCGCCGGCTGGGGCTGGCCCACGACGACCGGCGCTCGGTGGCGACCATCGACACCGACTTCTACCGGTGGACGCAGTGGATCTTCCTACAGGTCTACAACTCCTGGTACGACCCGCAGGCGCGGCGGGCCCGTCCGATCGCCGAGCTGACCGCCGCTTTCGCCGCCGGTGACCGGCCCACCCCCGACGGCCGGGCCTGGGCCGAGCTGAGCCCGGCCGAGCAGCGGCGGATCGTCGACGACCACCGGCTGGCGTACGTCTCGCAGGCGCCGGTGAATTGGTGCCCGGGGCTGGGCACGGTGCTGGCCAACGAGGAGGTCACCCCGGACGGCCGTTCCGACCGGGGCAACTTCCCGGTGTTCAAGCGCAACCTGAAGCAGTGGATGATGCGGATCACCGCGTACGGTGACCGGCTGCTGGACGACCTGGACACGCTGGACTGGCCCGAGTCGATCAAGCTCCAGCAGCGCAACTGGATCGGCCGTTCGACAGGTGCGCACATCGACTTCCCGACCGGGACCACTGGTTCCGGTGTCGCGGGCGGAGCCCGCATCAGAGTCTTCACCACCCGGCCGGACACCATCTTCGGGGCCACCTACCTGGTGCTGGCCCCCGAACACGAGCTGGTCGACGCGCTGACCCCGGACGCCTGGCCGGACGGCACCCGGGACGCCTGGACCGGTGGGCACGCCGACCCCCGGGCGGCCGTCGAGGCGTACCGGAAGGCGGCGGCGGCCAAGACCGACGTGGAGCGGCAGGCCGACACCAAGGAGAAGACGGGCGTCTTCGTCGGCGCGTACGCCACCCACCCGGTCACCGGCGGGCAGATTCCGATCTTCATCGCCGACTACGTGCTGGCCGGCTACGGCACCGGCGCGATCATGGCGGTGCCCGCCCAGGACGAGCGGGACTGGGCCTTCGCCGAGGTGTTCGAGCTGCCGATCGTGCGGACCGTGCAGCCGGCCGACGGGTTCGACGGGCAGGCGTGGACCGGGGACGGGCCGGCGATCAACAGCGCCGCGCCCGAGCGCGGCCTGGACCTCGACGGGCTGGGCGTGGCCGACGCCAAGGCGGCGACCATCGCCTGGCTGGAGGCCAACGGCCACGGCGTCGGCGCGGTCACCTGGCGGCTGCGGGACTGGCTGTTCTCCCGGCAGCGCTACTGGGGCGAGCCGTTCCCGATCGTCTACGACGCCACCGGCACGGCCATCGCGCTGCCCGAGGAGATGCTGCCCGTCGAACTGCCCGAGGTGGACGACTTCTCGCCCAAGACGTTCGACCCGGACGACGCCGACAGCAACCCGGAAACCCCGCTGTCGCGGCGGCGCGACTGGGTCGAGGTGGAGCTGGACCTGGGCGACGGGCCCAAGCGCTACACCCGGGAAACCAACGTGATGCCGCAGTGGGCCGGCTCCTGCTGGTACGAGCTGCGCTACCTGGACCCGACCAACTCCGGGCGGTTCGTCGACCCGGAGAACGAGGCGTACTGGATGGGCCCGCGCGCCGAGGGCGACTGCGGGGGCACCGACCTGTACGTCGGCGGCGCCGAGCACGCCGTGCTGCACCTGCTGTACGCCCGGTTCTGGCACAAGGTGCTGTACGACCTGGGCCACGTGTCGTCGTTCGAGCCGTTCCGCAAGCTGTTCAACCAGGGCATGATCCAGGCGTACGCGTTCCGCGACTCCCGGGGCACGCCGGTGCCGGCCGAGGAGGTCGTCGAGGTCGACGGTCGCTGGTTCCACGGCGAGCACGAGGTGACCCGCGAGTACGGCAAGATGGGCAAGTCGCTGCGCAACGTGGTCACCCCCGATGACATGTGCGCGGCCTACGGCGCGGACACCTTCCGGGTGTACGAGATGTCGATGGGCCCGCTGGAGGTGTCCCGTCCGTGGGAAACCCGGGCGGTGGTCGGGTCGTACCGGTTCCTGCAACGGGTGTGGCGGGCCGTGGTCGACGAGCAGACCGGCGCGCTGCGGGTCACCGACGCGCCGGCCGACGAGGCCACCCGACGGCTGCTGCACCGGGTGATCGACGGGGTCAGGGTCGACATGGAGGGCATCCGGTTCAACACCGCGATCGCCAAGCTGATCGAGCTGACCAACGCGGTGACCCGGCTGGAGCGGACCCCGCGCGAGGTGGCCGAGCCGCTGGTGCTGATGCTGGCCCCGTTCGCCCCGCACGTGGCCGAGGAACTGTGGCGGATGCTGGGCCACGACACCTCGCTGGCGTACGCCGACTTCCCGGCCGCCGACCCGGCGCTGCTGGTCGCCGACACGGTCACCTACCCGGTGCAGGTCAACGGCAAGGTCCGGGGACGGGTGGAGGTGCCCGCCGACGCGGCGCAGGAGGACGTCCGGGCGGCGGCCCTGGAGGCGGTCGCGTCCGCGCTGGCCGGCAAGGAGCCGCGCAAGGTCATCGTGGTGCCGGGCCGGCTGGTTTCGGTCGTCGCCTGACCTGTCGGGAAGGGCACCTCGTCGACGCCTCATGCGGCGCGAGGTGCCCTTCCACCGGCCCGCCCGGCGTGCCGCTGCGGACCGTGGGGCGGGTCAGGGTTCGCGGCGGTGCACGACCAGCGCGGCGACCAGGGTGGCGACGACCGGCCAGGCGGCGAGGGCCAGCCAGGAACCCGGGACCGTGGCGAGATGCTCGTTGAACTGGATGTACGGGTTCGCGACGAGCCGTTCCCAGGCCGGTACCGGCAGGGCGTTGTGCAGCGCGGCCGTCCACCGGTTCTCCAGGTCGAAGGCCAGCGGCAACAGCAGCAGCAGCCCCGTGGTCGCGACGATCGCCGGGGCGGTGTGCCGCAGCAGCGCGCCGAAGCCCAGGCCGATGAGCGCGCAGACCGGCAGCAGCAGCGCCGAGGCGACCACCGCCCGCAACGCCTGCGGCTCGCCGAGCGACGCGCCGGCCCCCCGGTCGGCGAGGATCGCCTGCGACAACCCGAACGAGACACCTGCGGTCAGCACCCCGACGACCAGCATGACCGTGGCCAACACCAGCACCTTGGCGGCGGCCACGGCGGATCGGGCCGGTACGGCGGCGAACGTCGTACGGATCTGGCCGCTGGCGTACTCACCGGCGATCGCCACCGCGCCGACCGCCCCGGCGGCGAGGATGACGAACAGCCAACCCTCCTCGGGGAAGGCGTCGTGGATCGGGTCGAACGCGGCCTGCCGCTCCGCCGAGTAGCCCGGCCAGTTGTGGTGGTCGGCCAGCGCCGCCCGCACGCTGAACAGCACGGCCGACACCGCGATCAGCGCCAGCGACCCGTAGGTGGACCGCAGCGAGAACAGCTTGATCCACTCGGCGGCGAGCAGGTCACGGAAGCGGGCGGCGGGCTCGGCGGCCCGGCGGCCGGCGCCCCGGGTGGCCTCGGTCGGTGCGGTCACCGGTGTTCTCCCGCCCGGTAGTCGACGCGGTCGGCGGTGAGGTTCATGAACGCCTCCTCCAACGAGGTGGACCGGGTGATCAACTCGTGCACCGGGATGCCCCGGGTGAAGGCCAGGTCGCCGAGCGCCGTCGGGCTCAGGCCGGTCACCGTGAGCGCCCCGTCGGGGGCCGTCCCGACGTCCGCGCCCACCTCGCGCACCGCGACGGTCAGCGCCGTCGGGTCCGGCGTACGGACCACGACCTGCGTCTGGACGCTGCGGGCGGCGAACTCGGCCAGGCTCTCGTCGGCGATCAACTCGCCCCGGCCGATCACCACCAGGTGCTGGGCGGTCTGTTCCATCTCGCTCATCAGATGGCTGGAGACGAGGACGGTCCGGCCCTCGGCGGCGAGCCGCCGGAACAGTTCGCGCACCCACCGCACCCCCGCCGGGTCGAGCCCGTTGAACGGCTCGTCGAACAGCAGCGTCGGCGGATCGCCGAGCAGCGCGGCGGCGATACCGAGCCGCTGCTTCATACCGAGCGAGAAACCACCGATCCGGCGTCCGGCGACGCCGGTCAGGCCCACCTCGCCCAGCACCTCGTCGACCCGCGACCGGCCGATGGCGTTGCTGGCGGCGAGCGCCCGCAGGTGCGACCGGGCGCTCCGCCCGCCGTGCACGTCGCCCGCGTCCAGCAGCGCGCCGACGTGCCGCAACCCGCGCCGGCGTGCGGCGAACGGCTGCCCGTCGATCAGCGTGCTGCCGCTGGTCGGGCGGTGCAGGCCGAGCAGCAACCGCAGGGTGGTGGACTTGCCGGCGCCGTTGGGCCCGAGGAATCCGGTCACGTGTCCGGGGCGGACGGTGAGGGTCAGCCGGTCGACGGCCGTGGTCCGGCCGTACCGCTTGGTGAGGTCACGTATCTCGATCACGGGTTCGACGCTGCCGGACGGTGGCCGACCGGGCGTCGTACCGCCGGCCACTTCGGGCCCTGCGGGTTAGGCCCCGGGGCGTACGCCCGCCGGCGGATGACCACCCGACCGCCAGGTGGCTACGGTGTGCCCATGCGTGCCGTCGCCGCCCGTCCCCACCCGGTCGCCCACCGGGTGCGGACGGTCCTCGTCTGGGCCGGGGTGGGCCTGCTCCCGGCCGTGGTGCTGCTCGCGTCGACGGTCGGCACGGGTGGCCCGCTCCTGCCGGTGGTCACCCCCGACGGGAGCGTGCCGGGCATTCCGCTGCGCTATCTCGCGCCGGTACTGGTGGTGCTGTTGCCCGCCGCCCTGCTGGGACGTCGCCCGCTGCTCGCGCTGGGGCTGGCACTCGCCGGGGCCTGCACGGTGACCGTGGCGACGAACGCCTGGGAGGACGGCTACCTGTCCGCCGTCTGGTACCTGCAGTTCCTCGTCATCGATGTGATGGTGGGGCTGGTCGCGGCACGTTTCCCGGGCCGGATCGCGGTCCCCGCCGCCGCCGTGGTGCTGGTGCTGCAGGTCACGGCGGGTTTCGTCAACTCGGCCACCGCCCCGGTCGACCGGGCCACCAGTTCGGTCCTGCTGGTGGTCGCCGCCGTGGTGGCCGGCGGCGCGGCGCGGGCCCGCCGTCGGCACGCCGAGGAGCTGCGCACGCTCGCGGCCGCCGAGGCGGTCACCGCGGAGCGGCTGCGGATCGCCCGGGAACTGCACGACATGGTGGCGCACAGCATCGGTGTCATCGCCATCCAGGCGGGTGTCGGTGCCCGGGTCATCGACACCCAGCCAGGGGAGGCCCGCGCCGCGCTGGCCGCCATCGAGCGGACCAGCCGGGACACGCTGACCGGTCTCCGGCGTACCCTCGGCGCGCTGCGTCACCCGCAGCAGGCGGCGGCGCTGGACCCGCCGCCCGGTGTCGCGGACCTGGACCGGCTGGTCGACGTCGCCGCCGACGCGGGGGTCCGGGTGGCGGTACGCCGGGAGGGCCCGCCCCGACCCCTGCCGGAGGAGGTCGACCTCGCCGCCTACCGGATCGTGCAGGAGGCACTGACGAACGTGGTCCGGCACGCGGGCGTCGACCAGTGCCGGGTCACCCTCGGCTATCTGCCGGACGGGCTGCGCGTCGAGGTGGTCGACGCGGGCCGGGGCACTCCGGCTGACGGTGCGGGTGCGGGACACGGGATCGTCGGCATGCGGGAACGGGTGACGCTGCTCGGCGGCCGGTTCGCCGCCGGGCCGCGCCCGGAGGGCGGCTTCCGGGTCGCCGTCCGCCTGCCGGCCGACGGCGGACGGCTGCCCGCCGGGGCCGACGGGTGAGCATCCGGGTGCTGCTCGTCGACGACCAGCCGCTGGTCCGCGCGGGTCTGCGGGTGCTGATCGCCGACGCCCCCGACATCGAGGTGGTCGGTGAGGCCGGCACCGGCGCGGAGGCGGTCCGGCTGGCCCGGGACGTGCTGCCCGACGTGGTGCTGATGGACCTGCGGATGCCCGGGACCGACGGCATCGCCGCCACCCGGGCGATCACCGCCGCCGGCGGCCCGTCCCGGGTGCTGGTGCTGACCACGTTCGACGACGACGCGCACGTGCACGGCGCACTGCGTGCCGGGGCGAGCGGATTCCTGGTCAAGGACATGGCCCTGGACGACATCCTCGGCGCGGTCCGGGTGGTCGCCGCCGGTGACGCCCTCATCGCCCCGGCGGTGACCCGCCGGCTGATCGCCGAGTTCGCCCGCCGCCCCGACCGGGCCGCCCACCCACGCCCCCTGCCCGGGGTGACCGGGCGGGAACGCGAGGTGCTGACCCTGGTCGGTCGGGGACTGTCCAACCCGGAGATCGCCGCGCACCTGTTCATCAGCGCGGCCACCGCCAAGGCCCACGTGGCCCGGCTGTTCACCAAGCTCGGCGCACGGGACCGGGTGCACCTGGTCATCGCCGCCTACGAGGCCGGGCTGGTCCACCCCGCGCACCGGGACGACCGGGACGCGGACCGGGGTCGCTGACCCGCCGGGGCGACGGGACGCCGCCGGCCGGTCCGTCCGGCGTCAGCGCCGGTCCCCGACGCCGGTGGGGGTCAGTCCGGGTCGAGCCGGCGTCGGCGCTCCGCCCGCCACCACTGGTACGCCAGCACCGCGCTGGCGATCAGCCCGAGGCTCGCCGGGGCGGCGGCGTACCAGTTGATGGTGCCGGGGGAGCTGGCCGCCGCGCCGATGGCGGCGTAGCCGAAGGCGGTCGGGGCGGAGGCCAGCACGCTGCCGACCAGGAACGGCAGCACCCGCGCGCCGGTGGTGCCGTAGCCGTAGCTGACCAGCCCGAATCCGGCGATCGGCAGCATCCGTACGGTGACCACCCCGAGCACGCTCTGCCGGGCGAACCAGCCGTCGAGCCGGGCCAGCCGACCGCGTACCCGCTCGGCGACGAACTCCCGGCCCAGCACCCGGCCGACGGCGAAGCCGAGCGCGGCCGCCAGCAGTGCCGCGCCGAGCGCGTACGCCGCACCCTCCAGCGCGCCGAACACCGCTCCCGCCGCGAGCGTGACGAAGGTCCGGGGGACCAGCGCCACCAGCAGCAGCGCCCCGACCACCACGCCCAGCACCGGGGCGTACCCGCCGAGCGAGTCGGCCAGCCGGGGCAGCTCGGCGACGTCCGGGTGCGGCGTGACCAGCAGCAGCACCACGAACCCCGCGAGCATGACCAGCAGCAGGGCGAACCGACGTGCCGACGGCTGGCGCAGCAGCCGCCGGACGGCGGCGGTCACGGGCGGGCGGCGGGCGTCACGGGCGGGCGGCGGCGGCCACGGCGGCGCGGCGTTCGGTGCGCAGCCGCTCGGCCCAGGTGTCGTCCAGCGGCGGGAGCTGGTGCGCGCCGGTGGCCCAGCGCAGCAGCAGGTCGGCCAGGGCGGGGTTGCGGGCCAGCGCCGGCCCGTGCGAATAGGTGCCGAGCAGCTTGCCCCGCCACGCGCCCTCGGTGACGCCGTCGTTGCCGACCCCGGCACTGACCCGGGCCAGCGGCGACACGCCGGGGCCGAGGTGGGTCCGGCCGCCGTGGTTCTCGAACCCGGACAGCGGCGGCACGCCCAGCCGGGGGTCGATCTCGCCGGCCAGCTCGCCGACCGCCCGGGTCGGACCCCGGTCGGAGGAGAGGTCGAGCAGCTCCAGCCCGGCGCACCGGGTGCCCTTGGCGAAGAAGGAGGTGCCGAGGAGCTGGTAGCCGGCGCAGACGCCGAAGACCACCGAGCCCTGGGCGACGGCCCGGTGCAGGCCGCCGTCGGCGAGCAGCCGCTGCGCGCCGAGCGCCTGCGGGCCGTCCTCGCCGCCGCCGAGCAGGTAGATGTCGGCGGTGGCGGGCAGCCGCTGGTCGGAGCGGACCTCCAGCACCTCGACCGGCATCCCGCGCTGCTGCGCCCGGCGGGCCAGGATCAGCAGGTTGCCCCGGTCGCCGTAGGTGGAGAGCAGGTCGGGGTAGATCCAGACGATACGCAGGCTCTCAGTTGACACGGTCCAACTCCGCTCGGATGTCCTGGAAGGCGGTGTAGTTCGCGATGACCTCCAGCCGGCCCGGCGGGACCGCCCGGACCGCCTCGCCGAACGCCCGGACGTGCTGGAACGGCACCCCGTTGACGTCGAGCCGGACCGCCAGGTCGTACGCGCGGTCGCCGGTGATCAGCACCTGCCGGCCGCGCAGCGGGGCGAAGTCGACGTCGAACAGCCAGGAGGTGTCCAGCCCGTCGGGGTCACGGGCGTTGATGGACAGCAGGGTGGGCGCCTCGTCGGCCATGTCGAACGCCTCCAGCCAGCTGGCCGGGTTCTTGGCCAGCAGCAGCCGGATGTTGCGCCCGTCCCGGTCGACCTGGGCGTACCGGCCGGCGACCGAGGTGACCGTGTGCAGCCGGGAGACGGCGTCGACGGGGCGTACCCCGAACTCGGCGGCGACGGCCAGCGCGGTGGCGGCGTTGCCGAGGTTGACCTTGCCGGGGAGCTGGAGGGTCACCTTGTGCCAGGCCCCGGTGGGGTCGAGCACGCCGTCGTCCTCCACCGTCCACTGGGCGTCCGGGCGGCGCAGCGGGCAGCCGGTGCACCACCACTGCTCGCCGGAGCGCTGGATGGTGGAGCCGCACTCGGGGCAGACCCAGGAGTCGTCGTGCCAGCGCTGACCGGCGCTGAACCAGGTGACGTGCGGCGGGCGGACGCCCTGCGCCGGGTCGGCGGGCGGGGTGGCCGCCCAGACCACCATCGGGTCGTCGGCGTTGGCCACCACCCGCACGTCGGTGTGCCGGACCAGTGCCGCGCGCCAGAGCTGCGCCATCATGGCGACCTCCTTGGCCCGGTCGAGCTGGTCGCGGGAGAGGTTGAGCAGGGCCACCACGTGCGGCTCGGTGGCCTCCAGCACCTGCGCGAGGTAGTGCTCGTCGACCTCCAGCACCGCGTACGGGGTGCTGCCGGCCTTGGCCAGCGCCGAGGTGTGCCCGGTGGGCATGTTGGCGCCGAACGAGTTGGTCGCGACCCGGCCGAGCACGCCGACGGCGGCGGCGCAGAGCCGGGTGGTGGTGGTCTTGCCGTTGGTGCCGGACACCAGCGCGATGGCGCGTCCGGCCGAGAGGTGGGCCAGCAGGTCCGGGTCGATCTTCAGCCCGATCCATCCACCGATCACCGAGCCGTCGCCCCGGCCGGCGGCGCGGGACAGCGCCGCGGCGGTCCTCGACACGGAGCTGGCCACCTTCGCCCGCAGGGGCATCTTCGCGTCCGTCACGCGAGCGAGGTTACCGGACCCCCGCGCCCGCCAGATCGCCGCCGACGGCGAACCGTTCGGTCGGGGCGGGACGGGCGTCCGGTCGGCGGACGCTCCACCGGATGGAGTCGATCTATGTCGGGTAGCGGACGCGGCTGCGGCCCGGCGTGCCCCTCCACTCCGCTCCACCGGCTCTGACGTGCGGTTTTAGCCTCGGCGGCGACGCGCCGGGGCGGCGATTCTGGTTGCAGGTGGAGGGAAGTGGAGTAGAGTGGGGCGCGATGGTGAGGCCGGGAGGGCCCACCGGCCCAGGGGGTCAGCGGCGCCGCGAACGCCGCTCAGGGCAAGGGGGTTGGGCCGATGTTCCTCGGCACCCACACTCCGCGCCTGGACGAAAAGGGCCGTTTGATCCTTCCGGCCAAATTCCGGGACGAGCTGGCGGGGGGTGTCGTGATCACCAAAGGGCAGGATCGCTGCCTCTACGTCTTCCCCACGCCCGAGTTCCAACGGATCGCCGACCAGTTGCGCGCGCAGCCGATGACGAACAAGGCGGCCCGGGCCTACAGCCGGGTCTTCTTCGCCAGCGCGCACGACGAGGTCCCCGACAAGCAGGGCCGGGTCACCATCCCGTCCCACCTGCGGTCCTACGCCGCGCTCGACCGGGATCTGGTGGTGATCGGGGCGTCCACCCGGGTGGAGATCTGGGACCGGACGGCCTGGGAGAGCTACCTCGCCGACAGCGAAGACGACTTCGCCGACATCGAGGAGGGGGTGCTGCCCGGCGGTCTGTAGGGCGCGGCGACGCCCGACGTACTGCGAGATCTCCAGCCGCTTTCGAGTTCCTGGCGCCCCTTCCCCGGTGCCAGGGGCACGATCTCCACCCCGGGCGACGGCCCGGGGCCGGGGCGGGAGCGGATGGGGATCTGGCGGTACGACGGCACGGCGTCGTCCGACGAGCAGAGCGCGACACGACGAGACGTATTCCACAGTGGGGGTCGACATGGGGGAGCTTCGCGGCACGCACGTGCCGGTGCTGCTTGAGCGGTGTCTCGAGCTGCTGGCCCCCGCGCTGGACCGGGGCGGCCGTACGGTCCACGTCGATGCCACGCTGGGGTTGGCCGGTCACGCCGAGGCGGTGCTGCAACGGCATCCGCACACGGTGCTGATCGGCCTGGACCGGGACACCGAGGCCCTGGCGCACGCCCGGGTCCGGCTGGCCCGGTTCGCCGACCGGATCCACCTGGAGCACGCCGTCTACGACGAGCTGCCCGAGGTGGTGGCGCGGCTGGGCTATCCGGGCGTCGACTCGGTGCTGTTCGACCTGGGCGTCTCGTCGTTGCAACTCGACGCGCCCGACCGCGGGTTCGCCTACGCCCAGGACGCGCCGCTGGACATGCGGATGGACCAGACCCGGGGGGTGACCGCCGAGGAGGTGGTCAACAGCTACTCCCACCCGGACCTGGCCCGGGTGCTGCGGGTCTACGGCGAGGAGAAGTTCGCCGGCCGGATCGCCTCGGCGATCCTGCGGGAGCGGGAGCGGGGCCGGATCACCTCCTCGGCCCGGCTGGCGGAGCTGGTCAGGGAGAGCATTCCGGCACCAGCGCGACGAACCGGGGGACACCCGGCCAAGAGAACGTTTCAGGCTTTACGGATCGAGGTAAACAGGGAACTGGCGGTGCTGGAGACGGCGCTGCCGGCTGCCCTCGACAAGCTCCACGTGGGCGGTCGCCTGGTGGTCCTGTCCTACCACTCGCTGGAGGACCGGCTCACCAAGCAGGCGCTCGCCGACCGGGTCCGCAGTAAGGGCCCGGTCGACCTCCCGGTGGAACTCCCCGGGTCGGGTCCGACGTTCCGGCTGCTCAGCCGGGGTGCCGAACTGGCCGGGGAGGCCGAGGTCGCCGCGAACCCGCGGGCCGCGTCCGTGCGGCTGCGGGCGGCGGAGCGACTCGACCCGGCCACCGGGCAGCAGGGGCGGACCGACCGCGAACGGTCCGGCCGACGGGTCAGGGCGATGCACCAACCGGGCACGGGGTCGACGCGGGGTTCCACGGTGGACCTGGAGTCGACTCCGGGGGACGGCAGGACGGACGAACAGGGGGAGGGGACATGAACGTCAACAAGCGTGACGGCCGCGACGCGGTCGTCGGGCAGCGCGCACCGCGGTCGGGGGGCCGGACCACGGCGCAGCGCACGACCCGTACCACGACGCCGGCGGACCTCGCCGGTCGAGCGGGGGAGACGCGCCGGGGGGCGCGCGAGTTCCCCACCCAGGGCAGTGCCGCGTTGCGGCCGGCGGAGCAGCCGGCCACCCGTACCGCCACCGCCGCCGGGTCGCCCCGGCTGCGGGTGGCGCCGCCGCCGCCGGTCCGGGTGCCCCGGGCCCCGTTCGCGGCGCTGATCGTGGTGCTGGTCGTCGGCGGGGTGCTGGGCATCCTCGCGGTCAACACCAAGATCAACGAGAATGCGTTCAAGCTCCAGCAGCTCCAGCAGCAGCAGGCCCGCCTCGACGTCGACCAGCAGCAACTGGAGAAGGAGATCGAGGAGGCCAAGGAGCCGGGCAACCTGACCGCGGAGGCCCGCAAGCTGGGCCTGGTCGAGGCCGGCGAACCGGCGTACATCCGGCTGCCGGACGGTCGGCTGATCGGCGTCCCGCAGCCGGCCGACGGGCAGCCGGCGATCACCAGCCAGCAGGGCAACGGGGGGTAAGGCCCGTGCCACCGAGATCCGACGATCCGCGCCGGGACCCCACGGGCTCCCGGCGCGGATCGGTTCGTGGCGGGGCCGGCCGGGACGGCGGGCCCCGGACGCCGGAACCACGCACCCCGGAACCACGCACCCCCGAGCCGCGCGGCGGGGAACCCCCGGCCGCCGGACCCCGCGCCGGTGAGCCCCGGGGACAGGGCCGCGCCGGTGAGCCCCGCACCGGGCAGCCCCGGACCGGGGACGTCGGGGGGATCTCCGACGCACGGGCGTACACCCCCCGGGGCCGGACCATCCGGGAGAGCAGCGAGGACCGGGGCGGACAGCGGCGTACCCCCCGGGCCGGCCGCTCCGGCGACCCGTTCCGCCCCGCCCTGCAGGTGCTCGACGGTGGCCGGGCCGCCCCCGGTCGGGCCGCCGCCAACCGGGCCGGCCGGCGGGAGGCCGCCCCGACCGGGCGCACCGCCGTCATCCGGACCGTGCCGCCGAGGGCCGCCCCCGACGACGACGAGTTCGCCGAGCCGCCCACGCCCCGCCGCCGCCCCGGCCGCCGTACCGACACCCCCGGCCGGGGCGCCCCGCGCCGGACCGAGGCGCCCCGGCGTACCGACCGGCCGGCCGGGCGACGGCCGGTGCGCAAGCCGCGCCGCCCGCCGAAGCTCGCCGAGCCGCGTCGCCGGCTGCGGCTGGGCACCGTGCTGGTGCTGGCGATGTTCGCGGTGATCGGCATCCGGCTGGTCGTCCTCCAGGCCGTGGACACCCCGGCGTATGCCGGCGGCGGCGTCAGCGGCCGGCTCACCCGGGTCGACCTGCTGGCCCCGCGCGGGTCGATCGAGGACCGCACCGGCGCACCGCTGGCCCGCAGCGTCGAGGCACGGTACGTCTTCGCCGACCCCACCATGGTCAAGGACCGCACGGAGACCGCGAAGCTGCTCTCCCCGCTGCTCGGCCTCCCGGTCTCCGAACTGGCCGAGAAGATGAAACGCCAGGGCGGCCTCCAGTTCCGCTACCTGGCCCGGGGCGTCGACGTCGCCCGGGCCAAGCAGATCGAGGCCCTCGACCTGGCCGGCATCGGCACCCACCGAGACGAACGCCGCGAGGTGCCCGGCGGTGACCTGGCCGCCAACCTGGTCGGCTTCACCAGCCAGGACATGGACGGCCTGGAGGGCCTGGAGGCCCGCTACGACGACGTGCTGCGCGGGCAGGACGGCCGCCGGGTGTACGAGGCCGGCCTCGGTGACCTCAACGCGCCCATCCCCGGCGGCTACAGCCAGACCACCGAACCCAAGCCGGGCAGCTCGCTGGTGCTCACCATCGACCGGGACCTCCAGTTCCAGGTGCAGCAGATCCTCAGCCGGCAGATGGCGCAGACCCGGGGCGCGATCGGCGCGGCGGTGGTGCTCGACGTCAGAACCGGCGAGGTGCTGGCCCAGGCGAGCAACCCGACCTACAACGCGGCGTCGCCGGAGCAGAGCCGACCCACCGACCGGGAGGACGCCGCGACCAGCTTCGTGGTCGACCCCGGGTCGGTGCACAAGGCGATCACCTACGGCGCGGCCCTGCAGGAGGGCGTCATCACCCCGGACAGCGCCTGGCCGGTCGCCAACACCATCACCCGGGGCGACGTCACCTTCCGCGACACCCACCCCGCCGACGGCAAGAAGCTGAGCGTGGCCGGGATGCTCGCCTACTCGTCGAACGTCGGCACCATCGAGATCGGCGACCGGCTCGGCCCCGACCGGCTGATCGACTACCAGAAGCGGTTCGGGCTGGGGCAGCCCACCGGCGAGGGAATGCCCGGCGAGGCGTCCGGGCGGCTGCTCCCGGCCGACCGGTGGAGCGGCTCGTCGTACGGCTCGGTGCCGATCGGGCACAGCGTCGACGCCACCCCGCTGCAGATGGCCGCCGCGTACGCCACCATCGCCAACGACGGCACCTACGTCCAGCCCCACCTGATCAAGGAGGTGGTCGGGGCGGACGGCAGGCGTACCCCGGCCGCCGCCCCGGTCACCCGTTCGGTGCTCAGCCCGGGCAACGCCGCCGCGCTGCGTACCCTGCTGGAGGCGGTTACCACGGTCGACGGCGCGACCGGCCTGGCCGCCGCCGTGCCCGGCTACCGGATCGCCGGCAAGACCGGCACCGGGCTGCGCTACCTCGACGGCAAGCAGCAACCCGGC
Organism: Micromonospora sp. WMMD734; assembly: GCF_049178975.1. Taxonomy (NCBI): domain Bacteria; kingdom Bacillati; phylum Actinomycetota; class Actinomycetes; order Micromonosporales; family Micromonosporaceae; genus Micromonospora; species Micromonospora sp. WMMD734. The sequence continues at coordinate 436,577 of NZ_JBMHMK010000001.1, forward strand.
GAGGTCGGCTCGTTCATCGGGATGGCCCCCGCCGAGGCCCCCCGGTACGTGGTGGCGGTCTTCGTGTGGAACCCCGAGGGCGGTGGCGGCGCGGTCGTCGCCCCGGCGTTCCGCGAGATGATGGGCTTCACGCTGCGTCACTACCGGGTCCCGCCGTCGCGCGGGAAATCCCCCAACTTCGAGGTCTTTCCGCGCTGACCGGGAACGGCGGGACATCATCGGTGAGTGCCGACGAACCACCGGGGCGGCTGTGCGGCCGGAACCGGACGACCGGGTAGGGTCTGACGCCGTGCCCGGCAATCCACGCCCCCGTACCGTGCCCGGAGTCCGGCTCGGCGACCTCGCCGACCGGCTCGCCGTGACGCCCGCGGCCGACGCCGTCGCGCTGGTCGTGACCGGGGTGACCCACGCCAGCCAGGAGGTCCGCCCCGGCGACCTGTACGCCGCGTTGCCCGGCGCCCACCGGCACGGCGCCCAGTTCGCCGCCGCCGCCGCCACGGCCGGCGCGGTGGCCGTGCTGACCGACCCGGCCGGCGCGGCGACGGCCGGCGCGACCGGGCTGCCCGTCCTGGTGACGCCCGACCCCCGGGCGGTGCTCGGCGAGCTGGCCGCCGCCGTCTACGGCGACCCCACCGACGGACTCACCGTGATCGGGGTGACCGGCACCGCCGGCAAGACCTCGACGGCCTACCTGATCGAGTCCGGGTTGCGCGCCGCCGGCCACGTCACCGGCCTGATCGGCACCGTGGAGACCCGGCTGGGCGACCTGGTGACCGACAGCGTCCGGACCACCCCGGAGGCCACCGACCTGCATGCCCTGCTCGCCGCCGCGCGCGAGCGCGGGGTGACCGCGGTGGTCATGGAGGTGTCCAGCCACGCCCTGGCGATGGGCCGGGTCGGCGGGGTCCGGTTCACCGTCGGCGGCTACACCAACTTCGGCTCCGACCACCTCGACTTCCACGCCGACTCGGCCGACTACTTCGCGGCGAAGGCGAAGCTGTTCGACGGGCGCTGCCGGGTCGAGGTGCTCAACCACGACGACCCGGCGCTGCGCCCGCTGTACCGGCCGGCCACGGTCAGCTACTCGGCGGCCGGCGACCCGACCGCCACCTGGTGGGCCGACCGGGTCGGCGGCGAGGGTTTTGCCCAGCGGTTCACCGCGCACGGCCCGGACGACCTGGTCCTGCCCGCCGGGGTGGCGCTGCCCGGCCGGCACAACGTGGCCAACGCGCTGCTCGCGATCGCCTGCCTGGTCGCCGCCGGGGTCGACCCGACCACCGCCGCCGCCGGGGTGACCGCCTGCGGCGGGGTGCCCGGCCGGCTGGAACTGGTCAGCGGGGACGCCCCGGTGCGCGGCGTGGTCGACTACGCGCACAAGACCGACGCCGTGGTGGCCGCCCTGGCCGCGCTGCGGGACTCGGGCACCGGCCGGCTGATCTGCGTCATCGGCGCCGGTGGCGACCGGGACCGGGGCAAGCGCCCGGCGATGGGTGCCGCCGCCGCCCGGGGCGCCGACGTGGTGCTGGTGACCGACGACAACCCGCGCACCGAGGACCCGGCGACGATCCGGGCCGAGGTGCTGGCCGGGGCGTACGGGGCCGACGCCGCCGCCCGGATCGTCGAGGTGCCGGGCCGGCGGGAGGCGATCGCCGAGGCGGTCCGGCTGGCCGGGCCGGGTGACGTGGTGGCGCTGCTCGGCAAGGGACACGAACGCGGTCAGGAGATCGCCGGCGAGGTGCACCCGTTCGACGACCGGACCGAGCTGGCGGAAGCGCTGCGCGTCCGCTTCGGCGACCTGGCGGGTCAGCGGTGATCCCGCTGAGCCTGGCCGAGGTGGCCGCGGCGGTCGGCGGCCGGCTGCACGCCGCCGACCCCGACACCAGGGTCACCGGCCCGGTCGAGTTCGACTCCCGCCGGGTCGCCGCCGGTGCGCTGTTCGTCGCGTTCCCCGGCGAGCGGGTCGACGGGCACGACTACGCCGCCGGTGCCGTCGCCGAGGGCGCGGTGGCGGTGCTCGGCACCCGGGAACTGCCCGGGGTGCCGATGGTGCTGGTGGACGACGCGCTGGCCGCGCTGGGCCGGCTGGCCCGCGCCGTGGTGGACCGGCTGCCGGCGCTCACCGTGATCGGGCTGACCGGGTCGTCGGGCAAGACCACCACCAAGGACCTGATCGCGCAGCTCGCCGTCCGGCTCGGCCCGACGGTCGCCCCGCCCGGATCGTTCAACAACGAGCTGGGGCACCCGTACACGGCGTTGCAGGCCACCGGGCAGACCCGGTACCTGGTGATGGAGAAGGGCGCGCGGGGCGTCGGGCACGTCCGTTACCTCTGCGACGTGGTGCCGCCGCGGATCTCGGTGGTGCTCAACGTCGGGGTGGCGCACCTGGGCGAGTTCGGCTCGGTGGAGAACATCGCCCTGGCCAAGGGGGAGCTGGTGGAGGCGCTGCCGGCCGACGGGCTGGCGGTGCTCAACGCCGACGACCCGCTGGTCGCCGCGATGGCGTCGCGCACCGCCGCCCGGGTGGTGCGCTACGGCGAGTCGGCCGACGCCGATGTCCGCGCCGTGGACGTCACCCTGGACGGGCAGGGCCGGCCGGCTTACACGCTGGTCACCCCGGAGGGGACCGCCCCGGTGCGGCTCGGCCTGACCGGCCGGCACCAGGTCTCCAACTCGCTCGCCGCGGCGGCGGTCGCCCGGGAGCTGGGCATGCCGCTGGCCGAGCTGGCGGCGGCCCTGTGCGACCTGGGGCTGGTCTCCACCCGCCGGATGGACGTCTTCACCCGTCCCGACGGGGTGACCGTGATCGACGACTCGTACAACGCCAACCCGGCCTCGACGGCGGTGGCGCTGCGCGCGCTGGCCGGGATGCACCGGGGTGGGCGGACGTTCGCCGCGCTGGGCTACATGGCCGAGCTGGGCGCGTACGAGGACGAGGGGCACCGGGAGGTCGGCCGGCTCGCGGCCGAACTCGGTGTCGACCGGCTGCTCGTGGTGGGTGAGCCGGCCGCGCCGATCCACGAGGGCGCGACAGCGGTAAGTGACTGGGGAGGAGAGTCGGTGCTGCTCACCGATCAGGCGGCGGCAGTCGAGGTGCTGCGCAGCGAGCTACGACCGGGCGACGTCGTCCTGGTGAAGGGCTCCCGGTACCGGACCTGGGAGGTCGCCGACGCGTTGCGGGCCGACGTCCCGGGTGACGGTGCCGGCGCGGGGGGTGCCGCGTGAGGGCGGTCATCGTCGCCATCGGCGTGGCGTTCCTGGTGTCGTTGCTGGCGACCCCGCTGGCGATCAAGGTGTTCGCCCGGCTCAAGGCCGGCCAGCCGATCCGGTCGAACCTGGGGCTGGCCAGCAACGAGGGCAAGAAGGGCACGCCGACGATGGGCGGCGTGGTGTTCATCCTGGCCACGGTGATCGCGTACGTCGCCGGCCACCTCGCCCTGACCACCCTGCCGGACGCCCAGATCGCCCAGGTCGAGCCGACCATCACCGCCCTGGTGCTGCTGGGGCTGATGGTCTTCTCCGGCGCGGTCGGCTTCATCGACGACTTCCTCAAGGTGCGCAAGCGGCACAGCGGCGGGCTCAACAAGCGCGGAAAGCTGTTCGGGCAGATCCTGGTCGGCGCGGTCTTCGGGGTGGTCGCGCTGTACTTCCCGAGCAGCATGACCGACGCCAGCGGCGCGACGACCAACACCGAGACGGTGGGCAGCACCACGCTGAGCTTCATCCGGGACATCCCGGCGTTGGAGATCGGCAAGATCGCCTCGGTGGTCGTGATCATCATGGTGGTGATGGCGGCGACCAATGGGGTCAACCTCACCGACGGGCTGGACGGGCTGGCCACCGGTGCCTCGGTGATGGTGCTGGCGGCGTACGCGCTGATCGCTTTCTGGCAGTACCGGCACTGGTGCGCCGACCCGACGTACACCGCCAACCCGAACAACTACTGCTACGCCGTCCGGGACCCGCTGGAGATCGCGCTGATCGCCGGGGCGGCGGCCGGGGCCTGCGTGGGCTTCCTGTGGTGGAACACCTCGCCGGCCCGGATCTTCATGGGTGACACCGGCGCGCTGGGTCTCGGTGGGCTGATCGCCGGGATGGCGATGTCCACCCGTACGGTGCTGCTGCTGCCGATCCTCGGTGGGCTCTTCGTGATCATCACGATGTCCGTGGTGATCCAGATCATCTCGTTCCGGACCACCGGCAAGCGGGTGTTCCGGATGTCCCCGCTCCAGCACCACTTCGAGTTGGCCGGCTGGAGCGAGGTCAACATCGTGGTCAGGTTCTGGATCATCGCGGGGATCGGGGTGGCCATCGCGCTGGGCCTGTTCTACAGCGACTTCCTGGCCAGCATGGGCTGACCGGCCGGGCGTGCCGGACGGGGGTCCCTCCCACCGGAGGGCCCCCCGTTTCGTATTTCGACACGCCGACCGGGGGGAACGGCCGGAACGGGCCGCCCGCAGCGGCGATGATGGGCGGGTGGGGGAGGACCTAGGCACGAGCACCGGGACGACGACGCAGACCCAGCCGCGGCGGGCCGCGGGCACGGGGCGTACCGCCGACCCGCCCGGCGGGCTGTCCGGGCTGGGCCCGGCCGGCGGCCTGGCGGCGCTGCGCGGCCTGCTGGCCCGCCCGTTGACCTCCTACTACCTGCTGCTGTCCAGCGCCGGCCTGCTGCTGCTGATCGGCCTGACCATGGTCTTCTCGGCCACCAGCGTGCGCGACTACGCCGAGGCCGGCGACGCCGCCGCCTCGGTGACCAAGCAGGCCATCTTCGCGGTGATCGGCATCGTCGCGTTCTGGGCCTGCCAACGGCTGCCGGCCACCACCTTCCGCTCGCTGGGCCGGCCGCTGCTCGGCGGGGCCGTGGTGCTGCTGCTGGTGCTCAACCTGCTGGTGGCCCTGAACGCCCTGTTCGGCCTGGCGTCGCTCGGCCCGCTGCGGGCCAACCTGCTCTGGCTCTACCTCGGGCCGATCCAGGTGCAGCCCGCCGAGCTGGCCAAGCTGGCGCTGGTGCTGTGGGGCGCGCACGTGGTGGCCCGCAAGGGCGCCGCGCTCGGCTGGTGGAAGGAGTTGGCCACCCCGCTGTTCCCCGTCGTCGGCCTGCTCTTCGTGCTGGTCGGCTACAACGACCTGGGCAGCATGCTCTGCCTGCTGGCGATCGTGGTCGGGCTGCTCTGGGCGGCCGGGGTGCGGCTGCGGGTCTTCGCCGCGCTCTCCGCCGTCGGCCTGGTCGGCGTCGGCCTGCTCGTCGCGGTGGCCTCCCTCGGGGCCGGCTCCGGGGCACGCGGGCAGGAGAACTACCGGCTGGCCCGGCTCACCTCGTTCCTCGACACGCCCGACCCGGCCAAGTGTGTCGAGGACGCCTGCTGGCAGATGGTCCAGGCCCGCAACGCCATCGAGCACGGCGGCTGGTTCGGCGTCGGGCTGGGCAAGGGCAGCCTCAAGTTCGGTTGGCTGCCGGCCGCCCACAACGACTTCATCTTCGCCGTCATCGCCGAGGAACTGGGCGTGGTCGGCTGCACCGTCATCCTGGTGCTCTTCGCCGTGCTGGCCTACACCGGGCTGCGGATCGCCCGCCGGGTCGCCGACCCGTTCCGCCGGCTCGCCGCCACCGCCGTCACCGCCTGGCTGGTCGGCCAGGCGGTGATCAACGTCGGTGGGGTGACCAAGCTGCTGCCGCTGACCGGGGTGCCGCTGCCGTTCATCTCCGACGGCGGCAGCGCCCTGGTCGTCACCCTGGCCGCGGTGGGCATGCTCGCCTCCTTCGCCCGCGCCGAACCCGACGCGGCCCGAGCCCTGCACGCCCGTCCGCCCGCCCGATGGGTCCGACTAGTCTGGGCCCCGTTGCCGCCGCTTCCCGGTGCGCGGAGCCGACCGGCGTCGCCACCGGCTGCCCCGGGGTCCGTACCCCGGGCGCGCGGGCGGCGACCCGACGATCAGGCCGTACCGCGCGGCGTCCGGCAGGACCGGACCCGGGGCGGGCCGGCGAGCGAGAGGAGACGCTGATGGGTCCGCTGCGTTCGGTGGTGCTCTGTGGAGGGGGCACCGGTGGGCACATCTACCCGCTGCTCGCCTTCGCCGACTGCCTGCGCCGACACGACCCGGGCGTCCGGATCACCTGCCTCGGCACCCCCAAGGGCCTGGAGAACGAGCTGATCCCGCCGGCCGGCTACGACCTGCGGCAGATCCCCGCCTACCAGCTGCCCCGCTCGGTCAACATGGGGCTGGTCCGCACCCCGGACCGGATGTGGAAGGCGGCCCGCGCCGCCGGCAAGGTGATCGACGAGGTCGCCGCCGACGTGGTCGTCGGCTTCGGCGGGTACGTCTCCGTCCCCGGCTACCTGGCCGCGTGGCGGCGGGAGATGCCGATCGTCATCCACGAGGTGAACGTCCCCCCGGGGGTGGCCAACCGGCTCGGCATGAAGTTCACCAAGAACATCGCCGTCGGTTTCCCGCACCAGCCGGCCCAGGCCGAGGCGCTGCGCGACGCCCGGGTGGTCGGGGTGCCGCTGCGTCGGGGCATCGCCGGGCTGGACCGCAACGCGATGCGGGCCGCCGCCCGCGCCCACTTCGGACTCCGTCCCGACCTGCCGGTGCTCTTCGTCGCCGGTGGCTCGCAGGGTGCCCGGTCGATCAACCTGGCGGTCTCCGGCGCGGCCAAGGAACTGGCCCGCAACGGCGTGCAGGTGCTGCACGTGATGGGTGCCCGCAACGAGCCGGTGCCGGTCCCCACCGACCTGCCGGTGCCGTACGTGGCGCTGCCCTACCTGTCCGAGATGGAGCTGGGCTACGCCGCCGCCGACCTGATGCTGGCCCGGGGCGGGGCGATGACCTGCGCCGAGGTGGCCGCCATCGGGCTGCCCACCATCTACGTGCCGTACCCGCACTCCAACCAGGAGCAGAAGCGCAACGCGCTGCCCGTGGTGGAGGCCGGCGGCGGGCTGCTCGTCGACGACGCCGAGCTGACCCCGGCCTGGCTGGAGCGCACCGTGCTGCCCCTGCTGCGCGACCCGCAGCGGCTGTACGCGATGGGTGCCGCCGCCGCCGCGTACGGGCGACGCGACGGCGACGTGGCCCTGCTCAACTTCGTCTACGAGGCGGTGGCCCGGTGAGCCGGTCCAGCGCGACGGGAAGGTACCTGGCATGAACACCGCGCAGTTCACCCCGGCCGGCACGCTCACCGCTGAGGACCTGGGCCGGATCCACCTGATCGGGGTGGGCGGGGTCGGCATGAGCGGCCTGGCCCGGCTCTTCCTCACCCGGGGCCTGCCGGTCTCCGGCAGCGAACTGCGCGAGTGGCCGTCACTGGCCGGGATGCGGGCACTGGGCGGCACCATCCACATGAGCCACGAGGCGGCCAACCTCGACGGGGTGGACACCGTCGTCTACTCCTCCGCCATTCCGCAGGACCACCTGGAGATGGTCGAGGCACGACGGCGCGGGCTGCGGGTGCTGCACCGCTCCGAGGCGCTGGCCGCGGCGATGACCGGCCGGCGGACCGTCGCGGTGGCCGGCACCCACGGCAAGACCACCACCACCTCGATGGTGACCATGGTGCTCCAGCAGGCCGGGGTCGACCCGTCCTTCGTCATCGGCGGGGAGATCTCCGAGGTCGGCTCCGGGGCGCACCACGGCACCGGCGAGCACTTCGTGGTCGAGGCGGACGAGAGCGACAGGTCGTTCCTGATCTACCGCCCGTACGTGTCGATCATCACCAACATCGAGGCCGACCACCTGAACACCTACGGCGACCTGGCGACCCTGGAGGCGGCCTTCGCCGAGTTCGCCAGGCTCACCGACCCGGCCGGGTACGTCATCACCTGTGCCGACGACCCGGGCGGACGGCGACTGGCCGAGACGCTGCGCGCCGAGGGCCGGCGGGTCTGGACGTACGGCGAGGCGGCCGACGCCGACCTGCGGCTGTCCGGGATGGCCTCGTCCGCCCAGGGGGTGCGGTACCTGGCCGCGCTCGACGGCCGGTCGCTGGGCGAGATCCGGCTGCCGGTGCCGGGGCGACACATGGGGCTCAACAGCGCCGCGGCGGTGCTCGCCGCCCACCTGCTCGGCCTGCCGGTGGCCGCGGCGGAGGCGGCGCTGGCCGCGTTCCCCGGGGTACGCCGCCGCTTCGAGCGCAAGGGCGTCGCGGACGGGGTGCTGGTCTACGACGAGTACGCCTACCACCCGACCTCGATGACGCTGGCTCTGCAGACGCTGCGCGAGGTGGCCGGCGACGGCCGGCTGATCGTGGTCTTCCAGCCGTACCGGCTCTACCGCACCCGCGACCTCCAGGCGGAGATCGCCGCCGCCCTGGGCATCGCCGACGAACTGGTGCTGCTGGAGGTCTTCGGCCCCGGTGAGCTGCGCCAGCCGGGCGAGGGGTCGGCGGCGTTGCTGGCGGCGGTGGCGCTGGACCCGGCGCACAAGGTCTTCGTGGACTCGTTCGACGACGCGCCGGTGGAGGTGGCCCGCCGGGCCCGCCCCGGCGACGTGGTGGTGACCATGGGTGCTCCGCCGATCTCGCTGCTGGGTGACCAGCTGCTCGACGCGCTGACCGCACGGGCGACCGGGCCGGCGACGGTGTCGGGCCGGGACGGCACGGCCTCCACCGCCGGATGAGTCCGGGCCCGGCCCGGGGCCGGACCGGCCGTGCCACGGGCGCGGACGGCGGCCCCCGACGTGGCCCGGCGCGGCGCTGGCAGCTGGTGCGGGCCGGCAGCGACGCCGTCCCGCCGTCCACCAGGCGGTTCATGGCGCGGGCCCGGCAGCGGCGGATGCGGGCCGCGCTGCCCTGGGCGGTGCTGGCCGGGGTGTTGGTCCTGGCCGCCCTGGCGGCCTGGACGGTGCTCGGCTCCGGCCTGTTCGGGGTGCGCGAGGTCCGGGTGGAGGGGGCCCGGCTGGTCACCCCGGTCGAGGTGCGCGACGCGGCGGCGGTGCCGGACGGGGTGCCGCTGGCCCGGGTGGACCTGGCGGCGACGGCCCGGCGGATCGGCGGGTTGCCCCCGGTGGAGCGGGCCACGGTCCGCCGCGACTGGCCGGACACCCTGGTGGTGACGGTGGTGGAGCGCACCGGGGTGGCGGCGGTGCCGCGTGACGACCGGTTCGTGGTGCTCGACGCCAGCGGGGTGGTGTTCCGCGAGCTGCCCCGCGCCCCGCAGGGGCTGCCGCTGGTGCGGTTGGCCACGCCGGGGCCGGACGACCCGGGCACCCGCGCGGCGTTGCAGGTGCTGGCCGTGCTCACCCCGCAGTTGCGGGCCGTGCTGGTCGAGGTGGGCGTCGAGGGGCTGGCCCGGATCGGGTTGAGGCTGCGCGACGGGCGGACGGTGGTGTGGGGCGACGCGACCCGGGGCGAGGACAAGGCGCGGGTGGCCACGGCGCTGCTCGGTCGGAAGGCCGACACGATCGACGTGAGCGCGCCTGACGTGGTCACCTTCCGGTGAGGTCCGCAGCGAACGTGAGTCGTTACGCTCCCGGCGGCGACACGCCGGTGAGGTCCTTGGCTCTCGGCGTGGGGGCGCTTACGTTGCCCCGAAGAGGATCAGTGGTTGACATAACTGTAAGCCTCTAGTAGAGGGTTAGGGTTCACCGCTGATCCTCGCTGGTGACAGCTCGTCGACCACCGGTCGGGGCCACGCCGTACCGGGGCGCTGCGAGCCAATCTCGAAGGGAAAGGACCGGAGATGACACCTCCGCACAACTACCTGGCGGTCATCAAGGTCGTCGGCATCGGCGGCGGCGGCGTCAACGCCGTCAACCGCATGATCGAGGTTGGGCTCAAGGGCGTCGAGTTCATCGCGATCAACACCGACGCGCAGGCGTTGTTGATGAGTGACGCCGACGTCAAGCTCGACGTCGGCCGGGAGCTGACCCGGGGGCTCGGCGCGGGCGCCAACCCCGACGTCGGCAAGAACGCCGCCGAGGACCACCGCGACGAGATCGAGGAGGTGCTCAAGGGCGCCGACATGGTCTTCGTCACCTGCGGCGAGGGCGGTGGCACGGGCACCGGCGGCGCGCCGGTGGTGGCCAACATCGCCCGTAAACTCGGCGCGCTGACCATCGGCGTGGTGACCCGGCCGTTCTCCTTCGAGGGCAAGCGCCGCCAGGTGCAGGCCGAGGCGGGGATAGACGAACTGCGCAACCAGTGCGACACGCTGATCGTCATCCCGAACGACAGGTTGCTCGCGCTGGGCGACCGGGGGATCAGCATGATGGACGCCTTCCGCACCGCCGACCAGGTGCTGCTCTCCGGTGTCCAGGGCATCACCGACCTGATCACCACGCCCGGCCTGATCAACCTGGACTTCGCCGACGTCAAGAGCGTGATGAGCGGGGCGGGCAGCGCGCTGATGGGCATCGGCAGCGCCCGGGGCGAGAACCGGGCGGTCGAGGCGGCCGAGGCGGCCATCTCCAGCCCGCTGCTGGAGCAGAGCATGGACGGCGCGCGGGGCGTGCTGCTGTCCATCGCCGGCGGCTCCGACCTGGGCCTGTTCGAGATCAACGACGCCGCGCAGCTGGTCACCGACGCGGCCCACCCGGACGCCAACATCATCTTCGGTGCGGTCATCGACGACGCGCTCGGCGACGAGGTGCGGGTCACCGTGATCGCCGCCGGCTTCGACGGCGGCACGCCCGCGTACAAGGCCTCCGAGTCGCCGCGCAAGAGCAACCAGAACCAGCCCACCCCGCAGGCTCCGGCGGTCACCACGCCGGCCGCCATGCCGCCGCCGCAGCAGTCGCCGCGCCGGGTGCTCTTCGACGACGTCGACGTGCCCGACTTCCTCAAGAACGGTTCCTGAGCCCGCCGATGACGGACAACCACGCCACCCCGTCGGGCGGGTCCCCGGCTGGTCGCGTCACCGCGTCGCCGACCGGGCGGCCCGGCCGATGACGGCGGCACCCGATCCGGTGGGTGCGGACCGCCGCGCCGCGCTGGCGGCCGGGCTGGCCGCGGTACGGGCCCGGATCGCCGACGCCTGCGCGGCCGCCGGCCGGGACCCGGCCGGGGTGACGATGATCGCGGTGACCAAGACGTACCCGGCCGGCGACGCGGTCGCGCTGGCCGGGCTCGGGGTCACCGACCTGGGGGAGAACCGGGACCAGGAGGCCGCGCCGAAGGCGGCGGAGGTGGCGGCGGCCGGCGCGGACGTCCGCTGGCACTTCATCGGCCAGTTGCAGCGCAACAAGGCCCGCTCGGTGGTGCGCTACGCCGACGTGGTGCACTCCGTGGACAGTGTCCGGCTGGCCCGCGCGCTGGCCACCGCGGCCGAGTCCGCACGGGACCGTCCGTTGCAGACGTTGGTGCAGGTCAGCCTGGACGGTGACCCGGCGCGTGGCGGTGCCCTGCCGGAGGCGGCCGACCCCGAGCGGGGGCTGCGCCCGGTGGCCGAGGCGCTGGCCGGCGCGGAGGCGTTGCGGCTGGCGGGGCTGATGGCGGTGGCGCCGCTGGGCTGGGAACCGGAGCGGGCGTTCGCCCGGCTGGCCGAGGTGGCGGCGGCCTTCCGGGTCGGGTATCCGACGGCCACCGTGCTCTCCGCCGGGATGAGCGGCGACCTGGAAGCGGCCATCGGGTACGGCGCGACACATGTCCGCGTCGGCAGCGCGTTGCTCGGAATGCGTTCCACGCTGCGGTAGCCTGACCGCGGTAGAAGCAAATTACATCAGTGTTGTTCAGGGGTGGCGCCCCCGGTCGGGGGCCACGACGGGCGAGCCGCGAATCGCCAGTCGGGGATTGCCGCTCTGATCCGGTGGGCATGGATTCCACTCGCGATCATGGCGACACGGCACGGGGGTGCGTGCCGCACGGCGGACGGAAGGGCGCGGGATGGGTGCACTGCGCAAGGCGGGGGTCTGGCTCGGTCTCGTCGAGGAGGACGACGAGCGGGGCTACGACGAGGGCTACGACAAGCCCGGCTACCGCGAGTCGCGGTACCGGTCGAGCCGGTACGCCGAGGAGTTCGCCGACGACGACGAGGACGACGCGGAGGAGCCGCCGGCACCGCGTCCGCGCCTCGGTGACCGGGGTCGGCTGACGGACCGGTCGAGCCGGCTCGCCGAGGCCGACCGGGCCGACGACGAGCGTCCGGAGCGCCCCGAGCGTCCGGAGCGGGCCAGCGTCCGGTCGATCACCCGGTCGGGTGGCACGGACACCTCGGGCGCGCTGAGCTACCACACCCGGGACAATCTGGCGCTGGCGCCGCAGGCGTCGCCCCGGGAGCGGCCGGTGGTGGCCGAGGAGGAGCAGCGCTACCAGATCACCACCCTGCACCCGACCACCTACCGCGAGGCGCGGACCATCGGCGAGCACTTCCGCGACGGCGTCCCGGTGATCATCAACCTCACCGAGATGGACGAGGCCGACGCCCGCCGGCTGGTGGACTTCGCCGCCGGGCTGGCGTTCGGGCTGCGCGGTACGATCGAGCGCGTGACCAACCGGGTGTTCCTGCTCTCACCGGCCAACGTCCAGGTCACCGCGGAGGACAAAGCCAAGATCGCTGAGGGCGGCTTTTTCTCCCTGAGCTAAGTCCACCCGACCGAGGGACGTCGCTGCCGTGTTGTCGATCATGTTCCAGCTGCTCTACCTGATCTTGTACGTCTTTCTTATCGTGCTGTTGGCCCGATTCGTTCTCGGTGCCGTCCTCCAGTACGGTCGTCGGTGGCAACCGGGGCGTGGCGCGTCCGCCGGACTTGAGTCCGTGTGGAGCGTCACTGATCCGCCTCTCAAGGCGTTGAGGCGGGTGATCCCCCCACTGCGAATTGGTACCGTGAGCATCGACCTGGCCTCCCTTGTGCTCCTGGTTATCCTGTTCGTGCTGATGAGGTTTGTGTTAGATCCGCTGATCAGGAACTTCTCCTGACCAGCGCGCGCTTTCGCGGCCGCAACTGACCCGAGGAGTTTCGATGCCGCTGACACCGGCCGACGTGCACAACGTCGCCTTCAAAAAGCCGCCGATCGGCAAGCGGGGGTACGACGAGGAGGAGGTCGACGCCTTCCTGGACGAGGTCGAGCGTGAGCTTGCCCGTCTGATCGAGGAGAACAACGAGCTGCGCGCCCAGGTGGAGCGCGGCGGTCGTGGTGGGGCCCCTGCCGGCCCCGGTGGCGATGCCCGGCTGGCGGCGGAGCTCAACGACGTCAAGGCCCAGCTCGACCGGGTGCAGCGCGACAAGGCCGCCGCCGAGCAGGCCGCCCGCGCCATGCAGGCCGAGCTGGAGCAGGTCCGCAGCACCGGTGGCCCGGCCGTCGGCGGCGACGGCGAGCAGCAGGCGCTGCGGGTGCTGATGATGGCCCAGCGCACCGCCGACGACCACGTCTCCGACGCCCGTCGGGAGGCCGACCAGCTGCTCTCCGAGGCGCGTTCCAAGGCCGAGGAGGTCACCCGCGAGGCGCGGGCCAAGGCCGACGCGCTGGAGCGCGACGCCCGTCAGCGGCACCAGGAGGCCATGGGCGGCCTGGACGCCAAGCGGACCGCGTTGCAGAAGCACATCGAGGAGCTCAAGCAGTTCGAGCGTGAGTACCGCACCCGGCTCAAGGCGTACCTGGAGAGCCAGCTGCGGGACCTCGACGGTCGGGGCCAGGGCCTCGAAGCCGAGATGACCCGCGCCGAGGGCACCCGTGCCGTCGGTGGCAACGGCCTCGCCGCGGCCGGCCTCGCCGGCTCGTACGGCGGCGGTCGCTCCGGCGCCCTCGAAGCAGGTCGCTGATCCACGGTCGGCGGCCGTCCCCCGACGGTCGCCGACCCAGCCACGACCCACGACGCGGCGGGGGTGAGCCGTGCTAGTCGCCAGTCTGCTGCTCATCCTCGTCGCGGTCGTCCTGCTGGCGTTCGGTCTCGTCGACGGCTCCAGCACGCTGTTGACCAGTTCCATCGCGGCCAGTCTGTTGGCCGCCGTCGCGTTGGTGGCCGGTGCCCGCCAGGCAGCCGTCACCCGGGCGAGGGCGGCGGACCGGGCGCAGGCGCGGGGTCGGGGCGCGACGGAGTCCCACCCGACCACCCCGCCGGCCGCGTCCGTGCCGTCGGACGAACCGACGACGTACCCTGCGACGACGTTCGGCACCGGTGACGCCGGGTGGCGGCAACCACCCGGCACACCGGTGACCGGCGATCCCGTCGACGTTTCCACCCGCCCCGACGCCGGTGCCTGGGAGCCCGACGCGGAGGCCCCCTGGGAGCCCGTCGTCGTGTCCTCCGTGCCGGGCCGCACGGGCCCCGACCCGGTGGCCGGGCCCGGCGCGGACCCGGCCACCGACCCTCACCTGCCCGACCCGGACGACCCGCGTCGGGACCCGGCGGACGACCCGGCCTGGGCGGCCGGGGACGATCTCGCGCCGCCCTGGGAGCACTCGGACGACGCCGCGTCGCCGTGGGACCCGCCGGCCCAACGGGTCCCGCCCGCCGATGCCGCCCGGGTGGCCCAGCTCGACGCCGAGGTGCGGGTGGTCGACGGGCATCCCCGCTACCACCTGCTCTCCTGCGCCCACCTGATCGAACGGGACCACGAGCCGCTGCCGGTGCACGAGGCGGTCTCCCTCGGCTTCACCCCGTGCGGCCTGTGCAACCCGGACACCGCCCTGCTCGCCGACACCTACCCCCGCTGAGGTCGGCGTCGATGCCCACTGACGACACGGTGACCGTCGCGGTGCGGGTCAAGCCCGGCGCGTCCCGGCCCCGGGTCGGCGGCTGCTTCACCGGCCCGCACGGGCCCGCCCTGGTGATCGCCGTGACCGCGCCGGCCGTGGACGGCCGGGCCACCGAGGCGGCCCGTCGGGCGTTGGCCGGGGCGCTCGGGGTCCGCCCGGCGGCGGTGGCGCTGCGTACCGGCGCAGCCAGCCGGGACAAACTCTTCCTGGTGGACGGGGTGACGCCGGAGGTCACCGCGCTGCTGCGGCGGCTGCGCGACGGATCGGCCGGGTGACGGTGCCCCGGGTGGGGCGCCCGTGACGCCGGGACTGGATCTGGCTCTGCTCCTGGGGGCGGCCGTACTGCTGGTGGCGATCGGCGCGGTGCGGTTCTCCACCCGGCTGGGCGTGCCGAGCCTGCTGGTCTATCTCGCGCTCGGGGTGGCGATCGGCGAGGCCGGGCTGGGCATCCGGTTCGACGACGCCGAGCTGACCCGGGTGCTGGGGTTCTGCGCCCTTATCGTGATCATCGCCGAGGGCGGGCTCACCGCCCGGTGGAGCACCCTGCGCCCGGTGCTCGGGCTGGCCGGCGCGTTGTCCACCGTCGGGGTGCTGGTCAGCATCGTCGTCGTCGGGCTGGTGGTGCACCTGCTGCTCGGGCTGGACTGGCGGTTGGCGCTGCTCTACGGCGCGGTGCTCTCCTCCACCGACGCGGCGGCGGTGTTCGCCACGCTGCGCCGGTTGCGGCTGCCGCCCCGGCTGGTGGCCGCCCTGGAGGCCGAATCGGGCATGAACGACGCCCCGGTGGTGATCCTGGTGGTGCTGCTGTCGCGCACCGGGCCGGTGGAGCACCCGTGGTGGTTCGAGGTCTTCCTGGTCGGCTACGAGCTGGGGGTGGGTGCGGCGGTGGGGTTGGCCACCGGGCTGGCCGGCCGGTTCGCGCTGCGCCGGGCGGCGCTGCCGTCGTCCGGGTTGTACCCGATCGCCGCGGTCGGGTTCACCGTGCTGGCGTACGCGGCCGGCGCGGTGCTGCACGCCTCCGGGTTCCTCGCCGTCTACGTGGCCGGGGTGCTGCTCGGCAACGCCCGGCTGCCGCACCGGCAGGCCATCCTGGGGTTCGCCGACGGGCTGGCCTGGCTGGCCCAGATCGGGTTGTTCGTGCTGCTCGGGCTGTTGGCCACGCCGGAGCGGTTGCACACCGCGCTGGTGCCGGCGGTGGTCACCGGGCTGGCCCTGCTGCTGGTGGCCCGGCCACTGTCGGTGCTGGTGTCGGCGTTGCCGTTCCGGGTGGGCCTGCGCGAGCAGCTCTTCCTGTCCTGGGCGGGGCTGCGTGGCGCGGTGCCGATCGTGCTGGCCACCATCCCGTTGTCGGCCCGGGTGCCCGGGGCGGACCGGCTGTTCGACGCGGTCTTCGTCCTGGTGGTGATCTTCACGGTGCTCCAGGCGGGCACGCTCGCGCCGGCCGCCCGCCGGTTGCGGGTGACCGCCCCGGCCGAGCCGGCCGAGATCCGGGTGGAGACCGCCCCGCTGGAGCGGATGCGGGCGGATCTGCTCCAGCTGGAGGTGCCGGCGGGGTCCCGGCTGGCCGGGGTGCACGTGGACGAGCTGCGGTTGCCGGTGGGCGCGTCGGTGACCCTGGTGCTGCGCGACGGGGTGGGGTTCGTGCCGGGCGCGGACACCCGGCTCAAGACCGGGGACAGCATGTTGATCGTGGCGACCGCCGGGGTGCGGGACGAGGCGGAGCGGCGGCTGCGGGCGATCAGTCGGCGGGGTCGCCTGGCGAGGTGGTTCGGCGAGTACGGCGAGGATCGGGAGGGCTGATCTGCTAGTCTTCGTTTTGCCCCAATTAGCGGTTATTAGGGGCTGAATAGCGGTACGACAGTGCGGCACGTTGTCGGACGCCTGTACGTTCCGTATTCTTGCCAACCTCCGGAGTGCGCGGCCACCGTTGCCGTGCGCCCGTTTTGTTACCCGGGGACGCCACATCGGCGGACCCTGTCCGGGCACCGCCGAGCGCCGCGTCCCGCGGCTGAGGGAGCTGACGATGGCGAAGCCAGCCGACACCAGGACCGCCGGTCGCAAACCCGCGGCGAAGGCCACCGCGCAGGCCACCCGCAGCGCGGCGGAGACCGAGAAGATCCGGGCGGCCCTGGCAGCCCGACGGGACGAGCTGCGTGCCGAGTACGATCAGACGCTGAGCGAGATCACCGAGCTGCAGCGCGACCGGCTGACCGACTCGGCCGGGGACGACCAGGCCGACACCGGCACCAAGACGTTCGAGCGCGAGCAGGAGATCTCCCTCGCCAACAGCATCCGGGAACGGATCACCCAGGTCGAGCGTGCCCTGGAGCGGCTCGACGAGGGCGGCTACGGATGGTGCGAGCGGTGCGGGAACCCGATCCCGGTCGAGCGGCTCGCCGCCTTCCCGTCGGCGACCCTCTGCGTGACCTGCAAGCAGCTGGAGGAACGGCGCTGACGTCCGCTCCCCGGTGACCTCGCGAGACGGCGGACCTGCGTCGTCGGGACAGTCGATGGGGAGTCGATGACCACAGCACCGACCGCCGGATCCGGCACCACCGAGCCGGCCGGCCGTACGCCCCGCCGCAGGGCGGTCGTGCTCCTCGTGGGCATCGCGCTGCTCGCGCTGCTGACGGATCTGCTCACCAAGCATCTCGCCCTGCAACTGCTCGACGACCGCCCGCCGGTGCGCCTGCTCGGCGGGGCGGTCTACCTCACCCTGACCCGCAACAGCGGCGCGGCGTGGAGCATCGGCGCCGACCACACCTGGGTGTTCCCGCTGATCACCATCGGGGTGGTCGGCTGGATCGCCTGGATGGCGCTGCGGTTGCGCTCGCTGCCCTGGGCGGTCTCGCTGGGGCTGGTGCTGGGCGGCGCGCTGGGCAACCTCACCGACCGGATCTTCCGCGCGCCCGGCCACTTCGTCGGGCACGTGGTGGACATGGTCAGCCTCTTCGACCCGTACGGCCAGGTGTGGCCGGTGTTCAACCTGGCCGACAGCTGCCTGGTCTCCGGGGTGCTGCTGGCCGTGCTGCTGGAGCTGACCGGCCGGCAGCGCGACGGGCGGCGGGTCGGGGCCAAGGGCGACACCGCCACCCCGGCGACGACCGGACCACCCACCGGTCCGGTGTCCGCCGAGACCGCACCGACCGACGCCGAACCCCGGGAGCGGGCATGACCTCCACCTCCACCGCCACCGGTGGCGACCACCGCTCGCTGCCCGTCCCGGACGGCCTCGACGGCATGCGGCTCGACCAGGCGGTGTCCCGGCTGTTCGGGCTCTCCCGCACCGCTGCCGCCGCGCTGGTCGACGCCGGGGACGCCCTGGTCGACGGCGCGGCCCGGCAGAACTCGCACAAGGTACGCGCCGGCTCCTGGCTGGAGGTGACGCTGCCCGCCCCGGTCGCGCCACCGACCGTGGTGCCGCAGGCGGTCCCCGGGCTGACCGTGGTCTACGCCGACGACGACATCGTCGTGGTGGACAAGCCGGTGGGGGTGGCCGCCCACCCCAGCCCCGGCTGGACCGGCCCGACCGTCATCGGCGGCCTGGCCGCGATCGGCCACCGGATCTCCACCAGCGGGGCGGCCGAGCGGCAGGGTGTGGTGCACCGCCTCGACGTGGGCACCACCGGGATCATGGCGGTGGCCAAGAGCGAGCAGGCGTACACCGCGCTCAAGCGGGCGTTCAAGTACCGCGAGGTGGAGAAGCGCTACCACGCGGTGGTCCAGGGGCACCCCGATCCGTCGCGCGGCACCATCGACGCCCCGATCGACAGGCACCCGCACCACGACTACCGCTGGGCGGTGGTCTCCGACGGCAAGCCGAGCATCACCCACTACGACACCATCGAGGCGTTCCCGGCGGCCAGCCTGCTCGACGTCCGGCTGGAGACGGGGCGTACCCACCAGATCCGGGTGCACTTCTCGACCCTGCGGCACCCCTGCGTCGGCGACCTCACCTACGGGGCCGACCCGACCCTGTCGGCCCGGCTCGAACTGCGCCGGCAGTGGCTGCACGCCAGGTCGTTGACCTTCGCCCACCCACGCACCGGCGACGACGTGACCTTCGTCAGCGAGTACCCGGACGACCTGGCCCGCGCGCTGACGATCCTGCGCGACTGACCGTGCGGCACGATCCGCCGGACGACCCCGGGCCGACCGACGCCCCGGCGGCCGGCGCGCCCCGGCCGGCCCGGTGGCTGGTCACCACGGCGGTGTTCGCCGTCGGCGCGGTGCTGCTCGCCGCCGGCTGGTCGGCCCGCCGGCCGGCACCCGTCGGTGACCGTACGGTCGGGCAGGTGACCCGGGTCGGGGTGCTGCCCGGGGACTCGCTGCCCGGCTACGCCACCGCCAGCCGGGCCGAACTCGCCGCGCTCACCGCCGGGGCGTACGCCCTGGTGAGTTTCGACGGGTACGTCGCGCCGGACCGGCTGCCGGCGCTGCTGGCCGGCGTCGAGGTGGCGGCGGTGGTGGTCCGGGTGCCGCTGCCCGACCGGCAGACCGAGGTGGTCCGGCTGCCGGCGCAGCGGCTGCCGCAGGACGTCACCGCCGGGATGGCCGGTCTCGCCGACCGCAAGGACCGGGAGGCCGCCGACCGGCGCAGCCGGGCCGCCGCCGCCGACGACCCGACGACCCGCCGAGAGTACGAGACCGGGGCGCAGGTCGCCGCGCGGGAGGCGGCCGGCTACCGGTCGGCGTGCGCCTGCGTCTACGCGGCGGTGGTCCGGGCCGAGCCGGCCGCCCTGCGTGCCACGGCCGGGCGGGACGGGGTCCGTACGGTCGACCCGGCCCCGGAGGTGACCCGGCTGGACCGGACGGTCTTCCTGCCGCCGCTGCCGGAGCAGCGGGACGTGGCCCGGCCCCCCGCCGACACCGACCAACCACCCGCCTGACCCCGCTCCCGCCCGCCGGCCGCCCGGCCCGGACGTCCGGCGGTGGGCGATTCGTCGGAAGGAGCACCCCGTGTGATCGTGCCGGTACCCGCACCGACCGGGGTGGGACCGGGCCGGCTGGTGCCGACCCCCGCTCCCACCTCCCCGGACTCCCGTCGCGGTGCGTCGCCCGTCCGGTCGCGGTAAGTATTGTCCCCGGCAGATGTGTGCAGACCGGTGTGGTCCGAATAGGGTTTCGTTCGTAGCCTGTCAGGCGGAGATCGACGGCGCGGGAGGGCGAGCCTTGGACGGCACCGAGACCGGCTGGGGCCGGTCGGCCGAACCGGCACCGCGATGGCGGACGCTCTTCGAGCGCGCCCGCCTCGGTGGACGCGCCGCCGAACCGGCGGAGCCGGACCGCCGTGGCGGCGACGCGCCCCGGGAGCCGCTGCCCGGCCGGGCGCCCGGTGGCGGCTGGTCCGGCCGGGGGTCGGCCGCCGTGCCGCCACCGCCCGACCCGGGCTACGGCCCCGATCCCGGGTACGGCCCCGATCCGGGCTACCGCCCCGGCGTCAGCTACCCGGTGGACCCGGGCCGTCCGACCGACCAGGGCTACCGGGCTGCCCCGGGCTATCCGGCCGCCCCGGGCCGTCCCGCCGACCAGGGCTATCCGGCCGATCCCGGCTACCGTGCCCCCGGTGGCTACCCGGCCGACCCCGGCTACCTGCCGGAGCCGGCCCGGCCGCCGGAGCCGCCGGTCGTCCCGTCCCGCTACGCGCTGCTCGACAACGGTTACCGGGCCGAGCCGCCGCCCACCGAGTCCCGCTACGCGCTGCTGGACAACGGCTACCGCACGCCCGGCTACGCGCCCCCGGAGCCGACGTACCAGCCGCCGCAACCCGCCTACCCCGAGCCGGCGGCGTATCCCGAGCCCGGATACCCGGCGACGCCGACGTACCAGCCGGAGCCGGTCTACCAGCCCGAACCGACGTACCAGCCCGAGCCCGCCTACCAGCCGGAGCCGACGTACCAGCCGGAGCCGGTGGCGTACCCGCCGGCGGTGACCGCCGACCGGGGCTACCCGGCCCGGATCGAGCCGGCCCGCATCGAGTGGCGTCAGCAGGGTCCCCAGGACGAGCAGGAACGGGCCGCCGGCATCCTCCGCCGCGACCTGGGCACCCCCCGGGTGCTCGCCTTCGCCAACCCCAAGGGTGGGGTGCACAAGACCACCGCCACGGTGCTCGCCGCCGCCACCGTCGGCAGCGTCCGGGGCCGGGGGGTGCTCGCCTGGGACGACAACGAGCTGCGCGGCACCCTCGGGCTGCGCGCCGGCAGCGCCCGACACGCCCGGACGATCAGGCATCTGATCAGCGATCTGGCGCACATCGAGATCCGGGACGGCGCGGAGCTGCTGGAGTCCCTCGACGACTATCTGCGGCACGCCTCCGACGGCTCGTACGACGTGCTGGCCGGGGAGGAGAGCCCCCGGTTCGCCCAGCGGCTCGACCAGTTCACCGTCAAGCGGGTGCTGGAGCTGCTGCGCCGCACCCACGACGTGGTCTGCGTGGACACCGGCAACAACGTGGAGAGCCCCAACTGGCGCACCGTCATGCACGCCGCCGACCAGCTCGTGGTGACCACCGTGCCCCGCGAGGACGCCGCGTTCAGCGCCGACTGGATGCTGGACCTGCTGCACGAGGAGGGCATGGGCGAGTTGGCCGACAACGCGGTCACCCTGATCTCCTGCCCCACCCCCGGCCGGTCCACCCTCCAGGACGACCTGGAGCGGCACTTCGCCACCCGGACCCGGGCCGTCGCCGTCGTGCCGTACGACCCGGTGCTGGAGACCGGCTCGTCGATCGAGTACCACCAGCTCCAGGCGGAGACCCGGGCCGCGTGGCTGCGGGCCGCCTCGGTGATGCTGGAACCGTTCGCCCGGTGAGGGGTGGTACGGGCTCCGCCGCCCCGCCGTGCCACCACGCCTGAGAGGATCATCGGGTGAGCCCGGACACCCCCGATCCGTACCGCCCCGCCGACACCCCGGCGGGTGCCGCGCCCACCCCGCCCGCCGGGCCGTCCGCCGATGGGCCGCCCGCCGCCGAGTCGGCTGCCGCTGAGTCGCGCGGCGACGAGTCGTCTGCCGCCGGAGCACCGGCCGGGCCCGGCCACGACCCGGGTGGGTCGTACCTGCCGTGGCCGCCGCCGTCCGGCTGGCCGGCGCAGCCGGGGGAGCCGGGGGAGCCGCGACCCCGGCACACCCCGGCGGTGGCGGCCGGCCTGGTGCTGGGCCTGACCGCGCTGGGGGTGCCGCTGGGACTGCTCTGGGCCGCGCTGGCCCCGGACACCCCGGTGCTCAAGACCGCCGAGGGCGCCGTCTACGCCCAGCCCCAGCCGGAGCAGCCGATCGCCGCGGACGGCTGGTTCAGCCTGCTCGGGCTCGGCTTCGGGGTGCTCGCCGCGATCGCGGTGTGGATGCTGCTGCGTCGCCGCCGGGGCCCGGTGAACCTGGTCGCGCTGACCGTCGGCGCGCTCGGCACCGCCCTGGTCGCCTGGCAGGTGGGCCGCCGGGTCGGGCTGGACGGCTACCAGCGGCTGCTCGCCACCGCCCCCGCCGGCACGTCCTTCGACAAGCCGGCCGACCTGCGGGCCGGGGGCATCGACCGGCTCTTCGGCGTGCTGCCCGTGCCGTACGGCAACCTGCTGCTGGCCGCGTTCGCCGCCGCCGTCGCGTACACCCTGCTGGCCGGCTGGTCGCGGTGGCCGTCGCTGCGCCCGGAGCCGGAGCCCGGCGGACCCGGCTGGCCGGACGCGTCGGGCGCGGCCGGTGCGCCCGACGGGGGCGGCCCGCCGGGTGCGGTCGGCCCGGCGGGCGGGGTCAGTTGGGGGCCGGCGGGGACGCCAGCTCCGACAGCGGCACCGGAACCGCCCGCACCTGACGCAGCAGGGCCGACTCGCGGTTGAGCAGCCGCAGCTCGGCGCGCAGCCGGGCGGCGGTGTCGTCGATGGCGAGCAGCCGTTGCCGGTCGGCCACGGTCAGCACGGCGGTGGCCGCCACCAGGTGCGACAGCACCGTCGGGTCCTCCGGGAGCTGCTCGGACAGCTCCTGCGGGTCGTCCCGGATCAGGCCCAGGTACTGCCGGAACACCGCGATCACCCGGGCCGCCAGCAGCTCGGCGGCCTCGTCCGGGCCGGTCGGCTCGGGCAGCCACTCGACGTCGGCGGTCAGGTAGGGGGCGGCCTCCCGGTCGACCCCGGCGACCCGGAACCGCCGCCGGCCCACCGTGACGATGTCGAAGCCACCGTCGTCCAGCTCGGTGACCTGACGCAGCTCGGCGGTGCAACCCACCTCGTGCAGGGTCACCTCGCCGCCGCCCGGGGTGGCCCGGCCCCCGGCCGGGGCGACCTCCCAGCCGGAGCGGATGGCCACCACACCGAACTCGCGGGGCATCCCCTCGGGGCGCCCGACCAGGTCCCGTACCAGGTGGCGGTAGCGTTCCTCGAAGATGTGCAACGGCAGCACCAGACCCGGGAAGAGCACCGTTGCGAGGGGAAACACCGGCAGCCGTGCGGTCACGCGTCCGAGCGTAGCCCGATCCGGCGCGGTCGGCGTGTCCCGGCTCACCGTCCCGCGGTACGGGCGGCCCGGGTCGCCCTCCGGGCCGCCGCCTAGACTCGGGGGCGTGTTGAAACGGATCGACCTGCGCGGCGGGGTTTCCGACCCGCGTCGCCTGCTGCCCCGTGCCCAGCTCGACGTCTCCGTGGCGGTCGAGCGGATCCGCCCGCTCGTCGAGGCGGTCCGGGATCATGGGTACCCGGCGATCCGGGAGGCCAGCGAGCGGTTCGACGGCATCTGCCCGCCGGTGCTGCGGGTCCCGACCGAGGCGATCGCCGCGGCCGAGGGGGTGCTCGATCCCGACGTGCGGGCCGCGCTGCTGGAGTCGATCGCCCGCGCCCGCCGGGTGCACGACGACCAGCGCCGCACCGACCACACCACCCAGGTCGTGCCGGGCGGCACGGTCACCGAGCGCTGGGTGCCGGTCGACCGGGTCGGCCTCTACGTCCCCGGCGGGCTGGCGATGTACCCGTCGACCGTGGTGATGAACGTGGTGCCGGCCCAGGCGGCCGGGGTCCGCTCGCTGGTGGTGGCCAGCCCGCCGCAGCAGGACAACGGCGGCCTTCCCGACGCCCGGGTCCTGGCCGCCTGCGCGCTGCTCGGCGTCGACGAGGTGTACGCCGTCGGCGGTGCCCAGGCGGTCGCCATGCTGGCGTACGGGTCGACGGTCGACGCCGCGGGCACCCTGCGCTGCGCGCCGGTCGACATGATCACCGGGCCGGGCAACATCTGGGTGACCGCCGCCAAGCGGCTGCTGCGCGGCGTGGTGGGCATCGACGCCGAGGCCGGCCCGACCGAGATCGCCGTGCTGGCCGACGACACCGCCGACCCGGCGCACGTCGCCGCCGACCTGATCAGCCAGGCCGAGCACGACCCGTTGGCGGCCAGCGTGCTGGTCACCCCGTCGGTCGAGCTGGCCGACGCGGTCGACCGGGAGCTGGCCCGGCAGGTGCCGGCGACCAAGCACGCCGAGCGGGTCGGCACCGCGCTCGGCGGGGAGCAGAGCGGCGTCGTGTTGGTCGACGACCTGGCCGACGGGCTGCGGGTGGTCGACGCGTACGCCGCCGAGCACCTGGAGATCCAGACCCGCGACGCCCGCGACTGGGCGCTGCGGGTGCGCAACGCCGGGGCGATCTTCATCGGGCCGTGGGCGCCGGTGTCGCTCGGCGACTACTGCGCCGGCTCCAACCACGTGCTGCCCACCGGGGGCTGCGCCCGGCACTCGTCGGGGCTGTCCGTGCAGTCCTTCCTGCGCGGGGTGCACCTGGTGGAATACACCCGCGAGGCGCTGCGTGACGTCGCGCCGCACGTGGTGACCCTGGCCACCGTGGAGGACCTGCCGGCGCACGGCCAGGCGGTCGCCGCGCGCTTCGCCGGGGAGGCGTCGTGACCACCCTCGACGACCTGCCGATCCGCGACGACCTGCGGGGCCGCTCGCCGTACGGGGCGCCGCAGCTGGACGTGGCGGTCCGGTTGAACACCAACGAGAACTCCTACGCCGTGCCCGAGCCGGTGGTGGCGGCGATCGGCAAGGCGCTCGCCGCCGAGCTGCGCGGCCTCAACCGCTACCCGGACCGGGAGGCGGTGGCGTTGCGCGCCGACCTGGCCGGCTACCTCGGGCACGGGATCACCGCCGAGCAGGTCTGGGCGGCCAACGGCTCCAACGAGATCCAGCAGCAGCTGCTCCAGGCGTTCGGCGGGCCGGGGCGCAGCGCGTTGGGCTTCGTGCCGGCGTACTCGATGCACCCGTTGCTGTCCCTGGGCACCGGCACCCGGTGGGTGCCGGCGCAGCGGGGGGTGGACTTCGGGTTGACCGCCGACGAGGCCGTCGCCGAGGTCCGGGCGCACCGCCCCGACGTGGTCTTCCTCTGCTCCCCGAACAACCCGACGGGGACCGCGCTCGACCCGGCGGTGGTCGCCGCCGTGCTCGACGTCGCCCCCGGCATGGTGGTCCTCGACGAGGCGTACGCCGAGTTCGCCCGGCCCGGCACGGCCAGCGCCCTGGCCCTGCTCCCCGGGCACCCGCGGCTGGTGGTGACCCGGACGATGAGCAAGGCGTTCGGGTTCGCCGGTGGTCGGCTGGGCTACCTGGTCGCCGACCCGGCGGTGGTGGCGGCGGTGCAGCTGGTCAGGCTGCCCTACCACCTCTCGGCGCTCACCCAGGCCGCCGCCCGCGCGGCGCTGGCCCACCGCGACGTCCTGCTGGGCACCGTCGACGCGATCAAGGAGCAGCGGGACCGGATCGTGACGACCCTGCGGGCCCGGGGGCACCGGGTGGCCGACAGCGACGCCAACTTCGTGCTGTTCGCCGTCGGCGACGACCAGTCGGCGGCCTGGCGGACCCTGCTCGACGCCGGGGTGCTGGTGCGCGACGTGGGCCTGCCCGGCTGGCTGCGGGTCACCGCCGGCACCCCCGCCGAGACCGACGCCTTCCTCACCGCGATGGAGAAACTGTCATGAGTCGCACCGCCCGGGTGGAGCGGATCACCAAGGAGACCAAGGTCCTCGTCGAGATCGACCTCGACGGCACCGGCCGGGCCGAGATCAGCACCGGGGTCGGCTTCTACGACCACATGCTCCACCAGATCGCCAGGCACGGCGGCTTCGACCTGACCGTGCGTACCGTCGGCGACCTGGAGATCGACGCCCACCACACGATGGAGGACACCGCGCTGGCCCTGGGCGCCGCGTTCGACCAGGCGCTGGGGGACAAGGCCGGCATCCGGCGGTACGGCTCGGCCACCGTCCCGATGGACGAGGTGCTCGTCCGGGCCGCCGTCGACCTGTCCGGCCGTCCGTACGTGGTGCACGACGAGCCGGCGCTGGCCCCGTACATCGGGCCGGTCTACCCGACCAGCATGACCCGGCACATCTGGGAGTCCTTCGGCCAGGCGGCCCGGGTCACCCTGCACGTCGACGTGCTGCGCGCGGCCCGGCCGGGCGGCCACCCGGATGCGCACCACGTGGTGGAGGCCCAGTTCAAGGCGGTCTCCCGGGCGCTGCGGGAGGCCACCGCGCTCGACCCGCGTAACGCCGGTGTGGTGCCCAGCACCAAGGGCGCGCTGTGAGCGGCCCGGCCCGGGGCGGAGGGCGGCGCTGATGGGCCCGGTGCTGCCGACCCTGCTGCTGATCCTCGCCGGCATCCTGGTCGGTGGGGCCTGGTCGTTGTACCGGCAGGACGCGCCGCGTGGTGCGATCGTGGTCACCGGGCTGCTCGCCGTGCTGGCCACCGCCGGCGGGGTGCTCTGGCTGCTACCCGGGGAGGGCTGATGGGCGCGCACGGCATGGGCAAGCGGATCGTGGTGCTCGACTACGGGTCGGGCAACCTGCGTTCGGCGCAGCGGGCGCTGGCCCACGCCGGGGCGGACGTGACGGTCACCGCCGACCTGGCCGCCGCCGCCGCGGCCGACGGCCTGGTGGTGCCGGGTGTCGGCGCGTACGCGGCCTGCATGGCCGGGATCGAGGCGCTGGGTGCCGGCCCGGTGATCGCCGAACGGGTCGCCGCCGGTCGCCCGGTGCTCGGCATCTGCGTCGGCATGCAGGTGCTCTTCGCGCACGGCGACGAGCACGGCGTGGTGACCAAGGGGCTGGGGCTGCTGCCGGGCGGGGTGACCCGGCTGCCCGCCGAGCGGCTGCCGCACATGGGCTGGAACACCGTCGCCCCGCCGGACGGGTCGGTGTTGTTCGCCGGGTTGCCCGCCGACAGCCGGTTCTATTTCGTGCACTCCTACGGGGTGCTCGACCAGGCGTCGTTGCGTGAGGCGGGCGCCCGGGTGACCACCGCCCACCACGGCACG
Source organism: Micromonospora sp. WMMD734 (assembly GCF_049178975.1). NCBI lineage: Bacteria > Bacillati > Actinomycetota > Actinomycetes > Micromonosporales > Micromonosporaceae > Micromonospora > Micromonospora sp. WMMD734. Next base: position 463,484 of record NZ_JBMHMK010000001.1, read on the forward strand.
GACTTCGTCGCGGCGGTGGAGTGGGGTCCGCTGTCGGCGGCCCAGTTCCACCCGGAGAAGTCGGCCGAGACGGGTGCGGTGCTGTTGCGCAACTGGCTGGCCACGGTTGGCTGAGACCCGGGGCGGGGCCGGCCGGCGCGGGCCGGGTGCGCGGTGAGCAAGGAGCGGGCCCGGCGGCGGGCCGCCCGGGAGGCGCAGGCCGCCCGGGAACGGGTCGTTCGGGAACGTCGGATGGCCCGGCGTCGTCGTCGGCGTGCCCTGGTCCGCCGGGTCACCCCGCAGTGGCGGCGGGGCCGGACGGGCCGGCTGGCCCGGCGTACCCGGGGCGAGCGGGCCGCCATCATCGGGTTGACCGCGGCGGCGCTGGCGCTGATCTGGGTTTTCGTCGACGATCTCGCGCTGCGGGTGGCGCTGGTCGTGCTGTTGCTTCTGGTCCTGCCGGCGATCGTGGTGATCGCCCTGGACCGTCGGATCTGAACGAGGAGTAGGAAACGTGACCCTGACCCTGTTGCCCGCCGTGGACGTCGCCGACGGCCAGGCCGTCCGGCTGGTGCAGGGCGCCGCCGGCAGCGAGACCGCCTACGGCGACCCGCTCGACGCGGCGTTGGCCTGGCAGAACGACGGCGCGGAGTGGATCCACCTGGTGGACCTGGACGCCGCGTTCGGCCGTGGCTCCAACGCCGCCCTGCTGGCCGAGGTGGTCGGCAAGCTGGACGTGCGGGTGGAGTTGTCCGGTGGCATCCGCGACGACGCGTCGCTGCGTGCGGCGCTGGCCACCGGGGCGGCCCGGGTGAACATCGGCACCGCCGCGTTGGAGGACCCGCAGTGGTGTGACCGGATCTGCGCCGAGTACGGCGACCGGGTGGCGATCGGCCTGGACGTGCGGGGTCGTACCCTCTCGGCGCGGGGCTGGACCCGTGACGGCGGTGACCTGTGGGAGGTGCTGGCCCGGCTGGATGCCGCCGGCGCGTCCCGGTACGTGGTGACCGACATCACCAAGGACGGCACGATGCGCGGGCCGAACCTGGACCTGCTGGGTGAGGTGTGTGCCCGTACCGACGCCCCGGTGATCGCCTCGGGCGGCGTGTCGACCCTGGGGGACCTGCGCGCCCTGGCGACCCTGGAGGCGGCCGGCGTGGAGGGTGTGATCGCCGGTAAGGCGCTGTACGCGGGCGCGTTCACGGTGGCCGAGGCGTTGGCGACGCTGCGGGCCGCGGGGTGACCGACGCGGCGGACCCGGACGACGGGACCGTCACCCGGCTCGGCTCGGGCGGCCCGTGGGAGGCCCGCTACGGCTACTCCCGGGTGGTCCGGGCCGGCCGCTCGGCCTGGACGTCGGGCTGCACGTCGACGGTCGACGGGGTGGTGACGCACGTCGGTGACGCGGCGGCGCAGACCGCCCAGGCGCTGCGGATCGGCCTGGCCGCGCTGGCCGAGGTGGGTGCGGGTCCCACCGACGTGGTGCGGACCCGGATGTACGTGACCGACCGGCTCTTCGTCGACGAGGTGGGCCGGGCGCACCAGGCGGTCTTCGGTGCGGTCCGGCCGGTCGCCACGATGGTCGTCGTTGTCGGCCTGCTCGATCCGGACCATCTGGTCGAGATCGAGTTGGAGGCGCATCTCCCGCCGTCCTGACCGCCCCGATCCCGGCCGGGCTCGGTCGGGACCGGGAGACGGCTGTCACTCCCGGCCCAGATGAGTTGTGCACAATTGAATTGCGGGCTACCTTTGCCGGGTGAGTGACCATCTGGTGTTGCGCGATCAGGTCTGCTTCGCGCTCTACGCTGCCTCCCGGGCGCTCACCGACGTGTACCGGCCCCTCCTCGACGAGTTCGGGCTCACCTACCCGCAGTACCTGGTGCTGCTGGTGCTCTGGGAGCGCGGCGACGACCCGCCCACGGTCTCCGAGCTGGGGGCCGCGCTCCGGCTCGACTCCGGCACCCTCTCCCCGCTGCTCAAGCGGCTGGCGGCGGCGGGCCTGGTGGTCCGCACCCGCTCGGCGCTCGACGAGCGGCGGGTGGAGGTGGGGCTGACCGCCGACGGCGCGGCCCTGCGCCAGCGGATGGCCGACGTGCCGCTGCGGGTGGCCTGTTCCACCGGCCTCGACGAGACCGAGCTGGTCGCGTTGCGCGACACCCTCACCCGGGTCACCGAGACGATCCACCGACAGAAGGAGCAGTGATCCCCATGCAGGTGCTCTACACCGCCTCCGCGACGGCCACCGGCGACGGGCGCGACGGCCACGTCCGCACCTCCGACGCCACCCTCGACCTCGACCTGGCCGTGCCGAAGGAGATGGGTGGCGTCGGTGGCGCGGCCAACCCCGAGCAGCTCTTCGCCGCCGGCTACGCGGCCTGCTTCCACTCCGCGCTGCGCGTGGTCGCCCGCCGGGCCAAGGCCGACGTCACCGGCTCGGTCGTCGAGGCCGAGGTCGGCATCGGCGCGAACGGCAGCGGCGGCTTCGGTCTGGCCGTCACCCTGGTGGTGGACCTGCCGGCCGTCGAGCGCGCCGCCGCCCAGCAGCTCGTCGAGGCCGCCCACCAGGTCTGCCCCTACTCCAACGCGACCCGGGGCAACATCGAGGTGACCCTCACCGTGCGCGAGGCGGCTGCGGCCTGACCGCCGCACCGGGCCACGACCATCGGGTACGAGAGGACGAAACCGCATGACCAGCAACCGTGAGATCCACCTGGCCTCCCGCCCACAGGGCTGGCCGACCACCGACAACTTCCGCCTGGTCGACGCCGGGGTGCCCACCCCGGGGCCGGGGCAGATCGTGGTCCGCAACCAGTACATCTCGGTCGACCCGTACATGCGGGGCCGGATGAACGACGTCAAGTCCTACGTGCCGCCGTTCGCCCTCGACGCGCCGCTCGACGGTGGCGCGGTCGGCGAGGTGGTGGCCGGCGGAGGCGACGGGATCAACGTCGGCGACACCGTGCTGCACGGGCTCGGCTGGCGCGAGTACGCCCTGCTCGACGCCGGGTCCGCCCGCCGGGTCGATCCGGACCTCGCCCCGGTCTCCGCCTACCTGGGGGTGCTCGGGATGACCGGGCTGACCGCGTACGCCGGGCTGCTCGACGTGGCGGCGATGCGGCCGGGGGAGACGGTGTTCGTCTCCGGTGCGGCCGGCGCGGTGGGCAGCATGGTCGGCCAGATCGCCAAGCTCAAGGGGGCCGGCCGGGTGGTCGGCAGCGCCGGCTCGCCGGCCAAGGTGGAGCGGTTGACGGCGCTCGGTTTCGACGCCGCCTTCGACTACCACGACGGCCCGGTCCGCGACGCGCTGAAGGCCGCCGCCCCGGACGGGATCGACGTCTACTTCGACAACGTGGGCGGCGAGCACCTGGAGGCCGCGATCGGGGCGATGAACCTGCACGGCCGGGCCGCCATCTGCGGGATGATCGCGCAGTACAACGCGGCCGAGCCGCCGGCCGCGCCGCGCAACCTGGCGCTGGTCATCGGCAAGCGGCTCACCCTGCGCGGTTTCCTGGTCGGCGACCACGGCGGCCTGCGCGAGCAGTTCGTCACCGAGGTCGCCGGCTGGCTGCGCGAGGGGAAGCTCTCCTACGACGAGACGATCGTCGACGGCATCGAGAACGCCCCCGAGGCGTTCCTCGGCCTGCTGCGCGGCGAGAACCTCGGCAAAATGCTCGTCCGCCTCTGACCCACCCCATCCCGTCCCGCCCGCCCGCCCCGTTGACAGTGGTGATCAAGAGGTTTGCGTCAGTTCGATCTCGAAGGATGACGCAAACCTCTTGATCACCGGCGCACCGGCGTACCCGCGTGGGGGTGGCGGGGTGGGGCGTTGGATAGGCTCGGCGTATGACGGTGGCGGTGCGGGTGATCCCGTGTCTGGACGTGGACGCCGGGCGGGTGGTCAAGGGGGTCAACTTCCTCGACCTGCGCGACGCCGGTGACCCGGTGGAGCTGGCGGCGGCGTACGACCGGGCGGGCGCGGACGAGTTGACCTTCCTGGACGTCACCGCCTCCTCCAGCGACCGGGGCACCATGCTCGACGTGGTGCGCCGCACCGCCGAGTCGGTCTTCATCCCGCTCACCGTCGGCGGCGGGGTACGCCAGGTCGCCGACGTGGACACCCTGCTGCGCGCCGGGGCCGACAAGGTGGGGGTGAACACCGCCGCCATCGCCCGTCCCGAGCTGATCGCCGAGATCGCCGACCGGTTCGGCCGGCAGGTGCTGGTGCTCTCACTGGACGTCCGGCGGGCGCCCGCCGGCACCACCCCCAGCGGTTTCGAGGTGACCACCCACGGTGGCCGCCGGGGCACCGGGCTCGACGCGGTCGAGTGGGCGGCGCGCGGGGCCGAGCTGGGCGCGGGGGAGATCCTGCTCAACTCGATGGACGCCGACGGCACCAAGGCCGGTTTCGACCTGACCCTGATCGAGGCGGTCCGGGCGGTGGTCGACGTGCCGGTGATCGCCAGCGGCGGCGCGGGCCGGGTGGCGCACTTCCCGCCCGCGATCGGCGCGGGTGCCGACGCGGTGCTGGCCGCCAGCGTCTTCCACTTCGGCGAGCTGACCGTCGGCGAGGTCAAGGACGCCCTGCGCGACGCGGGCCACCCCGTGCGCTGACCCGCGCCCGCGCGGGTGGTTCAGCGCCCGCTCTGCCCCTCCGGGGAGCGGCGGGGGGCCGGGATCGACCGCACCACGTACTCCTGGACGGCGGCGGCGTGCTCCTCCTCGGCCAGGTGCCAGTCCGCGCTGCCCGGGGCGTGCCGCCGCACCAGCACCCCCTGCATGCTGTCGACCGTGCCACCCACCCCGGCCCGGGGGCGGGTACGCCAGAGCTGCTCACCGTCCGGGGTGATCCGGAACCAGCCGTCGGAGACGGTGACCAGCCCCGCGCCGACCAGTCGCCGGACCGCTGTCTCCACGTCCTGTCGTTCGGGGATCGCCTGGTTGAGGTGGTCGGCGGTGGACAGCACGTCGGTGAGTCGTACCCCCTCCGGGCGGCGGGAGTCCGCCGCCCGCCGGTGCCGTCCGGCCCCGCTGGCGATCACCAGTGACACGAAGATCCAGGCGTCCGTCCAGCGCCACGCGTTCTCCCCCATGCACGAATGATGCCCGTAGGTGTCCGTTGAGGAAACACCTACTTTCCCCCTGTCGTGTCAGCGCAGCTCAGCGTGCCCGGTTCCGGACGCAGCGCCGCACGGCGGGGTGGAAACCGGTGGCGGGGCACCGTTGGCCGGGGTGGTGCGGGCCGTCGCCGGCGGATCGGGGAGGGCGAAGCGGGGGATGAAGAACTGGGCCAGCGGGCCGATGCCGAGCGCGTACGCGACGGTGCCCACGCCGACCGTGCCGCCGAGCAGCCAGCCCAGGGCCAGCACGGTGACCTCGATCACGGTGCGCACGAGCCGGACGGAGCGGCCCGGCCGGCGGGCGACGTATCCGGTCATCAGGCCGTCGCGGGGGCCGGGGCCGAGCCGGGCGCCGAGGTAGAGGCCGGTGGCCGCGCCGTTGGCGACGATCCCGCCGAGCAGCAGGGCGATCCGGGCGGGCAGCGGCCACCCGGCGGGCAGCAGGGCCACCGTGGCGTCCACCACCAATCCGATCACCAGCACGTTGCTCACCGTGCCGAGCCCGGGTCGTTGCCGCAGCGGGATCCAGAGCAGCAGCACCACCGCGCCGACCGCGATGGTCACGGTGCCGAACGACAGGCCGGTCTGCCGGGACAGCCCCTGGTGGAAGACGTCCCACGGGTCCAGCCCGAGCCCGGAACGGATCATCATGGCCATGCTGACCCCGTAGAGGACCAGCCCGGCGTAGAGCTGGGTGAGCCGGCGGCCGGGCCGGTGCCGGAGATTGCCAATCGGAGCCATGCATGCCACCCTAGGGGCCAATATCGCCCACTGAAGAGCCAATTCCGAAGGGGTGGCCGTGACCAGCCAGGTGCGAGGGGTCCAATTGGCGCGGTTGCTCGGGCAGTGGCACGCTCTGCCCGGTCGCCGCCGCAGTCCCGACTACGCCGCCCTCGCCGCCGCCGTCCGGGGCCTGCTCGCCGACGGCCGGCTCCCCCTGGGGGTACGCCTCCCGGCCGAACGGGAGCTGGCCGAGGCGCTGCGGATCAGCCGTACCACGGTCACCGCCGCGTACCGGCAGTTGCGCGAGACGGGCCACCTGGCCAGCCGGCGCGGCGCGGGGAGCTGGACCATGCTGCCCGGCACCCACCGGGTCGCCAGCACCGGCCTGTGGACCCCGATGGACGACCGCGACATGCTCGACCTCGGGGTGGCCGCGCTGGGCGCCCCGCCCGAACTGGTCCCGGTCGCCCGGGCCGCCGTGGAGGACCTGCCGCGGTACCTGTCCGGCGCGGGCTACCACCCCACCGGCATCATCGAGCTGCGCGAGGCGGTCGCCCGGACGTACACCGCGCGGGGGCTGCCCACCAGCGCCGAGCAGATCATGGTGACCAACGGCATCCAGCACGCCCTGGACTTGGTGCTGCGGCTGGCCCTGGTGCCCGGCGGGAACGTCCTGGTCGAATCGCCCACCTATCCGAACGCGCTGGCCGCGCTGGCCGCCCGGCGGGCCCGGATCACCACCCACGGCCTCGCCGTCGACGGGATCGGGTGGGACGCCGACCTGCTGCTGGGCAGCGTCCGGCAGACCCGGCCCAAACTGGCCTACCTGATCCCCGAGTTCCACAATCCGACCGGGCACCTGATGGCCGCCGAACTGCGGGAGCGGCTGGTCGCCACCGCCCACGCCGCCGGCACGGACCTGGTCGTCGACGAGTCCTTCGTGGACCTGCCGCTGGACGACACACCGCTGCCCCCACCGATGGCCGTGTTCGACAGGCACTCCCGGGTGATCTCCATCGGCGGGATGAGCAAGCCCTTCTGGGGTGGCCTGCGCATCGGCTGGGTCCGCGCCTCCGCCCCGCAGGTGCAGCGGCTCGCCGCCGCCCGGGTCGGGGTGGACATGGCCAGCCCGGTGCTCGACCAACTGGTGGCGGTGCACCTGCTCGCCCAGGCCCCGGCCATCGTCGCGGCCCGCCGGGCACAACTGGTCACCCAACGTGACGCGCTGCTCGCCGCACTCGCCGAACGGCTGCCGGACTGGCGCTTCGACGTGCCCCGGGGCGGCGTCACGCTCTGGGTCGAGCTGGACGGCCCGATCTCCAGCGCGCTGGCCCGGGCGGCCGAGGAGGTCGGCGTACGGCTGGCGCCGGGCCCCCGGTTCGGCCTGGACGGCACCCTGGAACGGTTCCTGCGGCTGCCCTTCACCCTGCCCGCCGCCGACCTGGTGGAGGCGGTCGGCCGGCTGGCCGCGATCCGCTACGACCTCGACCGGGGCGCGGGCCGCCCGCGCTGGCGGGAGCCCGCGGTCATCGCCTGAGCCGGCCCGGTCGGGCCGTGACGGTGGCCGGGCCGCAGGCCGCCGCACCGGGCGGGGTGCCCGCCCCGTCGGCCGGGTCGCCGGTCGGGGCGAACCGGCCTGACCGGGCGACCCCGGCTGGGAGACTGCCGGTGTGGGCGGCCCGACGAGCTGGCACGGGGTCCGGCCCGGTGCGCCCGGCTCCCGGACCACCCGGCTGGAACTCTTCTACGACCTGGTCTTCGTCTTCGCGTTCTTCACCGTCACCGCGCTGACCTCGCAGGAGCCCACCGGCGTCAACCTGCTGCGCTGCCTGCTGGTGCTGGGCCTGCTGTGGTGGTGCTGGACCGGTTTCGCCGGCCTGGGCAACGCGGTCCGCGCCGACCAGGGGCCGCTGCCGCTGCTCGGTTTCCTCACCGTCACCGCCACCTTCCTGCTGGCGCTGAGCATGCCGGGGGCGTTCGTCGACGAGCCGGGCGGGTTGGACGGCCCGCTGGTCTTCGCCGGTTGCTACCTCCTCGTCCGGGCCTGTCAGTTGGCGGTCTTCGGCGTGCTGGCCCGGGGCGACCCGGACCGGTGGCGGCGGTGGACCCGGCTCGCGCTGCTGCCGGTGGCCGCCACGGCGCTGCTGGTCGCCTCCGCGCTGCTGACCCGCCGGGTCGCCACGGAGGGCACCGCGACCGCCCTGCAACTCACCCTCTGGACGCTGGCCCTGTTGCTGGAGTACGTGGCCGGGGTACGCCTCGGCGGAACGTACTGGGCGGTGCTCTCCGCCGGGCACTGGGCCGAACGGCACGCCCTGATGGTGCTGATCGCGCTCGGCGAGTCGATCATTGCGCTCGGCGTCGGCCCGAAGTTCGTCACCGGCCTGCCGCTGACCTGGCCGGTGGTGATCGCCGCGGTGCTCGGCATCGCCATCGCGTCAGTGCTGTGGTGGGCCTACTTCGACACCCTGGCGCTCGCCCTGGAACAGGCGTTGCACCGCAGCCGCGACCCGGTGCGCCGGGCCCGGTTGGCCCGCGACGCCTACACCTACCTGCACCTGCCGATCATCGCCGGCGTGATCTTCTTCGCCCTCGGCCTCAAGGACCTGCTCGCCGAGGTGGCCGACCCGGACACCCCGCTCTGGGGGGTGCCGCTGGGCGGCTACTGGGTCCTGGTGCTCTACGGCGGGGTGGGCCTCTACCTGCTCAGCCTCGTCGCCTGCGAGTTGCGGGCGGCCCGGGTGCTGCGCTGGCCGCCGGTGCTGGCGGTGCTGGCCCTGGCGGCGCTCTCCCCGGCCGGGGCCCGGGTGCCCGAGGTGGGCGCGTTGGCCCTGCTGGCGCTGGTCTGCGTCGCCCTGGCCGCGGTGCAGACCAGCGGCCAGGGCCGGCGTCGGCGGCGGGTGCGCCGGCTGGCGCTGGCGCAGGAGGAGGCCGTCGAGGAGGCGCAGAGCCGGTGGCGGCGCGAACACCTGTGACCGGCCGGTGGCCGTGTCCCGGGACGGGAGGACACGGACACCGGCCGGTCGGCGGGGGTCAGATCTCGGCCAGGCTGCCCGCGTACATCCGGTCGATCTCGGCGGCGAAGTTGCTCTCCACACCGCGCCGCTTGATCTTCAGCGAGGGGGTCATCTCGCCGTCCTCGATGGTCAGGTCCCGGGACAGCACGGTCACCTTCTTGATCGTCTCCCAGCGGTTGAGTCTGGTGTTGAGCTGGGCCACGTGCTCCTCGACCATCGCGCGGGCCTCGGGCGAGGCGACGATCTCGGCGTAGTCACGCCCCTGGAGGGGGCCGCCCGCCGCCCAGTCCCGGATCGCGTCCGGGTCCAGGCTGACCAGCATCGTGCAGTAGTTGCGGGCCTGGCCGATGACGATCGCCTGCGAGGTGTACGGGCAGATGGCCTTGAACAGGCCCTCGATGTGCGACGGCGCGATGTACTTGCCGCCGGACGTCTTGACCAGGTCCTTCTTGCGGTCGGTGACGCGCAGGTAGCCGTCGTCGTCGAGGCTGCCGATGTCACCGGTACGGAAGAAGCCGTCCTCGGTGAACGCGGCGGCGGTCTCCTCGGGCAGGTTGTGGTAGCCGCGCATCACCGGCCGGCCGCGGACCAGGATCTCCCCGTCGGTGTCGATCCGGCACTCCAGGTCGCCCATCGCCCGGCCGACCGTGCCGATCCGCAGCCCGTCGGGCGGGTTGATGAAGTTGCCGGCGCTGGTCTCGGTCAGGCCGTACCCCTCGGAGATCGGCAGGTTGGCCGCGGCGAAGAAGGTGGCGATCTCGGCGCTCAGCGGGGCCGCGCCCGAGACGAGCACCCTGATCCGGCCGCCGAGGCGGGCCTGGAGCTTGCTGAACACCAGCTTCTCGGCCAGCGCGTACCGCAGCTTCAGGCCGCCGGGCACCGGCCGGCCGGCCTGCTCCAGGGCGACCTTCTGCTTGCCGACCGCGACCCCCCAGGCGAAGATCTTCGCCTTGACGCCCCCGGCGTCCTGGGCGGTGGTGACCGCCTTGTTGTAGATCTTCTCGTAGACCCGGGGGGCGCCGCACATCAGCGTCGGGCGGATCACCCCGAGCAGGTCGACGAGCTTGTCCACCCGGCCGTCGACGTAGGTGGGCAGCCCGACGTGCGTCGAGCCGCAGAGCAGCGTCTTGCCGAACGAGTGCGACAGCGGCAGCCAGAGGTAGTGCACGTCGTCGTCGCGCAGCAGGCCCGTCTCGGCCTGCACCACCCCCTCCCAGCACCAGCCGCCGTGCAGCAGCTCGACCCCCTTGGGCCGGCCGGTGGTGCCCGAGGTGTAGATCAGGGTGGCCAGGTGCTCGGGGCCGACCGGGGCGATCAGCCGGTCCACCAGGCCCGGGTCGGCGGCGAGCGCCCCCGCGCCCTGCTCCTCCAACTCGGCCAGGGTCAGCTGGGGCACGGCGGCGGTCGGGTCGGGGGTGCCGTCGAAGAGCACCACGTGGGTCAGCGCGGGAAGCTGCGCGCCGGCCACCTTCGCCGCCTGGACCGGGTTCTCGGCGAACAGCACCCGGGAGCCGGAGTCGGCGATGATGTATGTCGCGTCCTGCGGCTCGGTGGTCGGGTAGACGGTGGTGGTCGCGCCGCCCGCGCACATGATGCCGAAGTCGGCGAGGATCCACTCCAGCCGGGTGTTGGCCAGGATCGCCACCGGGTCCTCCAACCCGACCCCGAGCCCGTGTAGGCCGGCGGCGACCGCGTCGGCCCGCCGGCCGACCTGCGCCCAGGTCAACCAGACCGGGCCCGAGTCGTCCGCCGCCGGGTGGGCGAAGGCACGTTGGTCGGGGGTGGCGGCCACCCGCTTGCGGAACATATCGGGGATGGAACGGTATGGGACATCGAGAGCCATCGAGGTTGCCGCCTTCGGGGGTGGATGACGTGACGAGGGTCACGTCGCTGTGCGGTTACCGAAGAGTATTGCCTGCACCCGGGCATCGGCTAGCCCTCGAACCTGTGAGGCGGCTGAGTCCCGGCGGACGCCCCGGGCGGGGTGGCGTACCGGTCCACCCGCATCGACCAGTCGTAGGTGGCGCGCAGCCACGCGCGGCGGGCCGCCAGGTAGGGGGTCACCGCCGGCCCGGCGTGTGCGACGAGCGCCGCCTCCCGCACCAGGTAGCCGGCCAGCCCGTCGTTGAACCAGCCGGCGGCCAGTTGGAAGGCCGACGCCTCGTCCCGCCCGTGTTGCGCGGCCAGGACCGTCACCAGGTTGTGCGGGTCGGCCACCGCGTCCCGTTCCTTGCGGTAGGAGAACAGGTCGTTACACCAGCAGACCAGGTCGACGGCGAGGTCGTCCAACGCGACGAGCGCCGGGTCGACCCGCCGGGCCGGGCCGGGCGGCCGTCCGTACGCCAGGTCGGTCAGGGTGAGGCTGGGGCGTACGCCGCCGGTGTGCCGGCGCATCTGGCGGTACTCGGCGAGCCCGGGGACCCGTCGGCGCTCCCGGTTGGCGGCCTCCCACAGCAGCGCCAGCAGGTACTCCCGCAGTTGGCTCACCAGCCGCAGCAACAGCGTGGGCCGGCGCTGGTCGAGCACCCGCCGGCACAGGTCGGCCAGGGCGACGCCGAGCGCCCCGGCCGGGGTGTCCCGGTCGGCCCGGGGCGCACCGTCGCCGGCCGGCCCGCCGTGGCCGCCCGCCGTCGGAGTGGCGTCCGCCGTCGGAGTGACGCACCAAGCCGCCGTGCCGGCCGGGCCGCCGTGCCGGTCGAGGACGTCCAGCAGCGCGGTGACCGTCGGCGCGAGGGTGGCCGGCGCGCTGCCCAGGCCGTCGTCGTCGCAGACGTCGTCCATCACGAACAGCCAGGAGAACAGGTCGGTGAGCAGGCGCAGCCGGGGCACCGACGCCTGCGGGCAGGCGCGTCCGGCCAGTTCGGCCGCGCCGGCCCGGTGCAGCCGGGAGGCCGACGGTCCGCCCCCGACCAGGCCGTGCCGGCGGGCCCACTCCAGACTCTCCGCCGCCACCCGGTCGGTGGCGACGTGCCGGCGGCTGACGAACGGTGGCTCGTACAGCGCCGAGACGTCGAAGCTTCGCATGGCGTCCCCAGTCGGCCACCCCCCACGAGCGGCGTCGCCGGAGAGTACGGCAAAGAGATCGACACTGGTCGTTGCTGAAGCGGCCGGGGTGACCGATTCCACCCCTGTCGCCAACAGCGACGTCCTTCAGCGCGTCACGTGATCAACCGGCCGCGCAGGGTGTCCGCGCCGGTGGGAACCCGGCGCGCGGTCGGGCTCACAACCCCAGCGCGGCCGTGCGCAGCCGTTCGGTCAGCGCCGGTGGGCCGTCGAGCTGGACCCGGGCCACCCGCTGCCGGCCGGACAGGAAGAGCACCAGCTCACCGGGGGGCCCGACCAGGCGTACCCGGTCACCGCCCCGCCCCGCGGTCAGCTCGCCGTGGCCGGGGGCCTGCACCAGCAGGTCCGCCGGGAAACGCCGGGCCCGGGTGCGGGTCAGCAGGGCCACCGGCTTCCACAGCCGGTCGGCCAGCCCCGCCGGGAGGTCCCGGGGGTGCCAGCCCGGGCGGGCCCGCCGGACGTCCTCGTGGTGGATGAAGAACTCCATCGTGTTGGCCAGCTCGTCGGTCAGCGGGTTGCTGACCGGGCTCCACACCGGGGGCCGGCGCACCTGTGCGACCAGGTCCGGCCAGGGGCGGGCGGCGACCCGCAGCCGCACCCGCTCGGCGTACCCGTGCAGGGGTGGCAGCAGGATGCCGCCGGCGGCGTCGGGGCGGCGCTCCCGCACCACCAGGTGGGCGGCGAGATCCCGGGCGGTCCACCCCTCGTTGATCGTGGGGGCGTCCGGGCCCACTTCCAGCATCAGGTCGGCGAGCGCCTCGCGCTCCGCTCGGGCGTACCGCGGCATGCAGCGATCGTAGGTCGGCGGGCCGCCATCGGCGCGGCGGGAGACCAGCCGGGCCCGGTTGCGGCAGGCCAGCCGGGCCCGGTCGCGGGCGCGGCCGGGACGTGACGGTGGACATAGGCCGCCGGGCGGCGGCGGTGGCCGGGACCGGTAAGGATAAGGGAGATAATTGCGGCTTACGGCGGGGGAGAGCGTGGCGAGCGGGACGAGTCGGGATGTGATCCGCCGGGGGTTGTGGGTCCTCGGCCGGGCGATCCGGGAACAACCGCGCATCTTCGCGGTCGCGGTCGCCGGCAGCGTGCTCTTCGGCGGACTGGTGATCGCCAGCGCGTACGTGGTCGGCGCGGTCGTCGGCGACGTGGTGGTGCCGGCGGTCGAGGCCGGCGAGGTCGGCACCGGCACGGTGGCCCTGGCCGCCGTGGCGCTGTTCGGGATCAGCGTGCTGCGGGTGGTCGGCATCTTCGGCCGTCGGCTCGGGGCCGGTTACATGCAGTTCCGCCTTCAGGCCGCCTACCGTCGCCGGGTCACCCGCCGCTACCTGGACCTGCCGCTGGCCTGGCACCACCGCAACGCCACCGGCACGTTGCTGTCCAACGCCAACTCCGACGTCGAGGCGGCCTGGTACCCGATCGCGCCGCTGCCGTTCGCGGTCGGCACGCTGGTGATGCTGGTCGGCGCGGTCGGCTCGCTGTTCGTCACCGACTGGGCGCTCGCCCTGGTCGGGCTGGCCGTGTTCCCCGCCCTGTTCGCGCTCAACGTGGTCTACTCCCGCCGGATGGCCCCCCGCCAGGCCCGCGCCCAGCGGCTGCGGGCCGAGGTCAGCGGCATCGCCCACGAGAGCTTCGACGGCGCGCTGGTGGTCAAGACCATGGGCCGGGAGGCCCAGGAGACCGCCCGGTTCGCCGGCCGGGCCCGGGAGCTGCGGGACTCGCTGATCTCCGTCGGCCGGCTGCGCGGCGTCTTCGACCCGCTGCTGGAGACGCTGCCCAGCCTCGGCACCCTGGCCGTGCTGGTGGTCGGCACGATCCGGCTGCGGCAGGGCGCGATCACCGTCACCGAACTCGTCAGCGTCGCCTTCCTCTTCACCGTGCTGGCCTTCCCGGTGCGGGCGATCGGCTGGGTGCTGGCCGAGCTGCCGCGCAGCGTGGCCGGGTGGGACCGGGTCAGCCGGGTGCTCGACGCCACCGGCGAGATGCCCTACGGCGAGGTCACCCTCGACGACGCCGCCGGCCCGGCGACCCTCGCCTTCGACGGCGTCCACTTCGGCTACGAGCCCGCCGAGGCGCACCTGCCCGGCACGTCCGTGCTCGGCGAGGTCGCCTTCACCGTGCCCGCCGGGCGGACGGTGGCGCTGGTCGGGCCGACCGGCGCCGGCAAGTCCACCATCGCCTCGCTGGCGGTCCGGCTGGTCGACCCGGACTCCGGCACGGTCACCCTCGACGGGGTGGACGTGCGCCGGCTCACCGCCGCGTCGCTCGCCTCGACCGCCGCGCTGGTCGCCCAGGTGCCGTTCGTCTTCGACGACACCGTCCGGGCCAACATCAGCCTGGACCGGCCGGGCATCGACGACGAGGACGTCTGGGCGGCGCTGCGGCTGGCCGAGGCCGACGGCTTCGTCGCCGCCCTCCCCGACGGGCTGGACACGATGGTCGGTGAGCGGGGCACCTCGCTCTCCGGCGGCCAGCGGCAACGCCTCACCCTGGCCCGCGCGCTGGCCGGCCGGCCCCGGTTACTGGTGCTCGACGACGCCACCAGCGCGGTCGACCCCCGGGTCGAGGCGGCCATCCTGGCCGGGCTGCGCGGCCCGGCACCCGGGCAGCCGGCCGCCGCGTCGATCCTGGTGGTGGCGTACCGGCGGGCCACCATCGCGCTCGCCGACGAGGTGATCTATCTGGAGCAGGGCCGGGTGCTGGCCCGGGGCACCCACACCGAGCTGCTGGCCACCGTGCCCGGCTACGTCGACCTGGTCACCGCCTACGAGCAGGCCGAACAGGAACGCGAACAGAACCGGACGTACGACGAGGTCGCCCCGCTGCCGTCGGGCCTGGAGATCGAGGTGGACCGGTGAGCGCAGCGGAGCCCCGCAGTCGCGAGCGGAAGGGCAATCCGGTGAGCGCGAGGAGTGCAGCGCAGCGGGGTCGTGGGGTCGGGAACGGAAGGTCGACGTCGGTGGGCGAGGGGGGCGGGGACGAGCCGGTCGAGCGGACCGAGGGGACCTGGCAGACGTTGCGGCGGGGGTTGGCGCTCTCGCCCGAGCTGCGTACCGGGTTGGCCGGCACGTTGGCGTTGGCGCTGGTCTACATGGTCGGCCGGGTGGCCGTGCCGGTGGCGGTGCAGCGCGGCATCGACCAGGGGATCGCCGTCCCCGACGGGCCGGATCTCGGGGTGATCGTCACGGTGGTCACCGCCACGGCGGCGGTCCTGGTGCTCACCACCGTCTGCGGTTACCTGATGATGCGGCGGCTGTTCACCGTCAGCGAGACCGCACTGGCCAACGTCCGGACCAGGGCGTTCCGGCACGTGCACGACCTGTCGATGCTGCACCAGCAGTCGGAGCGGCGCGGGTCGCTGGTCTCCCGGGTGACCAGCGACGTCGACCAGATCACCCAGTTCCTCCAGTGGGGCGGGGTCATCCTCATCGTCAACCTGGGCCAGCTCGCGGTCACCACGGCGGTGATGCTGGCGTACTCCTGGCAGTTGACGCTGGTGGTGCTGGTCGCCTTCGCGCCGGCGGTCATGATCATCAGGTTGTTGCAGCGTCGGCTGGCCGGGGCCTACGGGGTGGTCCGGCAGCGGACGGGCACGTTGCTCGGCACGATCGCCGAGAGTGTGGTGGGTGCGCCGGTGATCCGGGCGTACGGGGTTTCCGGGCGGACGGCCCGACGGTTGGACGCGGCGATCGAGGGGCAGCGGTTGGCCCAGCAGCGGGCCATCCGGATCAGCATCATGGGCAGCTCGGTGGGGGAGTTGGCGGCCGGGGTGGCGCTGGCCGGGGTGGTGGTGGTCGGGGTGTCGCTGGGGGTGGACCGGACGCTGTCGGTCGGCCAGCTCACCGCGTTCCTGTTCCTGGTCACCCTGTTCATCCAGCCGGTGCAGATCGCCACCGAGGTGCTCAACGAGGCGCAGAACGCGATCGCCGGCTGGCGGCGGGTGCTCGACGTGCTCGACCTCACGCCGGACGTGGCCGATCCGGGGGAGCAGGGCCGGGACCTGCCGGCCGGCCCGTTGGACATCCGCTTCGCCGACGTGACGTTCGCCTATCCGGGTGGGCCGCCGGTGCTGCACGGCGTCACCCTGGACATCGCGGCGAAGAGCCGGGTGGCGGTGGTCGGTGAGACCGGCAGCGGCAAGACCACCTTCGCCAAGCTG
The DNA here is from genome assembly GCF_049178975.1 of Micromonospora sp. WMMD734. Classification (NCBI taxonomy): domain Bacteria; kingdom Bacillati; phylum Actinomycetota; class Actinomycetes; order Micromonosporales; family Micromonosporaceae; genus Micromonospora; species Micromonospora sp. WMMD734. The sequence continues at coordinate 479,536 of NZ_JBMHMK010000001.1, forward strand.
CTCACCCGGCTGATGGACCCGACGCAGGGGCAGGTGCTGCTGTCCGGGGTGCCGCTTGACGAGGTGCGGTTCGACTCGCTGCGTTCCCGGGTGGTGATGGTGCCGCAGGACGGGTTCCTGTTCGACGCCACGGTCGGGGAGAACGTCCGTTTCGCCCGTCCCGAGCTGACCGATGCGGAGTTGACGGCCGCCTTCACCGAGCTGGGCCTGGCCGACTGGTTGGACGGCCTGCCCGGCGGACTGGCCACTGCGGTGGGGGAGCGGGGGGAGGCGTTGAGCGTCGGGGAACGGCAGCTGGTGGCGTTGGCCCGCGCGTACGTGGCCGATCCGGACCTGCTGGTGCTGGACGAGGCGACCAGCGCGGTCGACCCGGCCACCGAGGTACGCCTGCAACGCACCCTGGACGCGGTGACCCGGGGGCGTACGACGCTGGCGATCGCGCACCGGTTGTCCACCGCGCAGGCCGCCGACGAGGTGGTGGTGGTGGACCGGGGTCGGATCGTCCAGCGGGGCCCGCACGAGGAGCTGCTGCGTGATCCCGACTCGGTGTACGCCCTGCTCTACGCGTCGTGGTTGGAGCAGACCCGCTGAACCACCTGTTGCCCACCGGTAGGAGTCACATCTGGTGGACGTGGTCGCCCGGGTGCTCTACTCTGCGGGTTAGGTAAGGCTAACCTTTATCGGAGGTGCCCGTGGCTCCGACCCCTGCTGAGCTGATTCGTACCCTGGTGGCCGGTCGGTTACCCGGCCTGGTGCACCTCGCCCACCGGCCCGGCCCGTTCCACGTCCGGCACGCCACCGACGCGGAGGGGCGGGTGCTGCTGCTCGTCCCGGTCTTCAGCGACCTCGCCGCCGAGCTGGACCCGGCCGCCGCGCGGGACGTCGCCGTGGTGCTCGACGTGCTCGACCTGCCCCCGGCCGCCGGTGCGCCGTCGGCCGGCCGGGCCTGGGTGTCCGGCTGGGCGGTGCCGCTGACCGGTGACCCGGCCCGTCGGGCGGCCGTCGACTTCGCCGCCGTGGACCCCACCGGCGACCTGCTCGACGTCGGGAGCCGGTTCCGGCTGCACCGCTTCGAGGTGGCCGAGGCCCGGCTGGACACCGCCGGCGTGGTGCACCGGGTCGACCCGGGTGAGTACGCCGCCGCCGAACCGGACCCGGTGCACCCCGACGAGGCCGCCCTGCTGGCCGACCTCGCCGACCACCACGGGCCGCAGGTGACGGCGTACCTGCGCCGCCGGCTCGGTCTGGCCGACGGTGAACCCCGGGTGGTCCGCCTCGACCGGTACGGGCTGGTCGTGGCACTCGGCGGCCCCGGCGACAGGCGTCGCGCCCGCCTGCCGTTCCCGCACCCGGTGACCGACCTGGCGGAGCTGTCCCGGCTGCTGCACCCGCTGCTCTGCACCCGCTCCGCCGCCCACCCCCACTCCCGTCCGCACCGCCATCCCGCCAACACCCGGCCCGACCGCGACTAGCCCCGCCACCCCCACCCCACCCCCGTCCCGCCTCCACCCACCCACCCACCCCGTCCCGCCCCGGTGATCAAGAGGTTTGCGCCAATTCGATCTCCCGACATGACGCAAACCTCTTGATCACCGGGGCGCAGCGGGAGGCGTGGGAGGCGCAGCGGGAGGTGTGCGAGGCGCGGCGGGAGGCGTGGGAGGCGCGGCGGGAGGTTCGGTGGGGGAGTGGGGGAGGGGGGCGGTGAGGTAGCGGTGGATGGTGGGGCCGAGGGTGGCGGCCAGGGTGTCGGCGGTGGCGGAGGCGACCGGTTCGAGGCGGATGACGTAGCGCATCATGGCCAACCCGATCATCTGGGTGGCGACCAGCCCGCCGCGTAGCGGCAGCTCCGCCGGGTCCAGGTCGAGCTGGTCGAGCACCCGGCGCAGCACCTGGGTGGTCAGGAACTCGCGCATCAGCCGGGCCGTCCACTCGCTCCTGGTCGCCGAGCGCAGCAGGGCCACCGCCGCCCCACCGGCCGGCGAGTCCCAGACGCCGAGGAACGTGCGCACGAGCCGCTCCCCGATCCCGTCCGGGTCGCCGGCCAGCACGGCGGGCAGCAGCACGGCCGGGTCGATCGGGATGTCGACGGTGGCCCGGAACAGCTCCTCCTTGCTGCCGAAGTAGTGGTGGACCAGGGCCGGATCGACCCCGGCGGCGGCGGCGATCTGCCGGATCGAGGCCGCGTCGAAGCCGCGCTCGGCGAACGCCGACCGGGCGGCGGCGAGGATCGCCTCCCGGGTGTCCTGGTTGCCGGGGCGTCGACCGGTGCGTCGGGCCACCGGGCTCACCCGCTGCGCCGGCGCAGGGTCGCCGCCGCCAGCACCAGGGCCAGCACCGCCGCGCCGGCCACGATCGACACGTCCCGCCACATCAGGCCGGTCGGTGCGGAGTGCGCGCCGACCTCCTGGAGGGCCTCCACCGCGTACGACAGGGGCAGCGCGTCGCTGACCGCCTGGAGCCAGCCGGCCATCTGGTCGCGGGGCACGAACAGCCCGCACAGCAGCAGTTGCGGGGCGACCACGACCGGCATGAACTGCACCGCCTGGAACTCGGTGCGGGCGAAGGCGCTGCAGAACAGCCCGAGCGCGACGGCCAGCACCGCGTTGACCGCGGCGATCAGCACGACCAGCCCGGCCGATCCGGCGGTGGTCAACCCGAGCAGCCGGTACGCCGCGGCGGCGGCGACGGTCGACTGCACCACCCCGGCCAACCCGAACGCGATGCCGTAGCCGAACAGCAGGTCGAGCTTGCCCAGCGGGGTGGTGAGCAGCCGCTCCAGCGTCCCGCTGGTGCGTTCCCGGAGCATCGCGATGCTGGTCACCAGGAACATGATGATGAACGGGAAGAAGCCCAGCATCACCAGGGCCACCCGGTCGAAGGGGGACGGCGCACCGGGCGGGGCCGGCTGGTCGGCGTACATGAAGTAGACCAGGGTGAGCAGCACCGTCGGCACCACCACCAGCAGCGCCACCGTACGCCTGTCGTGCCGTAACTGACGCAGGATGCGGCCGGTGGTGGCGGCCAGGATCGTCGGGTTCACGCCGCCTCCCCGGTGCCCGCCGGGTCGGCCCCGCCGGCCCGGATCAGCCGCAGGAACGCCTCCTCCAGGTCGTCCACCCCGGTGGCGGCGCGGACCGCGTCGGGGGTGTCGTCGGCGATCAGCCGGCCGTGGCGGATCAGCAGCAGCCGGTCGCAGCGGGCCGCCTCGTCCATCACGTGGCTGGACACCAGCAGGGTGGTGCCGGCGGCGGCGAGGGCGTGGAACCGGGCCCACAGGTCGGCCCGCAGCACCGGGTCCTGCCCGACGGTGGGTTCGTCGAGGACGACCAGTTCCGGCTCGCCGACCAGCGCGCAGGCCAGTGAGGCCCGGCTGCGTTGCCCGCCGGAGAGGGTGCCGACGAGCTGGCCGGCGGCGGTGGCCAGGCCGACGTCGGTGACCGCCGCGTCGGCGTCGGCGGCGCTGCGCCCCTGGAGGGTGGCGAAGTAGCGGGCGTTCTCGCGGACGGTCAGGTCGGCGTAGACGCTGGGGGCCTGGGTCAGGTAGCCGACCCGGTGGCGTAGTTCGGCCGCGCCGGCCGGATGGCCGAGCACGGTGACGGTGCCGGAGCTGATCGTCTGCACCCCGACGACGGCCCGCATCAGGGTGGTCTTGCCGCTGCCGCTCGGGCCGAGCAGCCCGGTGACCGTGCCGCGCGGCACCGTGCACCCGATGCCGTCCAGCACCCGTCGTCGACCCCGGTCGACGACGAGGTCGCGGACGGCGATGGCCTGGTCCATCGCCCACCTCCGGTTAACTCATCGCTTGTTGAAATCAACGGTAGTTGAATTCTCCGCCGCCGCGCAACACCCCTGCGGCCGGGGCTGTTCGAGGCGCACCGGTCGGGGTACTGACCCGGGCGGACCCACTGAAGGAGGACTCGAAGTGCGTAACCACGGGATCGACACGTGCCGTCGCCAGGGGGAGGGACGATGATCCGTCGACGGATCGGGGCCAACGGCCCGGAGGTGTCCGCCATCGGACTGGGCTGCATGGGCATGAGCTTCGCCTACGGCGGGCAGAACGACGCCGAGTCGACGCGTACCCTGCACCGCGCCCTCGACCTGGGCGTCAACCACCTCGACACCGCCGACATGTACGGCTTCGGCGCCAACGAGCGGCTGCTCGCCCCGGTGGTGCGGGCCCGCCGCGACGAGGTCTTCCTGGCCACCAAGTTCGGCAACCGGCCGCACGCCGACGGCTCCGGGGCGTACGTCGACAGCAGCGCCGCCTGGGCCCGCGAGGCCTGCGACGCCTCTCTCGGCCGGCTCGGCGTGGACACCATCGACCTGTACTACCTGCACCGCCGGGACCCGGGCACCCCGATCGAGGAGACCGTCACGGCGATGGCCGGGCTGGTCGCGGCGGGCAAGGTACGCCTGCTCGGTCTGTCCGAGGTCAGCCCGGCGACGCTGCGCACGGCCCACGCGGTGCACCCGATCGCGGCCGTGCAGATGGAGTACTCCCTGTTCACCAGGGACGTCGAGGGGGAGATGCTGGACACCTGCCGGGAGCTCGGGGTGGCGCTGGTGGCGTACTCGCCGGTCGGCCGGGGGCTGCTCACCGGGGCGATCACCGGCCGGGACCAGCTCACCGAGGGTGACTGGCGGGCGGCGGCACCCCGCTTCGCGGCGGACAGCCTCGATGCCAACCTGCGGCTGGTGGCCGCCGTCCGGGCGGTGGCTGAGGAGATCGGCTGCACGCCGGCCCAGGCCGCCCTGGCCTGGCTGCTCGCCCAGGGCGAGGACGTGCTGCCGATCCCCGGCACCAAGCGGGTCCGCTACCTGGAGGAGAACGCCGCCGCCGCCGACCTGCGGCTCACCGCCGACCAGCAGGCCCGGCTGCGGGAGGCGGTCCCCGTCGACGCGGTGGCCGGCGAGCGGTATCCGGCGGCCGGGATGCGGACGGTCGGGCACTAGCCCATCGATCGACATCTTCGGACACTTGGCTTCGGACCGGGCGTCAGCCTTCGGACCGGACAGGAAGTCCGCCTTCGGGCATTGCGCCCCGATCGGGCCTACGGCACGATGGCGCGGTGGATCACGCTCCGTTGCCGGAGGCCGCCTTCCTGGCCGACTGGACCGACCGGCTGCGCGCGTCCGCCGAGCGCCCGGTCGTCGGGATCCTGCTGCGGGGCAGCCACGCGCGGCGGGCCGCCACCGCGTACAGCGACGTCGACCTCGACGTCCTGGTGAGCACGACCGGGCCCACCCCGGCGACGACGTCGGGCGGGCCCGGTCCGTGCCGCGCGTCGACCCCGCCTGTGGCACCTGGGCAGCCCTGTGCGGCGGGCCGGTCCGCGCCGGTGGGGCCGTCGGGCCGGGCGGGCGGCGCGCGGCGCGGCGCGACGACCGGCCCGGTCGACCCACCGGCCGGGTCCACCCGCGGCCGGTGGCCGACCGGGACGCCGTACGACGCCCGCCGGGCCTACCTGGCCGAGGTCGACGGGCGGATCGTGCACGTGTCGGTGGCCGCCCGGGACGTCCGCACCTGGGTCGACCGGCTCGGCGAACCCGCCGACTGGGCGTTCGGGCTGCCGGTGACCACCCCCACCCGGCTGCTCTGGGCCGACCCGACCTGGCGTCGCCGGATCGACCTGCCGGTGCTCTGCCAGCCCGCCGACCAGCCCCGCCTGGAGGAGTTGGTGGCCACCCTCGGCAAGGTGGCCGGGGCGCTCGCCGCCGACGACCCGATCGGCGTCCGGCTGGCCGCCGCCGACCTGGCCCGGCTCTGCCCGTCCGTGCTGCGCCCGGCCAACCCGGGGGTGCGGGTGGCGTCCCGCCGGGCGGCCTTCGCCGCCGCCCTGGACCTGCCGGTCGCGCCGGCTGGCTACCGCGACGACATGCTGCTCTGCCTGGGGGTACGCCCCGGCGGCACCGTCGAGGTCGGTGTCGCTGCCGCCCGCCTGGTCAGCGGGGTGCTCCCGCTGGTGCGCCCGTACGCCGACCGGGTCGCCGAGACCGCCGGCCCGGACCTCGCCCGCGCCCTGTGCGACGGTCGGCTGGAGCGGTACGTCGCCCAGCTGTCCCGGGCGGTCGGGGACGCCCCGCAGGTGCCCGCGCCGGGTGCGAGACAATCGGTAACTGTGCCCGTACCTGAATCTTCCCCCCGCGACGGCGGACCCGGCGGCGCGGTCCGCCCCTCCCGTCTCGACCCGGCCGTCGCCGCCCGGCTGCGCCGCACCCCGGACGGCCTGGTCGCCGCAGTCGTGCGCCAGCACGACACCGGTGAGGTGCTGATGGTCGCCTGGATGGACGACGAGGCGCTGCACCGCACCCTCACCACCGGCCGGGCCACCTACTGGTCGCGCAGCCGGCAGGAGTATTGGGTCAAGGGCGCCACCTCCGGCCACCACCAGTACGTCCGCTCGGTCGCCCTGGACTGCGACGGCGACGCGCTGCTGGTCGGCGTGGACCAGGTCGGCGCGGCCTGCCACACCGGCGAGCGCACCTGCTTCTTCACCGAACTCCCGGTGGTGCAGGGGGTCCGACCGTGACCGACGGTGCGCTCAGCCCCGACCTGGCGGGCTTCGTCGAGGCGGCGGCCCGATGGCGGGTGGTACCGGTGACCCGTCGGCTGCTGGCCGACGCGGAGACCCCGGTGGGGGTCTACCGCAAGCTGGCCGGCGGGCCGGGCACCTTCCTGCTGGAGTCCGCCGAGCAGGGCGTGGGCTCCGCCGGGATGGCCTGGTCGCGGTACTCGTTCATCGGGGTGCGCAGCAGCGCCACCCTGGTCGAACGGGACGGTGTCGCGCAGTGGACCGGCACCCCGCCGGCCGGCGTGCCGGTCTCCGGCGACCCGGTGCACGTGCTGCGGGAGACCGTCGCGGCGCTCGCCGGCGGGACGCCGGACCCGGCCGCCGGCCTGCCGCCGCTGACCGGCGGCATGGTCGGCTACCTGGGGTACGACCTGATCCGCCGGTTCGAGCGGCTGCCCGAGCTGACCGAGGACGACCTCGGGGTGCCGGAGCTGGGCATGATGCTCGCCACCGACCTGGTGGTGCTCGACCACTACGACGGCTCGGCGATCCTGGTCGCCAACGCGGTCCTGCCGCCGCTGGATGACCCGGACCGGGCCGAGCGGGTCACCGCCGCCTACCACCACGCGGTGGGGCGGCTCGACGCGATGACCACCGCGCTGTCCCGACCGATTCCGCCGATGATCTCGACGGTGGGCCGGCCGCCGGCCGGTGACGTGGTCAGCCGGACCCCGGACGGCGGCTACCCCAAGGCGGTCGAGGCGGCCAAGGAGGCGATCCGGGCCGGCGAGTGCTTCCAGATCGTGCTGGCCCAGCGGTTCGAGCGGGCCACCGACGCCGACCCGCTGGACGTCTACCGGGTGCTGCGCACGACCAACCCGAGCCCGTACATGTACCTGCTCCGCTTCGACGGGTTCGACATCGTCGGTTCGTCCCCGGAGGCGCACCTCAAGGTCAACACCGACGCCGACGGGCAGCGGCGGGCGATGCTGCACCCGATCGCCGGCACCCGGCCGCGCGGGGCCACCCCGGTGGCCGACGCCCGGCTCGCCACCGAGCTGCTGGCCGACCCGAAGGAACGCGCCGAGCACGTGATGCTCGTCGACCTGGGCCGCAACGACCTGGGTCGGGTCTGCCGGCCGGGCACCGTGCAGGTGCCGGAGTTCGCCACCATCGAGCGGTACAGCCACGTGATGCACATCGTCTCCACCGTGGTGGGCACCCTGCGCGACGACCGGACGGCGTTCGACGCGCTGGCCGCGACCTTCCCCGCCGGCACCCTGTCCGGGGCCCCGAAGGTGCGGGCCATGGAGATCATCGAGGGGTTGGAGCCGGTGCGCCGGGGGCTCTACGGCGGCACCGTGGGCTACTTCGGGTTCGGTGGCGACCTCGATATGGCGATCGCGATCCGGACCGCGCTGATCCGCGACGGCCGGGCGTACGTGCAGGCCGGGGCGGGGGTGGTGGCCGATTCCGAGCCGGCCGCCGAGGACCAGGAGACCCGGAACAAGGCCGCCGCCGTGCTGGCCGCGATCGCCGCCGCCGAGACCCTGCGACCGGCGCGGTGAGCGACGCCGGGGCCACCGCGACGACGGCGACCGACGGCCCGTCGACCGGCCGGCGCGAGCTGACGTACGCGGTGCTGCTCTGCCTGGCCGGCGCGGGCCTGGCGGCCTGGGCGGCGACCCGGACCTGGTCGGTGGAGGTGCTCGCCCGGGGTGCGCTGCCGCCGAGCCGGCAGGAGCGGTCCGGAGCGGACCTGCTGCCGTGGCTGTCGGCGTTGGCGCTCGTCGCGTTGGCCGGCGGCGGCGCGGTGCTGGCCACCCGGGGGCGGGTGCGACGGCTGCTGGGTGGCCTGGTCGCGCTGCTCGGCCTGGCGGTCGCGGCCGGCGGCGGCTACGGGCTGGTCGCCACCGGCGGTGTCGGGGCGCACCGGCAGTGGCCGGCGCTCTGCCTGCTCGGCGGGCTGGTGGCGGCCGGCGGTGGGCTGTTCACCGCGCGGCGTGGCGCGACCTGGCCGGCGATGGGTGCCCGCTACGAGCGGCCGGTGCGCGCCGACGGGCCGGCCCGGCCGGGTGGCCGGCCGATCGCGGAGGGGGGCAACCGGGAGGCGTGGGACGCGCTCGACCGGGGTGAGGACCCGACGGTCAGCTGACCGGCTGGGGCGTGCGGGCGGCCTGCCGGTCCCGGGTGGCCAGCTCGGCGACCAGCCGGTCCAGGGTGGCGCGCTGGTCGGCGCGGGCCCGGTCGGCGCAGACCGCCTCCCAGGCGTTGCCCCGGGCGGTACGCACCCGGCCCTCGCCCACCACGACGCGTTCGACGGTGTGCACCACCTCGACGGCCAGCGCCGCGACGGTCCGGGAGATGGTGGTGAGTCCGATGCCGGCGTTCGGCCCCGCAGTGCTCATAGGTCACCCCGCACGATGAGATCCGATGGTGGGCAGGCGCATCGTCGAGTCTGCCCGACACCGATGCTGCCGGGCTCACGTTTCGCCCGGGTGACGGCCCGGTCAACGGCCCCCACCTGCGTGGCAGGGCCGCTCTTGAGCTTGGTCACAGCCGTCCGGCCGGACCGCCCGAGCTGCGCTCCGGGCCCGGACGTGATCTCATAGCGTATGGGCATCGATCGATGGTCCGGGGTGTCCCGGACGACGGGTGTCGATGACACCCACCGACGGGCCCGGTGGCGCTGCGTGACATTCCGTTCACCGGAGGTCCGGCATCATGCCACAGCCCATCTCGTGAGGAGCGCCATACCCCCGGCGACTGTCGCCAGGTGGCGCCCCCTAGCATCGGCCCATGACACCCGGAGAGGGGAGTCCGTTGGTGACTGCTGAGCATGCGCACGCAGAGGGGGACGGGGCCGGATCGGCGGCGTCCGCAAGCGTGCTCGACGAGATCCTGGCCGGCGTCCGCGAGGACGTGGCCCGGCGGCAGGAGCAGCTTCCGTTGGAGCGGCTGCGCGAACTGGCCGCCGCCGCGCCGCCACCGCTGGACGCGTACGCGGCCCTGCGTAAGCCCGGCGTGGCGGTGATCGCCGAGGTGAAGCGTTCCTCGCCGAGCCGGGGCCGGCTGGCCGAGATCGCCGACCCGGCCGAGCTGGCCGGGGAGTACGCCTCCGGCGGCGCGCGGGCGATCAGTGTGCTGACCGAGGGGCGCTGGTTCGGCGGTTCCCTCGACGACCTGGCCGCCGTCCGGGCCGCCGTGCAGGTGCCGGTCCTGCGCAAGGACTTCGTGGTCTCCAGCTACCAGGTGCACGAGGCGCGGGCGCACGGTGCCGACCTGGTGCTGCTGATCGTCGCCGCGCTGGAGCAGAACGCCCTGGTCGGCCTGCTGGAGCGGATCGAGTCGCTCGGCATGTGCGCGCTGGTCGAGGTGCACACCGAGGAGGAGGCCGACCGGGCCCTGGAGGCCGGCGCGCAGGTGATCGGGGTCAACGCCCGTGACCTGCGTACCCTGGAGGTCGACCGGTCGGTGTTCGAGCGGATCGCCCCCGGCCTGCCCAGCAGCGTCGTCAAGATCGCCGAGTCGGGGGTGCGGGGTCCGCACGACCTGATCCGGTACGCCTCGGCCGGCGCCGACGCCGTCCTGGTGGGCGAGGGGCTGGTCACCCAGAAGAGCCCCCGCGAGGCGGTCGCCGAGCTGGTCAACGCCGGGAACCACCCGGCGACGCCCCGCCCGGCGCGCTGACCCGACGGGCAGATCCGCGCAGCGAGAGGACATCGCGATGAACGAGCGATCCGTCACCGGCGACGCGACGGTGCGTCGGCGCGCGACCGGCCGGGGAGCGGCGGCATGAGCGCCGGGGAGGCGGCCGGGCGGTTCCCCGACTCCGCCGGTCACTTCGGCCGTTTCGGTGGTCGTTTCGTCCCCGAGGCGCTGGTCGCGGCGCTCGACGAGCTGGACGCCGCATACCGCAAGGCGATGACCGACGAGGAGTTCCTCGCCGAGTTCGACGCCCTGCTGCGCGACTACGCCGGCACCCCCTCACTGCTGTACCCCGCCGAGCGGTTCTCCGCCAAGGTCGGTGCCCGGGTGCTGCTCAAGCGGGAGGACCTCAACCACACCGGCGCGCACAAGGTGCGCAACGTGCTGGGCCAGGCGCTGCTCACCAGGCGGATGGGCAAGCGGCGGGTGATCGCCGAGACCGGCGCCGGCCAGCACGGGGTGGCGACCGCCACCGCCGCCGCCCTGTTCGACCTCGACTGTGTGGTCTACATGGGTGAGGTCGACACCGAGCGGCAGGCGCTCAACGTGGCCCGGATGCGGATGCTCGGCGCGACAGTGATCCCGGTGACCACCGGCTCGCGGACCCTCAAGGACGCGATGAACGAGGCGATGCGGGACTGGGTCGCCAACGTCGACGACACCCACTACCTGATCGGCACCGCCGCCGGCCCGCACCCGTTCCCGGAGCTGGTCCGGGACTTCGTGCGCGGCATCGGCGACGAGGCCCGCCGGCAGTGCCTCGACCTCACCGGCGGGCTGCCCGACGCGGTGCTGGCCTGCGTCGGCGGCGGCTCCAACGCGCTGGGCATCTTCCACGCGTTCGTCCCCGACACCGACGTGCGGCTGTACGGCTTCGAGGCCGGTGGCGAGGGCGTGGAGACCGACCGGCACGCCGCCAGCATCACCGGCGGCACCCCCGGGGTGCTGCACGGCGCCCGCACCTACGTGCTCCAGGACGCCGACGGCCAGACCGTCGAGTCGCACTCGATCTCCGCCGGGCTGGACTACCCCGGGGTCGGCCCGGAGCACGCCTGGCTGCACGACACCGGCCGGGCCCGCTACCTGCCGGTGACCGACGCCGAGGCGATGGCCGCGTTCGAGCTGCTCTGCCGTACCGAGGGGATCATCCCGGCGATCGAGAGCGCGCACGCGCTGGCCGGCGCGGTGCAGGTCGCCCCGCAGCTGGCCGCCGAGCTGGGCCGGGAGCCGGTCCTGGTGGTCAACCTCTCCGGTCGGGGCGACAAGGACGTGCACACCGCCGGTGAGTACTTCGGCATCCTCGACAAGGAGCAGTGAGACCGTGAGCCGGATCGGGGTGGCCTTCGACAAGGCCCGTGCCGACGGTCGGGCCGTCCTGGTCGGCTGCATGCCGGCCGGGTTCCCCACCGTCGACGGCAGCATCGCCGCGATGACCGCGATGGTCGAGGCCGGGGTGGACGTCATCGAGGTGGAGATCCCCTACTCCGACCCGGTGATGGACGGGCCGGTGATCCAGAAGGCCAGCGACATCGCCCTGGCCGGTGGCGTCCGCACCGCCGACACGCTGCGCATCGTCGAGGCGGTCGCGGCCACCGGCGCGCCCGTGGTCACCATGACCTACTGGAACCCGATCGAGCAGTACGGGGTGGACGCGTTCGCCAGGGACCTGGCCGCCGCCGGCGGCACCGGCCTGATCACCCCGGACCTGATCCCCGAGGAGGCCGGCGAGTGGCTGGCCGCCTCGGACGCGTACGGCCTGGACCGGACGTTCCTGGTCTCCCCGTCGTCGACCGACGCCCGGCTGCGGATGACCGTCGAGCACTGCCGGGGCTTCGTCTACGCCACCGCCATCATGGGGGTCACCGGGGCCCGGTCGCAGACCTCCGACGCCGCGCCGGTGCTGGTGTCCCGGGTGCGGGAGGCGACCGAACTGCCCGTCGGGGTGGGGCTGGGTGTCGGCACCGGGGCGCAGGCGGCCACCGTCTCCGGGTACGCCGACGGGGTGATCGTGGGCAGCGCGCTGATCCGCCGGTTGCTGGACGCGCCGGACCTCGACGCGGGGCTGGCCGCCCTGCGTACCCTCTCCGCCGAGCTCGCCGAGGGTGTGCGTAACCCGGCCCGCTGACCCGCCGGCCCGTTCCACCCCGCCGTCCGTCGCCGAGGTGCGGGACGGCCCGGGTTGGTCGACGGCTCGGGTTGATCGGCTCGGTGGGAGTGGAACGGCGGTGTCCGCTGCGGCGGAATGCCGCCATCTCGCCGCACGGGTGGCATCCGTCGGGCGACGGGCCGACCGGGTTGCGCCGGGGTGGCGTGGTCCGGTGGCGGGTCTGACCGGACCGGGGTGCCACGGCGGGCGTCCGCAGCGGTAGCCTGTGCACCCGTGACCCTCGTCTCGATGACGCCCCTGGCGGCGCTGCCCAGCCCGAGCACCGCCGTCTGGCAGCTCGGGCCGGTCCCGCTGCGGGCGTACGCCCTCTGCATCGTCGTCGGCATCGTGGTCGCCTGCCTGGTGACCGAGCACCGGCTGCGCCAGCGGGGCGTCGCCCCCGGTGCGGTGCTCGACATCGCGGTGTGGGCGGTCCCGACCGGCATCATCGGTGCCCGGATCTACCACGTCGTCACCTCACCCGAGAAGTACTTCGGCACCGGCGGTGACCCGTGGAAGGCGTTCGCCATCTGGGAGGGCGGTCTCGGCATCTGGGGGGCGGTGGCCGGTGGCGCGATCGGCGCCTGGATCGCCGCCCGGCAGCTCGGCATTCCGCTGACGGTGGTGGCCGACGCGCTGGCCCCGGGTCTGCCGCTGGCCCAGGCGGTGGGTCGGCTGGGCAACTGGTTCAACAACGAGCTGTACGGCGGGCGGACCGACCTGCCGTGGGGCCTCCAGATCCACCGGATGGACCCGGACAACCCGGGCCACGCGCTGCGCGACGACGCCAACCAGCCCATCCTGGAACCCGGCCTCTACCATCCGACGTTCGCCTACGAGGCGCTGTGGAACCTCGGCGTCGCCGGCCTGGTGTTCGCCCTGGACCGGCGGTTCAAGCTGGGACGCGGCCGGGCCTTCGCGCTCTACGTGATGGGCTACACCGCAGGCCGGTTCTGGATCGAGCTGATGCGCACCGACGAGGCGAACCGCATCCTCGGTCTCCGGCTCAACGTGTGGACCGCCGGCCTGGTCTTCCTCGGTGCCTTGATCTACTTCCTGCGGGTGCGGGGCCCTCGCGAGTACCTGGTCCCGCTCGACGTCCCCGCGGCCGTTCCGGTCACCGACGGGGCGGGCAGCGACGTCTCCCAGGTCGACCTCGCCGCCACCGGGAAGGGGTCCCCGACGGCCCCACCGCCGGCGGGGTACCGGGTGGTCGACGAGGAACAGTTCACCGCGTACCGGGAAAGCGGGGTGCTGCCCGACGCACCGGGCGTCCCGGCGGCCGACGACCGGCCCGCCGGGCCGGCGGCCGATGACCCCGACGCCGACGACGGGCTCTCCGACGCCGACGACGGGCCCTCCGGGGCCGGCGGTGGCGACGGGCCCGCCGGTGCCGAGCGGTCCGCCGGTGCCGCTGGCCGGTCCGTCGACCGGGACAGCTGAGCGGGCGCGGCATGCGCAGCGCGGTGGTGGTCGGGGCCGGCCTCGGCGGTCTGGCGGTGGCCGGCGCGCTGGCCCGCTCCGGCTGGCAGGTCACTCTGCTGGAACGGGCCGACCGGGTACGCCCGGAACCCACCGCCGTGGTGCTGTGGCCCAACGGGGTACGCGCGTTGCAGGTGCTCGGCGTCGGTGCCGGCCTGGACGCCATCGCGACCCCGCTGCCCGACGGCGGTATCCGCCGCCCCGACGGTCACTGGCTGGTGCAGCCCCGGCCCACCCCGGCCGACCGGATGCCGGTGGTCGTACACCGGGAGGACCTGCACGACGCCCTGATCGCCGGCCTCGGTGACCGGGTCGAGCTGCGCACCGGGGTCGCCGTGGACAGCGTCCGGGCCGAGGCCACCGAGCGGCCCGGGGTCGGGTGGAACGGCCAGTTCGTCGAGGCGGACCTGGTGGTGGCCGCCGACGGCACGGACAGCGTGCTGCGCCGCCAGCTCGCCCCCGAGGCTGCCGTGGTCAGCTCCGGCTGCGCCGCCTGGCGGGCGGTGATCCCCTGGTACCGGGCCCCCCTGCCGGCCGACCAGCCGGTCGGGGGGGAGGTGCTGGGCGCCGGCTACCGGTTCGTGGCCGCCTCGCTGGGGGAGCGCGGCTCCTCCGGGGCGTCGCGCCGGGGTGGCGTCTACTGGGTGGCCACCGCCGCCGGAGCGCCCCGGCCGGAACCCCCGCAGACCCAGCTCGCCCTGCTGCAACGCTGGTACGCCGGCTGGCCCGCGCCGATCGGTGAGCTGCTGGCCGCCACCGACCCCGCCGACCTGGTGCAGCAGGAGATCCGTGAGCTGCGCCCGCTGCCCCGGGCGTACGGCTTCCCGGCCGGGCCGGGCGGGGTGGTGCTGCTCGGTGACGCCGCCCACGCCATGCCGCCGCACCTGGGGCAGGGCGCGTGCCTGGCGTTCGAGGACGCGGCCACCCTGTCGTCGTTGCTGCGCGAGTCCCGGCTCCCCGACGCGGTGCTGGCGTACGACCGGGTGCGGCGGCCCCGCGCGGCCACCGTGGTCCGACAGACCCGACGGATGTCGGCGGTGCTCCAGACCCGGGGCCGACTGGCCCTGCGCGCCCGCGACGCGGCCCTCGGCACGATCACCCCCCGCCTGCTCTCCGGCGCCGCCGCCACCGCCGCCACCTGGCGTCCCCCCACCCCCTGACCCACTCTCCCCCCGCCCCGCCCCACCGCCCCCGTGCGGTGGCCGCCCCCGTGCGGTGGCCGCCCCCGTGCGGTGATCAAGAGGTTTGCGTCACTTGTGTGGTGATCAAGAGGTTTGCGTCACGGTGAGCGCGTGAGGTGACGCAAACCTCTTGATCAAACCGCAAACCTCTTGATCACCAAGGCGAACACCGGGTCGGGGCAGCGCCGGTCGGGGCAACGCCGGGCCGGGTCAGCGCCGGTCGGGGCAGCGCCGGGCCGGCTCAACGCCGGGTCGGGGCAACGCCGATCGGGGCAGGGCTGGGCCGGGTCAACGCCGGGCCGGGGCAACGCCGATCGGGGCAGGGCTGGGGCCGGGGAGCGAGGCAGGCGGGCAGGAGAGGGCCGGGCCGGGGGTCAGATGAGGGCGGTGGGTTCGGCTATGCAGGCGGTGCCGATGCGACGGAAGCCGACGCGCAGGTAGATCCGGGCGACGTCCTCGCTGCCGGCGGAGAGGAAGACCAGGTCGGTGCCGGCGGCGCGCAGGGTGCGGGCCAGGGTGGCGGTGACCGCGGCGGCGAGCCCCCGGCGGCGGGCGGCCGGCAGGGTGGCCACCCCGGCGATCTCGGCGACGTCGTCGACCCGCATCGCCATCCCGCTGGCCAGTGCGCCGTCCTGCGGCGTCCAGGCGACCGCCGACAGGCGTCGGCCGGCGGCGATCGCGGCCCGCTCCTCGTCCAGCGCGGCCACGTCCAGTTCGGTCATCGCGGCGTCCCGTTCGGCCGGGCCGGCGTCGCCGGGGACGGTGCCGGCGGCGGAGAACCCGACCGCGGCGACCGCGCGCCGGGCCGCCACGTCGAGCGCGAAGCCTGGCGCGTCCGGGTCCAGCACCCGCACCGGTACGTCGGTGAGCGTCGTCGGGTCGGGCGGGGTGACCTGCGGGTCGAGCACCATCAGCGGGGCCTCCAGCACGCTCAGGCCGGCGGCCCGGGCGGTGGCGAGCAGGTCCGGGGTGGTCTCGTGCACCCATTCGAACGCCTCGGGCAGGCCCAGCTCACGTTGCCGTTCCCGGACGGTGTGCAGGTCGGCCAGCGAGGGTGGCCCGTCGGCGTCGAGGCGGGGGCGGGCGTAGAACGGCCAACCCGCCCCGTCCCGGGCGAACAGCACCAGACCGCCGTGTTCCTCGGCGCGGGCGACGTCCCGGGGCACCGCGTCGTAGAAGCGTTCCAACCGGTCGAACAGGTCGCGGTGTGCAGGATCCACCGCGCGAGACTACACGTCCCAGAGTCTGGAAGGTGTGATCAATCTGCACTGGCCCTGCCCGGGTCGCCCTAACGTAGACTCAACAGACCGCCCAGGGCCGACGTCGTCCCGACCATGCAACAACCTGAGTGACGACAGGAGACCCGGTGGCCCTTCCGTACCCGCACAGCCCGCAGCCGGTCCCTTCCGCGACCGGTCTGTACGACCCGGCGCACGAGCACGACGCGTGCGGGGTGGCCTTCGTGGCCGACCTCTACGGGCGGCGCTCCCACGCGGTGGTGGCCAACGGCCTCGGCGCGCTCTGCCGGCTCGACCATCGTGGCGCCCGGGGCGCCGAGCAGAACACCGGCGACGGCGCGGGCATCATGATCCAGGTGCCGGACGCGTTCCTGCGCGCGGTGGTGGACTTCCCGCTGCCCCCGGCCGGCCAGTACGCCACCGGCCTGGTCTTCCTGCCCGATGACGACGGCGGCGAGGCGCGCGCCCGTCAGGTGGTGGAGAAGTACGCCCTCGTCGAGGGGGCCGAGGTGCTCGGCTGGCGCGACGTGCCGACCGACCCCAGCGGCCTGGGCGAGACCGCGCTGGCGGCGATGCCCCGGATCCGGCAGCTCTTCCTGGCCGCGCACCGGCTCACCGACACCCCGGCCGGCCCGGCGGGCTCCCCGCTGGCCGGCATCGACCTGGACCGGGTGGCGTTCTGCGTCCGCAAGCAGGCCGAGCGGGAGACCGCCGAGCGCGGGGTGACCGCCTACTTCCCGTCGCTGTCGGCGCGGACGATGACCTGGAAGGGCATGCTCACCCCCGACCAGCTGCCGGAGTACTTCCCGGAGTTGACCGACGAGCGGGTCGACAGCGCGATCGCCCTGGTGCACTCCCGGTTCTCCACCAACACGTTCCCGTCCTGGCCGCTGGCCCACCCGTACCGGTTCATCGCGCACAACGGCGAGATCAACACGATTCGCGGCAACCGGAACTGGATGCAGGCCCGCGAGGCGCTGCTGCGCAGCCCGCACCTGCCCGGCAACATCCGCCGGGTGTTCCCGGTCTGCACCCCGGCCGCCTCCGACTCGGCCAACTTCGACGAGGTGCTGGAGCTGCTGCACCTGGCCGGCCGTAGCCTGCCGCACGCGGTGCTGATGATGATCCCGGAGGCGTGGGAGAACGACCCGGCGATGCGCCCGGACAAGCGCGCGTTCTACCGGTTCCACGCCAGCCTGATGGAGCCGTGGGACGGGCCGGCGTCGGTCGCCTTCACCGACGGTGAGATCGTCGGCGCGGTGCTGGACCGCAACGGCCTGCGGCCGGGGCGCTGGTGGCGTACCGCCGACGGGCTGGTGGTGCTGGGCAGCGAGGCGGGCGTGCTCGACCTGGACCCGGCCACGGTGGTCGCCAAGGGCCGCCTCCAGCCGGGCCGGATGTTCCTGGTCGACACGGTCAACGGCCGGATCGTCTCGGACGACGAGATCAAGACCGAGCTGGCCGCCGCCCAGCCGTACGACGAGTGGCTGCACGCCGGCCTGATCGAGCTGGACGACCTGCCGCCCCGCGAGCACGTGGTCTACACCCACGACTCGGTGCGTCGGCGGCAGCAGACCTTCGGCTACACCGAGGAGGAGCTGAAGATCCTGCTCGCCCCGATGGCCCGTACCGGGGCGGAGCCGCTGGGCTCGATGGGCACCGACACCCCGATCGCGCCGTTGTCGACCCGGCCCCGGCTGCTCTACGACTACTTCCACCAGCTGTTCGCCCAGGTCACCAACCCGCCGTTGGACGCGATCCGGGAGGAGTTGGTGACCAGCCTGGCGTCGACCATCGGCCCGGAGGGCAACCTGCTGGACCCGGGCGCGGCGAGCTGTCGGCAGATCGTGCTGCCCTACCCGGTGATCGACAACGACGAGTTGGCGAAGCTGCTCGACGTCGACGAGGACGGCGACCTGCCCGGCTTCAAGGCGGTCCGGGTGTCCGGGCTCTACCGGATCCGCGACGGCGGGGCCGGGATCAAGGCCCGGCTGACCGAGATCTGCCGGCACGTCTCCGAGGCGATCGAGGACGGCGTACGGATCCTGGTGCTGTCCGACCGGGACTCCAACGCCGACCTGGCCCCGATCCCGTCGCTGCTGCTCACCGCGGCGGTGCACCAGCATCTGGTGCGCGAGCAGACCCGGACCCAGGTGGCGCTGATCGTGGAGTCCGGTGACTGCCGCGAGGTGCACCACGCGGCGGTGCTCATCGGGTACGGCGCGGCGGCGGTCAACCCCTACCTGGCCTTCGAGTCGGTGGAGGACATGATCGCCACCGGGGCGCTGGTCGGGGTGGAGCCGGCCAAGGCGGTCCGCAACTACGTCAAGGCGCTCGGCAAGGGCGTCCTCAAGATCATGTCCAAGATGGGCATCTCGACGGTGTCGTCGTACTGCGGGGCGCAGGTCTTCGAGGCCGTCGGCCTGGACACCCGCCTGGTCGACCGCTACTTCCGGGGCACTCCCAGCACCATCGGCGGGATCGGGCTGGCCGGGATCCACACCGAGGTCGCCGCCCGGCACGGGCAGGCGTGGCCGACGCCCGGCACCGCCGGCTCCGCCCGGCTGGAGGTGGGCGGCGAGTACCAGTGGCGGCGCGAGGGTGAGCTGCACCTGTTCAACCCGGAGACGGTCTTCCTGCTCCAGCACGCCACCCGCAGCCGCCAGTACGACGTGTTCCGCCAGTACACCGCCAAGGTCGACGAGTTGGCCGCCCAGGCCGGTTCGCTGCGCGGGCTGTTCACCCTGCGGACCGGGCTGCGCCCGGCGGTGCCGATCGAGGAGGTCGAGCCGGCCACCGAGATCGTCAAGCGGTTCGCCACCGGCGCCATGTCGTACGGGTCGATCTCGGCCGAGGCGCACGAGACGCTGGCCATCGCGATGAACCGGCTGGGCGGCAAGTCCAACACCGGCGAGGGCGGCGAGGACGTCGACCGGCTGCACGACCCGGCCCGCCGCTCGGCGGTCAAGCAGATCGCCAGCGGGCGCTTCGGGGTGACCAGCGAATACCTGGTCAACGCCGACGACCTCCAGATCAAGATGGCGCAGGGCGCGAAGCCGGGCGAGGGCGGGCAGCTGCCCGGCAACAAGGTCTGGCCGTGGATCGCCCGGACCCGGCACGCCACCCCCGGCGTCGGCCTGATCTCCCCGCCGCCGCACCACGACATCTACTCCATCGAGGACCTCGCCCAGCTCGTGCACGACCTCAAGTGCGTCAACCCGGCCGCCCGGGTGCACGTCAAGCTGGTCAGCGAGGTCGGTGTGGGCACGGTCGCGGCCGGGGTCGCCAAGCTCAAGGCCGACGTCATCCTGATCTCCGGGCACGACGGCGGCACCGGCGCGTCCCCGCTCAACTCGCTCAAGCACGCCGGTACCCCCTGGGAGCTGGGCCTGGCCGAGGCGCAGCAGACGCTGCTGCTCAACAAGCTGCGTGACCGGGTCACCGTGCAGGTCGACGGCCAGCTCAAGACCGGCCGGGACGTGGTGGTGGCGATGCTGCTCGGCGCGGAGGAGTTCGGCTTCGCCACCGCCCCGCTGATCGTCGAGGGCTGCGTGATGATGCGGGTCTGCCACCTGGACACCTGCCCGGTGGGCATCGCCACCCAGAACCCGGTGCTGCGGGAACGCTTCACCGGCCGGCCGGAGTTCGTGGAGAACTTCTTCCTCTTCCTCGCCGAGGAGGTGCGGGGCTATCTGGCCGAGTTGGGCTTCCGCAGCATCGAAGAGGCGATCGGGCAGACCGAGGTGCTCGACGTCGTACCGGCGATCGAGCACTGGAAGGGCCACGGCCTCGACCTGGCCCGGGTGCTGCACACCCCGCAGCTGCCCGAGGGCGCGGCCCGGCGCGGGGTCCGTGCCCAGGACCACGGCCTGGAGCTGGCGCTGGACAACGAGCTGATCGCGCTGGCCGAGCCGGCGCTGCGCGACGGCAGCCCGGTGCGGGTGGAGGTGGCGGTGCGCAACGAGCACCGCAGCGTCGGCGCGATGCTCGGCGGCGAGGTGACCCGCCGGCACGGCGGTGCCGGCCTGCCCGACGACACCGTCGAGTTCGTGCTGCGCGGCACCGCCGGGCAGTCCTTCGGCGCGTTCCTGCCGCGCGGGGTGACCCTGCGGCTGCACGGCGACGCCAACGACTACGTCGGCAAGGGGCTCTCCGGCGGGCGGATCGTGGTCCGCCCGGACGCCGCCGCGCCGTTCGTCGACCCCGAGGCCACCGCCGGGCAGCGCGCCGAGGACCAGATCATCGCCGGCAACACCATCCTGTACGGGGCCACCGGCGGCGAGTTGTTCCTGCGCGGCCGGGTGGGGGAGCGCTTCGCGGTCCGCAACTCGGGCGCGGTGGCCGTCGTCGAGGGCGTCGGCGACCACGGCTGCGAGTACATGACCGGCGGCACGGTGGTGGTGCTCGGCGAGACCGGCCGCAACTTCGCCGCCGGCATGTCCGGCGGTACGGCGTACGTGTACCGGCTCGACACCGGGCGGGTCAACGCGGAGCTGGTCGACCTGTCCCCGCTGCGTGACGCCGAGCGGGAACTGCTGCACGACCTGGTGCAGCGGCATGTCGCCGAGACCGACTCGGCGGTCGGCGCGGAGCTGCTCAAGCGCTGGCCGGAGGCGGTCGGGGAGTTCACGGCCGTGGTCCCGAGGGACTACCGCCGGGTGATGGAGATCATGAAGGCCGCCGAAGCCGCCGGCCGCGACGTCGACGACGCGGTCATGTCTGCGCTGACCGCGTCGGTGCCGCCCGTCCCGCGGGTGGTCGCCCAGGAGGTGGCTCGTGCCTGACCCGAACGGTTTCCTGCGCTACGAACGCCGGTTGCCGGCCCGTCGACCGGTGGCGGTGCGGATCACCGACTGGCGTGAGGTCTACCCGCCCGCCGGGGAGGAGTTGATCCGCGAGCAGGCCACCCGGTGCATGGACTGTGGTATCCCGTTCTGCCACGACGGCTGCCCGCTGGGCAACCGCATCCCGGACTGGAACGACCTGGTCCGCACCGGCAGCTGGGACGCCGCGGTGGAGTCGCTGCACGCCACCAACAACTTCCCCGAGTTCACCGGCCGGCTCTGCCCGGCCCCGTGCGAGGCGGCCTGTGTGCTGGGCCTGGGCGGTCAGCAGCCGGTCACCATCAAGCAGGTCGAGGTGGAGATCGCCGACGCGGCGGTGGCCCGGGGCGGGCTGAACCCCCGTCCGGTGCCGGCGTCGACCGGCCGGTCGGTCGCCGTGGTCGGCTCCGGGCCCGCCGGGCTCGCCGCCGCCCAGCAACTCGCCCGCGCCGGTCACGCCGTCACCGTGTACGAGCGGGACGACGCGATCGGCGGCCTGCTGCGGTACGGCATCCCCGACTTCAAGCTGGAGAAGCAGCACATCGACAGGCGGCTGGCCCAGCTCGCCGCCGAGGGTGTGCAGTTCCGTACCGGGGTGAACGTGGGCGTCGACGTGACCGCCGAGGAGCTGCGGGCCCGGCACGACGCGGTGCTGCTGGCGTGCGGCGCGCTCCAGGGCCGGGACACCCCGGAGACGCCCGGTCGGCCGCTGCGCGGCATCCACCAGGCGATGACCCACCTGGTGGCCGCCAACCGGGTGGTCGCGGCGGCCGGGGACGGCCGGCCCGCCCCGGCGGAGCTGCCCGACGGTACGCCGATCGACGCGGCCGGCAAGCACGTGGTGATCATCGGTGGTGGCGACACCGCCGCCGACTGCCTGGGCGTGGCCCACCGGCAGGGCGCGGCCGGCGTTCACCAGCTCGACCTCTACCCGGAGCCGCCGCACGGCCGGGACGCCGAGCGGGATCCGTGGCCGACCTGGCCGTGGGTGCTGCGTAACTACCCGGCGCACGAGGAGGGCGGCGAGCGGGTCTTCGCGGTCGCGGTGCAGGAGTTCGTGGACGACGGCACCGGCCAGGTCAAGGGCGTCCGGATCGCCGAGGTGACGGTGGAACGGCGCGACGGCCGGCGGATCGTCACCGCGCTGCCCGGCTCCGAGCGGGAGCTGCCGGCCGACCTGGTGCTGCTGGCCATCGGCTTCGAGGGCACCGAGGAACAGCCGCTGCTGGCCCAGTTCGGGGTGACCCGCAACGCCCGGGGCGCGGTCGACGCCAGGCCCGACTGGCAGACCGACGCCGACGGGGTGTTCGTCGCCGGGGACATGCACCGGGGGGCGTCGCTGATCGTCTGGGCGATCGCCGAGGGGCGGGCCGCCGCGGCGGCGATCCACTCCTACCTGGGTGGGGTGGGTGACCTGCCGGCCCCGGTCGACCCGGCCCGCCAACCCCTCGCCGCCCGCTGATCCCCACCCGCCTGCCGGTCCGTCTGGTCGGCTGGCCTGCCTGACCTGCCGGTCCACCGTGTCGGGCAGTTCGATCGGTGGCCGTCAGCCGACCCGGTCTCCGGGTCGGCTGACGGCCCGGCCGTGTGGCCCGGCCACCGTCTCGCCCGCTGCGCCCTGCCGGCGCACAGCCGCTTCTGCGGCACCACCTGTCCCGGCCCTGCTGTTGCAGCGTCCCGAGGCGTCGGCACCGGCCCGCCGAGAGTGCGTATCACCACGGAGAGCGGTATGCCTGACAGGCATAGTTATGACTGTCAGGCATACCGCTCTCCGGAACCACCGTTGCGTCCCGACGCCGCCCGATCGGCATCGACCGGAGCCGGCTCGACCGGACCCGGCCCCCACCAGCCCAGAGTCGGCCCCGGGCCCGGCCAGGCCGCGAGCAGACCGGACCCGACCTCGGGCCGAAACCGCGCCGCGACCGAGCCGAGCCGAGCCGCGACCGAGCCGAGCCGCGCCGCGACCGAGCCGCGCCGCGGCCGGCCCGGGTGCCGGAAGGTCACGGTTGCGGGCCGGTTCGGGCTGCCCGCACCGGTGCCGGGGGGCGGGCAGCCCGAACCGGGGTCGGTCAGCGCGCCAGCAGTTGGTGCGCCGCCCGGATCTGGGTCCACGACTTCGGCTGCGCGGGTGCGGTCGTGGTGCGGGTGGCGGCGGCCGGAGTGGGCCGGCCGGGGGTGAACAGCCAGGTGGTGAAGACCGGGTCCAGGTCGAGGCCGGAGATCTGCTCGGCAAGGGCCTGGAACTCGGCGATGGTGCCGTTGCCGTACCGGTGGGCGGCGGTCCAGGCGGGCAGGATCCGGAAGAACGCGTCGTCGCCGACGGCCAGCCGGAGCTGGTGCAGCGCCATCGCGCCCCGGTCGTAGACCGCGCCGTCGAAGACCGCGCCGGCACCCGGATTGCCCGGCAGGACCTGCCAGAACGCGTCGTCGGCCGGGTAGTCGGCGTAGGTGAAGTCGAACAGCTCCTGTGCGGTGCCCTCACCCTGCGCCTCCGACCAGAGCCACTCGGCGTACGAGGCGAAGCCCTCGTTCAGCCAGATGTTGCTCCAGTTCGCCACCGAGACCGAGTCGCCGAACCACTGGTGGGCGTTCTCGTGCACCACCACGTACGGGTTGCTGCCGCGTCGCCAGAAGCCGGGCCCGTACACCGGGCGGGTCTGCGTCTCCAGGGCGAAGCCGAGACTGTCGATCGGCGCGGCCACGCCCCCCTGCGCCTCGAACGGGTACGGTCCGAAGATGCCGCTGGCCCAGTCGACGACCTCGGCGGTGCGTTCGATGCTGGCCCGGGCGGCCGGCTTCCGGTCGCCCAGCGTGGTGCTGTAGGCGTTGATCACCTGCTGCCCGTTCGGGGCGGTGTCGGTGACGATGTCGTACTGGCCGATCGCCAGGAACGCCAGGTAGGTGGCCCCGGGCTTGGTGCTGCGCCAGCCCCAGCGCATCCGGTTGCCGGCCTCGGCCAGCGGGGGCCGGGGCTGCACGCCGTTGCTGATCACCTCGACGCCGTCGGGCACCGACACCGAGATGTCCCAGGTGGCCTTGTCCAGCGGGTGGTCGTTGGAGGGGAACCACCACCAGGCCGACTCGGGTTCGTTGACGGCGAGCGCGCCGTCGACGGTGCGGGTCCACCCGGAGTAACCGTCCACCAGGGTCTCCGACGGCACCCCGGAGTAGGTGACCACGACGGTCATCGGCTGACCGGTGGTGAGGCCGCGCGGCGCGGTCACCACCAGCTCGTGGACGCCCTCCCGGTCGAACCGGGCGGTCCACCCGTTGACCCGCACCGACTCCACGTCGAGCAGGAAGTCGAGGTTGAACCGGGAGAGGTCCTGGGTGGCGGTGGCCAGGATGGTGGTGGTGCCGCTGAGCCGGTCGGTGGCCGGCTCGTAACGCAGCCGGACGTCGTAGTGGTCGACGTCGTAGCCGCCGTTGCCGTAGTCGGGGAAGTAGGGGTCGCCGAGGCCGGGGCTGCCGGGTTTCGGGGCGGCCGAGACCGCGACCGACCGGCTCTTGCCCGGTCGGGCGTCGGCCTGGCCGGGGGTGCCGGTCACCAGGGTGCCGGCGGTGGTGACGGTCAGGGCGGCGATGGCCGCCGTGAAAACACGTCGCACGGGGTGGACTCCCTCCATCGGGGTGTTCGCACCGACAACCTAATCGACGGCGGTGGAAACGTACGCCCCGGATGGCAGGGATCGGCTGTTCTCATCCCGTCGATGTTTCGCTAGCATTACCGACTAGTAACAACGCCTCACCCCCCTGGCCACGCGCGCGGTCCAGAGGCTTCCCCCGTTGCTGCCCCTGGAGGATCGTCATGCTCCACCGCGCCCTACCCCGCCGCGCTCTGGCCCGGGCCGTCACCGCCCTGGCCGCCGTCCTCGCCACCGTCACCGGCGTCCTGCTCGTCCCGACCGCCGCCCAGGCCGCCACCGTCCACTACGTCGCGCTGGGCGACTCGTACTCCTCCGGTGTCGGCGCCGGGCCGTACGACTTTTCCACCTGCCTGCGCAGTCAGAAGTCGTACGCCCCGCTGTGGGCCGCCGCCAACGCGGTGACCAGCTTCGCCTTCCCCGCCTGCGGCGGCGCGGTAACCGCCGACGTGATCACCAAGCAGGTCGGCTCGTTGAGCGCCACCACCAGCCTGGTCACCATCACCATCGGCGGCAACGACGCCGGTTTCGCCGACGTCATCACCAGCTGCCGGTTCGGCACCACGGCGACCTGCACCGCGGCGGTCGACAAAGCCAAGAGCTTCGCCACCTCGACGCTGCCCGGCCGGCTCGACGCCACCTACGCCGCGATCCGCGACCGGGCCCCGAACGCCCGGCTGGTGGTGCTCGGCTACCCCCGGCTGTTCGAGACCGGCTCCTGTGGAGTGCTGGCGATGAGCAGCTACAAGCGGACCATCCTCAACGAGGCCGCCGACGTGCTCGCCACGGTCACCGCCGCCCGGGCCGACGCGGCCGGCGCCACCTTCGCCGACGCCCGCCCGTTCTTCGCCGGGCACGGCGTCTGCGCCGCCGCCCCGTGGATCCGTGACGTCAGCGGCGTCATCGAGGCGTACCACCCGAACGCCGACGGCTACCGGTACGGCTACCTGCCGACGCTCACCGCCGCGCTGGGCTGACCGGGCCGGCCGGGTCACCGGCGGCATCCCACCGGACACCCTCGGTTGCCTCCGTCGTCGACAATGGGAACTCTTTCCTGGTTCCTGTCGGCGGCGGAGGTGCCCGTATGCGCGAACCGGTGACCCCGCCGCAGCCCCGGTCGCCCGCTGTGGACGGCCCCCCGGTCGGCGGCACCGAACTGCTCGCCCTGCTCACCCGGCTGCTGCGCCGGCCGCGTCGGGGCGACCGCCGGTTGCCGGTGCTCTGGCTGGTCCGGGCCGCCACCGGCGGTGACCCGGGTGCCCTGCTGCGCCGTTTCGTCGGGCGGGGCGCGGGTCGCCGGGTCCCGCACGCCGTGCTCGACCTGGCCGCCCGCCCCGACCTCGCCGACGTCCCGGGGGTGCTGCGGGAACTGCACCGGCAGCTGTCGCTGGAGGCGTTCGGGGCGGCCCGGCTGCGGTTCCGCCACCACCCGCTGGCCGACTGGCTGATGCAGCAGACCCTCGACGTGGGCGTCGACGCCGCCGACAGCGGCCGGGCCACCCTGGTCCGTCGGCTGCGCGACTGGCGGGGCCGGCGTCCCGTCGAGGAGCCGCAGGTCGGCGGGGAGTCGGGGGTCGGCACGGCGCTTCAGGTGCTGCTCTGGCTGCTGCGCCGGGCGGTGCCCAGCGTGGTGTTCCGGATCGCCGTCTCCGGCCGGGTGCCAGGCGTCGGCGGCCAGTACCGGTGGTTCATGCGGCAGCAGTATCTTGCCCCCCGCCAGTCGGTGACCTTCCTCGGGTTCGCCGAACGGCTCACCGCCGGCTGGCGCGACGGCGAACAACCCGCCCAGGTGGACAAGCTGCTGCTGCACGCCTTCCTGGAGGACCTGCGGCAGGCGTACCGGCGACGGGCGTGGCGGCCCGGGGACTGGCGGCGCACCGCGTACCCGGTGCTGCTGCTCGACGGGGTGGACGTCGACGGCGTCGGGCACACCCTGGTCCGGCTGCTCACCGACGTGCGTAACGAGACGGGCCGCAACGATCCGCTGCTGGTGGTGGCGCTGGCCGCCGTGCCGCCGCCGGAACTGCCGGGCACCCGACCGCTGCGCGAGGCGGACGACGCCTACGACGAGTGGGCCGAGGCGCTGCCCGAGACCCGGCGGCTGCGGCGGGCCGCCGCCTGGCTGGTGGCGCTGCGCCCCGACGACGAGGACGCCACCCCGCCCCCGGGGGTCGTTCCGCCCGCGCTGGTCGCCCCCGACCCGCCGTGGTGGGCACGGCGGTTCCTGCCGGCGGCGGTGGCGGTGGTCGTGCTGGCCGGGACGGTCGTGTGGGCGGACAGCAGGTGGACGCTGGACTGCCATCCGACGCCGATCGGCCAGGTACGGGTGCAGGTGCTCGCCGGGGAGTGCGTCGGCTACAGCGACACCGCCGCCCAGGTGTTCAACAGCGAACCCGGCCAGGAGCGGCTGCGCGCGGTGCAGCAGCGGATCTTCGCGCAGAACCGGGCCGCCGAGGAGGTGTGGCGGCGCAGCGACCAGCGTCGGCCCTATCTCACCCTGGTCTACCTGGGCACCCTCACCGGCAACCGGACCCGGGCCGACGAGGAGTCCTACGTCTCCGAACGCGAGGAGCTGGAGGGCCTGGCGACCGCCCAGTACGCCCTGCTCAAGGAGTCCGCGGCAGCCGACGGCGCGGCCCTGCTGCACGTGGTGGTCGCCAACGGGGGCCGGCAGATGCGCCACGCCGGGCCGGCGGTGGCCATGCTGGAACGGCTGGCCCACGACGACCCGACAGTGCTCGGGGTGGTCGGGCTGGTGGAGAGCCGCACCAGCACCGCCGTGGCGTTGCGGGAACTCAACCGGGTCGGCCTGCCGGTGCTCGCCCCCACCCTGTCGGCCGACCGGATGGACGTCAACTCCAGCCTCTACCTCCAGGTCTCCGCGCCGAACAGGGACCAGGCCGCGATGATCGAGACGTACGCCCGGCAGGTGCTGCGGGTGACCGAGGCGCACGTCTACTACACCACCGGCGAGGCCAGTTCCCTGGCCGAGGACCTCTACGTCGGCACCCTCGTCGACGGGCTGCGCCAGCGGTTCGGCAGCCGGCTCACCCGGCTCGACGAGTGGAGTACCGGGCGTCGGTTGACCGCCGAGTGCGGTTTCCGGGGGGTGCTGCTGTTCGCCGGGCGCTGGTCGGAGTTCGACGGGTTCCTGCGGGCATTGAAGGAGTGCGGCAACGACCCGCCCCGGCACCTCGTCGCCGACGACTCGGTCAACCGCTACATGGCCAACCCGGGCCTGCGGGCCAGCGCCCCGGGCAACCTGCCGGTGACGTACGTGTCGAAGGCGGCGCTGGCCACCTGTGCCGCGCTACGGGCCGCGCAGGCCGCCCGGGACGACGCCCGGGACAGCTTCCTGACCTGGGTCGGCGCCGACGACCTGCTGGACCCGCCGCGCTGCCGCGACGGTGCCGGCGCACCCGTCGGCGAGCGGGTCAGCCTCGCCTACGACGCGGCGATGATGATGGTGCGGGCGGTGGAGAGCCTCGCCGCCCGGCTGCGCCACGCCGACACCGGCCGGCGCTGGGAGCCCCGCTCGGTCAACCCGGTCGGCGTGCACGCCGAGGTGTTGCGGCAGAACGCCGCCGCCGGCTACCCGGGGGTCGCCGGGGTGATCCGGTACGCCCCCGACTCGGGCGAGCCGGTCGCCAAGCGGCTGGCGTTGCTGCGGGTGGAGCGGGTGCCGGAGGTGGCCGCCGAGCCGGTCGAGGTGTTCCACTGTGGCGCGGCCGACAGCGGACCGGACCCGGGCTGCCGACCCGTCTGACCCGTGGGCGGGTCGTGCGTGCGGACCCGCCGGGGCGCTAGGGTTCCCTCGATTCGTCCGCACGTGGGTGGGGAGCAGTGGGTGGGCAGGCTCGCATCGGCGTACGGGCAGGCGGTCGCCGCGCACCGGCAGGCCCGGCAGCGGTGGACGGCGGCCCGTGCCCTGCTGGAACGGCTGGCCGGGCAGCCCGTCCCGGAGCGTACCGCCGACCTGGTCGCCCGGCTGGCCCGGCTGGCCGACGCGCTGGCCGCCCCGCCGCCCGGCGGCACCGGCGACGGGCCGGCGGCGGTGCGCATCGGTGAGGCGTCCACGGCGGACGGCCGGTTCCCGCTGCTGCTGCCGTTGGGCGCCGGCCGGCACCTGGCGGTCGACGGCGACGCCCGTGATCCCCGGGTGGCGGTGCTGCTGCGGGTGCTGGTGCTGCGGTTGTTGACCACGGCCGCCCCGGGCAGCGTGCGGGTGGTCGGCATCGACCCGGCCGCCTGGGGGGCCACCTTCATCCCGTTGCGTCCGCTGCGCGACGCCGGGGTGCTCGGCACGGTCGCCACCACCGAGGCCGAGATCGGCGTGTTGCTGGACGCCGCCGAGGCGCACGCCCGCGCGGGGGAGGCCGAGCTGCTGCTGGTGGTGGCCGCGTCCGCGCCCGGCCCGCGTGAGTTGGCCCGGCTCGCCGCGCTCACCCACGCCGGGCCGACCGCCGGGGTGTGCGTGCTGTTCGCCGGGCGCGCGGTGACCGCGCCCGGCCAGGCTCCACCCGTGCTGGGCGGCACCACCGAGGTACGGCTCGACGAACGGTACGCCCGGGTCGGCGATCCGCCGGGGTACCCGTTCAGCGCCGACCGCACCGGGCTGCCGGTGCCGGTGCTGCTCGACGGTGACCCGCCCGCTGCCGCCGTCCAGGCGCTCGCCGACCGGCTGGGCGAGCAGTTACGCCGGGACACCGCCCTGCACCTGGCCGACCTGCTGCCCGAGCACCGCTGGACCGGCTCCGCCCGGGGCGGCCTGTCGACGGTGGTCGGCCGCAGTGGGCGTACCCCGGTCAGTCTGGCCTTCGACGACGCGACGCCGCACTGGCTGGTCGGTGGCCGCACCGGCGCGGGCAAGACGGTCTTCCTGCTCGACGTGCTCTACGGCCTGGCGGCCCGCTACTCCCCGGCGCAGCTGCACCTGTGGCTGCTCGACTTCAAGGAGGGGGTGAGCTTCACCGAGTTCGTCCCCACCGACCGGGACCCGTCGTTCCTGCCGCACGCGCGGGCCGTCGGCGTCGAGTCCGACCGGGAGTACGGCCTGGCCGTGCTCCGCGAACTGCGCCGGGAGCTGGGCCGGCGGGCCGGGCTGTTCAAGCGGCACGGGGTGACCAAGCTCGCCGACCTGCCGGACACCGAACCGGTGCCCCGCACGGTGGCCGTGATCGACGAGTTCCACGTGCTGTTCGCCGGCAACGACAGGCTGGCCCGGGAAGCCGTCGACCTGCTGGAGGAGCTGGCCCGCAAGGGCCGCTCGTACGGTGTGCACCTGGTGCTGGCGAGCCAGAGCACCAGCGGCGTGGAGGCGCTGTACGGCCGGGCCGAGTCGCTGTTCGGGCAGTTCGCGTTGCGGGTGGCGCTGCCCGGCGGTGAGGCGGTGCTCGGCCCCCGGGCGACCGTCGCCGGCCCGACCCGGATCGGCACGGCGCTGGTCAACACCGCCGCCGGGGCGGCCGGCGCGGACACGCTGCTGCGGTTCCCCGACGCGCACGCCGACGCCCGCCAGCTCGCCCGGCTGCGTTACGAGCTGTGGGACGCGCGCCCCGACGACGTCGGCCCGCCCGAGGTCTTCCGGGGTTACGCCACCGCCCACCTGGAGGACGAGCCGACGCCGCCCGTCCCGGCCGGCCGTCGTCCGGCGGTGCTGGTGGGCCGGACGGTCGACGTGGCCGGCAGCACCGCCCGGTTCGACCTGGACGCCTCCCCGGGTCGGCACCTGGCCGTGGTGGGCACCTCGGTCACCGGCGCGCACGTGCTGCGGGCCGCCGCGCTGAGCCTGGCCGGGCAGCACCGGCCCGGGGAGGCCGGGTTCGTGCTGGCCGCGCTGGTGGCCGCCGCCGACGAGCTGGCCGACGACACCGCCGCCGGGCTGAAGGCCGCCGGGCACCCGGTGACCCAGGTCGACGCGGCCGGGCTGCGCGCCCGCGTCGCCGGGCTGGCCGCCGGCCCCGGGGAACGCGGCCGGACCTACCTGGTGGTCTTCGGGGTGGACGCGGCCCACGCGGTGCTCGCCGCCGCCGACCCGGACACGTACCGGACCGGCCACGACGACCTGCGGGCGCTGTTGCGGGCGGGGCCGGGGCACGGGGTGCACCTGCTCGGCTGGTGGCGGGGCCTGCCCCGGCTCGCCGACGACCTCGGCGGCAGCCAGAACCGCGACGACGTGGCCTGCCTGGTGGCGCTGAACGTGCCCGCCGACGATCTCGGGCTCTACCTCGGGGTGACCGACCTGGCCTGGAACCCGCGCCCGGACCGGGCGCTGCTCGTCGACAGGCACGCGCACCGCACCGCGCTGATCGTGCCGTTCGTCCGCCCCGGGTACCGCCCCGAAGAGGAGCGCTGAGTGACCGGCTACGACGAGTACGCGGCGGCGGTCCGGCAGCTCTCCGCCCGGATCCGGGAGGGCGAGCGGGGTGCCGCCGCCGAGGCGGAACGCCGCCGTGACCTGCACACCGGGGTGACCCGGCTCGGTCAGCGGCTGGCCGCCCAGGAACAACGGCTCGGCCAGCTCGGTGCCGCCGCTGGCGTGTCCCCGGCGACCGACCCCGCTCCCGGGTCCGGGGTGGAGGCCGGGGCCGGTGCGGCTGTCGGGTCCGGGGTGGACGGTGATCCGGCGGTGGTGCTGGCCGAGGCGGCCCGGCTGGTCGACGAGGTCGACCGGCTGGGGCAGCAGGCCGAGGCGCTGGCTCAGCGGCCCGCTCTGCTGCCCACCTGGTCGCCGACGGCCCGCGCGGTCGCCGTCTACGTCGGCTGCGCCGCCGTGGGGGTGCTGGCCATGCTGGTGCTGCTGGTCGCCAACGGCATCGGCGTGGTCGACGGCGTGACCCTGGGCGCGCTGACCTGCGCCGGGCTGCCGCTGATCTCCTTCGTCGCCGGCTGGCTGATCCTCGGGCGGTGGGGGCGGCCGGCGCTCGCCGACACCGACCCGCCCCGGTACGCCCCGCTCGGCTTCGTGATCTGCGCCCTGCTGGTGCCGTTGGCGTACTGCGTGACCCTGCTGCTGTTCCGCCTGGTGCGTTGAGTGGGCTCCGGCTTCGCTGGCCTGCCTGCGGCGGTCTGCCCGGCGGGGCACCGGCGTGGCTCGGTGACGATCAGCGAGGCCCCCGGGCAGCCTTGATCAATCGGGCGTACCGCACCTGCTCGCACGGGTAGTCATCGCCGCAACCGCACACCTTGCGGGTCACCACGTGCGGGGGATGGGCGAAGAGGATGTCGTCGGCGTCCTCGACGTCCTGGTCGGACACGAGCAGGCCGAGGTCCCCGCCGGACTCCGGCGGACTGTCCTCGTCCGAGCGGCGCTCGTGGTACGGGCGCCGGTTGTCGTGGGGGTGCTTGGTGTCGTGCCGGTGCTGGTTGTCCCGATGGTGCTTGTCGTCGTGGGGATGGCGGTTGTCGTGCTGTGGTCGGGTGGGGTGTCGCTCGGGGTGGTGCGGGTCGGGTTGGTCGTCCATCGGGGCAGCTCCTGGTCGAGTTCCGTTGGTGAGGGTGGGGCGGCCGTGATCGGATTGCGATTTCGCGTACTCGCCTCGGCGTGTCGTCTACAAAACTGCAATCTGATCTTGAATTCGCCCTGAGTTACGGGCGTGGTGCGGGCGGGTTGCGGCCCGGGGTGTGTGGGTGGGTGCTGGTGGGTGACCGCGCGCCCGGTCGGGCCGGGGGGATGACCCGACCGGGCGCTCTGTGCGGGTGAGGAACAGACCAACTCCGGGTTTGCAGACCTGGGGAGTAGGTCGAGGGGAGCTTTACACATCTAGTCACACATGGCAAGCACGACAACACGTTACTTGTCACGGGTAGTGACACGTGATCGAATGGCGGGGCAGACCTGGGAGTACACACATGCCCGTCAAACCCAAGTGGCAACAACTGGCGGACCGCATTCGTGGTCAGATCGAATCGGGAGAGCTCGCGCCGGGGGATCAGCTACCCTCCACCATTCAGCTCAAGACCGAGCACGGCGTCTCGACGACAGTCGTTCGGCAAGCCATCCTCGTCCTACAGACGCAGGGATGGGTGCAGGGTGTCCACGGGCTCGGGGTGTTTGTCGCCGAGCGGGAGTGACCGAGGCGGCTTCCCGTCGACGGGCCGTCGGTGGCGCTGACCCTGCCGTTCGGGATGTGGTTCCGTCGGGGGTAGCTGCGGTCGGTGTTCACCTCGTAGGCTCTCGGTGGTCATCGTCGATGCGGCGGGGTGACTGTGGTGTGTCGACAGACCTGGGGAAGTGTGTGTGAGCGCGGTACGCGCGCTGGGAAACTGAGCGGGCGCTCATGACCGGTGTGGTCGGCCCGGCGGCGGCCGGACCCGTGTGTACGTGTGATCGTCGACCTACCGGACGGCCGTGTGGGTAACGCGTGTCGACGATGTGACCCGCCGGCTCCGTGGTGCCGATTCTTCGCAAAGTCAGTACCACCGCCAGCCTCGGCGCTGGCGGTCGACCAGTTGGACACGATCGAGGCGGTGGGCGATGACGGTGCAGGGGCGTGACGGTGGCGATCTGGACGGCTTCCACGTCGGGTGGGTGCCGGAGGGTGCGGGCGACCTGGTGTCGGACTTCGCCTCCGAGTGGGACGACGTCACCTTCGCCACCCGGGTCTGGGAACGGGCGGTCGACGACGGCCACCGGGTGGACCTGCGGGTGCACGTGCTGCGCGGCGATCGGCTGACCTCGCTGGTGCAGGTGCGCGAGTTCCTGGCCGGCTACCACGAGCGGGATTCCGCCGAGTGGCCGCTTGCCGAGTTCGGTCGCGCCGAGGGCGTCGGGCTGGCCGGCGGGGGCGAGGCGTTCTGGCTGGTCCGGCCGGGCCTTGCGGTCGACGTGCTGGTGGACGTCGAGCGGTTCGACGGGGAAACCGCGATCGAGGTCGCCAGCTCCATCACGGAGCTGCCCCACGGCTGACCCTGGGCCGGCGGCACCCCGGCGCTCCCGGACGCTTCCCGAGCGCTGTCGGGTTTCCGATAGCTTGCGGGATACCGAAGATGTACGCCCGTTCATATCCTGACGTGTTCACCGTCGCTTATGGACGTGGAGAGTCGTGGATCCTCGACAGGTACGCCGTTTGGCGGAGCAGTCTGCCAACTTCGGGTTCTTGAAGAACCATCCTCTGCTGGTCTGGTACGGCGCAGGGGCCGAGCTGCTCGTCTACGTCGATGCCCAGTCGGCGATGTTCAAGGCTCGCGCGTTCGGCGACGTGCTCGCCCGGGAACTGGTCCGCCGTACCGACGCCACACCGCACGGCAAGAGCTTCTTCCACCAGGTGGAGGTGCTGTATGCCAACGGCGCACTCACCGCCAAGGTCTACGCCGCGTTCGACCGGCTGCGGGACACCGGCAACCAGGCCGTCCACGATCACCTGGGTGAGGTGCGGGAAGCCCTCGAACTGCTGCGTACCTGCTTCGAGTTGGGGCTCTGGTTCCACCGGGCGGTGACCGATGACCGGGCGCCGATCGGGTTCGTGCCACCCACCCCGCCGCAACGGCAGGTGTCGGCCGCTCTGGTGAGCGGCCTCCAGGCCGAGATCGAGCGCTACAAGCAGGAGCTTGCCGAGACGAAGTTGCTGCTGGACGGTCAGCCGTCACTGGCCCTCGCCCAGGCGGCGGCCACGGTCGCCGCCGAGCAGGCGGTACGCGACGCCGACGCCCGACGGCCGCAGGCCGCCGCGCTGCTCGCCAGCCTGGAACCGGCCGCCGAGGCGGCGCAGCAGGCATTTGACAGCGCCAAGCCGGTGAAGGTGTCGGCGGCCAAGCGGGAGGAGTTCATCGCCCGCGCCCGACGGGCCTCGCACGAGCCGTTGAACGAGGTGCAGACCCGGGTCGAGATCGACCGCCAGCTCACCGCCGCCGGTTGGCAGGTCCAGGACCAGGACCAACTCAACCTGTACGCGGGAGTCGGCGTCGCGGTGCGCGAGGTGACCCTGGCGACGGGCCGCGCCGACTACCTGCTCTACGTCAACCAGCGCCTCGTCGGGGTGATCGAGGCCAAGCGGGAGGGCACCGCCCCGCGCGGGGTGGAGGCGCAGCTCGACCGCTATCTCAACGGGTTGACCGCCGAGCAGCGGCTCAGCGCCTGGCGGCGGGAGGCGGCGCTGCCGTTCGGGTACGTCGCCACCGGCACCGAAACCGCGTTCGTCAACCAGCTCGACCCCTTTCCGCGTACCCGGGAGGTGTTCGCGTTCCATCGGCCGGAGACGCTCGCCCGGTGGATGCGGGAGGCCGACGACGAGCCGGCCGCGCCGACGCTGCGCGCCCGGCTGCGCCGGATGCCGGCGCTGGACCGGCTGGGCCTGCGCCCGGCGCAGATCGACGCGGTCGAGGGCCTGGAACGCTCGCTGGCCGACGCCCGGCCCCGGGCGTTGATCCAGATGGCCACCGGGGCGGGCAAGACGTTCACGGCGGTCACCGCCAGCTACCGGCTGCTCAAGCACGCCCGCGCCCGCCGCATCCTGTTCCTGGTCGACCGGAACAACCTCGGCAAGCAGACCCTGCGGGAGTACGCCGGCTACCAGACCCCCGACGACGGGCGGAAGTTCACCGAGTTGTACACGGTGGACCGGCTCTCCGGCGGCGGCCTGCTCGACTCGTCGACCGTGGTGATCTCCACGATCCAGCGCCTGTACGGGGCGTTGCGCGGCGACGAGCTGCCCGACGTCGACCTGGACGACCAGGCGTACGACAGCTACGACCTGGACTCCCCGGTCGAGGTGGCGTACCAGCCGCAGCTGCCGCCGGAGACGTTCGACCTGATCGTGGTGGACGAGTGCCACCGTTCGATCTACGGCAAGTGGCGGGCGGTGATCGAGTACTTCGACGCCTTCGTGGTGGGGCTGACCGCGACCCCGGTGAAGCAGACCCTCGGCTTCTTCCGGCAGAACCTGGTGTCGGAGTACACCTACGAGCAGGCGGTCGCCGACGGGGTGAACGTCAACTTCGACGTCTACCGGATCAGGACCGAGATCACCGAGGGCGGGCAGAAGATCGAGGCCGGCACCGTCGTGCCGCTGCGCGACCGGCGGACCCGGGCCGAGCGTTACCAGGAGTTGGAGGACGACTTCACGTACGCGGGCCGCCAGGTCGGCCGGTCGGTGATCTCGAAGGGGCAGTTGCGGCTGGTGCTGGAGACCTTCCGCGACCGGCTGTTCACCGAGATCTTCCCCGGCCGTTCCACGGTGCCCAAGACGCTGATCTTCGCGCGTGACGACAACCACGCCGAGGAGATCGTCACCATGGTCCGGGAGGTGTTCGGGCGCGGCAACCAGTTCGCCAGGAAGATCACCTATTCCTCACGGCGGGACGGCGACAACCCCGACACCCTCATCCAGGCGTTCCGCAACAGCCCGGAGATGCGGGTCGCGGTCACCGTCGACATGATCGCCACCGGCACCGACGTACGGCCGCTGGAGTGTGTGTTCTTCCTCAGGCCGGTGCGCAGCGCCACCTACTTCGAGCAGATGAAGGGGCGTGGGGCGCGCACCATCGACCCGGCCGACTTCCAGTCCGTCACGCCTGACGCGAGGGTGAAGGACCGGTTCGTCATCGTCGACGCGGTGGGGGTGACCGAGGCCGATCTGGACGAGGCGGTGCCGCTGCAACGGCACAGCGAGCAGCAGATCTCGCTGCGTGACCTGCTGCGCAAGGCCGGCACGCTGACCGCCGACGCCAACGAGGTGGCCACCCTCGCGTCCCGGCTGTCCCGCCTCGACCGGCAGCTCACCGACGACGAGCGCGCCGAGCTGGCCGACCTGGCCGGGCAGCCGCTCACCGGCATCGTCCGGGGCCTGGTCGACGCGGTCGCCCCCGAACAGCTCAACCCGGCGACCCTGGCCGGGCCGGACGCCGTCCGTGACCTGCTGGCCGGTGCGCTGCGCCCGCTGGCCGCGAACCCGCAGCTGCGCGCCCGCATCCTGGAGATCCGCCACACCCACGACGTCACCATCGACGAGGTCAACGCCGACACACTGCTGTCGGCGGCCGGGGTGCCCGCCGCCGAACGCGCCCAGGTGACCGTGCGGAGCTGGCACGACTACCTGG
This sequence comes from Micromonospora sp. WMMD734, assembly GCF_049178975.1. Taxonomy (NCBI): domain Bacteria; kingdom Bacillati; phylum Actinomycetota; class Actinomycetes; order Micromonosporales; family Micromonosporaceae; genus Micromonospora; species Micromonospora sp. WMMD734. The sequence goes on from NZ_JBMHMK010000001.1 coordinate 516,309, forward strand.
AACAGCATCGCGACGAGATCACCGCGTTGCAGGTGTTCTACGAGGGCAAGGGTCGGGTCAGCTACGACCAGCTCAAGGAGCTGGCGGCCCGGATCGCCAGGCCCCCGCAGGCGTGGACCCCGGATTCGCTGTGGCAGGCGTACGTGCAGCTCGGCCGGACCGTCGAGCAGGCCGGGCCGCGCGGGGTGACCGACCTGGTCGCCCTCATCCGCTACGAACTGGGCCACGACCAGGAACTCCGTCCATTTCGTACGACCACAGAGGAACGCTTCCGTGGGTGGCTGCTGCGGCAACGGCAGGCGGGCGCTACCTTCACTGCCGATCAGGTGTGGTGGCTGGAGAGGATCAAGGACGTGATAGCGGTCAGCGTGGAGATCACCCCCGACGACCTGGAAGGGGCACCCTTCACCGAACGCGGCGGCATCGACGGGTACGCGGGCGCCTTCGGCAACCGCGCCGAACCCCTCCTCACCGAACTCAACCAGGAGCTAACCGCGTGACCGACCTGCCAGACGGCTGGGCCAAGACGACGCTCGGAGAAGTTGGTAGGTACCTGAACGGGCGTGGCTTTAAGCAATCCGAGTGGGCTGAGTCCGGTCGACCCATCATTCGGATTCAGAATCTGACGAGATCCGGTGCATCTCACAACTATTTTTCTGGGCCGATCGAAGAAAGGTATGTGGTTCGTCGAGGAGATTTGCTTATTTCCTGGGCGGCAACGCTGGGGGCTTTTTTGTGGCAGGGGCCCGAAGCTGTCCTCAATCAGCACATATTCAAGGTTCAGTCATTTATTGATAGAAGGTTCCACTATTATCTGGTGATGTATCTGCTGAGCGATCTGGTTGGAGAAACTCACGGGTCAGGAATAGTTCATGTTACCAGGGCGCGATTTGATTCACTCCCCGTTGATTTGCCCCCTGTTGCTGAACAGCGGCGCATCGTGGCTGTTCTCGACGTTTACTTCTCTCGACTGGACGCAGGGGTCAAGCTGCTCACCAAGCAGTTGTTGCGCCTGCGCGCATTGAAGAAGCGGCTGCTGGTCGAGTCGGTTCCGGTCGGTGATGAGACCGGCTGGAGGACCGTGACCGTTGCGGAGGCAGGTCGGGTCGACCTCGGTCGGCAACGGCATCCGGACTGGCACACCGGGGACCACATGCGGCCCTATCTACGCGTCGCAAATGTGTTCGAGGACCGCATCGACACCACCGACGTGATGGAGATGGACTTCCCGCCGGCTGTTTTTGAGAAGTTCAAGCTCGTGCCGGGTGACATCCTCCTCAACGAAGGTCAGAGCCCCGAGCTGCTCGGTCGTCCAGCGCTGTATCGCGGCGTTCCTGAGGACGTCGCCTTCACCAACAGCCTGTTGCGGTTCCGGGTTGGCCCCGACGTTGATCCGGAGTGGGCGCTGTTGGTCTTCCGACGCCATATGCACGCCGGGCGCTTCTCGCGCGAAGTGAGGATCACCACCAACATCGCCCATCTCTCGGCTACGAGATTCAAGGCGGTGGAGTTCCCCATACCCCCGCTCACCGAGCAGCGGGAGATTGTGGCGCGCACCGCCGACCGCTTGGCGGGGGTGGAACGCCTGATCGCGGAGGTTGAGCACGCTGCCAGGAAGTCAGACGCGCTACGGGCCTCGCTGTTGGCGGAGGCATTTGCGGGGCGACTTGTGCCGCAGGACCCGGACGACGAGCCGGCCGCCGAGCTGCTCGCCCGGATCAGGGCAGAGCGCTCGGCCACCATCCCGAAGCAGCGGACGCGCTCCCGGCGTACCCCGAAGGAGTTGGCGGCACCGCCGACCAGGGTGACCGGCGACGACTACCAGCAGGAGACCTTGCCACTGTGAGCACTGTGGATTCGCGCCGTCTGGTGCAGAAGCTGTGGAACTACTGCGATGTGCTGCGTGACGACGGCGTGTCGACCATCGACTATGTGGAGCAGTTGACCTACCTGCTGTTCCTCAAGATGGCCGACGAGCGGGCCAGGCGGACGTTCCGGCCGGAGCAGATCGTGCCCGACGAGCTGAGCTGGCAGACCCTGCTGGACGCTGAGGGTGACGACCTGGAGGTGCAGTACCGGCACATCCTCACCGGGCTCGCCCGGGAGGGCGGCACCCTCGGCACCATCTTCCGCAAGGCGCAGAACAAGATCCAGGACCCGGCGAAGCTCAAGCGGCTGATCGTCGACCTGATCGACAAGCAGGAGTGGTCGGGCACCGGGGTCGACGTCAAGGGCGACGCCTACGAGGAGCTGCTGGCCAAGGGCGCGGAGGACGCGAAATCCGGCGCGGGGCAGTACTTCACCCCGCGTGCGTTGACCGTCGCGATGGTCGACTGCATGCTGCCCACCCCCGACGACACGATCACCGACCCGGCCTGCGGCACCGGCGGTTTCCTGCTCGCCGCCTACGACCACATCCAGCGTCACCACGGCAGCACCCTAACCCCCGACCAGCGGCGACGGCTCGCCGGCGGCGCGATCACCGGCACCGAGCTGGTCGACGGCACCGCCCGGCTGGCGGCGATGAACATGCTGCTGCACGGCATCGGCACCCCCAACGGCCCGTCGCTGATCGCGGTAAAGGACGCCCTGGGCAAGGAGCCTGCGAGCCGGGTCAGCCTGGTGCTCGCCAACCCGCCGTTCGGGCGCAGCTCGTCGATCCGGATGGTGGGGGAGGACGGCCGTTCCTCCCGCGAGGAACGCGAGATCGAACGCAACGACTTCTGGGCCACCACCGCCAACAAGCAGCTCAACTTCGTCCAGCACATCGCCGCGCTGCTGGAGATCGACGGCCGGGCGGCCGTCGTCCTGCCCGACAACGTGCTGTTCGAGGGCGGCGCGGGGGAGACCATCCGCCGCCGGTTGCTCAAGCAGTACGACCTGCACACCATGCTGCGCCTGCCCACCGGCATCTTCTACGCCGGTGGCGTCAAGGCCAACGTGCTGTTCTTCGAGCGCAAGCGCGCCCGCGAGGAACCCTGGACCCAGAACCTCTGGGTGTACGACTTCCGCACCAACCAGCACTTCACGCTCAAGCAGAACCCGCTGCGCCGCGAACACCTCCAGGACTTCGTCGACTGCTACCTGCCCGGCAAGGACCGCGCCGAGCGGGTGGAGACCGAACGTTTCCGCCCCTTCCCGTACGACGAGTTGATCGCCCGCGACAAGGTGAACCTGGACATCACCTGGCTCAAGGACGCCTCCCTGGAGGACGCCGACGCGCTGCTGCCACCCGAGGTGATCGCCCAGGAGATCGTCGAGGACCTCCAGGCGGCCCTACGCGAGTTCGCCGCCATCGCCGAAGCCCTCGGCGCGACCGGCTCCCGGGTCGACACCGACTGAGCGAGGCTGACCTGCTTGTGTATACCACCCGCTATACTGCGCTGGTGGTGGCAGAGTGGGACATCTACCTCGTCGATGAGGTGCGCGACTGGATCGACAGCCTTGAGAGCGGTAACCGGCCGTGAGCAGCAACTACGTGCGATGGAACGACATCCGTGCCGGGCATGTGGAACGGGCCGGGGGTGAAGGAGCCGTCGAGGCCGGCAAGCGGGAATTGCTCGCCGAGGTGGTCGGGCACCGCCTCGCCGAGGTACGTCGTGCCCGCAGCCTGACGCAACAGCAGGTCGCCGACCGCATGGGTGTCACCAAGGGGCGGGTGTCCCAGATCGAGCAGGGCAAGATCTCCGGACAGGAGGTCCTCGCCCGCTATGCCGCTGCACTCGGCGGACGCCTCCATCAGGCGATCTACTTCGACGACGGGAACATTGCCGCCATCGCGTAGCCCTCACCACTCGGTAGGCCCGACCGGCTTCCGCCACATCGCTCGTATCGGCCACGATCGCGCGTGCGCTGTGGTGCGCCGGTTACTGCCGGGTGTCATTCCCGCCGGGGCGTACTGCTGGAAAAGCCGGGGTGTTCCGGTGGCCCTTCGGGTAGGGTCGCCGTCGCGCCTTGTGGTCGGCCTGTGGTAGCCGTGACCTGCCCGGCTTCCTTCCGGTTGCCGCCAGCCCGCCGTTTCGATGTCGTCGTGCTCAGCCGGAGCCGGAGGTCCCCACCATGGCCGAAAAGACCTACCAGGTCATCGTACGCGGCAGGTTCGCGCCGCTCGGTGACGTGCAGCGTGCCGCGCTGCTCGCCAGGGCGGACGAGCACGATGTGTTCCAGGCGAAGTTCACCGAAGAGGGCACCGTGACCTATGAGCGTTCCCTGCTCGGGTTCACCTTCCGCTGCCTGGTCCCGGCCACCCGGGAGGAGGCGGAAGCGGTGGTGATCGGTAGGGCGGAAGCGCTGGCCGCCACCGCCGTCGCGGAACTCGGTGCCGGCCACCGGGACCTCACGTCGGTCTCCACCGACCTCGACGACATCAAGATCCGCCACCGCGCACGGTCGTAACGGCCGGCCAGCCCTCAACGGCGTCGCCACGCGGCGAGCTGCTGTCTCCTTCGTGGAGAGTTGTTGTCGCCCTGGGCGCAACAAGTCTCCACAAACCTGGGCTGGTTGTCGGCGTGGGCTCCGGCGACCCCACCAAGGAGCAGATTGCCGACCGCCGGGGGTGGCAGAGGTGCGCGTCTCGTACGCTCCAGCAGGGCGGGCGGTTACTCCGGGGTGTCGTCCTCGGTGGGGCGCGGCGGCCGGTGCTTCGTGATCCACTCTTCGACGTCCACGGCCAGCCACACCTTCATGCCGCGTAGCTCCTGGTAGGGGCGCGGGAAGGTGGGATGCCGGGTGAGCTGCTGGAACCGCTGCCGCGAGACACCCATCCGCTGGGCGATCTCGTAGGGACCCATCAGCAGCACCGGGTCACGACTCATGTTGCCAAGCGTAGTGATTCGCTGACTTTCCGATCGGCTATTGCCAGCTGACTAAACCTCCACCGAGGACCGTGTCGGTATGTCACGACGGGTGTCCTACCACGAGTATCTGCTCGCCACGGCGATGACGTTGGCGCGGCGGCACCGGCCGGCGTGGTCGTGGCGGCGGTGGCGGTTCGTCTGCCGGTGCGGCAACGAGCTGCCCTGCCGCTACCGGCACCGCATCCCGATCAACCAGCGGCACTGGCCGAGCCAGGACGGGCCGCGATGATCGAGCTACGGTCCGGGGTGCTGGTCCAGGTGACGCGGAAGGCGAGCCCGCAATTCGTCAGGCCGATCCTGTTCCGCCTGATCCGGGTCCGCACCGAGTGGATCACGTACGACGGGTGGGCCTGGCTCGACGGTTACCAGATCGACGCCAAGGGCGACGCGGTGGCCCGCCGCTCGATCTACGTCCAACCCGCCGGACTCCTGCCACCCGAACCAGCGCCGACCCGCCAGCCCGTCCCCGCCTCCCGCGCCGCTACCTCCCGGCGCGCTCCTCCGACCCGACCGCACGCCCGCGCCATCCTGGGTGACAAGGCTGTCGACGAGCTTCCGTGATCATCTCTCCGTATCGGGGAGAGGTTGGTTCACATCGGTTCCGGCAGCCGCACGGTACAACTCGTCAAGGGTGCGTCTGGCTGCCTGACGGCGTTCCTCGAACGCCGCCGGTTCCGCAGCCGCAAGCTCGTCGAAGTAGCGGACACCTTCGGTGGTCAAGGCAATGACCTCGTCGGTCACGGTGCCAGCCATGAGTCCGACGTATCCGACGTTCAGCAGCGATGTTGCGAGGTCGGGGAGGTGGGTGTCGCGGTTGGTGGTGGTGAGTTCTTGGTACAGGTTGACGGCTTCGTGGCTGGTGGTGAGTGCGTCGGTGTGTCGTCCGGCCTGGGCGAGTCGGACCGCGTGGTTGTTGAGTGACGCGGCGAGGTTGGGGAGGTGGGTGTCGCGGTTGGTGGTGGTGAGTTCTTGGTAGAGGTTGACGGCTTCGTGGCTGGTGGTGAGTGCGTCGGTGTGTCGTCCGGCCTGGGCGAGTTGGAGCGCGTGGTTGTTGAGTGACGCGGCGAGGTCGGGGAGGTGGGTGTCGCGGTTGGTGGTGGTGAGTTCTTGGTAGAGGTTGACGGCTTCGTGGCTGGTGGTGAGTGCGTCGGTGTGTCGTCCGGCCTGGGCGAGTTGGAGCGCGTGGTTGTTGAGTGACATGGCGAGGTCGGGGAGGTGGGTGTCGCGGTTGGTGGTGGTGAGTTCTTGGTAGAGGTTGACGGCTTCGTGGCTGGTGGTGAGTGCGTCGGTGTGTCGTCCGGCTTCGGCGAGTCGGAGCGCGTGGTTGTTAAGCGATGAGGCGAGGTTGGGGAGGTGGGTGTCGCGGTTGGTGGTGGTGAGTTCTTGGTAGAGGTTGACGGCTTCGTGGCTGGTGGTGAGTGCGTCGGTGTGTCGTCCGGCCTGGGCGAGTCGGACCGCGTGGTTGATGAGTGACATGGCGAGGTGGGGAAGGTGGGCGTCGCGGTCGGTGGTGGTGAGTTCGCGTCGGAGGTTGACGACTTCGTGGCTGGTGGTGAGAGCTTCGATTCGTCGCCCGATTTCGGCCAGGCGGATGGAGTGCGCGCTCATCCAGCGGGCCTGAACGTCGGGCGGGGTGTCCGGGGTAAGACCAGCGACGATGCGGCTCGTCAGCGCCAGTGCCAGCCGCCCCAACTCCATCGACGGATACGGCACGAGGCGCGCGACCCGCCGTGCCCACCCGAGATCGATCTCCGCGTCCGCCAGCAGCCGCACCGCCCCCGGCGTGAACACCCCCGGGAACTGCACCCCGACCTGGATCACCGCCTCGACCATCCGGGGCACGTCCGCCGCCAACGCCACCTCGATCAGCGCCGCCGCGTCGGCCTGGTGCGTCCTCGCCCGGCCGAGCATCGTCAACGCGCGTATCGCCTGCGCCACCGTCAGGCCAGTGAACACCCGCCTCCGGTCGGCCGCCGGGTAGTCCCGCAGCACCCGCACCGCAAGCGCCTCCGCCAGCAGGTCGGGCTGCACCACGCCGAGCCCGGTGCCGTCGGCGGCCGGATACAGGTCGGCCAGCCACGCCGCGTACCGGTCCACCCGCTCCGGCTCGGCGGCCACCAGCGCGGGGACCCGCCGGACCAGGCCGGCCACCTCGTCCGGGCCGTCCGCGCCGAGCAGCGCCGCCACCCCGACCACCTGCCGCAGCAGCGCGTCCGACGCCGGGTCGTCGGCGGTCAGCAGGCCCGCCCGCCGGGCCGCGAACCGCCAGTAGCGGGCCTCGTGCCCCAACACCTCGGTCAGCACGTCGTACCGGCCGTGCCGGGGTTTCCCGTCCAGGACGGTCAGCAGCGCCTCGGCGTGCAACCGCAGCACCGGCGTGTCCGCCGGGCGGTTCCGCGCCTCGACCGCCGGCACCGGCCGGGTCAGGTGGGCGGCGAAGTCCCGCGCCGCGAGGGCGACGATCTCGCCGGGTTCGCTCTCCTCGATCCGGGCCGGCAGCTCCACCACCTGCGACCGGCCGGTCACCGCATCGAGCAACTGCGCCTGCTGCGGGTACGCCGCCGACAGCGTCTCCCACCACAGCCCGGCACCCCGGGCGATGAGCAGCACCCGTACCCGTACCCCGGTGGCCCGCTGCGCCGCGCAGACCAGCGCCGCCACCCCGGCCCGGTCCCGCGTCTCGGCGTAGTCGACCACCACGAGCAACCGCGACGGTACGCCGCCCGAGGTAATCAGGGCGGCCGTCTGCTCCTCGGCCCCGGCGTGGATCCACTCGCACCGCCAACCGGACAGCCGGCCGGCGAACTCCCGGGCCAACCGGGTCTTGCCCACCCCGCCCGCGCCGGTCAGCAGCCGTACCGCCACCGCGTCGGGGTCGGCCGCCCAGGACTCCAACTGGCGCAGCACCCAGCCGCGACCGAGGAAGTCGACCACCTCCCGGCTCGGGTGCAGCAGCCAGGCCACCGACTCCGGCAACTCGGCCGACGTCACGCCGCGCAGCGCGTCCTCGCCGCGCCGCCGGGCCTCCCGCTTCGCCGCCAGCCGGTCGGCCACCGTCGGCCCGAAGCCCCCGACCACCCCGGCGGCGGCAGCGGAAACGACGGTCCATCCGGTCTTGTCATCGGCGACGGCCGCCCACGCACCGAACCCGGCGACCACGCCCGGGATGCCCACCCACCACGCATGCCGACGCCAGGCATTCCGGTCCATGCGCGACACCCTACCGAGGGTCACCAACAGGACACGAAACGATCTTCACGGGGGTCGGGCTGGTCCGCTGCCAGGTCGATATCTGGAATCGAGAAGCATCGATTGACAGAAGTTTGTCCGATCGGGACACTCGATGAAACATAACCGTGCGTGCAAGGCGTGGCGCTGCCGTTCCGGGAGGACCAGATGAGGCTCGTACACCGGCGGCCCCTGCTCGCGGGAGCGCTCGCCGCCGCCACCCTGGTCGGCGTCGTCGGGGTCGCCTCGGCTGCCTCTGCCGCCACCGGCTGCCGGGTGACCTACACGGTCACCAGCCAGTGGAGCGGCGGCTTCGGGGCCAACGTCGCGGTCACCAACCTCGGCGACCCGATCAACGGCTGGCAGCTCACCTGGTCGTTCACCGCCGGTCAGCAGGTCACCCAGTACTGGAACGGCACCGTCAGCCAGAACGGCGGCCGGGTCACCGTCGGCAACACCACCTGGAACGCCGCGCTCGGCACCGGGGCGAGCGCGTCGTTCGGGTTCAACGGCTCGTGGAACAACGCCAGCAACCCGGCGCCTACCGACTTCGCGCTCAACGGCACCCCCTGCACCGGCAGCACCACCCCCACGACACCGACCACGCCCACCCCGGGCACCCCGCCACCGACCACGCCGCCGCCCACCCCGACCACCCCACCGCCGACCACACCGGCACCCACCACCCCACCGCCGACCACACCGGCACCCACCACCCCACCGCCACCCACCCCGAGCACCACCCCGAGCGGCGCGGAGGCGACCATCGTGCCCGACCCGTCCTGGACCTGCGGCCGGTCCACCGGCCTCGTGCCGCCCACGCGCGGCCGGCTGGTGTTCCGGGCCACCGCCCAACTCGGCGCGATCCGCGACGTCGGCGTCACCCAGTACGGCCACCGCCGCATCCTCGACATCCGGGGCGGCACCATCACCGGGGACCGGATCAACGGCACCATCCTCACCGGCGGCCTCGACCTCGAACTCACCCTCGGCACCGGCGCGACCGAACTGGAACAGGTCGCCATCCTGCGCACCTCCGACGGCACCCCGATCTACCTGCGCAGCTGCGGGGTCGCCCCGGCCGGCGACGCCACCGTACGGATCGTGCCCGACTTCGAGGCCCCGAACTCCAGCGCGTACGCCTGGTTGAACACCGGCAGCTACGTCGGCACCCGGACCGTCGACACCGCGACCAACACGCTGAACCTGGCCGTCTACGACGTCGCCGGGGTGTCCCCGGCCGACCCGCGCGTGCAACTGCGTGACCCGGCCGGGACGGCCAACCAGCCGTGGGACTGCCTGACCGGCAGCGGCACCCGGGGCGCGGCGGTCTTCACCGAGACCGTCACGCTCGGGGCCAGCGTGTCGGTCGGGGCCAGCAAGCGCGGCACCCGCAACATCATCCCCATCACCGGCGGTACCGTGACCGGCCGGGTGACCGGGACCGTCCTGCCCGGCGGGGCGGACTACCAGCTCATCGGCGCGACCAGCACGCTCGACGCCCGCTATGTGCTGTCCACCAACGACCGGGAACTGATCCTGGTCCGCAACTGCGGGGCGTTCGGCCGGCTGGTGCCGACGTTCGAGGCCCGCGCCGCCGGCCCGTACGCCTTCCTCAACGCCAACACCTGGCTGAGTTCCGACCCGGGTTCCGCCCCGGGCGGCGTGAGCATCACCTTCTACGAACGCCGGTGACGTGGGGGAGGGGGCCCGCCCTCCGCCCGGTGCCCGGCCCCGCCCCACGGTCCCGATGCGGCGGGGCCGGGTCGCGTCCGGCTCCGGCCGGTCAGCCGGACAGCGCCAACCAGGCCACCTCGTCGGCGCAGCCCCAGGACAGGGTCACCCCGGCGCCCCCGTGGCCGTACGCGTGCACCAGCCGCTGCCCCGGGGCCGGCCCGGCCTGCACCGCCACCCGCGGCCCGCCGTGCCGGGCCGGCCGCAACCCGACCCGCACCCCGAGGACGGGGGCGTCGGCCAACTCCGGCACCAGCGCCACACACCGGGCCCGGATCGCCGCCGCGGTGTCCGGATCGGGCCCGGTGTCCCGGGCGTCCGGCTCGGAGGTGCCGCCGAGCACCACGTCATGCCGGCGCGGATGCACGTAGGTGATGCCTGCCGGATTCCCCTCGTCGCGCACCGAGGTGGTCAGGCCCGGGTTCGCCACCAGCACCAGCCGCCCGCGTACCGGGTGCACCGCCGGGTCGTCGGCGAGCCGGCCGGCGGCCAGGCCGGTGGCGTTGACCACCGTGGGGGCCAGCGCGAAGCCGTCGTCGAGCCGCTCCAGCCGGCCGGCCACGACCCGCCCGCCGGCCGCCGTGAACCGGTCGACCAGCCAGTCCAGGTACGGCGACATCTCCACCGTCGGCGCGGTGAACCGCAACTCGGTCGCGTACGGCCCGGAGCCGGGGTGGGCGGTGAGGTCACCGACCGCCGCCGCCCACCACGGCGGGCCGTGCCACGGGCGGCGCAGCAGCATCCGGGTCGGCCGGGCCACCACCCCGGGCACTCCCGCGTCGGCCTGCCGGCCCAGTTCCGCGTACGTCCCGGTGGCCCAGCGCAGCACCCGGGGGTCCGCGTCGGTGTGGCTGGGGTACCAGACGGCGGCGGCGACCGCCGACACCGTGTCCCCGGGCGGGTCGGCGGTCAGCAGCGTCACCCGTACGCCGTGCTCCCGTAGCCGCACCGCCGCCGTCAACCCGATGATCCCGCCCCCCACCACCAATACGTCCGTGCCCATCGTCGACCTCCCGTCGGTGCCGCCCGCAGTTCGGGACGACCGGACCTGGATCGTCTCCCCGACCCGACAGTCCGGTCCAAGACGGAATCGGCGGCCGGCGATAAGCGCCGCTTATGCTCCCGGAATGGGGCCACCACCGACCACCGACCTGCGCCGGTGGCGGTACTTCGTGGTGCTCGCCGACGAACTGCACTTCACCCGGGCCGCCGCCCGGCTGAGGATCGCCCAACCGGCGCTCAGCCAGCAGATCCGCGCCCTCGAACGGCAGCTCGGGGTGGCCCTGCTGCACCGGGACAGTCACGGCTGCACGCTGACCGGGGTGGGCGTGCAGGTGGCCGGTGAGGCCCGTCGCCTGCTCGCCGACGTGGACGCCGCCACCGCCCGCATCCGTGACCTGGTCGGCGGGCGTGGCGGTCGGCTGCGGCTGGCGTACACCAGGTCGGCCCGGGGTGGCCGGGTCGACGCGCTGGTGGCCCGGTTCCGGGCGGCGCACCCCGAGGTGGAGGTGGTGCCCGAGACCGGGTGGACGGCGCCGAACGTGACCGGGCTGCTCACCGGCCGGCTCGACGTCGCCTTCGTCCGTCCGCCGCTGCCGGAGGCGGGGCTGACCTGCCGTACCGTCGACCGGGAGGAACTGCTGCTGGCGGTGCCGGCGGGGCATCCGCTGGCGGTCGGCCGGGCCCGGGTGCGCCGGGCCGAGGTGGCCGGTCTGCCCGCGGTGATGTGGCCCCGCGAGAACGGCCCCGGCATGTTCGACCGCACCATCGCCCAGGTCTGGCCCGACGGCGGGTTCCACCTGGTCCGTCAGGAACCCGACGACGAACAGTTGCTGCGCGCGGTGGCCGGCGGCGACGTGGTCGCGGCCGTCCCGGCCGGCCGGGCCCGTGCCCTCAAGGTCCCGGGGGTACGCCTGCGGCGGTTCGCCGCCCCGGTGCCGACGGTCGACGTGGCCCTGGCCTGGCGGACCGACACCACCGACCCGGCGGTCCGTCGGCTCGTCGACCTGCTCGCCACCTGCTGATCCGTCGGGCGTCGTCGGCCCGCCGATCCGGCGGGGTTCCGACCCGTTCGACGGCGCAGTTTCGCCGCCATTGCCCGACGAACCCGGCGTACTCGGACGGATATCCGACAATGGGCCGCCCCGCCGCCTTTCCCGGTGAATATGAATCGCCGAGCGCATTCGCAGCGAGTAATGTGCTGCCTCCCACGGCCCGTACGAACCGCAGTGTTCGTGGAATCGTCCCACCCCGCTCATGGATCATTCGGCCGTGTCCATGGAATCGTCCCGCCGTTTCGGCAGGTGACGCTGTAGTCGAGGAGCCCTGACGTGTCCGACATGGACAGCGCCCCGCAGCGCGGACCCGACCCCGCCCCGCCGGTCACCCCGGCCGCGCCCTCCACCGCACCGCCCGTCGCCGCCCCGCCCGCCGACGATGCCGGGGACCGGTTCGCCCACCGCCCGCCCGGCTACCCGAGCGCCCTGGTCTGGCTGCGCGCCGGCATCGTGCGGGACTGGCGGGGCGTGCTCGGCGCCTTCATCGCCACCTGGTTCTACGTACCGTTGGCGCTGGTGGCGGCGGTCTGGGGCGGCCTCGCCCTCGGCCTGTACGGGCTGGTCGCCGGGGGCACCCGGTCCGACGAGGCGGTGCCGGCGCTGCTCCGGGACGCGCCGCTGGTCGGGCCGCTGCTGGAGGCCTTCGCGGCGCAGTCCGGCGGGGTGATCGGCGGGTTCGCCGGGTTCGCGCTCGGTGCCCTGGTCGGCTTCCTGGCCATCCTGGTGCTGCCCTGGCGCAACGCCGTCGACGAACCGGCCAACCTGTTCACCGGCCTGGTCGGGATGGTGGTCGCCGCCGCCCTGGTCGGGGTGCTCTACACCGTCGGGCGGGTACTGCTGGAACCGTGGCTGCTGGGGGTCTCCGGGGCGCGTCGGCTCAGCCGCCGGGAGGCCGAACGGCTGCGTCCGCTGCTGAGCGACTGCGCGGCCCGGCTCGGCCTGCCCGGTGAGCCCCGGCTGCTGATCGAGGACGACCCGGTGCTCACCAACGCCCGCGCGTACGCCAGGCACGTCGTGGTGAGCACCGCCGTGCTCGACTGCACCGACGAGGAGATCGCCGCGCTGCTCAGCCACGAACTGGTGCACTGGCGCACCGGCGACGAGGTGACCAGCGCCTTCATCCGGGGTGTCGGCCTGCCGTTGGTGCTGGTGCACGCGTTGCCGGCCTGGCTGATGCGCCGGTTCCCGCATCCGGCCACCGACTTCGTGGTGTTCCTGTTCTTCTGGCCGGTGCTGCTCACCATGCGCTACCTGGTCGTGCCCTGCCACCGTCGGGACGCCCGGGCCGCCGAGTACCGGGCCGACGCCGGCGCGGTGCTCGCCGGACACCGGGAGGGGCTGCGGTCCATGCTGGAGCGTCGGCGCTCCTTCGAGACCGGCCGCAGCGGCTGGGACGAGGCGGTCTGCGCCACCCACCCCCCGTCCGAGCTGCGCCTGGACCGGCTGGACCGGCCCGTCCCCGACCCGATGACCGACCGCGCGGCCACCGCCCGTGGCCTCGACGAGCTGTTCGGCGGTACGACGACCACGGCGGTCGGCACCCGCCGCGCCCTGCTGCTGGTCGGCGCGCTGGTGCTGGTGAGCTGCCTGGGCGGCGGGCTGACGGCGGCCCAGTGGGCGTTCTTCCGCCCGCAGGCGGCCGTCAGTGACTACTTCGGGGCACTGGCCGACCACGACGGCCGGGAGGCGCTCGAACGGCTCACCCCCGACGTGCGGGCGGAGCTCGGCGACAGCGGGCAGCTCGCCCGAATGGTGGCGGCGAAGGACTACCGCCCACCCACCGACGTGTCCGTGACGGGTGTGGAACGCGACGGCGACGAGGCGGTCGCCACGGTCGCCTACACCCTCGCCGGGGAGAAACTGACAGCCGAAGTGCCGTTGCGCCGCGACGACCAGGCCACGCTCGGGCTGTTCCACGGCTGGCACATCGACGCGGCCCCGGCGACCCTGCCCGGCGGTCCGGCCCCGCTGACCCTCAACGGGGTGCCCGTACCCGCCGGTGAGGACGGGCTGGCGGTGGCGGTGCCGCTGCTGCCCGGGGCGTACACGGTCGCGGGGGAGAGCAACCCGCTCAGCGAGACGCCGGCCCGGGTGCTCTACGTCGTACCCGGGCAGCAGAGCGTGAGCGGCGCGGAGCTGACGCCCACCCTGCGGCCCGAGGCGCACGCGGCGGCGGAACGCAGCGTACGGTCCTACCTGGACGGTTGCGCGGCGCAGGCGGTGGCCGTCCCGCAGGGGTGCCCGTTCCGCTACTACACCGGCGGCTCGACGGTGAAGAAGATCGCCTGGAAGATCACCCGGTACCCGACGATCGAGCTGACCCTGACCGGCCCGACCACCGCCCGCGTCTCCACCTCGTACGAGGCGCAGGGGTCGGCGCAGGCCACCGGCAGCACGGTCGGCTACTTCGGGACCACCCCGTTCACCGAGAACGAGACGTTCGGGGTCAGCGGGGTGCTGTCGGTGGTCGACGGCACGCTGACCTTCCAACCCGGTGACGACTGATCCGCCCGTCGGCCGGACCGCACCGTGGGCGAACGACCGAGAGGAAGACCGAGATGACCGCGCCCCGTTCCACCGCACCGGCCCGGCTGGTGCTGGCCCCGCGTACCGCGCCCGCCGGCCGTCGCCAGCCGGGGCCGGGCGTCGGCCCGCAGCGGACGACGCTGCTGGCCTGGCTGCACCGCGACCCGCACTACCGGGCCCTGGTTCGTGACGCGGGAGCGGCCGGCGGGGCCGGTGGCCGGGCCGGCTTCAGCGACGCGGTGATCATCGCGGTGGTCGCCCAGGGGCTGCTGCCCGGCCTGTTCAACCTGGTGCAGAGCTGGGTGGACCAGCAGCGGACCGAGGTCAGCATCCGGCTCCAGGTCGGCGACTCCGAGGTGGAGATCCAGGTCAACGGGCGCACCGACGCGGCGAAGCTGTTCGACGAGGCACAGCGGGCCCTGCGTCGGGACGACCCCGGCAACGAGATCACCCCCGCCACCTGACTGACCCCGACGAACCCTCGCGCTCCCGGGTGGGTCGCTCTCCGGTGCCCGGGCGCGGCGGGGGTCAGGTGTACTTCTCGCATAGCGGCTTATGCCTGTCCGTCATATTGATGACGGACAGGCATAAGCCTCGTTCGGCCTACTGCTGTCCGGCGCGACACGCCGGGTGCGTACGGCCGCCGCCGCGACCGGCACCCGCTCACCGTCGCCACGGGTGCGGGGTGGGCAGGTCAGGCGGCCTTGGCCAGGGCGTCGTACTCGTCGTCGGTGAGCTGCACCTCGGCGGCGGCCACGTTCTCCTCCAGGTGACCGACCGAGGACGTACCCGGGATGGGCAGCATGACCGGCGAGCGGCGCAACAGCCAGGCGAGCGCGAGCTGCGCGGGCGTCGCGTCGTGGCCGGTGGAGATGGCGTCCAGCGGGCCGCCCGGCTTGGCCAGGTTGCCGGTGGCGATCGGGAACCACGGGATGAACGCCAGGTCGTTGCGCTCGCAGTACTCCAGGACGTCCTCGGCGCTGCGGTCGGCCAGATTGTAGAGGTTCTGTACCGACACGATCGGGGTGATCTGCCGGGCCGCCTCGATCTGCGCGACGGTCACCTCGGACAGCCCGATGTGCCGGATCTTGCCCTCCTCCTTGAGCAGGGCCAGCTCGCCGAGCTGGTCCTCCAGCGGCACCTTCGCGTCGATCCGGTGCAGCTGGTAGAGGCCGATGGACTCCAGGCCCAGGTGCCGCAGGCTCAGCTCACACTGCTGGCGCAGGTACTCCGGCCGCCCCACCGGCCGCCAGTCGCCTGGCCCGGAGCGGGTCAGGCCGGCCTTCGTCGCGATGACCAGGTCGTCGGCGTACGGGTGCAGCGCCTCCCTGATCAGCAGCTCCGAGACGAACGGCCCGTACGAGTCGGCGGTGTCGATGAACGTGACGCCCAGCTCGTAGGCCCGGCGCAGCACCCGGACCGCCTCGGCCGGGTCCTTCGGGTCGCCCCACACCCCCGGCCCGGTGATCTGCATGGCCCCGTAGCCGAGCCGGTCGACCTGGAGGTCGCCGCCGATCCGGTAGGTGCCTGACGCCTTCGCGGGCTGACTGGTGGAACCCATGTGCCGTACCCCGATCCTGTTCGTAGTCGTCGGTGGCAAATCTAGCCACCCGTCCCGACGGCTTTCCCGAAGATCGCGGCCGGCAACACCCCCGGGCCGAATGTGGGCACCGACACTCAGCCGGCGTGCCGGATGATCACCAGCGCCTGGTCGTCGTCGGAGCCGGAGAGCTTGGTCAGCAGGGTGTCCGCGATGACCTCCACGGGCTGGTCCCGCACCGGCACGAGCACCTCGTGCAGGGCCGTCACCCCGGCGTCGTACGCCTGGTCGCGCCGCTCCACCAGCCCGTCGGTGTACGCCACCAGCAGGTCACCCGGGCCGAACGCCACGGTGGTCACCGGCACCGGGTCGCGGACCAGCCCGAGCGGCAGCGAATGCCCCGTCCAGACCATCTCCGGCGGCCGACCCGCCGGCAGCAGCACCGGATGCGGATGCCCCACCCGGGCGACCTGCGCCCGCCCGGCCACCGGATCGACCACCATCGCCAGGCAGGTGCCGAGGAACCCGACCCCGAGCAGCCCGGTCAGCCGGGGGAACACCTCGGCCAGCGGAACCCCGGAGCGGATCAGCGTGTTCACCACCGTCCGTAGCTGCGCCATGTCGGCCGCCGCCTCGACCTGGTGGCCCACCACGTCCCCGACGACCACGGCCAGCCGGCCGTCGTCCAGGTCGACCAGGTCGTACCAGTCGCCGCCCAGGTGCAGGCCGCTCATCGCCGGCTGGTAGCGGGTCGCCAGCTCCAGGCCGGGCGGCCCGATCGTCGCCGAGGTGCGCAGCCGGCCCGCCAGCCGGGTCACCAGGTTGTGCTCGGCGGCGGCCAGCCGGACCCGCTCCAGGGTCTGTTCACACAGGTCGGCGACGGTGTCCAGCAGGGCCAGGTCGTCGTCGTGCAGCGCCCGTTCCCGGGGCCAGCCGAACCCCAGCGCGGCGATGGGCCGCCGGGAGGCGTCCAGCAGCGGCAGCACGACGGTGGTCACCATCCCGTACTCGCCCGCCGGGTCGGGCAGGCCGGGATGCCGGGCGGCGAACTCGGCCCGGTTACGCAGGATGATCCGTTCCCCGGTGCGCAGCGCGCGGGCGATCGGCCGGGGATCGTCGATGGTCAGGTCGTCGAACGTGGCGACCAGCCCGCTGGGCAGCTCCGCGTGCCACAGTCGGACCCGTCGGCCCTCGTCGCGCATCGCCAGTCCGGGTAGCGCCGCGCCGAGTGCCATCGGGGCGGCGTCCAGGATCACCTCGATCGTCTCCCCGGTGGAGCGGGTGACGCTGAGCCGGGCGGCGAACTCCGCCATCGCCCGCGCCGACGCGGTCAGCTCGGCCCGCCGCAGCGCCTGGCTGCACAGGCCCGCCACCGCGTCGAGCAGGATGCGGCGGGCCGCCTCGTCGGCGGTCGGGGTGTCCCAGCGCACCTCCAGCGCCCCGAGCACGGTGCCGGTGCCGTCGCGCAGCGGCAGGCAGAGCCCGTCCGGCAGCGGCACGGTCGTCTCCTCGCGTACCGCGCGGGCCAGCGGTTCGTCGTCGGTGACCATCAGTTCGACGGTGCCCGCGGCGTCGGTCACCGTCAGCTCCCAGGCACCCGCGGTGGCCGCCGCGACCCGGACCCGGTCCGCGCCGACCAGCCCCGGGGTGACCGTGCCGACCACGT
Organism: Micromonospora sp. WMMD734; assembly: GCF_049178975.1. Taxonomy (NCBI): domain Bacteria; kingdom Bacillati; phylum Actinomycetota; class Actinomycetes; order Micromonosporales; family Micromonosporaceae; genus Micromonospora; species Micromonospora sp. WMMD734. The sequence goes on from NZ_JBMHMK010000001.1 coordinate 533,916, forward strand.
CCAGCACCGCGTCCCGGCTGCCGGCGGCGCTGAGCGCCCCGGCGAGCCGGGCCAGCCCCTCGGCCTGACGCAACGCGTGTCGCCGGTCCCCGTCGGCGTCCCCCGGGGGCGCGGGTGCGCCGCCGGGTACGGCGGCGACGGTGGTGAGGACGCCCTGCGGGTGGCCGGCGGCGTCGACCACCGGACCCGACGAGAAGACCGTCCCCGTCCCGTCGTCGCCGTGCCGGCAGGTGACCCGGGTGGCGGTCAGCACCCCGGTCAGCGCGGCCACCGCCTCGGGCCAGACCGCCGAGGCGGGCCGGCCCAGCGCCCGCGTGCCGGCCGGGCCCAGCAGGGCCAGGTAGCCGTCGTTGGCGAGCAGCACCAGCTCCGGCCCCCACCAGAGCGCGGCCGGCGTCGGGCTGTGCAGGCAGACGACCAGGGCGGTACGCAGGCTGGGTGGCCAGTCCGCCAGCGGCCCGAGCGGGGTGCCGGCCCAGTCGTGCCCGACGATCCGGCGGCCGGCCCGGCCGGCGTGGGAGAGCAGCTCGCGCCAGCGGGAGTCGTCCGGCGGCCGGGGGGCGTCGGCGGAGCGAGTCATGTCGGGACCTCCGCTCTGCGGATCGAGCGCCTTCCCCATCAGTCGGACCGTACCAGCGTCGGCTGACCGGCACGTCTACCGATCTGTCGGGGTCTGCCGACCGAAAGGGCGTCGGTGCCGCCTGCCGTGCCCGGTCCACCCCGGGGACGGGCCCGTCCGGCCCGGAGTTGTCCCGACCGGGGGTCAGGGGCGTCCCCACCGTGGGACGCTGGCCGGGTCCGGGGGACACCACCGGCGCGGTGTGGCGCCGACGCGGGGGAGGGGACGCGATGACGGGTACGCCGCAGCTGGACTTCGCACTCGACACGTACGAGTGCATCGTGCTCTATCCGGGCCCGGCCGGTCGGGTGCTGCCGAAGGAGACCGTGCAGCGCCTCCAGGCCGAGCACACCGCGCACATGCGGGCCCTGCAACGACGGGGTGTGGTGCTGGTGGCCGGCTCGATCGACGGCCCGGCCCGGGAGCCCGCCCCGCCGATCGGCATCGGGCTGGCCCGCACCGGTTCGGTCGAGGACGTACGCAGCGTGATGGAGGCGGACCCGGCGGTGCAGGCCGGCCTCTACATGGTCGACGTGCTGACCTTCCTCTGCCCGGCGGGCTCACTGGAGTTTCCGCTGGTCAAGACCGACAGCTGACCGCCGGGGCGGCGGGTGTGGCGCGGTGGTGACCGACGGTGGCGGCGTCGGTGCACGAGAGCACGGGAGCGCGCAGACGCCGGTTGCCGTCGGGCGGTACGATTCCCGGCGCGCGGTCGCCGATGCCCGCCACTGTCCGACGTACTCCCGGCGCGGCCCGCGTCCCGCCGGCCACGCGCCCACCCCGCGCGTCGTCGGACCCTGTTCCTCAGCCCGCAAGGGGTCGGCCCGCAGGTCGACCCGGAGGAGAGACTAGCCTGATGGGCGTGAACCGCCGCGCGAAGATCGTCTGCACTCTTGGCCCCGCCACCTCGTCCCCGGAGCGGCTCCGGGGCCTCATCGAGGCGGGCATGAACGTGGCCAGGCTGAACTTCAGCCACGGTAGTCACGCCGACCACGAGTCGGTGTACCGGATGGTCCGCGAAGCAGCCGAGGCGGTCGGCGTGCCGGTCGCCATCCTGGCCGACCTCCAGGGCCCGAAGATCCGGCTCGGCAAGTTCGCCGACGGGCCGCACGAGTGGCGTACCGGCGACTCGGTGGTGATCACCAGTGACGACATCCTCGGCACCAAGGAGCGGGTCTCCTGCACCTACCGCAAGCTGCCCCAGGAGGTGAAGCAGGGCGACCGGCTGCTGATCGACGACGGCCGGGTCGCCGTCGAGGTCAGCGACGTCACCGGCAACGACATCAGGTGCCTGGTCACCGAGGGTGGCCCGGTCTCCAACAACAAGGGCGTCTCGCTGCCGAACGTGGCCGTCAGCGTCCCGGCGATGTCGGACAAGGACGCCGAGGACCTGCGCTTCGCCCTCGGCCTGGGTGTCGACCTGATCGCCCTCTCCTTCGTCCGTACGGCGGAGGACATCAAGCTCGTCCACTCGATCATGGACGAGGAGGGTGTACGCCGTCCGGTGCTGGCCAAGGTCGAGAAGCCGGAGGCGGTCGACCACCTGGAGGCGATCGTGCTCGCCTTCGACGGCGTCATGGTGGCCCGGGGCGACCTCGGTGTCGAGATGCCGCTGGACCAGGTGCCGCTGGTGCAGAAGCGGGCCGTGCAGCTGTGCCGGGAGAACGCCAAGCCGGTCATCGTGGCCACCCAGATGCTCGACTCCATGATCGAGAACTCCCGGCCGACCCGCGCCGAGGCCTCGGACGTGGCCAACGCGGTGCTCGACGGCGCGGACGCGGTGATGCTCTCCGGCGAGACCAGCGTCGGCAAGTACCCGGTGCTCACCGTCAGCACCATGGCGAAGATCATCACCACCACCGAGGCCGGCTCGATCGGGGTGCCCCGGCTCCAGCACGACCCGCGTACCCACGGCGGCGCGCTGACCGTGGCCGCGTCCTCGATCGCCCGCGCCATCGGGGCGAAGGCCCTGGTCGCCTTCTCGCAGACCGGTGACACCGTCAAGCGGCTCAGCCGGCTGCACTGCGACCTGCCGCTGCTGGCGTTCACCCCGGTCCCCGAGGTGCGCAGCCAGCTCGCGCTGTGCTGGGGTGTGGAGACCTTCCTGATGCCGTTCGTGCAGCACACCGACGACATGTTCCGCCAGGTCGACCAGGCGTTGCTCGGCCTCAACCAGGCAACCCCCGGCGACTACGTGGTGATCGTCGCGGGCAGCCCGCCCGGCACCCCCGGCTCCACCAACACGCTGCGCGTGCACCAGCTCGGCTCCCTGGTCGACGCCGCCTCCGCCCGGGCGCTCCAGTGAGCACAGGGAGATTTCGGTGAACGGGCGTCCGGCGGCGACCGGCCAGGCCGCGGTCGACCAGCTCCTCGAGGTCCTCGACCTCGACCACACCGGCGCGACGACCTTCCGTGGGGTCAGCCCCGCGGTCGGCCCGCAGCGGGTGTTCGGGGGGCAGGTCGCCGGTCAGGCACTGGTCGCCGCCGGGCGCACCGTCGACCCGGAGCGGTTCGTGCACTCCCTGCACGGCTACTTCGTCCGGCCCGGCGATCCGGCCGAGCCGATCGACTACCAGGTGGAGAACGTCCGGGACGGGCGCTCCTTCTCGGTCCGCCGCTCGGTGGCGTTGCAGCACGACAAGCCGATCTTCTTCATGTCGGCGTCGTTCCAGCGGCAGGAACAGGCCCTGGAGCACCAGGCGCCCACCCCGCCCGACGTGCCCGGCCCGGACGACGTCCCGACGATGTCCGACCGACTGGCCCGCTATCCGGAGCGGCTCGGCATCTGGGGGCAGATCCCCCGCCCGATCGACGTCCGCTACGTCGGCGAGCCCGGCTGGGTACGCCCCGGCGACCGGCCCGCCGACCCGTACCAGCGGGTCTGGATGCGCATCGACGGCAAGCTGCCCGACGATCCGCTGCTGCACGCCTGCGCCCTGACGTACGCCTCCGATCTGACCCTGCTGGATTCGGTGCTGTCGGTGCACGGCGAGGTCTGGGGGCCGGGCGGCCTGGTCGGGGCGAGCCTGGACCACGCGCTGTGGTTCCACAGGTCGTTCCGGGCCGACGAGTGGTTCCTCTACGACTGCTGGAGCCCGTCGGCGTCGGGCGCGCGGGGCCTGGCCACCGGCCGGATGTTCACCCTCGACGGCCGGCACATCGCCAGTGCCGTGCAGGAGGGTCTGCTGCGCCGCGTCGGCGACTGAACGCCCCCCGCCGCCGGGTGCGCGGCGGGGGCGGGCCGGCCTCAGAAGCTGCTGACCACCTTGACCAACGCCTCGTCGATGGTGGCCGGGTTCTTGGCGTCGAACGCCTTGCCCGCCGACGCCTTGGCGATCTGGTCCAGCGCGGCCAGGTCGGAATCCTGGTCGAAGGCCACGCAGAACACCTTGACCGGCTTGTTCGGGTCCAGCGCGATGTCCCGCAGCAGCCGGTCGAGGTCGCTGTCCTTCTGGTACTCGTTCTTGCCGTCGGTGAGCACCACCACCGCGTTGATCCGGTTCGGGTCGTACCTGTCGAGCAGGCTGCGGTGCGCCGCGCGGACGGTGGCGTACAGGGCGGTGTTGCCGCCGATGCGCAGCCCGGCGAGCTTCCGGTTGAACGCGTCCCGGTTCAGCGGCGCGAGCCGCACCTCCTCGCTGTACGGCCGCTTCGGCCGCTGCGGGGTCTCGCTGGAGAACGACCAGAGCGCCACCTGGTCGGCGGCGTTGAGCAGCCCGATCGCCTTGCTGGCGGCGTCGGTGGCCACCTGGAACCGGGTCCGGTCGCCGACGCCTGCCTGCATCGAGCCGGAGGTGTCCACGGCGAGCAGGATGTTGGCCTTCTTGCGCAGGGTGTCCCAGCTGCCGAGAATCGCGCCGACCACCTCCGGGGTGGGCGGGTCGAAGTAGGTGAGCCGGTCGCCGCCCGGCCCGGCCACCGTGGCCAGCAGCGTCTCGGCGGGCCGGCGCTCGTCGTCCCGGAAACCCAGGGCGGCGAAGCTGCGCTGCTGCGGGCCGTCCTGGAGGAAGGTGAGGAAATCCTCGGCGGCCTCGCGTTGCGCCGGGTCGGCCGACGGCAGCACCACGTACGGGTGGTCGAGGTTGAAGGTGCCCTCCTTGGGGTGCACCGCCACCAGCGGGACCCGGGGCTTGCTGCCGGTGGGGCTGAGCTGCCCCTGGTTGTAGAGGTAGACCAGCTCCTCCTGCAGGACGATCGCGCTCATGTCGCTCGCCGGGGCGTCCCCGGTGGTGGCGGCGTCGGCCTCGGCGAGGTTGCGCAGCAGGTCCACCGAGTCGTCGCTGTAGTGCGAGACGTTGGCCTCGATCCGCCTGACGAACTGGGTCACCGCCGGCTGGGCGAGGTCCTCACTGGTCAGGTCGCTGGCCCGGTTGACCGCCGCGTAGTAGGTGGCGATGGTGGCGGCCAGACCGGAGGTGGACAGGTGCGGGTTGTCCTTGCCGAAGGTGAACCGGCCCCACTCGGGCTTGCCGAACGCCGCCCAGCCGGTGTCGCCGGAGAGACCGAGCACGTCGGCCCAGCCGAGCGGCCCACGCTGCTGCACCAGCTCGCCCCGGTCCCTGGGCATGGCGATGACCAGGGGGCTGTTGGCGATCGACGGGTACTGCCCGGGGGTCTGCGCGGCCCGGCCCGCCGCCTTGTCGAGCAGGCGCAGCTGCCCGGTCCACAGTGACGAGGTGGGCAGCCACACCTGCGGCTCGGCGACCTTCGGCTGGGCGAGCGCCCACCCGCCGGCCAGCGCCTCCATCGCCTCGCCCGAGTTGAGGCCGTGCACGGTCACCTGCGCGCACCGCCCGCCGAAGCGCCGGTCGGCGGCGTTGTACCGCCCGGCGAGCTGGGCGACCAGTTCGCTCTTCTCGGTGGAGGAGCTGACCTCCAGCGGTACGCAGTCCGCCCGGTCCGTGCCGGTCGTCGGCCGGACGTACAGGTACGCCCCGGCGATCACCGCGAGCCCCGCGACGACGGCCACCGCGTGCGGCAGCCACGGTCGGGCGGGACGCTGACCGGGGGCCATCGGCTCCTCCAGGGGGTTCGTTGGGCGGGTCAGGCGTCGGCGCGGGGTGCCGGCACGGGCGGCGCGCCGGGCTGCGGCACGGGGCCGTCCGGCGGGCCGGCCGGGGTCAGCGCGGCGGCGACGAGCAGACGGACACCGTAGACCACGACGAGGGCGAGCAGACCGACGGCGACGGCGGTGCCCACGTCGGTGCTGGCGACGTACCCGGTGGCGAAGCCGACCGCGCCGAGGAGGACCGCGAGGGACATCCCCCACGGGTCGGTCCACTGCCGACGCAGCCGCCGGCCGAAGCCGTCCCGGGTCACCGTGGCCGGCCGGTCCGTGGTGGCGGGCGGGGCGGGGGTCGACCAGGCCGTCGCCGCAGGCGCGGTCGGCGGCTGCGGGGCGGGGTGGGCCGTCGACGTGGCGGGCCACGGCGTCGCCGGCTGGTCGCCGGTCGCCTGCGGGGCCGGGTGGCTGGTCGAGGTGTCCGGCCGGGCGGGCGTCATTCCGGTGGTCGGCCAGGGGTCGACCGCCGCCGCCGTCGTCGGCCACGGGTCGGCCGCCGCGACGGCCGGTGCGGCCGGCGGGGTGGTGGTCACGGTACGCGGGACGTGCCGGGTGGCCGCGGCGTCGGTGCCGGCCCGCAGCACGGTCTGCAACGGCACCTCGCCGCTGGGGTGGGCGTCGCGCCCGAGCAGCCGCAGCAGCACCTCCTGGGCGGTCGGCCGGACCCGGTGGTCCTTGTCCAGGCACTGCCCGATCAGGGTGGCCAGCGGGCCGGTGAGCCCGGTCAGGTCCGGCGGGTCGTGCAGCACCCGGTGCATCACCGCGACGACCGGGCCGGTGCCGAACGGCGGCTGCCCGCCCGCCGCGAAGGCGATCGTCCCGGCCCAGGCGAACACGTCGCTGGCCGGCCCGACCTCGTCGTCGCGGAACCGTTCCGGGGCCATGTAGGTGGCGGTGCCCATGATCCGGCTGGTCATCGTCTCGGTGACGTCGAGCGCCCGGGCGATCCCGAAGTCGATCACCCGGGGGCCGTCCGCCGCCAGGATCACGTTGTCCGGCTTGAGGTCGCAGTGCACCACGTCGGACTGGTGGATCGCGGCGAGCGCGGTGGCGGTGCCCACGGCCAGCCGGTGCAGCGCGTTGCCGGCGACCGGCCCCTGCTCGCGGACGTGCCGTTGCAGGGTGACGCCCTCGATGAACTCGCTGACCACGTAGGGCAGCTCACCGTCGACGTCGGCGAAGAGGATCTGGGCGGTGCAGAACGGGGCGACCCGACGGGCGGCGGCGATCTCCTTGACGAACTGGGCCTTCGCCCGGGGGTGCTGGTGCAGGTCGACGTTGATGACCTTGACCGCGACCCACCGACCCTGCTCGTCGCGGCCCAGGTAGACCACACCCTGACCGCCCGCGCCGAGCCGACCGATCAGCTCGTACGGCCCGGCCTGGCGCGGGTCGCGCGGGTTCAGCGGCGTCACGTCCGGCATCGCTGTCGCTGCCCCTATCGGCCTGTGCTCCGGTGCGCTGATGTCCGCCACCGGCGACCCTGCCGGCGACACGGGTATGGTGCCATGCCCACGCCACCGGGACACCCCACCCCTGGCCGTTCGGTGGAGGGCGGCGGTCCGGCCGGCGGGGCCGGCGACTAACCTTGCGGCCATGCGCCTCTCCGCCCGGGTCGACTACGCACTGCGTGCGGCGGCCGAACTCGCGTCGGTCGCCGACGGCGCGGACTCCGGCCGGTCCCGTCCGGTCACCGCCGAGCAGATCGCCAGGTCGCAGGACATTCCGCCGAAGTTCCTGGAGAGCATTCTGCTTCAGTTGCGTCGGGGTGGCATCGTGCACGCCCAGCGGGGCCCGGAGGGCGGCTACTGGCTGGCCCGGCCGGCGGCCGAGATCTCCCTCGCCGAGGTGATCCGGGTGATCGACGGGCCGCTGGCCCACGTCCGGGGGCAGCGGCCCGAGCAGCTCGGCTACCACGGTGCGGCCCGCGCGTTGCAGGAGGTCTGGATCGCGCTGCGGGCCAGCGAGCGGGCGATCCTGGAGCAGGTCACCATCGCCGACGTGGCGACCGGGGTGCTGCCGGGCCGGATCAGCGAGCTGGCCGCCGACCCCCGCGCCTGGAGCTGACCCGCCGCACCGGCCGGGCCGACCCGCCGCACCCGGCCTGACCTGGCGCGCGGGGTTCCACCAGGCGTGCCCTGCCGCGCCGACGCGTCCCATTCACCGATCTGGGGGTTGACCGGGGAGCGTCCCGTGCCGCATTCTCGACCAAGTCGATAGGAGATGCCGAAAAGTTCGGAGGGCTCGTGCGCAAGCTTCTGATCCTCGCTCTGGTCGGGTTGGCCGCACAGCTCGTCGACGGCGCGCTCGGCATGGCCTACGGGCTGACCTCGTCGACCCTGCTGCTCTTCGTCGGGGTGGCCCCGGCCGCCGCATCGGCGTCGGTGCACCTCGCCGAGATCGGCACCACGCTCGCCGCCGGCGTCGCCCACTGGCGGTTCGGCAACGTCGACTGGCGGGTGGTGGCCCGGATCGCCCTGCCCGGCGCGGTCGGCGCGTTCGTCGGCGCCACCTTCCTCAGCTCCATCTCCACCGAGAGCGCCGCCCCGTGGATGGCCGGCATCCTGTTCACCCTCGGCGCGTACCTGCTGGTGCGGTTCTCCCGGCCGTTGCGGCAGCGCACCGGCGCGGGTCGGCTACGCGGTCGGTTCCTCGGCCCGCTGGGCCTGGTCGCCGGGTTCGTCGACGCCACCGGTGGCGGGGGATGGGGGCCGGTGGCCACGCCGGCGCTGCTGGTCTCCGGCCGGATGGAACCCCGCAAGGTGATCGGCTCGGTGGACACCGCCGAGTTCGTGGTGGCCGGGGCGGCCAGCATCGGCTTCCTGATCGGCCTGGGCAGCGAGGGCTTCCTGCTGCCGACCGTGGCGGCGCTGCTGATCGGTGGCCTGATCGCCGCGCCGGTGGCCGCCTGGCTGGTGCGGATCGTCCCCGCCCAACTGCTGGGCGCCACCATCGGCGGGGTGATCGTGCTGACCAACGCCCGCATCCTGCTCAACGCCGGTGACGCCGGCTCGACCGTCCGCCCGGCGGTCTACGTGCTGCTCGCCGTAGGCTGGGTGGTCGCCCTGACGTTCGCCGTCCGGGCGTTGCGCCGCACCCGCCGCGCCCGCGCCATCGTCGACGCCGCCACCGCCGACGCCACCGGCACCGAAACCGCCGATGTCACCGCCGCTGCCAGCGACGCCGCGACGCCGTCGCCTGACGTCCCGGCTCCGGCCGTCCCGGCCGGGGTCGTCGCCGGGTCCGCGCCGGCCGGGGCCGACGACCGGCTGGCCGCCGTCGAACGCTGACCCCGGCCGGGGTACGCCGCCCCCGGCACGGTGACCGTCGCGCACCACCGGTTCTCCGGTTACGGGGCGGCGACGGTCACCCCGGGAACGCGTCGCCCGGCGCGGGTCCGCCCGGCGCGGGTTCGATCGGTGCGGGTCCGCCCGGGGCGGGTCGGGTCGGGGCCGGGGCGCCGGCGAGGAGGTCCGTCGCCGCCGCCGACAGCAGCGCCCAGGCCCGGTCCACGTGTTCCGGCCCGGTCAGTGGCGAGCCGACGGCCAGCCGCAGGGTGTACCGGCCGTTGACCCGGGTGTGGGTCAGGTACACCTGTCCGCTGTCGTTGACCCGGGCCAGCAGCGCCGCGCTGGCCTCGTCCCCGGCCCGCAACCGGAACGTGACCAGGGAGAACGGGTGCGGGGCGGTGAGGGCGAACCGGTCGTCGGCGCGTACCCGGTCGGCGAACCGGCCGGCCAGGGAGATCCCTGCGCGCAGGTGCGCGCGCAGCCCTTCGACGCCGTACCAGCGCAGGACGAACCAGAGTTTCAGCGCCCGGAACCGGCGGCCCAGCGGGACCTGCCAGTCCCGGTAGTCGATCACCGCACCGGATTCGCTGGCGGCGTTGCGCAGGAACTCCGGCATGACGGTCAGCGCCTCGATCAGCTCACCCCGGTCGGCCACCCAGAAGGCGTCGCAGTCGAAGCCGGTGAGCAGCCACTTGTGCGGGTCGAAGCAGTACGAGTCGGCGTGCTCCACCCCGGCCTGCGTCCAGCGCAACTCGGGGCAGACCGCCGCCGCCCCGGCGTAGGCGGCGTCGACGTGCAGCCACACGCCGTACCGGGCGCAGATCGCACCGATCTCCGGCAGCGGGTCGACGGCGGTGGTGGAGGTGGTCCCGATGGTCGCCACCACGATGGCCGGCACCACGCCTTCGGCCAGGTCCGCCTCGATCGCCGCGCGCAGCGCCGACGGGCGCATCGCCTGGGTCGTCGGGTCCACCGCGACGGTCCGGACGCCCGCCTCGCCGAGGCCGGCGATGCGGGCCGCCTTCTCGATCGAGGAGTGCCCGTGCACCGAGGTGTACGCCCGGTAGCGGCGGTCGACGCCGGCCTCCCGCCAGCGGCCGCCGCTGGCCCGGTGCAGCGCGACCAGGGTGGCGACCAGGGTCGCCGAGGAGGCGGAGTCCTGGATGACGCCGCCGCCGGTGCCGGTGGATCGCCAGCGCGCCGGCAGGTCCATCAGGTCGGCCAGCCAGTCCAGCACGACCGTCTCCAGTTCGGTGCCGGCCGGGTTGGTGGCCCAGAGCATGCCCTGACTGCCGAGGCCCGAGCTGACCAGGTCGGCCAGTACGCTGGGACCGCTGGTGTTGGCCGGGAAGTAGCCGAAGAAGCCGGGGTGCTGCCAGTGGGTGACCCGGGGCGCGATGATCGCGTCGAGGTCGGCCAGCATCGCCGCGACCGGCTCGCCGTGCGCGGGCGGCCCGGTCGGCAGGGCGGCGGTGACCGTGCCGGGCGGGTCCGGTGGGGTGACCGGGCGGCGGTCCAGCGTCCGCCAGTAGTCGGCGACCCAGTCGACCACCGCGTACCCGGCGCGGCGGAACTCCTCGGGGTCCATGTGCTCAGCCATCCGCCGAGTCGATCAGGTGGGCCGCCCGGGAGCAAGAGTGGGTAGCGCTTGTGCGGGCGGAAAGCGTTGTCCTACGATCCGACTGCGCGGAGCCGAACTATGGATGTCGATGCAAAGGCGTCCGTCACCACCGTCAGCGCGGCGTCATCCCGCCGGTCCGGGCAGGCCGGCGTCGCCACCGTGCGCTGACCTCCGCGAAAGGCGTTTCCGTGCACCTGAGCCCCACCCGTCGTCGCGCCGCGCTGCTCGCCGCCGCCGCGGCCACCACCCTCGCCGCCGGCACCCTCACCGCCGTGACGGCCTCGGCCGCCGCCGCCGGTTGCCGGGTCGACTACAAGATCAGTAGCCAGTGGGGCGGCGGCTTCGGCGCCGACGTCCTCGTCACCAACCTCGGCGACCCGATCAACGGCTGGACCCTGACCTGGTCCTACACCGCCGGCCAGCAGGTCACCCAGGCGTGGAACGCCACGGTCACCCAGTCCGGGGCGCAGGTCAGCGCCAAGGACGCCGGTTACAACGCGGCGCTGGGCACCAACGGCACCGCGAACTTCGGCTTCAACGCGTCGTGGAACAACGCCAGCAACCCGCCGCCGGCGAGCTTCGCCCTCAACGGCACGACCTGCACCGGCGGCACCGCGCCGACCACCGCGCCCCCGACGACACCGCCACCGACCACGCCCCCACCCACCACGCCGCCGCCGACCACCCCGCCCCCGACGACACCGCCGCCGACCACGCCCCCGCCGACCGACCCGCCCGCCGGGGCCAAGCAGATGGAGGATCTCGACCGGGGGTTGATCAGCGTCCGCTCCGGCAACGGGAACCTGGTCTCCTGGCGGCTGCTGGGCACCGAGACCTCCGGGGTGTCGTTCAACCTCTACCGGGGCTCCACCAGGGTCAACGCGTCACCGATCACCGGCGCCACCAACTACCTCGACAGCGGGGCGGCGGCCGGCTCGGCGTACACGGTGCGGGCGGTGGTGGGCGGTGCCGAGCAGGCGGCGTCCGGGCCCGCCCTCCAGTTCGCCAACGGCTACCTGGACGTGCCGATCCAGCCGCCGGCCGGCGGCACCACCCCGAGCGGGGAGGCGTACAGCTACTCGGCCAACGACGCCAGCGTCGGTGACCTCGACGGCGACGGCGACTACGAGATCGTGCTCAAGTGGGACCCGTCCAACGCCAAGGACAACAGCCAGTCCGGCTACACCGGCAACGTCTACGTCGACGCGTACACCCTCACCGGCAGCCGGTTGTGGCGCATCGACCTGGGCCGCAACATCCGCGCCGGTGCCCACTACACCCAGTTCCAGGTGTACGACTACGACGGCGACGGCCGGGCCGAGGTGGCCATGAAGACCGCCGACGGCACCCGCTCCGGCACCGGTCAGCTGATCGGCTCGTCGTCGGCCGACTACCGCAACTCCAGCGGCTATGTGCTGTCCGGCCCCGAGTACCTGACCATGTTCAACGGGCAGACCGGCGCGATCGCCTCCACCGTCAACTACGACCCGCCGCGCGGCACCGTCTCCTCCTGGGGTGACTCGTACGGCAACCGGGTCGACAGGTTCCTCGCCGGTACCGCCTACCTGGACGGGCAGCGGCCGTCGCTGATCATGGCGCGCGGCTACTACACCCGGGCGGTCATCGCCGCCTGGGACTTCCGCAACGGCGCGCTGACCAAGCGGTGGACGTTCGACTCCAACGCCTCGGGCAACTCTGCCGCCGCCGGCCAGGGCAACCACCAGCTCTCCGTGGCCGACGTGGACGCCGACGGCCGCCAGGAGATCGTGTACGGCGCGGCCACCATCGACGACAACGGCCGGCTGCTCTACTCGACCGGCAACGGTCACGGCGACGCCCTGCACGTCGGCGACCTGGACCCGGGCCGGGCCGGCCTGGAGATCTTCAAGGTCGACGAGGACGCCAGCAAGCCCAGCTCCTGGTTCGCCGACGCGCGCACCGGTCAGATCCTCTGGTCCACCGGGGCCAACGGCGACAACGGCCGGGGCGTCTCGGCCGACATCTGGGCCGGCAGCCCGGGGGCCGAGTCGTGGTCGTCGGCGGTCGACGGGCTGGCCAACACCCGGGGGCAGAACATCGGGCGCAAGCCGTCGTCGGCGAACTTCCTCGCCTGGTGGGACGGTGACCCGGTGCGTGAGCTGCTCGACGCCACCAAGATCGACAAGTACGGCACCGGCGGCGAGACCCGGCTGCTCACCGGCAGCGACGTGGCCTCCAACAACGGCACCAAGTCGACCCCGGCGCTGTCCGGTGACATCCTCGGCGACTGGCGCGAGGAGGTGATCTGGCGCACCAGCGACAGCCGGGCGCTGCGGATCTACAGCACGCCCACGCCGACCAGCACCCGGATCTACACGCTGATGCACGACGCCCAGTACCGCGCGGCGATCGCCTGGCAGAACACCGCCTACAACCAGCCGCCGCACCCGGGCTTCTTCATCGGTGACGGCATGTCCACCCCGCCCACGCCCAACATCTACCTGCGCTGACGGTGCGGGCCCGGCGGTTCACCGGGCCCCACAAAAGCAGGCACCGGGTCGCCAGCCGCGGAATCCGCTCAGCTGGCGACCCGGTGCACCACACCGCAGCACCCCCGACCCGTCCCGACCGGGAGTGCCGTACCACCACCGGTAATAAAGTTAGGGGTCGTCCGCAACGGTGGGGTGACGTGGCTATGAAGAGCGTGTTTCAGACGCTCCGGGACAGCCCGCCGGCCACCTTCCCGGCCACCAGCTCGAACGAGCGCACCCGGTCGGCCACGTCGTACACCATGGTGGTGAGCATCAGCTCGTTCGCTCCGGTGCGGGCCAGCAGCTCGGACAGCTGCCGGCGGACCGTCTCCGGTGAACCCATCGCCTGACCGTCGCGGCGCTGCCGCACGAACTCCCGCTCCAGCTCCGTGTACGGGTACCGGGCGGCGTCGTCGGGGCTGGCCAGCGGCTCCGGCCGGCCCGAGCGCAGCTTGAGGAACGACAGCCCGGCCGGCCCGGACAGCCATTCGGCGCGCTCGTCGGTGTCGGCGCAGACCACGTTCACCGCCACCATCGCGTACGGTTCGGTCAGCCAGCGCGACGGCCGGAAACTCTGCCGGTAGAGCTGGAGCGCGGGCAGGGTGTGCTGGGAGCTGAAGTGGTGCGCGAACGAGAACGGCAACCCCAGCAGCCCGGCGAGCTGGGCGCTGAACCCGCTGGAGCCGAGCAGCCAGACGGCGGGGGACTGGCCCAGCCCCGGGCTGGCGGTGATCGCGCCCGGGTCGTCGCCGCTGAAGTAGTTCATCAGGTCGGCCAGCTCCCGGGGGAAACCCTCCGCCGACAGCCCCTCCATGGTGCGCCGTAGCGCCAGCGCGGTCCGCTGGTCGGTGCCGGGGGCCCGGCCGATGCCCAGGTCGATCCGGCCCGGGTGCAGCGCCTCCAGGGTGCCGAACTGTTCGGCGACCACCAGCGGCGCGTGGTTGGGCAGCATCACCCCGCCCGAGCCCAGCCGGATCGTGGTGGTGTGCGCCGCCAGGTGGGCGAGCAGCACCGCCGGTGCGGAGCTGGCGATCGCCGGCATGTTGTGGTGCTCGGCCACCCAGAACCGGCGGTAGCCCAGTTCCTCGGTCCGGCGGGCCAGCTCGGTGGTGTGCCCGAGGGCCTCGGAGGCGGTGGCCCCGGCGGCAACCGGAGCAAGATCAAGAACAGACAACGGTACGTCGATCACACCTGGGCCCAACCCGCCCCGGCCCGGACTTGTTCCCTGGTCGGGTCCGGGTCCGGGTCAGCCCCGGCCGCGGGCCTGCTCGAAGATCAGGCTGGTCTGGGTGTGCTGCACCGCCGGGTCCACCGCCAACTGGTCCAGGACGAAGTCGCGCAGCGCGTCACCCGACGCCGCCCGGACGTGCAGCACGTAGTCCTCCGCGCCCGCCACGTGGAACACCGACACCACCCCGGGCAGCCGGACCGACCGGGCCCGGAAGGCGTCCACCGCGGCCCGCTCGTGCGCGGTCAGCCGGACCGACACCAGCGCCTGCAACGGCAACCCCACCGCCGCCGGGTCCACCTCGGCGTGGAAGCCCCGGATCGCCCCGCAGTCCCGCAGCGCCCGGGTCCGGGTCAGACAGGTCGACGGGGCCACCCCCACCCGCTCGGCGAGGGCGTTGTTCGGCAGCCGGCCGTCGGCGGCCAGCTCGGTCAGGATCGCGCGGTCGACGTCGTCCAGGGTGGCGAAGGGCCGTACATCGTTCGGTGCGGGGGGCATCCCGGCATCCTCCCGCGAATCTGAGCGTAGGAAAAGCCGCACCGCCAGAATATCGTTCGAAGGTGTTGCCCATCGTCATGCTGATGTTCGAGGCTTCCGGCATGACGGCGGCTACGGCACCCCCTACCCCCAGCGTCGGGACGACCCTCGACGACACGTCCGTGGACACCCGGGCCGTGCACGCCGGCCGGGAGGACCTCGCGGCCCTCGGGGTGCACGTACCGCCGATCGACCTGTCCACCACCAACCCGCTGCCGTCGGTCGAGGCCGGCGGCGCGGCCTACGAACTGCTGGCCACCGGCGGCACCCTCCCGCCCGGCGACAGCGCCGTCTACCAGCGGCTGTGGAATCCCACCGTGGCCCGTTTCGAGGCCGCGCTGGCCACCCTCGAAGGCACCCCGGCGGCGGTCGCCTTCGCCAGCGGCATGGCCGCGCTCACCGCGGCCCTGCTCGCGGCCACCCGGGACGGTCGCCGGCACGTCGTCGCCGTACGTCCCCTCTACGGGGGAACCGACCACGTGCTCGCCACCGGCCTGCTCGGCACCGAGGTCAGTTGGGCCCGTCCCGACGAGGTCGCCGCCGCCGTACGGGCCGACACCGGACTGGTCGTCGTGGAGACCCCGGCCAACCCCACCCTCGACCTCGTCGACATCGCCGCCCTGGCCGCCGCCGTGGGCGACGTGCCGCTGCTGGTCGACAACACCGTCGCCACCCCCGTGCTCCAACAGCCCGCCCGGCACGGCGCCGCGCTCGTCCTGCACAGCGCCACCAAGAGCATCGGCGGACACGGTGACGTGCTCGCCGGCGTGGTGGCCTGCGACGCCGACTGGGCCGCCCGGTTGCGCCAGGTGCGCGCGGTCACCGGCGCGGTGCTGCACCCGCTCGGCGCGTACCTGCTGCACCGGGGCCTGCAGACGTTGCCGCTGCGGGTCCGCGCGCAGCAGGCCGGTGCGGAGAAGCTGGCCCTGCGGCTCGCCGGGCACCCGGCCGTGGCGCGGGTCCACCACCCCTCGGTGCACGACCCGGCCGGGCTGGTCGGCCGGCAACTCGTCGGCACCGGAAGCCTGCTCGCCTTCGAGGTACGCGGCGGCGCACCCGCCGCCGCCCGGGTCGCCGGGGCCTGCCGGCTGATCACCCACGCGGTGTCCCTGGGCGGGGTGGACACCCTGATCCAGCACCCGGCCTCGCTGACCCACCGGCCGGTGGCCGGGGAGGCGAAACCGGGCGACGGGCTGCTGCGGATCTCGGTCGGCCTGGAGGACCCCGAGGACCTGTGGACCGACCTGGCCCGCGCGCTCGCGGCGGGGTGAGCGTCCGGTGGGGCGGTCGGCCCTGCTGACGGGTCAGTGCTTGGGGCCGACGTGGCCGTCCAGGGTGGCGACCGCCGCCCGCCGCGCCACCGACAGGTACGGTCGGCCCCGCACGGTCACCCGGTTGTCCACCCGGCAGCCGTCGGAGTGGAACAGACCCCGCAGGAAGTCGCCCGGCCGGCGCTGGACGATCTCGCGTTGCCAGTCGGCCAGGCCGATCCGGCGTTCGTGCTTGCGGCCCGGCCCGTGCTGGGGAAACAGGCACGGCCAGTGCCGGCCGTAGCTCTGCACGCGGACGCAGCCCTGCTTGCGCACCCGCTGCACCGTCGTGGCGAGCACGGCCCGCATGGCCAGGTCGCACGCGTCGACCAGCCCCGGCCAGGCGGCGGCACAGTAGATCCGCAGCACCGGCACCCGGGCCGTCGTCACCAGGTGGCCGTCGCCGAGGTACAGGCCGAGGAGATAGGCGTAGGCCACCGGGTCGGCCGGACCGTCGAGCCCGTCCCGGCACCGGAAGCACCGCAGCTCGGTGCCCCGCTGCCGCGCCTCGGGACGGTCGTTGCACCAGTGCCAGACGGTGCGGTAGGGAAGGCCGACGGCACGTGCCGCGTCGGCGACCGAACCGCCGGCGCGGTGCACCTGCCGGGCGCGGGCCCGGATCTCTGGTGGATGCACCGGGGCATCATCGAACAGGTGTGTGACAAGGTGCCGGGAGCGGGACTCGAACCCGCACGCCTGTTAAGGCAAATGCTTTTGAGGCATTCATGTCTGCCGATTCCATCATCCCGGCGTCACCCCGAGGGGCGCGTGGCTCACTGTACCCGACTAGGCTCATACGGGAGCATGGGTGGTAGCCGTGTGGGATCGATGGTGGGGGTAGGGCTGGTGGCCGAGACACAGACGGATGCCGAGCGCAGGCGGGTGTTGATCGCCGAGGACGAGGCGCTCATCCGACTGGACCTGGCCGAGATGCTGGTCGAGGAGGGTTACGAGGTCGTCGGCGAGGCCGGTGACGGCGAGACCGCCGTCCGGTTGGCCGAGGAGCTGAAGCCCGATCTCGTCATCCTCGACATCAAGATGCCGATCATGGACGGCCTGGCCGCCGCCGAGCGGATCGCCGGTGCCCGGATCGCCCCCGTGATCATCCTGACCGCGTTCAGCCAGCGTGACCTGGTGGAACGGGCGCGGGCCGCCGGTGCGATGGCCTACCTGGTCAAGCCGTTCCAGAAGAGCGACCTGGTGCCGGCGGTGGAGATCGCGCTGTCCCGCTACTCCGAGATCGCCGCCCTGGAGTCCGAGGTGGCCGGCCTCACCGACCGGCTGGAGATCCGCAAGACGGTCGAACGCGCCAAGGGCGCGCTGATGACGACGTACGGGATGACCGAGCCGCAGGCGTTCAAGTGGATCCAGCGCACCGCCATGGACCACCGGATGACCATGAAGGAGGTCGCCGAGCGGATCCTCGCCGAGACCGCCGGTGGCGAGATCGCCGAGCAGCCCACCTCCTGACCTGTCGGCGCACCGGTCGCCGATCGGTCCGTCTTTCCTCCCCGCCCGGCGGCCCACCCCGTCCGGTCGGCGAGGCGACCCGCTCCGAACAGGCGGACGAATCCGCCCCGACGGCCGTCCGGTTCCGTCCTGACGTCGACCCGTGCGGCGCGGTCCGTCCCGCGCCGGCGGCGACACCACGCCGTACCGGCCGGCCGTCCGCTCGGCCGGTGGACCCCTGCCCCCGATCACCCGGCTCCCGTCTGCGCAGTGATCGATCGGTTCGCCGGGTCGGGCGGCCCGACCCGCCCCCCACGGCGGGGTTCCGCTGCCTAGCATCGATGCATGTCTGCCCGGCGCGTACTCGTGGTGTGCGCTCTGTTGGTCCTGGTGGTCGCCGGCTGCGACCGGCACGGAAACGACGTGGCCGGGCGGGGTGACGGCCGGTCGACGCCGGTCGAGCCGGCGTGGCGGGAGGCGACCCTGCCGGTGCCGCCCGGTCCGGCCGGCCGGCTGGTGCTGCGCGACGCGGTCTCCTGCGCCGGGGTCTGGTTCCTGGTCGGCGGGGTCGTCGACGCCACCGGTGGCAGCCGCCCGGCGGCCTGGTCCAGCACGGACGGTTCCACCTGGCTGCCGGTGCCGGTCGCGGCCAGCACGTTCTACGGCCGGCAGCACGTGCTCTACGCGGCGGCCTGCGCCGCAGGGCGGGTGGCGGCGCTGGGCGCGAAGAACGGTGGGGTGCACGGCAACCCGCGTACCGGGACCTGGGTCCGCGACGGCGACGGCCCGTTGCGGGAGGTACCGGCGGCGTTCGAGCTGTTCGGCGGCCCCCGCGCGGTCAGCGTGGCCCGGGTGGCGGCCGGTGCGCAGGGCTGGTTGATCGCGGGTGCCCGGGCCGACGGCGCGGCGGTCTGGACGTCGCCGGACGCGGGCGGGTTCACCCTGGCCGAGGGGCTGCCGGAACTGGCCGGCGACGCCCGGGGACGGACGGCGGCGTACGACGCGGTGGCCCTGCCGGTGGGGTGGCTGGTGGTCGGGTCGCTGCTGCCGGCGGGCGGCACGGCGCTGCGGCCGATGGCCTGGACCTCGGTCGACGGGCGTTCCTGGCGGCGGGCGGAACTGCCGGTGCCCGACGGCCGGGGGCGGGCGGAGCGGGTGGTGCCGCGCGACGGCGGGCCGGTGGCGGTGGGGGCGGTTTCGGACGGTTTCGCCGTGTGGCGGGCCGACGACGGGTCGCGGTGGCGGCAGGTCGGCGGGTTCGGGACGGCCGGCGCGGGGGTGCTGTCGGTGGTGGGGCTGGCCGTGGTGGGTGGGGCGCTGGTGGCGGTGACCGGTGACGGCGTCGGTCGCGCGGTGTGGGTGTCGACGGACGGTGGGGTGTCGTGGCGCTCCGTGCGGGTGCCGTTGCCGGTGGCCGACGGCGGCGACACCGCGCTGACGGTGGCCGGCGGCGATGGTCGACTGCTGCTGCTGGCCGATGACGGCAGAGGCTCCCATGCCTGGTGGGGGCGGGTTTGAGTGGCTATAGGCGGGGGCGGTGGCCGGTGCGGGTGCACGCCTTCGAATAAAAAGTGAAACTCTCTCGGAACTGATGGTTCTTACAGCGATCGTTTCGAATCCGCCACGGCGTGTAACGGTTCGATCAACCCCGCTTGCTGGGGCTTACGTCGCAGCTTCCCGGTGGGATAACGTCCCGGCCCAGACCGGCGACGACGGTCTGGTTCGTCCGCCCCCGCAAGGGCCAATAGGCAGCGGGTGGTTCGGACCATGCGACGGAGGAGGGTTCCGGCCTTGAGGCAGAAGCTCGCACGCGTGATCGGTGGAGTCGCCATGCTGGCGCTCGTCGCCGGCGGCACCGCTTGCTCCAGCGGCAGCGACGAGGAGGCGTCCGGTGGGGACGGCTGCGGTAGCAAGATCGCGTTCTTCGGCGCGCTGACCGGCAGCTCGGCGGCGCTGGGCATCAACGAGAAGAACGGCGTCAAGCTCGCCGTCGAGAAGTACAACAAGGAAAACGCCGACTGCAAGGTCGAGCTGGCCGAGCTGGACTCGCAGGGCAGCCCGGACCAGGCGCCCGGTCTGGCCCAGAAGGCCATCGACGACGCCAAGCTCCTGGGCATCGTCGGCCCGGCCTACTCGGGCGAGTCCGAGGCCGCCGGCCCGCTGTTCAACGAGGCCGGGCTGGTCACCATCACCCCCTCCGCCACCCGCCCCAGCCTCGCCCAGCAGAACTGGAAGACCTTCTTCCGGGCGGTCGGCAACGACCTGAGCCAGGGCCCCGCGGCCGGCACCTACATCAAGAACGTGATGAAGGCCGACAAGGTCTACGTCATCGACGACCAGTCCGCCTACGGCGCGGGCCTGGCCGACGAGGTCAAGAAGGTTCTCGGCGGCGCGGTCGTCGGCTCGGACAAGGTCCAGGGCGAGGGCAAGCAGACCGAGTTCTCCGGCGTGGTGACCAAGGTCAAGGCGGCCGGCGTCAAGGCCGTCTTCTTCGGCGGCTACTACCAGGAGGCCGGCCTGATCCGCAAGCAGCTCACCGCTGCCGGCGTCACCGCCCCGCTGGTCGTCGGTGACGGCTCCAACGACCCGGCGTACATCACCACCGCCGGTGCCGCCGCCGCCGAGGGCACCATCATGACCTGCCCGTGCGCACCGGCCGCCGAGGCCCGGGGCACCTTCGTCGAGGAGTTCAAGGCCCTCAACGGCGCCGACCCGGGCACCTACAGCGACACCGCCTACGACGCCGCGAACATCCTGCTCGCCGGCATCAAGGCCAAGAAGACCACCCGGGCCGACCTGCTGGAGTTCGTGAAGAACTACAGCGGCGAGGGTGTCGCGTCGAGCTACAAGTTCGTCGAGGGTGGCGAGCTGGACCCGGCGCAGGTCAAGGTCTGGGCGTTCAAGGTCCAGGGCGGCAAGGTCGTCCCCGACCAGGAGATCCCGAAGGCCTGACCACGGTCGCCGAGAGCGATTGACGACAGATCGCGGGTGCGGCCGGGAGCTCGCTCCCGGCCGCACCACCTGTTTCTCCACACCTGACGGAGCGGCCCTCCCGTGAACTTCGACGGACTGTTCTCCAACTTCGGGGAACTCACCACGACCGGCCTGACACAGGGTGCGATCTACGCCCTGGTCGCGCTCGGCTACACGCTGGTCTACGGCGTACTCAGACTCATCAACTTCGCTCACTCCGAGGTCTTCATCGCCGGCGCGTTCGCCGCCATCTGGACCTGGAACGGCTTCGGCCTCAACCAGGACTCCCAGGTCAGCGGGCTCGGCTCGATCCTGTTCTACCTGCTCGTCGCGATGATCGTCGCGGCCATCGCGTCGGCCGGCACGGCCACCGTGATCGAGCGGGTGGCGTACCGCCCGCTGCGCAAGCGCAACGCACCACCGCTGGCCTTCCTGATCACCGCGATCGGCGCGTCCATCGCGATCTCGGAGGCGTTCGGCGTCTACACCCGCCGGCTCCCCGAGAGCGCGCCCAAGCTGGTCAGCTCCGAGCCCGTGTTCCACCTCTTCGGCGTGCCGATCAGCGCGGTGCAGTTGCTCACCCTCGGCGCCGCGCTGGTGATGATGGTCGCCTTGGACCAGTTCATCAACCGCAGCCGGGTCGGCCGGGGCATCCGGGCGGTCGCCCAGGACCCCAACACCGCCGCGCTGATGGGCGTGAACAAGGACCGGATCATCCTGATGGTCTTCATCGCCGGCGGTTCCATGGCCGGCGTCGCCGGCCTGCTCTACGACGTGCGGATCCAGACCCTGACCTACAGCGTCGGCTTCCTGCTCGGCCTCAAGGCGTTCACCGCCGCGGTGCTCGGCGGTATCGGCAACCTGCGGGGCGCCCTGGTCGGCGGCCTGCTGCTGGGTGTGGTGGAGAACTACGCCTCGGGGCTGTTCGGCAGCCAGTGGAAGGACTTCGCCGCCTTCGCCGTGCTGGTGGTGCTGCTGATGTTCCGGCCGACCGGTCTGCTGGGCGAATCGCTGGGAAGGGCACGGGCATGACAACGACGGTTAATCCGCCGACCCCCGAGCAGCAGCAGGGGATCGGGACACGGCTGCGGCACGGCCGCGAGGCCGTCGCGCAGCGCTGGCACGACGCCCCGCGCTGGGTGCGCTGGGTGGCGCTGGCGGCGCTGATCGCGTTCTTCTACGCGCTGCCCAACAAGGAGTTCTACCAGTACCTGGGGCCGATCCCGACCACGGGCTCCAACTTCACCCAGGTGCTCTTCACCGTCTCGATCTACGTGCTGCTCGCGGTCGGGTTGAACATCGTGGTCGGCTTCGCCGGCCTGCTCGACCTCGGCTACTTCGGCTTCTTCGCCGTCGGCGCGTACACCGTGGCGGTGTTGACCTCGCCGAGCAGCGACCTCAAGACGCTGTGGCCGTGGCTGCTGGTGGTGCCGATCGCGATCGCCCTCACCATGGTTTCCGGGGTCATGCTCGGCACCCCGACCCTGCGGCTGCGCGGTGACTACCTGGCGCTGGTGACGCTCGGCTTCGCCGAGATGATCCGGATCGCGGCGACCAGCTCCGAGTTCCTCAAGGGCCAGCGGGGCTTCAACCAGATCCCGCACCCGCCCGGCAAGTACGCCGACGGCAAGCCGTTCTTCGGGGTGCTCGACGCCCGCCCGTACTACTGGCTGGTGCTCACGCTGATCATCCTGGTGGTGATCGGGGTGCGGAACCTGACCCACAGCCGGGTCGGCCGGGCCTGGATCTCGATCCGCGAGGACGAGGACGCCGCCCAGCTGATGGGCGTGCCGACGTTCAAGTTCAAGCTCTGGGCGTTCGCCTCGGGTGCGGCGATCGCCGGCCTCGCCGGTGCGCTCTTCGCCGGCAAGCAGAACTTCGTCAACTCGCAGAACTTCGAGCTGCTCAACTCGATCATCATCCTGGCCGCGGTCATCCTGGGCGGCTCGGGCAACATCGTCGGCGCGATCGTCGGCGGCGGCCTGGTGGCGTACATGATCGAGCGGTTCCGCGGCATCGAGCTGTTCGGCGTGGAGCTGTACGAGTACCGGTTCCTCTTCTTCGGCCTGGTGCTCGTGCTGATGATGATCTTCCGGCCGCAGGGCCTCATCCCGAACCGACGACGGGCGGCGGAGTTCAAGGACCGCCGCAAGGAGGTGATCGTCGGTGAGTGACACCGAACAGACCCCGGCCGTTCCGGCCCAGGCGGGCGCGCCCGCCGTCGAGACCATCCCCGGGCGGGAACCGCTGCTGGAGGTCGACCACGTCACGCTGCGCTTCGGCGGCGTGGTGGCGCTCAACGACGTCGACTTCACCCTCTACAAGGGGGAGATCCTCGGGCTGATCGGCCCGAACGGCGCCGGCAAGACCACCTGCTTCAACGCGATGACCGGCATCTACCAGCCCAGCGAGGGGCAGATCCGGTTCCGCGGCGAGAAGATCAGCGGCAAGAAGCGGCACCAGATCACCAAGATGGGCATGGCGCGGACGTTCCAGAACATCCGCCTCTTCCCGGAGATGACCGCGCTGGAGAACGTGCAGGTCGGTGCCGACGCGCACCACAAGACCAGCGTGATCTCGGCGCTGCTGCGGCTGCCCCGGCACTGGCGCGAGGAGCGCGAGGGCCGGGAGAAGGCCGAACGGCTGCTGGAGTTCGTCGGCATCCGGCCCCGGATGCACGAGTTCGCCCGCAACCTGTCCTACGGCGAGCAGCGTCGGCTGGAGATCGCCCGGGCCCTGGCCACCGAACCGGTGCTGCTCTGCCTGGACGAGCCGGCCGCCGGCTTCAACCCGGCGGAGAAGGAGGAGCTGCTCCAGCTCATCCGGCAGATCCGCGACACCGGCGTGACCGTGCTGCTGATCGAGCACGACATGCGCCTGGTCATGGGTGTCACCGACCGGATCGTGGTGCTGGAGTTCGGGAAGAAGATCGCCGAGGGGCTGCCCGCCGAGGTGCGGGACAACCCGAAGGTGGTCGCGGCGTACCTGGGGGTACCGGACGATGCTGCTTGAGATTGACGACGTCAGCCTGCTGTACGGGCGCATCCAGGCGCTGCACGGGATCAGCCTGACCGTGGGGGAGGGCGAGATCGTCGCCCTGATCGGCGCGAACGGCGCCGGTAAGTCCACCACCATGCGGGCGATCTCCGGCATCCGGCCGATCGCCTCCGGGGCGATCCGCTTCGAGGGCGAGGACATCTCCAAGCTCCGGGCGGACCTGCGGGTCCGGCGGGGGCTGTGCCAGGCCCCGGAGGGTCGCGGCATCTTCCCCGGCATGACCGTGCTGGAGAACCTCGACATGGGCGCCTACACCCGGCGGGACCGGGCGGGCATCGCCCAGGACCTCAACCGGGTGCTGGAGCTGTTCCCCCGGCTGGCCGAGCGGCGCAAGCAGGCCGGCGGCACCCTCTCCGGCGGCGAGCAGCAGATGTTGGCCGTCGGCCGGGCGCTGATGAGCCGGCCCAAGCTGCTGCTGCTCGACGAGCCGTCGATGGGTCTGGCCCCGATGCTGATCCAGCAGATCTTCTCCATCATCACCGAGATCAACGAGCAGGGCACCACGATCCTGCTGGTGGAGCAGAACGCGCAGCAGGCGCTCGCCCGGGCCCACCGGGCGTACGTGCTGGAGACCGGCCGCATCGTCAAGAGCGGCACCGGCGCCGACCTGCTGCACGACCCGTCGGTCAAAGAGGCCTACCTGGGCGTGGCCTGACCGTCGCCCCCTCGCAAAGGAGTACACGCATGTTCCACCTCACCCCTGGTCGGCGGGCGGCGTTCGGCGTCGCCGGCGCGACCGCCCTGCTGCTCTCCCTCGCCGCCTGTGGCGAGGAGGAGAGCACCGAGCAGCCCGGCGGCGGTCCCTCGGTCAGCGCGTCGGCCGACACCTCGCTGGCCGACAAGGTCCCGGCGGCCATCAAGGCCGACGGCAAGATCGTCGTGGGCACCGACTCGACGTACGCCCCGGCGGAGTTCCTCGACAGCGACGGCAAGACGGTGATCGGCTTCGACGTCGAGCTGTTCACCGCCGTGGCGGCGAAGCTCGGCCTCAAGGCGGAGTTCGTCTCCGCGCCGTTCGGCGACATCATCTCCGGCGTGAGCACCGGCAAGTACGAGGTGGGCGTCTCGTCGTTCACCATCAACGACGAGCGCAAGCAGCAGGCCAACATGGTCAGCTACTTCCAGGTCGGCACCCAGTGGGTGACCAAGAAGGGCAACCCGGCCGGCGTCACGATCGACGACGCCTGCGGCAAGAAGATCGCCGTGCAGAAGGACACCGTCCAGGTCGAGGACATCCAGAAGCGCTCCAAGACCTGCACCGACGCCGGTAAGCCGGCGATCACCGTCGAGCAGTTCCCCGGCCAGGACGCCGCCACCGCCGCGGTGGTTTCCGGCAAGGACGACGCGATGCTCGCCGACTACCCCGTCGGGGTGTACGCGGTGACCCAGTCCAACGACGCCCTCGAACTGCTCGACAAGCAGTACGAGGCGGCCCCGTACGGCTACGTGGTCGGCAAGGACCAGGCGGCGTTCGCCGAGGCGGTGCGGGACGCGACCAAGGCGCTGATCGCCGACGGGTCGTACAAGTCGGTGCTGGACAAGTGGAAGGTGGCGGACGGCGCGATCACGGACCCCGCGATCAACCCGTAACAGGTCATGGAATCCCACGACACTTCCACCGTACGGGCGCGGCCGGAGCCTCTCCGCGCCGTGCCCGTACGGCACCCGGGGCGCTGGGTCGCGGTCGCCGTGCTGGCCGTGCTGGTCGCCATGTTCGTCCACCTGCTGGTCACCAACGACGCGTTCAACTGGTCGTTCATGGTGGACAAGATGTTCCGTCCGCCGATCATCGAGGGGCTGCTGCGCGGCACGGTGCTGATGACGGTGAGCGCGATGCTCATCGGCGTCACGCTGGGTGTGGTGGTGGCGGTGATGCGGCTGTCGGACAATCCGATCCTGCGCGGGGTCGCCTGGCTCTACACCTGGTTCTTCCGGGCGGTGCCCCGGCTGGTGCTGCTGGCGGTCTTCGGCAACATCGGCATCCTGTGGAGCCGGATCGAGTTCGGGGTGCCGTTCGACACCCAGCTCGGCCAGCTCTTCGGCATCGACAACCTGCAACTGCGGCTGTTCGGCTTCTCCTCCCGGGACATCCTCACCGGTTTCATGGCCGGCCTGCTGGGGTTGGCACTGTCCGAGGCGGCCTACATGGCCGAGATCGTCCGGGCCGGCATCCAGTCGGTCGACGAGGGGCAGACCGAGGCGGCCCAGGCGTTGGGCATGAGCCGGGGTCAGCTGCTGCGCCGGGTGGTGCTGCCGCAGGCGATGCGGGTGATCATCCCGCCGACCGGCAACGAGACCATCGCGATGCTCAAGGACACCTCGCTGCTGCTCTACGTGCCGGTGAGCGTGGAGCTGTTCTTCCAGCTCGACGCGGTCGGCAAACGGACCTTCCAGATCTTCCCGATGTACGTCGCCGCCTGCCTGTGGTACCTCTTCCTGACCAGCATCCTGCTGGTCGGGCAGTACTTCCTGGAGCGGCACTTCGGCAAGGGCTACGGCCCGGCCGGCCGGGCCCGGCTGCGGTTGCGCGGGATGGCGGCGGAGACCGGTGGCGGCGGCAACGCGGGGACGGTGGGTCAGGCATGAGCGAGCTGATTCCCGGCCAGGCGGGTGCTCCCGCCGCCGAGTCGGGCCGGGCCGGTGCGTCGGCCGACGGGTCCGGGCTGATGGTGCGGGCCGAGCAGGTGCACAAGTCGTTCGGGCCGCTGGAGGTGCTCAAGGGCATCGACCTGGAGGTCCGGTCGGGCGAGGTGTGCTGCCTGCTGGGGCCGTCCGGCTCCGGCAAGTCGACCTTCCTGCGCTGCATCAACCACCTGGAGAAGATCAACGCCGGGTCGATCCGGGTGGACGGCGAGCTGATCGGCTACCGGGAGCGCGGCGGCCGGCTGCACGAGATGCGGGAGAAGGAGGTGGCCGCGCAGCGCCGTTCGATCGGGATGGTGTTCCAGCGGTTCAACCTCTTCCCACACATGACGGTGCTGGGCAACGTGACCGAGGCGCCGGTGCTGCTGGGCCGGGAGAAGAAGGCGGCGGCCCGGGAGCGGGCCGCGCAGCTGCTGGAACGGGTGGGGCTGGGCGACAAGCTCGGCGCGTACCCCGGTCAGCTCTCCGGCGGGCAGCAGCAGCGGGTGGCGATCGCCCGCGCGTTGGCGATGCGGCCGAAGCTGATGCTCTTCGACGAGCCGACCAGCGCGCTCGACCCGGAACTGGTCGGCGAGGTCCTGGACGTGATGAAGGACCTGGCCCGGGACGGGATGACCATGATCGTGGTGACCCACGAGATCGGTTTCGCCCGGGAGGTCGGCGACACGCTGGTCTTCATGGACGGCGGCGTGGTCGTCGAGTCCGGCGACCCGCGCGAGGTGATCGCCAACCCGCAACACGAGCGGACCAGGACGTTCCTCGCCAAGGTACTCTGAGTTCCGGTCCACCCCCGGCGGCGGCCGTGCCGCCGCCGGGGGTTGTCGGGGGTACGGGCTAGAGTCGCTGCCGTGACAGCTACGACGCCGCGCCTGCTCCTCGTCGACGGACATTCCATGGCATACCGGGCGTTCTTCGCCCTGCCGGTGGAGAACTTCTCCACCACGACGGGGCAGCCGACCAACGCGGTCTACGGCTTCACCTCGATGCTGATCAACGTGCTCCGCGACGAGCAGCCCACCCACATCGTGGTCGCCTTCGACGTCTCCCGCCGCTCCTTCCGCACCGAGAAGTACGCGGAGTACAAGGCCGGCCGCAGCGAGACCCCGGCCGACTTCAAGGGCCAGGTCAGCCTGGTCAAGGAGGTCCTCGACGCGCTGCGCATCCCGGTCGTCGAGCGGGAGGGCTACGAGGCCGACGACGTGATCGCCACCCTCGCCTGCCAGGCCCGCGACCAGGGCATGCAGGTGCTGATCAGCACCGGCGACCGGGACGCCTTCCAACTCGTCGGCGACGACGTCACCGTGCTCTACCCGCGCAAGGGCGTCTCCGACCTGGCCCGGATGGACCCGGCGGCGATCGAGGCCAAGTACGGCGTCGGCCCGCAGCGCTACCGCGACCTGGCCGCCCTGGTCGGCGAGACCAGCGACAACCTGCCCGGTATCCCCGGCGTCGGCCCGAAGACGGCCGCCAAGTGGATCAACACCTACGGCGGGGTCGAGGGCGTGATCGCGCACGCCGACGAGATCAAGGGCAAGGCCGGCGACAGCCTGCGCGAGCGGCTCGCCGACGTGATCCGCAACTACGAGATCAACTGCCTGGTCTCCGACCTGGAGCTGCCGATCCGCCCCGAGGACGCCCGCTGGCAGGGCTGGGACCGGGAGGCCGTGCACCAGGTCTTCGACACCCTCCAGTTCCGCATCCTGCGCGACCGGCTGTATCAATACCTGGAGGCGGTGGAGCCGGAGGCCGAGGCCGGCTTCGACCTGGCCGGCGAGCGGCTCACCGCGCCCGGCGCGCTGGTCGACTGGCTGGCCGCGCACGTCCCCGCCGGCACCCAGGTCGGCGTGGCGGTGAAGACGCCGGCCAAGCCGAAGGACCCCCGCGAGCGTTACGAGCCGCAGCTGGAGGCGCTGGCCCTCGCGCTGGCCAGCGGCCCGGCCGCCTGGCTCGACCCGGCGACGCTGGCCGAGGCCGACGAACGCGCCCTGGCCGGCTGGTTGGCCGACCCCCGGCAGCCCAAGGTGCTGCACGACAGCAAGCACGCCCGGCTGGCGTTCGCCGCGCGGGGCTGGTCGCTGGCCGGCGTCGCCCGGGACACCGAGCTGGCCGCCTACCTGGCCCGCCCCGACCAGCGCTCCTACGACCTGACCGACCTGGCGCTGCGCTACCTGCACCGCGAGCTGCGGGTCGACGCGCCGGAAACCGGGCAGCTCACCTTCGACGGCCTCGGCGACGACGGTGAGGCTGAGCAGAACCTGATGCTCCAGGCGCGCGCCACCCTCGACCTGGCCGACGCGATCGACGCCGAGCTGTCCCGCGACGGCGAGCAGTCCGCCCGGCTGATGGCCGAGGTGGAGCTGCCGCTGTCCGAGGTGCTGGCCGGGATGCAGCGCGTCGGCATCGGCGCCGACCTGGACTACCTCCAGGAACTGGAGGCGCACTTCGCGGGCGAGGTGAAGTCCGCCGCCCAGAGCGCGTACGCCGCCGTGGGGCGGGAGTTCAACCTCGGCTCGCCCAAGCAGCTCCAGGAGCTGCTCTTCGGGGAGCTGGGGCTGCCCAAGACCAAGAAGATCAAGACCGGTTACACCACCGACGCCGACGCGCTCCAGTGGCTCTACGCCCAGAACCCGCACCCCGTGCTGGAGCACCTGCTGCGCCACCGGGACGTGGCGAAGCTCAAGACCACCGTCGACGGCCTGCTCAAGTCGGTCGCCGACGACGGGCGTATCCACACCACGTTCAAGCAGACGGTGGCGGCCACCGGCCGGCTCTCCTCCACCGACCCCAACCTCCAGAACATTCCGATCCGTACCGAGGAGGGCCGGCGCATCCGTCGGGCCTTCGTGGTGGGCGACGGCTACCAGACGCTGCTCACCGCCGACTACAGCCAGATCGAGATGCGGATCATGGCGCACCTGTCGTTGGACGAGGCGCTGATCGAGGCGTTCAACTCCGGCCACGACTTCCACGCCGCCACCGCGTCGTCGGTCTTCACCGTCCCGGTCGGCGAGGTCACCGCCGACCAACGCCGCAAGATCAAGGCGATGAACTACGGCCTGGCGTACGGCCTGAGCGCCTTCGGCCTGTCGCAGCAGCTCGGCATCACCGCCGAGGAGGCCCGGGGGCTGATGGAGAACTACTTCGCCGGGTTCGGCGGCGTCCGCGACTACCTCCAGGAGGTGGTGGCCCGCGCCCGCCAGGATGGCTACACCTCCACCGTCCTGGGTCGCCGCCGCTACCTGCCCGACCTGGTCAGCGACAACCGGCAGCGCCGGGACATGGCCGAGCGGATGGCGCTCAACGCCCCCATCCAGGGCTCGGCGGCCGACATCATCAAGGTCGCCATGCTGCGCGTCGATACCGCGCTGCGCGACGCCGGGCTGCGCTCCCGGATGCTGCTCCAGGTGCACGACGAGCTGGTCTTCGAGGTCGCCCCCGACGAGCGGGAGGCGTTGGAGACGCTGGTCCGGCAGGAGATGGGGGCGGCGTACCCGCTGTCGGTGCCGCTGGAGGTCTCCGTCGGCGTCGGCCGGGACTGGAACAGCGCCGACCACTAGCCTCCGCACCCACCGCACCGGCCAGACCAGGGGGAGACATGAGCACACTCGCCGACCGGCCGCACACCGCACTGCTCGTCGTCGACGTGCAGAACGGGGTCGTCGCCGGGGCGTACCGGCGTGACGACGTGGTCGCCAACATGGCTGCCCTGGTGCGGCGGGCCCGCCGGGAGGGGGTGCCCGTCGTCTGGGTGCGGCACTCCGACGCCCGGCTCGTCCCCGGCGGTGACGACTGGCAGATCGTGCCCGAGCTGGTCCCGGCCGAGGCGGAACCGCTGGTCGACAAGCGCTACGGCGACTCCTTCGAGGACACCGAGCTGGAGTCGGTGCTGGCCGGGCTGCGCGTCGGGCGGCTCGTGGTGGTCGGCGCGCAGACCGACGCGTGCGTCCGGTCGACCCTGCACGGCGCGTTCGTGCGGGGCTACGACACCACGCTGGTCGCCGACGCCCACACCACCCAGGACCGCACACGGTGGGGCGCGCCGCCGCCCGGGCAGGTCGTCGCGCACACCAACCTCTACTGGACGCACCAGCAGGCCCCGGGGCGCACGGCCGGCACGGTCGCCACGAAGGACGTCGACTTCGCCACGACGGCCTGACCCCACCCTCCGGGTCAGCGCAGCGGGTCGTGGCCCCAGTTCATCAGCGACCAGCGCCACTTCGTGTCCCGGACGTCGCCGGCCGGTCGCTGCGCCAGGTGCCGGTGCACGTAGCCGATCACCGTGCGCATGTGCTGGTAGTCGGCGGCGGACAGCTCGGCCCGCTTACGGCGCAGCAGGTCGACGATCCGGCGGCCCGACGAGTGCCCCACCGACTCGCCGCCACCGGACCGGCCACCCTTGTGCCAGCCGACCTGTTTGGACTCGGGCGTCTGCAACCAGGACGACAGCTCCCCGGGTTTCATGTTCACCGCCTCGGTGAACTCCCGGTAGGTCTGCTGCGGGTCGTCAGCGCGGCTCATGGCGCAACGCCTCCGGCCGGTGGGCGACGTCGCGCCCCGAGTCGTCGTTGCGGATCCGGTACCGCGGGTCGTCCGGCGCGGCGTTCACCGCGCGCCCCCGGACGTGCGTGCGTTCGGTCAACTCCTCCTGCACCACCCCGTGGGCGCGACCGCTGTGGCTGGCCCAGGAGACGTGGTCACCCCGTCGAAACCGCTGCTCGGCCATGGCCGCCGGGTACCCGACGGCACTGCCCCGAAACAACGCGCCCGGTCGGCCCGTCGCCGACGGACCGGTCGGCGGGGCCCGGTGCCGGCCGGTCCGGTGCTTGCCGGTCCAGGGCCGGTCGGTCCGGTGGTGGTCGGTCAGGTGGTGGCCGGCTTCTCGGTGACGAAGATGGCGGTGCCGGGGAAGAGCCGCCCACGTAGCGGGCTCCACTGCCCCCAGGTATCCCGGTGGCCGGCCGGCCACTCCGGTTCCACCAGGTCGACCAGGCGGAAGCCGGCACCGATCAGTTCGCGGATCCGGTCGCCGAGGGTGCGGTGCTGCTCCACGTAGCTGGCCACCCCCCGCTCGTCCTGCTCGACGTAGGGGGAGCGGTCGAAGTACGAGTGCACGGCGGTGAGCCCGCCCTCGCCGGGGTCGTCCAGGAAGACCCAGCGCATCGGGTGGGTCACCGAGAACACCCAGCGCCCGCCGGGGCGCAGCACCCGGTGCACCTCGGCCATCAGGGTGGCCGAGTCGGCGACGAACGGGATCGCCCCGAACGCCGTGCAGGCGATGTCGAACGACGCCCCGGCGAACGGCAGGGCCAACGCGTCGGCCTGCACCAGCGGGACGCGTACCCCGGTGGTGCCGGCGGCGCGGGTGGCGTGCCGCAGCATGCCGGCGGAGAGGTCGAAGGCGACCGGCTCGGCCCCCTGGGTGGCCAGCCAGCGGGCGCAGGACGCCGCGCCGCAGCCGACCTCCAGCACCCGTCGCCCGGCCAGCTCGCCGAGCAGCCGCGCCTCGGACTCGCGCAGCCCCTCCGGGCACCAGCGGAAGTCCACCTCGCCCAGGAAGGCCCCGTGTTCGGCCTGGTAGTCGTCGGCATCGGCGTCCCACCAGCCGCGGTTGGCCCGCCGTGCCTCGGTGTCGCCCACCCGGCGTCGGATCACCCGCTCGTCGTCGTCCACCCGTTCACGCTAGGCCCTGCGGTGGCGTCGTCCGCCGGACCCCGGCGTGCGCGGCGCGGCGGACGGCCGTACGCTGTCGGTCCCGTGGGGCGGATGTGACGGATGAGACAGCGGAGGTGCTTTCCCACCGAAATCTCCGCTTTCGCAGCAGACGAGGTCGTGAGGACCCGGGAGGGCTTGCACGCTGTGGTAATGCAGCGGGTAGGCTAGACGATGCGCTCGTGGATCGTGTACCTCGGCAGGGAGCAGGTGCGCGGTCACCGGAGCACCGATGATCCTCTCTTGGCGATCGTCAGGTGGGGTCGGTGGCGGATCCGCTGGCGCGAACGGGTCACTGCGACACCACGCCTGCTGTGACAACCCATCCGACCGGAGCAACCGCCCACATGACGAGCAGCATCGAGGCCCCCTCGAGCGCCACCCGGGTCACCCACGACGATCTCGGTTCCGAGGAGGCTTTCCTCGCCGCGATCGACGAGACCATCAAGTACTTCAACGACGGCGACATTGTCGAAGGCACCGTCGTCAAGGTCGATCGGGACGAGGTCCTGCTCGACATCGGCTACAAGACCGAGGGTGTCATCCCCTCGCGGGAGTTGTCGATCAAGCACGACGTGGACCCCGCCGAGGTCGTCTCGGTCGGTGACCACATCGAGGCCCTGGTCCTCCAGAAGGAGGACAAGGAGGGGCGGCTGATCCTCTCCAAGAAGCGGGCGCAGTACGAGCGGGCCTGGGGCACGATCGAGAAGATCAAGGACGAGGACGGTGTCGTCCGCGGCTCGGTCATCGAGGTCGTCAAGGGTGGTCTCATCCTCGACATCGGCCTGCGCGGCTTCCTGCCCGCGTCGCTGGTCGAGATGCGGCGGGTGCGTGACCTGCAGCCGTACGTCGGCCGTGAGCTCGAAGCCAAGATCATCGAGCTGGACAAGAACCGCAACAACGTGGTCCTGTCCCGCCGGGCCTGGCTGGAGCAGACGCAGTCCGAGGTGCGCACCGAGTTCCTCAACAAGCTCCAGAAGGGGCAGGTCCGCAAGGGCGTCGTCTCCTCGATCGTCAACTTCGGCGCGTTCGTCGACCTGGGCGGTGTGGACGGCCTGGTGCACGTCTCCGAGCTGTCCTGGAAGCACATCGACCACCCGTCCGAGGTCGTCGAGGTGGGCCAGGAGGTCGAGGTCGAGGTCCTGGACGTCGACCTGGACCGCGAGCGGGTCTCGCTGTCGCTGAAGGCGACCCAGGAGGACCCGTGGCGGCAGTTCGCCCGGACCCACGCGATCCAGCAGATCGTGCCGGGTAAGGTCACCAAGCTGGTGCCGTTCGGCGCGTTCGTCCGGGTCGACGACGGCATCGAGGGCCTGGTCCACATCTCCGAGCTGGCCGAGCGCCACGTGGAGATCCCGGAGCAGGTCGTCCAGGTCGGCTCCGAGGTCATGGTCAAGGTCATCGACATCGACCTGGAGCGCCGCCGGATCTCGCTGTCGCTCAAGCAGGCCAACGAGGGCTTCGTCGAGGGCGAGGAGCACTTCGACCCGACCCTCTACGGCATGGCCGCGACGTACGACAACGAGGGCAACTACATCTACCCGGAGGGCTTCGACCCGGAGACGGGCGAGTGGCTCGAAGGGTACGACAAGCAGCGCGAGACCTGGGAGAACCAGTACGCCGAGGCGCGTCAGCGCTGGGAGGCCCACACCAAGCAGGTGCAGACCTCCCGGGCCGCCGACGCCGAGGCCGCTGCCAACCCGGCTCCGCCCGTGGCCGCCGGTGGTGGCACCACCACCTCGACCAGCTCGTCGACCCCGAGCCGGCAGGCCGAGGAGCCGGCCGGCACCCTGGCCACCGACGAGGCGCTCGCCGCGCTGCGGGAGAAGCTCGCCGGCGGCAAGTGAGCCGGACGCTGCCTCCCACCCGGTACGACGTCTGACGTCACCGGGTCCGGGTAGCCGCTGACACAGGAGCCCCGCCCCCGATCCGCCACGCGGACCGGGGGCGGGGCTCTGTGCCGTCCGGGTGCCTCCGCTCCCGTCCCGCGACGGGACGATCGACTCAGGGGTGGGGCGGTGTGGTGGGGTGGGAGGCGGTCCGGTTGACTGGGCGGGTGCTGAGGGTGGGGTTGACCGGCGGCATCGGGTCCGGCAAGAGCGCCGTGGCGACCCGGCTGGCCGAGCGGGGCGCGGTGATCGTCGACTCGGACCGGATCGCCCGGGAGGTGGTGGCACCGGGCACCGAGGGGCTGGCCGCGATCGTCGCCGCCTTCTCCGAGCGGGTGCTGGCCGCCGACGGGACGCTGGACCGGGCGGCGCTGGGCGCACTGGTCTTCGCCGACGCGACCGCCCGTCGCCGGCTGGAGGAGATCACCCATCCCCGGGTACGGGCCCGGTCCGCCGAGCTGTTCGCCGCGGCACCCGCCGACGCGGTGGTGGTCAACGACGTACCGCTGCTGGTGGAGGTGGGGCTCGCGCCGACGTACCACCTGGTGGTGGTGGTGCGGACGGCCGTGGCCATCCGGGTGGAGCGGTTGGTGCGGACCCGGGGGATGAGCCGCGCGGAGGCCGAGCGGCGGATCGCCGCGCAGGCCGACGACGCCCGTCGCCGCGCGGCGGCCGACGTGGTGCTCGACAACGAGGGCGGCCTCGACGAGCTGCACGCCGCCGTGGACGCCCTCTGGTCGGCACGCCTGGTGCCCTACGAACGTAACGTGCGGGAACAGCTGGTGGTCCCGGGTGGGCCGGCGGTGTCGACCGCGCCGGACCCGACCTGGCCGCAGCAGTACGCCCGGATCGCCGCCCGGATCCGGCACGCGCTGGCCCCCGACGACCTGCGGATCGACCATGTCGGTCCCACCGCTGTCCCGGGGCTGGCCGGGCGGGACGTCATCGACGTGCAGGTGACCGTGCCGTCGATGGCCGAGGCGGACGGCCCGGTGGCGCGCCGGCTCGCCGACGCCGGGTTCCCGAGGGTGCCAGGCGTGCAAGGGAACCGCCCCCGCTGGGCGGACCGCGACGCCGGGACGGGTGGGGACGGTGACGGGGGCTGGGCGCAGCGGTTGCACGGCAGCGCCGATCCGGGCCGGCCGGTCGCCGTGCACCTGCGGGTGGCGGGATCGGCCGGTTGGCGGCACGCCCTGATGATGCGGGACCACCTGCGCGCGGACCCCGATCGGCGGGCGGCGTACCTGCTGGTGAACCGGGAGGCGGCGGCGTCGGCACCGGCCGGCGACGGGGCCGGCACCGCCGCCGACCCGTGGTTCGCCGAGGAGTACCTGCGGGCGCAGGAGTGGGCGGCGCGGACCGGCTGGCGGCCCTGACCGGCTGCCGTCCTGCCGGGTCAGCCTGACGGTGCTGCCGCCGGGTCAGCCTGGCCGGGCTGGCGGGGGCGGTTTCCGGTGGGTGGGGACGATCCCCGCCGGCAGCGGGCCGGGGGTCAGCTCCAGTTGCGCCCACAGCCCGCCGGTGGTGCGCAGCTCCAACCGGTGCAGGAAGCCGGAACGGTCCAGCCAGTACCGCAGCCGCTGGCCCTGGCGGCGTACCTCGAACACGTCCACCGGGCGGTCGGCCTGTCGGTCGCTGCGGACGTGGACCGTCGTGGTCGTGTCCCGGCTCGGCGTGGCGGCCCGCACCGCCGCCTCGACCAGCGTGTCCAACTCGTCGGCCGGCCGGGCCGCGAGCCGCCAGCCGGCCCCGGTCGGCAGCGGCAGCGGCGGTGCCGCCGACGGGCCGGAGGCCGCGGTGTGCGGTCCGACCGGTACGTCCGCCCGGGCGAAGCCGGCCCGGTCCCGACGCCGCAGCGTCCGGCGGCCGAGGGTGTCCAGTTCGGCGACGGACAGGTAGGCGACGCCGGCCGTCCAGCTCAGCCAGCCGCCGCCGCGCAGGTTGGCGGCGCTGCCGAGGGGTGCGGTGACGGTGACCGCCGCGCTCCCGGTCCCGGAGCGCAGCCGGGTGGCGAGCCGGTCCAGCCGGGCGGTCTCCTCGTCGGTGGGGGCGCGGGGCAGGCCGGGCCGGCCGCCGAGCACGTCGACGGGCCAGGGGATCGGCCGGTCGAACCGGTCCAGGTCGACCGTGATCGGGGTGCCGTCGGCGAGCCGACCCGCCCAGCGGCGCAGCCGCGCGTCGCGGTCGACCCACCAGCGGGGGTCGGCGTCGTCGGCCGGACGCCCGTCCGGCACGGCGGTGGCGGGTGCCGTGGTGGCCTGTGGGTTGGCCGTGGGCGCTCCGGTGGCGGGTCCTGCAGCCGGCCACAGCGCCGCTTGGAGGACGTCGACCTGGTCGCCGCCGAGGGTCTCCCGGCCGAGCCACCGGCCGCCTCCGGCGCGCAGCGCAGCGGTGGGTGCGGCCCGGTCGGCGGCGAGGGCGAAGAGCACGGTGAGCGCCCCGCCCAGGCCCCGCCCGGGTGCCGGGTTCCGCAGCCGCCAGCGGTCACCGGGCGGCACCAGCGGTGGCCGGCCCGGGGCCACGATCGCGGCGGGGTCGGGGCGCTGCACCACCGCCGACGGGGTGGCCTGCACCAGGCCCCGGTCCGGTCCGGCTCCCGGGCCGCCGACGTCGAGGTAGGCCAGCGGGCGGGACCAGTCGACCCAGCCGACCAGGTCGGTGCGCCCGGCCCCGGTGCCGACGGCCACCCGTACCCCGGCCCGGACGTCCCGGTAGGTGCCGACCCGGACGGCGGCGAGCCGCTCGGCCTCGTCGTCGGTGAGCGCCCGTGCCGTGGTGGTCGGGGCGGGTGCGCCGGAGACCAGGCCGGCCACGAGGGCCGTTGCGGCCGTGACGGCGACCACGACCAGGGCGACCAGGGTGGTCCGTCGCCGGCCCGGTGTGCCGTCCGCGGCGGCGTCGCGGTGGTGACGGCCGGCGCGGCGGTGGCCCGGACCGGCTCCCGATGGGCGTGGTGGCTGATCGGGCGAGGTGTCCACGTGTGGTTGAACGGGCCGGCCGGACCGGAGTGACGCCGCCGGGGTCAGCCGGACCGGAGCGACGCCGCCGGGGTCGGACGGGGCGCTGCGGGGCAGACGGGGTGCCGGTGGCGGATCGGTGGTGCCGGTGGGGGTGGGGGAGACGTGCAGGGGCGCTCGCGGCGGCCGGTCTGCGCCAGGGGCGCGACCACGCGGGATGCGCACGCCGGTGATGTCCGGGTGCTGCGACCCCAGGTGCCGGGCGGTGGGAGCCTGTCGAGGGCCCGGCCACCGCCGCGGTCGGCCGCCGCGAGCGGCCTACGCTGTCCAGGCTAGCCCGCTGCGATGTGGGCCACAATGGCAATATCGAAGCTGATCACCGGCTGTCCGGCGATCGCGGTGAAGTGTCGGACCCGCGGCGTACCGTGGGGGTCATGGCGCTCGACATTCCCCGGCTCGACGGTCGCTTCCAGGTCGTCAGCGAGTTCCAGCCGGCCGGCGACCAGCCGGCCGCCATTGATGATCTTGAGCGCCGGGTCCGGCGTGGTGATCGTAACACCGTGCTGCTCGGCGCCACCGGCACCGGCAAGAGCGCCACCACGGCGTGGCTGGTCGAGCGGCTGCAACGGCCGACCCTGGTGCTCGCCCCCAACAAGACCCTCGCCGCCCAGCTCGCCAAGGAGTTCAGCGAGCTGCTCCCGCACAACTCGGTCGAGTACTTCGTCTCCTACTACGACTACTACCAGCCCGAGGCGTACATCCCGCAGACCGACACCTACATCGAGAAGGACTCCTCGATCAACGAGGAGGTCGAGCGGCTGCGGCACAAGGCGACCATGTCGCTGCTCACCCGGCGGGACACGATCGTGGTGGCGACCGTCTCGGCCATCTACGGCCTGGGCACCCCGGAGGAGTACCTCGACCGGGCCGTGCGGGTCGTCGTCGGGCAGGAACTCGACCGCGACCAGTTGCTGCGCCGCCTGGTCGACATCCAGTACACCCGCAACGACATGGCCTTCCAGCGGGGCACGTTCCGGGTCCGGGGCGACACCTTGGAGATCATCCCGGCATACGAGGAGCTGGCCGTCCGGATCGAGCTGTTCGGCGACGAGGTGGAGAAGCTCTACTACCTCAACCCGCTCACCGGGGACGTGGTCAGGGAGGTCGACAATCTGCTGATCTTCCCGGCCACCCACTACGCGGCCGGCCCGCAGCGGATGGAGCGGGCCACCCGGGACATCGAGGCCGAGCTGGCCGACCGGCTGGCCGAGCTGGAACGGCAGGGCAAGCTGCTGGAGGCGCAGCGGCTGCGGATGCGCACCACCTACGACCTGGAGATGATGCGGCAGGTCGGCTTCTGCTCAGGCATCGAGAACTACTCGATGCACATCGACGGCCGGTTGCCCGGCAGCCCGCCGCACTGCCTGCTCGACTACTTCCCCGACGACTTCCTCACCGTGGTCGACGAGTCGCACGTCACCATCCCGCAGATCGGCGGCATGTTCGAGGGCGACGCCTCGCGCAAGCGGATGCTCATCGACCACGGCTTCCGGCTGCCCAGTGCCGCCGACAACCGGCCGCTGCGCTTCGACGAGTTCCTGGAGCGGGTCGGCCAGTTGGTCTTCCTCTCCGCCACCCCCGGCCCGTGGGAGTTGGAGCAGGCCCAGGGCGAGTTCGTCGAGCAGGTCATCCGCCCCACCGGTCTGATCGACCCGGAGGTCGTGATCAAACCGACCAAGGGGCAGATCGACGACCTGATGCACGAGATCAAGCTGCGCACCGAGCGCGACGAGCGGGTGCTGGTCACCACGCTGACCAAGAAGATGGCCGAGGACCTGTCCGACTACCTGCTGGAGAACGGCATCCGGGTGCGTTACCTGCACTCCGAGGTCGACACCCTGCGCCGGGTGGAGCTGCTGCGCGAGCTGCGCAAGGGCGACTACGACGTGCTGGTCGGCATCAACCTGCTGCGGGAGGGTCTCGACCTGCCCGAGGTCTCCCTGGTGGCGATCCTCGACGCCGACAAGGAGGGCTTCCTGCGCAGCGGCCGGTCGCTGATCCAGACCATCGGCCGGGCCGCCCGTAACGTCTCCGGCCAGGTCCACATGTACGCCGACAAGATCACCCCCTCGATGGCGTCGGCGATCGACGAGACCAACCGTCGCCGGGCCAAGCAGATCGCGCACAACGAGGCGCACGGGATCAGCCCCGAGCCGCTGCGCAAGAAGATCCACGACATCCTCGACGACATCTACCGGGAGGCGGAGGACACCGAGAGCGCCCGGGTCGGCGGTGCCGCGCGGCAGCTGTCCCGGGGCAAGGCCCCGGTCAAGGAGACCCGCAGCCGCAGTCGGGCCACCGCCGGCACGCCGTCGCGGGAGGGGATGGCCCGCGCCGACCTGGCCCAGCTCATCCAGGAGCTCAACGACCAGATGCTCGCCGCCGCCCGGGAGTTGCAGTTCGAGTTGGCCGCGCGGATCCGTGACGAGGTCGCCGATCTCAAGAAGGAGCTGCGGGGGATGGACGCCGCCGGGGTGAAGTGACGGACGGGCCGGTGCTGGACGAGGTGCGTGTCGGCCTGCCGGCGGCACGGCTGCGTCCCGTCGTGGGCCGGTACCTGGGCTACCGGGAGGGTGCTCCGGTGGGCGTGGCGTCGGGGCGGGACGCGCCGGCACTGGTACGGCACGAGGCGGCCGGCGCGTTCGTGGTCCTCATCCTCGGCTGGGGCGCCCCGCTCGACGTGCTGAACCCGCGCTCGGCGGCGCACAGCGCGTACCGGGTGGACTCGTTCGTGGCCGGGCCGTACGACGGCTACTGCACGACCTCGACGGCCGGTGCCGGGGCGGGGGTGCAGTTGCTGCTCACCCCGCCGGCGGCCCGCCGGGTCCTCGGGGTGCCGTTGGGGGAGTTGACCAACCGGGCGGTGGCGCTCGACGGGTTGCCCGACCCGTGGCTTCACCGGTTGCGGGCCCGGCTGGCCGGGGCACCGGACTGGCCACACCGGTTCGCCCTGCTCGACGCGGCGCTCGACGCCCGGCTGGCGGACGCCGACCCGGTCGATCCGCATCTCGACCGGGCCTGGGAACTGCTCACCGGCTCGGCCGGCCGGATCGGCATCGGCGGGTTGGCCGACGAGTTGGGGTGGAGCCGCCGGCACCTGGCCGCGCGGTTCCGCCGGGAACTGGGGCTGGGCCCGAAGACGACCGCCCGGCTGCTGCGTTTCCAGCGGGCGTACGCGGCGCTGGGCCGGCAGGACGCGGTCTCCGCCGGGCCCGCCCCACCTGAGGGTCCCGGGTCGGTGGACGGCCGGACGGGGCCAATGGACGGCTGGGCCGGGCTGGCGGCACGCTGGGGGTACTACGACCAGTCGCACCTGATCCGGGAGTTCCGGGAGTTCACCGGGACGACCCCGGCGGCGCTGGGCCGGCCGGGTTCCCATTCGTCCAATCCGGGCTGACCGGTGGCCGGCACACTCGGCGCATGACGAACATCTACCCGACCTTCCGGTACCCCGACGCGCGGGCGGCGATCGACTGGCTCTGCGCCGCGTTCGGGTTCCGGGTCCACGCGGTGCACGACGGTCCGGACGGCACGGTGGCGCACGCCGAACTGGCGCTCGGCGACGGCATCGTCATGCTCGGCACCGGCCGGGGTCGACCGGACCGGCCGGCCGACGACGACTACGCCGTCTACGTGGCGGTCGACGACCCGGACGCCCACCACGACCGCGCGCGGGCGGCCGGGGCGGAGATCATCCGCGAGCCGTTCGACACCGACTACGGTTCCCGGGACTATGCGGCCCGGGACCTCGCCGGCAACGTCTGGTCGTTCGGCACCTACCGGCCCTGACCGGGTGCCCCGAACGGCAGCGGTGGAGAACGGGGGGCTGCCGTTCGGGACCGGACGACGACGGCGTCATCCGAGGACGACTCAGATAGGCGTTGCGGTGTGCAAGCAAAATGTTGCCCTGGGTGATGATCCTGCGTACCCTCCCTCGTGGGGAGGCTGGGATGCCATTGTCATCGAGTCCTGTCATTCGACGCGCGAGGCTCGGCGCCGAGCTGCGCCAGTTGCGCAGACGGGAGGCGCTGACCCTGGAACAGGTCTGCGCCCGGCTGGGCTGGGCCTCCACTTCCAAGTTGTCCCGCATCGAGCTGGGGCAGAGTCGACCCGACCTGGCCGACGTGCTCGACCTGCTCGACATCTACGAGGTTCCGTCGCCGCAGCGTGAGGCGCTGATCGTCATCGCCCGCGACGCGGCGACCGGGCGCGGCTGGTGGAAGGCGCTCGGCGAGATGAGCGAGCGGCAGCGCACCTACGCCGAGCTGGAGGCGGGCGCGGCGACCATCGTGGAGTACCAGCCGACGGTGCTGCCCGGCCTGCTCCAGGCACCCGGCTACGCCAGGTTGCGGATCACGGCCGGCCGGCTGCTGCACCCGGACGTCGACGTCGAGGCCGACCTGCGTGCCCGGCTCACCAGGCAGGGGCTGTTGCGTCGCCCCGAACCGCCGCACTACACCGCCCTGCTCGACGAGCGGGTCTGCGACCCGGCCGGCCTGCCCGCCGACGTCTGGCACGAGCAGTTGGAGCACCTGCTGGCCCTCGCCGAGCTGCCGCACGTCACCATCCGGGTGGTGCCGGGGACGGCGGCCCCGCGCGGTGGGGCGTACCCGTTGACCGCCTTCTCCTGTTATTCGTTCCCCGACCCGGCCGATCCGCGCACGGTGATGCTGGAGGCGTTGACCACCGACGTACGGCTGGCCTCCGACGTGGACGTCGGTCGTTACGACCGGATGACCGGCTGGCTGTCCGCCGCCGCGCTCAGCACGGCGGAGACGGTGGAACTGTTCCGCCGCCGGGTCGCCGCCCTGACCGCCGGGCCGGCGGTGGACGACGCGAGCGGCGGCGACGGTCGGGAGGCCCTCGGGACTGCGCCCCCGAGCCTGGACGGCGGTGGCCGGGCGGCCGGTCCGGGCTCACCGGTAGCGGTTGAAGCCACCCTCGGAGTCGATGACCTGGCCGGTGATCCAGTCCGCCTCCCGTGAGCAGAGGAACCGCACCAACCGGGCGGCCTCCTGCGGGGTGCCCCAACGCCCGGACGGGAAGAGTGCCGCCACCGCGGCGTGCGCCTCGGGCGGGGCGTAGCCGGTGTCGGTCGGCCCGGGGTTGAGGCAGTTGACGGTGATCCCCCGGGGCATCAACACCGGGGCGAGTTGCGTGGCGAGGTTCTCCACCCCGGCCTTGCTGGCCGCGTAGGCCAACTCGTCGGGCATCGGGCCGAGGCGCTGGCCGCTGGACAGGAGCACCAACCGGCCGCCCGACCCGGCGGTGAAGGCGGTGGCGAACGCGTCGGCCAGGAGCAGGGTGGCCCGCACGTTCACCAGCAGGTGCCTGTCGATCTCGGTGGCGTCCAACCCGCCCAGGCTGGTGCGGGTGGAGTAGGCGTGTGCCGCCACCACGCCGTCGAGCCGGCCGTGCCGGCGTACCGCCTCGGCGACCAGCGCGGCCGGGGCGGCCGGGTCGAGCAGGTCGGCGGCGGTGTGGGCGGCGGCGTCGCCCAGTTCGGCCAGCAGCGCCGGTACGCCCTGCGGATCACCGCCGTAGGGCTGCGCCTCGTCGTAGCCGGGTAGCCCGGTCAGCAACAGCCGGTGCCCGTCGGCGGCGAGGGTGCGGGCGACTGCCGCGCCGATGCCGACCCGTCGGCTCACCCCGGTCACCAGGAACACCCGTGCGGTCATCCGGGCAGTCAACCGGACGGTCGGTCCCGACGCCACGGATTAACCCCGCACGGCGGCCTCCGACCGCCCATCCCGCGTACGTCTCCGCAGGTCTGTCGCCCCGTGCGCCATCGGGCGGGGCATCGCTGGTGAGCCGCTCGTGGGGCGGCGTCGGCGGTGCGCCTGGGGGCGGACCTGCGGCGACTCCCCGCCGTGTGTGCCACTCCCGTCGGCGCACCGCCGGGGGTGGCCGACGGTGGCGCGCGACGGGGTCGGGCCGGTGGCCGGACCGTCGGAGGTGGGCCGGGCAGCCGGCGGCCAGGGGGCTTCGCCGCGCGACCACCGGACCCGGCACCCCCGAACGTGTCAGGGCCGGTTGCCGCGCGTGCGCCGCACGGTAACCCGGGGGTACGACAGAATCTGATCGACCAAGGTGGATTTTTTCGGGAAGTTGCCGGACGGCCGCCGGAACGCCGACGCAAGGCTGCCCGGCGGCGGGGACGCGCTCCCGGGCCGGCTCAGGCCGGTACGTCGAGGAAGTGCTCGACCCGGGGCGGGCCGGCGAAGTACGGGCCGATCAGCGCCCGCCACCTGTCGAACGCCTCGGTGGCCCGGAAGTTGTCCTCGTGGGCCTGTACCGAGTCCCACTCGACCAGCAGCACGAACCGGGAGGGGGACTCGATGCCCCGGGTCATCCGGACCGAGCGGCATCCCTCGGCGGCGACGATGATGGCGTGCGCCTGCGCGTAGGCGGCGGCGAAATCGTCCTCGTGTCCGGGCAGTACGTCGATGAGCGCGACCTCAAGCACCATGCTGACAGCCTGCCACGGAGCGGCGCGTCGGTGGTGTGCCGGGGCGACCGGTCACCCACCCGCCTACACCTAGCCTCCTAGGACGCCTTGCGCGGTGTGGCACGGCGCGCGGCGGTCCGGCACACCAAACACCGGGAGCAGGCAAAAAGCGGAACGGACGACCCGGCCCGGGGTGTCGGCCTGGCGTCGGAACGTGATGCTGCCGGCAATGCACGCCGCAGGAGATGCGCCCGCAGCCCTCGATGGTGAACAATGGCGGCCGAGGAGGGGAGTATTCCCCCGCGACGGAGTCGTCAGCACGGTCGAGCGTCCCCCGACAGCTCGACCCGGCTCCGCCGGTCAGCGCCCCGCCTGCGGGTCGCTGGCGGAAGAGACCTCCGACAGTCACCAGTGTGTGCGTCGTCGCCCACCTCGCCGTCACGCGGCGTACGGTGTGCCCGACGCCGCGTGTCTGCCGGAGGAATGGATTGAACGTGTCCGGAATGGTGTGGGCGGGAACCCTCGTCGCACTGACGGCGGTGCTCCTCGCCGACCTCTTCATCATCGGTCGTCGGCCGCACGAGCCCAGCGTCCGTGAGTCGAGCCTCTGGGTCAGCTTCTACGTCGGCCTGGCGCTGCTGTTCGGCGCGGGGCTGTGGGTCACCGCCGGTGGCGACGTGGCCGGCCAGTTCTACACCGGCTGGCTCACCGAGTACAGCCTCTCGGTGGACAACCTCTTCGTCTTCGTGATCATCATGGCCCGGTTCCGGGTGCCCCGGAAATACCAGCAGAAGGTGCTGCTCATCGGCATCGTGCTGGCCCTGGTCATGCGGGGTGGTTTCATCGCCGCCGGTGCGGCCCTGATCTCCCAGTTCTCCTGGGTGTTCTACATCTTCGGCGCGTTCCTCATCTACACGGCGATCAACCTGGCCCGGCAGGGCGAGCCGGAGGAGGACGAGTTCAAGGAGAACGTCCTGATCCGGTGGAGCCGCAAGGCGCTGCCGCTGTCCCGGGACTACGACGGCGCGAAGCTCACCA
Organism: Micromonospora sp. WMMD734; assembly: GCF_049178975.1. Taxonomy (NCBI): domain Bacteria; kingdom Bacillati; phylum Actinomycetota; class Actinomycetes; order Micromonosporales; family Micromonosporaceae; genus Micromonospora; species Micromonospora sp. WMMD734. The sequence goes on from NZ_JBMHMK010000001.1 coordinate 578,316, forward strand.
CCCACGAGGCGGGCCGGCGGCTGTTCACCCCGATGCTGGTGGTGATGATCGCGATCGGCACCACCGACCTGATCTTCGCGCTGGACTCGATCCCGGCGATCTTCGGGATCACCAAGGAGCCGTACCTGGTCTTCACCGCGAACGTCTTCGCGCTGATGGGCCTGCGTCAGCTCTACTTCCTGGTGGGTGGGCTGCTCGACCGGCTGATCTACCTCAGCTACGGCCTGGCCGTGGTGCTCGGCTTCATCGGCGTCAAGCTGGTGCTGGAGGCGCTGGCCGACAACAACCTGCCGTTCCTCAACGACGGTGAGCCGATCGGCTGGGCCCCGCACATCCCGATCTGGCTGTCGTTGACGGTCATCATCGGCTGTCTCGCCGTGGCGACGGTGGCCAGCCTGGTCAAGTCGTCCCGGGACCGACGGCGCGAGCTGACCGAGGCGCGTCGCTGACCGTAGTGCCACCGACGGGCGTCACCGCACTGCCGGTGACGCCCGTCGCCGCTCAGACCCGGTGCGCGCCGACCAGGGTGGCGACCCGGTCGGGTGGCAGCGGCTCGGCCAGCACCCGCCGCTGCCGGTAGCAGGCGTGCAGCATCCGTGGCCCCCGGCCGGCGGTCACCAGGCCGACGTGGTGGATGCCCCGCCCGGGTCGGGCGAAGAAGTACAGGTCGCCCGGGCGTTCCTCACCGGCCGGCACGGGGGTGGTGGCCGCCGCCTGGTCGTCGGCGTCGCGGGGCAGCGTCACGCCGAGCCGTCGCCACACCAGGTGGACCAGGCCGGAACAGTCGATCCCGTGCCCGGAGAGCCCACCCCAGACGTACGCGACGTCGCGCAGCCGGGTGGCGACGGCGAGCACGTCGTCGGCGGTCGGCGGGGTGGCCGGAAGGTCGGTGACGTCCGCCTCGGGGACCCACAGCGGATCGGGCCGCCCGGGTACCCGTACCGGCCGCCACCCGTCGACGGCGGGACCGGCCGGGTGCAGCCGGGTGCCGAGGACGACCCCCGGCAGGGCCACCGGGCCGGCGGGGGCGACCCGTAGGCCGGTGCTGACGGCGTCGACGACGAGCGGGCCGGCCGGGCCGCCGTCGGGGGTGGCCGGGGCGAGCTGGGCGGCGGGCAGCCAGCCGGGGTAGCCGCGCGGGTCGAGCCGGGGCGCGGCCTGCTGCACGGCGACGACCCGGGCCCAGCCGTCGGGGTGCAGCGCGGTCACCAGCACCCGTTCGCCGAGCAGCAGTTGGCTGAGCACGCAGTCACCGACCCGCTGGTTGGCGTCCATTCCGGTGATCCAGCCGTCGGTGTCCGAGGGCACCGCCAGGGCGGGCCGGTCGACCGGGCGGGTCGCGCCGGGGTCGGTCCAGAGGGTGGCGACGGCCACCCGGACGAGGGCCTCGCGGCCCGGCTCCAACTTCACGTCGACCTCCGGCTCACGTGTCGGTGCCCCATCCGGACCATAGGAAGAAAATCTGCGATCATCAACCTCGGTGCTGAATCTTAGTTTCGTTCTCCGGGGTTGCGGTCACCGCGGTGACGCCGAGCCCCGGCGCGTCCGGCAGCACCACCGTGGCGCCCTCGTACCGCAGCCCGCCGTGCACCGGTGACCAGGCCAGCCACCAGGCGGCGTCCAGGTCGGACACGACGCTGGTCCGGTAGGCGGCGGCCAGGCTGGCCGCCGCGCCGACCCCGACCTGAGTCTCCATCATGGACCCGACGAGGGTGCCCAGCCCGTGTTCCCGGGCGAGTTCCAGCAGGGTCCGGGCCTGGCGCAGACCGCCGCACTTGGCGAGCTTGACGTTGACCAGGTCGGCCGCCCGCCGCCGGATCACCGCGACCAGGTCCCGTACCCCGAACACCGCCTCGTCGGCGAGGATCGGCACGTCCACCCGGTCGGCGACCCAGGCCATGCCGTCCAGGTCCCACCGGGCCACCGGCTGCTCGACCAGCTCCACGTCGAGGCCGGCGTCCTCGACGCCCCGGATCACCCGGACCGCCTCCCGGGGCGTCCACCCCTGGTTGGCGTCCAACCGCAGGCGCACCTGCGGGCCGACGGCCGCCCGGACCGCGCGGACCCGTTCCAGGTCGCCCGCCGGGTCGGTGCCGACCTTGAGCTTCAGCACGTCGAAGCCCTCGTCGCGCCGCTGCCGGGCGGCCACCGCCAGGTCCGCGCCGGCCCCGGCGGCCAGCGTCACGTCCGTCGGCACCCGCAGCGCCGTCCCACCGAGCAACCGCACCAGGGGTACGCCGAGCCGCCGTGCCGCCAGGTCGTGCAGCGCCACGTCCAGCGCGCCCCGGGCCGCCTCGTTGCCGGCCACCGCCGCCGCGACCTCGGCGCAGCGGGCCAGCACGTCGTCGGCGTCCCGGCCGACCACCGCCGGGGCGAGCACGTCCCGGACGCAGGACTCCGCGCCGGCCACCGACGCCCCGGTGACCTGCCACACCTGCGGGGCCTCGCCGAAGCCGGACCGCCCGTCGGTATCGGTCACCTCCACCACCAGGGTCTCCACGGTGGTGGTACGCCGCAGCGCGGTGACGAACGGGGTGTGCAGCGGCGCGGACAGCCGGTGGGTGCGTACCACGGCGATCGTCATGTGCGGCACCCTATACGCACGTCGTCACCGAAGGAGTCGCGCCGATGACTGTGGCAAGCTGGACGTTGGTGGGTGCGCCGAACGCCCGTGACCTGGGCGGACTCCCCACCCGTGACGGTCGGCGGGTGCGCCCCGGCCGGCTGATCCGCACCCCGGCGCTGGGCCGGTTGACCGAGACCGACCTGACGGTGCTGGGCCGGCTCGCCCCGGCCTGCGTGGTGGACCTGCGCGACGACGCCGAGATGGCGTCCGCCCCGCCGAACCGGCTGGTCGGGGACCCCTACCTGGTCCGATTGCCGGTGCTCGACCCGGCGCACCCGGGGTTCGGCTACCTGTCGGCGGTGCTGCTCGGTCACGACCTCACCGGTCACGACGAGGCGGCCCGGCGGGGTGCGGCGGTGGCGATGGGGGAGCTGTACCGGTGGTTCGTCAGCGGCGCGGTGGCCCGGGAGGGGTTCGCCCGTGCGGTGCGGCTGGCGGCCGACCCGGTCAACCTGCCGCTGCTGTTCCACTGTTCGGCGGGCAAGGACCGCACCGGGTGGCTGGCGGTGGTGCTGCTCACCGCGCTCGGCGTCGACGAGGAGGCGGTCCGGGCCGACTACCTGCGGCACAACGCGTTGACGGTGGAGCTGCGCGGGGAGGCGTTGGCGGCGATGCTGCGGCGGCGGCCGGAGCTGGACCCGGAGACGGCCCGGGCGGTGCTGGAGGTACGCCCCGAGTACCTGGACGCCGGCTACGACGAGGTGCGCCGCCGGCACGGGTCGTTCGACGCGTACCTGGCCGACGGGTTGGGGGTGACCCCGCAGCTCCGGGATGCCCTGCGGACCCACCTGCTGGACTGAGCGCCGGTCAGCCGGTGAGGTCGTGCCGGGCGGCCCAGGCCGTCGCGGAGACCTCCGCCAGCAGCCGGCAGGCGTCGGCGTCGTCGGGCGCGGTGGCGGGGTCGGTGGTGGCGCAGACGGCGATCACGTAGGCGGGGGCGTCGTCGGGCAGGACCACGCCGGCGCTGTGCCGTACGCCGCGTACCCAGCCGTTCTTGTGGGCGATCCGGGTGCCGGCGGGCAGCCCGGCGGCGAGGTCCTCGCGGTGGCGCTGGTCCAGCAGCACGTCGACCATGGCGGCGCAGGCCGCCGGGGTGGCCAGCGGGCCGGGCCGGTGCACGCCGAGGGCCAGCCCGCCGAGCAGGGCGGCCAGGTCGGCGGGGGTGACCAGGTTGGTGGTGCCGGCCTCCCGGGCGGCGGCGTCCTCGATGCCCCGGCCGGTGACGCTGTGCCGGGCCCCGGCGAGCCGCCAGGCTTCGGCGACGGCGGGCAGGCCGAGGAGTTCGATGATCAGGTTGGTGGCGAGGTTGCTGGACCGGGTGATCATCCGGTCGGCGAGCCAGCGCGGGGTGGCCCGCCCGCCGAGCCGCTGCCAGACGGCGTCGTCGTTGTCGTAGGCCCGGACGCAGGCGAACCGGGGTGCGTCCGGTCGGGCCGAGGTGAAGTCGTTGACCACCGGCACCGGGTCGTCCAGGTCGAGGAGGTCGGCTTCGGCGGCCCGGTGCAGGGCCAGCAGCACCGCCACCTTCATGGTGCTGGCCGCGTAGTGGGTGGCGTCGGGGGTGCGGGTCCAGGTGGGTGGGGCGTCGAGCCGACCCAGGTACGCCGAGACGGTGCCGGGCACCCGGTCCAGCCGGGCGTCGAGGTCATCCCAGGTCATGCCCGTGACGCTAGCCGAATCCGGCCCGCCGGGAGGGCCCGGCGGCTCCCGGGGCAGGGTGCCGGGGCGGCCCGGCGGCCCCCGGGTGGAGTCGGCCGGGCCCGGGGCGGAGGACGGGCGGAGCCCCGGTCCGGGTGAGGCGGACCGGGGCTCCGGGTGAGGCGGGGTGTGGCAACGGGTGCGACCCGGGTGGGTCAGCCGGCGTGCTTGCGGCGGGCGGCCATCCGGCCGCGCTGGGTCTGGTCCAGCACCACCTTGCGGATGCGTACGGCGACCGGGGTCACCTCGACGCACTCGTCCTCGCGGCAGAACTCCAGCGCCTGCTCCAGGGAGAGCTTGCGCGGGGGGATCAGCTTCTCGGTCTCGTCGGAGGTCGAGGCCCGCATGTTGGTGAGCTTCTTCTCCTTGGTGATGTTGACGTCCATGTCGTCGGAGCGGGAGTTCTCCCCGACGATCATGCCCTCGTACACCTCGGTGGTGGGCTCGACGAAGAGCTGGCCGCGCTCCTGGAGGTTGATCATCGCGAACGGGGTGACCACGCCGGAGCGGTCGGCCACCAGCGACCCGTTGTTGCGGGTACGCAGCTCACCGAACCACGGCTCGTAGGACTCGAAGACGTGGTGCAGGATGCCGGTGCCCCGGGTGTCGGTGAGGAACTCGGTGCGGAAGCCGATCAGGCCCCGCGCCGGCACCAGCCACTCCATCCGGATCCAGCCGGTGCCGTGGTTGACCAGCTGCTCCATCCGGCCCTTTCGGGTGGCCAGGAGCTGGGTGATCGCGCCGAGGTACTCCTCCGGGGCGTCGATGGTCAGCCGCTCGACGGGCTCGCAGGTCTTGCCGTCGATCTCCTTGGTGACCACCTGCGGCTTGCCGACGGTCAGCTCGTAGGACTCGCGGCGCATCTGCTCGACCAGGATGGCCAGGGCCAGTTCGCCTCGGCCCTGCACCTCCCAGGCGTCCGGCCGCTCGGTGGGCAGGACCCGCAGCGACACGTTGCCGATCAGCTCCTTGTCGAGCCGGTCCTTGACCATCCGGGCGGTGACCTTGGCGCCCTTGACCCGGCCGACCAGCGGCGAGGTGTTGGTGCCGATGGTCATCGAGATGGCCGGCTCGTCCACGGTGATCAGCGGCAGCGGGACCGGGTTCTCGGCGTCGGCCAGGGTCTCCCCGATCATGATCTCGGGGATGCCGGCGACGGCGATGATGTCGCCGGGCCCGGCCGAGTCGGCCGGCTTGCGCTCCAGCCCCTCGGTCATCAGCAGCTCGGAGATGCGGACCCGCTGGGTGCTGCCGTCGGTGCGGCACCAGGCCACCGTCTGGCCCTTGGCGATGGTGCCCTGACGCACCCGGCACAGCGCCAACCGGCCGAGGAACGGCGAGGCGTCCAGGTTGGTGACGTGCGCCTGCAGCGGGGCGCCGTCGTCGTAGGAGGGCGGCGGGATGGTGTCGAGCAGGGTCCGGAACAGCGGCTCCAGGCTGGTGCTGTCGTCGGGCACCGAGCCGTCGGCGGGCTGGGTCAGCGAGGCGATGCCGTCGCGGGCGCAGGCGTAGACGATCGGGAAGTCGATCTGCTCCTCGTCGGCGTCCAGGTCGAGGAAGAGTTCGTAGGTGTCGTCCACGACCTCCTTGATCCGGGCGTCCGGCCGGTCCACCTTGTTGATCACCAGGATGATCGGCATCCGCGCCTTGAGCGCCTTGCGGAGCACGAACCGGGTCTGCGGCAGCGGGCCCTCGCTGGCGTCGACCAGCAGCACCACCCCGTCGACCATGGTCAGGCCCCGCTCGACCTCGCCGCCGAAGTCGGCGTGGCCGGGGGTGTCGATGATGTTGATGGTGACCGGGTCGGAGCCGTCGGCCGGGAGGTAGCGCACGCCGGTGTTCTTGGCCAGGATGGTGATGCCCTTTTCCCGTTCGAGATCCATCGAGTCCATGACGCGCTCGGTGTTCTCACCACGGGCCCCGTAGGCGCCGGCCTGCCGCAACATGGCGTCGACCAGGGTCGTCTTGCCGTGGTCTACGTGGGCGATGATGGCGACATTGCGGAGGTCGGTGCGAAGCTGCATACCCTCCATACTCCTGTCTGCGGTTGCCGGGGCAGATGTCGGGGTCGTCCCGTCACCGCCCGGATCTGTGCCGGAACTGCTGTTCCGGCCGTGCCAGCGGCGGGTCTGCCGAGCCCACCGGCGGGCCGGCCGACCCGGGGGCGGCCGGGCACCTGGTCGTCGCGACGGTCACCGCGGACGAGGCCGCAGTGATCTTCGGTCTGTCGGTGCCGGGGGAGTCGACCCTGCTGGTCGGTCTCCTAAGCGTACGCGGGCCTGTGCGGGCCCGTCCGGGCACTGCTCCCGGTGGCCGGTGCGGCCGTGACGGGCGACACATCCACCCGGGTACGCCGACGGCCGGGGGTCCCCACTGGTGCAGGTGGGGACCCCCGACCGGGTCGGAGGGGCGGGTCAGTCCCGGGCGGCGACGGCCGGCGCGGCAGTGGCCGCCTCGGCGGCGTCGTCGGTCTCCCGGTCGATCCGGCCGGGCCACCAGAACCGGTCGCCGAGCAGGAACGCCAGCGCCGGCACCAGCACGGTGCGCACCAGCAGTGTGTCGAGCAGCACGCCGAGGCACACGATGATGCCGATCTGGGTGAGCAGGATCAGCGGCAGCACGCCGAGGACGGCGAAGACCGCGGCGAGCAGGATGCCGGCGCTGGTGATCACCCCGCCGGTGACCCGCAGGGCGGAGAGCATGCCGTCGCGGGTGCCGGCCCGGCGGGCGTCCTCGCGGGCCCGGGTGACCAGGAAGATGTTGTAGTCCACGCCGAGCGCGACGAGGAACACGAAGGCCAGTAGGAGCACCCCGCTGTCCAGCGCGGGGAAGTCCAGCACGTGGTCGAAGAGCAGCCAGGCCGCGCCGAGGCTGGCGAAGAAGGACGCGATCACGGTGAGCACCAGCAGCAGCGGGGCGAGCAGGCCGCGTAGCAGCGCCACCAGCACGGCGAAGACGAGCACCAGGATGATCGGCAGGATCAGCCGCAGGTCCCGGGTGTTGGCCTCGTCGGAGTCGTAGGTGGCCGCGACGGTGCCGCCGACGAGCGCCCCCTCAGCCGGTTCGGCACCGGCGACGGTCGGCGGCGCGGAGCCGGGCACGGCGGCCACCGCGTCACGCAGCGCCTCGACGGCACGGTCGGAGGCCGGGCTGCCCGGTTCGTCGGTGAGCACCACGTCGACCTGGGCGACGGCGGCGCCGGCCACACCGGGCCGGGCGGAGGCGACCCCGGGCACGGCGGCGGCGGTCCGGGTGACCTCGGCGGCGGCGGCCGGGTTGGTGAGCACCGCCACCGGCTGGGTGGTGCCGGCGGGGAAGGTGCGGGCCAGCGTCTCGGCTCCGGCGACCGCCTCGGGCTTGGCCCGGAACTGTTCGGTCTCGGACAGTCCGGTGCGCAGGGTGAGCCCGCCCAGGGCGAGGCCGGCGAGCAGCAGGGTGGACAGCACGGCGACCGGCAGCGGGCGGCGGACCACGGCGGCACCGAGCCGGCCCCACAGCCGGCCCTCCCGGGCCGGGCCGCCGACCTTCGGCACGAACGGCCAGAACAGTCCCCGGCCGAAGATGACCAGCACGGCGGGCAGCACGAACAGCGCGGAGAGCATGGCGAACACGACGCCGGTGGCGCAGGCCACGGCGAGCGCCCGGTTGGTCTCCTGCTCGGACAGCAGCAGGGTGAGCACGCCGAGCACGACGGTGCCGCCGCTGGCGAGGATGGGTTCGGCGGTCCGGCGTACGGCGGCCCGCATGGCGGCGAACCGGTCCTCGTCGCGGCGCAGTTCCTCCCGGTAGCGGGCGATGAGCAGCAGGGCGTAGTCGGTGGCGGCGCCGAAGACCAGCACGCTGGCGATGCCGGTGACCGCGCCTTCCTGGAGGTTGATGCCGACGGCGGGGACGATGGTGTCGACGGCCCGCAGGGTGAGCTGTTCGGTGGCGGCGACGACGATCAGCGGCACGATCCACAGGAACGGGCTGCGGTAGGTGACCAGCAGCAGCAGGGCGACCACGCCGGCGGTGACGGCGAGCAGGGTGAGGTCGGCACCCTCGAAGACCTTGGTCAGGTCGGCGGTGAACGCGGGTGCGCCGGTGACCGCGGCGGTGAGCCCGGCGGGCAGGCCGCCGACGGCGTCGCGGACCTTCGCCACCTCGTCGGCGACGGCCTGCTGACCGCCGGCGGTGTCCAGCGGGACGGCGAGCAGCGCGACGGTGCCGTCGGGGGAGACCTGCGGTGGGCTGACCTGGCCGCCGACGGCGAGCCGGCCCAGCGCGCCTGCGCGGTCGGTGACGGCTGCCCGGTCGGTGTCGGTCAGCGGGCTGCCGTCGTCCCGGCTGACCACGACGATCGCCGGTTGGACGTCGTTGTCGGGTAGCTGGTCCTGGAGGCGTTCCACCTGGGTCGACTGCCACTGCACGGACAGGCCGGTGGCCGAGACGGGGGCGGGGTTGTCGGGCCTCGGGAGCCCGAAGACGACCGCGCCGACGACGATCGCGGCGGCCACGGTGAGCCAGGCGGCGAGCCGGCTGCGGGCGACGCGGGTGAACAGAGACATCGGTGGCCCTCGTGGTCTGTCGGTGGAAACGCCGACGGGGAGATAGCCCGCCGTTCGAGTATCTTGATGACCGAGATTATCCGCCGCTGTTCTATGCTGCAACCGGGCGCAGCGACAGGGGGCAACGGCGGGCGTGGCAACGCACGGGATGTATCGGCGGCGGGACGACCCGCGCGGGCGGATGGTGGCCGACATCACCAACGACCTGCGGCGGTACTCGGTCGACGCGCAGCACATCGGGCACGCGTTCGCCAACCTGCACGGGCTCAACCCGACCGACCTGCACGCCCTGATCGCCGTCATGGACGCCGAACTGCTCGGCGACCCGATCACCCCCGGCCGGCTCGGCGAACAGCTCAACCTCTCCTCCGGGTCGGTGACCGCGCTGATCGACCGGCTGGAACGCGCCGGGCACATCCGCCGCGACCGCGACACCGCCGACCGGCGCAAGGTGTTCCTGCACTACGCCGACCAGGGGGCCGCCCTGGCGATGAGCTTCTTCGGCCCGCTCGGGCGGCGTACCGACGAGGTGATGGCCCGGTTCACCGACGACGAGTTGGCGGTCGTGCACCGGTTCCTGGCCACCATGGTCGCCTCGATGCGGGAGCACCGCGACGCGATGCGGGCCGCCCGCGCCGAACCGCCCCGCCGCCCGGCCGACTGACCGCCGTGCCGGACCTGTCGCTCGCCCGCCTCGCCGCCGCCGTGCTGCGTCTGCCGGCCGCCGCCACCCACCGGGTCGACGTCACCCGGGGCCTCACGGTCCGGGCCCGCGACGGGGCGCGGCTGCGCACCGACCACTACGCCCCCCGGCTGCCCGGCGCGCCGACCGTGCTGATCCGCACCCCGTACGGGCGGGGCGGGCCGATGCGGCTGCTCGGCCGGCTCGTCGCCGGTCGCGGTTTCCACCTGGTGATCCAGTCCTGCCGGGGCACCGACGGCTCCGACGGGCTGTTCGACCCGCTGGTGCACGAGCGCGACGACGGGCTGGACACCGTCGACTGGCTGCGCCGGCAGCCCTGGTACACCGGCCGGTTCGGCATGTTCGGGGCCAGCTACCAGGGTTTCGTCCAGTGGGCGCTGGCCGCCGACGCGGGCGACGAGCTGGCCGCGATGGTCGCGGTGGTCACCGCCTCGACCACCCGCGACTCGACGTACGCGGGGGAGTCCTTCGCCCTGGACACGGTGCTCACCTGGGCCGAGCTGCTCCAGGCGCAGACCGTGCCGTGGCTGGCCCGGCAGTGGGAACTCAAGCGCGGGCAGCCCCGGCTGGCCGCCGCCCTGGCCCACCTGCCGCTGGCCGAGGCCGACCGGGTGGCGACCGGGGTGACCGTGCCGTTCTTTCAGGAGTGGCTGCGCCACCACACCCCGGACGCCGACTACTGGCGGACCCGGGTCTTCGACGCGCGGATCACCGAGGTGCGCGCCCCGGTGACGATGGTCACCGGCTGGCAGGACATCTTCCTCCCCGCCCAGCTCGCCGACCATGCCGCGCTGCGGGCGGCGGGCGTACCCACCCGGCTCACCGTCGGCCCGTGGACGCACGGCAGCCCCGGCCTGCTGGCCGAGGCGCTGCGGGAGGGGTTGGGCTGGCTCGACGCCCACCTGAACGGCCGGCCGCCGTCGCCGCGCGCCCCGGTGCGGGTGCACGTCGGCGGGGACGGCGGCGGCTGGCGGGACCTGCCCGAGTGGCCGCCGCCGGCCACCGCGATTCCGTGGCACCTGCACGCCGGGGGCCGGCTCGCCCCGCAGCCGCCGGCCGCGTCGCCCCCCGACACCATCCGGTACGACCCGGCCGACCCCACCCCGTCGCTGGGCGGTCCGCTGCTGGTGGCCCAGCGCGCCGGCCCGGTCGACAACCGTCCCGTCGAGGCCCGGCCGGACGTGCTGGTCTACACCGGCGCGGTGCTGACCGACCCGGTCGAGGTGGTCGGCCCGGTGCACGCCGAGATCCACGTCCGCAGCGAACTGTCGTACCTGGACGTGTTCGTGCGGTTGTGCGACGTGGACCGGCGTGGCCGGTCCTGGAACATCTGCGACGGTCTGGTCCGGGTGGCCCCCGGCCGGTTCCCGGTCGACCCGGACGGGGTGACCCGGGTGCCGGTGCCGCTGTGGCCGGTGGCGCACCGGTTCGCGGCCGGGCACCGGCTGCGGGTGCAGGTGTCCGGGGGTGCCCATCCCCGCTACGCGCGCAATCCCGGCACCGGTGAGCCGCTCGGCGAGGCGATCACGCTCCGCGCTGGGGTCCGGCAGATCCTGCATGATCCATCGCATCCGTCGCGGCTCGTGCTGCCGGTGGTCCCAGCCGGTTCCCAGCTTCCACCTATCTGAAGACAACCCCTTTGAGCTGGGGTTTTTCTCCCAACTGGGACTATCGTCTGTCGCAACGCTCGATGACGTGCACCAGCGGTCGGTTCGGCTTCCCCGGTGGGTGATCCATACGCGGAGTAGCGAAAATTCCCCGGCCCTGGCCTGTTGCTGAAGCAGTCGGTGCCTCCCGGTTCCGGCTGCGGAGAGGGGGGCGTCATGACGACGGCTCCGGCCAATCTGCTGGCGGTCCGCCGGCTCCTGCTCGACACGATCAAGGGACTCGATCCCGCCGCGGTGGGGATCGTCGGTGATCCGGCCCACCGGGGTGGTTACCACTGCGGCTCCGACCGGGTGGTCACCAACGACTACTCGGTGGTGGAGTCGCCCCGGGACTCAGGCGGCCTCACCCTCTACGCCTCCGGGCTGGACGTGGGCACGTTCAGCGTCCGCTCCGGGGGTGCCACCCACAATCTCCAGACGTTCTCCACCTGGTGCGTCGCCCAGTGCCGGGCGAACACGGTGGACAGCCGCGACCTGCGGGAGATCATCTATTCGCCCGACGGCAAGGTCGTCAGGCGGTGGGACCGGCTGGGCAAGCGCAGCTCCGGCGACGACTCGCACCTGTGGCACACCCATTTCAGCTTCTTCCGCGACTCGACCAAGGCCGGACGGGACCAGACCCCGCTGTTCCGGCGCTACCTGACCGGCATCGGACTACTGGAGGACACCGACATGACACCCGAAGAGCACGCCTGGCTGGAGACCGTCCACAAGAACCTGACCGTCCTCGACGGCCGCAACCCGGTGGGTCAGATCTACACCCGGATGGCGATGGGGGAGGACCACACCAACCCCGACTTCGTCGTCACCCACCCGACCCTGAAGTCGCTCGGTGCGCAACTGACCTCGTTGCAGACCGCGTTGACCGCCCTGGCCAACAAGGACTTCACCGACGAGCAGGCGATCATCGCCGGGGTCCTGGCCGGGCTCACCCCGGAGAAGATCGCCGCCGCCATCCCGCCCACCATCGCCAAGCAGGTCGCCGACGAGCTGGCCAAGCGGCTGGTGGCCTGACGGCACCGTGCACGCCGGCCTGCCCGGAGGCGGCCGAGGACCCCGTGGGCACCCCTTCCGCCCCGCCTCCTGCGGAAGGGGTGCCCACGGCTGTCGGCGGTCATCCCCGGGCCCTGGCCCAGGTGAGGAAACGGTCGGTCAGTTCCGGGCGTCGCCCGGGGTGGAGCTGGCCGAGCTGGTGGTCGGCCTCGGTCATCAGGGCGGCGAGATAGCCGAGCAGGGCGGTCCGGTCGTCCCGGTACTCGACCAGCAGGCCCAGCCGGGCCGGCTGGCAGGGCCACTCCGCGCCGCAGTTGCGGCAGCGCCACAGGGGACGCATGGCGACGTGCGGGACCACCCGGCGGGCCGACGTCGGGAGCGCGCCGCGACGCCGTGCCGTGTCGTCGTCGACGCCGGTCACCGGTGACCGGCGGTCGGCCGGCGGGTGCGGTGCGTCCTGGCGGGCACGGGTTACCTCCTCGGGTCTGGAGGGGCCGCCCCCAGGGGGACGGGGGCGGCCCGGCGGAGTCGGCCCGAGCCCCTCCGGCGTCGGGCAGGTCCGCCACAGGTGACAGTCTGGTGAGGTTGCCGTTACCGTCGGAAGGCATTCGCGCTGCACCGCAGTGACGGCCTGTTGGCCCGGATCAGGGACGCCCAGGTGCGCGAGAGCCTGATGCCCTGGTTCCGCGAGTGGGTCACCATCGAGCAGCAGGCGACCGCGCTGTGTTCGTTCCAGCCATTGGTGGTGCCCGGCCGTTTCCAGACCGAGGACTACGCTCGCGCGCTGCACGAGGGGGCGAGCCAGCTCATCGGCGACGAGATGGAGCAGCAGGTCGCGGCGCGACTGGCCCGACAGGAGATCCTGCACCGGGCGTCCCCGCCGCTGTTCGTGGCGGTGCTCGACCACTCCGTGCTGGAACGCCCGGTCGGCGGGCCGAAGGTGATGCGGGAGCAGTTGCTGCACCTGCGGCAGCTCGGCGACCGGCCGCGGGTGCACCTGCACCTGGTGCCGAGGGACACCGGCGCCTACCCCGGGCTCAACGGCGCGTTCGTGATCGCCACACCGCCGGAGGGCGACGACGTCGCCTACCTCGACAACCAGCTACAGGGAACGCTCGTCGAACGGACGGCGGACGTACAATCGCTGCGGCGATGCTGGGAGTCGGTGCGCGCGGAGGCGCTGTCCCACGGGGCCACCATCAAGCTGATCTCGGAGGCGGCAGACTCATGGACCTGACCGGCGCGATCTGGCACAAGAGCACCCGCAGCAGCGGCAACTCCGGCGACTGCGTGGAGGTGGCGGCCAACCTGCCCGGCGTCGTCGGCGTCCGCGACAGCAAGGACCGCTCCGGCCCGGTGCTCACCTTCGCGCCGGCCGCCTGGCGGGCGTTCCTGCGCCACGCCAAGCGGGGCTGACCGGGGCGGACACACGCCCACCGGCGACCCGACACCCACCGCAGCACGGCGGCCTGCCGGTCGACGGCAGGTGGCCCGGTCCGGGAACACCCGGCCGGGCTTGAGTCAGTGGACCCGGCAGCGGAGTCGACCGCTACCGGCAGCGCTCGGTGGCGGCGGCCCCGGGCCGCCGCCACCGGCACGGAGACTTACAGCGGGCGGACGTTCTCCGCCTGCGGACCCTTCTGCCCCTGGGTCACATCGAACTCGACCTTCTGGGCCTCCTGCAGTTCCCGGTAGCCGCTGGTGGCGATCGCCGAGTAGTGAACGAAGACGTCAGGGCCTCCGCCGTCCTGCTCGATGAAGCCGAAGCCCTTTTCCGAGTTGAACCACTTGACCGTGCCGGTTGCCATGCATCTCTCCCTGTTTACAACGGGTGACCCCGCCGTCGCGGCGGATGATCGCCCTGTACTGCCCCGACAGTAGCCGGCCGATCCGGTTTTTGCCGGCTGAAAAGCCGCAGGATGCGGACGGAAACTCGCAGGTGGCCGGAATGTCGCCCCGGAAGGGGGCCGCTGCGGCACACTCGACCGGTGAACCGACCGCGCGTCGACGCGTTGACCGAGCTGGAACGCGAGATCGACGCGCCGGGTGACGGGCTGGACCGGCTGCGGCTGGTGCCCACCCCCTTCGTGCCCGAGGTGCGACTGCACCTCGCCGAGGACGCGATCGTCTGGTGGGCCCGGATGGAGGCCAGCGCCGGGCACACCCTGCCCCCGCCGTTCTGGGCGTCCGCCTGGGCCGGCGGCCAGGCCCTCGCCCGCCACCTGCTCGACCACCCCGAACTGGCCGCCGGCCGGCGGGTGCTCGACCTGGCCGCCGGCTCCGGACTCGTCGCCATCGCCGCCGCGCTGGCCGGCGCCACCCAGGTCGTGGCCAACGACGTCGACCCGTACGCGGTGGCGGCGGTCACCGTCAACGCGCGGGCCAACCGGGTCCGCGTGCAGGCCAGCCACCAGGACCTGCTCGACGACGACGGCACCCAGGCCGACCTGCTCGTCGCCGGGGACGTCCTCTACGACCGCGACCTCGCCGGACGGGTGCTGCCGTACCTGCGGCGGGCCGCCGACGGCGGGGCGCAGGTGCTGGTCGGCGACCCGGACCGGGGACACCTGCCGCCGGACGTGCTGGAGGTGGTGGCCAGCTACCCGGTGCCCACCACCGAACCCTCGGTCGACTCCCCGGTCCGCCGGGTCCAGGTGCTCCGCCCCCGCTGAAGCACCCCCACCGGCACGTCCCCCGTCGCGTCGTGGCCCCACCTCGGGGAGCCCGCCGAAAAACTCGGGGAGTGATCAGGGTCGCGACCCGATGCGCCGGGACGCCCGATGGTCGTAGCGTCATCTCGTGCTCGACGAATTGGCCCAGCTCGGAGACCTGCCGACCGCCCTGTTGATGGCGGCGCTCGGGCTGGTGATGCTCGCCGACGCCGTACCGCTGCTCGGGGTGCTCGTCCCCGGCGACGTGGCGATCCTCGCGGCGGTGGGGGTGGGCCGGCCGGTCGCCGGCGTGGCGACCATCGTCGCCGTGGTCGCTGGCTGCCTCACCGGCTGGTCCCTGAGCTTCCTCGCCGGGCGGATCTTCGGCGAGCGGCTGCGGCACAGCCGGGTCGGCGACTGGATCGGCGAGGGCCGCTGGTCGGCCGCCGAGCAGCTGCTGCGCTCCGGGGGTGGGCGGATGGTGCTCGTCGCGCCCTTCCTGCCGGTGTTCAACACGCTGCTGCCGTTGGCGGCCGGGAGCCTGCGGATGTCGTACCGCCGGTTCGTCGTCTGCGCCGCGCTCGGCGCGGCGGCCTGGGCCGGCCTCTACCTGGCCCTCGGCGCGGCGTCGCGGGCCCTGGCCGGGCTGTTGCCCGGCAACCCGCTGCTGGTCACCATGGCGGTCGGCCTGCTGCTGGCCGGCCTGGTGCTGCTGGGCACCCGGCGTCGGCTGCGCGCGCTGACCGGCGTCGGCCAGCCGGGCTGACCGACGCCTGACGGTCACCGTCGGGCCGTCACCGGCTCACCAGCCGCGCGCCCGCCACTGCGGCAGCGAGGCCCGTTCCGCGCCGAGCGTGCTGTCCGCGCCGTGCCCCGGATAGAACCAGGTGTCGTCGGGCAGCCGGTCGAACAGCTTGTGCTCGACGTCGTCGATGAGCTGGCCGAACCGCTCCGGGTCCCGGTCGGTGTTGCCCACCCCGCCGGGGAACAGCGAGTCGCCGGTGAACAGGTGCGGGGTGCCGGCCGGGTCGCGGTAGAGCAGCGCGATCGACCCCGGGGTGTGCCCCTTGACGTGGATCACCTCCAGCGTCTGGTCGCCCACCGCGACGGTGTCGCCGTCGGTCAGGGGCTGCGCCGCGATCGGCAGCCCCTCGGCGTCGTCGGCGTGCACCAGGGCCGACGCGCCGGTCGTGGCCACCACCTCCTCCAGGGCGACCCAGTGGTCCATGTGCCGGTGGGTGGTGACCACCGAGGTCAGCCCGGCGTCGCCGATCAGGTCGAGCAGCCGGGGCGCCTCGTTCGCGGCGTCGACGAGCACCTGCGCGCCGGTGTCGCGGCAACGCAGCAGGTAGGCGTTGTTGTCCATCGGGCCGACCGACACCTTGGTGACGGTGAGCCGGTCCAGTTCCCGGACGGCGGGTGGGCCGCCGGGGGTGACGTCTCCGGTGTAGCTCATGTGTGGTCTATATCCATTCCGGTGGGGTCGGCAGGGCACCGTCGGGGGTGACGGTCAGCCCGTCGCCGCTGCTGCGGCCGATCAACCAGGCGGCCAGCGCGGCGCAGCTGCCGGCGACCTGCGGGGCGTCCTGTGTGTCGCGCACCACCAGCTCCGGCCGGTTGCCGTCGGTGGGCCGCAGCACCAGCGCGGGCGCGTCGGGCCGCTCGGCGAGCCCACCGGCCACCTCGTGCAGCAGGTGCGGGGCGAACGCGGCCGGCCAGTCCGCCGGCCGGTAGCCGGCGGCCAGGTCGACGTGGTGCACCTCCAACTCGCGCCACCGGGCCCAGGGGACCAGGGCGGCCGGCCACGGGCCACGTCGGGCCTGCACGGTGGCGCTCCACGCCGACGCCGTCATCGCGGCCACCGCCTCGGCGAACCGGTCGGTGCTGCGGCGCAGGTCGGCCAGCAGCTCGGCGGGTGGGCGGCCGGCACCGGCGGCGATGTCGGCGTCGCGGGCGGCGACGCTTTCGTACATCGGGATGTCCTCGCCGGTGCGGGCGGCGGTGAGCAGGTTGACGAGCCCGTCGGCGTTGCGGGCCAGGTGGGTCAGCACGTGGCCCCGGGACCAGCCGGGCAACAGGCTGGGGGCGGCGACGGCCGCCGCGTCGAGCCCGGCGGCGGTGTCCAGCAGGCGGGCGGCCGAGTCGACCACCTCACCGGTAAACATCAGTGGGTCCGTCGTCACGCCACGACCCTAACGGTCCGGACAGCGTTGCGCCGCCGGGGAATTCGCTTTCGGCCTGTCGGCCGGCGGCCTACCGTCGGCCTGACACGGTACCGGGACGACGGACGGGGGTGGTGGTCATGCCGGTCGCAGTACGCGTGTTGCGCCACGACCAGTTCCGACCCCGGTGAGGATGACATGACCATCGATCTGACCGCCCTCGGCCTCGACGCCGAACGGGCGGCGTACGCGCGGCGGCGTCCGGACCGCCGGCCCGGCCGGGTGGCCCGGGTCGACCGGGGGGTGTGCACCGTGCTCGGCGCGGACGGACCGGTCCGGGCCAGCCTGGGCCCGGCGGTGCTGGCCGCCGCCGCCCGTGACCTGACCGCCCTGCCCTGCGCCGGTGACTGGGTGCTGCTGGCCCGCTGGCCGGACGGCCCGGTGACCGTCGACGCGGTGCTGCCCCGGCGGACCGCGCTGGTCCGCCGCACCGCCGGCAAGGACGCCAGCGGCCAGGTGCTCGCCGCCAACCTCGACACCGCCGCGGTGATCGAGCCGGTGCACCCGGAGCCGGACGCCGCCCGGATCGAACGGCTGCTCGCCCTGGCCCACGAGTCGGGGGCCACCCCGCTGGTGGTGCTCACCAAGGCCGACCTGGCCGCCGACCCGCAGGCGGTGGCCCGGCAGCTCGCCGCCGTCGCCCCCGGGGTGCCGGTGCTGCCGGTCAGCGCCGAGCGGGGCACCGGCCTGACGCCGCTGCGTCCGCTGGTCGCGGCGGGGCGCACGCTGGCCCTGCTCGGCCCGTCCGGGGCGGGTAAGTCGAGCCTGGTCAACGCGCTGGTCGGGGCGGAGGTCATGCCGACCCAGGCGATCCGCCGGGTCGACGGCAAGGGGCGGCACACCACCACCTGGCGGGCGCTGGTCCCGGTGCCCGGCGGCGGCGCGGTGCTGGACACCCCCGGGGTCCGGGCGGTGGGCCTGCTGGACGGGCACACCGGGCTGGACCGGGCGTTCACCGACATCGCCGAGCTGGCCACCGGCTGCCGGTACGCCGACTGCGGGCACACCGCCGAGCCGGCGTGTGCGGTGCGCGAGGCGGTGGAGGCCGGGGAGTTGCCGGGCCGGCGCTTCGAGAGCTGGCGTCGGCTCCAGCGGGAGCTGGCGTACGAGAGCGGTCGCCGGCAGAGCCGGTTGGCGGCCGAGCGGCGGGGCGGCTGGCGGGGTGGCCGTCGGCGGCCGGCCCGGCCGCCGACGCCGCCCCTGCCCGGCGGGTTCTGACCCGCTCCGGCCCGGCCGGTCCCGACCGGCCGGGCCGGGTGCGGTGGTGTGCCCGGCGGGTCGGCCGACCGGTGTGAGCTGGGGGAATGTTGGCGTGCGGGAAGTTGTCGTAGCCCGGGGCTAGAGTTGCGCAGGCGTTCCTTCTGCGCCCCGTAAAACCGCTCAGATCCCACTCGGAGCGGACAGATCCGCCTCATATTCTTCTTCCGGGAGCACCCGCACCGTGGCCGACCGTCTGATCATCCGTGGCGCGCGCGAGCACAACCTGCGTGACGTCAGTCTCGACCTGCCCCGGGACGCCCTCATCGTCTTCACCGGGCTCTCCGGCTCCGGCAAGTCGAGCCTGGCCTTCGACACCATTTTCGCCGAGGGGCAGCGCCGCTACGTCGAGTCGCTGTCGTCGTACGCCCGGCAGTTCCTCGGCCAGATGGACAAGCCCGACGTCGACTTCATCGAGGGCCTGAGCCCCGCCGTCTCCATCGACCAGAAGTCCACCTCGCGCAACCCGCGTTCCACCGTCGGCACCATCACCGAGGTCTACGACTACCTGCGGCTGCTCTTCGCCCGTATCGGCGAGCCGCACTGCCCGGTCTGCGGCGAGCGGATCTCCCGGCAGAGCCCGCAGCAGATCGTCGACCGGGTCCTCGCGATGGCCGAGGGCACCCGGTTCATGGTGCTCGCCCCGGTGGTCCGGGGCCGCAAGGGCGAGTACGTCGACCTCTTCGCCGAACTCCAGGCCAAGGGCTACGCCCGCGCCCGGGTCGACGGGGTGGTGCACCCGCTGACCGAGCCGCCGAAGCTCAAGAAGCAGGAGAAGCACACCATCGAGGTGGTGATCGACCGGCTCAGCGTCAAGCCGGGCGCCAAGCAGCGGCTGACCGACTCGGTCGAGGCCGCGCTCGGCCTCTCCGACGGCCTGGTGCTGCTCGACTTCGTCGACCTGCCCGAGAACGACCCGGCCCGGGAGCGCCGCTACTCCGAGCACCTGGCCTGCCCCAACGACCACCCGTTGGCGATCGAGGACCTGGAACCCCGGGTGTTCTCGTTCAACGCGCCCTACGGGGCCTGCCCGGAGTGCACCGGCCTGGGCACCAAGAAGGAGGTCGACCCGGAGCTGGTCGTCCCCGACCCGGAGCGCACCCTTCGCGAGGGCGCGTTGCAGCCCTGGGCCACCGGGCACAACCTGGAATACTTCCTGCGCCTGCTGGAGGCGCTGGGCGAGAGCCAGCACTTCGACGTCGACACCCCCTGGCGGGCGTTGCCGGCCCGGGCCCAGAAGATCATCCTGCACGGCTCCGACGACCAGGTGCACGTGCGCTACCGCAACAAGTACGGCCGCGAGCGCTCCTACTACACCGGCTTCGAGGGCGTGGTGCAGTGGATCGAGCGGCGGCACACCGACACCGAGAGCGAGTGGTCGCGCGACAAGTACGAGGGCTACATGCGTGACGTGCCCTGTGCGGCCTGCGGCGGCACCCGGCTCAAGCCCGAGGTGCTGGCGGTCACCATCGCCGGCAGGAGCATCGCCGAGGTGTGCAACCTGTCGGTGGGCGAGGCGGCCGAGCTGCTCGCCGGCATCACGTTGACCGACCGGCAGAAGATGATCGCCGAGCGGGTGCTCAAGGAGATCAACGCCCGGCTGCGGTTCCTGCTCGACGTCGGCCTGGACTACCTCTCCCTGGACCGGGCGGCCGGCACCCTGTCCGGTGGCGAGGCGCAGCGCATCCGGCTGGCCACCCAGATCGGCTCCGGCCTGGTCGGCGTGCTCTACGTGCTCGACGAGCCGTCGATCGGCCTGCACCAGCGGGACAACCACCGGCTGATCGAGACCCTGCTGCGGCTGCGTGGCCTGGGCAACACGCTGATCGTGGTCGAGCACGACGAGGACACCATCCGGGTGGCCGACTGGATCGTCGACATCGGCCCCGGCGCGGGCGAGCACGGCGGCAAGATCGTGCACAGCGGGTCGGTGCCGGAGTTGCTGGACAATCCCGAGTCGGTGACCGGGGCGTACCTGTCGGGCCGGCGGGAGATCCCGACGCCGCGGCAGCGCCGGCCGCAGACGCCGGAACGGGAGCTGGTGGTGCACGGGGCGCGCGAACACAACCTGCGCAACCTCACCGTGCCGTTCCCGCTGGGGCAGCTGATCGCGGTCACCGGGGTCTCCGGTTCGGGCAAGTCGACGCTGGTCAACGACATCCTGTACGCGGTGCTGGCCAACCAGATCAACGGCGCGCGGCTGGTGCCGGGCCGGCACACCCGGGTCTCCGGGCTGGAGCACGTCGACAAGGTGGTCGGCGTCGACCAGTCGCCGATCGGCCGTACCCCGCGCTCCAACCCGGCCACCTACACCGGGGTCTGGGACCACGTCCGCAAGCTGTTCGCCGAGACCACCGAGGCCAAGGTCCGGGGGTACGGCCCCGGCCGGTTCTCGTTCAACGTCAAGGGTGGCCGCTGCGAGGCGTGCTCCGGCGACGGCACCATCAAGATCGAGATGAACTTCCTGCCGGACGTCTACGTCCCGTGCGAGGTGTGCAAGGGCGCCCGGTACAACCGGGAGACCCTGGAGGTGCACTACAAGGGCAAGACCGTCTCCGACGTGCTGGAGATGCCGATCGAGGAGGCGGCCGAGTTCTTCTCCGCCATCCCGGCCATCCACCGGCACCTGCGCACGCTCAACGACGTGGGCCTGGGCTACGTCCGGCTGGGCCAGCCCGCGCCGACGCTGTCCGGCGGTGAGGCGCAGCGGGTCAAGCTGGCCTCCGAGCTGCAGAAGCGTTCCACCGGCCGGACGGTCTACGTGCTCGACGAGCCCACCACCGGCCTGCACTTCGAGGACATCCGCAAGCTGCTGATGGTGCTGGAGGGCCTGGTCGACAAGGGCAACACGGTGATCACCATCGAGCACAACCTCGACGTGATCAAGACGGCCGACTGGCTGATCGACATGGGCCCCGAGGGCGGTCACCGGGGCGGCACCGTGCTCGCCACCGGCACCCCGGAAGAGGTCGCCGAGGTCGCCGAGAGCCACACCGGGCAGTTCCTGCGTTCCGTGCTCAAGCTCGACGGCCAGGCCCGGGGCGCGAAGGCGGCGGTGACCCGGGCGGCCCGCGCCAACGGCACGACGCCGAAGGCGCGTACCCGTAAGGTGCCCGCCGGGGCCCGCTGACCCGGCGGCCCGCCGCCCGGCCCGCACGCCCCCGCCGCCGGGCCTGTCCACGCCCGGCGGCGGGGCGCGGTGGCGCGTCGGCCCGCTGCGCAGGGCGTTCCCGGGCGGCCGGGATGAACCGTCGGGCACAGTGGTGCGTGTGCTCCAGTGAGCCGCGCGGGTCGACGACCGGCGGCAGTAGTCGAGAGAAAGGCCGGAGATGACAGACGACCAGGTGCCGACCGTGCCCGGTGTGCAGACCCGACGTGCCCTGCTGGCCGGGGCCGGCGCGGTGGGGGCGGCGGTCCTCCTGACCGCCTGCGGTGACGACTCCGGTGACGAGCCGGCCACCCCGGCCACCGGCGGACCGGCCGCGACCACCGGCGGGTCGGGTGCCGCCGCGATCGCCAGGACGGGTGACATCCCGGTCGGCGGCGGCCAGGTCTACGCCGCGCAGGGTGTGGTGATCACCCAGCCGACGGCGGGGGAGTTCAAGGGGTTCGACCCGATCTGCACCCACCAGGGCTGCCCGGTGTCGAACGTCGACGGCGGGACGATCAACTGCACCTGCCACAACAGCAAGTTCGCCATCACCGACGGCGCGGTCAAGCAGGGCCCGGCGACCCAGCCGCTGGCGGCGAAGGAACTCAAGGTCGACGGCGACCAGATCACGCTGGCCTGACCGACACCGGCCGGCCCGCAGGACGTCCTGCGGGCCGGCCGGTCGGGGTCACTGCGCGTAGACCGCCATCTCCCAGATCGAGTAACCGTACGTGGTGGCCCGGGTCACCCCGTGCATCCGCACGTACCGGGCGGTCGTGGTGGGGAAGGCCGCCACGTCGGTGCCGCCGTCGCCGGCCGTGGTCGACCACACCGTCCGCCAGCTCAACCCGTCGGTCGACACCTCGATCCGGTACGACCTGGCGTACGCCGACTCCCAGGCCAGCGTCACCCGGCCCACCTGCCGGGCCGACCCGAGGTCGACGCTGAGCCACTGGTCGTCGGCCCAACTGCTCGCCCAGCGGGTGCCGAGGTCGGAGTCGACGGCCTTGCCCGCCCCGAAGAACAGCTCACTGCCGGACGCGGTCGCCGTCCGGCCGGCGGCCAGGTTGGTCAGGTCGTCGCCACGCCGAGACGGGAACGACACCGTCTGCTGGAAGGTGGGCCGGTTCTGCCAGGCGATGGTGGCGTGCTTGATCCCACCCAGCGGCGACTGGATGATCGCGTCCGCGCACCACTGGTCACCGGCGGCGCAGCTCGCGTCCCCGGGGTACACCTGGGCCGCCGGGGTGGCCGCCGCCGTGCGCAACGTGTCCAGCAGCACCTGCCGGCAGCCGGCCAGGTTCCCCGCGCCGCAGAAGCCCCGGCCCAGCCCGCCGCGCACCGGGTCGCCGAGCACCGCGCGCAGGTCCTTGTCGACGTAACCCCACCAGCCGTACTGGAAGGACGAGCCCTTGTGCGCCTGGGCCTCGTTGGCCGAGGTCGGCAGGTTGGACTTGTCGCCCTGCTGGTACCCGGAGGGGGACTCGTTGATCTGGATCGCGTTGATCAGCGACTGGTAGAGGTCCGGGCCGAGCTGGTCGCGGAACATCCCCCGCACCAGCAGCGGCCACCAGGCGTCGAAGGTGCGGATCGCATCGGCGTGCCGGTAGACCTTCGACCCCTTCGCCGTCTCCACCCGCAGCGCGCCGTCCTGCCGCCACGCCTTGAGCCGGCTGATCTCGGTGGCCAGCGCGGCGTCGGCGACGGGCTGGCTCTCCAGCACCCGGATCAGCTCGTCGAGCACCTCGGCCCCGCGCAGGTCGGTCACGCCGGCCTGCTCCACCAGCGCGGTTAGCGAGCCCCGGTCGTACTTCCGGCCGGCGACCAGGCCCGCCTTGAGCGGGCGGTCCAGCAGGTCGGCCCGGTGCACCGCGCCGAAGCTGTAGTTGCCGTCCGCGCCGCCGAAGTCCTTGGCCTGCTTGTTGTTCCAACTGACGTAGTAGTCCTGGTTGACCGACCGGGGGTGGGCGGCCAGCGGGGCGTAGCTTGCGGTGTTCGTCGCCGGGTCGAAGCCCTGCCACTCGTAGGCCGGCTCGGCCTTCATCGGCAGGTTCGGGTTGGACCCGGCGGCCCGCACCGGGTTCAGCCCGGAGTTGAAGTACGCCGACTCGGTGGAGTTGACGTAGAACCAGTTGAAGGCGTACTCGACGTTGTTGGCCGAGGCGACGAAGGCGTCCGCCGAGCCCATCTGGGCCGGGTCGTTGAACATCTGGAAGCCGATCGCCGAGTCGGCCTCGTGCCGGTAGGTGGAGCGCAGCTGGGTGAACGCGTGCGGTTTGCCGCCCACCGTGCCCCGCCACGACACCAGGCCGAGCTTCGTCCGCCAGGCCACCAGCTTGTACGACCCCTTGGCGGTGCCGTCGGCGAGGGTCGGCGTCCACTTGTTGACGTGGGCGAGCTCCTCCATCGCCACGCACTGGCCCCGGTAGAGGTAGTGGTCGGCGGCGAGGGTGGGGGTGCTGCCGTCGGTGGTGCACAGCGGCACCGCGTAGGTGTCGGTGATGTCGTGGATCGACGAGGTGGCGCTCCACGCGTAGTCCTGGCCCCGGCCGAGCAGCACGTAGAGGTTGAGCCCGGCGAACGCCGCGCCCCGGGCGCTGATCCCCGGCCCCTGCAACTCCTGGATCATCAGCAGTTGCGGCGAGAAGTAGCCGGTCTGCGGGCCGAAGACCGCGACCGGGTGCCCGGTGGCCGAGTTCGCGGCCGAGACCACCGCCGCGTTGGACATGCCCCGGTGCGCCGGGCTGATGGTCAGCCCGGACAGCGCGGCGGCCAGCTCACCGGACGCGCTGTTGCCGGTGGTGCGGGCCGGGGCGGCGGTGCTGCCGGCGGAGCCGGTCGGGTCGGTGAAGATCGGCTCGA
This sequence comes from Micromonospora sp. WMMD734, assembly GCF_049178975.1. Classification (NCBI taxonomy): domain Bacteria; kingdom Bacillati; phylum Actinomycetota; class Actinomycetes; order Micromonosporales; family Micromonosporaceae; genus Micromonospora; species Micromonospora sp. WMMD734. The sequence continues at coordinate 602,693 of NZ_JBMHMK010000001.1, forward strand.
CCCGGGCCGAGCCGGCGTCGGGCAGCGCCACGCTCGCCGCGTCGGGGGAGGCGTCGCCGTACGGGAAGCTCTGCCCGTCGTGCAGGGTCAGCACGGTCTCCGGATCGTTCTGGTTGCGGAACGCCGTCCACACCTTGTCGCCCTCGGTGGCCCCGTACTTGGCGCGGGCGGCGATACGGACCAGCGCGGACTGCATCTCGGTGCCGCCCCCGCCGCCGAACAGCCCGCCGACCACGCCGGCGATGGCGATCAGGTCGGTGAGCTGGAACGGCTCCGGGCCACCGGCGTTGGTGACCGCGTCCAGGTGGCCGGTGAGCACGTACTCGCCGGGGCAGTTGCGGGCACCCATGCAGACGCCGATGTAGGCGTTGATGCCGGCGATGTACTCCTGCACGTCGGCGTAGAGCTGCTGGCCGCGCGGCCCCTTCGTGCGCAGCGCCTCGACCTGCGCCTGGAGGTCCGCCTCGGTGTACGGCGAGTTGCGCCAGACGCTCTGCTCCAGGGCCCGGTTGCCGGGTGCGCCCCCGGCGAACGAGGTGAGGGTGCCCCGGCCGACGTGCCGCAGCAGGTCCATGGTGAACAGCCGGTCCTCGGCTCCGGCGTAGCCGGCGCCGTACATGGTGCCGCCCCGGGTGGTGCCGGTGACGTGCGGGACGCCGGTCGCCTTGTCCCGCAGGATGCGGACGTCGGCGCGGGGCGAGTAGTCGCGTTCGACCTGCCCCTGCGGGACGCCGAAGGAGGCGTCGTTGAAGAACGAGCCGATCTGTTCCTCGCGTAGCCCGGCGTAGCCGTAGACCAGGTCGGCGTAGCGGCCGAGCTGGTCGGCGGAGTGCCGGGGCAGGGTGCCGAGGGTCTGGTTGCCCAGCACCTCGACCAGTGTGGCGTTGCCGTTCTGGCCGGGCGGCAGGATGTCGCCGCACTCGCCGAGGCAGTAGTCCTCGGGGGTGAAGGCGGCACGTGGCGCGGCGGCCTCGGCGGGTGCGGCGGGTGTCGTGGTGAGCAGGGCGGCGACGCTGATGCCGGCGGTCAGGCCGGCGAGCAGGCGACGGACGGTGGGGGGACGGGGCATGGCGATCCTCCGATGAGGATGGGATCTTTACGTGAATAACATTCGGTTACCGGATGGTAATCTCCGTCCGTCGATATCGGAAGACGTCCATCGACCGGCGTCCGCCGGTCCTTCCGCTCCAGATTGGATCGTCGATGAAGGTCGTCCGTCTGCTCGCGTCCGCGACGCTGCTCGCGGTCGCGCTCACCCCGTCCGGGCCGGCCGCCGCCTCGGCCGCCCCCGCCCCTGCCCCCGCCGGGGTCGCCGCCCCCACCTCGGGGGCGTTCTCCGTGCTCACCTACAACGTCGCCGGGCTGCCCGACATCATCTCCAGCGGCGACCCGGCGACGAACACCAGGCCGATCGGCGAACGGCTCGGCGGGTACGACATCGTGCACGTCCAGGAGGACTTCAACTACCACGCCGACCTGTACGCCACCGACCAGCACCCGTACCGGACGCCCACCAGCGGGGGCGTGCCGTTCGGCAGCGGCCTCAACACGCTGTCGAACTACCCGTACAGCGACTTCGCTCGGGTAAAGTGGAACTCCTGCAACGGCACCGACTGCCTGACCCCGAAGGGCTTCACCGCCAGCCGCATCCGGCTCGCCGAGGGCGTCTACGTCGACTTCTACAACGCCCACCCCAACGCCGGCACCACCGACGCCGACCTGGCCGCCCGGCGGTCCAACCTCAGCCAGCTCTCCGCGTACGTCGCCGCCAACTCGGCAGGCAACGCGGTGGTGCTGATGGGGGACCTGAACGTCCGCTACACCCGTACCGGTGACAACATCCGCGACCTGGTGGCGGCCAACGGCCTCACCGACGTCTGGGTGCAGCAGGAGCGGGGCGGCCAGCCGCCGGCCGCCGGTGACCCGGCGCTGGTCTGCGACGAGGCCAACGTGACCGACGCCTGCGAGGTGGTCGACAAGATCCTCTACCGGGGCAACAGGCTGGTCGACCTCACCCTGAACCGCTACCACAACGAGCACGCCCGGTTCCTCACCCCGACCGGCGGCCCGCTGTCCGACCACTACCCGCATGCCGCCTGGTTCGACTGGACCCTCGACCCGACGCTGCGGGCCAGCGACACCTGGGGCGGCCCGCACGGCACGCCGTTCACCGACGCCGACCGGGTCGGCCCGGCGGTCACCCGGGTCACCCTGCGCGGCGGCTCCCGGCTCGACGCCGTCGGCGTCGACCTCGCCGACGGCGGCCAGCTGCGCCACGGCGGCACCGGCGGGACGGAGAGCAGCCTCACCCTGGCCCCCGGCGAGCGGATCACCCAGGTCACCCTCACCCAGGGGCAGAAGGACGGCCGGACCAGGATCTTCTCGGCCCGGCTCAGCACCGACCAGGGCCGCACCCTCACCGCCGGTACGCCCACCTCGGCGGCGGTCACCTTCACCGCACCCGAGGGGGGCCGGCTGGCCGGCTTCTTCGGCCGCAGCGGCACCGAGGTCGACCAGCTCGGCGTGATCTGGAGTGTCGGGGGCAACGGATAGTCTCGGTGCCGTGGCTGATCCCTCGACCTACCGCCCCGCGACCGGCACGATCCCCGAGTCCCCCGGGGTCTACCGGTTCCGCGACGGCACCGGCCGGGTGATCTACGTCGGCAAGGCCAAGAGCCTGCGCAGCAGGCTCAACTCCTACTTCGCCGACCCGTGGGGGCTGCACGAGCGCACCCGGCAGATGGTCACCACGGCCGAGTCGGTCGACTGGGTCACCGTCGGCACCGAGGTCGAGGCGCTCCAGCTCGAATACACCTGGATCAAGCAGTACGACCCCCGGTTCAACGTCCGGTACCGCGACGACAAGTCGTATCCGTACCTGGCGGTGACCCTCGACGAGGAATACCCGCGGTTGCAGGTCATGCGGGGCGCGAAGCGTAAGGGCGTGCGGTACTTCGGGCCGTACTCGCACGCCTGGGCGATCCGCGAGACGCTCGACCTGCTGCTGCGGGTCTTCCCCGCCCGCACCTGCTCCGCCGGGGTGTTCAAGCGGGCCGGGCAGGTCGGCCGGCCCTGCCTGCTCGGCTACATCGGCAAGTGCTCCGCGCCCTGCGTCGGCACCGTCTCCGCCGAGGCGCACCGGGCGATCGTCGACAACTTCTGCGAGTTCATGGCCGGCCGCACCGACACCATGGTGCGTCGCCTCGAACGCGAGATGACCGAGGCCAGCGAGCAGTTGGAGTTCGAGCGGGCGGCCCGGCTGCGCGACGACGTGGCCGCCCTGCGCCGGGCGATGGAGAAGCAGACAGTGGTGCTCGGCGACGGCACCGACGCCGACGTGGTCGCCTTCGCCGACGACCCCCTCGAAGCCGCCGTGCAGGTCTTCCACGTCCGCGACGGTCGGGTACGCGGCCAGCGCGGCTGGGTGGTGGAGAAGACCGAGGAGCTGACCACCGGCGACCTGGTGCACCACTTCTGCACCCAGGTCTACGGCGGTGAGCAGGGCGAGGCAGACGTCCCCCGGGAGTTGCTCGTCCCCGAGCTGCCGGGCGACGCCGAGGCGCTCGCCGACTGGCTCAGCGCCCGCCGGGGCAGCCGGGTGTCGCTGCGGGTGCCCCAGCGCGGCGACAAGAAGACCCTGCTGGAGACGGTGGGCCGCAACGCGAAGGACGCGCTGGCCCGGCACAAGCTCAAGCGGGCCGGTGACCTGACCACCCGCAGCAAGGCGCTCGACGAGATCAGCGAGGCGCTCGGCATGCGTACCTCGCCGCTGCGCATCGAGTGCTTCGACGTCTCCCAGATCCAGGGCACCGATGTGGTGGCCAGCATGGTCGTCTTCGAGGACGGGCTGCCCCGCAAGAGCGAGTACCGCCGGTTCATCGTCCGGGGCGCCACCGACGACCTGTCGGCGATGTCCGAGGTGCTGCGTCGCCGCTTCGCCCGCTACCTCGACGCCCGCGCCGAGACCGGCGAGCTGGGCGAGGAGACCGCGTCCGATCCCGACCGCCCCGGCATCGATCCGACCACCGGCCGGCCGCGTAAGTTCGCCTACCCGCCGCAGCTGGTGGTGGTCGACGGTGGCGCCCCGCAGGTGGCGGCGGCGGCCCAGGCCCTGGCCGAGCTGGGCATCGACGACGTGGCGCTGTGCGGGCTGGCCAAGCGGCTGGAGGAGGTCTGGCTCCCCGACGACGCTTACCCGGTCATCCTGCCGCGCACCTCCGAGGGGCTCTACCTGCTGCAACGCGTCCGCGACGAGGCGCACCGGTTCGCCATCACGTTCCACCGGCAGCGGCGCTCCAAGCGGATGACCGAATCGGCCCTGGACACCGTCCCCGGGCTGGGCGAGGTACGCCGCAAGGCGCTGCTGCACCACTTCGGCTCGCTCAAACGGCTCTCCGCCGCCACCGTCGAGGAGATTGTCGAGGTGCCCGGGGTGGGCCGGCGCACCGCCGAGGCGATCCTCGCCGCCCTCGACGGTGACCCGAAGACCACCGCCCCCACCCCGACCGACTGACGGCGGTCAGGGCTGGTCGGCGAGGACGGCGAGGAGGGAATCGCCGTACTTGGCGAGCTTGTTCTCGCCGACACCGCTGATCCTCGACAGCTCGGCCAGCGAGGTGGGGACGTCGGTGGCGATCTGCCGCAACGTCGCGTCGTGGAAGATCACGTACGCGGGGACACCCTGTTCCTTGGCGGTGGCTCCCCGCCAGGCCCGCAGCCGCTCGAACAGCGACCCGGCCGCCGGGGACAGCTCGGCGACCACGGTGGCCGCGCCACGTGGCTTCGCCGACCGGGCCGAGGCGACCTTCTCCGGCTCCCGGCGCATGGTCACGGTGCGGCGGCGCCCCAGCACCTCCGTGCTGGCCTCGGTGAGCGCCAGCGTGCCGTAGTCGCCCTCGACCGCCAACAGCCCCTCGGCGAGCAGCTGCCGCACCACCCCGCGCCACTCCGCCTCGCGCAGCTCGGTGCCGATGCCGAAGGTGCTCAGCGCGTCGTGGCCGTACTGGCTGATCTTGTCGTTCTGCTTGCCGAGCAGGATGTCGACGCAGTGCCCGGCACCGAAGCGCTGGTTGCGTTCCCGGTCGAGCCGGTAGACGGTGGACAGCAGCTTCTGCGCGGCCACCGTGCCGTCCCAGGTCTCCGGCGGGGTCAGGCAGGTGTCGCAGTTGCCGCAGTCGCCGGTGCCGGGCTGGCCGAAGTATTCGAGCAGTTGCACCCGGCGGCAGCGGACCGTCTCGCAGAGCGCCAGCATGGCGTCGAGGTGGGTGGCGAGGTTGCGCCGGTGGGCCAGGTCGCCGTCCGACGTCTCGATCATCTTGCGCTGCTGCACCACGTCCTGCAGGCCGTAGGCGAGCCAGGCGGTCGACGGCAGCCCGTCCCGGCCGGCCCGGCCGGTCTCCTGGTAGTAGCCCTCCACCGACTTGGGCAGGTCGAGGTGGGCCACGAACCGGACGTCCGGCTTGTCGATGCCCATCCCGAAGGCGATCGTGGCGACCATGACCAGGCCGTCCTCACGCAGGAACCGCTGCTGGTTGGCGGCGCGGGTGCCCGCGTCCAGGCCGGCATGGTAGGGCAGTGCGGCGATCCCGTTGGCGACCAGGAACTCGGCGGTCTTGTCCACCGAGGCGCGGGACAGGCAATAGACGATGCCGGCATCGCCCGGGTGCTCGTCGCGCAGCAGGGCCAGCAGCTGCTTGCGCGGTTCCTTCTTGGGCACGATCCGGTACTGGATGTTGGGCCGGTCGAAGCTCGCCACGAAGTGCTTCGCCTCGGTGAGCTGGAGCCGGGTGGCGATCTCGGCCCGGGTGGCGCTGGTGGCGGTCGCGGTCAACGCGATCCGGGGCACCGCCGGCCACCGTTCGTGCAGCATCGACAGGGCCAGGTAGTCGGGGCGGAAGTCGTGCCCCCACTGGGACACGCAGTGCGCCTCGTCGATGGCGAACAGACCGATCCGGCCCCGGTCGAGCAACTGCTGCACTCCCCGGGTGCCCAGCGCCTCCGGGGCGAGGTAGAGCAGGTCCAGCTCGCCGGCGACGAACGCCTGCTCGACCGCGCGCCGGGCCGCGTAGTCCTGCGTCGAGTTGAGGAAGCCGGCGCGGACGCCGACCGCCGTCAACGCGTCGACCTGGTCCTGCATGAGGGCGATCAGCGGGGAGACGACCACCGCGACACCGTCACGGACCAGGGCCGGGACCTGGTAGCACAGCGACTTGCCGCCACCTGTGGGCATCAGCACCAGGGCGTCCCCGCCGGCCACCACGTGGTCGATGACCTCCTGCTGGAAGCCCCGGAAGGCGTCGTAGCCGAAGACCCGGCGGAGCACGTCGAGGGCGTCGGAGGCACGCAGCTCGGTGGGGGAGGCCATCCGGAGAGTCTACGAGCCGGCCCCGACACCGCCGTCCACGACGCCCCCGGCCCCGCCCCGACCCGCACCGCTTCCCACGGCACCCCACGTCCTCGGCGGTGCCCCCGCCGGAGCCGGCGGGTGTCCGGCACGGCGGGCCGTCACCCGGAGCTGTCCCCGTCACCCCAGCAGAGGCCGCCGATGCCGGCGGCGCTGTGGAAGCCGGGATGGCCGGTGATGTCCATGCAGACCTCGTTGTCGGGGCCGGTCCGGCCGCAGAACACCGGCTCGACGTGGTTCCAGCCGTCCGCCCGGGACAGCAGCGCGGCGCTCGCCGGCAGCTCGGGGCGCAGGATGGTGAGCCCCTCGGTGTAGACGACCGCCTGCTCCCGGGCCTCCCGCAGGTCGACCGCGCGGTAGGTCAGGTGCAGCGTCCACCGGCGGGGAAGCCGGTAGGCCGAGCTGGGCGGTCTGTTGCGGCCCGCCTGCCGCTCGCGCTCGGTCGCATACCGACCGACCAACGAGTTGTCGTACGAGGTGACGGCGTCCGGCGTGGTCAGTGCATGGGCGATGGCGGCCCGGACCCGCTCGGACACGTCGGCCCCGTCGAGGATGGCGGCCAGGTCATCCTGGAATTCGGCCGGTTTCCCCTGCGTCGGTTGATTCTCGGTCACCAGGGCGTTCCTCTCCGTAGTAGCCACTCCAGATTGAGGTCTTGCAACCAAAAATGCAACATCACATTTTTCTGAACAGGTGGTTGATTTTGCGTCACCCGCAGACAAGAATCGACTACTCATGGTGGAGGTGATGCTGGCGATGGCACAGGTGCCGAGTCCCACGATCAGAGCCCGTCGCCTGCGGCGTGAGTTGCGTCGTCTGCGGGACCGCACCGGCCGCACCGCGGAGGAGGTGGCGAAGGTCCTGGGCTGGCACCGCACCAAGGTCATCCGTTTCGAGCTCGGGCACTCCCGGGTCATGCCGAAGGATCTCCCGCCCCTGCTCGACTTCTACGAGGTCTCCGAGCAGGAGCGGGAGTCGCTGACCGGATTGCTCCGGCAGGCACGCCAGAAGGGCTGGTGGAGCGCGTACGGCGACGTGCTGCCGGATGACTACGTCGGCTTCGAGGCCGAGGCGACCTCGATCAGCACCTTCGAGAGCCTCTACGTGCCGGGCCTGTTGCAGACGGAGGAGTACGTCCGGGCGATCGTGCGGGCCGGACGCAGCACCGCCGACCAGGATGAGATCGACCGACGGGTGGCAGCCCGCCTGGGCCGCAAGGTACTGCTCTCCCGAGACATGCCGCCGAGACTGTGGATGGTCCTCGACGAGGCGGCCATCCGTCGCGTCGTGGGCGGTCCAGTGGTGATGCGAGCGCAACTCGCTCGACTGATCGAGGCGTGTGAGCTGCCCACCGTCGAGATCCAGATCCTGCCCTTTGCCGCTGGTGCGCACGCAGCGATGGGTGGCCCCTTCACCCTTCTCGGGTATGCCGATCCAGCCCTGGACCCCACGGTCGTCTATCTCGACAACGACTCCAGCACGCTGCTTCTGGAGGAGGATCGGCACGTCGCCCGATATAGACTCATGTTCGACCACCTCATGGCCAAGGCGCTCGGCCCTGACGAGTCGGCCGGTTTCCTGGCCCGGGTGGCCGACGAATACTGACTCGGACAGAGGGGCCTGACCAATGACCGCTGCGGATCTTCACGCGACCGGGTGGCGGAGGAGTAGCCGGAGCAGCGCGAGCGGTTCGAACTGTGTCGAGGTGGCTGAGGTGTCCGGTGGGCTGGCGGTGCGGGACTCCAAGGACCAGGGCGGGCCGGTGCTCCACTTCGGCCGGGACGCCTGGTCGTCGTTCCTCGGTGGCCTGCGGCACCGCCTGCGCGGTTGACCCCGTAGGGTCGCCGACCTGCTGTCGAGGGCCCCGACGCCGTGCGGTTGGATGGCCGGATGGCGGTACGCATCGATATCGACGCACTCCGGGACGCGGCCGGGGTCGAGGTCTGCGCAGCGGCGGACAGGCTGACGGCCTCCGGCCAACCGGCGGAGGTCGTCCCGGTCGGCGGCGGAGCATCCGGGTTGGTCCACGAGGTGGGTCGGCCGCCGTACGAGGTCTGGGTGGGGGTCACGGCGGACGGCTTCACCGCCGAGTGTGACTGCACCACCGAAACCGACCTGTGTGCGCCCGCGGTGGCCCTCACCGCCGCCGCCCTGGCCGACGGCCTCGCGTGGTCGTCGACGGCCACCCCGCAGGCGGATCCGGCGGTCGACCCCCGGGTCGCGGAGCTGACCGTACTCGCGCGTGGTCTGCCCGCTCGCCGGCTGGCGGCGCTGGTCGCCGAGTGGGCGGCCACGGACCCGGTATGGGAGGGCGCGCTACGGGCGCAGGCCGGCCAGCCCGCGCCCCTCACCGCCACCGAACCGGACGGCAACTAGGGCGATCGGGCCGCGACCGGCGCGGTGCGGAGGTGCCGGCACTTCTCCCGTCGAGCGGTATGCCTGTCCGTCATAAATATGACGGACAGGCATACCGCTCTGCGCCAGGCGATGCTCCGGACGCCTGTCGAACGCCGGGCCGACCCCGCCGGCAACCCGCCGCCGGGCATGCCGGGATCGACGCCGCCCGCCGGGATAGAGTCGTCGACTGACCCTGTGCGGTACGCGGCCCTCCGGGGCCCGCCGCCACGAAGCGGGAGCGGTGGGATGGTCGAGGCGCGGACAACCGGCGGGTACGTCGAGGGCGGCACGGCGGAGTCGGACACCACGCTGGTGGTGGTCACCGGCCTGTCCGGCGGTGGCCGTAGCACCGTCGCCCGCGCCCTGGAGAACGTCGGCTACTACGTGGTGGACAACCTGCCGCAGGCGCTGATGCTGGACATGGCCGAGCTGGCGATGAAGGCCGGCGGGGCGGCCCGGCGTACCGCGATGGTGCTGGACGTGCGGTCGCGGGCCTTCTCCACCGACCTGGCCGGGGCGATCCGGGAGCTCAAGGAACGCGGTTTCTCGCCCCGGGTGGTCTTCGTCGACGCCGACGACGAGGTGCTGATCAGGCGGTTCGAGAGCGTCCGCCGCTCGCACCCGTTGCAGGGCGAGGGGCGACTGGCCGACGGGATCGCCGTCGAGCGGGAGCTGCTGGAGGAGGCCCGGGACCAGGCCGATGTGATCATCGACACCAGCCACCTCAACGTCAACCAGCTCCGTCGCCGGGTCGAGGAGCTGTTCGGCGGGGAGGACGCCCGTCGGCTGCGGCTCACCGTGCTCTCCTTCGGCTTCAAGTACGGCCTGCCGCCGGACGCCGATTTCGTGCTCGACGCCCGGTTCCTGCCGAACCCGTACTGGGTGCCCGAGCTGCGGGAGCACACCGGGCGGGAGGCGGCGGTCAGCGCGTACGTGCTCGGCCAGGAGGGCGCGGACGCCTTCGTCGCCTCGTACGCCGACCTGGTCAACGCCACCACCGCCGGCTTCGAACGCGAGGGCAAGCGGTACCTGACGGTCGCCGTCGGCTGCACCGGCGGCAAGCACCGCAGTGTGGCGATCGCCGAGGAGTTGGCCGAGCGGCTGCGCCAGTCGGGATTGGCCGCCAACGCGCAGCACCGGGACCTGGGGCGGGAATGACGGCGATGTCGGTGGTCGCCTTCGGCGGGGGGCACGGTCTGTCCGCCTCGCTGCGGGCACTGCGGCACTGCGCCGGGGAACTCGAACTGGACATCACCGCCGTGGTCACCGTCGGCGACGACGGCGGCTCCAGCGGCCGGCTGCGCGCCGAGCGGGGCGGCCTGCCCCCGGGGGACCTGCGGCAGGCCCTGGTGGCGCTGGCCGGCGACCATCCGGCCACCCGCCGCAGCGCCGGGCTGTTCCAGCACCGGTTCGCCGGCGACCCCCGCGACGGGCTGGCCGGTCACGCGGTGGGCAACCTGGTGCTCTGCGGCCTGATGGAGCAGCTCGGCGACCCGGTGGCCGCGCTCGCGCACGCCGGGGCGATGCTCGGCGCGGTCGGCCGGGTGCTGCCGATGTCCGCCGAACCGGTGGACATCGAGGCCCAGGTTCGCGGGGTGGACCCGACCCGCCCCGACGAGGTGCGCACCGTGCGTGGCCAGCACCAGGTGGCGGTGACCACGGGCACGGTGGAGGCGCTGCGGATCACCCCGGACGCCCCGGTGGCCTGCGCGGAGGCGGTGGCCGCGGTCGGCGGGGCGGACTGGTTGATCTTCGGTCCGGGGAGCTGGTACACCAGCGTCCTGCCGCACCTGCTGGTGCCGGGGCTGGCCGAGGCGATCGTGACCAGCCCGGCCCGGCGGCTGGTCACCCTCAACCTGGCGGCCGAGCAGGAGACCCTGGGTCTGTCGGTGGCCGACCACCTGGCGGCCCTGCGCTGGTACCTCCCGCAGCTCACCGTGGACTACGTGGTGGCCGACTCCAAGGCGGTGGGTGATCCCGAACCGGTCGGGCGTGCGGCAGAATCGCTTGGTGCCCGGTTGGTCCTCGCCCCGGTCGCCGTCGACGACGGCACACCCCGCCACGATCCGGCCGCCCTGGCTGCGGCACTGGTGCCTGTCCTGGGCGCCGATCGTTAAGCACGTACGTAATCACCGGCGACACGCCGGTACCGGTCCGTGAGGGGGCGCACAATGGCGATGACGGCTGCGGTCAAGGACGAGCTGAGCCGGGTCGACGTGCCCAAGCCCTGCTGCCGGCGGGCGGAGATGGCCGCGCTGCTGCGGTTCGCCGGTGGGCTGCACATCGTCTCCGGTCGGGTGGTGGTGGAGGCCGAGCTGGACACCGGGGCGGTGGCCCGTCGGCTGCGCCGGGAGATCGCCGAGGTGTACGGCTATCCCAGCGAGATCCACGTGCTCGCCTCGGGTGGGCTGCGCAAGGGCAGCCACTTCATCGTCCGGGTGGTCAAGGACGGCGAGGCGCTGGCCCGGCAGACCGGCCTGCTCGACGTCCGGGGCCGCCCGGTGCGTGGCCTGCCGCCACACGTGGTGGCGGCGAACGTGTGCTGCGCGGTGTCGGCCTGGCGGGGCGCGTTCATGGCGCACGGCTCGTTGACCGAGCCGGGCCGCTCCAGCGCGCTGGAGATCACCTGCCCCGGCCCGGAGTCGGCGTTGGCCCTGGTCGGCGCGGCCCGTCGGATCGGCATCACCGCCAAGAACCGGGAGGTGCGCGGGGTGGACCGGGTGGTGGTCAAGGACGGTGACGCGATCGCCGCGCTGCTCACCCGGATCGGCGCGCACTCCAGCGTGCTGGCCTGGGAGGAGCGTCGGGTCCGCCGCGAGGTGCGGGCCACCGCCAACCGGCTGGCGAACTTCGACGACGCCAACCTGCGCCGCTCGGCGCGGGCCGCGGTGGCCGCCGCCGCCCGGGTCACCCGGGCGCTGGAGATCCTCGCCGACGACGCCCCGAACCATCTCACCTCGGCCGGTCAGCTGCGGTTGGAGCACCGGCAGGCGTCGCTGGAGGAGTTGGGGGCGCTGGCCGACCCGCCGTTGACCAAGGACGCGATCGCCGGCCGGATCCGCCGGCTGCTGGCGCTCGCCGACAAACGGGCCCGTGACCTGGGCATCCCGGATACCGAAGCGGCCGTCACGCCCGACATGCTCGTGGTCTGATAGGACGGTGGGCCGCCATCCCGCAGGCGCGTGCGAGGCACGGGCCGGCGGGCGTGACGTGCCCCGGGTCGGGTGGGTGGGGCGTGCCGTGCCGTCGACCCGACGGGGTCACCACCCGCCGCATGGCGGCGGGGCACGCTCGGATAGGGTCGATGGGTACGGCAAGGGGGCCGGCACAGGCACTCCTCGCCGTGCACGCCGCCTCGGGCGGTCAGGTCCTCCCAGACCGTGGCGGGGTGGCCGAGACGAATCGTCAACGGCCGGCTCACCGGCCGGCGCACACACCTCCGCCGGCCCGGTTCTGACGTCGGCGGACCAGAACGCGAGGAGATGGGACCTGTGACCATCCGGGTTGGCATCAACGGCTTCGGCCGCATCGGCCGTAACTTCTTCCGGGCCGTGCTGGCGTCCGGCGCCGACATCGAGGTCGTCGCCGTGAACGACCTGACCGACAACGCGACGCTCGCCCACCTGCTCAAGTACGACAGCATCCTCGGTCGCCTGCCGCACGAGGTCAAGGCCACCGCCGACGAGATCACCGTCGGTGGCAAGACCATCAAGGCGTTCGCCGAGAAGGACCCGTCGAAGCTGGCGTGGGGCGACGCCGGCGCGGACGTCGTCATCGAGTCCACCGGTTTCTTCACCGACGGCACCAAGGCCAAGGCGCACATCGACGGCGGGGCCAAGAAGGTCATCATCTCCGCTCCGGCGAAGAACGAGGACGTCACGGTCGTCATGGGCGTCAACCACGACCAGTACGACCCGGCCAAGCACACCATCATCTCCAACGCGTCGTGCACCACGAACTGCCTGGCCCCGATGGCGAAGGTCCTCCAGGACACCTTCGGTATCGAGAAGGGCCTGATGACCACGATCCACGCGTACACCCAGGACCAGAACCTCCAGGACGCGCCGCACAAGGACCTGCGTCGGGCCCGCGCCGCCGCGCTGAACATCGTCCCCACCTCGACCGGTGCCGCCAAGGCGATCGGGCTGGTGCTGCCGGTGCTCAAGGGCAAGCTGGACGGTTACGCGCTGCGGGTGCCGATCCCGACCGGCTCGGCCACCGACCTGACCGTCGAGGTCGGCCGGGAGACCAGCGTGGACGAGGTCAACGCCGCGATCAAGGCCGCCGCGGACGGCCCGCTCAAGGGCATCCTGGTCTACAACGAGGACCCGATCGTCTCCGCCGACATCGTCACCGACCCGGCGTCGTGCATCTTCGACGCGCCGCTGACCAAGGTCATCGGCAACCAGGTCAAGGTCGTCGGCTGGTACGACAACGAGTGGGGCTACTCCAACCGGCTCGTCGACCTGGTCAAGCTGGTGGGTTCCTCGCTGTGAGCATCCGCAACCTCGACGACCTGCTCGCCGAGGGGGTGTCGGGTCGGCGCGTGCTGGTGCGCGCCGACCTGAACGTCCCGCTCGACAAGCAGACCGGGGAGATCACCGACGACGGCCGCATCCGGGCCGTCCTGCCCACCCTGGGCGCGCTCGTGCAGGCCGGGGCGAAGGTCGTGGTCTGCTCGCACCTGGGTCGCCCGAAGGGTGCCCCGGACCCGCAATACAGCCTCCGCCCGGTCGCCGGGCGGCTCGGTGAGCTGCTCGACGCGCCCGTGCACTTCGCCACCGACACCGTCGGCGAGTCCGCCCGCGCCACCGTGGACGCGCTGGCCGACGGCCAGCTGGCCCTGCTGGAGAACCTCCGCTTCAACAAGGGGGAGACCAGCAAGGACGACACCGAGCGGGGCGCCTTCGCCGACCAGCTCGCCGCGTTCGGCGAGGCGTACGTGGACGACGCGTTCGGCGCGGTGCACCGCAAGCACGCCAGCGTCCACGACGTACCGGCCCGGCTGCCGCACGTCGCCGGCCGGCTGGTGCTGCGTGAGGTGGAGGTGCTGTCCCGGCTGACCGGCGAGCCGGAGCGCCCCTACGTGGTGGTGCTCGGCGGTTCCAAGGTCTCCGACAAGCTGGCGGTCATCGAGGCGCTGCTGCCGACGGTCGACCGGCTGCTCATCGGCGGCGGGATGTGCTTCACCTTCCTCAAGGCCCAGGGCCACGAGGTGGGCACCTCGCTGCTGGAGGAGGAGATGGTCGAGACCTGCGGCAACCTCCTGGCCCGCGCCGACGGCAAGATCCTGCTCCCGGTCGACGTGGTGGCGGCCGATGCCTTCGCCCCGGACGCCGCGCACGACACGGTGCCCGCCGACGGCATCCCCAGCCACCGGCTCGGCCTGGACATCGGCCCGGAGACGGTGGCCGGCTTCACCGCCGCGCTGTCCGGCGCGAAGATGGTCTTCTGGAACGGCCCGATGGGCGTGTTCGAGATGCCGGCGTTCGCGAACGGCACCCGGGGGGTGGCCGAGGCGATCACCAAGACCGACGCGTTCACCGTGGTCGGTGGCGGGGACTCCGCTGCGGCCGTGCGGGCGCTCGGGCTGGACGAGTCGTCGTTCGGGCACATCTCCACCGGTGGCGGCGCCTCCCTGGAGTACCTGGAGGGCAAGACCCTCCCCGGCATCGCGGCCCTGGAGAACTGATGGCGAGCGTCACCCGCCGGCCGCTGATGGCCGGCAACTGGAAGATGAACCTCAACCACCTCGAAGCCAACCTGCTGGTGCAGAAGCTGGCCGCGAGCCTCACCGAGCAGCAGCTCACCGCCGTCGAGACGGTGGTCCTGCCGCCCTTCACCGACCTGCGCACCGTGCAGACCGCGGTGGACGGCGACAAGCTGCTCATCGGCTACGGCGGGCAGGACCTCTCGCCGTACCAGTCCGGCGCGTACACCGGGGACATCTCCGGGGCGATGCTGGCCAAGCTGGGCTGCACCTACGTCACGGTCGGGCACTCGGAGCGGCGGCAGTACCACTACGAGGACGACGCGATCGTCAACGCGAAGGTGGCCGCCGCGCTGGCCAACGGGCTCACCCCGATCCTCTGCATCGGTGAGGGCCTGGAGATCCGCGAGCAGTTGCGGCACGTCCCGCACTGCTGCGACCAGCTCGACGGCGCCCTCAAGGGGCTCACCGCCGAGCAGGTCACCAAGGTCGTGGTCGCGTACGAGCCGGTCTGGGCGATCGGCACCGGCAAGACGGCCACCCCCGAGGACGCCCAGGAGGTCTGCGGAGAGGTCCGCAAGCGGCTGGTCGAGACCTACGACCAGGGCACCGCCGACCAGGTCCGGATCCTCTACGGCGGCTCGGTGAAGTCGTCCAACGTCGCATCGATCATGTCCCAGCCGGACGTGGACGGGGCGCTGGTGGGCGGGGCCAGCCTCGACGCCGAGGAGTTCGCGAAGATCTGCCGCTTCCCGGAGCACACGGTCGCCTGATCGCTCGCTATTCTTGACTCCGCCCGTCCACCGGTCGGTGCCGCCGTGCCCGATCTGTCCGGGCGAGGATCGTAACGAGAGGACTGACCCCAGCCATGCCGATCTGGTTCGCATACACGTTGATCGTGTTGCTGGTCATCACGAGCGTTCTGCTCACCATGCTCATCCTGCTGCACCGGGGTAAGGGCGGCGGGCTGTCGAGCATGTTCGGCGGTGGGGTCAGCTCCAGCCTGGCCGGCTCGTCGGTGGCCGAGAAGAACCTGGACCGCTACACCGTCCTGGTGAGCATCGTCTGGTTCGCCTGCATCATCGGGCTCGGCCTCTGGCTCCGGCTCCAGCTCAACAGCGGATCCTGAGCGACTCGATCAGGTCGTACAATCTGCGCGCGGTCCGTCACGGACCGCGCGCAGTTTTTTTCTCCGCCACGTCGTCCACCGCCCGCCTCAGGCGGTGGTCCCCTCCGACGACAGGAGCGAGTGTGCCCAGTGGCAACGTCATCCGTGGTTCCCGCATCGGCTCGGGGCCGGAACGCCCCACCGAACGGTACGAGCCGGCTCCCCGCCGCGCGGTCACCTACTGGTGCCGCAACGACCACGCCACCGAGATCCGGTTGGCGTTGGACGCCGAGCAGCCGGCCGTCTGGGACTGTCCGCGCTGCGGCCTACCCGCCGGCCAGGACGCGCAGAACCCGCCGGGACGTACCCGTCCCGAGCCCTACAAGACCCACCTGGCGTACGTGAAGGAACGGCGTACCCCGGAGGAGGGGGAGGCGCTGCTGGCCGAGGCGCTGGCCGCACTGCGCCGCCGCCGCGGCCGGGAGTGACCGCCGCGGCGGCGACGCTGCGGCCGGGAGCGGACACCCCGGCAGCGGTGACGTGAGCTGACCCGGCTCGCGGCCGGACCGCCCAGCGCTCAGCGCAGGCTGCGCAGCCGGGCCGGCACGTCGGCCGCCGCCGCCCGGTCGAGCAGCCAGAGGGTCCGTGAGACGCCCTGCACCCCGGCCGCCGGCAGCTGCTTCGGGCCGGCCCCGGCCAGCGCCATCCCCACCGCCCGCGCCTTGTCGGCCCCGCTGGCGACCAGCCAGACCTCCTCGGCGGTGTTGATCGCCGGCAGGGTGAGGGTGGTCCGCACCGGCGGCGGCTTCGGGCTGCCCCGCACCGCGCTGACCGGCCGGGTGTCGTGGTGCACCGGGTGCTCGGGGAAGACCGACGCCACGTGCCCGTCCTCACCGACGCCCAGCATCAGCACGTCGAAGTGGGGCAGCGCGGCATGGCCGGGCCGGGCGGCCCGCGCCAGCTCCTCGGCGTACGCGGCGGCACCTGCCTCCGGGTCGTCGCCGGTGGGGCCGTCGGTGGCCGGCATCGGGTGCACCCGGGCCGGGTCCAGCGGCATCGCGTCCAGCAGCGCGGCGCGGGCCTGCGTCTCGTTGCGTTCCGGGTCGCCCGCCGGCAGGAAACGCTCGTCACCCCACCAGACGTCCACCCGGGACCAGTCGACGGCGTCGTGGGCGGGTAGCGCGCCCACCGCCCGGTAGACCGCGGCGGCGATCCGGCCCCCGGTCAGCACGATCGACGCCGCACCCCGCTCCGCCTGCGCGTCGAGCAGCTTCACCACCAGCCGGGCCGCCACCGCCTGCGCCAGCAGGTCGGCGTCGGCGTGCACGGCGACACTCGCCTCACTCATGTTGGCCTTTCCTGACCGCGCGACGCGGTCCTGCTCGTCGTGGCGGAAACCGGTAGGCCCGCCGGGTGCCGGTGTCACCGGGGATCTCGTCGTGCCGGGCCGCCGCCGGGGCGGGCCGGCACCGCAACGGCCGGTGGGCGGCCCGGAAGGACCGCCCACCGGCGTACGGTCAGGATGCCGTGCTGGTGTCGGCGTGCGCGCTGACGCCCGCCTCAGCCCGCCGTGCGGTGGCCGGGTCCTTCCAGACGTGCACCCGCTGCGCTGGCCGCTGCTCCAGGCCGGACAGGCCGGCCGCCGCGCCCAACGCCTCGGCGTACACCTGGTCGGTGTCGAGCCGGCGCAGCTCCTCGGCCAGCTCGTCGCCGAGCGGCCGACGCACCAACGGCAGCACCCGGTCGTCCTGGCCGGTACGCCGGAACGTCGCCAGGCTGTCGTCCCGGGTCAGCGTCAGCTCGTCGCCGTTTTCGCAGCGCAGCTGCACCTGACGCATCCTCGGGTGGTCGTCGGTGTGCTGCCACTGCGGGTCGATGCCGAGCCGGGCGGCCAGCCAACCCCGCATCAGCGCCGCCGTCGGGTCCCGGCGCGGGGCCACCACGGTCGCCTCGGTGACCCGCGCCTCGGTGGTGTCGAACGCCCCGGCGACCAGCGTGCGCCACGGGGTGATCCGGGTCCACGCCAGGTCGGTGTCGCCGGGGGCGTAGTCCCGGGCCCGTTCCCGCAGCGCCTCGATCGGGTCGGCGGCCTGCGCGGAGTCGGTGATCCGCCGGTCGGCGACCACCCCGAGGAAGTCGGTGGCGATCTCCGCCGGTGGTTCGCCGTGCCACCAGGTGACCACCGGCACGTCCGGCACCAGCAGCGGCATCACCACCGACTCGGCGTGCAGGGCGAGCCGGCCGTACATCCGGGTCACCACCGCCTCGCACGGGCCCAGCCGGCCGCCGACGACGATCTCCGCGTCCAACCGGTTGCGTTCCCGCTCCACGTCGGCGCGCACGACGACCAGCAGCCGGCACGGATGGGCGGCGGCGGCGATGGTGGCCGCCGCCTCCGCCTCGCGGACCCGCTTCTCGTCGACCACGACGATCAGGGTGAGCGCCATCCCGCTGGCCACCCCGCCCGCGCTGCGCCGTTCGGCGGCGAGCGCCTTGACCACCTCGTTGCCGGTGGTGTCCCACAGCCCGATCACTGGTGCCTCCCGGTCCGCCCGCTGTGCCTGTTTCCTTCGTGCCCGTTCACGCCCGCCGCCAGGCGCGGCCCTCGCGGGCCAGCATCTCGTCGGCGGCCCGGGGACCCCACTCGCCGGAGCGGTACGGTTCCGGCTTGGTGCCCTCCCAGGCGTGCTCCAGCGGGTCCACCACCGCCCAGCTCTGCTCCACCTCGGCGGCGTCCGGGAAGAGCGTCCGGTCGCCGATCAGCACGTCCAGCACCAGCCGCTCGTACGCCTCGGGGCTGGACTCGGTGAACGCCTCGCCGTATTGGAAGTCCATCGCGATGTCGCGGACCTCCATCGTGGTGCCCGGCACCTTGGAACCGAACTTGAGCACCACGCCCTCGTCCGGCTGCACCCGGATGACGAGTTGGTTGGGGCCGAGGGACTCCATGTCGGCGGCGTTGAACGGCAGGTGCGGCGCCTTCTTGAACATGATGGCGACCTCGGTGACCCGCCGGGGCAGCCGCTTGCCCGCCCGGATGTAGAACGGCACCCCCGCCCAGCGCCGGTTCTGGATGCCCAGCTCCACGGCGACGTACGTCTCGGTGTTCGAGTCGGCGGGTACGCCCTCCTCGTCGAGGTAGCCGACGGCCCGCTGGCCACCCACCCAGCCGGGCAGGTACTGGCCGCGTACGGTGCCCCGGGCCACGTCCCTGGGCAGGGTGATCGCCTTGAGCACCTTGAGCTTCTCGGCCCGGATCTCGTCGGCGTCGAAGCTGGTGGGCTCCTCCATGGCGACCAGGGCGAGCAGTTGGAGCAGGTGGTTCTGGAGCACGTCGCGGGCGGTGCCGACCGAGTCGTAGAAGCCGGCCCGGGTGCCGATGCCGACGTCCTCGGCCATGGTGATCTGCACCGAGTCGACGTACTTGGAGTTCCACAGCGGCTCGAACAGGTTGTTGGCGAACCGCAGGGCGAGGATGTTCTGGACCGTCTCCTTGCCGAGGTAGTGGTCGATCCGGAAGACGTCCTGACTGGTGAACACGTCGTCGACCAGGTCGTTGAGTTCCTTCGCCGAGGGCAGGTCGTTGCCGAACGGCTTCTCCACCACCACCCGTCGCCAGCCGCCGCACTTCTCGTTGTCGGCCATCCCGGTGCGGGCCAGTTGCTTGAGCACCACCGGGAAGGCCGTCGGGGGGATCGAGAAGTAGAACGCGGCGTTGCCGTGGATGCCGTGGCTGTCGCGCAGCTGGTTCAGCGTCGCGGCGAGCCTGTCGAAGGCGGCGTCGTCGTCGAACGAGCCACCGACGAACTTGATGTTGCCGGCCAGCCGGCCCCACACCTCCTCGCGCCACGGTGTCCGGGCGTGCTGCTTGGCCGACTCGTGGGCCAGCGCCTCGAATTCGCCGTCGCCCCAGTCGCGGCGGGCGAAGCCCAGCACCACGAAACCGGGGGGCAGCAGCCCCCGGTTGGCCAGGTCGTAAACCGCCGGCAGCAGCTTCTTGCGCGCCAGGTCACCGGTCACCCCGAAGATCACCAGGGCGCACGGCTCCGGGATCCGGGGGAGTCGTCGGTCCTGCGCGTCGCGCAGCGGATTCACGCCGCCTCCTCGCTCCGTGTGGTCCATGTCGTCCATCGTCACGCCCGCCATCGTCCGATCGCATCCAGCAGCCGGGCCGGCCCGGCCGGCCCGTCGGTCAGGTGCGGCGGTGGCACCGGCCCGGGTCGGCCGGCCGACGCCACCGGGCCGCCCCGCGGATGCGGAACGGCCCGTACGGCGGCGGGCGCGGTCGATGCGACCGCGTCCGCCCCGTGCACCGCGGGACCGGCGGCGGCATCGGCCGGGCCGGTCAACAGGTCACTCACCCTCGACACCCCGTCGGGGTGCCGGCGGCGTGGGGCGTCGCGGGGACCGGCCCCGCGACGCGTCCGACGCCGTTCGTCACGCGTTCCCGCCGGCCCGCCGGGCCGCCTCGGCGTTGCCCTTGGCGGCCTCGTTCGGGGCGTCGGCACCCTGCGCCGCGGCGGCCAGCGACGTGCGGACGCCGTCGAGTAGCTCGCTCCAGCTCGCCTCGAACTTCTCCACGCCCTCGCGCTCCAGGGTGGCGATCACGTCGTCCATGTCGATGCCGACGGCGGCCAGGTCGGCGAAGACCTGCCGGGCGGCGGCGTAGGAGCCGGTGATGGTGTCGCCCCGGGTCTCGCCGTGCTCGGCGTACGCCGTCACGACCGACTCCGGCATGGTGTTGACGGTGCCCGGCGCGATCAGCTCCTCGACGTAGATCACGTCGCGGTAGTCCGGGTTCTTGGTCGAGGTGGACGCCCACAGCGGGCGCTGCGGGTGGGCGCCGGCGTCGGCCAGGGCCTGCCACCGGTCGGAGGAGAACACCTCGGTGTAGCGCTCGTAGGCGAGCTGGGCGTTGGCCACGGCGGCCTTGCCGCGCAGCGCCTTGGCCTCCTCGGAGCCGATCTTGTCGAGCTGCTTGTCGATCTCGGAGTCGACCCGGGAGACGAAGAACGAGGCCACCGAACCGATGGTGGACAGGTCGTGGCCGTTGGCCTTCGCCTGCTCCAGGCCGGCGAGGAAGGCCTCCATCACCGCCGAGTAGCGGTCCAGCCCGAAGATCAGCGTGACGTTGACGCTGATCCCCTCGGCCAGGGTCGCGGTGATCGCCGCCAGCCCCTCCTCGGTCGCCGGGATCTTGATGTACAGGTTCGGCCGGTCCACCAGCCACCACAGCGCCTTGGCCTCGGCGACCGTCTTGTCCGTGTCGTGGGCGACCCGGGGGTCGACCTCGATGGAGACCCGCCCGTCGACCCCGGCGCTGCCGTCGTACGACGGGCGCATCACGTCGCACGCCCAGCGCACGTCGTAGGTGGTGAGCATCCGGACGGCCTCTTCGACCTCGATGCCCCGGGTGGCGAGGTCCTTGAGCTGCCAGTTGTACTCGTCGGCGTCGCTGAGCGCCTTGGCGAAGATGGTCGGGTTGGTGGTCACCCCGGCCACGTGCTGCTCGCGGCGGAGCCGGTCCAGCCCGCCGGAGCTCAGTCGTACCCGGGAAAGGTCGTCGAGCCAGACCGCCACTCCGGCGGCGGTGAGGTCACCCAGTCTGTCCGTCATGTCGTCCACGCTCCCCTCAGTTGCCGGTCGTGAAACCGGTGATGTCGCCCACCCGGGTCAGCGCCGCGTGTGCGGCGGCGACGATCCGGTCGGGGGTGAAGCCGAACTGCTCGAACAGCACGGTGTGCGGGGCGCTGGCGCCGTAGTGCTCCAGGCTGACGCTCTCGCCCAGGTCGCCGACGATGCCCCGCCAGGACATCCCGATCCCGGCCTCGACGCTCACCCGGGCCTGCACCCCGCGCGGCAGCACCGACTCACGGTATGCCTCGTCCTGCTCGTAGAACCATTCCTGGCAGGGCATCGAGACGACCCGGGTGGGGGTGCCGTCGGCCTCCAGCCGCTCCCGCGCGGTGAGGCAGAGCTGCACCTCGGAACCGGTGCCCACGATGATCACCTGCGGCTTGCCGTTGGACGCCTCGGCCAGCACGTAGCCGCCCTTGGCGGTGCCCTCCGCGCCCGCGTACGTCTCCCGGTCCAGGGTCGGCAGCGGCTGCCGGCTCAGCGCCAGCGCGGTCGGCCGGTCGGTGTGCTCCAGCGCCTGCCGCCACGCCCAGGCGGTCTCGTTGGCGTCGGCCGGGCGGACCACGTCCAGGCCGGGGATGGCACGCAGCGCGGTCAGGTGCTCCACCGGCTGGTGGGTCGGGCCGTCCTCGCCGAGACCGATCGAGTCGTGCGTCCAGACGTACGTCACCGGCAGCTTCATCAGGGCGGCGAGCCGTACCGACGGGCGCATGTAGTCGCTGAACACCAGGAAGGTGCCGCCGTACGGGCGGGTGCCGCCGTGCAGGGCGATGCCGTTGAGGATCGCGCCCATGGCGTGCTCACGGATGCCGAAGTGCAGCGTGCGGCCGTACTCGTGGCCGGGGAAGTCCTTGGTGGCGTGGGCGGCCGGGATGAACGACGGCTCGCCCTTCATGGTGGTGTTGTTGCTCTCGGCCAGGTCGGCCGAGCCGCCCCACAGCTCCGGCAGCACCGGGGCGAGCGCCTCCAGCACCTTGCCGGAGGCGGCCCGGGTGGCCACGCCCTTGGCGTCGGCGGGGAAGACCGGCAGCGCGTCCGTCCAGCCCTGCGGCAGCACCCGGTCGGCGATCCGGTCGTAGAGCGCCTTGCGCTCCGGGTTGGCCTGCGCCCAGCCGTCGAACTCGCCGGTCCACGCCTGCTCGTCCTCGCCGCCGCGGGTCAGCACCCCCCGGGCGTGCGCGAGCACCTCCTCGTCGACCTGGAAGGTCTGCTGCGGGTCGAAGCCGAGGATCTCCTTGGTGGCCTTCACCTCGTCGACGCCGAGCGCCGAGCCGTGGATCTTGCCGGTGTTCTTCTTGTTGGGCGCGGGCCAGCCGATGATGGTGCGCAGCGCGATGAACGAGGGCCGGCCGGTCTCGGCCTTCGCCGCCAGCAGCGCCTGGTAGAGCGCCTCGACGTCCTCGTGGTAGTCGCCCTGGTCGGCGTCGCCGGCCCGCCAGTCGACGGTCTGCACGTGCCAGCCGTACGCCGCGTAGCGGGCCGCCACGTCCTCGCTCTTGGCGATGCGGGTGTCGTCCTCGATGGAGATCTCGTTGTCGTCGTAGATCAGCGTGAGGTTGCCCAGCTGCTGGTGGCCGGCCAGGGCGCTCGCCTCGTGGCTGATGCCCTCCTCGATGTCGCCGTCGGAGGCGATGCACCAGATCTGGTGGTCGAAGACCGACTGCCCCGGCTCGCTCTCGGGATCGAACAGGCCCCGCTCGCGGCGGGCCGCCATCGCCATCCCGACCGCGTTGCCCAGGCCCTGCCCGAGCGGGCCGGTGGTGGTCTCGACACCGGGGGTGTGGCCGTGCTCCGGGTGGCCCGGGGTGAGCGAGCCCCACTGCCGCAGCGACTTCAGGTCGTCCAGGCTCAGCGGGTAGCCGGACAGGAAGAGCTGGATGTAGAGCGTGAGGCTGGAGTGCCCGGCGGACAGGACGAACCGGTCCCGGCCGGGCCAGTTCGGGTCGGCCGGATTGTGCCGCATCACCCGGTTGAACAGCAGGTACGCCGCGGGCGCGAGGCTCATCGCGGTGCCGGGGTGGCCGTTGCCGGATTTCTCCACGGCATCCATGGCCAGGACGCGGACGGTGTCGACGGCCCGGCGGTCGAGGTCGGTCCAGTTGAGTGCGGGTCGGTTGGCAGCCACTATGGTTGTGCTCCTCGGCAGATGGGCGGAACCCTCACTGGTGACCCTATCGAGCGGGTCTAAACGTCCGCCCGGGGATCTCAGCAGGCAGTTACGTGCGGGCCGGCCGGATCGTTCGGTCATCCGCCAGGTGTGACGGCCCGCACCGTTGTCGGGTCGCCCGGGCAGCGAAAACGACGACGCGTAGTGTGTGGTTCGGTGTGTGGACCCCGACGGGGTCCCGCCGAACCGACTTCCCCTGCCGACGCCGGAAGGTGGCAATCCGTGAGCATGATCACCGAGCGCCCCGTCAGCAACCCTGCCGGGCAGCCGCCGGTGCGCACGGTGGACGGGCGGCCGACTGCCCGTCGGCGGGACGTCCGGGCGGTGGTGTCGGCGTACGTGACCCTCACCAAGCCGCGCATCGTGGAGCTGCTGCTGGTGACCACGGTGCCGGCGATGATGCTCGCCGACGGTGGCCTGCCGTCGCTGTGGCTGATGGCCGTGGTGCTGGTCGGCGGTTCCCTGGCCGCCGGTGCGGCGAGCGTGCTGAACTGCTACATCGACCGGGACATCGACCAGTTGATGCGGCGCACCAAGCGGCGTCCGCTGCCGGCGCACACCGTCTCGCCCCGCAGCGCCCTGGTCTTCGGGCTGGTGCTGGCGGCGGTCTCGGTCGCGCTGATGGCGACGTTCACCAACCTGCTGGCCACCGCGCTGACGCTGGCCGCGATCGTCTACTACGACCTGGTCTACACGCTCTGGCTCAAGCGCACCACGACGGCGAACACCTTCTGGGGCGGGGCCTGCGGGGCGGCGCCGGTGCTGATCGGCTGGGCGGCGGTGACCGGGTCGCTGGCCCCGGCGGCCTGGGTGCTGTTCGCGGTGGTCTTCTTCTGGCAGATGCCGCACTTCTACCCGCTGGCGATGAAATACAAGGACGACTATGCCCGCGCCGGCATCCCGATGCTGCCGGTGGTGGCCTCGCCCCGGCGGGTGAACGCCGAGATCCTGATCTTCGCCTGGCTGACGGTGGCGACCTCGCTGGCGCTGTGGCCGCTGGGCATGAGCGCGGTCTACGGGGTGCCGACCGCCGTGGTGGGCGCGGTCTTCCTGGTCGAGGCGCACAAGCTCTGCCGGCGGGTGACCCGGGGTGAGCCGGTCAAGCCGATGCGGCTGTTCCACTGGTCGACGACCTACCTGACCATCGTGTTCGTCGCGGTGGCCCTCGACGCCCTGCTCTGACCTCCGCCGCGCCCGCCGGGTGTCCCGGGGGCGGTGCGGCGGGCCCGGTACGCCCGGCGGGCGGTCGCGACACGCCGGTTCCGGTTCGGCCCCCTGTCCGGATGATGAGATTATTCCGGGTCCGATGAGTGCCACAAGATGGACACATCGGGTCGATCTCACCTGGTCGTTATGCGTACCCTTATCCGGACATAACCAGGCAATGCGCATTGGTCTTCCGATAAACCCTCGGGTAATTGGTATCACAAATAGTTCATGATTCTCGCGCGCAGGTGCACAAGTCTGCTTAGGCTTCGCGTCATGGCAGAAGGTTCCGATACGACGATGACGGCCGAGCAGACCGCCGGAGCGGCCCCCACCGGGCTGGTCGCGGGGATCAGGTCCTTCGCGGCCTCCCACGGCGGCGCGAAGGCGGTCATCGAGTACGTCGGCAAGCGTGGTGCCCGGATCGTCCTGGTCGGCACCGACGGTGCGTGGGGCGACCAGTTCGCCGAGGACACCGTGACCGCCCGGGAGGCGTGCGCCCAGGCGGGAGTCACCGTCGAGAACGCCTGGGAGCGTGAGCTGATGGACCAGATGCGGCCGAGCAACGACCTGTGGCGGTCGATGGCCCGGCGCACGATGGCCCGCTGACCCGGATGCCCCTTCGACCGACGACACCGTGACCCACCACCAGCCGACCCGGGGGAGACCCCGGGTCGCTCTCGTCACCTGCTCCCGTTTCGCCGACCTCTACCCCGACGACCGGCTCGTGCTCGCCCCGCTGGCGGCCCGGGGCGTCACCGTCGAGGCGGCCGTCTGGGACGACCCCCGCGTCGACTGGGCCGGCTACGACCTGGTGGTGCTCCGCTCACCCTGGGACTACGCCCCGCGCCGCGACGAGTTCGTCGCCTGGGCCGCGTCGGTGCCGACCCTGGTCAACCCCGGCGACGTGGTGCGGTGGAACACCGACAAGCGCTACCTCGGGGAACTCGCCGCCGCCGGGGTGCCCACCGTGCCGACCTCCTGGGTCGTGCCGGGCGACGACTGGGCCCCGCCCCCGACCCCCGGCCGGTACGTGGTCAAGCCGACGGTCAGCGCCGGCAGCCTCGACACCGGCCGCTACGACCCCGCCGACCCCGCCCACCGGGACCTGGCCGTGGCGCACGTACGCCGGCTGACGGCCGCCGGTCGGACCGCCATGGTCCAGCCGTACCTGGACGCGGTGGACACCGCCGGGGAGACCGCCCTGCTCTTCGTGGCCGGCCCGGACGGCCTGACGTTCAGCCACGCCATCCGTAAGGGCGCCATGCTCGACGGCCCGGATCTGGGCGTCGAGGGGCTGTACCGGCCGGAGCGGATCGACGCGCGCACCCCCACCGGGGAGCAGTTGGCCGTCGCCGGGCGGGTGCTGGCCGAGGTCCCCGGTGGCGCGCGGCGGCTGCTCTACGCCCGGGTGGACCTGATCCCCGGCCCGGACGGCGCACCCGTGCTGATCGAGCTGGAGCTGACCGAGCCGTCACTGTTCCTCGGCCACGCCGACGGCGCCGCCGAGCGGCTGGCCGACGCGGTGCTGGTCCACCTCGCCCGCCACTGACCCGGCCGGGCCCGGCGCCCGCGCCGCTTCGCCCCGGCCGGCCCCGGGAAGGCTCAGACGGCGGCCGGCACCCGCTGCTCGGCTGGCGGTGCCACCGGGTCGCCGGCGACCGGCCGGCGCTCCCGGGTCGACCAGAGCACCGCCAGGGTGGTCAGCAGCACCAGGCAGGAACCCAGCATGTGTGCGGCGACCAGCACGCCCGGCAGGTGGGTGAAGTACTGCACGAAGCCGATCAGGCCCTGCCCCAGCTCCACCGCGACCAGTACCAGCGCGGCGCGGGCCGGGCCGGCCGCGCCGACCGCCCGCAACGCCAGGACCAGCGCGACGGAGAGGCCGATCAGCAGGAACACCCCGTCGGCGTGGACCTGGGAGATCGTCTCCGGGTCCAGCCCGTTGCGGGCCGCCCCGTGGTCACCGGCGTGCGGCCCGCTGCCGGTCACCCAGGTACCGACCACCAGCACCGCGACGCTGACGGCGGTGGTCAGCCGGGCGAGGGTACGCAGCGGTCCGGGCACCACCGGCACCGCCGGCCCGTCCGGGTCGACGATCCGCCGCCAGAGGGCGTACGCGGCGGCGATGACCGCCATCGAGGCGAGGAAGTGCAGCCCCACCACCCACGGGTTGAGGTCGGTCAGCACGGTGATCCCGCCGAGCACGGCCTGCGCGGGGATGCCGAGGAACACCGCCACCGCCAGCGGACGCAGCCCGGCGCGGCGGGGCCGGTGGGCCAGCACGGCCAGCAGGGTGGCCAGCGCGATCGCCCCGACGGCGAAGGTGAGCAGCCGGTTGCCGAACTCGATCACCCCGTGCACGCCCATCTCGGCCGTCGTGGTGTACGACGCGTCGGTGCACCGGGGCCAGGTCGGGCAGCCCAGCCCGGACGCGGTGAGCCGGACGGCCCCGCCGGTCACCACGATGGCCACGTTGGCCACGATCGAGGCGTACGCGAGGCGGCGCAGCAGGGTGGTCGAGACCGGGCGGCGATCGAGCAGGCGGGCCAGCGCGGCGGGGACCGGAAACCGGACGGATCGCTTCACGCCGCGAATCCTACGCACCGTAGTTGATCCCGATCGGGTGACTCCGCCACCCCGGTGGGCGGAATCACCGGGGTCGGGTTTGCGGGCCCCCGGCGAATTACGTAACGTTGGCGTTGTGAAAAACGCGGCGGCGCTCTCCGGGCATTCGCCGACGGCCACCCCGGCCGTCGGCGTCGGTGTGCGCTCCCGCCGTGCCGTGCTACGGGGTGCGGAGGCCGCGCGGCGTGCCACTGCCGCCCCGGCACCGGAGGCCCCCACCGACCTGTCCACCCGTGACCGGGTGACCCGGCTCCTGCTGGAGCAGGGGGCGGCCACCGCCGGCCAACTCGGCTCGGCGCTCGGTCTCAGCCCGGCCGCGATCCGCCGGCACCTCGACGCGATGCTCGCCGACGGCGACGTGGTCGCCCGGGAGCAGACCGTGCGGGGCAGCCGGGGGCGGGGTCGACCGGCGAAGGTCTTCCTGCTCACCGACGCGGCCCGGGGGCGTTGCGGCACCCACCACTACGACAACATGGCCACCGCCGCGCTGCGCTGGATCGCCCGCAACGGCGGCCCGGACGCGGTCGAGGCGTTCGCCGCCGACCAGGTCGCCGCGCTGGAGGCCCGCTGCCGGGCCGCCATGGAAGACGCCGGCGACGATCCGCTGGCCCGGTCCGAGGCTCTCGCCGGTGCGCTCACCGCCGAGGGCTACGCTGCCAACGCGTCGACGATCGCCTCGGGCGGGCAGCTCTGCCAGCACCACTGCCCGGTGGCGCACGTGGCCGCCGAGTTCCCCCAGCTGTGCGAGGCCGAGACGGCGGTCATCTCCCGTCTGGTCGGCACCCACGTGCAGCGTCTGGCCACCATCGCGCACGGCGACGGGGTGTGCACCACGCACATTCCGGCCCAGCCGCGCGCCCAGTCCGGTAACACCGTCACCACTGTGAGGACAGATAGATGACCGAGCAGATCGTCCAGCCCCTGACCCAGGAAGAGCAGCTCGCCGCCCTCGGTCGCTACGAGTACGGCTGGGCCGACCCCGACGTCGCCGGGGCCGCCGCCCAGCGCGGCCTCAGCGAGGCGGTGGTGCGGGACATCTCGGCCAAGAAGAACGAGCCGGCCTGGATGCTCGACCTGCGGCTCAAGGGTCTGCGGCTGTTCGGCCGCAAGCCGATGCCGTCCTGGGGCGCCGACCTCACCGGGATCGACTTCGACAACATCAAGTACTTCGTGCGTTCCACCGAGAAGCAGGCCACCAGCTGGGAGGACCTGCCGGAGGACATCAAGAACACCTACGACCGGCTGGGCATCCCGGAGGCCGAGAAGCAGCGGCTGGTCGCCGGGGTCGCGGCGCAGTACGAGTCCGAGGTGGTCTACCACAAGATCCGCGAGGACCTGGAGGAGCAGGGTGTCCTCTTCCTGGACACCGACACCGCCCTCAAGGAGCACGAGGACGTCTTCAAGGAGTACTTCGGCACGGTGATCCCGGTCGGCGACAACAAGTTCGCCGCGCTGAACACCTCCGTGTGGTCGGGTGGGTCGTTCATCTACGTGCCGAAGGGCGTGCACGTGGAGATCCCGCTGCAGGCGTACTTCCGGATCAACACCGAGAACATGGGCCAGTTCGAGCGGACGCTGATCATCGTCGACGAGGGCGCGTACGTGCACTACGTCGAGGGCTGCACCGCGCCGCTCTACTCGTCCGACTCGCTGCACAGCGCGGTCGTCGAGATCGTCGTCAAGAAGAACGCGCGCTGCCGCTACACGACCATCCAGAACTGGTCGAACAACGTCTACAACCTGGTCACCAAGCGGGCCGTCTGCCACGAGGGCGCCACCATGGAGTGGGTCGACGGCAACATCGGCTCGAAGGTGACCATGAAGTACCCGGCGGTCTACATGACCGGTGAGCACGCCAAGGGCGAGGTGCTCTCGGTGGCGATGGCCGGTGAGGGCCAGCACCAGGACGCCGGGGCCAAGATGGTGCACGCCGCGCCGCACACCAGCAGCACCATCGTGTCGAAGTCGATCGCCCGGGGCGGCGGCCGTACCTCGTACCGGGGGCTGGTGCAGGTGCTGGAGGGCTCGCACCACAGCCGCAGCACGGTCAAGTGCGACGCGCTGCTGGTCGACACCGTCTCCCGCTCGGACACCTACCCGTACGTCGACATCCGCGAGGACGACGTGTCGATGGGGCACGAGGCGACCGTCTCCAAGATCAGCGACGACCAGCTCTTCTACCTGATGAGTCGGGGGCTGAGCGAGGACGAGGCGATGGCGATGATCGTGCGCGGCTTCATCGAGCCGATCGCCAAGGAACTCCCGATGGAGTACGCCCTGGAGCTCAACCGCCTGATCGAACTCCAGATGGAGGGCGCGGTCGGCTGACGCCGCCCGCCGCCCCACGACACCGTCGTCCCGGACAGACAGACCAAGGAAGAGATGACTATCCAGGCTTCCGCGCCGCCCAGCACCAAGTCGCAGGCGCTCCGCTCGTACGACGTCGCCGACTTCCCGGCCCTGACCGGCCTGGAGGAGGAGTGGCGCTTCACCCCGCTCAAGCGGCTCCGTGGGCTGACCGGCGGGGCGCAGGCCGCCACCGGCACGGTCCGCCACGAGTACGCCGACCTGCCGGCCGGCGTCACCGTCGGGCGGATCGGCCGGGACGACCCCCGGGTGGGCAGCGTGCTCACCCCGGTCGACCGGGTCAGCGCGCTGGCCTACGGCGGTGCCGGTGAGGCGCTGCTGGTCGAGGTCGCGGCCGAGGCCGTGCTCGACGCGCCGGTGAGCCTGCGGGTGGTCGGGGACGACGCCGCCGCGCTGGCCTTCGGGCACACGTTCGTCGACGTGGGCCGGTTCGCCGAGGTGGTGCTGGTGCTGGAGCACGTCGGCGCGACGACGCTCGCCGACAACGTCGAGGTGGCGGTGGCCGACGGGGCGAAGCTGACCCTGGTCACGGTGGCCGACTGGGCCGCCGACGCGGTGCAGGCGCAGCACCTGAAGGTCCGCCTCGGCCGCGACGCCAAGGTGTCGCACATCCAGGTCAGCCTGGGCGGGGATCTGGTCCGCCAGTCCACCACCGTCGAGTACACCGGCCGGGGTGGCGAGGCCGAGCTGTACGGCGTCTACTTCGCCGACGGCGGCCAGCACCTGGAGCACCGCCAGCTCGTCGACCACAACGTGCCGGACTGCCGCTCGTACGTCGGCTACCGGGGCGCGTTGCAGGGCGAGCAGGCGCACACCGTCTGGGTGGGCGACGTGCTGATCCGGGCCGAGGCGACCGGCACCGACACGTACGAGATCAACCGGAACCTGTTGCTCTCCGACGGCGCGCGGGCGGACTCCGTACCCAATCTGGAGATCGAGACCGGCGAGATCGCCGGCGCCGGCCACGCCAGCGCGACCGGCCGGTTCGACGACGAGCAGCTGTTCTACCTGATGGCCCGGGGCATCCCGGCGGACGAGGCGCGTCGCCTGGTGGTCCGGGGCTTCTTCGCCGAGGTGATCAACAAGATCCCGGTCGAGTCGCTGCGCGAGCGGCTGGGGGACGCCATCGAGGCCCGGCTCTCGAAGGCCGGGGCCTGACATGATCCGGATCTGCGCGACGGAGGACGTGCCGAAAGGCACCGTGATCAGCGCCGACGTCGACGGCACCCCGATCGCCGTGGTGCACGGCACCGACGGCGGGTTCTACGCCGTCCACGACGAGTGCTCGCACGCCTCGGTGGCCCTCTCCGAGGGTGAGGTCGAGGGCTGCACGCTGGAGTGCTGGCTGCACGGTTCCCGGTTCGACCTGCGCACGGGCGAGCCCAGCGGGCTGCCCGCCACCGAACCCGTTCCCGTCTACGCCGTCGAGGTCCGCGACGGCGACATCTACCTTCCCGTGGGCGCCGACGGCCGCCCGACGCCGAGCAATGGAGTGACCCGATAATGAGCACCCTGGAGATCCGCGACCTGAAGGTGTCGGTCAAGCTGCCCGAGGGTGAGCTCAAGCCGATCCTGTCCGGTGTCGACCTGACCGTGCGGTCGGGGGAGACCCACGCGATCATGGGCCCGAACGGCTCCGGCAAGTCGACCCTGGCGTACTCGATCGCCGGTCACCCCAAGTACGAGATCACCGGTGGTTCGGTGACCCTCGACGGCGTCGACGTGCTGGAGATGACCGTCGACGAGCGGGCCCGCGCCGGCCTCTTCCTGGCCATGCAGTACCCGGTCGAGGTGCCCGGCGTCTCGGTGGCGAACTTCCTGCGGACCGCCAAGACCGCCATCGACGGCGCGGCCCCGAAGCTGCGTACCTGGGGCGGCGAGCTGCGCGGGGCGATGGAGAAGCTCCAGATGGACCCGGCGTTCGCCCAGCGCAACGTCAACGAGGGCTTCTCCGGCGGCGAGAAGAAGCGGCACGAGATCGTGCAGCTGGAGCTGCTCAAGCCCAAGATCGCCATCCTCGACGAGACCGACTCCGGCCTCGACGTGGACGCGCTGCGGGTGGTCAGCGAGGGGGTCAACCGGGTCCGCGACACCGGCGACACCGGCCTGCTGCTGATCACCCACTACACCCGCATCCTGCGCTACATCAAGCCCGACTTCGTGCACGTCTTCGTGGCCGGCCGGATCGTCGAGCAGGGCGGCCCGGAGCTGGCCGACAAGCTCGAGGACGAGGGCTACGAGCGGTACGTCGCCGGGGCCGGCGCGGCGCGGGCCTGAGCACACACGGACGGGGACCGCTGAGATGACCACCATCGCCATCCCGGACGGGATGCCGCAGTACGACGACGTGCCGCGCTTCGACGTGGCCGCGGTGCGGGCCGACTTCCCGATCCTCGACCGGCAGGTCAACGGGCACCGGCTGGTCTACCTCGACAGCGCCAACACCTCGCACAAGCCCCGGCAGGTGCTCGACGTGCTCGCCGGGCACTACGCGATGCACAACGCCAACGTGTCGCGCTCGGTGCACACCCTGGGCACCGAGGCGACCGAGGCGTACGAGGGGGCGCGGGCGAAGATCGCCGCGTTCGTCAACGCGCCGAGCGTCGACGAGGTGGTGTTCACCAAGAACTCCACCGAGGCGATCAACATCGTGGCGTACGCCTTCTCCAACGCCTCGCTGCGCGCGGACGCCGACGAGCGGTTCCGGCTCGGCCCCGGCGACGAGATCGTGATCTCCGAGATGGAGCACCACTCGAACATCGTCCCGTGGCAGTTGCTGGCCGAGCGGACCGGCGCGACGCTGCGCTGGTTCCCGGTCACCGACACCGGCCGGCTGGACGAGTCGGGGCTGGCGGACCTGGTCACCGAGCGGACGAAGATCGTCGCGCTGGTGCACACCTCCAACATCCTCGGCACGGTCAACGCCACCGCCCGGATCACCGAACGGGTCCGTCAGGTGGGTGCGCTGCTGCTGCTCGACTGCTCGCAGTCGGTGCCGCACCAGCCGATCGACGTGGTCGACCTGGACGCCGACTTCATCGTCTTCACCGGGCACAAGATGTGCGGGCCGACCGGCATCGGCGTGCTGTGGGGCCGGGGCGAGCTGCTCGCCGCGATGCCCCCGGTCATGGGCGGCGGTTCGATGATCGAGACGGTGTCGATGGCCCGGTCCACGTTCGCCGCGCCGCCGGCCCGGTTCGAGGCGGGCACCCCGCCGATCGCCGAGGCGGTCGCGCTGGGCGCGGCGGTCGACTACCTCACCGGCGTCGGGATGCGGGCGATCCAGTGGCACGAGAAGGAGCTGACCGCGTACGCGCTGGACGCCCTCGCGACCGTGCCGGGTCTGCGGATCTTCGGCCCGACGGTGCCGGTCGGCCGGGGCGGCACCATCTCGTTCGCGCTCGGCGACGTGCACCCGCACGACGTCGGGCAGGTCCTCGACTCGCTCGGCGTGCAGGTGCGGGTGGGCCACCACTGCGCCAAGCCGGTCTGCACCCGGTTCGGGGTGCCGGCGATGACCCGGGCGTCGTTCTACCTGTACACCACCACGGAGGAGATCGACGCCCTGGTGGCGGGTCTCGAACAGGTGCGGAGGATCTTCGACTGATGCAGCTGGACCAGCTCTACCAGGAGATCATCCTGGATCACTACAAGCGCCCGCAGGGGCGTGGGCTGCGCGACGCCGACGACCCCGACGCCGAGGTGGGCGAGGCGCACCACGTCAACCCGACCTGCGGCGACGAGGTCACCGTACGGGTGGCCGCCGTCGACGACATCGTGGTCGACATCTCCTACGACGGGGTCGGCTGTTCGATCAGCCAGGCGTCGGCGAGCGTGCTGTACGACCGGCTCTCCGGCCGGTGCGCGGAGGAGATCGCCGCCGTGCACGCGGGATTCGTGGCGTTGATGTCCGGCCGTGGCCAGGTCACGCCGGACGAGGAACTACTCGGTGACGGGGTGGCGTTCGCGGGTGTCGCCCGCTACCCGGCCCGGGTCAAGTGCGCGCTGCTGCCGTGGATGGCGTTCAAGGACGCCGCGGCACGCGCGGGGGTGGGCGTGAGCCCGACGGAGGTGGAGGCATGAGCGAGAACACCGCTACCGCGGCGACGCCGGAGACCGGCGACGCCAGCACGACGACCGACGCGGTGACGCCGCCGGCCACCAACGGTGCCACCGGCCCGGCGGACACCGCCGCGACCCCGGTCGCCGACGGTCCGGTGGAGGCCGCCGCGTCGGCCGGTGCCCGGGCGGCCGTCGCCGACATCGAGGAGGCGATGAAGGACGTCGTCGACCCCGAACTCGGCATCAACGTGGTCGACCTCGGCCTGGTGTACGGCGTGCACGTGGACGACCAGAACGTCGCCACCCTGGACATGACGCTGACCTCGGCGGCCTGCCCGCTCACCGACGTGATCGAGGACCAGGCCCGGCAGGCGTTGACCACCGGCCCCGGTGGGGGACTGGTCGACGACATCCGGATCAACTGGGTCTGGCTGCCGCCGTGGGGGCCGGACAAGATCACCGACGAGGGGCGGGACCAGCTCCGTTCCCTCGGCTTCAACGTCTGACCTCCGGTCCGACTCACGGGCGCGGCACCCACCCGGGTGCCGCGCCCGTGAGTCGGTGGGGTGATCGACTCGCCGGGGCCGATGTCGGGGTGTCCGGCCCCCGTCGCCAGCGCTCTTTCGCCCAGGTGAGTCGATCAACCAGCGGCGGAGGGTAATCCGGTGGCGGGGCGTCGGGCGCGGGGTCGATGATGGGCCGGTGATCGAGACGTACCCGGCGCAGGGGCCTGTCCGCGCGAGCACCACCGCGCGTCGACAGCAGGCCCGTCCGGGGTGCGGCTCGGCCCGTCACCTGCCGTCATGACCGCCGCCCTCCTGGCCGGGCTGGTGGCCGGCTACGGGGTCGCCGTCCCGGTCGGCGCGATCGCGGTGCTCATCCTCGGGCTCAGCGCCCGTACCTCGTTGCGGGTCGGCGCGGGTGCCGCATTCGGCGTCGCCACCGCCGACGGGCTCTACGCCGCCGTGGCGGTGCTCGGCGGTGCGGCGGTGGCCGGCGTGGTGGCCCCGGTCGCCGGGCCGCTGCGGGTGGCGGCGGCGGTGGTGCTGCTGACGCTCGCCGTTCACGGCGGGTGGCGGAGCTGGCGCTCCCGACCGCCGTCGAGCGGGCCGTGGCCGGGTCGTGTGGAGTCGGATCAGCCTGATCTGGCCGTCCGGGGCCGGGCGGGTCGGGGGATGGACACGCCGGGCCGCGCGTTCGCCGGGGTGCTGGCGTTGACCCTGCTCAACCCGGCCACGGTGGTCTACTTCGCGGCGCTGGTCCTCGGCCGTGCCGACGCGGCACGGGCGGCACCGGCAGCCGCCGCGCTGTTCGTCCTGGGGGTCTTCGTCGCGTCGGCGAGTTGGCAGTTGCTGATCGCCGGCAGCGGCACCCTGGTCGGCCGGATGCTGGCCGGCCCGCGTGGTCGACTGGTGACCGGCCTGCTGTCCAGCCTGATCATCGCCGCCCTGGCGGTCTCCATGCTGATCGTGCGGTGAGCCGCCCGCCGGGCGGTCGCCTGTCGTGCCGTACGGTCGGGTGATGAGCAGCCGACCCGCGGCCGGTGGCGGCCGGTGGATCGAGGTCGATCCGACCCGCGTCGCCCGCTGGGTGGAGGGTTTCGCCGACCGGCACGGCCCGCCCGTCGTCTCCCCGCAGGGGTACGGCCTGCTGCTCGCCGCCGCCGACGGGGCGACCGCCGAGCTGCACCTCCCACCGGGCGGCGGCACCGGGGAGGCGGCCCGGCCGGTCGACGACGTGCCGGGGTTCGTCGACGCCGCCGTCGCACCCCGCCGGCTCGGGCTGCTGCTCGCCCGCAAGGGCGCGGTGGCGGTCGGGGTGGCGCTCGGCACCGAACTGCTGGTCTCCAAGGTGGACACCCGATACGTGCAGGGTCGTACCGCCGCCGGGGGCTGGTCGCAGCAGCGGTTCGCCAGGCGGCGGGACAACCAGGCCAGGGCGGCCCTGGGCGACGCGGCGGAACTGGCCGTACGGCTGCTGCTGCCGGAGGCGGCGACGCTGGCGGCGTTGGTCTGCGGCGGCGACCGGCGGGCCGTCGACACGGTCCTGGCCGACCGGCGGCTGGCCCCGCTCGCCGGGTTGCGGGCCGAGCGGTTGCTCGACGTGCCCGAACCCCGGCATGCGGTGCTGGTCGGCGCGATCGCCGCCGCCCGCGCGGTGCACGTCCTGGTCCGCGACCCGGCCTGATCCCGGCCCCCCCGCCCCCGCACCGGCCCACGTCCCGGCCGGCGCACGCCCCCGCGCCGGCCACACCCCGGCCCACCCTCGCCCGGGAACGACGACGGCGGCCGGGGGGCGTTTAGCCCCGCCGACCGCCGTGACCTGCCGACCGGTACCGGTCAGAGGCTGCCGCCGAAGGTGTCGCAGGACTTCGGGTCACCTGTGGTGTAGCCCTTGGTGAACCACTGCTTGCGCTGCTCGGAGGAGCCGTGGGTGAACTCCTCCGGGTTGACCGGGCGGTTGGCCCGCTTGGAGATGGCGTCGTCGCCGATCTTCTCGGCGGTGTCGATCGCCTGCGCGATGTCCTGCTCGGTGATGCTCTTGAAGATCTTCTGGCCCTGCTCGTCGGCGGTGCCGGTGGCGTTCTTGGCCCACGCGCCCGCGTAGCAGTCGGCCTGGAGTTCCAGCTTGACCGAGAGCGCGTTGGCGCTGCCCGGGTCCCGCTGCTGCTGGCGGCGCATCTGCGCCTCGGTGCCGAGCAGGTCCTGTACGTGGTGGCCGTACTCGTGGGCCAGCACGTACGGCTGGGCGAACTCACCCTCCGCGCCGAGCTGGTCGGCGAGGGTCTGGTAGAAGGTCAGGTCGATGTAGACCAGGTCGTCGGCGGGGCAGTAGAACGGCCCGACGCCGGAGTCGGCCTGGCCGCAGCCGGTGTTGACACCCTGGCTGAAGAAGACCGTCTTGGATGGCTGGTACTGCTGGCCGAACCGCTCCGGCAGTGCGGTGCGCCAGTACGCCTGGATCGAGTTGACGTAGAGGGTGTTGCGGCAGTCCAGCTGCTTGAGCGCGTCGTCGGCGGAGCACTTCTGCTCCAGCGCCGTGTTGTCGCCCGTTTCGGACCCGCCACCGGTCATGGCGTTCAGCCCGAAACCGCCGCCCACCAGGGCCACCAGCACGGCGATGATGAGGCCGACGATGCCGCCGCGCCCGCCGCCGCCCGGGAGGGGTATCGGGATGCCCGCCCCGCCGCCCCCGCCGGACCCCCGCCGGTCGTCCACCTGGCCGGTGTCGACCTGCGCGTTCTCGTTCAGCTCCATGTTGACCCCGATCACCGATTCGTCACGTTTGAGGGTTGCGGTACCGGACCGGGTCCGGACGGTGTTTTCGGTACCCGATGATCTTGTGCGGTAATCCGGACGGTGTGCGTCGGGCCGCCCGGTACACTTGTCGGGTGCTGCGCTGCGAAGGCTGAACCGCCCCGCGCCGACGGGAACCACCGACCCGCCGGCGCTTTCGCGTGCCCTGAGTCAGCCCTTCCAGACCCCCGAGAGCGAGTACCGGAAATGATCAGTGTCACCGGCCTGGAACTACGCGCCGGCTCCCGGATCCTCCTGTCCGACACCACCCTGCGGGTGCAGCCCGGTGACCGGATCGGACTGGTCGGGCGCAACGGTGCCGGCAAGACCACGACCCTCAAGGTACTGGCCGGCGAGGGGCAGCCGTACGCCGGGCAGATCGACAGGCGCAGCGCCATCGGGTACCTGCCGCAGGACCCGCGTACGGGCGACCTGGAGGTCACCGGCCGGGACCGGGTGCTCTCCGCCCGGGGGCTGGACGTGCTGATGGCCCAGATGTCGGAGATCGAGCAGCGGCTCGCCGACGGCGCCGACGACAAACTGGTCCGCCGCTACGGCGCGCTGGAGGACCAGTTCGCCTCGCTGGGCGGGTACGCGGCCGAGGCCGAGGCCGCCCGGATCTGCGCCAACCTGGGGCTGCCCGACCGGGCCCTCGCCCAGACCATCGGCACCCTCTCCGGCGGTCAGCGCCGCCGCATCGAGCTGGCCCGCATCCTGTTCCGCGACGCGGGCGAGAACGGCGGCGGCATCCTGCTGCTCGACGAGCCCACCAACCACCTCGACGCCGACTCGATCACCTGGCTGCGCGGTTTCCTCGCCAACCACAAGGGCGGGCTGATCGTGATCTCCCACGACGGTTCGCTGTTGGAGTCGGTGGTCAACAAGGTCTGGTTCCTCGACGCCACCCGTTCCGTGGTCGACGTCTACAACCTGGGCTGGAAGGCGTACCTGGCGGCGCGGGAGACCGACGAGCGTCGCCGCCGCCGGGAGCGGGCCAACGCCGAGAAGAAGGCCGGCGCCCTGATGGCGCAGGCCGACAAGATGCGGGCCAAGGCCACCAAGACCGTCGCCGCGCAGAACATGGCCCGGCGGGCCGAGAAGCTGATCTCGGGCCTGGAGGAGGTACGCGTCTCCGACAGGGTGGCGAAGGTCCGGTTCCCCAACCCCGCGCCGTGCGGCAAGACCCCGCTGACCGCGACCGGCCTGTCCAAGTCGTACGGCTCGCTGGAGATCTTCGCCGACGTGAACGTCGCGGTGGACCGGGGTTCCCGGGTGGCCATCCTCGGGCTCAACGGCGCCGGCAAGACCACGCTGCTGCGGATGCTCGGTGGACTGCTCCCGCCGGACACCGGCGAGGTGCACGCCGGGCACGGCCTGCGGCTGGGCTACTACGCCCAGGAGCACGAGACGCTGGACGTGGAGCGCACGGTCCTGGAGAACATGCGGGCGGCGGCGATCGAGCAGTCCGACACCGACCTGCGCAAGATCCTCGGTGCCTTCCTGTTCTCCGGCGAGGACGTGAACAAGCCCGCCGGGGTGCTCTCCGGTGGCGAGAAGACCCGGCTCGCCCTGTCGACCCTGGTCTGCTCCGGCGCGAACGTGCTGCTGCTGGACGAGCCGACGAACAACCTGGATCCGGTCAGCCGGGAGCAGGTGCTCGACGCCATCGCCAACTATCCCGGCGCGATCGTGCTGGTCACCCACGACCCTGGTGCGGTGCTCGCGCTCAAGCCGGACCGGGCGATCCTGCTCCCCGACGGCGACGAGGACGCCTGGAGCGACGACCTCCTCGAACTGGTCGAACTGGCCTGACCCGACCCCGCCCACGACGACAGGTGTGGTCGACGGGCGGGGCCGGCCGGTGGTCAGTGGGCGTCCGCGGCCAGCCGGCCGAGGACGCCCGAGCTGACCAGGATCACCAGGCCGATGCCCACGAAGATGACGGGGACCAGCCGGTGCCCGGCCCGGCCGACCAGGCGGACCACCCGGGGGTGCCCGCCGAGCAGCGCGGCAGCACCGCACCAGACGGCGACCAGGAGCGCGAAGACCAGCAGGTAGACCAGTCCGGTGGTCGGGTCGAGGGAGCGGAACACCGGGACGTAGACGGCGATGTTGTCCGCGCCGTTGGCGACCGTCACCCCGGCGACCCCGAGCAGACCGCCGACCACGGCCGGCGGCGTGTCGTCGTCGGTGCGGGCCAGCAGCGCACGGACCCCGAGCCCGATCGGCAGCAGCCCGAGCAGGCCGGTCCACGGGTCGGGCACCACCAGCAGGCCGGCGGCGACCACCAGGGCGGCCGCGACGAGGGCGGCGATGCCCAGGTACTGGCCGGTGACGATCTGCCACGGGCGGGGTCGTCCCGTACCGCGGGCGGTCACGAAGAGTACGGTCAGCACCACGATGTCGTCGAGGTTGGTGGCGCCGAAGACGGCCGCCGCCCCGCTCACGTCGCCCAGGAGGTCGGTCACGACCGGGAAGGGTACGGGCCGTTCACCAGGTCCGTCACGGCGTGCTAGCAGCCGCGGGCCGGGATGAGGGTCACTCTATCGGGTTGACGACACTGCATAGCGTGTCGGTTGGCGAAGAGTTGATATCTGGCGCATGATCGTTCGAGACGGTCTAATAGGTGGGACCGTATCGAACCGCACAGTCTGGGACGTGAGGAATCAGCATGGCAGCCACTGGCACAGCCACCAGCACTGAGAAGGGTCGCCGGATCGTCGGAGCCGAGCGTCAGACGCTCGCCAAGGACCTGGTAAAGCGGTACACCGGCGGGGAGAGCATCCGCGCGCTCGCCGCCTCGACCGGGCGATCCTACGGGTTCATCCACCGCGTGCTCACCGAGTCCGGTGTGCAGCTGCGACAGCGCGGCGGCGCCCGGCGTCGCAAGAAGGCGTGACCCGCCCACCAGCGTCGTCCGTCAGCACGCCCCGGGCGGTCCGGTGACCGCCGAGACGACCGGGGTGCTACTGCACTGTGACGGGCCGGTCGCGACGGTCACGTTGTGCCGGCCCGACGTGCTCAACGCCCAGACTCCGGCGATATGGCGCGCGATGAGCGACTTCTCCCGGGATCTCCCCGGCGACGTGCGCGTCGTGGTGGTACGCGGCGAGGGGCGGTCGTTCTCCGCCGGCCTCGACCTGTCGGTGGCCGGTGCCCAGGGGCCTGGTTCCTTCGCCGAGCTGTCCACCCTGCCCGAGCAGGAGTGTGCCGACCGTATCGCCGGTTACCAGCAGGGCTTCACCTGGCTGCACCGCCCCGACGTGATCTCGGTGGCGGCCGTCCAGGGCCATGCCATCGGCGCGGGCTTCCAGCTCGCGCTCGCCTGCGACCTGCGGGTCCTCGCCGAGGACGCCAAGCTGTCGATGGCCGAGGTGACCCTCGGTCTGGTCCCCGACCTGGCCGGCACCAAGCGGCTGGTCGAGTTGGTCGGCTATGCCCGCGCCCTGGAGTTGTGCGCCACCGGCCGGCGGATGGACGCCGCCGAGGCCGACCGGATCGGCCTGGCCAACCTGGTGGTGCCGAACGCCGAGCTGGACGCGGCGGTCCGTGACCTCACCGCCGGCCTGCTCGCCGGCGACCGGGACGCGGTGGTGGAGATCAAGGCGCTGCTCGCCGGTGCCGCCGGCCGCTCCCACACCGAACAGCAGCGGGCCGAGCGTGAGGCGCAGACCCGCCGGCTGCGTGACCTCGCGGGCCGGGGTGAGTAGCCGGCCGGCGGTCGGTAAGGACTGCCCGGGAAGAGCCGGGTTACCACCGAGGTTGTCGTAGGCGTCGGGAGAATCGACCTGACGGCGCGTGCTGCCCCGACCCGGAGGTGACCGATGTCCAACCCGATGACGGGCGGCAACATGGCCGGCTGGAGCATGCTCCGCTCGATCCGCCACGGCGACGAGGTCTCCTCCCACCGGCTCAAGCGCGGCACCGCCAAACGGATCATGGCGTTCGCCCATCCCTACCGGCGGGACATCGTCGTCTTCCTGGTGACCGTGGTGGTCGCCGCCGTGATCGGGGTGGCCACCCCGGTGCTCGCCGGCCACGTGATCAATGCGATCAGCGGCGGCGGGCCGGAGGCCGGTGCCGCGGTCGTGCGGCTCGCCCTGGTCATCGGCGGGCTGGCCGTCGCCGACGCGGTCCTCTCCCTCGTCCAACGCTGGTATTCGGCCCGCATCGGCGAGGGCATCATCCTCGACCTGCGTACGAAGGTCTACGACCACGTGCAGCGGATGCCGTTGCAGTTCTTCACCCGGACCCAGACCGGGGCCCTGGTCAGCCGGCTCAACAACGACGTGATGGGCGCCCAGCGGGCGTTCACCTCCACCCTGTCCGGGGTGGTCAGCAATGTCATCCAGCTGGTGCTCACCGCCGGGGTGATGTTCACCCTCTCCTGGCAGATCACCACGCTCTCGCTGATCCTGCTGCCGATCTTCGTGATCCCGGCCCGGCGGGTGGGCCGGCGGCTGGCCGAGATCACCAGGGAGTCCTACAACCTCGACGCCAAGATGAACGCCACCATGACCGAGCGGTTCGGGGTGGCCGGGGCGCTGCTGGTCAAGCTGTTCGGCTCGCCCGACGTGGAGGCCGGCCGGTTCGCCGCGCGGGCCGAGCGGGTGCGCGACATCGGCATCCAGTCGGCGATGTACTCACGCACCTTCTTCGTGGCGATGCTGCTGGTCGCCTCGCTGGCCCAGGCGCTCACCTACGGCCTCGGCGGTTGGTTGGCGGTCAACGGGGCGGTCAGCGCCGGCACCGTGGTCACGCTCGCCCTGCTGCTGACCCGCCTCTACGGCCCGCTGACCGCGCTGTCCAACGTCCGGGTCGACGTGATGAGCGCGCTGGTCTCGTTCGACCGGGTCTTCGAGGTGCTCGACCTGCGTCCCGGCATCGAGGAGAAGCCCGACGCGGTGCCGGTGCCCCGGGGTGCCGGGCGGGTCGAGTTCCGCGACGTCCGGTTCCGCTACCCGGCCGCCGCCGACGTCTCGTTGGCCTCGCTGGAGGAGGTCGCCACCCTCGACCGGACGGTCGGCGAGCCGGTGCTCAAGGGGGTGTCCTTCCGGGTCGAGGCGGGGCAGATGGTGGCCCTGGTCGGGCCGTCGGGGGCCGGCAAGTCGACCCTGTCCATGCTGATCTCCCGGATCTACGACGTCACCGACGGCGAGGTGCGGGTCGGTGGGGTCGACGTCCGGGACGCCACCCTCGCCTCGCTGCGCGACGAGATCGGCGTGGTCACCCAGGATTCCCACCTGTTCCACGAGACGATCGCGGAGAACCTGCGGTACGCCAAGCCGGACGCCACCGACGACGAGATCTGGGCGGCGCTGGCCGGCGCCCAGGTGGCCGACCTGGTACGTGCCCTGCCCGACGGGTTGGAGACGACCGTCGGTGAGCGCGGCTACCGCTTCTCCGGCGGGGAGAAGCAACGCATCGCCATCGCCCGGCTGCTGCTCAAGGCCCCGTCGATCGTGATCCTCGACGAGGCCACCGCCCACCTCGACTCGGAGAGCGAGGCGGCGGTGCAGCGGGCGCTGGCCGTGGCGCTGACCGGGCGGACGGCGCTGGTGATCGCGCACCGGCTCTCCACGGTCCGCGACGCCGACCAGATCCTCGTCCTCGACGACGGCCGGATCGTCGAGCGGGGCCGGCACGACGAGCTGGTCGCGGTGGGTGGGCTCTACGCCGAGCTGTACCGCACCCAGTTCGCGGTCGCCGAGTCGCCCACGCCATACCTGGAAGCCGCCGAGCCGGCCGAGCCGATCGTCACCACCGTGCCGATGGGCACCTACGTCGCCCAGGAAGCGCGACCCCCGGCCGTGGCCAACTGACGTCCCCGGTCGGGGGCGGTCGGCGGTGTCCGTGCGGACCGTCGGGTGGCGGGTGCGCCGGGCGGCGTGCTGCCGGCGGCGGTACGGGACCGGGCCGAGGGGGAGCGGCCCCGACCCGGTCCCTATTCTGACGCGGTTCCCACGCCGGGCGTCGGAGTGCGGTTCACCGGCTGGCTGAGCCGGTGGTCGTCAATTCGGTGCCCGTTTCGTCATGTCGCGCGTGCAACTCAGAAGTAGATCGTGCGGGCCCTCGTGTACGTCGTGTACTGGTTGCCCGGGTAGAAGGTGGAACCGGACACCGTGACCTCGATGCTGGTAAATCCGTAGGCGGAGACGAGGTCGCCGGTGAACGTCTCGCAGTTCTGGTAGTAGACGGTGTGGTAAGCGGTGGCGGTGCCGCCCTTGATGGTCACCTGGGAACTCGGGTAGGTGCTCTGCCCGCACAGCGTCACCGAGTAGCTCGCCTGGTTGCTGCCCGTCCCGGTGACGGTTCCGGTGGCGGTGCCGAGGGACTGGCTGTTGTTGTAGCCACCCTTGACCGAGACGTTGATCGGTGCGGTGCCCGCCTGGGCGCTGACCGCGGGCAGCGCGGCCACCACGGCGGCCCCGGCGGCACCGGCGGCGAGCAGGCGGATGAAGCGGGAAGAACGGACTTGTGGCATAACTGCTCCCGAGACGAGGGGAAATGCGTTATCGGCGTGTTGCCGATTGCGTGGCCAATGTTAGACCAACGTGAACTCGAAAGCACGCTCGAAATAAATCTGTGTCAATGGTGATGCGATCCGTCGTGCACAATTCATTGCCTTAATGTCGGCATTTACACGACACATCGTGAACGCGCGACGCGACGTACCGTGAGTGCCCGGCGCGACGGCGGTCAGCCGGCGGGGGACGGCGGGAGGCCGGTCACCGCCGTGCGCAGCTCGCCGAAGGCGGCCCCCAGGGTCTGCGGGGTGAAGTGGGCGTTCAGGCCGCTCGGGTTGGGCAGCACCCACAGCCGCGCGCCGGCCAGCGGTTCCGGCTGCGGGCCGAAGCCCGCCCGGGGCCTGGCGAATCCGATCCGGTACGCGGTCACCCCGACCACGGCCACCCAGGCCGGCTGGTACCGGGTCACCTTGTCGACCAGCGTCCGCGCGCCCGCCACCAGCTCCGCCGGGGTCAGCTCGTCGGCCCGGGCACTGGCCCGCGCCACCATGTTGGTGATGCCCAGGCCGTAGCCGGGCAGCGTGTCCTGCTCACTGGGGTGCAGTTGGCGTGGGGTGAAGCCACCCCGGTGCAGGGCCGGCCAGAACCGGTTGCCCGGCCGGGCGAAGTGCCATCCGGTGGCCGCCGACCACAGGCCCGGGTTGATCCCGACGAAGAGCACCGTCAGCCCGGGACCGATCACGTCGGGGATGGTGCGGTCCGCTGCCGCGGCCAGCTCCGCCCGGTCCGGCCGCCGGATCTGGGGCGTGCCCGGCCGGGTCGGGCCGGCGGCGGGGCTGGGCGGTGCTGGTCTCCCCCCGTGACCACCAGCCGCCCCCGCTGAGCGGCGGCGCGGGGTCACAGGCTGCGCAGCGCGCCGCCGTCGACCGGCACGCTGACCCCGGTGACGTAGCCGGCGGCGGGGGAGAGCAGGAACGCGGCGACCCGCCCGAACTCGGCCGGATCGCCGATGCGGCGCAGCGGGATG
Source organism: Micromonospora sp. WMMD734 (assembly GCF_049178975.1). Taxonomy (NCBI): domain Bacteria; kingdom Bacillati; phylum Actinomycetota; class Actinomycetes; order Micromonosporales; family Micromonosporaceae; genus Micromonospora; species Micromonospora sp. WMMD734. The sequence continues at coordinate 647,168 of NZ_JBMHMK010000001.1, forward strand.
CCCGCCTCGGCGGCGGCGCGGGCCGTCTCGTCGTCGCCGAGCAGTTCCCGGTTACGGTCGGTCAGGAAGCGACCGGGCAGCAGGCCCAGCACCCGTACGCCGCGCGGGCCGTGCTCGTCGGCCAGGTCCTTGGCCACCCCGGCGAGGCCGGGTCGCAGCCCGTTGGAGATGCCGAGGCCGGTGATCGGGGTCCGGGCCGAGGTGGACAGCACCAGCCCGATCGCACCGCCGTCGGTGAGCGCGGCGGCCACCGTCCGGGCCGTGCGCACGGTGCCCAGGAACACCGTCTCGAAGGACTCCCGCCACTGCGCGTCGCTGACCTGCGCGGCCGTGCCGGCGGGCGGCCCACCCACCGAGACGAGCGCGCCGTCGAGCCGGCCGAAGTGTTCCCGCGCGGCGATCACCAGCCGCTCGGGCAGACTCGGGTCGGCCAGGTCGGCGACGAGGCCGATGGCGTGCCCGGGTCCACCCAGCAGGTCGACCGCCCCGGCTACCCGCTCCGGCGTCCGGGCCGACAGGACCACCCGCGCCCCGTCGGCGACCAGGCACCGTGCGGTCGCGAAGCCGAGCCCGCGGGAAGCGCCGGTCAACACGTACACCCGATCGGTGAGTCCGAGATCCATGCCACCGATCCTGCCGTATCCGGCGGGGGGCGGCGCGGCGGCCCGGTGGTCAGCGGGAGGTGGGGCGCAGCAGGCGTACCCGGCCGGCGAGCTGGAGGGCGACGGCGTCGCCGCTGCGGGCCAGGGCCGGGAACCGGCGGCGGCGGGGCGGGTTCCGTCCGTCGTAGCGGTGGGCGGCCTCGCGGACGGCCAGCTCCTCCGCGCCGAGCGGGGGAAGGGTGCCCCGGTCGCGCAGCGCGCGGGCGAGGTCCCAGCCGTCGCGCAGCGATCCGGCGGTGGGCCGGCCGGCCGCCCAGCCGGCGAAGGTGGCCGGCCAGGCGTCGCCGAGGCCGGCGGCGAGCAGCGGCCAGTGGCGGGCGACCTCCCCGGCCCGTTTGCGCAGCAGTGCCCGCCGGGCGGCGTCGACCCGGTCGGTGGCGAAGCCGGCCGGCAGCGGAGCCCCCGCGACCAGGGCGGCGACCAGCGCGGCCTGTCGGGCGGCCAGCCCCGTCGGCGAGGTGGGGCCGGTCGGGCCAGGCTCGGCGGCGGGCGCGGCGCTCACGTGACGACCGGGTGGCCGGCGACGGAGGCGAGGGCGTCCAGTTCGGCCCGCAGCACGTCGGCGGCCGGGTAGTGGCCGTCGCGTTCCAGCAGCAGCGCGGGTGGGCGGCGGCCGGCGCAGAGCGCGCCGACCAGCTCCAGCACCTCGGTGGGCACCGGATCGGTGTGCGTGTCGTGGTAGAGCCCGCCGTGCTCGGCCCCGCCGGCCACGTGCACGTAGGCGATCCGGTCCAGCGGCAGCCGGTCCAGCAGGGCCTGCGGGTCCTGGCCCCGGTTGCGGGCGTTGGCATAGACGTTGGCCACGTCGAGCAGCAGCTCGGCGTCGGTGGCGTCGAGGATCTCGGTGAGGAAGTCCGCCTCGTCCAGCTCGTCGTCGGGCCAGTCGAACAGCGCGGCGATCGGCTCCAACGCCAGCGGCACCGGCAGCTCCGCCCGGGCCCGGCGGACGTTCGCCGTCACCGCCGCCACCGCCTCCCGGGTGCGGGGCAGCGGCAGCAGGTGCCCGGCCTCCAGCCCACCGGCCCGGACGAACGCGATGTGCTCGCTGACCAGCGGCGCGTCGACCAGTTCGGCGACCCGGGCCAGGTGCGTCACCCGGGCCGGGTCGACGGGCTCCGCGCCGCCGAGGGAGAGCCGCACCCCGTGCGGTACGACGGTGACGTCGCGCCCCCGCAGCGCGGCCAGCCCCGGTGGGAGGGGACCGTCGGGGGCGAGCGACTCCGCCACCACCTCGACGAAGCGCAGGCCGGGCAGCGCGCCGACGAAACCGGCGATCTCCGGCCGCCAGCCGATGCCCACCCCCTGCGGCCGGGTCATCCGCCGCACCCGCCACCGCCGCATCCGCCGCCACCGCCGCAGGAGCTGCCACCGCCGCACGACGACCCGCTGTCGCCCGACGAGGTGCCGCCGCCGCACGTGACCCCCGAGGAACCGGTGTAGCCACTGCCGCTGCTCGCGTTCAACGCCTGCCGCTGGATCTCCGCCTGCGCGGCGAAGCCAGGGTCGAGCGCGTAGAGGGAGACGGTGCCGAACAGGGCCACCCCCATCGCCGCGCCGGCCGGACCGTAGGTCGCGTAGGCCGGGGAGGCGTCGGGGGCGAGGTGGTGGTTGTCGCTGCGCAGGCGGCCCATCATCACGTTCGCCGTCCTGGTCCGTCGGGGCGTACGGGCCACCAGGGCGAACGCCACCCCGAGTCCGGCCAGGGCGAGCAGCAGCCAGCCGACCGGCCGGCCGTTGATCAGGCCGGAGGCCAGCCGCACCACGCCCAGGGCCAGCAGCACCAGCAGCAGGTTCCGTCCGCGCCGCAGGGCCCGTACCCCGTCGGCGTCGATCAGCAGGCCGCGCTGCTCCAACCCCTGCCGCAGCTCCTCCAGAGCGCGGGTCACCCCGCCGTTGCGGCGCAGCTCGCGGGCGGCGACCGACCGGCGGGCGGCGTGCCGGATCGCGTGGTCGAGCGGAGTGAGCCCGCTGGGTGCCGACTCGGTGGCGACCAACCGGCCGTTCGACTTGACGTCGATCGCGCCGGCGCCGCGCAGCCCACCCAGCGCCGCCCAGATGGCGAGCTGGTCGCCGCCGTTGAGGTAGGCGACCTGCTGCGGACCGAGCTGTTCGGCACCGGTCGCGTCGGGGCCGGCGGTCGTGCGCCGCCGGTGCACCAGTACGCCGACCACGGCGACGACGGCCACCAGAAGGTAGAGCTTCAGGAAGAGCGGGCCGGGGATGCCCCAGGTGTCGCCCGCTGCGGCAAGGGTGTTCATGGGCTGCTCCTGTCGCGCGAGGGGGGATCGCGGCCCCATTGTGGGACAGCCCCGCCACGCCGGCACGGCGGCGGTGGGTGAGTTACCGAGCCGAGACCTGCCGAGCCACGGGCAAGGTCAGCGGCGGCGGACGGCCTCCTCGACCAGGTCCAGCACCGGACCGAGATCGCCGGCGGGCCGGCCCATCGCCAGGTGCAGCACCAGCCCGTCGTACGCCAGCTCCAGGAACTGGGCCAGCACGTCGATGTCGATGTCCTCGCGGAGCACTCCGGCCTCGCGTTGCCGCACGAGCCGGTCCCGGGTCGCCTCGGCGATGGCGGCCGACCGTTGCGCCCACCGGCTGGCGAACGCCGGGTCGGTGCGGAGCCGGCGGGACACCTCCAGTTGGCTGCCCAGCCAGCCGGTGGTGTCCGGGGAGACCGCGCGGGCCAGCAGGTCCCGCATCACCTGGACGAGGCCGTTGCGGGCCACCGTGGAGACCATCACGGCGGCGTCGTCCTCGGCGACGGCGAGGAAGAGGGAGTCCTTGTCGCGGAAGTGGTGGAAGATGGCGCCCCGGGACAGCCCGGTGGCCTCCTCCAGCCGGCGCACGGTGGCGCCCTCGTAGCCGTGCCTGGCGAAACAGGCCCGGGCCGCGCCGAGGATCTCCTGGCGGCGCGCGTCGAGCTGGTCCTGACTTACTCTGGGCACGGGTTGATCGTTGCAGGTGACCGTGCGCAAGGCAAACCGTACGTACGGCTTGCTATTGATCCGTCACCTCGGCCTGCCGGACGCGCGTCCGGTTAGGATCGGCAGGTGGCGACAGCCCCGGTCACCTCCCCCCACCCGTGCACCGCCCCCGCCCGCCCCCGGCTGCCCGACGGTCGACGAGGGGCGGCTCGACCCTGTCGGCGGCGGTCCCCTCTCCCGTAAGGTGCCTCAGTGCCGTTGCTCCTGCTCGACCTGGACAACACCCTGCTCGACCGGGCCGGGCCGTTCCGCGCCTGGGCCGAGGGTTTCCTGGCCGAGATCGGCGCGCCGGCCGCCGACATCGACTGGCTGCTGTCCATCGACGCCGACGGCCTGACCGACAGGTGGGACATCGCCGACGCCATCCGGGACCGGTACGCGCTGCGCATCCCCTCCATCGACCTGGTCGAGGAACTGCACGACGGGGTGGTCGGCTACACCCGGCTCGACCCGCTGGTGGCCTGCGCGCTGCGGATCGCCGACGACGCCGGATGGCTGCCGGTGGTGGTCACCAACGGCTCGGTGCGGCTGGAGGACGCCAAGATCCGGCAGACCGGCCTGGACCGCTACGTCGCCGACTGGGTGATCTCCGAGGAGGCCGGCGTCAGCAAGCCCAACCCCCGGATCTTCGCGCTGGCCGCCCAGCGGGCCCGGCTGCCGCTACGCGGCGCGTGGGTGGTGGGGGACAGCCCGGAGGCGGACATCGGCGGGGCCGCCGCGGTCGGCCTGCCCAGCGTCTGGCTGCACCGGGGCCGGAGCTGGACCGACACCCGGTTCGCCCCCACCCGAACCGTCGACTCGTTGATCGCGGCGGTCTCGGTGGTGCTCGCCGGCGGGTAAATCGGTTGTGCCCCGGTCGGGGCGTCGGCCAGCATGGGCCGGCGCGCACGCGCAGCCGGGCGGGGCCCGGTCGAGGAAGGGGGGTCGGTCATGGCCGTCTTCGCAGGGTCGTACCACCTGCCTCCATCAGCCTCGATCAAGGGATCACCAGCACCGTGCGCGAACACGACCTCCCGGCGCCGCAGCGCCGTGGCCGCGGCAGGAGCCGCTTCGACGACGACGAGACACCCTTCCTGACGTACGGCCGGCAGCCGGCCCGTACCGCACCCGAGGACGAACCCGGACCCGAGCCGGAGGACGACTGGTCCTCCTGGGACCAGGCCGTGCACGGACCCGAGCCGCACCCGCGGTGGCTGGTCACCGAGCTGGCCGCCCGGGACACCGACCTCGGCGTGCTCAAGACCGGCAAGGAGGCGGACGTCCACCTCGTCCGCCGGGCGGTGCCCGACACCGACCGGTCCTGCCTGCTGGCCGCCAAGCGGTACCGCGACGCCCAGCACCGGCTCTTCCACCGCGACGCCGGCTACCTGGAGGGACGCCGGGTGCGCCGGTCCCGGGAGAACCGGGCGATGGCCGGCCGGACGGCGTTCGGCCGGCAGATGATCGCCGGACAGTGGGCGGCGGCCGAGTTCGCCGCGCTGTCCCGGCTCTGGGAGATCGGGACGGAATCCGGACGGATCGCCGTGCCGTACCCGGTGCAGCTGCTCGGCACCGAGCTGATGCTGGAGTTCGTCGGCGACCCCGACGAGGGGACCGCCGCGCCCCGGCTGGCCCAGCTGCGCCCCGACCCGGCCCCGCTGCGCTCCCTGTGGGAGCAACTGGTGGACGCCCTGGTGGTGCTGGCCCGGGCCGGCTACGCCCACGGCGACCTGTCGCCGTACAACCTGCTGGTGCACGCGGGGCGGCTCGTCATGATCGATCTCCCGCAGGTGATCGACGTGGTGGCCAACCCGCAGGGGCCGGAGTTCCTCGCCCGCGACGTGCGGGTGATGGCCACCTGGTTCACCGCCCGGGGGCTCCCCGCCGCCGACACCGACCCGGCCACCCTCACCGGGCTGCTGCTGCGGGAGGCGGGGGTGCGCTGACGCGGCGACGCCCCGGGCGGCTGCCGGCCGTCCGGGGCGTCGGGCGTTCACTGGAGGTAACGCTCGACCTCCGACACCGGTCGGGCGCCCTGCGCCTCCGGGTCGCCGTGCGCCTCCCGGGCCGCCCGGCGGCGACGCAGCAGGTCCCAGCACTGGTCCAGGGACTCCTCCAGCGCGCGCAGTTGTTCCTTGGCCTCGTCGTCGGTGCCGGATTCGTGGGCCTGGGCCGCCGACCGGAGCCGGTGCTCCTCGTCGACCAGTTCCGAGATCCGGTGCAGGATGCTCTTGTCGTCCATGCCCCTGAGCCTGGCACAGCGGGGTCGGTCGCGCCCGCGATCGGGGCCGGCCGCAGCGGCGACCGACCCGTCCGTTGTGCCGGCGGGCCCGCCCCCACCGTCGGTCGGTACCATCCATGGTGGTCACCATCGCCTCCGACCTGCGGCACCGGCCCCGCCTCCATGATCAGCATGGCTTGAGCGATGGTGGTGCCGACTGCTAGCGTGCGCCGGGTTCAGGTGTGTCGTGACGCGTCGGGCGTCCGGCGGCCACGGTCCGGCCCGGGGGCGGTGTGATGGGTTCCGGCAGCACGCGTCTGCGTACCAAAATCGTCGCCCTGCTCACCTCGCTCGTCGCGCTCTGGTCCTTCGCGGCCTGGGTGACCGTCCGTGACGGCTTCACCCTGCTGTTCGTCCAGACGCTCAACAGCCGGGTGGCCGACCCGGGCCAGTCGTTGCTCACCGCGTTGCAGGACGAGCGTCGGCTCGCCAACGCCTACCTGGGCGAACGCGGCCAGCCGCAGCTCGACGCGCTGACCGCCCAGTGGCAGCGCACCGACCGGGTGTCGGAGGACTTCGGCACGTCGGTGGGCAGTTGGCAGGCCGAACTGGCCACCGGGGAGGACACCCGCCGCCGGGTGGACGAGGTGCTGACCGGGCTCAGTGGCCTCACCGGCGTCCGGGAGTCGGTGCGCGACGCCGGGGTGAACCGGGTCGAGGCGTCGGCCGCGTACACCGCCATCCTCGCCGCGGTGCTGCGGATGTACGGCTCGCTCGGCCAGCTCGACGACCCGCGGATCGCCGCGGAGAGCGAGACCCTGGTCGACCTCTACCAGGTTCGCGAGCTCATCTCCCAGCAGGACGCGCTGATCACCGGGGTGCTCGCGGCGGGCCGGATGACCGGCGACGAGTACGCCCGCTTCGCCCAACTGGTCGGCGCCCAGCGCTACCAGACCGCGGAGGCGGCCGGCGAACTGTCCCCGGCCGACCGGGTCCGCTACGACCAGCTCGCCGGCTCCGACGCGGTGACCCGGTTCCGGGTCCTGGAGGACCGGGTGATCCAGCAGTCCCGGTCGGGGAGCACCCTGCCGTTGACCGCGCAGGAGTGGCAGTCGACCGTCGGGCCGGCGATGCAGGCCCAGGTGGACTTCGGGGTGATCATCGGCGACGCGTTGATCGACCGGGCCACTCCGGTCGCGGTGGGCGTCATCGTCCGGCTGGTGCTCGCCGCCGGCCTCGGCCTGATCGCCGTGATCGCCTCCATCGTGGTGTCGATCAGCACCGCCCGGCACCTGGTCCGCCAGGTGGCCCGGCTACGTGACGCCGCGCTGCGGCTGGCCCACGAGCGGCTGCCCGGGGTGGTGGACCGGCTCGGCCGTGGCGAGGACGTCGACGTGGCCCGCGAGGCCCCACCCCTGGACTTCGGCGACGACGAGATCGGCCAGCTCGGGCGGGCGTTCAACGCCGTGCAGGAGACCGCCGTCCGGACGGCCGTGGAGCAGGCCGAGCTGCGGCGCAACGTACGCGGGGTGTTCCTCAGCCTGGCCCGGCGCACCCAGGCGCTGGTGCACCGCCAGCTCACCCTGCTCGACGCGATGGAACGGCGCGAACACGACGCCGGGGAGCTTGAAGACCTGTTCCGGGTGGACCATCTGGCCACCCGGATGCGACGCAACGCGGAGAACCTGATCGTGCTCTCCGGCGCCACCCCGGGCCGGGCGTGGCGGCGCAACGTGCCCATGGTGGACGTGGTGCGTGGCGCGGTCGCCGAGGTCGAGGACTACACCCGGGTGGACGTGCTGCCGCTCGGGCCGGTCGCGCTAGCCGGCCGGGCGGTCGGTGACGTGATCCACCTGCTCGCCGAGCTGATAGAGAACGGACTGTCCTTCTCGCCGCCGACCACCACGGTGGAGGTGCGGGGTCAACTCGTGACCGCCGGGTACGCCATCGAGATCGAGGACCGTGGCCTGGGGCTGACCGGTGAGGAACTGGCCGCGGCGAACCGCCGGATCGGCGACCGTTCCGAGTTGAACCTGGCCGACGCCGCCCGCCTCGGCCTGTACGTGGTGAGCCGGCTGACCGAGCGGCACGGGGTGAAGGTACAGCTCAAGGAGTCCGCGTACGGGGGCACGACCGCCGTGGTGCTGATCCCGTCGGAGCTGGTCGTGCCCGGTGATCCGAGCCCGTCCGGCGCCCAGCCGGTCCTCGCCGCCGGCCCGGCCACCCCCGCCGCCCCGTCGGCCGGTGAGGCCCCGTCGCAGGTCACCCCGTCGCCGGTCACCGTGGCAGCGCCGGTCACCCCGTCGCTGGGCGTGGAGGTTCCGTCACCGGCCGGCGGGACCACGTCGTCGACGGCCCCGTGGGCCGTCCCGCCGTCGGGCGCGCTGACCCCGGCCGGGCTGCCGGCCCGCTCCCGCAAGCGGCCGCCGCGCCAGCCGGACGGTCCGACCTCCGCGCCGCCGGTCAGTGACGCGCTGCACGGGCCGACCGTCCCGACCGGCCTGCCGATCACCGGCGTCCGACCGTCCACCCCGGACCCTGCGGCCACCGGCCCGGCCCGACCCGGCGACCCGTGGCCGGCGGCCCCCGGACCCGTCCCCGCGGCTGCCGGGCCGGTCGGCACCGGGCCGGCCACGGACCGGTCGGGCAGTCCCGACCCGGCCGACCGGGCGACCGGGGACGGGCGGACGGCGGACGACGGCGTCGACCCGCCGTCGCCTACTGTGGAGGGGCCGGTGACCGACGCGGGCCTGCCGGTGCGGGTGCGTCAGGCGAGCCTGGCACCCGAGCTGCGGGCCGCCCCGAGCACCGGGGAGACCGCGGCCGCGGGTGCCCCGCGGCGCGCCCCCGAGCAGGTACGCCAACTGATGAGCGCCTACCAGTCGGGTACCCGACGCGGCCGCAGCGACGCGGCCCGGCTGTCGGAGGGCACCCGTTCCGGCGAGCGGCCGGACGACGCGGACAACCCGGCGGGCTGACGGCGTCGCGACGGCTGCGACACCGCCGACGGGACGGCAACGGGCACGGGACGGCAACGAGCACGGCGTACGCGCCGGGGAAGAGGACGACGAGTGGGCCAGACGACGGCATCCGGTGCCGACCTGACGTGGTTGCTCGACGATCTGGTCAGCCGGGTCAAGCAGGCCGAGCACGCCGTCGCGCTCTCCACGGACGGCCTGCTGATGGCCGCGTCCGAGGGGATGGGGCGGGACGACGGCGAACACCTCGCCGCAATGGCCGCCGGCATCCAGAGCCTGGCCCGGGGTGCCGGGAAACGGTTCGGCGGCGGGCAGGTCCAGCAGACCATCATCGAGATGGAGTCCTCGTTCCTGTTCGTCACCGCGGCCGGGCCGAACGCGTGCCTGGCGGTGCTGGCCGGCACGGACGCCGACGTCGGCCTGATCGCGTACGAGATGGCGATGCTCGTCGCCCGGGTGGGCAAGTACGTGGCGTCGCCGGCCCGGGGCATCGATCAGCCGTCCGGTGGGAACTGACCGCGATGGCCGGTGACGGCGACCCCGCAGACGAACAGTGGGTCGACGAGCACGCGGGCCCGGTGGTCCGCCCGTACGCGGTCACCCGGGGTCGGGCCCGCCCGGTGACCGGCTCGTTCGACCTGATCTCGCTGGTCACGGCGACCCGGACGAACGCGGTCGAGGAGGCCGGGCTGGGCCCGGAGCACGTGGCGATCGTGGCGCTGACCCAACGCATGCAGTCGGTGGCCGAGATCGCCGCCCGACTGGACCTGCCGGTGGGCACCGTACGGGTGCTCCTCGGTGACCTGGTGGCGCGGGACCTGGTCCGGGTACAGGAACCCCGGGAGCCGGCCGGTGTCAACGACGAGAGCATCTACGAGGCGGTGATCAATGGACTACGGGCACTCTGAACGTCCGGCGGGGGCGCGGGTGCTGCCCACCGCGCTCAAGGTTCTGGTGGCGGGCGGTTTCGGGGCCGGCAAGACGACGTTGGTCGGGGCGGTCAGCGAGAGCCGTCCACTGCGTACCGAGGAGGTGCTGACCGAGACCGGGATCGGCGTCGACGACCTGTCCGGTGTGGAACGTAAGAGCACCACCACGGTGGCGATGGACTTCGGCCGGATCACCATCAGCAACGACCTGGTCCTCTACGTCTTCGGCACCCCCGGGCAGGACCGGTTCTGGTTCCTGTGGGACGAGTTGGCGGTGGGGGCGCTGGGCGCGGTGGTGCTGGCCGACACCAGGCGGTTGGCCGACTGCTTCCCGTCCATCGACTACTTCGAGGGGCGGGGCACCCCGTTCGTGGTGGCGGTGAACTGCTTCGAGGGCGCGCGCCGGTTCGGCCTCGACGAGATCCGCGCGGCGCTGGACCTGGACCCGGAGGTGCCGCTGCTGCTCTGCGACGCCCGGCAGCGGGAGTCCGGCCGTGGCGTGCTGATCACCCTGCTGGAGCACGCGATGAAGACCCGCGAGTCCCGCCGGCGCGCGGGTGGCGGCTGAGCACGGACCGCACCGCGCGCCGACGCGACGGGCCCCCTCCGCGACCGGAGGGGGCCCGTTCCGTGCAGGGGGTACGTCAGCTGGCGATCATGCGGCGCAGCACGTACTGGAGGATGCCGCCGTGGCGGTAGTAGTCCGCCTCGCCCGGGGTGTCGATCCGGACCACCGCGTCGAACTCCACGCCGGTGTCGGTGCTGACCCGCACCGTACGCGGGGTGTCGCCGTCGTTGAGCGCGGTCACTCCGGTGATGGAGAAGGTCTCCGTGCCGGTGAGGCCGAGCGACTCGGCGGTGGTGTCCACCGGGAACTGCAACGGCAGCACACCCATCCCGATCAGGTTGGACCGGTGGATGCGCTCGTAGGACTCGGCGATGACCGCCCGGACGCCGAGCAGCATGGTGCCCTTGGCCGCCCAGTCCCGCGACGAGCCGGAGCCGTACTCCTTGCCGGCCAGGATGACCAGCGGGACGCCGGCGGCCTGGTAGGCGGTGGAGGCGTCGTAGATGGTGGTCTGCTCGCCGGTCAGGTGGTTGACGGTGAAGCCACCCTCCACACCCGGGACGAGCTGGTTCCGCAGCCGGATGTTGGCGAAGGTGCCCCGGATCATCACCTCGTGGTTGCCCCGGCGGGAGCCGTACGAGTTGAACTCGTGGCGCGGCACGCCGTGCTCGGCGAGGTACCGGCCGGCGGGGGAGTCGGCCTTGATCGCGCCGGCCGGGGAGATGTGGTCGGTGGTCACCGAGTCGCCCAGCTTGGCCAGCACCCGGGCGTCGGCGATGTCGACCACCGGGCTCGGCTCCTGCCGCATGCCCTCGAAGTACGGGGGCTTGCGCACGTAGGTGGAGTCGTCGGCCCAGGCGAACGTGTCGCCGGTCGGGGTGGGCAGCGACTGCCAGCGCTCGTCCCCGGCGAACACGTCGGCGTACGCGGCGCTGAACCCGGTCGCGCCGATCGCCTGGGCGATGACGTCCTGGATCTCGGCGGTGTTGGGCCAGATGTCGCGCAGGAACACCGGGTTGCCCTCGGTGTCCTCGCCGAGCGGCTCGTTGGCCAGGTCGATGTCCATCGTGCCGGCCAGCGCGTACGCCACCACCAGCGGCGGAGACGCCAGGTAGTTCATCTTGACGTCCGGGTTGATCCGGCCCTCGAAGTTCCGGTTGCCGGACAGCACCGACACGACGGCCAGGTCGCCGGAGTTGACGGCGGCGGAGACCTCCTCCGGCAGCGGGCCGGAGTTGCCGATGCAGGTGGTGCAGCCGTAGCCGACCAGGTTGAAGCCGAGCTTGTCGAGGTACGGCGTGAGGCCGGCCCGCTCGTAGTAGTCCATGACGACCTTGGAGCCGGGCGCGAGCGTGGTCTTGACCCATGGCTTGCGGCTCAGGCCCTTGTCGACGGCGTTGCGGGCCAGCAGCGCGGCACCGATCATCACCTGCGGGTTGGAGGTGTTGGTGCACGAGGTGATCGCGGCGATGACCACCGCGCCGTGGTCCAGCTCGTATTCCACGCCGTCGCTGCCGGTGACCCGGACCGGGTTGCTGGCCCGGCCCCCGGCGCCGACGGCGGCGGTCTCCAGGTCGCGCGGCTCGTCGGCGGGGTCGCTGAAGTCGTTGGCCGGCGGGTCGCTGGCCGGGAACGACTCGGCGCTGGCCTGGTCGGCCGGGCCGTTCGCGCCCCGGGGCAGCTGCTCGCGGGCGACGCCGGGCTTGAGGTCGCGCTCGCCGGCGGAGTCGTCGGCGACGTAGTCGGTCAGCGCCGAGCGGAACAGCGTCTTGGCGGTCCCGAGCGGCACCCGGTCCTGCGGGCGCTTGGGCCCGGCCAGGGACGGCTCGATGGTGCCCAGGTCCAGCTCCAGGCGCTCGGAGTACGCCGGCTCGTGGTCCGGGTCGTGCCAGAGGCCCTGCTCCTTGGCGTACGCCTCGACCAGCGCCACCTGGGACGCGTCCCGGCCGGTCAGCTCCAGGTAGCGGACGGTCTCGGCGTCGATCGGGAAGATCGCGACGGTGGAGCCGTACTCGGGGGACATGTTGCCGATGGTGGCCCGGTTGGCCAGTGGTACGGCGCTGACGCCGGGGCCGTAGAACTCGACGAACTTGCCGACCACGCCGTGCTTGCGCAGCATCTCGGTGATGGTGAGCACCAGGTCGGTGGCGGTGGTGCCGGCCGGCATCTCGCCGGACAGCTTGAAGCCGACGACCCGGGGGATCAGCATGCTGACCGGCTGGCCGAGCATCGCGGCCTCGGCCTCGATGCCGCCGACGCCCCAGCCCAGCACGCCCAGGCCGTTGACCATGGTGGTGTGCGAGTCGGTGCCGACGACGGTGTCCGGGTAGGCCTGGCCGTTGCGCTCCATGATCGTCCGGGCCAGGTACTCGATGTTGACCTGGTGCACGATGCCGGTGCCGGGCGGGACGACCTTGAACTCGTTGAACGCGGTCTGGCCCCAGCGCAGGAACTGGTAGCGCTCCCTGTTGCGCTCGTACTCCAGCTCGACGTTGCGGGCGAAGGCGTCCTCCCGGCCGAACAGGTCGGCGATGACCGAGTGGTCGATGACCAGCTCGGCCGGGGCCAGCGGGTTGACCTTGGTGGCGTCGCCGCCGAGTTCGCGGACCGCCTCACGCATGGTGGCCAGGTCGACCACGCAGGGTACGCCGGTGAAGTCCTGCATCAGCACCCGCGCCGGGGTGAACTGGATTTCCACGCTCGGGTCGGCGGTGGGGTCCCAGGAGCCGAGCTGGGAGATGTGGTCGGCGGTGATGTTCGCGCCGTCCTCGGTCCGCAGCAGGTTCTCCAGCAGGATCTTCAAGCTGTAGGGCAGTCTGTCGTGCCCCGGCACCTGGCTGATCCTGAAAATCTCGTAGCTCGCGTCTCCGACGCGTAGCTGGGTCTTCGCACCGAAGGTGTCGAGGCTCGCCACGTCGTACTCCTTCACACCAGCGACCGTGAGTAGTCCTGAGCAGTCTGTCGCACCGGGCGGAGGGCCGCCCAGGTTAGGTGACACTTACTGCCGATTCGTCGTCTTCCAACAAAACCGTACGTCCGTCTTGCTATTCGTGCAACCTCGTGCCAGGGTTCGGGACGAGGAGGTGCCACCATGATCCATCATGTGTTGCTCGCCTGTCCGCCCGGTTCCGAGGATTCCTCCCGGGCCTTCTACGTGGGCATCCTCGGTCTGACCGAGAAACCCAAACCGCCGGCCCTCGCCGCCCGTGGCGGCTGCTGGTTCACCGGGTACGACGCCGAACTGCACCTCGGCGTCGAGGTCGACTTCCGGCCGGCCCGCAAGGCGCACCCCGCCCTGCTGCGTCCCGACCTCGACGCGCTCGCCGACCGGTTGGCCCGCGCCGGCCACCCGGTCACCTGGGGTGACGACGAACTGCCCGGGATGCGCCGCTTCCACACCGCCGACCCGCACGGCAACCGGCTGGAGTTCGTCGCCCCGCTGCCCGACCGGACGGCGCGTCAGGCGGCCCCCGGTCGCTGAGCGCCACCGTGTCGGACCCGGCCACTACGGTGTGCCGATGGTGTCGGTCAGGCAGGTCCAGATCACCTTCGACTGCGCGCAGCCCGAGCGGGTCGCCCGCTTCTGGTGCGCGGTGCTCGGTTACGTGGTCCCCCCACCCCCGCCGGGGTTCGCCGACTGGGGCGCGTTCGACAGTGCCCTGCCGCCCGAGCGGCAGGGCTCCGCGTTCGCCTGCGTCGACCCCACCGGCGCGGGCCCACGCCTGTTCTTCCAGCGGGTGCCCGAGGGCAAGGTGGTCAAGAACCGGCTGCACCTCGACGTGCGGGTCGGCCCCGGCCTGGTCGGTGAACAGCGGTTGGCCGCGCTGGAGGCGGAGTGCGCCCGGCTGGTCGCCCTCGGCGCGACCCGGATACGCCTGCTGACCGCCGACGGGCACAACGAGTCGTGCCTGGTGATGCAGGATGTCGAGGGCAACGAGTTCTGCCTCGACTGAGCCACCGCCGTCGCGCCGCACTATCGTTTCCGCCGTGCACATCCGTTTCGACGTACCCGCCGACCCCGCCTACCCGGGCCGGGTGGCCGCCGCGCTCAGCAGCGTCCGGCTGCGCCGGTTCACCCTCATCGGCGCGGCGCTGGCGGCGGCCGGGGCGGCCGGCCTGCTCGTCTCCCGGGGCGGCCGGTTCTCGTCGCTGTGGCTGGTGCTGCTCGTGGGCGGGCTGCTGTCGATGCTCTACGCGCCCTGGGTGCGTTGGCGGGCCCGCCGCCGTTCCGACGACTACGCGGTCGAGGGCGGCTACGACATCACCGACGACAACATCATGATGCGCAGCGGCTCGGAGTCCGGCGGCATCGCCTGGGACGGGGTGGCCCAGGTGCGGGAGGCCGGCGACTTCTGGATCGTGTACGTCGGCCGGATGCCGGCGACGGTGATCCCCCGCTGGCTGATGTCCGCCGAGGACGCCGCGACGTTGCACGCCTTCATGACCGCCCGGGGCCTGCTCGCACCCCGCTGACCGCACCGCACCGTGTCGCCGAGGGGGACGGCGCCGAGGACGTGACCCCGTCGCGTCCAGGGCGGCGTAGCGCGTCTCGTCGTCCAGGTCGACATGGGCGGCGACGGGCCACGGTTCGCCACGCGATGGCGATCCGCTCGGTCAGGAGGTGGTCGAGGCGCTGGCGCGCAGTGCCCACACCCTGTGCCAACCAAGGGATTGTCCCTAACCGCGCAGGTCGGCGAGCGCAGACCGGATCGCTGCGGCCTTGCGGGTGCCGAGCAGGTCGAGTACCTCGGTCACGAGCGGCGTCGGGTGTGCGGACAGCGCCTTTGCGGCATCGGCGGCGGATAAGCGATCCACTCTTTCGGCGAGCTGCTCGGCGGGCGACGGCTCGGCCGGTGAGGACGGGGCGACGGCGATCGCTGGCCGTGCCTTCGGCGTACTTCCGACGGCCTTCTGCTCCGCCGGTGCCGCTGACAGGAACGCCGGCGGGTTGTGTCCGGGCGGCCAGGCCGCCCGGTGGACCAGCTTCGATGTCATTATGCACAGCCACGGTGCCCATGGTCCGGCGAACGCCAGCGGCACGCCGCCGGTGAAAGCGAGCACCACGGACAAGCCGTCTGGTGCCGGTGTGACCGAGACCAGGTGTTCCAGCCAGTACACCTCGACGCCGCTACCGAAAAAGAGCACCAGGCGTTGGTTCGTGAGCACGACCCGTATGTCGCCTTCGGCGCGCCACTGGGCGGCGGCCATCCGTTCGGCCTCACGGCGCGCCCTGCTGTTGTTCAGCTCGCCACGGAGGATGCCGAACACGGTGAATAACGGACCACCCTGCACGGCGTATCCACTCGCCCACGAGACCTCCGCCCCGTAATAGGCGAAGGTGGTGACGACGATGTCGGTGTACGCGACCTCGTCATCCCGCGTCACCAGCGGCGGCGCGATCGGAATCAGTTGCCCGCCGGTACGCAGATGATCGATGAGCCGGCGGGTGCTCGCCGCCGGGGAGTCGACACGGTCGCGCTTGTTGAGCCAGGCCATCACCTGATGATGTCTTTACCCGGGCCGCCTCGGTAGCACCCGACCCTCCGGCAACCTAAGGCCGTTCCACCGATGTCAGAACCCTCTTCCGTGCTATGCCGACACTCGGCGGACTGAGATTTGCCGTGACGATATCAATCGGCGGTCGAATAGCCGACAAAAGCAATCCCGCCCTGTTCCGGAGAATCTGCGTGTCCACGCTTGTTGCCACAGCTGAACCGCCTTCCTGCACCCGCCGCTCAATCCACGGGAGCGGGTGGTCCCGGTGAGGCGTAACCCGACACCGGGTGGGGAGGCGCAGGCGTGTCCGCGTCGCAGGTCGGGTGCTCGGTGCCCGTCCGGAGCTGACGCCACCACGTGTGCCCCGTCCCGGCCCATCCGGCGCGGGTAGGGTTCGAGGTCGGGTCGGAAGGGGTGCGGCAGTGGTCGACGTTCAGCACTGGCTCGTGGCACTTCCCCCGGGGGTGGTCTACCTGATCGTCGCCGGGGTGATCGGCGTCGAGAGCATGGGTGTCCCGTTGCCGGGCGAGATCGTGCTGGTCAGCGCAGCCCTGCTGGCGGCGACCGGGGTGGTCGAGCCGCACTGGGTCGCTACCGCGGCGGCGTTCGGCGCGATCGTCGGCGACTCCGTCGGCTACGCGGTGGGCCGCCGGGGCGGTCGTCCGCTGCTGGCCCGGCTGGGTCGGCGCTTCCCGAAGCACCTGGGGCCCGCACAACTCGCCCGCGCCGAGCAGAGCTTCGCCCGGCACGGCGTCTGGGCGGTGTTCTTCGGCCGGTTCGTCGCCCTGCTGCGCATCCTGGCCGGGCCGCTGGCCGGCGCGCTGCACGTGCCGTACCGGCGGTTCCTGGTGGCCAACGCGGCCGGCGGCCTGGTCTGGGCCTTCGGCACGACCTACCTGCTCTACACCCTGGGCCGGGCAGCCGAGCACTGGCTCAAGGACATCTCCTGGGCCGGCCTGGTCCTGGCCGTGCTCGGCGGGGTGGCCAGCACCTGGTGGCTGCGCCGCCGCGCCCGCCGGCTGGAGTCGACGACGACCACCGACGAGGCCGAACCGGTGGCGGCCGGCACCGACCGCTAACCGCGCGGGTGCCGACGACGATCGGGCCGCCCCCGGGTGGGGGCGGCCCGATCGGTGTACGGGGTCAGGACGAGTAGCCGCGGGTGGCGATCCAGTCGGCGAGGTTGTCCACGCTCATCCGGTAGGAAGCGGTGTCCGGGTTGGCCGAGTCACCGATGGTGACGGTCTTCCCACCGTCGCGGTAGCCGATGACGCTGATGTAGTGGCCACCCTCGAAGGAGTGGGTGTTGCCGTCGGTGTCCACGGCGGTGCCGGCGATGTTGGCCACCACGGCCCGGCCGTCGTCGACGGCACGCACGATGTCGGCGCGCAGTTCGTCGGTCTGCCTGTCGTCGGCCTTGGCGCTGCGGATCTCGGTGCTCTCGTACACCTTGCGGCCGGTCTCCTTGTTCAGCACGGGGGTGATGTCGTTGATGCTGTCGGTGCCGGCCTCGGTGGTGCGCATCTCCTTGGCCATGGCGTCGACGTCGATCTTCTTGCCCTGGACGGACAGGGCGTTGCGGGTCGCGGCGGGGCCGCAGTAGTAGAAGTTCGGCTGCGCCTGGTAGTCCATCGTCAGCTCACGCTCACCGGCGGGCCGGCGCTCGGCCTGCACCGAGGCGGGTGCGCCGGTGCGGGCCTCGGCGGCGTAGGCGGCGGTCAGCGGGCCGGCGATGGCGCCGGTGGTGAAGGCGAGGCCGGCAGCGGTCAGGGCGGTCCTGCGGATCAGATCGGTACGCATGGTCGCGTGCTCCTCTGCATCGGGGGTGTTGACGCACGCCCACCGGGGGTGGGGCGTCGCCGGAAGTCCAGGGGATCGCCGGGCGATCACTGGGACCTGCTCGGGCGTCCGGGGATTGTCAACCGACCCGGTGGCGACCGCATTCCGCGATCGGGGTTCCGGGGCCGTCCCGCCGGGGGCGGGGGAGTGGCGGTGGTATGCCGGGTACAACGCCCCGCCCCCGGCAGCGATTCCGCCGTGCGGGTGGCCCCGGCCACGGGACGATCGGGGACGAACGGGTCTGTCCGGTGCGGGACCTCCCGCCCCGAACCGGACATCCGGCCCGGGACCGGACCCGGCGCGGTGGGCGGTCGACCTGGTTCAGTCGGCGCGGATCAGGTCGATCACCGCGTCCCGGGCCGCCCGGACGGCGTCGCGGGACCGCTCGGTGTGGTCCAGGATGTCGAAGGCGTGCTGGCCGTCCGGCACCTCCACCAGGCGCACCTGTCGACCGACCCGGGCGGCGGCGTCGAGGAATGCCGCGATGCCGGCCAGCAGGCCGGGGAGCTTGTCCTGCCCGGCCCGGGTCAGCACCACCGGCGTCGTCGAGCCGGCACCGAGGGCGTCGATCGGCAGGAACCGTGCCGGCACCTCCCAGCCGGGCAGCGGGACGAGCAGCGGATAGGTCAACGCGATCCCCCGCACCCAGTCCGGTGCGGCGCGCAGCCAGTCGGCCGACAGCAGGCTCCCGCCGGAGAAGAACCAGAGCACCACCCGCTGCGGGTCGACCCGGGGATCGGCCCGGACGGACTCGACCAGGCCGGCGATCTCGTCGGCGGTGGCGGGCAGCCCGGCGAGGTCGGTCACCCGGTAGCTGATGACGGCGGCGACCAGGCCCTGCTCGGCGAGGAGCGCCCCGTATCCCCGGTAGAGCAGCCAGTCCCGGGGGTCCGGCGCGCCCGGTGGAAGCGGGGCGCCGTGCACCACGACCACCACGGGGTGGGGGCCGGGGCCGGCCGGCAGGTGCAGGTCGACCTGGCCGTGCCGCTCCACCGGCGCGGCGGGCGGTGCCAACACGAAGGGCTGCTGCTCGACCGCGTCGTCCATGCCGGGGAGCCTAGCCGTCGGCGGCCCGTCCGGCCGCCCCTCGGGGCCACCGTGGACCCCGCCGGTGGCCGACCGTCGGTGGTCGGACGCGGGTAGGTCAGGCCGGCTCGTCGCCGGACGTCGCGGCCTGGGCGTGCCGCTCCCGCAGCCGGTCCCGGATCTCCTCCGGGGTGTACGCGCGACGCCGCCGCTCGGCCCGGGCGACGACCACCCCGGTCGCGGCGACCCCCGCGAGACCCGCCAGGCCGAGGACCTTCCACCACTGCATCCGTTGCCGCATCGGCCTAGGGTAGACGCTCATGAGCATCAGCCTGGACGAGGCCGTCGACCTGACCCGCACCGGTGACGTCTGGGTGTTCCGGGGGCGCAGCGTGCCGGACCGGGCCATCCAGTTCACCACCAACAGTCCCGTCAACCACGTCGGCATGGCGGTGGTGCTGGACGACATGCCCCCGCTGATGTGGCACGCCGAACTGGGCCGGTCGCTGCGGGACATGTGGACCGGCACCCCCCACCGCGGCGTCCAACTGCACGACCTGCGGGACGCGGTCTGCGTCTGGGCCAACCGGTACGGCCAGCGGGCCTGGCTGCGTCAGCTCGAACCGTCGGCCGGTCCGACGATGGAGCAGGCGGTGCTGCGGACGGTGGCCCGGCTCGACGGCACCCCGTTCCCGTCCACCGCCCAGCTGGCCTGGCGGTGGGCCCGGGGCCGGGTGCCCCAGCTGCGCCTGCCGCTGCCGCTGCCCTTGCCGGGTCGGCGGGACCGGGACGACGAGCCGGCCGGTCGGGCGGACGGGGACCGTGCGCTGGAGACCGCGTACTGCGCCGAGGTGGTGGCGGTGACCTACGAGGCGATGGGCCTGTTGCCGGCCGGCCGGCGGCCCAACTGGTACGACCCGGGTCGGTTCTGGAGCGGCGACGACCTGGACCTGGCCGGCGACGCGCGGCTGGGCGCGGAGATCGAGGTGCGTATCCCGCCCCGGTGAGGTTTGCCGGTGGCCGGGGACGGCAATTGGTGACGCCGTGAGAGCTTCCACCGACCTCGACACGTTGAGCGACTTCTTCGACCGGTACGGGGTGGCGCTCACCACCGGCGACGTGCCCGCCATCGCCGGCTGCTACGCCCTGCCGGGGCTGGTGGTCGCCGACACCTACAGTTTCTCGTTCAGCACGATGGCGGCGGTCGCGCTGTCCTTCGTGGGTGCCGCGCCCGACTACCGGGAACGGGAACTGGTCGCGGCCCACGCGCTGATCGAGGAGGTGGAACCGGTGTCCGCCCTGCTGACCATGGTCGCCGTGCGCTGGGAGTTCCTGGACAGCCAGGGCCGGGCGGTGCCCGGGGAACGCTACCGCTACCTGCTGCGCGGCACCGAGGACGGCCCGGCGATCTGCACCGTCGTCCGGACGGGCTGACCGTTCGGCCGCCCCTGCCACGCCCCCGGTGATCATCCCTACCGGACGGTCGCTAATCTCTGCGTACAGGGTCGACCGAGGAGGGCCATGCCTGGCACGCGTGGGACGCGGTGGACGTCCCGACTGCCCCAGGCGGTCGCCGCGACGCCCTGGCTGCTCGCCTCGATCGGGGTGATCGTGCTGCTCCTGCTGCTGGTCAAGGCGTTGGTAGCGGTGCTGGGCCACGATCGTTACGCCACGCACGATGCCGGGTCACGCAGCGAGGCCGTGATGGTGCCCGGGGTGCCGGCGGTGACCGAGTCGGCGTCGGCGTCGGCCTCACCGTCGCCCACCCCCACCCGGCGGGCCACCGGCGGCGGGACCGGCGTGGCCCCACCGGCGATAGTCCGGACGCCCGCCGCGTCCCGGTCGGCCAGCCCGTCGGCGTCCGTGTCGCCGTCGCCCCTGGCCCTTCCGCCGTCGCCGGCCACGCTGCTCAACGACGACGCCCCGGGCATCACCTACCGGGGGCGGTGGGCGGTCTCGCGGAACCGGCCGTTCGGCGACCACCGCGACGACGTGCACTACACCATCCATGACGGGGACTCGTTCAGCTTCACGTTCACCGGCACCGGCCTGGACTACATCACGTCGCGCGACCCCGAGTACGGTGACGCCGACGTGTGGATCGTCGACTCCGGTGGGCGACCGGTGAAGCAGCAGCGGGTGAGCGCGCGGGCGCAGCGTTACCAACCGCAGCAGACCGTGTTCAGCGTGCAGGACCTGCCGGTCGGGCGCTACACCATCCGGGCGGTCAAGCGCAGCGGGGTCTACTTCCAGGTGGACGCGCTGCGGGTGCGCGGCTGACGGGACAAACAAACTGTCCGGTTAGGACAAACTCCGGACGTTGGGCACTTTCCGACAATCGCCTGAATCGTTACTCTTCTCGGACGGGGCCGACCAGGGAGGGTCATGTCCGGCATGCGTCGCGCGCAACCGCGGGCACACGGAGCGGGTGCGCTGGCGTCGTCGCCATGGGTCGTGGTCGCCACCGGTGTGCTGGTGATGGTGGTGCTCCTGATCGTCGCGTTGGCGTCGTACCGCAGCCGGGGGCCGGCGTTCGAGGCCCGGCCGGCCGATCCGCTGCCGACCTACTCGCTGCCCGGATCGGGGGCGACCAACCCGGCCCGGGTGGCGGCGAACCTCCCTGAGCCGGTCGTCCCCGGGCTGACGCCCCGCCGTACCGATCCGCCCCCGGTCGAGGTGCCCGTGGTGGTCGTCCCGGGCGGGCCGTCGGCCGATGGCGGCGTGCCCGAACCGCCGGCCGGCGGGGTCGTGCCACCGCCAGGCGAGCCGGCCGGCGGGCAGCCCCGGCCGACCACGCAGCCACCGCCACCTCCGCCGCCGGCCACGCCGTCGTCGCCGGTGAGCGGCCGGTTCAGCGTGCGGGACAGCTGGAACAACGAGGCGTTCATCGGTGAGGTGCTGCTCTACAACCGCGACCGGGTGTCCCGGCCGTGGACGGTGCGGTTGGTGCCGCCGCCGGGCAGCCGGCTGGTCACCTCGTGGGTCGAGGGTGCCCCGCAGGGCACCCCCCGGATGTCCGGCGGGGTGTTCACGTACACCAGCGGGGTGAACGTCGGGCCCGGCGCCTCGGTGCCGTTGCGGTTCCACTTCGAGAACACCGGCGGCAGCATCCGGCCGTCGCGGTGCACCGTCGACGGGGTGCCCTGCTCCGGTCTCTGACCCACCGGCCGGGTCACCGGTCGCCGCCCGGGCCATCGGTCATGCCGCGTTCTGCAAGATTGCTGCCGTATTGCCGCAGTGTTTGCAAGGTATTGCAGAATGTTTCGGCAAGGGCTAGCGTGCGGGCGAATCAGCGACCATAGGAAGGCCGTCGATGAAACCCCCGCTGCCGCGCAAGGCGCTGCTCGCCCTGGTCTCCACCCTCACCCTCGCCCTCGTCGGCGTCCCGGTCGCCGTCCACCACCTCGGCGCCGACGCCACCGACCGACCGTCCACCATCGACGCCCTCGCCGCGGCCGGCGCCGCCCAGTGGGACGCCGAACCCGCCACCGAGGCGCTGCTCGCCGCCGGCACCGGCCGGGGACGGGCCGAACAGTTCTACTTCGTCCTGCCCGACCGGTTCGCCAACGGCGACCGCCGCAACGACACCGGCGGTCTCACCGGGGACCGGCTGCGCACCGGCCTCGACCCGACCGACAAGGGCTTCTACCACGGCGGCGACCTCAAGGGCGTGATCGACAAGCTCGACTACATCCAGGGTCTCGGCACCACCGCCATCTGGCTCGCGCCGATCTTCAAGAACCGTCCCGTGCAGGGCAGCGGCGCGGACGTCTCCGCCGGCTACCACGGCTACTGGATCACCGACTTCACCCAGGTCGACCCGCACTTCGGCACCAACGAGGAGATGAAGCGGCTGGTCAAGCTGGCCCACCAGCGGGGGATCAAGGTCTACCTCGACGTCATCGTCAACCACACCGCCGACGTCATCTCCTACGCCGAGGGCAGGTACGCCTACATCGACAAGAAGACGTCGCCGTACACCGACGCGCAGGGACGGGAGTTCGAGGACCGCAACTACGCCGACGGCACCCGGGCCTTCCCGACGGTGAACCGGGACTCCGGGGCGTACACGCCCACCTTCGCCAGCCCCGCCGACGCGAAGGTCAAGGTGCCGGCCTGGCTGAACGACCCGACGATGTACCACAACCGGGGCGACTCCACCTTCACCGGCGAGAACAGCGAGTACGGCGACTTCTACGGCCTCGACGACCTGTGGACCGAGCGGCCCGAGGTGGTCCGGGGTCTGACCAAGGCGTACGGCGACTGGATCGCCAGCACCGACGTCGACGGGTTCCGGCTGGACACCGTCAAGCACGTCAACCTCGACTTCTGGCCGCAGTTCAGCCAGGGCATCAAGCGCGCCGCCGACAAGGCGGGGAAGAAGGACTTCTTCATGTTCGGCGAGGTCTACAGCGCCGATCAGGAGGTCACCTCCACCTACGTGCGGCGCGGCGGGCTGCCGGCCACCCTCGACTTCTCCTTCCAGGAGGCGGCCCGCGCCTACACCGCCGCCGACGGGCCGGCGAAGGCGCTGGCCGACGTCTACGCCAAGGATTCGCTGTACGCCGCGCGGGACACCGACGCCGGCCGGCTGACCACCTTCCTCGGCAACCACGACATGGGCCGGATCGGCTCGTTCGTCGCCGCCGCCGGTGGTGACGACGCCCGCCAGCTCGGCCGGGACCGGCTCGCCCACCAGCTGATGTTCCTCACCCGGGGGCAGCCGGTCGTCTACTCCGGCGACGAGCAGGGCTTCACCGGGCCGGGCGGGGACAAGGACGCCCGGCAGGACATGTTCGCCAGCCGCACGGCGGACTACCTCGACGACGACCTGATCGGCACCACCCGCACCCACGCCAGCGACCAGTACGACACCACCCACCCGCTCTACCGCACCATCGCCGAGCTGGGCCGGCTGCGGGCCGCGCACCCCGGCCTGCGCGACGGCGTGCAGGTCACCCGGTACGCCGCCGACGGGCCGGGTGTCTTCGCCTTCTCCCGGATCTCCCCGGCCGACCGCACCGAGTACCTCGCCGCGGTGAACAACGCCGGCACCCCGCAGACTGTCACCGTGCAGACCTGGTCACCCGGCACCACCTTTACCGGCATCTACGGCGGCACGGCCACCCCGGCCGCCGGCTCCGACGGAAAGCTGAGCCTGACCGTGCCCGCCGGGTCGGCCGTGGTGTTCCGGGCCGGTCGGCCCGTGCCGCAGGCCACCGCCAAGCCGGCCGTCACCCTCACCGAGCCGGGCGTCGACCCGGTCGCCACCCGGGCCGCCGTCACCGCGCAGGTGACAGGTGACCCGCTGGCCACCGTCACCGTCGCCGCCCGGGTCGCGGGTGGGAAGTGGACCCTGCTGGGCAGCGCGCACACCGCGCCGTACACCGTGCACCACGACCTGACCGGGCTGGCCGGGGGCACCCGGGTCGAGTACAAGGCGGTCGTCCGCGACGGGAAGGGACGCACCGCCGCCACCCGGTCGACCGGGGTGGTCGGCACCCCGGCGCAGGGCGCGTCCCGGGACTGGGTGGTGGTGCACTACCAGCGCCCCGCCGGGGACTACGCCGACTGGGGGCTCTACGCCTGGGGTGACCTCGACCCGGCGTACGTCACGCAGTGGCCCGCCGGGCAGCCGTTCGCCGGCGAGGACTCGTACGGCCGGTTCGCCTGGGTGAAGCTCAAGCCCGGCGCGAAGTCCGTCGGGTTCCTCGTGGTCGACAAGACGGGCACCAAGGACGTCGCCAACGACCGCACCGTCGACGTGACCACCACCGGCGAGGTCTGGGTCAAGCAGGGCGACCCGGCGCTCTATCCCACCCGGCAGGCCGCCACCGGCGAACCCGACCCGCCCGCCGACCCGAACACGGCGGTCATCCACTGGCGCAAGGCCGACAACGACTACGCCGGCTGGGGCCTGCACCTGTGGGACGGGGCGGCCACCCCGACCGACTGGTCGAGCCCGCTCCTGCCCGAGAAGATCGACTCCTTCGGCGCGCTGTTCCGGGTGCCGCTGGCGGCCGGCGCGACCGGGCTCAACTACATCATCCACCGGGGCGACACCAAGGACCAGCCCGACGACCAGCGACTCGACCTGACCGGGGTCGGCCACGAGGTCTGGCTGCTGGGCGGGGTGCCCGGCCGGCTGCTGCCCGCCACCGCCACCGGGACGACCAAGGACCTCGACATCACGAAACAGCAGGCACAGTGGATCGACAGGTCCACCCTCACCTGGGCCGTCGGTGCGACCGACGGCAAGGCGTACGCCCTGGTGGCGGCATCGGCGGGTGGGCTGGGTGTGGTCGACGGGGAGCTGTCCGGGACGTACACCTCGCTGCCGTTGCGGGCGCAGCGCAACGGGCTCACCGAGACCCAGCGGGCGGCCTTCCCGCACCTGTGGGCCCACCAGGCGTTCCACCTCGACCGGGCCGACCTGGCGAAGGTGCCGGCGGCGCTGCGCGGGCAGCTCGTGGTCACCGAGCGGGACGCCAAGGGCGCGCTGCTGCGCGCGACCGGGGTGCAGATCCCCGGGGTGCTCGACGACGTCTACCGGGCCGCCACCGACGCCACGCTGGGTGTCAGCTTCGCCGGCAAGGTGCCCACCCTCGCGGTCTGGGCGCCCACCGCCCGCACCGTCACCCTCGAACTGTCCGACACCCCGTCGGCGCAGCCGCGCACGGTGGCGATGCGCCGCGACGACCGCACCGGCGTCTGGTCGGCACGCGGCAGCCGCGACTGGACCGGCCGGTACTACCGCTACCGGGTGCAAGCCTGGCAGCCGGCCGCCCAGAAGATCGTCACCGCCTCGGTCACCGACCCCTACTCGGTGGCGCTCGCGGCCGACTCCACGCACAGCCAGATCGTCGACCTGGCCGACCCGGCGCTCGCCCCGCCCGGCTGGTCCGGGCTGCGCAAGCCGGCCGCGCCGCCCGCGTCGCAGGCGCAGATCTCCGAGCTGTCGGTACGCGACTTCTCCATCGCCGACACCACCGTGCCGGCCGACCGGCGGGGCACCTACCTGGCCTTCACCGACCCGGACACGGCCGGCATGCGACACCTCAAGGCGCTCGGCGACGCCGGGGTCAACTACCTGCACCTGCTGCCGGTGTTCGACTTCGCCACCATCCCGGAGAAGCGGGCCGACCAGCGGCAGCCCGACTGCGACCTGGCGGCGCTGCCGCCGGACTCCGACCGGCAGCAGGCGTGCGTCGCGGCGGTCGCCGACACCGACGGCTACAACTGGGGGTACGACCCGCTGCACTACACCGTCCCCGAGGGCGGCTACGCCGTCGACCCGGACGGGGCGCGGCGGACCGCCGAGTTCCGCCGGATGGTCGCCGGGGTCAACGGCGCCGGCCTGCGGGTGGTGCTGGACGTGGTCTACAACCACACCTCCGCCGCCGGCACCGACGAGAAGTCGGTGCTGGACCAGGTGGTGCCCGGCTACTACCACCGGCTGCTCGACGACGGCACCGTCGCCAACTCGACCTGCTGCGCCAACACCGCCCCCGAGCACGCCATGATGGGCAAGCTGGTGGTCGACTCGCTGGTCACCTGGGCGAAGCAGTACAAGGTGGACGGCTTCCGGTTCGACCTGATGGGCCACCACCCGAAGGCGAACATCCTGGCCGTCCGGGCCGCGCTGGACAAGCTGACCCTCGCCCGCGACGGTGTCGACGGGAAGAAGATCCTGCTCTACGGCGAGGGCTGGAACTTCGGCGAGGTCGCCGACGACGCCCGGTTCGTGCAGGCCACCCAGGCCAACATGGCCGGCACCGGGATCGGCACCTTCAACGACCGGCTCCGCGACGCGGTCCGCGGTGGCGGCCCGTTCGACGGCAACCCGCGCGTGCAGGGCTTCGCCTCCGGCCTGTACACCGACCCCAACGGCGACGACGTCAACGGCACCGCCGCCGAGCAGCAGGCCCGGCTGCTGCGCCACCAGGACCTGATCAAGGTCGGGTTGACCGGCAACCTGCGCGACTACCGGTTCACCGACTCCGCCGGCCGGCAGGTCACCGGGGCGCAGGTCGACTACAACGGCTCCCCGGCCGGCTACACCGCCGCCCCCGGCGAGGCGGTCACCTACGTCGACGCGCACGACAACGAGATCCTGTACGACGCGCTGGCGTACAAGCTGCCCACCGGCACCTCGGCGACGGACCGGGCCCGGATGCAGGTGCTGGCCCTGGCCACCACCGCGCTCGGGCAGGGCACCGGGTTCGTGGCGGCCGGGTCCGAGCGGCTGCGCTCGAAGTCGCTGGACCGCAACTCCTACAACTCCGGTGACTGGTTCAACCAGATCCGCTGGGACTGCGCCCGGGGCAACGGGTTCGGTGCCGGGCTGCCCCCGGCGGCCGACAACCAGGACAAGTGGCCGTACGCCAAGCCGCTGCTGGCCGACCCGGCCCTGGTGCCCGGCTGCGCCGCGATCGACCTGGCCGACGCCCGGTACGCGGAACTGCTGGAGATCCGGCGGTCCTCGCCGGTGTTCGGGCTGACCACCGCCGCGCAGGTGCAGCAGCGGGTCGCGTTCCCGCTGTCCGGGGCGAAGGAGACCCCGGGGGTGCTCACCATGACCCTCGACGCCCGGGGGCTCGATGGCCGGTGGAAGACGGTGACCGTGGTCTTCAACGCCACCCCGACGACGGCGAAGCAGACGGTGGCCGGGCTGCGGGGCACGGACACCACCCTGCACCCGGTGCTTGCCGACTCGGCCGACCCGGTGCTGCGGACCGCCTCGTTCGACCGGGCGGCGGGCACCTTCACCGTTCCGGCGCGCAGCGTGGCGGTCTTCGTCCGACGCTGACCCGGCCGGGCGTGGTCCGGCGGTGTGGACGGCACGACGACGACCGGCCCCCCTCCGCGTGTCGCGGAGGGGGGCCGGTGCGTGTCCTGCCCGGTGTGCCGCCGTCACCGGCCGCACGTCACCCGGGGTGCTCAGCCGAAGCAGTTCGGGATGGTGTCACCCGGGATGGCCAGGCAGTTGGTCGGACGGTTCGCGACGATCGCGGACTTGTCGTCCACGTTCACCACGCCCTCGAAGGTGAACACACCGCCGGGGGCGAGGGTGGCGAAGTTGTTGGCGACCTTCGTCCGGCTGAGGTTGACCTCGCCGAAGATGTTGAAGATGCCGCCGCCGACACCGATCGGACCGAGGGCCCGGTTGGCGACGACCTCGGACTCGCGCACCGTGGTGACGCTGTCCGCGTTGAACAGCCCGCCGCCGAAGAAGCCGGCGGTGTTCTCCTTCAGGTAGCTCTTCTCGATGGTGACCGCGCTGTCGAACGCGACGGCCACGCCGCCGCCGACGCCCGCGGTGCTGTTCTTGGCCACCGTCGAGTGGTGCACGTTGACCTGGGCGTCCGCCGCCGCGAGACCGCCACCGGCGAGCACCGCGGTGTTCGACAGCAGTTCGGAGTAGCGCACGGTGGTGTTGCCGCCGATGTCGAGCACGCCACCGCCGAAGCCGAGCGTCTCGTTGTCGGTGATCTTGGACTTGTCGATCAGGACGGTGCCACCGTCGACGTCCTCGGTGAAGATCTCCGCGGCGCCGTTGGCGACACCGCCACCACCGACGATGGCGGTGTTGTCGGTGATCGTGGACTCCTCGACCTGGAGCAGGCCGGCGTTGAAGACGCCTCCGCCGAAGAAGAAGGCGGTGTTGTGGGCAACCTCGGTGTGCCGCAGCGACGTGGTGCCGAAGTTGGCCAGCCCGCCGCCGTTGCCGCCGGACTGGTTCAGCACCACCGAGGTGTCGAACAGGTTGGCGGTACCGCCGGGCTGCACCAGGATCCCCGCGCCGTCGTTGACGCCCGGCTCCTCGACCAGCGTGCCGACCTTGCCCGGCTTCGCCTTCGGCGCGGCCTTCACCGCGGCCTTGCGGGCGGCCTTCGGCGCGGCCTTCAGGCCGGCCTTCGGGTTCGCCTTACGGGCGGCGAGCGCCTGGGCCAGCGGGGTGCCGGCCTTGACCTGGGCGGCGATCGCCTGCGAGTCCGAGTAGGCCCCCCACACCGCGGCCGGCGAGACCGGCTGCAACGCCTCGATGGTCTGCCCACCCTTGATGGTCAGGCCCTTGAGGCTCAGGTGACCGCCGGGACCCACGTTGAGGATCCGGAAGTAGTCGGCGGTGGCGTCCCGGGTGATCGTGGTGTGCTCACCCCGCAGGGTGATGTCCTGGGTGATCACCGGCAGGCCGTTGCCGTCCTGGTTGCGGGTCAGGTTGTAGGTGCAGCCCTTGGCCAGGTCCAGCACACCGCCGTCGCGGCTGTTGGCGAAGACGATGGCCTGGATGAGCCGGTCGGTGTCGCAGGGCACCTCCTTCCCGCGCTCGCGGTCCTTACCGTCGTAGTCGTCCTTGCCGCCACGGTCCGGGCCCTCGTCGCCACGACCCTCGCCGCCGTCCTTGGTGACCTGCTGAGTGGTGTTCCACTTCAGTCCGCTCACCCCGACCGCCCCGGCGCTGCCGGCGACGCCCACCGCGGCGAGACTGACCACACCTGTCAACCCGGCGACGCCACTGGCGAGCCAGAGCTTGCGACGGCTCCTGCTCCCCGTCGCCCGCGCGGAGGCTTCGTTGTTCGTTAGGTAGTTGGACATCGGAGCTCTCTGCCCTCTCCTCGTACCAGACAGGGTCGCCGCGCCTGAGCGGACGTCCCCTGCTACAAATCGGTTGTAGCTCCCGAAACCCACGGTATGAGAAGGTTCCTCGCTATGAGGTCAAAAACGAAGAAAGCCCGCTTTGGGGACGTGGCGCTTCGGTCAGGCGCTTTCCCGGACGGCCGGGCGTCGCATGCCACCGCCACCCACCACCGCAGGATCGTGCTGAAAGCACGAAGTAGTGGCCTCGGTAGTTCCGAAGGCCACTACTTCGTGGTTCGAGCGTGATCGTGACGGTGTGCGCCCGACGTGACGACGCGGGGCAACCTGGAGGTGATCAGCTCGTGATCATGTGCGCGCGGGTGACTCGGCGCGCCGTGCGGTCGTCTCGGTGTCGTGTCGCGCCTGTCGGGTGGTGGGTCGGGTGTCGTGTCGCCGCTGGCCGGCGATGTGCCCGCCGATGTGAGCCGGGAGCGGGGTGGCCCGCTTGGCGATCATGGAGTTGTGGTGCCGATTTTGGGGCTTTGTAGGCGTTTTGTTGCCCACTGCAACTCCATGATCGACGAGGCAGCGCTGGTGGGCGCGAACAGCCGTGCCAGGTGAGGCAACGGTGTTGCCCATGATGTAGTCGGCCCCGCCGCCGGTGCGCGTCACCCGATCGGGGAACGCGTCCGGCGGTGGGGCCGTCGGCGGTGGGTGCGGAAGATCAGCCGGGCAGGCGGGGGCCTGCCTCACGCTGCTCGGCCAGCCAGGTCTCCACCTCGTCCGAGCGGCGGGGCAGACCCGCCGACAGGTTCACCGAGCCGGTCGCGGTGACCAGGATGTCGTCCTCGATCCGGACGCCGATGCCGCGCAGCTCCTCGGGGACCAGCTCGTCCTCCGGCTGGAAGTACAGCCCCGGCTCGACGGTGAGCACGTAGCCCTCGCCCAGCGCGCCGTCGCGGTACTTCTCCTTGCGGGCGTTCGAGCAGTCGTGCACGTCGATGCCGAGCATGTGGCTGGTGCCGTGCAGGGTCCACCGCCGGTAGACCGTGGAGGCCGGGTCCATCGCCTCGTCGACGCTCACCGGGAGCAGACCGAGATCCTTCAACGCCTCGGCGAGCACCCGCATCGAGGTCAGGTGCACCTCACGGAAGCCGACCCCCGGGCGGATCGCGTCGATGCCGGCCTGCTGGGCGGCGTACACCGCGTCGTAGACCTGGCGTTGCAGCGGGGTGAACCGGCCGTCGACCGGCAGCACCCGGGTCACGTCGGCGGTGTAGAGGTTGCGGTTCTCCACACCCATGTCCATCAGCAGCAGCTCACCCGGGCGGGTCGCGCCGTGGTTGTGCACCCAGTGCAGGATCGTCGCGTGCTCGCCCGCGCCGACGATCGAGCCGTAGCCGACGTCGTTGCCGTCGTGCCGGGCCCGCAGCGCGAAGATCCCCTCCAACAGCCGCTCGGAGACGCCCCGGTCGGCCGGCAGCGCGCGGGCCACGTCCTCGAAACCGCGGACGGTGGCGTCGACCGCCTCCTGGAGCTGAGCGACCTCCCACTCGTCCTTGACCAGCTTCAACTCGGCGATCGTGATCGCCAGCTCCCGGTCCCGGCCCGGCTGCCCCTCCTCGCGGGCGCCGTCCCACGGGCGCACCGCGGCGTCGACCCGTTGGTCGAAGCCGCGCAGCACCCGGGTCCGCCCCGGCGCCATCCGGGCCAGCGCCCCGTCCAGCGCGGACAGGTCCTCGGTGGCCAGGCCCAGCTCGGTGGACTTCTCGGCCAGCGTGTGCCGCCGCCCCACCCACAGCTCGCCGTGCCGGCTGCGGAAGAACTCGTCGGTCTCCCGCGAGGACCGGGGACGCATGTACAACGTCGCGTCGTGCCCCGAGCCGTTGGGCCGCAGCACCAGGACGCTGTCCGGGTCGTGGTCACCGGTCAGGTAGGCGAAGTCGCTGCCCGGCCGGAACGGGTGGTCGGTGTCGTTGGCGCGTACCTTCTCGGTGCCGGTGGGGATGACCAGCGTCTCGCCCGGGAAGGCGGCGGACAGGGCTTCCCGCCGCTTGGCGTGGTGCGGGACCTCCGGCCGGGGGCCGACCGGCAGGCTGGTGTCCCGCCAGCCCTGCCGCATGAAGGACAGGAACGCCTCCGGAAAGTCCGGATCGTGCGATTCGGTGCCGTCCGCCGGCTTGCCGTCCGTCCGTTCCTCGGCCATGTCGGCTCCCTTCGCCTCGTCGCTCGTCCAGACGGTACTCCGGCTCCGCCCGGACGGGGTGCCTGCGGTCCCGCACCCGACGTCCCGCCGGCCCGACCCCGTCCGGGTGACTCGATGCTGTCCGGGGCCCGGGGCCGGGCCCGGCGGATCGTGTCGTGGGGAGGGGGACAGAGCCTGCGGTGCCGCGCGGGCGGATTGCGCCGCGTGGAAAGATGTCGGCCATGTGCGGACTCCTGGCCTTCTTCAGCGCGAACGGCAACGCCGCCGCCCACCGCGACAACATCGCGGGGGCGTTGGAATGCCTGCACCACCGCGGACCGGACGAGACAGGGGTCGAGGTGGTCGGTGACGCCACCGGCCACTACGCCGACGGGGTGTTCGCGCACAAGCGGCTGGCCATCATCGACGTGGCGTCCAGCCACGAGCCGCTGCCCTACGCGGGCGGTCGCTACCTGCTGACCTTCAACGGCGAGATCTACAACTACATCGAGCTGCGCGAGGAGCTGGTCCGCACCTTCGGCGCCCAGTTCGCCACCGCCGGGGACGGCGAGGTGATCGTCGCCGGCTACCACTACTGGGGCGAGCAGGTGCTCACCCGGCTGCGCGGCATGTTCGCCTTCGTCATCTGGGACCGGCAGGAGCGCCGGGCGTTCGGCGCGCGGGACTACTTCGGCATCAAGCCGCTGCACTACCTGGAGACCGCCGACGGGCTCTACCTCGCCTCCGAGAAGAAGGCGCTGCTGCCCTTCGCGCACTCCTACTACCAGGGCGACGCCGGCATCGACACCGCCAACCTCAGCCACTACCTGACCCTCCAGTACGTCCCCGAGCCCGGCACCCTGCACCAGGGCATCAGCCGGATCGGTTCCGGGGAGTACCTGACCTGGTCGCCGGGGGGCCGGCTGGACGTGCGGCGCTGGTACCGGCCGGTGTTCCGGCCCGCCCCGGTCGCCGACGAACAGCGGCTGTACCACGAGATCCGGGAGACGCTGCGGGAGAGCGTCCGGATGCACATGCGCTCCGACGTGCCGGTCGGCTCGTTCCTGTCCAGCGGCATCGACTCCACCGCCGTGGTGGCCCTGGCCCGCGAGTTCAACCCCAACATCCTCACCTTCACCGTCGGCTACGACGTGCCCGGCTACTCCGAGATCGACGTGGCCCAGGACTCGGCCCGGCACCTCGACGTGACCACCATCGCCACCAAGATCGGGCCGCAGGACATGATCGAGGCGCTGCCGAAGATCGTCTGGCACCTGGACGACCCGGTGGCCGACCCGGCGCTGGTCCCGCTGTACTTCGTGGCCAAGAAGGCCGCCGAGCACGTCACGGTGGTGCTCTCCGGCGAGGGGGCCGACGAGTTCTTCGGCGGCTACACCATCTACCGCGAGCCGCTCTCCCTGGGCACCGTCAACGGCCTGCCCGGCGGGGTGCAGAAGGGCCTGCGGGCGGTCTCCAAGGCGATCCCGCAGGGGGTCAAGGGCAAGAGCTTCCTGGAGCGCGGCACCACCCCGATCGAGCAGCGCTACTACGGCAACGCCCGGATGTTCACCGAGGAGGAGAAGCGGCACCTGCTGCGCCGCTACGACCCGTCGGTGCGCTACACCGACGTCACCGCCCCGATCTACGCCGAGTGCACCGAACTCGACGACGTCACCAAGATGCAGTACGTCGACCTCTACACCTGGCTGCGCGGCGACATCCTGGTCAAGGCGGACCGGATCTCGATGTCGCACTCGCTGGAGGTCCGGGTGCCGTTCCTGGACCGGATGGTGTTCGACGTGGCCTCCACCATCCCGGTCGACCTGAAGCTGCCGCCCCGCTCCGACGCCACCAAGTACGCCATGCGCCAGGCGTTGCAGGGGGTCGTGCCGCCGGCCATCGTCAACCGCAGGAAGCTGGGCTTTCCCACCCCGACCCGGGTCTGGCTGCGCGGCGAGATGTACGAGTGGGCCCGGCACGTGCTGTCCACCTCCGGTGCCGGCGACCTGATCGACCTGTCGTACGCGATGCGGCTGCTGGAGGAGCACAAGCGCGAGGAGGCGGACAACTCCCGCAAGGTGTGGACGGTGCTGATCTTCTGCATCTGGCACGCCATCTTCGTGGCCAAGACCCTCGACCCGGGCATCCAGCGCAACCAGTCGGCGCTGCTCACCAAGCCGGTGGTCGGCAGCATGGTCCGCTGACCCCGGCCCGGTCCCCGTCGGCACGTCGCGGCGGACACCGGGCCCCGGACAGGCCGGAGGCCCCCGCCCGATCGGGCGGGGGCCTCCGGTGTGTGCGCGTTCAGCGTCGGGTCACCGGCCGGAGCAGGAGACCGTCGGCAGCCCGTTGGTGCCGGTGCTGCTGGCCGTGAAGCCGAACGTGGTCGTCTTCTCCGGCGCGATCGAGCCGTTGTACGCGGCGTTGGTGACGGTCACCGTCGACCCGCTGGTGCTCAACGTGCCGTTCCAGACCTGCGAGATCACCTGCCCGTTGGGCCAGGTCCAGCTCGCCGTCCAGCCCCCGTAGGTGCGGGTGCTGTGGTTCATGATGGTGACCTCACCCTGGAACCCACCGGACCAGGCGCTGACCACCTTGTAGACCGCCATGCAGTCGCTGTTGCCCGGCGGCGGGGTCGTGGTCGGCGGCGGCGGAGTGGTGGTCGGCGGCGGGGTCGTGGTCGGCGGCGGGGTGGTGGTCGGCGGCGGCGTCGTGGTCGGCGGGGGCGTGGTGGGGTTGTTGCCACTGCCGACCCCGGTCACCTGACCGTTGCCACCGTCGAAGGTGACGTCCGAGCAGCCGAAGAAGTTCTCCTGGCTGTCCGAGCGCACCCAGCGGGAGTAGATGATGTGCCGGCCGGACTTGCCCGACGGCAGGTTCCCGCTGAAGTAGTAGTGCCCGTCGTTGGTGCCCGACGCGCCCCGCTGGGGCGGGTTGGTCACCGTGAGGAAGGGCTCCTCCAGGTCGCTCCAGGCCAGCGGCCGGGTCGGGCTCCAGCTGTCCTTCGTCACATAGAAGTAGAAGGTGCCCGGGTGGTGCGCCCAGTTGCTGTACTTGAAGTCGAGCCGCGCGCCGGACGTCAGGTGGGTCAGCGGCCAGTCGGTGCGGGCCAGGTCGTACCCGGCGAAACCGGTGTTGCCGCCGCTGCACAGCTTGCCGTCGGGGATGAACCCGACGGTGCGGCCCCCGGCGTCCGAGCGGAGCACGCTGAACCAGTTGTAGAGGGAGTTGGTGCCGCTCTGGGCGACCGCGGCGGAGCAGGCCGGGTTGTTCGGCCTGATCTCGCCGGTGGTGGTCAGGCCGTCCTGCCAGCACAGGTACGTCCGGCTACCCGGCACGATCGGCGTGCCGTGGGCGGCAGCCGGTTCGGCCTGCACTGTCAGGGCCACGGCCCCGAAGGCGAGGGTGGCGGCCGCGGTGAACAACGCGGCCGTACGGGAACGGAGCACGAGCTTCTCCTGATCTGCGGGGTGGCGCGAGCGCGCCCGCCCCGCACGAGGGTGGGGGATGCGTCGATCGCGGCTCGGGCCGGCGGCCCCGCGGGGCCGACAGGCGCGTGCCGTCGACGGTCCGTGCCCACGGACCGGTGCCTCTCGCGTCGAGCCCCCAGCTGATCACCGGACGGGTGCGGCAGCCCTCCGCGCCGGCCCGGCACCCCAATACCATCACGTCCGGACGAACCCTGCAATAGCCGCTGCTCGATGGATGTGGCCGGGATGCCTGGCCGGCCCCGATCGGCGGGGGCCGTTGTGCCAGCCTGGTAGCCGGACGACGAGGTGCCGGGAGGCGACATGGGATACGCGGTGGTGCTCGGCGAGGCGCTGATCGACCTGCTGGACGCCGAGTCCGGCGGCGGGCCGGTGTTCCGGCAGGCGATCGGCGGCGGCCCGCTCAACGTCGCCGTCGGGGTGGCCCGGCTCGGCGGCACGGCCGAGTTCGTCGGCTCCCTCGGCGACGACGTGCTCGCCGGCCGCATCCGGACCTTCCTCGCCGCCGCCGGGGTCGGGCTGACCGGCGTGGTCACCGTGCCCGCACCCACCACGCTGGCGGTCACCACCCACACCGGGGCGGAGCCGGACTTCCGGTTCTACGGCGAACCACCGTCGTACGGCCTGCTCGCCGCCGACGACCTGGACGTGGCGCTGGTCGAGGGCGCGGACGTGCTCTACTGCGGTTCGATCGTGCTGCTGCGCCCACCGACGCTCGCCGCCGCCCGGCGGGCCTGGTCGCTCGCGCCCGGCCTGCGGGTCTTCGACCCCAACGTCCGACCCCGCCTGCTGTCCGGCCCGGCGGAGCTGGCCGCCCTGCGCCAGGTGGTGGTGGAGTTCGCCGCCGGGGCGCACCTGGTGAAGCTCAGCGGCGCCGACGCCGCCCTGCTCTGGCCCGACGAGCCGGCCGAGGGGGTCGCGGCGTACCTGCGGGAGGTGGGCGCGGGCACGGTGGTGGTGACCCTCGGCGCGGACGGCGCGCTGGTCGCCGCCGGCCCCGACCCGGTCCGGGTGCCCGCCCCGACGGTGCACGCGGTGGACGCCACCGGCGCGGGCGACTCGGTGATGGCCGCGCTCGTCGCCGAACTGCTGGCCGACGGCGAGCCGGGCACGCCTGACGACTGGCACCGACGGGTCGCGTTCGCCCTGCGGGTCGCCGGTCTGGTCTGCGAGTCGCCCGGCGGCGCGGTCGCCATGCCCACCCGGGACGCGGTCCGCCGCCGCTTCGCCGACTGAGCGCCACCCGGTCGCCGGGCCGCCCGGCCGTGCCCGGCGCGGTGCCGGCCCGTCCGGGCCGCCCGCGACGGCCGGCGACTCAGGGCGTGCCGTCGAGTTCCCGGTAGCCCCGGCGGGCGGCGACGAGACCGGGGCGGGCACCGAACGGAGAGTCGGCGGCCACCCGCTCCGGCGGGGCCCCGCCGGTGTGCGCAGCCCGGATCAACCAGGCCAGCTCCACCAGCCGGGCGTGCTGGGCCCGGACGAACCCCACGTCCACCGGCGTGCCGTGACCCGGCACGACCACCGTGTCGGGCGTGGCCATCCGCAGCAGGTCGGCCACCGCGTCCGGCCACTGCAACGGGTACGACTCCTCGAACGCCGGCGGCCCGGACTGCTCCACCAGGTCCCCGGCGACCAGCACGTCGGCGTCCGGCACGTGCACCACCAGATCCGCGTCGGTGTGCCCGTGGCCCGGGTGTCGCAGCACGACCCGCCGGCCACCGACGTCCAGCACCGTCTCGGTGTGCACGGTGTGGGTCGGGGCCAGCAGGGTCGTCCCGGCCAACTCGTCGGCGAGCGCCGGCTGGGCCGACCGCATCTCCTCGTACGCCGCCCGGCGCAGCCGGTCCGGCCGGTCACGCATGGCGGCGGCGGCCACCTCGTGGGCGTACACCGGGCGGGGCGGGTCGGCGGCGAGCGTCGCGTTGCCGAAGCAGTGGTCGAAGTGGTGGTGGGTGTTGACAAGCGTCCACGGATACGGGGTGACCGCCCGCGCGGCGTCGGCCAGCGCGGCGGCCTGCCCGGCGGTGGACAGGGTGTCCACCAGCAGCGCCGCGCCGTCACCGACCACCAGTGTGACGTTGACGTCGAGCAGCGGCTCGCGCAGCACGTGGACCCCGTCGGCGACCGCCGTGAACCGGAACGTCACGACGCCCGCTCCGCCCGTGCCACGAAACGCTGCCTGTCGACCAGGGCCCGTTCCACCCGGCCCGAGGCCACGGTGGTGTCGCCGTCGGTCACCGTCACCTCGAACAGCAGCCGTCGGCCGTCGGCCCCGACCAGCCGGGCGTCGGCCACCACCGTCCGCCCGACGGGGGTGGCGGCCAGGTGTGCCAGCTCCACCCGGACCCCGACCGTGGTGCTCCCGGCGGGCATCCCGGGGGCCGTCGCGGCCACCGTGGCCGCCTCGGCAAGGGCCAACACCCGGGGGGTGGCCAGCACCGGCACGTCACCGGAGCCGACGGCCGCCGCGGTGTCGGCCTCGGTGACGGTCAGCTCGACCCGGGCGGTCAGCCCCGGCGGGAACGGGTCGTCCGGTTGTTCCTGCATGCGCTCAGCCTAGTGGGGGGTCACCGGGGCCGACCGGACGACGGGCCGGCCGGGACACCCACCCGTCGGTGCACCGGTGGTCGGCGGTGGTCGATGCGTCGCCCACCGTTAACCTTGACCGCGATGGCCGTTGTGACTGAGCCCCCGCCCCCCGTCCCGACCGACACCCCCGACCCGTCCGTCGGTGGGCGACGGCGGGTGACAGCGATGTCCGTCTGGGGCGTCGCCTTCGTCGTGACCTGGCTGGCCATCGGCCTGCCGACCGACCCGGCGTACGCCTTCCTGTGGATCTGGGCCGGTACCGTCGCCTGGAACTGGGGCCGGCCGTGGCGCAGTCACCTGCGCTTCGCCCGGGACTGGATCCCGGTCGTGCTGCTGCTCGCCGTCTATAACCTGTCCCGGGGCTTCGCCGACAACGGCCGTACCCCGTACGCCTACGAGCTGATCGTCGCCGACCGGCTGATGTTCGGCTGGGCGACCGGGGGCGAGGTGCCGAC
This sequence comes from Micromonospora sp. WMMD734, assembly GCF_049178975.1. Taxonomy (NCBI): domain Bacteria; kingdom Bacillati; phylum Actinomycetota; class Actinomycetes; order Micromonosporales; family Micromonosporaceae; genus Micromonospora; species Micromonospora sp. WMMD734. Next base: position 685,151 of record NZ_JBMHMK010000001.1, read on the forward strand.
GGTCTGGCTCCAGCAGCACCTCTACCAGCCCGACGTGCGCTGGTGGGACGTGCTGGTGAGCTGGGTCTACTTCTCCCACTTCGTGGTGACGCTGGCCGCCGCCGCCGTGCTCTGGCTGCGTAGCCGTGAGCGCTGGGGGGCGTACATGCGGCGCTGGGGCTTCCTGTGCGCGGCGGGCCTGGTCACCTACTTCGCCTACCCGGCCGCGCCGCCGTGGTGGGCGGCGCAGAACGGCCTGCTCAGCGAGGTGGCCCGGATCTCCACCCGGGGGTGGAAGGAGTTCGGCATGCACGGCGCGGGCAACCTGCTCAACGCCGGGCAGATCGCCTCGAACCCGGTCGCCGCGATGCCGTCGCTGCACACCGCCTGGGCGTTGTTCGTGGTGCTGTTCTTCCTGCGGTCGACCCGTCGCCGCTGGTGGCCGCTGCTGCTGGCGTATCCGCTGGCGATGACCTTCACGCTGGTCTACAGCGGCGAGCACTACGTCATCGACGTCCTGGTCGGCTGGGCGTACGTGGGGATGACGTTCCTGGTGGTCGGGCTGGCCGAGCGGGCCTGGCGGGCCCACCGCGCCCGGCGCGGTGCCCCCGCCGACGGTCCGCCGCCCGGCGGACCCGCCCCCACCCCGGCCACCGTCACCCCGGCGGGCGGCGTCGGACGCTGATCAGCGGGCCCGGCGGGCGGCGTGCGCCCGCGCGGTCAGTTCGGCGGCGAGCGCCCACGCCTGCGTCAGGTCACGGTCGTGCGCGGCGGCCCCCGAACCGCCGGCCGTGTCGACGTGCACGGTGGCCAGCCGCAGCCGGCGCTGCGCCGGCCCCTGCACCACCCGGACGCTCTGCATCCGGGCGTACGGCACCAGCGTCAACTGCCGGGTGAGCAGGCCGGAGCGGACGGCGAAGACCCGCTCGTGCAGCCCCGCCCCGAGCACCCGGGCGCTGAGCGGGTGCAACCAGCGGGCCCGGGTCGGCGGGGGCGTCAGCGGCAGCGCGGTCAGCGTCACCCCGGGCAGCACCTCGTCGACGATCGCCGCCCCGACGGCCAGGTCACCGACGGGCAGCAGCCGGTCGGGCCGGTTGCGGTCGTCAGCCTCGCCGCCCGAGTAGCCGGCGACCTCCAGCCGCAGCCGCAGCCATCCCTTCATCCGCCAGAGCAGCGGCCAGGTCACCCCGACGGTCTGCACCCGCTCCAGCGGCACGGTCTGCATCCGCGTCTCCAGCAGGCCGTTGTGGATGCGCAGCCGGTCGGACTCGCGGGCCAGCCGGAAGTTCCAGTCGTCGAGGACCCGGCGGACCGGTTGCAGCAGCACGCCGGCCATCGCGGTCAGGGTGCTGGCCACCGCGATGAACGACCAGGAGCCCTCGGAGAGGAACTGCGCCACCACGAAGGCCACCCCGAACGGCAGCAGGAACGCCTGCGGGGTGAGTAACTGGCTGACCAGCAGGTCGGTGTTCGGCACCGCGTGCAACGACCGGCCGGCCGGCTCCCGGTCGTCGGCCGGCGCGGCGACGTCCCCGCCCGGCTGGGGGAGGCCCGCCGGCTGCGCGGCGGGGCCGGTGGTCGCGCCGTCGGGCAGGCCGGCGGCCACGGCGAGCAGCCGTTGCCGCAGCCGGGCCGCGTCGGCGACCGACAGGTACGCCAGCGGCGCTTCGGTCTTGCCGCCGCCGACCACCTCCAGACGCAGCTCGGCCAGGCCGGTGAGCTGCGCCAGCAGGGGGCGCACCACCTCCACCGCCTGCAACCGCTCCAGCGGGATCGCCCGGGTCCGCCGCCACAGCAACCCCTCGTGCACCCGCAGTTCCCGCCCGACGATGTGGTAGCCGGTGTTGTACCAGCTCACCACCGCCAGCACCGTCGCACCCAGGGCGAGCACCGCCACCAGCACCGCGAACCAGCCGAAGCCGACCCGGGACAGCGTCGACCAGGAGAGCCCGGCGATCACCACGACCAGGGACTTCGCCCCCTGCAACACCGGGCTCAGCGGGTGCAGCCGCTGCCGCGGCTCGGCACCGGTCGGCCCGCCCGTCCCCACCGGTGCAGCCTCCGGGGCCGCCGGGACGTCCGTGGCCACCGGCGGATGCGACGCCTGCGGCGTGCCGGGAACCGCCGGAACCTCAGGGGCCGCCGGGTGGGGGGCGGCGGGGCCGGGCGAATCGTCGGTCACAGCCCCTCCGCCCGGTCCTCACCGAGGGCGGTGAGCCGGTCGCGGAGCCGGGCCGCCTCGGCCGGCCGCAGGCCGGGCACCCGGGCGTCGCTGGCCGCCGCGGCGGTGTGCAGCTGCACGGTGGCGAGGTCGAAGGCGCGTTCCAGCGGGCCCGCGCTGACGTCGACGAACTGCATCCGCGAGTACGGCACGATGGACAACCGGCGGACCAGCAGCCCGTGCCGGACCAGCAGGTCGTCGGCGCGTTCGGCGTACCCCCAGGCGTGGACGGCGCGGACGATCGTCGCCACCCGCCAGCCGCCGCCGAGCAGCACCACGGCGCAGCCGGCACCGAACAGCCAGTGCCCGGTGAACGCCCAGCCCAGCGCCAGCCCGACCAGCAGCACCGCCAGGCCCATTGCCAGGCGGAGCAGTTCGACCCAGATCAGGTCGGTCGAGATGCGCTGCCAGTGGACCGTGTCCGGCCAGGGTTCCAGGGCGCTCACCGGGGACTGGGGTGGCTCGGCAGCGTTCACGCTTCGAGGGTATGCGATTCGGGGAGCGCGGTGACCTCACGGAGGAACCCGCGGGCGTCGAGGAAGTCGCCGAGGCTGCCCCGGTGGGCCGGGCAGGCGAGCCAGGTCTTGCGCCGCTCGGGGTCGTGCAACCGGGGATTGTTCCAGCGCAGCGCCCACACGGCTGGCGCACGGCAGCCCCGGGACGAACAGACGGCGGGGGTGGGATCGGTCACCAGGGGAGTCTAGGCGCGCACCGGGACCGGAGAGTGCGCACCGGGACCGGAGGAGAGATGAGCGCCGGGCGGCCACGGGGGGAGCCGCCCGGCGACGGGGTGAATCGTACACGCGGCAGACCCCTTCGTGTCCAGCCTCGTTCAGCGATTCGGTGATCCGGACGGCGTACCCGAAATCGGGTTCTCCCCGCCTCGGCTCTCAGCCGGGCATGCGAGTCTTGTTACCGCACCACGCCACGACGACCCGATCATGCTGTGGAGGACCGGTGGCCCAGCCGACCACGCCCGACGCCCCGACCCCGAACGGGACGGCCCCCGAGACACCCGCGGCGGTGACCACCCCCGCCCAGGACGCCACGCTGTTGGAGCGGGCCCTGTTCGAGATCAAACGGGTGATCGTCGGTCAGGACCGGATGGTGGAGCGGATGTTCGTGGCGCTCCTGGCCCGGGGACACTGCCTGCTGGAGGGGGTGCCCGGGGTGGCGAAGACCCTCGCGGTGGAGACGATGGCCCGGGTGGTGGGCGGGCAGTTCGCCCGGGTGCAGTTCACCCCGGACCTGGTGCCGGCCGACATCATGGGCACCCGGATCTACCGGCAGTCGAGTGAGAAGTTCGACGTCGAGCTGGGCCCGGTCTTCGTGAACTTCCTGCTCGCCGACGAGATCAACCGGGCTCCGGCCAAGGTGCAGTCGGCGCTGCTGGAGGTGATGAGCGAGCGGCAGGTCTCGATCGGCGGCCAGAGCCACCGGGTGCCCGACCCGTTCCTGGTGATGGCGACCCAGAACCCGATCGAGCAGGAGGGCGTCTATCCGCTGCCGGAGGCGCAACGGGACCGTTTCCTGATGAAGATCGTCGTCGGGTATCCGACCGACGCCGAGGAACGGGAGATCGTCTACCGGATGGGGGTCGCCGCGCCCGAGCCGGCGCAGGTGTTCAGCACCGACGACCTGCTCGCCCTGCAACGCAAGGCCGACCAGGTCTTCGTGCACAACGCCCTGGTCGACTACGCCGTACGGCTGGTGCTGGCCACCCGCAGTCCCGCCGAGCACGGGATGCCCGACGTGGCCCGGCTGATCCAGTACGGGGCCAGCCCGCGTGCCTCGCTCGGCCTGGTCCGGGCCACCCGGGCGCTGGCCCTGCTGCGCGGCCGGGACTACGCGCTGCCCCAGGACGTCCAGGACATCGCGCCGGACATCCTGCGCCACCGGTTGGTGCTCAGCTATGACGCGCTCGCCGACGACGTGCCCGCCGACCACGTGGTGCACCGGGTGATGTCGACCATCCCGCCGCCCTCGGTCGCACCCCGGCAACAGGCGTCCGGGCCGCCGCCGGTCAGCGGCCCGCCGGCCGCCGGCTGGCCCGGGCAGCACCCGTGACCGCACCGGTACGCCCGGCCGACGCCGGTGGGGAGCGGACCGAGGCGGTGCTGTCCCGCCTGCAACTGCTGGTGACCCGCAAACTCGACGGGCTGCTCCAGGGCGACTACGCGGGTCTGCTGCCCGGTCCGGGCAGCGAGGCGGGGGAGTCCCGCGAGTACCGACCCGGCGACGACGTACGCCGGATGGACTGGCCGGTGACCGCCCGCACCACCACCCCGCACGTGCGGCGTACGGTGGCCGACCGGGAGCTGGAGACCTGGCTGGCGGTGGACCTGTCGGCGAGCCTGGACTTCGGCACCGGCCGGTGGCTCAAGCGGGACGTGGTGGTCGCCGCGACCGCCGCGCTGACCCACCTGACGGTGCGCGGCGGCAACCGGATCGGCGCGGTGATCGGCACCGGGGAGCAACCACCGCCCGCGCCCGCGCGTCGGTGGCGGTCCGCGCCGCCGGTGCCGCCCGCCGGGCCGGGGGTGCTGACCCGGGTGCCGGCCCGCTCCGGCCGGCGGGAGGCGCAGGCGCTGCTACGCGCCGTGGCGCACGCCCCGCTGCGCCCCGGGCGCGGCGACCTGGGCGCGCTGATCGACCTGCTCAACCGGCCGCCGCGTAGGCGGGGCCTGGCGGTGGTGATCTCGGACTTCCTCGCGTCGCCCGAACAGTGGGGCCGGCCGCTGCGTAAGCTGCGGGTCCGGCACGACGTGCTGGCCATCGAGGTGGTCGACCCGCGCGAGCTGGAGTTGCCCGACGTGGGGGTGCTGCCGGTGGTGGACCCGGAGACCGGGGAACTGCACGAGGTGCAGACCGCCGACCCGCGGCTGCGTCGCCGCTACGCCGAGGCGGCCGCCGCCCAGCGCGGCGCGATCGCCGCCGAGCTGCGGGCCGCCGGCGCCGGGCACCTGATGCTGCGTACCGACCGAGACTGGCTGCTGGACATGGTGCGATTCGTGGCCGCCCAGCGGCACGCCCGCACCCGGGGGACGACGCGATGATCCGTTTCATGCAACCGTGGTGGCTGCTGACGCTGGTGCCGGTGCTGGCCCTGGCCGCCGCCTACGTCTGGCGGCAGCGCCACCGCCGGGCGTACGCGATGCGGTTCACCAACGTGGACCTGCTGCGTACCCTCGCGCCGAAGGGGTTGGGGTGGCGGCGGCACGCCGCGGCGACCGCGCTGCTGCTGGCGATGGTGGCGCTGGCCACCGGGATGGCCCGCCCGGCGATCGACACCCAGGAGCCGCTGGAGCGGGCGACCGTGATGCTCGCCATCGACGTGTCGTTGTCGATGCAGGCCGACGACGTGTCGCCGAACCGGTTGGAGGCGGCCCAGGAGGCGGCGAAGCAGTTCGTCGGCGAGCTGCCGGCCAGCTACAACCTGGGGCTGGTCTCCTTCGCCAAGGCGGCGAACGTGCTGGTGGCGCCCACCAAGGACCGGGCCGCGGTGACGGCGGCGATCGACGGGCTGACCCTGGCCGAGGCGACCGCCACCGGCGAGGCGGTCTTCACCTGCCTGGAGGCGATCCGGTCGGTGCCGGCCGACGGCGCGGCCGGTATCCCGCCGGCCCGGATCGTGCTGCTCTCCGACGGGTTCCGCACGTCGGGCCGGTCGGTGGAGGAGGCCGCGGCGGCGGCGCAGGCGGCGAACGTGCCGGTCTCCACGATCGCGTTCGGCACCGACTCGGGGCAGGTCGACATCGGTGGTCAGTTGCAGCGGGTGCCGGTGGACCGGCTGGCGCTGGCCCAGCTTGCCGAGACCACCGAGGGTTACTTCTACGAGGCGGCCTCGGTGGCCGAGCTGAAGCAGGTCTACCAGGACATGGGCTCGTCGATCGGGTTCCGCACCGAGCCCCGCGAGATCACCCAGTGGTACGCGGGGGTGGCGCTGCTGCTGGCGCTCTGCGCGGGCGGGCTGAGCCTGCTCTGGACGTCCCGGATGCTCTGAGGCCGGCCCGGACGTCCCGGGTGTGGTGACTCGTACCCCGGACGTCCCGGGTGCGGTGATCCGGGGCCGGGGCCGGGGCGGGGTGCGCGGGTCGGCGCGGCGGCCGGTGGCGGTCTCAGTGACCGCCGCCGGCCAGGACGAACACGACGGCCACCCAGACGGCGGCGAGGGTGAAGCCCAGCGGGGCGACGTAGCGGCTCATGAATGGCTCCGGTGGCGACTGGACGGTCCGCGGGGCGGGCGGAACCGCAGGGATGGGTCAGGGCGCGCACACGAAGTCGTGACCGGGCTGCTCCACCGGGGCGTCCCGGCGCGGGACGGCAGCACCGACCGGTCCGCCGGCCGGGGCCGGGAACGGGTGGTGACGGGGGAGCGGGAGCTGGGTCAGCTCGACCGACTGAGTCGTGGCTCAGCGGGGCTGACGGACGGCCCGGCCACGACTGGGAGGATCGCTATCTCGCACAGCGATCACCTCCTGCGGTCGGCGGGGCCAAAACGCGAGTCGCATTCGGCTCGCGGACGCCGATCATCGTACAACGGGGACACCCGCACCGCGCATTCGGCCGTCCCGCCCCGGACGGTGTCCGGCCGCTCCCGGAGGGTGGTCGCACCGCGATTCCTCCCGGCCGCCGCGCCGGGTCCGGTGGCGCACCGTTAGCGGTTACCTGTCGGTAACGCCTAGGCTCCGACCGGAATGATCAGCGGAACCGAAGGGGGACCCGTGGCCCGTACCGTGCTGGTGACCGGCGGCAACCGGGGAATCGGACTGGCCATCGCGCAGGCCTTCGCCCGGCAGGGCGACCGGGTTGCGGTCACCCACCGCAGTGGCGACGCGCCGGAGGGGCTGTTCGGGGTCCGCTGCGACGTCACCGACTCGGCCTCCGTCGACGCCGCCTTCGCCGCGGTCGAGGCCGAGCTGGGGCCGGTCGAGGTGCTGGTCGCCAACGCCGGTATCACCGACGACACGCTGCTGATGCGGATGTCCGAGGAGCAGTTCACCGGGGTGCTCGACACCAACCTGACCGGTGCCTTCCGCTGCGCCAAGCGGGCCTCGTCCAAGATGCTCCGGGCCAAGTGGGGCCGGATGATCTTCATCTCGTCGGTGATCGGCCTCTACGGCGGCGCCGGCCAGGTCAACTACGCGGCCAGCAAGGCCGGCCTGGTCGGGGTGGCCCGGTCGATCACCCGGGAACTGGGCAGCCGCAACATCACCGCGAACGTGGTCGCCCCGGGCTTCATCGACACCGAGATGACCGCCGCGCTGCCCGAGGAGCGCCGCACCGAGTACCGCAAGGTCATCCCGGCCGGACGGTTCGCCGCGCCGGACGAGGTCGCCGGGGTGGTCACCTGGCTCGCCTCGGACGCCGCCGGCTACATCTCCGGCGCCGTCATCCCGGTCGACGGCGGCCTCGGCATGGGTCACTGAGAACGTACGGAGGAAGCCAACACATGTCAGGACTGCTCGCCGGTAAGCGGCTGCTCGTCACCGGCGTCATCACCGACGCCTCGATCGCCTTCTCGGTGGCGAAGCTCGCCCAGGACAACGGCGCCCAGGTCGTGCTCACCGGCTACGGCCGGCTCTCGCTGGTCGAGCGGATCGCGCGGCGGCTGCCCCAGCCGGCGCCGGTCATCGAGCTGGACGTGACCAGCCCGGAGCAGCTCGCCGGCCTGGCCGACAAGGTACGCGAGCACGTCGACGGCCTCGACGGGGTGGTCCACTCGATCGGCTTCGCCCCGCAGAGCTGCCTCGGCGGCGGCTTCCTCGACGCCCCCTGGGAGGACGTGGCGACCGCGCTGCAGGTCTCCACGTACTCCTACAAGTCGCTGGCCATGGCGGCGCTGCCGCTGATGTCGCCGGGCGGCTCGGTGGTCGGGCTGACCTTCGACGCCACCAAGGCGTGGCCGGTCTACGACTGGATGGGGGTGGCCAAGGCCGGGCTGGAGTCCGCCTCCCGCTACCTCGCGCTGCACCTGGGCAAGCAGGGCATCCGCAGCAACCTGGTGGCCGCCGGGCCGCTGCGCACCATGGCCGCGAAGTCGATCCCCGGCTTCGAGCAGTTCGAGCAGGCGTGGACCGAGCGCGCCCCGCTGGGCTGGAGCCTCACCGACCAGGAGCCGGCCGCCCGTGCCTGCCTGGCCCTGATGTCGGACTGGTTCCCGGCCACCACCGGCGAGATCGTCCACGTCGACGGCGGCTACCACGCCCTGGGCGCCTGAGCCGCACGTGGGGGCCCCGGCGCGGGGCCCCCACGTAACCCGCATGACCAGGGGCCGTCGTCAGGCCGTCGCCGACCGCGGGGGAGAATGACCCCATGTCGTACGACGCATTGGTGCTGGTCTCCTTCGGTGGCCCGGAGCGGCCCGAGGACGTGCTGCCCTTCCTGGAGAACGTGACCCGGGGGCGGGGGGTGCCGCCCGAGCGGCTGGCCGAGGTCGCCGAGCACTACCTGCACTTCGGCGGGGTCTCCCCGATCAACCAGCAGTGCCGCGAGCTGCTCGCCGCGATCCGGGCGGACCTCGCCGCGCACGACGTCGACCTGCCCGTCTACTGGGGCAACCGGAACTGGGACCCGATGCTCGCCGACACCGTGGCGCAGATGCGCGACGACGGGGTCACCCGGGCGCTGGCGTTCGTCACCAGCGCGTACGGCGGCTACTCGTCGTGCCGGCAGTACCAGGAGGACATCGCCGCCGCGCGGGCCGCCGTCGGCCCGGACGCCCCGGTGATCGACAAGCTGCGCCAGTTCTGGGACCATCCGGGCTTCGTCGAGCCGCACGCCGACGCGGTGCGTTCGGCGCTGGCCCAGCTCGATCCGGCCCGGCGGGACACCACCCGGCTGGTCTTCACCGCGCACTCCATCCCCACCTCGGCGGCGGCCACCGCCGGCCCGCACGGCGGCCGGTACACCGCGCAGCTGGCGGAGACCGCCCGCCTGGTGCACGCCGCCGCCGCGCCCGACCTGCCCTACGACCTGGTCTGGCAGAGCCGCTCCGGCCCACCGCAGGTGCCGTGGCTGGAGCCGGACGTCAACGACCACCTGACCGCCCTCGCCGGGCAGGGTGTCACCGGGGTGGTGGTCAGCCCGATCGGGTTCGTCTCGGATCACCTGGAGGTGGTCTGGGATCTCGACACCGAGGCGTTGGAGACGGCCAAGCAGCTCGGCCTGGACTTCGTCCGGGCCGGCACCCCCGGCACCGACCCGAGGTTCGTGGCCATGGTGCGTGAACTGGTGGCCGAACGCACCACGCCCGACGGGCCGGCGACCCGCCGCCGCCTCGGTGAGCTGCCGATGTGGGACACCTGCCCGACCCCGTGCTGCGTGCCGGCCGCGCGCCGCCCCTGATGCCGACCACCCGCCCTCCCCGACACCCCCTTGGGACGACAGATGCTTGACCGCAAGCCGGTGCAGAGCTGGCTCACCGACATGGACGGCGTGCTGGTGCACGAGGGCCAGCCGGTGCCCGGCGCACCGGAGTTCGTCAACCGGCTCCGGTCCTCCGGCAAACCCTTCCTGGTGCTCACCAACAACTCCATCTACACCCCGCGCGACCTGCAGGCCCGGCTCACCCGGATGGGCTTCGAGGTGCCCGAGGAGGCGATCTGGACGGCGGCGCTGGCCACCGCCCAGTTCCTCGCCGACCAGCGGCCGGGCGGCACCGCGTACGTGATCGGGGAGGCGGGGCTGACCACCGCGCTGCACGCCGTCGGTTACGTGCTGACCGACTTCGCCCCGGACTACGTGGTGCTGGGGGAGACCCGCACCTACAGCTTCGAGGCGATCACCAAGGCGGTCCGGCTGATCAACGACGGGGCCCGCTTCATCTGCACCAACCCGGACGTCACCGGCCCGTCGGTGGAGGGCGCGCTGCCCGCCGCCGGATCGGTCGCCGCGATGATCTCGAAGGCGACCGGGGTGGAGCCGTACTTCGTCGGCAAGCCCAACCCGATGATGATGCGTTCGGCGCTGAACACCATCAACGCGCACTCCGAGAGCACCGCGATGATCGGCGACCGGATGGACACCGACATCCTGTGCGGGCTGGAGGCGGGGCTGGAGACGATCCTGGTGCTCACCGGGATCAGCACCCGGGCCGAGACGGAACGCTACCCGTACCGGCCGTCGCGCATCGTCGACTCGGTGCTCGACCTGATCGACGAGATCTGACCCGTACCGGACCGGCGGGCCCGGCCGGGTGCGGTCAGGGACGCAGCGGGGCGTTGCAGGCGGCCACCAGCGCCTGCCGGCAGGCGGTGGTCAGTGGGCGCAGCGCGGCGTCGCGCTGCTGCGCCTCGTGGTTGTTGATCGCCCCGCCGGGCGCGCTCTCCCCGGCCAGCGCGAGCACCCGGTCGAGCACCGCGGCGCGGGCGAACAGCCGCCGGGAACGCGGGTCGAACCCGGGCGGCAGGTCGGTCGCGCCGTCCGGGCGACGTAGTGCGGCCAGCGCCCCGGCCAGTTCGGGCCGCCACTGGGCCACGTCGAGCCGGGTCAGCGCGGCGGTCGACTCGGCCAGCGCGGTGGCCAGTTCGGCCTCCGCCTCGGCGGCCCCCGGCGCGGTCAGCGACGCCTTCGGCGCGTCGGCCGGCAGCGGATAGACCCGCCACAGCACCGTTTCCCAGGTCATCCCGGAGCCGGAGGTGTGGGTGCGCACCTCGGGGATCAACCCGAGCCCACCGGCCACCACGGCCTCCCCGGCCAGCAGCGCGGCCCCGGCGAAGTCGCCCGGACCGGGCAGTCCCCGGGGGTCGCCCGGCGCGGGCAGCACCAGCCGGATCTCGTCCGGGGAGAGCTTGGCCAGCGCCGGCAGGGCCTCGCGCAGCGGCACGTCCCGCCAGGTGCCCGGCGCGTCGGCGACCAGGTGCTCCTCGTCGCCGGCGACCGACTCGGCGACCTCGTCGAAGGGGACCAGGCCGGCCCGCCAGGCGCGTACCCAGGCCACGAAACGGCTCGACCGGCGCGCGGCCAGGGTGGCCGCGCCCGTTGCGGGGGAGGACATGCCGAAAGGGTACGTGCTCCCCGCCGTCCCTGTCTCGACTGCCGCATCGAAGGCCGGTCGGGTGGCCCACCGGGCCGGCGGCGCGTGGCGGATCGGGTGGGCGCGTCGGGAGGTGCCGGGGCGCAGCGGGGGATAGCGTGATCGACATGGCGGGGCGATACGGCGAGGACGTGCTGGCGGGCGACTGGCGACGACGGAAGGTCACCGCCGAGGTCGACGCCGAGCCGGAACTCGTGGTGGAGGACGCCGACTCCGGGTTCTGCGGCGCGGTGGTCGGCTTCGAGTCGGGGGCGGTGGTGCTGGAGGACCGGCACGGCCGGCGGCGGGTCTTCCCGCTGCTGCCCGCCGCGTTCCTGCTCGACGGGGAGCCGGTGACCCTGCGCCGGCCGGTACGCCCCGTGGTGCCCGCCGCCCGTCGCCGGACCGCCTCCGGGTCGATCGCCGTGGCCGACGTGCGGGCGCGGGTGGCCAAGGCCAGCCGGATCTGGGTCGAGGGCGTGCACGACGCCGCCCTGGTGGAGCGGATCTGGGGTGACGACCTGCGGGTCGAGGGCGTGGTGGTGGAGCCGTTGGACGGTATCGACGCCCTCGACGCCGAGGTGCGCGGCTTCGCCCCCGGCCCCGGCCGCCGGTTGGGGGTGCTCGTCGACCACCTGGTGCCCGGCTCCAAGGAGAGCCGGATCGTGGCCCGGGTGAACTCCCCGTACGTGCTGGTCACCGGGCACCCGTACGTCGACGTGTGGCAGGCGGTGAAGCCGGCCGCGCTGGGTATCCGGGCCTGGCCGGTGGTGCCGCCCGGCCGGCCGTGGAAGGAGGGCGTCTGTGCGGCCCTCGGGGTGGCCGAGCCGGCCGAGATGTGGCGGCGCATCCTGTCCCGGGTGGACAGTTTCGCCGACGTCGAGACGCCGCTGATCAACGCGATGGAACGCCTGATCGACTTCGTCACCGAACCCGACTGACACCCGCCGGCCGACCCACCGGTCCCGATGGGCGGCCCGGTCAGGGCTCCTGGTCGGGGGTGCGGGTGAAGACGAAGGTGCCGATGTCCAGGCCCACCGCCCGCCCGTCCGGGTCGCGGAGCACGGCCAGGACCTCGCCGTCCTCCTCACCGGAACGGCCCCGCCAGCGGTCCGGTCCGGTCGGGGTAAACCGCAGCGTCGGGTCGCCGGGTCGGCCGGCCCACAGCTCGCCGGCCGGGTCGGCCCGGACCTCGTACTCGATGCCCATCCACCACCAGCGGCCGGTCAGCTCGGCCAGTTCCGCCGCCGGTGGCGCGGCGGCCGGACGCCAGGGCGTGACCGGCGTCGGCTCGGCGTCCAGGACCAGGGTGAGCAGTTGCCGGGACAACCCACCGATGTGGCCGGTGCGGAACCCGTACGAGTTGGCGAAGCCGACCACGGCGGTCCGGCTGGGCCGGTGCACGGTCAGCGCGGCGACGTAGCCGGGCATCGAGCCGCCGTGCCCCACGTACACCCGGTCGCCCTCGCGGTACAGCTCCAGCCCCAGGCCGTGGCCGCCGCGCCAGGAGTCCAGGTCGCTGAGTATCACCGGGGCGCACATCTCGGTGAGGGTGTCGGCGGCGAGCACCTCGGGGTCGGGGTCGGCGAGGAACGCCGCCCACCGGGCGAGGTCGGTCACCGTCGACCAGAGCTGCCCGGCGGGGGCCATCGCCCCGGTGTCGGTGCGCGGCTCCTCCCGCAGCGTGTCGTGCCACGGGTGCACCACGTATCCCGGCGCGTACGGCGCGGTGGGATGGTAGGTGGTGCGGCGCAGGCCCAGCGGGTCGAGGATCCGGGTGGTCAGCAGCTCCGCCCAGGGCGTCCCGGTGATCCGCTCCAGCACCCCGCCGAGCAGCCCGTACGCCAGGTTGGAGTAGTGGTAGCCGCGCCAGGCGGGGTAGCCGACCTTGTCCGTGCTCACGCCGGCGACCAGGGTGGCCAGGTCGGTGCCCTCGGTGCGTTCCCACCACGGGCCGTCGGGCTCGCGGAGCAGGCCGCTGGCGTGGCCGAGGAGCTGGCGCAGGGTGAGCCCGCCGACGGCGGTGCCCGGCAGGTGCCGCTCCAGCGGGTCGTCCAGGGTGAGCCGGCCGGCGTCGCGTTCCCGCATGACCAGCGTGGCGGTCATCGTCTTGGTGATCGAGCCCACCCGGTACTGGAGGTCGGCGTGGGGGCGCGGGTGGTCGCCGGCGGCAGCCAGGTGCACCAGGGTCCCGTCCCGTACGACGCCCAGCGCCAACGACGGCGTACGCCCGGTGGCCTGGGTCTGTGCCACCAGGGTGTCGATCCGACGGACGGTCTCGGCGAGCAGGGTCACGATCGGCTCCTTGGCGGCGGTCGGAACGGGCCTGAACTGAGCTTACTGATCATCAGAAGTGGGTGGATTCGCGTGGACGTGTCACGATCGGGGGGTGGACGCCGTGGTGTGGATCGTGCTGGGTGTGCTGTTGGCCGTCGCCGAGATCTTCACGACGACGCTGTTTCTGATCATGTTCGCGGTCGGTGCGTTCGCCGCCGCCGGGGCCGCCGCGCTGGGTGCGCCCGTCGCCGTGCAGGCGGTGGTCTTCGCCGTGGTGTCGGCGCTGACGGTGGCGCTCGCCCGGCCGACCATCCGCCGGCACATGCGGCCGTCGCTCGACAGCGGCGAGCAGCCGTTCGGGGTGCAGGCGCTGGAGGGCGCCACCGCCCTGGTGATCGAGCAGGTCGATGCCGAACAGGGCATGGTGAAGATCGACGGCGAGTTGTGGACGGCACGTCCGTACGACGCGACGCAGACCTTCGCCCCCGGTGCGCGGGTGCAGGTGATAAAGGTCCAGGGCGCGACCGCCCTGGTGTGGCAGGACGACATTTCCTCAGCCGGCGAGCTGCCGGAAGCGAAAAGGTGACGGTATGGAATTTGTAGCGGTCCTGTTGGTGGCCGTAGCGTTGATCATAGTGGTGACGCTGGCCAAGGCGGTGCGGATCGTGCCGCAGCAGCGTCAGGACGTGGTGGAGCGGCTCGGCAAGTACAAGAGCACCCTGAACCCGGGCCTGAACCTGCTGGTCCCGTTCGTCGACGCGGTGCGTACCAAGGTCGACATGCGGGAGCAGGTGGTCAGTTTCCCGCCGCAGCCGGTGATCACCTCCGACAACCTGGTGGTGTCGATCGACACCGTCCTCTACTACAAGGTGGTCGACTCGGTCCGGGCGACCTACGAGATCGCCAACTTCATTCAGGCGATCGAGCAGTTGACCGTCACGACGCTGCGTAACGTGATCGGTTCGCTTGACCTGGAGCGGGCGCTGACCAGCCGGGAGGAGATCAACAGGCACCTCTCCGGCGTGCTCGACGAGACCACCGGCCGGTGGGGCATCAAGGTGACCCGGGTGGAGATCAAGGCGATCGAGCCGCCGCCGAGCATCCGCGACTCGATGGAGAAGCAGATGCGCGCCGAGCGGGACCGCCGGGCCGCCATCCTCAACGCCGAGGGGCACAAGCAGTCGCAGATCCTCACCGCCGAGGGTGAGAAGCAGGCCGCGGTGCTGCGCGCCGACGGTGACCGGCAGGCCCGCATCCTGCAGGCCGAGGGTCAGGCGAAGGCGATCCGGACGGTCTTCGACGCGATCCACACCGCCAACCCGAGCCAGAAGGTGCTTGCCTACCAGTACCTCCAGGCGCTGCCGCAGATCGCCAACGGCACGGCCAACAAGGTCTGGATCGTCCCGGCCGAGCTGACCAAGGCACTGGAGGGCATGGGCGGCGCGCTGGGCGGGCTGAGCAAGATGGTCGGCGACGAGCCGGCCCCCGAGGCGAAGCGCACCGCCAGCGAGGTCGAGCGGGAGGCCGCCGAGGCGGCCGAGGCGGCGGCGAGCGCCGCCCAGCAGATCCACGACGAGGTACGCGTCGCCGAGGCGCAGGCCACCGGCGGCAACGTGCCGAAGGGGCTGCCGGCACCCGAGCCGGTCTCCCCGGCCAGCCTGGTCACCGACCCGGCCGACCAGCGCGAACGGGCCTGACCCCGCCGCCGCTCACCCCGGGCGGCAAATGTGAAAAACGCTCATCCGGCGCCCCGGCGCCTGCCACGATCGGTCCTGAGGGACGGGTGGTGGTCAGGCCCGGGGCGTCGACGCGTTCCGTGCCACCCGTCACCGCAGACGGGTCGGCCGGGTGGCCCGCCCGTGCAGGCAGCCGGCGAAGCCCGGCGGAGCGGACGAGGTGAGGCATGAAGGACCCGGCGCAGCGGCTGTTCTCCCGTACCCCCGTTCCCGGCGCGCACGACCCGGCGGGACCGCTGGGCACCCGGCGCACCGGCGGCGGCTTCGGGGTGCTGCCCTTCGTCGGCGACCCCGGGCCGGCCGCGCCGGCCACCGACGCCAGTTGGGCCTGGTCGCTGCGCCGGCTGGCCCGCGCCGCAGTCTGGCTGCTGCCCGCCTACGCGGTGCTGACCGGCACGGTGGCGACGGCCGGCGACGGCGGGGTCGGCAACGCCCCCTACCCGGCCGACGGCCAGCCGCTCTACCTGCTCGGCTGGGTGGCGGCGATCTGGCTGGGCCTGCTCGCCCTGCTCGCGCTCACCGGCCTGCTCGCGGCCACCCGCAGCCGGCGGGGCGCGGTGGCCGGGCTGCTGAGCAGCATCGGCGGTACGGTGCTGATGCTGCCCTTCGCCGGCCTCGCCGCGCAGACTCCCGTCTTCGGCACCACCGCCCGGACGCTGGTGCTGCTCGGTGCCACCTGCTACACCGCCGGCTGGCTGCTCACCGGCTGGGCGGTGGCCCGGTCCGGGGCGTTCGCGATCGGTGACGGGGTGATGTTGATGATCGCCGCCCCGCTGCTCGGCCTCGGTGGCGCGCTGTTCGGCCCGGTGCAGACCTTCGGGGCGATCTTCGTGCTGGTCGCCGGGATCGGCATCGGCTACCGCTCCGGCCGCCTCGTCCCGGCCACCATCGCCCGCGACGCCGCCACCGCCAGCGTCACCACCCCCTGACCCTCCCTCCCCGCTCCCGCCCGGCCCCGCCCGGCCCGCCCCGGTGATCAAGAGGTTCGGGTCAGGAATCCGGACGGGACGCACCCAAACCTCTTGATCACCGAGCCGGGGGGAGAGACGGGATGGACCGGACGGACCGGGACGGCAGGGCCGCGGGACGGGGAAGTCGCTGGCAGGTCACGGTGAGTTACCTGACAATCGGCTGCCGGAGTGGGCCGCTGGCCCGTGCGGTGGCAATGCTTACCCGCATGTCCTCACCCCGGACGCCGCTGACGCGGCTGCTCACCGTGCTGCTCGCCGGCCTGCTGGCCGGCCTGGTCCTCGCGGTCGCCGCGCTGCCGGGCAACCTGCTCGCGGGGCTCGCGACCAGGGCGGTGCTCGGGGCGTTCGACGACCTGCCGGCGGCGCTGCGCACCCCGGCCACCCCGCAGCGTTCCTACCTCTACGCCAACGACGGTAAGACGCTGCTCACCACGTTCTACGACGTCAACCGCACCGACGTGCCGCTGGCCGAGATCGCCCCGACGCTGCGGCAGGCGATCGTCGCCGCCGAGGACCGCCGCTTCTACTCCCACGGTGGGGCCGACCTGCGCGGGATGGCCCGCGCCCTGGTCGCCAACGTCACCGGCGGCGGAACCGCCCAGGGTGGCTCCACGCTGACCATGCAGTACGTGCGCAACGTGCTCAAGAGCGACCCCAGCCGGACCGCCGAGGAGCGGCAGGCGGCCACCGACCAGACCGTCGGGCGCAAACTCCAGGAGATCCGGTACGCCACCGAGCTGGAGAAGACCCTCAGCAAGGACGAGATCCTCAACCGCTACCTCAACATCGCCTACTTCGGCTCCGGGGCGTACGGGGTCGCCGCCGCCAGCCAGCGCTACTTCGGCAAGTCGCCGGCCGACCTGACGCTCGCCGAGTCGGCGCTGCTCGCCGGCCTGGTCCAGTCGCCCGACGCGTACAGCCCGATCGACGGGGACCGGGAGGCGGCCCTGGAACGACGCGGGTACGTGCTCGACTCGATGGTCGCCACCGGCGCGATCACCGCCGCCCAGGCCGACGAGGCCCGCGCCGAGAAGCTCACCCTGCACCCCACCGCCCAGCCCAACGGCTGCACCGCCGCGGTGACCGCCGACGCCGGGTTCTTCTGCGACTACCTGCGCCGCTGGTGGCTGGAGCAGCCCGCCTTCGGCGCGACCGAACAGGAGCGGGAGCAGGCGCTGCGCCGGGGCGGCTACACCGTGGTCACCTCCCTCGACCCGGACGTCCAGGCCACCGCCGCCGCCGAGGCCCGCAAGGTCTACCCCGCCGACGACGCCCGTGCCCTGCCGATCGCCGCCGTCGAACCCGGCACCGGCCGGGTGCTCGCCCTGGCCGTGAACCGGGAGTACGGGGTGGGCGACGGGCAGACCGTCAACCCGCTGGTCTCCGGCGGCGGCAGCATCACCGGCTACCAGGCCGGCTCGACGTTCAAGCTGTTCACCATGCTCGCCGCGCTGGAGAACGGTCGCACCCTGTCCACCGGCTTCGACTCGCCGAGCCGGCTGACCACCCGGTTCCCCGCCGAGGGCGAGGCCTCCTGCGGCGGCAGGTGGTGCCCGGCGAACGCCAACCCGGCGCGGATGGACGGCTACCGGATGATGTGGGACGGCTTCGGCCGCTCGGTGAACACCTACTTCGTCTGGCTGGAGGAGCAGGTCGGCCCGGCCAAGGTGGTGGAGATGGCGCAGCGCCTCGGGATCACCTTCCGGGCCGGGACCGACGCCGACCTCGCCGCACACGACGCCGACAACTGGGGGGCGTTCACCCTCGGGGTGTCCGCGACCACCCCGCTCGACCTGGCCAACGCCTATGCGACGGTGGCCGCCGAGGGGACGTACTGCGCGCCGACGCCCGTGGTGTCGGTGACCGGCCCGGACGGCTCGACCGTTCCCGTCGGCACGCCGTCCTGCAGGCAGGTGCTGACGCCGGACGTGGCGCGGGCGGCCACCGATGCGGCCCGCTGCCCGGTCGGCCAGCAGTCGGCGTACGGGCAGTGCAACGGCAGCACCGCCGGTGGGGTGGACCGGATCGTGGGCCGCCCGGTGGCCGGCAAGACCGGCAGTTCGGAGAAGAACGCCACCGAGACGTTCGTCGGGTTCACCCCGCAGGTGGCGGTCGCCGGTATCGCCGCCAACCCCGACGACCCGAGCGACGCGGTCGGCGCGGCGGTGCAGGGTGAGGTGATCACCGCGGTCGCCCGGACCATCCGCACCGCGGTCGACGGCCTGCCGGTGCGGGACTTCACCGCACCCAGCCGGGAACTCGCCGGCAACCCGCAGCGCCCCACGCCCCGCCCGTCGCCCCGGACCCCGGAGCCGGAGGACCAGAACTTCCCGTCCGACCTGCTCCGCTGGCTCCAGAACCGCCGGGGCTGACCGGCTGTCGCCCGGCCCCGGCCGGGCTGCGATTGACGCGACATCGCCGCAACAGCGGTGTCCGTCCCGCTGGATACCGCTGTTGCGCTCCACCGCCGGCCGGGCGTGCCTCCCGGCCGGGCCCGCCTCCCGCCCCGGGCGGGCCTACCCGTCGGGCGGGCCTGGCCTACCTTCGGGTGATGGCGGTGGCGACCGCCCGGTCCAGGGCGGCGGCCACCGTCGCCGGGTCGGCATCGCCGTCGATCACGGTGAAGTCGGCGAACCCGGCCAGCGCACGGTAGCCGGCGTCCAGCGCGGTCAGGTGCGCCAACTCCTCGGTGTCGATGCCCCGGGCCAGCACCCGCCGCCGGGCCAACTCCGGGGTGACCGCCAGGAAGCAGACCAGGTCGGGTTCCGGGAAGACGGCGTACGCGGCGCGGACCAGGCGGACGCCCCGGTCACCCCGGGCCCGCATGATCACGTACTGGCACCAGGTCCAGCGGTCCATCACCCCGACCCGCCCGGTCAGCCGGGTGACCGCCACCGCGCGGGCCAGCGCCAGCCAGCGCACCGTCGCCTCCAGCAGCGGATAGCAGCGCCGGCCGAACAGGTGCACGCCGTCGCGGCGGCCCACCGCCTGTGCCAGCCGGTTCCACAGCGGCCGGCCGCCGGCGTTCTCCAGGTAGACCGCCGGCACGCCCGCCGAGTTCAGTCGCCGGGCCAGGGCGGTGGCCTGGGTGGACTTGCCGGAGCCGTCCACGCCCACCAGCGCCACCATCGTCGATCGTCGCACCCCGGGCACACTAGCCACCCCGGACAACGGACCCCTGTCGCCTGCCCCCACCCGGGCAACCGGCTCGGTCCCGCCGTGGCCGGGTCCCACGCGTGACTCGGCCCTGCCCGGGCAACCGGCTCGTCCGTCGCCCCGATCCCGACTCGGCACTCCATGATCGACTCAGTGTCGCCGCAACAGGGGTGTCCCTGCCGCTTGATACCGCTGTTCGGGCGACATTGCGAGCAGCATCCGGCCTGCGGGCCCCGGCCTGCGGGTCGGACCGGGTGGGTGTCAGCGGCGGCGGGGGCGGTAGGTGGCCAGGGTGGCCGGGATGCCCCGGCGGACGATGCCGGCCCGGTCGGTGTCGCCGCGCAGCAGGGCCGCCGCCGTCTTGCGGGCCTGGTCGAGGGTGAAGTGCGGGGGCAGCATCAGCTCCGCCGGGTCGACCACCGCGTTCACCACCACCGGACGGTCGGCGGTCAGTGCCCGCCGCCACAGGCCGTCGACCTGGTCGGGGGAGTCGACCAGCACACCGTCCAGGCCCAGCACCTCGGCCCACCTGTGGTACGCCACGTCGGGCAGGTCCTGACTGGCCGGATAGCGCGGGGTGCCCTCGGTGGACCGTTGTTCCCAACTGACGAACGCCAGATCCCGGTTGTTGAGCACCAGCACCACGAAACGCGGGTCGGCCCACTGCCGCCAGTTCTTCGCCACGGTGATCAACTCGTTGACCCCGTTCATCTGCATCGCCCCGTCGCCGATCAGCGCCACCACCGGCCGGTCCGGGTGGGCGAACTTCGCCGCCAGCGCGTACGGCATGGCCCCGCCCATCGACAGCAGGGTGCCGGAGAGGCTGGCCAGCATGCCGGGGCGGACCTGGAGGTGGCGGGCGTACCAGGCGGTGGCGGTGCCGCAGTCCACCGCGATCATCGCGTCGTCGGGCAGC
Organism: Micromonospora sp. WMMD734; assembly: GCF_049178975.1. Lineage (NCBI taxonomy): Bacteria > Bacillati > Actinomycetota > Actinomycetes > Micromonosporales > Micromonosporaceae > Micromonospora > Micromonospora sp. WMMD734. The sequence goes on from NZ_JBMHMK010000001.1 coordinate 705,423, forward strand.
GCATCGTTGAGGGTGTGGAAGAGCAACTGCGGGTTCACCGGGTGCGCCGGCTGCCCGGCCAGTTCCGCCTGGGCCTGCCGCCACCCCGAGGTGGCGTCCGCGACCGTCGCCCGCCAGGCGGTCGGCGTCGGCCCGTCACCCAGCTCCCGCAGCAGCGCCCGCAGGGTGGGGCCGGCGTCGCCGGTCAGGTTGACCTCCGTCGGGTAGCGCAGCCCCATCCGGGTGCCGTCCAGGTCGATCTGCACCGCACGGGCCTGCCCCTGCGGCGGATAGAACTCCGAGTACGGCATGTTGCTGCCGACGATCAGCAGCCGGTCGCACTCCTGCATGAGCTGCCAGCTCGGCCGGGTGCCGAGCAGCCCGATCGCCCCGGTCACCCACGGCTCACGGTGGTCGACGGCGGTGAAGCCGAGCAGCGCGGTGGCCACCCCGGCACCCAGCCGGTCGGCGATCAGCCGTACCTCCGCCTCGGCGCCCAGCGCCCCCTGCCCGACCAGCATCGCCACCTTCTCGCCGCCGCGCAGCACCTCGGCGGCGCGGCGCAGGTCCGCCTCCGGGGGCACGGTCGGCATGCTGCTGGGGGCCGCGCTGGTGTGGTAGTAGCCGTGCGCGTGCGGCGGGTCCGGGACCGCCGGCTCGTCCTGCACGTCCAACGGGAGCACCAGCGCGGTCACCGTCCGGCGGGACAGCGCGGTCCGGCAGGCCCGGTCCACCAGGTGCCGCACCTGGGACGGATCGTCGAGCTGGGCCAGGAAGTCCGAGGCCACGTCCTTGTAGAGGGCGAGCAGATCGACCTCCTGGTAGTAGCCGCCGCCCTCGGCGGTGAGGGCGGTGTTGCCGACCAGGGCCACCACCGGCTGGTGGTCGAGCTTGGCGTCGTAGAGGCCGTTGAGCAGGTGGATCGCGCCGGGGCCGCTGGTCGCCAGGGCGCAGCCGAGCGGGCCGCCGCCGTACTTGACGTGGGCGCTCGCGGCGAAGCCGGCGGTCTCCTCGTGGCGTACCTGGACGAACTCCACCCGGTCGCCGGCCCGTTGCAGGGCGGAGGTCATCCCGTTGATGCCGTCGCCCGGGTAGCCGAAGTAGCGGTGCACCCCCCACTCGGCGAGGCGGGCCACGATGTGGTCGGCGACCGTGGCGTTCTTCGGCAACCGGCCGTCGGTGGTGCCCGCTGCGCTCATCGTGGTGGTCCCTCCGGTCGTGTCCGCTTCCCGCCCCCTTCCCGCGTCAGGCCCTGGGAAACCCGGTCGCCCCGGGAGAACCCGACCGGGTCCCGGAGCCCGACCGACCGGTTCGGGCCGGCGCGCACCGTGGGGACCGCCCTGCGGGCGCGCACCGTGGGGACGGGCAGAATCGGGCGGTGCCCGTACACGAGATCACCGACCCCGACGACGTCCGGATCGCCGACTACCGGGCGTTGACCGACGTCGAGCTGCGTACCCGCTGGGAGCCCCCGCACGGGTTGTTCATCGCCGAGGGGGAACTGGTGCTGCGCCGGGCGTTGCGGGCCGGCTACCCGGCCCGGTCGTACCTGGTCGACGCGAAGCGGGTCGACCAGCTCGCCGACCTGGACACCGGGGACGCCCCGGTCTACGCGGCCACCCCCGACGTGCTGGAGAAGGCGACCGGCTTCCACGTGCACCGGGGGGTGCTCGCCTCGTTCCACCGCAAGCCCCTGCCCGCCGCCGCCGAGGTGCTGGCCGCCGCCCGCCGGGTGGTGATCCTGGAGGACATCAACAACCACACCAACCTCGGGGCGATCTTCCGGGGGGCCGCCGCGCTCGGCATCGACGCGGTGCTGCTCTCGCCGTCCTGCGCCGATCCGCTCTACCGACGCAGCGTGCGGGTCAGCATGGGGGAGGTGTTCGCGGTGCCGTACGCGAAGCTGGAGCGCTGGCCGGTCGGCCTGGACGAGGTACGCGCGGCGGGGTTCACCGTGCTCGCGATGACGCCGGCGGCGGACGCCGTACCCATGCAGCGGTTGACCCCGGCGCAGCGGGCGCGGGCGGCGTTGCTGCTGGGGGCGGAGGGCCCCGGCCTGACCGGGGCGGCGCAGGCGGCCAGCGACGTGCGGGTGGTGATCCCGATGCGGCGTGGCGTGGACTCGTTGAACGTGGCCGCCGCGGCGGCGGTGGCGTTCTGGGAGCTGGGCCGGGACGACCCGGTCGACGGGTAGTCACCACGACCCCCGGCTATTTGCATGAGAATGCGGGCAGGTGCATAATCTTCCCTGTGTCCAAGGTTCTCACCTCCCTGCCCATCGGCGAACGTGTCGGCATCGCTTTCTCCGGCGGCCTCGACACCTCGGTCGCGGTCGCGTGGATGCGCGACAAGGGCGCCGTCCCGTGCGCCTACACCGCCGACATCGGCCAGTACGACGAGCCCGACATCGACTCGGTGCCCGGACGTGCGCTCAGCTACGGCGCCGAGGTCGCCCGCCTGGTCGACTGCCGCGCCGCCTTGGTCGAGGAGGGGCTGGCCGCGCTGACCTGCGGCGCCTTCCACATCCGCTCCGGTGGCCGGGCCTACTTCAACACCACCCCGCTGGGTCGGGCGGTGACCGGGACCCTGCTGGTCCGGGCGATGATCTCCGACGACGTGCAGATCTGGGGCGACGGCTCGACCTTCAAGGGCAACGACATCGAGCGGTTCTACCGCTACGGCCTGCTGGCCAACCCGCAGCTGCGGATCTACAAGCCGTGGCTGGACACCGACTTCGTCACCGAACTCGGCGGGCGCAAGGAGATGTCGGAGTGGCTGCTGGAACGCGGCCTGCCCTACCGGGACAGCACCGAGAAGGCGTACTCCACCGACGCCAACATCTGGGGCGCCACCCACGAGGCGAAGACCCTGGAACACCTCGACACCGGCATCGAGACGGTCAGCCCGATCATGGGGGTCCGGTTCTGGGACCCGTCCGTGGAGATCCCCACCGAGGACGTCACCATCGGCTTCGACCAGGGCCGCCCGGTGACGATCAACGGCAAGGAGTTCGGCAGCCCCGTCGACCTGGTGCTGGAGGCCAACGCCATCGGCGGCCGGCACGGCCTGGGCATGTCCGACCAGATCGAGAACCGGATCATCGAGGCCAAGAGCCGGGGCATCTACGAGGCCCCCGGCATGGCACTGCTGCACGCCGCGTACGAGCGGCTGGTCAACGCCATCCACAACGAGGACACCCTGGCCAACTACCACCACGAGGGCCGTCGCCTCGGCCGGCTCATGTACGAGGGCCGCTGGCTCGACCCGCAGGCGCTGATGCTGCGCGAGTCGTTGCAGCGCTGGGTGGGCACCGCTGTCACCGGCGAGGTGACCCTGCGGCTGCGCCGGGGCGAGGACTACTCGATCCTGGACACCACCGGCCCGGCGTTCAGCTACCACCCGGACAAGCTGTCCATGGAGCGCACCGAGGACTCGGCGTTCGGCCCGTCCGACCGGATCGGCCAGCTCACCATGCGTAACCTCGACATCGCCGACTCCCGGGCCAAGCTGGAGCAGTACGCCACCCTCGGCCTGGTCGGCGGCGGAACCCCCCAGCGGGCGATCGGCGCGGCCCAGGCCGCCTCGACCGGGCTGATCGGGGCGATGCCGCAGGGCGGCGCGGAGGCCATCGCCTCCCGGGGCGTCGCCACCGCCGACGACGAGGCCCTCGACCGGGCCGCGATGGAGTTCGGCGTCGACTGACCGTCGCATCGCCGGCCGGGACCGGTCCCCGCCCCCGGCCGGCGGAGCCGCCCTCACCGTCCCGGCCGGCGGAGCCGCCCTCGTGGTCGGTCGGGGGCGGTGACGGACGGTGGATGGCGGGGCCCGGGGTCACCGGGGGTAGGTTGTCGCCCGTGTTCCCTACCGTCCGTGAGGTGCTCGCGCTGGACCCGGTCCGCCGCGGCGCGCCCCGGCTGGTAGCCGGGGAGACCGGCCTGGACCGGCCGGTGCGCTGGGTGCACGTGACGGAGGTGCCGGACATCGCCACCCTGCTCGGCGGCGGTGAACTCGTGCTCACCACCGGCATCGGGCTGCCCGCCGACGACGTCGGACTACGCGCCTTCATCGGCGACCTGGTCGCGGTGGGCGTCTCCGGGCTCGTGGTCGAACTGGGCCGCCGCTACCCGACCGAGGTGCCCCGGGTGATGGCCGTGGCCGCCGCCCGGCGCGGGCTGCCCCTGGTCGAGTTGCGCCGGCCCACCCCGTTCGTGCGGATCACCGAGGCGGTGCACGCCCTGATCGTCGACGCCCAACTGCACGAACTGCGGGCCGCCGAGGAGATCCACCAACGCTTCACCGAACTGTCCGTCGAGGGCGCCGGGACCGCCGAGGTGGTCCGGCAGGCCGCCGCGCTGGCCGGCTGCCCGGTGGTGCTGGAGAACCTGTCCCGGCAGGTGCTCGCCTACGACCCGGCGGGGGAGAACGCCGAGCTGCTGCTGGACGGCTGGGAGCAGCACTCCCGACGGCTGCGTCCCGCCGGACGCACGGCGTACGACAGTGACAGCGGCTGGCTGGTCACGACCGTCGGCGCGCGCGGACAGGACTGGGGTCGGCTGCTGCTGCGCTGGCCGGCGCGGGCGGGCCTCGGCGACGGCCGGCCCGTCGGTGCGCCGCCCACCCGGCTGACCATCCTGGTGGAGCGGGCCGCCTCCACCCTGGCGCTGGGCCGGCTGATCCGCCGCGACGCCGAAGGGCTGGAACGGCAACTGCACCACACGCTGCTCACCGCCCTGCTCGACCACTCCCGGCCGGTGGACGAGATCGCCTTGCGGGCGCGGGCGTTGGGGGTGCCCCTGGAGCGTCGGCACCTGATCGGCGTCATGGTCCGGCTCCGCCGCGACACCCCGGCCGAATCCGGCGCACCGGGTGAGGGCGGCCCGGCCGAGGCCGGCCCGGCCCGGCTGCGTGACCTCGCCGAAGCGGTCGGCCAGGCGCTACGGGAGGCGAAACTGACCGGGCTGACCAGCCCCGTCGACGACCAGGCGGTGGGGGTCCTGCTCGCCCTGCCGGAGGCCGCCGCCGAGGACCGCGCGCTGGCCGCGTTCGCCGCCGCGCTGCGCCGCCGCCACCCCGACCAGCCGGCGCGCGTGCTCGTCGCCGCCGGTTCCGGGGTGGCGAGCCTACGGGAGGTACGCCGCTCGCTGGTCGAGGCGCGCCAGGTCGCCGAGGCCGCCCGCCGGGACAGCCGTGACCTGCCGGTCTTCCGGCTGCCGCACGTCGGACTGGCCGGCCTGCTGCACCTGCTACGCGACGAGCCCCGGTTGCAGACCTTCGTCGAACGGGAACTGGGCGCGCTGTTGGCCCACGACGCCCAACACCCCCGGGAACAACTGCTCGGCACCCTGCGTGCCTACCTGGAGCAGGGCCGCAACAAGTCGGCGGGCGCGGTCGCCGCACACCTGTCCCGACCGGCCTTCTACGAACGGCTGGCCCGGATCGGCCGGATCCTCGGCGTCGATCTCGACTCGGTCGAAGCCTGCCTCTCCCTGCACGTCGCCCTGCTGGCCCTCGACGCCATCCGCACCCCCTGACGCGCCTCCCCCCGCTCCCACCCTTCCGCCCCGCCACCCTTCCGCCCCGTGCCCGCCCGTGCCCGCCCGGCAGGTCTCCGATGATCAAGAGAAATACGTCAGATTCCGTCGGCGGGGTGACGCGAACCTCTTGATCACCGCCCGCGCGGCCTGCCCGTCGACCGCGATCAAGAGGTTTGCGTCAGATTTCGCTGGCCGGGTGACGCATTCCTCTTGATCACCGACCGTCCGGCCGGCAGGTTCGCCGTGATCAAGAGGAATGCGTCGGAATTCGCCGCCCCGGTGACGCGAACCTCTTGATCACCGGGGCGATGAGGGCCGGGTGGGGAAAGGGCGCGGGGGAGCGGGTCAGGTCAGGGTGTCCAGGGTTTTGGCGTAGGCGGCGGGGACGTGGTGGGGGCCGGCCGGGGTGAAGACGTCGGAGGTGGCCGCCGTCGACCAGGCGGCGGCGGGCACCGCGTCGACCAGGGCGCGGACCACCGGGGCGTCACGCCACTGGTCCTGGGCGGCGAGCAGGCTCAACGCCACCACCGACTCCTCCACCTCGCCGACGCACTCGAACGGCTTGTGCCCGTCCACGCCGAGCAGTTCCCGGTAGCCGGGGATCTGCGTCCCGTCGGCCAGCAGGTCGCCGCCGAAGATGCCGACCACCCGTTCCCGGGGCATGAACGGGGCCATGGCCAGGAAGACGAACCGGCACTTCGGGCAGTCGCGGCACCAGCGGGCGCTGGCGTCGCGCAGCTTGAACGCGGCGTTGCAGCTGGTCACCACCGCGTCGTAGCGGTCGATGGTGGCGAACAGCCGGGCGATGTGCAGCTCCGACAGCGGGCGCAGCAGCGAGAAGTACGGCTCGGTGAGCCCCGCGTGCCCGGCCAGCGCCGCCCGCAGCAGCCCCTCGGCCTCGACCCCCTTGGACCACTGGTGGTTGATCTCGTGACCGTTCCAGATCAGGTTCGGGTCGGACGCGGACCGCTCGTTGGACATCACCACCGGCCCGAGCCCGTGCAGCACGGCGGTGGCGACCGCGATCAGCGAGTTGATCGCGGTGACCGGGATGTGCCCGTTGCGCGCCCCGGCGGCGTTCAGGTCGAACAGCACCGGGTCGAGCCGCCGCCGGGCGGCCAGCGCGGGCAACCCGGACGCCTCGTTCACCGCGACGATCACGTGGTTGGGGTTGACCGAGAACGGCACCGGGTCGAAGCCGCCCCGGCGCAGCGCCTCCAGGCTGACGATGGAGTCCTTGCCCCCGCCGACGGCCGACAGCGGACGCCGGTCGGAGTCGTCGTACACCCGGGGTGGCGGGACCTCGCCGGCCGGCACCTCGGGGCGCAGCTCCAGCACGTGCGGGAGCCGGTTGCGGTAGGCGTACTCGGCGAGGCCCTTGGTGTAGACGGCGGTGACCAGCGCGGTGGCCGCCGCGCCCAGCGGCGTCGGCAGCACCAGGCGCGGCGGGGCGGCGGCCTTGTAGTAGCTGACCCCGGCCACCACGTGCAGCAGCTCCAGGACCCGGCCCAGGGTGGCCAGCGTCTGCGCCGACGGCGGCGTGGCCGGCACCGGCAGCGTGATCGTCTCGGTGAACCGCTGCTCGCCGTCGGGGCCGGTCAGGGCGTAGTCGAACGACGCCGCGCCGGTGGCGGGGTCGAACGCGTACGACGGGAAGGTGAAGGCGTCCATCCGCCGGAGCTGCTCGTTGGGCACACGCCATACTAGGCCCTGGTCCGTCCGGCCGGGTCCGCTGCGCCGGACCGGGCCGCCGCACCGCCGTCGACACCTCAGGGAGAGTTCGTGCGCCTGTCCGATCTGCGCGGCCGTACCGTCGCCGTCTGGGGGGCCGGCCGGGAGGGCCGCGCCGCCGTGACCGCCATCGCCGCGCACGGCCCGGCCGACCTGGTCGCCGTCGACGACAGCGCCAACTTCCTCACGGTGGCCTGGGAGGGTCCGCTCGCCGAGGCCGCGCCGCTGGTCACCGGCGAGCAGGGGTACGCCCGGCTGGCCGCAGCCGAGGTCGTCGTCCGCTCCCCGGGGGTGCCCAACACCCACCCGTGGCTGGTCGAGTTGCGGGCGAACGGGGCGACCGTCACCCAGGGCACCGCGCTGTGGATGGCCGACCATGCCGACCGGACGATCGGGGTCACCGGCAGCAAGGGCAAGTCGACCACGTCCAGCCTGATCAGCCACCTGCTCGCCGCGGTGGACCGGCCCAACGTGCTGGGCGGCAACATCGGCGTGCCCACCCTCGACCTGCCCGAGGCCGGGCAGTACGTGCTGGAGCTGTCCAGCTACCAGTGCAGCGACCTGACCGACTCGCCCCGGGTGGCGGTGGTCACCTCGCTGTTCCCGGAACACCTGGACGCGCACGGCGGTGAGGCCGAGTACTACCGCGACAAGCTGAACCTGATCGCGTACGGCCCCCGCACGGTGGTGGTCAACGGCAACGACCCCCGCCTCGCCCTGGAGCTGGGCGACCGGACGGCGATCCGGGCCGGCCTGCCCGACAGCGTGCACGTCGCCACCGGCCCGGACGGCACCGACTGGTTCCACCTCGGCGACCGGCCGCTGTTCGCCCGGGGGGTGCTGCCGCTGGTCGGCCGGCACAACGCGGGCAACCTCTGCGTGGCGCTCGCCGTGCTCGACGCGTTGGGCGTGGACGTGGTCGCCGACAAGGACACTCTGGCGGTGGCGGTCGCCGGGTTCCACGGGCTGGCCCACCGGCTCACCGAGATCGTCGACCCGTCCGGCCTGACCTTCGTCGACGACACCCTCGCCACCAGCCCGTACGCGGCGATGCACGCGATCGACGCGTACGACGGGCGGCCGTTGACGGTGATCGTCGGGGGTACCGACCGGGGGTTGGACTACACGCCGCTGGCCGAGCACCTGGCCGAGCGGGAGCTGACCGTGATCGGGATTCCGGACAGCGGCCCCCGGATCGTGGCGGCGCTGGCCGGGTTGCCGAAGGTGCGTACCGAGGTGGTGGACGACCTGACGGACGCGGTCCGGTTGTCGCGGGCGGTGACCCCGCCCGACGGGGTGGTGCTGTTGTCCCCGGCGGCGCCCAGCTACGGCCGGTTCCGCAACTTCGAGCACCGGTCCGAGGTGTTCGCCGAGGCGATCCGGGCCACTGCCGCCGGCTGAGCCCGCGCCCGGCCGCCCCGCCCGCGCTGGCCGCCCCGCCCGCGCTGGCCGTGCCGCCCGCCCCGCCCGCGCCAGCCGTGCCGGTCGGGTGACGGCGTGTCAGGCGGGGCGGCGGTCGGGCGACACAGTGGCAGTTGTCGGCGGCGGGCCGGGGTGGCAGCGTGCGGGGCACGCGAACCCCGCCGCGGAAGGGTGTGCCGATGACCGCCGACGACCTGCTGGCCCGACACCGGGCCGTGCTCCCGTCCTGGATGCCGCTCTACTACGCCGAACCGATCGAGCTGGTCGCCGGCTCCGGCCGCCGGGTGACCGACGCCCGGGGCCGCAGCTACCTGGACTTCTTCGGCGGCGTGCTGACCAACATGATCGGCTACGACATCCCGGAGATCCGCGAGGCGGTGCAGCGTCAACTGGACACCGGCCTGGTGCACACCTCCACCCTCTACCTGATCCGGCAGCAGGTGGAGTTGGCCGAGAAGATCGTGCAGGTCGCCGGCATCCCGGACGCGCGGGTCTTCTTCACCAACTCCGGCACCGAGGCGAACGAGGCGGCGCTGCTGGCCGCCACCAGCTACCGCCGCTCGCACCAGATCCTCGCCGTCCGCAACAGCTACCACGGCCGGTCGTACGCGGCGATGGGCGTCACCGGCAACCGGGGCTGGACGGCCAGCGCGCACAGCCCGCTCCAGGTGGCCTGGCTGCACTCCGGGGAGCGGCTGCGCGGGCTGCTCGCCCGGCTGCCCGCCGACGACCGGATCGACGCCGCCGTGGAGGACCTGCGCGAGGTGCTCGCCACCCAGACCAGCGGTGACGTGGCGTGCCTGATCGCCGAGCCGGTGCAGGGGGTCGGCGGTTTCGTCGCCCCGCCCGACGGGTTGTTCGCCGGCTGGCGCAAGGTGCTCGACGAGCACGGCATCCTGCTGATCTCCGACGAGGTGCAGACCGGTTGGGGGCGTACCGGTGCGCACTTCTGGGGCTACCAGGCGCACGGGGTCATCCCGGACCTGCTCACCTTCGCCAAGGGCATCGGCAACGGCTTCGCCCTGGCCGGGGTGGTCGGCCGGGCCGAGATCATGGAGTCGGTGCCGGCGGTCAGTTTCTCCACCTTCGGCGGGAACCCGCTCGCCACCGCCGCCGGCAACGCCGTCCTGGACTACCTGCGGGACCACGACCTGCAGGCCAACGCCGCCCGGGTCGGCGCGATCCTCGTCGACGGGTTGCGGGCCGCCGTCGCCGACCTCGACGGGGTGGCCGAGATCCGGGGCCGGGGGTTGATGCTCGCCGTGGAGTTCGTCCAGCCGGGTGGCATGGAGCCCGATCCGGCGCTGACCGGCCGGGTCGTCGAGGCGTGCCGGGCGGGCGGCCTGCTGGTCGGCAAGGGCGGCCTGCACGGCAACGTGGTGCGGATGGGTCCACCGTTGACCCTCACCGAGGCCGAGGCCCGCGAGGGCCTGGCGATCCTGGTCGAGGCGATCCGTTCGACGGTGGCGGCGGAGGCGGCGCGGTGACCGGGGCGACCCGGTCACCCGGCCCGCAGGCCGCGCCCACGGTGGACGCTGCCCGGATCGGGCACTTCGTCGACGGTAGGCGGATCGACGGGACGTCCGGCCGGCACGGGGACGTCTTCGACCCGGCGACCGGTCGGCGTACCGGCCTCGTGGCGCTGGCCGACGCGGCGGACGTCGCGGTGGCGGTCGGGGCGGCCGGACGGGCCGCCCGGAGTTGGCGGGACGCCTCGCTGGCCCGGCGCACGGCGGTGCTGTTCGCCTTCCGGGAGCTGGTCCACGCCCGCCGGGACCGGCTCGCCGAGGTGATCACCGCCGAGCACGGCAAGGTGCTCGCCGACGCCGCCGGCGAGGTGCAGCGCGGCCTCGAAGTGATCGAGTACGCCTGCGGCATCGCCTCGGTATTGCGCGGGCGGTTCAGCGAGAACGTCTCCACCGGGGTCGACTCGTACAGCCTGCGGCAGCCGCTGGGGGTGGTGGCGGTGATCTCGCCGTTCAACTTCCCGGTGATGGTGCCGCTGTGGTTCGTGCCGGTCGCGGTGGCCTGTGGCAACGCGGTGGTGCTCAAGCCGAGCGAGAAGGACCCGGGTGCGGCGCTGCTGCTGGCCGAGTGGTTCGTCGAGGCGGGCCTGCCGGCCGGGGTGCTCAACGTGGTCAACGGCGACGCCGAGGCGGTCGACGTGCTGCTGGACCACCCCGACGTGCGGGCGGTGTCGTTCGTCGGTTCCACACCGGTCGCCCGGCACGTGCACCGGCGCGCGACGCTCACCGGCAAGCGGGTGCAGGCCCTCGGCGGGGCGAAGAACCACCTGGTGGTGCTCCCGGACGCCGATCTGGACCTGGCCGCCGACGCGGCGGTCAACGCCGGGTTCGGCTCGGCGGGCGAGCGGTGCATGGCGATCTCCGCGCTGGTGGCCGTGGAGCCGGTCGCCGACGCCCTGGTGGCGCGGATCGCCGCGCGGGTGACCGGGCTGCGTACCGGCGACGGGCGGCGCGGCTGCGACATGGGTCCGTTGGTGACCGCCGCGCACGCGGCCCGGGTACGCGGGTACGTGGCGGCCGGGGTGGCCGCCGGGGCGGTGCCGGTGGTGGACGGTCGGGACGTCACCCCGGACGGGGACCCGAACGGGTTCTGGCTGGGGCCGACGCTGTTCGACCGGGTCACCCCGGACATGTCGATCTACACCGACGAGATCTTCGGCCCGGTGCTCGGTGTCGTCCGGGTCGACTCGTACGACGCGGCGTTGGCCCTGGTGAACGCCAATCCGTACGGCAACGGCACGGCGGTCTTCACCAACGACGGCGGGGCGGCCCGGCGCTTCCAGCACGAGGTGGAGGTGGGCATGGTGGGGATCAACGTGCCGATCCCGGTGCCGATGGCGTACTACTCGTTCGGCGGGTGGAAGGCGTCGCTCTTCGGTGACCTGCACGCCCATGGTGAGGACGGGGTACGGTTCTTCACCCGGGGCAAGGTGGTCACCAGCCGCTGGCCGGATCCGCGCCACGGCGGGGTGAACCTCGGCTTCCCCACCCAGACCTGACCCACCAGACCTGACCCGGTCGGGGCACGCGGTCTGACCGACAACGATCACGCGGCGGCCGGTACTCGGCCGGTCAGCCGCTCGGCGGGACCAGCAACGCGTGCAGGGTCACCGGGTCGGTGATCTCGGGCAGGGTGCGGGCGGCCAGCCAGGCCGCCGCCGCCGCGCCGTCCCCAGCCGAGTGGACCGGGGCGTCCGGCCAGCGACGGCCCGCCTCGGCCCGGACCGCCGCGCCGAGCGGGGTGTCGCCGGTGAGCAGCCCACCGCCGAGCACCAGCGGCGTCGTCACGCCGTCCGGGCGAATCCGACCGGCGCTGGTGACCAGGTGCGCGGCGGCCCGGTGGAGCAGTTCGGCCGCGCCCGGGTCACCGGCGACGGCGGCGTCGACGACCAGCGGGGCGAACCGGGCCAGTTCCACGGGTGGTCGACGGGTGACCGCCTGGACCACCGCATCGACGGTGTCCCGGGGGCGGGCGGCCACCCCGGTCGTGCCGGTCAGCTCGGCGAGCAGCCGCCGGCCGAGCGGGCCGGGCGCGGTGCCGGTGTCCAGGTCGGCCAGGAGTGCCCGGACCGCCTCCCGGCCCAGCCAGAAGCCGGAGCCGGCGTCGCCGAGCAGCCAGCCGTGCCCGTCGGCGATCCGGTCCAGCCGCAGGTCGCATACCTGGGCGGCGATCGCCCCGGTGCCGGCGATCAGGATCGTGCCGTCGGGCGCGGCGGTGCCGGAGGCGTACCCGACGAGGGCGTCGCTGTGCACCGCGTACGGGCAGCGCAGGCCGGCGTCCGACCAGGCCCGGTCGAAGGCGGCCCGACCGGCCGGGTCGGCGCGTAACCGGCCGGCCCCGGCGAGCCCGATCGCCCCGGCGTGGACCCGGGCCGGATCGACCCCGCGTAGCGCCTCCCGCAGTGCGGTGGACAGTTCGACGGCGGCACGTTCGGCACCGTGGCTGGTGGGGTTGCCGCCGCCGGCCCGGCCGGTGCCGAGGCGTTCGCCGGTGAGGGTCAGGGCGGTGGCCCGGGTGGCCGTACCCCCGATGTCGAGGCCGACCACGACGGTGTCGGACATCCTCGCGGGCCTCCCGGGGGTGCGCTGGTCCAGGGGTGTCCATGCTGTTCGGTGCGGTGCCGCAGGGCAAGACCGGGGGTTCGGAGCGGGCCGCGCGGCAGGTAACAGTTTGAAAACTTCGCCCATGGTCTTGACAGGAAGGGGCCTTCAGTAAGAACTTTTACCACTAACAGTTAACACTCTTTTCCGAAAGGCGCGTCGATGGCCGAGCACGAGGCGGACACCACCGCGGCAACCGCGGTGGTCGATGCCGAACCGGTCGACCGGCGCAGCGCGGACGGGGTGCTGGCCAGGGTCCGGGCCGGCGCGGGAGAGTTGACGGGAGCGTTGCGCCGGGTCGCCGAGCAGGTGCTCAGCGACCCGGAGGCAGCGGCCCGCGCCACCATCGTCGAGCTGGCCGAACGCAGCGGCACCTCACCGGCCACCATCACCCGGTTCTGCCGGGCGATGGGCTTCGACGGCTACGCCGACCTGCGCCTCGGCATCGCCTCCGAGACCGGCCGGGCGCGTTCGGCCGGCTGGACCGTCGACATCGGCCGGGAGATCCAACCCGGCGACCCGCTGGAGCGGGTGCTCGACCAGATCATGGCCGCCGACACCCGGGCCATGCACGACACCGCCACCCTGCTCGACCTCGCCGAGGTCGAACGGGCCGCCGTCGCCATCGCCGGCGCCGCCCGGGTCAACATCTTCGGGGCCAGCGGCAGCGCGCTGGTCGGCGAGGAGATGCAGTTCAGCCTGCACCGCATCGGGGTCGCTGCCTGGGCTTGGAGCGACGTGCACGAGGGGCTGGCCAGCGCCGCGCTGCTCGGCCCCGGCGACGTGGCGCTGGGCATCTCGCACACCGGGCAGACCCGGGAGACCATCGAGATGCTCGCCGAGGCGGACAGCCGGGGGGCCACCACCGTGGCGCTGACCGGGTTCCCGCGCTCGCCGCTGGCCGAACTGGCCGACATCGTCCTGCTCACCGCCAGCCAGGCCACCACCTTCCGGCCGGACGCGCTGTCCGCCCGGCACCCCCAACTCGTCGTGCTCGACCTGCTCTACATCGCCGTGGCGCAGCGCACCCACGACCGCGCCCACGCGGCCTTCCGGCGTACCGCCCAGGCCGTGCAGGGGCACAAGGCCGCGAAGGGGACCACCTCATGATCAGTGCCCAGGGGTACGCGCGGGCCGTCCGGCCCGTCCTCGACCGGCTGCTCGACACCCAGGCCGACGCGATCGGCCGGGCCGCCGACCTGATCGCCACCAGCCTGCGGGCCGGCGGGGTGCTCCAGGCGTTCGGGGCCGGCCACTCCGAGGCGTTCGCCGCCGAACTGGTGGCCCGCGCCGGCGGCCTGGTCCCCACCAACCGGATCGGCCTGCACGACCTGGTGCTGCACGGCGACGCCCCGCGCGACGTGCTCACCGACCCCAAGCTGGAACGCGACCCGGCCGTGGCCCACCAGCTCTACCCGCTGGCCCGGTCGCAGCCGGCCGACGTCTTCCTGATCGCCTCGCAGTCCGGCATCAACGGCTCGGTCGTCGAGCTGGCGACGCTGGTCACCGGGCACGGCCATCCGCTGATCGCGGTCACCTCGGTCGCGCACACCGCACGGGTCGCACCCCGCCACCCGTCCGGGCGTCGACTCGCCGAACTCGCCGACGTGGTGCTGGACAACGGCGCCCCGTACGGCGACGCACTGCTGCCGCTGGAGGGCGGCGGCGCGGTCTGTGCGGTCTCCTCGGTCACCTCCGCGCTGCTGGCGCAACTGGTGACCGCGGAGGTCGTCCGACGGTTCCACCAGGCCGGAGAGGTACCCCCTATCTACCTCTCCGCCAACGTCCCCGGTGGGGACGCGCACAACCTCGCCCTCGAGTCGCGGTACGCCGGGCGTCTCCGGCGCACCGCCTGACCCGGACACCCAAGGAGAGACGACGATGTCGAATACCCCCGAGACCCCCGCCGCGCTGAACCGGCGCACCCTGCTGGGCCGCACCGCCGCGGCGGGCCTGCTCGCCACGCCGGTGGTCAGCCTGCTGGGCGCCTGCGCCACCAGCGGCTCCGACGAGACCACCACCAAGGCCGAGGAGGGCACCAAGAGCGCCGCCAACCCGCTGGGGGTCGCCGAGGACGCCCCGCTGGAGGTGGTCATCTTCAACGGCGGCTACGGCGAGAAGTACGCCACCGACGTGCACGAGCCGCTGTACAAGAAGGCGTTCCCCAAGGCGGAGATCAAGCACCAGTCCACCCAGGCGGTCTCCACCGTGCTCCAGCCCCGGTTCGCCTCGGGCAACCCGCCGGAGTTCGTCAACAACTCGGGCGAGAAGCTGATCGACTTCGGCTCGCTGGTGGCCGACGGGCAGCTGATGGACCTCACCGAGCTGTGGGACGCCCCGTCGGTCGACGACCCGAGCAAGAAGGTCCGCGACACGGTCGTGCCCGGCACGGTCGAGGCGGGCTCCTTCAACGGCAAGCCGTACGTCCTGTACTACGTCTCCACCGTCTTCGGCATCTGGTACTCGGGCAAGCTGTTCAAGGACAACGGCTGGGCACCGGCGAAGACCTGGTCGGAGTTCACCGCCCTGCTCGACGGCATCAAGTCCAAGGGCATCACCCCGTACGGCTACGCCGGGGCGAACGCGGCCTACTACCAGTGGAACGTGATCCTGACCCACGCCGCGAAGATCGGCGGCACCGACGTGCTCAAGAACATCGACAACCTGGAGGACGGCGCCTGGCAGCAGGACGCGGTCAAGCAGGCGGCGCAGGCGTGGGAGGAGATCGGCGCCAAGTACGTCGACAAGAGCTTCGAGGGGCTCAAGCACACCGACGTGCAGCTGCGGCAGAACCAGTACAAGCTGGCCCTCTACCCCAGCGGCGACTGGCTGGAGGGCGAGCAGAAGAAGGACACCCCGGCCGGCTTCGAGTACCAGCTCATGCCGGTGCCGAGCCTGTCCGGTTCGGACAAGCTGCCGGCGACCGCGGTGCGGGCGACCGCCGGTGAGGGCTACTTCGTCTCGGCCAAGAGCAAGAACCCGCGCGGTGGTCTGGAGTACATGCGCCAGATGCTCTCCGTCGCCGGGGCGAAGGGCTTCACCGAGGTGGTCAAGGCCCCGACCGTGGTCACCGCCGGCAGCACCGGCTTCGCCTTCCCGCCCGGCGTGGCCAGCTCCCAGGCCGCCCTCGCCGCCGCCGGCAAGGACGTGTTCAACCTGTACTTCGACGGTTGGTACAAGGAGCTGGACACCGAGGCGCGGACCGCCACCAACGAGCTGATGTTCGGCCGGATCAAGGCCGACGCCTTCGTGGAGCGGATCCAGAAGCGGGCCGACGCCATCAAGAAGGACAGCTCCGTCGCCAAGTTCACGCGCTGACCGATCGGAGAAGCGGGATCATGCGGCACGGCAAGTATCCGTTCGTGATCGGGTTCCTGTTCGCCCCGGTCACGCTGTACGTGGTCTTCGTCATCGCACCGTACGCGCAGGCGTTCCAGATCTCGATGACCAACTGGCGGGGGCTGTCCGCCCCGCAGTGGGTGGGCTTCGACAACTACCGGCGGCTGCTCGACGACGGGCGCTTCTGGCAGGCGGTCCAGCACCACGGCGTACTGCTGCTTGCCCTGCCGCTGATCACGATCGCCATCGCGTTGTTCTTCGCCTTCCTGCTCAACGTGGGTGGGCGCAGCGTGGGCGGCCAGCGGCAGGGGGTCCGGGGGTCGAAGTTCTACCGGGTGGTGTTCTTCTTCCCCCAGGTCCTGGCGGTGGCCATCATCGCGGTGCTGTTCCAGATGGTGTACCGGCCCAACGAGTCCGGCCTGATCAACGGCGTGCTGATGAAGCTCGGGCTGGACCCGGTGCTGTTCCTGGTCCGGCCGAACCTGGCCCTGTGGTCGATCATCGCGGTGCTGGTCTGGCAGGCCGTCGGCTTCTACGTGGTGCTCTTCTCGGCCGGGATGGCCTCCATTCCGGGGGAGATCTACGAGGCGGCCGAGATGGACGGGGCGAGCAAGGTGATGCTGTTCTTCCGGGTCACCCTGCCGCTGCTCTGGGACACCCTCCAGGTGGCCTGGGTCTACCTCGGCATCGCCGCGTTCGACGCGTTCGCCATCGTCGCGGTGCTCTCGGTGGACAGCGGCGGCCCGGACGGCGCGACGACGGTGCTGGCGGTGGAGATCTACCGCAACGCCTTCGTCTACTCGAAGTACGGCTACGCCTCGGCGATGGGTGTGGCGCTGTTCTTCCTCACCCTCACGTTCGCGGCGCTGACGCTGCGGTTGACCAAGCGGGAAAGCGTGGAGTACTGAGATGGCCGCACAGACGACGCTGCCGCCGGCCGCGGCGGACACCCCGCCCGGCCGGCCCGCCGCCCGCACCCGTAGGGGCCGGGGCGAACACCGCGAGGTACGACTGTTCAGCGGGCTCGGTCAGCTGGCGCTCGCCGTCTGGGCGGTGATCGTCATCGTGCCGATCCTCTGGACGTTCCTGGCCGCGTTCAAGAACACCGGCGAGATCTTCAGCAGCCCGTGGACGCTGCCGGCGGAGCTGCGCTGGGAGAACTTCGGCCGGGCCTGGACCAAGGCGCACGTCGGCCGCTACTTCCTCAACAGCGTCTTCGTGGTGTCGTGCAGCACCTTCGGCACCATGCTGTTCGGTTCGATGGCCGCGTACGTGCTGGCCCGGTACAAGTTCCGGGGCAACCGGGCGATCTACTACCTGTTCGTCTCCGGGTTGGCCTTCCCGGTCTTCCTGGCGCTGGTGCCGCTGTTCTTCGTGGTCCGCAACCTGGGGCTGCTGGACACCCACACCGGGGTGATCCTGGTCTACATCGCCTACTCGCTGCCGTTCACCATCTTCTTCCTGGCCGCGTTCTTCCGGACGCTGCCGAACTCGGTGGCCGAGGCCGGCATGATCGACGGCTGTTCGCACACCCGGCTGTTCTTCCAGGTGATGCTGCCGATGGCCAAGCCGGGCCTGATCAGCGTGGCGATCTTCAACATCATCGGGCAGTGGGCGCAGTACCAGTTGCCCCTGGTGCTGCTCTCCAACGCCAAGGACAAGTGGGTGCTCACCCAGGGCATCGCCGACATCTCGGTCAACGCCGGCTACGAGGCCGACTGGTCCGGCCTGTTCGCCGCGCTGACCATCGCCATCCTGCCGATGATCATCGTGTACGCGATCTTCCAGCGGCAGATCCAGTCCGGCCTGACCTCCGGCGCGGTCAAGTGACCGGTCGGGATGGCGGGGTCGCCTCACCCCGCCATCCCGACCGCTGACCCGGAGCGGGTGACCCGGGCCGGGGTGTCACAGGGGCGGTGCAGAATCGGGCCGTGGCGGTGCTGGCGGTGGCGGCGGGGGAGCGGGGCGGTGGCGCCCTCCAGCCGTTGGACGCCGCCGGTCACCCGGCCGGTCCCGTCGAGCCGGTCGACGACCTGCCCGCCGCCGTGGCCGCCCGCGAGGCGGCCGAGCATCCCCGCTGGGTGTGGGCTTCGGGTGCGACGCTCTACCCGGTCCTGCTGCGCGCCGGGGTGCGGGTCGAGCGCTGCCACGACATCGAGCTGACCGAAGGGCTGCTGCTGGGGCACGCGGGCCGGTGGGGTGAGCCCCGCTCGCTGGCCGCCGCGTACGCCCGGCTCACCGGGGCCGCCGTCCCACCCGACCCGCCGCCCCGGCCGGCCGCGCCGCCGGGGCACGGGCAGGCCGCGCTCTTCGAGGCCGTCACCGGCCCGCCGGCCCCCGGCATCGACGCCCTGACCCGGGTGTACGCCGACCAGCTCGCCCGGGTCGCCGCCACCGCCCTTCCCGGCCGGTTCCGGCTGCTGGTGGCCGCCGAGTCGGCAGGCGCGCTGATCGCGGTGGAGATGGCCGCCGTCGGGCTGCCCTGGCGTGCCGACGTGCACGACGAGATCCTCGCCGAGCTGCTGGGTGAGGCGTCCCCGGTGGGTGGGCCGCCGCGGCGGCTGGCCGAGCTGGCCGCCCGGGTCGCCGAGGCGTTCGGCGTCCGGCAGGTGCACGTCGACTCCTCGGCGGAGCTGCTACGCGCCTTCGCCCGGGTCGGTGTGCAGCTGCCCAACACCCGGGCCTGGGTGTTGCGCGGCGTCGACCATCCGGCCGTCCCGTTGGTGCTCGAATACAAGGAGCTGTACCGGATCTGGACGGCGCACGGCTGGGCCTGGCGGGACGCGTGGGTCCGCGACGGCCGGTTCCGCCCGGAGTACGTCCCCGCCGGGGTGGTCTCCGGCCGGTGGGCCACCCGGGGCGGCGGCGCGTTGCAGATCCCCAAGGTGATCAGGCGGGCGGTGGTGGCCGATCCGGGCTGGCGACTGGTGGTGGCCGACGCCGGTCAGTTGGAGCCCCGGGTGCTCGCCGCGGTCTCCGGTGATGCCCGGCTGGCCTCCGCCGGAGCGGCCGGGGACCTCTACGCGGCGCTGGCCCAGGACTCCTTCGGCGGGGACCGGGCCCGCGCCAAGCTCGCCCTGCTCGGCGCGATGTACGGGCAGACCGGCGGTGGGGCGCTGCCGGCGCTGGCCGTGCTCAAACGCAGCTATCCGACCGCCTTCGGTTACCTGGAGGCGGCGGCGCGTACCGGGGAGTCCGGTGGCCTGGTCCGGTCCTGGCTGGGCCGGACCTGCCCGCCGGGCACGGTCGGCTCCGGTGACGCCGACGACGCCCCGGTGGACCCGGACGCCGGGGCGGACCCGCGCTCGCCCCGGGCGCGGGCAGCCCGCTCCCGGGGTCGGTTCACCCGTAACTTCGTCATCCAGGCCACCGCCGCCGAGTGGGCCTCGACGCTGCTCGCCTCGCTGCGGGCAGAGCTGGCCGGGGTCGGTGGGGAGCTGGTCTTCTTCCAGCACGACGAGGTGATCGTGCACTGTCCGGCCGAGCTGGCCGACCCGGTGGCCGAGGCGGTCCGTCGCGCCGGGCAGCGCGCCTCGGCCCTGCTGTTCGGCCCCACCCCCGTACGCTTCCCCCTCGACCTCTCCACCGTCACCACCTACGCCCAAGCCTGACTGTGCGGCCCCAGCCCCCTCAGCCGGCCCCGTTGCGATGTCAGCCCCCGGTGATCAAGAGATTCGCGTCAGATTCGCTGCCCGCGCTGACGCAAACCTCGTGATCGCCGAGTTCGGCGGGGCGGGCTCGGCTGGGCGGTGATCAAGAGGAAAAGGTCAGCCAGCGGGGTGGGGGTGACGTAAAGCTCTTGATCACCGAGGCCGGCGGGGTGGCGAGGCGGTGATCAAGAGGAAAAGGTCAGCTGGCGGGGGTGGGATGGCGTAAACCTCTTGATCACCAGGGCGGGGCGGGTGGCGGCGGGGCGGGGGCAGGGGTGGGTCGGGAGCAGGGGTGGGGTGGGGAGGGGTGGTTCAGGGTATACGCGTGAAATATCCGTTTCGTGCCGACACTGATCCCTCGGGGGCTCGTTGCACCCGGTGTGCGTATCGCAGGAATGATCATCGCGGCGGGTGGGGGGCGTCGGCTCGGCAGCCCCGAGGCGTTGCTGCGCCAGGGGGACCGGCTGCTGGTCAGCTGCATGATCGACACGATGGTGGCGGCCGGCTGTGAGCAGCTGGTGGTCGTGCTGGGGGCGGCGGCCGACGAGGTTCGGGCGGCGGCCGACCTGAGTCCCGCCACGGTGGTGGTCAACCGGGCGTCGGGGGCCGGGGTCGGCTCGTCCATCCGGGCCGGCCTGGCCGCGTTGGCCGACGAACGGGTCGAGGCGGTGGTGGTGGTACCCGTCGACATGCCCGGTCTCACCCCGGAGGCGGTCCGACGGGTGGCCGCGCTGCCGTACCCGGACGTGTTGGCCTGCGCCACCTACGACGGGCTGCGCGGGTACCCGATGCTGTTCGGCCGACGACACTGGGCCGGCATCGCGACCCTGGCCGGTGCCGACATCGGTGCCCGACCGTACCTGCTGGCGCACAAGGACCAGATCGTCGATATCGCCTGCGACTCGGTGGCCGACGGCAACCGGGTGGACACTCCGGAACTGATGGCGCTCTACGGCCTCACCGTGCCACCCCAGCGGGTCGGCGTCTGAGCGCCACCCGGCCGACGGCGTCGGATCAACCGCGCCGCTGGCGGGGTCGGATCGGCCGGGCCGGCCGGTGGCGTCGGGCCGGCGGCGACGTCGGGCCGGCCGGTCAACCAGCGCGCCGCCGGCGGTCAGCCGTCGGGTGGGCGGCAGATGTCGACGGTGTGCCGGGGGCGCAGCCGTCCGTCGAACGCGACGGTGACCGCCGGCCGGTCGACCAACGCGACCCGGACCGTCCGTTCCCCGACGAACTCGGCGTCGATCCGCCCCCGGGGGCGCTCGTAGCGGCAGGTGACCAGTTCCCGGTCGGCGTCGTGGCTGAGCAGCCCGGCGCGGGTACGTACCCGTAGTTCGGTGTGCGGCAGGTCCTTCCAGTCGCGGGTGTCCAGCCGGACCACCGCGTACCGGCCGTCGGGGGAGACGGCCAGCGTGGAGTCCCGTTCGACGGTCGAGGCGAAACCGGTGCGGTACATGCCCCAGGCGCCGGTGCCCACGCCGAGCAGTACCGCGCAGCCGAGCGTGACCGACCGCAGCACGGTCCTGGCGGGCGGTTGCCTGGCGGCCAGCCAGCCGGCGAGCACCAGTGTCAGCGCGGCCAGCATGGCGAGCCCGAGCAGGGGCAGTGGCCGGTGCAGGAAGCGTGCCGCCGGATAGAGCCGGGCGTATCCGGCGTCCCAGAGCACGCCCGCGAAGAGGGCCGACGACAGCAGCGTCAGCAGGCCGGCGAGGAGCCGTCCGCGACCGGAGCCGGCGAGGGGGCGGTTCCCGGGGCCGGCGGACATGCTACGCATCGTAGGCGTGCGGAGCACTCCCGGACCGTCCCACGTTCGGCTGGTCCCAGGGGTGGAACGCCGGTCGGTCAGACCTCGATGTTGAACCGTTGCAGCACCGAGGGGGCGACCAGGCCGACGGCTGCGAGCACGGAGAGCACCGTCAGCGCGGTCCGCAGCACCACCACCTCGGCCTTGCTGCCGGTACGCAACGCGATGCTGTTGGGTAGCCCGATCATCGTCCACATCCGGCGCTTGATCGGGATCGGCCAGAGGATCGGGACCCCGGCCTTGGTGATCATGTCGCCGAGGATGTGCACGAAACAGCCCACCCCGACGGCCAGCCCGATCATCGGATAGCCGCGGTCACCTGGCAGGTTGGCGAAGGTGAACCAGGCGGCGGCGGCCGAGACGAGGGTGACGATCACCCAGCCGGCCCGCTCGGCCCACTCGTCGAAGAGCCCGCGCAGCGCCAGCCCGATCATGAAGAACAGGATGCTGACCACCGCCCACTTGCCGTACGCGGTGCACAGCGCGGTGGTGCCCCAACCGACCAGCACGGTGAACGGGATGGTGTGGGTCAGGGTGCGGTGACCGTTGTTGCGGCGCGGGTCGCGGCTGAGCTTGGTGGCGTAGTAGACGCCGAGCGAGATCTTCTCCATCACCTCGGCGACGAACAGCGAGAACACCCCGAAGGTACGGGCCACCGTCGCGCCGCCCTGGTTACGGGTGACCTTGCCGGAGAGGTCGAGGTCGGGAAAGAGCGCCCCACCGGCGCAGACGGCGGTGCCGACGGCCAGGGCCAACGGCGACTGGTGGTAGTCGGCGAACTGGTCCAGCGCCCACGACCCGGTCAGCCACACCGCCGCGCCCGACAGCGCGTGGGACGGTCCCATCATGTCGCCTCGCCCCTCCCCGTTTTCTTGATCGACAACGCTACGCCACTGTGTCAGAACCGCCGCCCACAGGGCAACAACCTGGTCGGTCCACAGGGGAGGGTGTCAGGCGGCGGCAGGGCGGAAACTCTGCCGGATCATCAGGAAGTATGTCGCGTTGACCTGCCAGTCGAACTGCTCTGTCAACCATGAGACGGTGTAGGCCCGCTGCGGGGCGACCCGGACCAGCAGCCGGGCGGTGTGCAGCCGGGCACCTGTCGGGCCGGTCCACTCGCACTCCCACAGCGCGCCGCCCCGATACATGTCCAGCGCAGAGATGTCCACCCGCCGGTAGCCGGTGAGCCGACCGTCGTCGGTGAGCCGGCGTTCCTCGGCCCGCCAGTGGGCGACCGGGTCGGCCGGGGCGACGCCGGGGGCGATGCTGAGCACCCGGGGGCCACCGGGTTCACGCAGGCAGGTCACCGGTCCGTCGGTGTAGCGCAGCCAGCCGGCCGGCGCGGCGATCCGGAAGCCGTCCGGGTCGGCGTACCAGGTCCAACCCGCCACCAGGCCGAACCGTTCACCCGGCGGCGGTGGCGCGGACCGGACCGGGGCGGCGTCCGCCGGCGCGGGCGCGGCGCACGGGAAGGCCGCCGGCCGGGCCGCCGCGGTGCCCACGCCACCGCCAGGCGTCGACGGGCCGGTGCCGTCCCGCAGCGCGACCGTCGTCCCGACCCCGGCGACCAGCGTGCCCACGACGGCCACCGCGACCAGGACGATCCGCCGCCACCGCCACCGCGATCCACCGACCGGCAGCGGCGAAGCCTCCCCGCCGGCCCGCCCACCGGCCGGTACGGCCGCCCGCGGCGCGGCGGGGGTGGCCACCTGCGGCGCGGCCGGCATGGACGCCTGCGGTGCGGCCGGCGTCGCCGCGAGCGCGGCGCTCAGCCGGGTCTGCGTCTCGGCGGCGGTGAGCCGTCGTTCCGGTTCGCGCCGCAACAGTCCCTCCAGCACCGGGCGCAGCGCCCCGGCCCGCCGCGCCGGGTCGGGCGGCTCGATGGCCAGCGCGCTCAGCGTCGCCATCGCGCTGCCCCGGGCGTACGGCGAATGCCCCTCCACCGCCGCGTAGAGGGTGGCCCCCAGCGACCACAGGTCGGTACGCGGGTTGGAAACCCCGTCGCGGGCGCGTTCGGGGGCGACGAACTGCGGTGAGCCGAGCACCATCCCCGGGCCGGTCATCGCCCCGTCACCGCCGTCGAAGGTGGCCAGTCCGAAGTCGGTGAGGACCACCCGCCCGTCGTCGGCGACCAGGACGTTGTGTGGTTTGACGTCGCGGTGCAGCACCCCTGCGGCGTGTGCGGCGCGCAGGGCGGCCAGCACCGCCAACCCGATCCGGGCGACCCGGTGCGGGTCCAGCGGCCCCTCCTCGGTGAGTATCTGTTGCAGCGAGCGGGAGGGGACGTACTCCATCACGATCCAGGGATTGTCCCCGTCGTGCACCACGTCGTAGATCCGTACCACGTTGGGGTGGTTCAGCCGGGCCGCGGTGCGGGCCTCACGCAACGTGCGCAGCCGTAGCTCCTCGCGTTCGTGCGCGGCGAGCCAGTGCGGCGGGACGACCTCCTTGACCGCGACGTCCCGGTGCAGCATCTCGTCGCGGGCCAACCAGACCCGGCCCATCCCGCCGGCGCCGACCAGAGCGAGCAGCCGGTACCGCCCGGCCACCCGCTGCTCGTGCACGACGTATCCCCCTCGCTGCCCCCGCCACCAGGATATCCACGGTTACCTGGGTGTTCCGCAGCGGCGGACGCGGCCCGGGGCGGGCCGGCCCTGGGCCGAGGGGCGGGGCGGGTCAGGTGGGCGAGGTCAGCTCCGTCGACCGGCCCCGGAAGCTCTCCTGGACCACCGCCAACTCGTCGGCCGCGTCGTCCCAGTCCTCGTCCGCCGACGACCAGCTCAGCATGTATCCGGACAGGTCCCGACCGGGGATCAGCCGGATTCCGTGCTCCCGGCCGCCGAACGGGGTGTCCCAGCGGCACTCCCACTGGGCGCCGTCGCCGTCGAACGCCGCCAGCTTGATCTTGTCGTACCCGGGCAGGGCACCGAAGCCGAGCTGGGCGCGTTCCTCGGCCTGGAGCCGGTCCAGCGCCCCGCCGCCGCCACCGGTCAGCGGTTCCACGCTCAGCGTCCGTCGGCTGCCCGGGTCCCGGAAGCAGGTCACCTGCCCGTCCTGGGTACGCAGCCAGCCGATCGGCACGGCGAGCCGGTAGCCGGTGCCGTCGTACCAGGTCCAGCCGGACGGGGGACGGAAACCGTCGTCCACGGTCGCCGGTCGGCCGGTGACCTTCGTGCCGACCGGGTCGGGACGCAGGCACGGCAGCGGAGGCGGGGCGAGGTCCTGGGCGCCGGGTGGCGGACCCGGCCGGCCCGGACCACCGGCCGGCGGGGCGTACGGGCGGGTCGAGGGGGTGCTGCTGCTGGCCGGCCCGTCGGTGTGCCGTGGTGCGGCCCGGTGCTCCTCGTCGTTGATCGCGACGGTGGTGCCGATGCCGGCCGTCGCCCCCACCGCGAGGGTCACCCCGGCCAGGATCCAGCCCCGGGCGCTGCGGGGCAGCCGGGCGAGCATCCCGGCCGGTCCGCCCGTGCCGGTCGCCCGCCGTGACCCCGCGCCCGTGCCGGCCCGGCCCGGCCCGCGTCCGCCAGGCGTGCCTGCGCCCGGTCCGGGGCCGGGCACCTGCGGTCCGGCCGTTCCCGGCCCGGAACCGGTCGGGTCGCCGGCCGCCGCGCCGTCGCGTCCGTCGGTGTCGCCCGGCCCCGGCGGGTAGCCGGCTGGGTCACCCGACCCGACGACGGTCCGGCCGGGCCCTCCCGACGTCACCTCGGCCGGCTCCCGGCCGGCCCCGCCGGGCGAGAACGCCCCCGCCGCCGCCGGTGGGTGGCCGGTCGGGTCGAGGCCGGCGGCACCGCCAGCCGCGGGGGAGACGGGCCGTTCGGGCGCGTCGGCGGTGATCCGGCGACCGGGTGGTCCCCAGTCCCGCTCGGCGTCGAGGTCCGCGCGGGTACGCGGTGCCACCGGCTCGTCGGTGACCGGTGGCGGCGTCGGCCGGGCCACCCCCATCGGACGGGGGACCTGGAGCACCACAGTGGGCGGCTCGGGCCGGGGCGCCACCCGGGCCACCTCCTCCAGGCGGCGGGCGGCCTCGTCGTGGCGGATGCGCTGCCGGGGGTCGCGTACCAGCAGCCCGTCCAGCACGGGGCGCAGCGCCCCGGCGTGCGGGGCCGGGTCCGGTGGGGAGGTGGCCAGGGCGGCCAGGGTGGCCATCGCGGTGCTGCGGGCGTACGGGGAGCGGCCCTCGACGGCGGCGTGCAGGGTGGCGCCGAGCGACCACAGGTCGGCCTCCACGCTGGACACCCCGTCGGCGGCACGCTCGGGGGCGACGAACTGCGGGGAACCGAGCACCATGCCGGGACGGGTCATCAGCCCGTCACCGCCGTCGAAGGTGGCCAGCCCGAAGTCGGTGAGCATCACCCGACCGTCGTCGGCGACCAGGACGTTCTGCGGCTTCACGTCCCGGTGCAGCACCCCGGCGGAGTGCGCGGCGCGCAACGCGGACAACAGCGCCAGCCCGATCTCGGCGGCGCGGGCCGGGTCGACCGGGCCGGTGGTGTCCAGCACCGTCTGCAACGACCGGGACAGGACATACTCCATCACGATCCACGGTCGTTCCTCGACCTGCACCACGTCGTAGACCCGGACCACGTTGGGGTGGTTGAGCCGGGCCGCCGTGCGGGCCTCGCGCAGCGTCCGCAGCCGCACCTCGTCGCGTTCGTCGTCGGCCAGCCAGGCGGGGGGCACCACCTCCTTGACCGCCACCTCGCGGTGCAACACCTCGTCGCGGGCCAGCCAGACCCGGCCCATGCCACCCCGGCCCACCAAGTTCAACAGGCGGTACCGGCCGGCGATCACTACCTGCTGCACCGTTCTCCTCACCATCGGCCGAGGTACACCGTAGCCAATGGATCGGGACGGACCTATCGGTTGTCTGGTCTCGATCCGGTCAGCAGGCCGCGCCGTCCCATTGCAGCAGGTTGCCCTCGGGGATGGTGATCCGCTGCCGGCCGCCGGCCAGCAGACTCGCCGCCCGCCGGGCCTGGAAACCGCCGTGGTCGCGGCGGGCGGTGGCGTAGCTGCCCGCGGTACGCGCGGCGATGGCCGCCCAGCCGTACCGCTCGCCGACCATGGTGCGGGCCCGCCGCGCCACCCGACGGGCGAAGACCTCGTCGCCGACGAGCCGGTCGACCGCGCCGGCCAGCGCACCCGGGTCGCTGTGCGGGAAGGTGACCCCGGTGACCCCGGACTCGACGATCTCGGCCAGCCCGCCGGTGCTCGCCACCGCCAGCGGGGCACCGGCCGCCGCCGCCTCCAGGGCGATCATGCCGAACGGCTCGTAGAGGCTCGGTACGACCGTCGCGTCGGTGGCGGCGAGCATCGCCGGGAGTTGCCCGGCGTCGAGGAAGCCGGTGAACCGGACGCTGTCGTCGACGTGCAGCCGGCGTACCTGGTCGACCAGTTCGTCCTTGTACGGGCCGTCTCCGGCGATCACCACCCGCAGCCCCGGGTGCCGGTCGCGCAGGTGGGGCACGGCGTCGACGAGGTGCTGGACGCCCTTCTCGTAGACCAGCCGACCGGCGTAGCCGACCAGCGGGCCGTCCCCGGCGAACCGGGCGCGGGCCGAGGCGACCGCCCGGGGCCGGGCCCGGAAGGCCCGGTCGTCGACCCCGTTGGGCACCACGTCGACCCGCCCGGCCGGTACGTCGAACAGCTGGCTGACCTGGGCACGCATGTAGCCGGAGCAGGCGATCACCCGGGTCGAGGCGTTGCTGATCCAGTGCTCGACGCCGTGGATGGTGCGGTTGAGCTCCCCGGGCAGCCAGCCCTGGTGCCGGCCGGCCTCGGTGGCGTGGATGGTGGTGACCAGCGGCAGGTCGAGGTGCTCGGCCAGGGTGACGGCGGTGTGCCCGACCAGCCAGTCATGGGCGTGGATCACGTCGTAGCCGGCGGAGTCGGTGGCCCGCAGGGCGGTCCGGGTCAGGGTGTGGTTGAACGCCATCGTCCAGGCCAGCAGCGACCCGGTGGCCAAGGGGAAGGTCACCGGATCCTCGGGGGCGCGCAGGACGCGTACGCCGTCGGCGTACTCCTCCAGGGGCGCCCCCTCGGCGTGCCGGGTGACCACGGTGACCTCGTGCCCGGCGGCGGCCAGGGCGGTGGCCAGCGCGTGCACGTGCCGGCCGAGGCCGCCGACCAGCACCGGCGGGTACTCCCAGGACAGCATGAGCACCCGCTGGTGCCGGGCGGGGTGGATGTCGATCACGTCGGCGTCTGGTGACATGCGGCCCCCTTCGGGTGGTGTCCTGGGCGCGCGCCGGTAGGACACCATGAGGGTGTCCTGCGCTGGCCCGGGTTCGGGGCCAATCCTGCCGACGGCCGGATAACCAGCGGAGACGCCACCGTTGCCGGTGTGTAACGGGTGCCTATCGGGCCCGTCGGACGCGGAGCAGTTCGGCCACCGACCACGCCTGGAACGGGCATCCGGTGGCGGCGTGCGGGGCGGTGGCGTCCGCCGTCTCGCTCACCGAGCCCAGGCCGAACTCCCCCAGATGTCCGACCAGACCGACCAGCAGGTCGTCGGTGGGCAGCCCGGCCTTGCGGTACGCCTCGACGAACGGCCCGACCAGCCACGGCCAGACCGTCCCCTGGTGGTAGGCGCCGTCCCGCTCGGCCGGCCCGCCCCGGTGCCGGGGTGCGAACTCCGGCGCGTCGGCGGCGAGGCTGCGCGGCCCCAACGGGGTGAACAGCCCGGCCGCCACCCGACGCAGCGCCACCGGGTCCGGCTCCAACGGCGCGTACGGCAGCGACCAGGCGAGCAGCTGGTTGGGGCGCAGCAGGTCGTCGTCGTGGTGCGCCGCCCCACCCAGCGGGTACGCCGGTGCGGGCGCGTCCACCACGTCGTGCAGCCAGCCCGCCGGGGTGGGGAACCGCTTGCCGAACGCCTCCCGGGCCCGGTCGTGCAGCCGCCACAGCTCGTCCGGGTCCTGCCCGGCCAGCTCGGTCAGCTCCGCCAACCCGGCCAACCCGTTGATCCACAACGCGTTCACCTCGACCGGCTTGCCGACCCGGGGGGTCACCGGCACCCCGTACACCCGGGCGTCCATCCAGGTCAGCGCGGTGCCCGGGGTGCCGCCCTGGGTGATCAGCCCGTCGTCCGGGTCGACGGCGATGCCGTACCGGGTGCCGGCCAGGTGCGCCCGCACCACCCCGTGCAGCGCCGGCAGCAGTTCGTCGCCCAGGTCGGTGTCGCCGGTGACGGTGACGTGCCGGCCCACCGCGTGCAGGAACCACAGCGTCGCGTCGACCGTGTTGTACTCCACCCGACCGGTGTCGGCGGTGTTCGCCAGCATCCCCTCCGACAGCGTCGCCGCGTACGACCGCAGCAGCTCCCGCCCCTCGTCGGCCCGCCCGGTGCACAGGAACAACCCCTCGTAGGAGGTCATCGTGTCCCGCGACCAGGCGCCGAACCACGGGTAACCGGCGACCACGTCCGGCCCGGCGGCGGTGCGTACCACGAAGGCGTCGGCGGCCAGCGCCAGGGTGGCGTCCACCGCGTCGGCCGGTTTCGCCGCCGCCGCGACCGCCCGGTTCCGCTGCCGGGCCGCCGCCACCACCTGCGTCGCCGGGGGCGGCTCCTCGGCCAGGTCACCGGCCCAGGCCAGCACCGACACGGTGTCCCCGGGCCGGTCCAGCGCGCCGGAGAACCGCCCGGCGCACCACAGGTCCTCGTCGGGGTGCAGCCCCCGGGCGGCCTCCTCACGGTGGTGCACGCCCAGCCACCACTGCCCCTCGGGCGTCCAGTCCGGGCCGGCGAGGCGGTAAGCGCCCTCGACCACCGCGCCGCCGTCGGCCGGCTCCACCCGGGGCGTCGGGCCGTCGGCCCGCCGCTCGCCGTGCGCGTCGCGCCAGGTGCAGGCGGCCGAGAGGTCCAGCCGGACCGGGCCGCCGGCCACCAGCCGGTGCACCACCGCCACGGCGGAGCGGCCGTACGTCATGGCCAGCTCCCGTTCGATCACCACGTCGCCGATCCGCCACCGCCACCGGGGCAGCCCGTCGACCAGGTCGAAACGTTCCAGGTACTCGAAGCCGCGCGGGTCGACCACCCCGGAGTTCCACTCGTGCGCGCCGAGCCGGACCCGGGCCCCGGACGGCAGGACCACCGCCGGGTCCAGGCTGACCAGTCCCACCCGGCGGGCGGCCGGAGTTTCCCCGGCGACCACCAGCAGACCGTGGTAGCGGCGGGTCCGCAGCCCGCTCACCGTGCCCATGGCGTATCCGCCGAGACCGTCGGTGACCAGCCATTCCCGGGTCGCCCCGTCGGCCAGTTCACCGCAGACCCCCGGCCCGAAACCGAACTCGATCAACTTCTTTCCTCCTGTGGCGGCGAGGTGTAACACGCCACGACGACAATGACCGCTGTGGTCAAGTACCCCGGCGGCGTCGAAAATGTGCAGGTGTTCACCGACAGATCGCCCTCCGACACCCCGTCCCCCGACGCCGAGCGGCTCCGGCTCGCCCAGGCCGACGCCGGGGAGCAGGACTGGCGCGCATGGGGTCCCTATCTGTCCGAGCGGGCGTGGGGGACGGTACGGGAGGACTACAGCGAGCACGGTACGGCGTGGGACTACTTCCCCCACGACCACGCGCGGTCCAGAGCCTACCGGTGGAACGAGGACGGCATGGCGGGCGTCTGCGACGACCGGCAGACGTTCTGCTTCGCGCTGGCGCTGTGGAACGGCGTCGACCCGATCCTCAAGGAGCGGATGTTCGGCCTCGGCGGCGACGGCGGCAACCACGGCGAGGACGCGAAAGAGTACTGGTGGTACCTCGACAGCACCCCGACCCACTCGTGGATGCGCTGGCGCTACCACTACCCGCAGGCCGCCTTCCCGTACGACGAACTGGTCGCCGTGAACGCCCTGCGTGGCCGGGACGAGACCGAGTACGAGCTGGTCGACACCGGCATCTTCGACGACGACAGGTACTGGGCGGTCACCGTCGACTACGCCAAGGCGTCCCCGACCGACCTGTGCATCCTGGTCACCGTCGCCAACCGGGGCGACGAGGCGGCCACCCTGCACGTGCTGCCCACGCTGTGGTTCCGCAACACCTGGGCCTGGGGTCCGCCCGGCGCGGACCGGGTGCCCCGGTTGGCCGGCGAGGGCAGTCGGCTGGTCGGCGAGCACTGGGTGCTGGGGCAGCTCCTGCTGGAGGGCGACGGTGAGCCGACCCCGCTGCTGTGCGACAACGACACCAACGCCGAGCGGCTGTGGGGGCTGGCCGGCCGCTCGCCGTACCCGAAGGACGGGATCAACGACCACGTGGTGGCCGGCGCGGCCACCGTCAACCCGGACCGGGAGGGGACCAAGGGCGCCCTGCACTACGTGCTCGAGGTGCCGGCCGGCGGGCAGCGGCAGATCCGGCTGCGGCTGACCCGCACCGCGCCGCCGCCCGGGGCCGCCGCGCCGCCCCCGGCGGAGCTGGGTGCCGGCTTCGACGCGGTGGTGTGGGCCCGGCGGGCCGAGGCGAACCGCTTCTTCGCCGGGGTGATCCCGGCCGCGGCCAGCGCCGACGAGGCGCTGGTCGCCCGGCAGGCGATCGCCGGGCTGATGTGGGGCAAGCAGTTCTACCACTTCGACGTCAAGCGGTGGCTGGAGGGCGATCCGGGCTCGACGCCGCCGGCCGGCCGCCGGCACGGGCGCAACAGCGCCTGGTGGCACATGACCAGCTTCGACGTGATCTCCATGCCGGACCCGTGGGAGTACCCCTGGTACGCCGCCTGGGACCTGGCCTTCCACTGCGTCACCATCGCCCGGGTCGACCCGGGCTTCGCCAAGGCCCAGGTGCTGCTCCTGCTCCGCGAGTGGTACCTGCACCCCAACGGCCAGATCCCGGCGTACGAGTGGGCGTTCGGCGACGTGAACCCGCCGGTGCACGCCTGGGCGGCGCTCAAGGTGTTCGAGATCGACGGCGGGCGCGACCACGAGTTCCTCGCCCGGGTGATGCACAAGCTGCTGCTCAACTTCACCTGGTGGGTCAACCGCAAGGACACCGGCGGCAACAACCTGTTCGAGGGCGGTTTCCTCGGGCTGGACAACGTCGGCCCGTTCGACCGCTCGGCGGCGCTGCCGGTGGCCGGGGTGCTGGAGCAGTCCGACGGCACCGGCTGGATGGCGATGTACGCCCTCAACCTGCTGGACATGGCGATCGTGCTGGCCGAGCACGACCGGGCGTACGTGGACACCGCGACGAAGTTCTTCGAGCACTTCGCCTACATCGCCGCCGCCGGCTACTCGCAGGGGCTGTGGGACGCCGAGGACGCGTTCTTCTACGACGTGCTGCGCCTCGCCGACGGCAGCCAGGTGCCGTTGAAGGTGCGCTCGGTGGTGGGGCTGCTGCCGCTGGCGGCCACCACCCGGCTGAGCGCCCGTACCCTGCACCGCCTGCCCGAGTTGGGTGCCCGGCTGCGCTGGTTCCTCACCCAACGCCCCGAGTACGCCGACGTGATCGGGTCCCGTCGGCTCGGCCCGGACGGCCGCCAGCAACGGCTGCTGTCCATGGTCGGCCCGGAACAGGTGGTCCGGCTGCTGGCCCGGATGCTCGACCCCGACGAGTTCCTCTCCGACTACGGCCTGCGCACGCTGAGCCGGGCGCACCTGGACAAGCCGTTCGCGGTCGACCTGGGCGGGCAGGAGTTCTGCGTCGGCTACGAGCCGGCCGAGTCGACGAGCGGGTTGTTCGGCGGCAACTCCAACTGGCGCGGCCCGATCTGGATGCCGACGAACTTCCTGCTGATCAGCGCGTTGCGCGACTACGCGGCGTTCTTCGGCGACGATCTCCAGGTGGAGTACCCGACCCGGTCGGGGCGCAAGTGCACCCTGGACGAGATCGCCGACGACCTCTCCGTCCGGTTGATCTCCCTGTTCACCAGGGACGGCTGGGGTCGTCGACCGATCTACGGTGCGTGTCAGCTCTTCCAGACCCATCCCGACTGGCGGGACCTGATCGCGTTCCCCGAGTACTTCCACGGCGACAACGGCGCGGGCCTCGGGGCCTGGCACCAGACCGGGTGGACGGCGCTGGTGGCCGACCTGATCCTGACCCTGCGCCGGGACAACCCGGATGTGCCGGGCGGGCCGGGCCGCTAGCGTGTCCGTCGGCCGCCCGGCCGGGCGGCCGACGGATCGGGGAGGAGCCGGGATGGGTGCGGATGTGACCGGGGCGACGTCGGACGGGGCCGGCACGGTCGCCGGTGGGCGCGCGACGACGCTGATCTTCGACGCGGACGACACACTGTGGGAGAACAACGTCCTGTTCGAGCGGGTGATCGACGACTTCCTGGACTGGGTCGACCACCCCACCCTCGACCGGGCCCAGATCCGTACCGTGCTCGACGACATCGAGCGGGCCAACGCGGTGGCCCACGGCTACGGCAGCAAGGTGTTCCTGCGCAGCCTCGGCGAGTGCCTGGAGCGGCTGCGGGAGCGCCCGGCCACCGACCGGGAACGCGCGGACATCGACCGGCTGGCCACCGCGCTGGTCAACCATGAGGTCGAGCTGATGCCCGGGGTCGCCGACACCCTCGACGCCCTGGCCGCCCGCTACGACCTGCTGCTGCTGACCAAGGGGGACCGGGAGGAGCAGCAGCGCAAGCTGGACGCCTGCGGCCTGCTGCACCACTTCGGCGCGGCGCACATCGTGGCCGAGAAGAACACCGGCACCTACCGGTGGCTGGCCCGGGAGCACGGCTTCGCCCCGGCCGACGCCTGGATGATCGGCAACTCCCCGAAGTCGGACATCCTGCCGGCGCGGGCGGCGGGGATGCGGGCGGTCTTCATCCCCAACGAGAACACCTGGGTGCTGGAGGACGACGACCTCGACCCGGCCGACACCGGGGTGATGCGGCTGGCCGCCTTCCCCGATCTGCTCGCCCACTTCTGAGAGCCAACAGCGTCCGGCCGGCTGGCCGTGTCACGTCGGGATGCCGCAATTGCGCCCCGGCGGCAATCACCTCAGCGACCCCGTCGGCCTGCTTGCCCGGCCCTCCGGCGGCTGCCTAACCTGGGCCGGCGTTCACGACCGATCGGGGTGGTCGGGAGCGCGCCGAAGTCCGGAACCGGGGCACCGGGGAGCTGAGTGCCGGCGGGCCTGGTCCGCGTGCCGGGCCCGACGCAACGGCCTGACCCGCCCGTCGCGCCCGCACCGGCGCGACCCGCTGCCGGGCCGGACGGCTGGCGGTCAGGGTCGGGGAGTTGCGGACCCGACCCTGACCCAACCATCCGCCCCACCCACCCCCGGGCTGAACACCGGCTCCGGGCGGCTCGGTACCGGCTCCGGGCGGCGTGGCGTCGTGCCCTCGGGGCGTCGCAGAACCGCCGGCGGTGCGATCATGGGCGGAATGCAGACCACACCCGGGACGGACGGGCGCGACACGGACCCGGCGACGGGCCGGGAGCGGCCGGTCCCGCCACCGAACCGGGCCTCCCGGTTGACCACCCTGCCCGCCGCGACCCGGCAGGTCGTCATCGTCACCGGCACCGGCTATTCGACCACCTACGCCACCCTGGAGACGTTCCACCGGGCGGGCGGCCACTGGGTGCCGGTCTCCGTCCCGCTGCCCGCCCGGCTGGGCGCGAAGGGCTTCAGCGACCACCACACCGAGGGGGTGGCGACCACCCCGACCGGGGTGTATTCGTTCGGCCCCACCATGTACGGCATCGCCGCCGACCCGGGCGTCCGGTTCCCGTACCACCGGGTGGTCACGAACGACTGGTGGAACGAGAACCCCGACTCGCCGGCCTACAACACCTTCCAGCACAGCAGCACGAACCCCGGCGGCTACAGCGAGGCGCTGTGGCGGGAGGTGCCGGCGTACACCCACTTCGCGGTGATCACCTACAACATGCCGCCGAACGTGGCGAAGCCGGTGCCGGACGCGGGCAGCGGCATCTTCCTGCACGAGTTCAGCACCCCGGCCGGCGGTCCGACCGCCGGCTGCGTCAGCCTGTCCCACGCCGACCTGGTGTCGGTGCTGCGCTGGCTGGACCCACGGCATGCGCCACGCATCGTGATCTGCCCGGCCGCCAACCTCGGCCGCTACTGACCAACTGGGGTGCGGCCTCCGGCGGGGGCGGATGTCTCCGGTGGCGGCGGGGCCGGCGGACGCCGACCCCGCCGGGGGTCAGGAGATCTCGTCGCGGACGATCGCCACCGCGACCCGGCAGAACTCGTCCATGTCGGGGCGGAAACCGGCGGCGATGTCCGGGTGCAGCCCGGAGCGGGTCTCGTCGAGCAGCCGTTGGCAGACCTGCTCGACCGGTTCGCCCGCGTAACTGGCGCGGACCCGGTCGGTGGCGGCCTGCAGCGCCGAGGTCAGCTGGTCCTCCAACGGGCCGCGCAGCTTCTGCTGCACCGGGTCGAGCCCGCGCGGGTCGAGCGTGACATGTGGCTCCGACATCGGTGCTCCCTTCGTCGGCGTCCGCGGTACCCCACCGCGGGCGTCGGTCAAACCACGGCTGGCGCGGCGGCCACCCGGACCTGGTACGAGAGGTTCTCCGCCGGTTCCTCCCGGTACGACAACCGGCGGATCTGCCGGTCGTCGGTGTAGAGCGCGACGTCGACCAGGACCCCGAGGTGGGCCAACCCGATGTTGGCCACCCGCTTCTTGTCCTGGAGCACCGCGCACACCCCGCCCAGCAGGGTGCTGGCGTCGGAGGTGCGGTGCCCGGGTGGGCACCGCAGGATCAGGTCGACCTCGACCGGCCCGGCCAGCGGCGTCCAGCCGGTCTGCTGGGCCGCGGCACAGGCCGCTTCGAGCAGGGCGCGGACCCTCGTCGCCTGCCGATGGCCGGCGGCGAAGATGGACAGCGCCTCGGTTTTCACCGGTGGCAGGCCGCTCACCTCGAACGTCAGGGCGAGAGCGCGGGTGTCCTGCACCACGGGGCACCTCCTCGTTGAGGACGATCCTGCCCGGAGCGGGGGCGCGCAGTGGGAGTTCGCGGGAGAACCCACCGAACGGGCAGGCTGATGTCGGCCGGAGGCGTATCGACTACGACGGCGACGCGCTGGCTTGGTGGAGTGAGTGCATCAACGCTAGTGCACACGGCACGCCCGGGACAGCCCACCGCGCCCGCCATCCGGACAGTCGTCGACAAGCCGACGGGACGCGCGATGCCGGTCGGGACGCGCGATGCCGGCCGGGACGGGGCGGCGCGGTTGATCGACTCCTTGGGGTCGATGTTGCGGTGTCCGCCACACCTCGATACCGCTGTACCGCTCCAACAGAGTCGATCTCGCCGGCCGGGGCGGGCGACCAGGAGCGGGGCGAGCCGGGGCCGACCAGGCTCCCGGCGGTGCGGGGGAGCCTGGTCGGCCGACCTGGTCAGTGCCGCTTGGCGTAGCCGACGAACGCGGTCCAGGCCGTACGGTCGACCTGGAGGGTGCCGCCCTCGCGGTCCTTGGTGTCGCGCACCAGCACCCGGCCGGGCAGGTTGTCGGCGACCTCGACGCACGATCCGCCGTTGCCGCCGGACCTGGTCGACTTCCGCCACTGCGGGGTCATCATGTCCATGACTTCGCCACTTCCTCGACTGCCGTTCGAGCCGGGACGCCACGATCCGGTCGACGTCGTCCGGGGCGAACCGGCCACCGGCCAGCGTCGCGCGGATGACCGAACGTTTCCTGTCCTGGGCGAGAGTCCGGCACTGAAACCGCTCGGACGGGCACGACCCGGACGCCGGTGACGCTCCCGCAGCGGGCCCGGCCCGTCCGCCCCGACTTCGGTTACCGACAGGTTTCATGACTTCGCAGGTCGGGCAGTGTAGGCCCACGGAACACCCCGGGGCGGCGCGTTTCCGCACTTCACCGGCCTGATGGCAGGGCGCGGGTGACCTCCCCGGTTTTCGCCGAAGAGAGGGGAGGGGCGATGACGGACCCCGGAACGGCCCGACACCGGCGTCGGCCGGTGCTCCGGGCCGGGGCGGCCGCCGCCGCGCTGGCGCTGGTCGCGCCGCTGGCCGCGTGCGGCGCCGACGACGGTGGCGGTGGTACGCCCACGATCAACCTGTACTACCCGCCCGAGCAGAACCTGCAGAAGGTCGTCGACGACTGCAACACCCGCGCCGAGGGGCGCTACAAGATCGCCTACCGGGTGCTGCCCCGGCAGGCCGACGACCAGCGGGTGCAGCTCGTCCGCCGGCTGGCCGCCGAGGACACCGGGATGGACGTG
This sequence comes from Micromonospora sp. WMMD734, assembly GCF_049178975.1. Lineage (NCBI taxonomy): Bacteria > Bacillati > Actinomycetota > Actinomycetes > Micromonosporales > Micromonosporaceae > Micromonospora > Micromonospora sp. WMMD734. Next base: position 742,169 of record NZ_JBMHMK010000001.1, read on the forward strand.
CTCGGCCTCGACGTCACCTGGACCCAGGAGTTCGCCAGCGCCAAGTGGATCCGCGAGTGGACCGGGCAGGACAAGAGCGAGGTTGAGCAGGGCACCCTGGCGGGCCCGCTGGACACCGCCCGCTACGAGGACAAGCTCTACGGGGCGCCGAAGAACACCAACGTGCAACTGCTCTGGTACCGCAGCGACCTCGTCCCGCAGGCCCCGACCACCTGGGACGACATGATCACCGCCGCCAAGGACCTCAAGGGGCAGGGCAAGCCGTACCGGGTGCTCACCATGGGCGCGCAGTACGAGGGCCTGGTGGTGCTCTACAACACGCTCGCCGAGAGTGCCGGCGGCAAGATCCTCAGCGACGACGGCAAGAAGGCCGTGATGGACGACGGCACCGTGAAGGCCCTCGACCAGCTCCAGCGGTTCGCCACGTCGGGCGTGACGTCGCCGTCGTTCAGCAACTCCACCGAGGATCCGGTCCGGCTCGACTTCCAGTCCGGCAACGGCGCGTTCCAGGTCAACTGGCCGTTCGTCTACCCGGCGTTGCAGGAGGCCGACCCGGAGCTGGCCAAGAAGGTCAAGTGGGCCCGGGTGCCCGGCATCGACGCGAACACCCCCAGCAAGGTCACCATCGGCGGGATCAACATGGCGGTCAGCGCCTACTCCAAGCACCCGACGGAGTCCTTCGAGGCCGCGAAGTGCATCCGGGACGCCAAGAACCAGAAGTTCTCCGCGGTCAACGACGGGGTGCCGCCGACCATCGAGGCGGTCTACGACGACCCGGAGATGGATGAGGCGTACCCGATGAAGGAGACCATCCTGGAGGAGCTGAAGGAGCCGGCGGTCCGCCCGCTGACCCCCGCGTACCAGAGCATCTCCACGGTGATGTCGGCGATCCTGTCGCCGCCGTCGGCGATCCGGCCGGAGCAGACCGCCAAGGAGCTACGCGAGGCGATCTCCGACGCGCTCCAGTCCAAGGGGGTCCTGCCGTGAGCCGGCGTGCCCCGTTGAGCGAGAACAAGAAGGCCGAACGGAAGCTGGGCTGGCTGCTCTGCGCCCCGGCCGCGCTGGTCATGGTGCTGGTCACCGCGTACCCGATCATCTATTCGGTCTGGCTGTCGTTGCAGCGCTTCGACCTGCGCTTCCCCGACCAGCGCGAGTTCATCGGGCTGGAGAACTACGTCACCGTGCTCAGCAACGAGTTCTGGTGGACCGCGTTCGGGGTGACCATGCTGATCACGGTGGTCACCGTCGCGGTGGAGCTGGTGCTCGGCATGGGGCTGGCCCTGGTCATGCACCGCACCCTGGTCGGCCGGGGCATCGTGCGGACCGCCGCGCTCATCCCCTACGGCATCGTCACGGTCGTCGCCGCGTTCTCCTGGCGGTACGCCTGGACGCCCGGCACCGGCTACCTGGCCAACCTGTTCGACGGCAGCGCCCCGCTGACCGAACGGGCCAGCTCGCTGGCGATCATCATGCTGGCCGAGATCTGGAAGACCACCCCGTTCATGGCGCTGCTGCTGATGGCCGGGCTGGCGCTGGTCCCGGAGGACCTGCTCAAGGCGGCCTCCACCGACGGGGCGACGGCCTGGCAGCGGTTCACCAAGGTGATGCTGCCGGTGATGAAGCCGGCCATCCTGGTCGCGCTGCTGTTCCGCACCCTCGACGCGTTCCGGGTCTTCGACAACATCTTCGTGCTCACCAACGGCGGCAACGAGACCTCGTCGGTGTCGATGCTCGCCTACAACAACCTGATCCGGGGGCTCAACCTCGGCATCGGCTCCACGATGTCCGTGCTGATCTTCATCACGGTGGCGATCATCGCGTTCGTCTTCGTGAAGCTGTTCGGCACCGCTGCCCCGGGCAGCGACGACGGGGAGAGGCGCTGACATGGCCGACACCACCACCCGGGCGAAGCTGCGCTGGGGCCTGATCGACGTCATCGTGGTCGTCTTCGCCCTGGTCCCCGTGCTCTGGATCGCCTCACTGTCGTTCAAGACCCCGGCCACCCTCACCGACGGCAAGTTCTGGCCGCGGGAATGGACGCTGGACAACTACAAGACCATCTTCGACACCGACCAGTTCGTCCGCGCCCTGGTCAACTCCATCGGCATCGCCCTGATCGCCACCCTCATCGCGGTGGTCCTCGGCGCGATGGCCGCGTACGCGATCAGCCGGCTCGACTTCCCCGGCAAGCGGCTGCTGGTCGGGGTGTCCCTGCTGATCGCGATGTTTCCGCAGGTGTCGCTGGTGTCGCCGCTGTTCGAGATCGAACGGCAGCTCGGTCTCTTCGACACCTGGCCGGGGCTGATCCTGCCGTACATCACCTTCGCCCTGCCGCTGGCGATCTACACGCTGTCGGCGTTCTTCAAGCAGATCCCCTGGGACCTGGAGAAGGCGGCGAAGATGGACGGCGCGACCCAGGGGCAGGCGTTCCGCCGGGTCATCGCCCCGCTGGCCGCCCCGGGCCTGTTCACCACGGCGATCCTGGTCTTCATCTTCTGCTGGAACGACTTCCTGTTCGCCATCACGCTCACCTCCACCGAGCGGGCCCGGACGGTGCCGGTGGCGCTGTCGTTCTTCACCGGCGAGTCGCAGTTCGAGGACCCCACCGGGGCGATCTGCGCCGCCGCCGTGGTGATCACCATTCCGATCATCGCGTTCGTGCTCTTCTTCCAGCGCCGCATCGTCTCCGGTCTGACCTCCGGCGCCGTCAAGGGATAGGTGACAAAATGGCTGACATCGTGCTGGACAAGGTGAGCAAGAGCTTCCCCGACGGCACCGTCGCGGTGCAGGACGTCGACCTGGAGATCGCCGACGGTGAGTTCGTCATCCTGGTCGGCCCGTCCGGCTGCGGGAAGTCCACCACCCTCAACATGATCGCCGGGCTGGAGGACATCAGCTCCGGGGAACTGCGCATCGGCGGGGAACGGGTCAACGACAAGGCGCCCCGGGACCGGGACATCGCGATGGTGTTCCAGTCGTACGCGCTGTACCCGAACATGACCGTCCGGGAGAACATGGCGTTCCCGCTGCGGCTGGCCAAACTCGACAAGGAGACCATTACCGCCAAGGTCGAGGAGGCGGCGAAGGTGCTGGAGCTGACCCCGCTGCTGGACCGCAAGCCGGCCAACCTCTCCGGTGGGCAGCGGCAGCGGGTGGCGATGGGCCGGGCCATCGTCCGGCAGCCCAAGGCGTTCCTGATGGACGAGCCGCTGTCCAACCTGGACGCCAAGCTGCGGGTGCAGATGCGCACCGTGGTCTCCCGGTTGCAGAAGAAGCTCGGCACCACCACCGTCTACGTGACCCACGACCAGACCGAGGCGATGACCCTCGGCGACCGTGTGGTGATCATGCGGGGTGGCGCGATCCAGCAGGTCGGCCCGCCCCAGGAGCTGTACGACCACCCCCGCAACCTGTTCGTGGCAGGGTTCATCGGCTCGCCGTCGATGAACTTCCTGCACGCCGCCGTCGAGGACGGGAAGCTGCGCACCGCCCTGGGTGACGTACCGATCGGTGACCGGATCCGCCGCGAGCTGGAGGGGGCCGACGCGCCCCGGGAGCTGATCCTCGGCATCCGCCCCGAGCACTTCGAGGACGCCGAGCTGATCGACGACGAGGCGCGGGCCCGGGGCATGGAGTTCACCGCCCCCGCCGAGATCGTCGAGTCGATGGGTTCCGACAAGTACGTCTACTTCACCGTCGAGGGGCAGCGGGCCAGCGCCGCCGAGCTGGAGGAGTTGGCCGCCGACGCCGGGGCCGACTTCAGCGGCGGTGGGGGCAACCTGGTGACCCGGCTGTCGGCCGAGTCGCCGGTGCAGGAGGGCGAGGACCGGCGGGTCTGGTTCAACCTGGAGAAGATCCACCTGTTCGACCCTGCTTCCGGCCGGAACCTGACCCTGCACGAGGGCCGGTCGGCCGGCGCACTCGGCGACTGACCCGTCCCTTCACCCCGGATCGGTGGCCACACGCTTACCCACCCCCGGCGGCGTGCGGCCACCGATCCCCCTGCTCTGCTGCCCTACTGCTCCGCCGCCCAGGTGGCCTGCTGCTCCGCGCCGCCCTGCTGCTCTGCCGCCCCGCGCCGCCCGCTACCTCGGTGCCCCTCAGCTGTCCGGCCTCCCGCCCGTGCCACGGGACCCGGCCCACCCTCCTGTCTCGTCGCCCGCCCGTCAGCCCGTTACCCACCCGTGCCCATCGACACGGACAGTGACATTATGCCCGGGCGCACCCCATCACCTCCGGACGCTTTGCTCTGCTGCCGTCGACGCGACAGCCACGACGAGTAGCTGTCGCGTCGACGGCAGCAGAGCAAAGTCTCCGCGAGGGGTTGGTGGTGGTCGGCGGGGTGTTGCGACAAAATCCCAGCTCAAAGGTTATTTCGCGTGTTCCGTAGGGCGCTGGGTCGGAGGGCGGCGGATAACCGACGGTCACTCTCGGTCATGGAGCCGCTGATGGCGCATGGTGTCCGTCTGTGACCCACCGTCACCCGTCACCCGCCCGCAGGTGGCGTGCAGCCGGATGCGGGCGCCGCCGTCATGCGGCAGGCCATTCAGGAATGTCGGGACCGGGGGACCAGCGACGCGGCGGGCCGGCAGAGCCGGTGGCCTGGGGAGCGGGTGGTGCGGACCTACCAGGTGAGGTGCAGCGGCAGGCCGAGGAAGCGGGCATAACCCTCCAGCGCCACCTCCACCCGCTGCCGGGTCGACGCGTCCAGCGGGACCAGCGGCTGCACTGTCACGGTGACCCTGGTCCGGGCGAGGCGGCGCTTCCAGGTGCCCACCACCCGGCCGGCGCGCACCACGGTGGACTGGAAGACGCCGTTGCCGCCGGGGATCACCGCCTTCAGGTGTGCCGGCTCGACCATCAGGGTGCGGTCCTTGAAACCGAGCAGGTACTCGTCGAAGCCGGGCAGCACGTGCACGTCGTCCACCGGCAGCCGGGGCGCGTCCAGCAGCGCCGGGTCGAGGTGCGACTCCACCCCGTCGACCCGGACGGTGGTCAGCGTCCCGGCGTCGGTGGCGACCGCGACGGCCCGTTTCGTGTCGGCGGCGGCCAGCCCCGTCCACCCGGTGAAGTCGCGCCGGGTCGTCGGCCCGTGGCTGCGGAAGTAACGCCCGGCCAGGATGCCCAGCGCCTCGTCCCGCTCGGGCCGGTGCGGGTCGGGGACCCACTCGTCGAGCAGCGCGAAGGTCTGCTCGGTGCCCACGTGCGGGGCGATGCAGGTGACGCCCCGCTGGCTGGCATACCAGAGCAGGTGGTAGCCGCGTTGACCGGAGACGTCGACCCCGGCGGCGGCGAGGGTGTCCAGGCACTGCGCGCGGGTCAACCGGCCGCCGCCGGCCAGCGCCGCGCCGAGCACGTCGGCGGCCCGGTCGGCCTCGGCCTCGGCCAGCCCCAGCACGGCCCGCCGGGCCGGCGCGCCGGCCAGCGCCCGTACGCCGGTGAGGTCGAGCATCCAGCGGGCGTCCCGGCTGGGCACCAGATGCACGGTGCCGCGCATCGGCCAGGTACGCAGCGCCTCGCGGCGTTCCAGGGCGGCCCGCACGTCGGCCTCGGTGTGGCCGGGCAGTCGCAACCCCAGCGACCACAGGCCGCTCGCCGCGTCCTGCGCCTGCATCGCCCCGAACCACTCCACCACGCCGGCGACCCCCGACGGGCGGCCGGCCGGGTGCTCCCGCAGGGCCAACGCGGTCATCCGCAACGTCAACGCCTCGTCGCCGGTCAGCTCCACCACGCCGGTCAGCATAGGAGCAGGCACCGACACCCGGCGGACACCCCTGACCGCGCTACGCCGGTTGCCGAACCGGCGGAGCGCGGTCCCCCGTGCAGGTCCCCCCGGGTCACCGGTTTCCGCTATCCCCGGCATCCGTGCCCATCAGGATCGTCGCCGGGCCCACCCGTGGGAGCGTTCCCGGCTGGAACTTGCGCAAATCTTGAGCCGCGCCGGTGCCGTCCGGGTGCGACGGCCGACCGGGGGACGCGACGCCCCGCCGCAGGTCAGTCGATTCGGCGGTGCATCACCAGCAGGTCGACCGGGCCGAGGGCGGGGTGGCGGAACCCCTCGGGCACCCGGCCGACCACCGTGAACCCCAGCGACCGCCACAGCGCCACCGCCCGGGTGTTGCTGGCCACCACCGCGTTGAACTGCATCGCCAGGTAGCCGTCCCGCCGGGCCAGCTCCAGCACGTACGCCCCGAGCGCCCGACCGACGCCCCGGCCCGACGCCGCCGGCGCGACCATGAAACTCGCGTTCGCCACGTGGTCGCCCGGACCCTCCTGGTTGGCGACCAGCTTCGCCGTGCCCAGCACCGACGCGTCGTGGTCCACCGCGACCACCGTGCGGCCGGGCGGGGCGACCATCCAGCGTCGGCGGGCGTCGTCCTCACCCACGTCGCGCGGCCAGGTGTACGTCTCGCCGGCCGCCACGATCTCGCGCAGGAACGGCCAGATCGCCGGCCAGTCCCCCGGGGTCGCGGCGCGTAGCTGCATGTCCGGATCATGCCATGGGCGGATGTTTGACCCGGCAAGCACCGGGTAGTCGCGGGAGCTGACCCGAACCGAGGAGGACACAGACGATGGACGGCCAGGTCAAGGTAGCGGTCATCTACTACAGCGCGACCGGGATCACCTACCAGATGGCGCAGGCGGCCTGCGAGGCCGCCGGTGAGGCGGGGGCCGAGGTGCGCCTGCGCAAGGTACGGGAGCTGGCGCCCGACGAGGCGATCCGCTCCAACGCGGGCTGGCAGGCGCACCGCCTGGAGACCCAGGACGTGATGGAGGCCGAGATCGACGACCTGGCCTGGGCCGACGTGGTCATCTTCGGTTCACCCACCCGGTACGGCATGATCGCCGCCCAGCTCAAGCAGTTCATCGACACCACCGGCCCGCTGTGGGCCAACGGCGCGCTGGCCGACAAGGTCTACAGCGGCTTCACCTCCACCGCCACCTCGCACGGCGGCCAGGAGTCGACCCTGCTGTCGCTGTTCACGATCTTCTACCACTGGGGTGGCGTGGTGGTGACCCCCGGCTACACCGACCCGAGCCAGTTCGTCGCCGGCAACCCGTACGGCGCGTCGCACACCAGCAACAACGGCGAGGTCGCCCCGGACCACGTGGCGCTCGCGGCCACCGCGCTGACCGCCAAGCGGGCGGTCCGCATCGGTGCCGCCGTGAAGCGTGGCCTCGCCGGCTGAGTCGCCGGTCCGCACCGGCGGGTGGACGGTGGACCGGACGGGTGGGGTCCCGTCCGATCACCGTCCACCCGCCGCGCTATCCGCCCACCGGGTCGCCGTGCGCCGCCAGCGCCGGCCGGGTCAGCAGTTGACCCAGCAGCTCGGCCAGCACCGCCAGGCCGTCGCGGCTGAGCACCGACTCCGGGTGGAACTGCACCCCGGCGAAGGTCGCCCCGCGCAGCGCGTGCACCGCCCCGTCGGCCGGGTCCCGGGCCAGCTCCACCGGCCCGTACGGCGACCCGATCCGGTCGGCGTCGGCCCGCGCCGTGAACGTCGAGTAGAAACCCACCCTTCGCGGCACCCCGAACAGCGGAACCTCCCGTTGCAGGCCCTGGTAGGGCGCGGCGCGGCGGTGCAGCGTCAACCCCAGCAGCCCGCTGAGCAACTGGTGGCCCAGGCACACCGCCAGGGTGGGCAGCCCCGCGGCCAACCGCCCGCTCAGCAACCCGCGTAGGGCGGCCATCTTCGGGTCGTCGACCACGCCCGGGTCGCCCGGTCCGGGGCCGACCACCACCAGGTCGTACCCGGTGTCGGGGCCGGGGGCGTGCCAGGGCCGCACGTCCACCGTCAGGCCCAGGGCACGCAACTGGTGGGCGAGCATCCCGGTGAACGTGTCCTCCCCGTCGACCACCAGCGCCCGCCGGCCGGCCGCCCCGGGCAGCGCCGCCGCACCGGGGCCACGCTGGTCGAGCCAGAACCGGGCCAGTGGGGTGTTGCGGGCGGCGAGCACCGCCCGTACCTCGGGATCGTCGGCCCACCGCACCGGCGGGTACGGCCCGTCGGTCGACGCCTGCGGGCCCAGCCCCAGCGCGGCGAGCACCCCGGCGGCCTTGGCGTGCGTCTCGGCGACCTCACCGGCGGCGGTGGAGTGCCGGACCAGGGTCGCCCCGACGGGCACCCGCAGCCGCCCGGTGGGGGATATCTCGGCGGTCCGGATCAGGATGGGTGCGTCCAACGTCTGCCGGCCCTCGGCGTCGCGGCCCAGCAGCGCCAGCACCCCCGAGTAGTAGCGCCGGCCGGTCCGTTCGTGCCGGGCGATCACCCGGCAGGCGTTCTGCATCGGGCTGCCGGTCACCGTGGGGGCGAACATGGTCTCCCGCAGCACCTCCCGGACGTCGCGGGTGCCCCGGCCGGCCAGCAGGTACTCGGTGTGCGCCAGGTGTGCCATCTCCTTGAGGTACGGCCCGACCACCTGCCCGCCGTGCTCGGCCACGCCGGCCATCATCTTCAGTTCCTCGTCGAGGACCATGTACAGCTCCTCGACCTCCTTCGGGTCGTGCAGGAACCGCAGCAGCGCGTCCCGCCCGGCGCCGGCCCCGGTGTGCCGGAAGGTGCCGCTGATCGGGTTCATCATGACCAGCCCGTCGTGGACGCTGACGTGCCGTTCCGGGCTCGCGCCGACCAGCGTCCGGGTGCCGGTGTGCACCAGGAACGTCCAGTACGCGCCCCGCTCGTCGCGCAGCAACCGGCCCAGCGCGGCCAGCGCGGCACCCAACGGGGCACCCTGCACGGTGGCGTGCAGGGTGCGGTGGATGACGAAGTTCGCCCCCGCCCCCCGACCGATCTCCTCGGCCAGCACCCGCTCGACGATCCGGGCGTACCCGTCGTCGTCGACGTCGAAGGCGGCGTCGGCGCAGACCACCGGCCCGGCCGGCAGGGCGGCGAGCAGGTCGGCCACGGGCAGCGTGGCGTGCCCGGTGACGGTCAGGTACTCCAGCGGGACGCCGTCGTCCACGCACGCGAAGCCCCGTTCGGCGATCTGCCGGTACGGCACCAGCGCCAGCGTGCGCGGGCCCGGACCACCCTCGGGCAGCGGCAGGTCGGCCAGCCGCCCGGCGACGTCGACCGGGCCGGTGAACAGGTCCACGTGGTCGACGCCGTCGCGGCGCAGCAGGGCGAACGGGCCCGGGTCGACGCCGTCGGCGACGGCGGCGAGCAGGTCGTAGAGGTGGGTCATCGGGTTTCTCCTCCGGGTCGGGCCGCCTCGTCGTCGGGCGGCCCCGGGTGCCGGGGGAGGACCGTCGGCCGCCTCGTCGGGCGGCCGCGTGGATAGCTACGCGCGGGGGATGGCCGCCGGGTCGGCGGGCCACCAGCAGGTCAGGTGCGCGGGCATACCGACACCCTAGGCGGTGCGCCCCCGCCGGGGAAGGGCGTTCCCACCCGTACCGCCGGGTACCGTGACCCGCGATGAACATTCTCGCTCTCGACCTGGGTACCTCCTCGGTCCGTGGCCTGGTGCTCGACGCCGACGCCGATCCGCTGCCGGGAGCGTTGGCCCGTCGCCGGGTGCAGCTGACCGTCGCCGGGGACGGCACGGGCACTCTGGACGCCGCCGGCTACCTCGCCGGCCTCACCGAGTGCCTCGACGAGCTGGCCGCCGCCGGTCACCTGCGCGACGTCGGGTTGGTCGCGGTCTGCGCGCAGTGGCACTCGGTGCTGCCCCTGGACCGCTCCGGTGACCCGCTCGGCCCGGTGCTGACCTGGTTGGACACCCGGGCCACACCGCCGCCGGGAACGTCCGGCCCGGCCGACCCGGAGGGCTTCCACGCGCGTACCGGGGCATGGTGGCACCGCTGCTACTGGTCGGTGCGGCTGCCCTGGCTGCGCGACCGTACGGCCGGGGTGACCCGGTTCGCCGGCCTGGTCGAGTACGTCCTGGGTCACCTGCTCGACGACGCGCCCATGTCGGTGTCCATGGCCTCCGGCACCGGCCTGCTCGACCTGAGCCGGCTGACCTGGGACGATGAGGCCGTCGCGGTGGCCGGGGCGCGGCCGGGTGAGCTGCCTGTGCTGGCCCCGATGGACTGGCAGGGCCGGCTGCGCGCCGGGTACGCCCGCCGGTGGCCGCAGATGGCCAGGGCGCGCTGGGCCGCCCCGGTCGGCGACGGGGCCGCCTCGAACGTCGGCTCGGGCTGTGTCGACCCGCGCCGGGCGGCGGTCACCGTCGGCACCTCGGCCGCGGTGCGGCTGGTCCAGCGGGTTCCGGCCGGGACGCCGCTGCCACCCCTGCCGGCCTCGCTGTGGCGTTACCGGGTGGACCATGAGCACGTGGTGACCGGGGCGGCCTACTCCAGCGGCGGGAACCTGTTCGCCTGGGCCGACCGGGAGTTGCGGCTGCCGCAGGGGCCCGACCTCGACGCCGCGTTGGCCCGGATCGCGCCGGACGGCGTGCTCCCGACCGACCCCCGCCTCGGCGGGGACCGGCCACCCGGGCTGGCCCCGGCCGGCTCGGGTGAGCTGCGCGGGCTCAGCTTCTCCAGCACCGGGGTGGACATCCTCGCCGGGCTGATGACCGGGCTGTGCCGGCTGGTCGCCGACGACCTCGCCGTGCTGGAGTCCGGGGTCGACGCACCCGTCGAGGTGGTGCTCGGCGGGGGAGCGGTGACCGCCTCCACGTGGTGGCGTACGGCGTTCGCCGCCGCGCTCGCGCCGCGTCCGGTCCGGCACCGCGCCGAGCGGGAGATCGGGGCGACCGGGGCCGCGCTGGTCGCGCTGGGTCGGGTGCCCGACGCGGACCGGCTCGCCGGCACCGGCCGTACGGAGGAGGACCCCTCGCCGGGCCCGGCCCCCGGAGCAGGCGGCTCCGCCGGCCCGGATGCGCCGTCGACCCGTTGACACGGCTGTCTGGCCTGGTTGGATGGACCCGGCCCCCTGTCGTGGGGACGGGAGCCGAGGAGGCGAGACGTGGACGCAGGTCCCGACCCGACACCGAGCGCGGAGTCGCCGGGTCGGAACCGGTTCGACGAGCGGGTCGTGCCGCACCGGCGGCGTTCGCCGTTGCGGCTGCGGGACTGGCGGATGCGTACCAAACTCGCCACCGTCCTGGTCATCCCGTCGGTGGCGTTCCTGGTGCTGGCCGGGGTGCAGACCGCGGCGCTGGTGGGGCGGACCACCGCGCTCAACGACTTCGCCAGGCAGGTCGGCATCGGACAGCAGATCACCACGGCGGTGGACCGGCTCCAGCAGGAACGCGACCGTACGGCCGGTGAGCTGGCCGCGTTGCGCCGGGCGGGCAGCGCCGCCGAGCGGGATGCGGCGCTGGTCGCGCTGCGGCCGCTGCACGCCGCCACCGATACGGCCTTCGGGGCGTTGCGTGAGGCGGCCGGGCCGCTGGCCGACGCCGACGCCGCCTGGCAGGTCGCCTACGCCGAGGCGGTGGAGGCGTACGACCAGGTGGTCTACATCCGCTCGGCGGTGCCGCCGGCGGTGCTGAGCAGCGACACCATCCTGGGCAACTACCATCGGGCGGTGGAGGCGCTGCTCGGCCTGCTCGCCGAGCCGAGCCCCGGGCCGGAGCGTCCGGAGTTGACCGACGCGGTGCTGCGCTACGTGCAGCTGGCCCGGGTCAAGGAGCTGTCCTCGCGGATCCGGGGCCAGTTGTACGCCGCCGGCCGTGCCGGCCGCTACGGCCTGGAGGACCAGGTCAACCTCACCGACCTGCGGGCGCAGCAGCTCGCCGCGCTGGGCGCGTTCCGGGTGGCCGCGACGACCGCGCAGATCCAGGCGTACGACCGGACCTCGCGCACCGGGGCGTTCGTCGACGCCACCCGGCTGGAGGAGAAGAGCATCAGCACCGGGGGCACCGTCCTGCCCGCGGTGCTGCCCGCCGACCAGTGGTGGACGGCCAGCGAGCAGCGGCAGGAACTGCTGCGGCAGCTGGAGGAGCGGGTGCTCGACGACGCGGTGGTCCGGGCCGACGAGGTCAGCGGCGACCAGTTGCGCACCACCCTGCTGGTGCTGGGCGGCATCGTGGTGGTGCTGGCCCTGGCGGTGCTGCTGGCCGTCCTGGTCGGCCGGTCGATCGCGAACTCGATGCAGCGGCTGCGGGACCAGGCGTTGCGGATCGCCCAGGTGGAGCTGCCGCACGCCCTGAAGCGGCTGCGGACCGTCGACGGCGGGGTGCCGACGATCGACGTGCCGCCCGCCGTGGTCCGCTCGCTGGACGAGATCGGCGAGCTGGCCGAGGCGTTCGTGGCGGTGCACCGCAGCGCGGTCAGCGTCGCGGTGGAGCAGGCGGAGACCCGCCGTACGGTCAACGCGATGTTCGTCAACCTGGCCCGGCGCAGCCAGGTGCTGGTGGAGCGGCAACTGGAGCTGCTGGACGACCTGGAACGGGAGGAGGCCGACCCGGACCAGTTGGAGAACCTGTTCAAGCTGGACCACCTGGCCGCCCGGATGCGCCGGAACGACGAGAGCCTGCTGGTGCTCGCCGGCACCGAGTCGACCCGCCGGTGGAACAAGCCGGTGCGGTTGGGTGCAGTGCTGCTCGCGGCCAGCGCCGAGATCGAGCAGTACCAGCGGGTCCGGCACGAGTCGGTGGCCGACCTGTACCTGGTGGGGCACGCCGTCGGGGAGCTGGTGCACCTGGTGGCGGAGCTGCTGGAGAACGCGACCGCCTTCTCCCGGCCGGACACCCTGGTCCGGGTGACCGCGTGGGCCGAGGGCGGTGGGGCTGTGGTGGAGATCGCCGACGCCGGTCTGGGCATGAGCCCGACCGCGTTGGCGCAGGCCAACGCGGTGTTGGCGGAGCCGCCGGTGGCCGACGTGGCGGCGGTCGAGCGGATGGGGCACTTCGTGGTCAGCCACCTGGCCGCCCGGCACGGCGTCGGCGTGCGGCTGGCCGCGCAGGGGCAGGGGCTGGTGGCCCGGCTGACCCTGCCGGCGACCCTGCTCGCCCCGGCACCGGAGCCCGACGGGGCACCGCCGACCGGTTCATCCGGGTCGCGGGTGTCGGCCTCCGTCGCCCCCGCCGGCCTGACGTCGGGTCCCGTGGGGCCGCCGTCGGTTGCGGTCGGGCCGTCCTCGCGTCCGGCCGTGTGGCCCGGTCCCGGCGCGGTGGACCCGGCGGAGCTGCCGGTGGCCGGCCGTCGCCCGGTCCCGTCGTCGCCGCCGGAGTTGCCCGCCCGCGCCGAGCAGGTGCGGACACCGGTGCCTGCGGCCGACGGCGGCTGGTGGTCCCGGCAGGGTCCCGCCCCGTCGTCGCCGGCCACGCTGGGCGGGAGCACCCCGCCGCCGCTGGTCCCGGTCACCGGCGGCACCAACGACCGGGGGTTGCCGGTGCGGGTGCCGATGGCCCAGCTGACCTCGGTGACCGAGCCGGCCCGGCCGCCGGCCGCCCGGGTCCGCGAGGACCCGGACCCGGAGGCGGTGGGCGGGATGCTGTCCCGGCTCTACAGCGGGGTGCGCCGGGCCGAGGCCGAGGAGACCACCGAATTGATCCTGCCGCCGGGTGTGCGCAGTGAAGGAGGACGACAGTGATGACACTGAGCCAGGAGGCGCGTGACCTGAACTGGTTGGTCAACGCGTTCGCCGAGCGGGTGCCCGGGGTGGCGCACGCGGTGGTGGTCTCCTCGGACGGGCTGCTGGTGGCGATCTCGGCGCAGTTGCCCCGCGACCACGCGGACAAGCTGGCCGCCGTGACCTCGGGGTTGATGAGCATCACGGCGGGCGCCGCCCGGATGTTCGACGGGGACGTCGTCAAGCAGACGGTGGTCGAGATGGGCCGGGGCTACTTCCTGGTGATGCAGATCCGGGACGGCTCGATCCTGGCCACCCTGGCCGGCGCGGACGCGGACATCGGGGTGGTGGGCTACGAGATGGCCCGGCTGGCCAAGCAGGCCGGCGAGATGCTGACCCCGGCGTTGCGCGCGGAACTCCAGCAGGCGCTGCCGCGCTGACGGCAGGTCGGCTGCCGGGCCGGACCGCCCCCACGCGGTCCGGCCGTGCCGGTGGTGTTCCGGCGTCGCGGCGGCCTACAGGCCGTTGTCCCGGATAACCTGGCGGTACCAGTGGGCACTGCGCTTCGGGATCCGCCGCTGGGTCGGGTAGTCCACGTAGACCAGTCCCCAGCGCTGGTCGTAGCCCTCGGCCCACTCGAAGTTGTCGAGCAGCGACCAGACGTGGTAGCTCTCCAGCGGCACACCGTCGGCGATCGCCCGGTGGGCGGCGGTGAGGTGGTCGCGCAGGAAGGCGATCCGGCCGGCGTCGTCGACGGTGCCGTCCGGGCCGAGGGTGTCCGGGCAGGGCAGGCCGTTCTCGGTGACGGTGATCGGGATCGGCCCGTAGTCGCGGGTGACCCGGGTCAGGGTGTCGTACATGCCCTGCGGGTAGATCTGCTGCCAGTCCGCCTCGCTGGTGGGCCAGCGGGTGACGGTGTTGCCGTTGCCGGTCAGGTAGAGCGGGGTGTAGTACTGCACGGCGAGCAGGTCGATCGGGCTGGCGATGGTCGCCAGGTCGCCGTCGCGGATGCCCTTGGCCATCCGGCTGTCCGGGCCGAGGTCGGCCAGCACGTCGGCCGGGTAGGCGCCGGTGAGGATGGAGTCCAGGTAGAGCCGGTTCTCGTACCCGTCGTGCAGCTTCGCGGCGGCGGCGGCGGCCGGGCTGTCGTCGGCGGGGTAGCACGGGTGCAGGTTGAGCGCCGGGCCGATCCGGGTGTCGTAGCCGGTGGCGCGCAGCGCGCGCACGGCGAGGCCGTGGGCGAGCTGGAGGTGGTGGGCGACCAGGTAGGCGGCGTCGGTGTCCTGCCGGCCGGGGGCGTGGTGGCCCCAGAGGTAGCCGTTCTGCACCACGGTCTTCGGTTCGTTGATGGTCAACCACACCGGCACCTGGTCGCCGATGCCCCGGAAGACCGTGTCGGCGTAGTCGGCGAACCGGTGGGCGGTGTCCCGGTTCTCCCAGCCGCCGTCGTCCTGCAACGCCTGCGGCAGGTCCCAGTGGAACAGGGTGACCATCGGAGCGATGCCGCGTTCGTGCAGGCCGCCGATGATCCGCTTGTAGAAGTCGAGCCCGCGCTGGTTGGGCTTGCCGGTGCCGTCGGCCTGGATGCGGGGCCAGGAGATGGAGAACCGGTAGCTGCGCAGCCCGAGGTCGCGCATCAGGTCCAGGTCGTCGGCCCAGCGGTGGTAGTGGTCGGCGGCCACGTCGCCGGTGTCGCCGTTGCGGGTGCGCCCGGGGGTGTGGCTGAAGGTGTCCCAGACCGATTCGCCCCGGCCGTCCTCCTTGGCGGCGCCTTCGATCTGGTACGCCGAGGTGGCGGCGCCCCAGCCGAAGTCGTGCGGGAAACGCACCCGCTCCGCGGCGGGGTCGGCGGTCGGATCGCCACCCTTCGGCGCGTCGCAGCCGGCGGCGAGGACGCCGGTGGCCGCGGTCAGTCCGGCGCCAGCGGCGGCGGCGGAGAGCCCGGCGCCGGCGGTGGCGGTGGCGGAGAGCGCGGCGCGGCGCAGCAGGCGTCGCCGGGTGAGTATCGACATGGATGTTTCTCCTCAGGGTGCGGGCCACCCCGACGGCCGGGAGCGCTCCCAGCGCGGGCGTGCGACGGCCCGGCCGCCTCGGGAGGCGGACCGCCAGCCTAGAGGGCCGCGCGTGGGCGGCCGGGATGGGGAATGGCGAGTGTGACGGGCGTCGTCAGGGACGGTCGGCCGATCTGCCGAGGGGCAGATAGCGATCGAGGCCGGCCGGGCGGCGCGCACGCCTGACCCGTCGGCCTCTTTTCCCGTCGAGTACGGGGGTTTAGTGTGGGGACGGGGGAGGGCAACCCCCGTCCCCACCTGTGTTGCACACACGCACGCTCGAATTGGCGTCCGGCCGTGCGTGTCGCGCGGGAGCCGGGCCACGCGAGTGGCTCTGGTTCCACCTCCCTCCGTGATGGTGGGTGTTGGCTGGCGACGGTGTCCGGGCTGGCCCGTCGTCAGCCGTTCGGGCTGAACCCCGTGGTCGGGCGACCACGGTTGTGACCTTCACTTGTTGCATCTCCGTCGATGGAAGCGCTCCCATCGGCGATGCTGCGACTGTAACGCCCGTCACGGCTTTGTGAAAGCCCCTAAACGAGATCGAAACATCGACCTGCGTTTCGACAGAGGTAGTTGTTGTGGGAGCGCTTCCATGGCACACTGTCGAATCAACGCAGCGGAGCCAGACACGCGCGAGTGAGTGGGTCGCCGAGGGCATCCGGGTCTCCCGGACGGCACCCGAAGGAACGGCACGACGGCTTGAGTGGCCGTACCCCGTCCCTGCCCCGGCCCACCGGCCGGACCGACCACCATTCCGGCACCTCCGTCCCCCCGCGCACCCCTGTATCAGCGCGTGGAGGTGCCTCCGCCGGGGCCCGCAGCCCCGGCCCGGTCCGAGGAGACACCGCGCACATGAGACTCATGGCAAGACGTCGCCGTACGGCGATGCTCGCCGCCACCGCACTCGCCATCGGCGGGGTGGGCCTGCCGGCCAGCGCGGCCCAGGCCGCGCCGGCCTGCGACGTGGTCTACGCCACCAACGACTGGGGCAGCGGCTTCACCGCGAACGTCACCATCAAGAACCTGGGTGACGCGCTCAGCAGCTGGTCGCTCAAGTGGACCTTCCCGAACAGCAGCCAGCGGGTCACCCAGGGCTGGTCGGCGAAGTGGAGCCAGAGCGGCAGCGAGGTCACCGCCACCAACGAGTCCTACAACGGCAACATCGGGACCGGGGGCTCCACCACCATCGGGTTCAACGGCTCCTACTCGGGCAGCAACCCGAAGCCGACGTCGTTCACCCTCAACGGCACCCCGTGCAACGGCACCCCGGCCAACCAGCCACCGACGGTCTCCCTCGGCGTGCCCACCGGCCCGTTCACCGCGCCGGCCGACGTGCCGCTGACCGCCACCGCCAGCGACCCGGACGGGACGATCAGCAAGGTCGAGTTCTACCGCAACGGCATGCTGGTCAACACCGACACCTCCGCGCCGTACGCGTACACGCTGACCTCGCTGCCGGCCGGCAGCTACACGGTCCAGGCCAAGGCGTACGACAACGCCAACGGCATCGGCGTGTCGGAGAAGTCGTTCACCGTCAGCCCCGCCACCGGCCCGGCGCTGGTCGCCACGCCCTCCGCGGTGAGCGTCAACGAGGGTGGCAGCAGCACCTTCAACCTCAAGCTCAGCGCCGCGCCCTCGGGCAACGTGCCGGTGACCCTCACCCGTGCCGGTGACACCGACATCACGGTCTCGCCGGCCAGCGTCACGCTGACCCCGAGCAACTGGAGCACCGGGGTCACCGTCACGGTCGCCGCGGCGGAGGACACCGACACCGCCGGTGGCACCGCCACCATCACCGCGGCCGGCACCGGGGTCTCCTCGGTGGTGGTCACCGCCACCGAGATCGACAACGACACCCCCGGTGGCGACAACGCCTACGTGGCGAAGTTCCTCGACCAGTACGGCAAGATCAAGAACTCGGGCTACTTCAGCCCCGAGGGGGTGCCGTACCACTCGATCGAGACGCTGATCGTCGAGGCCCCCGACCACGGCCACGAGACCACCTCCGAGGCGTTCAGCTACTGGCTGTGGCTGGAGGCCTACTACGGCCGGGTCACCCAGAACTGGGCCCCGTTCAACAACGCGTGGACGGTGATGGAGAAGTACATCATCCCGTCGCACGCCGACCAGCCCACCGCGGGCGTCGCCGGCACCCCGCAGTACGCCGCCGAGTACAACCTGCCCAGCCAGTACCCGTCGGCGCTGAACGCCAGCGTCCCGGTCGGCCAGGACCCGCTGCGCTCGGAGCTGCAGTCCACCTACGGCACCGGCGACATCTACGGCATGCACTGGCTGATGGACGTCGACAACACCTACGGCTTCGGCCGCTGCGGTGACGGCACCACCAAGCCGGCGTACATCAACACCTTCCAGCGCGGCACCCAGGAGTCGGTGTGGGAGACCATCCCGCAGCCGTCCTGCGACACCTTCAAGCACGGCGGCCAGTACGGCTACCTCGACCTGTTCGTCAAGGACTCGGGCGCCCCGGCCAAGCAGTGGAAGTACACCAACGCCCCGGACGCCGACGCCCGCGCCGTGCAGGCCGCGTACTGGGCGCTGACCTGGGCCAAGGCGCAGGGCAAGCAGGCCGACGTCGCCGCCACCGTGGCCAAGGCCGCCAAGATGGGCGACTACCTGCGGTACGCGATGTACGACAAGTACTTCAAGAAGATCGGCAACTGCGTCGGGGCCAGCACCTGCCCCGCCGGCACCGGCAAGGACTCGGCGCACTATCTGCTGTCCTGGTACTACGCCTGGGGTGGCGCGTACGACGCCAGCGCGGGCTGGTCCTGGCGGATCGGCTCCAGCCACAGCCACTTCGGTTACCAGAACCCGTTCGCGGCCTGGGCGATGACCAACGTGAACGAGCTCAAGCCGAAGTCCCCGACCGCGGTCGGCGACTGGCAGAAGAGCCTCGACCGGCAGCTGGAGTTCTACACCTGGCTCCAGTCCGCCGAGGGCGGCATCGCCGGTGGCGCCACCAACAGCTGGGACGGTAGCTACGCCCAGCCGCCGGCGGGCACCGCCACCTTCTACGGCATGTACTACGACGTCGACCCGGTCTACAACGACCCGCCGTCGAACCAGTGGTTCGGCATGCAGGTCTGGTCGATGCAGCGCATCGCCGAGCTGTACCTGGAGACCGGCAACACCAAGGCCAAGGCGCTGCTCGACAAGTGGGTGCCGTGGGCGATCGCCAACACCACGCTGGGCACCAACTGGTCGGTCCCGTCCGAGCTCAAGTGGACGGGTCAGCCCGCCAACTGGAACCCGAGCAGCCCGGCGTCCAACACCGGTCTGCACGTGGAGGTCAGCTCCACGGGCCAGGACGTCGGCGTCACCGGCTCCCTCGCCCGTACCCTGATCGCCTACGCGGCCAAGTCCGGCAACACGCAGGCCAAGACCACCGGCAAGGGTCTGCTGGACGCGCTCTCGGCGGCCAGCGACAGCAAGGGTGTGTCGACGACCGAGACCCGCGGTGACTACAAGCGGTTCGACGACGTCTACAACGCCGCCGACGGCCAGGGCCTCTACGTGCCGCCGGGCTGGACCGGGAAGATGCCCAACGGTGACACCATCGCCGCCGGCAAGAGCTTCCTGGACATCCGGTCGTTCTACAAGAACGACCCGGACTGGCCGAAGGTCGACGCGTACCTCAAGGGCGGCCCCGAGCCGACCTTCAACTACCACCGGTTCTGGGCCCAGTCCGACATCGCCATGGCGTACGCGGACTACGGGATGCTCTTCCCGAACGGGTGAGTTGACCCCACCGGGTGGGTGGCGCGGCGCCACCCACCCGGAGGCCGACCGGGCCCGGGGGAGCGGACAGCCCGGTCGGTGGGCGGCCTGATTCCCACGGTCAGGCCGGGGGTGGGTCGACCGTCCGGCCGACGCAGCGGAGCGGCCGGCCCACCCCACCATCCCGCTTCCCCGCCGTGGCGGGAAAGCGGCGAAAAAAGAGCGCGCGTGGGATAACGCGACGCCCTGTGACGGAGTACCGTGTTGATCGGAGAGGCCGCTCCCCCCGTGGCGGCCTCTCCTTTTACGTGTGTGCCCCGGCCCCCGCCCCGTCGGCCCCCCGTCCCCGTCCCCGTCCCCGTCCCCGTCCCCGCCTCGCGCCTGACGCCTGACGCCTGCGTCGCCGCGCCCGCGCCGCGCGTCGGCGGCGGGCCGGCGCGGCTCACCCGGGTTCCACCGGGTGCCGCAGCCCCGGATGGCCGGTCGGTAGCGACCGGCGGATGACCACCCAGCTCACCGTCAGCGCCGCCGCCACCAGCGGCCAGGTCAACGCGACCCGGGCCACCGTCAACGCGAGCACCTGTCCGCCCAGCCACAGCGGCAGGAACACCGCCACCCGCAGCACGTAGGTGGCCGCCCACACCCAACTGCCCCGCCCGTACGCCCGCAGCAGCGCCGGGTCGCGCCGCCACCGGCCCCGCTGGCGTAGCGCCGCCCCGACGACCACACCGAGCAGCGGCCGGCGTACCACGATGCTCACCACCCAGACCAACGCGCTGGCGAGGTTCGAGAAGACCTGCACCGCGAAGAAGTCGGCCGCCCGGCCGGTCCGCAGCGCCACCACGGCGGCCAGGCACACGGCCAGCAGCCCGATCAGCACCGCCCGGGGGCGGTCCCCGCGCCGCCACCGCCACAGCGCCACCGCCGTGCCGGCCAGCACCGCCACCGCCACCCCGCCGACGACCGACCGTCCGGTCGCCAGCCAGCCGGCGGTGAACGCCACCGGCGGCAGGGTCGCGTCGATCGCGCCACTGCGCCCGCCGAGCAGACCGGCCAGCGACTCCACCTGATCCGGCGGCCCCGCCGGCTGCGCGTCGGCCGCCGGCTGCGCGTCGGCCGGCGGCTGCGTACCGGCCGGTGGCAGGGCTCCGGTCGGCCGCCTGTCCGCCGGTGGCACGGCGTGGGCAGGTTGTCCGGCCGGTGGCTGCGGGGCCGGCCCGTGCGGTGTCGGCGGGGCCCCGTCCGGCGGCTGCCGGGTCGATCGTCCGTGTTGTGGTGTGCCGGTCACCGTCACCTCCCGTGGTCCCGTGTCAAGGTATCCGGACCGCCCCGGTGGGCCCACGCGCGACGTGCCGCGCGTGCCGCTACGGTGTGCGGGTGCGTGCGACGGCAAGGGGTTGGACCGCGGTCTGGTTGGTCGTGCTGGCATTGGCCCAGACGGCGGCCTTTCTGCTGGTGTGGCGGTTCGCCGTGCACACCGGGACCGGGCAGTGGCTCGACACCGTCGCGTTGACCGGCAACCGGATCGGCCAGGACCGCATCGACGGTCTGGTCAACCGGATCCTCAACGCCATGTCGGTGGTGTCCCTGCTGGCGGCCATGGTGGTGATCTTCTTCATCGCCCTGATCCGGGGCCGCAAGGCGCTCGCCATCTCGGCCACCCTGCTGATCGCCGGCGCGAACGTCACCACCCAGGTGCTCAAGTACGTCATCGACCGGCCCGCGCTCGGCATCGACCCGCAACGCGACGCGGTCGGCAACAGCCTGCCCAGTGGACACACCACCATCGCCGCCTCGGTGGCGCTGGCGCTGATCCTGGTGCTGCCGGCCAAGGTGCGCGTCCTCGGGGCGTTCCTCGGCACCGCGTACGCCGCCGTGGCCGGGGTGGCCACCCTCTCCGCCGGCTGGCACCGGCCCAGCGACGCGGTCGCCGCCTTCCTGGTCGTCGGGGTATGGGCGGCGCTGGCCGGCCTGCTGCTGCTGGTGTTCCAGCACGAGCAGGCGCAGGTCGCCCCCGACGACGCCCACAAGGTGGCCGCCAGCGTGCTCGGCATCGGTGGCCTGCTCGCCGTCCTCGGCTGCGGGTTGGCCCTGTCCGGCCTGCTCGACCAGCAGCAGGTGCCGGTGGACGAGCTGACCCGCCGCACCCTGTTCATCGGGTACGCCGGCAGCGCCGCCGGGATCGCCGGCACCATGGGGGTGGTGGCGGCGCTGGTGCTGCTGTCCGTGCACCGCCTGGTACCCCGCTGGAAGGGCTGACCGGAGGCCAGCCGGTACCCGATGCCGCCCCTGGCCGGTACGGCGTTCCGTGCCGGCTCCGCGCCCCGTCGCACCCCGGTGATCAAGAGGTTTACGCGCGGTGATCAAGAGGTTTGCGTCAGCTTGATGATCAGACTTGACGCAAACCCCTTGATCACCGGACTCAGGCGGGTGGGTGGGGCGTCGGCCATCACCATGCTGCCGACCAGGGCGGTGATCACCACGAACTGGAGCCAGCCGTGGTGCGGGTCGTACCGGCTGGTCGTCCACGCGGTGCCCTGCCAGACCGCCCAGAGCGCGAGCAGTAGCAGCAGCGTCTTGACGCCCCCGGTGACCGGGGACCAGCCGGTGGTGCCGCCGGGCTCCAGGGCCAGGTCCTCGAAGGCGCGGAACGAGATCCGGGTGAGCGCGAAGACGTACACCAGGTCGAAGAAGAGTTCCAGGAACGTGGCCCGCTGGGCCGGGCCGGTACGCCGCAGCGGGGCGGCACCGTCGCCGCCCGTCATGCTCGTCGGCAGTCGCCGTCGGCCCGGCCCACCAGGGGTTCGTAACATCCCGGGCGGCTGCGGCGGCGGGTATCGCCGAATCCGCCCGGCTCCGGCCTTGTTCCGGCCGGGGCGAGCGGGCACGATCGACCGGATGACGAACCGATGGGGCTTCACCGTGCCGCTGACCGGTGTCCCGCTCGCCGAGCACGCCGCCGGCTACGCGGCCCTCGCGGAGGCCGGTTTCACCGACCTGTGGTCGTCGGAGGTCAACGGCACCGACGCGTTCACCCCGCTGGCGCTGGCCGCCGCCTGGCAACCCGGGCTGCGGCTGGGTACCGCGATCACCCCCGCCTTCACCCGGGGGCCGGGCCTGCTGGCGATGAGCGCGGCGGCGCTGGCCGAGGCCGCCCCGGGCCGGTTCGCCCTCGGCATCGGCGCGTCCTCACCGGTGGTGGTGGGGGACTGGAACGGGGTGCCGTACACCGAACCGTTCCGGCGTACCCGCGACCTGCTGCGGTTCCTGCGGCCGGCGCTGCGGGGCGAGACGGTCGACGGGGCGTTCGACACGTTCCGGGTGCGCCGGTTCACCCTGGAACGTCCGCCGGCCAGCCCACCGCCGGTGCTGCTGGCCGCCCTGCGCCCGGGGATGCTGCGACTGGCCGCCGCCGAGGCCGACGGGGTGATCCTCAACTGGCTGGCCGCCGACGACGTCGCACAGGCCCTGGCCGAGCTGACCGGGCGCGGTCCCGGCTTCGAGGTGGTCGCCCGGATCTTCGTCTGCCCCACCGAGGACGCCGGCTACGCCCGTACCCTCGGCCGGCGGCTGATCACCAGCTACCTCACCGTCCCCGCGTACGCGGAGTTCCACCGCTGGCTGGGGCGGGAGGCGGTGCTCGGCCCGGTCTGGGCGGCCTGGGCGGCGGGCGACCGGCGGGCCGCCGCCGCGGCCGTGCCCGACGAGGTGGTCGACGCGCTGATCCTGCACGGCTCGCCCGAGCACTGCCGTGACCAGGTCCGCCGCTACGCCGACGCGGGGGTGGACGTGCCGGTGCTGGCACTGCTGCCCACCCCGGAGGTGACCGCCGGTGGGGCCGCCGCCCTGGGTGGGCTGATCAGCCGGCTCGGCCCGCCGTCGGCGGTGGACGCCGGACGGCCGGCGGGGCGGGGCTGAGATGAACCTGACCGACCGGGTCGTGGTGATCACCGGGGGAGCGGGGGGCATCGGCGCGGCGCTGGCCCGCCGCTTCGCCGCCGAGGGCGCCGCCGCCGTCGTCCTGGCCGATCTCGACGCCCGCGCGACCGCCGCCGTCGCCGCGACGGTCGGCCCGGTCGCCCGGGGCGTCGCCGTCGACGCCGCCGACGAGGGCCAGGTCCGCGACCTGGTCGCCGACACCGAGCGACGGTACGGCCGGATCGACCTGTTCTGCGCCAACGCGGGCGTGGCCACCGGCGTCGGCATCGAGGCCCCCGACGCCGACTGGGACCGGGCCTGGCGGGTCAACGTCCTCGCCCACGTGTACGCCGCCCGTGCCGTGCTGCCCGGCATGCTGGCCCGGGGCGGCGGTCACCTGATGCACACCTGCTCGGCGGCCGGGGTGCTGACCGCGGTCGGCGACGCCCCGTACACCGCCACCAAGCACGCGGCGGTCGGACTGGCCGAGTGGCTGGCGGTCACCTACCGGGACCAGGGCATCCGGGTCAGCGCGCTGTGTCCGCAGGGGGTGGACACCCCGATGCTCGCCGACGGGCTGGCCACCGGCCACCTGGCCGCCCGGGTGATCGCCGCCTCCGGCCCGGTGCTCACCCCCGACCAGGTCGCCGACGCGGCGGTCGCCGGGCTGGCCGAGGAGCGTTTCCTGATCCTGCCCCACCCGGAGGTCGCCGGGTACGCGCTGCGCCGCGCGCAGGACCCGGACGGCTGGCAGGCCGGCCTGCGCAAACTGGTCCGCCGGCTGCGCGCCGCCGACCCGCCCCCGGCGTAGCCGGCCCCGGCCCACCACGGTCCGGTCCGCAGCCACGGTGGTCCGGTTCCGCGCCGTCGGGGTCCGGCCCACGGTCGGGGTGCTCCCGGCCCGCCGCCGTGTCCGGTCCGGCGGGCCCCACCGTGCGCCGGCTCCGGTTCCGGTTCCGGTGCTGGGGGCCGGGGCCGGGGCCGGGTCAGCGGGGCCAGCGCAGGGGGCCGGGATGTGCCGACCAGAGCAGCCGCCGCCAGCGGGGCCGGGCCGCCCGCAGCGCCGCCGCGTACCCCACGGCGACGTCCCGGGCCCGGTCGGCCTGGGCGTCGGTCAGCGTGCCCGGCGCGAAGGCCGCCTGGTTGAGCAGCCCGGCCAGTTCCGCCAACCCCACCGGGTCCGCACCGGGGTCACCGGTGCCGGTGCCCCGGGCCCGGCCGGTGTCCTCGGCGAGGGCGCGGCGGGCCCGTTCGGCGACCTCGGTGGCGGACAGGTCCCCGCCGACCGGTCGTCCCGACAGTCGCAGCGCGTCGGTGGCGTGCCGCCACGCGCCACCGACCCGGGTCCCCGGGGCACCCCGGCCCAACCGGGCGCGGGTCTGCGCCCGGCGGCACCCGACCAGCCCGGTGAGGACCAGCCCGGCCAGCAGCAACCCGCCAGCGGCGGACCCCAGCAGCAGCGGCGTCGGCCCGTCGCGTTCCCCGGTGCTCCGGGCCGGCCCGGCCGCCGCCGGTGGGGTGGCCGGCGGGGTGCCGGTCGGCTCGGGCACCTCCGACGGCGGCGGGCTCGGCGGGGCCGGCCGGAAGTCGTCCTCCACCGGGCGGGGCGTGGTGTCCGGGCGGGGCGGGGGTCGAACGGCACCCACCCCACCCCGGCGAAGAGCACCTCCGGCCAGGCGTACGCGTCGGCGGCCCGCACCGGCCCGTCGCCCCGGGCGGTGAACCCCACCACCACCCGGGTCGGCAGGCCGGTCAACCGGCCCAGCACCGCGAAGGCGGCGGCGAACTGCTCCGAGGTGCCCCGCTGACCGCCGCCACCACGCGGCCCGAACAGGAAGAACTCCAGATTCGGGTACGCGTGCCCGCTCGGCGCGTCCGCCACCAGCCGGTAGTGCTCGGCGAGGAACTGCTCCACCGCCGCCGCCCGCGCGTACGGGGCACCGTTCTCCTCGGCCAGGTGGGTGGCGAGCCGGCGCAACCGTTCCGGCGTCCCGTCGGGTACCCGCAGCACCCGGGCCACCTGCGCCCCGGCCGGTACGTCGGCGGTGGCGAGCAGGTTCGCGTCCAGCCGTTCCCGCGCCGAGGTGACCGTGTACGTCAACCCCCGGGTCAGCCCCTCCGGCCGGATCAACGTGCCGCTCTGCGGGTCGTACGCCACCCGGGCCCCGTCGACCGTGCGGGGGGTGGCCACCGCGGGCAGCAACCGGCCGGTCAGTCCGGCCACGGTGATCTCCTGCCGGACGGTGTCCGACGCCACCGGGTCACCGCCGGGCAGGACCCGACCTGCGGTGCGGTAGGTCGCGCCGACCCGCCAGGTCACCCCGTCGTAGTCGCTGAGCACGGCCAGCCGGATCGTGGTCGGCCCGTCACCCGGGGCCCGGGTCGACACGTCCAGCAGTTCCTGCTGCGGCTCCAACGCCCAGCCCGAGATCCGGATCAGCGGGTTCTCGTCCAGCGACTCCACCCGGGGCGGCGGCACGTAGCGGCGCGGGTCGACCGGCCGGTCGTCGATCCGCCCGGCGAGGGCCGGCCCGAGCAGCGCGGCCGACCCGACCACCACCGCCACCCCGGCGGCGGAGACCACCGTCGCCCGGACCCGCGCCGGGCCGCGTACGGCAGGCGGCAGCCCGGCGGCCGGGTCGCCGCCCGGCGTCCGGCCGGCGGCCAGGGCGAGCGCGACCAGCCCGGCGAGGGCCACCGACGGCCCGACCGCCGGTTCCGCGTTCGGGCCGACGACGTAGACGGCCCCGGCGTACAGCGCGGTGGCCGGCAGGAAACCGAGCAGCACCCGGCCGGCCCGCAGCGCGACCTCGGCACCGGCCAGCCCGGCCAACCAGGCGGCGACCACCGGCACCAGCACCGTGTCCGGGGCCGGTTCGACCGGGATCATCGCGGTGAGCAGTCGGGGCACCGCGTTGGCGGCGGCGTCGGCGGTCACGTCGAGGAAACCGCCGGGCAGGTCGGCGTGGGCGGCGGCGAGCCGCACCGACCAGGCCGTTGCGCCGAGCATCGCCGCCACCGACAGCGGCGCGACCTGCCAGGACGGCAACCGGCGGGCGGCCACGCTGACCAGCACCGCCGCCAGGGCCGCGCCGGTCACCAGCCGGGTCAGCAGGTCACCTGCGTACACCCGGTCGAGCGCCACGCCGGCCAGGGCGATGGCGGCGACGAGCGTCGCCGGCACGACGGCCGCCCGCAGCAGCCGGACGACGGTCCGGCCCGGCGCACCGCCGGCCGGGCGAGCCTCCCGCGTCGGGTCCGGTCGGGCGGCGTCGAGCCGGTCGGTCACCGTCACCATCGGCCGGTCGCGTCCCACGCGGCGGCGAACGCCGCGCCGTCGACCGCGTCGAGCACCACCGGCCCGGCCGCGCCCGGCGTTGGCCCGGCCGCCCCCAACATCCCCACCACCACCGACGGGTACGCCCCGCGTAGCGCGCCCACCCGTCCGACGTCGTCGCGGCCACCGGGGCCGGTGAGGAAGACCAGCGTGTCGCCGGGCCGGTCGGCGCGCAGCCGGGTCAGGGTCGCGTCCAGCGCCGCACCGTCGCGGTCACCCGTCGTCGCGTCGTCGGGCTGCCGGCCCGGCAGGTCGGTCAGGGTCACCGCGGCGAGCCGGTCCAGCGGCGGGTCGGCCGTCGCGTCGTCGGCTGGACACACCAGCAGCAGCACCACCGGCAGGTCCTGCCGGAACGCGGCCACCACCAGCGACGCCGCCGCCTCGCAGGCCGCCTCGAACGACGCGGCCACCCCGTCGGACCGGTCCGGGTGGGCGGCGGCCCGGTTGTCCAGCAGTACCACGATCCGGGGCAGGCTGGTGTCCACGTTCTCCCGCACCATCAGCTCACCCACCCGCGCGCTGGTCCGCCAGTGCACCCGACGCAGCTCGTCGCCGACGACGTACTCCCGCAACGCGTCGAAGGTGATCGACCCGTGCGGCACCCCGTCGACCCGCCCGTCCAGGCTGCGTCCCGCCCCGGTCGGCACCGCCGTCAACGGGTGCACCCGGGGATGCACCCGGACCACCGCCGTCGGCCCGTACGCGCGGGTCGCGGCGTACAGGCCCAGCGGGTCGCGGCGGGTCACCCGCAGCGGCCCCACCGGCAGCACCCCGCGTCGACGGGTCGGCACGTCGTAGGAGAGGCCGGTGTCCCGGCCGGGACGCAGCCGCAGCACCGGTACCGGCACCGCCCGGCCCGCGCACCGGTCCTCGGCCAGCAGGCCGCCCACCCGCAGCCGCCCGGCGTTGCGGACGGTCAACGTCATCCGGGCCGGCTCGCCCACCGCCACCCGGTCCGGGTCGGCGGTGCGGGACACCACCAGCCGGGGCGTGCGGGCCGCCGCCAGCACCGCCTGCCCGACCGCCACCGCGCCCGCCGCCCCCAGCACGGCAAGCTCCGGGTACGCGAACCGCAACCCCACGCCGAGCAACGCGGTCGCGGCGACGAGCAGCCCGGTGCCCCGGGCGGTGAGCCCCACGCCCGGCCCGGTCAGCCGTGCGTCGGGGTCGACTGGCCCGACGGCAGCGGCACCGGCACCGACGCCACCGCCTGCCGCAGCACGTCGGCGGCGGTCACCCCGCGCACCTGCGCGTCGGCGGTGAGCAGCAGCCGGTGGGCGAAGACCGGTTCGACGAGCGCCTTCAGGTCCTCCGGCATGATCCAGCCCCGGCCGTCGATCAGCGCGTACGCGCACGCCGCCCGGGTCAACGCGATCACCCCACGCGGGCTGACCCCCACCCGTACCTGCGGATGCGACCGGGTGGCCGCGGCCAGCCGGACGGCGTACCCGTAGAGGGGTTCGGCGATGTGTACCCGGCGGGCCATCCGGACCATCTCCCCGACGGTGGCCGTGTCGGTGACCGGTTGCAGCGAGTCGGGGGAGCGGACCGTCGCCCCGCGCAGCACCTCCACCTCGACCGCCTCGTCCGGATAGCCCACCGACAGCTTCACCAGGAACCGGTCCAGCTGCGCCTCGGGCAGCCGGTAGGTGCCGTCCATCTCCACCGGGTTCTGGGTGGCGACCACCAGGAACGGCTGCGGCACCGGATGCCGGACCCCGTCCACCGTGACCGTGCGCTCCTCCATCACCTCCAGCAGCGCCGACTGGGTCTTCGGCGAGGCCCGGTTGATCTCGTCGGCGATGACGATGTTGGCGAACACCGGCCCCGGATGGAACTCGAACCCCCGGCTGGCCTGGTTGAAGATCGTCACTCCGGAGACGTCGGAGGGCAGCAGGTCCGGGGTGAACTGGATGCGCCGCCACTGGCCCTGCACGGTCGCCGCCACCGCCCGCGCCAAGGTGGTCTTGCCCACCCCCGGCACGTCCTCCAGCAGCACGTGCCCCTGGGCGAACAGGGCGGTCAACGCCAACCGCACCACCTCCGGCTTGCCCAGCACGACCGCGTTGACGTTCCCGGCCAGCCGGGCGGCCAACGCGGCGAAACCCTGGACCTCCGGCTGGCTCAGCGGTGCGGGGGTGTCGTTCACGACGGCGGGACGCTCCTCGACTGCGGCGGCGCTGGTCAACAGGTGGGCAGCACGGCGATGTCGTCACCGCCGGCCAGGTTGAGCCAGGCCCAGGGGATGTAGTTGCGCCCCTCGTAGTCGACGCGCACCCACCAGGTGGACTGCTTCTGACCGTTGTAGATCCAGGAGTCGACGTTCTCGCCCTGCCGCCGACAGTACGCCCGCAGCCGGGTGCCCGGCTTCGCCCAACCGACCTGTTTGTCGTTGTCCTGCCGGGGCACCGAGAAGACCTCGTTGCCGTTGCGACCGTCCACATCGCGGTCGCAGTAGGTGCGCTGATCGCCGTCCGGGCCGTTGACGCAGGTCGCCACCCCGTACAGCGGGTCGGTGCCCTGCGCCCGGGTGGCGGTGCCCCGACCGGCGGCGTTGGCGGCCGTCACCGTCACCGTGTAGGCGGTGCCCGGGGTCAGGCCGGTCACCCGCAGGCTGGCGCAGCTGCCCGTGGCGCTCTTCCCGCCGGTGGCGGCGGTGCAGGTCGACTCCCCGCCCCCGGCGTCCACGGTGAACGTCACCGTCACCGACGTCGCGTCCGCCGACGACCCGGTCACCGTCACCCGGGGCGCCGCCACCGTCCGGGCGGTGACGCTCGCCTGCGGCCCCGGCCCGGCCTCGTTGACCGCCCGCACCCGCACCAGCACGTTCTGCCCGTCGCCCAGCCCGGTGACGGTCGTGTCGGTGCCGGTCACCTCGCTGGTCCGCCCGCCCACGTCCACCTGGTAGCGGCTCACCGGGCGGCCGTTCGCCGCCGCCGCCGACCACTGCACCGCGACCGTGCCCGCCCGGTCGGCCACCGTCGCCGCCCGCAGGTCCGCCGGCTGCCCGGGGGCGGCGAACGGCACCACCGGCTCACTGAGCGGGGAGGCCACCGAGGCGGCCCCCCGGTCGCTGACCGCGATCACCGTGAACGCGTACTGGGTGCCGTAGGTCAGCTCACCGGCCGGCACCACCAGTTCGGTGCGACGCGACTCGCCGACCGGGGCGTTCGCGCCGGCCGAGGTGGCGGTCACCGCGTACCGGGCGATCCGGTTGCCCTGACCGTCGGCCGCCGGCCAGCGCACCAGCACGGTGCCGTCGGGGCGGGCCTGCGCGCTGACCCCGGCCGGTGGGGCCGGCACCGCCGAGGTCGGGGTCACCGGGTTGCTGCGCCGGGCCGGGCCGTCGCCCCTGCCGTTCACCGCGTACACCGTGAACGTGTACGTCGACCCGTTGGTCAGCCCGGTGACCTCCAGCGACCGCTGGTTCGCCCCCACCTCGTGCCGACGCCCGGCGCCCTGCACCACGTACCGCAGCACGGCCGAGCCGTTCGCGGCGGCGGGCCGCCAGGCGACCCGGGCCCGCGCGTCCCCGGCGGTGGCGGTGACCTGACCCGGCGCGCCGGGCTTACCCACCCGGGGCTTCGGCGGCGGAGGCGGCGGTGGCGGGTCGGGCGGCGGGTCCCCGCCCAGCACGTCGTTGGCGTACTTGTCGACGGTGCGTACCCGGTGCGCGTCGTCGACCACCCGCGCGGTGGCCGCACCCGGGGCGTTGATGAACAGGTGGTTCTCCCGCACCTCCAGCTCCAGCGGGCCTCTCGTGCGGCCCGGCCGGATCGTCTCCACCAGCTGCCCGGCCCCGTCGAACGCGTAGACCGTGCCGGTGACCCCGTCGGCGCAGTAGAACCGGCCCGCCCAGGCCACGGCCGGCCCGACCCGGTCGCCGCTGCCCGGCACGACGAACCGGGTGACCACCCGGCCGTCACCGACGGCGAGCACCCGCCGTTCCCCACCGATCGTCACCGGCACCACCGGGCCGCTGGTCCGCGCCGGCACCGCGCCACCCGCGGCGGCCTCCAGCACCGTACGCCGGGTCTGTCCGCCCCGGACGGTCACCAGCGTGCCGGTGGTGCGGTCCAGCACCGCCACCCCGTCGTCCAGGGTGGACACCGTCAACTCGTGACTCGGCTCGGCCACCGGATGCGTCTGCACCCGCCGGGGCCCCCGGGTGCCGGCCGGCCCCGACGCCGGCCCGGACGGCAGCGCGGCGGCGGTGACCGCGGCGACGGTGCCCTCCGACGGCACCGCGATCCACAATCGGCCCCGACCGTCGAACGCGCCGGCCGTGATGCCCGGCGGAAACAGCACCGGGTCACCCACCGGCACCAGCGAACGGGGATCGAGCTGACGCACCACCCCGCGCACCGCGTCCACCACGAAGGCCGCGTCGTCGTGCAGCACCACGTTGACCCCGAGACCGGGCGTGGTGGGGGTGGTCGCGGTGATCTGGAGGGTGGCCAGGTCCAGCGCGCTCACCTGGCCGGTCTCCAGATCACGCAGGATGAGCAGCCGGTCGGTCTGGGTGACCTGCACCGGATGCTGCCGCGCCCCGGGAACCTCCTTGCGGGTGTCCACCCTGGCGGTGATCCCGTTGACCCGGGCCAACTCGCCCCGCGTGCTGCTCCACAGCCAACTGCTGGCGTCGAAGCTGGCCAACGCCTCCTCCGCGGCGCCCCGACCCAGCAGGGTGAGGCCCAACGCCGCCACCAGCGCGGTCACCGTGCCGACCGTGACCAGCCCACCCCGCCACCGGGACCGTCGGCGGGACGCGCCACTCCCGGCGCTCGCGGCATCGTCGATGCTGGCCACAGCGGGTCGACCTCCGTCCGGTGGCCTCAGACGGCGTGCCGGGTGCCGGACGCCCTCGCCTGAACCGTGGCACATCATAGGGGTCGATCCGGGACGAGGAAACCCGGACCGTTCCGCTTCGGATACCCAGCGTGCCGGTTCGGTGGGGTGTCCTGCCGTTGCGGCGCAGGCCGGAGCACTCGGTCAGCCTCCCCGCCCGGCCGCCCCTGGCCGGCCGTCGTGTTCAGCTGCTCGGCGACGGCCGGACCCGGTCGGTGCAGACCTGGCCGGAGGTGGCGAACGAGTCCGTCGAGTAGACCGCCAACACGGTGAAGCAGTAGTCCACCTCGGCGTTCAGCCCGTTGACCGTGAAACTCGTCTGTCCCGGGTCGACGGTCGCCATCACCCCGAGGGCCCGACCCGTGCGTCCACCCGCGACCATGAACGGCACCGAGCCGCCGCTCGGGTCGGACCAGGTGACCGTGATGGTGGCCTCGTCGTCCCGCAACCTCAGGTCGGCCGGGGGCGGACCGGCCGTCTGCCGGGGGGCGGTGCCGGTCGACCGCTGCGGCCCGTCCGCGTCCCGGCCCAGGGCCAGCGCGCCGACCGTGCCCCCGGCGACCAGCACCAGGACCACCCCCGCCACCACGGCCACCGTCCGGCCCCGGCGGCGCGCCCGCCCGTCCTGCGCCGGGTACGACGGCGCAAGCTCCGGATATCCCGCCCCCTCCACCGCCGGCGGTACGCCCCGGTCGGTGCCACGCTCCCCGCCCCCCGGGCCGGCTGCCCCGGGGGGCGGTCCGGGCTCCACCACTGCCTGTGGCGAGGACGCCGTGGTCGCCCACGGCGCGGGCGCGTGGGCGGCGGTGGGTGCCCTGAACTCGTGCGTGCTGTCCGGTGCCGGTGCCGACGATCCGACGTCCGTTCCCGGTGCCGGCGGGCGCCCGGCATCCGGCGGGGACCCGGCGGCCTGCCCCGAATCCGACGGCCATCCCGGGGTCCGCCCCGCGGTCGATGGCCATCCGGAGGACTGCGCCACCACCGGCGGTGATCCGGCGGTCCGTCCCGGGTACGGCGGCGGACCCGTGGTCTGTTCGGTAGCTGCCGGCGGCTCGGTCATCGGTACCAGCGGCATGATGATCGACCGACCTGGTGCGACGTCGTCCCATGTCGGGTCGTCGGCGGGAGCCTCGTCCCCGCCCGCGTCGTCGACCGTCCCGGCGGGGCCGGTGGTCCATGCCGGGACGGGCGTGCCCCCGGCGTCCCCGCCGGGTGGAGTGTCGAGCGGTGCAGTGGTCACCGCCGGATGCCCGGTCCGCAGGTCGACATCTCTGGTGGCTGCGGGTGCCGGTGGTGCGGGGTGCGGCTGCGACGGTGTGGAGGCCGTCGGGAGATCGGCGGGTGCGGCCAGGGTGGGCGGCGGAGCGGATTCGACGGTGGACGCGGGAGCGGCGGTGTCCCCGGACGCTGTGGCGGGAACCGGGTCGGCCGTACCGCGAGGTGCTGCGGTGGGTGCCGGCTCGGCGGCGGTATCGCCGGACGTCGCCCCGGGTACCGCGTCGGCGGATGACGCTGCGGGTGCCGTACCGCCGGGTGGGGTCGCCGCCGGGGTTCGGGTGGGGCCGGGGTGCTGGTCCTCCTCCAGCAGGGGGCCGATCTGCTGGACCCGTACCGTCGGCCGGTCCCAGCCCGGCGCGGGTGGGGTCGCAGCCGGCCCCGGCACGGGCGGGACGGCGGGAAGCGCCGCCGGAGCGGGCGCTGCCGGCGGTGCGGGAGTCGGCGCATCGGCGGGTGCAGGACCCGGTGCGGCCCCGTCGCCGGTCGGGGCGGGCGGGGTGGCGGTGGGCAGGGGATGGACCGGACCGGGCTCACCCGGCGCGGGCGGAAGGGCGGTCGGCTGCCCGTGCCGGATGGGCGCGCCGTCCGATGGCCCGCCCGGCTGGGCGGGGCTGGCGGTGGGCACGGTAGGGATCGGGACCGGACGCCCGTGCTGGGCCGGTGGACCGGACGGCCCCCCGGTCGACGCTCCGGGGTGCGGTGCGGCCGGGGGAGCAGCCGACCGGTCGGGTTCTCCCGGCGGGACGGCATCGCCCGTCGCGCCCGGCGACACGGCGGAGGGGTGCTGCAGGTGCGGCGGCGCCCAGGGCGAGGTGGGTGGTGCGCCACCGGAGACCGGGGCGGGTGACGCCGGGTACCGCTGCGCCGGCGCTGCCTCCGGGGCGGCGTCCGGTGCCGGTGCAGCGGCGGTGGGTGGGCCGGGCGGTGACGCCGGCGGCCCGGACCGTGGTGCGGCGGAGGCCGGACGGGGCCGGGGTACGCCGGACCGGTTGGTGGGCTGGACGCCGTACATCTGCCGGGGCAGTGGCACCCGGGGCTCGGCGTCCGGAGCCGGGCCGGCCGGTGCGGGGCCCGGTCGTGGTGCCGGCGGGCGTACCGGCTGGCTCGACGCCGGCGGGTGGCCGGCCGGGGTCGGTGGGCCCGGTGCGGTCGGGGTGGGAGGCGCGGAGACCGGGTGGGGCGAGGGCGGTGCCGACCCGGGCCGGGGCGTCGGGAGGGGCCGGTGCTCCTGGTGCGGGGCCGGCGGGGCGTGGCCGGGAGGGGCCGACTGGGGAGTCGGCGGCGAGGGCGCAGGCGCGGCAGCGGGGGACGGGGAGGGTGGCTGGCCGTCGGGGATTCCGAGGTACTGACGGGCGGCGCGTACGGCGGGATGCTGCTCGCCGAGCGCGGCGGGCCCGGCGGTGGCCACCCGGGTGTAGTTGCGGCGGGCCTCGTGCCGGTTGCCCAGTTCCTCGGCGACCCCGGCCAGGTCGAAGGCCAGGGCCAGCATCAGCGGATCGGCCGGGTTCCACCGCCGCTCGCCGGCCGCGTACGCCTCCTCCAGCACCCGCCGGGCGGCTGCCGGATCGTCGGCCTCCCGGTGCAACCTCGCGAGCAGGTGCGCGGTGCCCATGATCTCCGGGTGGTCCTCACCGTACGCGGGACGGGCCGAAGCGAGCGTGTCAGCGAGCAGCCGGCAGGCCGCCGACAGGTCACCGGCGGAACGCAGGGCGAGGGCCCGGCGCTGGACTGCGGCGAGGGGTGAGGGTACGGACACGCAAGCAATGCTGCCGTCTGAGCGGGGCCGGACGCTACCCGCCCGCTCCAGCCGCGTCCTGACCTGCGACGATCCGGCTCCCGTAGGCGGGTCGGGCGGCGATGTGCATGATCCATACGGGCCGTGTACAGTAATGCCCCGTGCGGCCCACCAGGGCGGCTGACCGGGGTGAGAGCCGCCGGAGCCGACACGGTAGGCTGGACGGGCAAGTCCGGGTGGCGGAATGGCAGACGCGCTAGCTTGAGGTGCTAGTGCCCGTATAGGGCGTGGGGGTTCAAGTCCCCCCTCGGACACACTTTCACAGCATCCCTGCTGTCTACGACGTATTGGTGGTCAAGCACGCTTGACCACACCAATCTGATCTCCTTGTCAATGCCGGCTGGTCCCGTTTCGGGCGGGGGTGGTCGGCGTGGCTGACGTTGTGGTCGCTCCCGTCGTCCCGCCGGTCATGTTGGCGGGCCGGGGCAAACCGGGTGGTCGTCCTGACGGGGTTCTTCGTCGTCGACCGTTGCCGCTTGCGGATCTTCCTTCCCCTCGTACCGGCACCCTGGTCTATGGGGTGGCGGCGCTCGATGCCAGTGGTCGGATCGCCGACAATGGGGTCGTTCGGGCGCTCGGTTGGGTGCCCGGTACCCGGCTGCACATCCATGAGGGTGCCGGTCTGGTAGTGCTCCGCGCGGATCGGCAGGGCGTGTTCACGGTGACCGGTCAGGGTCATCTGCGGTTGCCGGCGGCGGTGCGGCAGTGGTGCGGGTTGGCGGCGGGTGACCGGGTGCTGCTGGCGGCCTGTCCTACGGAGCAAATGTTGGTGGTGCATCCGCCGGCGGCTGTGGACGCGATGGTCGTCCCGGTGCACGCTGCTGTCCTGGGTGGTGGTCGGCCGTGACCGATGGTGCGGTGGGGCGGGCGGAGTTGGACGCGGCCCGGTTGTTGTTGGCGCGGATGGGGATCTCGCCGGCTGATCTGGTGGAGGCGGCGGTGCGGCCGGTGGCGCCGACGTTCGCGGAGTACGTGCCGGTGGTGTCGGCGGCGGTGACCGCGGGCACGCGGCGGGCGTACGGGTCGTACTGGAAGCGGGTGGTGGAGCACTGGGGGCAGCGGCGGTTGGATGAGCCGAGCCCGTCGGAGATCGAGTGGTTGGCGGAGTACGTCCGGACGCATGTGGTGGCGCGTCGCAATGCGCGGGGTGGGCGGAGTGCGGCGGAGCATCTGATCGCGGCGTTGCGGTGTCTGTACAAGCGGGCGGTGGCGGACGGGTTCATCGTGGCGGCGGACAATCCGGCGCTGAAGGTGGCCAAGCCGCGGCGGTTGGCGAGTACCAGGCGGGCGGTGGCCCATGCCCGGTTGGCGGAGATCAATGCGGTCGTGGCGGGTACGGGTGATGATCCGGTGTTGGACAGTTTGTTGTTGCGGTTGCACACCGAGACGGCGTGACGGCGGGGTGGGGCGTTGGCGTTGCGTCCGGTGGATCTGGATCCGGATCAGTGTCTGATCCTGTTGCGGGAGAAGGGTGACACGGTGCGGTGGCAGCCGGTCTCACCGACGCTGATGCGGCATCTGCAGCGGCACGCGGAGGAGCGTCAAGCTCCGGCGAGGGGGCAGTTGCTGCGGTATCGCAACGGGCAGCCGATCACGTACCGGCGGTACGACCATCTGTGGGTGCGTATCGGTGAGCATCTGCCGTGGGTGTGGGTGCAGCAGATCAGTACCCATTGGTTGCGGCACACGACGTTGACGTGGGTGGAGCGGAACTTCGGTTACGCGGTGGCCCGTGCCTACGCCGGTCATGCTGACAGTGGCGGTGATGTCGGTACGACCACCACGTATGTCCGGGCGAGTTTGCAGGAGGTCGCCGCTGCGTTGGCAGCCCTGACGAACGAGCCCCATCCCCTCGCATGAATTTCAGTAGTGGTCGTGTAGGGCCTGTTCTGCGGTCCTGAACGCCGCGGTTGCGGAACGTGTCAAGGGATTGAGGCCAGCGGGAGTTAAGCGGCCTGTCGTTCCGGTTCGGGTTTGTTGATCCAGACCTGGTTGGGCAGGTCGAGGATCTTGGGTAGGGGTCGGGTGGTGCCGAATCGTTCCGGGTGCGCCGCCCGCGCGGTGGCGAGGGTGTCCTGGCGGTTGGCGCGGACGGCGTGGTGGCGGCCGTGGTGGACGTCTGCGGGGGTGTGCAACCCGATCCCGGAGTGCCGGTGGGCGTGGTTGTACCAGGTCACGAACTCGGCCATGAACGCCCGTGCCTGGGCCAGGGACGCGAATCGGTGCGGGAAGACCGGCGCGTACTTCAACGTCTTGAACCAGGCCTCGCTGTACGGGTTGTCGTTGGAGGTCTTCGGCCGGGAGTGCGAGCGGGTCACCTGGAGGTCTTCGAGGAGGTCAGCGACCGACTTCGAGGTCATCGAGGTGCCCCGGTCGGCGTGCACGACGTGCGGGACACCGTGGGCGCCGAACACTTCGCGCATCATCGACTCGGCGAGCGGACCGGACTCGCGGGCGTGCACGCGGACCCCGACGATGTACCGGGAGTAGATGTCGATCATTACGTAGGCGTCGTAGTAGACGCCCTTGACCGGTCCGGCGAGTTTCGTGATGTCCCAGGTGTAGACCTGCCCCGGCCGGTCGGCGATCAGCTCGGGACGCTGCCTGGCTGGGTGCCGGGCCTGCCGGCGACGCTCGCGAACCTGCTTGTTTTCGCGTAGGAGCCGGTACATGGTGGCGATCGAGCCCACGTAGACGCCCTGGTCCAGCAGCGCCGCGTAGATCTGAGCCGGGGCGGCGTCGACGAACTCCGGGCTGTTCAACAGCCGCAGCACCTGCCCGCGCTCGCTCGGGGTGAGCGCGTTCGCAGGCGTCCGCCGAGCCGGCCGCGATGGTGTCGGCCGGCGCCGGTCCCGCTCCGCGCTGGACCGGGCGATCCCGGTCATCGCCGCCGCGGCCCGGGTCGTGGTGCCGGTGCTGGTCAACTCCCGGTACGCGGCCATCAGCGCTTGCCGAGCCCGAACACGTCCGGACCGTCCGGATCGCTCCTGGAGATGTCCTCCAAGAGCTCTCGTGCTTTTCCCATGATCGTCAACGCCGTCTCGGTCCGCGCCAGCTTCGCCTGCGCCTGCGCCAGTTCCCGCCGCAGCCGGGCGATCTCCGCCTGCTCCGCCGACGGCCTCCCGACCGTCTCACCGGCCGGCTTGCCCTGCAACAGGCCGGCGTCACGGGCCCGGCGCCACTCCGACATCAACGACGAGTACAAGCCCTCCCGCCGCAGGAACGCTCCGCCCTCACCAGCCGCGACGGCCTGCTCGTAACCGGCGAGGAGTTCCAGCTTCTGCCCCGGGGTGAACGACCGGCGGGCACGCGGCCCTTCCGAACGCGGGCCCTTCTTGCGACTCATGACCCCATCCTGGGCCGTCACAACGTCTACAGCAGCATTCAACGCTTCTCAATCCTGAACTCGCCCTGTCCGGCGGACTTGCTATGAACCGCTGGCCTCAACTCACCCTGACAGACAGGGGTTGCGCGGACATCGCAGGGCAGAGGTAGCGGGCGGGGTGCGGTGGTCATCGGAGGGTGCGGTGATCCCGCATCCCCGCATGGGCGGGAAGCTAGTGTCCTGTGGGCTTGACCCGTTTCGACGGACAGGGTCGATGTGTTGATCTTAGTCAGGCTGCCTGGACCGTTGGTAGCAGGTGCGAACCGGTGGCTTCGAAGGCGGCGGGGCTGAGGTAGCCGAGGGGCGAGTGCCGGCGGCGGGTGTTGTACCACCCTTCGATGTATTCGAATATGGCCTGGCGGGTGGCTTGATGGGTGGGCCATGGCTGGCGGTGCAGCAGTTCTGTCTTGATGGTGGAGAAGAACGATTCGGCGACCGCGTTGTCCCAGCACTGCCCGCGCCGTCCGACGGACAGGCGGATGTCGTGACGGTGGGCGAGGCGGGCGTGCTGGGCGCTGACGTATTGCGTGCCGCGGTCGGAATGAAACACCAGCCCGGGCTCGGGTCGGCGGCGTGCGAGAGCGTCGGCGAGGGCGGCGTCGACCAGGTCGGTCTTCAGGTTGTCGGCCACGGCCCAGCCGACGACCCGACGTGATGCGAGATCGATGACGGTGGCCAGGTAGAGCCAGCCCTGCCAGGTGTTGATGTAGGTGATGTCCCCGCACCAGCGGGAATCGAGGGCGGCCGGATCGGTGGTGAAGTCACGCTCGACCAGGTCAGGGCGTCTGCTGGCGTTCGGGTCGGGGATCGTCGTGGCCCGCCACCGGCGAGGGATCTTACCGGCCAGCTGCGCGGCGCGCATCAGCCGGGCGACGCGTTTACGGCCGTGCCGCATGCCGGCGTCGGCGAGATCGGCGTGGATGCGCGGCGCCCCATAGGTTCCCTTCGACACCGCATGGACCTGGATGATCTTCTCGGTGAGCTCAGCGTCAACGCGCCCGCGAACGGACTGGACATCGGATGTGCGCTGGTAGTAGGCGGACCTGGAGACCTCGAGCAGCTCACACGCACGCTTGACGTTGTGCCTACCGGCTTGCTCCGCCTCGATGAACGGGTACACGTTCACCGGGTCTCCTTCGCGAAGAAAGCCGTCGCCCGCTTGAGAATGTCCACGTCTTCGCGCAGCCTGCGGTTCTCCCGCCTCAGCTGCGCGAGTTCGTCTCGTTCGCTGCTGGTCAGCCCGTCGGTGCGGGCACCGGCATCGAGGTCCGCCTGCTTGACCCAGTCACGCACCGCGGTCTCGGTCAGGTCGAAATCCTGGCTGACCTGTCGAAGCGTGCGGTCACCACGCTGGCACAACTCGACGATCTCGGCCTTGAACTCCGGCGTGAACGAACGCCGAGGCCGCGGCCGCTTCTTCCCCATGCTCTCCATGATGATGGACATCCTCCCGGAGACCCCAGGTCCCCTGATCTTGGATGTCCGTCAAAACGGGGCAGGCCCACGTCCACTGCGCCGTGGCATGGCGGATCATGGTGACGCGCTGTTCGACGTGGGCCGGAACCTGGTCGCGGCCGCAGGGGACGTGCCGGAGGTATGGCGCGGCAACGCCGCCGAGGCCGAGCAGGAGTTCCAACTCAAGCTCGGTACTGCCGCCATGGCCCTGCACCCGATCTGTGACCAGTACGCCGAGCTCTACACCAAGGCCGCCGAGGCAGCCAAGCAACTCTTCGACGTCGTCAGCGGGTTGCTCGCCAAGCTGATCGATGTCCTGATCGTCATCAATCTAGCCTCGGCCGTGGGGACCGCGACGATCGAGACCGGGGTGGGGCCGGTCGTCGGCTACGGCGTGGCCGCCTACTACGCCTGGCAGGCGTACGACCTCTACGACGAGATCTCCACCTTCTACGGCAACGCCGAGGCCACGTTCAAGGGCATCGCCGGCACGATTGGCATGATTCAGGCGGGAGCCGCCGTCGCCGCGCTCCCCGACCTGAAGCCCTACCATCACCCCGGACAGCAGGGATAAACCATGACCGACGAAGTCCACCGCCAGGCCCTGGCCCAGGCAGTCCTCACGACGGTCGCCCGGAGCCGCGGCAACGACGACCCCCTGGGTTCCCTCGCCAGCACCGTCCTACGTGGCGAGGCAGACCTGCGCACGGCTCTCGGGGTCTCCTGGCACGGCCGGGCTTCGGAGAAAGCCTTCACCGTCTCGTTGGCCGAGCGGGAAGCCATGAGCGCCGACGAGCGGGCCGAATGGCAGCGGCAAGCGCAGCGTCTCCGTGACGCGGGCCCGGCGTTGGCCGTTGACGTCGATCCCTGGGACGGCAGCACCGGCAAAGGCATGAAGGAGTAGCAGTGAATGCGCGCACGCGATGGAAGCTGGCCGTCCCGCTCATCGGCCTGAGCCTGCTGATGACGGTCCCCGCCGTCTACGGCACCTGGGTGTTCTGGTCCGAGTTCGGCAGCACGTACCGGGCGCTCAGCGTCGTCATCTGCCTGGTGCTGCTGGTGCAGCTCGGGTTGGCGGTCTCGATCGGCGTGCGACCGGCCCCGGACGTGCGATGGCTACGGATCGGAATGATCGCCCTCGCGTTCCTCCTGGCATGTGGAGTCGCGGCAGTACGAAGATCGACCTGACCTCGGCTGAACTACGACCAGTCGCGGCTCTGTCGAACCGATCCCACGACAGCCGCAGAGAGACTTTCCCTCCTAGGATGATTTAGGGAGTGTGTTGAGTTCCTCCAATTAGAGGATGTCTGATTCACGTATTTTGTGTGTGTTGTGGTTGTGGGGGTTCTCGCCAGGTTGGGGTGGTTTCGGTGGTGAGGCGTTTGGCGAGGTTGTCGATCATGGCGAGGGTAATCATGCTGGCGGAGTTGTGGGGTCGGGTTTCGTAGTCGCGGACGAGGCGGCGGTGGTGCATGAGCCAGCCGATGGTGCGTTCGACGACCCATCTGCGCTTGATCACGCTGAAGCCTTTGATCTGTGGGTCTTTGGTGACGATCTCGACGTCGACGCCGAGGTGTGCGCCGTGTTCGACGACGCGGTTTTTGAAGCCGGCGTCGACCCAGGTTTTGGTCAGGGTGGGGTAGGTGGTGGTGGCGTGGTCGAGCAGGTTGATGCCGATGGTGTTGTCGCTGGTGCTTGCGGCGGTGACGGTGACGGCGAGGAGGGGGCCGAGGGTGTCGGTGATGATGCCGCTGCGGCCGACGACTTTCTTGCCGGCGTCGGTGCCCTGTGTGGACGGTGGGACGTTGGTGGAGGTCTTGACGCTTTGGCTGTCCGTGATGGATGCGGTGGGTGTGGTGGTGCGGCCGTGGTGGTCGCGGACGAGGCCGGTGAGTTGGTAGTAGGGCAGCGCAGGGCCGTTGACGACAAGGCGCGTCGACCGTGTGTAATGGTGCCTGATGACGACAGACTTGCTGCGGCCCAGCCGCGACGGCGACCAGTTTCACTACGTGTGGGCTGCCCGGCAGGCGCTGCGTCTGCTTGAGCCCGGCACCCGCTTGGACTCGATTTACGTCGAAGGAGTTTCGCCTAGTGACGGCGCGACCGGAAAAAGTTTCGAAGTCATTGATCTGGCCGAATACTGGGGCGCAAGTGACCCAGCCTCTGCCGATCGAGTGGTCTATCGGCAGTTAAAGCACTCAACCTTACAAACAAGTACCGAATGGACCGCCTCGTTCCTGAAAGGCACTCTCGCTGGGTTCGCGGAACGATTCTCCAAGATTCTGAAGAAAGATCCGAATCTAGGCGATCGAATTTTTTTTGAGGTTGTTTCGAACCGGCCCGCATCGCCTGGCGTCCACGCGGCCATCTCGGATCTCGCGTCGGGTCGTACCCCTTCTGCGCTATCACGTAGCGCGGTCAGGTACATCCGGAGGGAACTCGCCGCCGCCCTAACTTCACCACAGATCGCGCAGTTGTGCCGGCAACTACGTATCGATGACACTGCACCCGGATTGCTCCGGCTTCGACCGCTCTTCGAACAAGACCTGAATGCCCTCCTACCTGGCGCGCCCGCTGACTACGCCCTGCGTCTGAAGGAGATGGTCGGTGGCCGAGCTACCTCGCAGCACGGGGGCAATCCGCGCGTCGACAAGGTGGCCGTCCTCGCCGCGATCGGTGTGTCGGAGGAGGCGCTGCTGCCTGCGCCCAGCCTCCTCCAAGCGCCTGCGACGGTCGTCCCTACGGCTCATCTCGCTACGGTGGTCGACCAGCTCAGGCACCCCGACACGAGGCCCATTTTGATTCACGCGCCTGGCGGTATCGGCAAATCGGTCCTGGCGCACAGTATCGGCGCTTCGCTGCCAGCCGGATCCGTGACGCTGGTCTACGACTGCTTCGGCAACGGCTCCTACCGGCTTCCGAGTAGCTGGAGGCACGAACCCAAGCGGGCGCTGGTTCAAATCGTCAATGAGTTGGCCGCTCAGGGCCTGTGTGATCCACTGATTCCCTCGGACACCGCTGGTTATGACGACTATTTCCGGGTGTTCATGAAGCGGGTAGCCAACGCCGCTCAGGTTGTTGCCACTCGGGGGCCAGAAACGCTGTTGGTGTTAGTGATCGACGCGGCGGACAACGCGGTGCTGGTAGCCGACGAGAACGGAACCCGTGCCTTCGCCCCTGGGCTTCTCCGGGAGCAGATGCCGCCGAACACTCGGCTCATCACGCTGTGCAGGACTGAACGTCTGCACCTTCTCACCCCGCCAGCCGGCTATCGCGCAATCCCGCTCTCGGGGTTTACCAAGGACGAGAGTGCGGCGCTGCTGCGGGCGTCGTTCCCCGACGCGGATGATCGCGATGCAGCCGAGTTCCATGCACGGACCGGCGGAAACCCTCGTGTTCAGGCCACTGCGCTTGGTTCAGCGGCAAGTCTGACCGAGGTTCTCAGCCGTCTAGGTCAGGTTGGCGAAGCTGATCGTGATGTCCTCGGCGCGCTAATGCGGGAGCTGGTGGAGCAACTCAAAGATCGGCACCACCAGTCGGCTGAGATCGACCAGATCTGTGTCGGATTGGCTGCCCTGCGTCCCATGATTCCCGTGCGAGTGCTCGCTCAGCTTGCACAGGTAGACGTTGCTCTGGTGGAGAGTTTCGTCGCCGATCTCGGCCATCCTCTGCTCATCGACGCAGGGGCCGTCCAGTTCCGGGATGAACCGACGGAAACCTGGTTCCGCGAACGTTTTCGCCCTGTTGGGGAGGGCCTCGACGACCTCCTCGGCAGGCTCAGACCGATGGCCGCCGAGGATCCCTACGCTGCTGCGTCCATTCCCGCCTTGCTGTGGGAGGCACGCCGAGTCGACGACCTGATCCGTCTGGCACTGTCCGACGACGACCTCCCGTTCGACGCCGTCGAGGGTGAACAGCCACG
The DNA here is from genome assembly GCF_049178975.1 of Micromonospora sp. WMMD734. NCBI lineage: Bacteria > Bacillati > Actinomycetota > Actinomycetes > Micromonosporales > Micromonosporaceae > Micromonospora > Micromonospora sp. WMMD734. Next base: position 785,362 of record NZ_JBMHMK010000001.1, read on the forward strand.
GAACCTGCAGCGCACCGAGATCGATCAGGAAAGGGCGCAGTTCGCGCTTAAAGCAGCGCTACGCGAGGGCCTTGAGTTTGAGGCGGGACGGTTAGCAGTCAAGGTGGGTGCGCTCGCTGCCGGCCGTACTCGCCGGTTGGAACTCATCCGGCAGCACACCGATCTCGCTGCCGACTTCCTCGATCCCCACATCGTTGAGCAACTCGTCGCCGCCCGCAGCCTATCCGGTAGCTGGCCCAACTCGAACCTTCCGGCCGAAGGAGCGTTGCTGTCCGGGACTGCTGGCCGAATCCATCAGGCGCGGAACCGGCTTCGGAGTGCTCAGACCTGGATGAAGGCATGGACACAAGGCGCGCGAGAGCAGGGTGAGCGCTCGCAGGTCAGCAACAGTGACATCGCTCTGGTGGCATGGGGGCTCCTCAATACCGACGGTGCCAAGGCGTGTGCTGGTTACCTACGCCGCTGGACGCCGGAGACTGTCGCGTTTGATGCGGGGCTTGTTGTCTCCCGGCGCCTCATCGACGCGGGACGGATTGCGGAGCTGGACCTGTTGGGGTCGGTGGAGGGCCCGCGGTACCTCGCAATCGCTGCTGCGCATGCGTGTGCCGAGGCAGGCCAGCAACTTGGATTGCCGGCAGTCCGACGCGTGCTCGACGTGTTGAGATCGGCGACGAGTCGCCTGCTCTTATCGGACCGAGCAACGCACGACGTCACTGAGGCTGGCGTAGCGGACGGTGGGGTGGCAGCGGTGACATGGGCAGTCGGTTCCGGGCTGCGCTACGACCTTGTGGACAAACCCACGGCGGCTGAGATTCTCGGTCGATATCTTCCCGAGGACCTTGGTTACCGGACCGGCGATCGATACGAGAGGGGCACCCTGGAACTCCTCGTTGGATTCGCTCTTCTGGCTCGCGTTCGAGGGCAGGCGTTCGACCCCGGCGCTATTGCCGGGAAGGAGGTTCGTGAAGCGAAGAGCCGTCCTGCGTACGCTTCGTCATCATCGCGAGCGCGAGCATACGACGCCAACGTGACACCGTTGGCCGGCTGGGTTGACTTATGGGTAGACGTCCTCCTTGGGAACGACGCGGAGCTGGAGGAGCGGTATGACCAGATGGAGTCGATCTTCGGCAAGTCCTTCTCCCACGATCCGCCTCACTTCTTGCTTAACAGCGTCTGTCGCATAGCGATTCGTGTCCTGGCCGTCGCCACTGGCGAGGTCCGGTGTAATCGGTTCATCGAATTCTGTAGTGCGCAGTTCGCCACCTTGACTCGTGCTACGTTGACGCAGGTCGTTCGCGTCAGCGCTGGGCATCCTTATCTGCACGGCGTCAGCGTCGAGATCGCAACCGCGCTCCGAGCCTCGATGGACGAGACGCGCGCCGAAGCTAGTTACATCATCGATGGGCTGATCATGCTGGCTCGTGCAACGTACCGGCTTGGAGCCGCTGAGGCCCGCGCGCATTTCGAGCAGGCCGTGGCGGTCGCTGATCGCGTGGGTGATGACGCTCATGCTCGCTGGACCATGCTGTTGCAGATGGCGGACGCAGCCGGCGCTGCAGGCCGCGACCAACCCGAACGCGCCTACCGTCTGGCTCAGGTGGCTGAGAACCTCGAGCCGTACCTTGGTGACGGCGTCGACCTCGCCGAATCGTTGCAGAGTGCGGGAAAGCTAAGCGCTAACACCGCCATCGCCATCGGATCGCGCTGGCGTGACCGGCGCATCGTCACAGTCACGGAAATGGCGCGGGCTCTGGTCGCAGGAAAGGAAGCACTGCTCCGTCCGACGCCGTTGGTGGCTACGGCTCTGCTACCCCTCGGCGACCACTGGCAGAGCATCGACATCATCACGCACGCCATGCGGCAGCACCCCGAGCAGGCGGGTGCCGTGGTCAGAGTCCTGGGCGAGTTCGAGCGTGCCGTGAAGCACACGGCGGAAAGCTACCGGCAACTTGACGATATCGCCGCTGAAATGCAGATCCCGCTGGACGGAACCTGCTTCGCGCCTGACGCCCGCGCCGTAGCCGAACCTCCCACATCTTTCGTTTCCAGCCGCTGGCTAGGTGGCTCCGACACCAGTGAAATCGACAAGCATCAGGACAGCTTTCACACCGCGTTCGACTTGACGTCGCCGGCTGGCTGGGCGGACGCGCTGGCGATCGCCAAGGACCACCAACAACACCCCGACATCCGGCTCGAAAACGTCTACGACCAGGCAGCTAAGACGCCATCCCCGCAGAAGGCGCAAATGGTCGAAGCCTTTAGCCAATGCCCACACACCAGTACCTGGGACGTCGAACGCCTGCTCGACATCGTCGGTACACCCGAACAACTCTCATTCGGGCTGCGAGCAGAGATCCGAAAACTCGCTAGAGCGGCGATCGTACGGTTCTGCCGAGAAGTAGTCCTCAAAAGATGGGACCCCATCGACTTCACGAGGCTGGCCGCAGCCGCGGGAGAGCTTTCCGCCGACTACGTCGGACAAGCTCTACGCACTACAGGCACGACAGCACCACGATTCAACGCTGAGGAGGCGTTTGCTCTCGCCGGCCGAATCTCCAGCCGTGTCACCTCGGAGGAGGCCGGCGTTCTGCTCGACGAGGGTTTACGTCTGTTCGCCGAGGTAGCTGATGTCGACGCTGGTGACGGCGGTTTCGAATCACTCCCCCCGGCCCCGAAGTCGACCCCCCATGCGGTTGCTGGCGCGCTGTGGGCCACTCTCGCCGACGTGGACGATGCGAATCGATGGCGCGCAGCACACGGCGTGCGGCTCCTCCTCGCACTCGGCTGCCGCGACGTCACCGATCTGCTTCTCGACTTCGCCGTGGGTCGCGAGAGTCCAGCTCCGTACTTCGATGCGCGCCTGCCCTTCTACGAACGGCATGCACAGCAATGGCTACTGCTAGCACTCGCCCGGTCTGCTCAAGACCCCGACGCCCAAGCGGCGACCGCCCAGTTCGAGCCGCTACTGCGCCGCGTCCTGTTCGAAGCAGATCCCCATCTGGTGATGCAGCACAGCGCCCGGGCAGCCCTGATCTCCCTTGCCAGGCAAGGCTCCATTTCAATGAGCGAGGCGGAAGCCACGGCGGTACGGCACGTCGGCTCACCCATCGCGGTCACCGAGACCACCAGTTGGCGAACCGGACGGCGGATCGTTCACCGGCTTGCGGACATACCTATTTTGCTGCGGGATAGCGCCAATCCTGGCGCGCCGTCCGTCGGCAGCAGCAACGATGTCGGCGATCCAGAGCCTCCGACCGGCACTGGTCGCCGAGATCCACGGTTTCGGTTTTTTATGGACTTCGCTGACCACTGGTGCTCCGATCTTGGCGATGCGTTTGACATCAGCACAGGGAGCATTGAACGGCTCGTCGAGGAGATTTTGCTTGACCGTTGGCACACGCCATACCGCGGCGAGTACTCCGACGACCCCAGACATCAGCTCAAGCTCTACAGGCGGGACAAGTACACCAGCAAGTCCGAGTACCCGTACTCGGACGACCTCGACTTCTACCTCAGCGTCCATGCCCTCTTTGAGCTAGCAGGCCGGTTGATCGCAGCGTTGCCGGTGATCAGACGCCCCGGGCAGCAAGACAGCGAATGGGACGACTTCCTGCGCAGACACGTTCCCACCCGTAAGGATGGACGTTGGCTGGCGGACCGGCGCGATGCCGCACCCCCTATGCAGGTGCGTGAACCCGGCGATGGGCTCGCCGACGGCGGCTCCCGCGAGCAGTCGAATCAGCAGTGGAAGCAGAGCCTGAACGTTGCCGATTGTGTGGCACGGCTGTCGCCTCGGCCCGGGTGGGTCGTCGTGTGGGAGGACTCGTGGTCGGCGACCTACACCCTAACCGAAGTCGTGGATATCAGCAGCGCGCTGGTCAGCACGAAAACCGGACCAGCGCTGCTGCGAGCGCTCGAAAGCGCGCCGGATGCCCACGTCTTCCGAATACCGGCCGCCAATGACAGGGAATTCGAATTTGACGCCGCCGACTTCCAGATGGCCGGTTGGATCCGAGGCCCAGGGCGCCGCAGCGGGATTGACGAGCGAGACCCACACAGCGGCACCGTCCGCTTTCCGCCCCCGCGTCCGACGGCAAAGATAGCCGCCGCCTTGGCGGCCACTCCTGACCTCGATTTACGGACCTGGAGCATCGACGGAGCCCCTGCCGTCCAGTCGCTGGTCTGGAACGACACCGAACGCGACAGCAGCCGGGAACGAGGCAGCATCGGCGAACGGCTCACCATCCGCACGACCGATCTAACCGAGCTGCTTCGCCGCACCGGTCGCAGTCTCATCGTAGAGGTCAGAATCACTCGACGTATCGAGGCCAGCCGTGCCCACCCCGTACCCGTAGGGAGCCCTGACGATGACGACACCACCACCGGCATCTGCACCAAGTACTTCCTTTTCGACGAGCACGGCGCCCGTCACGAACTCTGAACGAGTGCTCGAACTTGGAAAGCATTTGTGTGAACAGCTCGATCCCAGTGACATCCTCGGTAGGTGGATGTCGCACTACATCGCTGAGTTGATCATGTGGGCGGAGTCCGCCACCGGCGAAGCGAAACAGTCAGCCGAGTCAGCCGCCGCCGAAGCGATCATGAATCTATGGGCAAACCGCGACGGCGTCGCCTGGCGAACGAAACCACTAGACGGCTTCGACCGGGTGTTTGCCACTCTTGACCGCCTCGCCCGCGAGCCCAGCAGGTGGGGCTACTTCAGGTTATTCGACGACGAATCACGCCCCACCGTTGAACAGACACGCAACGACATCCTCCTTGCCGCGGTCTGCGATCTTGACTACCACCTACACCGCCTCGTTCGCGCCGCCGTCGCGCTCGCGGCCCGTGAAGCCGAATCCAAGGACGAGCCATGGGTCTTGGCTGGCCTAGAGTTAGCAGAGGACGATCCGTCCCGTGCCATCCGCCGCCTTCGTACCCTGCAGCTTCGCGCGCGCCTGCGACTAGCTCACGCTGACACCGAGCACCAGGAGCAGACGTCAAACCTACATGACGAAGGGCCGATGCTTGATGCATTGACCGCATCGATCTCCGACGCCGCTGATGCATTCCTGCGTATTCAAAGTACGTTATCGCCAACAGCTCACAGCGCAGCAGATGACGAACAACCGGCAGACTGAACCGCTGCTCGTTCCTCTGTCGTCTACCGGCACCGCTCCTCCGCCGGATCTCGGTCGGTGTCCGTGTCGCTGGCGGTCGGCTCCCCCCATGCAACACTCTCCTCGCTGCGGAAGACGAGGCTCAGGAGTCGGTTCCCGTGGCGACCAGCCATTCGCGGGCGCTCCTGGCCGTCGCACGCAGCTGTGGATGCCTCTGCACGATCTCGCGCTGTCGCTCGGCGGGCAATCCGAGCTCGTGCAGCACGTTGAGGATCACGACTGCTGTGGTCACCTCCACAACGGCGATCAGCTCCTCGGTTGAGTGCTTCGGGGTCCCGCCCTCGTGCGCCAGGTCGTTCCGAGCCCGAGTGGTCCTCCTCGCCCATTGATCTACGTCCGGCATGAGCAGCCGGACCGCTTCAGCGTCAGGACGCGCAGCGAGCGCGTACAGCCGGTCCCGCAGAGTCGGGTCGTTGCGGATAATTCCTTTGAATCTCTCTCGGTGGCCCTCGGGCACGTGCGCCAACATCGCTTCGCGCATTTGCTTGAACTCATCGGCGGGCATAGGGCGTTCGTCGATGCGGAGGCACCGATGCAGCACCTCAGCTGCTCCCACCGCTGTCAACAGGTTGTTCTCTACATAGCGCGCCGGTGCGTAGCGAAGACCCAAGATCATATTGATCGCCAGCTGTAGCCGCCCGTGTGCCTCGCACCAACGGGGAACGACCTCCTCGAACGGGAACGATGCGCACGTAAAGAACACGAGGTGGTAGTCGACTGCCTTGGCATCGTGCTTACCAAGCACCGAGGGCGAGTAGAGCACATCAGCACTTCGGCGCAGTGACGGCCGGTCACCACCCGCCACAGAGTCCGCGTTTGCCACCTGCAGTCGCAACCAAATCACGCCGGCGGCGCGGTGTGTCGCGAGCGCGATCAGATCTTGAACCAGGCTGGCCGCGCCTTTTGCGCCGCTCAAGGAGAACCGGTCGGTAGGAACGATTCGCAGGAACGCACTGTCGCGCATGCGGCCGACGGTCCCGCCCCTCCGCTGATCGAAAAACGGCAGCGTGTGCCGGTGCGAGAGGAGGAACTCAGTTCCATCGACCGTGATCGACTGGGATTCCGGCGGCTTCACGGAGATGCTTCCGCTTCCGTCTGGAGTGCCATCGGCAACTCCCACGAAGCCCTCGAACGCCGACGAAGCTGCCCACAGCCCGAGGTCCTCGACAGACACCTCGGCTGCGGTGAACGCTGCGTCGTTCTCCCCGCTGACGTGCGCCCCGATGAGCGCCGTCGTCACCAACACCGTCTGCTTGTCTGGGCTCTTTACTCGCGCACCGAAGGTCCGCTTGCTGCTCTTCGGGACGCAAGCGAGAAGGCTTATCTCGCGCTGCTCGGCCGCACCGTGAATGACGTCCCAGCTCTGGTGCCCTTCGTGAACCAGAGCGAGGCCAGGAGAGGGGTTCGACACGATCCGGTCTTCGAACGCGCCTATCAACGAGAGCACGATGCCGTCCTCCGGCTCGTAACGCAGCACGCCAGGGATTCGCTCGTCAGGGTCGTCGGGGAGCCACCAGAGACCTGCCCACTCGGCGGACTCGTCGAGGTTCAGAGGATCATTGGCCATGAAGTTCGCTTTCGCTGGGGTAGGACATCCTGCGTCGCGGCCTACTCGCCGGCCGGGTCGGCGTCCAGCAGGGTAACCATCTTGAACTTCTGTCGCTCGCCGCGGCGCGCAAGTGGTACACCATCTAATACTCCATCAGGTGCGGCTGGAGTATTATGAGTTGTTGGCCCTGCAACTGGCGATGGCGCTGGTGAGGGCTTCGCGGTTCTTGACGACAAAGACCCCGGCCTGTCCTGAGGCGAGGTCGACAGTGATTTGAGGTCGTGCGCCGGCCGGGCCGTATCGTCGCACGCCCTCCTTGCCGCCTGGCGTCTCGGTCACCTTGCGGATCGCCTGGGCGTCGGTCTGCCAGGTCCGACCGCCGGTGAGGCGGTCGAGACGATTGGGTTCGAAGACGACGCGGCTGTCGGTGACGACCAACCTGCCGCCGAGGGTGCGGCTCGGTCCCAGTAGCTGGTTGGCGATGGTCTGGTGCAGGCGTTGCTCACCCGGGTTCAGTTGCGGGTCGACGAACCAGATGCCCATGAATTCCCTTTCGGGGCGCGATCGTGGATGTGGTGACAGGTGATGGTAGCGATGCCGCCGCCAGCGGTGCGCCCGCACGCGATGCGAATTGCGGTCGAACGTATGAGGCTTGAGTGATCAACAAGAGCCGCTTTGCGCATGATTTGAGCGGTTTCGTTGAGGAGCCTGGCGCTTGGCATGTATCTGGTGAGATTTGTGTCCAGTCTTTCGGTGATCATCGGCAGAGTTCTTGACAGATCGATCTTCTGTAGCTGAATGTATCGATCAGATTGCTGAGCGTCAGACGGGGGAGCTGTGGCCGAGCAAACTCTGAGGGGCTGGGTCCGCCTCCGAACGAAGGTGACGGAACGGCTTCGTCCCTCCACGAGGGTGGTCGGTGTGCATGCTCCAGCAGGACGACCGACCGCACCTCGTTGCACGGCTGCCTTGACCGTCGTAGCAGCGACTCTGCTCCTTGGAGCGGCGGTCGTGCTCGGGCCGATCGGGCAGGACTCGGCGAGTGCAGCTACGAGTTGTGCGGTAGAAGCTCCGGACGAGTCGGCAGCTGCCGAGATGGCAGCGAGGTGTGGTGCTGCAGTGGAGGCCTTATCGGGCCGGACGGATCGGTCTCAGATCTTTGTGGAGCCCTCCGGCGAGCGGCGGTTGCGAACTTCCGTCGCCCCGCAGCGTGTCCGCAGGTCCGATGGTTCATGGACGCCGATCCTGACCCGGCTGACTCCACGAGCAGATGGCCTGTACCACCCGGAGGCGACCCTCGCGGATGTCGCCTTTTCCAGTGGCGGCACGGGACCGCTGGTGACGTGGCGGGAAGACGGTTCCACTTTCACCCTGTCGTGGCCCACCCCGCTGCCTCCGCCCACGATCGATGGTGCGACTGCCACCTACGAGTCCGTCCTACCGGACGTCGACTTGCATGTGATCGCGACGGCCGATGGATACCAGCACGCGGTAGAGGTCAAGAGTGCGGCTGCGGCTGCCACCGCCGAGGTGCAGATGTTGCGGTACAAGAGCGGGGGAGACATGCGCGTCGTCACGGCCGATGACGGTTCGGTACGCATGTTGACCCGGACCGGACGGATGGTGGCGCTGAGCCGGTCAGCATCGATGTGGGACTCCTCGGTACTGCCGACCGCCGGTCAGGCGCATGCGATGCCCAACGGGGAACGAGGCGCTGCCGAACCGGTTGGTGAGCCGGCGACCGCCGCTGAACCGGCAGTCACCTCGCGAGTCGGGCAAGCGGCAGTCACGCTTGTCGACGGCGAGATGCGGGTGTCTGCCAACCAAGCCATGCTGGCGGACCCAGGACTGACGTATCCCTTGTTCATCGACCCGCCCTTCGAGAAGCTGCGCAACAAGTGGTCGTATTCGACCAGCAACGGTGAGAACAACGACGCCACGGCGGCGCGGGTGGGCAAGCAGCCACCGGACCAGTACAGCAGCAACGGTCAGCTGTATCGGTCGTACTACGGGTTCGACGTGAACGGCCTGAACGGCAAGCACATTCTGACCAGCAACATTCGGATCACCTTGGACCACTCGGAGTCGTGTACCCCGACCTGGGTGCACCTCTTTCGCACCTCCGCGATCACCGTGGCGTCTGGGTCGAGAATGGCATGGACCACGCGACCGCTGCCCAGCAGCGTGTGGTTGGACTCCTGGGAAGGCAACGCGAATGAGTCCGGTGGATGCGGCAGCGTCCAACCGGACAAGGATGCCGAGTTCACCAGTAGTCAGCTGACCTCGGACCTCCAGCTGTACGCCAACTCGAACTGGGATGTGTACACCGTCGGCCTGTGCGCCTGCAACGAGTCGGGCGGCTACGAGACGGCCTCCGACCGGTGGAAGAAGTTCTATACCAACAAGGCATGGCTCGAGGTCACCTACAACACGGTGCCGGGCAAGCCCGCCAACCTCACGGCGGCGGGCAAGCCGTGCGGGTCCACGATCGGAACCACCGTGGTCAAGCTCAAGGCTCAGTACATCGATGCCGACGGTGCCGCGAACACGATCAGGGGCTGGTTCGCCTACAAGGAGGCATCCGCCGCGACGCACGTGTCGGTGGCCGACCCGGTCGCCCGTCCGGCCAACAACTACGGCGAGGTCACCATCGACCTGGGGGCGGCGGCGAACGGGAAGACCTACACCTTCCACGTCCAAACCAAGGACTCCTACAACGACTCATCTCCGTTGTCGGGGTGGTGCAACTTCACGATCAACACGACTGCCGGAGCAGTGAAGGTCACCTCCACGACCTATCCCAGTGACGACGCCGCGCACGGCGGCCCCGGCGTACCAGGCACGTTCACCTTCCAACCCGAACCCGGCGACGCAGGCGCTGCCAACATCGTCAGCTACACCTTCGGATGGGTCGGCTCGACGCAGAAGACCGTCTACGTAACAGCCGGCGGGTCGCATTCGGTGCAGTTGACCCCACCACGGCACGGGCTCAACGCGTTGACGGTGGTGGGCCGAAACGCCGCCGGGGTGCCGGGGGCGTTGGAGACCTACCAGTTCCTCGTCGGATCACCGTCGGCGCCGATCGCCCACTGGCCGTTGACGAGCGTGGGCGGAAGCGGCCTCACCGATCAGATCGGCGATGCCGATCTGACCATCGACGCTGCGGCTACCGACGTCGCTTGGACGCCTGACACCTGGCTCCTGGGCGAAAGCACGTTGCGACTGGACGCGACGGCGGGGGGCACCAAGGGATCGGTCAGCGCCGCGGGCACCGGTCTGGACACCTCCGGTTCCTTCAGCGTGGCCGCCTGGGTGAAGCGGCCCGCTGTCACCTGTTCCGGCAACGAGACGGCGGTGTCAGTCGACGGAGCCAACACCAGCGGTTTCCGCCTCAACTACGACTGCGCCACTGGAAAGTGGCGGATGCGGGTACCTCAACTCGACACTGGCAGCCCGGTCTTCGCCGATGCGTGGGCGAGCGCGGTCCTTCCCGCGGACCGGTGGGTTCATCTGGCGGGAGTGTGGAACGAGACCGAGCAACGGGTCCGGCTGTTCGTCAACGGCCAGCAAGCCGCAGACAGCACCCCCGACGCGTCCTGGCTGTCCTCCCGGGGTGGCGGTTGGAAGGCAACGGGCAAGGTGGTGCTCGGACGAGACCGCACCTCGACGACCGACACCGATCCGTTCACCGGTGAGGTCCGCGACGTGCGGCTGTGGAACCGTGCGATCGCCGCTGACGACATCCTCGGCACCGACAAAGACACCGGCAACGGCACCGAGGACTATCCGGGACTGCTCTCCGCGCAGCAGGTCGCCCGGTGGACGCTCAACGACGGCCTGGGCATGTGCCCCGACCCGATGAGCGACGGCACCTACTGGTCACCCATGCCCGAACTCCGTCTGCAGGGCTGCACCGACCCCTACACGTCCGGGCAGACCGTCGGCTACACCGAGGAGGCGCACGACGGGGACGGCGCTCTGTGGTTCAACTACCCGCAGACCGAGGGATACGGCAGTTCGGGCAACGGCACCGGCCACGCCGTCACCGACGGACCTGTCGTACCCACAGAACAGTCGCTGACCGTCAGTGCCTGGGTCCTCCCCAATACCGTGAGCACCCAGGAGCAGGTCATCGTCCGACAGGCAGACGGCGCCGTCAAACTCAGCATCGGCCCCTCGGGCAGGTGGCAGTTCGCGGTCAAGTCACCGACCGGTACCTGGTACACCGCAGTCTCCGACGGCTTCGCCACCGCCGGCGGATGGGCACACCTGACCGGGGTCTTCGACGGCGCGACCGGCACCGTGCGGATCTACGTCAACGGCTGCAAGCAGGCCAGCGAGGGGAGCGGCGCGATCGGCAGTGCGTCGTCCACCGTCATGTATGTCGGCGCCGGCAGCGCCACCACAGCACATTTCAAGGGTGCGCTCGACGACATCAATGTCTACGCAGGCGCAATGACCGAGCGAGAAGCCAGCCGTACCTGCCAGAACTTCTGATCCCGCGACACCGCTTGAGGGTCTGAGCCCTCACCGGCCGACCCGAAGCTCACACTCCGATCCCACCCATCCTGAGCAAGCGTGTCTGCACGACGGAGGTTGTGTCATGCTCGTTTTGTCCCCGCGAGGTCGAGGCCGCTCACCTCGTTACTGGCGACTCCACCGCATGATCACCACCGGCCGGGGCAGGGCACGCGCCGGCCTGGCGGCGACACTCAGCCTTGCCCTCACTGCCACGCTGCTGACCGCCGTTCCCGCTCGTGCCGCACAACCTGCTTCCGTCCGCCTCGGCGTGCAACGGCCGGATCCGGTCCGTGCCAGACCGGTCAAGGCGCAACCCCGGCCGAAGGATCTGACCCAGGGTGCGAAGAGCAAGCCGGAGCCGGCACCGGTATGGCCGGCCGGTGGTTCCGCTCAGGTCACCATGGGTGCCGTTAATGCGGGGCAGGAACAGACCCGCCGCACGGGCGAATCGGTGACGGCGAGCATTCGAGCGGGCTCGCTTCCGGTATGGGTCGGCAGCCCAGGAGCCGCAGCTCCGCAGGCATCAACCGCGAAGGCAGCCCCGGCGGAAGTGTCCTCAGCGCGGGTGCAGGTTTTCAGCCGAGCCGCCACACCCCGCAGATGGCAGGACGGACTTCTGCTCCGCCTAGACCAGGTCAAGGCCACGACCAGCCGCGGTCGGGTCAGCGTCGCCGTCGACTACTCGTCGTTCGCCAATGCCTTCGGTGCGGACTGGTCAACCCGCCTCCGGCTCCTCCAGCTACCGAACTGCGCACTCGACGACGAGCCTGTCGCCGAGTGCCGACCCCGCCCACTGCCCTCGCGCAATGACGTGACCCGGCAGCGTGTGTCGGCCGACGTCGATCTCGGGTCCACCGCCACCGCCGAAGCCCTTGGAGTGCTGCTCGCGTTGACGTCCGCGCCATCGGGCAGCACCGGCGACTACTCAGCAAGCTCGCTGCAAGCCTCGTCGAGCTGGTCGGCCGGCGGATCCTCCGGAGACTTCTCCTGGTCGTATCCGATGCGCACGCCGCCATCGCTCGGTGGCCCAGCCCCTGACATCACACTGGCCTATTCTTCGTCGGCCGTCGACGGTCGTAGTGACGCGTCGAACAACCAACCTTCCTGGATCGGCGAGGGTTTCGACTACTGGCCTGGATACATCGAGCGCCAGTACAAGCAGTGCGACGAGGACAAGGGCGGCTCCGCCAACAACACCAGTGACACGTACGACCTGTGCTGGGGAACCGACAACGCGGTGATGTCCCTCAACGGCTCGTCGGTGGAACTCGTCCGCGACGGTACCAGTGGCACGTGGAAGCCCAAGGTCGACGACGGCTCCCGCATCCAGCGGCTCACCGACACCGACAACGGGGACAACGACAACGAGTACTGGAAGATCACCGACGCAGAGGGCGTGCAGTACTTCTTCGGCCTCAACAGGTTGAAGGGCTGGACCTCGAGCAAGCCCACCACGAACTCCACCTGGACCGTTCCCGTGGCGGGCAACAACACCGGGGAACCCTGTCGTAAGCCCGCCTATCTCGACTCGTTCTGCGATCAGGCGTGGAGATGGAACCTCGACTACGTCGTGGACCTGCACGGCAACACCATGTCGATGTGGTACACGCCTCAGAGCAACAAGTACGCCCGCAACGTCACCGACACCGACGACGTGAGCTACATCCGCGGCGGCACCCTGAACCGCATCGACTACGGCACGGACAACCGTACCGGCACCGACACGGTGTACACGACCACCCGACCGCCGATGCGGGTCGTCTTCACCGAAGGCGACCGCTGCCTGAGCGCCTGCGACCAGGAAGCCAACTGGAAGGACACCCCCAAGGACCAGGAGTGCACCGGCACCAGTTGCGCGGGCAAATACAGCCCCACCTTCTGGACCACGAGCCGACTGGCGAAGGTCACCACCCAGGTGTGGGACGCGGCGAAGTCCCCTGCCGACTACAAGGACGTCGACTCCTGGACACTGACCCACACCTTCCCGCCCAACGGCGACTCCAGCCGCGACGGCATGTGGCTCGACAGCATCGTCAAGTCCGGCCACGTCGGCCTTTCCGCCGGCACGGGAGACGCGCTCCCCGAGGTCAACTTCGACTTCGTGCAGAAGCCCAACCGGGTCGACGTGCTCGGCGACGACACCCCGCCGATGAACTGGATGCGCATGGGCGACATCTGGACCGAGTCCGGCGGCAAGATCTCTGTCACCTACTCCGATCCGCAGTGCGTCAAGAACGTCACCATGCCCTCGTCTCCACAGACGAACACGCTGCGCTGCTACCCGGTCCTCACCGAGGACCCCTACACGCACCAGACCAAGACGGAGTACTTCCACAAGTACGTCGTCACCCAGGTCACCGAGGCGGATCGCACCGGCGGCGCCACCGACAAGATAACCCGCTACGAGTACCTCGACGGGGCGGCATGGCGGCACACCGACGACGACGGGTTGACCAAGGACAAGTACCGCACCTGGGCCGACTATCGCGGCTACGCCCGGGTCCGCGTACGCCAGGGAACGCCCGGCCAAGACACCCTCACCGAAACCCGCTACTTCCGGGGCATGCACGGCGACAAAAGCTCACCCACCGGTGGCACGCGCACCGTCACCCTGCCCGCCGTCGACCTGAACGGCGACGGTGACACCCTCGATGCCGCCGATGCGCCGCAGAGCAACGACGAGGACGCCTGGGCCGGGATGATCCGGCAGCAGACCGTCTACAACGGAGTCGATACCGATGCCATCTCCACCACCGTCACCAAACCCTGGCAGTCGAGCCCCACTGCCACCCGCGACATGGGCCAGACGACCACCTATGCCCGCTTCTCGGGGGCCGACACCGACTGGTCGGCGGTCAAACTCGACGCGGGCCGCGGCTGGCGGGTAACCCGGACATCCACGACCTACGACTCCTACGGTGCCCCGCACAAGGTCGACAACCAGGGCGACCTTGCTGTCAGCGGCGACGAATCCTGCATCACGACCACGTACGCGCGCAACACCAACCTCAACCTCCTGGCGTTGACAGCCCGCGTACAGACCGTCGCTCTGCCATGCGCCCAGAGCCCCACCACCGCGGACGACATCATCGGCGATGCCCGAAGCAGTTACGACGGAAACACCTACTACGCAGACGGACAGAGTGGCGGCACCGCACCCACCACCGGCAACCTCACCAAAGCCGAGGAGATGAAGGGCTGGAGCCCGTCGAACGGCGGCACCACCACCTGGCTGACCACCAGCCAAACCACCTATGACCCCTACGGCCGCCTCTTGGAAGCCACCGACGTCCGCGGCAACAAGACCACCACCACATACACCCCCACCGCCGGTGGACCCGTCACCAAGGTCGACACCGTGCAGACCTTCGGCACCCAGACATGGACCACCACCGCCGAGATCGAAGGTGCCTGGGGTAGTACCACCGGCAACATCGACATCAACCTCAAGCGCACCGACCTCACCTACGACGCCCACGGCCGCCTGACCAAGGTGTGGCTTCCCAACCGGCCGAAAGCCAACAACCCGAACTCACCGTCATCCGAGTTCAGCTACACCCTCCGCAACGCCAACGGGGTCAACGCCGTCACCACCAGAGCACTCAACCCCGACGGCAACTACGTCAGCACCTTCTCCCTCTACGACGGGTTGCTCCGCGAACGTCAGACCCAAACCGCGGCGAAGGCCGGCAGCGGCACGATCCTCACCGAGAAGACCTACGATGCCGCTGGCCGAGTCAGTACGACCACCGACCAGCACTACGACAACCAACTGACCCCCGGCATCAACCTCCACACGATCGACGAGTGGCGCATCAAGGGCCAGACCGTCACCCAGTATGACCGCGCAGGACGCGTCACAGAGACCATCCTCCGCTCCTCGGTGAACGATGCGCTCACCGAAAAATGGCGTACCCAAACCCGCTACGGCGGCGACCGAACCTACGTCACCCCACCGGCAGGTGGCACCCCCACCACCACGATCGTCGACGCCCGCGGCAACACCACCGAACTACGCCAGCACCTCACCAGCGGCACCTCATCCGCCTACGACGCCACGTTCTACACCTACAACCGGAAGAACCAGCTGGTTCAGGTCAAGGACAGCGCCGACAACCCCTGGAGCTACGAGTACGACATCCGGGGCCGGCAAACCTCCGCCACCGACCCCGACAAGGGCCTGACCACCACCAGCTACAACGACTACGGCGACATCACCGAGGTCACCGAAGCCCGTTCCCGCGCCCTCAACGAAAAGCTCGTCTACCAGTACGACCTGCTCGGCAGACGTACCGGCCTCTACGACAACACCATCGCCAGCAACACCAAACGCGCCACCTGGGTGTACGACCCGAGCGGCGCCAAGGGTCAACTCGCCTCGACCAGCCGGTGGACCGGCACCAGCCGCACCGACGAGTACAAGGTCCGCATCCGTGGATACACCGCCCTCTACCAGCCCACCGGCGAGGACTACGTCATCCCCACCGCCGAGACCGGGCTGTCCGGCACCTACACCTTCACCCGCCAGTACAAGCCCGACGGCAGCCTGGACACCGAGACCTACCCCAACGCCGGCGGACTCGGCGGCGAAACACTCACCCACACCTACGACCCCGTCACCGGCCTCCCCGAACAACTCACCACCAACTACCCCAACGCTGGCCAGTACGTCCTTGACGCCACCTACACCGAATTCGGCGAACTCGGACTGATCCGCTACCAGCAGACCGGCCAGAACTACGTCGACCGATCCTTCACGTACGAAGACGCCACCAGACGACTCAAGCGCGCCACCACGGCCCGCCAAATCGCCCCCCAGTACGTCTCGGACATCCACTACGACTACGAGGACGCCGGCAACATCAAACGGATCGCCGACACACCCGCCGGCGGCACCACCGACGTCCAATGCTTCAACCATGACCACCTGAGACGCCTCACCCAGGCATGGACCCCCACCTCCGGCGACTGCACCGTCACCCCCCAGGCCAACCAACTCGCCGGGCCAGCACCCTACTGGTCCACCTGGACCTTCGACACGGCAGGCACACCTACCGCAGGCAACCTCCGCAGCGACCGCACCATCACCCCCGCCGGAACCACGGACCGCAGCTACACCTACCCCTCGGGAACGACCCACCCGCACGCCGTCAGCGCCATCACCACCACCGGGCTCGGTGCGGGCACCAAGAACTACCGGTACGACGAGAACGGCAGCACCACCTGCCGCCCGAACGCCACCGCCGCCGCGAACACCTGCCCACCAGGTGCCGGCAGTGAAACCCTCAACTGGGACATCGAGGGCCACCTCACCGGAGTCACCGACAGCGCAAAGAACCACAGTTACCTGTACGACGGCGACGGCGACAGACTGATCGCCCGCGACCCCACCGGCGCCACCCTCTACCTGCCCGGCACCGAAATCCGCTACACCACTGCCACCCAGCAGAAGACCGCCACCCGCTACTACAGCTACGCCGGCCAAACCTGCGCCATGCGGCAGAACACTGGCGTCACGTGGATCATCGGCGACCACCAGGGCACCCAAGAGACCGCCATCAGCGCCGGCAACCAGACGGTCACCAAACGCCGGCAGAACCCATACGGTGCCCCGCGCGGCACAAACCCCGCCTGGCCCAACGACAAGGGCTTCGTCGGTGGCGACATCGACGGTGAGAGCGACCCCACCGGACTGACCCACATCGGAGCGCGTTCCTACGACCCCGCCATCGGCCAGTTCATCAGCGTCGACCCACTCATCGACTTCACCAACCCCCAGCAAATGCAGGGCTACTCCTACGCCTCCTACAGCCCGATCACCTTCGCCGACCCCACCGGCGAAATGATCATGAACGATCTCGCCGGCGTCCACACCGGCGACGGCGCGCCCCCGGCGACGCCGCCGAAGGAGAAAAAGAAGAAAAAGAGCAAGTGCGGCATCTTCTCCAGCCTCTGCAACAAAGCGAAGAGGAGCGTCGACAACAGCGTCAAGTGGGCCCGCGACAACGCCAAGATCGTGGGAACGGTAGCGGGGGTCGCCGCTGGAGCACTCGCGACCGGCGTCTGCCTCGGCGCGACCGCCGGCATCGGGTCAGTCGGATGCGCCGCGATCGGCGGAGCTGTCGGAGGCGCAGTTGCCTCACTGGTCGAAGACGCCGTCGACCGAGAAGACGACACCTGGCAAGGCATGCTCGGCGGAGCGCTACTAGGTGCCGCCGCAGGAGCCGTCATCGGTGCGGGCGTAGCGGCGGTCGGTGCAGCAGCCTTCGGCGCCTCCGTCGCGCTGAGTAGCGGGATGGGAGTCAAATCAGCTGTCCAGTTCGGCGGAGGGGCAATCAAATCAGCGCTGTCCCGCACCGCCGGCAGCGCGGCCACCGCCGCTCCCAAACCCAAGATCCCAAGCCCGGGGAAGGGCTGCCACAGCTTCGACCCCGCAACCCCTGTCCTGCTGGCCAACGGCACCTCTCGCCCGATCGGTGAGATCCAGTTGGGGGACGAGGTCCTCGCCCACGATCCCGAAACCGGCGTCACGGCAAGCAAGGCCGTCGAGCAACTTCACCTCAACCAGGACACCGAGCTCACTGATCTCACCGTCCAGACCGCTGATCGCGGCGAAGTCGTCCTGAAAACCACTCAGAACCACCCCTTCTGGAGCCGGGACCGCGCAGCCTGGGTCGAGGCCAAGGATCTCCAGCCTGCAGAAAGGCTGTTGTCGGGCGATGACGCCACCGTCGTTGCTCGCGCCGCGAGCTACATCGGCTCTCGCCAGATGCGAGACCTTACGGTCGCCGACATCCACACGTACTATGTGCTCGCTGGGCGTGTGCCGGTACTCGTCCACAATTGCTCTGCCCAGGTGTCGAGTCATAAGATGCTGGCGAGCAGGAATGCCGCCTTCCGTGAGGCCAAGCGGGATCTCGGTATTCCGATGGGTCAGCAGCCGAAAGAGCTCCGATCGGTGCCGATGACGGATCGCGAAGGGAGGCAAATTATGAATGATTCTGGGCGTCCGGTAATGACGCGGGAGTATCTCTTTGGTCGGGAAGGTGGTGACGACGTCATTATCCAAGACCATTCGTACGGGCATCGGTTCGGGGAGGGTGGAATTGGCGATCAGGGCTCGCACCTCAATGTCCGTCCGGTGAGCAACCCTCGAACTGGTAAAGTGCCGGGGACTGCACAACACTACGAGTACTAGTGGGTATACATGAGCTGGATCGATCTGGTCACGAATCCGCAGGGTTTGAGGGAGGTATTCAATCAGAATCCCCCCCTGCTGAACGGGGTCAGCTTGCACGAGCTTGTAGTTGACCGCGAGGGGCCGACGCTTCAGCTGAAACTGGACCTCCCTGCTTACCCTGCGAACCCTCCTGCGAAGTGGATTCGTTGCGGGTTCAATACGGTTCAGATACGACTTCTATTCGGCGGTGTTAGCGACCTGCGGCTGGTTGGTATCTCGACTGAGGTGGTTGCAGACGTGGATATCAAAGCCGGCGATGGGGTAGTGCTCGAACTCCGTTCTCCATCGATGTTCGTGTCAGCCTCGGCCGCTTCGGTTACTGTGTCTAAGCTAGAAGCATACGTAGACGGTCGGCGGGAGGTTGTGTCTGAATAGAGGAACTCTTCGTATAGGAATGAACCTACCGTGTTGGCCCTTGGGGTGGCGTGGGGTGGATTGAAAGACTGTGCTTTATGGCGGTCTCTCGATGAAACTCTGGTTGGGGCTGCGGGCGCCCTCGGGGCTTGGAGGGTCAGGGCGCTTGCATATTCGGCCGGTGGGTCGTCGCTGATCAGGACTTCCGAGATGGAACTTGTGGAGGCGTAAGGCCAGTGAGGTTGTATTGGTGATCCATGGAGTTGCGACGCTTCAGCGCTTCGAGGAAGGCCCCCGCTCGCCATAGCATTGGCTCTCATTGAGCATTTCCCAGGCAGTATCGATGGTGATTTTTGAGCTTGGGGTACCGCTGCGAGGATGCGGGCGGTAGCCTTACCGCATGCGCACCTCTTGTGTGCAGGGATGCTTCGCGTGGGGGTTCAAGTCCCCCCTCGGACACGTACAGTTACCCCACAGTAATCAGCGTCAGGCGTAGCCTCGACGCTGATTTTGTTTTCACCGGGGTTGTAGGTGAGGGCGAGTCGTAGCTCCCGGTAGACGGTGCTCTTGTCCCTGCTGTCGGCGTCTCGCAGGGTGTTGCGGATGTCGTCGAAGCTGCCGACGAGGTGTCGGATGTTGTCCTCGGTGAGGCGGTGGGGAGCGGGTGGTTGGGCTGCCGCTGCTGTGTCGCGTTGGGCGAGGGCGGCGGCGCGTTGGGCGTTGACCTCGGCCATCCAAGCGGCGACGGTGGCGGGGTCGCCTCCGGCGTCCGTGCTGGGCAGCGGTCTGCGCCGTGGTCGCCCACCGTGCCAACCGTCGGGATCTGGTGCTGCCGATCCTGTCGAACAACCGATTCGAACACCACCTGACGGGCTATGTCGGCTCCCTGGTCCAGAGCACGCTCGCCACCGTCGAGGTCGGCGACAGGGACTTCGACGAGCTGGTAGGCCACACCTGGGCTGCAGTGATGGAGGCCAACCGCCACGCCAGGTACGACGCGGCCAAGCGATCCGCCGTGGACGAACTGGTCGAGCACGAACGCGGCCTGCGCATCAACTACGATCCCTTGTTCAACAGCCTCGTGCCCGGACGCCTGAAGTCATCGGGCTGGAGTCCATCATGGGCATGCCGGACCGGATTCTGGCCGACTCCTGCTGGGTCGACGTGGCCGACGTGCAACGCCTCGTGGAGGCGGCGGTCGCGCCCGCCGTGGCACACGTCTTCGCCGAGGTCGGCGGCCGCCCGCTGGTCGCTCACCTCACCGCCACCGCTACCGTCCGTACGCCGGAACAGGCGCACGCCCGCTGCATGGCCATCCTCGCCGACCACCCCACAGCCATCACCCCACGCCAGTACGTCATCTGCGACGCCGCGCCGTCCGATCCGGCCGATCCCGCGGGCTGGCCGGCGCCTTCGGCCACCGGCTCCGGTCGCCGTTGACGGTCGCGGATCAGGGCCGCCTATGTCCTACCCGCATTGATCCGTCACGCCGATCGCCGTCGAGATGACCATCGACGAGACCGTTCGCGCCCAGCAGCGGCATGCGACCCTGGGTCCGTCGCGCCCGCCCGGCTTCTCGCACGGCAGGAGACGGTAGGGCGTCACCGGCCGTGGGAAGGTGAAGACGCATCCAGGGGCGGCGGTCGATGGCCGGACCGGTCGTCGCCGTGCGCCACGGTGCCGCAGCCGTTCCGGGAGCGGTCCTGCGTGTCGACCATCTGCAACCTCAGGAGAGACCATGGTCCGTTCCGCGCTCCGCCGCGGCCTGCCCGCCGTCGTCGCGGCCGTGGCTGTCGTCCTGTCGGTGGGGGCCGCCGCCCCCGCCGCCCAGGCCCGGCCGGCGTCGCTGCCCTCGACGACCCGGTTCTACACGCCGCCGCCCCCGCCGGCCGCGATCAGCCAGATCGCCGACCTGGCCCGGTCCGGCCACGGACGGGACGCCCTGCTGTTGACGCGGATGGTCACCACCCCGCAGGCGGTCTGGTTCACCGGTGGCACCCCCGCGCAGGTGCGGTCGAAGGTGCGGCAGACCGTGACGGCGGCGGCCCGGCAGAACAGCGTCCCGGTGCTGGTCGCCTACAACATCCCCTTCCGGGACTGCGTCCAGTACGCCGCGGGCGGCGCCCGGAACACCGCCGAGTACTTGGCGTGGATCGACGCCTTCGCCGCCGGCATCGGCGGTCGACGTGCCGTCGTCCTGCTGGAGCCGGACAGCCTCGGCATCATCCCCTTCCACACCGACCTGTGGGGCGAGCAGGAGTGGTGCCGGCCGACGGACGCCGCAGGGAACCCGCCGCCGGGCGCCTCCTCCGCCGAGCACTTCGCCGCGCTCACCGGCGCGGTGGACCGGCTGACCCGCCAACCCCACGTCAGCCTCTACCTCGACGGCACGCACAGCGACTGGCTGGGCGTGGACGAGAGCGCGTACCGCCTGGTGAAGGCCGGCGTCCAGCGGACGCAGGGCTTCTTCCTCAACTCGGAGAACTTCCAACCCACCGAACACGAACGCAAATACGGCACCTGGATCTCGCAGTGTGTGGCGTTCGCGAACAACCCGGACGACGGCGGCTGGCGACTGGGCCGTTACGACCGCTGCGGCAGCCAGTACAGCCCCGCCGACCACACCGACTTCAGCACCTGGGTGCTGACCGACAAGTGGTACGCCGAGAACCTCGGCCGGGCGGTGCCGACGACGAGGTTCGTCATCGACACCAGCCGCAACGGCAAC
The DNA here is from genome assembly GCF_049178975.1 of Micromonospora sp. WMMD734. Classification (NCBI taxonomy): domain Bacteria; kingdom Bacillati; phylum Actinomycetota; class Actinomycetes; order Micromonosporales; family Micromonosporaceae; genus Micromonospora; species Micromonospora sp. WMMD734. The sequence goes on from NZ_JBMHMK010000001.1 coordinate 806,934, forward strand.
GGCCCCAACATGATGGGCGAGTACGCCGGTGCGCCCTACCACCAGCCGCCCGCCGTGGTCGACGCGCTGGCCGAGGGGAACTGGTGCAACCCACCCGGTCGGGGCCTCGGCCTGCGCCCGACCGCGAACACCGGCGTGCCGCTGCTGGACGCGTACCTGTGGGTGAAGCCTCCCGGCACGTCCGACGGGACCTGCGACATCGCCGGTGGCGCGCGGGCCTGGGACTTCAGCCGGTACAACCCGTGGCGGGTGACGCCGGAGCAGCAACGCCGCTTCGACCCGCTGTGGGGCGTGGTGGACCCGCCCTTCGGGCAGTGGTTCGGCGTCTCCGCCCTGGAGGTGGCCCGGCGGGCCGACCCGCCGCTGACGCACTGAGCCCGGCCCAGGTCCGGGCCGCCCGCGACACACCGCCGACCGCGCCCGTCACGTCCGGTAACGACGTGGCGGGCACGGTCGTTTCCGTGGGTTGGGTGGCCGGCGGGCAGGCCCGGTGCGGAAAAGTACGGGCGGGTGTGTCCATCACCGGGTATCCCGTTCGTCGTATGCAGGAGAGGGCCGACCGGGACCGGTCACCGGCCCCGGCCGAGGCCGTGGTGGTGGCACGATCACGACTGGAGGAACGACCATGAGGTACATGATGCTGATCTGTGAGGACGAGTCCGTCGCCTTCACCGAGGAGGAGGACCGGGCGACGATGGCGGCCATCGACGTCTGGGTGCGGGAGATGAACGACCGTAACGTCCGGGTGCAGGGCAACCGCCTGCGGCCGGTCAGCGACGCGACCGCCGTTCGGGTACGCGGCGGCGAGGTGCTCCTCGCCGACGGGCCGTTCGCCGAGGCGAAGGAGCAGATCGCCGGATACGACATCATCGACTGCGCCAACCTCGACGAGGCGATCGAGGTGGCGGCCAAGCATCCGGTGGCGGCCTTCGGCACGATCGAGGTGCGGCCGTTGCTGCCGGAGTGACGGCGCAGCCCCGCGCGACAGCACAGACCAGAGGCTCGGTGTGACGGCAGAGACGATCGGCGAAGCGGTCCGGGTGGCCGTGCAGGACACCTACCGCGAGCAGTGGGGGCGCATCGTCGCCACGGTGATCCGCCTGACCGGGGACTGGGACCTGGCCGAGGAGTGCGCCCAGGACGCCTTCGCGCAGGCCCTGGAGCGTTGGCCGCGGGACGGCGTGCCCCACCGCCCCGCGGCCTGGCTCACCACCACCGCCCGCAACCGGGCCCTGGACCGGCTGCGCCGCTCGGCGGTCGAGGCGGCCAGGCTGCGGGAGGTGGCGGTGCTCACCGAGGAGAACCTCGACGGGATCGGTGCGACATCGGACGCCAGCGGCATCACCGACGACCGGCTACGGCTGATCTTCACCTGTTGCCATCCGGCGTTGGCGCTGGAGGCCAGGGTCGCGTTGACCCTGCGCACCCTCGCCGGGCTCACCACCGCCGAGATCGCCCGCGCCTTCCTGACCAGCGAGGCGACCATGGCCAAGCGCCTGGTCCGGGCCAAACGCAAGATCCGGCACGCCGGCATCCCGTACCGGGTGCCCCCGGCGCATCTGCTGCCCGAGCGGGTCCACGGCGTGCTCGGCGTGCTGTACCTGATGTTCAACGAGGGCCACACGGCCAGCGCCGGGCCGAACCTGGTCCGGCAGGGGCTCTGCGACGAGGCGATCCGGCTGGCCCGTACCCTCGCCGGGTTGATGCCCGACGAGCCCGAGGCGCTCGGGGTGCTCGCGTTGATGCTGCTGCACCACGCCCGACGCGGGGCGCGGCTCGACGGCGCCGGTGAGCTGGTCACGCTGGAGGAGCAGGATCGCTCCCGCTGGGACCGCGCCGCGATCGCCGAAGGGCTGGCCCTGCTGGACGAGGCGATGCGGCGGGCCCGGCCCGGCCCGTACCAGATCCAGGCGGCGATCGCCGCCTGCCACGCCTCCGCGCCCCGCGCGCAGGACACCGACTGGACCCGGATCGCCGCGCTCTACCAGCGGCTGGCCGGGCTGGTGCCGTCGGCGGTGGTGCAGGTCAACCGGGCGGTGGCGGTGGCGATGGCCGAGGGACCGGCGGCCGGCCTGCGCCTGGTGGACGAGCTGACCGCCGACGCCGCCACCTATCGACTGCTGCCCGCCGTCCGGGCCGACCTGCTGCGCCGCCTGGGCCGGCACCGGGAGGCGGCGACCAGCTACCGGGAGGCGCTGGCGTTGCCGGCCAGCGAGCCGGAACGCCGCTACCTTACCCGGCGGCTGACCGAGCTGGGGGAGGAAGCGGCCGGCCCGCCGCCCGGCGTCGTCGAGCGTGGCTGAGCCTCGGTTCAGTACGGCAGGGCGCGGACCTGCCGGGCCAGCGCCTCGGTGAGGCGTACCGAGCGGCCGATCCGGTGCGCCTCCGTGAGCAGGTCCGGGCCCCAGCGGGACCAGAGCCCGGCGAGCCGGGAGGTGAGCAACACGGTCTCCACCGCGTCGTCGGCCAACGACGTGCGCAGGCCGATCGCGTGGTGTGCCGTGTGCGGGCTGCCGGAAGCGGCCTTCGCCAGCAGGTCGGCGTCGAAGTCCACCAACGCCGCGCGGCGCAACCCCGCCGGCAGGCGGCCGCCCGCGCCGAGGATGGCCGTCCCGCCCGCCGGGTCGAGGTGGGACAGTTCCCGCTCCACCTCGGCTGTCACATCGGCCGCCCGCACCCGCTCGGCATGGGCGAGCAGGAACCGGTAGTTGTCCTCCAGATCCAGCAGATTGGTCCGCTGCATCAGCTTCCAGATGATCTCCACGGGGGGCTCGGGATGCTTGGTGAGGAACGGCTGCACGTTGGCCTTGCCGTCGACCATGTTCGCGTCCCGGTCCCGGCCCTGGGGCGCGTGCAGCCCCCATGCCGTCCGGGTCAGGCGGAAGCCGACACCGTCCTTGAACAGTCGGTAGCCGAGTTCCAGATCCTCCACGCCCCAGCGGCGGAACTCCTCGTCGAAGCCGCCGACCCGCCAGAAGTCCTCGGCGCGCACGGAGCAGTTCAGCGACCAGAACAGCACCCACGGCGTGGCCAGCAACCCCAGGTCGAAGTCACCGGCGGCGAACTGCCGGTGCCTCGGGTCGGCGAAACTCGGCACGTCGCGGTACCGGGCGACGACGTCCTCGGGCAGCACCCCGTCCATCGCCTCCGCCAGGCCGGGCATCGTGCCGTCGATGTCGTAGCCCCAGGAGTAGCCGATCAGCGCGGTGCGCCGGGCCCCGGCGTGCTCGGCGAGGAGGAGTTCCAGGAAGTCCGGGGCGACGAAGGTGCCGGTGTCCAGGAAGACCAGGATCGGCGCGCGGGCCATCCGGGCGCCGGCGTTGCGCGCGGCCCCGGCCCGGAAGCCGTCGTCCGGCTGGAAGTGGTAGCGGATGGGCAGCGTGGCCGCGGCGTCGTCCACCACGGCGCGGGTGTCGTCGAACGAACCGTCGTCGGAGACGATGACCTCGAACATCTCGGTCGGCATCCGTTGCCGCGCCAGGTGCTCCAGCGTCTGGCGCAGCGTCTCGGCGCGGTTGTAGGTCGGGATGACGACCGACAGGTGCGGCTCGGTCGAGATGGGACGTGACATGGGCACCCTTCCGGTTGGGCCACCGACGACAGTCTGACGACCGGCGGTGGCCGGCACATCTCCCAGCTTGCCGTCCTGTGCCGAAGGGCGGCGACGGCGGCGAGCGCACGTACGAAGATGCGCCCCGGGCGGCCGCGCCGGCACGCTGGGGCGGAGCTTCGTCGCCCGCCTGCCGCTCGGCGCGGGCCCGGACACCGGCACTGTGGCCACCGTGTCGCCGGGCGCGTCACCCGGTCGGACTGGCGTGCCGAGCCTCCCCCACCGCCGTCGAGCAGCGCCGGGGTGGGTCCGTTGCGCGTGATCGTCCCGAGGCCACCGTTGCGGTGCCGCCGTCCCGCTGTCACCGGAGCCGACGAAAGGGTGACCCATGCCTGGCCCGATCGATCTGGTCGTACCGAACAACGGCGAGTTCAACGTCCGTAATCCGCGCGTGGACCTCGGCCCGCGGGCCGCCGGCGGCTACCTCGAATTCGGCGCCTACCTCGCCGACCAGGCCGTCTTCTGGAGCACGGCGGACCGCGTGCTCCTGCTGCCGGCCGGCTACGACCCGCTGTGGTTCGCCGACGTGCACGAGGCGCTCGGGTCGGCGCCGCCGCCGGTGGTGTCGCCGCAGCCGCGTACCGGCCGGCTGTTGAGCGACCTGATGCACGACGCGGCCGCGCTGGCCACCCTGCGCCAGGCGCTCGGCGGACGCCCGGTCCGGCTGCTGTCCTGGGGCGCGACACCGGAGTTGTTCCTGCTGGTGGAGACCATCCGGAGCTGGGGACAGCGGGTGGACGTCGACGGTGTGACCCGCGAGAACGAGTGGGCCAGCCGCTACCTCGACTCGAAGCTCAGCTGCCTGGACCTGGCCCGGGACCTCAGGATCCCGACGGCACGGTCGGTCATCGTGGCCGACCGCGACGAGTTGCGCGGCGCGCTGGCCGCGACCCTGCGCCGGCACCCGCGGGCCATCGTCAAGAGCCCGTACGGGGTGGGCGGGCAGGGATCGGCCGTGGTGGACTCCGACGACGACAGCGTCGCCGGCTTCTGGGACCGGATGCACGACGACCCCTACTTCCGTACCTACCCGTTGATCGTGCAGGAGTTCGTCGCCCACGCCCCGGGCCTGGGCTGCCCCGCGCTCGACTTCCGGGTCGTCGACGGTGGCGTCGCCGACCTCGTGCTCAGCGCGGTGACCACCACGCGGGGGCACCTCTTCCAGAGCGTCAACGTCGGGGTGGGATCGCTGCCGACCGAGGTGGCCGACCGGATCGTCCCCCTCGGCCACCGGCTCGGCGCGGCGGCCGGGGAACTGGGGTTCCGGGGCTGGCTCTGCGTGGACCTGATCGCCGGCGCGGACGGGGAGATCTACCTGAGCGAGATCAACGCCCGCCGCAGCGGCGCCATGCACTCGATCGGCCTGCTCACCGCCTGGCGGGCGGAACGGGACCTGACCCTGTCGTCGCACGACCTGAGCAGCGTCCGCGGGCCGGGTCCGGTCTCCTACCGCGACCGGGTACGACCGGCCTTCCTGCGGGCCTGGGCGGCCGGGTTGCGGGTGTACCCGACGGCGGTGCGGGGGCTCGCCTTCCCGGAACCGATGATGGCGCTGGTCGCGGCCGGCTCCAGCGCCGCCGAGGCCGAGGCCGTCGTCCGGGACGTGCTGGCGCAGATCGACTCGCCCCCGACGCGCGCCGGGACCGGGCCGGGGGCGCCCACCCCGACGAGCTGCCCGACGCCCGCGGCCGGCTCGTCCGACGAGCCGCGCGACGCCGGCGGACCGCCCGGTCAGATGGCCGCGACCGCCCGATGAGGACCGTCACGACCACCGGAGAATCTGTTAACCTCGATCGATTGCCGCGCATGTCGCCCGCGCGGATTCCGGTTCCCGGCACTGCTGCCCGCCCACACGTGGTGACACGTGTGGGCGGGGCGGGCACCGCCGGGGGCGGGCCTCGGTCGAGCCGCTGACCACCAGGAGACAAGATGGCCAACTCGCGGCGCTGTAGCGTGGTGATCCCGACCTACGACCGGGCCGACCTGCTCGCCTACACACTGGAGTCGTTGAGCCGGCAGAGCCTGCCGACCGACCGGTTCGAGGTCCTGATCGGCGACGACGGGTCCACCGACCACACCGCGTCGGTGATCGACCGGTACCGGGACCGGCTCGACCTGCACCACCTCTTCCAGGAGCACGACGGCGTCGGGGTCACCCGGGCCCGCAACCGGTGCATCCGGCGCGCGACGGGTGAGATCTGCGTGCTGCTCGACTCCGGCGTCATGGCGCACTCCGGCCTGCTCGCCGCGCACCTGGCCCGCCACGAGTCGACGCCCGACCCGCTCGCGGTCATCGGCTACGTCTACGGCTTCACCCTCGACGGCGACGACAGTGAGTTGGAGCGGATGATCGACCCGTGGGACGCCGACGCGACGATCGCCGGGTTCGCCGCCCGGGGGGAGCATCCCGACGTGCGTGACGAGTTCTACCGTCGCTACCACGACGACTTCGCCGACCTGCCGGCCCCCTGGATCATGTACTGGACATGCAACGTCTCGGCGCGTACCAGCCAACTCCGCGACGTGGGGATGTTCGACGAGAGCTTCCGCAACACCGGTGGCGACGACCTGGACCTGGCCTACCGGTTGCACTGCGACGACGCCCGCTTCGTGCTCGACCGGGCCGCCAGCGCCGTGCACTACCCGCATCCCAAGGACTTCGCGCAGAACCTGAAGAGCATGATGGTCAACTACCACTGCATGATCGAGAAGTATCGCTCCCCGGTGATGCCGTTGCTGCTGGCTGCCCCGACGATCCACCCGTTCAACATCAACGACGTGATCGCCGCGCTCCGCCTGCCGCCTGCCGCCACCCGGATGGACGGGAAGCACGCCCGGTGACGACCTGGTGGAACACCGCGCTGGCGGAGCTCGCCAAGCGGTGGAGCATCGTGAAGATCCTGCCGCGCGCCGGGATGGGGCTGGTCGTCGGCCTCGCCACGATCAACGTGCTGCTGGGTGTCCTGCCGGTGGTCTTCGTGGTCGCCACGAGCGAACTGCTCGGCCGGGTGCCCGAGGCGGTCGCCGGCGGCACGGGCTCGGCGGTCTGGCGCACCGTGCTGGCCATCTTCGCGGTGGCCGCGGCGGCCTTCGTCGGCCAGCAGATCGTCGCGCCCTTCCAGGGCTCGCTCGGCGAACTGGTGGCCCGCCGGATCGACGGGCAGATGTTCGACGAGCTGATGGCCGCCGCCCTGCGCTCCCGGGGCATCGCGCCGCTGGAGGACCAGGCGGCGCTGCAGGACCTCAGGGCGGCCGTCGCCGAGGTGCAGTACGGCTTCCAGAGCCCCGGCCAGGCCTGCGCCGGCCTGCTCGGCCTCGGCGCTCGGTACGTGCAGTTGATCGGCTATGCGGCGGTCATCGCGCTCGCGTTCGCCTGGTGGGCGGCCCTGGCCCTGGTCGTGGTGGTGCTGCTGTTCCGCTACGGCCAGCGCAACGGCATCCGCCACTACTCCCGGCTGCGCTACGCCCTCGACGGGCCCGAACGCAGGATCGACTACCTGCGTGACCTCGGCATCCAGCCGGCGGCCGGCAAGGAGATCCGCATCTTCGGGCTCGCCGGCTGGCTGACCTCGACGCTCGAAGAGGCGTACCGGTCCTGGCTGGCTCCCCTGTGGGTAGCCCGCCGACGGCTCTATCTCTGGCCCTTCTTCCGGTACGCGGTGGTCGGGCTGGTGCTCACTGGCATGGTCTTCGCCTTCACCGGGACCGCCGCGGCCGAGCAGCTCACCCTCACCGGGTTCGCGCTGGTCATGCAGGCCAGCCTCGGTGCGCTGCGGCTGTCGGAGTTCTATCCCGAGGCGGACAACCAGATCGCCGTGGGAATGACCGCCTACGATGCCGTCGGGCGGTTCGCGGAGCGGGTCGACGCGTACCCGGCCGAGGTGCGCGACGGGGATCCGGCCCAGCCGGCCGCGGTCGCGCCGGCCGCCGTACCCGACCCGGTCGCCACGATCCACTTCGACCAGGTGTCCTTCTCCTACCCCCGGCAGGACCGGCTCGTCTTTGACCAGCTCGACCTGACGATCCCGGTGGGCCGCTGCACGGCGATCGTCGGCCTCAACGGGGCCGGCAAGACCACCCTGGTCAAGCTGCTCGCCCGGCTCTACGAGCCGACCGGCGGCGCGATCCGGGTCGACGGGGTCGACATCCGCACGTACCCGGTCGTGCAGTGGCGTCGCAAGCTCGGCGTCATCTTCCAGGACTTCGCCCGCTACGAGATCTCGGCCGCGGTGAACATCGGCTACGGCGCGATCGAGGCGGCCGACGACCGCGAGGGCATCGAGCACGCGGCCCGGGCCGCCGGCATAGCCGACGACCTGGGCCGGCTGCCCCGGGGGCTGGACACGCCGTTGACCAAGCAGACCGCCGGCGGCACCGACCTGTCCGGCGGGCAGTGGCAGCGGGTGGCGCTGGCCCGTGCCCTGTTCGCGCTGCGCCACGGCTCACCCGTCGTGGTCCTCGACGAGCCCACCGCGAGTCTCGACGTCCGCGCCGAGGCCCGGTTCTTCGACGAGTTCGCCGAACTGACCCAGGGTGCCACCACCCTGCTGATCTCACACCGCTTCTCCACCGTGCGGCAGGCCGACCACATCGTCGTGCTGACCGACGGCAAGGTCGCCGAGCAGGGCAGCCACGACGAACTGGTCGCCCTCGACGGCCGGTACGCCCGGCTGTTCCGGTTGCAGGCCGACAGGTTCACCGGCACCGCGCAGCCCGAGGAGGTGGCGACGTGATCAACGTACTCGCCGGTTGTCGGCAGCTCCTGGGCACCGCCTGGCGGATGGACCGCGCCCGCACGATCGCCTCGATCGTCCTGATGGCCTGCGGCGCGGTCGCGGCGCCCCTGCTCGCCGTCGGCCTCGGCGCGATGACCGACGCCGTGGTGGCGGGGCGCTGGCGCGACGGGGCGCTGTACGGCGTCCTGGTCGCCGTCGCGGCCATCGTCTCGCTCACCTTCAGCCACTTCGCCCACGTGCTCTACTTCGAACTGTCCGAACTCGCCGAGATCGACTTCGACCGCAAACTGATCGCCCTCTCCAACGGGGCTGTCGGCATCGCCCACCACGAGCAGGCCGAGCAGGCCGACTCGTTGACCGTCCTGCAACACGAGGGCCGCCGCTTCCGCACCGGGCTGGAGGCGCTGTTCGGCGGGGTGAGCCTGGTGCTCGCCATGGTGGTGACCGCCGTGCTGCTGGCCCGGCTGCACCCGCTGCTCCTGCTGCTGCCGCTGGCGGCGATCCCCCCGCTGTACACCGGGCGGCTGGCCGAGCGGCGGCTCGACGCGGCCAAGACCGCCAACGCCGAGTCCGTCCGCCTCTCGCTCAACCTGTTCGGCCTGGCCACCTCCTCCCGCCACGCCGGCGAGGTACGGGTCTTCCGGCTGGAGGAGCAGCTGCGCCACCGGCGTGCCGAGTTGTGGGCGAACGCCACCGCCGGGCTGCACCGGGCGCGGACCGCGGCCGCCGTCACCCAGGTGGCCGGGCAGCTGGTCTTCGCCGCCGCGTACGTGGGCGGCGTCCTGCTGATCCTGCGCGACGCCACCACCGGGCGGCACAGCGTCGGCGCGGTGGTGCTCGCCGTGGCCCTCGCCGCCCAGGTCAACCAGCAGGTCACCACGGCGGTCGCGCTGATGCAGGACCTCTACCGGATGGCTAGCACCTACCGCCGGCTGGAACAGATCAGCGCCACGGTCGCCGGGCCCGACCCGACGTCCGCCGGTCACCCCCCGCCGGAGCGGCTACGGGCCGGCATCGTCTTCGACGACGTCGAGTTCAGCTACCCCGCCAGCGACGCGGTCGCGCTGCGCGGTGTCGACCTCGCCCTGCCCGCCGGGTCCGTCGTCGCGGTCGTCGGCGAGAACGGAGCCGGCAAGACCACCCTGGTCAAGCTGCTGTGCGGCTTCTACCAGCCGACCCGGGGCCGGCTGCTGGTCGACGGCGTTGACCTGCGCGAGCTGCCCATCGAGGCCTGGCGGCAGCGGATCGCCGCCGGCTTCCAGGACTTCGTCCGCTACGAGCTGCTCGCCCGGCAGGCGGTGGGCGTGGGCGACCTGGCCCAGATCGACGACGCCGCTGCGGTGCGGGCGGCGCTGGACCGCGCCCGGGGCGCCGACCTGCTCGACCACCTGCCGGGCGGGCTGGAGACCCCGCTCGGCAAGAGGTACGCCGACGGCGCGGAACTCTCCGGTGGACAGTGGCAGAAGCTGGCGCTCGGCCGGGCGCTGATGCGCCAGACCCCGCTGCTGCTGGTGCTCGACGAGCCCACCTCGGCGCTGGATCCGGAGGCCGAGCACGGCCTGTTCGAACGGTACGCCGAACAGTCCCGCCGGGTCGCCGCGGTGACCGGTGCGATCACCGTGCTCGTCTCGCACCGGTTCTCCACCGTCCGGATGGCGGACCGGATCATCGTCGTGCGCGACGGCCGGATCGCCGAGGTGGGCAGCCACGCCGAGCTGGTCCGCGCCGGCGGCCAGTACGCCGAGCTGTACGCGCTCCAGGCCAGGGCCTACCAGTGACGGTCCGGCGCGTGCCGGCCCGGCGCCCGGTGGGCGTCGCCGCCCGCCGCCGCCGGGGTTCTCCGCCGCCGCGGGTCGGCGCAGGACGGCAAGCTGCGAGATGTGCCGGCGGAGCCCGGTCGACAGACTGGTGACCGGTGAGCCAACTCGGAGGGTGACATGTCGACCTCAATCCGCAACGGCGCGCACCTGTCGGTGGTCATCCCCACCTTCAACCGCAGCCGGATGCTCCGGCAGACCCTGGGAAACCTGGCGCGTCAGCGGCTGCCGACGGACTCGTTCGAAGTCATCGTCGCCGACGACGGGTCGTCCGACGACACCCGTGCGGTGGTGCGGGAGGCGGCGCGGACGCTGCGCATCCGGTACCACTTCCAGCCGGACGAGGGCTACCGGGTGGGTGCGGCGCGTAACGCCGGCGCCGGGTTGGCCACGGCCCCGATCCTGGTGTTCCTGGACACCGGCGCCTTCGTCGGACCGGACTACCTGGCGGGTCACCTCGCCGCGCACGTCGGCGGGGAGCGCACGGCGGTGGCCGGCTACGTCTACGGGTACGACATCGGCGGGGTCACCACGCCCGGCCTGTCGTCGGCGGCCGCCGAGCTGCCGCCCGAGCAGGTCGTCGCCCGGTTTACCGGCGACCCGAGCTTCGCCGACACCCGTCAACCGCAGTTCGTCGACTGTGACTTCGACCTCGGGCGGCTGGCCGCACCGTGGGTGCTCTTCTGGGGGATGAACTGCTCCCTGCGCGCCGACGACTTCCGGCGGCTGGGCGGCTTCGACGAGGACTTCCGCGGCTGGGGCCTGGAGGATCTGGAGTTCGCCTACCGGATGTTCAAGGACGGCGTCGGCATCCGCCTCAGCCGGCAGGCGTGGGCGCTGCACGCCCCGCACGAGCGGGACATGGACGCGCTCATGGCCGACTGCATGGTCAACCTGCGTCGGCTGACGGCGAAGCACCCCGAGCCGCCCATCGAGATCGTCTGGCGGCTGATGCAGCGCGCCAGCCCGCTGGACCTGGAGCTCAGCTACCAGGTCCTGCTCTCCTGGACGGATCGCGCGCGCCTGATCGACGTCGCCGACGAGCTGGCAACCGAGCTGCCCCGTCTGGACCTGACCGGCCGGCTGGTCGTCGTCGGCGCGGGTGGCCGGGTGCCGGCGGCCCTGCCCGCCGCGACCCTGCTGGACTTCGACGCGGGCCTGCTGGCCGAGGCGACCGCCGGCACCCCGCACGTGGGGCACCACACGATCGGCCTGCGTACCCCGTTGGACGACGACGCGGCGGACACCGTGGTCCTCACCTCCCGGCTGGCCGGGCTCTGGCCCCGCTGGGGTGAGGCCCTGCTGGCGGAGGCGCACCGCATCGGCCGGTCCGTCCACCTGACCGACGCGCTCGCCCGGCGGACCGGTGCCGCCGCACCGGGTTGAGCCGTCCCGGCCCGCCCCCGCGCAGCGTGGTGCGGCGAGAGCCTTCCGCGTTCGTGTTATAGACGCAGCAGAGGACCACAGGGAACGTCACGAGGAGGAGCACATGGCACGACTTCGGCTCGGCAGCATCCTGCTTGGCACCACCGATCCCGAACGCCTGCGCGCCTGGTACGTCGCCGCCTTCTCCCCGACGGTGACGCCGTCGGGGTTTCTCGACTTCGGCGGGTTCGACATGCTGGTGGACGGTCGTGACGACATCGCCGGCAAGAACGCCGAACCGGGTCGCATGATCCTCAACTTCGAGGTCGACGACGCCCGCGCGGTCGCCGCCCACCTCGACACCATGGGGGTGGTGTGGCTCGCGCCCCTGGAGGAACGCGAGGACGGGCTGTTCGGCACGCTGCTCGACCCGGACGGCAACTACGTCCAGGTCATCCAGCTCAGCGAGGAGTACCTCGCGGCACAGCAGGGTGACCGGCCGCCGGCGGGTGAGGCGTTGGCGCTCTCGCCGGCGTTCAACGGATTCTCCGTCGACGACATCCCGGCGGCGAGGAGGTTCTACGGCGAGACGTTGGGCCTCGACGTCTACGAGGAGTACGGCATGCTCCACCTGCGGCTGGCCGGCGGTCGAGAGGTGCTCGTGTACCCCAAGCCCGAGCACCAGCCCGCCACCTACACGATACTCAACTTCCCGGTCGACGACATCGAGCAGGCGGTGGACATGCTGGTCGGCCGGGGCGTGCGGTTCGAGGCGTACGACCACGTCGACGCCAAGGGGATCTACCGGGGCGAGGGCCCTCCGATCGCCTGGTTCCGCGACCCGGCCGGCAACATCCTGTCCGTGTTGCAGGAGTGACCCGGCGTGACCATCCGCCCGGTCGGGACGGACGCGACGCGCGCCCGCCCCGACCGGGGTGCCGTCACTCCGCCAGGGCCTTGATGCCGTGCAGGCAGCTCCATGCTGGTGCGTGGCTCGCCGAGACGGGACGCGACGATCGTCTCCTCGTGCTCTGGAGCCTCGTCGATGACCAGGCTCAGCCCGGAGCGGCCGGGGTCGATCCGCACCGAATGGCCCAGCCGGGTGCCGGTCGACTCGGGCGTGAGCGCGAAGAGCTTGCACCCGCTGCAACTCGGGGCTCAGCCGGGGTGGAAGGTGGCTGTCGGTCACCAGCCCCAGAGCTGTGCCGGGCTCGTCTCGACGTAGACCTCGCAGGTCAGGCTCGGTCCATCGGGATACCGCACTGTCGCTGCCACCTGTCCGCCCCGATCCGTCCTGGTCGGCCTGACCCGGTGGTGGAGGTCGAGCCGGTTCGGCACTACCGGGTGCGGCGCGGATGGTCGCTCGGGTGTCGACCTGGCACGGCGCCGGGCGCTAGTCGCACTGCACCAGGCCGGCCCGGATGGCGTTGATCGCGGCGGTGGTCCGGTTGGGCGAGTCAAGCTTGAGCATGAGGCTCGCCACCAGCCGCTTCGCGCCGTGACTGGAGATGGACAACCGGCGGGCGATCTGCTTGTTGCTCAACCCCTTCACCAGCAGGGTGAGGGCTTCGGTCTCCCGGGCGGTCAGGTTCACCGTCCGGGTACGGGTGCCCGGCCCTGGCTCGTCGGCCCGGGCGAGCAGGGCACGGGTCAGCGCGGGCGGCATCGGCAGCTCCCCGCGACGACTGCGCCGCAGGGTGTCGCTGAGCAGGTCGGCGGTGAGGCGTTGCTGGGACACGAAGCCGTCCACCGGCATCGAGGCGAGCTGGGTGACGTTGGTGGTGGTCGCCTCGTCGACCAGCAGAATGACGTGGGTGCTGCCGCGTACCGCCCGGCCTTCGTTCTCCAGCCAGTGCGCCTCCGGCGGCGCGACGATGAGGAAGTCGATCCCACCGAACCGCGACAGCGTCTCGTAGTCCGCCCGCGACCCGCACCGGTGCACGGTCGACACTTCCGGCACGCTGCCGAGCACCGCCTCGATGCCCCTGCCGAAAACCTCGTTGTCCACCAGTACCGCGACGGTCATCGTGTCGTGGTCGACCTCCAGCATGCCGTGCATGTCATTACCTCCACTGTGTCGCCAGAGATGTGCCGAGGCCGGCGGCGGACGTCGTACCCTCGTCGATCGGCTAGGCCCGATCGGCGAGGCGGCGGCGCGGGGACGCCTGGACTAGGGTGGTAGTCGCGTCGCCGAACGCGCCCGCCCCGGCCCGTGCGAGCCGCGGCGGCGGACGAGCCGGGCGTCCGCCGGCCCTCGTGCGTCCGGGTCGCCCCCGCACGTCGACCCCCGCCGGATGGCGTGAGTCGTCTCCGCCGACCTCCATCGGCTACAGACCCATCGTGCTATCGGCAGGCGGGGACGCTCATCTCCTGACTTGCGCAGTGACCGACCAGCGCCCTGCCGCGTACGCGCCGGTGGGCCGCCATCCGTCACGGATGGCGGCCCACCGGCGCGTACGCGGTCCGGATCAGACGGGGTCGACCAGCGCGTACGCCCGGACCGGGAAGGTGCCCATGCCGGCCACGGCGACCGGCGCGGCGTGGAAGCGGAAACCCTCCGCCGGCAGCGCCGCCAACCCGCACAGGTGCTCGACGATCGGGATGCCGGTGGCCAGCAGGCCGGTGTGCGCCGGCCGGTGCAGGTCGGCCATGTCGTCGATGTTCACCGAGTCGATGCCGACCACCGCCGGCCCCTGCGACACGAGCCAGGAGACCGCCTCGGCGGTCAGGAACGGATGACCGGGCGCACCGTACGCCTCGGTGCCCCAGTGCCGGTCCCAGCCGGTGCGGATCAGCACGGCCCGGCCGCTGACGGCGCAGCCGGCGAACGCGTCCGCGCCGATGCCCGGCGTCGGCGTGGACCCGACGTCGACGAGCACGCCCGGCACGTCCACCAGCCGCGACAGCGGCACCTGGGACAGGTCGCCGCCGTCGGCGAAGCGATGGAACGGCGCGTCCAGGTACGTCCCGGTGTTCGCCACCAGGGTCATCCGACCGATCTGGAACTCGGTGCCCGGCGCGTACCGGGCCCGGGACTCCTCCCGCGACAGGTGGTCCTCGATGTGCGGGCCGGGCAGACCCGGGTAGGTCGTCATGCCGTGCCGCACCACGTGCGACAGGTCGACCAGCCGGGCGGCGGACCCGGCTGCGGTCGGGGACGGCTGCGGTGCCGGTGTGTTCATCGACGTTCGCTCCGATCGGGTGCGGTGCCGTCGACCGCGGTGCGGGCGGTGTCGGCGAGGGTCATCAGCTGGTGCCAGGAGCCGTACCCGTAGTCGTCCATCCAGTGGTGGAAGTCGACGCCGAGCCGGGCGTAGTGCAACCCGTGCGGCGTGGCCAGCTTCAGCACCGTCACCGCACCCCGGTACAGCCGCAGCTGCACGGTGCCGGTCAACGGCTCGTCCAGCTCGGTCAGGCACCGCCGCAGCGTACGCCCGAGGTGGCTGAACCAGCCGCCCTGCACCGCCGTGGTGGTCCACTCGGTGGAGAGCTGCGCCCGTACCGCGTGTTCGCGCGGGCCGAGGACGGCGTTGGCCAGCGCCCGGTGCGCGGTCGTGATGACCGTCGCCGCCGGTGACTCCCGGACTTCGTGGTTCTTCACCCCGAACGCGGTGTCCTCCAGCCCGGAGTACCGGCCGACGCCGTGCCGGCCGGCCAGCTCGGTGAGCCGGGGCACCAGATCGTGCAACGGCAGCGGGGCCCCGTTCAGGGCCACCGGCAGCCCAGCCGCGAAGGCCAGGGTCAGCTCGGCCGGCTCCGCGGGGCAGTCGACCGCGTCCCGGGTGAGGGTGAACACCGACTCGTCGAGCCGGTTCTCCGGGGTCTCCAGGCTGCCGTTCTCGATGACCCGGGCCCACGGGTTGACGTCGACGCTGTGCACGGCGTCGGGCAGGGTGACGCCTGCCTCCGCCAGCCGGGCCTGCTTCTGCGCCCGGGTCACGTTCGAGCCCAGGAACGGCGCGACGACGTGCAGCTCCGGGTCCAGCGCGGCGACCGAGCGCCCGATCCGGGCCGTGCTGTTCTGCATGTAGGTCGCGGTGTGCCCGACGGCGTCGCCGCCGACCGTCCGGGCCACCCGGACCGCCGCCCGCGCCATCAGCGGTCGGCTCAACGTGGACCCGACCGGAAACTGGCCCTGGTAGTAGGCGTCGGCGTGGATCGCGGCGGGCAGCGCCTCGGTGAAGAACTCGTCGGTGACGTCGGCTTCCTGGTATGCCGCGCCGAACCGGGCGGCCAGCTCCCGGGCCCGGCCGTCGCCGTCCGGCGCACCGATGCGGACGTTCAGCGCGGTCGTGTCGACCGGCGCGTCCCGGAGCAGGTGCAGCAGGTAGGTGCCGTCCAGACCACCGGAGTACAGCAGCACCAGGTGCCGGGGCGGTCGGGCGGTCAACTCGTCCAGCGTGGTGATGAAACGACGCATCGTGGGCCCTTCATGCCGAGATGGTCGAGCCGGTGCCGCCGGACAGCGGCGCCGGCGACTGCACGGGCGACCGGTCAGCCAGGATGGCGGTCAGCGGCGCGAACACCCGCGAGCCGGCTGCCCGGACCGCCCGGGAACGCCGCAGGTCGGCCACCGCGAAGCACCGGCGCAGCCAGCGGTCCGTGCCGTCGTAGCGGGCGGTGAATCCGGTACGTCCGTGCACGGCCCGCCAGTTGTCGACCACCAGCAGGCTGCCGACGTCCAGCGCCACCGAGGTCAGCGACGCGGTCAGCACGGCGTCCAACTCGTCGAGGGCATGGCGGGCCGTCCGGGTCATCGGTTCCATGGCGTGGAAGTCGGCGGTCAGCTCCAGGTCGTCCGCCGGGCCGGACAGCACCGCCACCGGCTCGGAGTAGCCGGTGGAACCGAGCTGGGCGAAGGAACTGCTGAACTGGATCCGGAACAACGGCTGGCGCAGCACGGCCACACAGGACTCGGAGAGCCGGGACCGCACCCGCGTCGCCGCTCCGGTAAGCGTCTGACCGCTGCGGTCGTGGTCGGGGCGCAGGCACAGCAGGCTCAGGAAGTCCGGCTTGAACGGGTGGAAACCGTTCTCGGTGTGCAGCTCCAGGTAGGCCGAGCCGCTGTTCTCCTGCTGGTGTTCCGCCCCGGCGATCGGGGCGACGTCCTGCACGACCCGGCCGCGCTTCTCGTCGGCGTACCCGATGATGTTGCCCAGGTGGGACATGACCATCAGCTGGGCGGCCGTCGCGATGCCGGCCGCACGCCAGTCCGGCAGGTAGCCGTCGGTGGGTGTGGTGGGCAGCCGATCGTCGACCGGCACGTTGCGCACCAGCAGCGCGCCACCCGGGCTGCCGACGCAGCGGAAGGTCACCAGGGCTGCGACCAGGCGTTCGGGCAGCCGGCAACCGAGCAACTCCACGGTGGTCATGGTCGCCTGGGTGCCCAGGTCCGCGTTGCCGATGGCTTCGACGGCCTCGGCGCACAGGCCGCGCATCAGGGCGGCCTCGTCGTCGGTCAGGGTGACCTCGTCGAGGTCGCCGGCTTCGAACTCGGTGCTGCTCATCGGACTCACTCTCCCGGCGAGATCGTTCAGGCATCGGCGGACCGGCAGGCCCCGACGCGGCACGTTTCCACCCTGTGCGTGCCGGCCGCCCAGCGGAAGCGCAGGAGGCGCGCGCAGTCGACCTGCCCAGCTGACCAGGTCGCAATGAGGAGCAGACCCGCCGCGACGATGGAGGTTGACTAGCGGGGATACCGGGGCCCGCCACGCGGTGGCCGGGCCCCGACCAGCCGGACACCGCCGGACACCGGCGGGGTTCCGTTCGCATACGAGAAGGGAGCGCAGATGGCCGGGATCGATGCCGCGCGGCCCAGTGCAGAGCCCACGGCGCTGACCGCCGAGATGGTGGCGGACTATCACCGCGACGGGTTCCTCCTGCTGCCCGCGCACCACCTGCCCGCCGATCTGCTGGCCGAACTGGTCGAGGCCACCCCCCGGATCCTGGCCCAGGAAGGGCCGCAGCGGGTCCTGGAGCGCGACGGGGTCACCGTCCGATCGGTGTACGGACCGCACCGCACCGATCCGGTGGTGGCCCGGGTCAGCCGGTCGGCGCAGCTGGCCGGGGCGGCCCGGCAGTTGCTCGGCGACGAAGTGTACGTGCACCAGTCGAAGGTCAACCTGAAGGCGGCCTTCGCCGGCGACCAGTGGGAGTGGCACCAGGACTACATCAACTGGCGGGACCGTGACGGGATCCCCACGCCGGACCTGGTCAACGTCACGGTGTTCCTGGACGAGGTCAACGAGTTCAACGGCCCGCTGACGTTCATCCCCGGCTCGCACCGGCACGGGCTGCTGGCCGGCACCGACACCGAGGGCATGCCGGCGGGTTACGAGGACGGACCGAACTGGCTGGCGACCCTCACCGCCACCGAGAAGTTCCAGGTCGACCGGGCCGTCATCCGCCGGTTGGCCAACCAGGGCGGGCTGGTCAGCCCGAAGGGGCCGGCGGGGTCCGTGCTGATGTTCCACCCGAACGTGCTGCACGCCTCGTCGCCGAACCTGTCACCGTTCGACCGGGCGATGCTGCTGATGGTCTACAACGGTGTCCGCAACGCGCCCCGGCCGGTGGCGAGCCCGCGGCCGGACTTCCTCGCCGAGCGGGAGGTCGTCCCCATCCCCCTTGCCGCCTGAGGACGGACCGCTGATGGCCGCCACCCGCCCGTGCCCGAGCGCGGTGCGGGCGGCGGCCCCGGCTGGTGCATCGCCTGCGCCTCACCCGGGAGACCCCGGTGCCGTCCCGCCCGCCGGCTCCCGCCCGGTCCGACCCGAGCCGGTGGGGGTCAGGCCGGCGGGGTCGGCGGGTCGACGCAGAGCACCACCTTGAACGCCTCCTGCCGGTCGAACAGCCGGTAAGCCGACCCGGCGTCGGTCAGCGGCAGCCGGTGTGTGACGATCCGGCTGGGATCCAGCCGACCGGACCGGATCAGCGCCAGCACCGGCGCCCGCATCCGGATCGGATCCCCGACGGCGAAGCGCACCGTCAGCTCCCGGGCGAAGGCGAGCCCGGTGGGGAAGGGCATGGCGGTGGAATGGTGCGCGCCCACCGCGCAGACGGTGGCGTGCGCGGCGGCGGCCCGTACCGCGCAGTCGAGCGCCGCATCGGTGCCCACCGCCTCGATGACCGCGTCCGCGCCGCGGCCACCGCCGGCGCGTACCGCCTCGTCGAGCTGCTCCGGGGCGACCGCGGTGAACCCGAAGTCGGCCGCCCGGTCTCGCCGGGCCGGCGTCGGGTCGGCGACCACCACCCGGGCGGCGCCGGCGGTCACCGCGCAGAGCCCGGCGAGCAGCCCGACCGGGCCCGCGCCGACCACGGCGACCAGGTCACCGGGGGCCACCCGCGCGCCGTGCACCGCCGCCAGCCCGGTCGTCAGCACGTCACCGACGAAGAGGGCCTGCTCGTCGGTGACGTCGTCGGGGGTGGCGGCGAGCACCACGTCGGCGAAGGGCACCCGGACGAACTCGGCCTGCCCGCCGGCCAGCGGCGTGCCCACCACGTCGGCGTACCCGAACAGGGTCACTGCCGGGCACTGGTAGTGCCAACCACGGGCGCACGCCGCGCAGCGCCCGCAGGCCACCACGTCCGAGGCGAAGACCCGGGTGCCGACGGCGAAGGGGGCCTGCGCCCCGGCCTCGTGGACGGTGCCGGCGAACTCGTGCCCGAGCACCGTGCCGGGCGCGAACCCCGGCAGCTCCCCCCGGTACGGGTGCAGGTCGGTGCCGCACACGGCGGTGCGGGTGACCCGGACGATCACGTCGCGCGGGTGCTGCAGCCGCGGCAGTTCCACCTCGTCGACACGTACCGCTCCCGGGCCGTGGTAGACGACCGCCCGCATGGTCGGGCGGCCGGGCTCCGGGGCCCGCGTTCCTGGCATGGTCATCGGCGCACCTTCGCGACGGGGCCGGGACGGGGTGCCGCGCCGGCGCTGGTGGGGTCGCTGCGATCCTGGGCCAGCCGGGCCGTCGCCGACCAACCGCCGACGGCCGCCGTTGCGCCCTGCCCCGACGGGCGGCCCACCGACCCTGCCCCGACGGGCGGCCCACCGACCCTGCCCCGACGGGCGGCCCGGGTTCCGGTCCGGCGGGCAGCCGGTCGTCCGCCGTCCGGCCCCGCTTGGCCATGGCCGATCGGGGGCTGAAGAGAGGGGTGCGCTCGCCCACGACCGGCGCGAAGACTGGGTGGGCGACGACCTGACGACGACAGCGGAACGAGGTGGCGTACGGTGCCCGATGCTGGACAGGCTGGCCCGGATCCGTGCTGGTGGTCGGCGCGGCAGGTGGCCGACGCGATCGCCGCGCGTCGCATCTCGGCCCGGGAGTGCCTCGACGCCCAGCTTGCCCGGATCGACCGGCACAACGCCGGGCTGGGGTTGGTCGTCACCATCGACGAGCGGGCGCGGGAACGCGCCCGACAGGCCGACGAGGCGACCGCCCGGGGGGAGCGGTGGGGCCCCCTGCACGGGGTGGCCGTGACGATCAAGGACTGTCTCGCCACCGCCGGCCTGCGTACCACCGGGGGCCTGGCCGACCTGCGTACCTATCAGCCCCGCGAGGACGCCACGGCGGTGGCCGCGCTGCGGGCCGCCGGGGTGGTCGTGTTCGGCAAGACCAACGTGCCGACCGGCTCGGGTGACCTGCAGTCCTACAACGAGCTGTTCGGCGTGGCCCGCAATCCGTGGCATCCGGGGTACACCACCAGCGGGTCCTCCGGTGGCGCGGCCGGTGCCGTCGCGGCCGGATTCACCCCGCTGGAGCTCGGCTCCGACGTGGCCGGCTCGATCCGGGTGCCGGCCGGCGTCTGCGGCGTGTTCGGCCACAAGCCCAGCTACCGGGCGGTGCCGATGGTCGGCCACGTGCCGCCCTACCCGTTCAAGCCCCGGGAGGCCGACATCGCCGTGGTCGGCCCGATCGCCCGCACCGTGGAGGATCTGGAGACCGCCCTGACGGCGATCGCCGTGGCGCATCCCTGGGACGCCGCGGCGTGGCGGCTGTCGCTGCCGCCGCCGCGTCCGGTGCGCCGGGTCGCGGCCTGGTTCGACGACCCGTACTGCCCGGTGGACACCGAGGTCCGGGCCGCGCTGCGGGACGCCGCCGACCGGCTCGCCGACAGCGGCGTCGTCGTCGAGGAGGCCCGCCCCTCCGGGGTACGGCTCGCCGGCAGCGACGGTGTCTTCCGGCGGTTGCTGGCGTCGGTGGCGATGCCCGAGCACTCCGCCGAGGACGTCGACGAGATCGCCGCCGGGCGGCGTGCGCCCAGCGCGGTCCTCGGCGGCGAGCACGTCGCCCAGCGGTACCGCGACTGGGTGGAGGCCGACGACCAGCGGAACCGGCTGCGGGCCCGGTGGCGGCAGTTCTTCGCCGGCTACGACGCGATCCTGCTGCCGGTGGCGCCGAACCTGGCCGCCCGGCACGACCACCGGCCGTTCGGGGAGCGCACCGTCACCGTCGACGGGGTGATCCGCCCCTACTGGGACCAGATCGTCTGGGCCGGCCTGACCGGGGTCAGCTATCTGCCGTCCACCGTGGTGCCGGTCCGCCGCGACTCGCGGGGCCTGCCGATCGGCATCGCGGTGGCCGGTGACTACCTGCAGGACCGCACGACGCTGGCGGTGGCCCGCCGGCTCGCCGCCGTCCTGCCGCCCATCGGCCACCCCGAACTGACCGCGGTGACCGCCGACGACCTGCCGGTACGGCAGCCCTGACGGGAAGGTGCGCATGACAGAGCCGATCGACGTCGTCGTGCCCAACGTGGCCGAGTTCAACACCCGCAACCCGACCGTACGGCTGGGCCCGGCCGTCACCGACGTGGTCACCCGGGTCGCCGGTCACCTCGGCGACTACGCGGTCTACTGGAGCAGCGGCCGGCGGGTGCTGGTGCTGCCGCAGGGCCACGACCCGCACTGGTACGCCGACGTGCACCGGCTGCTGGACGAGCCGACGCCGCCGGTCGTCTCGCCGGTCCCCGCCAGCGGGATGGTGGCGAGGGACCTGCTGCGCGACGGCGCGGCGCTGGCCCGGCTGCGCGCCCTGTTGACCGGCCACGACGAGGTACGGCTGGTCACCTGGGGGGCGACGCCGGAGGTCTTCCTGCTCGCGGCGGCCCTGCGCGGCTGGGGCCTGACGGTGCGCCTGGACGGGGTGCCGGAGCGGGACTACTGGGTCAGCCGGCACCTGGATTCGAAGCTGAGCTGTCTCGACCTGGCCCGGGACGTGCCCGGGGTGCGGGTGCCGTCCGGGCTGCTGGTGGTCGACGACGTCGAGCTGCGCGGCGCGGTCGAGCACCTGTTGACCCTGCACGACCAGGTCATCGTGCGCAGCCCGTACGGCGTCGGCGGCGACGGCTCGGTGGTGCTGCGCCGCGACGCCCCGGGCGTCGGGGCGCTGTGGACCGCCGTGGAGCGGGACCCCTTCCTGCGCACCTTCCCGCTGCTGGTGCAGCGGTTCGTGCCGCACCGCCCGGGAATCGGCTGCCCGGCGGTGGACCTGTGCATCGACGACGAGGGGGTCCGGGAGATCGTGCCCACCGCGATGGCGGTGGACGTCGCCCGGGTGCAGGGGGTGCACGTCGGACCCGGCTCGGTGCCCCGGGCGGAGGCGGACCGGATGACCCGGATCGGCCGGAGCATCGGGGCCGCCGCGCACGCCCGGGGCTTCCGCGGCTGGATGTGCGTGGACTTCGTCCTGGCCGACGACGGCGCCTACCACGTCACCGAGATCAACGCCCGGCGCAGCGGCGCCATGCCGGCGATCGCCCTGCTGGACCGCTGGGGGCCGGCGGAGCGCGTGGTCTTCTCCCACGACGCGGTCACCCTCGGCACCCGGGGGCCGCTGTCCTACCTCGACGACGTGCGGCCGGTGCTCGCCCGGCTCTGGGCCGACGGGGTGCGGATCTACCCGACGTCGGTACGCGGGCTGGGGTTCCGCCAGCCGGTGCTGTCGTTGCTGGCCCCGGGGGCCGACGCGGCGCACGCGCAGCAGGTCGTGGCGGACGCCGCCCGGGACCTGGCCGCCGCCGTCGGCGGTGGTGGCCGGCCCCGCCGGTCGAAGACCGCCGCCGTGCCGCCGACCGGCTGAGCCGCCCGCTCGTCTGCTGGCCGGTGGCTGGCTGCCCGGTCCACCGGTCCGGTCCTGCGGCTCTGCGGTCCACCGGCTCTGCGGTCTGTAGGTGGGCGGCGTCGTGGGCCGGGGAGCGGTGTCCCCCGGCCCACGACGCCGCCGGGTCAGCGACCGATCACCCCACCGTCGCGGCGACGGATCGCCACGGTCGCCGAGCGGGGCCGCCCGTCCGGGTCGGCGTCGGGCCAGTTGCTCACCGCCCGTGGGTTCTGCGGGGTGGGCCGGTCCATGGTGGCCACCGCCTCACCCGGGTGCTGGACGTTGACGAACATGGTCCGGTGGTCCGGGGTGAAGGAGATCCCGGACATCTCGCAACCGCGCGGCCCGACCGCGAAGCGGCGCACCTCCCCGGTGACCGGGTCCGCCGCCAGCACCGCGTTGTTGCCCAGATTGACGTAGTACGTCCGGGGGTTGTTCAGCGACGAGTTGGAGATGTCGCTCTGGATCCACAACCGTCCGTCGCCGTCGAAGGCGAGCCCGTCCGGTGAACCGAACATCCCCGCCGCGTCGAGCGGCACGCTCGGGTCGAAGGCGGGGTCACCGGCCAGCAGGAAGATGTCCCACTCGAAGGTGGTGGCGGTGGCGTCGCCGTGCCGCTCGCGCCACCGCACGATGTGCCCGAACGGGTTGGGCTGCCGGGGATTGGCCGCGTTCGGGAAACCGGGGCCGTTGCTCAGCGTGGCGTACACCTCGTTGGTGTGCGGGTGCACCGCGATCCACTCCGGTCGGTCCATCGGCGTGGCGCCGACCGCGTCGGCGGCCTGCCGGGTCCGGAGCAGCACGTCGGCCTGGTCGCGCCAGCCGTTGGCCACGGTCAGCGGGCCGGTGCCGTGGGCCAGCGCCAGCCAGCGACCGGTGCCGTCGTCGTCGAACCGGGCGACGTAGAGGGTGCCGTGGTCCAGCGGGTGCCGGCCGGTGGCCCGCATCGTCCGCCAGCGGCCGGCGCTGACGAACTTGTAGATGTACTCGCCGACCTGGTCGTCGCCGGTGTAGACGACCACCCGTCCCCGGGACTCGGTCACCGTGGCGGTCTCGTGCTTGATCCGGCCCAGCGCGGTGCGCTTCACCGGCTTCGCCGTGGGGTCACGCGGGTCGATCTCCACCACCCACCCGAACCGGTTGACCTCGTGCGGGGTGGCGGCGAGGTCGAAGCGCGGATCCCCCTGGTGCCACCGGTAGCCGTAGCCTTCCCGGGTCACGCCGTAGCGGGCCTGCTCCGGCGTGGGTACCCAGCTCGGGTCGTCGGTGGCGAAGTACTCGTTCCAGTTCTCCTCGCAGGTGAGGTAGGTGCCCCACGGGGTGGCGCCGCACGAGCAGTTGTTCAGCGTCCCGCGCGGCTCGGCCCCGGTACGCAACGAGGGGTGGTCGCCGGCGACCGGGCCGGCGAAGCGTACCGGGGTGGCCATGGTGACGCGCCGGTTGAGCCGGGAGTCCACCAGCTCCCACCGCCCCCGGCGCAGCGCCACCTCCACCACGCTGACCCCGTGCGCCGCCAACGACTTGGCGACCTTCTCCGCCGTCATCACCGCGTCCCCGTCGGGGAAGAGCAGCAGCTGGTCGGCGTACTCGTGGTTGAGGACCAGCAGGCCACGGTCGGGGCCCAGGGGGAAGAACCGCATGCCGTCGTGGCTCATGCCGATCTGCTGGGCCTGCTCGGCTGCGGTGTTGGCGGCGTCCCGACGCCAGGCCGGCCCGTTCGCGCGGATCGGGGTGCCCCAGGGGATGAGCACCTGCGCGGTGTAGCCGTCAGGAACGGTGAGGGTGTCCGCCGAGCTGATCTCGACCGGCTGGAAACCCAGTAGCCGCCGACGCTGCCGCGCCCCGCCGGCGGCTGCCGCCTCGCCGCCGGCCGCGCCAGCGCCCAGGAAGCCGGCCGCCGCCACCACGCCGCCGGTGAGCGCGGTCCGGCGGGAGAGCCGGACGGTGAGGACGTCGGCGAAGAGCCGGTTGCCCGACGGGTTGGCGCTGATGTCGTCCGGTTCCGGCAGCGGGCCGGGGGACGGGGTGACGGGGCGGGACATGGCTGACCTCCACGAGGATAGGCCGGCGGCGGCACCCGTCGGTTCAGGGCCGCCGCACGGTATGGGTGATCTTGATCTGGGTGTACTCCAACAGCCCCCAGTGGCCGTACTCGACGCCGACGCCGGAGTCGCGCAGGCCACCGAAGGGGACGTCATGGCGCAGGTCGCCGTGGGTGTTGACCCAGGTGGTGCCACAGTCGAGGCGGGCGGCGACGTCCCGGGCGACCGCCGGCTCGCCCCAGACCGAACCGCCCAGGGCGAAGCGGGTGCCGTTGGCGCGGGCCACCGCCTCATCGAGGTCGTCGTAGCCGATGACCGGTACCACCGGCCCGAACTGCTCGTCCTGTTCCAGGTCGGTGCCGGGCGGCAGGTCGGTGACCACGGTCGGTGGGTAGAAGTGTCCGGGCCGGGGCAGGGCCGCCCCGCCGGTCACCACCCGGCCACCGGCCCGCGCCGCGGCGTCCACCAGCCGGTGGACGTGCTCCAGTTGGGCCCGGCTGACCAGCGGGCCGAGGTCGGTCCCGGGGTCGCGCCCGTCGCCGACGGTCACCGCCGCCGCCTCGGCGCGCAGCGCCTCGGTCAGCTCGGCGACCTGGCCCGACGGCGCGTACACCCGCTTGATGGCTGCGCAGAACTGTCCGCTGTTGACGGTCGCCCGGCGGAAGATGTCCCCGGCGACCCGGCCGACCTCCGTGCCGGGCAGCAGGATGCACGGATCGTTGCCGCCGAGCTCCAGGACCACCCGCTTGAACGAGTCCGCCGCGCAGCGCGCGATGGCCCGGCCGGAGCGGATCGACCCGGTGAAGGAGACCATCCGGATCGCCGGGTGCGCCACCAGCGCCGACCCGAGGTCACCGTCGCCGCTGACCGTGCTGAACACCCCCGGCGGCAGCACCTCGGCCAGCAGCTGACCCATCCGCAGACTGGCCAGCGGCGTGACCGGCGACGGTTTGAGCACGACGGTGTTACCGGCCAGCAGCGCCGGCGCGATCTTCGTGACGGCCAGGATGACCGGGTAGTTGCTGGGGGCGATCGCGGCCACCGGGCCCACCGGCGTCCGGTCCAGGGTGACCTCGGTGGCCTCCTCGGCGACCAGCCGCTGCCGGGACAGCGACAGCTCGGCAGTGTGGCCGAACCAGTCGGCGGCGAGCGCCACCTCCGCCCGGGCCTGACGCAACGGCTTGCCCTGCTCGGCGGTGAGTAGTTCGGCCAACTCGTCACCCGCCTGCGCCAGCACCGAACCGCAGGCCAGCAGCGCCGCCCGCCGCCGGTCCGCACTCGACCGGGACCAGGCGTCGAAGGCGTCGACCGCGCCCACGACGGCGTCGTCGAGCTGCGCGGACGTGCAGCGCGGCGCTTCGGCGAAGACGTCGGCCGTGGCCGGATCCTCCACCGGTATCCGCCCGGGGGAGCGCGTGGAACGTCCCGCGATGGTCATCGGCATGAACACGGACCCTCTCCCCACTGACCTGGCCCATCCGGTTGACGGACCAGGTCAGTCTTCGCGCCGACGCCAGGGCCCAGAACCCCCGCTTGCGGGCATGCTCGTCCGGCCAGGGTCTTGGTGCGCCCGTCGGCGGCTCCCGGGTGCGGCCGGGGCGCGGGAGGGTCGTTGGCGCAGGGCGGTCCCGACCCGGGACCGTCGGATCGTCGGACGACCGGTGACGGCGGGAGGGGGCCGAGGTGACCTCGATCGAGGCGGTGCACACCTACCTGCCACCGAACCGGGTGTCGGCGGGTGACTGCCTCGCCGCCTACGGTTTCTCGCCGGCCCAGATCCGGATGCACGAGCGCTTCTACGGCTTCCGTGAGGTCCGGCTCGACCCGCAGGGCAGCCTGGCCGATCTGCTGGTCGGCGGGGGTGCCGGGCTGGTCGCGCTGCGGGGCCGCGAGCAACTGGTCCGCTACGTCCTGCACGCCCGGACCATGCCGGTGGTGGCCCCCTACCCGGTCAACCCGGTGCGGGAGGCGGCCCGCCGGCTGGGCCTGGCCCACGCCACGACGTTCACCGTCAGCCAGCATGCCTGCGCCTCCGGTCTGCTCGCCGTGGACCTGGCCGGCACACTGCTGGCCGACGATCCCGACCCCGCCGCGTTGGCGCTGGTGCTCACCGGTGAGAAGGCGTTCACCGCCTCCGCGCAGGTCATCTCCGGCACCGGGGTGATGGGGGAGGGCTGTTCGGCGCTGCTGGTCAACGCGCACGGCCAGCGCGACCGGGTGCTCTCCTACGCGGCCGGCACCTACGGCCGGTTCTCCGCCGGGCCGTGGATGTCGGAGCAGGACGCGGCGGCCTTCCGTGACGACTACCCGGCCATGGTTGCCGAGGTGGTCCGGGCGGCTGTCGACGAGGCCGGGCTGGACCTGGACCGGATCGTGGCGATCCTGCCGCACAACGTCAACCGGGTGTCCTGGCTGCGGGTACTGCGACTGCTGAACATCCGCAGCGCCGAGCGGCTGGTCCTGGACAACCTTCCCCGTACCGGGCACTGCTTCGCCGCGGACTCCTTCGCCGCCTACGAGCTGGCCCGCGCGCAGGGCCGGCTGAAACCCGGCGACCCGTACCTGATGACGTCGGTGGGGCTCGGCGCCACTGTCTCCGCGATGGTCCTCGTCCATTGATCCCCGAGCCTGGAGCGACACGTGCACCCGCACACACTCACCGGTGACGTCCTGGCGTCGCTGCGTACCGCGCTGACCGGCGCGGCCGACCGCCCCCTCGTCCTGCTCGGCAACTTCGAGGTCGAGGAGCACTGGGCGCGGGGCGAGCCGGGCCTGCCGGGAATCGTCATGCCGGCCAGCCGGGCCATCGTCAACCGGATGGACGAGTGCGCGCTGCTGCTGGCCGGCCCGGACGACCACGTCGTGCTCAAGTCGCCCCCCGACGAGGAGTACCTGCGCTACCTCGGTGACCTGGGCGTGGCCCTGCCCCGGGTGCTGACCGTCCGGGACCAGCAGCCGCAGCGCACGGTCAGCGAGGACGCGGTGGCCGATCCGCAGCTGGTCGCCGCGCTGGGCCGGTTGGCCGGCCTCGGCGCGCGGCTGTGGCCGCACGGCGTGTCGGCGGTCGAGGAACGGCTGGCGGAGCTGGCCGGCCTGCCCCTGGCCGCACCGGCGGCGGCCGTCTGCAAGCAGGTCAACAGCAAAATCTACAGTCGGTTGCTCGCCGACGAGGTGGGGCTGCCGCAGGCCGAGGGCATGGTCTGCCGCGACGTCGACGAACTGGACCGGGCCGTCCGCCGGGCCGGCGGCTGGCTCGACACCGGACGCCCGATCGTGCTCAAGGACGCCTACGGTGTCTCCGGCCGGGGCATCATGGTCGTCCGCGACCGGCGACGCCTCGCCCAGTTGCATACCCTGATCGCGCGCCGGGCCCGGCGCAGCGGTGGCCGGGTCGGCGTGATCATGGAGGAGTGGCTGCCCAAACGCCACGACCTCAACTACCAGATGACCGTCGACCGCACCGGCGACGTGCACTTCGACGTGGTCAAGGAGGCGATCACCAGCGACGGCGTGCACCAGGGCCACCGGATGCCGGCGCGTCTGACGCCGGGGCAGCACCGGCAGGTGCGCTCCGCCGCCGAGGCGATCGGCCGCCGGCTCGCCACCGATGGGTACTTCGGGGTGGTCGGGGTGGATGCCCTGACCACCACCGACGACCGGCTCTACCCGATCGTCGAGATCAACGCGCGCAACAACATGTCCACGTACCAGGAGCGGCTGCGCCGGACCTGGTACGGCCCCGGGACGGTCGCGCTCGCCCGGCAGTACCCGCTGCGGCTGACCAGGCCGCTGCCCTTCGGTGAGCTGCGGGCGCTGCTGGACGGCGTGCTCGCCGACCGGCCGGACCGACCAGGCCTGGTGATCAACAACTTTGCCACCGTGAACGCCGCCGGGACCGCCGGCGGCGAGGGCGGCAGCTTCGGCGGCCGGCTCTACGCCATGGTGGCCGCCGAGTCGGACCGGCAGGTCGTCGCCATCGACCGGGAGGTCACCGCCCGGCTGCGGGACTGCCCCGCGACCGTCGGGCAGCCCTAGCCGCGACCCCGGCCGGCCCGCCCCGGGCCGGCCGCGCACCGCCCGGCCGGTGCCCCCCCGCACCGGCCCACGCCACCGGCCCCACCCGCCCGGGGGGACCGTGACCAGACAGGGAGACGACATGAGCGACACGACCGTCGGCGGTGCCCCGCCGGCCGCCACCAGCGACATCACCGGTGTGGTGGTCGGCGCCCTCGGGCAGATGCTGGGCCGCGACCCGGCGGGCATCTCGCCGCAGCTACGCCTCTTCGAGGACCTCTCCTTCGACTCGACCAGCGTGCTGGAACTGCTCATCCAGCTGGAGGCGGAGCTGGGCGTCGAGTTCGACACCGACACCCTGGAGCCGACCGACTTCGAGACCGTCGGCGCGCTCGTCACCTACGTCACCGGCCAGGTCGAGGAGAACGCCTGATGTACGTCACCGCCCCGGGGCGTCGGTCGGCGACCGACGCCCCGGCGGGGGAACCCGCGCCGCTCGGCCTGGCTCGGGCGGTGCACCAGGTGTTCGGCCCCGGCCGGCCGTTCGGCAACGACGACCACGTCTACTACCCGGACCTGATGCGCTCCTACGGCACGACCTGCCCACCCGGCGCGTTCGAGGGGCGACGCAACTCCTTCACCGACATGGTCGTCGCGGTGCTGCCCCAACTGCGCCCCCACGCCGACCGGTTCGACCTGGCGGTGCTCGCCGCCGCCACCCCCGACTCGCAGCCGGGGTTCCCGATGTGCCACCTGAGCACCCTGGTGCCCGACGCCGGGCTCGCCTTCGCCGTGCTCGACCAGGGCCTGATCACCGCGTTCACCGCCCTGCAGGTACTGGCGAACCGGGCCCGCCGGGACGCCGCCGGCCGGCTGCTGCTCATCGCGGTCGACCAGTCGGCGCTGTTGCACGAGCTGCCGGTGCCGCAGCGGCTGCGGGTGGCGCGCGACGCGGTGGCGGCGCTGGCGTTCGACCCGGCCGCCGACGGCGGCCGGCTGTACCCGCCGCGCAGCGTCCCGACCGTCTCCCGGCCACCGGAGGCGGCCCTCGTCGAGGCGCTGGCCGAGTACGGCCCGCAGGTGCTGGTGACCGGCGCGGGCCTGGCCGGGCGGGTGCCCCCGGTACCGGCCGGCACGCGGGTGCTGGCGGCGCAGCCCGGCCAGCCGGTCACCGGAGTGTGGCGGGAGGTGGCCGCCCGGCTACCCCGGTGGCAGGTCGACGGGGCCCGGGTGCTGATCGCCGACCACGACCAGCAACGACTCGCTACCTGCCTGCTCGACGTCCCGGCGGCGGGGCAGCGGTGACCACCGCCACCGACGGCTGGACCCGGCCGTACGACACCGCCCGGTCCGGGGGCGTCGAGGCCGCCCTCACCGCCCTGTACGACCAGGTCGCCGCAGGGGCGCTGGTCGCCGGTCCCGCCGGGCAGGCGCTGGCGCCCGGCGACGTCGGCCGCGCCGCCGACCGGGTGTGGCCCGGCGGGACGCCCCTGCGGCAACTCACCGGGGTCACCGCCGTGACCCTGCCCGCGCCGGTACGCGACGCCGACCTGCTGGCCGTACGCGGCCTGCCTGGCCCGGACGGATCCGGGTGGGAGCCGTACCGGACCTGGCTGCTCGGCCTGGCCTGGCTGCGGTTGGGCAGCTCGGCGGGGCTGCTGGACCGGGCCCGCTCCCAGCTGGCCGGCCGGCGGGCCGCCGGTGGACCGTTACTGCGCCAGCAACTCGTCCAGGCCACCCTCGCCGAGGCGGTCACCGACCAGCTGACCGTCCGGGCGCTGCTGACCGACCCGGACCCGGCCGTCGACCTGGTGCAGGCACACCACCAGCTGACCGCCTCGGATCACGTGCTGCTGCCGGTGCTCGGTGCCGCCGGTTACACCGAGGACGGCCCCGGGCGGGCGGTGTACCTGTCCCACCTGCTCGCCGACGTCTACCTGCCGGCCCGCCACGAGGTGCGGCGCTCCGGCGTGCGGAGGTGACCGGCCGTGCCCGAACTCGACGACCGGCTGCGGCTGCTCCGCCGGCAGGCCCGTGGCTGGGCCGCCGAGCTGCGCCCGTACGCCCTCGACCTGGACCGCGACCCCGACGTGGTGCTACGGCTGCTGGACGCCCCAGCGGTGACCTGCGCGGCGCACCTGCAGATCCCCGCCGCGTTCAACCCGACGCCGCTGGTGCTGGCCGGTGAGCGTTTCCACCTCACCGCCGCGCGGGAACGGGTGGTGTTCTGCGAGGAGATCGCCCGCGGTGACCTGGGCATGATGCTGGCGCTGCCCGGCGCGTCGATGTCCGGGGTGCTGGTGGCCGCCATCGGTGACCGTGCCCAGCAGGAGTGGTTCTACGGCCGGCTCCTGGAGCGGCCCACCTGGACGTTCTTCGCCCTCACCGAACCCGGCGGCGGGACCGACGCCGCCGGCCTGCGCACCCGCGCCACCGAGTCGGCCGACGGCTCCGGGTGGCGCCTGACCGGTCGCAAGCGCTACATCAGCAACGCCCTGCGCGCCTCCGTCGGGGTGGTGTTCCACCGCACCGGCGACGGGCCGCTCGGCCTCGGCGCGGCGCTTGTCGACACGTCCAGCGCCGGTTTCACCGCCGTCGCGGTGCCGACCCTCGGCGTACGCGGCGCGCAGCTCGGCGCGCTCACCCTCGACGCGGTGCCGATCACCGACGGGCAACTCCTCGGTCGACACCTCTCCCCGATGCGCCGGGGCAGTTGGGGTTGGCAGCGGACGTTCAACCTGCTGCGCCCCACGGTGGCGGCGATGGCCGTGGGTCTCGCCCAGGCCGCCTGCGATTACGTCCGGGAGCACCGCCGCGCGCTGCGCCCGGCCGAGCGCGACGCGCTGGCCCGCACCCAGGGGGAGATCGAGGGGGTACGCCGGCTGACCCGACTGGCGGCCGTCGCGGTCGACTCCGACAGCGGCAGCGGGCACCTCGCCTCGGCCGCGAAGCTGCGGGCCACCCGGCTGGCCGCCGACGTCTCCCGCTGGGCGCTGCGCTGCTTCGGGCCGGGCGCCCGCCTGGACCAGCCGCTGCTGGACAAGTTCGCCCGCGACGCCGCGGCGTTGGAGTTCATGGAGGGCACCGGCAACGTCCAGCGGCTGGCGGTGGCCGCCGCGCTGGACCGGGGCGCCTTCGCCGGATATCCCCCCGGCGTCGACGGGCCGGCGGTCGACCGGTGATCGGCCCCGGGGTGGTCCACGTCTGGCGGCTGGGGCTGGCCCTGCCGCCGCCGCTGGCCCGGGTCCTCGACGAGGTCCTGACCCCGGCGGAACGCGCCCGCCGGGACAGCTACGCCGATCGGGCCGTACGGCGTCGGTTCCTGGCCGTGTACGGGTCGCTGCGGGTGATCCTCGGCAGCTACCGGGGGGAGCCGCCCGCGCGGGTGCCGCTGCGTACCGGTCGCTGGGGCAAGCCGCTGCTCGGCGACGGCACGCTGCGTTTCAACATCTCGCACTCCGGCCGGTGCGCGCTGCTGGCGGTGAGCGCCGGACGTGACGTGGGCGTCGACGTCGAACAGGCCCCCGCCGGCCGGTCGGTCGAGGTGTTCTCCCGGCGCTACTTCCCGCCGGCCGAGGCGCGGCTGGTCGCCACCGCGCCGCCCGCCGACCGGGCCGCCGTCCACCTGACGCTCTGGACCCGTAAGGAGGCCTGCGTCAAGGCGGCGGGGGACCGGCTGCTCAACGGGCTCGACCTGCCGGTGGCCGGCCCGGACGGGCTGCTCGTGCACCGGCCCGGCGGCCGGATCCCGGGCCCGTGGCGGGTACGTGACCTGCGGGTTCCGCCCGGCTACCGGGGTGCTGTAGCGCTGGCCGGCACCGAGGCGTTCGACGTCGGGTACCACGTTTGCCGCCCGGTGGACCTCGCCCGCGCGGCGGCCGGTTCCCGGCCGCTGTCACTCGGCCGCCCGTTCGACCCGGGCGGACCGGTCGCTGGCTGATGCCGCCGGCGCCACCGTGGTCGGTGGCGTCCGGCGGCGTCGACCCGGTCGACCGGGGCCCGCCCTCAGCGGGCCGGCACGGACGTCCGGGCCCGCAGCGCGCCCGGCAGGTGCTGGCGGCGCATCATGTCCTCGGGCCGGTCGCGTTCGCGCACCAGGTACGGCCGGCCGTCGTGGACGAGCACCTCCGCCGGGTAGCCGTGGCTGAGGAACTGTACGGGGGAGGCGGTCGGCCCGTACGCCCCGGACCGCAGCACACCGAGCAGATCGCCGGTACGCAGCGGTGGGAGCAGGACGTTCTTGCCCAGCGTGTCGTTCGGGGTGCAGAGCGGGCCGGTCACGTGCCACGGCTCCACCGCTCCGGTCGCCGCGCGCAGTAGCCGCATCGGGAAGTTGCGTTTGACGTAGGAGCCGATGCCGACGGCCGCCATGTGGTGGTGGGTGCCGCCGTCGGTGACCGCGAACCGTTGACCGAGGGAGGTCTTGAGGTAGCGGACCCGGACCACGTAGATGCCGCCCGGGGCGGTCAGGTAGCGCCCCAGCTCCATCACCAGCCGGGTGCGCGGGTGCCGGGCCCGGAACTCGCCGAGGATCGGGTTGAGCAGCCCGGCGAGGGCGTCGACGTCGAGGTCCTGCTCGTTGTCGAAGTACGCCACGCCCAGCCCACCGCCGACGTCGACCAGCTCCAGCGGAAACCCGAGCCGGGTGGAGACCCGCTCGGCCAGGTCCAGGACGCGCCGGCTGTTGTCGGCGACTACCCGGGCGTCGAGGATGCGGGTGCCCAGGTAGACGTGCACCCCCATCAGCCGGACCCCGGGGTGGCGGCTGCCCAACCCGGTCTGGCTCATCAGCTCGTCCTCGTCGATGCCGAACTGCCGGGGCCGGCCCCCCATCGTCAGGCCCGAACCCTTGACCGTGAAGTTCGGGTTGACCCGCAGCGCCACCGGTGCGACGGTACCCGCCGCGCGGGCCAGGCTGTCGATGAGCCGCAGCTCGCCCAGGGACTCGCAGACGATCGCGTAGATCCGTTGGGCCAGGCAGGCCTGCAACTCCTCGGCGCTCTTTCCCGGGCCGAGGAAGATGATGTCCTCCGGGCGTACCCCGGCCCGGCGGGCGGTGAGCAGCTCCGTCAGGGACGACACCTCGGCGCGGGCGCCGAGGCCGGCGAGCCGGGCGCAGACCGCCACGTTGGGGTTCGCCTTCAGCGAGAAGAAGAACTCGAGCCGCCGATCCAGTGCCTCCCGGAGCCGGTCGAACTGGGCGCCCAGCACCGCCGAGTCGTACACGTACAGCGGGGTGCCGTACCGCGCCGCGAGTTCCTCGAACCGCACTCCCTGCACGCCGACGTCGTCTGTCATGCCATCGCCTCCCGGTTCTGCCGTCCCTGGTCAGTCTGGGCGCTGCACGGCGCGGGACAAGCCGCCAACGGGCGCTCCGACGGTCAGGGCGGGCAGCTACCGGAACACCGGTCGACGCACTGCGCCATACCCGTTCGCGCAGGGCACTGGGGCGCTCGGTCGCGCCTTCTGCCCGGGGCCGGCACCGGGTGAACCTTGGTGGCACGGCGGCCGGGGTGAGTCCGGCACCCGCCCGGCGGCGCGGCGTGCCCGCCCGGCCAGCGGCGTCAGCCGCATCCACCCGCCACGAGCTGATCGGGGACGACATGGGCAACGGGCTTTCCGACGTCAGCGCCACGATCGGTGAGCTGATGGGCACGGCGCTGATGCGCGGCCCGCTCGCACCGGACGAGGACTTCTTCGACTGCGGCGGCGACTCGGTCCGCGCCGTCGACGTGCTCCAGCGACTCATCGACGTCTACCGGCCAGCCGGGGGGCAGAGCGCCGAGGCGCTGCGGTCCACCCTGCTGGAGACCATCTTCGAGGACGCGACCCCGGCCGGGTTGGCGGCGGTCTGCGCCGCGCACGCGGCGGTGCCGGCCGTGATCGACGGAGGGCCGCGTCATTGACGGGACCGGCCCGGTGCCCGGCGGGCTGCTGACCGAGCTGCGCCGCCGCCGCGACGAGCGCCCCGACGCGGCGGCGCTGCGGACCGCGACGTCGACCGGCGGACACCTGGCCACCTGGGCGCAGCTGCACGACACCGCCCGCGCCGTGGCGGCCGGCGCGGCGGCCCTGCCCCGGGGCGCCCCGGTGCTGGTGATCGTGGACAACACCCCGGACAGTGTCGCGGCGCTGATCGGGTTGACCGGCGCGGGTGTGGACGTGCTGCCGGTCGAGCAGGGCAGTTCAGCGCTGACCGACCTGCTCGCGCCGGCCCGTAACCCGGGGGTGCGGACCGTCGTCGGCCCGGCCCGCGCCGCCCGCGCCGCGCCGGCGGGAGTCGACTTCCTCAGCTACGAGCGTTGCCGCGTCCATCCCGTCGGGGCCGCCGGAACCCCCGCGCACCGGGCCGGCGAGGTGCTCCAACTGACCTCCGGCTCGGCCGGCGAACCCAAGATCGTCCGCCACTCGTCGGCGAACGTGTGGCACGGTGGACACACCTACCGCCAGCTGCTCGGGCTGACCCCGGCCGACGTGGTCGTCGCCGCGGTGCCGCTGGCGCACTCGTTCGGCTTGGTCGGTGCGCTCACCGCCGCGGTCGTCTCCGGC
This sequence comes from Micromonospora sp. WMMD734, assembly GCF_049178975.1. Lineage (NCBI taxonomy): Bacteria > Bacillati > Actinomycetota > Actinomycetes > Micromonosporales > Micromonosporaceae > Micromonospora > Micromonospora sp. WMMD734. Next base: position 842,163 of record NZ_JBMHMK010000001.1, read on the forward strand.
GCCGAACTCCGTACGACGCGGCGGTTCCAGCCGGGCCGCGTCGCCGACGCGCTCGTCGCCGACGGGACCGTCCTGTTCGGCACCCCGCTGGTGTACCGGCTGCTCACCCCGGTGCTGCGCAACCGCGCGACGCCGGCCCGGCTGCGGGCCGCCGTGTCGTCGGGTGGGCCGCTGCCGGCCGAACTCGGCCACCAGGCGCGCGCCGTGCTCGGGGTGTCGGTGCGCCAGTTCTACGGCAGCACCGAAACCGGACTGATCAGCTACCAGCCCGACCCCGGCGACGAGCCCGACACGTCGGTGGGGGTGCCGGCACCCGGGGTGCACCTGCGGCTGACCCGCGCCGACCCGGACGACCCCGCCGGAACCGGCCACCTGTCGGTGCGCACGCCGACGCTGTTCCACGGCTACCTGGGCGCGTCCGGCCCGGTGAGCACCCCGGACGGCTTCTACGACACCGGCGACCTGGCCCGCGTCGACGAGGCCGGCCGGCTGCACCTGCTCGGCCGCAAGGACACCTTCGTCAACGTCGGCGGTCGCAAGGTCAACCCGACCCGGGTGGCCCGGGTCCTCGACGAGCACCCCGGGGTTCGGGAGGTCTTCGTCTTCGGCGCGACCGACGCCGACGGCGAGCAGCGGGTGCACGCGGCGGTGGTGCTCGCGCCAGGTACCGGGCCGGCGGAACTCGCCGCGCACTGCCGGGCGCGGGGTCTCGCGCCGTACGAGGTGCCACACGAACTGCACCCGCTGGCCCGGCTGCCCCGTACCGCGATGGGCAAGGTCGACCGGCAGGCCGTCATCGCCACCGTGACCACCGTTCCGATCGGAAGCGAGGCTTGAGATGACCGACCCCACACCCCCGCCGACGCGGGCTCCCGCCGACGGACCGGGCGGTCCCGTCGCCGTCATCGGGCTCGGGTACGTGGGCCTGACGCTGGCGGTGAGCCTGGCGCAGGCCGGCGTGCCCGTCGTCGGGGTGGAAGCCGACGCGGGCACCCGGGCGGCGCTGCGGGCCGGCACCCCGACCCTGTTCGAACCCGGTGTCGACGAGCTGCTCCGCAGCCTGCCGGCGGATCGGCTGACCATCACCGACACGTTGGACGGCGTCACGCCGGCCGCGGTCGTGATCTGTGTCGGCACCCCGCTCGACGACGGCACCGGCCGGCCGGACCTGCGCCACTTCACGCTGGCCGCGCAGACCGCGGCGGCCGCCGCCACCGCGGACACCCTCGTGGTGGTGCGCAGCACCGTCCCGGTCGGGACGACCCGGCGGACCCTGCTGCCCCTGCTGCGCGAGCGGGTCGACGAGCCGTTGCTGGCCTGCTGCCCCGAACGCACCATCCAGGGCCGCGCGCTGGCCGAGCTCGCCAGCCTCCCGCAGGTCGTCGGCGGGCTGGACGACCGCTCCGCCGACCGGGCCCGGCGACTGTTCGCCCGGCTCACCCCCGAGCAGGTCGTCACCGCCGACCTGGAGACGGCCGAGCTGGTGAAGCTGGCCTGCAACGCCCACACCGACCTGCTGTACGGCTTCGGCAACGAGCTGGCGATGATCGCCGAAGCGGTCGGCGTGGACGCCACGGAGGTCATCGCCGCCGCGAACCGGGGCTACCCTCGGCCCGACCTGGCCCGACCGGGATTCGTCGGCGGGAGCTGCCTGACCAAGGACCCGTACCTGTTGGTGTACTCGGCGGGGACGGCCGGATACCATCCACCGCTGGTGGCTGCCGCCCGCGCCGTCAACGAGCAGGTCCCGCACCTGGTGACCGAACGGGTGCTCAAGGCGCTGGCCGCCACCGGTCGGGCCCCGGCCGACGCGAAGGTCCTGGTCTGCGGGATGGCCTACAAGGGCCGGCCGGAGACCGACGACGTGCGGGGTTCCGCCGCCACCGTCGTCGCCGACGTCCTGCGCGAGCGGGTCCGGCTGTTGGCCGGCCACGACTACCTGGTCCCCGACGACGTCACCGCCCGGCTCGGGTACGCCCCGGCGTCCCTCGCCGACGGTCTGGCCGACGCCGACGTGCTGGTGCTGCTGGTGGACCATCCGCGTTACCGCGCCGACCTCGACGCCGCGCTGCTGCGCCGCAGTATGAACCGCCCCGCCCTGGTCGTCGACGTCTGGGGCGACCTGGCGTCGGCGCTGTCCGGGGCGGCCGACGTGGACTACCGGAGGCTGGGCCGTGGCTGACCGGATCCTGATCACCGGTGGCGCCGGGTTCGTGGGCCTGCACCTCGCCCGCCGGCTGCTGCGCGACGGCGCGGACGTGACCCTGCTCGACGACCTGTCCCGTGGCCGGGCCGACCGGGACCTCGACGAGGTTCGTGCCGAGGCCCGGCTGGTACGCCACGACCTGACCACCCCGCTTCCGGTGGACCTGCTCGCGGGGGACTTCGACGAGGTCTACCACCTGGCCGCGGTCGTCGGGGTGCGGCAGAACAACGAGAACCCGTCCCGGGCGCTCAACGTGAACCTGCGTGCGGTGCTGAACCTGCTGGACTGGTGCCGACGCCGCCCGCCGGGGCGGGTCTACCTGAGTTCCACCAGCGAGGTCGCCGACGGTGCCACCCGCCTTGGTCTGGCGCCGTTCCCGGTGCCGGAGGACGTGCCCTTCGTGCTGCCCGAACCGACGCTGCCCCGGGCGTCCTACGGGCTCAGCAAGATCGTCGCCGAGACGCTGCTGCGCCAGTGCGCCGACCTGTTCCCGGTGCGCATCGGCCGCTACCACAATATCTACGGCCCGCGGATGGGCCACGACCACGTGATACCCCACTTCGTGGCCCGGGCGCTGGTCCGCCAGGACCCCTTCCCCATCTACGGGGCCACCCAGACCCGCGCGTTCTGCCACATCGACGACGCCGTCGACGCGACAGTCGGGCTGACCCGGCTGCCCGGCGTCGAACCGGTCGTGGCCAACATCGGCAACGACACCGAGGAGATCGTGATCCGGGAACTTGCCGAGCGGGTCTGCCGGCTGGCCGGCTACACCCCCACCTTCGAGGTCTTCGACCCCCCACCCGGTTCACCGGACCGCCGGCTGCCCGACCTCGGCCGGCTGCGGCGCACGATCGGGTACGCACCCCGCGTCGACCTGCTCCGGGGGCTGCGACAGACCTTCGACTGGTACGCCGCAGACCAGGCGGCCGCCCCGCCCGCGACCACCGGGGACCGGGCATGACGTTCGAGATCCGCGACGGCACACTGTGCCGCGACGGGACGCCGTTCGTCGTCGCCGGAGTGGACTACCACCCGTCGGCGGCCGGCTGCCGGATCTGGACCGACTGGGATCCGCAAGCGCTGCGCCGCGACTTCCGGGCGATGGCCGACGCGGGCCTGAACACCGTCCGGATCTTTATGTTCTGGCGGGACTTCGAGCCGACACCCGGGCACCACGACCCGGTCGTGTTCGACCGGCTGCGTACCGCCGTGGACCTGGCCGACGCCGCGGGGCTGGCCTGCGTGCTGTCCCTGCTGACGATCTGGATGAACGGGCAGCGGCTGGATCTGCCCTGGCGACGGGGGCGCAGCCTCATCGACGACCCGGAGCTGCTCGACCGGCAGCGGGCCTACGCCCGACGGGCGGCGATCGCGCTCCACGGCGCCGGCAACGTGCTCGCCGTCGACCTCGGTGACGAGATCGCCAACGTCGACCCGACCGCCGCCCGGCTGCCCCCCGAGACCGTCGCGGCCTGGCAGACCAGCCTGGCCGAGACGTTGCGCGCGCACCTCCCCGGGCTGTTGGTGACCCAGGCCAACGACCCCTCCGGGGTGCTCGGCGCCGCGCCGTTCGGCCCGGACAACGCCGCCGGGCTGGACCTGATCGCGCTGCACGGCTTCCCCACCTGGGCGCCGGTGTCGATCGAGTCGACCAGTTCCTACAAGGCGAGCAACCTGGTGCCGTTCCTGGTCCGCTACGCGCGGGCGTTCGGGGTGCCGCTGGTCGACGAGTTGACCAGCTACGGCACCGACGAGGCCACCACGGCGGCCTACCTGCGGGCCGCCACCGCCGCGGCCCTGGGCAACGGCGCCGCCGGTGTGCTGGCCTGGTGCTGGCAGGACATCGCCTCCGCCGAGGAGCCCTACCAGCAGCGCCCCGGCGAGCGTTTCGTGGGCCTGCACCGTCTCGACGGGACACCCCGTCCGGCGCTGGCCGGGCTGCGGGAGACGTTGCGCGCCGCCCCCCGGATGCGGCCCGGCCCCGGTCGGGCCCCGGTCGCGCTCTACCTGCCGCAACGCGTCCGGGCAGACGGCGGTTCCTACCTCGACACCGGGGTCGGCACGGCGGCCACGTTCTACGCCTACCTGCTGCTCAAGCGCGCGCACCTGGACGTCGACATCGTCGCCGGCGACCCGACCGGCTACCGGCTGGTGGTCTGTCCCTCGGTCGGCCACGTCACCCTGACCGACCTGACGCGGCTGGGTCGCGCGGCCCGCCACGGGGCGACGGTCTACTACTCGATGGCCGACCACCTGCACGGATTTCCGGGGCCGGAGCTGGCCGGCGTGGAGCTGGTCGACTACACCCTGCTCACCGCCGGGCACGACCGGGTCGAGTGGGACACCGACCGGTGGCCGCTGGACTGGGCGGGCGCCGGGGTCCGCCCGTCGGTGCTGGCGGCGACCACCGGGCAGGTCCTCGGCCGGTACCCGAACGGCACCCCGGCCCTGGTACGCAACCCGCTCGGCCTCGGCCAGGTGGTGTTCTGCGCGGCCCCGTTCGAGCGTCAGCTCGACGTGCCCGGACGGCTCACCGCCGCCGCCTGGGAGCGCCTCTACCGGCGGGTCGCCGCCCTGGCAGGGCTGTTCCCCGAGGTGGACTGCGCCGATCCGGACGTGGAGATCCTGCCGGGCCGGGCCGCCGGCCCGCACGAGGTACTGCTGGTCAACCACGCGCCGACTGCGCGCCGCGTCCACCTGCGCTGGCGTACGCCCGACGGCGCGCACCTGCGGTGCCAGGTGGCCCTGGACGGCAAGGACTGGCGGCTGGTCACCCGCCCGAGCCCCGCCGGGGTGCGCCGCCGCGCCGTCCCGAGCACCCGCGCCCTGCCCTGACCCCCGCCCAGCCTCGCCGAACGGCGGGGCACATCGATTGGAGAGCAGTATGCCCATCACGCTTCCGGGTGCCGAGCGGTCCCTGAGCGGAGCCGACAACGCGGTGCCGGCCTTCATGTTCGACATGCTCTCGGCCTGGGGGTTCCGGGCCGTCACCCTGGCCTTCCGCACCGGCGTGCTGGCGGCCCTGGCCGAGGAGGAACTGACCAGCGAGCAGGTGGCCGAGAAGACGGAGCTGGATCCCCGTGGCATCGCGTTCCTGCTCGACTGCCTGGACTGCGTCGGCTACGTCCGCCGCGCCGGGGACCGGTACGGGGTCACCGACACCACCCGGGAACTGCTGCCGATGATCTCGATGGGCATCCCGTACTTCGAGAAGATCGTCTTCACCGACTGGGCGAACCTGGAAGGCCGGCTGCGCGGCGAGCTGCCCCTGCCGTTCGGGCCGGACCAACCGCGTACCCCGCGCTGGCTGGCCCGGCAGTGGCGGGTGTTCCAGGACGGCATGGTCGCCCTCACCAACATGAACATCGACGAGGTGCTGGAGCGGGTGCCGGTGCCCGACCCGGCCGGGCACCTGCTGGACCTCGGCGGCGGCTACGGCCTCTACAGCATCGCGCTGTGCCGCCGGCACCCGCAGCTGCGGGCGACCATCTTCGAGATCCCGGAGATGCAGCGGCTCGCCGACCGGGCCATCGCCGAGAACGGCATGGCCGACCGGGTCGACTTCCGGGCCGGCGACTTCTTCACCGACGAGCTGGGCAGCCCGTCGATGGCGCTGCTGTTCAACGTCATCCACTCCAAGAGCGCGGTCCAGAACCGGGAACTGGTCGCCCGGACCGCCGCCGCCCTGCGGCCCGGCGGCTCGCTGGTGATCCTCGACCAGTTCCCCGCCCCCGAACTGGGTCCGATCGGCCGCAGCTTCGGCGCCATGATGGCGCTGAGCATGTTCAACAGCGTCGGTCAGCAGACGTACCCGCTCGACGAGGTGCGCGACTGGCTGACCGACGCCGGGCTGGTCGACGTGGACTTCCAGCCGGTGCGCAGCGCTCCGGGCAACGGGTTGTTCCTGGCCCGTAAGCCGGGCCGGTAGGCCGGCGGTGTCCACACCCGTGCCGGCGTCCGCGCCGGCGACCCCCGAGGCGGTGGTCGGCCAGGTCCGCCTGGTACCCGACGGCCACCGCGACTTCGACACGTCGCTGGAGCACGCGACCCGGTTCCACCGGCTGTCCCGGGCCTGCCTGGAGCAACTGGTGGAGCAGGGTCTGCCGCACTCCTCGGACGCCACCGGCCTGCTGTTCGACCGCTACGACCTGCGCAACGTGGCGCTGCTGCTGGGCGTACGGTCACCCCAGCGGGCGACGTACGAGGCGATGGCGGCTGCCCTGCGCGCCGGCGGGGCCGGGGCGGCGGTCCGGCGCACCGTGGTCGTGCGCGCGTACTGCCCGGACCGGGAGCACTGCGCCGGCTGCGCCTTCGTCCTCGACCCGGCGGTGACCTCCGCGCCGGAGGTCGTGGCGGTCCGTCGCCCCGAGGCGTCCCGGTTCGAGGTGGACGTCCTGCTCGCCGCCGCCGACGCCACCCCGCCGCCGACCCCCGAGCAGCGGCGTCTCCTCGACGAGGCCGCGGGACTGCGGTTCCACCTGCTGCCGCCGGGCCTCACCGCGGACCTCGGCTTCCTGCGGGAGACCGGCCTGGCCGACTGCACCCTGGCCGTACGCCATCTGGTGGCGTGGGCTGGTGAGCTCGGCGTGCCGGCCCGACCGGCCACCGGCCTGTGCCTGTCGCGCCCCTTCGCCAACCGGCACCACTGGCTGGAGCTGCGTGACGTCGAGGGCCGGTGGTGGCCGGCCGATCCGTTCTTCCTCCGGACGCTGGCCGGTTGGGGGCTGCTCGCCGACGGCGACTGGCCGGCGCACCGCCGCCCCGTCGGCGCGTACTGGCGGGTCGACCTGGACCTGGACGTGCCGATGCTGCGCCACCGGGGCGCGGGTGGGGCCGCCGGCGGGTCGCCGCCGGAGCGGCTGGGGCCGGCGTACTTCCTCGTCCAATGAGCCCGCCGCCCGAACCCGTCGCCCCCGCACCCGCGCCAGGAGAGGTCGGCATGGTCGTCGTCGGTACCGAGGTCGAGCCCCTGCGCGCACTGGTGGGGCAGCACCTCGGCTTCAGCGACTGGATGCTGATCAGTCAGGAGCAGGTGGACTGCTTCGCCGCGGCGATCGGTGACCACCAGTGGATCCACGTGGACCCGAAGCGGGCAGCCGACGGCCCGTTCGGTGGCACGGTCGTCCACGGCTTCCTCGTCCTCGCGCTGACCTCCCGGGTCCTGGAGCAGGTGCTCGTCGCCGATGGCGTTCGCCTCAAGGTGAACTACGGTTGCGACCGGGTCCGCTTTCTGGCCCCGGTGCCGGTCGGGTCCCGCATCCGGGCCGGGGTGGTGTTGCGCGGGGTCCAGCCGTTACGCCGCGGCGTCCAGCTCGCCCTGAGCCTGCGGTACCAGGTGGAGGGGAGTCTGATGCCGGTCTGCGTCGCTCAGGTGCTGGTGCACAACTACGCGTGAGTGGCGTCGGCCCCGGCAGACGACGCTGCCGGGGTCGACGCCGCGGGCGGCGCTCAGGACCGGGGCGCGAGCCCGGCCGACCGGTCGGCGACGGCCACCGCGAGGTCGTCGACGGTCTCCATGTGCAACCAGTCCACGTGACCGACCATCCGCAGGTCGAACTCGTCCTCCAGCCGCATCAACAGCTCCAGGATCCGGGACGAGGTCAGGCCCAGCTCCATGAAGATCCTGGTGTCGCCGGTCAGCGACGCCGGTTCGTGGCCGGTCATCTCGGCCAGCAGTCGGACGATGGTCGCAGTGGCCGTGGCGGCGGATGGTGGGGAGGTCATGACGTGCTCCGTCCAGTCGGTGCGGGGATGGTGGGGTCGGGTCGGGCGACGGCGGTGGCGTTCGCCGGGGCCCCGAGATTCAGCGCTGCCGCAGGCAGCGCAGGAGCGCCGCGGCGGCCAGTGCGGCGTCGTCGTCGGACATGCGGCTGTGCAGCGGCAGGGAGAGCAGGCGTGCAGCCACCGCGTTGGTGACGGTCAGCGCCGAACGGCCCGCGCCCGGGCTGCTCCGGTAGGCCGACAGGTGATGCACCGGGGGATAGTGCACCGAGGTCTGCACGCCGGCGGCGGCGAGGCCCTCGCGCACCGCGCCCCGGTCGGTTCCCGCCGGCAGCACGACCGGCATCAGGTGCAGCGCGGAGTCGCCGGTCCGCCCGGCGAACGGCAGCACCAGCTCGGGCGCGGCGGCGAGCACCTCCCGGTACGTGGCGACCAGCGACCGGCGTCGCTCCCGGTCCAGCGGGAGCTTGCCCAGCTGGACCCGACCCAACGCGGCGGCCACCTCCGTCGGCCGGTAGTTCAAGCCGAAGCCCGCGACGTCGTAGCTGGCGTCACCCGAGCGGAGCCGGTCCCAGGTGGACGTGGTCAGGTGGTGCGAGCGGGCCAGCCGGATCCGGTCGCGCACCGCGTCGTCGCGGGCGACCACCATGCCGCCCTCACCGGCGGTGACGTTCTTGGTCGCGAAGAAGCTGAAGCAGCCGATGTCGCCGTGCGTGCCGAGCATCCGCCCGTCGTGCTCGACCATCGGCGCGTGCGCGGCGTCCTCGACCAGGACCGCGCCGTGCCGGTCGGTGACCGCACGCAGCGCGGCCAGGTCCGCCGGGTATCCGGCGTAGTGCATCGCGACCACCGCCCGGGTCTGTCCGGTTACCAACCGCGCCACGTCCACCGGATCCACGGTGAGGTCGTCCGGGGCGCGCACATCGGCCAGGACCGGGATGGCGCCGGCCAACGCCACCACCGCGGCACCGGCCACGAAGGTCAGCGCCGGCATGATCACCTCGTCGCCGGGCCGCAGGTCGAGCGCCATCATCGCCAGGTGCAGCGCGGCCGTGCCGCTGCTGACCGCGACCGCGTCGTCGGTGCCGATCCGGTCGGCGAACTCCCGCTCGAAGGCGGCGGTCTGCGCGCCGGCCGAGAGCCAGCGCGAGCGCAGCACCTCGGTGACCGCGGCGATCTCGTGCTCGTCGACGGTGTTGTCGGCCAGGGTGATCCGCCAGTGCCGGGCGGGCGGTGCGCTCATCGGTGTGTCCTTCCTCGATCTGGGCAGGGATCGGTGGGCCGTTCACCGTGCCGGCGCGGGCGGCGGGGCCAGGCCGGGCGAGGAGGCGTAACCGGACTCGTAGGCGTCGACGACCCGTTCCCAGCCGAACGACCGCTCGGCCCGCCGCCGCCCCGCCGCACCGAGTTGCCCCCGGCGGACGTCATCGCTGAGCAGCTCGATCAGCGCGGCGGCCAGGGGCGCTGGACCAGGCGGGACGACCAGCCCGTCCACGCCCTGCCGCACCACCTCGTACGCGCCGGCGAACGCCCCGCTGACCACCGGCTTCCCGCACGTCCACGCCTCGACGAAGACCAGCGGGAACACGTCCGCGACACTGGGCAGGCAGAGCAGCTCGCAGGCGGCCAGGGCGTCGTGTTTGGTCTGTTCGTCGACCGTGCCCAGGTCGTGCAGGCGCGGGTCGGCCCGGGCGGTGAGATGCCCGGCGACCTCCGGGTCGACGTCCGGGCCGACGAAGACGAACCGGGTGTCGGGCAGTTGCCGCCACACCGGGTCCATCGCCGCCAGCAGCGTCTGGTACCCCTTGCTGACCGTGCGACGCCCGACGAAGAGCACGAACGGCCCGTGGATGCCGTACCGGCGTCGGAAACCTGGGGTGTCGACCGGGCCGGTGAGGTCCGAGGCGGACGGGAGACGCCGGATTCGGGTGGCCGGCACGCCCACGTTGCGCAGCGCGGCCACCTCCGCGGCGGACAGGGCGAAGACCACCTCGGCGGCGCGGCAGACCTCGCCGGCCCGAACCGGGTCGGGCCACACCTGCGGCGACGAGCAGGGGGTCAGCACCAGGCGGGCGCCGTAGCGGCGGGCCAGCCGTACCGCCTCGACCGGTGCGTCGGGGCGGGCCAGGTCGAAGGTGTGCACCACTGACGGGGCGAAGTCCGGGCGGGCCCGGTGCAGCTGTCCGACGTCGGTGAAGAGCGGCACGCCGGCCGTGCGCAGGCCCGCGACGGTGTCCGGATGTGCGGCGGTGACCAGCGCGGTCACCCGCCGGGACCGGGCCGCCAGGCCCTGCGTCGCGCGCAGCGCCATCCGCTCCGCCCCTGCCTGTGTTTCCCCGTAGCCGGCGAAGACCACCAGGACGTCGCCCACCTCGCCCCTCACGTCCACATCTCGATCGTGGCACCGCCCGGTACGGGCTCGTCGAGGAAGAAGACGTCGAGTTCCGGGCGGCAGCGCTGCGCCTCGTGCGGGGACGGCGTCAACCGCAGGTACCGGTCCGGATCCGCCAGGAAGTCGGCCCGCGCCTGCTCGTAGTGGGCCGGTGTGCCCACGTCGTGCCAGGACTCGGTGAAGGCGTAGCCGTTCACCGGTCTGCCGGCATCGGTCAGCGCATTGATGAGGGTCGGCATATCGGTCGGTGTGCTGCGCGGGATGTGCGCGCGGACGTCCGGGTCCGCGACGTAGATCCCGCAGCAGACGTTCCACTCGAAGGTCGGCTTCTCGTGCACCCGCCGGATCCGGTCGCCGTCGGCGCGCAGCAGCCCGACCCCGGTGGAGACCCAGTGACGCTGGAACGCCACGGTCAACCCGGCGTCGCCGGCCACGTGCCGGCGGTGCAGGTCGCCGAAGTCGATTGAGGTGAGCAGGTCGCCGTTCATCACCACGGCGGGTTCGGTCCAGTCCGGGACGAGCAGCAGCGGCGCGGCGGTCCCCATCGGACGCTCGTCGACGCAGTAGTCGACCTGCAGACCGAGCTGGGATCCGTCGCCGAACGCGGACCGGATCATCGAGCCCAGGTGCGAGACGCACAGCGTCGCCCGGGTGAAGCCGCAGGCCCGCAGCCGACGCAGGCTGATCTCCAGCAAGGAGTGCTCACCCATCGGCACCAGCGCCTTCGGGCGGTTGCTGGTGTGCGGCATCAGGCGGGTGCCCCGGCCCCCCACCAGCAGGATCGCGTGCATCGGATCAGTCTCCCGTCCCTCGGACGACGACCGCGCCCGCCCGCGGACGCGGCCCTGCCGTACCGCCGTTTCTCACGACCGGACCGCCGCCCGCAGTTCGGCCTCCAACCGGGCGAACGTCGGGGCGAGCTGGCGCATCGTCGCCGCCGCGGCGGCGTAGTCCCCGGCCACCAGCGGGTACTCCATCGATCCGATCAACCGGGCCTGCTGATCCAGCACCTCCGCCACCCCGGTGTAGCCGTGCCGGGCCAGCACCACGGCCGCGTCGTTGCGGCGTCGTGCCCCCACGCACACCATGAAGTCGGCGAGGTGGAAGAAGAGGAAGGTGGTCAGTCCACCGTCGAGCACCTTCGCCGCGCCCTCGGCCGCCGCCGCGGACGCCTCCGGGGCCACCATGTCGGCGGCGATCGGCAGCAGCCGGCGCACCGCCTCGGCGGTGTCCACCGCGCGGACCCGCTGGAAACCGGTCCGCAGGTTGAAGTCCGGCACCCGGTAGGACAGCGTCTCGGTACGCCAGGCGGCCAGCAGCTTCTCCAGCGGCAGCACGGTGTACGGGTGGGCGCGCGGGTCGTGGATCACCACGTTCCCCCCGTCGAAGCCGACGACCACCAGGTAGTGGTCGGCGCCGATGGGCTGACCCAGCCCGGGGTGGTGCGGCAACAGTCCCATCTCCACCGGGCCGGCCACCGCGCGGTGCTGGTCGTCCACCTTCTCCAGCGCGGCGGCCACCTCGTCCGGGGAGCCGCCGGTCTGCTCGCACGTCCAGCCGAGCAGGTCCAGCATCATGTTGATGCCCTTCTCGGGGTTCCAGCCGGCCGGGGCGAAGAACGGGCGGCCGTCATGGTGCAGGTACATGCCGAAGGCAGAGCCGGTCAGCACCTCGACCACGGTCTCACCGGGGCCCTCGTCGCCGAAGGCCATCTGGAGGGAGTCGGAGAAACAGCCATGCGTCTCTCCGGAGAACTGAACGGGCATCGGGGCCAACTCCTGTCTCAGCGATGGTCGCCCGACGCCGCGGGGGCGTCGTCGGGCGGTGGTCCGGGCCGGCCGGCGGTGGCGAGATAGCTGCGGGGCAGGTTCGGGAAGTCCGCCGGCACCCCGCCCTGCGGCCAGCGGCCGTAGTTGGCCCCGGCCGCGCCGGGCTCGGTGATCCGCTCGACCGCCCAGCCGGCCTGCCGGAGGAACTCCGCCGGGGTGTCCGTGCCGAACCGCCACGGGCTGCCGGCCCGCGCCAGTTTGTCGAGGAAGGGTCGCATGTAGCGCAGCCGGAAGATCCCCGTGCCGATGAGGTCCACCGCGATCCGGCTACCCGCCGCGGAGAGCCGGGCGGCCTGGCGTGCCGCGGCGGCGGCCCGCGCCGCAGGCAGGTAGAACAGCAGCCCCTCGGCGAACCACACGGTCCGCGCCGCCGGGTCGAAACCGGCGTCGAGCAGGGCCGGTTCCCACTCACCGGTCAGGTCGGTGGCGACCGTCCGGCACTCGCAACGGGGCACGGTGCCGACCCGGGCGAGCCGCCGCCGCTTGTACGTCAGCACGCTGGCCTGGTCCACCTCGAACAGCACGGTGCCCGCCGGCCAGTCCAGCCGGTACGCCCGGGTGTCCAGTCCGGCGCCGAGCCCGACCACCTGGCATCCCTCGGTCACGCTGTCGCGCAGGACGTCGTCGAACCAGCGGGTGCGGATGGGCAGCACCGGGTTGCCGTCGGCGGCGGCCCGTCCGGTGTGGAAGTGCCGCAGCAGCGCCTCGCCGTCCGCGCCGGCCAGCAGGGCGGCGTACGGGTCGTCGAAGAGCCGGTCCGGTCGTGCCGTCTCCCGTGCCCGCGCCGCCGCTGTCCACCGGGCGGTCCGGGCGACGCCGGACAGGTCGTCGTCCGTGGCAGCCACCTCAACCCTCATGCCCCTCAGTGTTTCCATCGACGCGGGTCGGGGACAGCTCACCGTGCGGGCGTACCCATGCGGCCAGCACCAGCGTCGCCCCAACCGGTGGGGTCGCGTCCGGACCTCCCGTCGGTCCGGCCGGTTAGCCTGGGTTGGTACGGCCGGCGACGACGGGGGTGGCGGTGTGGACGAACCAGCTCGCGGCGACGGGTGGGCCGCGCTCGCGGCGTGGGCCGGGGTGAAGCTGGTCCGTCCGTTGCCCGGCGGGCACCGCAACGAGGTGCTGCTGGCCGAGCGGGCGGGGGTGCCGCTGGTGGTCCGCCGGTCGGTGCGCCCCCGTGCCGCCCTGGAGTGGGAGCTGGACCTGTTGGACCATCTGCGCGGCTGCGGGGTGGCGGTGCCCGAGCCGGTGCCCGCCGACGACGGCCGCCGGCACGTGGACGGGGTGCTGGTCACCGGCTTCGTCCCCGGCCGGTATCCGGCCGACCCCACCGACTGGCGGCGGGTGGCCGACCAGCTCGCGGTGCTGCACGCGGCGACGACCGGCTGGCCGCAGCGCCCCGGCTTCGCCGCCAGCGGGGCGCTGCTCGCCGCGGACCGGGGCGGGGACGTGCGGCTGGACGCGATGCCCGCCCCGGTGGCCCGGATGGTGCGCGCCGCCTGGCTGCCGGTGCAGCACGGGCCGCGCTGCGTGGTGCACGGCGATGTCGGCCCCACTAACGTGCTCGTCGACGGATCCCGGGTCACGCTGCTGGACTGGGACGAGGCGCGGGTGGACGTGCCCTGGTTCGACTACGCCTTCCTGCCCGACGGGGTGCCCACGCCGTGGCCGGGTGGGCGGGCGTCGTTGCACGCCGCCGGCCTGGCCTGGGAGACGGCGACCTGCTGGCGGGCCGAGCCGGTGTACGCGCGCCGCCGGCTGGCCGAGCTGCGCCGCCACCGGCGGGACACCGGAGCCTGACGTCGGGTCGCCTGGGTCAGGGCACGCTGGGAGATGCGCCCCTGGTCCCCCGCGTCGAGCATGGACGGGGAGCCCGCCGCGACCCGCTCCGAGCGCCCCCGGCGGCCGACATCGTCGGCGGGGCTGGGCGATCGGCATGGTCGGGGTGGTCGGGCTCGTGTCGAGGCCGACCCGGTGACGACGGCCGGGGCGGGTCCGGGTTCGGCCGGCCCCGCCCCGGCGCATGAGGGCGGCAGATGGAGCGGCGTGCCGTAGTCCGGCGCATGACGCACGTGCCGCCGGAGCGCGGGTGGACCAGGACCGACGCGGGAGGTGTGGTGGGCGATCACCGGATGGATCTTCCGGTCGAGGTGCCGTTGGACGAGAGCGCCGACACGATGGCCAGCAGCCCGGCCAATCTGCTGCGCGCCCGATGGCAGACCGTGCGGCTGCTGCGCCGGGGCGGGGCCGGCCTGGTCACCGCGCTGGTGGTGGCCAACCTGCTGCTGGGCCTACTGCCGGTGCTGTTCGTCGTGGCGACCAGCATCCTGCTCGGCCGGGTGCCGGCGGCGGTCGCCGGGGGCCTGAGCTCCCCGGCCTGGGACTCGCTGGTGAGCGCCTTCGTCGCGGCGGCGCTGGCGTTCGTCGCACCACAGGTGATCGCGCCCCTGCGGGCGTCGCTCGGGGACCTGGCGGGCCGCCGCATCGACCAGCAGGTGCACGACGAGTTGATGGCCGCGTCCCTGTCCCCGGTCGGTGTCGCGCCGCTGGAGGACGAGGAGAACCAGGACCGGCTGCGGGTGGCGGCGCTGAAGTTGCAGTTCGCCGTCCAGACCCCGGGCGACGCCTGCGCCGGCCTGCTCGCCCTGCTGGCCCGCTACACCCAGCTCCTGGCGTATGCCGTGCTGATCGGGGTGGCGTTCTCCTGGCTCGCGGCGGCCGGTCTGGTCCTGTCGGTGCTGCTGGTGCGGCACAGCACCCGGGGCGGCCTGAGCCGGTACGCCGAGGCGCGGCAGCGGTTGAGCCGGGCCGAGCGGCGGGTGCACTACCTGCGGGCGCTCGCGGTGGAACCCGCCGCCGGCAAGGAAATCCGGGTGTTCGGGCTCGCCGGCTGGCTGACCGCCACGTACCGCCGGGTGCACCTGATGTGGCTGCGACCGTTGTGGGCCTACCGTCGGCGGATCCTGCTCTGGCGGTACCTGGTCTTCGCCGGGCCGAGCCTGGTGATGGCCGTCGCGGTGTTCGCGGCGGTGGGCGTGGCCGCCCCGGCGACGTTGACGCTGACGGAGTTCGCCCTGGTGGTGCAGGCGACCCTGGGCGCGATCGCGCTGGGTGGCTACTACGCCGAGGCCGACATGCAGACCGCCGTCGGCATCTCCGCGTACGACGACGTACGCCGGTTCGTCAGCCGCCTGGCGGCGACCGCGCCCACGTCCGGGCCGGTGCCGCCGCGCCCGCTGCCGCCGCTGCGCGAGGAGCTGCACTTCGACCGGGTGAGCTTCCACTACCCCGGCCAGGACCGCACCGTCCTCGACGAGCTCGACCTGCGGATTCCGGTCGGCAAGTGCACGGCGATCGTCGGCGTCAACGGTGCCGGCAAGACCACCCTGGTCAAGCTCCTGGCCCGGCTCTACGAGCCGACCGGCGGCGTGGTCCGGGCCGACGGGGTGGACATCCGCGCGTTCCCCGTCGCCGAGTGGCGGGCCGCGATCGGCATCATCTTCCAGGACTTCCTGCGGTACGAGACCTCGGTCGCCGACAACATCGCCTTCGGCGCGGTCGACCACCGCGCCGACCGGGCCGGGTTGCGTACGGCCGTCGCGTCCGTGGGGCTGACCGAGCCCCTGGACCGGCTGCCCGCCGGCCTCGACACCCCGCTGGCCCGTCACCTCACCGGTGGCGCGGAACTCTCCGGTGGCCAGTGGCAGCGGGTGGCGCTGGCGCGGGCGCTGTTCGCGGTGCAGCACGGCGCGCCGATAGTGGTCCTGGACGAGCCCACCGCGAATCTCGACGTGCGCGCCGAGGCCCGCTTCTTCGACCAGTTCGCCGAGCTGACCAGGGGCGTCACCAGCCTGCTGATCTCCCACCGGTTCTCCACCGTCCGGCATGCCGACGTGATCGTCGTCCTGGAGCAGGGCCGGGTGGTCGAGCGGGGCAGCCACGAGGAGCTGATGGCGACCGGCGGCCGGTACGCGCGATTGTTCCGGATGCAGGCCGACCGGGTGCTGGGCCCGCAGGACAACCCGTCGGACGACGTCGACCCCCAGGAGGTGCTCAGGTGAGTGCGACGTTCGCCGGCTGCGGGAAGATGCTTGTCACGGCGTGGCGGGTGAACCGCGGCAGGACGGTCACCGCGATCTTCTTCGTCGTGGCGGGCGCGGCGGCGGCCCCGCTGCTCGCACTGTCGCTGGGCCTGATGACGGACGCGGTGGTCGCCGGGCACCGGGGTGTGGTGCTGCTGACCGGACTGTTCGTCGGGGTCCTCGCGTTCGCCACCGTCACCTTCGGCCATTTCGGTCACCTCGCCTACTTCGAGCTGGCCGAGCTGGCCGAACTCGACTTCGACGAGCAGCTCATCGGGCTCTCCAACGGCTCGGTCGGCATCGCCCACCACGAGCAGGCGGCGACCAGCGACACGGTGACCGTGCTGCAGCGCGAGATCCGGCAGTTCGGTCGGGGACTGGAGGCGCTGCTCAACGGTCTCGGTCTGCTGATCGCGGTGGGCATCACCGTGGTGCTGCTGGTACGGCTGCACCCGCTGTTGCTGTTGCTGCCGTTGGCGGCGGTGCCGTCGTTGTATCTCAGCCGGCGGGCCGAGCACCTGGTGGACGCCGCCAAGACGGACACCGCGGAGACCACCCGCACGGCGCTGCACCTGTTCGACCTGACCACCCGACTGCCCGCCGCGGCCGAGTTGCGGGTGTTCGGGCTCGCCGACGAGCTGCGCCGCCGGCACGCCGGGCTGTGGTCGGACGTGACGGCCCGACTCCTGCGGGCCGACCTGCGAGCGGCCGCGCTGCGTACCGCCGGTCAGGTGACGTTCGCCCTGGCCTACGTCGGCTCGGTGCTGCTGCTGGTCCGGGCGGCCGTCGACGGCCGGCGCGGGGTCGGCGACGTGATCCTGGTCGTGGTCCTCGCCGCGCAGATCAGCGCGCAGGTGACCGCCACCGTCACCCTGCTGCGCGACCTGCAACGGATGGCCGCGCTGTACGGGCGGATGGCGCAGTTGCGCGCCGTCGTCGTGGACGACGACCCCGGCGACCTGGACCCGCCGGACCGGCTGCGACACGGGATCACCCTGCGGGACGTGTCGTTCTGCTATCCCGGCACCGACACCCCGGCGCTGCGTGACGTCACCGTGACGCTGCCGGCCGGCAGCACGGTGGCCGTGGTGGGGGAGAACGGCGCCGGCAAGTCGACGCTGGTGAAGTTGCTCTGCGGGCTGTACCGCCCGAGCAGTGGCCGCATCCTGCTCGACCACCTCGACCTGCACCGGCTCCGGCCGGATAGCTGGCGCGCACGTATCTCCGTCGCCTTCCAGGACGCGGTGCGCTACGAGTTCCGGACCCGGCACGCCGTCGGGATGGGCGACCTGGACAGCGGCTTCGCCGACCAGCCGGTGCGTGACGCGCTGCGCCTGGCGCGGGCCGACGATGTGCTGCGCCAACTGCCCGACGGCCTGGAAACGGTGCTCGGCAAGGGTGGCAGCGGCGCGGAGCTGTCCGGTGGGCAGTGGCAGAAGGTGGCCCTCGCCCGCGGGCTGGTGCGCCCGGCGCCGATGCTGTTGGTGCTCGACGAGCCGACGACGGCCCTGGATCCGGAGGCAGAGCTGGCCATGTTCGAGCACTACGCGGAGCAGGCGGCCCGGGTGGGCCGGCAGACCGGGGCGATCACCGTGCTGGTCTCCCACCGGTTCTCCACCGTCCGCACGGCCGACCTCATCGTCGTGGTCCGCGACGGGAGGGTTGTCGAGGCCGGCGACCACGCGACGCTCAGCGCCGGTTCCGGCCCGTACGCCGAACTGGTCGCCGTCAACACCCGGGCGTACCGGTGACCGGGCACCGCGGCGGTTTCGGGTCAGCCGCTCAGCTCGCCGCGGTGGCCAGCTCGTTGAAGTCGAGGAACCGCTTGGGCGGCAGTTCGGCCAGGAGCCGCATCAGCGCCGTGCCGTACTTCTCGGCCATGTAGCGGTAGTTCTGCGTGGCGCTTTTCATCAACTCATCGAAGGGCTTCGCGTGCGGCACGTGCACGGCCTTGGCCTGTCGGTTGAGGACGAAGCGCGCGCCGGCGCGGTGCAGTCGGTAGCCGAGGTCGATGTCCTCGCCGCCCCAGGTGCGGAACTTCTCGTCGAAGCTGCCGACGGCGCGGAGCTGGCGGGTGTCGGCGGAGACGTTGGCGGTCCAGAAGATTTGCCAGGGGGCGGGGACGCGGGTGAGGTCCTCGCCGTAGCGGTCGTAGAAGAGTTCGCGGATGTCGCGGCACTCCCGTTTGGCCTGCATCCGTTCGATGCTGGCGTCGATGTCGTCGAGGTCGAGGCGTTCGGTGACCACCTCGATGTTCGTGTCGTCGCCGGAGAAGCCGTACAGGTACGGCAGCACGGCGGTCGGACCGGGTGTCGCCTCGTGGCTGGCGACGTGCTGGATCAGGTTGTCGGCGTGCAGCATGACGCCGTCGTCGGCGAAGACGCAGATGGGGGCGCGGGCGTCGGCGATGCCGATGTTGCGGGCGGCGGCGGCGCGGAATCCCTCGTCGGACTGGTAGTGGTAGCGCAGGTTCAGCCGGCTCTGGAAGCTTGCGGCGACGTCGGCGGTGTCGTCACAGGAGCCGTCGTCGACGACGACCACCTCGAACTCGTCGGCGGGCATCCGTTGCCGGGTCAGTGACTCCAGGCTGTGCCGCAGCAGGTCCGATCGGTTGTAGGTCGGTATGATGACGGTGCATCTCGGCACGTCGGACACGATGCCTCCCTGTGGGGTCGGGGCGCGGTTCGCGTCACGACGCGCGACGCGTGGGACGGGCCGCGGCGGGGGCCGGGTGCACGACGGGGCTGGCCCCGCTGAAGGCATCGTGGCACCGGCTCGGCGACCCGGCATCTCGGTGCTTGCGCTTCCTGACGCGCGCTCCGACCGGATCTTCCACCGAATCCGAAGCAATTGAACCTAGACTATGATTGTCGATTTGACGACGGCCTGGTGAGGCATGTGCCGGCGATCTCGTACCACAGCAGCGGAGGTTCGGATGTTTCTGATTGAGCGGCGTGAGGTGGCGGATCAGGTGGTGCTCTGCGAACGCCATGAGCAGGTGCGCCAGGATGATCTGGCCGATCATCTGCGCGCGGCGATGGGCCGGTTGACGCAATTGGCCGAACAGCACGGTGGGGTGGCCGGCCCGACGTTCACGATCTACCGGGGTGAGGATTTCGACCCGGAGAACATCACGGTGGAGACCTGCGTGCCGATTCATCAGGAGCCGGCGGGGCCGGTGGCCGCGCTGGTGCGCCGGGAGCCGGCGCACCACGAGGTCTTCGTGCGGGTGACGAAGTCGCAGTCGGCGCCGCCGCAGGTGGGTGAGGCGTTCGCGGCGGTGGCCGCCCACCTGGAGCAGCACGGTCTGGTCGAAGCGGACGCGGCACGCGAGGTGTACTTCACCGACTTCACCACCGCCGGGCCGGACGACCCGGTGATGGACGTCGCGTTCGTTGTGAAGTAGGTGGCCGGACCGGTGGCGCCGGATCCGGTCCGGCGCCACCGGTCCGGCCCCGGAAACCGCCGCGCGGCTGACGACGTCGGCCGCGCGGCGCAGGAACCGTCGGCGCGTCTCGGCGCGCCGGACACGACCTCTCCCTCGTAGACGCACGGTGCGGCCCCCCGGTAGCGCGGCCCCCGCGGCGCGGCCGTCGTTGGTGCGGCCCCGTTGGTACGGACCGGTGGTGTGCCCCGTGCCGCGGTCCCCTGCGGCATCTCCCCGATCACGCGCGCCGGCACCGCAACATGAGAGGTGCGACCGGTGCGAGGCACGGCCAAGGATGGACCTGCCGGCACGCGCACTCCGCCCACGCCCCGGCCGACGGCGGTGTACCGCGACGTCCCAGGTGGTCCGCGCCGCGTCGTTCGGCGAACCCCCGTGCCGATGGCTGCCCCGTCCCGAAGGAGAGCTCTATGCCGATCGTCAACGATGTCCCGGCGGTGACCCGGTCCGCCGGTGACCTGGAGGAGCTGGATCGCCGGGTGCTCCTGCACCCGCATCAGAGCGGGGCCCGCCGGGAACGCTGCGTCATCGTGCGGGGATCCGGCTGCACGGTGTGGGACGCGTACGGCACGGAACTGCTCGACCTCATGGGTGGCGGCAACTGGGTGGCGCAGGTGGGGCACGGCCGCAGCGAGTTGGCCGACGCGGCGGCCCGGCAGCTCGGCAGGCTGGAGTACTTCACCGGCTTCGACATCTTCTCCAACGACCGGTCGCTGGAGCTGGCCGAGCGCCTCGTCCGGCGCTCGGCCGACGGACTGGACCGGGTGTTCTTCACCAACGGCGGCTCCGAGGGGGTGGAGAGCGCTATCAAGTTCGCCCGGCTCTTCCACCACCACCGGGGCGAGCCCGACCGCACCTGGATCCTCTCCCGACACGCCGCCTACCACGGCAGCACGTACGGCAGCGGCACCACGACCGGCATCCCGGGCATGCACGCCGGCATCGGACCGGGGCTGCCGCACGTGGAGAAGGTCTCGCCGCCGTACCCCTACCGGGCCGCCGAGCTGTACGGCGGGGCGGAGATCACCGACTTCCTGCTGCGGGAACTCGCCGAGACGATCGACCGGATCGGCGCGGGCAACATCGCGGCGATGATCGGTGAGCCGGTGATGGGCGGAGCCGGCATCCTCATCCCGCCGGACGACTACTGGCCCCGGGTACGCGAACTGCTGACCCGGCACGGCATCCTGCTGATCGCCGACGAGGTGGTGACCGCGTTCGGCCGTACCGGCGCGTGGTTCGACTCGGCGGCGCGGGGGATGGGGGCTGACCTGGTGGTCGTGGCGAAGGGACTCACCAGCGGGTACGCGCCGCTGGGCGCGGTGCTGCTGCGGGACGAGATCGGCGAGACGGTCGCCGGCGGCAGCAGCTACCTCTTCCACGGGCACACCTACTCGGGTCATCCCACCGCGTGCGCGATCGCGCTGGCCAACCTGGACCTGCTGGAACAGGAGGAACTGGTGGCCCGCGCCGGCACCATCGGCCAGTGGTTCCGGGCCGCCCTGGCCCCGCTGTCCGGGCTGCCCCGGGTCGGTGAGGTGCGGGTGGCGGGCGCCACCGTCGGCGTGGAACTGGTCACCGACCGGGACACCCGGGCGCCGCTGCTGGCCGGGGCGGTCGCCACCGAGCTCCGCGAGGCGCACCGGATGGTGGCCCGGGACTACGGCAACACCCTGGTGATGGCCCCGCCCCTGGTCATCGCCGAGGAGCAGGTGGGCCGGGCCGCCGAGGCGCTGTACGAGGTGGTATCCCGGCTCGACGCGGACGGTGGGCTGGCCGGGCGGCCCCGGTGAACCCGCCGACGGACGAGTCGATCCGGCCGTTCCGCGTCGAGATTCCCCAGCGGAGCATCGACGACCTACACCGCCGGATCGCGGCCACCCGCTGGCCGGCGGAGCCGTACGGGGGCGGGTGGGCGCGCGGCGTGCCGGGGGCGTACCTGCGGGAACTGGCCGACTACTGGCGTACCGGCTTCGACTGGCGGGCGGCCGAGGCCCGGCTCAACCGGTACCCGCAGTTCACCACAACCATCGACGGGGCGACCCTGCACTTCCTGCACGTACGCTCGCCGGAGCCGGACGCGCTGCCGCTGGTGCTGACGCACGGCTGGCCCGGCTCGGTGGCGGAGTTCCTTCAGGTGATCGGCCCGCTGACCGATCCCTGCGCGCACGGCGGCGACCCGGCCGACGCCTTCCACCTGGTCATTCCGTCACTGCCCGGGTACGGGTTCTCCACCCCGCTGCCCGGGACCGGCTGGGACATCACGCGCATCGCGCGGGCCTGGGCCGAGCTGATGCGCCGCCTCGGCTACGACCGGTACGTCGCGCAGGGCGGCGACTTCGGCTCCGCAGTCTCCCTCGACCTCGGTGAGGTCGACCCGGAGCACGTGCTGGGGGTGCACGTCAACATGCTGCTCACCGGCCCGTCCGAGCCGGGTGAGGTGGCCGAGTTGGACGAGGCGGACCAGGCCCGGATGGCGCTGGTGCCGCGGTTCAACGCCGACCTCGTCGGCTACATGGCGGTCCAGGCCACCCGGCCGCAGACCCTGGCGTACGCGTTGACCGACTCGCCGGTCGGGCAACTGGCCTGGATCGTCGAGAAGTACCGGGAGTGGACCGACTCGACCGACGTGCCCGAGGACGCGGTCGACCGTGACCAGATGCTGACCACGGTGACCATCTACTGGTTCACCGCGACGGCGGGCTCCTCCGCCCAGCTCTACCGAGAGGTGGTCGAGCTGCTGCCCTGCACGGTGGTCGGTGCCCGGCCGTACCCGAACCCGGTGCCGTTGGCGGTCGCGGCGTTCGGGCGTGACATGTTCCTGCCGGTACGCCGCTTCGCCGACCGGGACTTCCCGAACATCCAGCAGTGGACCGAGTACGACCGCGGCGGTCACTTCGCCGCGATGGAACAGCCGGACCTGCTGGTGGCCGACATCCGCCGGTTCTGTCGGGGCAGCCGGGTCCGGCCGGCGACCGTTCGGACCCCGGACGCCGCCGGCCGGCGCTGAGGGTCACCCACCCGCCGGCCACCGGCACGTCCCGCCAGAAAGGAAACGAGATGGACGGCGACGAGCGCCTGCCTTCACCGGGGCCCGACGGCCCCGATCGGGCGACCTACGACTACGTCATCGTCGGCGCCGGTACGGCGGGTTGCGTCCTCGCGGCGCGGCTCACCGAGGATCCTGACGTCACGGTCTGCCTGGTCGAGGCCGGCCCCACCGACGACGTGGAGAACATCCGGGTCCCGGCCTTGGGCGGCAAGTTGTGCCGCACCCGGTACGACTGGGACTACGACAGCCACGACGAGCCGCAGCTCAACGGCCGGCGGCTCTACCTGCCGCGGGGCCGGGTGCTCGGTGGCACCAGCGCGATGAACGGCATGGTGCACATCCGGGGCCACCGGACCGACTTCGACGACTGGAACCAGCCGGGCTGGACCGGTCCGGAGCTGCTGCCGTACTTCCTGCGGTGCGAGGACAACGAGCGCGGCGCGTCGCCGTACCACGGGGCCGGCGGTCCGCTGCCGGTGTCGGAGAACCGGTCGCGTAACCCGATGTCGACCGCGTTCGTCCAGGCCGCGATCGAGGCGGGCTTCGCCGCCAACGACGACTTCAACGGCGCCGAGCAGGACGGCTTCGGCTACTACCAGGTCAACCAGCGTGACGGCCGGCGGTGCAGCTCGGCGGCGGCGTACCTGCATCCGGTACGCGGGCGGGCGAATCTGACCGTGCGGACCCACCTGCAGGTCCACCGGGTCCTGGTGGAGCGCAGGGTGGCCACCGGGGTGCTCTGCCAGCAACTGGACCGACGGGTCGAGCTGCGCGCCGCACGGGAGGTGATCGTCGCGGCCGGGGCGTACAACTCCCCGCAGTTGCTGATGCTCTCCGGTATCGGACCGGCCGACCAGCTCACCGGCCTCGGTATCCCGGTGCTGGTCGACCAGCCCGAGGTCGGGCGCAACCTGCAGGACCACCCGTCGACCTACCTGGTGTTCACCCACGACCAGCCGGTGAGCCTGCTCAGCGCCAACGAGGAACGGTACGTGCGGCAGTTCGAGCAGGAGGGCACCGGGCCGCTCAGCTCGAACGTCCCCGAGGTGGGCGGCTTCGTCCGGACCCGGGACGGGTTGGCCGCGCCGGACGTGCAGTTCCACGCGCTGCCGGTGACGTTCGTCGACTGCGCGCTCGGCGTGCCACCCGGGCACGGCATCTCCTTCGGGCCGTGCGTGCTGCGGCCGGCCAGCCGGGGTGAGGTCAGCCTGGCCTCCGACGACCCCACCGCCAAGCCCAGGATCCGGCACCGCTACTACGACGACCCCGACGACGTCCGGGTGATGCTGGCCGGGCTGCGGATCGCGCTGGCCATCGCCGGGCAGGCCGCCCTGCGCCCGTACACCCAGGGGCGGTTCACCCACCCGGCGTCGGACTCCGACGCCGACCTGCGCGCCTTCGTCCGGGCGACCACGCAGTCGATCTTCCATCCGGCGGGCACCTGTGCGATCGGTACGGTGCTCGACCCGGAGTTGCGGGTGCGGGGGGTCGACGGCCTGCGGGTGGTGGACGCCTCGGTGCTGCCGCTCATCCCCCGGGGCAACACGAACGCGCCGACCGTCGCCGTCGCGGAGCGGGCGGCCGACCTGATCCGGGGCCGCAGCGTCGGGTCGGAACCGGCCACGGCGGCCGGGGTCCGGTAGGTCGGCGTCCGCACCCCCGGCGGGGAGCGACCCGGGCCCGCGCGGGGTGCGCGGCTCCGGCCCCGCCCGGCGTAGTGGGCCGTCCGGGTGGAGTGGGCCGTCCGGGTGGAGTGGGCCGTCCGTGGCCGGGTCGGCTCTGTCCGGTGGCCGGGTCGGCTCCCGTCCCGTCCCCGGAGGTCGGCGGCACGGCCACCGCCGGGATGTCGAGCTGCGGCGCGGAACGCACGACAGGAGGTGCGGTGCCCGGAGCCGCTGCCGACCATAGGAGACACACGCCGGGCCCGCCGATCGAGCGGTTTCTCGCCCGTGACGTCGTTGGTGCCCTGTCCGATCGGACAGGCGTTCCCGTTGCACAGTGGAGGTAACCCCGGATGCGTGAACACCTTGGCGCGCGAGCCGTCGTGCTCGGCGGTGGAATGGCCGGGCTGCTCGCGGCTCGGGTACTGGCCGATCGGTACGGCGAGGTCGTGCTGGTCGAACGAGACGCGATCGTCGACGTCACCGAGGCCCGGCGGGGGGTGCCGCAGGCCCATCACGCCCACGCGTTGCTGGCCCGGGGACACGAGGTGATCGAAGGGCTCCTACCCGGTCTGCAGGCCGAGCTGACCGCGCACGGGGTGCAGACCTGCGACCTGTCCGGGAACCTGCGGTGGTACTTCAACGGGCGACCGTTGCAGCAGGCGTACTCCGGCCTGCTCAGCGTCAACGCGAACCGGCCGACGCTGGAGGCGCACGTGCGGGCCCGGGTCCTGGGCCTGCCCAACGTGCGGCTGCGCGAACGCACCAGCGTGCAGGGCCTGACCGCCACCCCGGACCGCAGCCGGGTCACCGGCGTGCAGCTCAGCGGTGAGCCGGGGCAGCCGCAACCGGATCCGCTCACCGCCGACCTGGTCGTCGACGCGACCGGGCGCGGGAGCCGTACCCCGCTCTGGTTGGCGGAGCTGGGATACCAGCGGCCGGAGGAGGAGAAGGTCAAGATCGACCTGGCGTACGTGTCGCGTTACTTCCGGCTCGATAGCGACCCGTTCGGCACCGACCTGGCGATCAACTCGGTCGCCTCGCCGGCCAACCCCCGGGGGGCGTTCTTCGGCAGGTTCCCGGACAACGTCGCCCTGCTCTCGCTGACCGGGATGCTCGGCGACCACCCCCCACGGGACCCGGAGGGTTTCCTCGAGTACGCCCGGAGCCTGGACGCGCCGGAGATCTACCAGGCGGTGCGTACCGCCGAACCGTTGGGCGAGATCGCCGGTTTCAAGATCCCTGCCAGCGTCCGTCGCCGCTACGACAAGCTGGCCCGGTTCCCGCAGGGGCTCCTGGTCATCGGCGACGGCGTCTGCGCGTTCAACCCGGTCTACGGCCAGGGCATGACGGTGGCCGCGATGGAGGCCGCCGCCCTCGGCGAGCACCTGGACGCCGGCCAGGTACGACCGATCGAGTACTTCAAGGCGATCCGTCCCGTCATCGACGGCCCCTGGGAGACGTCGGTCGGCGCCGACCTGGCCTTTCCCGGCGTCGAGGGGCCGCGCACGGTCAAGGACAAGCTCGGGGGCGCGTTCATGGGACGCCTGCACACCGCGGCTCAGCGCGACGGACGGTTCACCAGCGCGTTCTTCCGGGTCGCCGGCCTGGTCGACCCGCCGACGGCACTCATGAAGCCCGGTCTCGTTCTCGGCGCGCTGCGTACCGCCCGCAAGGCCGACGCCGACGCGGTGCCCGCGACCGGTGACGGTCCGCTGGTCGGCCAGCGTGCGGTGGTGCTCGGCGGCAGCATGGCGGGCACCCTCGCGGCCCGGGTCCTCGCCGACCACTACCGCGAGGTCGTCGTGGTGGAGCGCGACGAGGTGCTCGGCGTCGCCGTGCCACGGCGCGGTGCCCCGCACACCGGGCACGCCCACGGCCTGCACGGTCGCGGCTACCTGATCCTGGCCGAACTCTTCCCCGGGCTGCGGGGTGACCTCCAGGCCCGGGGGTTCCCGGTGGGTGACATGGGGGAGATGCGCTGGTTCTTCGACGGCCGTCGACTCCAACCGGCCCGTACCGGCCTGCTCTCGATCACCCCGCCCCGCCCGGTGCTGGAGGACTACCTGCGGACCCGGGTCGAGGCACTGCCCAACGTCACCTACCGGCAGCTCACCGAGCTGACCGGGCTGCGCGCCGCTCCCGACAACAGCCGGGTCACCGGGGTCTCGCTGCGGGACGTGACATCGGGTCAGGAGAGCATCCTCGACGCGGACCTCGTGGTGGACGCCACTGGGCGCGGCTCCCGTACTCCGGTCTGGCTGCAACAGCTGGGCTACGACCGGCCGGTCGAGGAGAAGATGAAGATCGGCCTGACGTACACCACCCGGATGTACCGCAGCCGGCCGGAGATGTTCGACGGTGCGCAGTCGATCAACCCGGTGGCCTCTCCCGCGCACCCCCGGGGCGCGTTCTTCGGGCAGGTCGGCCCCGACGAGTGTATCGTGTCGCTGACCGGCATCCTGGGTGACCAGCCGCCGACCGACCCGGACGGCTTCGTCGACTTCGTCCGCTCGCTGCCGGTGCCGGACGTCTACGACGGCATCCGCGACGCCGAGCCGCTCACCGACCCGGTGAGCTTCACCTTCCCCGCCAGCGTGCGTCGCCACTACGAACGGTTGACCCGGTTCCCGGAACGGCTGCTCGTGCTCGGGGACGCGGTGTGCAGCTTCAACCCGGTCTACGGCCAGGGCATGTCGGTCGCGGCGATCGAGGTGATGGCGCTGCGGCGGCTGCTGCTGCGCGGTACCCCGCCGGACGCCCGGGTCTTCCTGCGTGACATCGCGCGGGTCGTCGACACGCCCTGGCAGATCTCCACCAGCGGCGACCTCGACTTCCCCGAGGTGCCCGGTGACCGGCCGGCGAAGGTCCGGCTGGGCAACGCCTACCTCAACCGGGTGCAGTACGCGGCCACCAAGGACGCGGCGGTGACCACGGCGTTCATGCGGGTGGCCGGTCTCATCGAACCGCCGACCGCGCTGATGCGCCCGAGCATGGTGCGCCGGGTGCTGCGACTCTCCCGCGACCGGCGCGCGGCCCGCCCGCCGGCCCAGCCCGCCACCCCGACCGACCCGCCCGCCACCCCGGCGACCCCCGCCCCGACCTCGGCGGCCACCACTGCGGGAAACCTGACGCCGGCGACGCCGGCCGCCGGCCGCCGGCCGCGGCGCAGGGCCCCCGGCCGCGACGGCGTCTGAGTCCACGTCGGCGGCCCGGCATCGTGGGCGGGCCGCCGGCGTCGGGACGTGCCACGACGCGCCGCTGAGCGCGGAGCCGCTGATCGGTCCCGCCCCGACCGCCGCCACCTCGGGCGGGGTGGGCCGCGCTGCCCGCCGCCGGTCGGGCGGCCCCGGACCGGGTGCCCGCGCGACGGCGTCGACTCCGACCTGCCAACCCCAGAAAGGGCCAGCCCATGCGACCGTACCGAATCGACATCCCCCAGGCCGACCTCGACGACCTGCAGCACCGGCTGGCCGAGACCCGCTGGCCGGCCCCGCTCGCCGACGACGGGTGGGACCGCGGCGTACCGGTGGGGTACCTGCGCGAGCTGGCCGAGTACTGGCGTACGACGTACGACTGGCGGGCCGCCGAGGCCCACCTCAACCGGTACCCGCAGTTCGTCACCGAGATCGACGGCGCGACCGTGCACTTCCTGCACGTGCGTTCGCCCGAGCCGGACGCCCGTCCCATGATCATTTCCCACGGCTGGCCCGGTTCGGTCGTCGAGTTCCTGGACGTCATCGGCCCGCTGACCGATCCCCGCTCGCACGGTGGCGATCCGGCCGATGCCTTCCACCTGGTCATTCCCAGCCTGCCCGGCTTCGGTTTCTCCGGGCCCGCAGCCCCCGGCTGGCGGCCCGCCCGGATCGCCCGGGCCTGGGCGGAGCTGATGCGCCAGCTGGGCTACGACCGCTACCTGGCCCAGGGCGGCGACGCCGGTGCCGTCATCTCGATGGAGCTGGGTCGGGTCGACCCGGAACACGTCGCCGGCGTGCACGTCAACATGCTCATGACGTTCCCCTCCGGCGACCCGGCCGAGCTGGTCGACCTCACCGCCTCCGACCAGGAGCGGCTGGGCCGGATGGCGCGCTTCGACGCCGAGCTCTCCGGCTACATGAAGTTGCAGGCGACCAGGCCACAGACGCTCGCGTACGGGCTCACCGACTCCCCGGTCGGGCAGCTCGCCTGGATCGTGGAGAAGTTCAAGGAATGGACCGACGCCGCCAAGGTGCCCGAGGACGCCGTGGCGCGGGACCGGCTGCTGACCCTGGTCTCAATCTACTGGCTGACCGCCACGGCCGGCACCTCGGCCGCGCTGTACTACGAGGACGCCGCCGGGCTGCGTGACATGACCGCCGGCGTCGCACCGGCCCCGGTGACGGTGCCGATAGGGGTGGCGGTCTTCCCGCAGGACATCTTCCTGCCGCTGCGCCGCCTGGCCGACCGGGACCTGCCGACCATCGTGCACTGGAAGGAGTTCGACCGGGGCGGGCACTTCGCGGCACTGGAGGAGCCGGACCTCTACACCGCCGCCGTACGGGCGTTCGCCCGCGTCGTCGGCTGACCGCGCCGACCCGTCGGTCCCGTGCCGGCGCCGCAATCCCGAAGGTGCGCCGCCGTGGGGGCGGCTGCGATCGTCGGTGGAGCGCGGTGACCGCCCGCCCCCTGGTGCCCCGTCGGATCACCCCGACCACCGCCGGCGTCGCCGGCGTCCGTGCCCATCGGCTCCGACCCGGGCCGCGGCTGCGGTCCCGGCCGATCCCCCGGAGGAGACCATCGTGTTGCAGACCGCCGTTCCCACCCGGGAACAACTCGTCCAGCGGGCAGCCGATCTGTTGCCGGTGCTGCGCCGCAACGCGGAGTGGGCCGAGCAGCACCGGCGGCTGCCCGACGAGACGATCGAGGCGCTGGCCGCGGCCGGCTTCTTCAAGCTCCGGACGCCGCTGCGCTACGGCGGATACGAGGCCGACACCCGGACCCTGGTGGAGGTGGCCGCCGAGCTGGGGCGCGGCGACGGCGCCAGTTCCTGGACCACCTCGGTGTTCTGGATTCCCACCTGGATGGCCTGCCAGTTCCCCGACGAGGTGCAGGACGAGGTCTTCGCCACCCCCGACGTGCGGATCTGCGGCACGCTGAGCCCGACCGCGATGGCCACCCCCACCGCCGGTGGGATCGTCGTCAACGGCAAGTGGGGTTTCATCAGCGGCGCCCTGCACAGCCACTGGCAGGAGATCATCGCCGTGCTGGTCGACGGCGACAACGAACCGATGCCGATCATGGCCCTGGTGCCGATGGCGGACCTGCACGTGGTCGATGACTGGCACACCTCCGGCCTGCGGGGCACCGGCAGCGTCAGCACCGTCGCGGAGGAGCTCTTCGTCCCCGCCGCGCGGGTGCTGCCCCTCGGTGCCGTCCTGCAGGGCCAGTCCGCGTCCCACCACAACGCCGACTCGGCCATCTACCGGCCGCCGCTGCTGCCGGTGGCGTCGGCCTCGTCGGTGGGCACCGTACTCGGCCTGGCCCGAGCAGCCCAAGAGACCTTCCTGGAGCGGTTGCCGGACCGGAAGATCACCTACACCGACTACGCCAGCCAGGGCGAGGCCCCGTTGACCCACCTGCAACTGGCCGATGCCACCATGCGCGCCGACGAGGCGGAGTTCCACGCCCTGCGGCTGGCCGACCTGGTCGACGCCAAGGCGGTCGACGGCAGCGACTGGAGCCTGCTGGAGCGGACCCGGGCCCGAGCCGACCTCGGCGCGGCCGGCCGCCGGGCCCGGGAATCGGTGGAGATCCTCGCCGCCGCCTCCGGTGGATCCTCCATCTACAGCTCGGTGCCGATGCGGCGAATCCTGCACGACGTGCAGGCGGTCGGCCTGCACGCGCTGATGAACCCGGACACCAACGCCGAGCTGCACGGGCGGGTGCTGGCCGGGCTCGCCCCCAACACGCTCTACCTCTGACCCACCCGGACCGTCGGGCCGCCCGCCCGGGTGGCCCGCCCGCCATCGCAGAAGGAGCACCCGAATGACTCCGCCCCGCACGTCGGCCGCTGTCGCGCCCACCGCCGAGGAGCAGGCGGCCGTCGCCGCCGTCCCCCTCCAGATCGTCGCTGCCTGGCAGCGGCACGACGCCGACGCCTTCGCCGACGTGTTCACCCCGGACGGCACCATGATCCTGCCCGGCCTCTACCGCAGCGGGCGCGACGAGATCCGGGATTTCATGGCCACCGCGTTCGCCGGGCCCTACCAGGGCACTCAGGTCACCGGTGAACCCTTCCACCTGACCTTCCTCGGTGCGGACACCGCCCTGCTGCTGACCAAGGGCGGTGTGCTGGCGCCCGGTGCGGAGACCGTCGCCGAGGATCAGCAGATCCGGGCCTCCTGGCTGCTCACCAAGCGGGACGGTCGTTGGCTGCTCGCGGCGTACCAGAACACCCCCGCGCACTGACGCAGTCGGTGGCCGGACGCCCGCGCCCGGCCACCGACTGCCAGAACATCCAGTTCATGCAGACCATTCATTGGCGGGGGCTGCCGTGGACAACACGGTCTGTCATGAGGTTCGAGACGCCGACATCTCACGCGTCTTCCATTCGACAACCAGCTACCTGGACCGGACTCCCTGCTCGACCAGGCTGCGGCTCGTCTCGTCCCGCTCGAACGAATGAAGCAGGCCACGCCCCGGCCCATCCGGCTACCGAAACCCCATCGATGAACCCCACCCAGCCTTGGGGCGGGGCCGGGATTGACCACCCAATGCCGAGGTGAGACCGGGTTCGACGCAAGGGCACAGACGGCTATGCCGAGGGATCAAAATCTACGAATATCGCTGCTTCGGAAACCGCCCCACCTGGGGCTATGGTATCGATTCCCCCTCGGACACAAGTACGTTTCATCTGTGCACCGTGAGCCACCCCCGCTTTCATGGAGCTTCTTGACCATGGTCTGATGGCCGTGGGGGAGGAAGTCGTCCGTGGCTGCACCGAAGAAGTACCCCGACGAGCTACGTCAGCGCGCTGTGCGCCTGTACCGCGAGTCGGACCCGAAGCCCGTCATCCGGCGTCTGGCCGAGCAACTCGGCGTTCATCACGAGGCGCTGCGGAACTGGATCCGCCAAGCCGAGGCCGACGCCGACGCCGACGAGCGTCGCGACCGGCCGACCAGCGAGATGGCGGAGGAGAACCGCCGGCTGCGCCGCGAGGTCAGCGAGCTGCGGCGGGCGAACGAGATCCTGAAGGCCGCGAGCGCGTATTTCGCGGCGGAGCTCGACCCGACCCGGCGACGGTCATGAGGTTCATTGATGAACACCGTGACCAGTTCGCGGTCGCGCTCCTGCTACGGGTCCTGAACATCGGCGCTTCGACCTACTACGCGTGGGTCAAGCAGGCCGAGCAGCCCTGCGACCGGGACGTGGTCGACCTGGGGCTGTTCTCCAACATCCACGAGATCTGGGAGACGTCCGGGCGCACCTACGGCGCGGACCGGGTGCATCGGCAGTTGCGTCGCGACGGCATCGGCGTGGGCCGCAAACGCGTCGAGCGGTTGATGACGCAGCAGGGATGGCAGGGTGCGTTCCTGCGTCGGGGCTGGCGCGGCGGGTCCACGAAGCAGGATCCACGGCACACGCCGGCGCCGGACCTGGTCAACCGGCAGTTCACCGCGACCGGGCCGAACCGGCTCGGGGTCGCCGACGCCACCCGCATCCCCTGCGGCGAAGGCGTGTTCTGGTTGGCTGCCGTCCGGGATGCGTTCTCCCGCCGGATCGTCGGCTGGAAGACCTCCGACCGATGCGACACCGACCTGATCCTCGCCGCCCTCGAATATGGCATCTGGTCCCGGGATGTCCGCGACGGCCAGTTGATCCACCACAGCGACCGCGGGTCGAACTACACGTCGTTCCGCTTCGCCGAACGCTTACAGGACAACGGGATCCTGCCCTCGATGGGCTCCGTCGGCGACAGCTACGACAACGCCCTGATGGAGAACTTCTGGTCAACGTTGAAGATCGAACTCGTCTACCGCACCTCGTGGCGGACCCGCGACGAGGCCGAGAACGCGATCTTCGCCTACATCGACGGCTGGTACAACAACCGCCGCATCCAGAAGGAACTGAGCTACCTCAGCCCGCACGAATACGAGGCTGCCTGGCACAGCCAGACGGAACCAGCCGAACCACCTATCACCACCCCTGCGCCGGCCGGCAGCAGGTAACCACCGCTCCATCAAAGCGGGGGGAACTCAACTGCCGGGCCACACACGCCGAAGCCTTGCCGTCCTTGGGAAACCCGGTGTCATCGACCACCCACACCTGCGACGCAACCACATCGACCGCGGCCGACGCCAACCGCCGTCGCACACCGGTAACGTCCCACGTGGACGAGGTTAGGAACTGCTGCAACTGCTGGTGATCGACCCCGAGCCGCTGCGCCATCGGCTGCATCGACTTCCGCCGACCATCCAACATCAGCCCACGCAGATACCGCAGACCCGTCGCCCGCTGATCCGACCGCGGCAACCCCGCGAACACCCCTGCGGCGAAGTCCTCCAACTGCCCCCGCACCCGGGCGAGTTCCCGCTCATCCACCGGCGCAGCCAAACACCGCCACGGCACTCCTACAAGCGACACGCCGCAACGACCTAACAAAGCACTACTAAGCTCCCACGACACCGCCGCTGGCGCTGCCTCTCGTGGTAGGCCCTTTGGGCGAGAGCTGTGACAACACACGCCAGCTCGGCTGTCATCCCCGCTGTGGCCTTGCCTGGTCAGCAGCTCAGCGCACGTGGTGCTCCTGGTTCTCCTGCCGCAGCGATGAGGCGATCTCCGCTGCCGCTTCCAGCCCTCGCCGCCACTGGGTTTTCGACCGATTGCCGCAGGTCAATGCGGTACGGGCGAATCCTCGGTAAGGAGAGCGAAAGCGTTCACCGGCATAGTTCTGATCGTTGGCGTTACCGAGCGACGAAGGAAAATCATGCGGTTCACAGTGCTGGGTCCCTTGGGGATGGAGCCGGGGCGACTGCCCAGCGCTCCGAAGCAGCGGCAACTGTTGGCCCTGCTGCTCCTGCACGCCGACACCGTCGTCACCGTCGACGATTGTGTGGACGAGCTGTGGGGTGAGCAGCCACCAATGAGCGCACACTCGACATTGCAGACGTACGTCATGAACCTCCGGAAGGTCCTGCGCACCGCCAGGGGCGGCGACCGGATCAGTACCCGGGAGCGCGGGTACGCCCTGCACATGGATCCCGGTGAGCTCGATCTGGACGACTTCCACCGGATCGCGACCACCGGAAGTGCGGCCTTCGCCGCCGGCCGGTACCCGGAGGCGGCCCGGCTGTTGCGGTCGGCGCTGGACATGTGGCGTGGTCCCGCCCTGGTCGACGT
The DNA here is from genome assembly GCF_049178975.1 of Micromonospora sp. WMMD734. Taxonomy (NCBI): domain Bacteria; kingdom Bacillati; phylum Actinomycetota; class Actinomycetes; order Micromonosporales; family Micromonosporaceae; genus Micromonospora; species Micromonospora sp. WMMD734. The sequence goes on from NZ_JBMHMK010000001.1 coordinate 875,932, forward strand.
CCACGTGGGCTCGATCGTGCGGGCCCGGCTGGAAGGGCTGCACGAAGTCCGTCTCGCCGTACACGAGGAGCGGGTGGAGGCCGATCTGCGGGTCGGACGGCACCGGGAACTGCTCAGTGAGTTGCGAGTCCTGGTGCGCCGGTATCCGACCCACGAGAATCTGCGCGCTCAGCTCGCGCTCGCGCTGTACCGCAGCGGCCGGACCACCGAGGCGCTGGCGGTCCTACGACAGTTCCGCAGCACGCTCGCCGAGCATTTCGGGCTGGAGCCGTCCCGGCGGCTACAGAGTCTGGAGCAGGCCATCCTACGAGCCGAGCCGGCCCTGGACCTGCCCGCCGACCGTAGCCCGAGCCATCTGCTCGTCAGCTGACCATCCCACCAACCGAAGGAGAGCGTCATGACGACGACACAGCCGACCGACAGCACCGGGCGCTCTGTCGACGCGGGGACGTACGCCGAAATCCTGCAGTTCTACGCCCGCCATTTCCAGCTCCTGGACGATGGCAAGGCCGAACAGTGGTCTCAGCAGTTCACCGAGGACGGCGAGTTCGGGCAGAACGTCAAACCCGAGCCGCGTCGGGGTCGCGCCGCGATCGCCGCGTCGATGCGGCGAGGCATCGACCGCCTTGCCGAATCGGGGCTCACCCGGCGGCACTGGTACGGCAATGTGATCGCCGAGCCGGACGGCGACGACGCGGTGCGGACCCGCTACTACGCGACCGTCTTCGAGACGCCGCCCGGCGGTGGCGCTGCCCGGGTCTATCTCAGCACCACCGCCGAGGACCTGCTGCAACGACAGGGCGGCGAATGGTTCGTCCACCGCCGGCGCATCGTGCACGACGGGACCTAGAAGTTGAGGCCCCCGTCCACGTTCAGGACATGACCGTTGACGTAGGAGCTGTCCGGTGCGACCAGGAAGAGGATAGCCCGGGCGACCTCGGCGCCGGTTCCGGGCCGTGCGCTGGCGAGCGAACCGCGGAGGCGGTTCCACAGCCGGTCGTTGTCGAGGATCGCTCGTCCCATGCCTTCGTCGACCACCCCGGGGGCGACGGCGTTGACGGTGATGCCATCGACGGCCAGCTCCGCGGCGAGTACCCGGGTCAGCGTCTCCAGGGCGGCCTTGGAGACCCCGTACGCCCCGCCGCCGGCGATCGGCCGACGCCCCAACAGCGAGGAGACCGTGACGATCCGCCCGTCACCGGCGGCCCGGAGCAGCGGAACGGCGGCCCGCACGCAGTTCAACACGCCGGTGAGATTGGTGGCCAGCACCTCGTCCCAGTGCTCCGGTGGCAGCGTCGCCAGCGGCCCGGGACGGTTGACACCAGCGTTCGCGACCAGGATGTCAAGTCCGCCATGACGCTCCTGGACAGCGGAGAAGAGCGCGTCGACCGAGGCCCCGTCGGTGACGTCGACCGGGAACTGGCCGACGGCGTCCGATGCGCCGCGTGCCGCTGACACGACGGTGGCGCCGGCGTCGGCGAGGGCTCGCGCGACGACCCGCCCCAGGCCGGCGGTCCCGCCGGTCACGACCGCGACCTTGCCCTTGAGGATCATGAGAACTCCTTTGTTGTGGGCTGCCGGACCAGGGGTCTGGCCATACTGGAGCCGGTATTGAGTGCGGGCCGGAACGCTGCGCGCATGCCGTCAAACCGATGTGGTGAGCGGACCGCCGTGGAGCTGGACCATCTCGTCGGTGATCGGCCGGGACGGGAGATACACGCCGGCCGGCTCACCGCGTTCCTCCGCGTACGCCCGATGCAGGTTGGCCACCAGCCGTTCCGAATCCGGCAGGCTCTGGAAGGGGCTGTCGGCCCGCCGAGCGGCCTCCAGCGGAGGTATTCCCGCGCTGACTCCGTGCGCCGCCTCCCGGCGCAGCCACCGCAGGTATACCTCGGTGGCGTCGAGCACCTCCGGCCCCGCGACCGCGCCGTGTCCGGACACCACCACCCGAGGGCGCAGTTCGCGCAGCGAGGTGAGCGCGCGCAGCGATCCGGCGACCGAACCCATCAGCACGAACGGCGTACGCCCGGAGAAGGCCACGTCGCCGACGAACAGCACGCGCGGTCGCGGCAGCCACACCACCACGTCGTTGGTTGTGTGAGCCGGCCCGACGTGCAACAGCTCGACACGTACGCCGCCGGGGTCCAGAGTCAGCCGGTCCCGCAGTGTGCGGGTCGGCAGCCTCAGCTCGATGCCGGAGAAGTCGGCCTGCGGCCACAGGTCGCGCATCGCCAGCCCCGTCCGGGCCATTTCGGAGCGGGCGGTCTCGTGAGCCACGATCTCGGTCTCGCGGGGAAAGACGCAGTTGCCGAAGACGTGATCGCCGTGGTGATGAGTGTTCACGACGATGTGCGGGCGGCCCGGCGCCAGCCGTTGCACGCACGCCAGCAGCGCCTCCGCTCGGGGCCGGGTGGCAGCGGTGTCCACCACCACGACCCGGTCGGTGCCGACGATGATGCCGGCGTTGCCGACGCACCAACCACCCGGCGGCTGAATGTAGGCGAACACCGCGGGGGCCAACGGCACAAGCCGGCCGAACGGTGTGGTGGTCATGTCTCCTCCGGTACTACGACCCGGGTCCAGACCCCAGTGGGCCCGAACACGCTCGGCGACGACTGGAGGCGGCGTCTCGATCGGAAGGTGTGCTGATGTACCTCGACGTGCTCGGCGGATTGCGGATCGGCCCGACCGGCGCTGACGCGGGCCCGACCGCACCCAAGCAGCGGCAGCTCCTCGGCCTGCTCGCGCTCCGGGCGGACACGACCGTGCCGGTGACAACCTGCGTACGGGAACTGTGGGACGACCACCCGCCCCGCAGCGCGGCCACCACGCTGCAGACGTACGTCATGCATCTGCGCCGGGTGCTGACCCGGGCGGCGGCGCCGGCGCGGCTGCTGACCGACGGACGTGGCTATCTGCTGAGGATCGACCCGGAGCAGACCGATCTGGGAGTGGTCCGCGAGTGGGCCCGCCGGGGCGACCAGCACGCCGCGGCCGGGAGACCGGCGCACGCCGCACGGGACTGGCAGCAGGCGCTGATGCTCTGGCGGGGTCCGGCCCTCGCCGACGTACGGATCGGTCCGGTGGCCGAGGAGATCATCGGACACCTCGACCAGTGGCGGCTGCTGCTGGTCGACCGGTACCTCGACGCCGAACTGCGGTGTGGCCGGCACCGCCAGGTGGTAGCCGTGGCGACCACGCTCGCACGTCGGCATCCACTGCGCGAGCCGATTCATGCCAGCCTGATGGTCGCGCTGTACCGCAGTGGGCGGCAGGCCGACGCCGTCCTGGTCTACCAGCGGCTGTCCGCCGCGCTGAGGCGTGAACTCGGAGTCGAGCCCTCGACGGCGGTGCAGCGGATGCATCGTGCTGTGCGGATCGGCGCGGCCTGGCTCGAACCGCCCGTCGGCGCGGCCACGGAGCCGCCCAACTCCACGTTCCGCCGCCCCACTCTCGTCCCCGCGCCGTTCTGCGACGTGTCCTGATCGGAGGTTCCCCCGTGCCCGTACCTGTTCAACGCGACCCCGACCTGACCCGGGCCCGGTTGGCCGACTGGCTCCGCGACCAGCGCGGCGTCCGCGACGTCGCCGTGGGGCCGTTAACCGTGCCGAGGACCGCCGGATTCTCCGCCGAGATCCTGCTCTGCGACGCCAGCTGGGTCCAGGACGGACGACATCAGATCGCTCCGCTCGCCGTCCGGGTCGCGCCGGTCGGGCACCGGATCTTCCCTGACCTGCGCTGGCCGGAACAGGTCGGCGTGCAGATCGCGCTGGCCCGCACCGACGTCCCGGTCGCGCCCGTACTCGGAGCCGAACCCGACCCGGACGTACTCGGGGCCCCGTTCGTCGTGATGAGCCGGGTAGCCGGTGAGGTGCCCGCCGACCTGCCGTCGTACCACCGGGAAGGCTGGCTGGCCTCGGCCTCGCCGCAGCGGCAGCGGGCGGCGTGGTTCGCCGCGTTGTCCGCTATGGGCCGGTTGCACCGGCTCGATCCGGCGGCCCTGGGGGCAACCCCCGCGCCCTCCGGCGACCTGGCGTCCTACGCCGAGCAGTTGGACTATTTCGGCGCCGCGGGCAACGACGCCGCCCGAACCGCGCTGACCTGGCTGCAGGCCCACCACCCGCCGGCACCGCAGACGCCCAGCCCGCTGTGGGGTGACGCCCGGCTCGGCAACATCGTGTTCGCCGCCGACCGTCCGGCCGCGCTCCTGGACTGGGAGATGACCGACGTCGGCCGTCCGGAGAGCGACCTGGCATGGTTCCTGCACATGGACCGGTTCCTCAGCGACGGCATCGGCGCTCCCCGGCTGCCCGGCCTGCCTACCCGCGCCGAGACCGAGGAGTTCTACGCCCGGGTCCTCGGCCGACCCCTGGCCCATCTGGCCTACTACGAGGTCGACGCCGCCTTCCGGTTCTGTGTCATCACAGCCCGGGTCCTGCGGCTGCTGGAGGAGACCGGCGTCCTGCCGCCGGGGTCGGACTTTCCGCTGCACCGCAATGCGACCGCGCTGTTGCGCCGCCGACTCGCCGAGAGCGGTGTCGATCTCTCCAGTACGGGTGTAGCGGGCCTCTAGGGACCCCCGCCATGGTCGGCACCATACGGGGCCAGCAGCGGTCCGCCCGAATCCGAGGGAGCTGGAATGAAGTTCGGCATCAACCTCTTCCCGACCGTCGGTCCGCAGGACAAGCCCGCCGTCCAGTATTTCGAGGAGAGCCTGCGCCTGGCGGAACTGGCGGATGAGCTGGGCTTCCACCACCTCAAAACGGTTGAGCACTACTTCTCCCCGTACGGTGGGTACAGCCCCGACCCGGTCACCTTCCTGGCGGCCGCGGCAGCCCGGACCAGGCAGATCCGTCTGGTCACCGGCGCGGTGCTGCCCGCGTTCACCCATCCGGTGAAACTCGCCGGGAAGCTCGCGATGCTCGACGCCATCTCCGGTGGTCGGCTCGACGTCGGGTTCGGGCGGGCGTTCCTGCCCGACGAGTTCCAGGCCTTCGGCATCCCGTTGGACGAGAGCCGGGCGCGCTTCGACGAGGGCGTGGACGCGTGCAGGCTGCTCTGGTCCACGGAGCAGGCGGTGTGGGAGGGCAGGTTCTACCGATTCGGTCCCGTTACGCTGTTGCCGCGGCCGGTCCAGCAGCCGCACCCCCGGATCCTGGTGGCCACGGCCAAGTCGCCGGAATCAGCTGAGGCGGCCGGCCGCAACGGGTACGGCGTCATGCTCGTCCCCTCGATCAACTCACGGGAGCAGGTGCAGGACGTCCTAGCGTTGTACCGCAAGGCAGCGGCGGCCGGCGGCTTCACGCCGACCGACGAGGACGTGCACATGAGTTACAACGCCTTCCTGGCCGACGACGCCGACGAGGCGCATCGGCTCGGCCGCCGGTACGCCGATCAGTCGCACGGGGCGCTCGCCGCGGCCGTATCGTCCTGGGCACACACCCGCAGCAGCGACTATCCCGATTACGAGAAGATCGTGGAACGGGTCGGTAAGGGCAACTTCGACCGCCAGGTGGCTGATCGCAAGGCCCTCGTCGGCTCACCCGAGCAGGTGGTCGCCGCGGTGGAGACCATCCGCGGCTGGTTCGGTGAGGTCACCCTGAGCCTGCAGGTGGTCTCCGGCAACGTCCCGTACGAGCGGGCGGCCACATCGCTGCGCCTGTTCGCCGAGCACGTGCTGCCCAGGTTCTGACGGAAGCGCGCCGTGTCCACCCCGACGGCCGTCGTGGCCGACAGTTACGCCGACGCCCGGCCCGCGCGACGTCCCCTGCGGTGGGTCACGGGCGTGGCCGGGCTGGTGGTGCTCCTGCTCGCGCTGGTGAGCATGGCGGGCAACCCGGCCTTCGAGTGGGACGTCGTAGGCCGGTACCTCGCCGCCGACATCGTCCTCGACGGCCTACGGGTCACCCTGTTGCTGACCGCTATCGCCCTGATCGGGGGGTTCGCCCTCGGAACGGTGCTGGCCGTCATGCGGATGTCCGGCAGCCGCCTGCTGCAGGCGATCAGCTGGGGTTACACGTGGCTGTTCCGGTCCGTGCCGATCCTGGTCCAGCTGCTGTTCTGGTACAATATTTCGCTGGTCTATCCACGGCTGACGGTTGGGGTGCCCTTCGGCCCGACGATCCTGGACCTGCCCACCCGCGGTCTGATCAACGGGTTCGCGGCGGCGGTCATCGGCCTCACTCTGCACGAGGCCGCGCACGCCGCCGAAATCGTCCGGGGCGGGCTGCTGTCGGTCGAGAGGTCGCAGACCGAGGCGGCTCAGGCCCTCGGCCTCTCACGCCCGCGCACCCTGTGGCGCATCGTGCTGCCGCAGGCGATGCGGGCCATCGTTCCGCCGGCCGCCAACCAGGCCGCGGCGCTGTTGAAGGGAACCTCGGTGGTCAGCGTCATCGCCGGACAGGACCTGCTCTTCTCCGTCCAGCTCATCTACAACCGCAACTACCTCGTGATTCCGCTGCTACTCGTGGCGACCCTCTGGTACCTGTTCTTCACCACCCTCCTCAGCGTGGTCCAGTACCTCCTGGAGCGGTTCTTCGGGCGGGGCAGCGGTCGGGCCGGCCCGGTGGGACCACGCCTGCCGCTCCTCGCCGGGGAGGAGCGGTGAGCACTGCCGCCGAGGAACTGACCGTGGCTACCGGTGAACCACGCACCATGGTTCGGCTCATCCAGATCAGCAAGGCGTTCGGGGACGTGGTCGTCCTCGACCGGGTGGACCTGACCATCCCCGCCGGAACGGTTACCTGTGTGGTCGGACCGTCCGGCTCGGGCAAGAGCACCCTGCTGCGCTGCGTCAACCGCCTCGAACGGCCCGACTCCGGATCCGTCCTCATCGACGGGCAGCCGGTCGGGCTGATCCGGCGCGGCAACCGGGTGATCGAAGCTCCACCGCGTCTGCTCGCCCGGCACCGGACAGCGGTGGGAATGGTGTTCCAGGCGCTGAACCTCTTTCCGCACCTCACGGTCCTGCAGAACATCGTCGAAGCGCCGGTCTCGGTGCAGGGCGCGAGCCGCGCCGACGCCCGAGCCCGGGCCCGGGAGCTCCTGCGACGAGTTGGCCTGGCCCACAAGGAGCGGTCGTATCCCCGCGAGTTGTCCGGCGGCGAACAACAGCGCGTCGCGATCGCCAGGGCGCTCGCCCTGCGTCCGAAGGTGATGCTCTTCGACGAGCCGACCAGCGCGCTCGACCCGGAACTGGTCGCCGAGGTGCTGTCGGTCGTACGGGACCTCGCCGCCGGCGGCATGACGATGCTCATCGTCACCCACGAGCTGCGCTTCGCCGCCGAGGTCGCCGAAGAGATGGTCTTCATGGACCGCGGCCGGATCGTCGAACAGGGACCGCCGGCCACGATGCTGGGCAGCCCGCGGGAGGAGCGGACCGCACGATTCTTCGCCACCATCCAGCAACGCTGAAGGAGACACCGTGTCCTATCGCCGAATTCGTCGGGCTGCCATCGGCGCCGTCGGGCTGGTCCTGCTGTCGGGATGCCTGCACGCGGCACCAGCCAGCAGCATCCAGGAAGCTCCGAAAGACCTCGGCGCCGAAGACGTCGTCTCCGCCGTCCAGGTCGACCCGGCGCTGAAGGCGCTGCTTCCGGCGGAGATCCGACAATCCGGGGTGCTGACCGTGGGCTCGGCCGTCGGAACCCCCCCGATCGCCTTCCACCCGCAGGACGGTGGGCCGCCGCGCGGCGTCGACATCGACGTCGCCGACGCGGTCGCCCGAAAACTCGGCCTGACCGTCAAGCGTGACCAAGTCAGCGGCGCATCGTTGCTGACCGGGCTCACCGCAGGTCGCTTTGCTGTCGGCACGGCCAACTTCTCCGTCACGGAGGAGCGCAAAAAGGTCCTGGACTTTACCACGTACCTGACCGACGGGACGGGCATCCTGGTCCGCGACGACAGTTCCCTCACCGAGGTCACCGACCTCGGGCAGCTGTGCGGATCCTCGATCGGCACCGGTGCGGGCAGTACCTTCGAGAACGACCTGCGCCAGCAGCAGGACCGGTGCGCCCAGGCCGGTAAGCAGCCCTACCGGGTCAGCACCTACAGCGACGCCGCCGCCCACTTCCTGGCACTGCGTGAGGGCCACGTCGACGTGCTGGTCAGCTCCGCGAGCGTGCTGCGGTACGCCGCCGCTCAACAGCCGGGCCTGCGCCTCGCCGGGCAACTCACCCGCCGCGACGTCGGACTCGCCACGAACAAGGGCGCTGGACTGGCGGAACCGTTGCGCGCCGCGATCGACGAACTCGTCGCCGAGGGCACCTACCAGAAAATCCTGGCCAAGTGGCACCTGGAGGCGGCCGGGATCCCGCGCTCGGCGGTCAACCCGCCGGCGGCCTGAGGAGCCTCACACCGCCCAGTGCGGGACCTCGTCGATCCGCAGCAGCGCGCACGTCCATGAGTACCCCGCTCCCACCCCGGCGAGCAGCACGTGCTCGCCGGGGTGGACCTGCCGGGACTCCACCAGGTGCGCCAGACCGCTGAACTGGTCACCCGCACCGAGATGGCCGACGGTCCGGGCCCAGGACCAGGTGGTCTGCTCCGGCGTCAGACCCCAGGGTTGCAAGTACGACGAGGTCAACCTCCGCAACCCGAAGTGCGGCAACACGAACCGGTCCACGTCCGCGAACTCCAGTCCCGCCTGTGTGAGGGCGCGGCTGAGCGCCTCCGCCTGCCCGGCCACCACCCGACTGATGCTGTACGACACTCCGGTCCGCGCGACGAACGCCTTCTTGACCACCTCCAGGTCCACCGGCTGTCGCTGGGCCAGTGGTGCGGCCCCGAACGGATCGTCGCCGCGGTGCAGCCCCTCCAACTCGGGTTCGGAGACGGTGGCCAGGCTCAACAGCCGGGCGAAGCCGCCGTTGCGGGATAGCACCAGGGCGGTGCCCGCGTCGCCGTAGACCGTGCCGGGGTCGCTGTTCCAGCGGTCGAAACCGGGGGCCCCGAACCGGTCCCCGGTGGTGAGCAGCGCCGCGGTCCGGTCCGGCGCCGCGCTCAGATACGCCACCGCCAGGTCGAGCGCGCCAAGCCCGCCGTTCGACAGTTGCCGCACTTCCAGCGCCGGGCAGCGGTTACCGACGGCCATCCGCTGCACGTACGACGCCGGTGCCCAGATGTCGTGCCCCTGGTGGTAGACGCAGGCGTGCAGCAGCAACGCCACCTCGTGCGCGGTGCGCCCGGAACGCTTCAACGCCAGTTCGGCCGCCCGGACCGCCAGGTCCGGAGCGGACTCGTCGGCCGACACGGCCACCGCCTGCAATCCGGTCTGCGCGGCCAGTCGCCGTGCGCAACTCCCTGCGCTGACCGCGTCGGCCGTCAGTAGCCGGCCCGGAATGTGCGCGGCCACACCGGCCACGTGAATTCCACCGATGCCCATCTGTATGCCGCCCTCATCCTCGCCGTGCCGTGGAGCCGCCGGCCCGATGCTCGTGACACCGGGCCGGCGGCGGTCGCCCGCCCGGGTTGGGACAGGCTTCGGAAACGGACGCTCCCGCGGGTTGGCCGCGAGGTCGCGTCGTGGTGTCGCCACCGTCGCGTGTCGCGCTCGGCGCGGGGTCGAGAAGCCGTCGAGCGGCGTACGCCTGGAGCCGGTCTCAAGCGGCCGGTGCGACGTTGTCGAGCATGTCTGAGCTGAGAAGAGCAGTAGGGGTGGCGCTCCTGTTCCCCGGCCAGGGCGCACAGCGACCCGGCATGGCCACCGGCCTGTACCGCGGCGACCCCGATTTCCGCCGCCACGTGGACGAGGTGTTCGCCCTGTGGGGACCCGAGGGCGCCGCCATCCGGGCGGATTGGCTCGCCGCCGATCCGGTCGTGCCGTTGGACGACTTCCGCCGCTCCCAGCCGTTGCTGTTCGCGGTCGGTTGGGGGATCGGCCGGAGCGTGCTCGACCGTGGCGTGGTGCCGACGGCTTTGCTCGGGCACAGCGTCGGCGAGGTCGTGGCAGCGGCCCTCGCCGGTGTGCTGAGCCTGCCGGACGCCGTCCGCGTCCTCAGGGACCGGCTCACCCATCTCGCCGAGGCGCCGCCCGGTGGCATGCTCGCGGTGGCGGCGACCCCCGAGCAGGTGCGGCCCTACCTCGGCGTGGCGGTGGCGCTCGCCGCGATCAACGGTCCGCGCCAGGTGCTGCTCGCCGGTCCCGACGAACCCCTCGCGTACGCCGCGCAGCGCCTGCGGGAAGCCGGCTTCACCTGCCAGGCGGCCCGTTCCACTGTGGCGTTCCACAGTCCTGCCGTCGCCGCGCAGGCTGCCCGCGCCGAACCGCTGCTGCGCACGGTGCCGTTGCGGCCTCCGCGGCTGCCCGTGTACTCCGGTTACACCGGCACGCGGATGACCCCGACGGTGGCTACCGACCCGCGATACTGGGCCCGACAGCCGGTCGCGCCGGTCCATTTCGCCGCCGCCCTCGACGCGGTCTGTGCCACAGGGCCAGGCGTGCTTCTCGAGGCAGGCGCACCGCATGGGCTCACCGCGCTCGTCAGACGTCACCCAACGGTGCGACGAGGCGAGTCGACGGCCCTGGCCGCGCTACCCGTGCGCGCCGGGAGCCCCGAGGACGACCTCACCGCCTTCGCCGCGGCCCTGTCCGCTGTCGCCACCGCCGCTTCCAGGACGCCTCGACCGGCACTTGAGCCCCGAGTGTGACGGTCGCACCATGAGTCGTCGTGTGGTCGTCACCGGGCTCGGAGCCGTCGCTCCGGGTGGCATCAACCTCAAGCAGTACTGGGATCTGCTCAGCTCGGGCCGCACCGCGACGCGGCCCATCACCGCCTTCGATCCGTCGCCGTACCGGTCGAGGATCGCCGCCGAGTGCGACTTCGATCCGGTCGAGGCCGGGCTCAGTCCGCAGGAGGCGCGGCGGATGGACCGGGCCACCCAGTTCGCGGTGGCCGCAGCCCGTGAGGCGGTCGCGGGCAGTGGCCTCGACCTGCCCGGCAAGGACGGTGAGCGGCTGGCCGTGTCGGTGGGCTGCGCGGTCGGCTGCACCACCAGCATGGAACGCGAGTACGTCGTGCTGAGCGACGGCGGCCGGTCCTGGCTGGTCGACCCGGAGTACGCGGTGCCGCACCTGTACGACTGGTTCGTGCCCAGCTCGGCCGCGGCCGAGGTAGCCCACACCGTCGGTGCGCAGGGACCCGTGGCGCTGATCTCCGACGGCTGCACCTCGGGGCTGGACGCTGTCGGGCACGGCGCCGAACTGATCCGCGAGGGCAGCGCCGACGTGGTCGTCGCCGGTGGCACCGACGCGCCGATCTCACCGATCACGCTCGCCTGCTTCGACGCCATCAAGGCGACCAGTCCACGCAACGATGATGCGGCCCACGCGTCGCGCCCCTTCGACGCCACCCGCAACGGGCTGGTCCTCGGCGAAGGCGGAGCCGTGCTCGTCCTGGAGGAGCTGGAACACGCCAGGCGCCGTGGCGCACACGTGTACGCGGAGGTTGCCGGTTTCGGTAGTCGCAGCAACGCGTACCACATGACCGGGCTACGGCCCGACGGTGTGGAGATGGCCGAGGCAATCCGGGTGGCCCTGGACGAGGCACGGATCCCGCCGGAGGGCGTCGACTACGTCAACGCGCACGGATCGAGCACGAAACAGAACGACCGTCACGAGACGGCGGCGTTCAAACGGAGCCTCGGCGACCACGCCTACCGGGTGTCGGTGAGCTCGATCAAATCCATGATCGGGCACTCCCTCGGCGCGATCGGCGCGCTCGAACTGGTCGCCTGCGCGCTGGCCATGGAGTACGGCGTCGTGCCGCCGACCGCGAACCTGTATGTCGCCGACCCCGAGTGCGACCTGGACTACGTTCCGCTGATCGCCCGGGAACAGCGGGTCGACACCGTGTTGAGCGTGGGCAGCGGCTTCGGTGGCTTCCAGAGCGCCGTCGTGCTGGCCCGTCCGGATCGGAGGACGGTATGAGCAGCGCAGTCGTGACGGGCCTGGGGGTGGCCGCGGCCAACGGGCTGGGTACCGAGGCGTACTGGCGGGCGATTCTGGACGGTCGGCCCGGCATCGGCAAGATCAGCCGCTTCGACCCGAGCGGATACCCGGTGCGCCTGGCCGGCGAGGTGTCCGGCTTCAACGCGGAGGAGCACCTGCCGGGGCGGCTGCTGCCGCAGACCGACCGGATGACCCGGCTGAGTCTCTACGCGGCCGGGCAGGCTCTGGCCGATGCGGGAATGTCGGACGCCGGTGGGCTTCGCTACGACATCGGCGTTGCCACGGCCTCCTCGATGGGTGGCTTCGAGTTCGGCCAGCGCGAGTTGGAGAACCTGTGGAGCAAGGGCGGCAGCCATGTCAGCGCCTACCAGTCGTTCGCCTGGTTCTACGCGGTCAATTCAGGGCAGATCTCGATCCGTCACAACCTGCGGGGACCCGGTGCGGCCCTGGTCACCGACCACGCGGGCGGTCTCGACGCGGTGGGGCACGCGCGCCGGCAGATCCGTCGCGGCACCCCGGCGATACTCACCGGAGGGGTGGACGGCGCCCTCTGCCCACTCGGAATCGCCGGGTTGGTGAGTGCGGGCGGGTACACCACCCGAACCGACCCCCACCGGGCCTACCGGCCGTTCGCCGCCGACGCGGACGGCGCCGTGCCGGGGGAGGGCGGCGCCCATCTGTTGCTGGAGGACCGGGACGCAGCACGCGCCCGGGGCGCGAAGGTGTACGGCGAACTGGCTGGATACGCTGCGACGTTCGATCCTGCCGGTGCCCCGAAGACGGGCCTGCAGCGGGCGATCAACGGAGCCCTGCATGACGCGCAGGTGGTACCGGCCGACGTCGGTCTCGTCTTCGCCGACGGCACGGCCGACCGGGCCGCCGACCGGGCCGAGGCGGCCGCGCTGGCCGCGGTCTTCGGGCCCCGGGCGGTGCCCGTCACCGCGCCGAAGAGCATGGTCGGGCGGTTGCAGGCGGGGGCGGCCGCACTGGATCTGGCCACCGCTCTGTTGGCTCTGCGCGATGGTGTCGCGCCGCACACCGAAGGCGTGGACGCGCCCGCCCCGGACTGCCCGATTGACCTGGTGACCGGCGCGCCCCGGCCGTTGCCGTTGAGCTGCGTGCTGGTGCTGGCCCGGGGCCGGGGCGGATTCAACGCCGCCGCGGTGCTCCGCCGGCCGCAGCAGTGACGTCCGAGCGACCCGACAATCGAAGGGATCATCTGCCATGACCACCCGCGAACTGCTCAGCCTCGACGACCTCCGGCGCATCCTGCGGGAGGCGGCCGGTGACGACGACACCGTCGACATCGACGGGGACATCCTCGACACTCCGTTCGTCGAACTTGGCTTCGACTCACTCGCCATCCTGGAGACCGTCTCACGGGTGTCCCGCGAGTTCGCGGTGGCGCTGCCGGACGAGGTGGTCGAGCGGTGCGACACGCCCCGGGCGTTCCTGGAAGACGTCAACCGTACGTTGACCGGCGTGTGATCGTACGGCGATGCGCGGCAGACCGTCCCGGTCGCCGCGCATCGCTGTGTCCGCCGCCGGTCAGTCGCTGACCGGCTGGAGATGCAGGCGGGCCTGCTCCAGGGTGCGAATGCTGTTGGTACTGAGGTTGTGCTGGACCAGCTCGCGAGTTGCGGCGAGGGTGGCGCCCGGTCCCAGCAGCTCCTCGATGCGCTCGGGGCGTAGCACGACGGCGTGGTGCGAGGTGACGGTCACCCCGTCGCCCTCCGGACGCAGCGTCCAGACGCCAGCGTGCGCCGCCAGCAGCGGCGGCAGCGTGGTCTGCTTGTAGACGATCCGTTCGGCGGGGAACGCGACCCGGACCGACTTGGTCGTGTGCACCGCACCGTCCGGGGCCACCGTGTCCATCTCCAGGGTCTGGACGTTCGGCTCGTCCTCGGCGAGTTCGACGCGGGCGACGTGCGGCAGCCGTTCGACCCAGCGGTCGGCGCGGTACAGGAAGTCGTACACGTCGCTCGCCGGGGCCGGAACGCGGACCGAATCCTCGAACGAGAGCAGGGTGCGGGCATTCGCGGAACGCGCCGCGGCGCGCAGCGCAGCCAGCTCCGCCGTGCTGTTGGCGTCGACGGCACGTTTCACCCACGCGGCCGCGCCGGGCTCGTCGTCCACGACCGTGAAGTCGTGCAGGAGCACCACCCGGGTGCGGCCGCCGTCGAGCGTCTCAAGTTGCCACTCGCCGCCCATGGACGCCACCGGGGCCGCCGACACCTCCTGCCGGAAGGCGACACGACCGGTGGCCGGGTACAGAGTGCGCCGCGAGGTCCACGACCGGACGACGTCGTTCGCGGTGGCCCACAACCGGAGCCGTTCGGTCTGCTCCGGTCCCTCGGTGTGACGCTCAAGGAGGTCGACGTGGACCGTCGGCCCGAACGTGTACGGCCACCTGGTGACGTCCGCGATGATCGGATACACCGCGTCGACGGGCGCGTTGACGTCGATGCTGTGCCGGGTGGTGTGAACTTTGGGTTCGGGCACGGCGGTCCTCCTACCGGTCGGATGGGCTACGACCCGAGCGTTCCGGGTACCGATCGACGTCCGGTCCAGCGCCGTTGGAGAGCTACCGCACCCGGAGCCCGGCGCGAAACACCGCGGCGACGTGCCGCAGCGCCCCCGGGTCAACGGCCGGATCGCCGTCGACCGCGAGCAGGTCACCCTGGTACCCGGGGGCTATTCGGCCGACCTGATCGGCGATCCCGCAGACCTGTGCGGCACCGGAGGTGACGGCTCGTAGTGCCTCGGTCGGCGAGAATCCGAGACCGACCATCGCCTGCACCGCGTAGGCGAGTGATCCGTGCGGCTTACCGGGCCCGCAGCCGGCGTCGCTGGCGCAGGCGACGGGCGCCCCCGAGGTGGCGACGCGCCACAGCGCGTCGTGCACAGCTTTGCGGCGGGGGTCGGCCTCACCCGGGCCGGTGTGTTCGGCGTACTGCGGGACCGATCCCAGGGTGAGGGTGACCCGGGTGCCCGCGGCTGCCATCCGGTCCAGCAGCGCCGGGTCGTCGGCGGTGCCGTCGGCGGTGACGAACGTGCAGTGCTCGATGCCGTCGAATCCGGCCGCGACCGCATCGGCAATTCCGTCCGCGGCATGACAGTGCCCGGTGACCGGCAGACCGTGCCGCTTCGCCTCCGCTACGACGGCGGACAGCTCGGCCGGCCCGAACTGCACTTCGTGCGGGTGGGACCCTGCGGTGAGCCGGCCGCCGGTGACGATGACCTTCACTACGTCGACACCCCGCGCCGCTCGGTCCTGGACCGCCGCGCGGATCGCCTCGACGCCCTCGACCTCACCGCCGAGAAACCAGCAGTGGCCGCCGATCGAGGTGATCGGCGGCCCGGCCAGCAGCAATCGCGGACCGAGACGGACGTCGGCGGCGGTCTCGGCTCGTACCCGCAGGCCCAGGTAACCGCGGTCGCCGAGGTCGCGAGCGGTGGTGACGCCGGCATCGAGGGTCGCGGCCGCGGCCGACCGGATCCGGTCCAGCACGACGTCGTCGTCGGCGGTGACGAGGTTGGCCACGGTGTCCGCCGTGGCGTCGAACGCGAGGTGGACGTGGGCGTCGATGAGGCCTGGCATCAGCGTGGCCGAACCCAGGTCGATCACCTCGTGCCCGGACGGTGTCGGCCCGTCGAACACCGATCGGATCACGCCGCCGTCCACGAGCACGGTCGGCCGTTCGGCCTGGATCACGCTCCTGCCGTCGAAGAGCCGCCGTGCTCGGATCGCCACCATCGTTTACCCCCCCCGCTGCCCGCGCGCGTCGCTGGGCAGAGTCTCAGCGCATGCTCGGAGCCGGCTGGAGTGTGGCGAGCAACTCCCGGACCTGCGAGAGCAGCCGGGGTGACCCGGCGGCCCGGGCGGCGCCGGTCGCCTGCCGGGCCATGACAGGGATCAGGTGGTCGCGGCCGCGCTCATGGGCCAGCAGCGCGAGACCGGTCAGCGCCTCGCACTGGGCGCCCGGATGACCGATCCGCTCGGCCTCGCGCAGCGCACGCCGGTACTCCAGTTCCGCACGCCCGTTCAGGCCCTCGTCTCGATCAAGGCCGGCGAGCAGGTTGCGGGCGTTGACCAGCACGGCGAGGTAACCGCCGGATTCGGCGAAGGCGATAGCGCGGGCCACGTGTGCGTGGGCGGGTTCCGGTCGGCCGGCGGCACGGCGTACCCGGGCAAGCCCGTAGGAGGCGAGCGCGACCGAGTGCGCCGAGCGGGCTGACCGGCCGAGCCGCAACGCCGTCCGTAACCGCCGAGCCGCCTCGCGGTGCGCGCCGAGCTCGACGCACACGCCACCGAGCCGGGCCAGGATCTCCGCCTGGGCGGAGTAGTCACCAGCCCGCTCGCCGATCCGCACCGCGGCGCGGAAGTGGCGGTACGCCAGGCGCGGTTCCCCCCGCGCGTGGTGAGCCATCCCGAGGTACAGCAGGCAGCGTGCCTGGGCGTGCCGCAGCCCCAGTTGCCGGCACCGTCGCAGGCCACGGTGGAGCAGACCGACAGCGTCGTCGAACCGCTTGGTCGGCTGTTGCAGGCGGTGCATGGCCAGAGCGGTCACGGCGACGACCTCCAACTCGGTCGGACCTCGTCGGCGTAGCTGGTCGCAGGCATGTCGCAGGTGGATCTCGGCGGACCTCAGGTCGTTGAGCCCTTGCAAGGCCAGTCCCAGGTTGAGCCGGGCGACGGCGGCGTACGCGGGCTCGCGTAGCGGGTCGGTGGCCGCGACCGCGGCTTCGGCGGCGATCCGCCAGTCGGCGTGGTGCCGGTCTGCGCCGCAGGGACCCCGCAGCGCGTCGGTCAGGCCCACGGCGAGCGGGATCAGTCCGGCGGAGGCTGCCTGCACCGCCACCGCGGCGAGGTTCCGGCGCTCCCGTTGCAGCCAGGTGCGGGCCGCCCGGTGGTTGCCGAAGGTCGTCTGCCCGGCGCCGGTTCCGACCCGGACCACATCCGGATGGCACAGCCGCACTGCCTCGTCGGCGACGTTCAGCAACCACGTTCCGAGCCGGTCCAGGGCGGCCCGCCGGTCTGCCGGGGGATCCTCGTTGAGACCACGCTCGGCGGCGAACCGGGCCACCAGGCTGTGCAGCCGGATGACCCCGTCGGGCCCGAGTTCGGCGATCCGGGCGCGGACCAGGTCCGCCACGGGCCCGGCCGCGCGGGACGGTGACGTCCCGGTCAGTTCGGCGATCGTCTCGACGCGGTGCGAGAAGCCGGGTACGAGTTCGAGGTACCGGAAGACCCGCCGGACGGCCGGGGGCAGTGCCGAGTAGGCCAGTTCGAAGGCCGTGCGGACCGCAGCCCGCCGGCTGCCAGGCAGGCTGAGCGTGCCGAGCGGGTCGGCGCCGAGCAGTTCGGCGAACTCGCCGATGTCGCAGTCCGGATGGGTGACCAGATGGGCGCCGGCGATCCGGAGTGCCAGTGGCAGCCGGTCACAGCGTTCGACCAGCGCCTCCAGCGCGGCGGGCGTACGGCTGACCCGGGCCGCACCGACGATGTCGGTCACCAGTGCCGAGGCTTCCGTGTGGGAGAGTACGTCGAGGGTGACCACGCGGGCGACGTCGCAGTCCAGGGCCGGGGGGTCGCCACGCCGCACGGCCAGAATGGCGCATCCGGCGGGGAGAGGAAGTAGACCGTGTGGTGGGTTGCCTTCCGGGGCGTCGTCGATGGTCACCAGCAGTCGCCGTCCGGCGAGCCGTCGGCGGAGCAGGGACACTGCGGCCGTGTTGCCGGTGGGCGGTTGTTCCACTCCGGAGGTGGCCAGCATCTCCGCGAGGATGTCGGGCCAGGTTCGTCCGGTGCCGCACACGTACCACTGGCCGTCGGGAAACCGGGTCCGGAGGCGGTGCGCCACCCGTACGGCGAGCGCCGACTTGCCCACCCCTGGCACCCCGGTGAGGCAGACCACCGGTGTGTCGCCCGACTCGAGGGTTGTACACAGTTCGCGGAGGATCTCCGCCCGCCCGACGAAGTCGGCGATGTCCGGTGGCAGTTGGCATTGCGTCTGCCATTCGCCGAGGCCCGCCCTGGGGGTCGCCGCGTTGCGGTGCCGCTGACCTGGCTCGGTGATCAGTCGGCGGTAGCGGCGTCGCAGCTCCGTGTCCGGTGGGGCATCCAGTTCATCGCGCAGCCTGCCTCGTGCCTGGTGGTACACGGTTATCGCCGCGGCCCGGTCGCCAGTCTCGGCAAGGGCGTCCATGAGTAGGCCCCACAGGCGCTCGCGCTCTGGATGAGCGAGGGTCGCGGTGCGCAGTTCACCGATGACCTGTGTGTGCCGGCCCGTGGCCAACGCCAACTCGAATCGGCGCTCCATCCAGCGCAGTCGGTCATCCTGTAGGGCGGTGACCACCTCCCGCTGGATACGGGCCGACGGCACCAACGCGAGCGGATCGCCTCGCCACTGGGCCAGAGCCCGCTGCAACCAGCCCAGCTCGACATCGGCGTTCCCGGCGCGTCGGGCGGAGCGCGCCTGCGCGATCGCGTCCCGGTAGCGGTCAAGGTCGAGCGATCCGGGCGGCACCACGATCCGGTACGCGCCGGGGCGGGTCTCGATCAGGTCCGGTCTCTCGGGGTGGACGGCGGCGAACAGAGCGCGCAAGCGGGTGAGGTGCACTTGAAGGGCGCTGCGCGGATTCTTCGGCGCTCGGTCGTCCCAGAGGGCCTTCATCAGTTCGGCGGCGGTGACCCAGGTGCCGGCCCGCAGCAGCAGGGTTGCCAGGATGATGCGTTGCTTCGGTGCTGTCACCGGTGCCGGGCGGCCGCCGAGAACCACCGTCAGCGGCCCGAGGATGCGGTACTCCTCCGTCGGGGCGGCGTCCTCGTCGCCGGCTGGCACGCTCACACGGTCCTCCCTCGCAATCGACGCCTTTCATCATTGCTCGTCGATATTGCGAGCTGGGATCGCGAAGGTTGACAAGTGTCATGCGCGTTGCAGGGCCGGACTCGTCCGGGGTCGTAGGCCCAGAGCGTCGGCCAGCAGCGCGTACGAGCGCACGCGGTCACTGTGTCCATGAATGGTGGACAACACCACGAACTCGTCCACACCCACCGCGGTGGCCATCGCGCTGAGCTGCTCGGCGACGTCGCTGGGGGAGCCGACCGCGTATCGCGGCCACTCCTCCCGCTCGCCGACCGTCGGCGCGGGACGGTGGTGGAGTTCCGCGAGCGCTGTCTCCGGTGCTGGTACCGGACGCAGGTCACCCTGCGTCATGCGTTGCCGGAACAGGCGTTGACTGGCGAAGACGTGCTCGGCTTCGGCGCGGGTCGGCGCACAGTACACCCCGATGCCGACCATCACCCGCGGGCTGCCACCGCCACGGGTGTTGAAACTGTCGCGGTACGCCCGCACCGCTTCGGTGACGACCTCGGGACGACCGAAGTGCGCGAACGAATAGGGCAGGCCGAGCCGGCCGGCGAGTATGGCACTCGACGGGCTCGCGCCCAGCAGCCAGACCTGCGGCACGCCGTCCACCGTCGGCATGACGCCACCCCGGTCACCTGGCTCGCCCAGGAATGCCTGTAGGGCACTGACTTGCTCGCCGAAGGCGTGGTCGGAGTAGCCGCCCAGGGAAGGGTTGAGGAGCCGGGCGTCCCGGGACGAGGCTCCGGCGCCCCGGCCGATGCCCAGATCGACCCGGCCCGGGGCCAGCGCCTGCAACACCCGGAACGTCTCGGCCACCTTGAACGGACTGTAGTAAGGCAGCAGCACGCCGCCGCTGCCGATACGCAGGCCGGTCGTCTCCGCGGTGAGTCGCGCAATCATGATCTCGGGGGCCGGGCTGGCGAACGACGCCGTGGCGTGGTGTTCGGCGAGCCAGTAGCGGTGGTACCCGAGGGCGTCGGCCGTCCGGGCCAGATCGAGCGTGTTGGTCAGCGCCTGAGTCGGTGTGGATCCCTCCGGGATCATCGACTGGTCCAGGATCGACAACTGCACGGGATGACTCCCTCGGTCGGGTCTCAGGTGTCGGCGGGCGTGACGACCGGGCGGGTCAGCCGCGCAACCACGGAGGCCAGCCGGTCGTCGAAGGCGGCGGCGTCCAGTGCGGCACCGAGTTCGGCGCGGCTGACCTGGGCGGCCGCGGCGTACCGCTCGGTGCCCAGGTCGGTGATCTGGCAGTAGACGCCGCGGCGGTCGTGCTCGCAGCTGACCCGGGCGGCGAGTTGCTTGGCGGTGAGGCGGCTGACCAGACGGCTCATTGAGGACTGGTCGAGGGCCACCGCGTGGCTGAGATCCTGGATGCGCATGCCGCGTGGGTTGCCGCGAATCAACTCGTCGAGCACCAGCAGCTCGGTGAGGGTGAGGTCGAACTCCCGCACGAGGCGCTTGTCGAGTGCCTGGCCCAGGCGGCCGGTGAGCACCGTCAGTTGTCGCCACAGGTCGAGCACGTCGGGCTGCCCGCCGCGTCGTTCCGCCATCCGCCCGCCCTCCGAGTCGTCGACCTACACCCTACACGTCCATGCGCATTCAATGTATACGCATCCACTTCCCGTGGGCTCCGAGCAGAAGATGACTGCTGGTAGGGTTCGATCGAGCTTAATTATGTCTGCACCTACATGTATTCTGTGCGCATCAATACCGGACCGTTCTGCCGCTCGGAGGTAACGACCATGGCCAGCGACACCAGCGCGCCCCAGCGCGCTCCCGGCGACAAGCCCGCTGACCCGGAGACCGACCGCCTCGATCCCGCATTCCTCAAGATGGCCGGAGTCCTGCTGCTGGCACTGCTCATGGCCCTGCTGGACGAGACCATCGTCAACGTCGGGGTGGACCGCCTCGTCACCGTCTTCGGGACCACGCTGTCGACCATCCAGTGGGTCACCGCCGGATACCTGCTCGCCGTCGCCGTCGCGACGCCGATCTCCGGCTGGGGCGTGGACCGCTTCGGTGTCCGTCAGGTCTGGACGTTCGCTGTCGTCCTGTTCACCGTCGGTTCGCTGCTGTCCGGACTGGCCTGGTCGGCCGGCAGCCTGATCGTGTTCCGCCTGCTCCAGGGGCTCGGCGGTGGAATGATCTTCCCGGTCGTGCAGGCCGCGATCGCCCGCGCCGCGGGTCCGAGCAGGGTTACCAAGGCGATGGGCCTGATCTCAATCCCCCTGACCATCGGGCCGGTGCTGGGGCCGATCCTCGGCGGCTTCTTCGTCGACGACATCAGCTGGCGCTGGATGTTCCTCATCAACCTGCCGGTCGGTGCCATCGCCCTGCTGCTCGCGCTGCGAACGCTGCCGGCCGACGCGCCGGACCGCGCCGGACCGCGGCCACGCCTCGACGTCATCGGTCTGGCCCTGCTCTCGCCCGGCTTCGCGGTGCTCATCTACGGGCTCACCACCGCTGCCCACCGCGGCGACTTCGGTCATCCGGCGGCGGTCACCGCCTTCGCCGTCGGCGTCGCGCTGCTGCTGGCGTACGTGCTGCACGCCCGCCGCGCGGCCGAGCCGCTGATAGACGTACGGCTGTTCACTCAGCGCGGCTTCACGATGTCGGTGGTCGCCATGCTGCTCGTCGGGGCGGTCGCCAACACGTTGCTGTTCCTGACGCCGCTGTACTACCAGCAGTCACGCGAGTTCGGAGCCCTGCACGCGGGCCTGCTCATGGTGCCCTCGGGCATCCTTGGCGCGGCTGGGGCGATCTCCGTCGGTAAGGCCGGCGTCCGGCTCACCGCACGCGTGACCGCTCCGATCGGGATGCTGCTCGCCGCGCTCGCCGCGCTGGTGCTGTCCGGCGTCGGTGATCACACCTCGACGGCCCTGACCGCGATCGCATTCGGCGTCGGCGGCTTCGGCATCGGCTTCACGGTGCCCGGCCTGATGGCGTTCATGTACCTCGCGGTCGGCCCCGACGACGCGCCCCGGGCCACCAGCGCCCTGTTCATCCTCAACCAGATCGGCGGCTCGTTGGGTATCGCGGTGGTCGCGGTCGCCTTGCAACAGCGGCTCAGTGGCACCTCCGGCTTCCCCGCCGAAGCGTACGGCCGAACGTACTGGCTGGTGGCGGGCTTCGCCGTGGTGGCGGGGTTCGCCGCGTCCCTGGTACCCGGACCGTGGCGGGCCCCGGAGCAGCAACGGGCGTAACGCTCGGGCCTTCCTCGACCGTGCCGCGAGCACAGCCAGCTACAACCGGCAGCGGCGGTGCTCCGCCGCCGCGGCAACGGAAGGGATACCCGCATGCGTGTCATCCGTTACTACGAGCACGGTGGTCCGGAGGTGCTGACCGTCGACAAGGCACCGGAACCGGTGCCCGGCGACGGTCAGTTCCTGGTCCAGGTCGAGGCGGTCGGGGTCAACTTCATCGAGACCCAGCTGCGCTCCGGTACGGCGCCCTTCCCGTCCCCGGTGCCCCGGGCGCCGCACGGTGACGTGGTCGGCCGGGTCGTCGCAGCCGGGCCCGGCGCCCACCGCTTCGCCGTCGGTGACCGGCTGGCCGCCTGGGGCGTGACCGACGCGTACGCCGATCTGGTGCTGGTCGGTGACACCCAGGCGGTGCCGGTGCCGGACGATATTCCGGCACCGGTCGCCACCGCTCTCGCCTCGACGGCCCAGGTCGCCGCGAGCGTGCTGAGCGTCGGCCGGCTCGCTCGCGGCGAGACGGTGCTGGTGCACGCCGCCGCCGGGGCGATCGGTCACCTCGTCACCCAGCTGGCCCGGCTGCGTGGGGCGGGACTCGTGATCGGTGGCGTGGGCTCGCCGGCCAAGGCGGATTTCGTCCGCGATCACGGCGCCGACGCCGTGGTGGACTACTCGCAGCCGGACTGGCCCGACCGGGTCCGTGCGGCGACCGGCGGTGCCGGCATCGATGTGGTCCTCGACAGCGTGGAAGGCGCGGTCCTGTCGCCGAGCCTCGCTTTGCTCAAACCGTTCGGCCGGCTCGTCTACTACGGATTCGCGGGGGCCGCGGGCGAGGCCGGTCGGGTCACGCTGACCGATCTGCTCGGCCTGCGGACCGTCGTCGGTACGGCCCTCGACGCCTGGCTCGCCGCCGCACCGCAGGAAGCGGCCCGCAACCAGCGGGAGCTGACCGAGCTGGTTCGCGACGGCCGGTTGCGGGTCGCCGTGCACACGGTCCTCCCCCTGGAGGAGGCGGCCCAGGCGCACCGGCTCATCGAGGACCGTCGTCAGCTCGGCCGGGTGGTGCTCGTCCCGTGACCGCCATCGAGCATCGGCCCCTCCTGGTGGTCGGGGCCGGGCCGGCTGGCCTGAGCACGGCCATCTTCGCGGGCCTGCACGGCGTCAGTCCGCTGGTGGTGGAGCGCCGCCCCGGCACCTCCACCGCAGTCAAGGCGACCGGGCAGTACCCGCACACCATGGAGGCGTTGCGCATCGCAGGCGTGGCCGAGCGGATCCACGAGCTGAGCCGCCCGGACCGCAGCGAGTTCAGCATGGTCCTTGCGCCCCGGCTCGCCGGGCCCGTCGTGCGTACGCTGGTCAGCGGCAGGGAACTGACCATGCGGCACGTGTCCCCGGAGGAGTGGTGCACGGCGAGCCAGTCCGGCGCGGAGCAAGCATTGGCCGAGCGCGCGCACGAACTTGGCGCCGAGTTGCGCTTCGGCACCAGGCTGATCGGTCTCGCCCAGGACGCTGATGGTGTCACCGCGCACGTCGAGGAGGCGGACACCGGCAGGCGGTATCGGATCCGGGCGCGATACGTGGTGGCCGCGGACGGTTGGCGCAGCCCGGTCCGCGAGGCGCTCGGCATTCCACTGCAGGGTAGGGGAGTGGTCGGCCAGGTCCTGCGGGTGTTGTTCAAGGCGGACCTCAGCGAGCCACTCGCGCATACCCCGGGGGCTGCTGACAGCTCCCGCTTCGCGGCGTTCCACATCGGCCGCGCCGTACTGTTCAACACCGAGATTCCCGGACTGTACGGCTACTTCCGCCACCTGGCGCCCGAGCTTCCCGAAGGCTGGTACCGCTCCCCGAACGGGATCGTCCGGCAGATCGCCGCGGACCTGGGACTCAGCGACGACGTACCGCTGGATATCGTCGAGTCCGGTGAGACGTCGATCGCCTGCGGAGTCGCGAAACGGTTCCAGGTCGACCGGATACTACTGGCCGGGGACGCCGCCCACGTGATGCCGCCGACCGGCGGGCTGGGCGGCAACACCGCGATCCTGGACGGGCTCTACCTGGGCTGGCGGCTCGCCGCCGTGCTACAGGACTGGGCAGGCCCCCAGCTCCTGCGCACCTTCGAGACCGAACGTCGACCGTACGCCCGGCTGCTGGTCGAGCAGCAGTTCGCCAACCTCGTCGAGCGGGTGGCGCCGGAACTGCGCGACGACGACGTGCCCCAACCGCTGCCGCCCACGATGCTGGCCTTCGGCTACCGCTACCCCTCAGGAGCGGTGCTGACGGAACCCGGCGAGGACGGTGCCCTGGTGGAAGACCCTGCCTCGGCGACGGGACGGCCCGGGTCGCGGGCTCCCTACCTACCGCTGACCACCCCGGAGGGCGTCGCGTCGTCGACGACAGCGCTGTTCGGCGCCGGCTTCGTGCTGCTGACCGGCCCGGCGGGCGAAGACTGGGCCGCACCCGCGATCCGTGCCGCCGAGCGTCTCGGCGTTCCCCTCACGGTGCACAGCATCACGGCCGAGGAATTCCCGGCCCGTTACGGAGTCGGGCTCACCGGCGCCTCACTGGTGCGACCTGACCGCTTCGTGGCATGGCGGACACCTGACCTGGTGGATGATCCAGGTGCTCGGCTGGAGGAGGTTCTGCGGGCTGTCCTGCGACGATGAGCAACGAATGACGCCGCTGGCGGTCGCGTTGGCACGGCCCGGTTCCGACGCTACCGTCCGGGTCGATCGACCGAGCGCCGTGCAGTGCCACCAGTTCGGGACGTATGTCGTCGCCGACGATGACCACCGCACACCGGGAGGTGCCCGGTAGCAGGTCGCGTACCTGCTCGGCGTCCCGGGCGTCGTCCAAGAGGAGGAGCACGCGCCGGTCGCTGAGCCGGGCCCGATAGGCGTTGACCAGGTGCCGTCTGCCCGCCGGAATGGCGTCGGGCGCCGCACCGGACAGCCGCAACAGCCGGGCCAGCAACCGGCCCGGATCGCGGGGCTGCCCGTCGGGGCCGGTCAGCCGCACGTACCACTGGCCGTCCGGAAACTCCTCGCGGAGATGGCGGGCCAACGCGACGAGATCCGCAGTCCGCTCCTTTCCGGACGGGCCGGCCAGGCAGACCAGCGGCAGCGCGGTGCCGTCGTGCCGACTGGTCAGGGCATCGATGACCGTGGCCCAGCCATCGCCGCGCAGGGTCCGGTGGGCGGCCGGTGCGGGCACATCGGTCCGCGGGTGCCAGCGGTCGCCGGTGATCCGCCGGTACTCGGCGGCGAGCTCCGGCCCCGGTGCCAGGCCCAGCCGGGTCCGGAGAGTCGCGGTAGCCTCCTCGTACGCGGCCATCGCCGCCCCGCGGTCGCCGGCGCGACGCAGTGCGGACACGAGCAGGGCCCATGGCCGCTCGCGCGTCGGATGCAGGGCGACCAGAGCGCGCAGACGCGGCACGAGCTCGCCCGGCGGATCTCCCTCGAGCTCGAACCGCCGCTCGAGCAGCCGCAACCGTTCCTCAAGCAGTGCCGGACCGGCTTCGGCGGCGAGCGAGGGAACGGCGGCGAGGGAGGCGATCGCCGATCCCGCTGGAGGGTCGTCGCGCCACTCATCGAGGGCTGCCCGAATGTGCGTCAACTCGCCTGGCGCATCGCCGGCCTGCCGGGCAAGCAGGGCTTCCTGGGCAGCACCGCGGAACCGGAACAGATCCACGGACTCGGGCGGAGTCTGCAGCAGGTATCCACCGCCAAGCGAGCGAACCCGGGGCCAGCCTAGTCGCTCGGCCGTTCCGTTACGGTCGCCGAGCACCGCTCGCAGCCGTGCGACGTGGACATGGAGCGCCGCCGCCGGCGCTGCCGGTGGCCGGTGATCCCACAAACGCCAGTAGAGCTCGTCCATCGGCACCTCGTCATTGGCCCGCAACAACAGGGTCACCAGCAGTGCGCGTTGCTTCGGGGCGCGTACCGGCATCCGGACTCCGTCGATCGTGACGTCCAATGCGCCGAGAAGGCGAAAATCGATCACCGAGTCCTCCCCCTTGGACAGTCGGTTGCGCAAAGTTGTATCGCGATCGCCCTTTGTGTTGCCAATTCATCCTGCCTGCGTCGATCCGAGCCTGGCAAGCGGTCGGCCGTGATGCCGGTCTCACTGGCCGTTCTCCACCGGGCCTCCAGGAGCCGCCGGTACGAAGGGACCGAAAGGGAGGACCTCGTGAAGGCATTCGTTACGTCCACGGACGTGTCCCACGGAATCCGTCTGGAATCTCTACCCGACCCGCGCCCAGCTCCCGGCGAAGCGCTGATCGAGGTCCAGGCCGTCGCGGTCAACCGGGCGGACCTGCTGCTCGCCGCCCGGTGCCCACCGGGAGCGCAGCTTGGTCTGGACGTCGCCGGCACGGTCGTCCAGGCGGCTGCTGACGGCACCGGCCCGCCGGCCGGCACACCCGTCGCCGGACTGGCGGCCTCGACCGGCTGGGCCCAGTTCTGCGCCGTACGCACCGACCGCATAGCGGCACTGCCCGACGGTATCGAGCCGGCCATCGCGGCGGCGGTACCGGTGGCCGGCCTCACGGCGCTGTACGCCCTGCAGCGGGTCGGGTGGCTGCTCGGCCGCTCGGTACTGGTCACCGGTGCCAGCGGTGGTGTCGGCGGATTCGTGGCCGATCTGGCCGCCGCAGCCGGGGCGAAAGCACTGGGATGGACCGGATCACCGGATCGCGGCCGGCACCTGATCGAGCGGGGCCACCGGATCCACGCGGGTTACGCGGCGCCGCCCGACGAGGCGGTCGATGTGGTCATCGACAGCGTCGGCGGGACCGTCTTCCGCGACGCGTTCGTCAAGCTGCGCACGGGTGGCGTGGCGGTGGTCTTCGGCAACACCGTCCGAGCCGACCTGGTCCTGCCACCGGACTGGGGGCACGCCCGCGCGGGCGTACGCCTGGAGCACCTCTTCCTGCTCGACGAGATCGAGCGTCGCCCCGCTGCCCGGGACCTGGCAACGCTGTTCGGCCTCGTCGCCGACGGCCGTCTACGACCGCACGTCGGGCTGCGAGCCGACTGGGTGGACGCCGACTCCGCCATCGAGGCACTGCTGAAGCGCCAGGTCACCGGTCGGGTCGTACTCGGCCTGTGAGGTCATTCCCCCGAGAGAGGACACCACGATGACGGAATCGACAACCCACGGCGCGGCCCTGGTCACCGGCGGCACGAGCGGTATCGGCCTGGCCGTGGTCGAGAGCCTGGCCGAGAGCGGCCGCGCGACCTTCTTCTGCGCCCGCGATGCCGAGCAGATCGCCACGATCACCGACAAGCTTCGCGGCCGTGGCTTGGACGTCGACGGCACCGTAGCCGACGTCCGATCCACCGACGACGTCACCCGGCTCGTCGCCGCCGCGGTGGACCGTTTCGGACCGATTACCGTGCTGGTCAACAACGCTGGCCGATCCGGCGGCGGAGTCACGGCCGACCTGGACGACGCGCTCTGGGACGACGTGCTCGCTACCAACCTCACCGCCACCTTCCGGGTGACCCGCGAAGTGCTCCGGGCCGGTGGCGTCCGGGAGCAGGGCTGGGGCCGCATCATCAACATCGCCTCCACCGCCGGAAAGCAGGGCGTTGCGCTCGCCGCTCCGTACACCGCCGCCAAGCACGGCGTGGTCGGGTTCACCAAGGCGCTCGGGTTCGAGTTGGCCGGTAGCGGGATCACCGTCAACGCGGTGTGCCCGGGCTATGTGGAGACGCCGATGGCGGTTCGGGTACGCCAGGGGTACGCCGCGCACTGGGGTGTCACCGAGGACGCGGTGCTCGAGCGGTTCCAGGCGAAGATCCCGCTCGGGCGCTACTCGACGCCGGAGGAGGTCGCCGGGTTGGTCGGTTACCTGGTCACCGATACGGCTGCCTCGATGACCGCCCAGGCCGTCAACGTCTGCGGCGGTCTGGGCAACTACTGATCATCGACCGACCACACGCGGCGGCCGCCCGGGGAAGAGCCCTGGGCGGCCGCCGCGTGTGGTGTCAGTTGGTCGCGTCGTAGCGCAGGACGGGTTCGGTCAGGTGCGGTTCACCCTTGATGATGCCCGTCAGCCGGTCCAGCCGGCTGCGGAACTCCGGCTCCTCCAGCGCCTTGCGGAAGGACTCCTCGTCCGTCCACTCGGCGATGTTGTAGTAGGTCGACGGGTCCTTCTGGGAGCGGCTCAAGACGTAACTCACCAGACCGGGGCGGGTTCGCATGTACTCGGCGACCTTGGCGTAGCGACTCTCCAGGTCCTCCGCGGCACCGATCAGCGTGAGTTTGTTGACGAAAACGACCATGGCGTCGCCTCTCCTTGCGTGATGTCGGCGGTGGGGTAGTCGAGGTAGCCCTGCCGACCGCCCTGGTAGAAGGTCGTCGGGTCGGGCCGGTTCAGGCCTGCGCCGTCGGCCAGGCGGCGCGGCAGGTCTGGGTTCGCGAGGAACTGCTTGCCGAAGGAGACCGCGTCGAACCCGGCGGTCAGCGCGTCCGCCACGACGCTCGCGGTGGCACCCGGATCGAGGTCGCCCGTGCCCGGGTTCACGATGATCGGTCCGGCCCACCCCGCCCGGACCGCCTGGACCAGGGCCGGATCGGAGCCATGGACCAGGTGCAGGTAGGCCGGATCGACAGGCCGCAGCGCGTCGAGCAGGGCCGGGTAGACGACCTCGGCATCGGGCTCGCTCATGTCGTTGAGACCGAACCCGGGGGACAGCCGTAGGCCGACCCGGTCCGCGCCGATCGCGGCGGCAACCGCCTCCAGCAGCTCCACCGCGAACCGTACCCGGTGGTGCGGGGGGCCGCCGTAACCGTCGGTGCGGCGATTCACCGTGGCGGAGAGGAATTGGTGGACCAGGTACCCGTTGGCGCCGTGCAGCTCGACGCCCTCGAAGCCGGCCGCGATCGCCGCACGGGCGCACCGGACGACGTCCTCGATCGCGTCCGTGATGTCGGCCGACGACATCTCTCTGGGCACGGGATACGGACGCGGACCGTCGTATGTCCGGGCCATGCCGGCAGCGGCCACCGGGGACGGCGCCAGCGGCTGGTGACCGTAGAGGCCGGGATGACCGATCCGCCCGGCGTGCATGATCTGCAGCACCATACGTCCGCCGGCTGCCTGCACGGCCGCGGACACCGCGGTCCAGGCCTCGGTGTCCGCAGTGGAATGCCATTGCACCCCGTACGCGTGACCGGCCGCGCGCGGAGCCGGACTGGTGGCCTCGCTGATGATGAGGCCGGCCGCAGCCCGCTGGGCGTAGTACTCGGCCACGTAGGGCAGTGGCGTCCCGCGCTGATCGGCTCGCCCTCGGCCCATCGGCGCCATCACGATCCGGCTGGGTAGCCGCAGGCGACCCAGCTGAACCGGCTCGAAAAGTGTCGGCATACTTCGATGGTCACCAGGCCCGGTCGAGAACCCGTGGAGGCCTGCTGAAGGCGTGATCTGGGAACCGTCGCCCTGCAGCAATCTATAGTCATGTACACCCGATTGGTGCACAGGAGTTACGTGCGGGGGCTCGAATCCCCCTCGGACACGTACTGTTACCCCGCAGTAATCAGCGTCAGGCGTAGCCTCGACGCTGATTTTGTTTTCGCCGGGGTTGTAGGTGAAGGCGAGTCGTAGCTCCCGGTAGACGGTGCTCTTGGCGTCGTACGCGGCAATGGTCTTGTTCGCGGCGGTGATCTCTGGTGCGACGTTGCCGGGCCCGGGGTGAACCGCTGCACCCGCCGGAAGACCGTCACGTGATCCACCTCGACACCGCGTTCGACCGGCAACTCCTCCACATCCCGGGAGGAGAGGTTGAACCGCAGATACCAGCGGACGGCCAAAACGATCACCTCAGGCGGGAACCGAAAGCCGACGAACGCCGACGGCGGCGGCCAGGACCGGAAACGAGACAGCGACCTGACCGGCCCAGCAGACCTCACCGGACAAGCCGGAGTCGATCATGTTCTCGCCCAACGCGACAGGCCCGGCCAACACCTATGGTCCGGCCTTGGTCAGCGCGCTGTTCCCCTGGCTCTGCACGTCCGCCACCGTCTCGATCCGGAACGCCTTCAGACGTCGATGACGGGGGTCGCCGGCGATCAGGATGATCGCCGCCGCGAGGAACCCGAGCAGCCCGTTGACGAGCCAGTGCACCTGGTCGTTGGCGGCGTAGAGGTAGCCACCGAGGGCCGGACCGACCGTCTGGCCGATCGTCGCGGCGATCCCCTCGGCCCCCTGGTACCGCCCCCGCAGGTGTTCCGGCGAGAGCATCCCCGGGATGGCCTGGGCCACCGGGGAGTAGATCGTCTCGGCGAGACTCCACAACACGACGGTCAGCAGCAGCGACACGTGGTCGAACGCGAAGGCGGTCAGGCCGATGCCGACGCTCTGAAGAACCATGCCGACAGCCAGGACGCGGCCGGGATGTCGATCCGCCGTCAGCTTGAGCATCGGCAGCTCGACCAGCACACAGATAGCCGCGTTGACGGCCAGCAGCACACCGTAGAAGGCGCTGCCGAGGTCCGCGTCCCGGACGTGCAGCGATAGCGTGGAGGTGCTCTGCACGTAGACGTACGTGCCGGCGACGATGGCCAGCACGTACAGCACGAGCGCACGGTCGCTGAACACGTCGCGGTAGCTGCCCGGCCGGTCCGCCTGGTCGGACCCGGTGGCATCCGTCGTGGGCCGGGTCTCGGGCAGGAGCAGGAACACCAAGAGGCCGAAGAGGGCCGAGGCAACGGTGTTGCCGACGAAGAGGTAGTTGTAGTCGAGGCCGGCCAGGATGCCACCGCACGCCGCGCCGATGGCCATCCCCGC
Source organism: Micromonospora sp. WMMD734 (assembly GCF_049178975.1). Taxonomy (NCBI): domain Bacteria; kingdom Bacillati; phylum Actinomycetota; class Actinomycetes; order Micromonosporales; family Micromonosporaceae; genus Micromonospora; species Micromonospora sp. WMMD734. The sequence goes on from NZ_JBMHMK010000001.1 coordinate 906,739, forward strand.
GTTGATCGCGAGACGGTACATCCCGAACGCGGTGAGCAGTTGCTCCGGCTGGACGGAGTCTACCAGGATCGCACCGGCCGCCGGGTTGAAGAGGCGGGCGAAGAAGCCGATGACGACGCAGAGCACGACCGTCGTCCAGATGTTGGGGCTCAGTGGTACGGACAGGGTGAAGCTGGCAGCGCCGATCATCGACACGACGATGGCGGGACGGCGACCGATCCGGTCGGCCACCGTCCCGCCGACCGCGTTGCCGAAGAAGCTGCCGAGTCCGATCGCCCCCAGCGCCACCCCGGCCTGGAAGGGCGAGTAGCCCTCGTGGGTGAGGTAGAGCAGCAGGAAGACGCTGAGGAAGTTGCCTAGCTTGTTCAGGAAGACGCCGCCGCAGATCACCCATACGGGCCTGGGCAGCCCGGCGAGGCGTCGTAGCATCGAGGTGTCGTGGTCGGGCATGGCAGTGCGGGGTCCCATCTTCCTGAGTGAGCAGGCCGGTCGGGGCGTCCGATCAGGAGTCGGGGGTCACCGGCTCCCACTCGACGGCGACCCGGTCGTGCGTCGCCTCGGCGTGGGCGACCGCGTCGTCGGTGCTGTCGCCCACGCACAACGCGTAGCCCTGCCGGGACGTCGAGGACTCGAGCAACCCGAGCTCCTGGCCGGGTCGGAGCGTGCACACCAGCCGGACCACGCCCTCGTCGGCGGCGGCTTCCGCCAGGCCGTGGACGCCGGCCACCCGACCGTTCTCGAACGAGAAAAAGCGGATGGCGGCGGCCTTCGCGGCCGGTACGCGCCGGGGCATCGGCAGGCCCAGCAGGGCGATCATCGTCTCGCTCAGCAGGTCGACGCCGGTGACCAGTTCGCACATCTCCCAGATCTGGTCGCCGCCGGCCCGCGTCTGCGACTCGATGACGCGCGGGCCGGCCGCGGTGAGACGGATCTCGGTGTGCGCGGGACCGGTTCGTTGTCCGATCAGGGTGAGCAGCGCGGTGACGAGTTCCACCACCTGTTCCCGGACCGCCGGGGCGAGGCGGGCGGGCGCCTGGTGTCCAACCTCGATGAATCGCGGGAGCTCGGTGGTGACCTTCTCCGTGATCATGACGATGTCGTGCTGGCCCGCCAGCGAGAAGGACTCGACGCTGTACTCCGGCCCGTCCAGGTACTCCTCGGCCAGGATCGGTCCGGTCGTCGCCGCCGCGGCCCAGGCCCAGCCGTCGGCCAGCGCCTCGGTCGGGCCGACGACGACCACGCCCTCGCTGAGCCCCCGGTCGGAGGGCTTGAGCACCATCGGCCGCCCGTCGAGTTCCCCGAGGAAGGTCGCCGCGTCGGCCGGGCTCGCGCAGATCCGGTGGCGCACCGGGCTGAGGCCGTGTCGTTCGAGTAGATCGCGGGTCTTCTTCTTGTCCCGGGTCAGCAGTACAGCGTCGAGATTGTCGCCGGCCACGCCGAGTTCCCGGGCACATCGGGAGGCCGGCTCCAGGCCGTACTCGGTGAACGACACGACGGCGTCGAAAGGGTCGATGGAGTGCCAGGCCCGCGCCACCGCAAGCACCTCGTCGGAATCGCGGTAGTCGATCACCGCAAACCGGCGCGCACCCTGGAGGTGGCGGTCGCTGACCAACTCGGGAAGTTGGACCATCGAGTACCGCAGCCCGAGTTTCTCCACCTTGTCGATCATGAAGTCGACACCGCCGACCACCAGTACGTGCTTGGGCATTGCGGACCCCTTTCGAGGATGAACAGGAACCGTTCCGGAACCCCGCCGGCGACGGGGTTCCGGATACTCTACGGACGCAGGTTCGAAAGATCGATGTTCATTCGGTTGGCCAGGATCCGGCTCCGGGCCATCAGCACCGGAACGAGTTCCGGATGCGTTCGGCTCACCTCGTCGTAGTTGAGCAGCAGTCCGAGGAGTTCCGCCATGCGCTGGTGCATGTGCTTCTGCAGATTCTTCACGTCCAGCGCCTTCCGGCCGAGCCCGATCGAATCGGTGAGCAACTCGATCCGGTGATACCACGCGGCCGGCAGGAAGAGGAAGTCGCCCGGCCGCAGGTCGAACTGCATCAGCTCAACGTCGGGCGAGGAGCGGAATGCGGACCAGTCCGGCTCGCCGTCCGCGTTCCGTCGCAGTTCGGCGTCGGGGCTCATGATGTACCAGCGCTTCGTCCCGACGATCTGGGCGTGCATCACGTCCACCGTGTACGAGTCCTGGTGCAGCCGGGTGATCCCACCCTGCTGTCCCAACCACAGTTGGTGGTTGACGGACGCGTCGTCGCCGTACAGGTTGCGCCGGAAGTCGTACTGGGCGATGTCGAGCTCCGGCAGGTCCTCGGCCAGATCCGGGCAGGATGCCTGGTACAGCCACTCCTGGAGGTATATCGGCGAGGCGCCGGGGCCGACGTTCGTCTTCAGCAACTCGACGAACTCGGCGACCGTCGTCTCCCGGGCGCGGGCGCTGGTGTAGCTGTCCACAACGACCTTGACGGTGCCGCACCGCTCGGCCAGGTGCGCGAACGACCAGTTACGCACGGCCGGCCAGTGGCTGACGAAGCCCTCCAGCACCACCGGGCGGTTCCGGTCCCGGTAGGTGTGCACGAACTCCTCCGGGGTCACGTCCTTACGGCGCTCGACGGACGGCGCGGCGGACATGGCGTCGGCGAGCGGCCCGTCGACGAACGCGGCCTCGACGAGATTCATGCTGTCCACGTCGTACCGGCGCAGGATGTTGTCCTCGATCTGCATGTCGGGTCTCCTCTCAACTCTTCGCGGGGACGGCGGTCAGCACCCGCGACATCGCCATCAGCACGTCGTCGCGGAGTTCGTGCCGGTCCGGCAGCCACCGGTGGATGAAGTGCGCGCAGTCGTCCAGCCAGATCACGGACGTCGACCGAGCGCGCCGGGCGTGGACCAGGTACCCCTCGACGACGGTCGGGGGCACCACCTCGTCGCGTCCTCCGGCGACGATCAGCAGGTCCCCGGTGAACTGGCCGATCCCCTGGTAGGCGGGCGAGTCGGCGAAGTCGCCGGGCCGGACGGGGTTCTCGGCGTCGGGGGCGTTGGCGAGGTAGCCGTGGAAGGGGACGTCGGTGGCGTCCGCCGCGTACGCCGCCGGCGCGAAGAAGATCAGGCCACGCGGTCGCAGCGCGGGCACCGCGCAGGCCGCCAGGTGCGCCCCCATGCTGCTGCCGATCAGCACCGGGGCCTCGCCGGGATCGAGCAACCGCGCGGCGGCCAGGGCCTCGTCGAGACGACGCCGCAACGAGCCGTCGAGGTAGGTACCGGTGCTGTCCCCGTTGCCCGAGAAGTCGAACGTCACGGCGGCGTGCCCCTGTTCGGCCAGCGGGTCCAGCAGGTAACGGATCGCGTGCCGGGACGCTGTCGGACCCAGGCCGTGCAGGTGCAGGGTGTGCAGCGGGGCGCGACCCGACGGGTACACCTTCGTCGCGGTCAGTCGTTGTGCTCCGGCGGTGAACGAGACGTCTTCCGTGTCGACCATTCGGGCTCCCTTGTCGTGCGCCGTCAACCGGCGGACGTGGCGGCGTCGGCCGTGAAGTGCTCGCGGCGGACCGTCGGCCACTCGGGTCGAAGGATGCTGAAGTACACGATGTCGCGGCGGCGCCCGCCGGGCATGTAGTTGAAACTGCGGAGCACGCCCTCCTCGGTGGCACCGATCCTGGCGAGCGCGACCCGCGCCGGAGTGTTCAGGACATCGGTTTTGAACTCGACCCGCTCACAGCCGAGCACGTCGAAGGCATGGTCGAGCAGCGCCAATTTGGCGGCCCGATTGACGCCGGTGCGCCGTGCCTGCGGGCCGAGCCACGACCAACCGATCTCCAGGCGACGCTCGGCCCGGTCGAGGTTGCCGTAGGCGGTGCTGCCCACGATCTCGCTGCTTTCCCGGTCGAGGATCACAAAGACGATCCGGGTGCCGTTCAGGGTCTCCCGGATGGCGGTCTCCAAAAAGTCGTCGAGGTCCGCCGGGATACGGATCTGCGAGACGAAGTAACGCCAGGTGTCGGCGTCGTAGGCGATCCGCTCCAGGGCCGCCCGATCCGTGATCCGCACCCGGCGCAGGGTGACCCGGTCACCGGTGAGGACGGCGTCTGCCAGCGATTCCCAGCTCATCGTTGTCTCTCCAATGCGGGTGCGGTCGGCTAGCCGAACACCAGAACCGGTGGAACGGGCGGAGCCGCGTCTCCGTTGTGTTTGTCGTAAACGAGTTCGAGTTCCCGCGCGAAGCGTTCCTCGATCTGCCTCCGCTTGAGCTTGAACTGGGTGTTCAGTAGGCCGTTCCGCACCGAGAACTGTTCCGCCGCCACGATCACCGCGTGGACGCGCTGCTCCGGTCGCAGCGTCTCGTTGAGGGCCACGATCCGGTCGCTCAACACCGCGGGATCCAGGTCCGGATTCGGTGAGACGATCGCGGTGAGAAAGCGCACGGCCCGGCCGTACACGGCGCACTCGTGCACCCCGGGCAGGCCGCGCAGCAGGGTTTCGATGGGCGGGAGCAGCACGTTCGGACCTGCGCTCGGCGAGATCACGTCGTCGACCCGGCCGTGGATCCAGAGGAAGCCGTCATCGTCGACGTGGCCGAGGTCGTACGTCTTGATCTCGCCGGTGGGCAGCCAGACCTTCTGGTTGTCCCCCGGGTTGCACCAGGTGTAGCGCGTGTTCACCGGGTGGTGGCTGGCGATGACGAGTACGCCGTCCCGGTCGAACCGGATCGTCTTGTTCGGCAGCACCTGACCGACACTGCCGAGCCGGAAGGCGCCCGGATGGTTCTTGGCGACGATGCAGGTCTCGTTCAGGCCGTACCCCTCGTAGAGGGGCACCTCGGCGTCGTTGAAGAACTCGAGGGTGGCCCGGGTCGCCGGTGCCGAACCGGTCCACAGGTAGCGGATCCGGCCGCCCAGCAGGGCCTGGATGGTCTCCCGTCGCTCGGGCAGGTCGACCGGGGCTCCGCTGGCCCGGATCCGGGCCCTCAGGTCGTCGTAGAGCCGGGGCACGCCCATCACCACGGTCGGCGAGACCGCCTGCGCCATCTCGACCGCGTCCTCGTAGCCGGACAGCGCGACGTCGTGCCCGAAGACCAGCGCGGAGTAGAACCACCACCGCTGCTGGAGGAACCACAGCGGCAGCAGCACCAGGATGTTGTCACCGTCGCCGTGCCGGAACAGTTCCTGGACCTCGGAGATCGAGCTGTTGACGCTGACCGCGGTCGTCTCGATCCCCCGGGGGGTGCCGGTGCTTCCGGAGGTCTGCTTGATCTGGCAGATGTCGGCCTCGTCGTACCCGGGGAAGGCCGGAAGCTCCGGTACGTCGGTGCCGGGCGGCTCGGTCAGGGAGAGGACGGAGTCGATGTCCTGCACGGCGTCGCGGCTCGTCTCGCCCTCCGCGAAGAGCCGCCGGAGGCCGTACTTCTCGATGACCCGCTCCGGCTCGAACCGGCCCGGCTCGACGGCCACGGTGACCCCGCCGAGCTTGAGCACGGCCAGGTCGAGGAGCACCCACTCGATCCGGTTGGTCGACAGCACGCCCACCCGGTCGGCGACCCGCACGCCGGTCGCGTGCAACCGCCGGGCCAGGTTGACCGCGCGCTGGTCGAGTTCCGCCAGCGTCCATCTGGTGATCTCCGAGCCCCGACGGAAGCGGACGCTGTGCGTCTCGTCGGTGCACCGCCGCAGGGCGAGCTGGTTGATGACATCCCACGCTGGGCGGGGAATCCGGCGGTGGGCGTTGACGTCGCCGTCAGGCATGGGTGTACTCCCGCACTCTCTCGGTCGTGGGCATGGCCTGGAAATACGTCCTCGACCAACGTGTCCCGGAACTCGTGCAGCGGCAGGAGGTACCGGTCGATCCGGCCCGGCCAGGGCGGCGCGGCCGAGATCGCGGACCTCGGGTCCACGAGGTCGGCGCAGACGTTCGGCTCGCCGCACTCCTGGCAGATGTTGCCGCCGGTGGGGCTCCCGCAGGACGGGCACCCGCCGCTGACGTCAACCTCGTAGCGGTACGCGCCGGTGTCGCCGTCGAACAGCGCCGGCCCGGACGTTGCGCGGACCCGGCCCGAGGAGACCAGCCGGGAGGAGAAGTCCCGTAGTCCGGCCGCGTACCCCGGGGTGTCCTGCGTGACGGTGTACTGGTCGGGGTCGATGTCCACGAGGCGCAGCGTCTCGGCGAGCTCGGCGCTGTAGTGGGCCGCCACCTCCGCCGGGCTGCGCCCCTCACGCCGGGCGCGGCCCATCACGTAGCCGCGCCCGTTCGAGGTCTCGCCAGTAGAAGGTGGCGAGACCAGGTCGGCCGGGCCGGTGTTCTCGACGACATGCGTCTCGAAGGGCTCGAACTGCGCGACGGTCCCGGCCTCCACCGGCACCCGCCGTCCGTCCACGACCAGGACTCCGCTGCCCGAAACGATGACGAAGGTCTCGGTCTCGTCGTGCTGGTGGGCGGTGGACGTGAGCCCCGGGGCCATCCGTCCCCGGCCGGCACCCACCCCGAGCCCGGAGATCGCGCCGATGCCCACGCAGTCGTAACGCCGATACTGGCGATTCATGTTCTTGTCCCGTCATTCTTACCGTACCTGGGCACGGCATTTCACGGCCGGTCGGCGGTGCTTTTTGGGCACGACGCCGACAGTCATGAACTGATCGGTTACGAGTTTCGCCTACGCGTGTCAGCGGACAGGGAACGAGCGGCCGGAACGGCCTCAGTGTTCTCGGGATCAGTCAGAATCCGACCCCGAGCGGATAAAGGATCTTGTCACACAGTTCGGGAACGTCCCTGACGGCGGTAGGCAGCCGCCAATCTTCGACGCTGAACACGTTCTCCCCGTTTCTTTCGGCCACCGCGCCCAGCAGAGGCATTGACAGTGACTGGTAGACCAAAACCTTAACCCCCGGTCCGCAGCTCGGGCAACAGTAAATTACCTGCCAGTGTGATATGCGCCATAATTTACGAACCAAAACCCAATACTCCAGCCGCACCGGGAATGCGTAGATTTCCGTGTTTGACCTGGGTGTGGTCCGTTGGACCGGACGTTGATCCTGTCCAGGAAGGACCGCGTCATGGCAGACAGGAAGAAGGCGGTTCAGCTTCCGCAGCCGACGGGCGGCGGAGGTGGAGTTCGCGCCGCACCTGGTTGAGCGGGCCAAGGCCGACGGAGTGTCATTGGCCGGGCCGGGTGGTCTTCTCGCGGGGATCACCCGCACCGTCCTGGAGTCAGCACTCGACGCCGAACTGGATGCCCATCTGGAGGAGGCCGGTGTCGACGAGGAGTCGGGTCGGCGGGCCAATGTGCGTAACGGGCATGGGGCGAAGACGGTGCAGACCGAGGTCGGGCCGGGTCGTTCACGCCCCGGATCGTGCCCCAGCATGCCCGCCGCCTTGATGGGTTCATCGACGCCCTGGTGATGAAGATCCGCCAGGGGCAGGTCGCGAACCGGCCCGTCTATGTCGTTGTCGGTATCAGCCTCGACGGGGGACGCGACATGCTCGGTATGTGGGCCGGGACCGGCGGGGAGGGCGCCAAGCAGTGGGCCGGCTACCTCACTACACCACCAACATCATCGAGAGCCTGAACGCCCGGTTCCGGCGGGCCGCCCGCCGGCGGGGGGCACTTCCCGACCGAGCAGGCCGCGATGAAGGTCCGCTACCTCGTCGTCCAGCAGAAAGGTAAGGGCGGCGGGAGTATCACCGGCCGGGTCTACGGTTGGGTCAAGGCCCTCAACGCCCTGATCCTCGCCTACGGCGACCGGATCGTCATCTAACAACCTCGATCACACCACAGGCCCACATCCATGTAGGTGCCGGTCTCATGGTGGTCCGCGCGGATCGGCAACGCGTCTTCACGGTGACCGGCCATGCTCATTTGTCGGCGGCGGTGCGGAAGTGGTGTGAGTTGACCGCGAGTGACCGGGTGCTACTGGTGACCGGCTGCCGGTTGGTGCGTCCTTGCGAATCGACATCCGGCGGCTCGCCATCCCCGTGGTTCCGCCGGAGCAGCAGCGAGCATACGGAGAAGCCTTCCAGATGCGCGCCGATTTCCGCGCTGAGCTCAGCCGGGTTGCCACGGCGGGGAACGTCCTGGCCGGGGAGATCGGCGACGGACTCACCTCGGACGCTCTGGCCATCACGCCTTGATTACCGGAAGGTGAATTTCGCGCGGTGTCGCGCTCGCCGGTGAAGGCGGTATAGCCGCAGGTGATGGAGCTTGATCGAGGAGTTCAGCCCAACCAAGGTGGTAACCTGCCGCCCTTGTTGTTGTGAGTGCAGAAAGGACGTTCGTGTGACTGACGACCCCTCCGTGGCGGAGTCCGCCGCCAAGGTGCCGAGGCGACGCCGGTGGGTCGGCCTGTTGGTGGTGTTCCTTGTTCTGCTCGCTCTGGGTGGCGGTGGCGCGGCGGCATACTGGCAGTTCGTTGACCGGAAGGATGAGGATCCGGGGGTGACCGCGTGTCGCTCGGCGGGGTTCGTGGTGCGGGCCGCGCGGGGTGAGGTTGTTCCCGACGATGAGGTGCAGCGGGTGGGGGAGCTGTTTCAGCGTTCCACTCATGAGGATCTGAAGTCTGCGGGGGTCTTCGCGGCGGGCGCGGTACAGCGGGTGCAGAATCCTCGCGCTTCGCCGGCAACAGCGGACTTCCGGCAGTTCAACCTGGCTGCCGCAGTTCCCAGGTTGATCGCTGCCTGTGGAAACCACCAGGTCACCGTCAAGGGATAGAAGCGGAGTTGGGTGTCGCTGCGGCCAGATGCATGGTCGCAGCGACACCCAATCCGATAAGCGGCCTACGGACGGAGCCGGGTTGGCGTCCGGTACGGCCCCCCCGGCGGTGGTGCCCGCACCTTCACCCTCAATGCCGTCCGGGAGGCCGCCGATCTCAGCTGCTCCGGGCGGCCCGGTGGCAAAATCGTCCTGCTGCCGTACTCACCACCCGGCGAGACGACGGGGTACGCGATCGGGAGACGATCCGATCACGTACGCCGTCGAGCGGGACCGTGGCGTCTGACCGGCACGTCGTCGCCGTCGCGGAGAACATCGCGCAGGAAGAGCTGCGCCAATGGAACGAACGCCACGTGCCGCCGGCGCAGCCGCGATGGCGAGACGCCCCGGCCGGTCAGTCGGCTGTGGCGGTCAGTGCGGCGTGCAGGTGGTCCCGTGTGTCGTCGTCGAAGGCGACGAGTCGTATCCGGTGCACGTTCGTCGGTGTGGATCTGAGCGTCGCCACGGCGATCCGTGCCGCCCGCTCGGCGGGGAAGCCGTACACACCGGTGGCGATCGCGGGAAACGCCACGGTCCGGGCGTCGAGTTCGTCGGCGACCTGCAGGCTCCTGCGGTAGCAGGAGGCCAGCACCTCGTCCTCGCCGTGGCCGCCGCCCTCCCAGACCGGCCCGACCGTGTGGATGACGTGTCGTACCGGCGGGTCGAGGTCGAACGCCGGCGTCGGCATCGCGTCACCCGGCGGGCAGGGGCCGATCGCGCCTCCTGCCCTGGCCAGCCGGGGACCGGCGGCGCGGTGGACCGCCCCGTCGACACCACCGCCACCCAGCAGCGACTCGTTCGCGGCCGTGACGATGACGTCCACGTCCTCCCGCGTGATGTCGCCCAGCACCACTTCGATCGTCGCCACAGCGGAATCCTGGCACAGATCGGACGACCACGTCGTCACGACCGCGCCTGCTGCGTCAACCACCCGCCGGCCCGTGGCCACCCGTCGGCCAGCGTCCGGTGGTGACGCTGCCGAGTGCCCGGCCCACGACAGACGCGGAAGCACCAGCACACGGCCCGCCCGCCCTCACCGACCTGTGGTGTCGATGCGGGCCAGGATGCCGTTCTCCAGGGCCGCCCACAGGGCGCCGTCGGGTCCGCGGGTGATGCCGTGCGGCTCGCAGTGCGGCGTGGGCAGGTCATGGACTTCGATCGTCCCGTCGGTGGTGATGGAGCCGACCCGGTTACCTGCCCACTCGGTGAACCACAGGGCGCCGCTGCCGCTGGTGGTGATGGCGTGGGGGCGGCCGGCGCGGTCGGGTAGCGCGAACTCGTCGATCGTGCCGTCGGGGGTGATCCGCCCGATCTGGCCGGCGGTGATCTCGACGAACCAGACGGCTGCGTCGGGGCCGGCGATGATCCCTACCGGGGCGGCGGCCTCCGTGGGCAGCGGAAACGTGGTGACGGTGCCGTCGGTGCCGATCCGGCCGATCGCGTTCGCCTGGTTCATCGTGAACCACATGGCGTCGTCGACGCCGGCGGTGATGGCCGACGGGTAGGCACCGGTGACCGGGAGCGGGAACTCGGTGACCGCACCGTCGGTGGTGATCCGGCCGATGCGGTCGGCGTTCATCTCGGTGAACCACAGGGCACCGTCGGGTCCGGGCGCGATGCCGTACGGTCCACCGTCGCGGCTGGGTACGGCGAAGCGGGTGGTCTCGCCGTCGGTGGTGATCCGGCTGATCCGGTGGGCCCGGGACTCGGTGAACCACAGCGCGCCGTCGGGGCCGGGGACGATGATCGTGGGCTGCCCGGCGGGGTCGACGAGGTAGGTGGTGGGTTCCTCGCCCGGGACCACACGTCCGACCTGGCCGCTGTGGGCGAGGGTGAACCACAGGGCGCCGTCGGGTCCGGTGGTGACGCCGTACAGGCCGCTGCCGGCGTCGGCCACCGGGTGTTCCTGGATGACGACGGATGTCACGGGGTTCGCTCCAGTTCGTTGTCGACGGCGATGCGTCCGATCTCGGCGGGTGCGCTGCTCGAAGCCGGTCGGGTCGTCGGGATCGTCGTAGTACGTGTATTTCCCGACGACGATCCCGGGGGAGGTGACCGGCGGCTTGAGAAACACCACACGCGGCTGCGTCGCCACCGGGTGAGGAGCCGTCGGGTCGGTGTCACGGAGAACCTCACTCATTAAGGCTACGGTTGTAGCGATAACCTCCTGGCATGGCGTCGCCACCACCGACAAGCGATCATCCCGACGGGACGATCACCGGCCCCGCGCGCCGACCCGGCGGACGCAGCGCGGCGGTCCGCCGCCGCGTCCTCGACGCCGCGCTCGCCCAGTTGGTCCAGCACGGCTACGACTCCCTGAGCATCGAGGTGGTCGCCGAACGCTCGGGTGTCCACCGCACGACGGTCTACCGGCGCTGGCGGGACGTCGGTGGCCTGCTCGCCGACGTCCTCAACGAGGCGGGTGCCGACGCCTGGCGTCCACCCGACACGGGATCGCTCGAAGGTGACCTGGTCGGGGTCAACCGCGAGGTCTACACCGCATTGACCACCGACCCGGTGACCATCGCGCTGATCACCGCGTCCTTCCGGTCCGAGCGGGCCGCCCAGGCCCTGAGCGCCTTCTGGGCTGGCCGGTACGACCGCTGCGCCGACATCACCCGACGCGCCGTCGAGCGCGGTGAGATTCCGCCGGGCACCGATACGCGCCGACTGCTCATCGCCACCACCGCCCCGCTGTACCACGAGCTCGTACTCCTGCGGGCGGCGACGGACGCGGACCTTCCCCACCGTGTCGCCCGTAGCGCGACCACCGCCGCCCGCGCGGGCGCCTTCGCCGACCCATAGCACAACGCCACCCCGAACGCTTGAGCCATTGTCATCGTGACGGGCAGGTCACGGGCGATGCGGGAGGCCGGTGTCCCATCGACCTGCCCGCCGCGACCGCCGACGAGAAGCTGGAAGCTCGTGACTCCTGTCCCTCCCAGTCCAGAGGGCTCAGGGGCCCGCCGACCTGGCGTTCATCGGTGGATCGAGGCTCAGCTCGGTTCGACGTACGCCAGCTGAACGAGCGTGGGGCGACGGCCGCGACGCATCAGCCGCCCGCGGCCCGGAGGTTGGACGGAGAGGTGGGTCTGCGGCCAGAGTTGGCCCTCCTGCCGTTCACCCGAAAGTAGCAGTCCCGCGCAGCCGACTTCCTTCATTCGTTGCGGCACCGGCTCGTGGATCGCCCGGCCGGCACCTCCGCTTCGCCGCGCCAGCACCAGGTGGAAGCCGAGGTCGCGGGACTGCGGCAGGAAGTCCAGAAACGGGGCCAGCGGCCCGGCCCCGCCGCCGGGGAGCAGGTCGTAGTCGTCGCACAACACCACGACCTCCGGCCCGGACCACCAGGAGCGGGCCCGCAACTGCTCGACGGTCAGCGTGTCCGGGGGCAGCCGCCGGCGGATCTCCTCGGCAACGCCGTGCACCAACCCCTGAGCGGCGCTCGCGGTGCCCGCATAGGCACCGCGATAGGGCTCGGGTACGACGTCCAGCATCGTCCGGCGCAGGTCGATGACCGCGAAGACGACCTGGTCATCGGTGAACTGCGCGGTCAGGTCCCGCACCAGCAGCCGGAGCAGGGAGGTCTTGCCGCTGGCCGCGTCGCCGAAGACGAGCAGGTGCTGGTCGGTGCCGAACAGGTCGAGCATGGTGGGGCGCAGCTCGGCCTCGTCGAGCCCGAGCCGGATCCGCCCCTCGGGTGGCGGCCCGGCGGCCACCTCGGCGTACCCGACCATGGTGGGCAGCATCCGGATGGCCGGGGCGGGCGGCCCGGTCCAGGCCGCGGCCACCCGGGAGACCAGATCGTCCAGGCCCTTCGGCAGCGTGCCGACGTCGTCGATGCCGTCGATGCGCGGCAACGCCACATGAGCCATCAGCGCGTCCTGGGTCAGGCAGCGACCCGGGGTGTCGGCCCGCAGGTTCTCGGCCGCCTGCCGCTTGATCGTCGAGTCCAGCGGATCGTTCAACCTGAACTCGATCTTGGAGCCGATCACCGCCTGGAGCTGCATCCGCAGATCCGCCCAGCGCCCCGCGGTCAACACCAGGTGCACGGCGTAGCCGAGACCCCGCGCACCGATGTCCTGCACCAGGTCGGCCAGATCCTCGAACTCGGTTTTCAGCACCGGATAGTTGTCGATCACCAGTACGACGTCGGCGGCCGGCAACTCGGGCAGCCGACCCTCCCGGTGCATCCGCCGCATGGTGTCGATCGAGTCGATCCCCCGGGCGGCGAAGAGCTCCTCTCGCTCGGTCATCAGCATGCCGACCTCGGAGACCGTCCGGCGGATCCGGTCCGGGTCCAGCCGACCGGCCACCCCGCCGACGTGGGGCAGCCCGGCCAGCGCGTTCAACGCCCCACCGCCCACGTCGATGCAGTAGAACGCGATGTCCTGCGGGGTGTGGGTCAGCGCGGCACCGGCCACCAGGCTGCGCAGGAAGGTCGACTTGCCGGTCTGGGGCGCACCGAGCACGCAGACGTGCCCTCCGCTACCGGAGAGGTCCAGGACGAACGGCTCCTGCTTCTGCTCGGTGGGCCGGTCGAGCAGGCCGACCGGGATCCGTAGCCGTCCGCGCCGCTGGACCGGGGCCACCAGCCCGTACGCGGGATCGGTCTCCAGCGGGCCGGTGACCGCGTCCAGCGGCAGCGCGGCGGGCAGCGGCGGCAACCAGATCCGGTGTGCCTGCCGCCCGTGCTCACGGAGCCGGCCGACCACCACGTCCAGCGTGCTCGGTGCGGTCACGCTCTCGGAGTCCGGGTGCGGCTCGTCGGGGACCAACGGTTTCGGCAGGTGCCGGGCCACGTTGTACATCAGGAAGACCACCGGGTCGGGCGCGGCGTCGACCACCTCCTCGCCGGCCGGCGGCCGGTACGTGTCGGAGACGTACGCCGCCTTGAACCGCTCGAAGACCGTGGTGTCGACCTTCAGATAGCCGGAACCGGGCAGCGACGGCAACCGGTACGCGTCGGGCACCCCCAGCACGGTCCTGCTCTCCTGTTCGTTGAAGGTGCGCAGCCCCAACCGGTAGGACAGGAACGACTCCAGCCCGCGCAGCCGGCCCTCCTCCAACCGTTGTGAGGCGAGCAACTGGTGGACCCCGATCGACCGGCCGATCCGGCCGATGGCGATGAAGAGCTCGATGAAGTCCGGTTTGGCGGTCAGCAGCTCGCTGAACTCGTCGATGATCACCATCAGGTTGGGTAGCGGCGGCAGCGGACGGCCCGCGTCGCGCCGCCTGTTGTACTCGGTGATGTTGGCCAGTTGCCCGGCGTCGAGCAGGATCTGCTGCCGGCGTTTCATCTCGCCCTGGATCGCGTCGTGCAGCCGGTCGACCAGCCCGGCGTCGTCGGAGAGGTTCGAGATCATCGCCGAGGTGTGCGGCAGGTGTTCCAGCCCGGCGAAGGTGGCACCCCCCTTGTAGTCGACGAGGACCAGGCTCAGCCGCTCGGGCGGATGGGTCATCGCCAGGGTGAGCACCAGTGTCCGCAGCACCTCGGACTTGCCTGAGCCGGTCGCCCCGACGCAGAGTCCGTGTGGGCCCATCCCGCCCAGCGCGGCCTCCTTGATGTCCAGGTACGCCGGGCTGCCGTCCGGCCCCACCCCGAACGGGACGGTGAGGAAGTCCGGCAGCAGCCGGGGTGCCCACAGCGCTGCCACGTCGTAGGTCGCCTCGTCGACGATGCCGAGCAGGCCCCGCAGGTCGACGGTGGCCTCCAGCGGGGTGTCGTTCGTGGTGTCGGCGACCAGTCGCAGCGGCGACACCTGCCGGGCCAGCGACTCGATCTCCGACAGGCCGATCCGGTCCACCGTGCCGGCCGGTGCGCCACTCGACCGCCTCCGCCGGTCCAGGATCTCCTCGGCCCGGGTGTCGGTGACCTTCCGCAGATCCTCCACGGTGACCTGATCGCCCACACAGCGCACCCGGACGTCCACGGCGGACGGCTCGAACTGCTGCTCCTCGACCAGCACCACCACCGCCATGCCCAGGTCGTCGGGGTGCAGGCCGGCGTCGAGGTGGCCGAGCGGGTCGACGCGTCCGGCGGAGACCTGGTCGACCACCACGACCAGCCGGCCGCCCCGGAACCGGTGGTGCGGATCGCCGAGGCGGCGGGCCCGGTTGACCTCACCGACACGTCGGGACAGCTCGGCGGCCAGCAGCGACGCCAGGGCCGCAGGCTCTGCGGCGACCAGCCGTTGCGGGGCCGGGCCGTCGTACTCGCTCGGGTGCAGGCAGTGCGGAAACCACTTGAGCCAGTCGAACTCCGGCCCGGCGGTGCCACCGAGCAACCAGGCCAGCCGTACGTCGTCCGGGGCGTGCAGGGTGACCAGTTGCGCCACCAACGCGCGGACCAGGTTGCGGGTGTCGGCCGGGCTGCCGACCACCGAGACCACACCGGTGACCGGCACCGCGACCGGCATGTCGTCGAGCAGCCGGTCCCGGTCCACCACCAGCCGGGCGGCGGCGAGGGTGACCGGATCCAACTCGACGAGCGGGTTGTGCTCGTCGGCCTGGAGGGTGACCCGCCGCCAGAGGCGGTCCTGCCCGCGCCCGACCCGCAGCACGAGGAAATCCGGGTCGGCCAGCCGCCGTTCCCACCGCCGGTGCGGGTCGCGGAGCAGGTCGGGAAGCACCTCCGGAGCGGGGTGGCGGTGCCGGGCGGCGACCCGCTGGGCCGCCGCGTCCGCCCGGATCTGATCGCGTACGCCGTCGATGTACTCCAGGTACCGCTGCCGTTGCCGGGTGAACCGGCGGGCCGTTCCGGTGCGCTGGGTGACGTAGGCGGCGATCCCCCCGAACACCGTGGCGATCAGCATGCCGAGGCCGGCGATCATCATGATCGGGTTCTGGTTGGCCATCATCATGAGCAACATGCCGGCGCCACCCATGATCGGGAGGAAGACCTGCATGACGCCGGCGAACCCGCCGCCACCGTCGGGCATGCCCGGTGGTGGAACCACGTCGAGCGCGGTCGGCTCCGGCTCCGGTGGCGGAACCCGAGCCGGCCGGTGGATCACCCGTTGCGTCATCGCGACCCCTCCCGGGCCGGGCCGATCAGCGCCTCGGCCAGGTGACCGGTAGTGCTTCGACTGCCTAGAGTAGTACCGGTCGACACGCTGAGCCGACCGTGCGGGGACGGAGGGTCATGGCAACCCGATTCACCCGGGTGACAGTGGTGGCTGGCGGACGCGCCCTCGACGTCAGCCTTCCGGCGTCCCGCCCGCTGCTGGAGTTCGTGCCACAGGTGTGCGAGCTGCTCTCGCTGGCCCCCGAGGCGGCCGGTCGGTGGAGACTGTCCACGGTGGGCGCGGGCGGGCTCGACCCGCACCGGTCGCTCGACGAGGCCGGCATCGTCGACGCCGAAACGCTCTACCTGACCCCGCCCGAGCAGGCGCCACTGCCACCGATCGTCGACGACGTCGTCGACGAGGTACAGGCCACCCTGGACGACGACGGCAGCGAATGGCGGGACTCCGCCCGGATGACGGGCTGCGCCGGGTTGGCCGGGGTGGCGGTGTTGACGTTGACGTACGCGATCACCACCACGCCGGTGTCCGCGTCCGTCGCCGCGACCACGCTGGTCGCGGTGGCCGGGCTGACGGCGCTGGCCGGCCGCCTGCTCCGCGCGACCGGTGGGGAGCTCCTGATCGCCTCGGCGGCACCTGCCTGGCTGGTCGCCGGCCTGGCGGTGGCCCGAACGGCCCACTGGCCGGAACCGGCCCGGTACACCGCCGCCGCTCTCGGCGTCGGGCTCGGCGTCGCCCTGCTCGCCCTGGCCGGCGAACGCTGGTACGGCGTCGCCGCCGGTGGCCTGACGATGGCGGTGCTCGGCGGGCTCGGCACCGTGCTGCTCACCGCCGGACTCGATCCGCAGCGCACGGCAGCGGTCGGTGCGGTGGTGGTCGTCTTCGCGGTGGGGCTGGCACCGCAGCTCGCCCTCGGTGCCGCCGGCCTGGTCGACCTGTTGCGCCGCCAGGAGGAGAGCCAGTGGGTCGGCCGGCAGCTGGTCGCGACGGCGGTACGCCGTGGCCAGTCCGTACTCTCCGGCCTGGTGGTCGGCATCGCCCTGGCCGCCACCGCCGTCTGCGTGGTGCTGTTGACGCGGGCCGGTGTCGGTGCGCCGCTCGGCGGGGCGCTGGGGCTGGTGTTCGCGCTGCGGTCGCGGGCCTTCACCCGGCGGGGGCAGGTGCTGCCCATGCTCGTCCCGCCAGTGGTCACGGCCACCGTGGTGGTGATCGGCGGCGTACGACTCGCCGACGCCGACGGGGTGGTCGCGGCCTGGACGACCGTGGCCGGTGTCCTGGCGGTGGCCGCGGTGGTGCTCTGGGCCGGACGGCCGCGCCTGGATGACGTCGGTGCCGCCCGGACGCGACGGCTGTTCGACCTCGTCGAGGTGGTCACGGTGGTCAGCCTGGTGCCGTTGGCGATCGCGGTGTTCGGCGGCTTCGACTGGGCGGCCGGCTGAGTGCCCCGTGTCAGCCCGCCAGGTGGGGAATCCGGCGGACGGGCCACCGGTCGAGTCCGCGGCTGCGCGCATCGACCGATCAGGCGATCCGGGTGGCCGGCGGTTCGGGCGTGACCGGTGCGTCGGGCCCGATCGGCGGGGCGGTCGTCGGCGGCTCGCTGGTGACAGGTGGCTCGGTGACGGCCGGCGTGCCCGTGGCGAACTGCGCGACCGCCCCCGCCGCCCGGGGGCGGCGTTGGTCGGCGAGCAACCCACCGATCGTGGTGATCGCCCAGACCGCCACCAGCAACAGCGCGCCGACGACCAGACTGGCGATCGCTGCCGCGTAGGGACGGCGCAGTTCGCGCGGGCCACGCCGCGACCCGTGCAACAACGCGGCCTTGGCGGTGGCGGTGCGCAGCGTGTGCGCCTCGACCACCACCCGGTCCCGGTTGTCAGCCATGGCCGGCCCGGTGCCGCTCGTCGACCCGGGGCGACCCGGGCCGGCACGCGGTCACTGCGTCGTCCCGTCGGTGCCCGCCAGGTCGTCCGGGCCGGCCGGGGCGATGCTGCGGCCCACCGCGACGATCACGTCGGTGAGGACCTGGTCCAGCTCCGGATGGGGCGTCGCGGCGCTCAACAGGGCGGTCCAGGTGGTGCCGGGCAATGGCAGGAACAGTTGCAGCACCGTCGAACGCACCCGGGTCAGGCCACCCGGCGGCACCGTGGACGCGACGTCGCGGTGCAGCAGTGCCGGGCCGACCGGCGTCTCGACCTCCTGCGTCGTGCCGGTGCGCGGCAGGGTCTGCCGGACCAGGGCGAGACCGGCCGGTTGGGGCGCGGAGTCGAACCAGCCCAGGTGCAGCCCGGCGCTGCCGACCACGCCTGTCGACATCCGACCCAGCTGGATCAGGCTCAACACGGTGCCGGCGCGTTGACAGTCGGCGACGAGTTGCTCGACGAAGTCGAGCGCCGCCCTACGCTCGGCGGCGCGTAGCCGCTGCCCGAGGAACCGTTCGTCCACCAGCCGGGCGGCGTTGCGCTGCCAGGACTCCGGATTGGTGTCCAGCAGCGCCCAGTCCGACGGGATGCCGATCAGCCACGCGAACCCCGGGTGCGGGGCGTGGGGGTTGAGTTTCAGGTCGTGCGCGGGCAGCGGGTCGCGCATGGACACGTCACTCATACCGCGTCCCTACGATTCCTTCGGACGTAACGCGGTAGCCACCTGGTTGTCGAAATCGGCGACCATCTTGCCGATCGCGCTGGAGAGCCCACCCCACTCGCCGATGTTGTTCATCAACTCCAACAGGCTGGTCTTCCATTCGTCACGGAAATCGGAGATCGAACTCTGGATGTCGGCGTGATCGCCGGTCAGCCCGGCGCAGTCGACCACCCCTCGATGGTCGGTCTCCAATTGATCTCCGAGGGTGGTCAGATTTCCGCCTAGGCTCACCAGCGTCGCATAAGGATACTGAACGTACGTCATCCCGCCTCCCCGCTGTCGCGCAGCAAGGGTAACAACCACCGTCTATGTGGGAGAACGAGATGACCGAATACCGACAGGTCGGTCGGACAATGTTGGGGGCCCTTGATCCCCGGCTCACGGCTGTGGTGCGGGCCGAGCGGCACCGTGCGGCGGTCCTCTCGGCCCGGCTCCGGCCGGCGACGGTCGCCGTGGTCGGACCGGATCCGGGTGGCGGTCGCTCGACGGTGGCGGCACTCGTCGCCTCGCTGTTGGCCCGGCACCAGGACGTCGGGGTGCTCGCCGTGGACGCCGGTCGGGGCGGCGGCCTGCACGACCGGCTGGCGGTCCGGCCCGACGGCTCGACCCGGGCGGTGCTGGCCGGTCTCGGCCTGCGCGGCGCGGCCACCGACCGCAGGCCCGCCGTGGGCCACAGGTGGCTGCGGGAACGCCTGTCCCTGGCCGATCGGGCGCTGCTGCTGGCGAGCCCGGTGGGCGATGTCGAGCCGCCGGTCACGGCGGCCGAGTATGGGGCGGTCTCGGCTGCCCTCGGCCGGTGGTTCCCGGTCCGCGTGGTCGACACCCCGCCGTTGACCGTCGATCCGGTCGTGCCGGCCGTGGTGACCCGGGCGGACCGGGTGGTGCTCGTGGCGGCCGACGACGCGCACGCCGGCGGGCGGCTGGCCGACTGCCGGTCCTGGATCGCCCCGTTGCTGCGAGAACCGCTCGACCGGATCGTCGTGCAGGTGCTGACCCGCCGGGACGCGCGGCCCTCCGCCACGGTGCCGCAGCCCGGTGGGCTCGGTGCCGTGCCGACCGAGGTCCTGCCGTACGACCCGGCGCTGCGCGCCGAAGGTGCGCTGCGATGGCCCGAACTCGCCCCCGGCACCCGGGAGGTCATTTCTCGACTGACCGCCCGACTCGTGGAAGATCTGCGACTGCGGTGATCAAATTTCACCTTCTGCGAGATAGGCGACTCAAGTGGTGATCAAACTTTGTCAAGCGTCTATGTTTGGGTGATTGCGGATCGAACTCATGGGAGGCTTCGATGGGCGCGAAGTTTTCGATCACTGACAATGCAGTCAATCAGCACTCCTCCAATCTGGACACATCGGTCGCCGCACTGAACAGTCAGGCGCGCTCCTTCATCAGCGCGATCGAGCCGCTGCCCGCCGTCTGGAAGGGCGCGGCCTTCCAGAGTTGGGACCAACTCACCCAGCGGTGGAACACGGCGATGGCCGACCTCAACAAGGCACTGACCGACATCACCGGACGGGTCGGCTCCGCCGGCCAGCTGTACGACACCTACCACTCGGAGCAGACCAGCCAGTTGCAGTCGACCATGGGGTCGGCCAACTGGGATGGCGCCAAGTTCCGGGCCTGACGGGAGAGGTTACGGGGATCATGGCTGACGTCTTCAGTTACGACGAGTCGACCGCCGGATCGGCGCAGGGCGACATCGCCTCGGTCGCCAACGGGGTCCAGGCGAGTCTCGACGACCTGACCAACTTCGTCACCCGGGTCAAGGCCAACTGGGAGGGCGACGAAATGGAAATCTACAACGGGATCCAGACGCAGTGGAACACCGCGGCGACCACCGTCAAGCAGATCCTCGACTCGGTCAAGCAGGCCCTGGGCCAGACCACCACCTCCGTGCAGGAGATGCGCGGCCAGGTACGCGGCACCCTGCAGGGCTGATCCAGCCTACGGCGGCGTCCGTCCGCCGATCAGATCCGGACGCATCACCTCAGCATGCCGGCGCTCCACCGGCGGCGTAGGGCCGTACCCGGTGAGCCCCGACCGGCGTAGCTGACATCCAGGCGTGGACACGGGAAGGTCCAGGCGAGATGGCGGAATTTCCGGCGCATCTGTTCAGGATGGAAGGCGACCCGTCGGCGATCCGGTCGTCGGCGGCCAGATGGCACAGCTTCGGGTCGGCGGCGGCGCAGGCCGCCAGCGAGATCACCGGACTGGACACCAGTCAGTTCGTCGGGCCGGAGGGCGACCTGTTCCGGCAAGGGCTCAACGCCCAGATGCCGGCGCACCTGCGGATCACCGGCGACGCGTTCGGCAGGGTTTCCGGCGGCCTGACCGCCTTCGCTGACAAGCTGGCCTCGTTGCAGGACCGGATGCGTCCCCTGGCGCAGCGCGCGCCAGCCCTGTGGGCGGCGCTACAGAGGGCCCAGGGTCGCACCGAACGCGCGGCGGAGGCCGACCGGCAGCACCAACGGGAGCTGGACGACCGGCCGCCGGAGGAGAAGGCCACCGCCAAACCCGACCCGTACCGCTCGGACAGCGGGCCGGCCGGGGCGGCGCTCTCGCAGGCCCAGCGGGACTGGGACGAGTGCGTCAGCCAGGCCGGCGCGCTGCGCACCGAGCTGTCCACCGCCGTGCGGGACTGCGTCCGGGTGGTCAACGAGGCCAAGGGCCTGCGGTTCAAGGAGAACCCGAAGTGGTGGAACCTGAAAGGTCAGGCCCAGAACTTCATCCGGGACAACCAGGAACTGCTGCGGCAACTCTCCGGCGCGCTGAAGATCGTCTCGCTGGTCGCCGGACTGCTCTCGTTCATCCCGGTGCTCGCCCCGATCATGGGTCCGATCGCCCTCGCGGCCGGCGCGGCTGCCCTGATCATCGACGCCTCGCTCTACGCGGCCACCGGCAAGGGCAGTCTCACCGACCTGCTGATCGACGCGGCGCTCACCGTCCTGCCCGTCGGCAGGATCCTGAAACTCGGCAAACCGGTCCTGGCCCTGGCCAAACGAGGGTTGCCGGCGCTCGGCAGGGGCCTGGGCCGGGCCCGCTCGGCGCTCGGGGGCCTGCCCCGCCCGAGCATTCCCATGAGGGGGCGCAACTGCGCGGGTGATCCGATCGACGTGGCCAGCGGCGAGGTGGTCCTCACCCAGACCGACGTGGAACTGCCCGGCCTGCTTCCGGTCGTGCTGGACCGCAGTCACCTGTCGTCCTACCGGCTCGGCAGGTGGTTCGGGCCGGCCTGGGCGTCCACCCTGGACCAGCGTATCGAGCTCGACGAGGACGGGGTCTGCTTCGTCACCGAGGACGGCATGGTCCTCACCTATCCGCCGCCCGCGGCCGACGACGGCGCGACCGCGACCATGCCCGAGACCGGGCCGCGCTGGCCGCTCACCCCGACCACCGGCGGCTACCGCGTCGACCAGCCCGACACCGGCCGGAGCCTGCACTTCCAGGCCGTTGCCGACCAGCCCGAACCGGAGGGGGAGGGACCGCCCGTCCAGGTGTTGCCGCTGTGTGCCGTTACCGACCGTAACGGCCATCGGCTCGACCTCGACTGGCGGGCCGGCGAGATCACGGAGCTCCGGCACAGCGGCGGCTACCGCGTCGCGGTGGACACCCTGCGTGGCCGGGTGGCGGCGCTGACCCTGCTCGGCGCGGATGCCACCGAGGACGCTCTGACGCTCGTCCGGTTCGGCTACGACGAGGAGGGCCATCTCGCCGAGGTGACCAACTCCTCGGGCCGTCCACTGCGGTTCACCTACGACGACGAGGGGCGGCTCACCCGCTGGCAGGACCGCAACGAGCAGGAGTACCGCTACACCTACGACGAGCAGGGGCGGTGCACGGCGGCCGACGGGTCGGGCGGATACCTGGCCGCCCGGTTGCACTACGACCCGACCGCCCGCAGGACCACGGTCGTCGACTCCCTCGGCCACAGCACGATCTATCACCTCAACGGACGCGGACAGATCCAACTGCTTACCGATCCGCTGGGTAACGCCACAGCTGCCACCTGGGACGGGCTCGACCGAAAGCTGACAGAAACCGACCCACTGGGGCGAACCACTCGTTACGCCTACGATGACGACGGGAACCTGGTCGAGGTCACCCGCCCGGACGGGGCGCGGGCGACCGCCACGTACGACGACCTGCGCCAGCCGGTGGTCGTCACCGACGTCGACGGCGCGACCTGGCGTCGCGGGTACGACGAGCGCGGCAACCTGACCATGGTCACCGACCCGACCGGCGCCACCACCCGCTACGCCTACGACGAGACGGGTCACCTGGCCGAGGTGACCGACGCGCTCGGCGACACGCTGCGGGTGTCCACCGATGCCGCCGGGCTTGTCAGCCAGCTCACCGAGCCCACCGGCGCGGTGACCAGCTACCGGCGTGACCGGGCCGGCCGGATCACCGAGCTGACCGACCCGGTCGGTGGCACCACCCACCTCGGCTGGACCGTCGAGGGACGGCTCGCCTGGCGGCGCACCCCCGACGGGGCGAGCGAGGAGTGGACCTACGACCCGGAAGGCAACCTGGTCACCCACACCGACCCGACCGGGGCGACCACCGAGTTCGAGATCGGCGCCTTCGACCTGCCGGTGGCACGAACCGGGCCGGACGGCGCTCGGCTGACCTTCGACTACGACACCGAGCTGCGCCTCACCACGGTCACCAACCCGCAGGGACTGACCTGGCACTACGACTACGACCCGGCCGGGCGGCTGGTCGCCGAGACCGACTTCAACGGCCGCGTCCAGACGTACACCCATGATGCCGCCGGCCAAGTCGTGGCCCGGACCAACGGTGCCGGGCAGACCATCGGGCTGGTCCGCGACCTCGTCGGCAACGTCGTGGAGAAGCGCACCACCGAGGGCACCACCACCTTCGGGTACGACCCGACGGGCCGGTTGGTGCACGCCACCTCGCCCGAGTTCGACCTCCGGTTCGACCGGGACCCGCTGGGGCGGGTGCTCACCGAGATCCGGGACGGGCAGGCGGTCACCTCGTCCTACGACCCGCTCGGCCGGCGCACCCACCGACGTACCCCCTCCGGGGTGGAGAGCGCCTGGGAGTACGACGCCGGCCACCGGCCCACGGCGCTGCACACCGGCGGCGCGACGGTCGGCTTCGCCCACGACGCGGCCGGCCGGGAGACCCGTCGCACGGTCGGCAGCCTCGCCCTGACGCAGAGCTGGGACGCCAACCACCGGCTGCTCTCCCAGATCCTCACCGCGAGCCCTGCCGTCGGCGGCGTGCCCGATCTGGTCGCCCACCGCGCCTACCGGTACCGCGCCGACGGCTACCTGGTCGGCATCGTCGACCAGCTCACCGGCGAGCGTCGGCTGGAGCTCGACCGGGCCGGCCGGATCACCGCCGTGCGGGCCGCCGACTGGACCGAGCGGTACACCTACGACGACGCCGGCAACGTCGCCACCGCCACCTGGCCGGGGACCACGGCCGGCGGCGTCGCCGGGCCCGGCACAACGGATGGCGACGGCGGTGCACGGGGCGAACGGGAGTACACAGGCACCCTGATCCGTCGGGCGGGGGACGTGCGCTACGAGCACGACGCCGCCGGCCGGGTCATCCTGCGGCAGGTCAAGCAGCGCTCGACCAAGCCGCTGACCTGGCGCTACACCTGGGACAGCGAGGACCGGCTGGTCGCGGTCACCACCCCGGACGGCACCCACTGGCGCTACCGGTACGACGCGCTCGGTCGCCGGGTCGCCAAGCAGCGCCTCGATGTCGATGGCGGGGTGGCCGAGCAGGTCGACTTCGCCTGGGACGGCCCGCGCCTGATCGAGCAGACCCACCGGGGCGCGACCGGCGACCGCACCAGCACCTGGGAGTACGCCCCCGGCTCGTTCACCCCGATCGGTCAGACCGACGCCGCAGGTGACCAGGGCGAGGTGGACCGCCGCTTCTACGCGATCGTGACCGACCTGGTGGGTACGCCGACCGAGTTGGTCAGCCCGGACGGCGAGGTCGCCTGGCAGCAGCGGACCACTATCTGGGGCCTCCCGACCCATGTCAGTGCCACGGGGGTCGACTGTCCACTGCGTTTTCCCGGCCAGTTCCACGACCCGGAAACGGGCCTGAGCTACAACTTTCAACGCCACTATGACCCCGCTACCGGGCGGTATGCCAGCAGCGATCCCCTCGGTCTGCTCGCCGCTGCCGATTCCTACGGCTATGTCAGCAACCCTACGGATCTCGTCGACCCGCTCGGCCTCGTTCCGTGCCCGCTGCGGCCGGGTGGGCACCAGGTGAACGACGTTGCGCCGCACCGCGTGCTCTCACCCGGCGTCAACCGAGCAGTCGGCAACAAAAACATTGCCGCGGACGGAATGGTGCAGAGTCACCACATCATCCAGAACGAGTGGGCGGTCAACAATAAGATCTCCGGCTATTCCCGCGGTGACGCCCCGGCGATCCTTCTCCGCTCGTCCAGTGGAGAGGCCCATGCTCTCATCAGTGCGGCTCAGCGGGCCCGCCGAACGGCGATGGGCTATTCCACCAGTATTCAGTCTGAGTTTCAGGCCTCTTATCGCCAACTCTTGAATGCCGGTGTCTCGCAGGATGTGGCTCAAAAGGCCATCAAAGATGCATATAAGTACTTCAATGACCTTGGTGCAATCTGAGTCGCCGCTTGAGGAGGTGTGGGTTGAATGACGATCGGGAGGAGATCGCCCGGCGAGTGGAGGCGCAGGCGCGGTTCCGGCCGCCGGAGGCTCTGCTGGACGTCTGGACGGGCGTGCGACCGATGACCGCCGCCGAGGCGGCAGTCGATGTTTCCCTTTATGGTCCGGACGAGATCGCCGAGCGCAACCTCACATACGAGGTTGCGGAGTATGCGCCCGACATGATGCTGATCGGGGACGACGGGGGCGGCCGTGGCTTGTTCGTCGCCGGTGGCGACCCCGACCCTGAGGTCCTCCTCATCGGGTTGGGTGCGGTGGGATCCGACAGCGGTGCGCGCATCGGGCGGTTGTCGAGCCTGCTAGAGAACGACTTCCATGCACTGGGGCTGGCCGACGCAGAAGAGGAATCACCGGTACCGATCGATCCGATCGATATCTTGATCACTCATCGTCCCGGTGTCAAGGCGATGGTGGAGATCCGCAGGTTGCTTCACCTCTCGCTACCGGTAGGCGCGCTCGTCGGCGTGGATGCCCGGTTCCCGATGGTTGTGCTCACCAATGTTCGCTACGCGAGGTACGCGGAGGCCATCGATCAGCTCAACCTGAGCCATCGGTGCTTGGCTGTTCGTCCGCACATCCCCGCATAGGTTCCGCCTGCGCTCGCCGTGATTACGTTCGCGCAGAAGTAAAATCGAGAACCGTCGTTGATCTGTCTGATCCGAGTCGGTCAGTGATGCTCAGATCCGCTAGGGTCTTCAGTATGTCGTCGCAGGCTTTGGGTCCCGAATCGGCATCAGGCGGTGTACTTGTACGGCCGGGATCTCGGCGCAGGAGGATCGCCCTCTCCGTCATTCTGGCAGTTGCCCTGTTGGCGATGGTGGGCATCGGGGTCGGGGTCTATCTGAAGTCGGTGGAGTCCGACGTCGGCCGGGTGGACGCGTTCACCGAGGTGCCGACCGAGGCCCGACCGCCGAAGGCGCCCGAGGCGCGCGACGCCCGCAACCTGCTGATCCTCGGCAGTGACTCCCGCGACCCGGAGAACACCGGCGGCTCGCGCAGCGACACGATCATCCTGGCGCACATCCCCCAGGGCGGTGCCAGTGCCCAACTCGTCTCGATCCCCCGGGACACCTGGGTGCACGTGCCCGCCTCCAAGAACGGCCAGCACGGCAACCGGGACGCGAAGATCAACGCCGCGTTCGCCTGGGGCGGGGTCCCGCTGCTGGTGCAGACCGTCGAGGAGTTCACCAAGGTCCGCATCGACCACGTCGTCATGGTGGACTTCGCCGGCTTCAAGGAGATCGTCGACGCCCTCGACGGCGTGCAGATCGACGTCGAGCGGAGCTTCACCTCCACCCACTCGCTCAACCCCGACGGCCGCCGCGAGTTCGTCAAGGGCCCGCAGACCATGGACGGTGCCGCCGCCCTAGACTACGCCCGGGAGCGCTACGCCTTCCCCGACGGCGACTTCGCCCGGATCCGGCACCAGCAGCAGCTGATTCGCGCCGTGCTGGACAAGGCCGCCTCCGGTGGACTGCTGGCCAACCCAGGCCGGCTCGACGATTTTCTCCGGGCCACCGCCGACGCGGTCACCGTCGACAAGACACTGTCCCTCGTCGACCTGGCGACCGAGCTGCGGCACCTGCGCGGCGGCAACCTGACCTTCGCCACCAGCCCCAGCAGCGGCACCGGCATGATCGGCACCGAGAGTGTGGTGCTGGCCGACGAGGCGAAGGCCCGAACGCTCTACACCGCCATCCGCCGCGACGCCGTGCCCGACATCCTCGCCGCGAGCAAGCCCCGGTAGGAAAGCCGCCAGTACCGACAACCGTCAGCCGGTGCGGAACAGCGGGAGCGGCTGGCCTCGGTAGCCGAGCAGGAACTGCTCCGGGTCGGCGTCGAGCACCGAGTCGAGCACCGCCCCGAAGACGTCCCGGAAGTCCGTGGTCGCCTTGAGGTCACCCCGGTCCAGGTCGGTCAGGCTGGGCGGCTCGCCGTGGAAGCCGCCGGCCACCCGCGCCCCGGCCACCAGCACCGGCCCGGCCGTGCCGTGGTCGGTGCCGGCGGAGGCGTTGGCGCGTACCCGTCGGCCGAACTCGCTGTAGACGACCACCGCGACCCGCCGCCCGGCGTCGGTGCCGGCCATCCGGTCCACGAAGCCGGCCACCGCCGCGTCGAGCTGCCCGAGCAGCGCGGACTGCGCGTCCCGCTCGGCGGCGTGCGTGTCGAAGCCGCCGAGGCTCACCGAGTACACCCGGGTCGGCACCCCGGCCTCGACGCAGCGGGCCACCAGCGCGAGCTGCGCGCCGAGCGCGCCACCTCCGCCGGTGCCGGTGGCCGTGCCGGCCGGGTCCGTGTCGGCCGGGCCGGCGGCCGGCGTCCCCGCTTCGCGGACCAGCCGGCCCATCTCGACCAGATCGGCGTACGCGGCGGCGGCCCGCGCCTGCATCGCCGGCTCGTCGGCCTGCACCCGGCCCAGCGCGGCCACCATCGGCGGCTGCACCCAGTCGGGTAGCTCCAGCCCCTGGTAACTGACGCAGGCGCCGACCCGTCGCCGCCCGACCAGCAGGGGTGGCAGCACCGGCTCGAAGCTGACCGCCGCCTCGACCGGGGCCCGGGTGCCGTCCAGCCACCGGCCCACCCAGCCGGTGTCGGCCGGCCCGCCCGGCGCGGCGGTCTGCCAGATGTCCATCGACCGGAAGTGGCTGCGGTCCGGCTTCGGGTAGCCGACCCCGTGCACGATCGCGAGCCGACCGGCCGTCCAGAGCCTTGCCAGTCCGCGTAGCGCGGGGTGCAGACCGTGCTCACCGTCCAACCTCAGCACCTGCTCCGGCGGGCAGGCCAGCTCGGGCCGGGCCGCCCGGTAGGCCGGATCGGCGTACGGGATGACGGTGTTCAGCCCGTCGTTGCCGCCGTAGAGGGTGACCAGGACGACGGTGTCCACCGGCCGCCGCGCCGACGGCTGTCCGGGGCGGGCGGTGTCGAGCAGGCGGGACAGGGTGAGCGCGCCGGCTCCGGTGGCGAGGGCACCGCCCCCGAGCACCCCGGAGGCGAGCAGGAACCGTCGACGGGTCAGCCGGTCCATCGTCAGGTCACCTGGTATTCCGGGCTGACCAGCCCGAGGGTGAGCATCAGTCGCGAGTTGCCGGCGGCCCGCAGCACCTGGTACGTCCGGTCGGTCCAGGTGTCCACGCAGAGCAGGTGGGCCACTTCCTCCGGGGTCAGCCGCTGCGGGCTGAGCTGGCTGGCGAGCTTACCGGCCAGCGACAGTTTCAACCGGGCGGCGGCGGAGGTCAGCCAGGCCGCCCCGGCGGGCCAGCCGCCCACGCTGGGCGGGGCGAACGGGCGCTGGCCGAGGCCGCCGAGCCCGTCGAGCAGCCCGACGATCGTCTCCGGTGGCAGGGCGGCCGGGCGCAGCCCGAGCTGTCGTAGTGCGCCGACCAGCCACTCGACAGGCTGTTTGACCATGGTGGCCCGGGTGGCCGGAAACGCCTCGTCGGCGAGCAGCACCCGCAGCATGGTCATCGGTTCGGGGAAGGCGGCGGCCATCGCCTCCCGGGTGTGGTCGGGCAGCGGTCGGGTGCTGGAGCCGTAGCGGTGCCAGAGCCGGGCGGCCACGAACCGGGGGCACGCCGGGTGCGCCAGCACCAGGTCGACCAGGCTGTCGGCGGTGAACCGCCCGGTCACGCCGAGGATGGTGTGCGGGCCGTCGTCGTGCCGGCGCGGGTCGAACACCGACCGTGGTACGCCGAGGTCGATCCGCCAGCCGGTCAGCGCCCGTCCGGCCTGCTGCACGTCCGACTCGGTGTACTGGCCGAGACCGAGGGTGAACAGCTCGAAGAACTCCCGGGCGAGGTTCTCGTTCGGGGCTTCCCGGCTGTTCGACTGGCCGTCCAACCAGTGGATCAGGGCCGGGTCGACAATCATCCGGCGGGCCAGTTCGCCGAATTCGCGGGATTCCCGCATTGCGCAATGTTGGGCCAACATTAATTGCGGGCTTTTGACCTTGACGATCGAGGTGGCCCAGTGGCCGTGCCAGAAGAAAACCAGTTTCTCCGTGGCCTGGTGGTCGGCGACTGTCATCCGATCCAGCCACCATCGGGTGAGGGTCGTCG
This sequence comes from Micromonospora sp. WMMD734, assembly GCF_049178975.1. Lineage (NCBI taxonomy): Bacteria > Bacillati > Actinomycetota > Actinomycetes > Micromonosporales > Micromonosporaceae > Micromonospora > Micromonospora sp. WMMD734. The sequence goes on from NZ_JBMHMK010000001.1 coordinate 935,897, forward strand.
CCTGCGCGCGTCGCCGCCCGTCGGCCGCCGCCCGTTGCGCGTCGGTGGGGCCGGGCCGGCCGGCGTACGGGTCGGGGCCGAGCGAGGGCAGAGGTGACCGGGTGGCACCGAGGTCGGGGCTGACGGGGCTGGTCAGCGCCGCCAGGGTGGCGGTGAAGCCGGCCCGCCGGGCGGCGGCCAGCTCGTCGGCGGTCGGCCCGAACCCTGCCCGGCGCAGCAGCAGCGCCACGTCGTCGGTCATGGTGACACCACGGATGAGAATTCCAACAGGGAGAGACGTCTCATGATCATCGCGATCTTCCGCCGATGGTCGGCGAGCAGATCCGTGTCGCGACCTTACCATTCCGTCGACACGGTTCGACATCGAGTTTAGTAGATCGGTATCTGTGCTCCTGAGTGCTGTCCGGTTGCCGATCTCAGAGCTCCGACGGATGCGTGACGCTGAATATATTCGCTATCATCGGCCTCTGCGCGCTTCGCCGACCGTCCACACTTATGCGGGGGTACGAGGTGATGGATCAGCGTGTTCCGCCCGACCGACACCGCCCGCCCCCGGGGCGGACACCTGTGGCACTCGCGGGGCCCGACAGGTCGGCGGGTTGCTCGATGGCGCTGGTGCACGAGTGGTTCACCGCCACCGGCGGAGCGGAACAGGTCTTCCGGCACCTCACCGAGGTCTTCCCGACCGCCGAGCGTTTCGCGCTCTGGAGCGACGACGACTCCGACCCGCCGCAGCTGCGAGCGTCGTGGCTGGCCCGGACCCCGCTGCGGGGCAACAAGGCCGCCGCCCTGCCGTTCATGCCGCTGGTCTGGCGGACCCTCACCCGCGAGCGGTTCGACGTGGTGATCTCCTCCAGCCACGCCTTCGCGCACACCGTCCGGCTCGGGCGACCCGACCGCACCCGGCATCTCAGCTACGTGCACGCCCCGGCCCGCTACCTGTGGAACCCTGCCGTCGACGACCGGGCGACCGGCCCGCTGCTGGCTGTTCCCCGCCGGGTGATGCGGGCCCTCGACGTCGGGCTCAGCCAGCACGTGCGCAGCTACGCGGCCAATTCCATCGAGGTACGGGACCGGATCCGGCGGCACTGGCGACGCGACGCCCGGGTGATCAACCCCCCGGTGGACGTGGACTTCTTCGCCGCCGCCCCGGCCGCCGACCGAGCCCAGCCGCGCGACTACCTGCTCGGCGTCGGGCGCTGGGTCCGGTACAAGAACTTCGACCTGGTCATCGCGATCGCCGAGGCGGCCGGTATGCCGCTGGTCATCGTAGGGTCGGGGCCGGAGGAAGCCCGCCTGCGGCGTCTGGCGCACCAGGCGGGCGTGCCGGTCACCTTCGAGGTCCGGCCGGACCGGATCCGGCTGCGGCAGCTCTACTGGGGTGCCCGCGCCCTGCTCTTCCCGGTCCACGAGGACTTCGGCATCGTCCCGGTCGAGGCGCAGGCATGCCGTACGCCGGTGCTCGGGTGGCGACGCGGCGGCCTGTTGGAGACGGTCGTCGACGGGGAGACCGGGGTCCTGGTCGACTCCGCCGATCCCCGCGACCACGCGGCAGCGCTCGGTCGGCTCGACGAGCTCGACCCGACGTCGATGCCCCGGCAGGCGGCCCGGTTCTCCGCGCAGACCTTCGCCCGCCGGGTGACCGAATGGGTCGCGTATGAGTGCGAGTGACCCGATGCGGGTGCTGCACGTCACCCACACGGCCCAACCCGGCGGCGCCGAGCTGGCCCTGGCCCGGCTGCTCACCCAGCCGCATCCCTGGCGGGCGACCCTGCACGGCCCGTCTCACGGCACTGCCTTCGACCAACTCTCCGACCAGGAGGTGCCGCAGGCCCGGGACCTGCCGGCGCTGCCCACCGGGGGCACCCGCAGCCGGGCCCCGCTGCTGGCGGCCCGCTACCTGGCGGGCCTGCGGGACGCAGCCCGGGTGCTGCGGCGCAGCCCACTGTTTCGGGAGGCCGACCTGGTGCACGCGAACACGGCCCCCGCCGCGATCATCTGCGCGCTCGCCGACCGGACCCGACGACGCCCCCTCGTGGCGCACCTGCGCGGCCCGTTGACCGTCGAGAGCCTGGGGCCGATCGGCCTGCCCGCGTTCCGCGCGCTTGCCGTCCGCCGCGCCGACGGGCTCATCGCCAACTCCCGGTTCACCCTCGCCAGCGTGCCCCGCAGCGCCCGGTTCCCGGCCCACCGAACGGTGATCCAGAGCCCCAGCGGGATCACCGACCGGATCCGGCAGCCCCGGATCCGTGCGGAGGTACGGGCCGTCGGCATGGTCGGTCGCCTCCAGCACTGGAAGGGCCAGCACGTCTTCCTCCGCGCATTCGCCGCAGCCCTGCGCGGAACCGGGGTTCGGGCGTACCTGTGCGGGGCGCCGCTCTTCGGCGAGGCGGCCTACGAGACGCGGCTGCGGGAACTCGCCGGCGAACTCGGCATCGGCGAGCAGGTGACGTTTCTCGGCCACGTCGATGACCTCACCGGCTTCCTCGACTCGATCGACATTCTGGTGCACGCCTCGCTCGGGCCCGAGCCGCTGGGACAGACCGTGTTGCAGGGGTTGGCGCGGGCGCTGCCGGTGGTGGCCTCGGAGGGCGGCGGGCCGGGGGAGTGGATCCGCTCGGGAAGCAACGGGATCCTGGTCCGCCCCGGGGACCCCGACGCGCTGGCCGCGGTGCTGCGTACCCTGGTCGGCTCGCCGCGGCTGCGGCACGACCTGGCGACCGCCGCCGCCGGCACCCCGGGTCTGCTCTCCGACGCCGAATGCGTCGACCGGCACGCCGAGTTCTTCGCCACCGTCCACCGGGCGGCCGTGACGGGACCCGCCAGGTGAACCGATCCGTTCCGCGGATCGGGTACGTCCTGGCCCGCCCACCCGGGCTCACCGAGACCTTCGTCCCCGCCGAGATCCGGGCGGTGCGGGCGGCTGGGGCGACCGTCGAGGTATTCGTCGTCGCCCCGGACGCCAACCGGCACGTCGAGCTGCGACGTGCCGCCGTCCGGCTGCTCCGCCGACCTGCTGACCTCCCGGCCGACCTGCGCCTGCTCGGTCTGCCGTCACGCCACGACGAGTGGTCGTCGTTGGCCCGTGGTGCGCTGGCCAGTGCCGCCGCCACCGCGCTCGCCGCCGAGGTCGACCGCTTCGATCCGGACGTCCTGCACGCCCACTTCGTCAACCTGCCCACTGCGGTCGCAGTCCTGCTCGGGCATCGGCTCGGACGGCCGGTGACGGCAACCGCGCACGCCGCCGACTTCCTGCTCGACCCGAACCCCGTAGCTCTGCGTCGGCGGCTGAGCCGACTACGGCACCTCTTCGTCGTCTCCGCCGCGACGGCCGACCAACTGACGGACCGGGGAGTGCCGATGTCGGCGATTCCGCACCGGATCGTCCGGGCCGCCGTCGACGGCCGACTCCTCGACGCCGCACCGGTCGATGCCCCACCAGAGGCCGTGCCGGGCACCCCGACGAGGCTCGTCACCGTCGCCCGGCTGGTTCCCAAGAAGGGAGTGGAGACCGCCATCGACGCAGTGGCCAGGCTCACCGATGACGGACACTCCGTCCGGTACGACATCTACGGCGAGGGGCCGCTACGCGACGACCTGAATCGCCGGGTCACCTCGGCGGGCCTGACCGAGGCGGTGACGCTGCACGGCGCGGTGCCACATCAGGTGGCGACGACCGCGCTGGCCGGCGCGGATGTCGCCGTCCTGCCCTGCCGACCCGCCCCGGACGGCGACCTCGACGGCATTCCGGTTTTCCTGATGGAGGCGGCCAGCCAGGGCATCCCGGTGGTCACCACTGCCGTCTCCGGCATCCCGGAACTGGTCGGCCCGGGCAGCGGCTGGCTGGTTCCCCCGGACGACCCGGTAGCCCTCGCCGCCGCGATCGGGGCGGTGGTCGACGACCCCGGCACGGCCCGACGCCGGGCCGGGGTGCTGCTGACGCGGCTCCGGTCGGAGTTCGCCCCGGCGGTGCAGGCCGACCGGTTGCTGTCCGTCTGGCGGGACCTGGCCGGGACCGGACCGACTTCGCCGATCGCGCCACCTGGAGGTGGCCACCGGTGAGCCTCACGGTCGTCTCGTCCTACTTTCCCGCTCCGCCCGACCGGGGTGACCCGGTACGGGTGTCGATGACGTTGCGAGCCCTGGCTCAGCTGCCGGGCTGCGCACTGCTGGTGGTCCATCGCCCGACCACCACCGCGGAGCACGTGGCGCAGCTGCGCCGGATGCTCGACCCGATGCCGGTCCACACCTTCCCGGCGACCCCGTTCCGCGGTGACCTCCTCGGGCCGGCGGGCCGCTACCCGGAGGCCCTCGCGCACGGGCTGCCGACCTGGATCAGGAGCCGCTACAGCGCAGCGCTGCACGACGAGCTCCGGCGACGCGACGGGGCCGCGTTGGCCCTCGGTGAGGCGGCCGGAGCCTACTTCCGGGGGACCCGGCTGCGCTGGCACTGGGACAAGGCCAACGTGCTCGCCGCGAGCGTCCGGCAGGAGATCGAGACGGCAGGTGACCCGGTGCGCCGGCTGCGCGCCCGTTATCTGACGCTGGTCTCGACCCGGTTCGAGCGGCGGGCCCTGGCACGCTGCGCGACGGTGTCGGTGACCAGTGACGACGAGGCCGACCGGCTGCGCCGGTACCACGGCCGGGACGCCACCTTCGTGCTGCCCAGCTGCGTCCCCCTCCCGACGGGGCACCTGCCCCGACCCCGGGAACGGCAGCTGGTCTGGCTGGGCAGCTTCGCCTACGAGCCGAACCTGACCGGCCTGCGGCGCTTCCTGGCCGAGGGATGGCCGCCGCTGGCCCGCGCCGGCTTCACGCTCACCCTCCTCGGTTCGGGACTTGCCGGGTCGACACGGGCCGAACTGGGACAGCACCCGGGGGTACGGGTCCGGGGTTACGTCGAGGACCTGCGTCCGGCGCTCGCCGGTGTCCGGGCCGGCATCGTGCCACTGTGGAGCGGCGCCGGCGTGAAGCTGAAGACGCTCACCCTGCTGGCCCACGCGATTCCGGTCTTCACCACGAGGGTGGGTGCCGAGGGGCTGCCGGCGAGTCCCGCCGTCCGGATCGCCCCGGACCCGGCCGCGATGGCCGGACAGATCCTCGGCACCCCACCGGGCGCACTCGACGCGATGGCCGTCGAGGCCGCCCGCTTGGTCGGGCAGGGGTTCTCCGAGGCCCGGTTCGCCGAGCGCCTGCTCACCGCACTCACCGCGCACGGGTGTCTCACCGGTGGCGACACCGGGTCGGGGCAATGAGGGTCGCCGGACGGTTGGTCACCGCCACCGCCGCGAACCTGCTCGTCCCGGTCAGCGGGCTGATCGTCAGCCCCTTCCTCTCCCGTGAGCTCGGACCGGAGGGGCGGGGACTCTTCGCCGCGCTCACCCTGCCGATCGTGGTCTGCGGCTGGCTGGGCACCTACGGGCTGCAGGACGCGCTCGCCTTCCACGTGCGCCAACGCCGGTTGTCCCGACGGGACGCCGCCCGGGTCAGCATGCTGGCCGCTGTTCCGCTCGGTCTGGTCGCCGTGCTGCTGCTGGGGGTGCTGGGCCTGTTCGTGTTCGACCGGACGGCCGGCGAGCGGCAGCAGTTCATGCTGCTGACACTGCTCGCGCCGGTGCATCTGTTGACGAACCTGGTCATCGGGGCGCTCACCGGCGCCTCGGACGTCGGCGGCGTCAACCTGATGAAGGCCGTGCCGGCCGTACTCCGAACGGTTCTCATGGTCATCGCCTGCGTGGCATTCGATCTGAGCCCCTTCTGGTCGGCGCTGCTCGCCCTGACCTCGACGGCCACCGGCGTCCTCTTCGGGCTGCCCCGCCTACGCCGTCGGGCAGGCCCGGCGAGCTGCGTCGAGACGGAGAACGGCACCGCGCCGGTGGTGCCGCCCGGACCAGCCCGTCGTGCCGGGGCGGTCGACCGGCCCGGGCCGATCCCCGTGCGGTCGCTGGTCCGGTACGCGCTCGTCTGCCTGCCGGGAGTGCTGGCGGCGACCTCCAGCGCCCGGCTCGACCAGGTCGTCGGCCTGCCGCTGCTCGGTGCACGCGAACTGGGCTTCTACGCGGTCGCGGTGAGCGTGGCGGAGCTGCCGACCGTGGTCGCGACCGCCGCCCGCACCATCCTGATGGGCGGGGCGGACGCCGAGGGCGTCACCTCGGTGCTCTGGGTGGCCCGGATGGCCCTACCTGCGGCGGCGTTCGGCTGCGCGGTCCTCGCCGCCGGCGCGGGGCTGCTGGTACCCCGGTTCTTCGGCGTCGCCTTCGCCCCGGCGGTGCTGCCCACCGTCATTCTCTGCGCAGCCACCGTCGTCTACACCTGCGTGCAGGTGTTCAGCGCCCTGCTGCTCGCCCACGGTGAGCCGGCCCGGTCCTCGGCCGCTCTGGTCGCCGGCTCGCTCACCGGTGTGCTGCTGCTCGTGGTGTTGGCCCCGTCGGGCGCGGTGGGTGCGGCCCTGGCGAGCCTGGTCGGGTACGTCGTCGCTGCCGGTGCCGCGGCCAGGTCGGTACGCAGGTTGGTGGTGGTGCCGTCACTGCGCGCGGTGACCGTGCCGTACGCCGCTGATCTCCGCCTGCTGTGTGCCCGGCTCGGGTGGACCCGGCGGGAGCCCCGGCACAGTCCGACCGAGGCGCAGGACACCGTCGGTTCGCGGGTACCCGACAGCGGCAGGAGCGAGTGGTGAGCATGTTGTCCCGCGATCGGATGGTCGCCGGCCTTCAGCGGGCGGGCTTCCTGGGTCGCGGGGATCCCGCCACCGTGGACCGGGTCGCCACCGGGGGCGTGGTCGTCCTGCTGGGCCTGGCCTGGGTCAGGGTCACCATTCCCTCACTTCTGGACCTGCTGTCCAACGGGCGACCGACCTTCAACGCCGCAGTGGATTCCATGCCCGCCACCGGCCGTCTCCTCGGCGACGCCGTCACCGCGGCCGTCATCGGGCTGTCCCTGCTCCTTGCCGGGTACGGGCTGCGGAGGCGACGCCAGCACCGCCCGGGTGAACTTGTCGTGGCCCTGGCGCCGCTGGGTGCCCTGCACCTTGCCGGGCTGGTCAACGGCGAACCCCCCGGGCCGGTGGCGTTGGCTCTGCCTGCTGCCATCCTCGCGATCTGGGCGCTCCAGCCGGGAACGCCGGCACTGGCCGCGATCGGGGTGCTCGGGGCGGTCAGCGCCGCCGGTGCAGTTCTGCTGGCGGCGCTACGGCCCGATCTGGCGCTGCTCACCGGAGCCGGAGTGGGGGCCAAGAGCTGGGCTGTCGGCGGACTGCTCACCGGAGCGTACCCGCACTCGAACGTGCTCGGAATCATGCTCGCGGTCTGTCTGCCGTTCGTGTTCCGTCTGCGGCACGGGTGGTCGCGCCGGGTCGCTCTGGCCATGATCCTGGTCGCGCTGGTCTGGACCGGTTCCCGGACCAGTCAACTGGCGGCCCTCGTCGTCCTGCTGACCCGGGGACTGCTCCACTGGCAGGCAGTTGGTCGGATGGGTGTGGGGTGGCGGCGGTCGGTGCTCGTCGGTGGTCCGGCGGCGGCCGGGCTCGTCCTGACCGTGCTCAGCCCGCTGCTCGTCACCGACCCGGCCATGTTCACCAAGCGGGGGCAGATCTGGCGTGCCCTGTTGAGCCGGTGGGCCGATCGACCACTGGTCGGCCACGGACCCGGCTACTTCGAGCGGCAGCCGCAGTTGGTCGAGGCGCTCGGTGGCCGGTACACCCACGGGCACAACGTGCTGGTCCACCTGCTGGCCGTCGGGGGCCTGCTCACCGTCGTCCTCGTCGCGGTCCTGCTCGGTTTCGTCTGGCGGCGCTCGGTCCTCCTGTTCGGACGGGGCGATCCGACGCCGGCGCTCTACCTGATCGCACTCGCCTGGATCTCCTGGCTGGAAGCGTCGCACCTGGCGGTCACCCTCGCCGGATACCTGACCTGGCTGCCGCTCTGCCTGATCAGGTGGACCAGCTGGCCGGCCGGCCAGCCGGCCACGACCGGGTCAGAAGAGCAGGACGTCCCGAAGGTAGTTGGCGACCCGGCGTAGCAGGTTCGCGTTGGTGACGGGTGCCGTCATCCGCAACACCACCTGCTGGTCGATGTCGCCGTCGCCACTGCGCCAGTAGGCGACCACCACCAGGCCGTACCGTCGCGCGCCATCGACGGTGAGACTGCTGGTCTCGGCGTACGCGCAGGTGGGCCCACAGTGCACCCACTGCAGCCCCCAGGCCTCCTCGGCGGTACGCATGGCGGTCTGCCGAGGTCCGTCGCACGGTGCCGGGCATTCGCGTACGACCAGCTCGCCACCGAGTTCTTCGCCGCTGTCCGACGGCCCGCCGCACCGGTGCCTGCTGAGCCCGTCGGCTCGCTCGACGAGCGTGCACCGCCACCGTGGCGGCAGCCTGACCGGGAAGCTCACGCCATCCATCCCGGTCACGGTGTGGATCCGGTCGGCGGGGGTGAACCTCACCCACCCGGCCGGCCAGCGGCCGGCGACCGGCGGTTCGAGCCCGGGGCTCAGCGGCGCGGACGTGGGAGCCGGCGGCGGTAACGGCGAAGCGCTGGCCGCCGCCGGCGGGCGGGGTGGGTCCGTGCCTGGATCTACGAGCAGGACCAGGCCGCCGCCAGCCAGCAGCCCCACGATGAGGCCGATGGCAGGCAGCGCCCACCGGCCGGCCCGAGGCGGGGGCCGCAGCGGCAGCGGCTCAGCGGGTGGGTGAGGCGGGGAGTCCGACGGGGATGGCGGGTCGGTCGGCGGGAGGGTTCTGCCCAGTCGCGCCGGAGGCGTCTGCTCGGCCGTCGTCAGTGGTCGGTCGGTCGGGCGCGGCGTCGGCGCGGCGTCCGGCTGCACGTGGCGCTCTGCCGTGGGGGGATCGTCCGCGTGGGCCACAACTGGCGCGTAGGACATTCCGAGGGCGAGGAACGTGCGTTCCGCAGTGGGAAGAAGTTCCTGTGGATAGGCGACCCACGGTGTGGCGGCGGAGAAGTCTGCGCCGACGTAGGTCGGGCCGGCCGAGGCCGATTGCGCGATAGCGTTGGTGGTGGCCGCGAAGGCGTCCCGCCAGCGTGGCTCGCCCGCGACACCGGCGTCGAGCACGGCGACGACGAGAGAATGCTCGTTCTCGTCGACGGCCGACCATACGCCGCCGATCTGGCAGGCCCCGAGCTTCGCGATGAGCTGGAACGGAACGACCGGCTGCATACGCGACCTCCTTCGTTCCTCAGCGATGATATCCGGGCCGATCTATCGGGGGCAGTCCCCGCAGCGGCACGCACCGATCCTGGCCGGCCAGGTCGAGGTGGTTTCACGGGTCGGGCCAGCCACGGGATCCCCTCGGCGGCCGACTCACTGGTGGCCGTGCCGGGCGTGGTCCCGGCATCGACGTCGGCCCGGCGTTGCCACTGGCACAACGTCGGCGACCCGCCAGCGCGTACGCGGCAGGGAAATCCGTGCAGCAGCGCGCTATCCGAAGGCCAGCAGGAACGTGTCCACGGCTGCCACGGTGACGGCCTGCTGTTCCTGCACGGAGACACTACGGTTGCCGTAGTGCGACCGGGTCTCCAGCGGCCCGGTGATCAGTGCGAGAAACTGCTCGGCGGCCAGGGCCGGATCGGAGATCCGCAACCGACCAGCCAGCGCGAGGCGGGCGAAGCGGTCGGCTAGCGCCTCGGTGAGCCGGTCCGGCCCGTACCCGGGGACGGCGTCGAGGAGTTCGGGAAAGCGGGCGGCTTCGGCGTAGAGCAGCCGCCGCAATGCTTGGGCCTGCTCGTTGCAGGCGAGCCGGGCCAGCTCGCTGCCCACCGCGAGCAGTGTTCCCCGGATGTCGTCGCCCGGATCGGCGAGTCGGCCGATGGTGGCGAGGTTCTGCGAGATGAGGGCGTCCGAGGCTGCCTCGACCGCGTGCCGGAAGAGGTTCACCTTGTCGGTGAGGTGGTTGTACACGGTGGGCTTGGCGACCCCGGCCTCGACGGCGATCTCGTTGACGCAGGCCTGTGCGTAGCCCTTACGCGCGAACACGGCGAACGCGGCGTCGAGGATCGCCTTCCGCTTGTCGATGCGCCCCCGGTGAACCCGTTTTCGCTGCTCCTCACGCTCCGCGACCTCCGCCATCTGGACATCCTAACCGACGTCCAGCAAATTGAACCGGTGAGTCCAGTGGATTGAACGGAGTTATTGCGATCGGTCCGGCTGGACCGGTAATTTGAACCAGCAGGTTCATTAAGTCGAGCGGGAGAGCGCCGTGACCCAGGCAGACAACAGATTGGATCCAGCGCTGATCAGGCTGGTCAGCGTCGTGCTGCTGGGCGGCATCATGGGCATCCTCGACGGCACCATGGTTGCCGTCGCCGTGGACACCCTCACCACCACCTTCCAGGCCTCGGTCAGCGCCATCAGCTGGGCATCCACCGGATATCTGCTCGCCCTGACCGCCACCATCCCGATCACGACCTGGGCGGTGGACCGCTTCGGCGCGCGACGGCTCTGGCTCTTCGGCCTCCTGCTGTTCATGGCGGGATCGTTGGCCTCCGGCCTCGCCGGGAGCGTGGCGAGCCTGATCGTGTTCCGCGTCGTCCAGGGCGTGGGGGCCGGCATCCTCGATCCGCTCGTGCTCACCCTGCTGGCCCGTGCGGCGGGCCCACACCGCGCGGGGCGGGTGATGGGCCTCATGGGCGCGGTCCTGCCGCTGGGGCCGGTGCTGGGCCCGGTGATCGGTGGCCTCGTCCTTGACACCACCAACTGGCGGTGGATGTTCCTGGTCAACATCCCGATCGGTCTGGTCGCGTTCGCCTTGGCGCTGCGTGTGGTGCCGGCCGACGCGCCGGAGACGCTCAACCCCCGCAGCCGCCTGGACGTGCTGGGTCTCGTCCTGGCCGGCCCGGGGGTGGCTGCCGTCGTGCTCGCCCTGTCCCAGGTCGCCACAGCGGGTACGTTGACCGCCTGGCGGGTGCTGGTTCCCCTGGTGGTCGGGGTGGCCGCGTTGGTCGCCTACGCCACGCACGCCCTGCGTCCCCGGACCGTGCCGCCCCTGATCGACCTGCGACTGTTCGCCAGCCGAAGCTTCTCCGCCAGTGTCACGGTGCAGGGCCTGGTCGGGGTCGCCACCTACTCGATCCTGTTCGCGCTGCCCCTCTACTACCAGCAGTTGCACGGGCAGGGCGACGGTGCCCTGGCCGCCGGTCTTCTCGTCGCACCACTGGGGCTGGGCTCCGTCCTGGCCATGCCGGTCGCCGGCCGGCTCAGCGACACGGTCGGGGCGCGGGGTCCAGCCCTTACCGGTGCTGCGGTTGCCGCGCTCGGCGCGTTGGCGCTCACCCAGGTCGACGCCGGGACCAACGGGGCGTGGTCGGCGCTGTGGGCGTTCGTCATCGGCGTAGGGCTCGGTGCCGTGGGCGCGCCGACCATGGGCGCGCTGTACCGGACGCTTCCCAGCCACCAGGTGCCGCAGGGCAGTTCGGTGCTGTACATGCTCAACCAGCTCGGCGCGTCGGTCGGCATCGCCGTGGTCGCGCTGATCGTCGATGTCGCAGGTGAGGCCGATCCGATGGGCGGGTTCCGGCTCGTGTACTGGTGGATCGTGGCCTGCGTCCTGGTGATTCTGGCGGGTAGCAGCCTGCTGCCCGGCCGCCCGAACGACACCCGCAACGACGTGGGACCGGCCGACACCGCGGATTCGGCGGCGACCCGGCAGGGCGGCAGCGTGCTGAGTCGGGAACGGTTGATGGCAGAGGTGTGGGGCGATCCCACCCCGCACGCCGCGAACAGCCGGAGCAGTCGCACCATCGACACGCACGTCAGCTCACTGCGAAGCACGATTGGCAGCGGTTGGATCCGGACGGTCCGCGGAGTCGGTTTCCAGGTCGGCCGCGGCTGACGTACGCCGGCGACGGTTACGCCTCCGCTCACGCCGACAGAGGCATCTGGACCGCACCGTTCACCCGCCCAAGTGGACCGTAAGCACCGCGGTTCCGGTGACGTCAATCGGCAGTGAGCGGAATCGGACGGCGCATTCAGCCAATCAGCAGGCGATGAGAAGCTCGTCGCAGGGGCATCGGCGGCGGCGGTGCGGCATGGTTGAGCGGTGACAACCGCGAACCGTTCCGGTCCGGGGCGATCGGGTGAGGTCGGCCCGCGCGCCGCCGGACTCGTCGCTCTGCGTCCGGCCCGGGTGCTGGTGGTCGAGGACGAAGCGGCGATCGCGGAGGTGCTGATCGCGATGCTGTCGTTCGCGGGCTTCACCGTACGGGCGGCGGCGAGCTGCGCCGAGGCGCGGGTGCTGGCGCGCGGGTTCAGGCCGGAGCTTGCGGTGCTGGACGTCATGCTGCCCGACGGTTCCGGTCTCGATCTCTGCCTGGAGCTTCGGGCCCGCGACGAACAGTTGTCGGTGCTGCTGCTGACCGCCCGCGACGGGATCGAGGACAAGGTGACCGGCCTGGCGTTGGGGGCCGACGACTATGTGACGAAGCCGTTCAGCACCGCTGAGGTGGTCGCCCGGCTGAACGTGCTGCTGCGCCGTACGGTGTCGGCGGCGGAACCCGCCACGTGCCTGCGGGTGGGGGATCTGGAGCTGGACGAGCAGACCCACCGGGTCGTCCGCGCCGGTCGGTCGATCACGCTGTCGCCTACCGAGTTCCGGCTGCTGGAGTACTTCATGCGGCACGTCGAACTGGTGCTGTCACGCCGTCAGATCCTGCGCGAGGTGTGGGGCTACGAGGGCGGCGACACCTCGGTGGTGGAGAAGTTCGTCAGCCAACTGCGCGGCAAGATCGACGCGGACGGCGTGCTGCCGCTGCTGCACACCGTCCGGGGATTCGGTTACGCGATGCGGGAGCCCCCGGCGTGAGGCTGCCGGCGGTGCCGCGTGTCACCAGCGCCTGGCAGGGGCTGCGGGGGCGTCTGCTGGCCGGGACCCTCGCGCTGCTCGCCGCCGGGCTGCTCGTCGCCGACGTCACCGCCTACGCCGCGTTGGAGACGTTCCTGCGTAACCGGCTCGACGCGACCCTGGAGTCGGTGGCGGACCGGATCGGTGACCAGGTCGGCAGGGACAGCGACGTTAAGATCAGCTGGGGCACGGTGCGGATGCTGACGCCCAGCACCCAGTACGTCGCCGTGGTGGGTGACGACGGGTCGATGCTGGTGGCGCACGAGGCGGTGTCCGCCAACGAGGATCTGACGCCGCCGGTCCTGCCGGACTCGATCAGGGCCACCTCCGGGCCGTTCACCGCCGCCAGCACGGGCGGCGGCCCCGGTTACCGACTGACCATCATCGACCTTTCCGGCGTGGCCGCGGGGATCACGCTGAGCATCGACGGCCTACGCGTGCGGCCGGCCGCCCTGATCGTCGGGATCTCCCTGGCCGACGTGGACGCCACGCTCAACCGCCTGCTGCTCGTCGAGGTCATCGCCTCCGCGGCGATCCTCGCGGCCGGGGTGCTGACCGCGAACCTGGTCCTCGGGATCGGTCTGCGGCCGTTGCGGGTCGTGGCCGACACCGCACGAGCGATAGCCGGCGGACAGCGTGGCCGCCGTATCCCGGTGCCGCATCCGCACAGCGAGATCGGTCGGGTGGCGGCCGAGCTCAACGCGGCCTTCGGCGCGCGGGAAGATGCCGAGGACCGGGTGCGCCGCTTCGTCGCCGACGCGTCACACGAACTCAGGACACCGTTGACCACCGTCGGCGGCTGGAGCGACCTCTACCTCAACGGCGGCGTCGCCGACGGGGAGCAGGTGGACCTCGCCATGGCGCGCATCAGTGCGGAGACCACCCGGATGCAGCGCCTGGTCGAGGAGCTGATCCTGCTGGCCCGGCTGGACGCCCGCCGGCCGCTGGAACGGATGCCTGTCGACGTCGGTGCCGCACTCGGCGGCCTGGTCACCGATCTCCGCATGATCGAGCCCGGCCGGACGATCTCACTTCGGGTGGAGCCGCCCCACGCGATCGTGCCGGGCGACGAGACGTCGCTCGTCCAGGTGATGCGTAACCTGCTGGGCAACGCCGTCCGGTACACACCGGCGGGCAGCCCGATCGACGTCGTCGTCGCCCACGCGGGCGACCGTCTCGTGATCCTCGTCCGGGATCACGGGCCGGGCCTCGACCCGCTGTCGATCGCCCGCGCCTTCGAACGTTTCTGGCGGGCCGACGGCGGTCGCGTGGCCAACGGTGGCAGCGGTCTGGGGCTCAGCATCGCGCGGGAGATCACCGAGCAACACGGCGGGACGCTGAGCCTGCACGACCGGCGGGACGACGGGGGAGGCCTGGAGGCACGCGTCACCCTGCCGGCTCACGGTGCGCCGTCACGCACCGTGTAGCCGAATCCGCGTACGGTGTGCAGCAGCCCTGGCCCGATCTTGCGGCGCAACTGGCTGACGACCTTCTCCACGGCCGTCACGTCGCCGAACTGATGCCCCCACACCTCGCTGAGCAGGTGCTGTTTGCTGACGACAAGTCCGGGGCGACCCATGAGGTAGGTGAGCACCCTGAACTCGGTCGGTGTCAGCTCCACCTCGTCTCCCTGGCGGCTCACCCGGTGACTCCGCACGGCCACCTCCAGGTCGCCGACCCGGAGGACCGGATCGACCGTCTGGTCGGGCCGCCTGGCGTCCAGACGACGCAGCAGCACGTTGAGCCGGGCGATCACCTCGGCGACACTGAACGGTTTGGTGATGTAGCCGTCCGCCAGACCGAGCCCGGTCAGCCGGTCGCTGACGGCGTCGCGGGCCGTCACGAACAGCACGCCCAGCTCAGGCTGAACCTCCCGTAACGAGTCGCAGAGATCGAAGCCGGAGCCATCGGGGAGCAGGACGTCCAGGAGGGCCACCCGGGGCCGGTATTCGGCGGCGACCTGTCGGGCCTCGGCACCCGAGCGCGCAGCCCGTACCTCGAACCCGGCGAACGTCAACGTCGCCGCCAGCACCTCGACGATGTGCGCCTCGTCGTCGACCACCAGGATCCGGGCCGGCGTGCCTGGCCGGCTGGGGTGCAGGAGGGAGGTGGGGCCGGTGGTACTCATCGGCCCATGATGCCGCAGCGGCCCTCAGACAACCGTCAGCCTCAGCGGCGGCTGCCGGTAAGCATCCGCTGGTTCGCTGAGCTACGTGGCAACGACAACGGCCGTGCGGCCCCGCAACGACGAGTCCCGGGTGAGCGCAGCGAGATGACAACCTTCCTCTACCGGACGGGCCGGTTCTGTGCACGTCACGCCCGCGCGGTGACCGTCAGCTGGGTCGTCCTGGCCCTGGCGCTCATCCTCGCGGGCAGCCGTTTCGACGGCGGCAACGCCGACGCCATCGCGGTCGACGGCAGCGACAGCGCGGTCGCGCAGACCCTGCTGGACCGGGCGTTTCCCGGTAGGTCGGTCGACCCCAGCCCGGTCGTGGTCGAGGCGCCGAGCGGCAGACTGACCGACCGGACGTACCAGGATGCCCTGCAGGCCACCGCGGAGAGGATTCGCGCAGTCCCGGGCGTCGGCACGGTGAGTGGTCCGCCGGCCGCCGGCACCCCCGCCCTCAGCCCGGACGGCCGCATCGGCTACCTGACCGTGACACCACAGTCGCCATCCGCGGCGACCCTCGATCTCGCCGAGCAGGTACGGGAGGCGACCGCCCCGGCCACCGACGCCGGGCTGGACGTGTCCATCGGCGGGCAACTGAGCCAGCGACTGTCCAGGAGCCCGGTGCACACCAGTGAGCTCATCGGCATCGTGATGGCCGTCATCGTCATGCTGCTGGCCTTCGGATCGGCCGTCGCCATGGGGGTCCCCATCCTCACCGCCGTCCTGTCCGTCGGAAGCGGTCTGGCCCTGCTCAAACTGCTGGGCAACGCGGTCGACATCCCGACGGTGGCGGCCACCCTGGCCACCATGATCGGCCTCGGGGTCGGCATCGACTACGGACTGTTCCTGGTCGTACGGTTCCGACGCCTGCTGGCCGGTGGCCTGTCGGCCGAAGAGGCCGCCGCCCGTACGACGGCGACATCCGGCGGGGCGGTCGTCTTCGCCGCCGGCACCGTCATCATCGCGGTGTGCGGGCTGGCCCTGTCCGGCGTCTCCTTCGTCGGCTGGCTGGGATACTCCGCCGCCATCGTCGTGGCCGTCAGCCTGGGATCGGCCGTCACCCTCACACCGGCGATGCTCGGCTGGCTCGGTCCCCGGATCAACCGGTTCTCCCTGCCGGGCAGCCGGCACACCACCACCGGTGCCGATCACGCAGGACTCGACACCACGCTCTGGGCCCGCCTGGCCGTACGCGTGGCGAAACGGCCCCTGCTGACCGCGCTGGCCGCCACCGTGGTGCTGCTCGCGCTCAGCGCCCCGGTGTTCGCCCTGCGGCTCGGCCAGATGGACTCCGGGAGACTGCCCACCTCCACCGAGTCGCGCCGCTCCCACGACGCCCTCGCCGAAGGCTTCGGGCCCGGCGCGAACGGCCCGCTGCGGGTCGTCGTCGAGATGGTCGATCCAGCCACCGCCCCGCCCGGCGCGAAGACCGTGGCCGGCCAGGACCCGCGGGCCCAGGACCCCCGTCTGGTCGCGCTGGGTGCCGCACTCGCCGACACCCCCGGCGTACGGGAGGTCAGCGCCCCGGTCGTCAGCGCCGACTCCGCCGTGGCGGTCTTCAACGTGACCGGACAGACGTCGCCCTCGGACGACAGCACGGTCGAGCTCGTGCACCGGCTTCGCGACACGACGCTGCCGCAGGCCCTGACCGGTGAGGACGCCGAAGGTCACGTGGGCGGGCTGACCGCCACCAAGGCCGATCTGGCCGAGCGCATCTCCCAGCGGCTGCCGCTGCTGATCGGCGCCGTGGTGGCGTTCGCCTGTGTGCTCGTGCTGCTCGCCTTCCGGTCGCTCTGGCTCGCCGCCAAGGCCGCCGCCATGAATCTGATCTCCATCGCCGCCGCCTACGGTGTCGTCGTCGCGGTCTTCCAGTGGGGCTGGGGGATCCATCTGCTCGGCCTGGACGGGCCGGTGCCGATCGAGTCCTACGTGCCGATGATGATGTTCGCCATCCTGTTCGGCCTGTCCATGGACTACGAGGTCTTCCTGCTCAGCTCGGTGCAGGAACACTGGCATGCCACCAGGGACAACCGTCGGGCGGTGAGCCTCGGACTCGCCGACACCGGCCGGATCATCAGCAGTGCGGCCCTCATCATGGTGGCTGTCTTCGCCAGCTTCCTGATCAACTCGAACCCCGTCGTCAAGATGTTCGGACTCGGACTCTCGGTCGCCGTGGCGGTCGATGCCACCATCGTGCGTTGCCTGCTCGTGCCGGCGGTGATGGTGCTGGTCGGCGACCGGCAGTGGCAGTTGCCCCCGCTCCTCGACCGGCTCCTGCCCAGCATCTCGATCGAGGCCGACCCGGCGGCCTTCGACAGGCCTCCGGTCGCGGCCGCCGCAGGAGAGCCACTGCCGGCCGGTGACGACCGTACGGCCGTGTTCACCGGGGACCGGTAGCGCGCCGGTTCGACGACTTCGCCCCAGGTCCCTGCCCTGTGCACCGCCATGGTCCAGCGTGCCGGCCGGCCTGGTCCGGCGGGGGCCACAGTCCTGACTCACCTGGAGGTATCGGCCGTGCACAGAAAATGGATCATCGCGGGAGCACCGGTCGTGCTGGTGCTGGGCATCGGGTTCACCGCCGACCGGGTCGTCGCCGGCGACGCATCCGACCGTCTCGCCGCCCGGCTGCAATGCGCCGCCGGGCTCAGTGAGCCGCCCGAGGCCGACTTCGGGGGCGGCCCGTTCCTGATCCAACTGGCTCGCGGGACCTTCCGCACCGTCCACGTCCGGGTGCCGCAGGTGACGGTGGGCCGGTTCTCCGCGGCGGTGGAGGCGACCGCGCACGACGTGCGGCTGCCCGGCTCCGGGGGGATCAGCGCCGGGTCGGTCGTCGCCGACGTCACCCTGCCGTACGCCCAACTCGGCACGGCCGCCGCCGCCCACGGCTCCCCGGGCCCGACGAGCCCGGCCGGCTACGGCGCGGACGACGCCGGACGTCTCACCGTGCAGATGCAGATCCAGTTGCTCGGGCGCTCCCAGCAGGTGACGGTGTACGCCGATCCCGAGATCGTCGACGGGGTCCTGCGCATCGAGCCCGAGGAGGTGGAGATCCCGTTCCTGGGCGTCCGGCTGCCGGCCAGCCGTCTCGGCGACAGGGCCCAGTCGCGTACGGTCGATCTGCCGACGCTGCCCGCCGGCCTCGTCTACCGGGGGGCCGCCGCGACCGCCGACGGGCTCCGACTGACGATCACCGGGAACGACGTCCGTCCGGCCGGGAGCGGCTCCGGGACGGCGTGCCGGTGAACCTCTCCCGGGATGCGGGTGTCCCGTCGCCTGGTGGCTGCGGCGGGACCCGAGAGTCGCAGCAGCGGCCAGGCGGTGAGGGCCTGGACGCTGACCCGGGTGTCGCCGGTGGTCCGGGCAGGTCCGACGACTCAGCGAAGCCGCGCCGTACCCGTCGTCGCTTCCTCGCCATGGGTGGGGGCGTCATCGTGGCCGCCGCGGTAGGTGTTCCGGCGACCCGGGCGCTCACCAGGAGGGAGCCCGACCGGGTCGTGTTCCCGACGGCGTCGCCGATCCGGATCGACAACGTCACGGTGATCGATCCGGTCGACGGTTCCCGGCGTCCACACCGGTCGGTGCTGGTGCGCGACGGCCGTATCACCGCCGTGACCGGCTCCGCGGCGGCCACCGCCGGGGACGTGCGCGTCGTCGATGGCGGCGGCCGCTTCGCCGTCCCGGGCTACAACAACATGCACGTCCACACGTTGCAGGGCGGCGACGCCCGGGGCTACCTCGCGACGATGCTGGCCGAGGGCGTCACCGGCATACGCCAGATGGCCGCCTCGGAGGAGCTGTTGCGCTACCGGGCGCAGCGCCGGCTGCCGCTGACCGAGTACGCCCCCGCCCTGCTCGCCATGCCGGGAGCACTGCTGTCGCCGTTCAACGCCGGATCCGCCGACGACGCCCGGGCCGAGGTCGAGCGACAGAGGAAGCAGGGTGCCGACTTCATCAAGATCGTCGTGTACGACCGCGAGCCCTTCCTCGCGGCGCTCGAACAGGCGCGGGAGGAGGGCCTCCCGACGGCCGGGCATCTGCCGCCCGACGTGAGCGTGACCGAGGCGTCCCGGCTCGGCTACCACTCGGTCGAGCACTTCGGCACCGGCAGCAACATCTGGATCACCTGCTCCACGGAACGCGACACGTTGTGGGGCCGGGAGAGGCCGGCGCTGCCCGTACCGCAATGGGCGCTGGGCCTGCCACTTGCCGACGACGTCCTGGCCGGCCAGCAGAACAGGCGGCTCATCAATCCGGCCGCCTTCGCCAAGGAGGAAGCCGTAGCCCTGCTGGGGCAGGCTCTCGACACCTTCGACGAGGCCAGGGCGCGGGAGCTGGCCAGCACCTTCGCGGCCAACGGCACCTGGCAGACACCCACCCTCGTACGCCTGCGTACCCAGTACCTCGCCGACGCCCCGGAATACCGGCAGGACCCCGGTTCCGCCCTGCTGTCCGCCGAGGAACGAGCCGAGCGTCAGGACGTTCTCAGGACCTTCGACGGCCTGCCGGCCACGACACGCGAGACCTACCGCAAAGCGTACGAGCTCTGTGTGCGCATGGTCGGCATCTTCCACGCCGCCAAGGTGCCCATGATGACCGGCACCGACGGTCAGGGCGCCACCCCGGGCCAGACGATGCGCCTGGAGTTCGGCGAGTGGGCGGCCGCCGGGATCCCGCCGCTGGACATCCTGCGCGCCGCCACGACCGGTCCGGCGGCGTATCTCGGCCGGTCTGACCGGATGGGCCGGATCGCGGCCGGGATGGACGCCGACTTCCTGCTGCTGGACGCCGACCCGCTCGCCGATGCCGCGAACCTGTCCTCGATCTCGGCCGTGATCCGCGCCGGCCACCACCTCACCCGCGACCAGATCCGGGCCGTCGCCGCTCAGGCCGCCTCCGGCGACCACGCCGCAGGGCTCCGCACCGTCACCTGCTGCTGAAGCTGACTGCCGCCGCCCGTGGCGGGCGGAAATCCACCGGTGCCCGGTGGTACCGACTACCGGTATTCGGTGATACCGTGTACCAGTAGTTGGTGACACTGAATAGTGGATGGGGGCGCGGTGGAGGATCTGACCGAGATGCTGAAGGGCACGCTTGAGGGCTGCGTGCTCGAAATCATCAGCCGTGAGGAGACCTACGGCTACGCCATCACGCGCCGCCTGAACGCGCTCGGCTTCGCTGACGTCATCGACGGCACGGTGTACACCATCCTGCTGCGTCTGGAACGCGGCAAGCTCGTCCAGGTGTCGAAGCGACGGTCCGAAGTGGGTCCGCCGCGCAAGTTCTACACGCTCAACGACGCTGGGCGCAGGGAGCTCGCGATGTTCTGGGCGAAATGGCAGTACGTCTCCTCGCGGATCGACAAACTCAAGGAGGGCGGGGCATGAGCTTCTGGGAGACCATCACGGGCAGCGATCTGACCCGAGACTGGAAAGCGTTCGAGGATCGGGCGCAGGCGTTGCCGGCCGATTATCAGGCGGCGTGGGGACAGATCACGGCGGGCCTCTTCCCGTATGGGAGCTTCACGGGCCGCAACCTGACCCCTGTCGCCGATGCCGCCCTCGGGTTGCTCGAAGAGGCCGCAGCCGACGGGCAGCGCGTTGACGAGGTGCTCGGCGACGACATCCCCGGCTTCGCAGCGGCGCTGGCCGGCGGAGCGGGGGCCCGCACCTACCGCGACCGGTGGCGGGAGCAGCTGAACCGGAACGTCGCACGCAAACTGGCCCGGTTGGGAGACTGACATGAGCATTCGAGACATCGTCGAGGGCAAGAAGCAGTGGCGGGCGCACGTCGCCCGGGTCAAGGCTCTCCCGCCTGACTACCGGATCGTCTACCAGGAGATGCAGCGCTACCTGTTCAAGGTCGGGCCGACCGATCTGGTGGACGGGGGTCTGCTGCCGGGAATCGTCGACTTCTTCGAGGAGGGTGTCGCGGCCGGCAAGGGCGTTCTGGAGGTCACGGGCACCGACGTCGCCGCCTTCTGCGACGATCTGATCAAGGGCACGCGCACCTACGCCGACATCTATCAGGAGTCCCTCACCCGCTAGGCAACCGCGTGTCCGGCGACGACCTGCCGCTGCTCCGTCGCGTACCGGAACCCGCCGGCGGCACCCTCTCGGCAGCATGCCGCAGACAGCGGTTCTGCGGCATGCTGCCGGCCGAGCCGGAACGGGCCGGCAACGAGCGCGGCGAGACCCACCGGGTCCACCGCACCGGCAGCGGGAAGCACGTGGTCCACCGTGAGTAGCCCGCGAAGCATGTGAGCCGTTTCACCTGATCAGCGTGCGGTGTTAAAGGCGCGTCAAGAAACGCCCGGACGGCGTGATGGTTGCGTTAACGACCCTGTTCGTCGCACGTCGGAGGCGTTGTGATTGCCCGGCGCGACCGGATGGCGGTCGTGACGATCTCATTGCCGGTCAGAGGAGTCAGCGGTGTCTGACGTGCTGTTCGTGGTGTTGACGGTGGGGCTGTTCGCAGCGCTCGCCCTCGTGGTGAGGGGTGTGGAGAAGCTGTGAGCGCCGTCAACGCCGTCGGTTTGGTGCTGGCGATCGGGCTGGCCGTGTTCCTGGTGGTCGCCCTGCTGTTCCCGGAGCGGTTCTGATGACCACGACGACAGCGGGCGTCGTCTTCGCCCTGTCCCTGGTCGCGGGCCTCGTCGCGGTCTACAGGCCGTTCGGCGACTACATGTTCCGGGTGGTGTCCGGCACCAGGCAGTCCCGCCTGGAGCGGGGCGTGTACCGCCTGGTCGGGGTCAACCCGGCCGCCGAGCAGTCGTGGGGCGTGTACGCCCGCAGCGTGCTGGCGTTCTCGGCGGTCTCGATCCTGTTCCTCTATCTGTTCCAGCGGGTGCAGGACAGGCTGTGGCTGTCGCTGGGCTTCGATCCGGTGGTGCCGCACGGCGCGTGGAACACCGCGGTGTCGTTCGTGACCAACACGAACTGGCAGTGGTACTCGGGTGAGTCGACCATGGGCCACCTGGTGCAGATGGCCGGCCTGGCGGTGCAGAACTTCGTCTCCGCCGCGGTCGGCGTCGCCGTCGCGGTGGCGCTGGTGCGGGGCTTCGCCCGCAGCCGCACCGGCGAGCTGGGCAACTTCTGGGTCGACCTGACCCGGATCGTGCTGCGGATCCTGCTGCCGATCGCGGTGCTCGGCGCACTCGCCCTGATGGTCGGCGGCGTGGTGCAGAACCTGTCGGCCGGCACCGACGTGACCACCCTGACCGGCGGCAGCCAGACGATCACCGGCGGGCCGGTGGCCAGCCAGGAGGTCATCAAGGAGCTGGGTACCAACGGTGGTGGCTTCTACAACGTCAACAGCGCCCACCCGTTCGAGAACCCCACCCCGTGGACCAACTGGCTGGAGATCTTCCTGATCCTGCTGATCCCGTTCAGCCTGCCCCGGGTCTTCGGCCGGATGGTCGGCCAGAACCGGCAGGGTTACGCGGTCGCCGCCGTGATGGGCATCCTGGCTGTCGCCAGCATCACCCTGACCAACGTGTTCGAACTCGGCGGGCACGGCACGGTGCCGCAGGCGGTCGGCGCGGCCCTCGAAGGCAAGGAGGTCCGGTTCGACATGTCGAACTCGGCCACCTTCGCCGCCGCCACCACGCTCACCTCGACCGGCGCGGTCAATTCGTTCCACGACTCGTACACGGCGCTGGGCGGCGGGATGCTGCTGGGCAACATGATGCTCGGCGAGGTCGCCCCCGGCGGTGTCGGCGCTGGCCTCTACGGCCTGCTGATCCTTGCGGTGATCACCGTGTTCGTCGCCGGCCTGATGGTCGGTCGTACCCCCGAGTACCTGGGCAAGAAGATCGGCTCAAGGGAGATCAAGTTCGCCTCGATGTACTTCCTGGTCACCCCCGTGCTGGTGCTGGCCGGGACGGCGGCGGCCTTCGCGACGGGTAACAACTCCACAGCCCTCAACGTCGGCCCGCACGGCCTGTCCGAGGTGCTCTACGCGTTCACCTCGGCGAGCAACAACAACGGCTCCGCGTTCGCCGGCATCACGGTGAACACGCCGTGGTGGAACACCGCGCTGGGCCTGTGCATGCTGCTCGGCCGGTTCCTGCCGATCATCTTCGTACTCGCGCTGGCCGGCTCGCTGGCCCGCCAGAAGCCGACTCCCGCGTCCGAGGGCACCCTGCCGACCCACAAGCCGCTCTTCGTCGGGATGGTCGTCGGCGTCACGGTGGTCCTCGTCGCGCTCACCTTCCTGCCCGCGCTCGCGCTCGGCCCGCTGGCCGAAGGGCTGTGACCACCATGAGAGAGAAGGACATGACCACGTCCACGTCGGCACCGCACGGCACCGCCGACGCGGCCACCGCCGGTACACCCGCCACCCAGGGCAACCGGGTCGGCGGCGGTCTGCTCGATCCGAAGCAGCTGCTCCGGTCCCTGCCCGACGCGCTGCGCAAACTCGACCCGCGCACGTTGTGGCGCAACCCGGTGATGCTGATCGTGGAGATCGGCGCGCTGTTCACCACGGTGCTCGCCGCCGCCGACCCGTCGGTGTTCGCGATCGCGATCGCGATCTGGCTCTGGCTGACCGTGCTCTTCGCCAACCTCGCCGAGGCGGTCGCGGAGGGCCGGGGCAAGGCGCAGGCAGCCACGCTGCGGCAGGCGAAGAAGGACACCATCGCGACCCGGCTGGTCGGCTGGACGCCGGGGGCCGCCGCGAACACCTACACCGACGAGGCCGTGCCGGCACCGGAGCTCAGGCAGGGCGACGTCGTGCTGGTCGAGGCCGGCAACATCATCCCCGGCGACGGTGACGTGGTCGAGGGCATCGCCAGCGTCGACGAGTCGGCGATCACGGGGGAGTCCGCCCCGGTGATCCGGGAGTCCGGCGGCGACCGTAGCGCGGTCACCGGGGGGACCAAGGTCCTCTCCGACCGGATCGTCGTGAAGATCACGCAGAAGCCTGGCGAGAGTTTCATCGACCGGATGATCGCCCTTGTGGAGGGCGCCAACCGGCAGAAGACGCCGAACGAGATCGCGCTCAACATCCTGTTGGCCGCGCTGACGATCATTTTCCTGCTGGCCGTGGTGACCCTGCAACCGCTCGCCATCTTCGCCAAGGGCTACCAGGCCGCCGCGCCGGACTCCGGAGCGATCACCGACTCCGGGGTCACCGGCGTGGTGCTGGTCTCGCTGCTGGTCTGCCTGATCCCGACCACCATCGGCGCGCTGCTCTCGGCGATCGGCATCGCCGGTATGGACCGCCTCGTCCAACGCAACGTGCTGGCGATGAGCGGTCGGGCGGTCGAGGCGGCCGGCGACGTCAACACGCTGCTGCTGGACAAGACCGGCACGATCACTCTCGGCAACCGGCAGGCCGCCGAGTTCCTGCCGGTGGACGGCGTGGACGCGGCCACCGTCGCGGACGCGGCCCAACTCTCCAGCCTGGCCGACGAGACGCCCGAGGGGCGCTCCGTGGTGGTACTGGCCAAGAACGGGTACGGGCTGCGTGAGCGCGAACCCGGCCTCATTCCGCACGCCACCTTCGTGCCGTTCACCGCGCAGACCCGGATGAGCGGCGTCGACCTCACCGCCGACGCCGGTCAGGACCCGGCGCGCCGGGTCCGCAAGGGCGCCGCCGCCGCCGTGATGAAGTGGGTACGCGAGAACGGCGGCCACCCCACCGAGCAGGTCGGGCAGATCGTCGACGAGATCAGTGGCATCGGCGGCACCCCCCTCGTCGTGGCCGAGCACGTCGACGGGGAACCGGCCTGCGCCCTCGGGGTGATCCATCTCAAGGACGTGGTCAAGGCCGGCATGCGCGAGCGCTTCGACGAGATGCGCCGGATGGGCATCCGGACCGTGATGATCACCGGCGACAACCCGCGTACCGCGAAGGCCATCGCGGACGAGGCCGGCGTGGACGACTTTCTCGCCGAGGCCACGCCGGAGGACAAGCTCGCGCTGATCAAGAAGGAGCAGGAGGGCGGCCGGCTGGTCGCGATGACCGGCGACGGCACCAACGACGCCCCCGCCCTGGCCCAGGCCGACGTCGGCGTGGCGATGAACACCGGCACGTCGGCGGCGAAGGAGGCCGGCAACATGGTCGACCTGGACTCCGACCCGACGAAGCTGATCGAGATCGTCGAGATCGGCAAGCAGTTGCTGATCACCCGGGGCGCGTTGACCACGTTCAGCATCGCCAACGACATCGCGAAGTACTTCGCAATCATCCCGGCCATGTTCGCCGGCATCTACCCGAGCCTGGACACGCTGAACGTCATGCGGCTGGCCAGCCCGGAGTCGGCGATCCTGTCGGCGGTCATCTTCAACGCCCTGGTGATCATCGCACTGATCCCGCTGGCCCTGCGCGGTGTGCGCTACCGCCCGGCCAGCGCCTCGAAGCTGCTCAGCCGCAACCTGTTGCGCTACGGCCTCGGCGGCATCGTGGTGCCGTTCGTCGGCATCAAGCTCATCGACCTGCTCATCCAGTTCGTCCCGGGGATCTGACATGCGACTTCCCAGTTGGCTCACCCAACACCTGGCCGCCCTGCGCGCCGTACTCGTCTTCACCGTGCTGCTCGGCTTGGCCTATCCGCTCGCCCTGGTCGCGGCCGGGCAGCTTCCCGGCCTGTCCGGCACGGCGGACGGCTCCCTGATCACCGTGGACGGCAAGACCATCGGCAGCGCGCTGATCGGGCAGTCGTTCACCGACGGGGACGGCAACCCCGTCCCGCGCTATTTCCAGTCCCGCCCGTCCGCCGCCGGCGACGGCTACGACCCGATCTCCACGGCGGCCGGCAACCTTGGCCCGGAAAGCGTCGTCGACACCCTCTCGACCGACCCGGAGGCAGCCTCCGAGAGCCTGCTCACCCAGGTCTGCGCCCGCTCCAGGGCGGTGGGTGCACTGGACGGGGTGGACGGACGACGCCCGTACTGCACACCGGACGGGGTCGGCGCGGTGCTTGCCGTGTTCCGCGCCGACGGGCTCACCGGCCCGGTCATCCGCGTGGTCAGCGTCAACCAGGTCGCCCCGGCCACGCCGTTCGTCAGCTCCTGGCAGGGCGTGCCTGTCGAACTGGCCAGGCCGGACGAGGACTACGTGGCCGCCGGCGGGCTGATCGTGCCGGTGCGGGGTGACGCTCCGGCGACACCCGCGGTGCCGGCCGACGCCGTCACCGCCAGCGGCAGCGGCCTCGACCCGCACATCTCCCCGGCGTACGCCCAGATCCAGGTGGCCCGGGTCGCGCGCGAGCGCGCCGCGGACCCCGCAGCGGTCCGGGCACTGGTGGCGAAGCACACCACCGGCCGGTCGCTCGGCTTCATGGGCGAGCCCGGCGTGAACGTACTGGAACTCAACCTGGCCCTCGACGAGAGGTTTCCCGCCCGCTGACGGACGACGTCGGGCAGGGCCGGCTCCCGGGTCGGCCCTGCCCGGACCTACCCACGGGCCACCGGCCGGCTCGTCGGCCCCGTGTCGTCCCCGGCCCGCCGACCACCGTCAGCCTGCCAGACCCGGTGCTGCCGGGCCCACGTGCCGACCGGTCCCCACCGGCCGTCGAGTCCGCTGCCCGCCGGTCAGGTGTGCCGGTTCCTGACGGCGACCATGTCGACGAGGGTGTCGGTGAGCTCTTCGGCGCTGACGCCTCCCCACTTCGGGTCGGCGAGCTGGCCACTGGCCTGTAGGCCGGCGATCCCGTTGGCGCTGCTGATGAGCAGGGCCGCGTACCGGCGGGCGTCCTGCTCGCCCACCAGTTCGGCGACGACGGCCAGGAACTCGGTCTGGCTTCGCTGGGCGGCCCGGGCGAGTGCGCTGGGGTCGCCGGGCGGGTTGCTGAACATGAGCTTGTAGAGGTGCGGTTGACGGCGGCCGACGTCGACGAGTGCGAGGAGGCCGCCGCGGAGCTTTTCGGCGGCCGACAGGCCAGGTGTCGCGCGAAGGGTCTGCATGCGGTCCCCGAGCGTGTCCCAGGCCCGGGTCCCGACGGCGATCAGCAGGCTTTCCTTGTCGGGGAAGTGCCGGTAGGGCGCTCCGCGCGTCACTCCGGCGCGTGCTCCCACCGCGCGCAACGTCACCGCGTCGAGGCCACCGGAGTCGAGCAGCTCGGCGGCCGCTTCGAGCAGGGCGCGGCGGGTGGCGGCGGCTGATTCGGCGCGGCTGGTCACGCGGACGATGCTAGTCCGCCGGTGATGACTAAGTCACTTCACTCGGTTGACGTTGTCATCTGATTGGTGCAGACTTGAGAGATGACAACGTCAACTGAAAGTCGGGAACTCGTGGTCGTGACCGGCGCGTCGACCGGCATGGGTGCGGCCACCGCGCGGGAACTGGCCCGGCGTGGTTTCCACGTCCTCGCCGGCGTGCGGCGCGAGGGCGACGCCACGCCCCTGCGGACCGACCGCATCGAGCCGGTGATCCTCGACATCACCGACCCCGACCACGTCGCTGCGCTCGCCGCACGCGTCGGGCGGGATCCGCTGCCGCTGCGGGCGCTGGTCAACAACGCCGGCGTCCCCGGTGCCGGCCCGGTCGAGGTGGTGCCGCTGCACGAGTGGCGGCGCATCTTCGAGGTGAACCTCTTCGGTCACGTCGCGGTCACCCAGGCCCTGCTCCCCGTGCTGCTGCGCGGCAAGGGGCGCGTCGTCAACATCAGCTCCCTCAACGGCAGGGTCTCCATGGCCGGCTACGGTCCGTACGCCGCCAGCAAGTTCGCCATGGAGGCGATGAGCGACGCGCTGCGCAACGAGCTGGCCCCGTACGGCGTGCGGGTGGTGGTGGTCGAACCGGGCGGCGTCAAAACCGAGATGTCCCGCGTCGGCCTCGCCGCCCTCGGCCGTCTCGACGAGACGATGACCCCGGAGCAGAACGAGCGCTACGGTGCCCTGATGCAGGCGATCCCCTCCCACGTGGCGGCGTTCACCAGGGCCGGGGTGACCTCCGCCGTCGCCGCGAAGAGGATCGCCGCGGCGGTGACCGACCGCAGGCCCCGCACCCGCTACACCATCGGCGCGACGGCTGCCCTCCTCATCCGGGCCTCCCGCGTCCTTCCCGACCGGATGCTCGACCGGATGACGACCTCCGACCTGCGCAGGCACTACCCGACCGGGAACCGTGGCCGCACCACCGCCACCCGTACGTGATCCACCGATAGCATCGGCGGCGGCATGATCGTGCGAGGTGCCCCGCAACTGCGGGGAGAATCGGGAAGCCGGTGTGAATCCGGCACGGGCCCGCCGCGGTGACCGGGGAGCGACCGTCCAGGCGCGAGGAGCGCAGCCACTGGCCGTACGGCTGGGAAGGCGGACGGGTCGGCGTTGATCCGGGAGTCCGAAGACCGGCCTCGCGTCGAGCGCCCACCCGTCGGGGGTGGGCCGAGCGCAGCGGGAGCCTGCCTGTGGAACTCTACGACGCCATCCACCGCCGCCGGGACGTCCGGGCCGAGTTCACCGGGGATCCGGTGCCGGCCGACACCCTGCACCGGATCCTCGACGCCGCGCACGCCGCGCCCAGCGTCGGCCACTCGCAGCCGTGGGACTTCGTCCTGGTGCGGGACCCTGCCGTCCGTCGTCGGTTCTACCGGCACGTGCAGGCCGAGCGGGCCACGTTCGCCGCCACTCTGGACGGTGCAGCGGCCGAACGGTTCGCGCGCATCAAGATCGACGGGGTGCTGGAGTCGACGCTCTCGATCGTCGTCACCTACGACCCGCAGCGCGGGGGCCCGGCGGTGCTCGGGCGGCACGCCATCGCCGACGCCGGCCTCTACTCGGTCTGCCTGGCCATCCAGAACCTCTGGCTCGCCGCGACCGCCGAGGGGTTGGGCGTGGGGTGGGTCTCCTTCTACCGGGAGTCGTTCCTGGCCGACCTGCTGGGTGTGCCGGCCGGCATCCGGCCGGTGGCCTGGCTGTGCGTCGGGCCGGTCACCCATCTGGAGGCCGTGCCCGACCTGGAGCGGCACGGGTGGCGGCGACGCCGGCCGCTCGCCGAGGCGGTGCACCACGACCGCTGGCTGCACCGGGCGACCGACTGACCGAACAGCTAATTCGGGTACGTCGATGCAACGGTTAGGCTGACGTCGCGCTCAGTCGTTGCCTGGCTACGTTGGGAGGAGTTCCATGCGTACCACCGTCACGGCCCTGGCCACATCCGCGCTTGCCGCCCTGGGCCTCGTGGCCGCCGGGGCCACGCCGGCCCTCGCCGCCGCCCCGGCGCCCTTCTGCGAGTCCGGCGCGTCGCAGTTCTACTGCGACGGCAGCAGCACCGGCACGACGACCTGGAGCATCACCTGGTACTCCGGCAGCGTCGGCACCTTCACGACCGCCGGGCCGACCCTCGTCGCCACCTGCCCGGCCAGCAACCTCGGCCACCCGGTGCGGGCCAGCTACAGCTACGTCGACGGGGGTACCACCCAGTACAGCGGCACCACCCAGTTCATCTGCCGCAGCGGCGCCTGGCAGTAGAGCCGTCCAACGTCCGGCGTACGCGTCACCCACGCGTACGCCGGACGGGCTCGTGCTGCGGCGCAGCTACTCCGCGACCGCCGGACCCTCATGCCCGCGATGAGCACCGCACGGTGCCGGAATGGGGTCCGATGACAGCCGAGCCGGTCCGCGAGGGGAAGTACGCTCGCATCGAGCGGGAGCGGCGGTTCCTGCTGGCCGGACCGCCGCCGCCGGCTGCGGTCACCGCCAGCCGTCGCATCACCGACCGGTACCTGGCCGGTACCCGCCTGCGCCTCAGGCGTTCCGAGAGCCTCACCGACGGATCCAGCGAGTTCAAGCTCACCCAGAAGGTGCCCGCCGCCCGGCCGGGCCACGTCCAGGGGCTGATCACGAACGTCTACCTGTCCCCGGCCGAGTACGAACTGCTCGCCCGCCTGCCCGCCGCGACGCTGTCCAAGACCCGGCTGAGCGTCGCGCCGCTGGGCATCGACATCTTCGACCCGCCCCTGCACGGTCTGGTCCTGGCCGAGGCCGAGTTCACCACCGGCGCGGCGGCACGCTCGTTCCTCCCACCCCCGCAGATCGTCGCCGAGGTCACCGACGACCCCCGCTTCACCGGTGGCTCACTCGTCCATGCCCACCGCGACGACCTGCTCGGTTGGCTCGCCGACTACGGCATCACGCCGGCCCCCGACACCGCACGGAACGCCTGAGTTCCCTGGACGCCCCCACTTCCGCAGGTGGCCGATCCGCAGACGGTCCCGTGGGCGGTCGACGGCCGCGGTCCGACCGGACGTCGGTCACGTCGTGGTGGCAGTCGCAGCTCGCGAGTAGTTGTACAGGATGTAGCCCCGGTAGACGGCGACCCTGTCGTACAGGGAGCGGGCCTCGGCGTCGATCTCCGTGTTCCAGTACAGGCGTGGGGCACCGTGCCTCTCGGCGTCCCGGGCCACCCATCTGATCATCGCCGTCGCGATACCTCGCCGTCGTGCCCGTGGCTCCACGAACAATTCCGCCAGGTAGCACCTCCCGGCACCCCAGACGGCGGCGTGGAACAGGTAGTGCGCGATGCCCACCATTTCACCGTCACGCCGCGCGCAGATGCCTCGGATCTCCTCGCCGTCCACCAGGCGCTGCCACGTCCGTTCGTAGCCCTCGTCGCCGACCTCGGTCGCGGGTCGACCCGACCGGCCCGCCCAGTGCGCGTGAAAACGGCGGGTCAAACCCTCCCACTCGTCGCGGTCACGTTCAGTCAACGAATCGATGCTCACCACGGCCGCCATCCTCGCATCACCGCTCGGCGCGCGGAGGGCGTCGGACGGCGTCGGGTGGTCACCGGGCGTCGATCGCGTCCGTTCCGAGCTGGCCGGTCAGGCGCGCTCGGGTGGCCGCTGTCGCCGGGTGGTCGACGCCGAACCACCGGATCTGCTCCTGGAGCAGCCTCCGGAGTATGTCGGCGGCCTCGACGTGCCGTCCCTGGCCCTGTAGGGCGCGGCCGAGCCAGTAGCGGGGGCAGTTGTCGAGGGTCTCCGGATGTTCGGGGCCCAGCAGGCGAACACGACCGGCGACGACCATGCGCAACACCGCCTCGGCTTCCTCGTGACGGTCGTCGAGCACGTAGCCCTCGGCGAGGGATTGGTAGGCGTCGAGTACCTCCACGTGGTCGTCGCCGAGCACCGCCCGGCGGTCCGCGATCACCCTCCGGTACTCGGCCTCGGCCTCGGCGGGTGATCCGGTACGCCATGTCGCCCAGGCGAGGCAGCACCTGGTGTGCAGCGTGTCCGGATGGTCGGTGCCCAGCAGGCGTCGACGTGCTTCGCCGACCGCGGTCAGTCCCGCTCGTGCCGATTCCCAGTCGCCGGTCTGGCCGACCGCCCAGGCGAGCTTGTGCCGCACGTCCAGCACGTTCAGCGGCGGCGGGTCCGCCTGGCTCTCCCAGGTCCGCAGCAGCGCGGCCAGCATGGCGCGGGCGGCGTCCCAGTCGCCGTTGCGGCCGGTGGCCCAGGCCAGTTCCGCTCGGAGGTTCAGGCGCGAGGGATGGTCTTCGGGCAGGGGAGTGACGCGGGCGAGCGCATGGGAAGCGAGTTGTCCGCTGGCGTCGGCCGCACCGCTCCAGGCTGCGGCTGCCACGAGCCGGGCTGCGACGTCGAGCAACGCCGCGAGGTGTTCCTCGTCGAGGTAGGCCGGACTCGTGTCGAGTAGCTGCCGGACGTGTGGGCTGACGACGGCGGCCAGTGGCCAGGTGCGACTGTCGTCGGAGCGGAGCGGATCGAGTGCCGCGACGACTGCTTCCACGGCCACCTGGTGCGGTGCGCCCACCGTCCGGCTGCGGCTGGCTTCGCTGACAAGCGGATGCAACGACGCCGTCCGTGGCCATGCTCCGTTCCGCTCCGGGCGTCCTTCGGTGATGAGGCTCAGCTGCGCCAGACCACGAAGCGCGGTGTGGAGGTGCCGCTGTCGGCCCGCTTCGTCCGTCGGGCCGCCGAGCAGCGCGTTGACCGTCTCGCAGGCGAGGAGGCCGACCGGGATCGGCAGGTTCGGCGCGTAGCAGGACAGCAGCCGGAGAAGCGGCGTCGCGTGCGGCAGGCCCCCTTCCGTGAGACTGGCCAGGGACAGCTCGAAGGTCGTTGCCGGGACCTGGCGCGGATCCGCGGGCCCGCCGGCACCCCGGTCCACGTGGAGCAGGCCGGTCGCGTCTCCGGAACCGAGTGCGCTCTCGTAGGCCGCGAGCGAGTCCCATCGGGAGAACTCCCAGGCGACGGCGCTGCCGGCGACCCTGAGCGCCAGCGGTAGGCCGCCGAGACGGTGCGCGAGACGGCGCGCCGCCGCCTCGT
The DNA here is from genome assembly GCF_049178975.1 of Micromonospora sp. WMMD734. Classification (NCBI taxonomy): domain Bacteria; kingdom Bacillati; phylum Actinomycetota; class Actinomycetes; order Micromonosporales; family Micromonosporaceae; genus Micromonospora; species Micromonospora sp. WMMD734. The sequence goes on from NZ_JBMHMK010000001.1 coordinate 968,147, forward strand.
TACCACCGCCGGCGAGGTCCAGCAGCATCCGCGCGGCCGGTCCTTCGGCGAGTGGTCCGAGCCGGATCACCTCGGCGGTACGTCCCCACAGGTGCGAACTACCGACCCGGCTGGTGACCAGGACCAGCCCTCGTCTGCTCGGCCGGAGCCAACCGGTGCCGTCCAACGCGCCGAGCACCCGGAGTTCGTCGGCGTCGTCGATGACCAGCAGCCAGCCGCGACGCACCCGGGACAGCAGTTCCCACCAGAGGTCCCGGGCCCGCGCGGTGCCTGCCCTCAGTTCGTCCATGTCGGCAGGGGAGGCACCGAGGGTCTGTGCGACGTGGACGAGGCCGTCGGTGAAGGTCTCCGGCGTACGCGCCGAGATCCACCAGGCGCTGCCGCCGCGCCGGGCGGCTGCGTGTTCGTGCAGGGCCAGCGCCAGCGCGGACTTCCCGACCCCGGCGAGGCCGGCCAACACCAGAAACCGTCCTTCCGGACGGGCCAGCGCCGTCCGTAGCCGGACCAGTTCGGTCTCGCGTCCGTGCAGCACCCGGGGCGCATCACCGGTCGGAGCGGTTACCGATCGGCGAGCCGAGCTGGCCCCGCCCCCTGCCGCCTGCGTCGCGCCCTGTCGCAGCGTATGCCAGACCCCGAGCACGCCGGCTACCGCGGCGAGCACGCCGGTTACCGTGCCGAGCGCGGTGTTGACCGTCGCGAGGATCTTGTCATCCAGGGCGGTGGCGACGGCAACGGCGACGAGCGTGACCACGACGACCACGACGACCACGGCACCGCCCCGCCGGAGTCGAACCTGGCGAGAGCTGAGGGGTGCTGCCACCACCAACATTGTGGTCGGTCGGATCAAATCCGGTGTTCCCGTCTGGCACTTGCCCCAGCAGAGCGAGGCTTTCCGGGGCCTCGTCCGCCCCTGCGCTGGGAAAGTCGAGAAAGGACAATCGGGTGACTGACGACCACTCCGGGCCCGGGTCAGCCGTCGAGGTGCCGCGGCCTGACGTACGCTCGCGGCGACGCCCCGACCCGGCGGGCGGCACCACCGGACAGGGCCGATCCCGCTCGCGCCGGCCTCACCCTTCCGACGCGACCTGACCGTTCGAGGTGGGCAGCCCTTCCAGCTCGGTCCGCAAGGTCGCGAGTGCGGCGTCGATGATGTCGCCGAGCCGGCGACCGTCGTCGGTGTCGAGCCATGCGGCGACGGACACGTACATCAGGGTTCCCGCCGTCTCGGCGAGCAGGTCGGCCCGCAGCGGATCGAGGCCGCCTGCCCGGAAGCCGTCCCGCATCACCTGGGCCAGCATCGCGCGCTTGTGCTGGTCGCGTTCGCGCAGCCCCGGGTCGGACGCCACGATGGCGCGCCGCTGCCGCAGGTCGTCCTTGCGACCTTCGAAATACGTCTCGGCGAGCGTGCGTAGGCCCGCGACGATGAACGCCAGCGGTTCGTCGGCGGGCGCCGTGGCCATGAGCTGCTTGGCGTAGGCACCGATCTCGGCCTCGTCCGCGAAGAGCACCTCGCGCTTGTCGGCGAAGTGCCGGAAGAACGTGCGCGTGGTCAGGCCGGCCCGCGCGGTGATCGCCGGCACCGTGGTCGCGGCGAAGCCCTGCTCGGCGAAGAGTTCGAGCGCCGCCTGCCGCAGCCGCTCGCGGGCATCCGGTCGCCACCTGGCCATGATCCGAGTGTAGCCGTGATGACATCGCGTGTCGTCGCCGGTATGGTGATGACACGGCGTGTCGTCACTGGGGCGGATGCCACACCAGGGCGGAGCTGTGCCATGACCGACGTATGGATCCTCGGCGGCACCGGCCGCAGCGGGCGCGCTATCGCGGCCGAACTGCGCCGACGGGACATCGAGCCGGTGCTGGTCGGCCGGGACGCCGAACGGCTCGAGGCCGCCGCCGGCGGGCTGCCGACGATGGTGGCCGGCTCGGTCCGCGAGACCGTGGCCGCGATCCGCCGGGAGCGGCCGGCCGTGGTGGTCAACACCGTCGGACCGTTCATCGAAACGGCCCTGCCCCTGCTGGACGCGTGCCTCCCGACCGGCCACTACCTCGACCTCGCCAACGATCTGGCCTCGGTGTCGGCGGTCCTCGGCCGGCACGGCGAGTTGACGGCAGCGGGACGCACGGCCGTCACGGGAGCCGGCTTCGGCGTGACCGCCACCGAGAGCGTCGTGGTGAAGCTCTGCCAGGGGCGGCCGACACCCCGGCGGGTCCGGGTCGACATGGTGCCCTCGTTGGCCACCGAGGACGGCGTCGTCGGCGACGCCCTGGCCGCCACGCTCGTGGAGGGCATCCCCGGAGTCGAGGGCGGTGGGCGGTTCCAGGGCCGCCGGTACCGCGACGGACGACTCACCCCGGCCCGTCTCGGCAGCGACCCGATGAAACTGGTCCTGCCCGACGGGTCCACGGTGACCACCGCCGGCATGCCGCTCGGCGAACTGATGGCCGCCCAACGGGCCAGCGGCGCAGCGGACGTGCTCGCCGCATCGAGCGAGGCCCCGTCCTCCCCGGTCATGCGCGCGGTGCTGCCCGTGGCGACCGCGCTGCTCGCGATCGGCCCGGTGCGCGCCCTCCTGCGGCGACGGCTCGCCACGGTAGCGACCAGGGCCCGCCCGAAGCCCCGCGAGCACTCCTGGGGCCACGCCGTCGTGGAATGGCCGGACGGCAGCATCCGCGAGGGCTGGCTGCGGGTCGGCGAGGCCCAGTCCTGGACGGCGACGGTGCCCGCCGAGGTGGTCCGGCGGCTGCTCGACGGGCAGGGGAAACCGGGCGCGTACACGCCGGCGGCGCTGTTCGGGTCGACCCTCGCCGAGGCGTGCGGCGGCGCGTACCAGGTGCAGTGAACCGCTGACGGGTTCCCGTGACCGGCCAGCCGCCGGCCGCGACGAGCCGCCGACTCGCGCGCGGTCCGACGAGACCGCTCGTCCCGTGTCCGGTTGCATCCGGCTTCTGTGCGGCGTCGTACTGGCACCGGAGGCGGTCGGTCGTGAGGATGGGGATGTGAGTTCACCGAAGCCCTCCGCCGGCCCCGGGTCCGAGCCGCAGCCGACCGTCACCCGGGGGCACGTCGACCGGCTCGGGATGCGGGCGGGCTGGCGGTGCTGGGAGGTCGGCGCCGGTGGCCCCGGCATTGCGCAGGCGAGTCCCCACCCGGTCACTGCGGTGCGGGGTCAGGGTCGGTCGGGGAGCGGGGCTCCGTGTGGCGGGTCGGCCTGACCGGCTGCGGCCGGAAGGCGAAGGGTGAACACCGCCCCCGTCCCGACGGTGCCGGAGACCGCCGAGGTGCCGCCGTGTGATTCGGCGATCTTGCGGACGATGGCGAGCCCGAGACCGCTGCCGCCCGTCCGCCGGTTGCGGGATTTCTCGGCCCGCCAGAACCGTTCGAAGACGAGGTCACGCTGTTCCTCCGGAATCCCCGGCCCGGTGTCGGCCACGACGATCTCGACGTACGCTGCCCGGTGTCGGGCGGAGAGCGTGACCCGGCCGTCGGCGGGCGTGTGCCGGATCGCGTTGGTGATCAAATTGCCGATGGCCTGCCGGAGCCGGATCGGATCGGCGTCGAGCGTGCCGGGTACGGCATCGACGACCAGCGCGACCCCGGCGGACTCGGCGGCGGGGGCGAAGGCGTCCGCGACCTCGCGCAGCAGCCTGGGCACCTCGACCTGTTGCCGGTGCAGTGTCAGCTCGCCCGCGTCGGCTGCGGCGAGATCCTGAAGGTCGTCGATGACGTGCTGGAGGAGCAGCGCCTCGTCCAGCAGCGAGCTGACCAGGTCCACATCGAGTTCGACCACCCCGTCCTCGGCTGCCTCCAACCAGCCGCGGATGTTCGTCACCGGCGTACGCATCTCGTGGGCGATGTCGCCGACCATGTCGCGGCGCAGTTGCTCGACCCGGCACCGCTGTTCCGCCATCTCGTTGAACGCGGTGCCGAGCCGGGCGATCTCGTCGCGTCCGGCGACCCGCACCCGTGCCGTGGTGTCGCCGTTGCGCATCCGCCCGGCCGCGGCGGTCAACGCGTGTAGTGGTCGGACCAGGCGCACCCCCACCAGGACCGTGACGCCGACCGCGACGAGCAGCACCACCCCGGCCACCCCGAAGATCCGCAACCGGTTGGCCGGGGTGAGATCGAACGCGCCGACCGGCGCCGGGGTACCCGGGTCGGTGACGAACAGCAACACGGGTGGCGCGACGTGGCCGGCGATCTGGGTGCGTCGGGCCCCGGCGACACAACCGTCGACGTCGTCGCGTCGTTCGGTGGCGATCGGGCCGGACCCGGCCGGGGTCCACTGTCCGTCGAGGTCGGTTCGCACCGCCGGAATCCGCCGGCGGCCCAGGCAGGTGTTGACCAGGTCGTCGAGCTGGTCCAGCGCTTGTCGTTCGGTGGCGGTCGGCTCGGCCAACGCGTCGAACTCCCCGGCGCACCGCGCGTCGCCGATGACGGTGGCGCCCCGGGACACGATGCGGGGCCGGCCGCTGGGGGCGACGACGATCTCCGCGTCGGTACGGACCGGAAACAACCCTTCCGCCGCAGTCAGCGGGGCGGGGTCGAGCGGACCGTGCAGACAGTCCAGTGCCCGCACCGCCAATCTGCGCAGCGCGGTCCGTTCGGCGTCCGGTAGCTGGTACGGGCCGGTGGCCCGCGCGTCGATGCCGCCGGCTCCCGCCGTGCCCGCCAGATCGGTGTCGACGTCGAGCGGGTCGACGGTGGCAGAGGCCCGCTGCGGCAGGGCTCCCGCACCGGACGCGGCGAGCGGGGTGCGGTTGCGGTCGGTCAGGACGATCCGTCGCTCGGTGTCGGCCGCGAGGGACCGCACCAGTGGCGACACGCCCGTCCAGTCGTGGTGTGTCGCGGCGTGCCCGAGCAGGGCGTCGTAGATCCGCGCGTCGTCGGCGAGCGCCCGGCCGCGTTCCTGTTGCAGCGCCCGGGTCGTGTCGCGTACGGCGAGCCAGGCGGTCGCCGAGATCGAGAGTACGGAGATGACCACGCTCAGGGCGAGCAGCCGGACCAGGAGGCTGCCGCGTCCGCACCACTCAGCCATCGGCGAGTTTGTACCCGATGCCGTACACGGTGAGCAGCCGTGCCGGCCGTCGCGGATCCGTCTCGATCTTCCGGCGCAGGTTCATCACGTGCACGTCGACCGTGCGGGCGGTGACGTACGAGTCGAGCCCGTGCAGCCGGCGGAGCAGCTGGTCGCGGCTGAACGCCCTACCCGGCTCCGCAGCGAACGCGCTCAACAGGGCGAACTCGCCCGGGGTGCACACCACCGGGCTGCCCGCGACGGTGACCTCGTGGCGTACCGGATCAAGGAGGAGGTCGCCCACCCGCAGCACCGGCGTGACAGGCAGCGCAGGCGTGGACCGGGTCCGGCGGAGCAGGGTGCGCACCCGCGCCGCCAGTTCCCGCGGGCTGTACGGCTTCGTCAGGTAGTCGTCGGCGCCCAGGTCCAGGCCCAGCAGCAGGTCGTCCTCGGTGCTGCGGGCGGTGACCATCAGCACCGGCACGTCGGAGTCCCGACGCAGGATGCGGCACACGTCGAGGCCGTCGACGCGCGGCATCATGACGTCCAGCACCAGCAGGTCCGGCGGGCGGTGGCGGATCTCGTCCAGCGCGGCCCGGCCGTCGTGGACCACCGACACCCGGTGACCCTCGTGCTCCAGATACCGCCGGAGCAGTTCGGCCTGCTTGGGGTCGTCCTCGGCGACGAGCACGTTCGCGTTCACGGCGGCGAGTCTAGGAGGCGTCAGGACATCGAAACAGGTGGAGAACGGGACCACTACCGGATCACCACAGGTTCCTGACAAGGGTTCGCCAGGATGTGGCACGTACCAGCCCCCGGTCCCCGTGAAGGAGAAAAGGTTGTCATTGCTGAAGGGCCTGGCCGCAGTGGCCCTGGTCGCCGCCGGCCTCGTGCCCACGTCACCCGCCCAGGCGAAGGACCGCACCTATCCGGTCAGGTCGCTCGACTACACCCTCGGCGACCGCGCGTTCACCGTCGCCGGTTTCCACACCGACGGCCCGGACTCGTCGACCCTGGCACCGATCGAGCTGACCGGCAACGTGCACTACCCGGCCGCCGGCAAGGGGCCGTTCCCGCTGGTGGTGCTCTCGCACGGCTACTGGTCCACCTGCGCCGACCGGGCTGCCGACGCCGAGGCGGCCCGTATCGAGAAGGAGTCGCCGGACGACTACTACGACGACCCGCGCTGGTTGGACGCCCTCCACCGGCTCTGGCAGTGGCCCTGCGCGCCCGGTGTCGCCGCACTGCCCAGCTACCGGGGCTACGACTACCTCGCCCGACAGCTCGCCGCCCAGGGAATGGTCGTCGTCTCGATCAGCGCCAACGGGATCAACGCCGGTCAGATCGGCACCGAGGCCGACAACGCGCGCGCGAAGCTCATCAACAAGCATCTCGCGCTCTGGACCGAACTGGCCCGCACCGGCCGTGGCGCCCTGGCCGGCCACTTCAGCGGCCCGACCCCGGACCTCAAAGGCAGGATCGACTTCTCCCGTACGGGGACACTCGGCCACTCACGCGGCGGCCGGGCGGTGGCCTGGCACGCCGCCGACGTCCACCGCGCCGACCTGCCGGCAGGCGTACGCGTGGCCGGCGTCCTCGCCCTCGCCGCCGCCGGCTCGGGCACCGCCACCAACCCTGGTTCCCCGGATGCCAAGCTCTACCGGGTGACCTCGGCACCGCTCGCGGTCTGGGTCGGCGGCTGCGACAGCGAGCAGGGTCTCGACTATGCGAAGTTGGCGATCGGCCACACACGCGAGCCGGTCTACACCTGGCATGTCCGTGGCGCGAACCACAACTTCCTCAACACCCAGTGGTCCCCCGGCAGCGGGCAGGTCGGCGCCGTCGACGACCAGGGCTTCGGTCCGGCACCGGGCTGGTGTGGCACCCCGACCTTCCCGGACTGGGACCCGGACAGCGGCACCCCCGAACCGCCGATCGAGTGGTCACACGTGACCCGCAAACTGACCGAGACCGAACAGCGGCAGGTCAGCGCCGGATACGTCACCGCGTTCTTCCGTGCGGTGCTCCTGGGCGACCGGCAGGCCGACGCGGTCGTCAGCGGCGGCGTCCACCCGTACGCCTCGTTCACCGTGGTCGACGCCGAGAAGATCGTCCCCCGACCCCGGCGGGGCCCGCGCTAGCGCCGCACGGCGGTGAAGCCCCCGTCGGTCATGACTGGTAGGTAGCGATGTCCAGGGCCGGGGCTTCCGCCGCCGACCGGGCGGGCTGCCGCATCGGCGGCCCGCCCTCGGCGGGGGTGGTCCGCTCATCCACCGGGCACCACCACGGGGCCGGTCGGGTGGGGGCGGGACGACTCGGGGAACACCGCGGGCGTGCCCGTCACCGGGTCGGGCACGATCCGGCAGCGCAACCCGAACACGTCGGCGACGAGGTCCGGGGTGAGCACCGTCGCCGGGCGGCCGGTCGTGACGACCTGGCCGTCGCGCAGCACCACCAGGTCGGTGGCGTAGCGGGCCGCCTGGTTGAGGTCGTGCAGGACGGCGACCACGGTCCGGCCGCCGGCGTGCAGGTCGGCGAGCAGGTCGAGGACCTCGTACTGGTGGGCGATGTCGAGGTAGGTGGTCGGTTCGTCGAGCAGCAGGACCGGGGTGTCCTGCGCCAGCAGCATGGCCAGCCAGGCGCGTTGCCGCTGGCCCCCGGAGAGTTCCGTCAGCACCCGGTCGCCGAGGTCGGTGGTGCCGGTGGCGGCCAGCGCCGCGGTGACTGCCCGTTCGTCCTGCGCCGTCCAGCGGCTCAACGCCGACCGGTGCGGATGCCGCCCGCGCAGCACCAGGTCGGTGACGGTCATCCCCGCCGGTGCCTCGATGCCCTGGGGTAGCAGGCCCACGGTGCGGGCGTACTGCCGTCGGCGGTAGCCGCGCACGTCGCGGCCGGCCACGGCCACCCGGCCCGCGCTGGGCCGCAACACCCGGGCGATGGTGCGTAGCAGGGTGGACTTGCCGCACCCGTTGGGCCCGATGAAGACGGTGAAGCTGCCCTCGGCGATCCGCAGGGAGACGTCCCGGCAGACGGTCCGCCGGTCGTAGCCGACGGTGACCGAGTCCAGTTCGATTGTGGGCGGGGTGGTCATGGTTGCCTCCGGAATGGCGGTGTGGTGCGGGACGGGCGGCGGCTCACCCGGGCCTCCCTCGCCAGCTCCAGGCCAGGACGAGAGCGAGGTAGCCGCCGCCGACGACGCCGGTGACCGCGCCGACGGGCAGTTGCTGCCCGGGGACGAGCCGCTGGGCGAGCTGGTCGGCGGCGAGCAGCAGCACCGCGCCGAACACCGCGCTGGTGGTCACCAGGGGAGCGGCGACGCGGGTGAGGCGGCGGGCCAGGTGGGGGGCGGCCAGGGCGACGAAGCCGACCGGTCCGGCGCCGGCGACCCCGACGGCGGTGAGCGCGACCGCCAGGGCCGTCGCGGTGAGGCGTTGCCGGCGTACGGGTACGCCGAGGCTGAGTGCCTTGTCCCCGCCGTTCTCGATGAGTCGCAGCCCCCGGGCCGCCAGCCCGGCGGGTGGCAGCAGTGCGGCGAGCGCCCAGAGCAGCAGCGGCAGGTGCGTACCGCTGCCGTTGAGGCTGCCGACGAGCCAGACGGCGGCGTTCTGCGCGTCGGTCACCTCGGCGCGGGTCAGCAGGTACGCGTTGACGGAGGTGAGCAGGGCGGACAGGCCGATCCCGACGAGGATGAGGCGTTGCCCGGTTCCGCCGAGCAGCAGGGCCGCCCCGGCGACGGCGGCACCGCCGAGCACCGCGCCCACGGCCGGGGTGAGTCGGGTGTCGTGGAGCACCAGCAGGACGACGAGTGCGCCGGTGGCGGCGCCGACGGTGAAGCCGACGATGTCGGGGCTGCCGAGGGGGTTGCGGCTGGCGCTCTGGAAGAGTGCGCCGGCCGCGCCGAGGGCGGCTCCGACGGCGAGTGCGGTGCCGATCCGGGGCAGCCGCAGCTCGAACAGGACGAACCGCAGGCCGGGGTCGCCGCCCCCGGTCAGCACCGGCCACAGGTCGTGCGGCGGGGTGGCGTACCGGCCGCTGGCCAGGGCGACGACGGCCAGCCCGGTGCCGAGGGCCAGCGCGACGAGGCAGGCCAGGGCGGCGCGGCGGGTGTGCCGACGGCGGGTGCGGCGACCCGGGGCGCTGGTCGGGGCGGTGGTCATGGGCGGGGAATCCTCCGGGCGCGGACCAGGGCGATGAACACGGGGGCACCGATGGCGCCCATGACGATCGCGACCTCGATCTCTCCGGGGCGGGCCAGGAGCCGGCCGAGCACGTCGGCGGTGATCAGCAGGATCGGGCCGAGCAGGCAGGCGTAGGCGACGATCCACCCGAGCCGGGGGCCGCAGATCGCCCGGGCGGCGTGCGGGACGGCGAGCCCGAGGAAGCCGATCGGGCCGGCCACGGCGGTCGCGCCGCCGCAGAGCAGGGTGGTGGCGACCAGCGCGAGCAGCCGGGTGCGGCCGGGGCTGACCCCCAACGCGGTGCCGCCCTCGTCGCCGAAGCGCAACACGTCCAACGGCCGGATCACGCCGACGGTGACGAGCAGGCCGGCGAGCAGCGCCGGTGCCGCGGTGAGCAGGGCGGACGGCGGCTGGTCGGCGAGGCTGCCGACGGCCCAGAAGCGGTACCTGTCGAACGCGGTCTGGTCGATCAGGGTGACCCCGGCGACGGCCCCGGTCAGGCAGGCGCCGACGGCCGCGCCGGCCAGGACCAGCCGGCCGTCCTCGGCCCTGCCCGGCCCTCGGGTGCCGCCGATGGCGGTGACCAGGCCGGCGGCGAGGCCCGCGCCGAGCAGGGCGAGCAGCAGGTGTCCGCGTTGGCTGCTCACCCCGGCGAGGATGCCGGCGACCACGGCGGCGGCTGCTCCGGCGTTGACGCCCAGCAGCCCGGGGTCGGCGAGGGGGTTGCGGGTGAGGGCCTGCATCAGGGTGCCGGCCAGGGCCAGGGCCGCGCCGACGCAGACCGCGATCGCCGTACGGGGCAGCCGGACCTCCCAGACGATCAGGCCCGCCTCGCTGTCGTTGTGGGCGACGAGTGCCCGCAGCACGGTGCCGGTCGTCAGGGGCAGTGCGCCGACGGCGAGGCTGGCGGTGATTGCGGCCAGCAGGGCGAGCGCGCAGGCGAGCAGCCCGGCGGCGAGCAGGCGGGGGCGGCGTAAGCCGGCGGGGGTGGCGACCGACACTGTGACTCACTTCATGGTGGAACGTTCCATCACTGGCTAAGGTAAACCTACCCTAAGCCACTGGGAACGTCGTTCTCGCTGCCCCTCCTGAGGATCGAATGCCATGTCACACTCCCGCCCTCGCCGGCTGAGCACACTCCTGACCGCCGCCGCACTGGCGCTCGCCCTGCTGGTGGCCGGCGGTTGCGCCGCCGACGGGGCGAGCCCCGCCGACCCCGCGTCCGGCTCGTCCGACGCCGCGTTCCCCACCACCCTCACCCACGCCTTCGGCGCGACCACCCTCACCGCCAAGCCCGAACGGATCGTGGTGGTGGGCCTCAAGGAGCAGGACTACTTCCTCGCCCTCGGCGAGGTGCCGGTGGCGATCCGCGACTGGTACGGCAACATGCCGAACGCGACCTGGCCGTGGGCCCGGGAACGACTCGGCACGGCCAAACCGGAGGTGCTGGCCCGCGCCGAACTCGACTACGAACAGATCGCCGCGCTGCGCCCCGACGTCATCGTCGGCCTCTCCTCCGGCATGTCCCGCCAGGAGTACGACCTGCTCACCAAGATCGCCCCCACCGTCGCCCAGCCGGCGGGGGACGGCAGTTGGGCGGTGACCTGGCAGCAGATGACCCGGGCCGCCGGTCAGATCACCGGCCGCAGCGCCGAAGCCGAGAAACTCGTCACCGACCTGGAACAGCGGATCGCCTCGGTCGCCGGCGCGCATCCCCGCCTCAAGGGTGCCAGCACCGTGTTCGCCTCCACCTACGAAGGCCAGTACTACCTGTTCAGCCCCGAGACCACCGCCTCGAAGGTGCTGCTCGACCTGGGGCTGACCATGACGCCCGAGGTCACCACCCTCACCGCGAACGCCAACCAGTCCGCCACCATCAGCCGCGAACGGTTCGACCTGGTGGACGTGGACGTCGCCGTCTGGTCCGAGGCGGCCACCGACCCCGGCGTGACCACCCTGCTCGGCGACCCGCTCTACACCCGGCTGGACGTCCGTACCCAACGCCGGGACGTCTTCCTCGGCACCGAGGCCAACGGCGCGCTGGCGTTCGCCTCCGTGCTGAGCCTGCCCTACGTCCTGGACAAGATCGTCCCCGCGCTCGCCACCGCGGTCGACGGCGACCCGGCCACCGACTCGGAGTTCAGCGCGAAATGACCGACACACTCACCCGTCCCGGCTTCTGGACCGCCACCGTGCACGAGGTCCGCCGGCTGACCCCGCACCTGCAACGGGTCGTCCTCGGCGGCCCCGACCTCGTCCGCTTCCCCGCCCTGGGCCTGCCGGACGAGTCGGTGACGCTCTACTTCCCCCGCCCCGGCGAGTCGGCCCCGCCGCCGATGACCCTGCGCGGCGAGGTGTGGGGCTACCACGACGAGCAGCACCCGCCCATCGGCCGCAACTACTCCGTCCGCGCCGTCGACCCCGCCGGGGCACGGCTGACCATCGACTTCGCCCTGCACGACCACGGCCCCGCCACGTCCTGGGCGCGGCAGGCCGAGACCGGCGCCGGCCTGCTGCTGTGGCGGTGCCGCGCCTGGTTCCGTCCCCCCGCCGACACCCGCTGGCTGGTGCTCGCCACCGACCTGTCCGGGCTGCCCGCCGCGACCCGCGCTGTCGCGGAACGCACCCCCGGCCTCCCGGTACGGGTGCTGGTGGACCTGCCGGACCTGGCCGACGCCCGGGACCTGCTCGCCGCCGCCGGCGACGACCCCACGGTGCACGTCGACGTCCGGGTCGGGGTCGGTAACGGCCGGGGCCCGGGCAGCCTCGTCGACCGGCTGCGGGACACGACCCTGCCCGACGGCCCCGGCTACGTGTGGGTCGCGGGCGAGGCGGGGGAGTGCCGACAGGCCCGGTCCGTGCTGCGCACCGTGCACCGGCTGCCCCGCGACCGCGCCGTCTGCGTGGGCTACTGGCGCACCGACTCCGCCGACTGGGAACGCCGCTACGCCCGCTTCCGCCCCCTGCTCGACCAGGTCTACCAGGACGGTCTCGCGGCCGGACTCAACCCGGTGGAAGCGGGCGACCGGATGGAGGAGGCACTGGAACGGATGACCCGGTGACCTACCCCCGGGTCGACTCCCGCCACCACAGGTGGACCGGATGCTCGTAGACCCCACCCGGGCCGCCACCGATCAGCTCGTCGAGCAGGTCGGCGCAGCGGCGTCCGGCGTCCAACGGCGACAGGTCGAGCGCGGTGACCGGCGGCTGGCCCAGCCGCAGGGCGCTCGACTCGGTGGCGCTGGCCAGCAGGACGTCCCGCCCGACCCGGCGGCCGAGCCGGTGCAGCACCTGGACGGCCGTCGGCGCGGTGTCCACCGAGGCGCACACCAGGGCGTCCACCCCCGGCCGGGCGAGCACCTGTTCGACCGCCCGGGACACCTCCTGCGGCGACGGCACCCACGGATGGTGCGCCACCACGGCGGCGACGCCGTGCCGGGCGCACCAGTCCCGGTGCGCCGCCGTCAGTTGGGCCGCCCAGTCACCGGTCTCCGGCGGCACCACCAGGGCGGGACACCGGGCCCCGGCCCCGGCCATCCGGTCCAGCAGCCCGGTGAGTGCCCGGTGGTGGTCCGCCCAGAGCACGACGTCCGGCTGCATCCCGGCCGGGGGGCGTTCGAAACACACGACCGGCATGCCACCCTGCATCAGGACCGGCACGAACGCGTCGTCCCGGTGCGGATCGGCCACGATCACCCCGTCGAGCGCCCGGGGCGAGCGGTGTTCCGAGGCGGTCAGGATGGTGACGTCCCGGTCGCGGGCGGCGGCGCGTTCCATGACGCCGAAGACGAACCGCATGTAGAACTCCGACGTGGACGGCACGCCCGGGACGTAGACGCCGATGATGCCGGTCCGCCCGCCCCGCAACTGCCGGGCCGCCCGGTTCGGGACGTACCCCAGTTCCTGCATCGCCGCGCGGACCCGTTCCCGGGTCGCCTCGGAGACCCGGCCGGAACACGACAGCACATTGGAAACGGTGGACTTGCCGACACCCGCCCGGCGCGCGACATCGTGCAGCGTGACGGGACGGGCCATCAACCCAGTCTAGGGAACCGGACCCCGGTCGGAACACGCCACCACCACACCCCCCACGGAAGACGGTGATCCTCATGTCCGAGCACCATCCCGCCCCGCCGCGTACGACGGCACCCGTCGGCAACGACCACCGGCGGCGACCCGCGGTGCTCGGCGCGGCGGGCGACAGGTGGGTCGACTTCGACCTGCCCGGCGTGGCGATCGGCACCGCCGAGTATCCCGACGGCCCGACCGGCGTCACCGTGCTCAGCATCCCCGGTGGCGCGCGGACCGCCGTCGACAAGCGGGGCGGGGCCGTCGGGGTCAGCGGCGGTTTCCCGTACCACCACGCGTTGTGCTTCGCCGGCGGGTCGAGCTTCGGGCTCGCCGCGGCGTCCGGTGTCTACGACGAACTGCTCCGCCGCACCGGCTACGCGACCGACTTCGGCAGCCTGCCGGTGGTGTCCGGGGCCGTCGTCTACGACTTCACGCCCCGGGACAACGCCATCTACCCCGACGCCGGGCTCGGTGCCGACGGGCTGCGCGCGGTACGCGCCGACCGGGTGGCCGTCGGGCGGGTCGGCGCGGGTGTCGGCGCGACCGTCGGCAAGGTCGACAACGCCCGCGCCGAGTGGGGCGGGCAGGGTGCCGCCTTCGCCCGCGTCGGCCCGGCCCGGCTGCTGGTGCTGACCGTGGTCAACGCGATAGGTGTGATCGTCGACCGCGACGGCGGGATCGTGCGCGGCAACCTCGACCCGGCGACCGGCCGGCGTCGCCACCCGGCCGAGGACTACGCCGAGCTGGTCGCGGCGGCCACCCCGGATCTCGCGCCCACCGGCGGGAACACCACCCTGACCGCCGTGGTCACCAACGTCCGGATGACCGACACCGAACTCGCCCAGTTCGCCACCCAGGTGCACAGCTCCATGCACCGGGCGATCCAGCCGTTCCACACCATCGCCGACGGTGACACCCTGTTCGCCCTGACCACCGACGAGGTGACGGTGCCCGCCCCGTCGCTGCGGCTGGGCACGGTCGCCGCCGAACTGGCCTGGGACGCCGTCCTCTCCAGCGTCGACGCCGCCTGACGACGACCCCGCCCACGCCGCCCAGGCGATCAGACCGGGTTCAGTCGATTCCGTCGACCCCGCTGACGCTCTTGATCCAGCCGGCCAGGAAACCGGTGGGAACGGACAGTCCACCCAGCGCGTCGTCGGAGTGGGTGAACACGGCCTGGACGCGGTTGTTCTGCCAGACCGCCGCCCCGGAGTCACCGTCCAGGGGAACCCCGTTGATTCCCTCCAACTCCAGCTCCGAACCGATGGATCGCTCGACCCGCAGGCTGCACACCCGCAGGGTCGCCGCCGGAGGCCCGTTCTCCTCGGTCTGCCCCCAGCCGCGGATGGCCACGGTGACCCCGGTCTTGAGCAGAGCCGTGTCTCTGCTGTAGGGAACGACGAGATTGCTCTGGGTGACGTTCGACGCCAGATGCAGGACCGCCATGTCGTAGCCCTTCGGCGCCGCCGCCGTGCCGTCGACGATGATGCGCTGACCGCTGCCGAGACGCTTGTCGCCCGCCTTGACCACGAGGCGGCTGCTGTGGAGGCAGTGTGCCGCGGTGAGCACGTAGTGCACATGGATGAGCGAGCCGGTACAGCGGAAGTCGGCCCCTCCGTTGTTCCAGATCTGCACCTGCCCGTGCAGTGACGACGTGGTGGTGCCGCCGGCGATCGCCGATGCGGGGGTCTGCGGGCCGACCACCAGCACGGCTCCGCACAGCACGGCGAGAATAGCTCTCCAGAACGGTTTCACCGGAACTCCTCAGTGCATGTGGAAACAGCAGATTCGCGGCAGAAATCGGGAGACGCGGATGGTGTGACGTGCCGTTGCCTCACTCCGGCAGGCACATCCCCGCCCGGCGCGGTCCGGGCACGCTGTGTGCACCCCGACGAGCCGAACGGCCCGACCGCGCGGTGTCAGCATGCCCGATCCAGGCACCGTCCACAATCACCACTGCGACCCGACGCGCAACACCCGTGCTCCCGTCGCGGGAACCAGGCCGCGAGTTTTCCGGCCGTCGTCGTCGCGACCGGTCGGTGACGACAGCCCGCGAGACGCCGCCCTGCGACGCCTCACCCACCACCACCGGTAGTCGGCCGCCGGAGCGGCGTCACGGGACGAAGCTGGCGTGGTACGAGGCCGCCATGTCCTCGTCCCCGTGCCCCTGCGCGGCCGCACGCCGGAACCGCTCCGCACCGGCGGCCAGGACGTCGAGGCGTACCCCGTGCTCCTCGCCGGCCGCGACGATCAGCCGGGCGTCCTTCTCGGCCGTCTCCACCGCGAAGCTCGCCGGCGACAACCGGCCCTGCCGGACCAGGTCGGTCTTGGCGTGCAGGTAGCCCATGTCCAGCGGACCGCCCTCGATCACCGCGAAGAACCGGTCCGGGTCGACGCCGAGTGCCCCGGCCAACGCCAGCATCTCGACCGCGCCGTGCGTCACCGTCAGGACCCAACTGTTCGCCACCAGCTTCAACCGGGTGCCGTCGCCCCGCGCGCCGTCCTCACCCAGCCACACCACCCGGGACGCGATCGCGTCGAACACCGCGGCGAGCCTCTCCCGGCCGGTCTGCGGCCCGGCGGCGAGCACGGTCAGTTGGCCGGCCTCGGCGGGTTGCCGGGTGCCGAGCACCGGTGCGTCGTAGAACGCCACCCCGTGCCCGGCGGCGACCTCGGCCAAGCCGGCGGTGTCGGCCAGGCCCACCGTGGTCGTCTGCAACCAGGCCGCGCCCGGCCGCAGCCCGGGTGCGGCCCGCCCGATCACGTCGCGGACGGCTGCCCCGTCGTACAGCATCGTGATGATCACGTCGGCGTCGCGGACGGCATCGGCCGGGGTGTCCGCCACGGTCGCGCCGGTGGCCGCCGCCTTGTCCGGGGACCGGTTCCACACGCGCACGACGTGCCCCGCCCGGACGAGATTGCCGGCCATGGCGGCACCCATGATGCCTGTGCCCAGTACCCCTACGGTCAACTCGTCGGTCATGGGTCCATCCTCGCCCACCACCGGTCGTCGCACCGTGCGGTCGGGGCGGTGTCCTCCCCGCCGACCTGGCAGCCCCGTCCGAGCCCCTGGGTGAGGTGTCGCCTGCGGTGGGCCGGCCTCCTACTGCCGGTAGGTGGACAGGAAGGTGCGGATGCGGCCGATCGCGTCGTCGAGGACGTCGGTCGGGGCCAGGAACACCATGCGCAGGTGGTCCGGGGTGTCGATGTTGAAGCCGCTGCCGTGTGAGATCAGCAGGTGCTGCTGCTCCAGCAGGTCGATCACGAGCTTCTCGTCGTCGTGGATCTTGTGGACGGCCGGGTCGAGGCGGGCGAAGAGGTAGAGCGCGCCGTCCGGCTTGACGCAGTCGACGCCGGGGATCGCGACGACCTCGCGCCAGGCGTGGTCGCGCTGTTCCAGCAGCCGCCCGCCGGGCCGGATCAGCTCGTCGATGCTCTGGTAGCCGCCGAGCGCGGTCTGGATGGCGTGCTGGGCGGGCACGTTCGGGCAGACCCGGAGGTTGGCCAGCAGTTGCAGCCCGCTCACGTAGTCGGTGTCGGTGCCGGTGAACCCGCTGGTGGCGAGCCAGCCGGAGCGGAAGCCGGCGGCCCGGTAGACCTTCGACAGGCCGCCCATGCTGACCACCGGCACGTCCGGGGCGAGTGCCGCGAGCGTGTGGTGGGTGGCGCCGTCGTACACGATCCGGTCGTAGATCTCGTCGGCGAAGATCATCAGGCCGTGCCGGCGGGCCAGTTCGATCATTCCGAGCAGGGTCTGCTCCGAGTACACCGCGCCGGTCGGGTTGTTCGGGTTGATCACCACGAGGGCGCGGGTGCGTTCGGTGATCCGCGAGGCCAGGTGCTCCAGGTCGGGCTGCCAGCCGGCGCTCTCGTCGCAGCGGTAGTGCACGGCCTGCCCGCCGCACAGGTTCACCGCGGCGGTCCAGAGCGGGTAGTCCGGGCTGGGCACCAGCACCTCGTCGCCGGAGTCGAGCAGCGCCTGCAGGACCATCATGATCAGCTCGGAGACCCCGTTGCCGAGCAGCACGTCGTCCGGCTGGACGCCGGTCACGCCCAGGTTCTGGTAGCGCTGGGCGACGGCGACCCGCGCCGAGTAGATGCCCCGGGCGTCGCTGTAGCCCTGCGCCTCGACGAGGTTCTGCACCACGTCGGCGACGATCGGCGCGGGGGTGGCCAGCCCCCAGGGCGCCGGGTTGCCCAGGTTCAGCTTGAGGATCCGGTGGCCGGCGGCCTCCATCTCCTGCGCCCGCCGCAGCACCGGGCCCCGGATGTCGTACCGGACGCTCTTCAGCCGTTTGGCCTGCCGCATCGGACCCCCTCGACCACCTGGACACTTTGCCCCGGAAAGCACCCTAGTACGGCCACCGGACGGGTGGCTGCTCCGGCCCACCGCCGCAGCCTGCCGGGTTACGGAGCGTAGCGGTATCCGCACCGATATTCATGTACGATCGTCTATCTCATTCGTGCGAGGACGGGGATGCTTGTGCTGCTTCGTTCGTCATCGGATTCGACCCGTACGGCGCGCGACCGCCGGTACGGGACCCACGGCACCCGCCGGCCGGATCCGACCGTGACCGGCACCACCCCCTGATTCCGTCGGCGGCCCCGGTGGCCGCCGTGGAAACGCGCGTCGTCGTGCACCATCCCTGCGTGGCTACGGCCGGAACGGCAAGGTGGCAGAGACATGAAGGTCCTCGTGATCGGTGGTGGCCCCGCCGGGAGCACCGCGGCAACGGCGATGGCCCAGGCCGGCCTCGACGTGCGACTCGTCGAGAGCGCGCACTTCCCGCGATACCACGTGGGGGAGTCGCTCACCCCGTCGTGCCGGGTGGTACTGGACGCCATCGGCATGTCGAAGATCCTCGACGACCACGGCTTCGTCAAGAAGAACGGCGGCGTCATCCACTGGGACGACGACCAGTGGACGTTCGACTGGCAGGCGCAGTCCGGGGTGCAGTCGTGGCAGGTCGACCGCAGCGAGTTCGACGCGCTGCTGCTGGAACACGCCCGCAGCAACGGGGTCGCCGTCACCACCGGGGTCACCGGCCGGTCGGTGCGCTTCGCCGACGGCCGGCCGGTGGCCGTGGAGTGCACCCCGGACGACGGCAAACCGTTCACCATCGACGACTTCGACTTCCTGGTCGACGCCACCGGGCGCAACGGACTGCTCAGCGCCCGGCACTTCGGCAACCGCGAGCCGCTGAACAACCTGCGCAACGTCGGCATCTGGGGCTACTGGACCGGTGCCACGCTGCTGCCCGAAACGCCGTCCGGAGGGATCAACATCATCTCCTCGCCGGAGGGCTGGTACTGGGTGATCCCGATGGCCGGCGGGCGGATGAGCATCGGCTACGTCACCACCAAGGACGCCTTCGCCCGGGACCGTCACGAGCACCAGTCGTCAGACGACCTGTACCGGCACCTCATCGCGGTCTCGCCGACCATCGCGGGCCTGACCGCGGGGGCGGAGTTCCTCGGCGTGACGAGGGTCGAGACCGACTACTCGTACATCGCCGACCAGTTCTGCGGGCCGGGTTACGCGATAGTGGGCGACGCGGCGTGCTTCCTGGACCCGCTGCTGTCCACCGGCGTGCACCTCGCGCTCTACAGCGCGTTGACCGCCGCCGCATGCGTCGCCTCGGTGGACCGTGGTGAGGTCGACGAGGCCGAGGCGCTGAGGTTCTTCGAGTTCGCCTACCGGCGCGCGTACATGCGGCTGTTCGCGCTGGTGACCATCATGTACGAGCGCTACCTGGGCAAGGACGGCTTCTTCCGCACCTCCGACCGGCTGATCGGCGACGAGCAGTCCGCACAGCCGGACGCCGACGTCTCCTCCCGCTCCTTCGCGGAGATCATCGGTGGCCTGTCCGACCTGCGGGAGGCGGCCGACTCGTCCACCCGCGTCATCACCGACCGGTTGCGGGAGGAGGCGGTGCGGGCGCAACTGCAGGTGGTGCACGCACCCGGCTCCGACGGACCCGACTTCACCCCGGTCCGGGGCGACCCCCTGTCCGACGCGGAGTCGGCTGACTACCGCCTCGTCACCAGTCCCCGGCTCGGCCTCGAACGGGTCCGCGCGGCACGCCCCTGAACCGCGCCGCCGGCCGCCAGGGTGCCGGCCGGGACGACGCGGGGTGCCCCGGCCGGACGGCCGGGGCACCCCGAGGTCCCACCGGGAAGCTGCCGACCTACCCGTCCAGCTGGCCGGTGGCGACCAGCCGGCGGTACCAGTGGGCGCTGTCCTTCCAGGTGCGCTCCTGGGTGTCGTAGTCGACCCGGATGATGCCGAAGCGGCGGTCGTAGCCGTAACCCCACTCGAAGTTGTCCAGCAGCGACCAGACGAAGTATCCCCGCACGTCCACGCCCTGCGCGCGGGCGTCGGCGACCGCGCCGATGTGCCGGCGCAGGTAGTCGATCCGCCGGTCGTCGTGGACCCCTGCGTCGGCCGACACCACGTCGTCGAACGCCGCGCCGTTCTCGGTGATCATCAAGGGCTGGCCCGGGTAGTCGTGCCGCAGCCGCAACAGCAGCTCGGTCAGGGCCGGCGGGTCGATGTTCCACCCCATCGCCGTGTACGGGCCGGGCTGCGGCAGGAAGTCGACGTCCTCGGCCCCCACCCACGGCGAGTGGGCCGACGCGCCGTGCCCGTCGGCGGCCGAGCGGGCCGAGTGCCCGTCCCAGGCGCGGACCAGGGTGCTGGAGTAGTAGTTCACCCCGAGCACGTCCAGCGGCACCGCGATCAGCTTCTCGTCACCGGAACGGACGAACGACCAGTCGGTGACGGCGGCGGTGTCGGCCAGCAGGTCGGCCGGGTACGCCCCCTGAAGCATCGGGCCCAGGAACGCCCGGTTCGCCAGCGCGTCGATCCGCCGGACCGCGTCGGCGTCGGCGGCCGACCCGGACGCGCCCCGCACGACGTGCAGGTTCAACGTCACCGACAGCTCGGCGCTCGGCGTCAGCTCCCGCACCACCCGCCCGGCCAGGCCGTGCGCCAGGTTCAGGTGGTGCACCGCCGCCAACGCCGCCGCCGGTTCGGTGCGGCCGGGCGCGTGCACGCCGGAGCCGTACCCCAGGTACGCCGAGCACCACGGTTCGTTGAGCGTCGTCCAGGTGTGCACCCGGTCACCGAGCGCGCCGACGATCCCCGCCGCGTACTCCTCGAAGCGCAGCGCCGTGTCCCGCGCCGGCCAGCCGCCGGCGTCCTCCAGTTCCTGCGGCAGGTCCCAGTGGTACATGGTCGCCACCGGTCGGATGCCGCGCTCCAGCAGGCCGTCGACCAGCCGCGCGTAGAAGTCCAGGCCGGCGGGGTTGAACCGGCCGGAACCGCCAGGCTGCACCCGGGGCCAGGAGATCGAGAAACGGTACGCGGACAGCCCCAGCGCCGCGATGTGGTCCAGATCCTGCGGCCACCGGTGGTAGTGGTCGGCGGCCACGTCGCCGGTGTCGCCGTTCAACGTCCGCCCGGGGGTGTGGCTGTAGGTGTCCCAGATGGACCGACCCCGGCCGTCCTCGGTCGCCGCGCCCTCGATCTGGTACGCCGCCGTCGCCGACCCCCAGACGAAGCTCTCCGGGAAGTTGCGTGCCGTCATCGTCCCGCCCTCTCCGCGCCGACCACCACGCAGTGGTACGCCGACGACTCGCCCGCCACCAGTTCGGCGGTCGCCACCCCGCCCCGGAATCCCACCTCGAACTGCGCACCCGGGCCCCCGTCGGGCGACGGGATGCGCACCCGCTGCCGTTGCCCCTCGGCCGGCGCGTAGAGCCGCAGCTCCACCCCGTCGGCCCAGGCGTAGTCGGGCCGGTCGCAGCGCGATCCGAACCCGATGACCGCGCCGGGCCGGGCGAGCACCGGCAGGCTGTCGTACCCGTGTTTCTCGGTCACCCACGCCGGGCCGGTGAGCTGCGCCCCGGTGACCAGGTGGGTCCAGGTGCCGGCAGGCACGTAGAAGGTGACCTGCCCGTCGGCGCTGAGCACCGGCGCGACCAGCACGTCGGGGCCGAGCATGTACTGCCGGTCGACGTGCGCCACGGCCGGGTCGTCCGGGAACTCCACGATCATCGGTCGCATCATCGGGACGCCGTCGCGGTGCGCCTCCTCGGCGGTCGCCGCCAGGTACGGCATCAGGCCGAGCTTGAGCCGGGTGAAGTGACGCAGCACGTCCACGGCCTGCTCGTCGTACGCCCACGGCACCCGGTACGAGCCGGAGCCGTGCAGCCGCGAGTGCGACGACAGCAGGCCGAACGCGATCCACCGCTTGAACACCGCCGGGTCGGGGGTGCCCTCGAAGCCGCCGATGTCGTGACTCCAGTAGCCGAACCCGGACGACGCCAGGGACAGCCCGCCGCGCAGCGACTCGGCCATCGCGACGAACGTCGACTCGCAGTCGCCACCCCAGTGCACCGGGAACTGCTGGCCGCCGGCGGTCGCCGAGCGGGCGAACAGCACCGCCTCGCCCTCGCCCCGTTCGGCCTCCAGCAGTTCGAAGACCGCCTTGTTGTAGAGGTAGGAGTAGTAGTTGTGCATCCGCTGCGGGTCCGACCCGTCGTGCCACACCACGTCGGTCGGGATCCGCTCGCCGAAGTCGGTCTTGAAGCAGTCGACGCCCATGTCCAGCAGCGCCCGCAGCTTGCCGGTGAACCAGGCCACCGCGTCGGGGTTGGTGAAGTCGACGAGTGCCATACCGGCCTGCCACTTGTCCCACTGCCACACCGACCCGTCCGGGTTGCGCACCAGGTAGCCGGCCTGGCGGCCCTCCTCGAACAGGTACGACCGCTGGGCGATGTACGGGTTGATCCACACGCACACCTTCAGGCCGCGCTCGTGCAGCCGGCGCAGCATGCCCTCCGGGTCGGGGAAGGTCGCCGGGTCCCACACGAAGTCGACCCAGTGGAACTGGCGCATCCAGAAGCAGTCGAAGTGGAACACCGACAGCGGCAGGTCCCGTTCGGCCATCCCGTCGACGAACTCGGTCACCGTCTTCTCGTCGTACGACGTGGTGAACGACGTGGACAGCCACAGCCCGTACGACCAGGCGGGCACCCGGGCCGGGCGGCCGGTCAGCGCGGTGTAGCGGCGCAGCACGTCCTTCGGGGTGGGCCCGTCGATGACGTGGTAGGTCAGCGACTGGCCCTCCACACTGAACTGGGTCTGCGCGACGACCTCCGAGCCGACCTCGAACGACACGTGCTCCGGGTGGTCCACGAACACCCCGTAGCCGGCACTGCTCAGATAGAACGGCACGTTCTTGTACGCCTGCTCGCTGGCGGTGCCGCCGTCGGCGTTCCACACGTCGACGGTCTGCCCGTTCTTGACGAACGGGCCGAACCGTTCGCCCAGCCCGTACACCGTCTCGCCGACGCCGAGCGCGAGCCGTTCGTGCACGTACCGGCGGCCCTCGCCGTCGGTGACGATGCCGATGCTGCGCCCGGTGGACGCGGTGACCAGCCGGTCGCCGTGCCGGAACTCGACCCGCCAGCCGTCGACCAGCGCGACCCGCACGGTCAGCTCGCCGGTGGTCAGCGACGCGCTGAGCCCGGTGATGTCGACGGTGACCGGGTGCGTGTCGTCGGTGTCCAGCCCGAAGCGGGGTTCGCGGGGCAGCCCGCCGCTGTGATGGCCGATGGTCACCCCGACCACGCCGGGTGCGGGGGAGAAGAAGCGGACGGTGACGACCGGCCGGTTGAGCGTGTCGCCCCGGCCGTTGATCTGACCGGCCGGCGCGAAGACGGTGAAACCGCGGTCGTCCGGTTCGACCGATTCGACAGTGCCGGGGCGCAGCACGCTGACCCCCGGGCGCAGTTGCCAGTACCCGTCGGTGAACTTCACTTCTCGGCTCCTGCCGTGATGCCGCGCGCCAGGGTGCGCTGGAAGATGAGGAAGAACAGGATGGCCGGCACCAGGCTGATCAACGCGCCGGCGTTGGTGGTGGGGGCGTCCATCAGCCGGTCACCCTGCAACGACGCGAGGGCCACCGGGATGGTCTGGGTCTGGTTGTCGATCAGCATGACCAGCGGGATGAGGAACTCGTTCCAGGTCCAGATGAAGAAGAAGATGAGCAGCACGGCGAGGGTGGGCCGCAGGTTGGGGAAGACCACCCGCCACAGCACCGTCCACCTGCCGGCGCCGTCGAGCGCGGCGGCCTCCAGCAGTGCCCGGGGGAACGTGCCCAGCACCGAGGCGAGCAGGTAGGTGCCGAACGCGCTCTGGATCACGGTGAAGATGATGATCACCGACAGTCGGGTGTTGTAGAGGCCGATCTCCTTGGCGACGTAGTACAGCGGATAGATCAACGCCTCCTGCGGCAGCATGTTGGCCAGCAGGAACACCCCGACGATCCACAGCCGGCCGCGGACCCGGCCGATGCCCAGCGCGTACGCGTTGAGCAGCGACACGACGACGCCGAGCACCGCCACCGACCCGGCGATGAGCGCCGAGTTCCACAGTTTGAGCGGGAAGTTCACCTCCGACCAGTACGTCCGCAGACCCGTGGTGTAGAACTCCGACGGCCAGCTCAACGGGCCGCCCGACGAGTAGTCCCCGGGCGACTTGAACGCGTTGAGCAGCATGAACGCGAACGGCACCAGCATGACCAGCGCGCCCACGGTGACCCCGGCGAGCACCACCCAGCGGCTGACGCCCCGGTGGTGGCGGTCGCGCACCTTCTTCCGGCGGACCGGGACCTTGGCGATCGTCACGGTCATCTCAACGCCCCCGTTCCCGGCGCTCGCTGCGGGCCTGCACGACGATGAAGGCCACGGCCACCACCACGATGATCGCCGTGAGCACCGTGGAGATCGCCGAGCCGTAGCCGACCTGGAGCTTCTTGAAGAACGTGTAGTAGGCGAAGTACGACGGCACGTTGGTGGCGTTCTCCGGGCCGCCCCGGGTGAGCGCGAAGATCGGCCCGAACACCTTCAGCGCGGCGATCGTGCAGGTCAGGGCCACCACGAAGGTCTCCGGCCGGATCTGCGGCAGGGTGATCGCCCGGAACCGGCGCAGCCAGTTCGCCCCGTCGACCTCGGCCGCCTCGTACAGCTCCGGGTCGACCCGCTGCAACGCCGCCATGAACACGACCACCGGGTAGCCGATCTGCACCCAGATCATCACCGCCATCACCGCCGGCAGCGCGGTGTCCGGGTCGCCCAGCCAGTCGTGGCGCAGCGCGCCGAGACCGACCGCGTCGAGGACACTGTTGAACGCGCCGTCGGGGCGCAGGATCCAGCCCCAGACGATGCCGGCCACCACCACGGGCAGCACCTGCGGCAGGTAGAACGCGGCCCGCAGGGCCGCCGCCGTCCGGGGCCGGAACCGACGCCCGACGACGTCGAAGAGCACCGAGGCGAGCAGCAGCCCGAGCAGGGTCGGCACCACCACCATCGCGACGATCATCGCCACCGTGTTGCGGAACGACGCCCAGAACACGTCGTCGTCCAGCAGCCGCCGGTAGTTGTCCAACCCGACGAAGGTGGGGTCGCCGACGCCCGACCAGCGGGTCAGCGACAGGTAGCCGGTGCCGACCAGCGGCACGCCGATGACCAGGACGAACAGCACCGCCCCGGGGAGCAGGTAGAGCCAGTACGCCGCGTCGCGGCCGTCGCGTCGGCGGCGGCGTGGGGACGCGGGGGAGGGGGTCGGGGGTGCCGCCGGTGGGGTGCCGGCGACGGTGTCGGGGACTGTCATCCAGGATCCTTCCCGGCGGGGGTGGGCGGGCGCGCCGGTCGTGCCGGTCGCGCCCGCCGCTCGCCGTGTCACTTGCCGGTGATCTCCTTGACGCCGTCGGCGTACGGCTTGGCGATCGTGTCGAGCACCTGGTCGGGGGACTTGGACCCGTTGATCAGCGCCTGGAACCCGCCGACCAGCACGTCGTAGTAGCCGGGCACCGGCCAGTCCGGGTAGAAGGCCAGGCCGTCCTGCTTGCTGACCGTGTTGAAGTCCTCGATCAGCTTGCGGTCCTTCGGGTCGGTGATCTTCGCGGGGTCACCGGCCACCGGGATACCGCCGTTGTTGCCGATCAGGTCCTGGATCTCCGGACGCAGGGTGATGTCGATGAAGTCGTACGCCAGGCTCTTGGCCTTGCTGTTGGTCGGGACGACCCAGAGGTTGCCGGACGAGCCGGCGGTGAGGGTGTTGCCCGGGAACAGGAAGGTGTCCCAGTTGGCCTTCATTTCGGCCTTGAACCGGCCGTACCACCAGCTGCCCGAGACGATCATCGGGGTCTTGCCCGCGATGAACGCGGTGCCCATGTCCTCGGCCTTGAGGCTCGCCGAGTCCTTGGCGACGTAGCCCTTGCGCACCCACTCGGCGAAGGTGTCCGCGCCGTACTTGAGCGGGTCGGCCTTGAAGTCGACGGGGTTCTTGTAGAGCTGGTAGTTGTCGACGAACTGCCGGTCGGCCTTGGACAGGGCCAGCTGGTAGAACAGCTGCCCGGCCGGGTACTCGGCGCCGGCCATGCCCAGCGGGGTGATCTTCTTGCTGACGAAGGTGTCCATCGCGGCGGTCAACTCGGCCAGCGTGGTCGGCACCGTGACGCCGTTGCGGTCGAACAGGTCCTTGTTGTAATAGACCGTGACGTACTCGCCGTAGTTCGGCACGCCGAACCAGTTGCCCGACCCCATCACGCCCTTGTCGCTGTACCGGGCGGTGGTCTGCAGGCTGGGGCTGAGCTTGCCGGCCCAGCCACGTTTGTCGGCCTCGTCGCTGAGGTCGGTGAGCAGGCCCTGGGACGACAGCAGGCCGGCCGTCGCATTGCCCTTGTTGTACTCCATGATGTCCGGACCTTCGGACGAGTTGATGATCATGCCGGCGTTCTGCTGGATCTGCTCGAACGCCTTGCGTTCGAAGCGCACCTCGACGCCCGGGTGTTCGGTCTTGAAGATCTCGATGGCCTTGGCCCAGCCGACCCCCATCGCGCTGTTCTCGCCCTCGTAGTGCCACAGCTTGAGGGTCTTGGCCCCGCTGTCGTCACCGCTGTCGTCGCCGCCGCACGCGGCCACGGTGGTCGTCGCGGTGGCCGCCAGGGCGATCGCGGCGACGATCCGGCGGAATCGCTGCATTGCTATCCTCCTCGTTGAGTATCGAGCCCGGTACTTCACTGGGTCCGTCGTCGCGTTGCCGCGCGGCGACGGGCCGTTTTACCTGGTCAACCCCCATCGGGGTGACGGCTTCGGGGTGCTGCGGTCGATTCCCGGATCTCCAACGCGCACGGCAGCAACTGCTGGTGGCGCTCGTCGCCGGCCCCGTCCAGGTGGCGTACCAGCGCCTCGATCGCGATCCGACCCAGCGCCGAGCCGGGCGACGTCATCGCGGTCAGCGCCGGGGTGGCCAGCTCGGCGACCTGCGGCGAGGTGACCATCGAGACCACCGACACGTCGTCGGGCACGCTCAGCCCCCGCGCGGTCAACTCGCCGAGGATGCCGAAGATCGCCGTCTCGTTCATGGCCAGCACCGCGGTCAGGCCCGGTGCCCGTGCGACGGCGGCGGCCAGCGCGGCCCGCCCGCCGGCGGCGCTGTCCTGCGCCGGGATCATGACCGGCTCCAGGCCGTGGTCGGTCATCGCCGTGACGAACGCGTCCCGGGTCCGCAGCGCCGGCCCGTAGCCGCTGGCCAGGGTCTCGGCCGAGTGGTTGACGTAGACGATCTGCCGGTGCCCCAGGCCGACCAGGTGCGCCACCGCCTCCCGCACGGTCTGCTCGAAGTCGATGTCGACGTAGGAGAGCGCGTCGGTGTCCCCGGTTCGCCCGATCAGCACCAGCGGCACCCCGGCCTGCTGGAGCGCGTCGACCCGTTCGTCGGCGAGTTGCACCTCCATCAGCACGACACCGTCGAACATCCGCTGGCTGGCCAGCCGGCGTAGCTCGTCGAGGTCGCCGCCCCCGCCGACGGGCGACAGCACCAGGTGGTAGCCGACGGCGCTGGCCGCCGCGGCGGCCCCGGTGACGAACGCCGCCTCGGTCGCGCCGAGCCCGCGCTCGTCCATCGGCAGCAGCAGGCCCAGGATCCGGCTGCGTCGGCTGGCCAGGCCCCGGGCCATCGCGTTGGGCTGGTAGTCGAGCTGGGCCATGGCGGCGAGCACCTTGGCCCGGGTGGCCTGTGAGATCGGCCGGGCCCCGGTGAGGACGTAGGACACGGTGCTGACCGAGACCTGCGCCAGGCGGGCGACGTCGTGCATGGTGGCCATCGCGCACCTCCCCGGGCAGCGTCGAACCGCACGGAAATGATCGTCGAAGCGGTTCGACGAAGCGGTTCGACAGACGCTAAGCCCCCTGTTACGGCGACGTCAATAGCCGATGTCGAACCGGCGTCGCCGCCGGTGGCGGGTGCCGCCCGCCGCCGACTACGACGCGGTGACGGTGGGTGCGCGGCGGGTCGGTGTTCCCGGCCCGGCGGGTGTCGGGCGGCCGCCGGCACCCGACCGGTTCGTCGCCCCGACCGCCGGAGGACGACGGTTCGCCGTCGCGCTTCCTCGCCGCCCCGAACCGCCGCCGGCATCAGCGTGATCGATCGGAAAGTTTCCTCTCTCACGCCGATAGTTTCCAGGAGCTGGGCTCCTCACAATTGACGAACATCCATGTCAAGCGTAGTGTCCGCTATGGAAATGTTTCTTGACGGGGTCCTTTGTCGGCTCCGTTTCCCCGCCGCGACGAAAACATCGCGACCCGGAAGGGCTCGTCGGGACGGGGGCGGATCCCGCCCCACCCGGGCGGCGGTCGCCCCGGTGCCGGCGCCGGTGTCGGTATCGGTGTTCGAGCGGCGGCGGTCGTCCGGGCGGCACCCAATCCATTCCCGAGAAGGGTCCCCATGAAGAACAGACGCCTCGCGATCTGGGCAACGATCGCTCTCCTCGCCGTCGGCGGTGTCGCGACGGGCGCGGTGGTGGCACCGGTCCACGGTGCGACCGCGGCGGCCGCGAACGGCTCGTCAGGTGCGGCCGCCGGCGGCTGCGTCGCCGACCCCGCCCTGCGCGGCGCGACGAAGAGCACGCTCTACACCGTCACGGCGGACGCCAACCCGCTGTTCGTCGAGAAGATGACCAAGTACGCCCCGGAGATGCAGGTGCACTACGCGCACTGCTCGATGGCGGCGGCGGGGACCGCCCAGTTCTCGGTCACCGTCGCCGAGAGCTTCAGTTCGTACACCGTCAGCCCCAAGAGCCGGAAACTCGCCGTCGCCCGCAGCGGCAACACGATCAGCTTCACCAGCGGCCCCAACTACCTGATCGTCCAGTTCGACGCCAAGGAGCTGCTGTTCGTCCTGATCGACGCGCCCGAGGCGGACGCGCCGCAGGTGGGTGACGCCGACGTCAAGAACCTGGCCGACTACGGCGTCGACAACACCGGGGGAACGCTGGTCACCTCCAAGATCCAGAGCGCCATCAACGCCGCGTCCGGGGCCACCCGGAACATCCTGTACGTGCCGCCGGGCCGTTATCAGGTCGGTGAGCTGTGGATGAAGAGCAACATGACCCTCTACCTGGCCGCCGGCGCCGTCCTCTACGGCTCGAACCAGAAGGCGGACTTCAACACCGGCAGCGGCGGGGTGAACATCGAGGGCATGCAGCACGCCTCGCTGCGGATGTACCAGGTGCGCAACGCGAAACTGCTGGGCCGTGGGGTCATCGACGGCAACGGCAAGTACCTGCGGGCCCAGGGCATCAACCTGGCCGTGCTGAAGATCGAGGAGAGCTCCGACATCCTGGTCGACGGCGTCACCGTCCGCGACTCCAGCTACTGGAACACCCTCGTCTACCGCAGCGACCGGGTCACCATCAGGAACTACAAGCTGATCAACTGCCGGCCGAACTCGGGGTACAACAACACCGACGGGGTGGACTTCGACGAGTCGACCAACAGCCTGCTGTCGAACGCGTTCCTCTACACCGGCGACGACAACATGGCGACCAAGAACGAGTTCGCCAGTGGCATCGTCAACACCAGGAACGTCGTCCACGAGCACGTCGTCTGCTACAGCAACTCCGCCTGCGCGAAGATCGGCACCAAGACCGAGGGCACGTCGATGGACGGGATCGTCTTCCGCGACATCGACGTGGTGAAGGCGGGGCGCTCGATGGTGATCGACGCCGTCGACACCGCCGTCGTGTCCAACACCCGGTGGGAGGACGTCCGGGTCGAACAGACCGACAGTCTGATCGATCTCCAGGAGGACCGGCCGCCGTCCTGGCGGACGGTGAAGAACACCTCGACGATCCGCAACGCCTACTTCACCAACGTCTCCTCGGACGTGAAGAAGGTCGTCAACCTGCACGGACGCTCCTCGACGGTCAACATCAGCGGGGTGCACTTCACCAACTTCACCGTCCAGGGTCGACCGGTCACCAGCCAGACCGACTCGGACGCGAGCTGGAACATCAACTCCTACGTCTCGAACATCACCTTCACCACCACGCCGCCGACCACCCCGCCGCCGACCACCCCGCCCCCCACCACCCCGCCCCCCACCACGCCGCCGCCCACCACGCCGCCGCCGACCACGCCTCCCCCCACCACGCCGCCGCCGGGCCAGTCCGGTGACTGCGCGGTGGGCTACACGATGAACTCCTGGAACGACGGGTTCACCGCCAGCATCCGCATCACCAACCTCGGCACGTCGGCGATCGACGGGTGGACCCTGGCCTTCACCCTGCCCGCCGGGCAGATGCTCACCAACGGCTGGAACGCCACCTACACCGGCACCAGCGGCCAGGTCTCCGCCCGCAACGTCTCGTACAACGGGACGCTGGCGGCCGGTGGCTCCACCGAGATCGGCTTCCAGGCCACCCACACCGGCAACACCGCCCGGCCCGCCTCCTTCACCCTCAACGGGGTCAGCTGCGTCGTCTCCTGACCCGACCGTCACACCGGCCGGTGTGACCGCCTCCCCTCGGAGCCGCGGTCACACCGGCCGTCCATGTGTGCACGCGGGTCCCGTGGTCCATCCGCCCGCCCGCCCTCCCGTCCGGCCCGGTCCTCCCGGCGGACGGCCCGACCGGAGGCTCGACCCGGGACGCCTCCGGTCGGCGACGGTTACCCGTTGCGCTCGGTCGACTACCCCACAAGGTGTATCCCGTCAGGTGAGAAGGTCATTGCAAACCTACTAATCCTATCGGCAGGATAGGAAATGAACGGGCTGGCATTGTCGTGCTGGTCACCGGTCTGCCGGCGTCGAGAACGACGCGGCCCATGTACCGAAGGATGGGATGTCGATGACCGTCACGCACCCCGTCGGCGTCGAGGAGGTCGTGCTCGGCGGCGGGCGGTCACCCGCACCGCCGGACCGTCCACCCGTCACCGGCGTCGCCGCGCGCCTCACCCGGCCCCTGCCCGCGCTGCTGCTCGTCGGCCTGCTCGCGGCCGGCTGGCAGCTCATGGCACAGACCGCCGGCAGCGCCCTGATCCCCGGCCTCGGCGCGGTCGCCCGCAACCTGGCCGACATCACCACCAGCGGCGCGCTGGCGGAGAACGTCCGGGTCACCCTCACCCGCGTCGTGCTCGGCTTCGCGGCGGCCTTCGTCGTCTCCGTCGCCGCCGGCATCGCGATGGGCCGCAGCGAGTGGCTGCGCCGCTTCCTGGAGCCCGCCGTGCTCATCGGGCTGGCCACCCCCGGCCTGGTCAAAGCCCTGCTGTGCGTCATCTGGTTCGGGGTGAGCCTGCTCAACCCCGTCCTCACCGTCGCACTCGCGGCGGCCCCCGCACTAACCATCAACGTCGCGCAGGGCGTCCGGTCGGTCGACCCGGCGCTGAGCGAGATGGCCCACGTCTACCGGTTCGACGCGCTGACCCGACTGCGCTACGTGTGGCTGCCCGCCATCGTCCCCGACCTGTTCACCGGGGCACGCCTGGGCATCGCGATGGCCTGGAAGGTCATCGTGCTGGTGGAGATCTTCGGCCTCGCCGACGGCGTCGGCTACCAGCTCAACCTGGAGTTTTCCCAGCACAACGTGGCCGGCGTGCTCGCCTGGACCGTCGCCTTCGCCCTGGTCATGGCCGCCATCGAGTACGGGCTGCTACAGACCCTGGAACGCCGCTCGGTGCGCTGGCGGCGGGTGGCGCTGCGATGAGCGTCCGGATCAGCGTCGACGGCGTCGACAAGGCGTTCACCAGCCGGCGCACCGGCGAACGGCAACAGATCTTCCGCGACTTCTCCCTCACCCTCGCCCCCGACGAACTGGTCGCCGTGGTCGGCGGCTCCGGCACCGGCAAGACCACCCTGATGCACCTGATCGCCGGCCTGGAACGCCCCGACGCGGGCACCGTCTCCACCGGCGACGGACGGCCCCGCCTCGGCATGGTGTTCCAGCAGCCCCGGCTGCTCGACTGGACCTCCGTCGAGTCCAACGTGCGGCTCGCCGCCACGGCTGCCGGGGTCGACCCCGCCGAGGTCGCCCCGATCCTCGACGCCGTCGGCCTGACCGAGTACGCCCGGTCGTACCCGTCGGTGCTCTCCGGTGGGCAACGTCAACGCGTCGCCGTGGCCCGCGCCTTCGTCGTCCGCCCCGAGGTGCTGCTGCTCGACGAGCCGTTCAGCGCGCTGGACGAGCTGACCGCCCGCCGCCTGCGGCTGCTGTTGCAACAGCTCTGGCTGCGCACCCCGCGCACCGGCCTGCTGGTCACCCACAACGCGCTGGAGGCCGCGTTCCTCGCCGACCGGGTGGTGGTGCTCGGCGGACGCCCCGCCGAGGTGGTCGGGGAGTACCGCATCGACCGCCCGCGCCCCCGCAGCCCCGAGGACCCCGACCTGTTCGACGTGCATCGCCGCATCGTCGCCGCCCTCACCTGAACCCGCCCCACCCCTCGGCGCGGCCACCGGCCCGCCACCCTCACCCCGCGAGCCGGGGCACCCCTGAACCACCTGGAAGGAACCCCCGTGTCCACGACACCCCTCACTCGACGATCCCTGCTGCGCGCCGCCGGGCTTGTCGCCGGCGGCGCCGGCGCGGCCACCCTGCTGAGCGCCTGCGGCACCGACGAGCCGGCCGCCGCCGGCACCCGCAGCGCCAAGGTGCAGCCCCGCAGCCCCGGCACGGCGGGGGCGATCCGCGACTCCGTGGCCGAGCAGTTCGGCCTGGAGGCCAAACACGGGCTCCGCCTCGACCGCAAGGCCGGCGGCGGTCCGGGCGCGGGACAGGAGCAGCTGCTCACCGGCGTGCTCGACATCTACGCCTTCGGCCCGCTGGGCGCGACCGAGGTCAACACCAGCGGCCACGACGTGGTCATCGTCGGACCGTCCCTGTGGAACCACGGCCGCTGGATCGTCCCCGCCGACAGTCCCTACCAGAGCATCGCCGACCTGTTGGGCAGGAAGGTCGGCGTACAGCCACCCAGCAGCGACACCTACCGGGCGGCGGCGCTCGCCGCAGCCGTCAACGGCATCCGCTTCGACCGGGAGTTCAAGCTGTTCACCGGGCAGCCCATCGCCAACCTCGCGCTGTACGAACGCGGCGACCTCGACGCGATCATCGCCATCGAACCCAACGCCACCCGCCTGGTCGGCTCCGGCAACCGGCAGCTCGCCTCCGTCGACGAGCTGTGGCGTAAGGGCACCGGCGAGCGCAGCCCGCTGTTCCTCAACGGCACCGCCGTCCGCCGCGACTGGCTGGCCGCCCACCGGGAGACCGCCAGGGCGTACGTCGACTTCACCCTGGAAGCCTGGCAACTGATCAAGCAGGACCCCACCCTGATCGGGAGGTACCACGCCGACTACGGCGTCCCCGCCACCGAGAAGAAGGCCATCGAACTACTGCCGGAACGGCTCGCCCCCGTCTACGCCGACGTGTGGGACGACACCGTCTTCGCCAACCTGGAGAAGCAGATCGACCTGGCCGTCGAGGTCGGCGTGCTGAAGAAGCGGGCCGCCAAGCCGGTGTACGAGAAGCTCTGAGCCGGCGATGTCCCTGCCCCGGCGCCGCCGCGCCGCCCTGCTGGTGTGCTGCGGGACGCTGTTCCTCGGCGTCCTCGACGGCGCGGCGTTGAACCTGGCCCTGCCGTCGGTGCACCACGAACTGCGGCTGAGCACGACCGAGTTGCAGTGGGTGGCGACCGGCAACGCGCTGGTCCGGGCCAGCCTCACCCTGCTCTGCGGTGCGGTCGCCGACAGGTACGGGCGACGGCGGACGTTCCGGGTCGGGCTGCTGGTGTTCGCGGCGGGATCGGTGCTGTGCGGGGTGGCCCCGCACGCGCCCGCCCTGATCGCCGCCCGGGGCGTGCAGGGGGTCGGAGGAGCGTTGATGGTCCCGCCCGCCCTCGCCCTCATCGCCAACCTGTTCCCCGACGCGGTACACCGCGGCCGGGCGCTGGGCACCTGGAGCGCGACGGCCGGGGTGTCGGCCGCCTGCGGACCCCTGGTCGGCGGGGTGCTGGTGCAGGCCGCCGGCTGGCGCAGCCTGTTCGCCGTGAGCGTCGGCGGCGCGGCGCTGCTGTACCTGGGCACCCGGCTGCTGCCGCCGGGCGTCGTCGACGGCCCACCCCGCCGCCTCGACGCGTTGGGCAACACGCTGGCCGCCCTGGTGCTGGTCGGCTTCACGTTCGCGCTGATCGACGGCCCGAGCCGGGGCTGGCTGACCGGGCCCGTCCTGGTCGCCGTGGCCGTGGCGGTGGCCGCCGCCGTCGGCTACCTGCCGGCCGCCCGCCGCCGCCCCGACCCGGTGCTCGACCCACGCCACCTGGCGATCCCCGCGCTGCGTGGCGCGGTGCTCACGGCGGTCGTGGCCTACCTGACGCTGGGCGGCTTCACCTTCGTCAACACGTTCTACCTGCAACAGGTACGCGGGTTCAGCCCGCTGGCCACCGGCCTGCTCACCCTGCCCACCACCCTCGGCACGCTGGTGCTGGCCAACGTCTCCGGCCGGATCGTGGGCCGGTACGGCGGCCGGCGGCCCGCCACCGTCGGGCACCTGGCGTTCGTGGCGTCGATGACCCTGCTCGCCCTGACCGTCACCGCCGACGTGGGCCTGGCCCCGCTGCTCGTCGGCTATCTCCTGCTCGGGGCGGGCATGGGCCTGGTCAACCCGCCGGCCACCAACACGGCCGTGAACAGCCTGCCCCGGGAGCGGGCCGGGGTGGCCAGCGCCATCACCAGCGCCTCCCGGCAGATCGGCACCAACCTCGGCGTCGCCGTCCTCGGCGCGGTGGTGGTCTCGGTGCTGGCCCTGACCGGCCAGCCGACCGACGACATCGCCCGGGTCGCCGCCGAGGCCGGCGACGACTTCACCACCGCCCTGCGCGTCGCGTACGCGCTGGTGGCGGTGACCGCCGCGTACTGCGCGTACGCGACGTGGCGGCTGTTCCGGCCGCCACCGGACCGGCCGGTGGGAGAGGAGGTGGTGGGGATCGAGGACGCGCCGACGGCACCACCGACCGCGACAACCGCCAGCTAACGCACAACAACGAAGCAGAAGGGACCACCCCGGTGACACTCAAGAAGGTCAGGAGCGTCCGCAGCGGCGCCATCTTCACCCTGCCGTACCTCGTCGGCCTGGAGCACGGCTACTTCGCCGAGGAGGGCATCGACCTGGAACTGGTCGCCCCCGGCTCGTACGACGCGGTGCTCAAGCCGATCGAGGAGCACGAGCTGGTCAGCTCGTTCGGCGGCATCTCCACGCCGTTCGAGAGCGGCGACGTCTCCCTCTACCGGGCCTGCGAGTGGGGGCAGATCCGCCGCTCCCACGACAGCGGTCGCGGCGGCCAGATCATCGCCAAGCGGGCCTCCGTGGCCAGCCAGGCGATCTTCGTCCGGCCCGACTCCGGCATCAAGCATCCGCAGGCCCTGGCCGGCAGGACCGTCGGCGTCAACTTCCACCACGGCTCGCACTACCTGGCCATCCAGTCCCTGGAGGGTTTCCTGGACCCCGACGAGATCAAGGTGGTGCACGCCGGCGGGCCGGCCGAACGGTTCCGCAAGCTGCGCGACGGCGAGATCGACGCGGTCGCGCTGATGGAGCCGTGGACCACCGCCGCCGAGAAGCTCGGTTACGTACTGATCACCGAGGCGTTCTACGTCGGCTCGGAGATCGCCAGCGCCGATGTCGACCCGGAAACCTTCGCCGCCGTCGACCGGGCCGTCCGCCGGGCCGTCGCGAAGATCAACGAGGACATCCGGCCGTACCTGCACCACTTCGTCGCCGAGGTGCCCGAGGACCTGGTGAAGCTGGAGCCGGCGGACTTCCGGCTGGGCCGGTTGCGCTACGTCGACCCGGAGCCGTACCCGGAGGCCGAGTTCGAGCGCACCTACCGGTGGATGGTGAAGTGGGGTCTCATCGCTCCCGAGTCGACGTTCACCTCGATCGTGGACAACCGGGTCGTCCCGGTCTGATCCGGGTGCTCGGCCGGCCCGGCCGACGGCGTCCGGGCCGGCCGAGCGCTGCCTGCTCGGCGCGGCCGGCCCGGCGATGGCCTGCCGGTCAGCTCGGCGGCAGGTCGACCAGGCGGTGCAGGAGGCGGCTGAGCCGGGCGCGTTCGGCCGGGGTGAGTCCGCTGAGCAGTTCGTCCTGGGCGGCGTCGACCAGGGCGTCCAGCTCCCGCATCCGGGCGGTCCCGGCGGCGGTGACGTGCACGACGTTGCGACGCCGGTCCGCCGGGTCCGGCTCGCGGCGCAGCAGTCCCTCGGCCTCCATCCCGTTGAGCGTGTCGACGGCGTCGCCCCGGTCGATGCCGAGCCGGCGGCACAGGTCCGCCTGGCTGGTGTCGCCGAACTCGTCGAGCGCGGCGAGGATGGCGTACCGCATCCGGTCGGCGGGACGGTCCAGGTGCCGGGTGACGACCCGGTTGGCGCGGGCCGCCGCGTGGTGGAGCAGCCAGCTGGTCAGCCGTCGGAGCCGGGCCGGCGGTGCCCCCGGTGCGAGTTCGGTCCGCTCTGTCACCCGCCCAGTGTACCCAAACGTTGGACCTCCAACGATTCTCTGATATCGTTGGAGGTCCAACAATATTGGGTCGGGGGTGGTGATGGCGGCAGCCGGCGGGAACGCGGACACGGCACCCGCACCGGGGCGGGTCCCCGCTACGGCGGCGCCTGTCCCGGTGTGGTGGATCGCGGCCGTCCTGGCCTCGGGCTCCGTACTGACCGGCCTCGACACCTCGCTGGTCAACGTGGGCATCGAGACCATCGGGCGCGACCTGGGCGCCTCGTTGACCGAGGCACAGTGGATCAGTAGCGGCTACCTGCTGGCACTCGCCGCGACACTGCCGGTCTGCGGCTGGCTCAGCCGGCGGATCGGGCCCGGTCGGCTCTGGCTCTGGTCGCTGGCCGGGTTCACGCTCACCTCCGCGGCGTGCGCGTTCGCCCGCAGTGCCGACATGCTCATCGTCACCCGGGTGCTCCAGGGGCTCACCGGCGGACTGCTCATCCCCGCCGGAATGGCCATCCTCGGCCAGGTCGCCGGCCGGGAGCGGATGGGTCGGGTCGTCGCCGTCGCCAGCGTCCCGTCGATCCTGGCCCCGGCCTTCGGGCCGATCATCGGTGCCCTGCTCGTCGACCACCTCTCCTGGCACTGGATGTTCCTGGTCAACGTGCCGATCGGGATCGTCGGACTGCTGCTGGCGCTCCGGCTGGTCCCGCGCGGCGAGGCCGGTCGGGCCGGCCGGCTCGACCTGCCGGCCCTGCTGCTGGTCGCGCTCGGGCTGCCGTTGCTCACCTACGCCGTCGCCGGGGCGATGGACCACGGTGGGCTGCTCGCGCCGCCGGTGCTGGTGCCGCTGGTGGCCGCACTGGTCGCGTTGGCACTCTTCGTCCACCGGTCGTTGCGCGCCGACGAGCCGCTGATGGACCTACGCCTGGCGCGGGACCCGGTCTACGCCGCCGCCGCGGGCACCATCGCCTTCTCCGGCGCCGCCCTGTTCGGTGGACTGATCGTGATGCCGCTCTACTTCCAGCTGGGGATGGGCCGGAGCATCGTCGACACCGGGCTGTTGCTGATGGCGTTCAGCATCGGCGCCGCAGTGACGTTTCCCCTCGCCGGCCGGTTGGCAGACGAGCACGGTGGCGGCGTCGTGGCCCTGGTCGGCCTGGCGGTCGTCGTGGTCGGCACGGTCCCGATGGCGCTGCTGCCGGCCGACCCCGACCCGGTGCTCGTCGAGGCGCTCCAGGTCGTTCGGGGCGTCGGTCTCGCGCTGGCCGGGTCACCCGCCGTCTCCACCGCGCTGGCCCGGGTGCGGTCCGACCAGATGTCGGACGCCAGTTCGCAGGTGAACATCCTGTCCCGGGTCGGCGGCGCGCTCGGCAGCGCGCTGTGCGCGGTGGTGCTCTCCGGCGCGCTGGCCGACGCGGACTCCGCCGCCGAGGTCGCCGCGGCCTTCCGGGTCACCTTCTGGTGGCTGACCGGGATGGCGCTGGTCGCCCTCGTCCTCGCCGCCCGGCTGACCCGCGCGCAGCGACGGGTGCGGGTCCAGTGACCGGGACACCGCCGGGCACCTTCACCTTCCATCGATCAGGAGGCCAGTTCATGCGTATCGCCGTCATCATCGGCAGCACCCGCCCGGGACGACGGGGCGCGGCGGTGGCCCGCTGGGTCCACCGGCTCGCCGCCGAGCGGGGCGACGCGGTCTACGAGGTCGTCGACCTGGCCGACCACGACCTGCCGCACCTCGACGAGTCGGTGCCGGCAGCCATGGGCCCCGAGCACTACACCGCCGCGCACACCCGCCGCTGGGCCGAGACCGTCGCTTCGTACGACGGGTACGTCTTCGTCACCCCGGAGTACAACCACTCCTATCCCGGCGTGCTGAAGAACGCGATCGACTATCTCTACGCCGAGTGGCACGACAAGTCGGCGGGATTCGTGGGGTACGGCCTCAACGGCGGCGTCCGGGCCGTCGAGCACCTGCGGCTGGTGCTGGCCGAAGTGCACGTCGCCGACGTCCGCGACCAGGTCGGCCTGCACTGCTTCACCGAGATCGACGCGGATGGCGAGGTGCGGCCCGCCGGGAACCAGGTGGAGGTCCTGCACCGGATGCTCGACCAGGTGGTGGCCTGGGGCGGCGCCCTGGCCACCCTGCGCCAGCGGTGACCGGCACCGGCCCGGCCATGTCCATTTCGTTGACGCTCGTCGATGTTTGGGTTAACTTTCCAGGGAACGTCGAGGTGACATCCTCGACGGTGTTCCGCCCCGGTCGGGCCGGCCGCAGCGGACGCCCCGACCGGCACGGCCTGCGAGCGGGCCGCCCGACGCCCGACCCAGGGAACCGTCATGACCACTACGCTCCGCGCCGTACCCCCGGCACCCGTCCGCCGCCTGGTGTTGATCGCCCTGTCGACGGTGCTGGTGGTCGCCGGCATCGCCACCGGATCACCGTCGGCCTCGACCGCCGCGCCCCGGGTGGCGGCCACCCCCACCACCCCACCCGCCGCCTACCCCGGACCGGGTCGGGTCACCGGGGACGTCGGGGTGCACGACCCGACGATCGTGATCCGCCCCGGCGGCGGCTACCTGGTCGCGCACACCGGCACCAACATCGCGCTCAAGACCTCCACCGACCGGACCGCGTTCCGCAACGCCGGCACGGTCTTCCCCAACGGCGCACCCTGGACCACCACGTACACCGGCGGCAGCAGCAACCTGTGGGCACCGGACCTGACCTACCGCGACGGCCGGTACTGGCTGTACTACTCCGCCTCCACGTTCGGCTCCAACCGGTCGGCGATCTTCCTGGCCACCAGCACCACCGGCACCTCGGGCAGCTGGACCAACCAGGGTCTGGTGATCGAGTCCCGCACGTCCGACACCTTCAACGCCATCGACCCGAACCTGGTCGTCGACGCCACCGGCAGGTGGTGGCTCAGCTTCGGGTCGTTCTGGTCCGGCATCAAGATGGTGGCGCTGAACCCGGCCACCGGCAAACGCTCCGACACGACCATCCTCAGCATCGCCGGGCGCAACGGCGGCGCCATCGAGGCCCCGGTGATCGTCAGGCACGGCAACCACTACTACCTGTGGGTGTCGTTCGACAGGTGCTGCCAGGGTGCGGCGAGCACCTACCGGGTCATGGTGGGCAGGTCGACCTCGGTCACCGGGCCGTACGTCGACCGCAACGGGGTGGCGATGACCGCCGGCGGTGGCACCCAGGTGCTCGCCGGGCACGGCAGCATCCACGGACCCGGGCACCAGGCGGTGTTCACCGACACCGACGCCGAGGTGCTCGTCTACCACTACTACGCCGACAACGGCACGTCGTTGCTCGGCATCAACCTGCTCGGCTACGACACCGCCGGCTGGCCGTTCGTCTACTGACCGGACGGGCGGCGATCCGGCGCGTCCTCCGGCGCGCGGAGGCCACGCCGCCGTCCGCCGGGCGACCCGACCCGGCGACGACACCCCAGGCCCCCGGAGGGCGGGGCCGCAGGTCATCGCCGGGCCGGGGCTCAGTCCCGGTCGGCGGCCACCAACCGCAGGGTGTCCTCCAGGTACCGGCGGCCGGCAACGAGCCGTGGATGCGGATCACCGTCGCCGCAGTACTCCACGCAGATGTCGGTCACCGCCGGCATCTGCGCCAGCCGGGCCAGCCACCGGTAGTTGTCGACGACGCCGGCGGCGGCATCCACGGTGAAGTCGGTGACACCGTCGCGGATCAGGCAGTTCTTCAGATGGAAGAAGGCCACCCGGTCGGCCACCAGGTCGATGACCGCGGGATCCCGGTCGTCGGCACCGAGGGCGGCGGCGTTGGCGGGATCGAGGGTGACGACCAGGTTGTCGTGTCCGGCGAGGTCGAGGAGGTGTGCGGTGGCGGCCACCGTGTCGTGGACCGTGTTGGGGTGCACCTCCACCGCCACGCGTACGCCCCGCTCAGCGGCATGCGCGGCCACCCGGTGGTAGCAGTCGGCGACCCACCCGCGCTGCACGTCGGACGCCAACGCGCTGCCGTTGCCCGCCCAGTCACGGTCCCAGTCCGTCCCGTCGCGCACCAGCCACCCGCCGGCGCCGTTGACGAGCGTGATGCCGTTGTCCGCGCAGGCGTCGACGACCAGACACGCCTTCTCCACCCACATGGCGCGTTCCCGCTCGTCGGCGGCGGTGAAGACGGCCCAGTAGTCGGCGCAGAACACCTCCACGCCGTACCGGCGACCGATCCGTACGGCGGTGGCGATGCCGGTGCGGATGTTGTCGGCATCGAACTCCGGGTCGAAATGCCACGAGGACAGTTCGATCGCCGGCCATCCGTCGGCGGCGGCGACCCGCAGCACGTGCTCCAGCGGATAGTCGCGCAGTGCGTAGCTGTGCAGGACCGGACGCACGCCACTCACCTGACCTCGGCCAGCGGCACGCCACCGGACAGCCGGACATCGGCGGCACCCGCCCCGGCAGCGGCAGTGTCCGCGATCGCGTACAGGATCTCCAGGTCGCGTAGCCCACGTTCCAGGCACACGTCCCCGGGCACCGGCTCGCCGGCCGCGCACCGGGCGAGCAACTCGTACTGGCTGCGGTACGGATCGCTCGGCGTCAACCGGGCGGCTGGGTGCCAACCCGAGGCGTCGCACCTGTTCAACGCGCCGGTGCCGTCCATCTGCCAGGCCCCTGTGACCTGGATGATGCCGCCGTCACCGACGACCGTGTAGCTCGCCACCTCGGCGGAGGCGGGCTGCTCGTGGAACGTGGCAGCAGTCTCGAAATGCAGGTAGCGGCGGTCGTCGAACCAGAGGGTGGCCTGCGCGTAGAGGTCCGTGCGGGTCGGGTCGCCCACCGGCCAGGCGGTGGCCTGGCAGCGCACCGGGTCGGCGCCGAAGATGTCGATCGCGGTGAGGACGGGGTAGATGCCGAGGTCGGCCAGGCAGCCCAGGCCGCTCTCGGCCGGTCTGCTGCGCCAGTCGTCCTTGCGCCAGCCCAGGCGGGCCGCGACCATCGTCTGCGGCGTGCCGATGGCACCCGCCCGCACCAGGCGGCGTGCCTCCTGGTTGTAGACGTTGTGTTTCGACATGTAGCCGACGATGGCGGGCAGCCCGGCGGCGGTGGCGGCGGCGACGATGTTCCGTCCGGACGCGACGGTGTGCGCCAACGGCTTGTCCACCACGACGGCGAGGCCGCGCCGCAGGGCCCCGACGGCGAAACGTTCGTGCAGGTGATTGGGGGTGGCCACGTGCACGGCGTCCATGGCGACGGCGAAGAACGCCTCCTCGTCGGTGGTGAACAGGGCGTCCGGGCAGTCCCGACGCGCCATCTCGAGGGCCTGCGGGTCCGGGTCGAGCACGGCGGCGAGGCAGCCACCGGGCATGTCGCGCAGGGCCGGGATCAGCGAATGTCGGGTGAGGAAGCCCGCTCCGACGATACCGACGCGGTAGCTCATGGCGTACTCCAATCGAGGGGTGGGGCGACCGCCGGCTGCCGGGCGCCATAGAGGAAGGACGGTCCGTGGTCGAGGCTGCCCGCGACGTTCCCCGCCAGGTGGCCGATCAGGGCGTCCAGGCCGTCACGTAGGCCAGCCCAGTCCCTGCCGGCCAACGGCGGAAGGTCGGGGCGTGGCCGCCGTCGTGCCGTGCCGGCACCCGCGTGCCAGCGCCGCAGCGCCCTGCCCAGGGCGTGGGTGCCGGCACGTACCCGGTCGGCGTCCGCGCCGAACATCGCCGTCGCCACCTCCGGCTCCGCGCCGATCGCGTGCAGCATGCGGTAGCCCAGGCGCAGCTCGGCCGGGTTGATGAGGAATCCGGCGTACGGGCCCCAGTCGGTGCTCCGCTGCTCCTCCCACCCGTCGTCCCGCCAGGAGAGCGCGTGGACCCCGGGGCGGATCGCACCGGCCTCGGTCAGGGCGTGAGCCAGCCAGGCGTGGTCGTACCCCCAGGCGAACTGCTGGCTACGGGTCGCACCGGGGGTCCGGCGCGCCTCGTCGACGACCTCGGCGGCCGGCACCGTCCACAGCTCACCGAGGCGGGACAGCACCGCCATCGCGAGCATGTCCTCGGTGCTGCCGTAGGGGGTGCCCTCGTAGAACAGCGGCCCCCGGTGGCGGACCCACCACAGCACCGGGTCCTGCCGCACGAGCAACCCGACCGTGCGGCCGGTGACCAGGCTGCCGTGGGAGGTGACCGACAGCAGGTCGTACCCGTCGCGGTTGAGCGCGCCGGGCAGCCGCCGCGCCGCGGTGGCGGGGGGCGACGCCGGCCGACGCCGACGCCAGTCGTCGAGGCTCGGTACCGGAACGACCCGGGGGCAGGCGGCCACGGCGCGCGGGCTCGCGTCCAGGACGGCCCGGAGCCGGTCCAGCGAGTCGGACGCCAGGGCGGTGTCGTCATCCAGGAAGAGCAGCATCCGGCGGCGTAGCACCGCCCCGTCCGGGTGCGCGAGCAGCGCCAGGCCCGCGTTGCGTGCCTGCGCCGCCGTGTAGCGCGTCCCCGGCGACCGGGGCGCGGCCACGATCCGGTGATCGCAGCCGGTCGCCCGTAGCAACTCGCCGACGACCCGGGCGTCCGATCCGGACAGGCCGTTGTCGACGACCAGCACGACGGCGTCCGGTGCGGCGGCGAGGACGGTGTGCAGACACAGCGACAGGCTCCCGGTACGCCCACCGCCCGGCGGGCTGTAGGTGGGGATGAGCACGGTCACGCCGCGAGTCGGTCCGTCGCCGTCGAACGACCGGGGCGCTGCGGGCTCCGCACCCGGGGCGAGCCGGGCGAGATATCCCGAGGAGGCCACCCGCGTCGTCGGCGCGACGTTCGGCGGCACTGTGGTCGTCGGCATCGCCGTCACCCACCCTCACTGGTAGCGGCTGACGAAGCCGCGCCGCTGGAACACCCACAGCGAGAACGTCGCGAACGCCAGCGCCGCCACCGCCAACGCCGTCGTGGCCAGGGCGGCCACGCCGATCTCGCCCCAGGGTGAGGGGTCACCGGTAGCCACCGCACGGGCCGCGCCGAAGGTGTACGTCGTCGGCAGCACCGCCGAGACCGGCCGGACCACCGCCGGCAACACCGACACCGGGTAGAACGCGCCGGACAGCGGCAGCACGATGAACAGCACCGTGAAGGCGAGTGTCTCGGTGCCCGAGCCGAGGATCATCACCACGCCCATCACGATCAACGCGATCGCCCAGCCGGTGAGCAACAGCAACGCCATCACCGGCACGATGGCGCCACCGGAGTCGCTGAGGTCGAAGCCGAACATGAGCGCCGCCGCCACGGACACCGCGGCGATGCCCACGCCGACCCGGATCAGTCCCTGCAGGGCCGCACCGGCCACCCACTCGACCGGACGCAGCGGCGTGGTGAGCAGGCTCGGCAGCTGCCGGGCGTAGATCTCCTCGAAGAAGCTGGCCGAGACGGCGATCTGGGACTGGTAGACGACGTGCCACATGACGATGCCGGCCACCACCGACAGGGCGGTACGGCCGGCCGCGTCACCGCCGGCACTGCGCACGTACATCGCGATCGAGCCGTACAGGAGCATGTCGAAGACCGGCCAGACGCCGATCTCCAGGAACCGGTGCGGGCTGCGTCGGGTCACGTACCAGTGCCGGACCACCACGGCGGCGATCCGGCGCAGCGCGCCACCCGTCGTCGCGGCCGTCGCCCCGGTGCTCACGAGGCCGCTCCGGCGTTGGTGGCCTTGCCGCCCGCGTTGGCCTCCTGGAGCCGCAGGTACACGTCCTCCAGGCTGGACTGCCCGAGTTGGGCGGCGATCGCCGCCAACGGCCCGTCTACCAGCACCCGACCGGCGGCCAGGAAGATCACCCGCTGGGCCATCCGCTCCACCTCGACCATGTTGTGGCTGGTTATCAGCAGTGCGGTGCCCTGTTCGCGGCACATGCCGAGCAGGCCGGTCCGCACCCGCAGCGCGACGTCGGGGTCGAGTGAGGCGGTGGGCTCGTCGAGCACCAGCAACGCGGGGGCGTGCATGGTCGCC
This sequence comes from Micromonospora sp. WMMD734, assembly GCF_049178975.1. Lineage (NCBI taxonomy): Bacteria > Bacillati > Actinomycetota > Actinomycetes > Micromonosporales > Micromonosporaceae > Micromonospora > Micromonospora sp. WMMD734. Next base: position 1,012,220 of record NZ_JBMHMK010000001.1, read on the forward strand.
TTGACCACACCGATCACGGTGCGTTGGCCGCTGGAGAGGTCGCTGCCCCACCGGTCGGCCAGACCGTCCATGTCGAACTGTCGCAGCCCGGCGCGGGCCTGCTCGCCCGGGTTCGCCGCGCCGTACAGGCGGGCGTACAGCGTCAGGAACTCCAGCACCCGCAGATGCGGGGGGAGCGGCAGATATCCGGAGGCGAACCCCACCCGGGCGAGCGCCGCCCGGCGGGCCCGGCGGGTGTGCTGACCCAGCAGCTCGATCGTTCCGGCGTCCGGCGCGACGGCACCGAGACAGCTCATCAGCGTGGTGGTCTTGCCCGCGCCGTTGGGCCCGACCAGCGCGACGCGCTCACCGGCGGCCACACTGAGGTCCACCCCGTCGACGGCGGTCACCTGCCGGAATCGTTTGCGCAGGCCGCGTACCCGCAGGGCCATCTCGTCAGTCATCCGTGACCTCCTCGTTCCGTGCCGTCCACAGCAGCTCACTCACCGCGGCGAGGGTCGGCGCGCACGCGTCGGCCCCGGCGAGCTGCGCCGGCGTGTGCGTGGTGCTGACCGCGAGGACCGTGCATCCGGCGTCCTTGGCCGCCCGTACGCCGTCGGGCGCGTCCTCGACCACGACGCAGCGTGCGGGGGCGACGCCCAGCCGACGGGCCGCGGTGAGATAGCCCTCGGGGGAGGGCTTGCCGTGCCGGACGTCCTCGTCGTAGACGGCGACTGCGGGCAGCGGTAGTCCGGTCGAACGGAAGCACTCGCCGACGAACCATCGGCTGCCGGAGGTCACGATGGCCCAGGGCACCCGTCGGCAGTCCCGCAGCAGCGGCACGGCCCCCGGCACCGGACGTACCTCGGCCATCCGTTGCCTGGTGAGACCGTCCAACGACAGCCGTTCGACCCGCGGATCGAGGTGCGGGGCGAACTCGCCGAGCACGTCGACGGTGCGCCGCCCGGACGTGCGGGCCAGCACCTGCTCCGGATCCAGTCCGTGGCCGGTCGCCCAACGGCTCCACACCTGCCGGAACAGCTCGCCGGTGTCGAGCAGCACGCCGTCGACGTCGAAGAGCACCGCTGCGGGAAGGGGCATCTCAGTCACCTCCGGCGACCGCTGCGGGGCGACCGCTGCGCCCGTGCCCGGTCGTCACCAGCAGGCTGCGTTCCGGCAGCGACCCGTGGGTGGCTGCGGCGATCGTGTGCAACGTCCGGGCGGCGGCGCGGACCGGCGGGGAGGCGCCGGTGTCGGTGTCGGTGGTGACGATCAGCACCGCGACGGTCGGATCGGCGTAAACGGCCTGGAAGGAGTGGTGGTTCCAGGCGCTACCCTCGTGCACCTCGCAGGGGCGTCCGGTGACTGCGGCGAACCGACCTGCGGACGGGAGGGTCCGCGCCGCGGCCGACCAGTATCCGACGACGTGCAGCCGGGTCAGCTCCGGATGTCGTGTCAGCCAGGTCGCGGCGAGGCCGGGCAGGTCGGCTGCGGCGACGGGCCGGCGGGACGGGCGGTCGGCACAGGCGTGCGCCAGGCGATCCTTGTAGGCGCGCACGTTCGGATGGTCGACGACGTCGAGGCCCGCGCGGATGCCGACACAGGCGACGAACACCCCGGCGGCGTAGAGCCCTTCGATCAGCGCGGGCAGGTCACGACGCAGCTCACCGAGGTCGAGCACGACGTCGGGCGGGACGGAGCCGACGTCGTCGGCTGTCACCTCGACCGTGGGCCGGAAGTCGTCGGTCTTTCCCCCGAGCACCTGCCGCCCGAGTTGCAGCAGCCAGTTCCGCAGCCCCGGCCCGCCCCAGGACGGCACGACGATCCGTATCCTCGGGGCGCCCTGCGTCGGCACCGCCACCGCCCTGCGGGCCGCGGCGAGGCCGATCCGGTGACAGCGGGCCACGAGACGCGGATACGCGGCGGCGAGCGCGGCGGCGTCCAGGACGGCGGCGGCGGTCAGGAAGGCGGTGGACAGCGGGGCACCGAGCATCGCCACCTGGTCGGGGACACCGCGTGGGGACAACGCGAACGCGTCCGGGGGCGCCCCCTCGTCCCGCAGCCAGACGAGTCGTCCGCCACCGCCCGGTGGTACCGCCCCGGCCAGCAGCCGGGTCTCCAGCGTCGTCCCGGAGCCGGACACCGCGAGGACCCCGCGCGGCGTCCCGGCGCGCGGGTCCAGGACGCGCCCGATCGCGGCCGGGTCGAGGCTGTCCAGCGGGGTCAGGCCGGCGGATCCGCCGATCGTCTCGATCAGCGCCCGGGCGGCGAAACACCAGCCGCCGGTGCCCAACAGCACCACCTCCGCCCCGTCCGGCACGCCGAGGGCGGCCCGGACGGCGGCGACGCCGCTGTCGACCACGGGCCACGGCGGCGGCGAGACCCAGCCCAGCCGCGCCGAACCCGCAACCGTGCAGCGGTCGGCCACGGCGCGTGCCGCGCCCGCCCGCGAGCCCGCTGCGGCGGCGCGCAGCGCGGACCAGAGTTCGTCGGCGTCGAGTCCGGCGAGGCCGACCCCGCTGCCGCGTACCGGCCCGGCCGGGCGCGGGTGGCCGGTCACGACGCCGCTTGCAGGTGGGGGAGCGCGGTGCCGTCGACCGCGCGTACCGACCGGCCGGGCAGCGTCAGGTCCACCACCACCCGCAGGGTCGGATCACCGTTCACCCGACCGGTCGCCGCGAGACCGTCGAGGACCGACGGCGCGGCGTCGAGCGACACCACGTGGCTGACCAACGGACCGAGGCGCAGCCCGTCCGGGCCGGCACACAGGTCCAGCGCTTCCCGGTACTCCTCGGCCGAGGCGCCCCGCGAGCCGAGCAACGTGCTGGTGCGTCCACCCGGCAACCGGACCGTGCGCCGTTGTCCGGACCGGATCGGGTGGGTCGGCACCGCGTCGCCCCCGGGCAGGTGAACGGTGTCGCCGGGCAGGAAACCCCCGAACAGGTGGACGGTGGCATCGTCGGCCATCGCGGGCCAGAGGCCCGTCAACAGGTCGGGTCCGCCGCCGGAGACGCACACCACGACCGTGTCGACGCCGGCCCCGCCGGTGGCGTCCAGCACCGCCGTGGGCAGTCCGGCGGACAGGGGCAGGCAGTCCTCGTCGGGCAGCACACCACGGTCGACGGCCAGGCGCAGCCGGTCGCCGCCGCGATTGGCCAGCAGCACACGTTCCGCACCCCACCGGCGCGCCAGCAGCACGTGTAGCAGGCCGGAGATCCCGCCGCCGATCACCAGCACCCGCCCGCCGCGTCCCCGGTCGCGGGCCAGCCGCAGGGAGCGCACCGCGCACGCGAGCGGCTCCAGCAGCACCCACTCGGCCCGCCCCTCATCCGGCAGCCGCACCGCCTGGCCCCGCTCGGCGAGGGCGCCGTCCCACACCGCGATCTCCCGCAGGACTCCGGGCTGGTTGTGGCCGATCTTGTCGTGGTCGTCGTGGGGATGGTTCGGGTTGACCCCGATGACCTGGCCCGGGGCGACGGCGTGCACGGCCGATCCGACCTCGACGACCTGGGCGACGCACTCGTGACCGGGCACACCGGGCTCGCATCCGCGTTCGCCGCGCAGCATCTGCAGGTCGGTGCCACAGATGCCGGCATAGGCCACGCGGGCCAGGAACTGCTCGCGGCCGCAGCGTGGCCGGGGCCGCGAGTGCACCCGGGTGGTCGGTTCACCGACCGGCTTACGCAGTTCGCGGTACTGGTCGCGGCGGGCGGCCAGGAACTCCGCCATGCCGAGGAGACTGTCGTCGTCGTCCTGCGACGGGCACACCAACGCGGCCACGTCCGCCGCGGACCATCCGGTGAACCAGCCGCCCTGTGGCAGCAGTTCGTCGAGGTTGGCGCGCAGCGCGGCGTACCAGGGTGTGCCCACCCCGTTGGCGAATCCGCCCATCACCACGAAGCGCCGCAACCCGAGCAGCGCCGACATGTGCAACAGTTGCGCGGCGAGCGGGCGGGTGGACACCCGGAGCACGGCGGCGCTGAACTCGTCGCCGCTGCCGGCGACGCGGGCGAGATCACGACTGGTCAGGTGTTCCGGGACGCCTCCGGCGCAGGCGGACAGCTTCGAGTCGCGCCAACGCTGCGGCCAGGCCCCGGCGAGCAGCGCCACGAGCCGCATGGTGGCCGGCCCCGAGACGTACGAACAGAGGTCGCTGGTGTTGCCGCACTCGCACCACGGCGTGCCCGCGCCGAGGAGCCCGGCCGGCGGGTCGACCCGGACGTGGCCGACCTCGCCGCCCAACCCGTCCGCGTCGAGGAGCAGTTTGCGGTCGACCGGCAGAGCATCGTCGAAGACCTTGACCGCGACTCCGGTGCTGACGGTGACCAGGCCGAACCGCCCCAGTGCCCGGTACCGCCAGGCGGCGGCGGCGATGTCGTTCGCCACCGTGATGGTGGCCCACGGCAGCCGGGTGGCCAGGGCTCCGCAAAGGTCGAAGCCCTCGCTCGACTCGTGCCACAGCATGGACGCGTTGCGGATCCGGCCCGTGGCGTCGACGGTGGCCCCGACCGCGATTCCGACCTCGCGCAGCTGACCCGGCGTCGCGTCCCGCAGGCGGGTCACCGCCCCGGCGATCCGGTCCAGGTGCTCGTCGCGGATCGAGCCGCCCGGTGACGGCTTCGGGGTGGCGAACCGTGCCACCTCGGTCAGCCGGCGTCCGCCGGCGAAGGCTCCGATCCGCGTCGTGGTGCCACCCATGTCGACACAGATCACGGGATCGGTCAGCGACATCACCGTTGTCCTCCTTCGCACGGGTTCGTCACCGCGCCGGCTCCTGGGCCCTGACCGCGAGCGCCGTACAGGCCTCCGCGACCAGATCGGCACTGATCTCGTCAATCGAATCGATGAAGTCGCCGACGCCGATGCGGCGCGGCACCACGAGGTGCAGCGCCCCGGCCTTGTGCGGCACCACCTCCCCGTGCAGTCGCCGCCAGAGCGCGGCCGGGTCGCACACCGGACTCCACAGCGCGAGGCCGCTGCGGCGTAGCAGCACCAACAGCCGGTCGAGGTCGTCGTGGTCCAGGTAGCCGATCAGGAACGCCAGGTACGACGAGAGCGCCATGCCGATCGCGACCGCCTCGCCGTGGCGCAGCCGGTAGCCGGACATGGACTCCAGGGCGTGGCCGAACTCGTGACCGAAGTCGGGCAGCCGGCGCAGGTCCTCCTCCCACGGATTGGCAGCGAGTTGGTGGAGCATCGCCCGGGTCGCGCGGTCGAGGATCTCCCTCACCTGCGGGGTGTCGCGGGCCGCCAGCACGTCGGCGTGGTGCCGCTCGACCAGAGCGAACAGGTCGGCGTCGCAGACGACCGCTATCTTGATCACCTCGGCGAGTCCGCAGCGCAGCTCCGCCGGGGCCAGGGTGCGCAGGAATGCCACGTCGCGCAGGCAGGCGAGCGGCGGATGGTACGCGCCGACCAGGTTCTTGTGCCCGTTGAGGTTGACGCCCACCTTCAGGCCGACACCGGCGTCGATCATGCCGACGAGCGTGGTGGGCACCCGGATGTACGGGGTGTCGCCACGGTAGAGGTAGGCGGCGTAGCCGACGCTGTCCATCAGGGTGCCGCCGCCGATCACCAGCAGCCGGTCGTCCGGGCCCAGCCCGAGCCCTTCGGCGACCCGCAGCACGGTGGCCACCTGGGTCAGGTTCTTGGTGTGCTCGGTCGCGACGACCGGCAGCACGGTGAACCGGGCGAGGTGCCCGCGGTCCCGGAACCCGGACAACAGCCGCTGCACCCGGTCGACCTGGTCCGGCGCGTACGGGTCGACGACCGCCAGCAGTTGACAGCGCTCGGGCAGCAGGTCGGTCAGGGCGTCGGTGTGGGGTGTCAGCACGTCGTCGGTGAAGCGCACCGGGAAGTTGGCGGACACGTCGACCCGCAGCCGGGTGCCCAGCACCGGCCGGACACCGCGGCGCGGCGTCTGCGCCACCGCCGTGCCGCCCGGGGTCGACACCTCGTCCGGGGTCGACCCCCCGTCCGGGGCACCCGGTGTCGACGGGCCTGGCGTACCGCAGTCGTCCACCCGGTCGCTGAGTAACCGGGCCAGGGTGTCCCGAGCCAGGGTCACCGACGCGCCACCGCCGTCCGTGCTGGGCAGCATCACCGCGACCGGGCCGTCGCCGGGCGCGGCGTTGGCAGCCCACCGCCGCGCCGTCGGGGCGTCCACCACGGTCGTGGCGCGGTGCAGACCCAGCCGCCGGGCCACCCCGTCGAGGGCGCTCACCACAGGTGCCGGCAGCCGCCCGAGTCGTCTGGCGACCCGGGCGGCGGTCAGCAACGACCAGGCGCGTCGTTCGGCTCCGGTCAGCGTGGTGGGGGCCAGCGGCAGCCATGCCTCGCCGATTCGCCACGCCGGGTGGCCCGTGTGGAACCGTCGGCACAGCCGGAGGACGGCGGCGAGCGCGTCGGCCTGGCAGCCCGTCACGTCGGCCCGCACCAACCGGTCGCGCAACCGCGCGTCGAGCAGCGCCAGCAGGAGCAGCGCGGCCGGTTCCGCCGGGCGCGCCAGCAACCCGTCCTCGTCGACGAGGACATGGGTACGGCGGGCCATCGCGGTGATCCCCTCCTCGTGCAGGGATGCGCTCAGACCGTCCCGCAGGCAACTCAGCACGGCGGCCAGGTCCCCGTGGATGCGCATCGCCGCGGTGTGCCGCCGGAACGAGGCCGCCGCCACCGCCACCACCCGACCGGTGCGCTCGCCCCCGAACGCGACCACCGCGTCGCGGCGTCCGAGCTGTGCCTTCACGGCGGCCTCGACGACGTAGCCGCAGGCACCCACCCCGGCGGCCCTGGGCTCACCGGCGGCCGCGTCCGCGTCGATGCAGTGGAAGTCGTCCAGGTCGCCCCGGCGTCGCGCGGCGCGCAGGTACTCGACCAGCAGTTCGCTGCGCTCACCGGCCACGTCGTCGCGGACCACGAGCAGCCGCCGGGCCGGCCCCCAGGCGTACGACAGCGTCGGGTTGTCCGGGGCGAAGAGGGCGGAGACGACGTCGAGCCGGAACCCGGCGGTCATGGTCGCCCGCAGTGCCGCCCCCGCCCCCACGGTCGGGGCGCCCGTTACCGCGTCAGGCATCGCCAGGCCTGCTTCCTCGTGTCCCGCGTCCCGGTCAGGCGGTGACGGCGGCGGACTGCGGACTGCGGGTCGCGATGTCACGCCGCAGCAGGTCGACCAGCGGCTGCCAGGGCTGGCAGTTCTCCAGTCGGAAGGACTGCATCATCTGGTCGATGTCGTCCTCGCCCATGCCGCGGAACAGCTCGCCGAACTGCGGAAGCAACGCCTCGGAGAAGAGGATCTGCAGGACCAGACGGCAGACCATGAACTCGCTCCCCCAGGGGTACGGGTTCCAGTCGGGACACTCCTGGGCCAGGGCCTGGTGGATGGGGCCGAGCACGTGGCCCATCTTCCGGCGGTCGCCACCCCAGAGGTCGACTGCCAGGCGTGCCTTCTTGTCCAGGATCGGCCGGATGCGCTCCAGGTACGGACCGTTCGCGGCGAGCCGTAGCGGGGCCGCGAATCCGACGTCCTTGTACGACCAGTACGTCCAGCTCGCGTTGTACTTGCGGAACACGTCGAGCTGGTCGCCGAGCAGCCGCAGGCGTTCCTCCTCCACGTCCGGCCACACCGCGTTGAACTCGCCGACGACGATGGGTGTGCCCGTCTCCCGCATGTAGGTGGTGCGGTGCAGGAAGCTGCGTTCGACCTCCGCCCGGTCCCAGTACGCCTCGTTCTCGGCCGCGGCGGCCAGCCCCCGGCCGGCGTCGAGCACGTGGATGGGTCGGTGCTTGCCCGGGTAGCGGCTGCCCGGGGTGTACCCCGGTGCCGGGTAGTCGTGCGGGCAGTAGACGGTGTTGGGCAACGGCTCGCCGAAGAAGTCGAAGTCGAGGGCGTACCGGTTGCCGTCGAGAAAGAGGATGTGGTCCTGGTCGATCTCCCGGATCGCCGCCACGAGGCGTTCGTAGAACGGGCCCACCTTCTCGGCGCTCGGGTCCGCCGGCTCGTTGATCGGGTTGTAACCGGCCACCCACGGATTGTTCCTGTACCGCGCGGCGATCGCCTGCCACAGGTTGACGACCCGATCCTGGAACGTCCGGTGCACCCAGAACTGGGAGGTGTGCGTGGGGTTGTCGCAGTGCCAGTCCTGGTGCTGCCATCCGGGGACGGTGTGCAGGTCGAGCACCGTGCGGATGCCCTGGGCGCCGCAGAGGTCGATCACCCGGTCGAGGTAGCGGAAGCCGTTCTCGTTGATCTCGAAAGGTGCGTCGTCGCTTTCCAGGTACTTGTAGCTGAACGGCAGGCGCACCATGTTGATGCCGAGGGAGGCGAGATAGGCCGCGTCGTCGGCGGTGAAGAAGTGTTCGAGGAAACGGTCGAAGAAGAAGTCCCGCAGCCCTGGCCCGAGTACCTGCCCGACCGCCGCCCGCTGTCCCTCCTCGTACGCCGGAAAGCCGGTAATCCAGTTCTCCATGTTGAGCCAGCCGGCGACGCCGATGCCGAATAGTGTTACGGGCGTGCCGCTGGAATCGACGATATTGGAACCGCTCACCTGCAGGAAGGACGCATTGCTGATGGACACCCGAACACCTCCGCCATTCGTGCCCGTGCTGCGCGACTGGCAGAACAGTAGCGAACTGACGTAGACCAACGCCAATATACGAAAGTAGTAGCCGACCCTACGACCAAAGCTGTAGCCGGTGGATCTGATGATCGTCGGGCGTGGTTCGTCGGCACTGTCCCGCTGCGCCGACGCTCGACCCGAATATTGCCTAATGTCCGTCCTCGTGCATCGGCGATTCAGTCGTTGACGCCGATGACCGTTGGGTGTTTTTTGGGTACTTTGGCTGGGAGCGCTTCCAGCGCATCCGATAAGTCGTGCTCAGGGTCCCTCCAGGAGGCTACGGGTGCCGAAAACTGTCGATAAAGCTCTGGATGTCCCGAGAAGTCAACTGACCCGGGAGAGCGACGCTCCTCTGTGGAGCGCACAGGCCGGAGGAAATGGTGGACGCCGGGGGGCCGACGTACCCGGGATCACGTCCGGGCCCGCCCTGGCGTCGGCCGGCGGACGGCGGTGAGCCGCCCCGCCAGCGAGCAGGTCACGGTCGCCCTCGCCGACGACCAGACCCTGTTCCGCGACGGGGTCCGCGAGATGCTCGCCAACAACCCGGGTCTGCGGGTCGTCGGTGAGGCGGCGCACGGCGACGCGGCCATCGCGCTCTGCGTCGAGCGGCAGCCGGACGTGCTCCTGCTCGACGTGGAGATCCCCGGCCCCGGCATCGTCGCGGTGCTGCGGCAGCTCCGCCGGTTGTGCCCGCGCACCCGGGCCGTCGTGCTCGCCATGCACGACGACGCCGACGTGGTGTACGAGGCGCTCGAATGCGGGGCGGTCGCCTACCTGGTCAAGACCATCCACCGGGCCGAACTGATCGCGGTGGTGGTCGCCGCTGCCGACGAGCCGGCAACCATCAGGTTGTCGGTGTCCCGGCGGACCGTCGAACGCCTGGTCAAGCAGCGGCGCATCCCCTACGAGGGCGAGCTGACCGAGCGGGAGCTGGAGGTCCTGCGGCTGACCGCCCAGGCCCTGAGCAACGCCCAGATCGCCACCCGGCTACGGATCACCGAGGCGACGGTCAAACGTCACCTGACCAACATCTACGGCAAGCTGGACGCCGTCTCCCGGGTCGACGCGGTACGCAAGGCCGCAGCCGCCTACCTGATCGAAGGAAATCAGGGCAGGTCCGCCAAGTGACCCCCGGCGTCGCCCAGCCACCGGTAGTAGCTCCACAGGTCGCCGTGCGGCAGTTCGACGCGGTCGCCCCGTTCGAGTTCCCACCACATGCCCGCCCAGTGCACCAGGAAGACCGGCGGCGATCCGGGCGTCACCAGCCGGCCGTCGCGTACGGGGCCGATCGGGTCGCCGGCCCACCGTTCCTGCGGGATGTCGCCAGGTGGGGGTTCACCCCCACCTTCCGCGCCGGCCAGCACCCGAAGGCTGGTGTACGGCCGACCCGACGTCACCATCAGATAGTTCAGCAGCGGCATCTCCAGCGTCACCAGCGCCATGTGCCCCGAAAGAGCCAGTGCGGCATCCATTCGGGGAAGCACCTCGGCGAACCGCAGGCACTCCTTGCGGGAGGCGATGAACTGGGTCCCGGCCGCATATTCTATCTGCTCGGCCGTCAGCGCCCCGGTCCCGCGGACGGATTGCTGCCACACCCATTTCGTGTTGGCCGGGACGTTCGAGGTGGTCGTCACGAAACCGTACGTGTCGAGAAGGTCGTAGGCGAAGCTCAGGTCGCGTAGCAGGATCGTGTCCGTGTCCACGTAGACGAACTCGTCGTACCCGCCCTCCCAGGCGGCCAGCTTTCGATAGTGCCCCTTGACCTCACCGTGGAACGCCCGGCTGATGTCGTCGCAGGCGGCCAGGACGGCCGGGTCACCCGACCAGACCGAGAAGTCGAAGCGGGACTGCAGCTTCAGCACGTCGTCGATATCGTCCGCAAACGGGATCAGGCACAACGGCAACGACTCGTGGTGGGCGCGAAAGCTGTTCAGGAAGGCGATTGCCCGATCCAGTACGTAGTCATTGGCCAGGAAGTAAACGCCGCGCCGGACGGTCATTTCGGAAACACCCGCCTCTCCCCACTACGGCATCAAACTAGCAGAGCGGGCAGGGGCGTTTCAGGTAGCGGATCGGCGTAGCCCGAATACCCAGTAGGTCGTACGCCACGTACTACCGCGGCGACCGGCGGGACCGGGGCCCGTCCGAACGGGTGGCGCGGTCGGTGACCACCGGTCGGGGGGTGTCCGCCACGGCGGCGGTGAGGCGGGCGGCGAGCGCGGCCACCGCGGCCCGCAGTTCGGGCCCCTCCTCCACGGTGAACCCGAACGGGACGGCGGCCAGCCACTCCCCGGCGTACATCCGGGCGTTGGTGGTGCTGCCGGTGAGCACGCAGCGCTCGCCGGCCGGCTCCAGCCGGCCCATCGTCGGTCCGACCCAGGGGGCCACCCGTTCGTAGGGTTCGTGGAAGACCACCCGGGTCGGGTACTTCCACCCGGAACCCAGGTGCGCCTCCAGGGTGGCGACGGGGTCGAGGTCGGCGGGCGCGGTGAACGGCCGGGCCAGGTGCCGCACCGCCCCGATCCGGTCGATGCGGAACGTACGGACCGCGTCCGCCCGGTGCGAGTGGCACAGCAGGTACCAGCGGCCGTGACGCACCACCACCGCCCACGGGTCGACCTCGGCCTCCCACGACGTGCCCCGCTCGGTGGTGTAGCTGATGGCCACCCGGCGACGGTCGGCCACGGCGGTGACCAGCGCGCTGGTGGTGATCGGGTCGGCCTGCACCGCCCGCCGGTCGGCGGCGGCCGCCGCGTACGCGCGCAGCGCCGCCGCCTGCCGTCCGACGCTGTCGGGCAGCGCCCGGATGAGTTTGCTCAACGCGACGCCGACCAGCCCGTCGGCGTCGACCGCGGCCGGCTGCCCGTCGAGCACGGCCATCACCAGGCCGAGGACCTGCTCCTGGGTGAACACGACGGCCGGCAACCGCGCCGCCCGGCCGAGCCGGTAGCCCCCGTACGGCCCCCGGACGGACTCGACCGGGATGCCGGCCTCCCGCAGGACCTCGACGTAGCGGCGCGCGGCCCGCTCGGTCACGCCGAGGCCCGCGGCGAGCTGGGCGGCCGTCGTGCCGGGCCGGTCGCGCAGGATGTCGAGCGTCCGCAGGGCACGTGCGGTGGGGCTGACGTTCTCCACGCCCGGACGGTACCGGAAGGAAAACGTCCGGAACCCGTTCTAGGTTGACCGTATGACGGATGAACAGATCGTCCTCGTCGGTGGGCTCTGGCTCGACGCCCCGGTGTGGGACGGGGTGCTGGCCGAACTGGCCCGGCGTGGCCGGCACGCGGTGGCGGTACGCCTGCCCGGCCAGGGTGACGGGAAGACCACGGCGACGCTCGACGACCAGGTCGACGCGGTGCTGGCCGCCGTCGACGCGGCACCTGGCGGATCGCTGGTGGTGGGGCACTCGGCCGCCTGCTCCCTGGCCTGGCTGGCCGCCGACGCCCGTCCCTCGACGGTGCGCAGGGTGGTGCTGATCGGCGGGTTCCCCCCTGCCGACGGGGACTCCTACGCCGACTTCTTCCCGATCGAGGACGGCGTGATGCCCTTCCCCGGCTGGGCGCCCTTCGAGGGCCCGGACGCGGCCGACCTCGACGACCGGGCCCGGCGGGAGTTCGCCGACGCCGCCGTCCCGGTGCCCGAGGCCGTCGCCCGGGGGACCGTCCGGCTGACCGACACCCGGCGGTACGAGGTGCCGGTCGTGCTGGTCTGCCCCGAGTACTCCCCGGCCGATGCGCAGGCCCTGATCGACGCGGGTGACCTGCCCGAACTCGCCAAGGCCCGGCACGTCGACCTGGTCGACATCGACTCCGGGCACTGGCCGATGCTCAGCCGCCCGGTCGAACTGGCCGGCATCCTGGCCGACCTCTGACGGGTCCGACGCGCACCCGACGGACCCTGCCGGGCGCGACGGGTGACCCCGGCGGTACCGGGCGACGGTGAACGGGGGCGCACCGGTGCGGTCGGGTGACCCGGCCCGGGCGGGGTACGCGTGGGCGGCATCGGGACGGGACGCCGGCCCGGCGGTCCGGGTACCGTAGCCGGCGAGTCGAGAGGACACCGCGTGCAGGATCAACCCGAGCCGCTCACCGCGACCACGGTGGGGATCAGTCCGGCCACCCCGCCCAGCGGCCCCGGCTGCGTCGAGTGCGAGTCGTCCGGCGGGTGGTGGTTCCACCTGCGCCGCTGCGCGGCCTGCGGCCACGTGGGCTGCTGCGACTCGTCGCCGGGCCAGCACGCCACGGCGCACGCCACCAGCGAGGGGCATCCGGTGGTGCAGAGTTTCGAACCGGGCGAGGACTGGTTCTGGGACTACCCGGCCGACCAGTTCCACCCGCACGGCCCACAGTTGGCCCCGCCGCAGTCGCGTCCGTCCGACCAGCCGGCCCCCGGCCCCGAGGGTCGGGTGCCGCCGGACTGGAAGCGTCGACTGCACTGACGGGCACGCCTGGCGGGACGGCCCGTTTGACTCGGTGCCCGGCTGCGCCGGGAGTTGGCCCGCCGCCTGCCCGGCCCGGCCGCCGACGGCCGGTAGAGCCGGGTGCCCGGGTCGCGGGTCACCGGCCAGCGGCAGGCCCGACGCCCGGCCGCCGCACCGGGGTCGGTGCGGCGACCGGAACGGTCGTCAGACGGCCGTACGGGACCACTGCTGGTTGGCGCCGCTGTTGCAGGTGTACTGCTTGAGCACCTGGCCGTCGGCGGTCGACGAGGCCGGCACGTCCACGCACTTGTTGCTGTGCCGGGCCCGGAGCTGGAAGTAGCTGCCGTTGGTGACCATCTGGAACTGCTGGTTGGTGCCGCTGCCGCAGGTGTACTGGATGAGTTCGGCGCCGTCGGCGGTGGAGGCGCTGGTCACGTCGAGGCACTTCCCGCTGTGCCGGCTGACCAGCCGCCAGTAGCCGCTGCCCGCGTCGACGAACTGCCACTGCTGCCAGGCGTTGCCGGCGTAGGTGTACTGGCCGACCCGCGCCCCGTTGTCGGTGTTCGGCTGCTGGACGTCCATCGCCTTGCCGCTGTGCCGCACGGTGACCCGGTAGTACGTTCCGCTGCTCGGGGGCGGCGTGGTGGGGCCGTCGCCGACGGTGTCGCCCCACCCGTAGCGGACCCGGTCGGCCCCGGAGGGGTTACGGATGCTCAGGTTGAGGTCGGTGCCGCTGCCGCTGAGCGCGTACATCGAGTACCAGTCGTAGCCGATGGTGCCGGGCTTGCCGCCGAGAGCGGGCCAGTAGGTGCCGCCCATCTGGTTGTCCCGCATCACCTGGGCCATCGCCCGGATGTGCCGGACGAAGTTGTCGGTGCTGTTCGGGTCGGCGTAGTTGCGGCCGTCGTTCATCGGCGCGCCCCACTCGGTGGCGACGGCGCGGGAGGCGCAGTTGCCCAGCCGGGTCTGGATGTGGCTGCGGAAGGCGTCGTAGCTCATCTCGCTGTAGAAGAACGCGTAGTGGTGGAAGGAGAGCAGCGTCGCGTTGAACCGGCTGTCGTTGCAGATGTCCCGCAGGTCCTGGCTGAAGCCGGTGCCGCCGATGAGCACCCGACCGGGCACCGCCGAGTAGTGGTAGCTGAGCCAGTTGGCGGCCACGGTGCGCCACTCCGCCGAGCTGTAGCCGTGCGGCTCGTTCATCGGTTCGAAGTAGACGTTGGGGTTGCTGCCGTACGTGTTGGTCACCGTGGACCACATCGCGTTCCAGGCGGCGAGGTTGGTGATCCGGCCACCGGAGGCGGCGCCATCCTCCCAGTACGCCAGGATGACCTTGAACCCGCGTGCGGTGGCGGCGTCGATGGCCCCCCGGTACGCCTCCCACCACGCCGTACCGACCGTGTGCGTGTTGATCGGCAGCCGGACGGTGTTCACCCCCATGGTGGCGGCCATGTCGTCGTAGAGGGCGTTGGCCTTGGCCCGTACCGTCGCGTTGCTGTCGGAGGAGCTGAGGCCCTGCACGACGAGCGGACCGGTGCTGAAGTTGTCGCCCAGCACGGCCCAGTTCATGCCACGGAACCCGCTGGTGGCGGCGGCGGCCGGGGACGACACGACGACCGCGCCGCCGACCATCGCGGTCGCCACGGCGGTCAGCGTGACCAGCAGCCGGCGGAGCGGACGGTGTCGCCGCGACGCCGCCGAGGGTGACGTGGTCCGGGGCGGGGAGTGGTCGGTCACGTGATCGGGCCTCTCTGGTCGGGACATCGCGCCGATGTCGTCCGAGCGTGCCGGCGGCGGGCGACCACCGCTGTTAGCGTTAACATGAGCGGGTCGCGAAGGGTGTCCTGAATGTTGCCTGCGTGTTGCTGGCAAGTCTCACCGAACGCCCCCGGGGTGTCAAGCATCGACAAGTGTCGTTCGCGCTGCCGGGCGCGCGGTGCGATCAGGGTGGACCGACGCGCCCCGGCGGCCCCTCGCCGGCGGCCCGTGGCCGCGCCCCCGCTCCGCCCCGACCGGCCGTGCGGCGGCGGTGCCGCAACTCCACCGCCAGGCAGCCCACCGCCGTCGCGCCGGCGACGAGCAGCAGCACCACGACCAGGTTGCGGCCGTACGGCAGCGGCAGCACCGAAGGATCGTCAGACGGCCGGCCGAAGCCCAGCACCAGGGGCAGCGCCACGACGGTCAGCGCGGCGGCACTGACCGCCCCGGCCCGCACCACCGGCCGGTGCCGGCGCGGCACGAACCGGGCGAGCAGCGCCCCGACGGCCAGCAGCCCGGCCATCCAGACCACGTCGTGCCCGACCAGCACCCCGGCCAGGAACACCAGCACCCCCGTCGGGGCCAGCCCCGGGTCGGTCGACGCGCCCACCACGGCGTACCCGATGAGCAGGACGCCGGCCGCGACCAGCGCCACCCGGGTCCTCACTCCGCCTCCCGTACGACGAGCCGGCCGACCCACTTGGTCTGGAGCACACCCGGCCGGTTCGGGGCGATCAAGCGGGCCGGGTAGCCGTGGTCGGGATGCAGGGGCTCCCCGCCCAGCCGCAACGCGATCAGCGTCAACGGGTCACGTACGTGCGCCGGCCCGACCGTCGACGCCCGGTAACGGCCGGCCGCCTCCAACGACTCGACGCGGACGCTCGCCCGGTCCGGGTCCGCCCCGACCAGCGCGACCAGGTCCCGCAGCCGCACCCCGGTCCACCGCCCGGTCGCGCTCCACCCCTCCACACAGGCGACCGGCAGGTCGGCGGTGTGCTGCGGCAGGGCACGCAGCGCGGCGAGATCCAACCCGACCCGTCCACCCGGGCCCTCGACCACCAGCCGGTACGCCGGCTCCGCGACGTCCACCCCGGCCCGGCGGGCGGTCCGGTTCACCGGCAGCCCCTGCGGGCCCACGTCGGGCCGGCGCGGGGCGAGCACCGCCAGTCCGGACAGCGGCCGGACGGTCTGCCCGACCGTGGTCAGGGTGATCAGCCCGGCCGCGGCAGCCACCCCGGCGAGCAGCCCGCGCCGGCTGAGCCGCTCCTGCGGCGACCCACCGCCCGGGCAGGCCAGCGCGGCCCGGACCGCCGGCAACTGCACGCCCACGTGCACCAGCAGCGCACCCACCGCCAGCCAGGCCACCCGGTAGTGCCCGGCGGTGAAGAAGAACGGCATCGGCGCGTACCAGCGGGCGACGTTCAACACCCCGCCGACCACCTCGAACAGGGCTGCGGCGACCAGCACGCCGACGCTCACCCGTTCCAGCGCGTGGGCGACCGAGCGCACCGGCGGCCAGCGGAACAGGTGGTGGTAGACCGACCACAGCTTGGCCCCGAGCAGCGGCACCGTGGCCAGCCCGGTCGCCACGTGCAGCCCCTGGGTGAACCGGTAGAGCCCCACCGGCCGTGCCGGCCACCGGAACCAGCCAGGCGGGTGCTGGATCAGGTGACTGAGCAGCCCGGTGAGGAAACAGACGGCGAACGCCACCCCGAGCGCGACACCGAGCTGGCTGGTCAGCCGGGTCGACCGCAGCGGGGACGGGAACCGGTCGGGGGTCACCGGCGGGGCCGGCCGCCGTGGCACCATCGGCCGGCCGCTCACCCGGGGCCGAGGGTGGCGAACCACCGGCCCCCCTCGGTCCAGGTGTCGCGCACCCGCAGCGCCGTCGCCCCGGCCAGCGCCGCAAGACCGTCCAGGGGTACGCAGGCCCAGGGCAACGGACCGTCCGCGCCGTCAGGCGTCCGCACCGTGGCCGTACCGGACCAGGCCGGCGTGCCGGGTGGCGCGCACTCGACGTGCAGCCGACCGTCGGCGGCCAGCAGCCGGCGGCACCGGCGCAGCAGCCGGTCCGGGTCGCCGCCGATGCCCACGTTGCCGTCGGCCAGCAGCAGGTGCCGCCACCGCCCGGCCCCCGGCACCGGCCCGAACACGTCCCGGCGCAGGGCCACCGCGCCGCGCCGCCGGGCCAACCGGACGGCGGTGGCGCTGACGTCGATGCCGAGCGCGGGCCGCCCGGCGTCGATCAGCGCGCCGGTGAGCCGGCCCGGTCCACACCCGACGTCGAGGGTCGGCCCGGTGCAACGGGCCAGCAGCGACGCGTCCCCGGCGACGGCGTCCCGGCACCAGAGCGCTGGGTCGAACCGCAGCACCCCGCCGCTGGGATGCCGGGCGGTGAACGCGGCGGGGACACCCGACGCGGCCCGGTCGAACGCGGCGTCGAACAGCGCCACCGCGTTCATCCGGCCACCATCGTGGACGACGGGACGTCGACGGCGACCGCGCGGGCGAACCGGCTGCCCGGTGGGCACAGCGCCGCCACCGCGTGGGCGTCGACGGCGGTGTCCACGTCCCGCAGCCGGGGCAGCAGGTGCACCCGCAGGCCCCGGCGGCGCAACGCGGCCAGGGTACGCGCGCCGGTACTCGCCACCGAGGTGGGCACCGTCCGCAGCACGGTGGCGTGGCCGGGATCGCGCAGCCCCAGCGTCCACCAACCGCCGTCCTCGGCCGGCCCGAGCACCGCGTCCGGCCCGTCCGCCCGGCCGAGCAGGTCCCACGCGGTGTCCAGGTGCGCGGCGGTGAGCTGCGGGGTGTCCATGCCGACCAGCAGGGTCGCCGCGCCCGCCACCCGGGTGTCGACGAACGCGTGGGCGAGCCGGTCGGCGAGCGGGCCACCCCGCTGGGCGAGCCGCTCCCAGCCGGGCGGGGCCGGCAGGTCACCGTCGACGACCAGCACCCGGGCGTCGGCGGTGGCGGTGGCGACGGTGTCGAGGGTGTCGGCCAGGGCCGCCGCGGCGACCCGGGCGGCCTGCGCCGGGGTGCAGGGCGGGCAGAGCCGCGTCTTGACCCGGCCGGGCACCGGCGTCTTGGCCAGCACCAGCACCTGGAGGGCGGGCGGCCGGCGGTGGACGTTCACCGGGCCAGCACCGTGCCCATGTCCCGCACGGCGCGGGCGGTGCCGAGCACGGTGCCGGTCACCTTCGACCGGGTGCCGGCCGCCCGGGGGTGGTAGTCGACGTCGACCTCCAGCACCCGCCAGCCCGCCCGACCGGCCGCGATCAGCAACTCCAGCGGGTAACCGAAGCGGCGGTCCCGCAACCCCAGCGCCAGCAGGTCGTCGCGGCGCACGGCCCGGATCGGCCCGATGTCGTGCACGTCGAGGCCGGTGGTGCGGCGCAGCCGGTGGGCCAGCACGGCGTTGCCGACCCGGGCGTGCCACGGCCACACCCCGCGTCCCGTCGGCCGCCGCCGGCCGGTGCCCAGGTGCGCCGCGCCGGACCGGACCGGATCGGCCAGCCGGGGCAGCTGAGCCGGATCGAACGAGCCGTCGGCGTCCAGCACGCACACCACCCCGTCGACCGGGTCGGCGGCCAGCACCCCGGCGTGCACGGCCGCGCCGTACCCGGGCTCGGCCACGCTGATCACCTCGGCCCCGCAGGCCCGGGCCACCGCAGCCGACCCGTCGGTCGAGCCGTTGTCCACCACGATCGGCCGGTAGCCGGCCGGCATCCGGGCCAGCAGGTCGGGCAGGGCCGGGGCCTCGTCGCGGCAGGGAAGAACCACATCGGTCATGCAGCGGGACGCTAGGGCACCACCGGCCCGGAAATTCTTACCTGACGATGACGGATCCCCGCCCGCCGCCGCAGTTCTTACGAACCACTGACGGCTGGTCGCCGTCGCGGCGCGACGCCGGTCGCCGGCCCTACCGTCGGCGGGTGACCCACGTACTCGTCACCGGCGGCGCCGGTTTCATCGGCACCCATGTGGTGACCGCCCTGCACGCTGCCGGCCACCGGGTGACCGTGGTGGACTCCGGCCACCCCGGCGCGCACCGCCGGCCGCTGCCGGACACCGTGGCGGGCGCACCGCTCGTCTGGCTCGACGTCCGCGACCGGCCCGCCCTCGCCGCCGTCCTGGCCGACGGGGTCGACGCGGTGGTGCACCAGGCCGCCATGGTGGGCCTCGGCGTCGACCTGGACGACCTGCCCGAGTACGTCGGCTGCAACGACCTCGGCACCGCCGTGCTGCTCGCCGCGATGGCCCGGGCGGGCGTGCACCGGCTGGTGCTGGCCAGCTCGATGGTGGTCTACGGCGAGGGCGCGTACACCTGCGCCGGGCACGGTCCGGTGCGCCCCGCGCCGCGTACCGTCGCCGACCTGGCCGCCGGCCGGTACGACCCGACCTGCCCGCGGTGCGGCACCACGCTCACCCCCGGGCTGGTCGACGAGGACGATCCGCTCGACCCGCGCAGCGGGTACGCCGCCAGCAAGGCCGCCCAGGAGCACCTGACCGCCGCGTGGGCCCGGCAGACCGGTGGCGCGGTGGTGGCGCTGCGGTACCACAACGTCTACGGGCCGGGGATGCCCCGCGACACCCCGTACAGCGGGGTCGCGGCGATCTTCCGGTCCGCGCTGGAGGCCGGCCGGGCACCCCGGGTCTTCGAGGACGGCGGCCAGCGGCGCGACTTCGTGCACGTCCGGGACGTGGCGGCGGCCAACCTCGCCGGGCTGGACGCGACCGGCACCGGCACCGGCTGGCGGGCGTACAACGTGGCCTCCGGCCGGCCGGTCACCATCGCCGATGTCGCCACGGAGCTGGCCCGCGCCGCCGACGGGCCGCCGCCCGTGGTCACCGGCGAGTTCCGGCTCGGCGACGTGCGGCACGTGGTCGCCTCGCCCTCCCGGGCGGAGACCGAACTCGGGTTCCGGGCCGCCGTGGGACTCACCGAGGGGATCGCCGAGTTCGCCCACGCCCCGCTGCGCGGGTGAGCGCCACCCCCGGCAACCGTCCGGCTCTGCCCGAGGGCGCAGGAGGACTCCGGACGGAGCCGGACGGTGGTCCGCGTCGTCGCCCGCCGCGCGCCGACGTGATCGCCGCCGCTGCCGCCGTCGGCCTGTTCGCGGTGGCCGCCGTCACCGGCGGAGTGCTCTACCTGCTGGGCCGCCCGGTGCACGCCAGCGCGGCGCCGCTGTTCGCGCAGTGGCTGCCGCACGTCGGCCTCGGCACCCCGGCGGCCCTGCTGCTGGCCGCGCTGGTCTGCTGGCACGGGCCGGCGGTGGCCGCCCGGCTGCCCTGGCGACCGCTGCTCGCGCTCGGCTACGCCACCGCCGTGGCCTGGACGCTGTCGCTGGCCCTGGTCGACGGCTGGCAGCGCGGCGTCGCCGGCCGGCTGGCCACCCGCTACGAATACCTGCACGAGGTCCCCGGCGTCACCGACGTCCCCGCCATGCTCGCCGGTTTCGCCGGCCGCATCCTCGACGGGCAACCGGACTCGTGGACCACCCACGTCTCCGGCCACCCGCCGGGTGCGCTGCTCGTCTTCGTCGGGCTCGACCGGGTCGGGCTGCGCGGCGGCGGCTGGGCGGGAATGCTGTGCATCCTGGTGGCGGGCCTTGTCGCCGTCGCCGTGCCGCACACCGTACGACTGCTCGGCACCGAGGCGGCGGCCCGCGCGGTGCTGCCGTTCGTGGTGCTGTTCCCCGGGGCGGTCTGGGCCGGGGTGTCGGCCGACGGGCTGTTCGCCGGGGTGACCGCCACCGGGATCGCCCTGCTGGCCCACGGCCTCACCCGGGGGCGTGCGGTGGCGGCCCTCGCTGGCGGGGTCCTGTTGGCGTCCGGCTGCTACCTGTCGTACGGGCTGGTGCTGATGGGCCCGCTCGCGCTGGCGGTCGTCGTGCTGGCCGACCGGCACCGCCGCACCGTGGGGTGGGCGTTCGTCGGGGCGCTGCCGGTCGTCGCCGGGTTCACCGCCGCCGGATTCTGGTGGCCGACCGGCTACCACCTGGTCGTCGAACGCTACTACCAGGGGGTCGCCGCCGACCGGGCGTACGGCTACTGGGTCTGGGCCGACCTGGCGCTGGTCGTGGTGGCCGCCGGCCCGGTGGCGGCGGTGATCCTGCGGCGGACGGTGCGGGCCGGGTGGCGGGCCGTCGTGCTGCGGCTGCCGGACCCCGAACGCGCCGCCTGGCTGCTGCCGATGGCCGCCACGGCGGTGATCGTCGCGGCGGACCTGTCCGGTTACAGCAAGGCCGAGGTGGAACGGATCTGGCTGCCGTTCACCGTCTGGCTGACGGCAGGCGCTTCTCTGATCCCCGCGGCCGACCGGCGCGGGTGGCTCCTGGTGCAGGCGGCGGTGGCGCTCACGGTCAACCACCTGCTGCTGACCGGCTGGTAGTCCACCGCCTGCTCTCGACGGTGCCGGGCACGCGCGGCGGCCGGTGACCCCGTCACCCGGCCGCCGCGTCCGGTTGTGCCCGGTCGGGTCGGGACTTCTTACCGAACCATGACGCACCCGGCCGACGGTGACCGTTGCCCACCGCCGGGCCGTATCCCCGCACGACAGCACATCACCGCAGCCGGTTTCCGGCTTGGAGGAGATTTCCGATGAACCGCAGACCCGACGGGACCCCGCTGATCCACACCCGGCCGGCCCGGATCGCCCTGGCCGCACTGGTTCTGGCGGCCACCGGTGCGCTCACCGTCACCTTCGTCTCCGGCGGTGGCAGGGGCACCGCGGACGCCGCCACCAGCCTGGACCAGTTCGTGCCGATCGAGAAGGTGCCGCCGAACGTGCGCAACCCGCAACCGGCCCCCGGCGGGTCGACCGGCCGGTTCACCGTGGACTGCGGCACGAACGGCAACGGCAAGTTCAGCCCGGACAACCCGGTGGCCCAGCCCGGCATCCGCAACGGCGCCGAACACGTCCACGACTTCGTCGGCAACCTGGCGATCACCGCCAACTCCTCCAACGCCGACCTGGACGCCTCCGGCACCACCTGCCGCAACGGCGACAAGTCGTCCTACTTCTGGCCGGTGGTACGCATCGACAAGAGCGTCCGCAACGACGACCAGGTGCGGCAGGCCCTCGCCCAGACCCAGCCGATGGTCGTCTGCCCCCCGGTCGGCAAGCGGCTGCGCGCCGTCCCCACCGGGGCCCGGGGCACCGTCGACCGGCTGCTGGCCGACCTGGACCGCCAGCAGGCCGCCGCGAACCAGCGGATGACCGCCAGCCGGGGCCGCATCGACGCCGCGTTCAACCGGGAGGTCACCGACGCGTTGCGGGCCCGCCGCGCCACGACGATCAGGCAGATCAGCAGCACGGTCACCGCCGCCGGCGGCAACCAGCCCGGCCTGGTCTCGCTGGTCGAGTGCGACGTCAGCTACGACGACATGCACGCCCGGATGCCCGCCGGTGCCCACCGCGCCAGCGTCACGGCGGCCCAGGCGGCCAACCCACGCATCCAGTGCCCCACCGTGCGGGACAAGCTGCCCGGTGTCCCGGCCGGGGCGCTCGCCGAGGTGAACCGCAACCTCGACGAACTCGACAGGCAGCTCTCCGAGGCCAACGAACGCCTCGTCACCAGCCGGGGTCAGGGCGGCCCGGCCTTCGTCGACAACGCCATCCTCGGCCCGCTACGCGCCAAGCGGATCGCCGTGCTCGACCGGATCGCCATCGCGATCGGCCGGCAGGCCACCCGCCCGCAGGGCCTCGACGCGTTCGCCACCTGCACCCTGGACCAGGCCCCCGCCCCGGCCGGCACGCCCACCACCGCAGCGCCCACCACCGCAGCCGCACTGCCCGACCCGCAGGGGCCCGACCTGGAACTGCCCGGCAACACCGGCGGCATCGTCCGCCCGGCGCAGGTGCTGATCGAATACCGCGGCAACCCGGTCAGCCGGGTGGTGCCGATGCCGAAGTTCCTCCGGGCGCTCACCGGTGACGCCAAGCCCACCAGCCGTGGCCCGGCCAACGCCCGCGCCACCTGGACCTGCTCGGGCTTCGCCGACCGGCTCTCCGACAGGTACCCGATCTGCCCCGCCGGCAGCCAGGTCCAGCGGGTGCACGACTTCCCCGGCTGCTGGGACGGCAGGAACATCGACAGCGACAACCACCGCAACCACGTCGCGTTCGCCGACCGGGCCACCGGAGCCTGCCCGCAGGGCTTCCGGGCGATCCCGCAGTTGCGGATCACCGTCGGCTACGACATCCCCCGGGACGTGCAGCTCAAGGGCCAGTACGCACTCGACTCGTTCCCGGAGGAGAACCACAACCCGTTCTCCGACCACAACGACTTCGTCAACGTCAACTCCGCCCAGACCATGCAACGCATCGCGACCTGCATCAACAAGGGCAAGAACTGCTCCTGACCCCTGGGCGCCCGGCGCGGGAGGGCGCGACACCACCGCCACGCCGAGGGCGGTGGTGTCGCGCCGACCCGTGGCCGGCCCGGCCGGTCGGAACCGGTCGGATGGTCGGTTACGGGGTGACGGAGAGCAGGTGGGCCCGGTAGCCCTCGCCGTAGCTCTTGGTCGGGGTGCCGTTGTAGTCCTCGATGAGCACGTTGCCGCCGCTGCAACCCCACGGGTTCCAGGTCCACGCGGTGTAGCCCAGCCGCTTGCCGTCCAGCCAGGTCATCAACCGGTCGATGTAGTCGTGGGCGCAGGTGTCCTGGCCGATCTCCCCGGCGTGCACCGGCACCTGCGCGGCCACCGGCGCGATCTGGGTGTCCCAGCAGGTCTCGGTGACGCAGGCGTTGAAGTTGTACGAGTGCCAGGAGGCGACGATGTTGTTGCGCGGGTCGGTCGGTTTGTAGGTCAGCCACTGGGTCAGGTCGTTGGTCCAGGTCAGACCGGGAACCAGCAGCACGTTGGTGGCCCCGGTGGCGCGGACGGCGTCGACCAGGCTCTGCATGCCGGCCACCGGGTACTCGATGCCGGTGCAGGTGCCGCCGTCCCGCAGGCAGCGCCAGGCGGCCGTCATGTCCGACCAGTTGTTGGCGGCGTCCGGGTACGGCTCGTTGAACAGGTCGAACAGCACCGCGTCGTTGCCCTTGAACGCGGTGGCCACCCCGGTCCAGAACTGCGGCGTGTACTGCCGGCTCGGCATCGGCTTCTGGCAGGTGGCGTTGACGTCGGTGCAGGCCGAGATGTTGCCGGTGTACTGGCCGTGGGTCCAGTGCAGGTCGAGGATCGGGTTGATCCCGTTGGCGACGAGCAGGTTCACGTACGCCTTGACCGCCTGCTGGTAGGTGGCCCCGCTGGGCGACCCGGACAGGCCGAGCCAGCAGTCCTCGTTGAGCGGGATGCGTACCGCGCGGATGTTCCAGGCCTTCATCGCGTCGACGGAGGCCTGGTCGACCGGGCCGCTGTCCCACATGCCCTTGCCCTGGACGCAGGCGAACTCGCCGCTGGCCCGGTTGACGCCGAGCAGGCGGTAGGTCGCCCCGGCCGCGGTCACCAGCCGGTTGCCCGACACCCGCAGGCTCGGCGCGGCCCCACTGGGCGGCGGGGTGGTGGTCGGCGGGGGAGTGGTGGGTGGCGGAGTGGTCGGCGGTGGCGTGGTCGTGGGTGGGGGAGTGGGTGTCGTCGGGCTGACCACGCCGGTGCAGGTCGTCCCGTTGAGCGCGAACGAGGTGGGCACGGGGTTGGTCCCGCTCCACGCGCCGTTGAAGCCGATCGTGGTGGACGCGCCGGTGTTCAGCGCGCTGTTCCAGCTCATGCTGGTGGCCGACACCCGGGCACCGGACTGCGACCAGGTGGCGCTCCAGCCCTGGGTGACCCGCTGGTCGGTGTCCGGGAAGTCGAACGTCAACGTCCAGCCGGTCAGCGCCGAGCCGAGGTTGGTGATGGCGACGTTGCCGCTGAACCCGCCGTTCCACTGGCTCTGCACGGTGTAGGTGACGGCACAGCCCGCGGCGGCGGCCGAGGCCGGCAGGGTGGCCGCGGTCAGGCTGGCGGCCACCAGCGTGCCGGCGGCTGTCGCCGCCAGCAGGGCATGACGACGTGTCATGAAGCTCTCCTAGGCATAGAGGGGAGCGTCGATGGGAGCGCGCCTGCGAGCTTTCTTTATTCGCCTTATTAAGTCAAGCGTATCGATGCCGTTTCGACGGACCGCCAGGTGGAACCGCATTCCCGCCCTACCGGGGTGGGCCGGTCGTGCCCCGGGCGACCACCGTCTCGGTCGCGCACCAGCGCTGCGGCACCGACTCGCCGGTGACCAGCCGCAGCACCGACTCGCCGACCGACTCGCCGAACGAGTGCACGTCGAGGCTCATCGTGGTCAGCGCCGGCGAGGCCAGCCGGCACAGGCTGGAGTCGTCCCAGGCGATCAGGCTGACGTCCCGGGGGACCCGGTACCCCAACTCGGTCACCGCGTGCAGGCCCGCCACCGCCATCAGGTCGTTGTCGTAGATGACCGCGGTGGGGGGTGTGGGCCCGTCCAGCAGCCCGGTGGTCAGCCGCGCCCCCGACTCCGCCGAGTAGTCGCCCGCCACGACGACCGCGTCGACCCCCGACTCCGCCGCCGCCGCCAGCATCGCGGCCGTGCGGGTCCGGGTGTGCAGCAGCGCGTCGGGGCCGCTGATCCGCGCCACCCGCCGGTGCCCCAACGCCACCAGGTGCGCCAGGGCGGCCCGCATCGACCCGGCGTCGTCGCGGCGTACCGCCGGGTTGTCCCCGGTGGGCTCACCCGCCACCACCACGGGCAGCCGCAGGTCCCGCAGCACCGCCGGCCGGGCGTCGTCGACCGACGGGTTCACCAGCACGACCGCGTCGACCAGCCGCTGCCGCGCCCACCGGCGGTACGCGGCGATCTCGGCGTCGTGGTGCGCGACGACGTGCAGCAGCACCGACCGGCCGTGCGCGGCGAGCCGCTCCTCGATGCCCGCGATGAACTCCATGAAGAACGGTTCGGTGCCGAGCAGGCGGGGCGGCCGGGCCAGCACCAGCCCCACCGCGCTCGTGCGCCACGTGTCGTCCATCGCCTACCCCCGGATCCTCAGCCTGCCGATTCGGTGAGCCGGACCCGGTGACCGGCCACCTGCTCGGGTGGGCGTGGCCCGTGGCCCGGCGGGACCAGCTCCGATTCGAGGACCAGGGCCGCCGCGCCGATCGCCGAGGCCGTCGCGGCGGAACGGGAGAGCCGGACGTCGACGGTGTGCGTGCCCCGGGCGAAGCAGGCGCGCAGTTCCTGCCTGACGATCGGCAGGTACACCGACCCGGCGGTGGCCAGGCTCGGCCCGGTCAGCACCAGCACCTCCAGGTCCATCAGGTTCGCCAGCGTCCGGGCGGCCACCCCGACGTGCCGGGCCGACCGCTCCAGCAACGCCAACGCGTGCGGCTCGCCCCGACGGGCGGCCCGGCTGATCGCGGCGAAGTCGGCGACCACCGAGGGCCGGCGGACACCGGGCGTGAACCCCACCGCCCGCGCCGTCGTCGGCTCCGACCGGGCGGCGGCGACCACGGCGGCCGGCCCGGCCAGCGCCTCCACGCAGCCCCGCGCCCCGCACCAGCACCGGGGCCCGTCGGCCGACACGCACACGTGCCCCAACTCGCCGACGTTGCCGCTCGGCCCCCGGTAGGTGCTGCCGTCGATGACCAGCCCGGCACCGATGCCGGTGCCCATGTAGAGGGCGGCGGCCGAGGTCGCCGTGCCGAACCCGCCGGTCCAGTGTTCGCCCAGCGCCGCCGCGGTCGCGTCGTTGTCCAGCGCCACCGGCAGGGCCGTCAGCCGCTCCAGCGCCGCGCCCAGCGGGAACCCGTTCCACTGCCGCATGGCCGGGGCGAGCCCCACGTCCGGCGGGCCGCCCATGCCCCGGGTGGCGTTGACCGGCCCGGGGAACACCAGGCCGACGCCGAGGATGCGGTCCCGTTCCACCCCGACCCCGTCGATCAGCGCGGCGATCTCGGTGGCGATCCGGGCGACCACCACCGCCGGCTCCTGCGCCCCGGCCCCCGGGCGGGAGATCCGGGCCACCACCGTGCCACCCAGGTTGGTCAGGGCGTACGTGATGACGCCGTGGTCCAGGTGCACGCCGACGGCGTACCGGGAGGCGTGGTTGA
Source organism: Micromonospora sp. WMMD734 (assembly GCF_049178975.1). Taxonomy (NCBI): domain Bacteria; kingdom Bacillati; phylum Actinomycetota; class Actinomycetes; order Micromonosporales; family Micromonosporaceae; genus Micromonospora; species Micromonospora sp. WMMD734. The sequence continues at coordinate 1,039,049 of NZ_JBMHMK010000001.1, forward strand.
GCTGGAGCAGGACCCGACGTTTGCCGCCCGTCGACTTCGCGTGGCCGGTCTCGACCACCAGGTCCTCGTTGATCAGCTTGCGGACCAGGGTGGAGATGGTCGGCGCGGTGAAACCGGTGGCCCGGATCAGCCCGACCCGGCTGATCGTGCCGGCCGCGCGGATCGCGTCGAGAACGACCGACCTGCTGCTCACCTGGGGTTTGCTCGCTGCTGGTCCGCTCACTGCTTCTCTGCCAGGGGCTGTTAGGTCGGCGGACCAGAGTATACAAGTATCCCGATGGCACAGGATCGTGGCCGAGGCGCGGGTCGCCGGCTCGCTGACTCGCTCCGACGCCGTGACGGTCCGGGTCGGACCGATTCTCGCCGTCTTGCTGTTCAGTTTTTGCAAGAATCCGACGTAGTATTGCCGTCGTGACGAAGCGTCTGACGGAGGTGGCCCGCAAGGCGGGGGTCAGCGAGGCGACCGTGAGCCGGGTGCTCAACGGTCGCGGGGGAGTGTCCGAGGCGACCCGGGCGGCGGTGCTGACCGCCCTCGACGTGCTCGGCTACGAACGCCCGACGAAACTGCGCGGCGAGCGGGCCCGGCTGGTCGGCCTGGTGCTGCCGGAGTTGCAGAACCCGATCTTCCCGGCGCTGGCCGAGGTGGTCACCGGCTCCCTCGCCCAACGGGGGTTCACCCCGGCGCTGTGCGCCCGCACCATCGGCGGCGTGCCGGAATCCGGCTACGTGGAGATGCTGCTCGACCACCAGGTCAGCGGGGTCATCTTCGCGGGCGGCTCGTACGCGCTGGCCGACGCCTCACACGAGCACTACCGGCGGTTGACCGACCGGGGCCTGCCGGTGGTGCTGGTCAACGCGGGCGTCGAGGAGCTGGGCTTCCCCCGGGTGTCCACCGACGACGCGGTCGCCGTCGAGCAGGCGTACGGGCATCTGCGCTCGCTCGGTCACCAGGCGATCGGTATGGTGCTCGGTCCGGCCGACCACATCCCGTCGCGGCGCAAGCTGGACGCGATGGTCCGTACCGCCGGCTGGGACACCGACCGCCACCTGGTGGAGCGGTCCAGCTTCTCGATGGAGGGTGCCCGGGTCGCGGCGACCAGGCTGATCGAGCGGGGCGTGACCGGCGTGATCTGCGCCAGCGACGTACTGGCGCTGGGCACCGTCCGGGCCGCCCGCCGGCTCGGTCGCGCGGTGCCGGCCGAGGTGTCGGTGGTGGGCTTCGACGACTCGGCGTTCATGACCTGCACCGATCCGCCGCTGACCACGGTGCGCCAACCCATCGAGACGATGGGGCAGGCCGCCGTCGACCTGCTGGTCACCCAGATCGAGGGGGCCGGTGTGCTGCACGACGAGCTGCTCTTCGAACCCGAGCTGGTGGTACGCGGCTCCACCGCCCCCGTCCCCCGCGACTGACCCGCCACGACCGAACCGCGACGCCCCCCACGGCCGTCGACCGCACCCGCGGTCGACGGCCGTGCTGCTGCCCGGGGTTGGCCTCGTTGCGATCAACCACTATCAAGTCGAATTCTTTCGTGATGCGGTCGAAACCTTGCTGTAAAGAGTCCACGTCGCTACATTGACTCCACTCAACCCGACCCCCGGGCACCGAGTCCGGGGCAGGGCGCGGGCGGCTGCCACCCCACCACCCCCGTCACCGGCCGCCGCCCGGTCACCGCAGATCAGTGCAGGTCATGGATAACCGTTCCCGAAGGGATGGACAGATGTCCGTACCGCAGTACCGGAAGGTCGCGGCCCTGACGCTCGCGGCCGGCCTCGGGCTCAGCCTGGCGGCGTGCTCCACCAAGAGCGACGACAGCAGCGACGCCGGCGGCAAGGTCACCATCACGGTCGACTGCCAGCCGGTCGGCGCGCAGAAGGAACTGCTGAAGAACTGGAACGACGACGTCGCCGCGTTCCAGCAGCAGAACCCGGACATCGTCGTCAAGAGCGTCAGCGTCGGCGAGCAGTGCAACAACCCGCCGGACTTCACCGCCCGCCTCGCCGGCGGCACCGTCACCGACGTCTTCTACGGCTACATGACCGACCTGGCGCAGGTGCTGGACTCCGGCCAGGCGATGGACATCACCGCCTACGCCACCAGGGACACCATCCCCACCTGGGACAGCGTCGACCCGGCGCTCAAGGAGGTCTTCACCGACGGCGGCAAGCTCTACGGCGTACCGGTGAAGAACTACTCGATGGGCCTGATCTACAACAAGGCGCTCTTCCAACGCGCCGGCCTCGACCCGGCCACCCCGCCGAAGACGTGGCCCGAGGTGCGTGCCGCGGCCAAGAAGATCTCCGCGCTCGGTGGCGGCGTCGCCGGCTACTCCGAGTACAGCGCCGGCAACACCGGTGGCTGGCACTTCACGTCGCTGCTCTACTCGCAGGGCGGCCAGGTGCTCAGCGCCGACGGCAAGAAGGCCGACGTCAACACCCCGGCGGGCAAGCAGGTCCTACAGAACCTCAGGGACATGCGCTACGGCGACGACAGCATGGGCAGCCGCCAGCTCCTGCAGTGGGGCGACCTGCTGACCAACGCCGGCGCCGGCAAGGTCGGCATGTTCATCGGCGCGCCCGACGCCACCCAGGCGATCGTCACGCAGTTCCAGGGCAGGTACCAGGACTGGGCGATGGGCCCGCTGCCCGGCCAGGACGGGAAGGCGTTGGCGACGCTCGGCGGCGGCGAGGGCTACTTCTTCAAGAAGGGCCTGTCGCCCGAGCAGGTCAAGGCCGGTCTGAAGTGGATCGCCTTCCAGAAGCTCACCCCGGGCAAGGGCCAGTTCGACTACGTCCGGGCCAAGCCGCAGAACTACCCGGTCGGCCTGCCCCAGCCGCTGCTGTTCGCCGCCGGCAGCGACGCGCAGAAGCAGGAACTGGACCTGCGCAAGGCCAACGCCAACGTGGACACCGCCAACTTCGCGGCCTTCGAGGCCAACCCGGTGCCGATCAAGGGCGAGCCGCGCAACGCCCAGGCCATCTACGCGGTGCTCGACGCCGCGATGTCCGGGGTGCTGACTAACCCGAACGCGAACATCGACGCCCTGCTCAGCACGGCCGAGAGCAAGATCAACCAACTGTTGGCCGCCGACAGCTGACCCGCCCGCGTGGGGGCCGGCCACCCGGCCCCCACGCCACCGGACCCACTACCGCAGGGAGTTGCCTTGGCGCTCACCACCGCCCCGGGAGCCACCCGCCGCCCCGGCCGCCGCACACCGTCGCCGCAGCCCACCGGCGCGCGCCGGGCCGGCCGCGGCCGGCGGGTACGGGACAACCTGACCGGGCACACGTTCCTCGTCGGCGCGCTCGTCTGCTTCGCCGTCTTCTCCTGGTACCCGATGGTGCGTGGCGTGGTGATGAGCTTCCAGCGCACCCGGCGCGGCGAGACCACCTGGGTCGGCTGGGACAACTACGCCCGGATCATCGCCGATCCGAGCTTCTGGACGGCCTGGAAGAACACCTTCGTCTTCACCGGCCTGGCCCTGGTGCTCGGCTACGCCGTCCCGTTCCTCGTGGCGATCCTGCTCAACGAGCTGCGCCACGCCACCGGCTACCTGCGGGTGCTGGTCTACCTGCCGGTGATGCTGCCCCCGGCGTCCGCGCTGTTCCTGTTCAAGTTCTACGCCTACGACCCGAGCGGGGCGGGACTGTTCAACGCGGTCCTCACCGCGCTCGGCCTGCCCACCTCCGAGTGGATGCAGTCGCCCACGATGACCATGCCGGCCATGGTGCTCGCGTCGACCTGGATGAACATGGGCGGCGCGGTGCTGATCTACCTGGCCGCGTTGCAGAACGTCCCCGGCGAGCTGTACGAGGCCGCCGAACTCGACGGCGCCGGACTGTGGCGGCGCATCGTCCACGTGACCGTCCCGCAGACCCGGCTGATCCTCGCCCTGCTGGCCATGCTCCAGATCGTCGCCACCATGCAGCTGTTCATCGAGCCGCTGATCCTCGCCAACGGCGCCGGCACCCAGGACTCGGCGACCTCGGTGGCGTACCTGATCTACCAGCACGGCTTCTTCCAGAACGACCTCAACGGCGCTGCCGCGCTCGGCGTGATCATGCTGGTGGTGCTGGCCGGGTTCTCCGCCGTCTACCTGCGACTGACCGCGAGACAGGACTAGGACATGGCCACCGCCCCCACCACCCGGACCCTCATCGCCCCGGCACAACTGCGACGCGGACGCGGCCGGGTCCTCTACTGGACCGTGCTGACCGTCGTCGTGGTCGTGTTCACGCTGGTCTTCCTCGGCCCGCTCTACTGGATGGTCACCGGCGCGCTCAAGAGCGGCCAGGAGATCGCCCAGACCCCGCCGTCGCTGTTCCCCCGCGACCCGCAACCGGGCAACTACGTCGACGCCTGGACCAACCTGGATCTGGCCAAGCTGCTGTTCAACACCTTCTACTACGCCACCGGCGCGGTGCTGTTCCAACTCGTGTTCGACACCGCCGCCGCGTACGCGCTGTCGAAGCTGCGCCCGGTGCTGGGCGGGCTGATCCTCGCCATGATGCTGGCGACGCTGATGATCCCGGCGATGGTGCTCATCGTCCCGCAGTACGTGACCGTGATCGACCTTCCGGTCGTGCACCTCAACCTGCTCGACTCCCCGTTCGCGATCTGGCTGCCGCTGGTCGCCAACGCGTTCAACATCTTCCTGCTCAAACGGTTCTTCGACTCCATCCCGGACGACCTGATGGCCGCCGCCGTGGTCGACGGCGCGTCACCGCTGCGTACCCTCTGGTCGATCGTCCTGCCGATGTCCCGCCCGATCCTCGGCGTGGTGGCGATCTTCGCGGTGACGGCGGTCTGGAAGGACTTCCTCTGGCCCAAGCTGGTCATGCCGTCACCGGAGACCCGCACGGTCAGCGTCGGCATCTACGCCTTCGCCGGCGGCACCCCGATGAACGTGGTGATCGCCGCCTCGGTCATCGCCGCCATCCCCACCGTCGTGCTGTTCCTGATCTTCCAACGGAACATCATGTCCGGCCTGACCACCGGCGGCCTCAAAGGCTGACCGGGCATCCCGCCCGCCGCCCGCAGCCGCCGCAGCAGAACCGACCCGCAGAAAGCAGGTGACCGTGCCCATGCTCGACAGCAGCCCGTGGTGGCGCTCCGCGGTGATCTACCAGGTCTATCCGCGCAGCTTCGCCGACGGCGACGGCGACGGGATCGGCGACGTCGCCGGCATCCGCTCCCGCCTGGACCACCTCGCCGCCCTCGGCGTCGACGCGATCTGGTTCAGCCCCTGGTATCCGTCACCGATGGCCGACGCCGGCTACGACGTCGCCGACCACCGCGACATCGACCCGGTCTTCGGCACCCTCGCTGAGGTCGAGGCGCTGATCACCGAGGCGCACGCGCTCGGCGTCCGGACCATCGTCGACGTGGTGCCCAACCACTGCTCGGAGGCGCACCCCTGGTTCCGGGCCGCGCTCACCGGCGGCCCGGACGCCCCCGAACGGGAGCTGTTCTGGTTCCGTCCCGGCCGGGGACCCGACGGCGACCTGCCACCCACCGACTGGACGGGCGAGTTCGGCGGCCCCACCTGGACCCGCACCACCGACCCGGACGGCACCCCCGGCGACTGGTACCTGCACCTGTTCGCCCCGCAGCAACCCGACTTCAACTGGGACCACCCACAGGTCCGCGCCGAGTTCGAGGACATCCTGCGCTTCTGGTTCGACCGGGGCGTGGACGGCATCCGCATCGACTCCGCCGGCCTGCTGGTCAAGGACGGCACGCTGCCGGAGGTCCACCCGGACCGGCCGCACCCGTTCCACGACCGGGACGGCGTGCACGACATCTACCGCGCCTGGCGGCGCATCGCCGACTCCTACCCGGGCGGGCGGGCGCTGGTCGGCGAGGTGTGGCTGCCCGACCGGCAGCGGTTCGCCAACTACCTGCGCCCGGACGAACTGCACACCGCGTTCAACTTCGACTTCCTCGGCTGCGCCTGGGACGCCGCCGCGCTGCGGGAGAGCATCGACGGCACCCTCGGCGCGCACGCCCCGGTCGACGCCCCGGCCACCTGGGTGCTGTCCAACCACGACGTCACCCGGCACGTCACCCGCTACGGCCGGGCCGACACCCGGTTCAGCTTCGCCGCCAAGCGTGAGGGCATCCCCACCGACCTGGAACTCGGCACCCGCCGGGCCCGGGCCGCCGCGCTGCTCAGCCTCGCCCTGCCCGGTGCCGCCTACGTCTACCAGGGCGAGGAGCTGGGACTGTGGGAGGTCGAGGACATCCCGCACGCGCTGCGGCAGGACCCGATGTGGGAACGCTCCGGGCGGGTCGACCCGGGTCGCGACGGCTGCCGGGTGCCGCTGCCCTGGCAGGGCGACACCCCGCCGTTCGGGTTCAGCCCCGACGGGGCCGCCGCCGTGCCCTGGCTGCCGCAGCCGACCGACTGGAAGGACCGCACCGTCCGCGCCCAGACCGGCGACCCGCACTCGATGCTGGAGCTGTACCGGGCCGCGCTGGCGCTGCGCCGGGTCGAATCCGCCCTCGGCGACGGCACGTTGACCTGGCTGCCCGCGTCGCCACGGGTGCTCGCGTTCGCCCGGGAACCCGGGTTCGCCTGCCTGGTCAACCTCGGTGCCGAGGCGGTGGCGCTGCCCGCGTACGACCGGGTGCTGCTGGCCAGCGGGCCGTTGCACGACGACCGGCTGCCCCCGGACACCGCGGTCTGGCTGCGGACCCGGCCGACCTGAACCGCACCACCCGGCGGCCCGTCCCGGCCGCCGGAACACCTGGGGAGGAAGGGAAGGAGACAACAGCAGCACCGCTGCACGGGGGACCTGGCCACCGACGAAAGGGAGCACACCCCGCATGGCCGAGCACCCGCACCACCGACGCCCCACCGGGCTCGCGGCGCTGGCCGCCGCCGTACTCGCCGCCTCGACACTGACCGTCGTGGCGTTGACCTCCACCGCCACCCCGGCGCACGCCGCCGGCCTGTCCCCGTTCGACATCGCCGGCCGGGGCGCGACCGTGCCGTTCCGGGAGCAGGAGGCGGAACAGGCCGCCCACACCGGCACCCGGATCGGCCCCGACCGGCGCTACGGCACGCTGCCGTCCGAGGCGTCCGGCCGGGAGGCGGTCACCCTCGACGCCGTCGGCGAGTACGTCGAGTTCACCCTCACCGCCCCGGCGAACGCGGTCACCTTCCGCTACAGCCTGCCCGACAACGCCGCCGGCACCGGCCGGGACGCCAGCATCGACCTGCGCGCCAACGGCACCCTGGTCAAGGCCGTCCCGGTCACCTCCCGGTACGGCTGGTACTACGGCGGCTACCCGTTCAACAACAACCCGGGCGACACCAACCCGCACCACTTCTACGACGAGACCCGGACGATGTTCGGCACCACCTACCCGGCCGGCACGACGATCCGCCTCCAGGTCTCCTCGACCGCGCAGTCGCCCACCTTCACCATCGACCTGGCCGACTTCGAGCTGGTCGGGTCGCCGATCGCCAAGCCCTCGGGCGTGCTGGACGTGGTGGCCGACTTCGGCGCGGACCCGACCGGCGGCACCGACTCCACGGCGAAGTTCCAGGCCGCGGTGGACGCCGGCAGGGCGCAGGGGAAAGCGGTGTGGATACCGGCCGGCACGTTCACCCTCTGGGACCACGTGGTGGTCGACGGCGTCACGCTGCGCGGGGCCGGGCCGTGGTACTCGGTGCTCGGCGGCCGGCACCCCACCGACCGCAAGCGCGCCGCCGGCATCTACGGAAAGTACGTGCCCGGCGGCGGCTACTCCGGGGAGATCCGTTCGCACGAGGCCGGCGGACCCAGCCGCAACGTCACGCTGCGGGACTTCGCCATCATCGGCGACATCCGGGAGCGGGTCGACGAGGACCAGGTCAACGCCATCGGCGGCGCGATGACGAACTCGGTGGTGGACAACCTGTGGTTGCAGCACACCAAGGTCGGCGCGTGGATGGACGGCCCGATGGACAACTTCACCATCCGCAACAGCCGCATCCTCGACCAGACCGCCGACGGGGTGAACTTCCACTGGGGTGTCACCAACTCCACCGTGACCAACACGTTCGTCCGCAATACCGGCGACGACGCGTTGGCCATGTGGGCGCAGAGCGTGCCGAACGTCGGCAACTCGTTCACCCACAACACCATCGGCGTCACCGTCCTGGCCAACCACCTGGTCACCTACGGCGGGCGGGACATCACCATCGCCGACAACGTGACCGCCGACTCGGTCACCAACGGCGGCGGCATCCACGTGGCGAACCGCTACCCCGGGGTCACCGGTCCGACGGCGGTGGCCGGCACCATCACGGTGGCCCGTAACACGCTGATCCGCAACGGCAACTCCGACTACAACTGGAACTTCGGGGTCGGCGCGATCTGGTTCTCCGCGCTCAACGAGCCGATCCAGGGCGCGGCCGTCACCGTCACCGACACCGACATCCTGGACAGCTCCTACGCGGCGCTGCACTGGATCGAGGGGCAGACCAGCGGCATCGCGTTCAACAACGTCCGGATCGACGGCGCGGGCACGTACGCGCTCCAGGTGCAGGCCCCCAGCCAGGTCAGCTTCACAGGCGTGCGGGCCACCAACATCGCCCAGGCCAACCCGATGCACAACTGCGTCGGCAGCGGCTTCCAGATCACCCAGGGCACCGGCAACTCCGGCTGGTACACGTCCACCCCGTACTGCGGGCCGTGGCCACAGCCGCAGTGGGGCAACGGCCCGTCCAGCCCGCCGCCGACCAGCGTGCCACCGACCACCGCGCCCCCGACCACGGCCCCGCCGACCACCCCACCCCCGACCACCCCGCCGGCCGGCGGGAACCTGGCCCTGGGCCGACCGGCGACCGCCACCAGCGTCAACCAGTCCTACGCGGCCGGCAACGCGGTCGACGGCAACGCGGGCAGCTACTGGGAGAGCGCCAACAACGCGTTCCCGCAGTCGCTGACCGTCGACCTCGGGGCGTCGCGCACCGTCGACCGGGTGGTGCTCAAGCTCCCCGCCGGCTGGGAACGCCGCACCGAGACGCTCTCCGTGCTCGGTTCCACCGACGGCTCCTCGTTCAGCACGCTCGCCTCGTCGGCGGGTCGGGTGTTCGACCCGGGCTCCGGCAACACTGTCGCGATCGCGGTGCCGTCCGGCACCCGCCGGTACGTCCGGGTCACCGTCACCGGCAACACCGGCTGGCCGGCGGCCCAGCTCAGCGAACTGGAGGTGTACGGCGACGGCAGCACCCCGCCGCCGCCGACCACGACCCCGCCCCCCACCACTCCGCCCCCCACCACCGCGCCGCCGACGGGCAACCTGGCCGCCGGCCGCCCGGTCGCCGAGACCAGCCACGCCGACGTGTACGGCGCGGGCAACACCGTCGACGGCAACCCGAACACCTACTGGGAGAGCGCCAACAACGCCTTCCCCCAGTCGGTGACCGTCGACCTGGGCAGCGCCCGACCGGTCGGCCGGGTGGTACTCAGGCTGCCGCCGTCGACGGCCTGGCAGACCCGTACCCAGACGGTGGCGGTGCTCGGCTCCACCGACGGCGCGTCGTTTACCACCCTCAAGTCGGCGGCCGGCTACCCGTTCGACCCGGCGGCCGGCAACAGCGTGTCGATCGCGCTGCCCTCCGGTGACCGCCGTTTCGTGCGGTTGACGTTCACCGGCAACACCGGCTGGCCGGCCGGTCAGCTCTCCGAGTTCGAGGTCTACGCCTCCTGACCCGACGCGGCGGGGACCCGCCCGGGTCCCCGCCGCACCACACCCCCCACCCCGTCAACGCCTCTCCACCTCCCCCGGGAAGAAGGTGTCCGTCCACCATGTCCAGACTCCGTACCAGAATCGTCGCGGTGCTCGCCGCGGTCGGCCTGGCCGTCACCGCGGCGCCCGCCCCGCCGGCCCTCGCGGCCGGCGGCCCGAACCTCGCCGCCGGCCGGCCCGCCACCGCCAGCAGCGTCAACGGGCCCTACGTCGCCGCCAACCTCACCGACGGCAACCAGGGCAGCTACTGGGAGAGCAGCGGCGCGCTGCCCCAGTGGGCCCAGGTCGACCTCGGCACCGGCCGCGCCGTCGACCAGGTGGTGCTCAAGCTCCCCGCTGCCTGGGAGGCCCGCACCCAGACGCTGTCCGTGCAGGCCAGCGCCGACGGCAGCGGCTTCACCACGGTCGTCGCGTCCGCCGCCCGCTCGTTCGGCCCGGCCGCCGGCAACACGGTGACGCTCGGCTTCAGCGCCACCAACGCCCGCTACCTGCGCGTCGTCGTCACCGCGAACACCGGCTGGGCCGCCGCCCAACTCGCCGAGCTGGAGGTCTACGGCACCGCCAACTCCTCGACCAACCTGGCGCTCGGCAAGACGATGACCGAGAGCGGCCACTCCGACGTGTACGCCGCCGGCAACGCCAACGACGGCAACGCGGGCACCTACTGGGAGAGCCCGAACACCGCGTTCCCGCAGTGGATCCAGGCCGACCTAGGTGCCACCACCAGCGTCAACCGGCTGGTGCTGCGGCTGCCCACCGGCTGGGGCGCGCGCACCCAGACGCTGACCGTGCAGGGCAGCACCACCGGCTCCACGTTCGGCACGCTCGTCGCGTCCGCGTCGTACGCGTTCGACCCGGCCGGCGGCAACACGGTCACCGTCACCGTGCCCACCGCGTCCACCCGCTACCTGCGGCTGCTGTTCACCGCGAACAGCGCCTGGCCCGCCGGACAGCTCGCCGAGCTGGAGATCTACGGCGCGGCGACCGGCGACACCCAGGCGCCCAGCGCGCCCGGCAACCTGGCGTTCACCGAGCCGGCCACCGACCAGGTCCGGTTGACCTGGACCGCGTCCACCGACAACGTCGGCGTCACCGGCTACGACATCTACGCGGGCGGCGTGCTGCGCACCAGCGTCGGCGGCACCACGCTCACCTACACCGACACCCAGCCCGCCGGCAGCACCGTGTCGTACTACGTGCGGGCCCGCGACGCCGCCGGCAACGTGTCCGCGAACAGCAACACGGTCACCCGCACCGGCAACACCGGCGACACCACCGCGCCGACCGCGCCCGGCAACCTCGCCTACACCCAGCCGGCGAGCGGTCAGATCCGGTTGACCTGGACCGCGTCCACCGACAACGTCGGCGTCACCGGCTACGAGGTGTGGGCCAACGGCACGCTGCGCACCACCGTCGGCGGCTCCACGCTGACCTACACCGACGGCCAGCCGGACAGCGCCACCGTCTCCTACCAGGTGCGGGCCCGCGACGCCGCCGGCAACGTGTCCGCCAACAGCAACACGGTCACCCGCACCGGCAGCACCACCGGTGGCACCAACCTGGCCGTCGGCAAGCCGGCCACCGCGTCGTCGGTGGTGCACGTGTTCAACGCCGCCAACGCGGTCGACAACGACGTCACCACCTACTGGGAGGGCGCGCCGGGCGCGTACCCGGGCACGCTGACCGTCGCGCTGGGCGCGAACGCCAGCATCAGCGCGGTCGTGGTGAAGCTCAACCCGGACCCGGCGTGGGGTGCGCGCACCCAGACGTTCCAGGTGCTCGGGCGGGAGCAGTCCGCCTCCGGGTTCACCAGCCTGGTCGGCTCCGCGACGTACTCGTTCAACCCGAACACCGGCAACACCGTGGCCGTCCCCGTCTCGGCGACCGCCGCGGACGTCCGGTTGCAGTTCACCGCGAACTCCGGCTCGTCCAACGGCCAGGTCGCGGAATTCCAGGTCATCGGCGTGCCGGCAGCCAACCCGGACCTCACCGTCACCGCCCTGACCGCCTCGCCCACCGCGCCGGTCGAGACCGACGCGATCACCCTGTCCGCCACCGTGCGCAACGCCGGCACCGCCGCGTCCGCCGCCACGAACGTCACCCTCTACCTGGGTACGACGAAGGTCGGCACCGCCGCCGTCGGCGCGCTCGCGGCCGGTGCGTCCACCACCGTCTCGGCGAGCATCGGCGTTCGCGACGCCGGCAGCTACCCGCTCACCGCCAAGGTCGACGAGGCGAACACCGTGATCGAGCAGAACGAGGCGAACAACTCCTACACCAACCCGACCGCGTTGACGGTCAGCCCGGTGGCCAGCTCCGACCTGGTGGCCTCGGCCGTGACCTGGTCGCCGGGCACGCCGGCCGCCGGCGCCACGGTCAGCTTCGCGGTGACGCTGCGCAACCAGGGCACGATCGCGTCGGCGAGCGGCACGCACGGCATCACGCTCACCGTGCTCAACGACGCAGGCTCCGTGGTCCGCACGCTGACCGGCGCGTACTCCGGCACGATCGCCGCCGGGGCCACCGCCGGCCCGGTGTCGCTCGGCACCTGGACCGCCGCCAACGGCCGCCACACCGTGCGGGTGGTGCTCGCCGACGACGCCAACGAGTTGCCGGTGAAGCGGCAGAACAACTCCAGCGACCGGCCGCTGTTCGTCGGCCGGGGCGCGAACCTGGGCTACGACGCGTACGAGGCCGAGGACGGCTCGGTCGGCGGCGGCGCGCAGGTGATCGGCCCGAACCGCACCATCGGCGACCTGGCCGGCGAGGCGTCCGGCCGGCGGGCGGTCACCCTCAACACCACCGGCGCGTACGTCGAATGGACCACCAGGTCGGCCGCGAACGCCCTGGTCACCCGCTTCTCCATCCCGGACGCGCCGGGCGGCGGCGGGATCGACGCGACGCTCAACGTCTACGTCAACGGGGTGCTGCACAAGCCGGTCAGCCTCACCTCGAAGCACATCTGGCTCTACGGCGCGGAGGCCGCCCCCAGCGACTCGCCAGGCGCGGGCGCGCCCCGGCACCTCTACGACGAGGCGAACGTCCTGCTCGACTCCACCGTCGCGGCGGGCAGCCGGATCCGGCTCCAGAAGGACCCGGCGAACGCCACCACGTACGCGATCGACTTCGTCAACACCGAGCTGGTGTCGCCGCGTGCCAACCCGGACCCGACCCGCTACAAGGTGCCGACCGGCTTCAGCCACGCCGACGTGCAGAACGCGCTGGACGCGGTGCGGATGGACACCACCGGCACCCTGGTCGGCGTCTACCTGCCCGCCGGCACCTACGAGACCGCGCAGAAGCTCCAGGTGTACGGCAAGGCGGTGAAGGTCGTCGGCGCGGGCATGTGGTACACCCGCTTCCAGACGCCGACGAACCAGCAGAACACCGACGCCGGGTTCCGGGTCGAGTCCTCGGCCAGCGGGTCGACCTTCGCCCACCTGGCGTTCTTCGGCAACTACACCAACCGGATCGACGGTCCCGGCAAGGTGTGGGGTGAGCTGAAGGACGTCGACGACCTGACGCTGGACAGCGTCTGGGTGGAGCACACCGTCTGCGCGTACTGGGGGGTGAGCGTGGACGGGCTGACCATCCGGGACAGCCGGTTCCGCAACACCTTCGCCGACGGGGTGAACATGACCAACGGCAGCACCGACGCACTGGTCACCAACACGGAGGGCCGGTCCAACGGCGACGACGCGTTCGCCCTGTTCTCGGCCACCGACTCCGGCGGCTCCGGCGGCAACCACGGCAACGTATTCGAGAACCTGACCGCCACGCTGACCTGGCGGGCCGCCGGCATCGCCGTGTACGGCGGCTACGACAACACCTTCCGCAACCTCTATATCGCCGACCAGTTGACGTACTCGGGCATCACCATCAGCTCGCTGGACTTCGGCTACCCGTTCGTCGGGTTCGGGGCGAGCCCGCCCACCCGGTTCGAGAACGTCTCGCTGATCCGCTCCGGCGGGCACTTCTGGGGCGCGCAGACGTTCCCGGCGATGTGGTTGTTCTCCGCGTCCAAGGAGTTCCGGGGCATCCGGGTCAGCGCCGTGGACATCGTCGACCCGACGTACTCGGGGATCATGTTCCAGACCAAGTACACGGGCGGCCAGCCGGAGAACCCGATCACCGACACGGTGCTCACCGACGTGTCGATCTCCGGGGCCCGGCGCAGTGGTGACGCGTTCGACGCGAAGTCCGGCTTCGGCATCTGGGTCAACGAGATGCCCGAGGCGGGGCAGGGCCCGGCGGTCGGCTCGGCGACGTTCACCAACCTGCGGCTGAGCGACAACCACCAGGACGTCCGCAACACGACGAGCACCTTCACCATCGTCCGCAACTGATCCATCGATCAGTCGACCGGGCCGGGCGGCCTCCTCGGAGGTCCGCCCGGCCCGGGCGGTCCTCCGCGCCGCCGTGGCTCAGTCGCCGGCGGCCGGCCCCGTCCCGCGCCACCCGACCACCGTCGCGTCGTCGGTGGCCACCCCGTGCCGGGCCTCGGCCTCCCGGACCCGCCTGATGATCCCGTCCGGCCCGTCGGTGTCGAGCAGGCGCAGCAGGCCCGCCCAGTCGGTGCGCCCGAAGGTGTCCACGAGCCGGCTCGCCCCGTTGCTCAGCAGCGCCGCCACCGTCACCCCGCCCGCCGGGCAGTCGCCGGTGACCGCCTCCTCGACCACCAGCGGGTCGTCCTTGGCCACCCAGAAGCCGCCCGGGGCGTTGCGGTGCCCCCGTAGCTCGGCCAGCAACCGCCGGTGCTCCCCGCTGCCCTCGGCGACGCCGACCAGCCGCCGCTCGAAGGACCTGGCGATCACCACCTCGCGGGGGTCGTGGGCGACCAGCGGCCCGCCGGCCACCCGGCCGACGACCGCCACCGCGTCCCCGAGGACCAGGTGCTCGACCAGCCCATCGGTGCACCGCAGCACCGCCACGGCCGCGTGCGGGCTGCTCGGGTGGGTGACGTCGCAGGTGCCCCGGTGCGCGTCGGTGACCTGCTCGATCCCCTCGGCCAGCACCGCCCGCAGGCTCCCGCCCGTCGACAGCCCGCCCAGCAGCGCGCCACCGAGTCGCCGGGCGTACCAGGCCACGCCGTGCCGGCAGACCTCGCCGGCCCCGGGGACGGCGCCCGCGCCGTCGACCAGCACCAGGCCGGCCGGCACCGCCCCGGCGAAATCCTCGTTGGCCCGCCCGGGGTGTCCCGCGTCGGTCGCCAGCACCACCCGCATCCGCCGATCATCACACGGCCGGGATTCACCACGTGACCCCGCAGTCGACGAGGATCTTCACCTCGCCGCCGGCGGCGAGCGCCCGGAACGCCTCGGCCACCTCGGGCAACGGCACGACCCGGGTGATCAGCCGCCCGGCGGGCACCAGCCCGGCGTGCACCAACCGGACGGCCTCGGTGTAGTCCTCGCGCTCGTACACCCGCACCCCGATCAGCTCCAGCTCCCGCCAGAAGACGCGGTGCAGGTCCACCTCCCGGGGGGTGGGGTGGATCGCCACCACGACCAGCCGGCCGCGTGCGGCGAGCAGGTCGGTCGCGGTGCGGACCCCGGCGGCGGACCCGGACACCTCGAACGCCACGGCCGCCCCGGCCCCGCCGGTCGTCTCGTGCACGTGCCGGGCGACGTCGACCGTCGCCGGGTCGACGGTACGCAGCCCGAGTTCGGTGGCCAGGGCCCGGCGACGCGGGTCGAGTTCGAGCACCGTCACCTCGGCCCCGGCGGCCCGGGCGACCGTCCCGATGAGCAGGCCGACCGGCCCGGCGCCGACGACCACCGCGTGCTCCCCGGCGGTCAACCGGGAGCGGCGTACGTCGTGCACGGCGACGGCGGTCGGCTCGATCAGTGCGGCGTGGGTCAGCGGCAGGTCCGCCGGCAGCGGCACCACGATCCGTGCGGGCACCGTCCACGAGCGCTGCATCGCGCCGGGGGAGTCGATGCCGACGAAGGTGAGCCGGTGGCAGATGTGGCTGTTGCCGGCCCGGCAGGCGGGGCAGTCGCCGCACCAGTCCAGCGGCATCACGGTCACCGGGTCGCCCACCCGGTGCCCCGCCACCCCCGGGCCCACCTCGGCGATACGTCCGGACATCTCGTGCCCGATCACCGCCGGCACCCGGACCCGCTGGTCCATCGCGCCGTGCGCCACGTGCAGGTCGGTGCCGCAGATCCCGGTGTACGCGACGTCGATACGCACCTCGCCGGGCCCGGGCGGTACGACGGCGGTCCGCTCGACGACGAAGGTGTGGTCGCCGACGTAGTGCGCGCTGTGGTTCACGACTCCTCCTCGGACAGGTGCCAGACCTCCCGCATCGGTGCCCACCAGTGCCCCGAGCCGGGTTCGGCGACCGACTCCTGACACGGGTCGGTCAGCGTCCACCACTGCTGCGTCCGGGGGTCGGCGGCGATGCGCCGTTGGTCGGCGTCGTGGTCCTCGCCGACGTACTCGTAGTAGCCGAAGAGCAGGTCGCCGTGCAGGAAGATGCTGTAGTTGCGGATGTTCGCGGCGCGCAGCGTCCGTTCGACGTCGGGCCAGACGGCGGCGTGCAGCCGCAGATAGGTCTCGCGCTGCTCGGGTCGGAGCCGGATCACCCAGCCGTAGCGCTGCACGTCACGCCCCTCCGGTGCGGGTGGTGGCCGCCGGTCGACGGCGGTGGGCGGCGGTGGGACGACCGCCGTCGGCGAAAACGTCGGATGTCTCTATATTGGTGGGGGTCGCCGCCGGCCGCCCCAGCCGCAGCGGCCGGGACGACGCGCGACCGGCCGGCCGGAGGGGGACGTGATGGCACTGACCGACGACGCGATCGCCAAGATCCGGAGCATGGTCCAGAGCGGTGAGCTGCCGCCGGGTGCCCGGCTGCCACCCGAGCCGCAACTCGCCGAGCAGATGGGCCTGTCGCGCAGCGGGGTCCGGGAGGCGGTGAAGGTCCTCGAGTCGGCCCGGGTGCTCGACGTCCGCCGCGGCGACGGGACGTACGTCACCAGCCTCGCCCCCCGGCTGCTGCTGGAGGGGCTGGGGGTCGCGGTGGAGTTGCTGCGCGACGACACCCTGCTGGAGGTGATGGAGGTGCGCCGGCTGCTGGAACCGATGGCCACCGGGCTGGCGGCGCTGCGGATGACCGAGGCCCAGCTCGACGACCTCGGCGGCATTCTGGAGGAGATGCGGGCGGCGGCCGACGACGCCGAGAAGCTGATCCGGTTCGACACGGCGTTCCACCACACCGTCGTCGCCACCACCGGCAACGAGACCCTCACCTCGCTGCTGGACGGGTTGTCCAGCCGTACCCTGCGGGCCCGGGTGTGGCGCGGGCTGATCGAGGGCAACTCGGCGCACACCACCATCGAGGAGCACCACGCGATCTACCGCGCGCTGCGTTCGCGTGACCAACTGCTCGCCCAGGCGAGCGCGTTGATGCACGTCAACACGTCGGAGGCGTGGCTGCGTACGGTGCTGGCCGCCAACGCGGGGCCCGCCTGACCCGGCCGGCGTCACGCCGGCCCCGCCGGGTGGGTCGCGCCGACCCGGTCGGCCAGCCCGTAGGTGCGCACGGCGGTGCCGGCGAGGATCTCCCGGTGTTCCCGCTCCGGCAGCGGCGGCAACGCGGCCGTCAACGCCCGCAGCACCCCGGCGTAGTCCGACCGGAGCAGGCAGACCGGCCAGTCCGAGCCGAACATCAGCCGCTGCGCGCCGAACTCGGCGACGGCCACCGCGACGAACGGCCGCAGGTCGTCAGGTGTCCACTCCGGGGCGGCCTCGGTGACCAGGCCGGACAGCTTCGCGGTGACGTTGGGGTTGGCGGCGAGCGCGGCCAGCGGGCCACGCCAGCTGCGTAGCCCCGCGTCGCCCGCCTCGATGCGGGGCTTGCCCAGGTGGTCCAGGACGAACCGCAACCCCGGCACCGCACGGGCCGCCCGCGCCGCCGCCGGGAGCTGGTCGGCGCGGATCACCAGGTCGAACGCGAGCCCGGCGTCGGCGAGCGCGGCGAGCCCGCGACGGACGTCGGGCCGGTCCAGGTAGTCCGGGTCCGGCTCGCCCTGCACCTGGGAGCGCACCCCGGCCAGGTACTCGCCGCCGCGTAGCCGGCGGTAGCGGGCCACGGTGGCGGGCAGGTCGTCGGCGGCGACGTCGAGCCAGGCCACCACCGCCAGGATCGGCGCGGTGTCGGCGGCGTAGCCGAGGAACTCGGCGGCCTCGTCGCGATGGCAGCGCCCGCCCTCGACCAGCACGGTGCCGGTGACCCCGGCGGCGGCGAGCTCGGTGGTCAGGTCCGCCGGGGTGAACGGCCGCCGGATGGCCGCCAGTCCGGGCGCGTCCAGCCAGGTGTACCCGCGTTCGGGCCGCCACAGGTGGTGGTGCGCGTCGATGATCACGGCGTCACCGGGCCCGGGGTGGTGGCGGCGTCGGCCCACTGCGGGCCGTCCGGGAACCGGTACGCGGCCAGGGACTCCGGCCGGATCTGCCCGCTCATGCCCGGCGCGGTGGGGGCCAGGTAGCGTCCGCCGGTGACCCGGACCGGGTCGACGAAGTGGTCGTGCAGGTGGTCGACGTACTCGATGGCCCGGTCCTCGGTGCTGCCGCTGACCGCGACGAAGTCGAACATCGCCAGGTGCTGCACCAGTTCGCACAGCCCCACCCCACCGGCGTGCGGGCAGACCGGCACCCCGTACCGTGCGGCGAGCAGCAGGATCGCCAGGTTCTCGTTGACCCCGGCGACCCGGCAGGCGTCGATCTGCACCACGTCGACGGCGTCGGCCTGGAGCAGCTGTTTGAACACCACCGCGTTGTGCACGTGTTCGCCGGTGGCGACCCGGATCGGGCTGAGCGCCTTGCGGACGGCGGCGTGCCCGAGGACGTCGTCAGGCGACGTCGGCTCCTCGATCCAGTACGGGTCGAACGCGGCCAGCTCCCGCATCCACCCGATCGCCTCGGGCACCCCCCAGATCTGGTTGGCGTCGACCGCGAGGCGGACCTGCGGCCCGACGGCCTGCCGGGCGATGCCCATCCGGCGTACGTCGTCGGCCAGGTCGCCGCCGACCTTGAGTTTGATCAGCCGGTAGCCGTCGCGGACCGCCTCCGCGCAGAGCCGTGCCAGCTTCCCGTCGTCGTAGCCCAACCATCCCGGCGTGGTGGTGTACGCGGGGTAGCCCTCGGCGCGTAGCCGCCGTTCCCGTTCGGCCCGGCCGTCGGCGGCCCGCCGCAACAGGGTCAGCGCCTCGTCCTCGGTGAGGGCGTCGCGCAGGTAGCGGAAGTCGACCTGCGCGACTATCTGCTCCGGGCTGAGGTCGGCCAGCAGTTTCCACAGTGGCTTGCCGGCGCGGCGGGCGGCGAGGTCCCACACCGCGTTGACCAGGCCACCGGCGGCCATGTGCACGACCCCCTTGGCCGGACCGAGCCAGCGGATCTGGCTGTCCCCGACGAGCCGCCGGGCCAGCGCCCCGGGGTCGGCGGTCAACTCGTCGACCGGTTGGCCGATCACCATCGGGGCCAGCGACCGGACGGCGGCTACCTGGATCTCGGTGCCGCGTCCCACGGTGAAGACCAGCCCGTGTCCCTCGCCGCCCGCCGAGGTCCGCAGGACGACGTAGGCGGCCGAGTAGTCGGGGAACGGGTTCATCGCGTCCGACCCGTCGCGGTGCACGGAGGTGGGGAAGCGGACGTCGATGGTGTCCACCGCGGTGATGCGCTCAGTCAACGGAACTCCTGGTTGAGGGGGTCGGATGCGTCGGCGGCCCGCCTCGTGGGCGGGTCGCGCGGGGTCCGGCCGGTGGGCCGGTCAGGTCTGCGCCTTGCCACCGGTGATGCGGGAGACCACCAGGGCGACCAGGATGACCGCGCCGTTGAGGAAGTTCGTCCACTGTGCGGGCACCCCGGCCAGGGTCAACACGTTGATGATCAGGAAGAGCAGCAGGACGCCGGTGAACGCGCCGAAGACACTGCCCCGGCCGCCGTTGAGGCTGACCCCGCCGATCACCGCCGCCGCGAACACCTGGAAGATCGCGCCGTCGCCCTGGGCCGCCGGCACCGCCGCCAGCCGGCCGCTGATCAGCAGGCCGGCCAGGGCGGCGAGCACGCTGGCCACGACCAGCGCGACCCACAGCACCCGGTCGGTGCGGATGCCGGCGGCGCGGGCCGCGTCGGCGTTGCCGCCGATGGCGTACAGGGCGCGGCCGGCGCGGGTGTGGCCGAGCACGACGATGCCGGCGGCGAACAGCAGCAGCGACACCCAGATCGAGGCCGGCACCCCGAGCCAGCTCGTCGAGCCGAGGTACGTCATCGAGCCGGGCAGCGCGAAGAAGGTCTGCCCGCCGGAGATGCCGGTGAGCAGACCCCGCAGGATGATCAGCATGCCCAGCGTGACGATGAAGCCGTTGAGGCCGAACCGGACGATGAGCAGCCCGTTGAACGCCCCGACCAGCGCCCCGACCAGCAGCGCCACCGGCACCGCCCAGGCGTCCGGGAGCAGGCCGAGCCCCAGCCCCCGGGTCAGCTCCGGGTCGACGACCAGCCAGGCGGCGATGCCCGGGGCGAGCCCGAAGGTGGACTCCAGCGACAGGTCCATCTTGCCGGTGATCAGCACGATGGTCTGGGCCAGCACCAGGATCGCGATCTCCGACATGCTCTGCAGCACGTTGAGGATGTTGTCGGTGCTGAGGAAGACCGGGCTGATGATCCACCCGACGATCGCCACCGCGACGATCGCCGGCACCAGCGCCAGGTCACGCAGCCGGGCGACGGCCAGGCGCCGCGACGACGGGCGGGTCGGCGGGGGTGCCGACGCCGGCACCGTGCCGGTGGACAGCGTGTCAGACATGGTGGAGGTCCACCCCTTCCATGGCGGCTACCAGATCGTTGTCGCTCCAGCCGCGGGCCATCTCGGCGACCACCCGGCCCTGGAACATCACCAGCACCCGGTCGCAGATGCGCAGGTCGTCCAGCTCGTCGGAGACCACCAGCACGGCGGTGCCCCGGCGGCGGACATCCTCGACGACACCGAGCAGGGTCTGCTTGGACCGCACGTCGACCCCGGCGGTGGGCGTGATCAGCACCAGCAGCCGGGGATCGTTGGCCAACGCCCGACCCATCACGACCTTTTGCTGGTTACCGCCGGACAGGTCGGCCACCGGCGTCTGCGGCCCGGCCGCCTTGATCGTCAGCGCGGCGATCGTCTCGCGGGCCAGGGCGTCCCGGCGGGCCCGGGAGACGAGTCCGTAGCGCCCGACCCGCTGCGGCACGGTCATCGTGACGTTCTCCGCGATCGACAGCGCCGGCACCAGGCCCTCCCGGTGCCGGTCCTGCGGCACCAGCCCCACGCCGGCGGCGAGGGCGTCGGGCACGCTGCCCGGCCGCAGCACCCGACCGGCCAGGGCGACCGACCCGGCCACCGGGCGGGTCAGACCGACGACCGCCTCGGCGACCTCGACCTTGCCGCTGCCGCCACCACCGGCGATGCCGACCACCTCGCCCGCCCGAGCCCGCACCGACAGCCGGGCCCCGGACGCGGTGACCAGGTCCCGCACCGCCAGCAGCACCGGCGCGTCGGACGCCGGCGGCCGGTGGTCGGCCGCCGGCATGCTCACGTCCTCCCCGGTCATCGCGGCGACCAGCGCCTGCCGGCTCAACCCGGCGACCGGGGCGGTGCGGATGTGCCGGGCGTCGCGGAAGACCGTCACCCGGTCGCACAGGTCGTAGATCTCCTGGAGGTGGTGGCTGATGAACAGGAACGTCACCCCCTGCGCGCGCAGGTCCCGGATGCGGGTGAACAGCCGGTCGATGCCGGCGGCGTCGAGCTGGGCTGTCGGTTCGTCCAGGACGATGAACCGGGCACCGAAGGACAACGCGCGGGCGATCTCCACGAACTGCCGCTGCTCGACCGAGAGCGTCGCGGCCGGCTGGCGGACGTCGACGTCGACCGACCACTGCGCCAGCAGGTGCTGCGCCTCCCGCCGCAGGCTCGACCAGCGGATCAGGCCGGCCCGGGAGCGGGCGTGCCGGTTGAGGAACAGGTTCTCCGCCACGGTGAGGGTGGGGATGATCGTCGACTTCTGGTAGACGCAGGCGACCCGCTGCCGCCAGGCGTTCCGGTCGGCCAGCGGCGGCGCGGGACGGCCGCCGAAGGCGACCACCCCGTCGTCGGCGGCCAGCAACCCGGTCAGGATGCCGACCAGCGTCGACTTGCCCGCGCCGTTGCGGCCCACCAGCGCGTGCACCTCGCCGCGCCGGACCGTGATCCCCGCTGCGGACAGGGCGAGCGTGGAGCCGAAGCGCTTGGTGATGTCGACCGCCTCGACGACCGGTGGGTCGACGTCGGCCGGTGCGCCCTCGGGGTGGTACGGGGCGGTGGTCATCCCTGTCGGCCCCACAGCGAGGGGTCGTCGTACCGCACCGTGGGTTGACCGGCGACCGGTGCGCCGTCCAGGGTCACCAGGGGTGCCGGGAGCTGGTCCTCCAGCAGGCCGTCGCGTACCTGGATGATGGTGCTGCCGTGGTCGGTGGGGCCGGGTCGGAACGTCTTTCCCTCGATCGCCGCCTTGGCGTACTCCAGCCCGTAGCGGGCGTACAGGTCGGCGGGCTGGCTGACGGTGGCGTCGATCAGGCCGTCGCCGATGTTCTTCAGCTCCTCGGGGATGCCGTCGTTGGACACCACGAAGACGTGCTTCGGGTCGGTCGGTGGCACCTGCAGGCCGCGCTGCTTGAGGATCTGCAGGGTGCCCGACAGCGCGAACGACGACTGCATGTAGACACCCCGGACGTCCGGGTCGGACGCGAAGCGGGTCTGCAACTTCGACGCCGCGACGTCGGCCTTCCAGTCGGTCGCCTCCCCGAAGACCTTGATCCCGGGGAACTCCTTGGCCATGCACTCGCTGAACGCCTCGGTGCGGTCCCGGCCGTTGATGGAGTCCAGGCCGCCCTGGAGCATGACGACCTTGCCCCGGCCACCGAGCTTGCTGCCCAGGAACTGGCAGGCCTTCGTCCCGTACGCCCGGTTGTCGGCGCGGACCACCATGAACACCGTGCCGGTGTCGGGCCGGGTGTCGATGGTGACCACGGGGATCTTGCGGCTCTCCAGCTGGGCCAGGGTCGGCGCGATCGCGGCGGTGTCCTGCGGGGCCATCACCACCCCCTTGACGCCCTGGCTGATGAAGGTCTGGGTGTTCGAGATGAGGTTGGCGATGTCGTTCTGCGAGTTGGTGGTCTTGAGGTCGATCCCCAACTGCCCGGCGGACTGCGGCACGTACCTGATGTAGGAGTTCCAGAAGTCGGTGTCCGAGCGGGGGTAGTCGACCCCGATGAGCGGCTTGCCGCCGCCCGCGCCGGTCCCGGCCCCCCGGTCACCGCAGCCGGCGGTGAGGGCGGCCGTCGCGCCGAGCAGCACCGTCAGCCCCGCGCTCACCAGACGTCCGTGGTTCATCGTGTTCGCTCCGTTTCTGCGGGAGTGGCCCGGCGGGTCCGGCCGCCGCCGGATGCCGGGTGCGGGGACGGGACACGGAGACCCTCCGTGGGTGGGAGGTGGGGTGGTGCCGGCATGCACGGTCGAGACATCAGACGTTAGAGTTTCCATTGTGTAACGTCAATGCCTTGACATCGGCTTCCACGTGCGGCCAGGGATGGCTTGTCGGGGGCTGGCACCCGCGCTGCGGCGGTAGACGTCGTACCAATGCCGCGTCCGCTCGGACGCCCTCGGCTCCGGTGTGCCACGGATGGTGGCGGAGGTGGCCGCGCCCCGATGAACGTTACCGCGAAATCAGTAGTTTTCCGGCGTGTCGTCCGCGCCTCTGCCGCCCGGTCGGCTGCCGCGCCACGGGTCTAAGAGATTTCCCATTTGCATTGGCCAGCATCGATTCCGATCGCCGCACAGGGCGGCCGGTCAGAACAGGAGCGGCCCATGTCCGTACGACAGTCCACCGACGACACCGCCATCCACCAGGTCGGCCTCCTGACCGCCGGGCCGGACGGCTGGCGGACGAGCCTGCTGGACCACCTCCCACCGCGCGACCGGCGGCTGTTCCACCGGTTCGGCCAGGGGCCCCGGGTGCCCGCCCCCGAGCTGCGCATCCACCAGGCGTTCGCCAGGTGGGCCGCCACCACGCCGGACGCCGTCGCCGCCGAGCACCTCGGGGTACGGATCGGCTACCGCGAACTGGACCGCCAGGCCAACCGGCTCGCCGCCCACCTCGTCGCCCTCGGCGTGCGCACCGGCGACACCGTGGGCGTGTTCACCAGCCGGTCGCTGCCGATGCTGGTCGGCATCCTGGCCACCCTCAAGGCCGGGGCGGCCTACGTACCGCAGGACGTCCGGATCGCCCCCGCCGCGCAGTTGCGCCAGGTCGCCTCGACCGCCCGCTGCCGGGTGCTGCTCACCACCGCGGCCACCCTGGACGCGGTGCCGGAGCTGCCCGGTGTGCCCCGGCTCGCGGTCGACGAGCTGATGGCCGAGCCGCTGCCACCCGGCGGGCACCTCACCGCCCCCGTCCCGGACCGTCCGGTACGCGCCGACGACGGCTGCTACGTGCTGTTCACCTCGGGTACCACGGGCACCCCCAACGGCGTCACCGTCACCCACGGCAACGTCGCCAACATCCTGCTCACCGCCCCGGGCGACCTGGGGATACGGCCCGGACAGACGGTCGCCCAACTGCTCAACATCGCCTTCGACATGGCCGCCTGGGAGATCCTCGGCTGCCTCGCCAACGGCGGCACCCTGCTCGTGCGCGACGGGGACCTCACCGCCACCGCCGCCCGGGCCGACGTGGTGGTCGCCACCCCCTCGGTGCTCGCCCGGATCGACCCGGACCGGTGCGCCGGGGTGCGGGTGGTCGCGGTGGCGGGGGAGCCCTGCCCGCGTCCGCTGGCCGACCGGTGGGCCGCCGGCCGGGTGTTCTACAACTGCTGCGGGCCGACCGAGACCACCATCGTCAACACCATGCACCGGCACCGGCCGGGTGCGCCGCTGACCATCGGCCGACCGACCCCGAACAACACCGTCTACGTCCTCGACGCCGACGGACGGCCCTGCCGCATCGGTGAGGTGGGCGAGATGTGGGCCGGTGGCGACTGCGTCTCCGCCGGCTACCTGGACAACGACGCGCTCAACGCCGAGCGGTACGCCCCGGACCCGTTCCTCGGCGGCGACCGGCTGATGTTCCGTACCCGTGACCGGGGCCGCTGGCGCGCGGACGGTGAGCTGGAGCATCTCGGCCGCACCGACGACCAGGTGAAGGTCAGGGGTTTCCGGGTGGAGCTGGACGCGGTCTCCACCGTGCTGGAGACGGTGCCGGGCTGCCGGCGTGCGGTCACCCTGCGGGTCACCGACCGGGACCTGGTCTCCTTCGTCGCCCCCGCCGAGCTGGACCCGCAGCGGTGCCGGGAGGCGGTGGCCGCGGCGCTGCCCTACTACTGCGTGCCGGCGGCCGTGCACCCGCTGCCGGAACTGCCGATGACCGGCCGGGGCAAGGTCGACCGGGACGCGTTGCACCGGCTCGCCCTCGACCTGCGGTGGCAGTGGGCCCACGTCGAGGAGGCGGCGGCGTGAGCACGACCGGTCTGCGACCCGCGTCGACGCCGCCGCGCACCGGCCCGGCGGGTGTCCCCGACGACACGCTTCCCCCGCCGGTGTCGACGCTGCGCCGGGTGCTGGCCCATCCCCGGTTCATGCACCACCACCGGCTCGTCGCGGCGGTGCTCGCCGGCAACACCGCGCTACTGGCGTACGGGCTGGCCGCCGGCTGGTGGCCCGGCCCCGGGGCCGCCGATGCGCTGGGAGCCGCCGCGCTGGGCAACGTCGCGCTGGCCGTGCTGATCCGCCAGCAGTACGTGATCAATCTGCTGTTCCGGCTGGCCACCCGGGCACCCACCAGCTGGCCGCTGCGGGTGCGGGCCACGTTGGGCAAGGTCTACCACTTCGGTGGGCTGCACGTCGGCGCGGCGCTGGCCGGCACCGCCTGGTTCCTCGCCCAGCTCGGCGCGTTGACCGTGCGCGGCGGCCCGGCGGGGGCACTGGTCACCGGGTACGCCGTGGCCGTCCTGCTGCTGGCCGTCGTCGGCACCGCGCTGCCACCGGTGCGGTCCCGCCGGCACGACCTGTTCGAGCGCACCCACCGCCTCGGCGGCTGGGCGGCCATGCTGCTGCTCTGGGCGCAGGCCGGTTTCCTGGCCGGCGGGCCGGCCGCGCTGGCCACCTCCCCGCCGGGCGGGGTGCTCGCGGTGCTGACCGTCAGCATCGCCCTGCCCTGGCTGCGGCTGCGCCGGGTGCCGGTGCTGGTGCAGCGTCCGTCCTCGCACGTGGCGCTGGTCCACTTCGACCACGGGGTGACGCCGTTCCCCGGCTCGTCCACCGCGGTCAGCCGCAGCCCGCTGTGGGAGTGGCACTCCTTCGCCAACGTGCCGGCGCCGGGACGTAGCGGGTTCCGGTTGACCGTGAGCCGGGCCGGTGACTGGACCGGCCGGTTCGTCGACGACCCGCCGCGCCGGGTCTGGGTGAAGGGGATCAGCACCGCCGGGGTGGCCAACATCGAGACGCTGTTCCGCCGGGTGCTGTACGTGGCGACCGGCAGCGGGATCGGCCCGGTGCTGCCGCACCTGCTGGCCGGGCAGGTGCCGGCGAACCTGGTCTGGGTGGCCCGCCGGCACCGGGAGACCTTCGGCGACGACCTGGTCGACGAGATCCTCGCCCACCAGCCCGACGCGTTGCTGTGGGACACCGCCCGCGACGGCAAGCCCGACATGCTGCGGCTGGCCTGGCAGGCGTGCCGCCGGTACGACGCCGAGGCGGTCATCTGCATCTCGAACCGCCCACTGACCTGGCAGGTGGTGCGGGGCATGGAGGAACGCGGGGTGCCCGCGTACGGCGCGATCTGGGATTCCTGAGGAGAGGGAGGCGACGATGAGGGTCACCGTGGAGAAGGATGACCGGGTGGTCACGGTGCGGTTGTGCCGGCCCGAGGCGCGCAACGCGCTGGACACGGCGCTGCTGACCGAACTGGTCGAGACGCTGCGCCCGTTGGACCGCGACCCGGGGGTGGGCTGTTTCGTGCTCACCGGCTCGGACGAGGTCTTCGCGGCCGGGGCGGACATCCGGGAGATGGCCGGGAAGTCCTTCCTGGACGTGGCGTTGGACGACCACTTCGCCGGTTGGGACGCGTTCGCCGCGCTGCGTACCCCGAAGATCGCGGCGGTGGCCGGTTACGCCCTCGGCGGCGGGTGCGAGCTGGCGATGATGTGTGACCTGATCTTCGCGGCGGACAACGCCCGGTTCGGGCAGCCGGAGCTGCGGCTGGGGGTGATGCCCGGCATCGGCGGCACCCAGCGGCTGACCCGGCTGATCGGCCCGGCCAGGGCGATGGACCTGGTGCTCACCGGTCGGCAGCTCGACGCGGCGCAGGCGTACCGGTGGGGCCTGGTGTCCCGGGTGGTGCCGACGGACCGGCTGCTGGCCGAGGCGAAGGCCGCGGCGGCGGTGGTGGCCGGGTATCCGAAGCTCGCG
Organism: Micromonospora sp. WMMD734; assembly: GCF_049178975.1. Lineage (NCBI taxonomy): Bacteria > Bacillati > Actinomycetota > Actinomycetes > Micromonosporales > Micromonosporaceae > Micromonospora > Micromonospora sp. WMMD734. Next base: position 1,066,273 of record NZ_JBMHMK010000001.1, read on the forward strand.
ACGATGCTGGCCCGGGAGGCGGTCCGCCAGGCCGAGGAAGTGGGGGTGCAGGCCGGGGTGCTGTTCGAGCGGCGGGCCTTCCACGCCCTGTTCGCCACCGAGGACCAGCGCGAGGGGATGGCCGCCTTCCTGGAGAAACGCCAGGCCCGGTTCGTGGGCCGCTGAGCCACCGCGCCGCCCGGGGCCCGTCGGGTCCCGGGCGGCCGGCTCACAGGGCGCCGATCTGGTAGCCGAGGCCGTGCACGGTGCGCACCACCCGGTCGCCGAGCTTGCGCCGCAGGTAGTGCACGTACGTGTCGACCACCGCCTCGGTGCGGTCCGCGCCGAACACGTGTCCGCGGAGCTGGCTGCGGCTGTGCACCATCCGGGGTTGGCTGGCGAGCAGCCGGATCAGCTCGAACTCCCGGCCGCTGAGCGTCACCTCCCGCCCGTCGGGCAGCCGTACCCCGCGCTGGGCCAGGTCGAGCTGACCGGCCCCGATGGGAATCAGTTCGGCCCCGTCGAAGCGGCGGCGGGTCAACGCCCGGACCCGGGCCATCAGCTCGGTCACCTCGAACGGTTTGGGCAGGTAGTCGTCGGCGCCCGCGTCGAGGCCCCGGATGCGTTCGTCGAGGTCGCCGAGCGCGCTGAGCATCAGCACCCGGGCGGCGACGGAGCGTCGCCGCAGCCGGACGAGCAGGTCGACCCCGTCGATGGCGGGCAGCCGCCGGTCCAACATGATCACCTGGTAGGGGCCGCGCAGCGCCAGGTGCAGACCCCGCTGACCGTCGCGGGCCAGGTCGATCGGGTACCCCGCCCGACGGAACAGCTCGACCAGCATGTCGGCCAGTTCCGCGTCGTCCTCGACCAGGAGCAACGGGCCGTGCGCCGGGGGTGACGGGTCGGTCATCCGTTCATGGTCGCACCGAAACGGCAGAAGGTTGACCGGTGGAATTTCTCGCCAGTCAGAATCTGCTGGTCGCGCGTTCCCCGCCCGCCCGGTCCCGGCCCGCCCACCAGCGCAGGGGCCACCGGCCGCCGACCGGGTCGCCGTCCGTCGGTGGGCCACCGGCCCGCCCCGGGTCGGCCACCGGCAGCCGTACGGTGAAGGTGGCGCCCGCCCCGGGCCGGCCGGTGGCGCTGATCGTGCCGCCGTGCGCGGTGACCACCTCGCGGACCAGCGCCAGCCCGAGCCCGGCCCGGCGGTCCCCGGCGTCGGGCCCCCGGTGGAACCGGTCGAAGATCCGGCCGGCGTACCGGGGGTCGAATCCCCGGCCGGAGTCGCTGACCAGCAGCTCGATCCGGTCCGCGCCGGCCGGGCGTAACCGCACCTGCACCCGCCCGCCGGCCGGCGTGTGGTGCAGGGCGTTCGCCAGCAGTTCCGCCACCACCCGGTGCAGTGCGGGCCCGACACCGTGCACCGGCACCGGGTGGTCCGCGCCGGTCACCCCGAGCGTCACCCCGAGGGCGGCGGCGCGCGGCGCGTCGGCCCCGATCGCCTCGACGACCAGCGCGGCGAGGTCGACTGTGGCCGGCGGCCGGGTCATCGCCGCCGGGTCGGCCAGCCGGGCCGACAGGAGCAACTCGTCGACGATCTCCCCGAGCCGCCTGGTGGTGTGCAGCAGCCGGTCCAGATCCTGCCGGTCCGCGTCGTGCGCCGCGCCGGTCGTCCGCTGGGCCAGCAACTGGGCCGCCGTGTGCACCCGGGTGATCGGGGCGCGCAGCTCGTGGCTCGCGTCGGCGACGAAGCGGCGTTGCCGGTCGAGCGCCTCGGCCAGCGGCAGCACCGACCGGCGACGTAGCCGCAGGTCGGTCGCGGTCGCCGCGACCAGGACGGCCAGCGCGGCGGTCGACACCGCCCACAGCAGGTAACGCCGTTCGGCGAGTTGGAAGCGGGCGTCGAAGACCACCTGGACGACCTCGCCGTCGCGCCACTGGGTACGCAGGTGGTAGACGGTGCCGTTGCGGGCGACCTGCCCGACCTGGGGGCGGCCGGTGCGGGCCACGGTGTGGATCGCCCCGTGTTCCGGGAACCCGGCCGGCGGCGCGCCACCGTGACCGGTGTCGCTCGCGCCGCCGAAGATCCAGGTGCAGCCGGACGGGTCGGCCGGGCGGCCATGCACCATGGCCCAGTCCAGTTCGTGGCGGATCCGGGCCTGCTGGACGTGCACCAGGGCGGCGTAGCCGACCCCGCCGGCCACCGCCAGCAGAGCGACGACCAGCAGGCCGACGGCCAGCCCGGTCCGTGGCCGGGCGTGGGTCGCCGGCCGTGTCCGGCCGGTCAGCGGCACCGGGCCGCCGCCCCGTGCCCGCGGCTGCGACCTCGTCCACCTGCCCGGCCATTGACCCGCATTCATCGAAGATGGCACATCGCGCACCGGATCGGAAGGGATCTCCGTCGCCTGCCGGGTGGCGGAGGAGTTCCGGCGTCTCCCGAACCGGGGTACCCGGAGAGTGAGCGTTAACATCGCGGCCGTGAAGGTCGCCCCGTGGGTGGCCCCTGCCGCGCGGTGCGGACCTGGATGGGTGCCCGGACCAGCTCTTGAGCCGTCGGAAACCCTCTGGTAACATCGCCGGATCTGAATGGAACCCCTGCCGGTCCGTTCGCCCCCACCAAACCGATCATGCATGTGCCCGACTCCGCGCCGGTCGATGTGAGCGTTCACAATTGCCGGTCGTCTCCGGTTCCGTCCATGGAGCGCGGGTCGGTCAGACCACCCAGGCCCTCGGCGACGACGTCACCGGGGGCCGCCGCGCAGGGGCCACCCGTCCTCATGAAGGAGCACCCCCATGCACCTCCCGGCTGACCATCCCAGCCCGGCTCCCCGCAGTCCCGGCCGTCGGCGCTGGCTGCTGTCGGCGGCCACCGCGCTCGTGACCGCCCTGAGCGGTGGCGTCGTCGTCGCGGCCACCGAGACGGAGGCCGCCGCCGCCACGATCGACACCGGCGCGTCGTACGTGCTGGTCAACCGCAACAGCGGCAAGGCCCTCGACGTCTACAACCTGGCCACCACCGACGGGGCCCGGATCGTCCAGTGGACCCGTAACGACGGCAGCCAGCAGCAGTGGCAGTTCGTCGACTCCGGCGGCGGCTACTACCGGTTGAAGTCGAAGCTGTCCGGCAAGGTGCTCGACGTCTCCGGCAAGTCGACCGCCGACGGCGGACCGATCGTGCAGTGGACCGACAACAACGGCACCAACCAGCAGTTCAGCATCCAGGACATCGACGGCTACATCCAACTGATCAACCGGAACAGCGGTAAGGCCGTCGAGGTGCAGGGCGCGTCCACCGCCGACGGCGCCAACATCGTGCAGTACGCCGACTGGAACGGCACCAACCAGCAGTGGCAACTCGTCAAGCTCGGTGGCACCACCACCCCGCCGCCCACGACCCCGCCGCCGAGCGGCAACTGCACGCTGCCGTCGTCGTACCGGTGGTCGTCGACGGGTCCGCTGGCCACCCCGAAGTCGGGCTGGGTGTCGCTGAAGGACTTCACCGTCGCCCCGTACAACGGCAAGCAGCTCGTCTACGCCACCACGCACGACTTCGGCAGCTCGTGGGGGTCGATGAACTTCGGCCTGGTCGACAACCTCAACCAGCTCGGCTCGGCGTCGCAGAACACCATGAGCCAGGGCACCGTCGCGCCGTCGCTGTTCTACTTCGCACCGAAGAACATCTGGGTGCTCGCCTACCAGTGGGGCGGCGCGGCGTTCTCCTACCGCACGTCGACCGACCCGACCAACCCGAACGGTTGGGGCCCCGCCCAGACGATGTTCACCGGCAGCATCTCCGGCTCCGGCACCGGCCCGATCGACCAGGCCCTGATCGCCGACAGTCAGAACATGTACCTGTTCTTCGCCGGTGACAACGGCAAGATCTACCGGGCCAGCATGCCGATCGGGAACTTCCCCGGCAACTTCGGCTCCAGCTACACGACCATCATGAGCGACACCTCGGAAAACCTGTTCGAGGCGCCGCAGGTCTACAAGGTCGCGGGCCAGAACCAGTACCTGATGATCGTCGAGGCCCGGACCAGCTCCTGGGAGCGCTACTTCCGCTCGTTCACGGCGACCAGCCTGAACGGCACCTGGACGCCGAACGCGGCGACCTACAACAACCCGTTCGCGGGCAAGGTCAACAGCGGTGCCACCTGGACCAACGACATCAGCCACGGCGAGCTGCTGCGCACCAGCGCCGACCAGACCATGACCATCGACCCGTGCAACCTGCAACTGCTCTACCAGGGCCGGTCGCCCAGCTCCGACGGCGTCGACTACGGCCTGCTGCCCTACCGGCCGGGCCTGCTCACCCGGCAGCGCTGAGCATGCGCACACCGGCGGACCTCGGGGGTTCCTGAGGTCCGCCGGTGGCCCGGGACAGACCGGGCCACCGGAACGACCTGCGCACCACCGATCGGCAGGGCCCGCACCCCGGGCCCTGCCGATCACCGTCTACCCGCCGAAACCCTGGTCACGGGGTACCGACCTGTCGGCCCGGACCGGGATGGCCCGCCTACCGCCCGGGGTGGGCGGGGCCCGACGCGAGCGCAGAGGGCCGGCTCCGACATCCGGAGCCGGCCCTCCCGGCCTACCGCCGCCGCGACGGCGATGGACCGTTCGTCACACCTGGGTGAACCGCCACTGCTGGTTGCTCGCCCCGTGACAGGTCCACTGCAACAGGCGGGCGCCGTCGGTGGTGGCGGCGCCGTTGACGTCCAGGCAGAGCCCGCTCTGCACGTTGCGCACCGTGTAGACCCCGGCGGTCGTGGTCGCCGTCGCGGTGAACTTCTGCTGGTTGCCGTTGGTGCAGGTGGCCTGCTGGAGGAACGCCCCTGCGGTGGTGGAGCCGCCGATCACCTCGGCGCACTTGTTGCTGTGCACCGCCTTGAGGTAGACCGCCCCGTTACCGGCGTCCACGGCCTGCCACTTCTGGTTGTTGCCGCCGGTAGCCGCCCACTGGGTGAGCTGCGCGCCGTCGGCGGTGGAGACGCCGCTGACGTCCATCAGCTTGCCGCTGTGCAGCGCGGTGAGCGTCCAGGTCTTCCCTGCCACGCCGGTGCCGGTTCCGGTGCCGGGCACGCCGACACCCGCCCCGCCGAAGGTGTGCGAGTCGAGGTCGAACCAGTTGTTCGTGCTGCCCTTGAACACCAGGTACAGCGGGTGCGTCCCGGACAACGCGGCCACGCTCACCGGCGCGGTGGACTGGTAGTTGTCCCAGCCCCCGGTGCTCGGCACCGGTGTGGTGGCCAGCAGCGTGCCGGTCGGCGAGTCGGCCCGCAGTTCGATCGTGCCGCCACCGGACGGCGACGACAGCCGGTAGCTGACCGTCGAGATGCCCGACAGACTCATCGGGGTGAACGCGATCCAGTCGTTGTTGGAGATGTCACCGACCCGCTTGGTGCTCTCCGCGGCGGCCTGGTCGACCACCCGGATGCCGGACTGGCTGCTGAAGTACTCGGCCTGCTTGTGCTTGGGTTGCAGGATCGCCTGCGCGGTGCCGGTGAGCGGAGACGCGCCGCCGGGGCCGCCGCTGTCGGTGTAGCGGGCGTTGAGCACGTAGAACAGGTTCGCGCCGTCGGGGTGCCCGCCGAGCAGGTCGGTGGAGATGGTGCCCGAGCAGCCCGGGTACTCGGTGGTCTCGTGGGCGTGGTCGTCGTGGCCCAGCGCCGGGTTGACGACCACCTTGGTGCAGTCGACGGTGCCGCCGTCCGGGTCGGTGACGCTGATCTGGTACGACACCTTGTCGCCGAAGGTGAGCATGCCGCCGTTGGCCGGGGTGGTGATGGTGACCACCGGTGCGGTGTTCCCGACGGTGATCTGGACGTTGGCGAAGCCTGTCTTACCCGTGTTGTCGGTGACCTTCAACTGCGCCGTGTAGTTGCCGTTGGTGGTGTAGACGTGCGACGGGTTGGCCGCCGTCGAGGTGGTGCCGTCGCCGAACGTCCACTGGTAGCTCAGCGTGTTGCCCGGGTCCGGGTCGGCCGTGCCGGCGCTGCTGAACTGGACGTTCAGCGGGGCGAGGCCGCTGGTGGGCGTCCCGACGGCCTTGGCGATCGGCGACCGGCCGCCCTGGATGTAGTCGATCCGGTACAGCCCGGAGTCGCTGTTGCCGCCGCCGAAGTTGGTGCCCCACTCCAGCACGTAGAGCGAGCCGTCCTTGCCGAACTCCAGGTCCATCGGCTTGTTGAACCGCCCGCCGGGCAGGAACGTGTTGGTGCGGGTCACCGCCGTCGCCGAGTCGAAGTGCACCTCCTTGAGGTAGCTGCGCGACCACTCGTAGAAGAAGTGCACCCCGTCGTAGTAGGGCGGGAACTTGGTGGCCGACGGGTTCGCCGGGTCGTAGCGGTAGACCGGGCCACCCATCGGGCCGGAGCCGCCGGAGCCCAGCTCCGGGAAGTTCGGCGAGGTGCCGTAGCCGTACCACATGTTGGGGGCGACGACTGGCTTCAGGCTGGTCAGGCCGGTGTTGTTGGGGGAGTTGTTGACCGGGGCGTTGCAGTTGAACTTCGCGCCGACCACCCCGGTGTCCGGATTGAACGGCGCGTAGGGCTGGTTGTCGCCGTGGCAGAACGGCCACCCGTAGTTGCCTGGCGACTTGATCACGTTGAGTTCGACCAGGCCCTCGGGGCCGCGGTTGGTGGTGGGCGGGTTGCGGTCCGGCCCGTAGTCGGCCAGGTAGACCCAGCCGTTGGCCGGGTCGATCGAGAACCGGAACGGGTTGCGGAAGCCCATCGCGTAGATCTCCGGCCGGGTCTGCGCCGTACCCTGGGGGTAGAGGTTGCCGGTCGGGATCGTGTAGCCGCCGCTGTCCGACGGGCGGATGCGCAACAGCTTGCCCCGCAGGTCGTTGGTGTTGCCGGCGCTGCGGGCGGCGTCGAGGTTGGACTTGCCGGCCCGCCAGTCCAGCGGCGCGTAGCCCTGCCAGTTGGGGTCGAGGTTCGGCGGGGTGTCGTCACCGGTGCCGATGTAGAGGTTCCCGTCCGGGCCGAAGTCGATGTAGCCGCCGGTGTGGCCGGGCTCGGGGAAGGTGCGGTCCCGGTACGCCGGGATGTCGATGATCCGGGCCTCGGTGGACAGGTTGAGGGTGTCACCGGACAGCGTGTAGCGGGAGACGCGGTTGACGTCGGTGCTGCTGCTCGCCGGCGAGTGGTAGAGGTACACATAGCCGTTGGTGGCGAAGTTCGGGTCGATCGCCATGCCGGTGAGACCGTCCTCGCCGCCGGTGTAGACGCTCAGGGTGGCGGCGGTGACGGTGCTGTTGGTGGCCGGCTTGAAGATCTTGACCTGGCCGCCGCGTTGGACGTACATGACCCGGCCGTCGGGCAGTACGTTCAGCGCCATCGGGTCGACCGTGTTGTCGTCCAGGGTGCGCTTCTCGAAGTTGCCCCACACGGTGCCGCCGCAGTCGCCGGGCAGGTTGCCGGCGGCCCACTTCACCCCGCCGAGCACGTGGTTGCGGAAGTTCGTCTCGCTGTAGGAGTCGATCGCGTGGCCCATCGCGGTGGCCCACACCCGCCCGCCGGCGGCGGTGCGGCACCAGGAGATCGGGTGGTCCGGGCCCATCGCCCGGGACCCCGGGTTGTACGTCCGCTCGTCGGCGGTCACCAACACGTGCACGTTGCCGCGCGGGTTGGTGTCGAAGTTGTACCACTCCTCGCTGCGGTTCCACCGGTCCGGCAGGCCGGTGGTCGACGGGTGCTGCTTGTCGGCGACGATGGCGGTGCCGGGCAGTACGCCGGGGGAGTGCTCGGGCATGTGGGCGCCGCCGTTGAGGGTCTGGTCCCACCAGGGGTACTCGCCCTCGATGCCCATGTCCAGGGCGTTGTGGATGCCGACGATGCCCTTGCCGCTGGCCAGGTAGCCCTCCACGGCCTGCCGCTGGGCCGCCGAGGTCCAGACCATGCCGGAGGTCTGGAACATGATGATCACGTCGAAGGTGGCCAGGTTGGCCGCGGTGAAGACGCTGGAGTCCTCGGTCTGCACCAGCTCGAAGTTGTTCGCCGCCGCCTGCTGCTGGAACATGCTGATCCCGGCGGGGATCGAGTCGTGCCGGTAGCCCACCGTCTTGGTGAACAGCAGGGCGCGGAAGGCCGGGGCCGCCGACGCGGGTGGTGCGAGTCCGAGCGACAGTAACAGCCCGGCGATCATGCCGATGAGCAACGTGGTGCGACGCATGCCGTCTCCTAGGTGTCGGCGGGAATTTCCGGTGGCGACCACGGCCCGTCCGCGCGTCCGGTGGACGCCGGGACGCGTGGCGGGCGCGGGCGTGCTGCCGGGGTCGGCGGGCCGTCCGCCGCAACGGCCGTCCGCCCCGCATTTCGTCGCGCAGAGTGACGTCGGTGATGTGCCCGCCCGGTGGGCCGCGAGGCCAGGATGGGTCAGTCATCGATAGCTGTCAATGGATGGGGTAAGGTTCGATGTTTCGACGATCCGGCTGCGGGCGCGCGTCGACCCTCGACCCGGTGTCGACGCTGCTCGGGTGCCCGGACCGGCGGCGCGCGAAGATCGAGGATTGTGGAGAAGCATCGAAACATCTATCTTCATACGTGTGATGTTTCGTCGATGTCAAGGAAAGTTTGCTCCTTGGCGACGTAAGCGCTCACGAGGGACAGCGAAAGTTCACCGTCCGGCAGTCCGACCGTGTCGGACGCGGAACATCGACCACGCCGATGACTACTTTCAGTGAGGGTTTCCGGGATGCCCGATCCGCCGCCGCTGCTGACCCTCCGGGGTATCGGCAAGTCCTTCCTCGGGGTACGCGTGCTCGACGGGATCGACCTCGACGTCGCACCGGGCGAGGTGCACGCCGTCGTCGGTGAGAACGGGGCCGGCAAGTCCACCCTCATGAAGATCGTCTCCGGCGGGTACGCCCCGGACACGGGCAGCATCGAGGTGGCCGGTGCACGCCGGGTCCTCCGGGGCCCCCGCGACGCACAGCGGGCCGGGATCGGCATCATCCACCAGGAGTTCAACCTGCTGCCGGAGCGTACCGTCGCCGAAAATGTCCATCTCGGACACGAGCCGGTGCGGCACGGGCTGGTCGACCGGCGGGCGATGCGGGAGCACACCCGCAGCCTGCTCGCCGCGATCGGGGAGACCGACCTGGCCGCCGACACCCGGGTGGGGCGGCTCGGCGTCGCCCAGCAGCAGGTCGTCGAGATCGCCAAGGCGCTCGCCCTGGACGCCCGGCTGCTCATCATGGACGAACCCACCGCCGCGCTGGCCGACCACGAGGTCGAGCTGCTCTACGGGCTGGTCCGCCGGCTCCAGCAGCGGGGCATCGGCGTGCTGTACGTCTCGCACCGGCTCACCGAGGTCTTCGACCTGTCCGACCGGATCACGGTCCTCAAGGACGGCCGCCTGGTCACCACCGTGGACACCGCCGACACCTCCACCGACGACCTCGTCCGGCACATGGTCGGTCGGGAACTGTCCAGCTACTACCCCGACCGGGCCGCCCCTGACGACCTCGGCCCGGTACGCCTGACCGTCCGCGGCGCGGGCAACCGGAAGCTGCGCGCCGTCGACCTGGACCTGCGGGCCGGCGAGGTGCTCGGCATCGGCGGGTTGCAGGGTTCCGGACGCTCGGCGCTGGCCCGTGCGCTGTTCGGCGTCTCCCCGTTCACCACCGGCGACGTGACGCTGGACGGCCGGCCGGTGCGGCTGCGTTCACCCCGCGCCGCCGTGCGGGCCGGCATCGCCTACGTCACCGAGGACCGCAAGGGCGAGGGGATCGTGCCCCGGCAGTCGGTGCTCGACAACGCGCTGCTCGCCGGCCGGGCCGTCTTCCCGGCCCGGTCCGGTCACGCCGCCCGCACCCGCCGGGTCCGTGACCTGCTCGCCGCCGTCGAGGTCCGCGCCGCCGGCGACGACCAGGAGATCCGTTTCCTGTCCGGCGGCAACCAGCAGAAGGTGGTGCTGGCCCGCTGGCTGGCGCTCGACCCCCGGGTGCTGCTGTTCGACGAGCCGACCCGGGGCATCGACGTGGGGGCGAAGTCGGCCATCCACGACCTCGTCCGCCGGCTGGCCCGCGACGGCGCGGCGGTGCTGATGATCTCGTCGGACCTGCCCGAGCTGCTGGGGATGAGCGACCGGATCGTCGTCATGCGCGACGGCCGGATAGCCGGCGAACTCCCCGCCGACGCCACCGAGGAGGACGTCGTGGCCCTCGCCGTCGGCCACGCCCCGGAGGCCGACCGGTGAGCGCGAGGAGTGAGCCGGGTTTGCTGTCGTTGTTGCCGGTCCGACGTCGGATGCCGGGCGTGTTCGTGGCGCTGGGGCTCACCCTGGCGGTCGGCTGGCTGGTCGTCCTGGTCGACGGCGGGCAGCTGTTCAACCAGGCTACGACGGTGAGCCTGCTGCACGTCGCGGCCGGTCTCGGGCTCGTCGCCGTCGGCCAGACGCTGGTCATCCTCGGTGGTTCGCTGGACCTCTCGGTGGCGTACGTGATCAGTCTGAGCACCCTGGTCGCGGCCGAGACGATGAACGGCAGCGACGGCGCGCTGCTGCCGGCGGTCGGTCTGGCGCTCGCGGTCAGCGCCGGGGTGGGGCTGCTCAACGGGCTGCTCGTGACCCGGTTCCGGGTCAACGCGTTCATCGCCACCCTCGGCGTCGGGCTGCTGCTCAAGGGGTACCTCGACAGCAACTACGACGGCCCGGCCGGGACCACCTCGCCCGCGCTGGTGCAGTCGCTGGGCTACCAGCGGGTCGGCCCGGTGCCGCTGTCGTTCCTGCTGCTGCTGGCGCTGACCGGGGTGGTCTGGTTCGCGCTGGCACGGACCCGCTTCGGGCACCATCTGGTCGCCGTGGGCGGCGATCCGGAGGTGGCCCGGCTCTCCGGGGTCCGCAACGACCGGGTCCTCGTCGCCGCGCACGTGCTGTGCTCGCTGTGTGCCGGGCTGGCCGGGATCTACCTGGCCAGCCGGCTCGGTTCGGGTGCGCCCCGGGTGGGCACCGAGGGCCTCTACGACCTGGAGTCGATCGCCGCGGTGGTGATCGGCGGGACCGCGCTCGCCGGTGGGCGGGGCGGGGTCGTCGGCACGGTCGGCGGGGTGCTGCTGCTCGCCAGCATCGACGCGATCTTCAACCAGCTTGAGGTGGACGCCTTCTTCAAGCAGGTGATCCGCGGCGTGGTGATCATCGCCGCGGTCGCCGTCTACGCCCGTCGGGCCCTGCGGAAGGCGGCGTCCTAGCCATGCAGCTCGTCCAGCGTCGTCCGTCGTCACCGCGTCGCGTCCGGCTGCGCCCCGGCGGGGTGCTGCCGATCCTGGCCCTCCTCGCGGTGCTGCTGGTGCTCGTCGGCATCCGGCAGCCCGACTTCCTCGACCCGCCGTCGCTGATGTCCTTCCTCGGCCGGTCGGCGCCGGTCATCCTGCTGGCCGCCGGCCAGTACTTCGTGATCGTCTCCGGTGAGTTCGACCTGTCGGTGGGCTCACTGGTCACCGCGCAGGTGGTGGTGGCGGCCCGGCTGATCGACAGCGATCCGGCCCGGACCTGGCCGGTGGTGCTGCTCCTGCTCGTCTTCGGCGCGCTGGTCGGGCTGGTCAACGGCCTGGTCACGACGCGCCTGCGGGTGCCGTCGTTCATCACCACGCTGGGCATGTTCCTGATCCTGGTCGGCGCGGTCTACCTGTGGTCGGACGGCGCGCCGAAGGGTGGCCTCTCCGAGGAGTTCCGCCGGTTCGGCAGGCGGGCGATCGAGGACGTGCCGCTGCTCGGCCGGATGCCGTACGCGCTGCTGGTCCTGGTGGTCGTCGCGGCGCTCGCGGTCCTGCTGATGCGGTCGGACTTCGGCCGGACCCTGCTGGCCGTCGGCGACAACCCGCGCACCGCGCAGCTGAGCGGGGTGCGCGTCTGGCGTACCCGGACGGTCGCCTTCGTCCTCAGCGGGCTCGCGGCGGCCGTGGCGGCGATCCTGCTCGGCGGCTACAGCGGGGTGTCCTTCCAGGCCGGGGCGGGCCTGGAGTTCGGGGCGATCACCGCGGTGGTGCTCGGTGGCGTGGCGCTCGGCGGGGGCCGTGGCTCGGTCGTCGGCGCGATGCTCGGCGCGCTCAGCCTCGAACTGCTCTTCGCCCTGATGAACTTCTACGGCGTCTCCGGCGCCCTCAGGTCCACCGTCCAGGGCGCGATCATCCTGCTCGCCGTGGCGGTCTCGGCTACCCGTTCTTCGTCACGATAAGGGGAAACCATAGTGCGACGTTGCCTGGCGGCGCTGGCCGCCGTCACCCTGCTGTCCCTGACCGCCTGCGCCACCGACGAACCGGGCGGAGGGCCGGGCGGCGGTTCCACCTCGGCCGCCGGTTCGGGCACCGGGGAGCAGTCGAAGTTCTTCGTGCAGGCCGACTACGACGCCGAGTTGGCGCTGCTCGGCGCGACCCCGACCGGCCCGGCGGACAAGCCGTGGGAGCAGATGCTCAACCCGACCATGGTGGACACCACGACGTTCAAGAAGGCCGGCCCGCACAAGCTCTGCTTCTCGAACGCGGCGCTGAACAACCCGTGGCGGCAGGTCGGGTTCAAGACCATGCAGGCGGAGGTGGCCGCGCAGGGCAGCCGGATCAGTGAGTTCGTGCACGTCGACGCCGAGGGCAAGGACCAGAAGCAGATCGCCGACATCAACGACCTGCTCGGCAAGGGCTGCGACGCGCTGATCGTCTCGCCGAACACCACCGCCACGCTCACCCCGGCCGTCGAGGCGGCCTGCAAGGCCGGCCTGCCGGTGGTCGTGTTCGACCGTGGGGTCAGCACGAAGTGCCCGGTGACGTTCATCAACCCGATCGGCGGTTACGGTTTCGGCCACGTCGGGGCGGAGTTCGTCAGCCAGAAGATCAAGCCGGGCGGTAAGGTCCTCGCCCTGCGCATCCTGCCCGGCGTCGACGTGCTGGAGACCCGCTGGTCGGCGGCGAAGGTGGCGTTCGACAAGGCGAAGGTCGACGTGGTGGGGGTCGAGTTCACCGACGGCGACCCGGCCAAGACCAAGAAGATCGTCGACGACTACCTCCAGCGGTACGGCACCATCGACGGCGTGTGGATGGACGCCGGCGCGGTCGCCGTCGCGGCCGTCGAGGCGTTCCAGGACGCGGGCAAGCCGGTGCCGCCGATCAACGGGGAGGACCAGCTCGACTTCCTGAAGGTGTGGAAGGACAAGGGCCTGACCGCGATCGCGCCGACGTACCCGACGTACCAGTGGCGTACGCCGGTCATCGCGGCGCTGCGCATCCTCGACGGGCAGCAGGTGGCCAACCCGTGGAAGCTGCCCCAGCCGACCATCACCCAGGACAACCTGGACCGGTACCTGGACCCGGGCATGCCGCCGCTGCACTACGCGATGTGCGGCTGCACCGACCTGCCCGGTTACCCGCAGCGCTGGAAGTAGGCCCGGTGTACGCGTTCGGGGTGAACCCCTGGGTGTGGGCGTCGCCCGTCGACGACGAGGCCCTCGCCACGCTGGTGCCGCGGATCGCGTCGTTCGGCTTCGACGCGGTGGAACTGCCGATCGAGCAGCCCGGCGACTGGGACCCGGCCCGGACCCGGGACCTGCTGGCCGCGCACGGTCTGGTCGCGGCGGCGGTCTGCGCGGTCACCCCGCCGGGGCGGGAACTGGTCGACGCCGCCCCGGCGGTGGTGGAGTCGACGGTGGCGTACCTGCGGGGGTGCGTGGCGGCTGCGGCGGCGGTCGGTGCGCCCTGCGTGGGCGGTCCGGTGTACGCCTCGGTCGGGCGTACCTGGCGGATGTCGCAGGCGGCGCGGGCGGCCTGCCATGCGGACTTCCGGCGGGCGCTGACGCCGGTGGCCGAGCAGGCCGGCGAGTGCGGCGTGAGCATCGGGGTGGAGGCGCTGAACCGGTACGAGACGAGCGTGGTCAACACCGTCGGGCAGACGATCGAGCTGATCGACGGGTTGCCGTCGAGCGTCGGCATCATGATCGACACTTACCACATGAACATCGAGGAGTCCGATCCGTATGCGGCGCTCGCCGCCGCCGGCCCGTACGTCAAGCACGTCCAGGTCAGCGGCACCCACCGGGGTGCCCCGGGGTCGGACCACTTCGACTGGCCGCGGTTCTTCGCCGTGCTGGGGGAGACCGGCTACCGGGGTGCGGTCTGCATCGAGTCGTTCACGGCGGAGAACGACACGATCGCGACGGCGGCGGCGATCTGGCGTCCGCTGGCGCCCTCGCAGGACCGGCTGGCCACCGACGGCCTGCGACACCTGCGGGCGGTCACGGCGCGCGTCCCGGCCGGCGGATAGGGCGTTCGGAACGGCCCGTCGGGACGTCTCGTCGGGGTGGCCGGACCATCGGCCGGCCACCCCGACGTCCTGCCGGCGGCAGGACTCCCGTCCTTGTCTTGACAAGGCGAGCGGGACCGCAGGACAGTCGTCGTACTTATTGATGCCCAACGATTTATGGCGGGGTGTGCCATGCGAAAATCGCTGACGGCGGTGGTCGCCGTCGTTGTTGCCCTGGTCGCGACGATGGCGGCGGTCTCGCACGCCGGTACGGCGAACGCCGCCGCCGGCTGCCGGGTGGACTACGTCGTCACCAGCCAGTGGACCGACGGCTTCCAGGCCGACCTCGTGGTCACCAACCTCGGTGCGCCGGTCAACGGCTGGACGTTACGGTTCGCGTTCCCCGCCGTCGACCAGCGGATCGCACAGAGCTGGAGCGCCACCTGGACCCAGACCGGCCAGCAGGTCAGCGCGACCAACCTCAACTGGAACGCGGCCCTCGGCACCAACGGCTCGGCGAACATCGGTTTCGTCGGTGCCTGGTTCCTCAGCAACCCCAAACCGGCGGCGTTCACCCTCAACGGCGTCGCCTGCACCGGCGGGGTGCTGCCCAGCATGACACCGACCGGGCCGACCACCTCGCCACCGGTCGCCGACTACCCGGCGATCGTCACCTGGCTCAGCCCGGCCGCCGGGGCGGTGTACACCGCACCCGGTCCCGTCCCGCTCGCGGCGACCGCGACCGTGGGCGGCGGCCACCACATCACCGGGGTGTCGTTCCGGGTGGACGGCGTCACGGTGGCCCAGGGCGTGCGGTCCGCCGGCGACCGGTACGACGCGTCGTGGACCCCGCCGGTCGGGGCCCCCGGGACCAGCACCAGCTACCAGCTGTACGTCTCCGCCGGCACCGACCAGTCGCTGTCCGGCGGTGCCCCGCCCCGGCTGATCACGGTGGTCACGCCCCCGACCAGCGGCACCAACCAGCCACCGAGGGTGGCGCTGAGCACCCCCGGCGGGCAGACCTACTTCCCCGGACCGAGCACCGTCACGCTGACCGCCGACGTCACCGAGGTCGACGCCGGCGACGCGGTCGACCGGGTGGAGCTGTACCTCGGCGCGACCCGGTCGACCGCGACGCCGACCCGCAACGGACAGCGCTTCCAGTTCCAGGTCGACCTGGCGGCGGTCGGTTCGTCGACCTTCACCGTCCGGGCGTACGACACCCGCGGTGGCATCGGCATCTCCCACCCGCTGACCCTGATCGTCTTCTAGCTGGTCGCCTCCGGTCACCGGGCCCGCCGGGTACGCACCCGGCGGGCCCGGTGACCGGGCGCGGACGGTGCCGCCGGCCCGGCACCGTCCGACGGGTCACGACCCGTCGGACGGTGCGGCGGGCAGGTACCCGCGGGCGACGAAGAACTCGACGTGCCGGCGGAACAGCGCCCGGGTCGCCGGTGGGCAGACGATGCCGCTGCCCGCGAGCGCCTCGACGGTCTCCCGGTCGTCCACCGGCGGGTAGAACCGCTCCGGGGCCTGCGCCATCACCTCGAAGGCGTCCAGCAGCGGCAGCAGCGCGTTCTCCGGGTCACCGGTGATCGCGGCCCGCCAGTCCTGCGGGTCGCGGTCGGTCAGCCGGTAGCCGGCCGCCCGCAGCTCGTCCACCATCTCCCCGAACGTCACGGCGCTCTGGTTGGCCACGTGGAACGTGCCCCCGGCGGCCTGCGCCCGCCGGGAGATGTGCACGATCGCGGCGCTGCTGTAGCTGACCGGCATCAGCCGGAACCGCACCGGGATGCGCCCCGGCACGGCGGCGGCCTGGAGCATGCCCTTCACCGCCAGCCAGACGAAGTCCCGGCTCTGGCACGCCCCGGTACGGTCGTCCCCGGCGATCAGGTCGATCCGGTAGACGGAGATCGGCAGCCCACGGGCGCGGCCGATCTCGATCATCTGCTCGGCCACCCACTTGCTCTGGGTGTACCCGGTGGGCAGGGTGCTGCCGGGACCGGTCGGGTCGCTGGCCCGGATGGGCACCCCGGCGGTGTCCCTGCCGACGAAGACGCCGAGCGTGGAGACGTGGTGCACCGGCACGGTGCGGTACCGCGCCGCCAGTCGCAGGATCTCCTCCGTGCCCAGCACGTTCGCCCCCTTCACCGTGGCGTACGGCTGCACCCAGTTGACGGCCGCGCCGGCGTGGTAGACCGCGTCGACCGTACGGGCGAGGACGTCGTACCGGTCGCCGTCCAGGCCCAGTCCGGGCGCGGCGAGGTCGCCGACCTCCACCACCACCCGCTCCGCGTCGATCTCGTTCCCGATGCCGTACCACTCCAGGTTGGCGCGCAGCCGCTGCCACGCCGCCTCCCCGTCCGCCGCCCGGACCAGGCAGTGCACCCGGGCGTCGGTGTCGCGCAGCAGGTCCCGCAGCAGGAACGCGCCGAGGAAACCGGTCGCGCCGGTCAGCAGCACCGCACGCGGATCCTCCACGACGCGGACGAGGTCGGCGGCGGGCCGGATGTCCTCGGCGAGCCGTACCTCGGCAGCGAAGTCGATCTCCACCGGGGCGGCGGGCGCGACGTCACCACCGAGCTGCCCGTCGAGGAACGTGGCCACGGCGTCGACGTTCGGGTGGTCGAAGACGAACGTGGTGGGCAGCCGCAGCTCGGTCAGCGCGCCGAGCCGGTTGCGGAACTCCACCCCGGTCAGGGAATCGAAGCCGAGCTCCGTGAACGGCTGCCCGACCGGTATCCCGGCGGGGTCGGCGTGACCCAGCACCGCCCCGGCCTCGGCCCGCACCACCTGGACGAGCAGCTCGCGGCGTTCCTCGACGGGTAGGCCGGCCAGGGCCTCGGTGAGCGACGGGCCCGACGTCGCGTCGTTGCGGACACGTCCCCGGCGCGGCTGACGGAGCAACCCGTCGAACAACGCCGGCACCGCCGACGGCTGCCCGCGCAGGGCGGCGAGGTCGAGCGGTGCGGCCACCGAGGTCGCCCACTGCAACGCGAGCGCCGCGTCGAGCATCGGCGGCCCCTGCTCGGTGGCGATCGGTGGGTAACCGGCCCGGGTGATCCGCTCGACGTCGGCGCTGCTCAACTCCCCGTCCGCGCCGCTGACCGCCCACAGCCCCCAGGCGACCGAGGTGGCCGCGAGCCCGAGCGCCCGCCGGTGCTCGGCGAGCGCGTCCAGGAAGGTGTTCGCGCCGGCGTAGCTGGACTGTCCGGCACCGCCGATGACGCCGGCCAGCGAGGAGAACAGCACGAACGCCGACAGGTCGAGGTGCCGGGTCAGCTCGTGCAGGTGCCAGGCCGCGTCCACCTTGGGCCGCAGCACCGCCGCCAGCCGTGCCGGGGTCACCGCCGTGACGAGGCCGTCGTCGATGGTGCCCGCCGCGTGCACCACCCCGGTCAACGGACGGTCGGCCGGCAGGGCCGCCAGGGTCGCGGCGAGCGCCTCCCGGTCGGCGGTGTCGCAGGCGGCCACCGTGACCCGGGTGCCCAGCGCGGTCAACTCCTCGACGAGGAGGTCGACGCCGGGGGCCTGCCGGCCGCGCCGGCTGGTCAGCAGCAGGTCGGTGACGCCGTGCCGGGTGACCAGGTGCCGGGCGAAGAGCCGGCCGAGGGTACCCGTACCGCCGGTGATCAGCACCGTGCCGCCCGGCCGCCAGACCGGCGGCGTCGCCGGTGGCTCGGGTGCCCGGCGCAGCCGGGGGAGCAGCACCCGGCCGGCCCGGACGGCGCACTGGGACAGGCCGGCCCGGACGACTGCCGACAGCAGCCCGGTGGACCCGACGTCGTCGGACCCGCCGTCGACCAGCACGAAGCGCCCCGGGTTCTCGGACTGGGCCGACCGCAGCTGACCCCAGACCGTGGCCGCCGCCGGGTCGGTCACCGGCGCACCGACGGCACCCCGGGTGGTCACCACGAGCGGCACGTCGTCGAGCGTCGGATCGGCGAGCCACGCCTGCACCAGCAGCAGTACGCGCCGGGCGTGCCGGTGGGCCTCGGCGGCGCTGTCCGCCCCGCCCGCGGCGGCCGACCGGCAGTCGTAGCGCACGGCGTCCGCCCCGGCGACCCCGGCCAGCGCCCGGACCAACGTCTCCGGCCGGTCCGGGGCCTCGGGCGCGAGGACGGCCCAGGTCGTCGGCGTCGCCGGGGCGGGCAGCTCGATCGCCTCCCAGCCCAGGTGCAGCAGGGCATCGTGGGCGCGGTCACCGGCCCGGGAGAGCGCCACCGGATCGAGCTCGGCGAACCGGAGCGCGTCGAGGGTGGCCACCACCCGGCCGGCGAGGTCGGTGAGGACGGCCCGGAACGCGCCGTCGGGCGTGGGCGTCACCCGGGCCCGCACCGTCGTCGCACCGACGGCGTGCACCTGCCAGCCGCGCCAGCCGGCGACCACCCGGGCCCCGCCCGGCGTCGCGAGCCGCGCCGCCTGCGCGACCGCCTCGACGAGTACGGGGTGGGTGGCGTAGGGGGACACCTCGTCGACCAGCCCGGCGGGCAGGGTGAGTTCGGCGTGGACGGTCGACGAACCGGGGACCGTCCAGGCCGCGGTCACCGCGTGCAGCTGCGGCTCGTACCGGACGTCGGCGCAGGAGCACCGCTCGTGGACCTCGTCGGACGGGATCTCGACGGCGTCGTCAGGCGGCCACTGCCTGTCGGGGGTGACGTCGAGGGCCGCGCGGACCCCGAGTTCGCCCTCGGCGTGCAGCCGCCAGCTCACCTCGCCGTCCTCCGGCCGGGCGTGCACGGTGACCTGCCGGGCCTGCCGCTCGTCCGGGGGACCGACCCGGACCTGGAGGTGCAGCCCACCCCGCGCGGGCAGCACCAGCGGTGCGACGACCCGCAACTCACCCACCACGTTCGCACCCACCTCGTCGCCCGCGCGTACCGCCAGCTCCAGCAGGGCCGCCGACGGCACCACCGGTTGGCCGGCCACGGTGTGCCCGGTCAGCCAGGGCACGGCCGCCCGGGACAACCGGCTGCTGAACAGCGTCTCCGCGCTACCCGCCACCGGGACCGCCACCCCGAGCAACGGGTGGTCGGTGGCCCGCAGACCCAGCCCGCCGGCCTCCCGGGACCGCCCGCCGGCCACGTGCCAGTAACGCTCCTGCTGGAACGGGTACGTCGGCAGCCGGACCGGCCGCGCCCCCGACCCCGCGAACGGGTACGCCCGGTCGACCGCGACGCCCTGCACGTGCAGCTCGGCGAAGGACCGGTGGAACTGTGCCGGGCCGCCCGCGTCGCGGCGCAGCGTGCCGGCGACCACGGCCGCCTCCCCCAGGTTGTCGCGCAGCGGGCCGATCAGCACCGGGTGCGCGCTCACCTCGACGAACACCCCGTGCCCGGCGTCGGCGAGGGCGCGGACGGCCGAGGAGAACTCCACCGGCCGACGCATGTTGTCGTACCAGTAGCCGGCGTCCATGGTGGACGTGTCGAGCCAGTCCCCGGTCACTGTCGACAGCAGCGGAACCGTGCCGGGGCGCGGGCTGATCCCGGCGAGCGCGGTGAGCATCTCGTCGCGGATCGCGGCCACCTGCGGGGAGTGCGACGGGAAGTCGGCCGGGAAGCGTTTCGTCCGGGCGCCCTCGGCGGCGCACCGGGCGAGGAACTCGCCGAGGGCGTCCCGGTCACCGGCGACGAGCACCGACGTCGGACCGTTCTCCACCGCGACCGTGAGGCGACCGTCCCAGTCGGCCAGCCGACGCTCCACGACCGCGCGGGGCAGGGCGACGGCCCCCATCCCACCCCGACCCTCCAACGCGAGGGCGAGCCGGCTGCGGACCGCGATCACCCGCGCGCCGTCCTGGAGGCTCAGCGCCCCGGCGACGACCGCGGCGGCGATCTCGCCCTGGGAGTGGCCGACGACGGCGGCCGGCCGAAGCCCCGCCGCCTGCCAGACGGCGGCCAGCGAGACGTGCACGGCGAACAGGGCCGGCTGCACCACGTCGAGCCGGTCGAGGCCCGGGGCGTCGGGGGCGCCCCGCAACACGTCGTCGAGCGACCAGTCCAGGTACGGCTCGAACGCCTTCACGCACTCGGCGATCCGGTCGGCGAACTCGTCGGAGGTGCGGCGCAACTCGGCGGCCATGGCCGGCCACTGGCTGCCCTGGCCGGGAAAGACGAAGACCGTCCGGCCACGGTCGGCGGCCGTGCCGGTGACCACGTGTTCGGCCGTCCCGCCCGCCGCCAGGGCGTCGAGGCCGGCCAGCACCTCGGGCAGTTCCCGGCCGACCACGGCGGCCCGCTGCTCCAGTACGGCACGGGTGGTGGCCAGCGAGAACGCCACGTCCCGCAGCGTCGCGGGCTCGGCGGCCTCCGGCAGGTCCCGCAGGTGTCCGCCGAGGCGGGCGGCCTGTGCCCGCAGCGCCTGCGGGGTCCGGGCCGACAACAACCAGGGCAGGGCGGTGGCCTTCGCGTCGTCCGGCTCCGCGGGCGGGTCGTCCGGGGCGGGGGCCTGTTCGAGGATCAGGTGCGCGTTGGTGCCGCTCGCGCCGAACGCCGACACCGCGCCCCGCCGGGGTGCCCCGGTCACCGGCCACGGCCGCGTCTCGGCGAGCAGTTCCAGGTCACCGACGGACCAGTCGACCAGCGGG
Source organism: Micromonospora sp. WMMD734 (assembly GCF_049178975.1). Lineage (NCBI taxonomy): Bacteria > Bacillati > Actinomycetota > Actinomycetes > Micromonosporales > Micromonosporaceae > Micromonospora > Micromonospora sp. WMMD734. Next base: position 1,087,067 of record NZ_JBMHMK010000001.1, read on the forward strand.
GTCGGTTCGTCCAGGTGCAGGAGCCGGGGCAGCACGCCGTGCCGCAGGGCCTGGATCATCTTGATGATGCCGCCGATGCCGGAGGCGGCCTGGGCGTGCCCGATGTTGGACTTCAGCGACCCGACGAGCAGCGGTCGTCCGGGTGCCCTCGCCGCACCGTAGGTGTTGAGCAGCGCCCGGGCCTCGATCGGGTCGCCCAGCCGGGTGCCCGTGCCGTGTGCCTCCACGGCGTCGACGTCGGCGGGGGTCAGGCCGGCGCTCGCCAGCGCCTGCCTGATCACCCGCTCCTGGGCCGGGCCGTGCGGCGCGGTCAGCCCGTTGGACGCGCCGTCGGAGTTGACGGCGCTGCCGCGGATCAGCGCGAGGACCCGGTGACCGTGGCGTCGGGCGTCGGAGAGACGTTCGAGGACGACCAGTCCGGCCCCCTCCGACCAGCCGATACCGTCCGCCGCGGCGGCGAACGGCTTGCAGCGGCCGTCGGCGGCGAGGCCCCGTTGCCGGGCCCCGTCGAGATACCCGCCGGGGTGCGCGGCGACGTACGACGCACCGGCCAGGGCCAGTGTGGACTCGCCCGCGCGCAACGACTGCGCGGCCAGGTGCACCGCGACGAGTGCCGACGAGCACGCCGTGTCGATCGACACCGCCGGCCCCTCCAACCCGAGGGTGTACGCGATCCGACCCGACGCCATGCTGCTGAGCTTGCTGGTCATCTGGTAGCCCTCGAACTCGGCAGGCGCGTCGAGGTCGAGATAGCTCTGCTCCACCAGCCCCGCGAAGACCCCCGTGCGGCTCTCCCGCAGGCCGGTCGGGTCGATGCCGGCGTCCTCCAGCGCCTCCCAGGCGGCCTCCAGCAGAATCCGCTGCTGCGGATCCATCGCCAGCGCCTCCCGGGGAGAGATCCCGAAGAACGCGGCGTCGAACCGGCCGGCCGAGTCGACGAAGCCGGCCTCCCGGATGTAGGTCGTGCCCGGGTGGGCCGGGTCGGGGTGGTAGAGCGCCTCGACGTCCCAGCCCCGGTCGGTCGGGAAGGCGCTGATCTCGTCGCGCTCACCGACCGCGACCTGCCACAGTTCGTCGGCGTTGGCGGCACCGGGAAACCGGCACGACATGCCGACGACCACCACCGGGTCCCGGTCGCCGGCCTCCAGTTCGGCGATCCGTCCGCGTGCCTTCTGGAGGTCGGCCGTGACCCACTTGAGGTAGTCGACGAGCTTCTCTTCGTTGGACATCGGGTCCGTCTCCTTCGTCAGTCGGCGCGGCGGCCCAGTTCGGTGTCGATGAGGTGGAAGATCTCGTCGGCCGAGGCGGTCGCGAGCCGGGCCGTCGGGTCGACGTCCGGTGCCGCGCGTTCGTCGGTGAGCCGGGTCAGCACCGCCTGTAGGCGTGCGACGAGCTGGGGCGTCTCGGGGTCGGCGTCGTCCCGGGCGGCCACCGTCGCCTCCAACCGGTCGAGCAGCGCCGACAGCGACGGGGCCGGACCGGTGCCGGCCGACCCGGCGGTGAGCTGCGCGAGCAGGTAGCGGGCCAGGACCGCCGGGGTGGGCTGCTCGAACACGAGTGTCGGGGCGAGCACCAGCCCGGTGGCGGCCTGTAGCCGGTCGCGCAACTGCACGGCGGTCATCGAGTCCATGCCCGCGTTCTGGAACGGCAGGTCCGGGCCGATGGCCGTGGCGTCGACGTGCCCCAGCGCCCGCGCCGCCTGGTCGAGCACCAGGCCACGGACCAGCCGCTCCTGGGCGTCGGGGTCCAGGCCGGTGAGGCGGTCGACGAGCCGCACGCCGTCGTCGCGGGTGGCCGGTGCCGTCGGCCGGGGGACCAGGTCACGCAGGACCGGCGGCACGTCGGTGCCGGCCGGCACCGCCGCCAGGTCCAGGGCGGAGGCCGGCAACAGCGGCTCGACGCCGATCGGTCCGGCGGCGAACGCGGCGTCCAGCAGGGTGGCCGCCCGGGTCGTGGTCAGCGGCCGGTGGACGGCATCCCCGGCCGGCGGCCCCCACGCCACGACGACAGCCGGCAGTCCGCGGTGCGCACGCCGCCGCGCCACCGCCTCCGCCAGGGCGCGGTTGTCCAGCGTGCTGACCAGCACGAACGCGGCGGGCCCCGGACCGGGGAGAAGCTCGTCCAGGTGTACGGGCAGATCCTCGCCGGGATCGTCGTCCCCGGCGTGGATGACGGCGGTCAACGGCTCTCCGGGCGGGACATCGGCGAGGATCTTGGCCAGTGCCTCCCGGCCGAGCCGTGCGTCGCCCACCGTCAACAGCCGTCCGACGTCGCGTCGGCGGGCCAACTGGGCGGCCAGGATCCGACCCGGCGTCGTCTCCGCCCCGGTCAACAGGACGGTGCCCGTCGGGTCCAGGACGCAACCCGGGCCGGCCGGTCGGGTGGCCTGCCGCAGCCGGGGCACGTAGAGCCGGGTGCGGCGCACCGCGACGTCGGGTTCGTCGAGGCCCAGGACCGCATCGACCAGGTCGGGAGCGACCTCGTCGGCGTCGGCGTCGACGAGGACGAACCGGCCCACGGCGGAGCGTTGCCGAACCCGCAGCAGCTCCCGGACGGCGCCGGTGGTGGCGTCGGGCATGTCGTCGTCGTCGACCCGCACCGCGCCGCGGGTGACGACCACGAGCGGCCGGCCGTCCGGCACGGTGTCGAGCAGGTCGGAGAGCCAACCGGCGGCGGCGTGCACGGCGTCGGCGACGGGGGCGTCGAAGCGCGGGAGCTCGGCCACCGTGGCCCCACCCGGCCGGTGCGTCGACATCTCGGCCGGCTGCCAGCCCAGGGCCAGCAGGGCCGGGGCGGCCGGGGACAGCTGCTGCGGCGCGACTGCCGTGTAGGTCAGTTCGTCGACCGTGCCCACGAGGTCGCCGTCCCCGTCGGTGAGCCGGACCCGGACCCTCCGCTCGTCGAGCACGGTGACGTCGGCGTGGACCGCCACCGGGCCCCGGTGCCGCAGGTGCACCCCGCGCCACCCGGTCGGCACCAGGACCGTCCCCGCCTCGACCGGGAGCAGGTCGCTGTGGACGGCCGCGTCGAACAGGACGGGATGCAGCCGGTAGCGGCCCGCCTCGTCGTGGAGGTGCTCGGGCAGGGCGACCAACGGGCCGCCGGTCGGCGCAGCGGTCGGCGGCTCGGGGGGCTCCGGGGCCAGCACACCGGTCCCGTGCACCTGCCACGGGCCGTCGTCACCGGGCCGCACGTACACGCTCACCGGGCGTCGCCCCTGCGCGTCCGGGGTGGCCACCCGTACCTGGAGCGCCAGGGTGTCCTCCGCGGGCAGCACCAGGGGGCCGCTGAGCGTGAGCTGTTCCAGCAGGGGCGTGCCGCCCCGCCCGCCGGCCTCGACCACCAGTTCGGTGAGGGCGGCAGCCGGCAGGACCTCCTCCAGCCACGGCAGGTCCCGTCGGGAGATCCGGCTGTCGAAGGTGAGATCGTCACCCGCGAGGGCGACTGCCGCGCCGAGCAGCGGGTGACCGGTCGCCGTACGGCCGGGGCCGGTGTCGGCCCGCGTCTGCGCGACGGCCCAGTAGCTGCGGGTCTGGAAGGCGTAGCGGGGCAGCTCGACCCGGGTCGCGCCGGTCCCGGCGAACCAGGCGGCCCAGTCGACGGGCACCCCCCGCGCCCAGGCCGTCGCGACGGCGGACACCAGTGACCGCGTCTCGGACGTCCGCCGGTGACCCGTCGCAACGGCCCCGTCGACCAGCGCGGCCAGCGTCGTGTCGGGGCCGATCTCCAGGAACGTGGTCACTCCCAGCTCGCCCAGGGTCGCCACCGCGTCGGCGAACCGGACGGTGGAGCGGATCTGGTTCGTCCAGTACCCGCCGTCGCTCCACTCGTCCCGGACGGGCCGGCCGGTCACCGTCGACACGGCGGGAATCCGTGGCGTCGCGTACCGCACCGCGTCAGCCGTCTCGGCGAACGCCTCAAGCATCGGCGTCATCAGCGAGGAGTGGAACGCGTGCGACACCGCCAGCCGGCGTACCCGCCGACCCCGCCGCGACCACGACGCCTCCGCCTCGGTGACGACGGCCTCGGGGCCGGCCAGCACCAGCGACCGGGGGCCGTTCACCGCCGCGACGTCGAGCCGGGGCTGCCCCTCGGCGACCTCCGCCTCGGTCGCCTCGACCGCCAGCATCGCCCCACCGGCGGGGAGGTCCTGCATCAGGCGGGCCCGTGCGCCGACCAGCGTGGCGGCGTCGGTCAGGGACAGCACGCCGGCCACGTGTGCGGCCGCCAGTTCACCGATGGAGTGTCCGGCCACGAAGTCCGGGGTGACGCCCCACGAGGACAGCAGCCGGAACAGGGCGACCTCGAAGGCGAACAGGGCCGGCTGGGTGTAGCCGGTGTCGTCGAGGCCGTCGCCGGAGTCGACGACGTCCCGCAGTGGACGGGGCAGCAGCGGGTCCAGGGCCGCGCACACCTCGTCGAAGGCGGCGCGGAACGCCGGGAAGGTCTCCCGCAGTTCGCGACCCATCCCCACCCGCTGCGCGCCCTGGCCGGTGAACAGGAACGCCGTGCGCACCTGCGGCGGGACGACAGTGCCCGACACCGAGCCCAGGCCGGCCAGGATCTCCTCCCGGTCCGCGCCCACGACCACGGCCCGGACCGGCAGCGCCGCGCGCCGGGTCAACGAGTACGCCACGTCGGTGGGGTTGAGGTGGGGGTGGTTGGTGAGGTGGTGGTGGAGTCGGGTGGCTTGTTGGGTGAGGGTGTGGTGGTTGTGGGCGGAGATGATGAGGGGTTGGTGGGGTGGGGGGTTGGTGGTGGGTGGTGGTGGGGTGGGTGGGGTGGGTGGTTGTTCGAGGATGACGTGGGCGTTGGTGCCGCTGATGCCGAAGCTGCTGACGGCGGCGCGGCGGGGTTGGCCGGTGTCCGGCCAGGGCTGGGGTCGGGTGAGCAGGGCGAGACCGGAGGTGGTCCAGTCGATGTGGGGGGTGGGTTCGTCGGCGTGGAGGGTGGGCGGCATGTGGGTGTGGTTGAGGGCGTGGGTGAGTTTGATGACGCCGGCGACGCCGGCGGCGGCCTGGGTGTGCCCGATGTTGGACTTGAGGGCGCCAACCCAGGCGGGTCGTTGCGGGGTGTGGTGTTGCCCGTAGGTGTGCTGCAGGGCTTGGGCTTCGATGGGGTCGCCGAGTCGGGTGCCGGTGCCGTGGGCTTCGATGAGGGTGATGTCGTGGGGTTGGAGTCCGGCGTTGTGGAGGGCTTGGTGGATGACGCGTTGTTGGGCGGGTCCGTTGGGTGCGGTGAGTCCGTTGGAGGCGCCGTCTTGGTTGATGGCGCTGCCGCGGATGATGGCGTGGATGTGGTGGCCTTGTTGTTGGGCGTCGGTGAGGCGTTGGAGGAGGAGGAGTCCGGCGCCTTCGGACCAGCCGGTGCCGTCGGCGTGGGTGGAGAAGGGTTTGCAGCGTCCGTCGGGGGCGAGTCCGCGTTGGCGGGCGAATTCGGTGAAGGTGTGGGGTTGGGTCATGATGGTGGCGCCGCCGGTGAGGGCGAGGTCGCATTCGTGGTTGCGGAGTGCGGTGGCGGCGAGGTGGAGTGCGACGAGTGAGGATGAGCAGGCGGTGTCGATGGTGATGGCGGGGCCTTGGAGGCCGAGGGTGTAGGCGATCCGCCCCGACGCCACACTTGCCGCGCTACCACCCGCCAGATATCCCTGTAGCTCCTGCGGTAACTGCTCCAGGCGGGAGCCGTAGTCGCTGTACATGGTGCCGATGAAGACTCCGGTGTTGGTGCCGTGGAGGGTGGTGGGGTTGATGCCTGCGTGTTCGAGGGTTTCCCAGGCGGTGTGGAGGAGGAGTCGTTGTTGGGGGTCGGTGGCGGTGGCTTCGCGGGGTGACATGTTGAAGAATTCGGCGTCGAATTGGTCGGCGTTGTGGAGGAAGCCGCCGTGTTGGGTGTAGGTGGTGCCGGGGTGGTCGGGGTCGGGGTGGTAGAGGGTGTCGAGGTGCCAGCCTCGGTTGGTGGGGAATGTGGTGATGGCGTCGGTGGTGGTGGTGATGAGGTGCCAGAGTTCGTCGGGGGTGTTGGCGTTGCCGGGGTAGTGGCAGCCCATGCCGATGATGGCGATGGGTTCGTCGGTGGTGTGGGTGGTGGTGCGGGTGACGGCGGTGGTGGTCGCGGTGGTGTTGGTGAGGCGGTCGAGCAGGTAGCGGGTCAACGCCCCCACCGACGGATGGTCGAAGGCCAGCGTGGTCGGCAGCGTCAGCCCGGTGGCGGCGGCGAGCTGGTTGCGCAGCTCGACCGCCGTCAACGAATCCAGCCCCAGTTCCTGTAGCGGACGCTCGGCCACCAACGCCACGGCGTCGGCATGGCCCAGGACACCCGCCAACCGGGTCCGGACCAGGTCCGCCACCACCCGGTCGCGTTCGGTCACCGACAGCGCCGCGAGCTGCGTGCCGAGGCCCTGTCCGGGGGACGCCGACGCCCGCGCCGACGGACGCCCCGCCGGTACGAGACCACGCAGCAGCACCGGTGGCTCGGCGCTACGCCGCAGCTGTCCGAGATCCAGGGCGGTGGCGGCGTACAGGGCCGCACCACCGGACAGGGCCTGGTCGAACAGGGCCAGTCCGGCGGCGGAGGAGAGCGGACGCAGCCCGCTGCGGGCCAACCGGCGCAGGTCCGCCTCCGCCAACCGCCCGGTGAGTCCGCTCGACTGCTCCCACAGCCCCCAGGCCAGGGAGACCGCCGGCAGGCCGGCGGCCCGCCGGTGGGCGGCGAGCGCGTCGAGGAAGGCGTTACCGGCCGCGTAGTTCGCCTGACCGGCGGTCCCCACCAGACCGGCGAGCGAGGAGTACAGCACGAACGCCGACAACTCCCGGTCGAGGGTGAGCTGGTGCAGGTGCCAGGCCGCGTCGACCTTGGGTCGCAGCACCGCGTCGACCTGCTCGGCGGTGAGCGCCGTGAGGACGCCGTCGTCGGTGACACCTGCGGTGTGTACGACCGCCCGCAGCGGCCGGTCGGACGGCACCGCACGGAGCACCTCGGCCAGCGCGTCCCGGTCGGCGACGTCGCAGCCGGCGAAGGAGACCTCCGCGCCCAGCGCCGTCAGCTCGTCCCGCAGCGCGGCGACGCCCTCGGCGCGGTCACCGGCCCGACTGACCAGCAGCAGTCGACGGGCGCCGTGGGCGGTCACCAGGTGCCGCGCGACCATCGCACCGAGCACGCCGGTGCCCCCGGTGACCAGCACCGTGCCCTCGTCGAACCGGGGCGGGCGGGCCTGCGCGGCCGTCGCGCCGTCCTCCCGCCGGCCGACGCCGACGCCGTCCGCGGGGCCGAGACGGGGCACCAGCAGCTGGCCGTCGCGGATCGCCACCTGCGGCTCGCCGCCGGCCACCGCCCCGGCGAGCTGCGCGGCGGTGGCGTCGTCGTCGAGGTCCACGATGGTCAGCCGGCCGGGCTGTTCGGTCTGCGCGGAGCGCAGCAGCCCCCACAGGGCGGCGTGGGTCAGCGTGGGGGAGTCCCCGGGCCGGGCCGCCACCGCGCCTCTCGTCACCACCACCAGCCTGCTGTCGGCGTAGCGGTCGTCGGCCAGAAAGCGTCGGGACACCCCGAGCGCCCAGCTGACCGTGGCGTGCGTCCCGGCCACCACGTCGTCGGCGACGTCCGACGGTGTCACGGCGATCAGGACGTCCGGCGGCTGCGCCAGCTCGGTCAGCTCGGCGTGCACCGGCCAGGTTCCCCCGGGGTCGGCGTACGCCAGCGAGGCCACCTCGGGCCCGGTGCCGAGCAACGCCCAGCGTCGCCCGGCCCCGGGGTCCACCGGGTCGGCCGGCTGCCACCGCAGGCTCCACAGCTGACCCGGGCGGCCCGGTCCGTCGTCATCGGCGGCGACGGCCAACGGTCGCAACGACAGGGCGTCGACGGTGGCGACGGGCCCACCGGCCCCGTCGGCGACCAGCACCGCCACGGTGTCCCCGCTGACCGGGGTCAGCCGCACCCGCAGGGTCGTCGCGCCGGCGGCCCGGACCCGGACCCCCGCCCAGGCGAAGGGCATCCGGGCCGGCAGGTCGTCGACGACCCCGGGCAGGAGCGGGTGCAGCGCGGCGTCGAGCAGGGCCGGATGGATCGTGAACCGGTCCGGGTCGTCGACAGTCACCTCCGCGTACCGTACGTCGCCCTGCCGCCACAACCGACGCAGGCCCCGGAAGGCGGGCCCGTAGGTGTAACCGGCCGCGACCAGGCGGTCGTACGCCCCGGTCAGGTCGACCTCGTCCGCGCCGGCCGGCGGCCAGTGGGGCAGGCCCTCCGGTGTGGACGTCCCGTCCGAGGTGAGCAGACCGGTGGCGACCGGGTACCAGTCGGTGTCGACGGTCCGGGCGTGGATGTCGACGCGGCGGCTCCCGTCGTCGCCGGTCGGGCCCACCACCACCTGCACCTGCGCCGCCCCTTCGTCGGGCACGACGAGCGGGGCGAGCAGGGTCAGCTCCCGGACCGTGGTGAGCCCCGTCTCGTCGGCCGCGCGGACCGCCATCTCCAGCAGGGCGGTCCCCGGCACGACCACCCGGCCGTGCAGGAGATGGTCGGCCAGCCAGGGTTGGGTGTCGGCCGAGAGCCGACCGGTCAGCAGCACCTCGTCGGTGTCGGCCCGGCGGACCACCGCGCCGAGCATCGGATGGCCCGCCGGGTCGAGACCCAGCCCGGTGGAGTCGGCGGCGGCCGGCCGGGGATCGAGCCAGTAACGGCGGTTGTCGAACGCGTACGGGGGCAGGTCGACCCGGTTGACGGCGGCGTCGGCGAAGTACGCCGGCCAGTCCACCGACACGCCGCGTGTCCACAGCGCGCCGGCGGCGGCCACCACCGCCTGCGGCTCCGGCCGGTCCCGCCGGCAGGTCGGCACCGCGCCCTCGGCCAGCACCGACAGCACCGCGTCCGGCCCCACCTCCAGCAGGGTGGTCGCCCCCTGGGCGCGCAGCGTCGCCACCGCGTCGGCGAACCGCACGGTCGCCCGGACCTGTCCCGCCCAGTACCCCGGGTCGCCCCATTCCCCGGTCACCAGCGCCCCGGTCACCGTCGACACGGCGGGGATCTCCGGCACCGCGTAGCTGAGGGTGGCGGCCGTCTCGCGTAGGGCGGGCAGCATCGGGTCCATCAACGCCGAGTGGAAGGCGTGCGAGACCGTCAGGCGGCGGACCCGGCGTCCCCGGCCGGCCCACTCGACGCGGGCGCGTTCGATGCCGTCCTCGTCGCCCGCGAGCACCACCGCGCGCGGCCCGTTCACCGCGGCCACGTCCAGCCCCTCCGGCAGCCACCCGAGCAGTTCCTGCTCGTCGGCCTCGACGGCGAGCATGGCGCCGCCGGGTGGTAGGGCCTGCATCAGTCGGGCCCGGGCGGCGACGAGGGTCGCGGCGTCGTGCAGGGTGAGTGTCCCGCTGACGTACGCGGCGGTGAGTTCGCCGACGGAGTGTCCGGCGACCAGGTCGGCGGTGATGCCCCACGAGGTCAGGAGCCGGTAGAGGGCGGTTTCGAAGGCGAACAGGGCCGGCTGGGTGTAACCGGTGTCGTCGAGGCCGTCGCCGGAGTCGACGACCTCGCGTAGGGGCCGGGGCAGCAGGGGGTCCAGTGCGGCGCACACCTCGTCGAAGGCGGCGCGGAACACGGGGAAGGCCTCCCGTAGTTCGCGTCCCATGCCGGTGTGCTGCGCGCCCTGACCGGTGAACAGGAAGGCGGTGCGACCTCCGGTGGCGGCGGTGGTCGGCGTCGCGGTCGCCAGCGCCGCCAGCAGGGCCGCCCGGTCGGTGCCGGTGGCCACCGCCCGCACGGGCAGCGAACCCCGGTGCGCCAACGACAGGGCGACGTCGCCGGCCTCGACGTCCGGCTGCTCCCGGAGGAACTCCGTCAGGCGGTCCACCTGGGCCCGCAGGCCGTCGGCGGTCCGGGCCGAGACCAGCCACGGCGTCACCGGCAGCGGCCCGCCGGTCGCCGGTGGCTGCTCGGGCGCCTGCTCCAGGACGACGTGGGCGTTCGTGCCGCCGAAACCGAACGACGACACGGCCGCCCGGCGCGGCCCCTCGCGCTCGGGCCAGGGTCGGGCCTCGGTCAACAGCGCGAGCCCGCTGGTGGCCCAGTCGACGTGCGGGGTGGGCTCGTCGGCGTGCAGGGTGGGGGGCAGCAGGCCGTGCCGGATGGCCTGGACGACCTTGATGATGCCGCCGACCCCGGCGGCGGCCTGGGTGTGCCCGATGTTGGACTTCAACGAGCCGAGCCAGGCGGGCCGGTCGGGGGAGTGGTCCTGCCCGTAGGTGGCCGCGAGGGCCTCCGCCTCGATGGGGTCGCCGAGGCGGGTGCCCGTGCCGTGGGCCTCGATGAGATCGACGTCGGCGGGGCGGAGCCCGGCGGCGTCGAGCGCGCGCCGGATGACGCGTTCCTGGGCGGGGCCGCTGGGCGCGGTGAGGCCGTTGGAGGCCCCGTCGGAGTTGACGGCGCTGCCCCGCACGACGGCCAGCACCCGGTGGCCGTGGCGCAGCGCGTCGGTGAGGCGCTCGACGAGCAGCAGGCCGACCCCTTCGGACCAGCCGGTGCCGTCGGCGTGCGCGGAGAACGACTTGCACCGCCCGTCGTCGGCGAGGCCGCGCAGGCGGGAGAACTCGACGAACGCCACGGGCGTCGACATGACGGCGACCCCACCGGCCAGCGCCAGGTCGCATTCGCCCCGCCGCAGCGCGGTCGCCGCCAGGTGCAGGGCGACCAGTGACGACGAGCAGGCCGTGTCCACGGTCACCACCGGGCCCCCCAACCCGAGGGTGTACGCCAACCGGCCCGAGGCGATGCTTCCGGCGCTCCCGCTGAACAGGTGACCCTGGAAGCCGTCCGGCGGCAGGTCGGGCCGGGAGCCGTAGTCGCTGTACATGGCGCCGGTGAAGACTCCGGTGTTGGTGCCGTGGAGGGTGGTGGGGTTGATGCCTGCGTGTTCGAGGGTTTCCCAGGCGGTGTGGAGGAGGAGTCGTTGTTGGGGGTCGGTGGCGGTGGCTTCGCGGGGTGACATGTTGAAGAATTCGGCGTCGAATTGGTCGGCGTTGTGGAGGAAGCCGCCGTGTTGGGTGTAGGTGGTGCCGGGGTGGTCGGGGTCGGGGTGGTAGAGGGTGTCGAGGTGCCAGCCTCGGTTGGTGGGGAATGTGGTGATGGCGTCGGTGGTGGTGGTGATGAGGTGCCAGAGTTCGTCGGGGGTGTTGGCGTTGCCGGGGTAGTGGCAGCCCATGCCGATGATGGCGATGGGCTCCTGCTGCCGGTCCTCGACCTCCTGGAGGCGGCGTCGCGCCTCCCGCACGTCCGCGACGGCCCGCTTCAGATATTCGCGGAGTTTGTCCTCGTCAGCCACGTCTTCCCAACTCTCCGGGTTCGTTGCGTCAGGGCCAGGTGCGGGCGGCCGGTCAGTCGCCCTCGTCGATCAGCGCGAACAGCTCCTCGTCACTTGCCACGTCCAGGTCGGCGTCGGCGTCGGCGTCGGTCGTGACGACCCGGAGCAGGTCGCGCAGCCGCGCCGTGATCGGATCGTGTGCCTCGCCCAGGACACCGCCCTCGACCGCCGCCCGCAGGGTCTGACCGAGGCGGTCCAGGTCGGTCAGCAGCGCCTCGGCTTCGGCCCCCTCGGCGGGTCCGACGAGGTCGTCGATGAAGGCGGCGAGGGCGTCGACCGTGGGATGGTCGAAGACCACCGCGGCGGGCAACCGTACGCCGACCGCGTGGCCGAGTCGGTTGCGCAGCTCCACGGCGGTCAGCGAGTCCAGGCCCAGGTCCTGTAGGGCCCGGGCGCCGTCGAGTCCGGTCGGGTCGCCGTGGCCGAGGACTGCCGCCACCTGGTTACGGACCAGGTCGGTGAGGACGTGCCGGCGCTGCGCGGGTGGCAGGTCGGCCAGTCGCGGACCTGCGGGCGCACCGGTGGCCGGCGCGCCGGACCGGGGGCGCGCGGGGGCGGGAACCAGTCCGCGCAGCATCGGGGGCACCTCGTCACCGGCCCGCAGCGTGGCCAGGTCGAGCCGGGTCAGCGCGTACGCCGGATCGTCGCCGGACACCGCGGCGTCGAAGAGGACCATCGCCTCGTCGCTGGCCAGCGGTCGCAGACCGGACCGGCTGAGCCGTTGGCGGTCGCCGTCGGTCAGGTGGCCGGTCAGCTCGCTCGCCTGCTCCCACAGACCCCAGGCCAGGGAGGTGCCGGGCAACCCCTCGGCGCGTCGGTGGGCGGCGAGCGCGTCGAGGTAGGTGTTGCCGGCCGCGTAGTTGGCCTGCCCGGCGGTGCCCAGCACCCCGGCCACCGACGAGTACAGCACGAACGCCGCGAGATCCAGGCCGAGGGTGAGCTCGTGCAGGTTCGCCGCCGCCGTCACCTTGGGGCGCAGCACCCCGGCCAGCTGGTCGTCGGTCAGCGCGGTCACCACGCCGTCGTCCAGCACCCCCGCCGTGTGCACGACGGCGTGCACGGGATGCTCGGCGAGGACGGCGGCCAGCGCCGCCCGGTCGGCGACGTCGCAGGCGGCGAACCGGACCCGGGTCCCCGACCCGGCCAGTTCCTCGGCCAGCTCCGCCGCGTGCGGGGCGTCCGCCCCCTGCCGACTGACCAGGAGCAGGTCCCGGACGCCGTGCTCGTGCACCAGGTGCCGGACCAGGACCCGGCCCAGTGAGCCGGTCGCACCGGTGACGAGGACGGTGCCCGCGTCCCAGCGCGGCCCCTCGGACCGGGGTCCGCCGGTGGCGCGGGCCAACCGGGGTACGAACATCTGCCCGGCGCGGACCGCCACCTGCGGCTCGCCGAGGGCCACGGCCGCGCCCACCACCGCCTCGTCGGGCTCGTCCGCGTCGACCAGGACGATCCTTCCCGGTTGCTCGGTCTGCGCGGAGCGGACCAGGCCCCACACCCCGGCCTGCGCCAGGCCCGCGCGGGTCGGTGGGCCCGGCCCGGCCGCCCCCCGGGTCAGCAGGACGAGCCGGCCGTCGGCGAACCGGTCGTCGGCCAGCCAGCGCTGTACGACGTCGAGGGCGTGCCGGACCACCGCACCCGGATCGGCGTCCGTCGCCAGCACGGGCACCACCACCAACGGGGGCACCGCGTCCCCGGTGACGGCGAGGTCGTCGGTCCACCACTGGGCCGTCGGCCGGGCGGGCGGCCCCGCCGGCGCCGGCACCCAGTCGACCCGTAGCAGCGCGTCCGCGACGACGTCGCGCCCCGGCTGTGCGACGGGTGGGCGCAGGGTCAGTGACCCGATCCGGGCGACGAGGGCGCCGCCGCCGTCGGTGACGGTCAGCGCCACGGTGTCCGGGCCGGTCTCCACGAGCCTGACCCGCAGGGTCGTCGCGCCCGCCGCCACGACCCGCACCTGCGACCAGGCGAACGGCACGAGGGAGCGTCCGTCGTCTCCGGCGGCGATCGGCAGCAGTGGGTGCAGTGCGGCGTCCAGCAGCGCCGGGTGGACGACGAAGCCTCCGGCGGCGGCACGGTCCGCCTCGTCCAGCGCCACCTCGGCGTAGTGCACCGCGTCGGCACGCCACATCCGGCGCAGGCCACGGAACGCCGGGCCGTACTCGTGGCCCTGTTCCGCGAGCCGGTCGTAACCGCCGTCGAGGTCCACCTCCACGGCGTCCGGCGGTGGCCAGGCCAGCAGGTCCGCGGCACCGGCGTCCTGCGCCGGGGCGACGGTGCCGGTGGCGTGGGACGTCCACGGCTGCTGCCCGTCGGCACGGGCGTGCAGTTCCACCCCGCGCGCGCCGTGCGCGTCCGGTTCGGTCACGAGCAGTTGCAGGTGCAGGGGTCCGTGGTCGGGCACCACCAGCGGCCGGAGCACCGACAGCTCCGCCACCTGTGCGCAGCCGATCTCCTCGCCGGCCCGGAGCACCAGTTCCAGCAGGGCGGTGCCGGGCAGCAGCACCACCCCCTGGATGCGGTGGTCGGCGAGCCACGGCGCGGTGGCCAGGTCGACCTGACCGCTGAACACGTGGGCGTCGCGTCCGGCCAGCTCCACGGCGGTGTGCAGCAGCGGATGGCCCAGGCTGCCACCGTCGGCGGCCGGCGTCGGCAACCAGTACCGTCGGGTGTGGAACGCGTACGTCGGCAGGGTGGTCCGGCGGCCGCCCGGGAACACCGCCGTGGCGTCCCACGGGGTGCCGGCGAGCCGGAGCCGGGTGAGCGCGGTGGTGACGGCGGACGACTCGGACGTCCTGGCATCGAGCAGCGGGGTGAGGACGAGGTCGGGGTCGGCGTCGGGCAGGCACTCCCGGGCCAGCGCGGTGAGCACGCCGGCCGGACCGATCTCCAGGTAGCCGCCGACCCCGAGCGAGTCGAGCGACAGGACGCCCTGGTGGAAGTGGACGGTGCCGCGGATCTGCCGGGCCCAGTAGTCAGGCGTGACCAGTTCGGCGGGATCGGCGAGGGCGCCGGTGAGGTTCGACACGATCGGGATCGACGGCTCGTGGAAGGTCAGCCCGGCCAGCACGGTACGGAACGCGTCGAGCACCTCGTCCATGTGCGCGGAGTGGAAGGCGTGACTGACCGGCAACCGGTGTGTCCTGGTGCCCCGGGCCCGCAGCGTCGCGGCGAGGGTGTCCACCGCGGCGCGGTCCCCCGAGGCGACTGTCGCCGCCGGTGCGTTGAGCGCCGCGACGGCCACCCCGGCCGGTGCCGGCAACTCGGCTATCGCGGAGCGCACCTCGTCCTCGCCGGCCTGCACCGCCAGCATCGCGCCGTCCTCCCGGGCGGACTGCATGAGCCGGCCACGGGCGGCCACCACCGTGCAGGCGTCGCGCAGGTCCCAGACGCCGGCCAGGTGGGCGGCGGTGACCTCACCGATCGAGTGCCCCAACAGGTAGTCCGCCCTGATCCCGTACCGCTCGACCGTCCGGTACAGCGCCACCTCGACGGCGAAGAGGGCGGCCTGGGTGTACCTGGTCTGGTCCAGCAGGGCGGAGTCGGCGGTGCCGGGTTCGGCGAACAGCACGGTCCGCAATGGGCGGGGCAGTTCGGGGTCGAGGTGGGCGCAGACCGCGTCGAGGCTCTCGGCGAACACCTGGTGCTGCGCGTACAGCTCGCGGCCCATGCCCAGCCGCTGGCTGCCCTGGCCGGTGAACAGGAACGCCACCCGTCTGCGGTCCGGGCCGGCGAGCCGGCCGTGCAGCACGCCGGGACCGGGCTCCCCGGCGGCCAGGGCGGCCAACCGGGTCAGGAGTTCCGTCCGGTCGCCGCCGACCACGGCGGCCCGCCACGGCAGCACCGCCCGCGTGGTGTCCAGTGAGAAACCGACGTCGGTGGGGTTGAGGTGGGGGTGGTTGGTGAGGTGGTGGTGGAGTCGGGTGGCTTGTTGGGTGAGGGTGTGGTGGTTGTGGGCGGAGATGATGAGGGGTTGGTGGGGTGGGGGGTTGGTGGTGGGTGGTGGTGGGGTGGGTGGGGTGGGTGGTTGTTCGAGGATGACGTGGGCGTTGGTGCCGCTGATGCCGAAGCTGCTGACGGCGGCGCGGCGGGGTCGGTCGGTGTCGGGCCAGGGTCGGGCGTGGGTGAGGAGTTTGATGTTGCCGGTGGTCCAGTCGACGTGGGGGGTGGGTTCGTCGGCGTGGAGGGTGGGGGGGAGGGTGGCGTGGCGGATGGCTTCGATCACTTTGATGATGCCGCCGACGCCGGCGGCGGCCTGGGTGTGGCCGAGGTTGGATTTGAGGGAGCCGAGCCAGAGTGGTTGGTCGCGGTGTTGTCCGTAGGTGGCGAGGAGGGCTTGGGCTTCGATGGGGTCGCCGAGTCGGGTGCCGGTGCCGTGGGCTTCGATGAGGGTGATGTCGTGGGGTTGGAGTCCGGCGTTGTGGAGGGCTTGGTGGATGACGCGTTGTTGGGCGGGTCCGTTGGGTGCGGTGAGTCCGTTGGAGGCGCCGTCTTGGTTGATGGCGCTGCCGCGGATGATGGCGTGGATGTGGTGGCCTTGTTGTTGGGCGTCGGTGAGGCGTTGGAGGAGGAGGAGTCCGGCGCCTTCGGACCAGCCGGTGCCGTCGGCGTGGGTGGAGAAGGGTTTGCAGCGTCCGTCGGGGGCGAGTCCGCGTTGGCGGGCGAATTCGGTGAAGGTGTGGGGTTGGGTCATGATGGTGGCGCCGCCGGTGAGGGCGAGGTCGCATTCGTGGTTGCGGAGTGCGGTGGCGGCGAGGTGGAGTGCGACGAGTGAGGATGAGCAGGCGGTGTCGATGGTGATGGCGGGGCCTTGGAGGCCGAGGGTGTACGCGATCCGCCCCGACGCCACACTGGACAGGTTGCCGGCGAGCAGGAAACCCTCGTGGTCCTTCGGCGGGTTCGGCCGCCCCGTCGCGTAGTCGTCGTACATGGTGCCGATGAAGACTCCGGTGTTGGTGCCGTGGAGGGTGGTGGGGTTGATGCCTGCGTGTTCGAGGGTTTCCCAGGCGGTGTGGAGGAGGAGTCGTTGTTGGGGGTCGGTGGCGGTGGCTTCGCGGGGTGACATGTTGAAGAATTCGGCGTCGAATTGGTCGGCGTTGTGGAGGAAGCCGCCGTGTTGGGTGTAGGTGGTGCCGGGGTGGTCGGGGTCGGGGTGGTAGAGGGTGTCGAGGTGCCAGCCTCGGTTGGTGGGGAATGTGGTGATGGCGTCGGTGGTGGTGGTGATGAGGTGCCAGAGTTCGTCGGGGGTGTTGGCGTTGCCGGGGTAGTGGCAGCCCATGCCGATGATGGCGATGGGTTCGTCGGTGGTGTGGGTGGTGGTGCGGGTGACGGCGGTGGTGGTCGCGGTGGTGTTGGTGAGGCGGTCGAGCAGGTAGCGGGTCAACGCCCCCACCGACGGATGGTCGAACACGACGGTGGCGGGTAGCCGCAGCTGCGTGGCTTCGCCGAGCTGGTTGCGCAGCTCGACGCTGCCCAACGAGTCCAGCCCCAGATCCTTGAACGGACGGTCCGGGTCGATCCTGCTCCCGTCGGGGTGCCCCAGGGCCCTCGCCGTCAGCTGCCGCACCAGTTCCCGTACCCGTGGCTGGCGGTCCTCCTCGGCCAGGGCGGTGATCTCGGCGGCGAGGCCCTGCGCCGCCCCGCCCGCCACCCGGCCCGCCTTAGCCGCCGGCCGTGCGGGTTGCCCGGGCCGGGTCCGGCCCCGCAGGACGGCGGCCACGGTGTCGTCGGCCGAGCCGTGGGCGCGGGTGACGATCCCCGCCGGCACCAGCAGCGCGTGGTCGGTACGCGCCACCGCCGCGTCGAACAGCGCCAGACCGGCCTGCGGCGACAACGGCGTGACCCCGGCCCGGTGCCACCGGCCGACGTCCGCGTCGGTGAGTCGCGCGCCCATCCCGGCCGAGGCGTCCCACAGTCCCCAGGCCAGTGACACCGCCGGTGACCCGGCCGCCCGCCGGTACGCGGCGAGCGCGTCGAGGTACGCGTTGGCCGCCGCGTAGTTCGCCTGCCCCGGCGTGCCCAGCAGACCCGAGACCGAGGAGAACAACACGAGGGTGACGGGTTGCCCGCGGGTCAGCTCGTGCAGGTGCCGGGCGGCGGTCACCTTCGGCCGCAGCACCGTGTCGATCTGCTCCGGGGTGAGGGCCTGCACCGTCGCGTCGGCCAGCACACCCGCCGTGTGCACGATCGTCGTCAGCGGATGGTCGGCCGGAATGTCGTCGCGTACGCGCAGGAGGTGGTCGCGGTCGGTGGCGTCCGCGGCGACGATCCGCACCTCGGCGCCGGCGTCGGTGAGTGCCGCCGACAGCTCGGCGGCACCGGGGCTGTCCGGTCCGCGCCTGCTGCTCAACACCAGCCTGCGCACCCCGTGCGTCGCAACGAGATGACGGGCCAGCAACGCGCCGAGCCCTCCGGTGCCACCGACGATCCACACCGTGCCGTCGGCCCCGGGAAACGGCACGGGTGGGGTCGGCCCGGGGTCGGCGAGCGGCGTCAACCGGGGCACCCGCAGCTGCCCGGCCCGCACCGCGACCTGCGGTTCCCCGGTCGCGAGCGCGACGCCCAGCAGGTCGTCGCCCCGGTCGTCGAGGTCCACCAGGACGAACCGGCCGGGATGCTCGGCCTGGGCGGAGCGCAGCAGACCCCAGACGGGCGCGGCGTCCAGGTCCCCGATGCCCTCACCGGGGCCGGTGGACACGGCGTGCCGGGTGACGACGGCCAGTCGGGTGTCGAGCAGTTCCGGATCGGCCAACCAGTCCTGCACGAGCCGCAGCACCCGGGCCGTGGTCGCGTACGGCTCCCGCGGACCGGGGTCGTCGCCGCCGGGGCGCACCACGGCGAACGGCGTGTTCCGGGCCGGCCCGGGATCGTCGGTGATCTCCACCCACGAGGGGACGTCTCCGGCCGGAGCCGCCACGGCGGGCCACTCCAGGACGTGCAACCGGCCCCCCGGGTCAGCGGTGAGCCGGTCGGCCGGCGCCGCGCGCAGGGTGAGGGCCCGGACGGTGGCCACCGGCCGGCCGGTGACCTCGGCCAGTTCCACCGTGGCCGCGTCGCCGTCGGCGTCGGTGATCCGGACCCGGACGTCCGTCGCCCCGGTCGCGTGCACCTGGACACCGGCCCAGACGAACGGCAGGTTGATCAGGTGACCGGCGTCCCCTGGCGCACGGTCCAGGACCAGGGCGTGCAGGGCGGCGTCGAGCAGGGCCGGGTGCAGGGCGTACCGGGCCGCCTCGTCGCGCAGCTCGGCGGGCAGGCTGATCTCGGCGTACCGGTCCGCGCCGTGCCGCCACCGGGCACGCAGGCCACGGAAGGCCGGGCCGTAGTCGTAGCCGAGGGCGGCCAGTTCCGGGTACGCGTCGTCGCCGGCCTCGGCCACCGCCCCGGCCGGCGGCCAGGCCACCGGCGTCGGCGGGGCCGCCCCGGCGGGGCTCAGCGCACCTGACGCGTGCCGGGTCCAGTCCGTCCCCGCCGGCCCGGTCGTCTCGTCGGCGGCGTAGATCCCGACGTCGCGGGTGCCGTCGGGGCCGGGTGCCGCGACCACGACCTGCACCCGGACGGGACGGTCGAGCCGCAGCGGCACCTCCAGGGTCAGCTCGTCGAGCTGCGGTGCGCCACACCGCAGCCCGGCGGCGACGGCGAGTTCCACCAGCGCCGCGGCCGGCAGCAGCACCGCGCCGCCGACCACGTGCCCGGCCAGCCAGGGCTGCTCGGCCAGGCTCAACCTGCCGACGAGCACCAGTTCGTCGCGGCCGGCGACGGTCGTCCCGGCCCCGAGCAGCGGGTGACCACCCCGGTCGAGGCCGAGGCCGCGCGGATCCGGCGTCGGGTCGCCGGCCAGCCAGAACCGGGTGCGTTGGAACGCGTACGTGGGGAGTTCGACGGTGCCGGCGTCAGGCGTCAGCGCCGACAGGTCGACCGTCGCGCCGGCCACGTGGGCCTGCCCCAACGCGGCGACGAACGTGCCGGTCTCGGCGAGGTCACGGCGGAGCACCGGCACGACGGCCACCGGCTCGTCGGGGAGGCAGTCGTGCATCAGCGGGGTCAGCGCCGCGTCCGGTCCGACCTCGACGAACAGTCCGGCCCCCGCGTCGCGCAGGGCGCGGGTCGCGTCGGCGAACCGGACCGTGTCGCGGATCTGCCCGACCCAGTAGTCGGCGGCGGCGAGGTCGCCGTCGGTGACGAGCCCGCCGGTGACCGTGGACACGAACGGGATGCGCGGCGGGTGGTAGGTGACCCGCCTGGCGGTGACCCGGAACTCGTCGAGCACCGCGTCCATGTGTGCCGAGTGGAAGGCGTGGCTGACCGCCAACGTCCGGGTCCGGCGGCCCTGCGCCGCCCAGCGCGTGGTGACGTCCGCGACCGCCTCGCCGTCACCGGAGATGACCACGGCCCGTGGCCCGTTGACCGCCGCGATGCTCACCGCGTCGCCCCACCCGGCAAGGTCGGGTCGGAGTTCGGCCTCACCGGCCTCGATCGCGGC
The DNA here is from genome assembly GCF_049178975.1 of Micromonospora sp. WMMD734. Lineage (NCBI taxonomy): Bacteria > Bacillati > Actinomycetota > Actinomycetes > Micromonosporales > Micromonosporaceae > Micromonospora > Micromonospora sp. WMMD734. The sequence goes on from NZ_JBMHMK010000001.1 coordinate 1,106,893, forward strand.
CATCGCGCCGCCGGTCCGCGCCGCCTGCATCGCCCGTCCCCGGGCGGCGACCAGCCGCGCCGCGTCGTCAAGCGACCACACCCCGGCGACGTGGGCGGCGGCGAGCTCCCCGATGGAGTGTCCGGCGACCAGGTCCGGCACCAGCCCGTGGTGTTCGAGCAGTCGGGTGAGGGCGACCTCGACCGCGAACAGGGCCGGCTGGGTGTACGCGGTGTGGTGCAGCCGGTCGGCGTCCGCCGTGCCGGGCGCGGCGAACACGACGTCCCGCAACGGCCGGTCGAGGTGGGGCGCGAACGCGGCGCACACGGCGTCGAACGCCGCCGCGAAGACCGGCGCGGCGGTGTGCAGCTCGCGTCCCATGCCGAGGCGCTGGGCGCCCTGGCCGGTGAAGACGAACGCGGTCCGGTCCGCCCGCCTGGCGGTCCCGACGAGCACCGACCGGTGTGGCCGTCCCTCGATCAGGGCGTCGAGGCCGGCGAGGAGTTCGGTCCGGCCGGTGCCGAGCACCACGGCCCGCTCCTCGAAGGTCGTGCGCGTGGTGGCCAGTGAGCGGGCGACCGAGGCGGGGTCCACCCCGGGCGTCCCGGCCACCCGGGCACGCAGGCGACGGGCCTGGTCGGTCAGCGCCGCCCGGTCCCGGCCCGAGACCGCCCAGGGCACGGGGAACGGCCCGGGTGCCTGCGGCGGGGGCTCGGGCCACGGCTCGCCCTCCTCGATCACGACATGGGCGTTCGTACCGCTGATGCCGAACGAGGACACCGCCGCCCGGCGGGGACGCCCGGTGCGTGGCCACGGGCGCGCGGTGGTCAGCAGCTCCACCGTGCCGGCCGACCAGTCCACGTGCGGTGTCGGCCGGTCGACGTGCAGGGTGCGGGGCAGGGTGCCGTGCCGCATCGCCTGCACCATCTTGATCAGCCCGCCCACCCCGGCCGCCGCCTGGGTGTGGCCGATGTTCGACTTGAGTGACCCCAACAGCACCGGGCCGGTGCCGTCCCGGTCCCGGCCGTAGGTGGCCAGCAGCGCCTCCGCCTCGATCGGGTCGCCGAGCCGGGTGCCGGTGCCGTGTGCCTCGACCGCGTCGATGTCGGCCGGTGTCAGCCGGGCGTCGGCGAGCGCGGCACGGATGACCCGTTCCTGGGACGGTCCGTGGGGTGCGGTGAGCCCGTTGGAGGGGCCGTCGGAGTTGACCGCCGTGCCCCGGATGACGGCCAGCACCGGGTGACCGTGGCGGCGGGCGTCGGAGAGCCGTTCCACCACCAGCATCCCCACCCCCTCGGCCCACGAGGTCCCGTCCGCGGCGGCGGCGAACGGCTTGCTGCGCCCGTCCGGGGCGAGGCCCCCCTGGCGGGAGAACTCGGCGAACATCCCGGGGCCGGACATGACCGCCGCGCCGCCGGCGAGCGCCATGGACGATTCGCCGGAGCGCAGCGAACGCACCGCCGTGTGCAGGGCGACCAACGACGAGGAGCAGGCGGTGTCGATGGTGAGGGCCGGCCCGAGCAGGCCGAGCTGGTAGGCGATGCGTCCCGACATCAGGCTGCTGGTCGAGCCGGTCAACACGTGACCGGCGACCTCGTCGGCCGCGTGGTGCATCCGGGGTCCGTAGTCCAGGGTGGTGCCGCCGACGAACACCCCGGTCCGGCTGCCCCGCACCGATCGCGGGTCCAGACCGGCCCGTTCCAGGGCCTCCCATGCGGTCTCCAGCAGCAGCCGCTGCTGGGGGTCCATCGCCAGCGCCTCGCGGGGGGAGATGCCGAAGAAGTCGGCGTCGAACAGCGCGGCGTCGTACAGGAATCCGCCCTGGTCGACGGTGCCGGGTGGGGTGCCGTCCGGGTCGGCGGAGAGGTGCTCGGGCCACCCCCGGTCGGTGGGGAATCCCGCGACGGCGTCGGTGCCGTCGGCGACCAGTTGCCAGAGCTCCTCGGGGGAGCTGACCCCGCCGGGGTAGCGGCAGGCCATGCCGATGACGGCGATCGGTTCGACCGGGTCGGTGGGGGCCTGCGGAACGTCGACGGTCGGCTCACCGGCGGGGTCGAGCCGGGTGAGCAGATGGTCGATCAGCTCACCCGGGGTGGGCCGGTCGAAGAGCAGTCCGCTGGGCAGTGCCAGGCCGGTCGCCGCGGACAGGGCGTCGCGCAGCTCGACCGCCATCAGCGAGTCGAAGCCGAGGTCCCGGAAGGTCTGCTCCAGGGCGAGGTGACGTCCGGCGTCGGCCCCCAGGACCGCGTTGACGTGGGTCTGGACCAGCTCGGTCAGCGCCGCCGGGTCGGCCGGCGGCACGCGCCCGACGGTCGACGCCGCGAGCGCCGGTGCCGGTGCGGTCGGCTGCCGGGCGGCGGTGGCCGGTGCGGCGTCGGCCGGCGCGGGGGAGTCGCCGTCGCGCAGCCAGTGCCGTTCCCGTTGGAACGGGTAGGTCGGCAGGGCGATCCGCCGCGCGTCGTGCCGGCCGTGCACGGCGGCCCAGTCCACCTCGGCCGCGCCGGTGACGAACACCCGGGCCACGGCGTCGAGCAGGGTCCGCGTCTCGTCCCGGCCGGCGCGCAGCGCGGCGACCGCGGTGGAGCCCGCCCGGTCGACCACGGCGGCGTCGACCAGGGCCGCGCAGACCGCGTCGGGACCCAGTTCGAGGTACGTCGTGACGCCGTCGGCCTCCACCGCACGTACCGCGTCGAGGAAACGGACCGGACGTCGCACCTGGTCGACCCAGTACCCCGGGTCGGTCGCCTCCGCCGCGTCCAGCGGCCGACCCAGCACCGTGGAGACCACGGGTATCCGTGGTGGCCGTAGCTCCAGGGTGGCGACGACCGCCCGGAAGTCCGCGAGCATCGGTTGCATCAGCGGCGAGTGGAAGGCGTGGGAGACGGTGAGGCGACGACTACGACGCCCCAGGCCGGCCAGTTCGGCGCTGACCGCGTCCACGGCCTGCGCGGTGCCGGAGACCACGACGGCCTCGGGACCGTTCACCGCCGCTATCCCGGCGACGTCCCGGTACGGTTCGAGCAGGGCCGCGACCTCCTGCTCACCGGCCTGGACGGCGACCATCGCGCCCCCGGCGGGTAGCGCCTGCATCAACCTGCCCCGTGCGGCGACCAGGGTCGTGGCGTCGGCCACCGACAGCACGCCCGCCACGTGCGCCGCCGCCAGCTCGCCGATGGAATGGCCGACGAGCCGGGCCGGCCGGACCCCCCAGGACTCGACGAGCCGGTACAGCGCCACCTCCACCGCGAACAGGGCGGGCTGGGTGAAGCCGGTCTCGTCGAGATCCTCGCCCGAGGCGATCACCTCGGCGAGCGGACGGTCCAGGTGCCGGTCCAGGTGTGCGCAGACCTCGTCGAACGCCGCGGCGTAACGCGGGAAGCGGGCGTACAGCTGCCGGCCCATGCCGGCCCGCTGGCTGCCCTGACCGGTGAACACGATGCCGAGCGCACCGGGTCGGGCCGTCGCCGTCACCAGACCGGACGCCGGTCGGCCGGCGGCCAGCGCGGCCAGCCGCTCCCGGAGTTCCCCGCTGTCGTCGCCGAGCACGACGGCCCGGTGGGCGAACCGGGCCCGGCCGGTGGCCAGCGTCCAGCCGACGTCCACGATGTCCGGGTCGTCGGCCGCGACGGCCGAGCCCAACCGGTCGGCCTGGGCGCTCAGCGCCGCCCGGTTGCGGGCGCTGAGCACCCAGGCGACCGGTGCGGGGGCCGGGTCGCCGTCGGGTCGGGCGACGTCCGGGGCCGGCGGGGCCGCCGCGACGACGACGTGGCAGTTCGTGCCGCCCATGCCGAAGGAGCTGACCCCGGCGATCAGCCGGCGCTGCGGGTGCGGCCACGGGGTCAGCTCCCGTTGCACCTCGATACCGAGTTCGTGGAACGGGATCGCGGGGTTGGGCCTGGTGAAGTTGCGGTGCGGCGGAAGCTCGCGGTGTACCAGGCTGAGCAGCACCTTGAGTAGACCCACGATCCCGGCGGCGGCCTCGAGGTGCCCGACGTTCGTCTTCGCCGACCCGATGCGCAGGGTCTGCGCCGCCGGCCGGCCCCGCCCCAGCGCGTCGCCGAGTGCGGTGGCCTCGATCGGGTCGCCGAGCGGGGTGCCCGTGCCGTGCGCCTCGACGTACTGCACTTCGCCGGGCTCGACACCGGCCCGGCGGTACGCCTCCCGCAACACCTCGGCCTGGGCGTCGGCGTCGGGCACGGTGAGGGAGGGGGCGGCCCCGCCGTGGTTGACGGCGCTGCCGCGGATCACCCCGTAGATCCGGTCGCCGTCGGCCACGGCGCGGTCCAGCGGTTTGAGGACGACCACCGCGCCGCCCTCGCCGGGCACGAAGCCGTTGGCCCGCGCGTCGAAGGCGTAACTCTCCCCGTCGGGGGACAGCGCGCCGAACCGCTCCTGTACGACGGCCTGCTCGGCCAGCAGGTCCAGGGTCACGCCGGCGGCGATGGCCATGCCGGACTCCCCGCTGCGCAGGCTCTCGCAGGCCAGGTGCACGGCGACGAGTGACGAGGCCTGCGCGGCGTCGACCGTCACGCTCGGCCCGTGCAGGTCCAGGAAGTACGAGACGCGGTTGGCGATCACCCCGCGGTTCAGGCCGGCCATCGTGTGGGCGGTGACGGCCCCGGTCCCCTGCCGGTACAGCAGGTTGGCGTAGTCGTCGCGTAGCGCGCCCACGAAAACGGCCGTGTCGCTGCCCCGCAACGTCTCCGGCGCCGTCGCCGCGTCCTCCAACGCCTCCCAGGCGAGTTCGAGCACGAGCCGTTGCTGCGGGTCCATCGCCGCGGCCTCGCGTGGCGAGACCGCGAAGAACTCGGCGTCGAAGTCCCCGACCTGGTCGAGCCGACCACGGCGGCGTCCGTCGGTCCCCGTGCTCAGCCCACTCGCACCGGCGCGGAGCAGCGCCCAGAAAGCACCGGGGTCGGCGGCGGCCGGTAGCCGGCAGGACATTCCGATAACAGCGATAGACGTCAAAGCGCTTTTCCTTACCGGAGGAGGCGTTGGCTGGGCGCGGTGGCGTGATCTTCTCAACGTCATCCTGCGGTCGGTTGCTCAATGGGTGGTCATTGGCGGGTAACCATTGATGCCCGTTGACCCGATTTCTGCGTAATGACGGACGGTGGGCGCGCGATGAATTCGCGTCGCTAATTTCACTCGTAAGCCGTTTGCCGAGGACGCCGGGAGGCCCCAGATGACCACCGCCATCGACCACGAAAGTCTCGTCAGGAGTGCCGAGGAACACGGGAACCGCTACATCGAGGCGTTCAACAGCGGCGACCTGGCCGTGATCGACGCGATGTACACCGAGGACGCCATCTCGGTCTGGGAGCCCGGGAACCCGCTCAGCGGCGACGCCCGCCGGGAGGCGCTCGCGGAGTTCATCGCGCAGCGGCCGAGGATGACCGCCACCCTGCGTGAGTCGCACGTCACCGGGACCGCCGCGTTGCTCGTCGTCGACTGGGCGATCGACGTGCCCCTGGAGGACGGCGGCACCGAGCACCTGGAGGGCGTCGGCCTCGACGTGCTCCGGATGGGCCCCGACGGGAACTGGCGTTTCGCCGTCGACAACCCGTTCGGCACGGACGCCTGACCGTCCGGTCCGGACCCACCCGCCGCCGCACCGCACCCGCCCGGGTGCCGACCGGTCGGTTCATCAACCGGTCATCGAACGGTCATCGCACCCCGCCCCCGCGGCGATTGCCGTGCGATGACCGCCCCTCGTCACACTTCATCACTGTGTCCGCGGTGATCCGCAGGAAGCCAGGGAGACCCCATGACAGGCAGCGAGACCGAGTCGACGGCCGTGCGTGACGCGGTTCGTACGATCGTTCCGCGACTGCGCGACAACGGCACTCAGGCCGAGGAACAGCGCTGGATACCCGACGAGAACATCGCCCTGCTGGAGAAGGCAGGGGTGTTCCGGGTCGGTGTGCCCAAGCGGTTCGGCGGGATCGAGGCGTCACTCGCCGAGCAGTTCGCGATCGTCACCGAGATCTCCCGGGGCTGCGCCTCCACCGGATGGGTGGCGGCGGCCTGGATGGAGGGGGCCTGGGTCGCCTCCCTCTACCCGGACGAGGTGCAGGCGGACATCTACGCCTCCGGTGCGGTCCGCATCTCCGGCGGCCTCGCCCCCACCGCGATGTTCACCGAGGTCGAGGACGGGTTCCTGCTCAACGGCAGCTGGGGTTTCAACACCGGCTGCCGGGGCGCCGACTGGAACTTCGTGGCCGGGGTCCGTGAGCTGCCCGACGGTGAGATGGAGCCGCTGTACGCCCTCGTGCCGATGGACAAGTTCGAGATCGCCGACGACTGGCACGTCTCGGCCGCCGCCGGCACCGGCAGCTTCACCACCTCGGCCACCGACGTGCACGTGCCCCGCCAGTACGTCGCCAGCGCCGAGGAACTCGTCACCGGCACCACCGGGGGCCGCTCGAACGTGGGCGCGACGGGTCGCAACTACGGGCTGATCACCTATGTGGCGGCGCTGTCGATCGCCGTCTACGTCGGTGCCGCCCAGGGCGCGTACGACACGTTCGTGGAGCGCCTGCCGGGCAAGCCGATCGCCTACACCAACTGGACCGACGCGCGTGAACACCCGCTCGTCCAGCTCAAGGTCGCCGCGGCGGCGAACGCGATCACGGCGGCGCAGGCGTTGGCCGCCGGGTTCGTCAAGCGCCTGCAGCAGCGCGCCGACGCCGGTGAGCATCCGTCGGTCGAGGACAGCGTCACCGTGCGCGGCCAGGGGGGTTTCGCGTTGCGGTTGCTCAAGGACGCCGTCGAGGACCTGCACGACGTCAGCAGCGCCTCGTCGCTGGTGCGCAGTCTGCCGTTCCAGCGCTTCTACCGGGACCTGGAGGGCCTGTCCCGGCACGGGATGATGACCCCGAACACGAATCTGGAACTGCACGGCCGACTGTTGCTCGGCCTCGATCCGGACACCCTGTTCCTCTAGGACGGCCCGCCGCCGCGTCGGGCCGGTCACCCATCCGCCGGCCGAGCCGGCATCCGAGCCCCCCGCTGTCCAGCGGGGAGATCAATCCGACACACCGCAACCCGCCCGACGCCGCCCGGTGTCAGGCGGGTTGCGGTGGCCCGACCTTTCCGGGGGGAAAGTGCACGCGTCAGTGCAAGGAACACGCTCGACCGGCTCCGGTAACAGCCGTCGTACCTTCCTGAAGGGCGCCGGAGCGGCCCTTCTCGGTGCGGCGACCGGCCTGCCCGTCGCCGCGCGGGCAACCGCCGGCTCGCCCCGCACCGTCACCGATGCCATCATCATCGGAGCCGGGTTCGCGGGCATCACCGCCGCCCGCGATCTCAAGGAAGCCGGCCTCAGCTCGGTCATCCTGGAGGCCCGTGGGCGTATCGGCGGTCGTACCTGGAGCTCCACGTTCGCCGGGGCACCCATCGAGCTCGGCGGCGAGGCCATCGACCCGAAGCAGCCGCACGTCTGGGCGGAGGCCGCCCGGTACGGGATCGGCACCACCTCGGACGGCTCGATCGACAGCTTCGTGATGCCCCAGGGCAACGGTTTCGTCATCCTGCCGCCCGCCCAGGCGTCGGCCCAGCTCTCGGCCCTGTTCACCCCGTTCTTCAACGGGGCCGCCAGCCTGTTCCCGAACGCCTTCAACCCGTTCGCCGGTGCCGGTGCCGGGCTGACCACCGCCGACCAGTGGTCCATGCGGACCCGGCTCAACCAGCTCGGCTACTCCCCGGCGGACGAGGCGTGGATCAACGGGACCACCGCCGGCCTCTCCGGCGGGTCCAGCAGCCGGGGCGCCTACACCATGCTGGCCCAGTCCTGGGTGCTGGCGGGCAACTCCTACCAGGGCTACGTCAGCATCAACACCTACGGCCTGCAGGGTGGCACCATCGCCCTGCTCAACGCCATGCTGGCGGACTCCCAGGCGACCCTGAAGCTCAACAGCCCGGTGCTGGCGGTGATCCGCAACGGTTCCACCGTCTCGGTGTTCACCAGCACCGGCCAGGAGTACGTCGCGCCGCGCGTCATCGTCGCCGTGCCGGTGAACCTCTGGAAGACCATCGCGTTCGCGCCGCTGCTGCCCTCGGCGTACCTGTCGGTGTCCCTGGCGGGCATCGGCGTGCCGAAGAGCAAGAAGATCTTCATGCGGATCAGTGGTGGCGCGGCGGGTTCCTTCATCGCGCACCCGCCCGAGGGATTCCCCATCTCCACCACCGTGCCGCACACCGAACTGCCCGACGGCACCCGGATCGTCTTCTGCTTCAGCACCGACTCGTCGGTGAGCGGCACCAGCGTCAGCCAGATGCAGTCCCTGATGCAGCAGTTGTCCCCGGGTGTGCAGGTGCTCGCCACCACCGCGCAGAACTGGGGGACCGACCCGTACTCCCTCGGTGGGTGGTCCTGCCGGCAGCCCGGCCAGCTGACCGGCCCCTACCAGAGCATCCAGCAGCCGCAGGGCCGGATCGCCTTCGCCGGCAGCGACATCGCCAACGGCTGGAGCGGCTACATCGACGGTGCCGTCGAGTCGGGCAAGCGGGCGGCACAGCAGGCGCTCGCGATGTGATCCGCAACGCGGGACGGGTGCGCGTCGAACCGACGGGCACCCGTCCCGGGTGACCTTCCGGCCGGCATCGACACCGTCGATGCCGGCCGCCGTCTCTCCGCGAAGCAGCACCCCGTCGCGGACCCACGAAGGAGCAGCAACCGTGGACCAGTTGACCTCGACCCTCAGCCCGGCCGTCAGCGCGTTCGTCAGCCGGCCCCGGCACCTGTTCATCGGCAACCGGTTCGTGCCCGCCGCCGACGGCGCGGCCCTGGCCACGGTGGACCCGTCCACCGGCCGGCACCTGGTCGACGTGGCCCACGCCGGTGCGGTCGACGTCGACCGCGCGGTCACGGCCGCCCGGGACGCGCTCGACGGCGAGTGGGGGAGCCTCCCGGCCGCCGCGCGGGGTCTGCTGCTCGCCCGCCTGGCGGACCTCGTCGAGGCGCACGCCGGGGAGTTCGCGGAACTCGAGGCGCTCAACTCGGGCAAGCCGGTGACCGCCAACGAGTACGTCGACGTGCCGGCCGCGATCGAACACTTCCGCTACTACAGCGGTTGGCCCAGCAAGCTCGAAGGGGGCACGATCCCGGTGATCGCCCCCGACACCCTCTGCTACACGCGGTTGGAGCCGGTGGGGGTCTGTGCCCAGATCATCCCGTGGAACTTCCCACTGATGATGGCGGCCTGGAAGTTGGCGCCGGCGCTCGCGGCAGGGTGTTCCGTGGTCCTGAAACCCGCCGAGCAGACGCCCCTGACAGCGCTGCGGCTGGCCGAACTGGTGGTCGAGGCCGGTTTCCCGGCCGGCGTGGTCAACGTCCTGCCCGGTGACGGGCGGACCGGCGCGGCGCTGGTGGCCCACCCGGGGGTGGCGAAGGTGGCGTTCACCGGATCGACCGAGGTGGGCCGGGAGATCGCCGCCCGGGCCGGTGCCGACCTCAAGCGGGTCACCCTGGAACTCGGGGGCAAGAGTCCCAACATCATCCTGGACGACGCCGACGTGCCCGCCGCCGTGGCCGGCTCGTACGAGGGGATCTTCTTCAACAGCGGGCAGAGCTGTGTGGCAGGTTCCCGGCTGTACGTGCACCGCAGCTGCCACGAGCAGGTGCTCGACGGTCTCGTCGCGGCGACCCGGCAGGCCGCGGTGGGTCCGGCCCTGGAGCGGGGGACCCAGCTCGGCCCGCTCGTCTCGGCCGAGCAGTACCGCCGGGTCCGCGGCTACCTCGTGGACGGTCTCGCGGCCGGTGCCACGATGGTGGCCGGTGAGGTGCCTCCGGCCGAGCCGGCCGACGGCTACTACGTCCGACCCGTGATCTTCACCGACGTGACGCCTGACATGCGGATCAGCCGGGAGGAGATCTTCGGACCGGTGCTGGTGGTGACGCCTTTCGACGACATCGACGAGGTCGTCGCGCTGGCCAACGACACCCCGTACGGGCTGGCGGCGGGGGTCTGGACCCGCAGCCTCGGCCGGGCGCACCGGCTCGCGGAGCGGATCAGGGCCGGCATGTTCTACGTCAACACGTGGGCGGCGGGGGATCCGGCCGCTCCCTGGGGCGGCGTCAAGGCCTCCGGCATCGGCCGGGAGATGGGCCGGGCGAACCTCGACGCGTACCTTGAGGTGAAGACGGTCTGGGCCGGTTACGGCCAGCTCTGACGCACGTCGGCCCCGGACCGCTGCCACACCGTTGTGCGGCGGTCCGGGGCCGACGTGCCGCTCAGGCGACCGGCACGGGATCGAGCAGGACCGGCAGTTCCTGGTGCCCGTTGGACACGAACGAGGTCAACCGGGGGATCTCGTCCGCCGGCCGGGCCAGGCGTAGCCCGGCGAACCGCTCGAACAGCGCCGGCAGGGCGATGCGCGCCTCCAACCGGGCCAGTGGCGCGCCCAGGCAGTAGTGCACCCCGTGGCCGAATCCGATGTGGTCACCCCGGGTCGCCCGGGTGATGTCGAAGACGTCGGCGTCCTCGCCGTGCACCTTCGGGTCCCGACCCGAGCCGGCGAACGAGATCATGATGGCGTCGCCCTTGGTGAACTTCACCCCGCCCAGCTCGAAGTCCTCGACGGCGTACCGCATCGGCAGGTTGGCGAAGGGCGCTTCCGAGCGCAGGGTCTCCTCGATGACGTCGTCCCAGCTCGCCGCGCCGGACCGGACGAGCTCACGCTGCTCCGGGTGGCTGAGCAGGGCGAAGATCGCCTGGTCCAGGAGGTTGGCGGTCGTCTCGTGGCCGGCGGTGAAGGTCAGCAGGATGGTGTCGACCAGTTCCCGCTCGGTCAGACCCGGGCCGTCCCGGTCGTCCCGGGCGGCGATCAGCCCACTGATCAGATCCTCGCCGGGGCTCTGCCGCCGCTGCTCCACCAACCGGGCCAGCACGGTGTAGACGCGCTCTTCCAGCAGGGGCGCCTCCTCGGGCGAGATCGCCCCGGTCAGCCACCTGCCGATCATGTCCAGCAACTCGTCCCGGATGGCGTCGGGGACGCCCAACAGTTCGGAGATCACCCAGGTGGGCAGGGCGTAGGCGTACTCGGCCCGCAGGTCGACCGGCCCGTCCTTGCCCTGCGCGGCGATCGAGTCCAGCAGGGTGGCGACGATCTGCTCGATCCGGGGACGTAGCGCGTTCGTCCGGCGGGCGGTGAACGCCTTGGCCACCAGCCGGCGGAGTCGGCTGTGCTCGGCGCCGTACGCGGTGATCATGTTTCGGTCGGCGACCCACATCGCCAGCGGCCAGGTCCGGGCCAACTCGCCCTCGCCGTTCTCCCAGGCCGGCCAGTGCTGGTAGGTGTCCCGGGAGACGCGGGGGTCGGTCAGCAGCGCTTTGATGAGCGCCGTGTCGGTGACCGCCCAGACGACGACACCGCCGGGCAGTTCCACCTGGGTCGCCGGCCCCCGGCGGCGCAGCGCGGCGGCCTCGCCGTGCAGGTCGGTGCCGGTCGGGTCGATCGTGTAAGGGCATCGTTCGTCGGACATCGCAATCCTCCCGAGATGGATCGATGGATGGTGACCGGGCGGATCGACCCTATGGAGCAGGGTGTAATCCCCAGTTCATCGATCGCTCTCCGTGGGTGCACTGGTGCGCCGATGACCGGTGGGAGAACGCGCCGGGCCCGGGCCGTCCGTCGGAGGCGTCCCGGGCCCGGCGCGTCAGAAACGACCGTGCGGCAGCTGGATCAGGGCTTCTTGATGACCTCGATCAGGCTGGCCAGCGCCTCGTCGCCGTGCCCGCTGTCGGCCCGCTCCTGGAGCATGTCCCGGATCGGGATCATCACGTCCGGCCGGAGTCCCTGGCCCTTGCTGGCCTCCACCATCTTGGCCAGACCGACCGCGTTCAGCCCCACCGTGGAGATGGTGGTCGCGTACTGGCCCGCGTCGACCTGCTGGGCGGCCCCCTTGATGCTGGGCAGCACCACGTGGGTGATCCAGGACTCGGCGAACGGCGTCAGCGCCGCCGCCGGGATGCCCTCGCTGGCGAGCATCGCGAAGCCGTGCAGCGCGCCGGCGAGCGACGACCACAGGATGCCGAGCAGCGAGAGGTCGTACAGGCCGGCGACCCCCGGGTCCTCGCTCAGGAAGATGCTGTTGCCGCCGAGGACCTTCAGGGTCGACTCGTAGGTGTCGAAGACCTCCTTCGAGCCGCCGTAGAACAGCAGGGTCTGGGGGAGCCCGACGGCCGGCGGCACCGTCATGATGTAACCGTCGAGGTACTTCGCGCCGAGGGACTGGGCCCACTGCGCGGCGCCCCGGGCGTCCTCCGGCACGCCGGAGGTCAGGTTGACGATGACCTTGCCGTTGAGCGACTCCTTCACCGGCTCAAGGATCTCGTGCAGGGTCTGGTAGTCGACCACGCAGGCCACCAGGACGTCGCTCGCGGCGACCGCGTCGGCGATCGTGTCCGCACGGCTCGCGCCCTGCTCAACAAGTGCGTCCGCCTTGTTGGCGGAGCGGTTCCACACCGTCGTGCGGTGGCCGGCCCTGAGATATGCGCCCGCCAGTGCCGCCCCCATCATTCCGAGGCCGATCACCGAGACGGGTACGCGGTTTTCTTCGGACACCAGTGCCACTCTCCTCTGTGTTCCTGAAAAGGCAAAAAGACTGTCGGTGCTGGCCACGCAGAAAGCGCCCGCCATCGCCGATGCCACTTTTGGAGCCTAGACGCCGGCATGTGGGCACTCAAGTACTTACTGCAAAGTATGTGACCGGTTGTCGGTCGTCGCCGCCGCCGAAGTGCTGCCGATGCTGTGGAACGCACCGCCGAAGAACAGCAGACCAGCCCCGTCGTGGCCGATTTCCGCGCCGATCACCGAACCGACGAAGATGGTGTGGTCGCCGGAATCGTGGGCCTCGAACAAACGGCATTCCAGCCAGGCCAGGGCACCCGAAATGAGGGGTGCGCCGGAGGCCGGTCCCGGCCGGTGCGGCAGTTTCTCGAACTGGGCCGCTCCCAGGGGCCGGCGACGGTCGGCGAAGTGACGGGCCAGGTGCTCCTGGTCTGCGCCGAGCACCGAGACCGCGAAGTGCTCCGCGGCGGAGATGGCCTTGTGCATGACCGCGCTGTGCGCCACGCAGCACAGGATCTGCGGTGGGTCCAGTGAGACCGAGGCGACGGCGTTGGCCGTCATGGCGTGCAGGTTGTCGCCTCCGACGGTGACAACCGTCACCCCCGTGGCGAAGCGGGCCATCACCTCTCGCAACGAGCGGTGCATGGACGTCCTCCCGTCTGCGCGGTCGGCCGGACGGCGTGCCGGTCCGGTGCGGATCGAACAACGCACCTGTCGGCTCACGTTAACCAGCCGGGCGCACGTCGGGTTCATCGAATGGTAATTCCGGTGGCCGGTCGGCGTGTGGTCGTAGGTTACCGGCGCGTTACCGCCTATTGAGGGCCGCCCCGTCGGGTGGCGTTAACCTGTTTGCGGTTGCGAAAACGGCAGCCGTCCAGGTGCGATCGACCGACGACAGGACCGGAACCGGCATGCAATCCGTGACACCAGAGCAGACCCTCGCCGAGCCAGCGATGCAGGAATTGCTGAACATGCTCGGCATCAATGTCGAATACACCCGGGCCGAGGGCGACACCCTGCGGTACGTCGGCCCCGACGGCACGCCGGAGACGGTGGTGGACTATGCCGGTGGCTACGGTGCCCTGGTCCTCGGTCACAACCATCCCGCGCTCGTCGACACCGCCGTGACCTTCCTGAGCGAACGCCGTCCGGTGCTCGCCCAGGCGTCCCGACAGCCGGCGGTCGACCAGATCGCCGCCCGGCTCAACGACATCGTCGGCCGTGAGTTCGGCACCGACGAGCGCTACTTCGCCATCTTCTCCAACAGCGGCGCCGAGTCGATCGAGGTGGCGCTCAAGCACGCGGAGTTCGACCGGGTGCTGCGGGTGCGCTCCCTGCTCGACGAGGTGGAGGCCCACATCGCGGAGGTGGCCGCCCAGGCGCAGACGGTGGCTCCGCCGCCCGGGTCCGGGGCCGACCTGTCCACCGTCCTGTCCGGACTACGGCGGGACAACGCCGAGGCCGCCGCACGACCGCCGGTGTTCGTCGCCCTGGCGGGCTCCTTCCACGGCAAGCTGGTCGGCAGCGTGCAGTTGACCCACAACCCGAGTTACCGCACCCCGTTCGCCGGCCTCGCGCCCGCCGCCCGGTTCGTGTCCCTGGACGACCTCGACGCGTTCGACCGCATCGCCGAGGAGACCCGCACCGTCCTGCGGGACGTCCGGGTCGTCGACGGCGTCGCCGTGGTCGTCGAGCGCCCGATCCCGGTGGTGGCGGCGTTCGTCATGGAGGTCATCCAGGGTGAGGGCGGCATCCGGGTGGTCACGCCGGCCCAGGCGGACCGCATCCGGCAGGGGTGCGCGGCGTTGGACTGCCCGATCGTCGTCGACGAGATCCAGAGCGGTCTGGGGCGTACCGGCGCGTTCTTCGCCAGTTCCCAGATCGGCTTCGCGGCCGACTACCTGACCCTGGCGAAGGGCCTCGGCGGCGGTATCACCAAGACGGCGGTGACCCTGGTCGCGCAGCGGCGCTACCGTCGCGACTTCGCGCTGGTGCACAGCTCCACGTTCGCCCGCGACGGCCTGTCCACCGCGGTCACCGCGCGGGTGCTGGAACTGCTGGAGGCGGAGAACGGTGCCGCCTACCTGCGTGCCAAGGAGAAGGGCGAGAAGCTGGCCGAGATCTTCCACGACCTGCGCCGTCGCTTCCCCGGGGTGGTCCGCGAGGTCCGGGGGCGGGGGTTGATGCTCGGGTTGGAGTTCGACGACCAGTCCGGTTCCGCCGCACCGGCCATCGCCGGTGCCTCCGCCAACGGCATGCTGGGCTACGTCATCTCGGGCTACCTGCTGCGGGTGCACCGGATCCGCACGTTCCCCACCGCGAGCGCGGCGAACACGTTGCGGTTCGAGCCGTCGCTCAACCTCGCCGACGCCGACATCGAGCGGCTCCGGGTCGCCTTGGAGGCGCTCTGCGTCGCCCTGCGGGACCAGGACGAGCAGGCCCTGATGGGTGGTGGGGCGGGGTGAGGGGTGCGGCGAAATCGTCACGTGTCGTCATTTTCACCGCAACACAGCGCGACCGTACGACTCTCGCGCGCTAGACTCTACGGACACCGGAACTCACGGGGAGAGTGCCGCCGGCCGGTCGGGGAGTGAATGAATTGAGTGTCAGGGTGCGGCCGACACATTGTGGTCTGGATGCCGCGATCGAGGTGATCAGCGGCAAGTGGAAGGTCGTCATCCTATGGGCCCTCAGTGACAGCCATCGACGGTTCGGTGAGCTGAGGAGGCTCATCGGAGTGAGCGAGAAGGTGTTGTTCCAACACCTGCGCGAACTCGAGGCCGACGGCATCGTCCGTCGGGAAGCCTCCGAGGACCTGCCGATGCGGGTGGAATACTCGCTGACCGACCGGGGGCAGGCACTCAACGACGCGCTCAAGCCGCTCGGGGCGTGGGGTCGGGAATACCTGCCGGCCCGGGCCGTGCCCGTGCCCGTGCCGCGCGACAGCTGACCACCAGGTGCGGACAGGCCCGGCCCGCGCCGGGTGGCGGTTCCTCGACAGTGGTGGCCCGGTCGGCAGCCGCCACCCGACCGCTGCCGCGGCGGGGCGGGGTCACATCGACCGGGCACCGGAGGGGTATCCACTGAGGAAGTGCCGTGCCGACCGGGTGGCCAGCAGGGATCTGACGTAACCGCGTAGTTCGTCGGGACGGTCGCCCTTGATCACGCTGAGTGCGCGCCGGAACCAGTGCGTGGACTCGCGGGGTTGCAGTGGCGAGCTGGAGTGGACGAAGTCGACCAGTTCGTCGATCGCGGCGTCGGACAACGCCTCCAGGGTGATGGTGGTGAAGTTCTGCTTGCCCCGTCCCCAGTCGGGGCGGCGTTGCAGCAGTTCCGGGGTGGCCGCGGCCACCACCAGCAGCGGCACTCCGATGAAGTCGGCGAGACCGTCGACCATGAGCAGCAGGTCGTCGTCGCTGCGGTGCAGGTCGTCGATGAGCAGCAGCACCGGGCGGTCGAGCGGTGTCCCCTCCAGGAAGTTGCCCCACCGTGCCAGATCCTCGCGTACGTCCACCGCGAGGCCGGGTACGGGTTCGTCGGCCACGAACGGGGTGATGCACCGCAGCACCCGGTCCGCGTGCTCGTCGCTGTCGGCCAGCCGGCGTACCGTACGGGTCAGCCGTTCCATAGCCCGCTCCGGCGCGTCGGTCGGCCGGATCTCGCACAGCGCGCGGACCAGCGCGGCCTGGACGGCGAAGACCCCGTCCCGCCCCGGCAGCTCCGCCGGGTCGGCGCAGACGTGCGCGAGGTGGACCCGGTGACCGAACATCCGCTCCAGCTCCGCCAGGTATCTGGTCTTGCCGCTGCCGGGCTCGCCGAGGGCGGTGACGAAGTGCGGCGTACGCCGGTGGCGGGCCCGGTCCAGGAGCCCACCGAGCAGGTCGAGCTCGAATCCGCGTTCCACGGTGGGGATCGTGTCCAACCCGATGGAGGTGGGTCGGAAGCCGCGTACCCGCCATTCCCCGGGGTCCGCGGTCGGCTGACAGTCGATGATGGACGCGGTGTCCGTCCGGGTGGTGGCGCAGACCCGGATCTCACACTCCCCGGTGCGCAGCAGCATCGCCTGGGAACGGTCCAGTAGCGTCCCGCAGATTCCGGCCGGGCCGTCCGGCCGGTTCGGCATGAGCGCCTCGCCGGTGACGACGGTGGCGCGGAAGGACACCCGGTGGCCGTTGGGTGGTACGTCGCCGGCTGCCGGCGTCTCCACCGGGTGCCAGCGGTTGCGGATGGCCATGGTGGCCAGGACGGCCCGCTCGGCGTCGTCGCCCCGGGCGCCGTCGGCGTCGAAGAGCCCGACGGTGACCGAGCCGATGGTGGTGGAGACCGATCCGCCGAACCGCTCCACCGTCTCCCGTATCCACTGGCTGGCGCCCTCCAGCAGCCTGTCGAGGGCGGCGGCGTCGAGCCTGGTGGTCCCGGTGTCGATGTGGCTGCGGATCAGCATGACGCTGACCTTCCGCCGCTCGCTGCGCAGCGGCTCCGGCGGCTCCTCGACGATGGCCGAGGCCCGGGCCGGTGACGCGAGTGCAGCCGGGCCGTCGAACGCGGCGGCCCTGCGTCGGACGCCCATCGGCTCGGGGTCGGCCCTGCGGTGGACCTCGATGACCTGACCGGGCGGCACGCTCAGTAGCCCGTGGGTCGCCAACTGGTTGGTGTCGTCCAGGTTGAGCTCGGGACTCTGGTTGAGGATCGCCTGTTGCAGCAGTTGCAGCTCCCGGCCGGGTTCCAGGCCGAGTTCCTCGGCCAGCATGGTGCGGGCCCGGGCATACACGTTCAGGGCGTCAGCCTGCCGGCCGCAGCGGTACAGCGCCAGCATCAGCAGCCGGCAGGACCGCTCGCGCAGCGCGATGCCGTCGAGGTCGTTGCCGAGTTCGTTGATCACCCCCTGGTATCGACCGCAGGAGATGTCGGCGTCGAAGTAGTCTTCGAGCGCGTCCATCCGGGCATTGTGGAGGTTGCCCAGTTCCGGCCAGACGATGCCGGCCTCCGCGAGGTCCGCCAGGGCCGGGCCCCGCCAGAGGCTCAGTGCGTTGCGCAGCGCGACCGCGGCGGCCTCCGGTGAGCCGGCTCTGAGCCGACGGTTCCCCGCCTCGGCGAGCCGCTGGAACCGGTGCAGGTCGACGCTCTCCGGGTCGACGACGAGCCGGTAGCCGGGTGACCTGGTCAGGAGGTTGGGTACGTCGCTGCCCGGGGCCGGTTGGAGCACCCGTCGGCGTAGGCTCCAGACAGCGTTCTGCAGAATCTTCCGCGCTGAGACCGGCGCGTCGTCATCGGGCCAGAGCGCGGAGATCAGTTGACTGGTGGCGACAGACCTATTGGCCTGCAACAACAGATAACCGAGCGTGGCCCGTTGTTTTGTTCCTCCCAGGACAAGCGAGTGTTCCTCATCTATCACTTCCAGCGGTCCGAGGACGCGGAACTGCACATTGCCCCCATGTAAAAGGCTCGCGGGTGTGGGTCGGATGACTGTTTCTGCGGTGAAGGCAGCCGTCCGACGTCAGTCGGAGCAGGCGCGGTCTCGGTCGAAGCTCCGACGGGGCGATGCTGTGTGGCCAGGTCTGGTGGAGAAGGCAGCAGTTGGCCAAAATCTGACGTGCTACAATCCCCGCCCTCATTACGGCTCGGCCGCAGTCGCACCCATAAAGATTAGGTCAGTGGCAACCTGGAGGTAAGTGCTTACTTCTAGGTAAGTAAACAGGTTGCCGGGTGCGGGGCTGAAACCCGCTCATCGCCACCGCGCCGTGTGCGTGGTTGCCGCTGGTGAGCGCCCGGATCCAGTTTCTCGATGACGTCCACTCTTAGGTAACCGGACATCCACCTGCACCTCATCGGCATCGAGAATGAACGATTGATTACCGACAGTACAGGACTGTCCTGCAATAATTCTACAGGCTTGCTGAGGCGGGCCTCCCGCTACCGCCATGCGGATTCCTGCTGCGGTTTAACCATCTCGTAACGATTCGAGGGATGTAAATGCAACAAGCCAAGGATGACGTGCTCGCCGCCGTACGCGACATCGTACCCAAGCTGCGGGAGAACGGCCTGGAGGCGGAGCAGCGGCGCTGGCTGCCCGAGGAGAACCTCGCCCTGCTGGAGAAGGCGGGTGTCTTCGCGATGGCCACTCCGCAACGGTACGGCGGGCTCGACCTGTCGCTGGCCGAACAGGCGGAGGTGCTCGCCGAGATCGCCCGTGGCTGCCCCTCGTCCAGCTGGGTTTCCATGGTCTGGGCGTCGAGTGCCTGGATGGTGACCCTGTTCCCCGAGGAACTGCAGGACGACATCTTCACCCGGCCCGGGGTCCGGATCTCCGGCGGATTCAGCCCGACCGGCACGCTCGTGCCCAGCGGCGACGGGTACGTGCTCAACGGGACGTGGGGCTTCAACTCCGGCTGCCGCGGCGCGGACTGGAACATGATGCTGGCGATCGTCCAGCGTCCGGACGGCACCACCGACGAGGCCATCGCGCTGGTGCCGATGGACCGGTTCGCCATCGCCGACGACTGGGTCGCGTCCTCCCTGACGGCGACAGGCAGCTCCACCACGACCGCCACCGACGTCTTCGTGCCGGCCCACCACGTCGTCATCCCGGCCGAGGCGGAGGCCGCGATGGCCGCCGGAATCGAACTGCCGCCGCCGCCACCCGGGCGCGGGTACGGGCTCTACAGCTTCCTGTTCGCCCAGTCGGTGGCCACGTTCATCGGCATCGCCCGGGGTGCGCTGGACATCTTCCTGGAGCGGCTGCCCGGGCGCGGCATCAGCCAGACCCAGTGGACCGACCAGAGCCAGCATCCGCTCACCCACATCCAGCTCGGTGCCGCCGCCAGCCGGATCGCGGCCGCCGAGGCGCTGTGCCAGCAGATGTACGGCCTCCTCCAGGACCGGGCCGACCGGTACGAGGAACTGACGCTTGCCGAGCGGGCCGCCATCCGTGGCCACAGTGCCTACGCGGCGCAGCAGGCCAAGGAGGCGGTGGAGATCCTCTACAACGCCAGCGGCGCGTCGGTGATCAAGCGGGCGGTGCCGTTGCAGCGGTTCCACCACGACATTCAGGGCCTCGCGCTGCACGGCTGGATTCTGCTCAGCACCAATCTGGAGGTACAGGGCCGGGTCATCCTCGGCCTTGACCCGCAAACCCCGCTGCTCTGACGCCCCGCGCAGCGGCCACCGACAAGCCCAGGAGGAAAACCGTGGACAACCTCGTCGACTCCACCATTCCCGACGACCCCGACCTGCAGAACGATCTGTTCGTCAAGGTGTTCAACTCCGGAAACGGCGCGCTCTATGACTCCATGTACACGGAGGATGCGGTCTCGAACATCTCCGGCGCACCGCTGTCGGGCAAGGCCCGAACGGATTTCTTCGTCGACTTCCTCGCCACCGGACCGAGGATTCGTTCGAAGGTCCTGCAGACCTACACCACCTCCGACACGTCCCTTCTGATCGTCGACTACAGCCTGGACATCCCCGGGCCGGACGGTGAGATGACGCACATCAACGGGACCTGCACGGATGTGCTCGTACGCAATGAGGAAGGCGACTGGCGACTGGCCGTGGACCGTCCGGTGCCGTCCGAAGATCATTCCTGAGAATTCACGGGTGGCCCGGCGCCGGAGGTGGTCCGTCCGGGGCCGGGCCGCTTCCGCAGGTGGCCTACGGAGAATTCTCGGTGACTTCGACGTTACCGCGGTCGCGGAAGGCATTCGCTCGTGTGGACAGCCCGTCGCCCGAAGCGATGGCGATTCCGTTTGATCCGTGGCCGTGGCAGTGCGTGACGGTCCCGGCGCGACAAGGAGACGCAGACGATGGCTAGCAGCCTGCTCCACCCCTCCGGTCCGGAGACCCGGACCCTGCCGGACGTGTTGCGACTCCGTGATGCCACGGAGCCGGACACGACCGCGTACGTGTTCCTGCGGGACGGCGAGGAACCCGAGGAGACCCTGACCTTCCGGCAGCTCCACGACGCGGCGACGGCCCGGGCGGCCCGGTTCGCGGCCCTCGGGCTGACCGGCCAGCGGGCGGTCCTGCTCTACCCCTCCGGCCTGGAGTTCATCCGCACCCTGCTCGGCTGCATGTCCGCGCGGGTGGCCAGCGCCCCGATGCAGGTGCCCCGCCGCCGTGACGGGCTGGCCCGGCTGCGCCGCATCGCCGACGACGCGCGTACCACCACGGTCCTGACCACGCTGGCGGTGAAGACCGACCTTGAGTCGCGCTTCGGCGACGCACCCGAACTGGCCGGACTCGCCCTCGTCGCCACGGACGACGCCCCGTCCGCGCCGCCGCCGCCCGACTGGGGCGCGGTCGCGCCCGGACCTGACGACATCGCGTTGCTCCAGTACACGTCGGGTTCGACGGGCGACCCCAAGGGCGTCGTGGTGACCCACCGGCACTTCATGCACAACGCCCGGGAGACCGACGAACTGTGGCCCTTCGCCCCCGACGGGAAGGTGGTCAACTGGCTGCCCCTGTTCCACGACATGGGGATGCTCTTCGGTGTGGTGCTGCCGCTGTGGGCCGGGGTGCCGTCGTTCCTGATGGCACCCGAGTCCTTCATCCGCCGGCCCGCACGCTGGCTCGAAGCCATCGCCCGGTTCGGCGGCACCCACTCCGCGGCCCCCAGTTTCGCCTACGAGCTGTGCGTGCGCGCCGCTGCCGAGGGCGGCACGGGTGCGGTTGGCGACCTGTCCCGCTGGCGGGTCGCCGCGAACGGGGCGGAGCCGGTCCGCTGGGGGACGCTCACCTCGTTCGTCGAGGCGTTCACCCCGCACGGATTCTCCGCCGAGGCGATGTGTCCCGGCTACGGCCTGGCCGAGAACACCCTGAAGGTCACCGGCAGCAGCCAGCACCGCCCCCCGAAGGTCCTCTGGGTCGATCCGGGCGCGCTGGCCGACGGGGTGGTCACCCTCGCCGACGGACCGCGGGTCGACCCGGTCCCTGCGGTGAGCTGCGGGGCGACGGTGCCGTCCACCACGGTACGCATCGTGGACCCCACCTCGCGCGCGCAGTGCCCGCCCGGCCGGGTCGGCGAGATCTGGGTCAGTGGCCCCTGTGTGGCCGGCGGCTACTGGGGGCGTCAGGAACTGTCGGAGGAGTCCTTCCGGGCCCGCCTGCTCGACGATCCGGACACCCCGCACCTGCGTACCGGCGACCTCGGCTTCCTGCACGACGGCGAGTTGTACGTCACCGGCCGGCTCAAGGACGTCATCATCCGCAAGGGCCGCAACCACTACCCGCAGGACATCGAGGAGTCGGCGGAGCAGGCGGTCCCCGGGCTGCATCCGAACTGCGCCGCCGCGTTCTCCGTCGACGACGGCACCTCCGAGCGGCTGGTGGTGCTCATCGAGGTGGACGGGCGGGTGCTGCGCTCGCCCGGCCTCGCGGCGGCCCGGGAACTGGTGCGCGCGGCGATCTGGGAGAAGCACCGGTTGGAGGCCGACGAGATCCTGATGCTGCGCCGGGGCGCGTTGTCGAAGACCTCCAGCGGCAAGGTGCAGCGGCGCGCCTGCCGTCGGCGCTACGAGGAGGGCACACTGGTCGCGCTGCCGGTCAACGCCGTGCCGACGACGGGAGCCCACAGGTGAGCGGGCTCCGGGGGTCGGCGATCCTCGGTGTCGGTGCGTACCGGCCGAGCCGGGTGGTCGGCAACGACGAGATCTGCGCCCGGATCGACTCCTCGGACGAGTGGATCCGCAAGCGGTCCGGCATCGTCTCGCGGCGCTTCGCCGACGACGGGGAGACCATCGTCGGGATGGCGGCGGAGGCGACCCGCAAGGCGGTGGCGCAGTCCGGGACGCATCCCCGGGACGTGGACGCGGTCGTGCTGGCGTCCATGTCGATCCTCGAACAGTCACCACCGTCCGCCCCGAGGGTGGCCACCCTGATCGGGGCCCGTAACGCCGCCGGGCTGGATCTGAACGCCGCCTGTTCGGGCTTCTGCTACGGCCTGGCGGTCGCCGACTCGATGGTGCGCTCGGGTCAGGTCGACCGGGTCGTGGTGGTGGGTTCCGAGCGGATGAGCGACATCGTCGATCCCGACGACCGGGGCACCGCCTTCCTCTTCGGCGACGGGGCCGGCGCGGTGGTCGTGGGGCCGGCGGAGAACCGGGGGATCGGGCCGGTCGTCTGGGGGTCCGACGGGGAACGCCACGAGATGATCGCCCACGACGGGGCGTGGCGGCACGGCGGGGCCTGGCCCTACATGAGGATGGCCGGGCCGGAGGTCTTCCGTTGGGCCACCCGGCTGGTCCCCGAGACGGCGACCCGGGCGCTGGCCGCCGCCGGTGTACGGGCGGACGATCTCGGGGCGTTCATCCCGCACCAGGCCAACCTGCGGATCGTCGAGGCTGCCGCGCGCGCCCTGGGGCTCGGTCCGCGCACCGTGGTGGCCCGGGACGTGGTGCACGCCGGCAACACCTCGGCGGCGTCCATTCCGCTGGCCATGGACGACCTGCTGTCCCGGGGGGCGGTCGCGGCGGGGGAGTCGGCCCTGCTGGTCGGCTTCGGCGCCGGGCTCACCTACGCCGCCCAGGTGGTGACGCTGCCGTGAACGCGACACCACAGCCGGGCGCGGGACGCACCGCGCCGGACCCGACGTCGACCGGGCCGACCGCGACCGGGCGGTCCTCCGACGCCCTGGGCACGGACGACGGCTCGACCACCACCGCCGGGCGGCTCGCGGAGCTGGTCCGCCGCCGCGAGTCGGCCCACCACCCGGACGACGGACGGGCCGTGCGACGGCAGCACGACAAGGGCAAGCTGACGGCCCGGGAGCGGATCGAGGCGCTCCTCGATCCGGACTCCTTCGTGGAGCTGGACGCGTTGGCCCGACACCGCTGCCACAGCTTCGGGATGGAGCGGGAGCGCCCGTACGGCGACGGGGTGGTGACCGGTCACGGCACCATCGACGGTCGCCGGGTGTACCTGTTCGCCCAGGACTTCACGGTCTTCGGCGGCAGCCTCGGTGAGGTGTACGGCGAGAAGATCATCAAGGTGATGGACCTCGCGCTGCGGACCGGCACACCGATCATCGGCATCAACGACTCGGGTGGTGCCCGCATCCAGGAGGGGGTGGTGTCGCTGGCCTACTACGCCGAGCTGGTCAAGCGGCACGTCCAGGCATCCGGGGTGATTCCGCAGATCTCCCTGATGACCGGCCCGTGCGCGGGTGGTGCGGTGTACGCGCCGGCCATCACCGACTTCGTCGTGATGGTGGACGGCATCTCGCACATGTTCGTCACCGGCCCCGAGGTGCTGCGTACGGTCACCGGGCAGGAGGTGGACCGGGAACTGCTGGGCGGTGCGCACAGCCACAACACCATCTCGGGAAACGCCCACCACCTCGCCGCCGACGAGAAGGACGCGTTCGAGTACGTCCGGCTGCTGCTCGGGCACCTGCCGTCGAACAACATGACCGACCCGCCGGTGTTCGCCGTGTCGGAGCGCGCGGACGCCGCCGAAACCGACGCCGCCCTGGACACGCTCATCCCCGACGACCGCAACCGGCCGTACGACATGACGCAGGTGGTGCGGGCGGTCCTGGACGACGGTGAGCTGCTGGAGGTCCAGCCGCTGTTCGCCCGCAACATCGTCTGTGGGTTCGGCCGGGTCGACGGGCACAGCGTCGGCGTGGTGGCCAACCAGCCGATGCAACTCGCGGGGGTGCTCGACATCGACGCCAGCGAGAAGGCGGCCCGTTTCATCCGCACCTGCGACGCGTTCCACATCCCGGTGCTGACCTTCGTCGACGTCCCCGGCTTCATGCCCAGCCTGGAGCAGGAGCAGGGCGGCATCATCCGGCGGGGCGCGAAGCTGATCTACGCCTACGCGGAGGCCACCGTGCCGATGGTCACCGTGGTCACCCGCAAGGCCTACGGCGGGGGGTACGGGGTGATGGGCTCCAAGCATCTCGGCACCGACATCAACCTGGCCTGGCCCACCGCCGAGATCGCCGTGATGGGTGGGGAAGGGGCGGTCAGCGTCCTGCACCGGCGGACCCTGCGGGACGCCGCCGACCCCCGGGCCGAGCGGGAACGGCTGCGCGCGGAGTACGAGCGGACGTTGTGCAACCCCTACGTGGCCGCCGAGCGGGGCTACATCGACGCGGTGATCCTGCCCAGGGAGACCCGTACCCAGGTGGTCGAGGCCCTCCGTGCGCTGCGCGACAAGCGGGTCGACCGGCTGCCCCGCAAGCACGGGAACATCCCGCTGTGACCGGGCGGGACCTCCGTGGCGGGCGGTACCCGCAGGGGGCACGGCCCGGGCACGGTCCGGGGCGGCCGGACCGGCCCGCCGGGGACCGGGCGGACCTGACGGTACGGGCCGACGCGACGCCTGAGGAGATCGTGGCGGTCCTCGTGGCGGTACAGACACTGGCCGCGCCGCCCGCCGACCGGCCCCCGCAGCGGGTACGGGCGGCCCGGGTCGCCGTGCTGCGCCGGTCCCTGCCGGTGGACCGCAGCGCGACCGCCTGGCGCCGGGGTGCCCGGTGAGGACATCGACGAGGGGAGCAGGCGTGCGCAAGGTACTGATCGCCAATCGGGGCGAGATCGCCGTACGGGTGGCCCGGGCGTGCCGTGACGAGGGGCTGGCGAGCGTGGCGGTCTACGCCGACCCGGACCGGGACGCCCTGCACGTCGCCCTGGCCGACGAGGCCTACGCGCTCGGCGGGGACACCCCGACGACCAGCTATCTCGACCCGGACCGCATCCTGCGGGCCGCCGCCCTGGCCGGCGCGGACGCGGTGCACCCGGGGTACGGCTTCCTGTCCGAGAACGCCGACTTCGCCGAGGCCGTGCTCGCGGCGGGCCTGACCTGGATCGGGCCGCCGCCCGCGGCCATCCGTGCGCTGGGCGACAAGGTCGCCGCGCGGGCGATCGCCCGCCGGGTGGGCGCCCCGCTGACGCCTGGTACGCCGGGGCCTGTCGACTCCGCCGACGAGGTGCTGGCGTTCGCCCGGAAACACGGGTTGCCGGTCGCGGTCAAGGCGGTGCACGGTGGGGGCGGTCGGGGGTTGAAGGTCGCCCGTACCCTCGATGAGATCCCCGCGCTGTTCGAGTCGGCCGTCCGCGAGTCCGTTGCCGCGTTCGGGCGGGGGGAGTGCTTCGTGGAGCGTTTCCTCGACCGTCCCCGGCATGTGGAGACCCAGTGTCTCGCCGACCGCTACGGCACGGTCGTGGTGGTCTCCACCCGCGACTGCACCCTGCAACGCCGGCACCAGAAGCTGGTCGAGGAGGCGCCCGCGCCGTTCCTGACCCCGCAGCAGGACGCCGAGCTGCGGCGGGCGTCGCGGGCGGTCCTCGCCGAGGTCGGCTACGTCGGTGCCGGGACCTGCGAGTTCCTGGTCGACAGCGACGGCAGCATCTCGTTCCTTGAGGTCAACACCCGGCTCCAGGTCGAGCACCCGGTCAGCGAGGAGGTGGCCGGCATCGATCTCGTCCGGGAGATGTTCCGGCTGGCCGACGGTGCGCCGATCGGGTACGACGACCCGCCGGCCCGGGGCCACTCGATCGAGTTCCGGATCAACTGCGAGGACCCGGGGCGCGGGTTCCTGCCGACCCCGGGCACGGTCACCGCCTACGTACCCCCCTCGGGGCCCGGCGTCCGGGTCGACACCGGGGTACGCAGCGGCAGCACCGTGGGACCGTCCTGGGACTCGCTGCTGGCCAAACTGGTGGTCACCGGCGCCACCCGGGACCAGGCCCTGCAACGGGCCCGCCGCGCCCTGGCCGAGTTCACGGTGGAGGGCCTGGCCACCACGTTGCCGTTCCACCGTGCGGTCGTCGAGGACCCGGCCTTCGCCGGACCCGCGCTGCTGGTCCACACCGAGTGGATCGAGCGGGACTTCGACAACCGGCTGGAGCCTCACGACCGGCCGACCGCCGCCGGGACGGAGGAGCCCGCCCGCCGGCAGGTGGTGGTGGAGGTCAACGGCCGGCGGATGGAGGTGTCGCTGCCGGCCGCCCTCGCGGCGACGCCCGCCGGGTCGGCCCCGCCGGCGCGGCCCCGTCGGCGCAGCGTCGCGCAGGCCCGTCCGGCGGTGTCGGGCAGCATGGTGACCGCGCCGATGCAGGGCACCGTGGTCAGGATCGCGGTGGTCGAGGACGAACCGGTGGAGGCCGGCCAGCTCCTGGTCGTGCTGGAGGCGATGAAGATGGAACAGCCGGTGCTGGCCCACCGGGCCGGTGTGGTCAAGAACATGCAGGTCGAGGTGGGCGCGGTGCTGCCGGCCGACGGCGTCATCTGCGAGGTCATCGACTGACCGGTGGTGTTCGGCGGGCGGTGGCTGCGCGACCGGTGCGGTGGGGGACCGGGCCTCCCTTACCATGGGTACCGCGCCGATGACGGTGCCCCTAAGCTGGTTCCCGTTGCGGTGGTTCTTCTGTTCTGGTGGCTCTTGTTCGTGGGGTGGTGGTCGCGGTGGCGGTCGGTACGATTCTCAGCTTCGACGACGTGAAGGGGTACGGCTTCATCAGCCCGGAGGGCGGTGGTGAGGACGTCTTCGTGCACGCGAACGACTTCGGCGACCAGCGTCCGTCGGTCGCGCCCGGGATGCGGGTGGAGTTCGAGTCGGTGGAGGGCAACCGCGGGATCAAGGCGCTCTACGCGCGCCTGCTCAACCCGGGGGCCCCGGTCGCGTCGCGCCCGTCGGCGTCCGCCGCGCCGACGGTGACCCGGCTACCGGTGACCGACCGGGGCGACGACGACGAGTGCGACGTCCTGACCGCCTTCACCTTCCGGTCCAACATCACGGAACTGCTGGTGGAGCAGGTGCCGACGCTCACCGGTGCCCAGATCAGCCAGATCCGGCAGCACCTCACCCAGTTCGCCCGTTCCCACGGGTGGATCGAGGACTGACCCCGTCCGGTGCGGGCCCACCCCCGGTGGGCCCGTGCCGGCGTCAGCCGGCGGCGTAGGCGTACCGCGAGGTGCGCTCGGCGAGCCAGAGCCACCGCCGCCGCACCTCGCCGCTGGTGGCCGCGACCATGCCCAGCGCGTCGGCGGACACGGCGGCCAGCGCCGTACCGCTCGCCGCCGGGTCGTCGAGCAGCGCCGCCCCGTCGCGGAACGCCTCCGCCTCGGCCGCACCGCCGAACCGGGGCGCGACCTCGTCGCGCCAGAAGTCCGCCCAGGCCAGCCCCGGGTTCCAGGAGAACCGGGCGTACGCCAGGTAGCTGATCTCGTTGGTCGGGTGGTAGGCGGACGGTTCGGCGAAGATGGTCAACCCGCGCATCCCGGCCGAACCGGACCGGGCTGCCATGTCGGAGTACATCTCGGGCACCCAGGAGTGGCGCTGCCGGTTCCACTGCGAACCGGCGTGGGTGCGCAGCACGTTCGTGGTGTGCGGGAGCCGCTCGACGTGCGCGGCGGTCAACCGGTCCCGCTGGTCGTACCAGAAGGCCCGGTTCACGCAGTACTGGTAGGCGACGTCGTCGGGCAGGTCGGCCAGGGGCTTCTGGGCGTCGAGGTCGAAGATGTTGTCCCAGTACACCTCGACGAGGTGGCGCAGCGGCACCCCGGCCGGGCCGGGCCGGCGTGCCGTCGCCAGCAGCGTCGGGTAGACCGACCGCATCGCCTCGTACGACCAGGAGGTGCGCTCGCCGCCGGTGCGGGCGGAGCACCGGGCACAGGCGCAACTGCCGTAGTCGCCGGTCTCGAAGTTGATCCCGCCCACCGGCAGGGTGTCGAGCAGCCAGTCGATGGCGTCGCGGTGCCAGGCCAGGTTGTCCGGCTGGGACGGGCAGGCCGCCATCATGTACTCGCTGGCCGGGAAGTGCAGGTCACCGAACTCGTCGATGTCGAAGCCGACCTTCTTCGGCAGTTCGGCGGCGAGGTCGGGGCGCTGCCGCAGCCAGGTGGCCAGGTTGTAGCGGTGCCGGCCGTCGAAGTAGATCCCGCCGTAGGCGTTGATCCCCACCCCGGCGATGATCCGCACGCCCCGGGCGTTGGCGTACTCGCACAGGTCACGGGCCGCGGTGACGCCGCCGTGGGCGTCGCGCAGCAGCCCGTACACGACGATGCCGCCGATGCGTTCCCGGGAGCAGAAGTCGACCAGGCGGCGGTAGTCCGCGCCGAACGCGTCGGCCGACTTCGCGTACGGGTTGAGCGCGCCGATCTCCTGCTGACCGAGCTGCCGGGTGTCCCAGTTGGTGGAGTGGTCCCAGGTCCACAGGGTGCGCAGCGGCAGTCCGGGGGCGCTCACCGTGCTGCCCACCGGCAGTCCGGCGGGGGTGGCGGCGGCGAGCAGGGCGCGGGCGGCGTACACCAGGCCGGCGAACGGGTCGCCGACGAGCCGGATCTCACCCTGTTCCGGCACGTCGACGCGGTGGCCGCCCTCGGGCAGCGCCGGGTCGGCGACGAGCCGGACCGGCACCGCGTCGACGCCGCCCTCGCCCCACGCCGCGCGGAGCAGGTCGGCGGCGAACGGGGCGTGTTCGGCCCCGAGCACCCGGACCCCGGAAAGCTTTCGGAACGACGACATCATGACCTCCCGATGGTCGGTGCGGTGGCGGCCAGGTAGTCGACCACGTCGATCGCGGTCCACACCCCGTGCCGCCAGTAGGGGTCCTGTTCGAGGTGGGCGCGGGCGGCGGGCGCGTCGGCGGCCCGTAGCACCAGCACCGAGGCGCGCAGGTCGGCGCGGGCCCCCACGACGAGGGCGGTGCCGTCGGCGAGCAGGTCGCGCATGTGCGCCAGGTGCGCGGCCCGGTGCGGGTCCCGCCGGAGCGCGGCGTCGGCGGCGAAGGTGGCGGTGACCAGGTAGGTCGGTACGAAGAGCAGCTCCCCGGTGGCGGGGCGGCTCACCTGTCGGCTCCGATCGCGCCGAGCAGCCGCTGCATGGCGACCCGGTAGACGGTCTGCGGGCGGCCCGCGCCGGTGCTGACGTGCACCCCGACCTCCTCGGCGAAGCCGGCCGCGCGCAGCGCGTTGAGCAGCCGGCGGGCCGAGCGGGCCTCCACCCCGTACGCGTCGGCGAGGCCCCGGGCGGTGATCTGGTCGGGGTCCATCTGGTGCAGCGCCTCCAGCAGCCGTCGGGTGGACAGCGGTCCGATCCGCAGCTGCTCGGAGACGCGCAGCATGCCCGGGCCGGTCTCGCGCAGCCGGGGACGCACGGCGGTCTGCCGGCTGGAGTGGACCTCCCCGTCGGGGAAGACCACGTGGGTGTCGCCGCTGTGCCGGCCCAGCGCCAGGGCCTTGCGGGCGTTGTCCTCGGCGGCGGCGATGGTGGTGCCGGCGCCGAAGCCGACGGCGTGCTCGACGTCGATGCCGCGCAGGGTGAGCAGCGAGGCGTGCCCGTCGCGGTGCCGGGCCAGGGCGCTCTCCACGGTTCCCCGGGTGGTGGTGATGATCATCGTCCGGTCGTCGACGGTGGCGAGTCGGCCGCGCATCCGTTCGGCGTGCTCCAGCAGCGCCTCGCGGACCCGTAGCCGCTGCCGCTCGGCCTGGTACGGGTCCTGTGCCCGCTGGGTGGGGGCGCCCAGGTCGACCATCATCACCGCGATCTGGGTGGCCCGGGACTGGCGTACCTCGGCGGCGAGCCAGGCCCGGCGCAGCGCGTCACGGACCGACGCCCGGGTGTGCTCGACGCGCCACACCGGCACCCCGCTGTCGGCGAGGTCCCGGTGCACCGCGCCGAGGCAGGTCAGGCACGCCTCGACCGCGCCGGAGGCGTACCGTTCCCGGTGGTAGGCGGTGATCTCGTCGAGGCCGGAGAAGAGCAGCCCGGACGAGTCGGCGATGGGCAGGATCTCGGTGGGCGGCTCGACCTCGATGTCGTGGTACGTCTCCCGGACGGTCTCCGCCTCGATGGTGTCGACGCTGACCCGGGGCAGCCGCCCGCCGGTGGCCAGCAGCATCCGCGACAGCGTGCGGTAGAGGTCGATGCCGGCGTGCCGGACGTAGTCGATCTCGGCGCGCAGTTCCCCGGTGGCGGTGGCGAAGGTGTACGGGATGCGTCCGGTGAACAGCAGCACCTGGCACATCTCGTCGAGTTCGCGGGCCAGCTCGGGGGCCTGCTCCGGCCGGGTGTACGCGCGGGTGGTGATCGACTCCGCGCGGCCCTCCCCGGCCGCGACCTCCCGGACGAGCCGGATCGAGTCCTCCGGGCCGATGATGCCGATCACAATGCCTCCACGTGGTGTGCCGCTGCCCTGGTGGGTGGGGTGCTCAGCCGGTACAGACCGTGCCGGTGAGGCCGGCGCTCGCCGACGACGCCAGCAGGACCAGCGCCGAGGCGACGTCCTCGGGGCGGCCCAGCGTGGCCTCGACGGCGGCGATCCGTCCGCCGTCGGCGCCGTTGGCCCGTGCCTCGGACAGCGACCGCCGCATCAGTGGCGTGTCGATGTCGCCGGGGCAGAGCGTGTGCACCCGGATCCCCTGTGGACCGAGCTGGCGGGCCAGTGTGAGCGCCAGACCGTGCAACCCTCCCTTGCTCGCGCCGTAGGGTACCGAGCCTGAGCCGGTCTGCACGCCCGCCTTGGAGCCGACCAGCACGAGCACCCCGCCGTGGGGGAGCAGGTGCCGGGCGGCGTGCTTGGCGACCAGGAACGGACCGGTGAGGTTGACGGCGATGACCTGGGCCCAGAGCGCGACCGGCACGTCCCGGACGTCGAGGCCCTGCCCGCGCATCACCCCGGCGACGTGCAGCACGGCGTCGATCCCGCCGAGGTCGGCGGCGGCGGCGTCGAGCGCCTCGGCGACCTCGGTCTCGACGCTGACGTCCACCCGGTGCGCGCAGGCCCGGCCGCCGCCGTCGCGGACCTGCGCGGCGGCGGTGTCCGCGCCGACCGCGTCGGCGTCGAGCACGGCGACGGCCGCGCCGGCCGCCGCGGCGGCGGCGACGGTGGCCCGGCCGATGCCGGACGCGCCGCCGACGACCACCACCCGCCGGCCGGCGAGCAGACCGGCGGGTGCGGTGCCGGGGGTGCCGACGCCGGCCGGCGGGGTGCCGTCGTGCGGGTCCGCGCCGGCCGGCCGGTGTGCGTCGGGTGCGCCCGCGGCAGCGGGCGGGACGGCGTCGTTCACGCCCGGACCGTCCGACGGACGGCGTCGGCGACGGTGGCCGCCTCGGGCACCACGACGGCCTGGAGGGCGGGCGCGGCGGGCATCGGCACGTCCGGTGCGGCGACCCGGGCGATCGGGGCGCGCAGGTCGGTGAAGCACTCGGTGGCGGCGCGGGCGGCGATCTCCGCGCCGAAGCCGCCGGTCAGGTTGGCCTCGTGGGCGACGACCAGCCGGCCGGTGCGGGCCACCGACGCGGCGACGGTGTCGAAGTCGAGCGGGTTGAGCCAGCGCAGGTCGACCACCTCGACGTCGATGCCCTCCTCGGCCAGGGCGCCGGCGGCGTCGAGGGCCGCCGAGACCATCCGGGACCAGGCCACGACGGTGACGTCGGTGCCGGGGCGGACCACCCGGGCCCCGCCGACGGGCTCGACCGGGGCGTCGGTGCGGACCGGGCCCCGGGTCGGGTAGAGCATCCGGGCCTCGGCGACCACCACCGGGTCGTCGCTGACCACGGCGGTGCGCAGCATCTGGTACGCGTCGTCGGGGGTGGCCGGCAGGGCGACCCGCAGGCCCGGGGTGTGCGCGAAGTACGCCTCCGGCGAGTGTGAGTGCTGGGCGCACGCCCCGGGGGAGTAGCCCTGCTGCATCCGGATCACCAGCGGGGCCTTCCACCGGCCGGCGCTGGAGTAGTGGATGGTGGCGATCTGGTTGACGATCTGGTCCATCGCGACGAACGAGAAGTCGGCGTACATGATCTCGGCGATGGGGCGCAGTCCGGTCATGGCCGCGCCGAGGGCCATGCCGAGGAAGCCGGTCTCGGAGATCGGGGTGTCGAAGATCCGTTCGGAGCCGAACCGCTTGTGCAGTCCCTTGGTCGCGCCGAAGGGGCCGCCGGGCAGCGCGACGTCCTCGCCGAAGTAGATGGTGTCGGTCCGGCTGTCCAGGGCCCAGGTGAGGGCGGCGTTGACGGCCTGGATGTAGCGCAGCGACTCAGACATAGACGTGCTCCTCGGCGGTCGCCGGGTCCGGGTGGGGGACGGCGCGGGCGGCGGTGACGGCGGCTTCGATCTCGGCGGACACCTCGGCGTCGATGGCGTCGAGCCGGGCGGTCAGGTCGGCGTCGGCGGCCTGGCGGATGCGGGCCAGGGGTTCGCGTTGCCGGGCGGCGGCGATCTCGCCGGCCGGGCGGTAGTGCTGCACGTCGCCGCTGTAGTGGCCGACGAGGCGTTCGGTCATCGCCTCCACGATGGACGGGCCGGAGCCCTCCCGGGCCCGGTCGACGGCCTCGGTGACCGCCTCGGCGACGGCGTCGGGGTCGTTGCCGTCGACGACCCGGCCGGGCAGGCCGTAGCCGGCGGCCCGTTCGGCGAGCTGCTTCACCCGCACCATGTCGGAGATCCGGGACATCTCGGAGTAGACGTTGTTCTCCAGCACCAGCACCAGCGGCAGGTCGAGCACGGCGGCGAGGTTGAGCGCCTCGTGCACGTTGCCCTGGTTCATCGCGCCGTCGCCGATGCTGACCACGCTGACCGCCCCGCTGCCGGTGCGCTGGGCGGTGAGCGCCGCGCCGGTGGCGATCGGCACGCCCGCGCCGACGATGGAGTTCTCGCCGACGAACCAGCGTCCCGGGTCGGACAGGTACGGCGAGGCCGCCCGTCCGCCGCACAGGGCCGAGTCGCGTCCCATCATCTCGGCGAACAGGCCGGCGAGGTCGACGCCGCGGGCGATCGCCCAGCCGTGGCCGCGGTAGGTGGCGGTGACGTGGTCGCCGTCGCGCAGCGCCCGGCACGCGCCGACCGGGATGGCCTCCTGGCCGTTGCACAGGTGGATCGAGCCCGGGATCTCACCGGCGTCCTTGAGGGCGGTCAGCCGCTCCTCGAACCGGCGGATCCGGGCCATCAGCCGATAGTCGTCGAGCTGCCCCATCACACCCCCAGAGATAATTGAGCCCTATTCCGGCTCGTTGGTTGAGGAGCCTAGACCAGCAGTCCAGGGCTATGGAAGAGTGCACAAGCAAGTTTGTGGCCGTTATTGGTCTCTAATTGGGGGAGTCGGCATGGAGATCGTCGAGGTGGAGTCGGCGGTACGCGGAGACGCGCACTTCGTCCAGGTACGCACGTCCGACGGGCGGACCGGGGTGGGCCAGTCCGCGTGCTGGGGATACCCCGACGCGGTGCACGCCGTGGTGCAGACGTTCCGGCCGTACCTGCTCGGGGCCGACCCGGACCGCATCGAGCACCACTGGCACCACCTCTACCGGATGGGCCCGTTCCGCGGCTCGGTGCTCACCGCCGCCGTCTCCGCCGTCGACCTGGCGCTGTGGGACCTGCTGGGCAAGCGGCTCGGGGTGCCGGTGTGGCAGTTGCTCGGCGGCCGGGTCCGCGACCGCATCCGGCTGCACCTGCTGCTGCCCGGCACCGGCGCGCAGGCGCTGGCCGAACAGGCCGCCGCCGCGGTCGCCGACGGCTTCACCGCCGTGAAGTTCGACCCGCTGCCGGCCGCCTACGGCGACCTGTCGCAGGCCCGGCTGGTGGCCGAGACCGAGGCCACCACCGCCGCCGTCCGCGACACCGTCGGCCCGGACGTCGACCTGCTCATCGAGCTGCACCGCAAGCTCACCCCGTTGCAGGCGCAGGCGGTGGTGCCGGCGCTGGCCCGGCACCTGCCGCTGCTGGTCGAGGACCCGATCCAGATCGACAGCGTGAGCAGCCAGGCCGAGGTGGGCCGGCGGGCGTCGGGCGTGCCGATGGCCAACGGGGAACGGCTGCACACCATCTGGGAGTTCAAGGAGCTGCTGGCCCAGGCCGGCGCCCAGTACGTCCGGCCCGACGTCGGGCTGGCCGGTGGGCTCAGCCACGCCCGCAAGATCGCCGCGCTGGCCGAGGCGCACCACGCGGCCGTGGTCACCCACAACTGCCTGGGTCCGCTGCTCACCATGGCCTCGGTGCAGCTCGACACGGTCATCCCGAACTTCGTCACCCAGGAGTACTCGCCGCTGGACGACCAGCTCGCCGACGGCCCGGCGCGGGCCTGCGTCCGCCGTGAGGGCGGGTTCCTGCCGGTGCCGCAGGAACCCGGCCTGGGCGTGACCCTCGACCTGACCGACACCCGCCCGCTGGACCTGACCGGCCGGCCGCTGACCCGCATCCCGCTGCGCGCCGACGGTTCGGTGGCGTACGCGGTCTGACGGCGGGCACCGCGACGGCCCGGCCGGGATCTCCCCGCCGGGCCGTCGTGACGTGGTCGCGCCGCTCACGGCGGCGGCTGCCCCGGGTGGTGGAACACCGGGTACGCCCACAGCGGCTCACCGTCGGCGTCGGCGATCTCGGCGAACAGCTCCGACAGCGACGCCGTCCAGCGGGCCTGCACCGGCGAGGCGGCGGTCACCGCGCGGGCGTGCGCGAACCCGTGACGGGTCCGCAGCACGCAGATCAGCAGCAGGTCGTGCCGGTAGATGTGGTAGTCGTAGACGCCCGCCTCGTCGAGCAGCGCGGACAGCTCAGGCCATATCCGGGCATGCCGCCGCTCGTACTCGGCCTGCGCGCCGGGGCGCAGCCGGTACAGGTGGCACACCTGCTCACCCGGCCCGGCCGCCGGCGTCACTTGCCGGAGCCGGCGAGCGCGCCGGAGACGAGTTGCCGCTGGAAGACCAGGTAGACGATCAGCACCGGCAGCAGCGCCACGATCAGGCCGGCGCTGACCAGCGGGACCGACACGTCGTACTGGCCGCTGAGCAGGGAGACGCCGACCATCAGCGTCTTGCTGTCCGACCCGCCCATGATGACCAGCGGCAGCAGCAGGTCGTTCCACATCCAGACGAAGTTGAAGATGGCCAGCGCCGCGATGGCCGGGGTGGCGATCGGGGCGAGCAGCCGGAACAGGATGGTCAGGTGCCCCGCGCCGTCGACCCGGGCCGCCTCGATCAGCTCGTCGGGCACCTGCTGGAAGTAGCCGGCGAGCTGGTAGGTGCCCAGCGGCAGCCCGAACGCCGCGTACGCCAGGATCAGACCCTGGTACTGGCCGGACATGCCCAGGTCCAGCACCGTCTGGTAGAGCGGGTAGATGATCGCCTGGCTGGGGATGGTCAGCGTCACGATGATCAGCAGGAAGACCACCTTCCCGCCCCGGAACCGCAGCTTGGTCACCGCGTACGCGACCAGCAGGGCGGCGAGCACCGACAGCACCAACCCGCCGAGCGTGGTGACCAGCGAGTTGAGCAGCAGCCGGGGCATGTCCATCCGGCGGAACGCCTCCAGGTAGTTCTCGAAGGTGATCCCGGCCGGCAGGCCCAGCGGGTCGTCGGCGAAACCGGACTGCGTCTTCACCGAGCTGACCACGGTGAACAGCAGCGGGTAGATCGCCGCGACGGCGACGACGACCAGCGCGAAGGTCAACAGGTAGCGCCCGATCCGGGCGAAGTGTCGCGGGTTCATCGCGGCTTACGCGTCCCCTCGGTGAACATGTGCCGGACGCTGAAGATCGACAGCACGGCGACGAAGACGAACAGGGCGATGCCGATGGCCGAGCCGTAGCCGCGGTCCAGGAACTGGAAGGTGGTGAGGAAGACCAGGTACTCGGGGAGCATGGTGGCGTCGCCCGGCCCACCCTGGGTCAGCGCGTAGATCAGCGGGAACAGCCAGATCAGCACGCCCGAGGCGCACAGCACGCTCCAGTACGCCACGGTCGGGCGCAGCATCGGCACGACCACCGACCACAGCCGCCGGAAGAACCCGGCCCCGTCCAGGTAGGCCGCCTCCAGGGTCTCCTCGGGGATGGTGGCCAGGCCGGCGAGGTAGGTCATCACGCCGAGCCCGAAGAAGCTCCACAGGGCGACCGCCACCAGCGAGAACAGCGCGCTGTAGCGGCCGTTGAGCCACTCGATCGCCAGCGGTTGCAGGCCGACGAACCGCAGCAGGGCGTTCAGCGGTCCGTCGGGGGCGAGGATCTGCCGGAACATGATGCCGACCACGATCGGCGCGATGGTGTACGGCACGAAGTACACCGCCCGGAAGAACTTCCACCCGGGCGACCGTTGGTGGATCAGCAGCGCCAGGATCAACGGGAGGACGATCCACACCGGCAGGGTGGCCACCACCAGCAGCGCGTTGCGGAAGCTGGTGAGCACCATCGGGTCGTCGAACATCCGGGTGTAGTTGTCCGCCCCGGCGAACTCGCTGCCACCGAAGCCGCTTGACGACTCGAAGCTGGTGACCACCCCCCGGACCAGCGGCACCAGCTTGAACAGCACGGCCAGCACCACGGCGGGGAGCACCAGGGCGGCGCCCAGCCACCACTCCCGGGCGTGCCCGGGACGCCGTCGGCGGGTCGGCGCGGGTCGGCCGTCGGCGGCCACCGGGTCCGACACCGGCGCGGTGGAGATCGTCATCAGGGTTCCTCTCCCCGGGTCGGGCGGGCGGGGCGACACCACATCGCCCCGCCCGCCGGTGGTCACTTGCCCTGCTTCTTCGTGGGACTGCGCTCCAGCGCCTGCTGCATCTGGTCGGCCCACTTGTCCACGGTGAGCTGGCCGAGGGTGACCTGCTGCCAGCCCCGGGCCAGGGCATCGGCCTCCGGGCCGGAGAGCATCACGCCCGCGTGCAGGGTCGGCTGGGCGACCAGCTCCTGGATCTTGAGGAAGGCCGGCGACGACGGCAGCAGCGCCTTGTCGACGGTCCTGTTCAGCGGCTGGCCCTTGCCGTACTTCACCCAGAGCTCGCCGTTCTCCTTACCGGCGAGCCAGCTGATGAACTCCAGCCCGGCCTGCTTCTTCTCGCTCCACTGGGTGACCCCGTAGACCGCACCCTCGATGCCGGAGAACTTGCCGGCCAGCGGCGCGGCCGGGTCGATCGCCGGCCAGCGGGTGACGCCGAGCTTGTCGTCGCCCAACGCCTTGCCGAACGCCTCCCAGTTCACCGCGTCGGAGATGATGGTCCCGGCGAACGCGGCGTCACCGCGCTGGAAGATGTCCGCGCCGTCGGGCAGCATCGTGATCGACGGGGCGTTCTTGTTGGCCCAGCCCTTGGTGGTGATCTCGGCCAGCTTGCCGAGCACCGACACCAGCTTCGGGTCCTTCCAGGACAGCTTCCCGGCGAGCAGCGCCCGGATGTCGTCCTCGGTCAGGTAGTTACGGGCGATCTCCGGGAAGTCCCAGTACGCGGGGAAGGTGCCGGACAGTCCCAGCGCCAGGCAGGTCTTGCCGGCCTTCTTCACCGCCTCGCAGGCGGCCCCGAACTCGTCCCAGGTGGCCGGCGGCTGCTCCGGGTTCAACCCGGCGGCGGTCAGGACGGCCTTGTTGTAGTACAGGACGTTGCCCTGGTAGGAGAACGGCACCCCGTAGCAGGTCTTGCTCGTGTCGAAGCCCTCGCAGGCCCCGCTGTAGGTGACCAGGTCCTTGGTGATCTCGGCGGCCTTGTCACCCAGCGGCACGTACGCGCCGCGCCTGTCGAACAGCTCCAGCCCGGCGTTGTTGGCCATCACGTCCGGCCCCGACTGCGAGGTGATGTACGGGCCCTGCACCTCGGGGTACTTGTCGAACGGGACGGACTGCATCTCCAGTTTGATGTCCGGGTGGCTGCCCTCGAAGCTGGTCTTGACCTGCTTCCAGTACTCGGCCCCACCCGGCTCCCAGGTCAGCACCTTGAGGGTGACCGGGCCGTCGGCGGCGTCGTCGCCACCGCATCCGGTCAGCAGGGCGGCGGCGGCCATGCCGGCGGCGAGGGCGCCGGCCAATCTCCGTCGAAACATCGGTTAGCTCCTGTCACAGGTGGGGGGCTCAGGGGAGTCGGCGGACCGCGCCGCCGCTGTCGGCGCTGCCGGCCACGGCCTCGGCGACCTGCACCACGTGCAGTCCGTCGGCGAGCGGGACGACCGCCGTCGGTGCGGTGCCGTCGATCCGGCTCAGGAAGTGCCGCAGCTCGGCGGCGAGCGCGCCGCCGCCGTCGACCGGGGACAACAGCCAGTCCGGCGCCTCGGTCGGCTCGCCCTGGACGAGCAGCGTGGGGTGGCCGAGGTCGACGTGGGCGACCCCGTCGGTGCCGTACACCTCGACCAGGTCCGAGGTGTGGTGGGGAGTGTTCTCGGGAAGCAGGTAGCTGTTGCGGATCGACGACACGACGTCGTTGGCGTGTCGCAGCTCCGCCCACACCAGGACCGGGGTGGCCGATCCGGGTCGGGTCCGGGCCGCCGCGCGGACCTCGACCACCGGCGCTCCGGCGTACCAGAGGGCCAGGTCGATGTCGTGGACGGCGGTGAGCAGCGCGGGGTGTTCGCGCGGGAAGAGCCGGCTCAGGGTGCGGGGCCGGTCGCGGCGGGACGACACGGCGAGCACGTCGCCCAGCCGGCCGGCGCGGATCGCGTCGTGCAGGGCCCGGTGCGGCGGGCTGTGCCGCAGAATGTGCCCCGGCTGGCAGAGCACGCCGGTGCGGCCGGCGGTGGCGACGATGGCGGCGGCGTCGGTGACGGTGGTGGCCAACGGCTTCTCCACCAGCACCGGCACCCCGGCGTCGAGCAGCGCCACGGCCACCGTCCGGTGCGCCGGGCCGGGCACGCAGACCGAGGCGGCGTCCGGCGTCGCGTCGGCGAGCAGGCCGGCGACGTCGGCGTACGCCTGCGGCACCTGGTACTGGGCGGCCACCCGGGCGCGGGTCGCGGGGTCCGGCTCGACCAGGGCGGTCACCGGCACCCCGAGCGACCGGTACGCGGCCAGGTGCCGGACCCCGAACGCCCCGGCCCCGATCACGGCCACCGACGGGCGGCTCACGCCCGGACCGCCTCGACGGCGTCGGCCCGGTCACCCGGGCCGGGCCGGCCGGCCCCGGCGTCCCCGTGACCGTCGGAAGCGGCCAGCCGGCCGTCGAGCACCGCCCGGGTGAGCCGCTCCAGGGCGGTCACCCCGACGTGCAGGCAGCGTTCGTCGACGTCGAACGCGCCGGAGTGCAGCGGCGCGCCGCCCTGCTCGCCGGTGACGCCGAGCTTGACGTACAGGCTGGGGCCGAGCGCGGCGAGCAGCGCGAAGTCGTCGGTGGTCAGTGGGGGTTCGGTCAGGTCGGCGACCTCGACCACCCCGGGCAGTTCGGCGCGGGCGAGCGCCACCAGGGCCGCCGCGTTGCGGACCGGGGGCATCTCGTTGGCCCAGGTGAACCGCAGCCCGAGGTCGAGCGCCGCGGCCTGCTGCCGGGCGATCCGCTCGATGACCTCCTTGAGCCGGGCGCGGACGGCCTCGTCGTGGGTGCGCAGCGTGCCGGTGGCCTCGGCCCGTTCGGCGACCTGGCTCTGGCTGGCCCCGCCGGCGATCGTGCCGATGTTGAACGCCACCAGCTCATGCGGGTTGCGGGAGCGGGCCACCCCGGCGTGCAGCAGGTTGACGATGCCGGCGAGACCGAGGATCGCGTCGCGGCCCAGGGCCGGGGTGGCGGCGTGCGCGGCCCGGCCGGTCACCTCGAACCGGAACGCGTCCTTGGCCGCCATCGCGGTCACCCGGTCCACCCCGATCGTCCCCACCGGCAGGTCCGGCCAGCAGTGCAGGCCGAGGACGGCGTCGAAGCGCCGGTCGCGCAGGGCCTCGTCGGCGAGCACCGCGGCGGCGCCGGAGGTCGCGCCGAACGGGATCTCCTCGGCCGGCTGGAACAGCACGGTCACCGAACCCCGGGCGGGCGGGTCGGCGGCGAGCCGGGCGGCGACGCCGGCCATCACGGTCATGTGCACGTCGTGCCCGCAGGCGTGACAGACCCCCGGGTTGGTCGACGCCCATCCCACCTGCTTGGCGTCCTGCACCGGATAGGCGTCCATATCGGCCCGAAGCAACACCGACGGTCCTTCGGCATGTCCTTCGATCTCCGCGAGCAGGCCGGTGCCGGCGACGCCGGTGCGCACCCGGGCGATCGGCGCGAGCCGCCCGGCGAGCACGGTGGCGGTCTGCTGTTCAGTGAACCGCAGCTCGGGGTGCTGGTGAAGCTGCCGACGCAGCCGTACCAGATCGTCAACGTCCTCGTGCGCCTGCACCACGCGGTTCACTCCTCGCCTACGTCCGATAATCCGGACCTAATTGAGACAAGAACCTAAGCGAGGGGTCCTCCCGCGTCAATGGGCAGCTCAGAATCGGTTATGGTCCGCCCCATGGAACGCGCCGACGCCCACCTGCACCTGTTCGCCGACGGTTATCCCGGCCGGTACGGAAGGTCACCGGCCGGGGGTGACGAACTCGCCGTCTACCGGACGTTGCGCCACGAACACGGCATCTCCCGGGCCCTCGTGGTCGGCTACGAGGGCGGCCCGGAGTTCACCGGCAACAACCGGCACCTCGCCCGGCTCGCCGCCGCGCACGACTGGATCGCCCCGCTGGCGTACGTTCCGGTCACCGGCGTCGACCCGGCCGGACTGGACCGCCTCCGGTCGGCGGGATTCGCCGGCCTCGCCGCATACCTGCCGGACCCGGCCGCCGCCGACGCCTTCGCCGGGTGGCTGACGCAGGTCGCCGGGGCGCTCACCGACGCGGCAATGGTCCTCAGCCTCAACGCCCCACCCGAGGCCGCCGGACGGCTCGGCCGGGCGCTGGCCGCCCTCGACGGCTGCCCGGTGCTGTTCAGCCACCTCGGCCTGCCCGGCCGGCAGCCGGCCGTCCCGGACCTCCCGGCCGCCGCCGACCGGCTCGCCCCGCTGACCGACCTGGCCCGGCTGCCCCACGTCGGGGTCAAGGTCTCCGGCCTGTACGCCGTCAGCGACCCCGCCGAGGGCTACCCGCACCCCGCCGCCCGACCCTTCGTCGCGACGCTGCTGCACCACTTCGGCGCGCGCCGGCTCTACTGGGGTTCCGACTTCGCCCCCAGCCTCGACCACGTGTCGTTCGCCCAGACCCTGCACCCGGTCGGCCTCGACGGACTCTCCGCCGCCGAGGCGGCCGACGTGTTCGGCGGCAACCTGTTGCGCGCCCTGGACGGCTGAGCGGGAGTCGACCGGCCCGGGGCGCGATGCGTCCGACCTGCGGGGCAGGGGGGACCGGGCCCACCGAGACACTTGACGTCATCGATGTCAGCGATACCGTACGGGGACCACCGCCACCCCGCCTCCACCACCCCGAGGTGACCCGTTGAAGCGTCGTACCCTGCTGTCCGCCACCGGTGCCGCCCTCGCCGGCGCGACCCTGCTGCGCCCCACCGCCGCGTCCGCCGCCCCCGGCGACGGCTATGTCATGGCCTACTTCACCGAGTCGCCGAACATGACCGCCGCCAACTACGGCCTGCACCTCGCCGTCAGCACCGACGGCCTGAACTGGACCCCGCTGAACCAGAACCGCCCCGTCGCCACCCCGACGCTGGGCAGCCGGGGCCTGCGCGACCCGTTCGTCCTGCGCAGGCAGAACGGCGGCTTCGTGGTGCTCGCCACCGACCTCAACGGCACCGACTGGAACTACCAGAGCCAGTACCTGCACGTCTGGGACTCGGTCGACCTGCGC
Source organism: Micromonospora sp. WMMD734 (assembly GCF_049178975.1). Classification (NCBI taxonomy): domain Bacteria; kingdom Bacillati; phylum Actinomycetota; class Actinomycetes; order Micromonosporales; family Micromonosporaceae; genus Micromonospora; species Micromonospora sp. WMMD734. The sequence goes on from NZ_JBMHMK010000001.1 coordinate 1,148,891, forward strand.
ACCTTCACCGGCTACCGGCTGCTCAAGGTGCACTCCCTGGCCACCCACGCCTGGGCGCCCGAGGCGTACTGGGACCCCGGGCGCGGGCAGTACGCGGTGGTCTACTCCGCCGTCACCGGCGGCCGTAACGTGCTGATGGTCAACTACACCGCCGACTTCGTGACCGCGTCCGCCCCGCAGACGTTCTTCGACCCCGGCTACGACGCCATCGACGGCAGCTTCGTCAGCGTCAACGGGGTCAACTACATGTACTTCAAGAACAACACCAACAGCACCCTGCTCGGCACCCGTTCCACCACCCTCGACCCGGGCAGCTTCAGTGTCCACACCGCCGCCATCGGCCCCGGCCGAGGTGTCGAGGCCCCGCAGATCGTCAAGTCCCACACCGCGAACACCTGGTACCTGTGGGGCGACACGTGGAGCCCGAACGGGCGGTTCTTCTGCTGGCAGACCGGCAACGTGGCGGGTGGCACGTGGAGCCTGCTCAACGACCGGGCGTACACCCAGCCGTTGAACTCCAAGCATCCCGGGATCACCCCGGTCACCGCGGCCGAGCTCACCGCGCTCACCGCCGCCTGGGGGCTGCCCACCTGGAACCGGATCAAGTCGTACAACTTCCCGGACCGCTACCTGCGGCACGCCGACAACGTCGGACGCATCGACACGTACCCGTTCGAGCCGTACCAGGACCAACTGTGGACCCTGGTGCCCGGCCTGGCCGACCCGGCCGGGGTGTCGTTGCGCTCGGTGAACTACCCCGACCGCTACCTGCGCCACTACGACTACACGATCCGGCTGGCGGCCAACGACGGCACCAGCGCGTTCCGGGGCGACGCCACGTTCTACCGCACGGCCGGCCTCGCCGACTCCTCGTGGACGTCGTTCCGCTCGTACAACTTCCCCGACCGGTACCTGCGCCACTACGCCTACCTGCTGCGCATCGACCCGCTCACCGGCAGCTCACCGGCCACCGACCGGCAGGACGCCACCTTCCGGATCGGCTACTGACCCCCCGGGTGCTGCCAGCGGGTGAATGTCCGACAGCGCCCGGTCACCGGGTTGCGTATCCTCAGTGGATCCGACCCCCCGCAGCGGAAGGGGCGGCATGCCGCGCCGTTCGAGCCTCAGCTATCGGGATGCGTTACGGCTCCTGGCTCCCGGCAACGCCCGCATCACCGACGCCGGCAAGATCGTCAACGTGGGGATCCTGGGAGCCGGAGCGCTCACCAACGGTGCGGCGTTGGCCCTGCTCGGTCCGACGAACACGCTTCTGCAACTCGTCCGCGACGCGACAGGCAACCAGGCCGGCCGGATCAGGTCCTCCGGGGGGAAGTCCTACTACGAGCTGCTGGAGGCCAGCCACACGGTCCTGGCCTTGGCCGCCTTCTTCGACGGCTTCCGGGACGAGGTGGGGCCGGGCTTCGACCGGCTGGAACTGACCGATGCCGAGAAGACGGCCATGGCGTCGGCCGGTCGTCGTCAGCGCACCCTGCCGCAGGAGATCGACGCAGGACACTTCCCGCTGCCGTCGTCGGTGTACGGCATGGGCGATACCCGCCGCGACATGAAGAAGGCGTACGTCCTCCTGCACGATGCCACCATCGCCTTCTGCGAGGGTCTCGCCGCGTGGAGCGAGGTGCGGCGCGGGCTGGACCTCACGTCGCTGCGGTCCCGGGTCGTCGAGCGCAGCATGCAGTACTACGAGGCCCGGTTCGACCGCCTCGCCGCCGACCTTCCGGAGTTCGGATTCCGGATGCTCCGGCAGGAGATCGAACACAACCGCAATGACAACCGGCAGCTGTCCCTGGACGTGACGCACCGGTTGGACGCGTTGGCCGAGCTGTCGACGAACCTGTCGGGGCTGGTCGGATCGGCACCGGCCGACCGGCCCGACATGCTCCGCGAATCCCTCGACCGGCTCACCGCGTCACTGACCGCGGTGTTCCGCCAACCGTTGCTGAGAATCAAGGACATCGTCTTCGACCTGCGCCTGCCGACTGTGGAACACGGCTTCATCAGCCCCGACTTCCGGATCGCCACCCAGGACAAGGACGCCGCGCCGGAGCGGGACCTGTGGTGGGCGGAGCAGCAGCGAAGCAGTGACCTCGTCGGCTTCCTCTCCGACTACCTGACCGATCCGGCGAGCCTGCACCGCCCCCTGCTGGTGCTGGGCCAGCCGGGGGCGGGAAAGACGCTGTTGACCCGGGTCATCGCGGCGCGGCTGCCGGCGACCCGGTTCACCGCGATCACCGTGCCACTGCGTCGGCTGTCGGGTGCCACGTCGCCGACGGAACAGATCGAGTCCGCGATCGAACAGGTGATGGACGAGCGTATCCGGTGGGCGGACCTGCGCCGGGCCACGAGCAACACGACCATCGTGGTGGTGTTCGACGGGTTCGACGAACTCGTCCAGGTCAGCGGCACGGCCCACGCCCAGTACATCGAACGGGTCGCCGAGTTCCAGGAGGCCCAGTGGGACCTGGGCTGTTCGGTCATCCCGATCATCACGTCCCGGATGCTGGTGATGGACCGGGTCAGCGTCCCCCAGGGCACCGTGCTGGTCCGCCTCGAAGACCTGACCGACGCACAGGTGCACACGTGGGTGGCCGCCGTCAACACCGCCAACGAGAAACAGCCGGGCTACCGACAGCTGGCGGCCCAGGATCTGCTGTCGCACGGTGAACTCGCCCACCAACCGCTGCTGCTCACCCTGCTGGCCATCCATTACAACGAACACCGCGTCGACCGTCGCCCCGAAGCCGGGATCTCGCGGTCCGACCTCTTCACCGGTCTGCTCACGGCCTTCATCCGGCGGCAGGTCGCCGAGAAGTCACCTGACACCCTCGACCAGCACGAGCGGGACGCCCGTGAACACCGCCTGCGCCACGACCTGGCGGTCACCGCGTTCGCCATGTTCAACCGCAACCGCGAAGTGGTGAACCGGGCCACGCTCCGGGCCGACCTGGACTGCTTCGGCGGTGGCGTCGGTGACGGCTCCCGCTTCGAACTCGGTGACGTGCTCGGGCCGGAACAACTCGTCACCGCCGCCTTCTTCGTCGTGTACGGTCCGGACGACCTCCAGGGCGAGGACACCCGGCGGACGTACGAGTTCCTGCACGCGACCATCGGTGACTTCCTGATCGCCGAGTACGTGGTGGGATCACTGCGCGAACTCGCCGACCTGCACCGGCGCACCCGCACCCCCACCAGCTTCGGCCACCAGCTCGACACCGGCCAGTTCCGTGCCCTGCTGTCCCACCAACCCCTGGTCAAGCGGGAGGCGGTGGTCGCCTTCGTCGAGGAACTCAGTTCCCGGCACCCGGAGGAGCGCAGCGGCATGACCGCGGCCATCGTCGGACTGCTGGCCGGGGCCCGGCAACGGGGCAACCTCGCGGGGGTGGACGGCTACCGGCCCGCTCCCTTCGACCCGGTGCGGCTGCTCGCCGCCTACACCGCGAACCTGGTGACGCTGGCCGTGCTGGTGTCGGCCGACGGCGTGCCGTACACCGACCTGATGGACGACGACACCTGGGTGTCCACCGTCCGGCTGTGGCGGGCAGGTCTGGCCGAGAAGGACCAGGTGACCATGCTCAGCTGGTTCGGGCGGGACGTCGACGGCCGGGTCGGACGACGGCGGGTCCGCCGGGCCGGCATGTCGGTGGCCGCCGAGGAGGCCCGGCTGCTCGGTGACGTCACCACCTACGGTCAGCTCCAGGCCGGAGCGCGGGCCTGGCGTGACCGACAGCCGGACAGCTTCGAGGCGGCCCGCTTCCACGCCGAACTGGTGGCGCTGGCCACCAGGCGGTGGCCGGTGCCGTCCCTGCGTCACCTCATCCTCTACGACGAGCTGAGCTACCGGCGGCTGTGGGAACGGGCCGTGGACCGTCCCGACGCGGTGTCCAGCACGAGCGCCACGCTGCTGCTGGAGTGCCTGGCGGAGGACGCCGCCCAACTGCCCCGGGAGGTGGTCTGCGGGCTGACCCGGGTGGCGCTGACCCGGGTGCCCAGCTCGGTGACCGCACTACCCGAGCTGATCATCGCCTGTCCCTACCTGATCGACGAGTTTCCCGCCCTGCTCGATCTCATCGGCGTTCCCGAGGACCATGCCGTGCTGCACGCGCTGATCCTTCGGCGCGGGCTCGACCGGCTCCCGGAGCGTCACGTCCCCCGGGTGCGGACCGTGCTTGCCGACATCGAGGCGCGGCTGGCCGAGCTTCCCCTGGAGGACGGCGTGGTCTCGGCCGAGATGGCCGAGCAGTTCGCCGCCGCGCAGGTCGACAACCGCACCGCGCTGTGGCTGCTGATGGCGTTGGGCGAGTACGCCGATCTCGCCTGGCACAAGATTCCGCCCACCACGATGGCCGAACTGCTCGCACACCGGCTGCCTGACGAGTTCCTCGACGAGGGGAGACTGCGTCGTCTGCTTCTCGACTATCTGCGGGCGCACGGCCGGACACCGGCGGAGCCCACCCTGCCCGCCGCCCGTGCGGCGCTGCGCCTGCTCGGGCAGACTCCGCCTGCGACCTAGCCGGGGACCGGGCGCGGGTCAGATCGGATGGGGGTCGATGATGCGGCGTTGCAGCCGACGCTGGCGTACGGTGTCCACGGCCGGGTGGTGCTCACCCATCCGGTAGGCGAGCTCACGGATGACCGCCTCGATCTCTCCCCGCCGGCCGGAACCGGTCCGGTCCTGCATCAGCAGCAGGTTCGCCCGTGACCGCAGCGTGTTGGGGTGATCCGGGCCGAGCCTGTCGACGAGGCCCTCGCAGGCGTGCCGCAGCAGGTCGAGCGCCTGCCTGTCGGCGGCCTCCCGGCCTTCCGGGGGGTCCGGCTGGTCGGCGAGACAGATGCCCAGGTTCATCCACCCGGAGAGCGGATACGGATGGTCGGCACCCAGCACGGTCGCGAGCGCCGCTGCCGAATCGCCGGCGAGCTGCCGCGCCTGCGCGAAGTCACCGGCCCGGCGGGCGACCATGGCCAGGTTGACCAGACAGACCAGGGTCAACGGATGGTCGGAGCCGAGATTGCTCTGGTAGATGCGGTGCACCTCGGTGAGTTCCCGGCTGGCGCGTTGGAAGAGGTCGAGGGTGAGCAGGTTGATGGACAGGCTCAGCCGGCAGGTCAGGGTCTCGGGGTTGTCGGGTCCGAACCGCTGGGTGAGCAGTTCGTAGGCGGCTTCGAGGAGGGGGTCCGCCTCGACCGCGTTGCCGGCGGCGCGCAGCGAGACTGCCAGGTTCGTCTGCGTCCGCAGGGTGATCAGATGCTCGGGGCCCGCCGTGTGCAGCAGATCCTGGTGCACACTGCGCAGCCGGGTGACCGATTGTTCGTAGTCGCCCGCGTCGCGCATGTCGATGCCGACGTAGGCGGACGAGGCGAGCGCGTCCGGATGGTTCTCGCCCAGGATGGCACGGCGGCCGGCCACCACGGCCTCGTCGTTCCTGCGCGCCTCACGGAAGCGCCCCATCAACCGCTGGGTGCTGGCGAGGTTGTTGAGGGCGGCCAGGGTCCGGGGATGCTCCTCGGTGAAGTTGCGCTTCCAGGCGTTGAAGGTGCCCTCGTCCAGCCGCAGGGCCTCGCTGTACAGGCCGAGACCGCGCAGGTCGCGGGCCAGCCCGCCGGCCGTCATCAGGGTGTGCGGGTGGTCCTCACCGAGCAGCTCACGCTGCGCCGAGAGCACCTGCTCGTCGAGCGCCCGGGACTGCGTGAACTGCCCCAGGAAGGCGAGGATGTTGGCGAGGTTGAACTGTAGGTGCAGCAACTGTCGGCGCAGGTCGTTGCGCGCGGACTCGTCGGTCTCCGCCGCCAGTAACCGCTCCCACGCGTCGGCGACCTCCTGGCCGAGCAGCCGGCCGCTCTCCAGGTCACCCCGCAGCATCAGGTAGCGGACCCGGTCGATCATCAGGGAGCGTACCTCGACCCGGCTGCTGAGCAGCGCCTTGGAGGCCTCCAGGTGCGGCCAGATCACCCGGAACCGGGGCCATCCCTCCGGATCGTCGACCTCGCCGTCCGGGCGGGCGGCGGCCAGCACGAGGTGCACCTGGCGATGCGCCTCGGCGAGTTCCTCCTCGGTCATCCGGGACCGCACGGCGTGCTGCAACAGGCGGTGCATGATCACCAGTCCGCCCCTGCCCCGCTCGCCCCCCGCCTGGGTGTCGGCGCGCAGGTCGACCCGGACCAGGGCGAGCCGGTTCGCCTGCTGCACCAGCTGTTGACGGACCAGCCGTTCCTTGGCCTGGGGATGGAAGGGCACCAGCGCCTCGGCGAACTCGTCGCTGTAGACCAGGTCGGCGGAGATCTCCGGCGCGAGCACCGAACACAGTTGCAGCACCCGGTAGGCCGCCGGACTTCCGGTCCGCAGGTGGCTCAGCGACAGTTCCCAGGTGGCCTCCACCGAGACGTTGCTGTTCGGCTCCATCACCGCACCCGGACCGAAACGGGTGATCTCGGCGAGGTAGTCGTCGACCGAGTGGCCGGTGTCAGCCAGCCAGGCCGCAGCGGCGGTCACCGCGATCGGCAGGTCGCCGAGCAGGGAGGCGACCCGGTCGGCCTGCTCGGCCCGCATGTTGGGCACCCGCTCCATGAGGTGCTGGATGCTCTCCGGCCGTTTGAACACGTCGACCTGGACGGTGGCGGCCCGCTCGATCCACTGGAGGTTCCGTGACGTGATCAGGACGTGACCCCTGCCGTCCGGCACATACGGCAGGACGCCCTCGACCTCGTCGGCATTGTCCATGATGAGCAGCCACCGCAGATCGGTGTGCCGTAACGCCTGGAGCACCAGCCGGGCGTTCTCCCGGTTCGACTCCGACAACGGCACGCCCAGGTGGGGCGCCAGGTCACCGATGGCGGACTCGATGAACGGCACCTGGTCGGCGTCGATCCACCACACCATGTCGTAGGCGGCGCGGTAGCGGTGGGCGTACTCCAGCGCCAGCTGACTCTTGCCGATGCCACCCATGCCCTGCAACGTCACCGGACCGGTGCCGGCCAACACCACCTTCGGGCTGCTGCGCAGCAGCGTACGCAGTTCGCGCAGGTCCTCCTCGCGACCGGTGAACCGCTTGTTGCGGCCCGGCACCTCGAAGACGGTGTTGTCGCGTCCGGGGAAGCGGGGTCCGGTCGGCAGTTCGATGTCGTCGGCCAGCCCGTCCCGGCCGACGAGGCGCAGGATCCGTGCGGCTGCCGTCCGCGCCTCCAACCCGGCGACCGAGGCGGCATGCGCGGCCGGCACGTTGGCGAGCCGCCGGACGTCGGCGACGTAGACCACCAGCGGGACCTGGTCGGGTGACCGGTCCGCCGCCGCGAGCACCGCCTCCTCGTTGGCGTTGGCCTCGGAGACGATGATCAGCTCGCGGGCGGTGCCGGGCACCACGTCGTCGACGAACCACGGGTCGGTCACCCGTACGTCGGCCGAGGCGAGCAGGTGGCCGATCCACTCCGCCCAGACCCGGTCGTAGGGTGCGTGGCGCAGCAGGATCTCGTTCTCCACCGACGTGGCCGTACGGGTGAAACGGACGTTGATCCGGTCGCGTACCGTGCTGCTCATCGGGGGCAGCGAGTCGACCTCCCCCCGGGTGATCTCCCGGGCCAGGACCTCGTACGCCGACAACAGCGAGCCGTTGACGCCTGGCTGGTCGGCGAAGGTGGCCAGCAACTCCTCGTAGGCGTAGAAGGCCTGGTAGGGAACCTGCATCCGGGCCCAGTACCGGTCGCGCTCAGCCTCGTTCATCCCGCTCGGCAGACCGCTGAAGCGCTGCTGGGCCACGGCGCGACCGGTGTCCGCCTTGACCTTCTCCGCGGGATCGATCCGCATCGGCACGGGCAGCACCCGGATCTGTCGCGCCTCGGAGCGGTGCTCGACCAGGCGGGCCACCGTGGCTGCGCCGCTGATGCCCTGGTCGCTGAGCGTGAAACAGGCGACGAGGATGTCGGGCAGTTGCATGGTGCAGATGTCGGCGACGTCGGAGAAGCCGGTGCGGCTGTCGATGAGGACGTAGTCGTAGTTGCGCCGCATGTCGGCCCGCAGCGCGTCGAAGAAGTGCCCGCCGCCCTGCCGCTCGTAGAACTCGTCCCAGTTCATGCCGGCGAGCGCGCCGGCGTAGTCGTTGTTCTGCTGGCCGGCCGAGAGGAAGTCGAGGGTGCCGTCACCGGGGAAGTTGGACCAGTTCAACGAGAAGGAGTACTTGTGGACCCGCGCGTACTGCTCGTGCCAGCGCTCGTCGCCCTTGTCCTGCACGGTGGCGGTCGCCCACTCGTACTCGCGGATCAGGTCGATCACCCCGCCGGTACTCTCCAGCGCGTTGCGGTCGATGAACGGTGTGAAGAAGCGCGCCAACCCGGGTGATTCGAGGTCCCAGTCGACGGCCAGCACCCGCTTGCCGTTGGCGGCGAGGATCCAGGCGACGTTGGCCAGGGCCATCGTCCGGCCGGTGCCGCCCTTGTAGGAGTAGAAGGTGACGACCTGTCCCTCGCGTCGGGTCATGTGTCCATTCCTTCGTCGGGCAGGGGGTGCTCCGAGAGCCGGGGTTTGCTGATCGGCGGCCCCGGTGGCGGGTAGGCCGGCCTCGCGTCGAGGTAGCGGCGTCGCATCCGGTCGACCAGGCCGAGAATGCCGGCCTGCCACTCGGCGTGCGTCGTCACCGCGAGGGGCCGGGCCGGTGCGGGGATCATCGCCACCGTCCGGTCGAGTAGCGCCGTCGCGTGTGTGCGGTGGTTCGGCACCGAGGCGTCGACGATCACCACGACGCCCACCCAGTTGCGGAGGCAGTCCACGGCTGCGCGGACGGCCTCCGCACCGTCGTCGGTCTCGACCACCAGTGGATCGATCATGATCACGCCGGGACAGTCCCGGAACAGATCGGTGTCGGGTACGAAGTCCCGGACATCGATCGGCAGCCGTAACCGTTGGGCGGCGTCGGTCACGTCGTCGACGACCGGCCGTTGGCCCGGGAACGGCCGCCACCGGTCGGCGTGGGTGTGGAACCGCCCGTTGAGCCGGCCCGGGCTCGACGGCTGGTCGGGGGCGATCACCACGGACCGGAAGGGCACCTCGCTGGTGGGGGACGAGGGCACGTCGGTGCGCCCGGAGGGCGGCTCCGCCGGCTGCAACGGTGTCCGCTCGGCGGTGTCGACGATGTGCCGGGCCAGCCGGCCCAGGAGTTCCTGGTAGGCCTTCTGGTGGGTCTGCAACCGGCAGAGCGCGCTCATGCCGTCGGCGACGTAGGCGTCCACGTCGGTGCCCATCGCCAGGGCGCGGGCCTGGTCGGGCGCGTGGACGGCTGCGGGCGACGGGGTCCACAGCACCGGGAGGATGTTGTCCCCGTCGGTCGGTCGACCGGCCCGTTGCAGCCGTTGCCGGAACCACTCCCGTTCCCGTCGCGTGTCGTCGCGGTTGAGATAGTCGGGTGAGTAGAGCGGAACGAACACCTCGGCCTCCGCGAGCGCCAGCCGCCGCTGTTCCGCCCGGTCCTCCGGTGGACGTACGGTGAAGGCGGCGAAGCCACGCCGGCGTAACCGAACTCCCGGCTGCCCGTCGATGGCCAGGTTGAGGTCGTGGTAGAAGCGACGCACCCAGTGGTCGCCGGGGGTGCGCTCGTTGTGCGTCGGTGGGGGGACGTAGCTGAGGAAGAAGTAACGGGTGCCGGCGGGGAGGGGTCGGTCATGGTTCACGTCGACACGACCCTGTGCGCGCGGACAGAGCGTCCCGACCGCCAACCGGCAATGATCACGCTCTGCTCTCCAGTCGACACGTTGTGGAGTGTATCGATCAGAGTAAAGACGTTGCCCTGCGGTGACCAGGTCTTCACCTGACGACATGACGGACCGTCCATCGGCCCTCAGGGGCGCGGTCGCCGCCCCTGAGTCGACGGGCGCGGACGCCCCGTTGCCCGGGTCGCCGCCAGGTCGGTGCGTCGTGCGGGCGGCGACGGTCAGGAGGGCCAGCCCGTCACGCAGTGGGCGATGCGCCGCAGGAGCCGCGAACCCGCCGGAGTGAGCGCGTCCGTGCGGTCGAGGGCGGTGATCGCCTCGATGGTCCAGTCGCGGTAGCGACGGTAGGTGGCCAGTGCGCCGTCGACCCGGCGGTCGGCCCGGATCCGCCAGATGTCCGCCACCGCCGCATGCGCGTAGATGCCGTGCAGGACGGCCTCCGCGGGACGCGGGTCGGGCCGCCAACCGACCACGACGCTGGTCGGCCGCGCGCTGTCGACCAGGTCGACGATGTCGAGCAGGGCGTTCATCTTGCTGTGCTGGAACTCGTGCACCAGCAGGACCGCCAGGGACCCGGGGTCGGTCTCCGTGGCGGCCACGCCGCCGAAGGCCTGCCGCGCGGTCGAGGCTTCGCTCACCCCGCCGCCGCTGCGCCGCAGGGGCACCAGGGCGCGCAGACCCGCCCCCAGCTCCTCGGCGCGGCCGGGGACCTCGTCGGTGATGATCTCCCAGGCCGTCGCGAAGGTGACGCCCCACCTGGCGGCATCCGCGTCGGCCAGCCGTCCGGTGGCCGGCAACCGGTGGCATTCGCGGTGCGGGTCACCGTCCTCCAGCAGCACCGTCACGTCCGAGGTGACCAGCCTGCGCGTCGGTTGCCACCGGGCGGTGTCGCCGCCCGCACCGGCGCGGATCGCGACGGCCACGTCGTCACCTGTCACCCGCAGGCCGCCCTTCTCGACGTGGACCCGGGCCGTGCCGTCGCCGACCTCGGGCAGCAGCACCGTGCCGATGGTCGGCAGGTGCAGGCGGTCGTTGCGGACCGGCACGGTCAGGGTCAGTGGCACACCGGCGTCGATCGCCGCGGCGGCGGCGATCGACCCGAGGTAGTCGACCCCGTGTCGATGGCCGGCCGCCATCCCGGCCAGGCAGTCGACCGCCCACACGCGCACGTACGGGTGGGCGGTGACGCGGGCGACGGATCCCGGCGCGCGCCGGTCGAGCTCGGTCAGCGCCGCCCAGCCGTCCGCTGCGGCGCCACCGGGGGGCAGGTCGTCGGCCACCCCCCGCAGCAGCGCACGGACGATGGCCGTCTGCGCGTCGACGAGGTGCTCGATGGCGAGCCGGTCACCTGTCGGGGTGGTCACGCGATCGATGAGGTCGTCGGTCGACCCGGTGTCGAGCCGGACCGGGGCGGGCGGGTTCTCTCGTACGTGCACGATCAGTTCTTTCAGGTCGGTGCAGTAGACGCTCGGGTGGTCGAACCGTCCCGCACGGTAGCGGTGGGCGAAGAGGCCGCCGCCGCACTGTTCGACCACCGGGCACCGGCGGCACTCGTCGGCGAGCCCGGAGCGGCCCGCCCGGCGACGGGCCAGTTGCGGGCTGGCGGCGACCTCGTCGGCCGGGTGGGAGAAGACGGTCATGCCGGTGGCTGGTGCGCCGTGGTAGGCGGTCTTGAGCGAGTCCGCCTGCTCCCACTCGCCGTCGGTCTCGATGACGGCGAGGTCGACCGGGTCGAGCCCCAGCATCTCCGTGCCGCTGGGGCCGCCCGTGGCCGTGGACAGCAGCGAGTCGTAGAGCCGGACCGGGACTGGCCGTCCGTCGGCGCACCACCTGTCGTAGATGGCACGCAGCCAGCCGCCGTAGCTGATGGTGGCCCCACGGGGCCGTGGCGGTGGGACGTCCCAGTTGGCATGGGGGAGCAGGAAGTCGATCCGGGGCGGCTGCTGGGCGAGGAGCGCCTCGTAGACCCCGACCGGGTCGTTGCGGATGTCCACGGTGCACAACAGACCCGACCACAGCCGGCGGTACGCCGGGCGTCGCAGTAGAGCGAGGGCCCGCAGGGCCTGGTCGTAGCTGCTGTCGCCATTGCGGAACCGTCGGTGCAGGTCGTTCGCGGCACGCCCGCCGTCCAGCGAGACCCCGACCGAGACGTCGTATTCGGCCAGCAGGTCGCAGAACTGCTCGGACAGGAGCACCCCGTTGGTCTGCATGCCGATCCGGAGTCGGGTGACCGCGCCGATGACGCGCCGTAGTTCGGCGAGAACGTCGCGCATCCGTACGGGTCCGAGCAGTAACGGCTCACCGCCGTGCAAGATAACCGATATGTCCGTAAGCTGATGCGCGGCGGCGTGTTCGGCGATTCGGCCCGCCGCAGCGGCGAGCACTTCGGACGTCATTCGCGCCGGACGTCGCCGCCAGCTCTGGTCCGCGTGTTCGTAGATGTAGCAGTGGTCGCAGGCCAGATCGCACCTGGCATGGACCTTGAGGACGAACTCGGTCAACGCCGCACGGGCCGGTACGGGATGCATGACGGTCAGATGAACGACGAGAACTTCGCCACGGGGCTTCTGCTCTGGTCGAGGTGAGCCGCTATCACCCGGCGCACGATCGGAGAGATGTCCGCAGCGGAGAGGCGGTCCAATGGCTCCGCGCGAACCGTGCCCAGTGACACCGGGTGATCATCCTGGCGCATGGGTGCGGTCGTCATGAGTCTTCCTTCGGTATTCGTGAGCGCGCCGGGGAACAGAAGTGACGGCCTACCGTAGTGCGTCTGTGGAGTTAATTCACCACCGACCCGACGGCAGGAGCCGGCGTTCACAGGGTTGAATGCGTGACAGGGGTGGGTTGTTCGGCCCCTGTCCGCCGGAGCCTGCTCCATTATGCTCACCGGTAGTGGCATTTCTGGGCGAATAGTCAAGCTTCAGGGGAAAATGTGCGGACGGCCGCGGCCGACTACCCGGGTTCGCCGATGTCGGACGGTGTCCTATCCTGGCCCGATGTCGTACGCCGAGCTCCGTGTCGACCAGTGGAACGACCGCTCGGAGCAGGCCGCCGATCGCCTGGCCCGGGAGATCGCGGCGCGGCACGACCTGACCGTAGTGGGCCTGCGGCACACCGTCTACGCGGGACGTCCGTACCGCACGGCGGTCTTCGACCGGGGCGGTCTGCGGTTCGCGCTGGTGCCGGGCGGCCGGCCGACGCTCGGCTACGACGCTTCCCGGTTCCACCCCTCAGCGGCCCAGCAGGCCAGCTACGCCGACAGCGCCGAGGAGTACGGCCTGCCCCCGCTGACCGAGTACGTTGACGCGATGACCTCGCCGGTGCGCGAGGTCGACCTGCCGGCGACGCTGGTCGCGGTGGAGGCGTTCGAACCCGGCGAGATGCCGGTGCCGTCGGACGATCCCCGGGTCGGTGAACTCGTCGGGTCGCTCGGCCACCGGGGCGGGCAGGCGGGCACGGTGAGCTCCGCCGACGGGCTGACCGTCGAGCTGGACGGGACCGGCCGGGTGACCCGGGCCGTGCTGGTCGAGGAGTTCGACCACGACGAGGCGATGGCCGCCCTCACCGCCCTGGGCCTGCGGACGACCAGCCCGGACGAGTGGGAGTGGGCCTGCGGCGCGGGCGCGACCACCCTGTTCCGCTGGGGCGACGACACCCCCGACCACGGCTATCCGGTCGAGCACCCGACCGGGGCGCACCGGACGCCGAACCTGTGGGGGCTGGCGATCGGCCAGGACCCCTACCGGTACGAGGTGACGACCGAGCCGACCGTGGTCTGCGGCGGCGACGGCGGGGTCGTCACCTGCGGCGGCAGCGGCTACTTCCTGGGCTGGCTGACCCTCGCCACCGCCTACCGCGACGGGGACTTCGGCCGGTGGCTCGCCTCCGCCGACGGGTACGCCGACGAGACCCTGACCCGACCGGTGATCAGCCTGACCTGATCCGCCGACAGGCGCGGCCGGTGCCGGCCACCCGACCGGAGAGCCCGGTCAGCGTGGTTCTGTCCGGCCCGGTCGGGCGTGCTCGCGGTCGTAGGCCTCCTGCGCGTCGAGCATCGCGCCGAGGTGATCGTGCGCCCACGTCACGGCCAACGCGACGGCGGGCAGCAGGGTCCGGCCCAACCCGGTGAGGCCATAGTGGACACTCCGGGGTGGTCCGGGGTGCTCCGACCGGGCGACGAACCCGTCCCGTTCCAGGTTGCGCAACGCCGCCGTCAGCACCTTCGCCGTGACCGGGCCGATCCGCGCCCTGATGGCGGAGAACCGCAGCGGCTCCTCGGCCAGCAGGGAGATCACCATCGCTGTCCACCTGTCGCCGATGCGGATCGGCGCGATGCCGGACGGGCAGACCGGATCGAAGCGCGCGTCGGGGTCCGTCACCGACCCAGCCTAACGAGGTTTCCCGCAGGAAACCCCGGTGCCCGTTACCGTGGCGCACCGGCGTCGTCCGCCGCGAGACGCGGGGCGGAACCGGCACGTCGGCATCGTGGAAGGGGACTGAACGTGACCAGGATCGTGGTGTTCGGCGCGGGCGGCCGGGCGGGCAGGGCGATCGTGGCCGAGGCCGCCGGCCGTGGGCACGACGTCGTCGCGGTCGTCCGGGACACCGCCCGGCACGCCGACCTCACCGGTCGTGGCGTCGGTCTGGTCGCGGGCGACGTCACCGACCGGTCGCAGGTCGCCGGCCTGGTCGGGGGCGCGGGCGCGGTGGTGAACGCGGCCGCCCCCGGCCTCGGGGACGACCCGGGAAGGTTCTTCACCGCCGCTGTGGGCGCGCTTGTCGACGCCGTCGCCGGGACCGGCGGGGGCCGCCTGGTCGGCATCGGCCTGTCGGCCTACCTCGACGTCGCGCCCGGCGTCCGGGTCATGGACACCCCCGGGTTCCCGGCGCAGTTCCGGGGCTTCGCCGGGGCGCACGCGGCGGCACTGGACGTGCTGCGGGCGGCCCCGGCGACGGTCGAGTGGTCGGTGGTGGTGCCGGCGACGGAGTTCGACCCGCAGGGCGAGCGGACCGGGACGTACCGTGCCGGCGACACCCGCCTGCTGACCGACGCCGACGGGGCCAGCCGCATCTCCTACCGCGACTTCGCCGTCGCCGTCGTGGACGAGGCCGAGCAGGGCGCCCACCCGCGCACGCACTTCGCCGTCGCCTACTGATCGCGGTGGTGCCGCCGCCCGTCCGGCCGGGCACGACGGGCGCGGTCGCCGCACCGGGTGACAGCCGTCGGTGCCGGTCCGCCGCCGTGGTCAGCCCTTCAACGGGTACGGGATGAAGGTGCTGCGGTTCTCGTCGAGGTCGAGCCGGCCGCTGATCGGCGCGGCGGCCCGCTGCGGGCAGGTCATCCGTTCGCAGGTCTTGCACCCCGGGCCGATCGCGGTGACGGCGTCGGCGTCGAACAGGTCGATGCCCCGGGAGTAGACCAGCCGGTCGGCGTGCCGGATCTCGCAGCCGAGCCCGATCGCGTAGACCTTGCCGGGCTGGTTGTAGCCGCCGTGGTGCCGGGTGATGGTGCGGGCGATCCACAGGTAGCGCTGCCCGTCGGGCATCGCGGCCACCTGCACCACCACCCGGCCGGGCGCGCCGAACGCCTCGTAGACGTTCCACAGCGGACAGGTGCCGCCGGTGAGCGAGAACGGGAACCCGGTGGCGGACTGGCGTTTGGACAGGTTGCCGGCCCGGTCGACCCGGACGAACGAGAACGGCACCCCGCGCGCCCGGGGTCGTTGCAGGGTGCTGAGCCGGTGGCAGACGGTCTCCCAGCCCATCGTGAAGTGCTGGGTGAGCAGGTCGATGTCGTACCGGTGCTGTTCGGCCGCCGCGAGGAACGGCCCGTACGGCAGGATCAGCGCGGCGGCGAAGTAGTTGGCCAGCCCGACCCGGGTGAGGATCTGGGTCTGCGGGTCGTCGAACCGTTCCTCCTCCACGATCTCGTCGATCACGTCGGCGTACTCCAGCAGGGCGATCTGCGCGGCCATCCGCATCGCCTCCTGCCCGGCCCGCAGCGACGTCGACAGGTGCAGGGTGCGGGTCTGCGGCCGGTAGCGGTGCAGCTCGTCGCCGAGCAGGGTGGCGTCGTCGTGGCGGACCCGCACCCCGTGCCGCTGGGCGAGCCGGTCCTGCAACCCGGCCCGGACCTCGCCGCGACGCAGGTCGATGGTGCCGGCCAGCCGCTCCGCCGCCTCGTCCAGGTCGGGCACGTAGTTCTGCCGCCGGTAGAAGAACTCGGTCACCCGGTCGTGCGGGCTGCGCCCGACCGTCTCCCGGTCGCCCAGCAGTTCGGCGAGCTGCTCGTCGGCCTGCCGGTAGCGGCGGTGCAGGTCGAGGACGGCCTCGGCGACCTCGGGCAGCCGGGTGGCCAACTCGGTGAGGTCGGCGACGCCGGGCCGGCCGGGTAGCGCCTCGCGCAGCCCGGCGACCAGCCGGGGGGTGTCCCGGGGGGCGAAGACCGTCGGGTCGACGCCGAACACCTCGGTGATGCGCATCAGCACCGGCACGGTCAGCGGCCGGGTGTCGTGTTCGATCTGGTTGAGGTAACTGGGCGAGATGTTGAGCAGCCGGGCCAGCCGGGACTGGCTCAACGCGCGGTCCTCGCGCATCCGGCGCAGCCGGGCACCCGCGAAGGTCTTGCTCACCACGCTCACCTCCCCGCTGCTCTTTCGGCAGCCCAGCACCCCTTGGCAGAGTGCGAATATACCTGTTCGCAACTTCGCAGAACCGGGTGTGAACTTCCCAGAACTTGGCTTCTTCCGTCCCTCGACCCCGCCCCGGACCCCGTGTGACCGTGGGTGACACGCCGGCCGGGCGACGCGTCCGCACCGCCGGACGGCACGACGGCCGGTGCCGGCGTCACGACATCCGAGGAGACGAGATCATGCAGAACGCCGTGGAGCGGTTGCGTACCGAGTGGGAGACCGACCCCCGCTGGCAGGGGGTGCGCCGCAGCTACCGCGCCGAGGACGTGGTCCGCCTGCGCGGGGCCGTCCAGGAGGAGCACACCCTGGCCCGCCGTGGGGCGGAACGGCTGTGGGAGCTGCTGCACACCGAGGACTACGTCCACGCCCTGGGCGCGCTCACCGGCAACCAGGCCGTGCAGATGGTCCGGGCCGGACTCAAGGCCATCTACCTCTCCGGCTGGCAGGTGGCCGCCGACGCCAACCTCGCGGGGCACACCTACCCCGACCAGAGCCTCTACCCCGCCAACTCGGTGCCCGCCGTGGTGCGCCGGATCAACAACGCGTTGCTGCGCGCCGGCCAGATCACCACCGCCGAGGGCGACGACGACGGCGTCGACTGGCTCGCGCCGATCGTCGCCGACGCCGAGGCCGGCTTCGGCGGCCCGCTCAACGCCTACGAGCTGATGACCGCCATGATCGGGGCCGGTGCCGCCGGGGTGCACTGGGAGGACCAGCTCGCCGCCGAGAAGAAGTGCGGCCACCTGGGCGGCAAGGTGCTCGTCCCGACCGGCCAGCACGTGCGCACCCTGGAGGCGGCGCGGCTCGCCGCCGACGTGGCCGGGGTGCCGTCGGTGGTGATCGCCCGCACCGACGCGCAGGCCGCCACGCTGCTCACCACCGACGTCGACGAGCGGGACCGGCCGTTCGTCACCGGCGAACGCACCGCCGAGGGGTTCTACCGGGTGCGCAACGGCATCGAGCCGTGCATCGCCCGGGGCCTGGCCTACGCCCCGCACGCCGACCTGCTGTGGATGGAGACCTCCACCCCCGACCTGGACGTCGCCCGCCGGTTCGCCGAGGCGATCAAGGCCGAGTACCCGGACCAGCTCCTCGCCTACAACTGCTCGCCGTCGTTCAACTGGCGCAAGCACCTCGACGACTCGACCATCGCGAAGTTCCAACGCGAACTCGGCCACCTAGGCTACCGGTTCCAGTTCATCACCCTGGCCGGCTTCCACGCCCTCAACTACTCGATGTTCGACCTGGCCCGGGGCTACGCCGCCGACGGCATGCCCGCCTACGTGGCGTTGCAGGAACGGGAGTTCGCCGCCGAGCCGGCCGGCTACACCGCCGTCAAGCACCAGCGCGAGGTCGGCACCGGCTACTTCGACCTGATCAGCACCGTGCTCAACCCGGCCGCCGAGACCACCGCCCTGCGTGGCTCCACCGAAGAGGAGCAGTTCGCATGAGATACGAGATCATCGGAGCGCTGGCCGACCGGTTCGACGAGGTCCTCACCCCCGCGGCGCTGGAGTTCCTGGTCGCGCTGGACAGCGAGTTCGCCGCCCGCCGGGTGGCCCTGCTGGACACCCGGCGGGCCCGTCGGGACCGCTACGCCACCGGCCAGTTCCCCGACTTCCTGCCGGAGACCGCCGCGATCCGGGCCGACCCCGACTGGCGGGTGGCCCCGCCCGCACCGGGCCTT
The DNA here is from genome assembly GCF_049178975.1 of Micromonospora sp. WMMD734. Lineage (NCBI taxonomy): Bacteria > Bacillati > Actinomycetota > Actinomycetes > Micromonosporales > Micromonosporaceae > Micromonospora > Micromonospora sp. WMMD734. The sequence goes on from NZ_JBMHMK010000001.1 coordinate 1,166,978, forward strand.
GAGGACCGGCGGGTCGAGATCACCGGGCCGACCGACCGGAAGATGACGGTCAACGCGCTCAACTCCGGGGCCCGGGTGTGGCTCGCCGACTTCGAGGACGCCACCGCGCCGACCTGGCACAACGTCATCTCCGGTCAGCTCAACCTGATCGACGCCCTGGACCGGCGGATCGACTTCACCGACCCGCGCGGCAAGCGGTACGCCCTCGGCGCGCAGCTCGCCACGATCGTCGTCCGGCCGCGCGGCTGGCACCTGGTGGAGAAGGGCATCGTGGTGGACGGCCGGCCCATCTCGGCCAGCCTGGTCGACTTCGGGCTCTACCTGTTCCACTGCGCGCAGCGGCAGCTCGACGCGGGCGCCGGACCGTACTTCTACCTGCCGAAGCTGGAGGGCCACCGGGAGGCCCGGCTGTGGAACGACATCTTCGTCTTCGCCCAGCAGCGCCTCGGCCTGCCCCGGGGCACGATCCGGGCGACCACGCTGATCGAGACGATCACCGCCGCCTTCGAGATGGAGGAGATCCTCTACGAGCTGCGGGAACACTCGGCGGGGCTGAACGCCGGCCGGTGGGACTACATCTTCAGCGTGATCAAGAACTTCGGGCAGTGGTCCGACTTCGTCCTGCCCGACCGGTCCGAGGTCACCATGACGGTGCCGTTCATGCGGGCGTACACCGAACTGCTGGTGGCGACCTGCCACCGGCGCGGGGCGCACGCGATCGGCGGGATGGCCGCGTTCATCCCGAGCCGGGACCCGCAGGTCAACGAGGTGGCCCTCGACCGGGTCCGGGCGGACAAGCGGCGGGAGGCCGGCGACGGGTTCGACGGCTCCTGGGTGGCCCACCCGGGCCTGGTCGAGACCTGCCGTCGGGAGTTCGACGCGGTGCTGGGTGACCGCCCGCACCAGCTCGACCGGCTGCGCGACGACGTCGCCGTGACCGCCGCCGACCTGCTCGCCGTCGACAAGACCCCGGGCCGGGTCACCGCCGCCGGGGTGCGGGCCAACATCGCCGTCGCCGTGCGTTACGTCGACGCGTGGCTCGGCGGCACCGGCGCGGTGGCACTGGGCAACCTGATGGAGGACGCGGCCACCGCCGAGATCGCCCGCTGCCAGGTCTGGCAGTGGCTGCACCACGGCACCCCGCTGGCCGACGGCGGCTGCGTGACCGAGGACCTGGTCCGGACGATCCTCGCGGAGGAGTTGGCCGCCCTGGTCGCCGGACGCGACGGCGTCGACCGGGAACGGGCCGGCTGGGCGGCGCGGATCGTCGAGGACACCGCCCTCGGCGAGGACCTGCCCGCGTTCTTCACCACCGGCGCGTACGCCCGGCACCTCGGCCCGACCCGGCGGCCCGTGCCGGTGGGCTGACCCGGCAACCGCGCGGCCGGGAGGCGGCCCGACGGCTCCTCCCGGCCGGTGCCGGCCCGGCGGCCGGCGTCGGGTGGGGCAGCAGGCGGTGCCGCCCCCGTGGGATCGTGGGCGGGTATCCATCCCGATCACGATCCCAGGGGGGTTGGCGGATGAGTCCGGTCGGAGCCGACGCGGTGACCGGGGGTGTCGCCGGCTGGCCCGACGGCACCTTCGCCAATCCGGTGCTGGCCGGCTTCCACCCGGACCCGAGCGTCTGCCGGGTCGGCGACGACTACTACCTGGCCTGTTCCAGCTTCGAGTACTTTCCCGGGGTGCCGCTGTTCCACAGCCGGGACCTGGTGCACTGGGAGCAGATCGGCAACGTGCTCGACCGGCCCGGTCAGCTCACCCTGCCGGTCGACATGCCGTCGTCGGGCGGGGTGTACGCGCCGACCCTGCGCCACCACGACGGCCGGTTCTGGCTGATCGTCAGCAACTGCGCCGAGGGCGGCGGCACCCTGATCTGCACCGCCACCGACCCGGCCGGCCCCTGGTCGGACCCGGTCCGGGCCCCCGGGGTGGACGGCATCGACCCCGACCTCGCCTGGGACGACGACGGCACCTGCTGGTGCACCTACGCCGGGATCGCGCAGGTGCGCCTCGACCCGGAGACCGGACGCACCGTCGGCCCGGTCCGGCGGCTGTGGTCCGGGGCCCCTGGCGCGCAGGCCCCGGAGGCCCCGCACCTGTACCGGATCGGCGAGCACTGGTACCTGCTGATCGCCGAGGGCGGCACCGAACGCGGGCACGCCGTGTCGATCGCCCGCGCGGGCGCGCCCGACGGCCCGTTCGAGCCGGGCCCGGCCAACCCGATCCTCACCCACCGGGGCACCCACCGGCCGATCCAGAACACCGGCCACGCCGACCTGGTGCAGGGGCCCGACGGATCGTGGTGGCTGGTGCTGCTCGGGGTCCGCCCCGGCGGCGGCACCCCCGGCTGGCACGTGCTCGGGCGGGAGACGTTCCTCGCCTCGGTGACTTGGGTGGACGGCTGGCCGGTGGTCGGCGCGGTCACGCCGGAGATGCCCGCCCCGCCGTGGGCCGCGCACCCCGTGCCGCCGCCGCCCGTACGCGACGACTTCGACGCCGACCGGCTGCATCCCCGCTGGGTCTCGGTGCGGTCCCGGCCGGCGGAGGTCTGGTCGTTGGCCGAACGACCCGGTTGGCTCACGTTGCGGGCCCGGGGCGCGTCCCCGGACGCGCCGGACGTCACGTTCGTCGGCCGCCGCCAGCAGCACCCGTCGTGCCGGGTCCGGACCGTGGTCGACCCGGGTGACGGGCACGGCGGTCTGGTGGTCCGCCTCGACGAGCGGCACCACTACGACATCGAGGCGGGCGACGGTGAGGTGCGGGTGGTGGCCCGGATCGGGTCGGTGCGCTCGACGCTCGCCACCCGGCAGGTCGGGGCCGGCCCGGTCCACCTGCGGATCGAGATGCTCGCCCCGGCCCCCGGCGACTGGCACCCCGGCAAGGAACCCGACCTGCTCCGGCTCGGCGTCGAGCGCCCGGACGGGACCTTCGACGTGCTTGCCGAACTCGACGGCAGGTACCTGTCCACCGAGGTGGCCGGCGGCTTCACCGGCCGGGTCATCGGCATGTACGCAGCCCGGGGCACCGTCGCGTTCGACTGGTTCGACTACGAGGCGCGGTGACCCGCCCGCGCCTGGCGCGTGCCGACCCGTCGGTGCCGGTGCGTGCGGTGACCCGCCCGCGCCAGGCCGGGTTATCCTGGTCCGGTCGACCAGGACAGGGAGCAGATCGTGGCAGGTGACGACGACATCTCCGGGTGAACACCCGGCTGCGGTGACCGACGGCGGATGACCGCCCCGTCGCGTCGCCCCTGTCGTCTTGCCCTGTTCGCCCCGGGCAGCGCCTGCGCGCCCGGATCACCCGTCTCCGAGGTCCGTCATGTCCGACAGTTTCGTCGTCTGCTCCCACCTGTCCTTCTCCTGGCCGGATGACACCCCGGTCGTCGAGGACCTGTCGTTCTCCCTTCCCGGCGGCCGTACCGGCCTGGTCGCGGCGAACGGGGCCGGCAAGTCCACCCTGCTGCGGCTCATCGCCGGCGAGCTGCGGCCCACCGGGGGCAGCGTCACCGTCGAGGGGGTGCCGGGCTATCTGCCACAGCACCTGCCGTTCGCGATGCGGCAGACCGTCGCCGAGGTGCTCGGGGTCGACCGCGTCGTTGCCGCGCTGCACGCCATCGAGTCCGGTGACGCCGCCGAGGAGCACTTCACCACCGTCGGCGACGACTGGGACGTCGAGGAACGCACCCGCGTCGCCCTCGACCGCCTCGGCCTGACCGGGGTGACGCTGGACCGCCGGCTCGGCACCCTCAGCGGCGGCGAGGTGGTCTCCCTCGGTCTCGCCGCCGAACTACTCAAACGGCCCGACGTGCTGCTGCTCGACGAGCCCACCAACAACCTCGACCGGTCGGCGCGGGAACGCCTGCTCGCCGTGCTGCGGTCCTGGCCGGGCGCGCTACTCGTGGTCAGCCACGACCGGGCGTTGCTGGACGAGATGGACCGCATCGCCGCCCTCGACCACGGTCAGATCCGTTTCTACGGCGGCAACTTCACCCACCACGAGCAGGTGGTACGGGCCGAGCGGGAGGTCGCCGAGCGGCAGCTGCGCCAGGCCGAGCAGGACGTCAAGCGGCAGAAGCGGGAACTCCAGCAGGCCCGCGAGCGGGCGGCCCGCCGGGCCTCGACCGCCGCCCGGAACCTGTCCGACGCGGGGCTGCCCCGGATCGTCGCCGGCAACCTCAAACGGGACGCGCAGGTGTCGGCGGGCCGGGCCGACGACGTGCACACCGCCCGGGTCGCCGACGCCCAGGCCCGGCTGGACCAGGCCGGCGAGGCGGCCCGCCGCGACGACCAGCTCGTCCTCGACCTGCCCGACACCGTGGTGCCCGCCGGTCGCACCGTCTTCGCCGGCCACGGAATGCGGGCCGGCTACGCGGGCCGGCCGGTCTTCGCCGGTGACGGGATCGACCTGACCATCAGGGGTCCCGAACGGATCGCCCTGACCGGGCCCAACGGGGCCGGCAAGTCGACCCTGCTGCGGCTGGTCGGCGGCCGGCAGGAGCCGGACCTGGGCACCGTCGCGCGGGCGTCGGGGCGGGTGGCGTACCTGTCCCAGCGCCTCGACCTGCTCGACCCGGCCCGCACGGTGGCGGAGAACCTGGCCGGGGCCGCCCCGGCGCGGACCGAGGCGGAGCGGTTGAACCTGTTGGCCCGGTTCCTGTTCCGGGGCGCCCGTGCCCACCTGCCGGCGGGGGTGCTCTCCGGCGGTGAGCTGCTCCGCGCCACCCTGGCCTGCCTGCTGTTCGCCGAACCGGCACCGCACCTGCTGCTGCTCGACGAGCCCACCAACAACCTGGACCTGGTCAGCGTGGCGCAGTTGGAGAGCGCGCTGCTGGCGTACCGGGGGGCGTTCGTGGTGGTCAGTCACGACGACCGGTTCCTGGCGGGGATCGGGGTGGACCGCTGGCTCCGGCTGGCCGACGGCCGGCTCACCGAGGCCGGGCCACCGCAGTGACCCGGCCTCCGCAGTGACCCGGCCCGGCCGCGCCGGTCAGAAGTCGTCGTCGAAGGTGACGCTGCCGCTGACCCCCACCTGGTACGCCGACACCCGACGCTCGAAGAAGTTCGACAGCTCCTGCACGTCCTGCAGGTCCATGAACGCGAACGGGTTCTGCGCGCCGTAGCGGGGCGCGATGCCGAGCTGGGCGAGCCGCCGGTCGGCGACGTGCTCCAGGTAGGACCGCATGTCCGCAGGCGACAGCCCCGACACGCCCTGGTCGAGCAGGTCCTCGGCGAACTGCACCTCGCACTCGACGGCCTCGGCGAGCATCTCGGTGACCTGTCGTTCCAGCTCGGCGTCGAACAGGTCCGGCTCCTCCCGCCGGGCGGTCTCCACCACGTCGAAGGCGAACGCCATGTGCATCGACTCGTCGCGGAACACCCAGTTGGTGCCCGACGCCAACCCGTTGAGCAGGCCCCGCGAGCGCAGGAAGTAGACGTAGGCGAACGCGCCGTAGAAGAACAGCCCCTCGATGCAGGCGGCGAAGCAGATCAGGTTGAGCAGGAACGCCCGCCGGTCCGCCCGGGTCCGCAGCTCCCGCAGCTCGAACACCGAGTCGATCCAGCGGAAGCAGAACTCGGCCTTACGCCGGATCGACGGGATGTTCTCGATGGCGGCGAACGCGGCGAACCGTTCCTGCTCGTCGGGGACGTACGTGTCGAGCAGGTTCAGATAGAACTGCACGTGCACGGCTTCCTCGAACAGCTGCCGGGACAGGTAGAGCCGGCCTTCGGGAGAGTTGACGTGCTGGTAGAGGTTGAGCACCAGGTTGTTGGCGACGATCGTGTCACCGGTGGCGAAGAACGCCACCAGCCGGGACACCAGGTGCCGCTCGGCGGGCGACAGCCGTTCCAGGTCGGCCAGGTCGGAGTGCAGGTCGACCTCCTCCACCGTCCAGGTGTTGCGGATGGCGTCCTTGAACCGGTCGAAGAAGTGCGGGTAGCGCATCGGCCGCAGGGTGAGGTCCATGCCGGGGTCGAGCAGCAGGTGCCGCCCGCCGGTGCGGGTTTCGTCGACGGTGGTCACTGGCACGCCTCGCAGCTCTCGGGGTTCTCCAGGGAACAGGCCAGCGCCTCGGCGTCGGCCGCGACGACCGGGGCGACGGTGACGGTGGCCTGCTGGATCCGGGTCGCCGGACGCGACCGCAGGTAGTAGGTGGTCTTCAGCCCGGACTTCCAGGCGTGCAGGTACATCGAGGACAACTTGCCGATGGTCGGCGCGCTGAGGAACAGATTCAGCGACTGCGACTGGTCGATGTAGGGCGCCCGCGCGGCGGCCAGGTCGATCAGCGCCCGCTGCGGCAGCTCCCACGCGGTACGGAACAGCTCCCGCACCTCGGCGGGCAGGTCGACGATCCCCTGCACCGACCCCTCGGCCCGCTTGATCTGGTCGCGGATCTCCGGCGTCCACAGGCCGCGTGCCTTCAGCTCGCGTACCAGATAGGTGTTGATCTGGAGGAACTCCCCGGACATGGTTTCCCGCTTGAACAGGTTGGACACCTGTGGCTCGATGCACTCGTAGCAGCCGGCGATCGACGCGATCGTGGCGGTCGGGGCGATCGCCACCAGCAGCGAGTTGCGCAGGCCGTGCGCCGCGATCCGGGTGCGCAACGCCGCCCAGCGCGCGGTCTGGGTGGGCTCCACCCCCCACAGGTCCGGGTGCAGGTCACCCCGGGCCGCCCGGGTCTGCGGGTACGCGGGATGTGCGCCGAACCGTTCGGCCAGACCGGTCGACGTCTCCAGGGCGGTCAGGAAGATCTCCTCCTGGACCCGGGTGGACAACTCCCGGGCCCCGGCCGAGTCGAACGGCAGGCGCAACGCGAACAACGCGTCCTGCAAACCCATCAGCCCCAGCCCGACGGGCCGCCAGCGCGGGTTCGACGCCGCCGCCTGCTCGGCCGGGTAGTAGTTGATGTCGATCACCCGGTCCAGGAACACCACCGCCGTGCGGACCGTGGCGCGCAGCTTCTCCCAGTCGACACCGTCGCCGGTGAGGTGCGCGCCGAGGTTGACCGACCCCAGGTTGCAGACCGCCGTCTCGGTGTCGCTGTTGACCTCCAGGATCTCGGTGCACAGGTTGGACAGGTGGATCGTGTTGCCCGGCACGCCGGTCTGGTTGGACAACCGGTTCGACCGGTCCTTGAACGTCATCCACCCGTTGCCGGTCTGCGCCAGGGTGCGCATCATCCGCCCGTACAGGTCCCGGGCCTTGACCGTGCGGACCGCCTTCTTCTCGGCGACCCGGTACGCGGCGTCGAACTCCTCGCCGTACAGGTCGGGCAGCTCCGGGGCATCCGACGGGTCGATCAGCGACCAGTCGCCGTCGGCCTCGACCCGGCGCATGAACTCGTCGGGGATCCAGTTGGCCAGGTTGAGGTTGTGGGTGCGCCGGGCCTCCTCACCGGTGTTGTCCCGCAGCTCCAGGAACTCCTCGACGTCCGGGTGCCACGGTTCCAGATAGACGCAGGCCGCCCCCTTGCGCCGGCCGCCCTGGTTGACCGCCGCGACCCCGGCGTCGAGGGTTTTGAGGAACGGCACGATCCCGTTGGACCGGCCGTTGGTGCCTCGGATCAGCGCCCCCCGGCCACGTACCCGCGTGAAGGAGATGCCGATGCCGCCGGAGAACTTCGACAGCTTCGCCACCTGGTGGTAGCGCTCGTAGATCGAGTCCAGTTCGTCGCGCGGCGAGTCGACCAGGAAACACGACGACATCTGGGTGTGCCGGGTGCCCGAGTTGAACAACGTCGGGGAACTCGGCAGGTAGGCCAGCGACGACATCAGCCGGTAGAACCCGACCGCCTCGTCGGGCGTGCCGGACAGCCCGCAGGCCACCCGCAGCAGCCAGTACTGCGGGGTCTCCACCACCAGCCGTGACCGCGGGTGCCGCAGCAGGTAGCGGTCGGCCACCGTACGCAGCCCGAAGTACTCGAACCGCAGGTCACCGGCCGGGTCGACGGCGTCGTCGAGTTGGCTGGCGTGCCGGGCCACGAACGCGGCGGTGTCGTCGGCGATCAAGCCGAGGCCGTGGGCGTACCGGATGGACTCGCTGAAGGAGGTCACCTCCTGCCCGCGGACCTCCTCGTCCACGTAGGCGGCCAGCAGCCGGGCCGCCAGCCGGGAGTACTGCGGTTCCGTGCCGATCAGCTCGGCCGCCGTCTGGATCGACAGTTTGTCCAGCTCGGCCGTTGTCGCCCCGTCGTAGAGGCCACTGATCGTCCGGGTGGCCACCCGCAGCGGGTCGACCTCGTCCAGGTCGGTGGCCCACCTGGCGACGGCCGTGACGATCCGGTTGACGTCCACCGGTTCGGTGTCGCCGTCGCGCTTGCGGACCCGCATCGCGGGCCGGCGTGGCTGCGCGCCGTCGACGTCGGACGGTGGGCTCTGCGCTGTGCTCGTCATGACCTCTCCTCGCTGTCACCGATGGCCATCGGGACGCGGGAGAACGCCAACGGGCGCGGCGCGACGGCCGGCCCGGGTGCTGGCGTCGGTCGTCCCGCGCGACCTCCGACCGCCGCGCGCAGCAGCGCACGGCGCACTGGCAGGTCTTCGGACTCGCGGGCGTGACCGGGGTCGGTCGCCTACTGGCCGTCGCTTCCCAGACCTCGCGGTCCAGTGCTCGATGACGGCGGTCGTTCCCACTTACCGCTGCGGGGCAGTCCCGGATTCCCACCGGGTTCCCTGTTGCCTCGACCGGACCACCGGGCCCGGCCGAACCAGCTGCGTGGCACACCATATATGGCGTAGATGGGGGAGAGGCAACACTAGATGTCGCGTCGGCGTGTCAGATAACTCTCACCCGAGCGGCCGGTGGCCCGCAGTGACGCCAGCAGCCGCAGCGCGTCGGCGTCGGCGCTGCCCGGCTCGGCGGTGAAGACCAGCATGACCGGGCCGGGGTTGCCGGGCAGCGGGTAGGTGTCCCAGTCCAGGACGATGTCGCCGACCTCGGGGACCTGGAAGGTCTTGGTGCCGCTGACCGAACCGCGCACGTCGTGCCGGGACCACAGCCGCCGGAACTCGGCGCTGCGGATGCTCAGCTCACCGACGACGGCGGTGGCCCGGGGATGGGTGGGGTCCGTGGCGACGGCGGCGCGCATCATGCCGATGTAGTCCATGGCCTGCTGCTCCCAGGCCGCGCAGCGCCGCACCGGGGCCGCCGCCTCGTCGAACATCAGCAGCAGCATGTTGAGCCGGTCCGGCGGGTGGTCCGCCGGGTCACCGAGCAGCGCCACCGCCCACGCGTTCCAGGCGAGCAGGTCCAGGTGACGGCCGAGTACCACCGCCGGGGTGTCCATCACGCGCAGCAACCGCCTGGTGCTCTCCGGCACCCGCTCCGGGCCGTGGTCGACCCGGGCGGGCACCGGCCGGCGGGCGGCGCGGGCCAGGGTGAACAGGTGCCGGCGTTCGTCGTCGTCGAGGCCGAGCGCGGCGGCGAGCCCGTCCAGCACGTCGTCGGACGGGCGAACCTCCCGGCCCTGTTCCATCCGCTGGTAGTAGTCGGTGCTCAACCCGGCCAGCAGCGCCAGTTCCTCGCGGCGCAGCCCGGTGACCCGGCGTCGGCCGCCCGGCTCCAGGCCGACGTCCCGGGGGTGCAGCCGGCCGCGCCGGGCGCGCAGGAAGTCACCGAGTTCACGGGCGTACGGATGGGTCATGTCGCCAGTGTGACGCGGCCCGGACCGGCGCGGGTAGGTCTGCGGGACCTAGGCAACCGGCTACGACGGAGTCCGCCCGGCCGGTCCGTAGCGTCGGTGCTCCCACCCCCGACCGCTCAGGAGCAGCAGATGACCTGGACCGCCGACCACATTCCCGACCAGCGTGGCCGCACCGTCGTGGTGACCGGCGCGAACTCGGGCCTCGGTCTGGTCACCGCCACCGCGCTGGCCCACCGGGGCGCGCGGGTCGTGCTCGCCGTCCGCGACACCGCCGCCGGCCGGCGGGCCGCCCGCAGCATGGGCGGCGACGTCGAGGTACGCGAGCTGGACCTCGCCTCGCTGGCCTCGGTACGGGAGTTCGCGGCGGCCCTGGCCGCCGACCATCCGAGGATCGACCTGCTGGTCAACAACGCCGGTGCGGTGCTGCTCGGCCCGCGCCGCACCACCGTCGACGGCCACGAGCTGCATCTGGCCACCAACCTGCTGGGGCACTTCGCGCTGACCGGCCTGCTGCTGGGCAACCTGGCCGCCGCGCGGGCGGCCCGGGTGGTCAGCCTCAGCTCGATCACCCACCGCAACGCACACCTGGACTTCACCGATCTGATGGTCGAGCGTGGCTACCGGGGTTCCACCGCGTACGGCCGATCCAAGCTCGCCACCACCGTCTTCGGCATCGAACTGGACCGCCGGCTGCGCGACGCCGGATCACCGGTGCTCAGCGTGCTGGCGCATCCCGGCGTCACCCGCACCAACCTGACCCCCCGGGCCTGGTCCCACCAGGGCCGGCCCGGCCGGGTGTTGGCGCGGCTCAGCCTGCTGGCCACCCAGTCGGTCGAGCAGGGTGCGTTGCCCCAGCTGCGCGCCGCCACCGACCCGGCGGTGCGCGGTGGCCAGTTTTTCGGCCCGGCCCGCCTTTTCCAGACCTGGGGGCCGGTCACCGAGGTACGGGCCAGCCGGGAGGCCACCGACCCGGCCGTCGGCCGTCGGCTGTGGACGACGGCCGAGGAACTGACCGGCGTGAGCTATCCCTGACGCAGGGCGCACTAGCATGGCTGCGGTCGGTGACGGCGGCGGAGACGAGGCGACATGGGATGGCTCGGGCGGGTGCTCGGCGGCGGGGGCCGGCAGGTCCAGGACGATCCGGTCCGGCAGGCGGCGCTGTCGGCCGAGGTGCGGCAACGCTTCGGCGCGCACCTGGCCGTCCGACCGTCCGACCAGGTGGCGGGGATGGTCCGGCTGCTCGACGACGGCGACGGCCTGGCAGTGGCGGCGGCGATCGTCGGTGAGTTCGCCGATGCGGCCCACGCGGACCTGTCGGCCCAGACGGCGGAGCTGTACCGGCGTACCGGTCAGCGGTTCCCGGTGGACCGGCGCAACTACCGGCCGCTGTGGCGTGCGGCAGGCGGCCGGCTGCACTGGCCGCTGTTCGCGTTGCCCGGCGGCCTGCACCCGTACGTGCACGTCGCCGCCGCCACCACGGTGGTCGGCACCCGGGCGGCGCAGTTCGTCCGGGCGACCGACCCGCATCCGCTGCTCGCCCGCCTGTTCGAGGTGCTCGACCTCACCACCTGCGGTTGGGAGTACGGCCGGGTGCGGGTGGACCACGACGGGGCGTCGCTGGTGGGTCGACTGATCTCGACCACCCGGGACGTCCGGGCGGCGATGAAGGAACCCCCGTCGCTGCCGCCGTCGGTGCGGGAACTCATGCGCACCAACCGGACGGTCGACGTCTTCGACCTCACCGGTGACCGGGTGGTCGGCACGATCAACGTGGGCGGCGAGCTGCGCCCGGCCCTGCTCACCTGACGTCACCCGGGGTGGACGCCGTCGGCGTCCACCCCGCTCCCGACCGGCGTCGGGTCAGGCGAAGAGCAGGTCCAACTGGTGGTCGAGGACCGCGGTCGCCCGCGCCGGGGTGTACTGCCCGCCGAGCAGGTACACCCCCAGCCCCTCCACCAGCGCCAGCAGTCCCGCCGCGGCGTCCGACGCCGGTGGACGCGGCAGCAGCCCGGCGATGAACTCCACCAGTTGCGCGGTGTCCGACCGCAGGCCGGGGGTCGCCGCCGGGTGCAGGGCGGTCCAGGAGAGAAACGCCAACGCCACCCGCCCGTCCGCGCGTGCCGCCTCGTCCAGCGGCAGCAACGCCGCAAGCAGGGTGCGCAGCAGCAGCCGGGGCTGCGGGTCCGGCCCGAGCGCCGCGACCGCCGCCTCGACCCGGGCCCGACCCCGGTCACGGACGACGGACAGCGCGAAGGCCATCATCTCCTCCTTGGTGGTGAAGTAGTGCTGCACCATGCCGGCGGAGACCCCCGCCTCGGCGGCCACGTGCCGCAGACTCACCGCCTCCAGACCCCGGTCGGCGGCGACCCGCATGAGTGCGTCCGCGATCAGCGTGCGGCGTTGACGGGGATCGACCTTCCTGGGCACCGGGGGCCTACCGTGCCGTGGTCACGGTGCCGGCCGCGCCGTCCACGGTGACCAGCTGACCGGTGACGATCCGTGCGGTGGCGCCCGGCACGCTGATCACGGCCGGGATGCCGTACTCGCGGGCCACCGTGGGGCCGTGCGCCATGATCGCGCCGGTCTCGGTGACCAGCGCCCCGGCGGTCAGGAACAGCGGCGTCCAGCCCGGATCGGTGGTGGCCGTCACGAGGATCTCCCCGGGTTCGAGGTGCGCGGTGGCCGGGTCGGTGACCACCCGGGCCGGGCCGGTCACCCTACCCGTCGCCGCTCCCACCCCCCGCAGCACACCGGTCCCGTCGGCGGGGGCCGGCAGGGTGCTCTCCACGTCGGTCCCGTCGGACAGCAGCGCCACCGGCACCACCCGACGGCGCAGCTCACGCCGGTGTGTCGCCCGGCGTCGGGCGACCAGCCCGGTCAGGTCGGCACCGTCGAGGGCCGCCTCGACCTCGTCGAGGGTGAGGAACATGACGTCGTCCGCCGTCGGGAACAGCGTCGCCCCGATGAGCAGCAACTGCTCGCGTACGGTCCGGAGCCGGTACAGCCCGGCGAACTTCCCGGCCTCCCGCAGCCCTGCCAGCCGTCGTGCCCGCCGCAGCAGGAGGACCGCGATCCGGCCCCGGACCGGGCGACGTCGGTGGACCCGGGCGGCCAGTTCGTCGAGCGCGGCCCCGGCTGCTGCGGCGGCCTCGGCGAAGCGCCTGTCGGGTGCCTGCGCGGGGTCGGTGAGCCGTAGGTAGTTGGCGATCGCCGCGAAGACCGGGGTGGGGTCCTCGGCCCAGCGTGGCACCCCGACGTCGGCCTCGGCCGCCGCGCGGTGGCCGTAGCGGGACAGGAACCCGGACAGGCCGATCTCGGGGAGCGCACCCCGCAGGTAGCGGGCCGAAAGCTCGGCCGGTGGCGTGTCGAGGAGCAGTTCGCGGTGCTCGCGGGCGGCGCTGGCCAGCGCCCACAGCGCGAGGTCCATCTCGATGGTCACGTTGTGCGGGACGCCGCGCAGCACGGCGTGTATCTCGTCCTCGGTGGCGACGCCCTTGAGCAGGTGGGTGGGCAGGGCCGAGGCGAGCATCCCGGCCACGATCGGCCAGGTGATGTCGTCGGCGGCACCGCCGTCGCCGTGGTCGCGGACGAAGCGCAGCCGTTCGTGGGCCGTCCGCAGCTGTGGCGGGGCCGTCGCCTCGTCCCGAAGCCGGTCGACGGCCGCGACCAGCCGCCGCCGTGCCGCGTCCGGTCGCGCCAGCGCCCGCAGGATGCCCCGCAGGGCCCGCAGCGCCGTGCCCAGCGAGGCGTCGGCCGGGCGGCGGCGGGAGTTGTGCCCGGACGGCGCGAACCGGGGGTCGCGCAGGACGTGTTCCATCACCGCCTGGGCGCGCGGCCCGAAATCGACGGCCATCAGCCGGACGAGCCGCCGGCGGCTGGCCGGTCGGCGGACCAGCTCGGTCAGGTCGCCGTAGAGCCGCCCGCCGATGTCCACGATCTCCACCCGCATGCCGAGCGAGGCGACCATGGCGGCGATCAGCTGGCGGAGCGTGGCCATGCCCATCGGGGTGACCGGTCGCAACATCCCCTGCACGTTGCCGAACTCGACGTACAACCGCAGGTCGTCGGTCTGCGGCGGCAGCGGGAACAGGGTGCTGACCGGACGCGACTGGAGCACCCACAGGGTCCCGTCCCGGTCGAGGGCCCACTCGACGTCCTGGGGCGCGCCGAAGTGCGCCTGGAGCCGCCTGCCGACGGCCCACAGATCGTCGTGCCAGCCGGGCTCCGGCCGCCCCTCGGCGTCGCTGGTCGGACGGTGGGCCGGATCGGTCAGGACGAGGCGGGTCACGTCGGTGCGGCCGTCGACGACCGTCGTACCCGGGCCCGGCGCGACCTCGACGAGCATCTCGGTGCGGTTGCCGGTGACCGGGTTCGCCGTGTGGAGCACGCCGGCCTGGACCGGGGCGACCATCCGTTGCACCACCACCGCCATCTGCACGTCGGCGGGGTCGGTCCCGCGTGCCCGGCGGTAGGCCGCCGCCCGGCTGCCGTGCAACGATTTCCAGCACGTGCCGATCGCCGCCAGCAGGTCCGCCTCGCCCTCGACGTCCAGCACCGTGTCGTGCTGACCCGCGAAGCTGGCGTCCGGCAGATCCTCGTCGGTCGCGCTCGACCGCACCGCCACCGGGCGTCGCCCAGCCGCGCGTACGCCGCCCGGACCTCGTCCCGCGGCACCACCCCGGCCCGGTACGCCTCGGTGGTCACGCAGAACCCCTCGGGCACCCGTTCACCGGCACGGATCAGCTCGCCGAGCCCGACCGCCTTGCCGCCGACCAGCGGGACCAGGCCGGCATGTGCCTCCGCCAGGGGGATCACCGACACCTGCGCCTCCCGTTTGCAATACGACTGCATTGCCATGAAGCTACGCGGGTTGCAGTGCAACTGCAACGTAAAAAGTCGGCGGCACCCGCACGCCGGCCTCAGCCGGAAGGGACGGACGGCGGCGTGGCCTCAGCCCCGGGCCGGCACGACGATCGGCAGCCGGACGGTGAACGTGCTGCCCCGACCGGGGACGCTCTCGACGCCGATCGTGCCGCCGTGCGCCTCGGCGAGCTTGCGGGCGATCGACAGCCCGAGTCCGCTGCCGCCGGTGCTGCGGGTACGCGAGTCGTCCGCCCGCCAGAACCGGTCGAAGATCTTCGCCTGGTCGGCGGGGGCGATGCCGGTGCCGGTGTCGGACACGGCGATGGCGAGCTGGTCGTCGCGTACCTCCAGGCGCACGACGACCGACCCACCCGCCGGGGTGTGCCGCACCGCGTTGGCGACGATGTTGCCGACGATCTGGCGCAGCCGGGCGCCGTCGACCGCCATCTCCAGATCGGTGCCCACCGAGGTGCCCAGCCGGACCCCGGCCGCCTCGGCCGCGCCCCGGTGCGCCTCGACGACCTGCTCCAGCAGATCGGCCACGAAGTACGGTTCGCGGTGGATCCGCAGGTCACCGGCGTCGGCGGCGGCCAGGTCCCGCAGGTCGTCGATGATGTGTTGCAGCAGCAACGCCTCGTCGAGCAGCAGGGTGAGCAACTGCGTGTCGAGCTGCGCCAGACCGTCCTGCGCGGCCTCCAGCCAGCTGCGCATGTTGGTCAGCGGCGTCCGCAACTCGTGTGCCACGTCGCTGACCATGCTCCGGCGCAACGCCTCGGTCTGCTCCCGCCGGGCGGCGAGATCGTTGAGCGCGGTGGCCAGCATGCCGATCTCGTCGCGGGTGGTCACCGGCACCCGGGCCGGTTCGTCCATCGGCTGGCGGGTCGCGTCGGTGAGCGCCCGCAGCGGCCGGACCAGCCGCCGCCCGACCAGCACGGTGATCAGCACGGTGGCCACCAGCACCGCGCCGGTCACCTGGGCGATGCGGACCACGTTGGCCCGGGACAGGTTGAACACCGGCTCGGCGCCGCCCTGTGTCTCGTCGGTGACGAACAGCAGCGCCGGGGGTGCCACGTACGCCCGGAGCTGGGCCGTCCGGGCCTGCCGCAGGCAGCCGTCGATCTGCCGGTCGAAGCTGGCGTCGCGGCTCGGTACCGCGGTCCGGTCGGCCCGGATCTCTACCCGGGTCGGTGCGCCCAGCTCCCGCAGGCAGGTCTTGGTCAGGGTCTCCAACTGGGCGATCCCGGCGACCTCGCTCGGCATCGGGCTCGTCAGCTCGTCGGGCAGACAGAACCCGACGATGCCCCGGTCCTTCGGGTCGCTCACCTGTACCGAGGCGCGGCCGGCCGGATCCACCACGACCCGCGCGTCCGCCCGGGACTCGGCGCGTACGCAGCCGAGCTGCCGCTCGGCCATCTCCCGGGTGGTGTTGCTCTCCCGCTTGGTCAGCCGGTACGGCCCGACCGCGCGCGGATCGACCCGCTCGGTCCCGCCGGTCAGCCCCAGGTCGACCTGCAACGGGTCGACGGTCGCCGACGGCCGGGCGGTCTGCAACGACGGGCCGTCCGGTGCGGAGTCGGCGATCACCTGCCGGTCCGGGGTCATCAGGGTGATCCGCCGTTCCAGCCGGTCGGCCCGCTCGGCGAGCACCGCGTCGACCCCGGCCCAGTCCCGGTGGGTCGCCGCGTGGTCCAGCAGCGTGTCGTAGATGCTCTTGTCGTCGGCGAGCGAGCGGCCCTGTTCCTGCCGGATCGCCCGGGTGGTCGACTGCACGGCCAGCCAGGTCGTCGCCAGGATCGCACAGACCGCCACCAGCAGCGAGGTGGCCAGCAGCCGCACCACCAGGCTGCGGTGCAGGGGGACCCGTGGCTGCCGGGTCACGGCGTGCCGGCGCTGAGCTTGTAGCCGACGCCGTAGACGGTCAGCAGCTGCTGCGGCCGGCGCGGATTCGCCTCGATCTTGCGGCGCAGGTTCATCACGTGGACGTCGATGGTGCGTCCGGTCGACTCCCGGTCGACGCCCCGGGTGTGTTCGAGCAGTTGTACCCGGCTGAACACCCGGCCGGGCTGCCGGATCATCGCGGCGAGGATGGCGAACTCACCGGCGGTGCAGTCGACCGTGGTGTCCCCGGCGGTGACCAGGCGTCGGGACTCGTCGACGGTGAGCCGTCCGAGCCGGTGCACCGGTGACTCCTGGGGCGTCGTACGCACCCGCCGCAGCAGGGTGCGCACCCGGGCCACCAACTCACGCGGGCTGTACGGCTTGGTCATGTAGTCGTCGGCGCCCAGGTCCAGCCCGCGCAGCAGGTCGTCCTCGGCTGACCGCGCGGTCAGCATCAGCACCGGCACGTCCGACTCCTGCCGCAGGATCCGGCAGACCTGCATGCCGTCCAGTTTCGGCAGCATCACGTCGAGCAGGAGAAGGTCGAACGCCTGCTCCCGGGCCTGGCGCAGCGCGGTCTCGCCGTCGGCCACGACGGTCGCCCGGTGACCCGCTGCGGTGAGGTAGCGGCGCAGCGCCTCGGCCTGCCGCGGATCGTCCTCCGCGAGCATCACGTGTGCGCACATGCTGGGGAATATAGAGCAGGTCAGGGGGGTCGAGGATCGGGCGGAAGGCGGTGACACCGGGCACCTCCCGGTCGGTGCGCAGCTCGGCGGGCGGGTGGCGGGGAGAACCGACGATCGTGAGAAAAAGGTCATGCTCGGCCCTGACCGGTTCCTGACAAACCGCTGGCACGATCGCCAGCGGACGACCGTCGGCGGCGTCGCCCGGGGGAGGGCGACGCCGCCGGGTGGTACGGCTACTTGCGCTTCGCGGCGACCTCGCGTTCACACGCGGGGGAGTACTTCAACCCCTTGGAGATCGACTCGGAGTCGTTGTTCTTGCCGCCGAAGGCCCAGCCCGTGCCGTCGGCGCCCACCTCGACGTACCGGACGCCCTTGTCCTTGAGGCACTTCACCACGTCCCGGGCGAAGTCCTTCGCCTCCGGGTTGGCCGGGTCGAACTCCCACGGCGGCAGTGGCATCAGATGCTCACACGCCTTGCCCGCCTTGCTGGTCCCGTCCGCGCCGGTGCCGTCGCTGCGCCGTCTGGTGACGTCGACGCCGTGCTCGCTCAGGCACTTCATGTACGGTTTGAGGCGTTCCTTCTTGTCCTCCGGGGTGTCGTCGAGGCGTTCCCGTGGCCGCTCGTCCTGCGGCGTCGTCGCCGACGCGGCGGGGGTGGGCGTGCCGGTCTGGAGGGTGGCCACCTCCGCCCCGCCGGTGCTGCCGGCGGCGGGTGGGGCCTCCTCGGCGGTCGAGCACCCGCCGACCAGCAGTACGCCGCTGCACAGCGCAGCCATCAGTTGCTTTCTCATCGTCCCGCCTCCGGTCAGCTCTGCGGCGATCCCGCCGGGGCCCAGCATCACCGTCGACTGTCAGGAAGCTGTTTGCCGCGACGGGCCCGCCCTCGTGTCGTACCGGTGGGGGAGACTGCCGGGCATGACGGAACGGGACGATCCGAAGGCGGCACTGCGGCACTACCTCCAGGCCACCCGCGACGACCTGGTGTGGAAGCTGGAGGGGCTCGACGAACGCGAGGCCCGGCTGCCCCGCACCGCCACTGGCAACAACCTGCTGGGTCTGCTCAAGCACTGCCTGAACGTCGAGGCCGGCTATTTCGGCCCCACCTTCGGCCGGGAGTTCCCGTCGCCCGACGAACTGGTCCCCATGGCGGCGTACGACGAGGACCCGCAGGCGGACTGGTACGCGCGGGCGGACGAGACGAAGGACGGCCTGATCGACCTGTACCGCCGGGTGGCCGGGTTCGCCGACCAGACGATCGCCGAGTTGCCGCTCGACGCGCCGGGGCGGGTGCCGTGGTGGCGGCCGGGGCACCACGACGTGACCCTGCACCAGATCATCATCCACGTGACCTGCGATCTCGCCCGGCACGCCGGCCACGCCGACATCATGCGCGAGCAACACGACGCGACGGTCGGCTGGCGGCGGGAGAACCCGCAGGTCATCGACGACCAGCAGTGGCCGGCGTACGTCGCCAAGCTGACCGCGCTCGCCGACCGGTTCGCCTGACCCGCCGACCGGCCAACCCCGGAGGGGACGGTCCCGTCCCGTCTGCGCTCAGCCGGTGGCGGCGAGCGTCGTCGGGCGGGTCGCCGGGACCGTGCCGGGCCGCCGCCTGCGGATCAGCCACTCGGCGACGAGCAGGTTGAGCGTCCAGGCCGCCCCCATGAGCAGTGCCCGGGACAGCTCGGTCGTCGGCCCCACCGCCAGCGCCCAGGTCGACAGCAGCACGCCCTGGGTGCCCGCGCCCTGGGCGACCGCGTAGCCCCGCATCATCCAGGCCCGGTGCTGGGGTAGCCGTCGCCGCCGGACGGCCACGAAACCGAGGGCGACGGCGACGAACATGCCGGCGGCGAACAGGTAGCGCAGCACCATGAGCAGCGGGCCGTCGCCGGCTGGCAGCGGATAGGTGGCGTTCATCCACCACCCGGTCGCGGCCACCACCAGTCCACAAACGACAAGCGCCCGGCCCGCCCGGCGGTGCCAGGCCCGGTGACGCTGCCGGAACCCTGGGGCGAACTGGAACGCCCCCAGCAGGCTGAACGTGACGGCAGCGGCGATGTGCAGCAGCACCGGGACCGGCGCGGCGAAGAAACGTTCGTTGGCGGCGGTCACCTCGGCCCCACCGGCGAGGGCGGCCACCCGCAGCGCGCTGCCGAGGGTGGGCAGCGCGCTGAGCGCGATGAGCCCGGTGAGGAGGGGCCAGTCCCGTCGTCGCGTCGTCATGATCCGAGCATGGCGACCTGACCCGGCCGGCTCATCGGTCCACGGGCCGCCGTCGTGCCGGCCGATGGTCGGGTTCGTCGACCGTACTTTCGGCGGCCATCCACCATGGAGGGAATCGGCGGAGGTCGGCCTCAGCCGCCGCGCAGCCGGTCGGTCTCGTACGCCCACATCGCGACCTCGACCCGGTTACGGGCACCCAGCTTCGCCATCAGGCTGGCGACGTGCGTCTTGACCGTGCTCAGCGTGATGTGCAGCTCGGTGGAGATCTCGGTGTTGGTGCGTCCCCGGGCCACCGCTCCCAACACCTGCTCCTCCCGGTCGGTCAGCCGCTCGACCGGCTGGCGGGGCGGGGTGGCCGGGCCGGCGTCGGCGAACGCCCGGAGCAGCCGGGTGGTGACCTGCGGCGCGATCAGCGCGTCCCCGGCGGCCGCCGCGTGGACGGCCTGGGCGAGCAGGGCCGGGCCGCAGTCCTTGAGCAGGAAGCCCCGGGCGCCGGCGCGCAGCGCGGCGTAGACGTACTCGTCCAGGTCGAAGGTCGTGATGACCACCACCGCCATCGGGTCCGCGACCCCCGGCCCGGCCAGCAGCCGGGTCGCCTCGATCCCGTCCACGCCGGGCATCCTGATGTCGAACAGGCACACGTCGGGGCGCAGCCGCCGGGCCAGCTCGACCGCCCGCTGCCCGGTGGCCGCCTCGCCGATCACCTCGACGTCGGGTTGGGCGGCGAGGATCATCGCCAGCCCGGTCCGCACGATCTCCTGGTCGTCGGCCACGAGCACCCGTACCCGGGTCCCGCCGTTCATGCCACGGCCCGGGGCAGTGCGGCGGTGACCGTCCACCCGTGGTCCTCCTCGGGGCCGGCGTCGAGCGAGCCGCCGAGCAGGTGGGCCCGTTCCCGCATCCCGACCAGCCCGTAGCCGTCGCGTCCGGGTGTCGGGGGGCCGACACCGTCGTCGTTGACCCGCAGCCGCACCGTCTCCCCGTCGGCCACCACCCGGACGGTGATCCGGGTCGCGTCCCGGGCGTGCCGGCGGGCGTTGGTGACCGACTCCCGGGCCAGCCGGCAGATCGTGGCCGCCACCGGGGCCGGCAGGCCGTCCAGGTCGCCGACCAGGTCCACCTCGACGGCCGGCCCGTCACCGGTCCGACCCGCCAACTGCCGCAGGTCGGCGATGCGGGGGCTCGGCAGCCGGTCGGCCGGCTCGTCGCGGCGCAGGGCCCGGACCAGGGCGCGCATCTCGGTCAGCGCCTGGCTCGCCTCCGTCTCGATCAGCCGCAACGCCTCAGCGGCGGCCGGGGGATGGGTCTGCATCAGGGCGAGCCCGGCCTGGGCCCGGACGGCTATCGCGGACACGTGGTGGGCGACCGTGTCGTGCAGGTCGCGGGCCAGCCGTTCCCGCTCGCGCAGCGTCACCTGCTCGACCTCCCGTCGCCGGGCCCGTTCCCGCCACCGCAGCGCGGCCCCGACCGCGAGGGCCGCCGCGACCACCCCGGCCCCCGCGAGGGCGTCGTCCGGGCCGAGGTGACCGACCACGGTCGACCAGGTGATCTTCGCGGCGACGAGGGCCACGCCGAATCCGGCCTCCCGCCCCGACCCCCAGCGGGTCAGCGCGAACACCGCCAGCAGCAGGTAGGCAAGCGTGTGCAGGCCGAGGTCGCCACCGACGAGGATCTCGCCCACGGCGCAGACCGGGAAGGCGACAAGCGTCACGAGCAGCGGCCGGCTCCGCCGCCACAGCAGGACCGGGGCGAGACCGACGCCGATCAGGACCGGCACGGCCGCCGGCCGCGGCAGGCTGCCCCACCGGATGAGCCCCTCCACCAGCGCCGCCGCCACCAGCAGGGCGACCAGCGTCCCGTCACGCCACCCGGGTGGTTCCGGACGCGCCGGGCGGGGCTCACGCCACCAGGACCGCAGCAGCTCGCGCACAGGGAAATCGTACGGGCGGCGGGCATCCGTCCGGTGCCCCGGCGGCGCGGGTGGGAAGCATCGCGGGGGTGCCCTCCGGGGGTCAGCCGGCCGGCAGCAACCGGGCGAGCGCGTTGCGGACGGCGACCCCCGGGCGGCTCCTCGGGACCAGCACCGCCGCCACGAGGCCGGTGGTCCGCCCGCGCCGGTCGGTGCGGCGTCGGTGCTCGGCCTCGTAGCGGCGCAGGGCGGCGGCGGGTTCGTTCCCGGCGAGGGCCGCGGCCAGGGTACGGGCCCCGGCGATGGCCAGGCTCGACCCGTCGCCGAACAACGACACCGAGGCCGCCGCGTCGCCGAGCAGCGTCACCCGCCCGGTGGACCAGGACGGCAGCACCACCCGGGTGACCGCGTCGAAGTAGAGGTCGTCGGCCTGTCGGGCCCGGGCCAGCAGCTCGGGGATCCGCCAGCCACGTTCCCCGGCGTACGCGTCGGTGAGGATCTGCCGGTGCCGGGCCGTGTCGGTGTGGTCGAAGTCGGCGACGGCGGGGTGCCGGAAGATGAAGGCGCCCCCCGCCTCGCCCCGGACCGGGTGGATCGCGACGAGCCGGCCCGGTGTGTTGTGCAGCAGGACGTCGTGGGGGTGCTCCGGTGCCTCGCCGAGCGGTGTGGTGGCCACGTAGAGGCCGAGGTGGCGGACGACGTCGCGCTCCGG
This sequence comes from Micromonospora sp. WMMD734, assembly GCF_049178975.1. Lineage (NCBI taxonomy): Bacteria > Bacillati > Actinomycetota > Actinomycetes > Micromonosporales > Micromonosporaceae > Micromonospora > Micromonospora sp. WMMD734. Next base: position 1,188,892 of record NZ_JBMHMK010000001.1, read on the forward strand.
GCCGAAGGCGAGCCGGCGGACCGTCGAGTGCAGCCCGTCCGCGCCGACGACCAGGTCGAACCGGCGGGGCGGGCCGGTGGCGAAGGTGACGTCCACCCCGTCGGGGTCCTGGTCGAGTCGGGTGACGGTGTCGTCGTACCGGAACTCGGCGTCGTCGCGGGCCGCGTCGTGCAGGATGCGGGCGAGGTCGGCGCGGGGCACCTCGATCTCCGTGGTGCCGGTCGGGCTGCGGGTGGCGGGCATCGCGATGCGGCGACCGGGCCGACCCGCCGGGTCGACGATCCGCAGGCCGGTGGCGTGGGTGGCCGCCGCCCGCAGAGCGTCCACCAGACCCATCTGTTCGACCACCGGCAGGGCCGGTCCGCGGACGTCGACCGGGTTGCCGCTGGAGCGCTGCCCGGCCGCGCGTTCGACCACCGTGGGCCGCCATCCCGCGCGGGCCAGCCAGTAGGCGAGGGTCGGGCCGGCCACGCCGGCCCCGGAGATGAGTACGGTACGCATGACCCGAACTTTTCCGCACTCAGTGCAGAAATGCAATGAGTGCAGATTTGCGTTCGGTGCGGTACGGTGTGCCGATGTCCCTCCGCGACCGCAAGCGGGCCCGCACCCGCCAAGCGCTTGTCGACGCCGCCGTCGACCTGTTCGGACGCCAGGGCTACGAGGCGACCACCATCGCCGAGATCGCCGCCGCCGCCGACATCGGCACCCGTACCTTCTTCAGTTACTTCCCGAGCAAGGAGGATCTGCTCTTCCCGGAGGCCGACCGTCGGGTGCGCGTCGCGGTCGAGGCCATCGCCGGCCGGTCGCCGGACGAGGAACCGGCCGAGGTGCTGTTGCGTGCGCTGCGGCAGGCCAACGACGAGAGCGGGGACATGACCGGTCCGCTCGCCGCGCTGCGGATCCGGCTGACCATGGAGGTGCCCGCCGTCCGGGGTCGGGCCCTGCAGTTGCAGTGGGAGAGTCAACGCGAGATCGCCCGGCACCTCGCCGCCGCCTATCCCGACCGCCTCGACGAGGTCAGCGCCGCCGCCCTGGTCGGCGCGTTCGTCGGCGCGGCCACCGCCGCCCTGACCACGCTCCTGGAGGACCCGCGCCGCCGCGCCGACCCGGCCACGATCCGGGCGTCCCTCCAGCAGGCCACCGAGGTCGCCCTGCGCCCGTGGACGCCCCGGCCCTGAGTCGCATCCCGGCCAGGGCCTGAATCGCCTCCGTCTCGACCCTTCGTCGCCGGGCCCGTTCCCGCCGGCGCAGCCGGCCCCGACCGCGAGCGGCGCCGCAGCAGGGCCGGGGTGGGACCGACGCCGATCGGCCGCGCGGTGCCGTCCCGGTGCCCCGACCTGCCGCCGACCGGTGTCGGATGGGCGAATTCCGCTGGGCCGGAACAGTGCGGGATTAACGTCCGTTTTACCCGGCTGGGGTCGCTGCCGGCGTTTGGGTGCGCCCATTGCCGGCCATCCCCCCGAAATGTCGATTCCGGTGTGGACTGCGCCTGGTCCGGATGCCGGTCGCGTGTCGAGCCGATCTGCGGCCGGGCTGCGGCGGCACGCGGGTATCCGTCCTGGGCGCGGGAATTCCACGGAACGGAATTTGCTTCCACGCTGGCGGGAGGGGTCTGTCAACGGCGGCATGACATCGGCGTCAAGGTTGATGAGCGGCGCAAACAAGACTCCAATATCTATTTTGCCGATAGGTTGAATAGATATTCCTGTGTTTCCGGCAGGTGAACTGTGACCCGTGACATGTGAATGCCAAAAGCTGTTCCGATCCGGTATTGCGTGGTGCATCTTGCGGCCGTAGTCGGCTCCGTCTACTGTGGCTCGGTATAGCTTGGCGTCGATGAAAACGGGGACCGTTGGGTGTCAGTCGTCAGTGGGGGCTCTTCGGTAAACATTGACGTCGAGCCCATTGTCTTCGTGCGACGCGACGACGTGGCACTGCGGTTGTTCGCCTTCCCCCACGCCGGCGGCGGTCCGCAGAGCTTCGCCGAATGGCCGGCCGGCCTGCCCGCCGACGTCGAGGTCGTGAGCTTCGCGCTGCCGGACCGGGGTCAGCGACGCACCCCCGCCGACCAACGGCACCCGGCCGGCGTCACCGACCACCGTTCCTACACCGACCGCGCCCGGTTGGTCGACGACCTCGCCACCCTCGTCGACCGACTGGACGACGGCGCCCCGTTCGCGTTCTTCGGGCACAGCTTCGGGGCGCTCGTCGCGTTCGAGGTGTGCCGCAGGCTCGCGGAGCGCGGACTGCGCGTGCCCCGGCTGTTGATGCTGTCCGCGCACCGCGCACCGCACCTGCCGCCGGCGCGACCGACAGTCGACCTCCCTGACGACGACCTCGTCCACCTGGTACGACAGTGGGGGCTGGTCCCCGCCGACCTGCTGGCCGATCCGGACCTGCTCGCCCTGATGCTGCCCCCGCTCCGCGCCGACCTGGCCCTCGACGAGGCCGCCGTCGCCCCGGCAGGCGCGCTGCCGGAGGAGATCTCCTGCGTCGTCTACGCCGGCACCGACGACCCGACGGTCACCGCCGCCGAACTCGCCGGCTGGAGCACCGATCTCGGCAGGACACCCGACCTCCGGACGTTCGCCGGCGGGCACTTCTTCACCCTGGGTGAGCGCGCCCCCCTCCTCGCCGACATCACCGACCGCCTCGACGCGGTGCGGGCCGCGGTCGGCCCCAGCGTCGTACTTGCCGGGCCGCCGTACCCCCCGCCCGCCGAGAGCGTCTGGCAGCGCTTCGAGGCGCGCGTCGACGCGACCCCGGACGCTCTCGCGCTGCTGGAGACCCCGCGCCGGTGGACCTACCGGGAGCTGCGCGACCACGCCACCGCGGTCGCCGGTGCGCTGGCCGCACGCGGTGTCGGGGCGGGCGACGTCGTCGGCCTGCTGCTGCCCCACACCGCCGAGTACCCGGTGGCCCTGCTCGCCTGCTTCGGTCTCGGCTCGCCGGCCTGCCTGCTGGAGCAGAACTGGCCCGGCACCCTGCTCGCCCAGTTCCTGGCCAGCGCCCAGGTCCGGATGGTCGTCACCACGCCGCAGCTCGCCGCGACGGTGCCGACGGAATACCCCACCCTGGTGCTGGACGCGACGCCGGCCCCGGGCCCCGTACCCGTCCTCGGCCGGGCCGCCCCGGACGACATCGCCCTGATCTCGATGACCAGCGGCACGTCCGGCACACCGAAGGCCGTCCTCAACACCCATCTCGGTTGCCTGTACTGCTTCGACGCGCGGGAGGCCCGCTACCCGTACACCGCAGGGTCGCGCGACGGACTCCACGTCTTTCTCGCATGGGAATGCCTACGTCCCCTGCTCAGTGGCCGCCCGGCCGTCATCATCCCGGACGACCACATCGTCGACCCGGTACGCCTCCTGGCCACCCTGCACGAGCAGCGGATCACCCGGATCGTGGTGACGCCCTCCCTGTTCGAGGGTCTGCTCGACCACCCGCTCACCGGACCGGCCGTGGCCCGCGACCTGGCCCACATGGAGATCGTGTTCCTGATGGGCGAGGTGGTGCCCACCCGGATCGTCGACAAGGCGGTCGCGCTCATGCCACCCGGGGTCCGGCTGGTCAACGCGTACAGCACCTGGGAGAGCCTCGACGTCTCGTACGCCGACCTGGTGCCCGCCCGCGACGGACCGGTCTCCCCCTTCGCGCCCGTCGGGCGGCTGCTCGACGGCAGCGCGGCGGTGCTGCTGGACGACACCGGTCGACCGGTGCCCCGCGGCGGCGTCGGTGAACTGCTCGTCGCCGGGCCCGGGGTGGCCACCGGCTACCTCGACGATCCCGCGAAGACGGCCGAGCGGTTCGTGGCCGCCCCCGACGTGTTCGCCGGCACCCCGTTCGCCACGTCCACGTTCTACCGCACCGGCGACCGCGCCCGGCTGCGCCCCGACGGCGAGTGGGAGGTGCTGGGTCGGACCGGTGACGTGGTGAAGGTGCGGGGCTTCAAGGTCTCGCTGCGCACGGTCGAACACGTGCTCGCCGAGGAGGACGGCGTCGCCCGCGTCGTGGTGCGGCCCGTGCCCGACCGGCGCACCGGTCAACCCGCCGAACTCGTCGCCTACGTGCAGGGGGCCACCGGTGAACCGACGCCGACCGTGCTCGCCCGACTGCGCCGCCGGGCCGCCCGCGAACTGCCCGAATACGCCCGGCCGCGACACCTCGTCGGCCTCGCCGCGATGCCGGTCAGCGGCGGCGACGCCCGCAAGCTGGACCTGACCGCGCTGCCGCCCCCGCCCGCCGCGCCGGTGCCCGAGGAGACGGCCGCCGACCCGCTCAACTCCGTCGAGCGGCGGATCGCCGCCGCCTGGCGGGAGGTGCTCGGCAGCACACCCGGCATCGACGACAGCTTCTTCGCCGTGGGCGGCGACTCCCTCAGCGCCGCCCGCCTCTCGGGGGTGCTCGCCAGCCGGTTCGGGATCGCGCTCCCGGTCGTCGACATCTTCCAGGCCCCGACGCTGCGGATGATGGCCGCCCGCTGCGCGGGCGGGAGCGGCGTCGCCGAGCGGACCCGGCGGGCCCGGACCACGGGCAGCGGGGAAACCCGGGTAGCCGTCGTCGGGATGGCCGGCCGGTTCCCCGGGGCGGACGACATCGACACGTTCTGGGCGAACCTGTGCGCCGCCACCGACTCGCTCACCGTGCTCACGCCACAACAGCTGCGGCACAAGGGCGTCGCGGAAGAAATCCTGGGCCACCCCGGATGGGTGCCCGCCGCCCAGCTCGTCGACGGCGCGGACACCTTCGACGCCGCGTTCTGGGGCATCGGACAGCGGGAAGCGGTCCTGATGGACCCGCAGCACCGGGTCTTCATCGAGACCGCGTGGACCGCCCTCGAACAGGCCGGCTACGCCCGCCGGGACAACCCCTACCGGGAACGGACAGGTGTCTTCGCGGCCTGCGGCATCGACGGCTACCTGATCCACCACCTGCGTGGCGGTGGCCTGACCGAGCCGTTGGACCCGGTCGGGGTGTTCCTCACCGAGATCGGCAACGAGAAGGACTACATCGCCACCCGGGTGGCGTACCTGCTCGACCTCGGTGGCCCCGCGGTCACCGTGACGTCGGCGTGCAGCAGCGCGCTGGTCGCCGTGGCCCAGGCCGCGCAGTCCATCGCCACCGGCCAGTGCGACATGGCGGTGGCCGGCGCCTCGGCGCTCACCTTCCCGAACTTCGGCTACCGCTACGAGGAGGGTCTCGTCGGCAGCGTCGACGGCGTGGTCCGCCCGTTCGACGCGGCGGCGAGCGGCACCCTGTTCGGCGACGCGGTCGGTGCGGTGGTGCTGAAGCGGCTGGATGTCGCGCTGGCCGACGGCGACCCGGTGTGGGCGGTGCTCACCGGATACGGCGTCTCCAACGACGGGCGGATGAAGGCCGGCTACACCGCGCCGAGCGCGCAGGCGCAGGCACGGTGCATCTCCGACGCCATCGCCATGGCCGGCGTCACCTCCGACCAGATCTCGTACGTGGAGTGCCACGCCACCGCCACGCACGTCGGCGACGCGATCGAACTCGCCGGGCTGCGTGCCGCGTTCGAGGAACACCGCGACGGCGCGGAGCCGGTCACCGGGAGCTGCGCGATCGGCAGCGTGAAGGGCAACATCGGGCACGCCAACTGCGCCGCCGGCATCACCGGCCTGATCAAGACGGTGCTCAGCCTGCACCACCGCACCCTGGTACCCACCGTGCACCACGACACGCTCAATCCGAAGCTGGTCGACCTGGTCGACACGCACGGTTCGCCGTTCACCGTGCGGACCACACTGGGGCCCTGGACCGTGGTCGATCCGGAGCGGCAACTGCCCCGCCGGGCCGGGGTCTCCAGCTTCGGCATCGGCGGCACGAACGCCCACGTGATCCTGGAGGAGTTCGTCGGTGCCGACGCCGTGGGCCCCACCGCGGAGCGGGCGTCCGGCGACGACGTCCTCCGGTACGCACCGCAGCTGGCGACCGTGTCCGCGCGCGACGAGGAGTCGTTTCCGCGTCAGGCGGCGGCCGTCGCCGCCCACCTGGCCGAGGTGTCCGACGGTGACCTCGCCGCCGCGACCCGGGCGCTGCACCTCACCCGGGAGTCCCACCCGTGGCGCGCCGCGGTCGTCATCGACCGGCCCACCGCCGCCGCCGCGCTCGGCACCGCCGTGCCGCGCCACGGTGGACGGCCGGCCACCGTCGCGTTCTGCTTCTCCGGACAGGGATCCCAGCGGGCCGCCACCGCGCGCTCGCTGGCTCGGGGCCGGGTCGACGGCGGCCGGTTCCGCCGCCTGTTCGACGAGGCGTGTGCGCACCTCGCCGGGCACCTGGACGTCGACCCGGGCGAGCTGATCCTCGGTGCCGACGAGAGGTCCGTGCGCCGCCCGCTGACGACCCAGTGCGGGCTCTTCGCCGTCGGGTACGCCCTCGCGCGCACCCTCGTCGACGTCGGCGTCGTCCCGGTCGCGGTGGCCGGACACAGCATCGGCGAGTACGCCGCCGCGGCCGTGTCCGGGCTGCTCGACCTCGACGAGGCCGCCGAGTTGGTGGCGGTGCGGGCAACGGCGACCGAGCGGCTGGCCCCGGGGCCGCAGGGGGCCGGCGGCATGCTCGGTGTGCACGGCGACGAGCAGCGGCTCGCCCACTGGCTGTCCGGCCGTACCGACCTCTGGCTGGCCGCCGAGAACGCCCCCGGCCGGACGGTGCTCTCCGGCCCGTCCACCGTGTTGCGTGCCGCCGCGGCGGAACTGTCCGACATCGGGTTCTCCTGCCGGGCCCTGCCCGTCTCGCACGCCTTCCACAGCGGGCTGATGGCACCGGTCGCCGACCGCCTCGCCGAGGCCGCCGGCCGGTTCGCACCACGGGTTCCCGCCGTCCCCGTCGTCAGCAACGTGACCGGCGCCTGGTTCGACGCCGGCTACCGGCCCGGCGAGTACTGGGCGGAGCACGCCCTCGCGCCGGTGCGGTGGCGCGGGTCCGTCGACACGCTGCTGCGCTGGGAGCCCGACATCCTCGTCGAGATCGGGCCCGGCACGGTGCTGACCACGCTGTCGGCCAAGTGCCTGGCGGCCCACCCCGACAGCGCCGCCCGCACGCTGGCGACGCTCGCCGACCCCGCCGACGACGAGACGGGCCTGCTCAGCGCGCTCGGGCAGCTGTGGTGTCACGGCGTCGACCTCGACTTCGCCGCGCTCCACGACGGCGCTCCCGCCGTGCCGCCGGCGGTGCGCCGGGCGCTGCCGACGTACCGGTTCGCGCCCACGAGTCACTGGACACGGCCCGAGGCGTCGGTGTACGTCGACCCCCTGCCGACCCCGACCGGAGCCGGCGCGGGCCCGCTGACCCGGTTCGCCGACCGGCCGGCCGGCCGGGTGCGGCTGTACTGCTTCCCGTACGCCGGTGGCACCCCCGACATGTTCCGCTCCTGGGCCCACACGGCACCCGACTGGCTCGACGTCGTCGCCGTGGACCCCACCGCAGCCGACCTGGCGGCGCGGATCGAAGCCGACGCCGGGGACGCGCCTGTCGCGTTCTGCGGCCTGAGCTCCGGCGCCTCCCACGTCGTCGACCTGCTCACCGGTGACCTGGCCCACTGGGCGGCGGACGGCCGGGTCGACGCCGTGTGTGTGGTCGGCCGGGCTCCGCTCACCGCACCGCAGCCCGGTGACGAGCTGCCGGTCGAGGGCTACCTCCTGGCGCCGGACGAGCTGCGTGCCGATCCACGCTGGCAGGCGGAGGTGCTGCCCCGGCTGCACGAGGACCTGGCCCGCGACGCCCGGCACGCCGCCCGGGTCGCCGTCCGGGGTCGACGCCTCGACTGCCCCGTGCAGGTGCACCACGGCAGCACCGACGTGTCGTTCCCGGCCGGGGCGGCCGACGGCTGGGCCGACATCACGACGAGCCCGATCGTCGAGACCAGGGGGCACGAGGGCGGTCACGACTTCATGGTGCGGCACCGCGCCGACGTCCTCGCCGGCCTGGTCGCGTTCCTCGACCGGCTCGTACCGTCGAGCAGCGGCGGCCGGCTGTACGACATCCGCTGGCTGCCGGTCGGGGCCGTCCGGCCGGCGACCGTCCCGGACCTGCCGCGGGCTGAACTCGGCAGGCCGGAGACCGCCGCACTGCTGACGGCGGCGCTGACCGGCCCGGAGGCTGTCGCCGTCCTGCACTGCCCGACGACGCACGACGGTGGTGCCGCCCTGCTGTCGGTGCTGCGTCACCTCGCCGGCGTCGAGGCCCGGGGTCGGCTGGTCCTGGTGCTGCCCGTCGACCGGTACGGCGGGTTGGCCGCGGCGATGAGCCGCTGTCTTCCGCACGAGGAGGCGGGGCTCACCGTGCTGCGTTACCACACGGACGAGGCGACACCCGAGCTGCCGGCCGGCCTCACCGAACCCGATCTGCGTGCCCACGACGGCGTTCTGCTCGCACCGCGCCGTATCCCGATCGACCAACCCGACCTACCGGCCGGCACGTTGGGCGCCACGGGCGGCAACGTCCTGCTGGTCGGCGGCACCGGTGGCATCGGCCGGGCCGTCACCGACTGGCTGCTGCACCACCAGCGGGTCACCCCCGACCGGGTGGTGGTCACCGGCCGGACGGACCCGGGCACACTGCGGCCCGGCGTACGGTTCGCGCGGGTGGACCTCACCACCGGTGACGGCCTGGCCGACCTCGGACGTCTCGGCGGCTTCGCCGGCGTGGTGCACCTCGCCGGGGCGCTCGACGACGGCCTGGTGCGCCATCTCGACCCCGGTCGACTCCCGGCGGTGCTCGCGCCCAAACTCGCCTGGGACCGCCTCGTCGAGTGGGCACGGGTGGCCGGCACCCGCTGGATGGTCGCCTTCTCGTCCACGAGTGCGCTGTTCGGCGCGGCCGGCCAGGCGAACTACGCGGCGGCGAACGGGTGGCTCGACGCGGCGGTGACGTGGGCGACGCCCGCCGCAGGACCGGCCGTGGCGTCCGTCGCCTGGGGCACCTGGGGTGAGGTGGGAATGGCGGCGGGCAACGCGCGGGCGCTCGCGGCGGCCCGGTCGGCGGGCGAGACACCGTTGCCCACCGGGGCCGCGCTGCGGCTGTTCGGTCAGGTGGTCGGCGGGTTGCTGGCCGGCACCGCCACCGGTCTGCACCTGGCCGCCTACGACCTGGGGGAGCAGGCACCGCAGGACCGCTCCCCGGACCGGGCCGGGCCAGGGGCCGCAGCGGCGGGTGGACCGCCGACCGCCGACCACATCCGCGACTTCCTCGGTGCGTACGTGCACCGCTGGGACGAGTCGCAGCGGCTCAGCGATCTCGGCCTCGACTCGCTCGACTTCGCCCGGCTGCGCGGCGACTTCGCCCGCCGGTTCGGCCGGGACGTTCCCCTCGCCGACATCGCACGCCAGGGGCAGCGCCTGGGCGAACTGTACGAACTCCTGACGGGCCGGTGACCATGCCCGGGTCAGCGACAGCCGAGCAGATCGTCAGGTGGAGCCGGAGCGCGCCGGACGCGGCGGCGGTGCGGTTCCTGCTGTCGGCCGAGGCACCGGCCGTGCACGGCGGACCGGAGCTCCTGCGGTCGACGGTGGACCGGCACCTCACCCCGGTGCTGCACCGGGTCATCGCGGGCGCGCACCTCGACGCCGCGGACCTCGACGCGTTGACCGCGCCCGACCCGCTCACCGAGCCGTTCACCGTCGACGCCCCGACCGGCGTCGTCCCCGGCACCGTGGACGAGCGGATCGACGTGCTCCGCCGGGCGTACGGGCCGTTCGCCGACTGGTGGCGGGGGTACTTCGCCGGTCACGGCGACGATCCGGTGCCGCTTGCCGACCTGTGGCGGCTGTACCTGCCGCTCGCCTGCTGGATAGCGGCCGGGAAGCGGCGACGCCGGCCCGACGGGCTGTTCGTGATGGGGTTCAACGGCAGCCCGGGTTCCGGCAAGACGGTCCTGTCGACCGCGCTGGCCGTCCTGCTCGACGTGTTGCTGGACCCGGAGACCGAGGGGCGGGCGGTGGCCCGCAGCGGCGACGACTGGTATCTGTCGCGTGCCGAGCGTGAGCCGTTGCGGGCGCTGGGCTACGACCCCGGTATCCCCGGCGTCACCAACCGGTCCGGCCCCGGCACCCACGATCTGGCCTGGTTGCGCCGCAACCTGGCGGAGCTGGCGGACAGCAGCCGTGCGGGCGGCGTCATCCGGATGGGCAACTTCGACAAGAAGGCCGACGACCAGCCCACCGGCCCGGACCGGTACTTCGAGGTGCGGGGGCGGGTCGGGGTGTTCCTGTTCGACCTGTGGTTCGCCGGTGCCGAGACCGACGTCGATCCCGCGCTGGTGCCGGACGGCCTGCGCCGCCGGGTCGCCGAGCAGCTCCGCCGGTGGCGTCCGGTCTTCGACCGGATGGACGCGTTGTGGAGCTTCGAATGGCCGTCGTTCGCGCAGATGGTCAGCGACCGGGAGGCACAGGAGGTGCTCGTCGCGCGTCGACGTGGCGCCCGGGGGATGAGTTCCGAGCAGATCCGCGCGTTCATGACGTACATGATCGAACGGACCTGGGACTGGCGGACGACGTCCCCGGTGCCTCCGGACCACGCCGTCACCTTCCACGCGAAACGCGCTGCGAACCACCGGATCATCGCTGTTCAACGAGGAGGTCGTGCATGGTGAAGTCGTCGTCCCTACGTCCGCCGGTCACCCGGACGTTCGCCATGACGGACGTGGTGCGGCAGTACCGCGAACTGGTCGAGGAAGACGCCGCCGACCCGGCGAGGGTGCACGACACGCTGATCGTCGGTGGCGGCGCGGCGGGCGCCGGGGTGCTGCGTGACCTGGCCTCCCGGGGGGACGTCAGCGCGTTGCTCGTCGACCGGGGGCCGTTCGGCGGCGAGACGTCGAGCAAGACCGGCAAGGCCATCCACCCCGGCATCCGCTACCTGCGGATGGCGTTCCACCGCATGTTGCTCGCCGCCCACCTGCGGCGCGACCCGAAGATCAGGCAGAGCAGCCTGCAACACCTGCGCAGCGCCTGGCTCGACCTGCAACTGGTCTGGTACGGCACCCGCGAGCGCAAGATCCTGTTGGAGACCACCGGCGGCACCGTCGAGGAGATCCCGAACATCGTGTTCGTCCTTCCCGACAGTCCGGAGAAGAAGTGGTCGGTATTCTTCGGGATCTCCCTCTACGATCTCTTCACCACGCTGTGGGCCTGGTGCGGGCTGGTGCCGCGGTTCAGCCGGGTCAAGGTGTTCCGTGACCGGGCGGCGCTGCACCGTGAACTGCCCCACCTCGCGGCGTCCGACGTGGTGGGCGGCATCCGCTACTGGGACGGCAAGGCCAACAACGACAAGATCCTGGTGGTCAAGACCATTCGGGACGCGTACCTGCGCGGTGGCCCGGAGCACCCGATCCGCGCCCTGTGCCACGTCGAGGTCGACGGCTACGAGTGGGACCCGGCCGGCTACTTCCGGGTCACCCTCGCCCGCCGGTTCGCCGACGACAGCCTGCCCGAGACGGTGGTGGTGCGGGCGCGCACCATCACCAACGCGGCCGGCCCGTGGATCGACGAGGCCCGGCACCGTACCGCGGAGCCCGACGGCCGTAGGTCGGTGGCGTACTCCCGGGGCACCCATCTGGAGGCCACCAACCGGTTCATCCACGAGACGATCGCGGCCGACCCCCGGCTACAGGTCGGTCTGGTGCCGCTCAACGCCGAGCGGCAGCACTACCTGCGCCCGTTCCACCAGCACGGCCTGTGGTACGTGCAGTGCACCACCACCGACCGAGGCCAGCAGGATCCCTACCGCACGGTGCCCGAGGCCGACGAGTACGAGGAACTGCTGCACTCGTACAACGACCTGGTGGACGACCGCTGGAAGATCGACAGGCGGGACATCTTCAACGTCTTCTGCGGCATCCGGCCGCTCGCCTCCACCGACGGCGGCGAGATCTCGGTCAAGGACATCTCGCGGATGTTCCGGATCCACCGGCGCGTCGTCGGTGACGGCCTGCTACTCGACCTGGTCAACGTGAAGCTGACCGACATCCGCTGGGCCGGCCAGGTGGTCTCCGGGATACTGGCCCGGGAACTCCGCGACCGGCACGGCCGGCGGATCGGGCGCTCCACGACGAAGCGGCTGCCGTTCCTGCCCGTCGTCGACGAGCAACGGTACGCCCCCGACCACCCCGCCACCCGCGGCGACCGCGAGTTCATCCGGGCCAAGGCGGCCCATCACGTCACCTACCAGATGGTCGGCAGCTACTCGGACTACCTGCTCAACACGGGAGCGGTCCGCGACGCGGTGGTGTTCGACGCGGACGGCAGGGCCGATCTCGACCTGTCCGTCCTGGACCTGGTGCTCGCCGAACTCGCCGAACGGCTGGGCTGGGACGAGGCACGCCGGCGTGCCGAGTGGACGGCGTTCCAGGAGATCTACACCCGCAACATGGCGTACGCCGACCTCGGCGCGCGTGTACGTGACCACGAACCCGTGAAGGTCGATCGACTGATGGCCGGCGGGGTCGACTGACCAGCTGGCCGGCATCCGGCGACCCCGGTACCGGCCGATGGCGAAGGGACCCACCATGTACTTCGACAAGGACGCGAGCGTCACCGACATCGCAGGCGAGACCGTCGCCGTCATCGGCTACGGCATCCAGGGCAGGGCGTTCGCAGCGAACCTGCGCGACAGCGGGGTGCCTGTCGTCATCGGCAACCGCGACGACGAGTACCGCCCGGACGCCGTCGCCGACGGATTCGACACCAGGTCGATCGCGGAGGCGGCCGCCGCCGCGTCGATCGTCATCCTGCTCATCCCCGACGAGGCGCACCCGGCGGTGTTCTCCGCCGACCTCGCGCCGAACCTGCGCGACGGGGACCTGTTCCTGCTCGCGCACGGCTTCTCGCTCCGGTTCGACCGGGTCGATCCCGCGCCGGGCCTCGACGTCGCGCTGCTCGCCCCGAAGATGTTCGGTCGGCCGATCCGGCGGCGCTATCTCGACGGCAGCGGCGTGCTCGCGTTCGTCGACGTGGTCCGTGACGCCACCGGCCGGGCGTTGGCCCGTACCCTCGGCGTCGCGGCCGCGGTCGGGTTCACCCGCTACGGGGTGCTACCCGTGTCGACCGCCACCGAGACCGAACTCGACCTGTTCCAGGAGCAGTTCCTCACCCCGTTGCTGCTCGACTCCGTCCGGGTCGCGTTCGAGGTCCTGGTCGAGCAGGGGTGCGACCCGGTCGCGGCGTTGCTGGACATGCACGCCTCGGGCGAGATGGCGGAGATGATGGTCGAGGCGGCCACGATCGGCCTCTACGAGGTCATCGAACAGCAGGGCTCGCCGACGTGCCGGTTCGGCGTCCAGCGTCAGCTCGGCACGCTGCTCGGTGAGGACGTCCGGGAGCGGGGGCGGGCGATTCTCGCCGGCATCCGCGACGGGAGCTTCCTGACGGCCCTCGAACGGGAGGCCGCAGCGGACTACCCCAGCCTGGAGCGGTACCGCGAGGACTACCGGTCCGCCCCGCTGACCAGGGCACACGAGGAGTACCGCGCCGTGCTGAGGTCGGCCTGAGATGGGGGAGAGCATGAACGACCTTGAGGCGTTGGACGCGCGGCACGTCGTGCACCCGTGGGCCGACCTGTCGGTGCTGGGCAAGCAGCAGCCGCTCGTCGTCAGCCGGGCGCATGGGGTGGAGATCGTCGACAGCCACGGCAGGTCCTATCTCGACGCGATCGGCGGCATGTGGTGCGTCACGGTCGGCTACGGCCGGCAGGAGATCATCGACGCGGTGCGTGACCAGGCGGCGCGGATGCCGTACTTCACCCCGTTCGGGGACGTGGCCAACGAGCCAGCCGTGCGACTGGCCGGGCTGCTGGCCGGACTCGCACCGGGGGACCTGAACCGGGTGCACTTCACCACGGGTGGGTCGACCGCGGTCGAGTCGGCGGTGCGGACGGCGCAGTTCTACTGGGCCAGCGTCGGTCGTCCGGACAAGTTCCACGTGCTGTCCAGGGTGGACGCCTACCACGGCAGCACCTACCTGGCGGCGTCGTTGTCCGGGAAGGCCGCCGACCGTACCCGCTTCCACTACGAATCCGGCTGGGTGCACCATCTGGACAGCCCGGGCCACGACCCCGACACCTCGGACGTACCGGCGGACCGGCGGCTCGACGAACTCCTCGACGGGATGACGGCGGCGATCGACGAGATCGGCCCGGAGAACATCGCCTGCTTCGTCGCCGAGCCGATCCTCGCCTCCGGCGGGGTGCTCATCCCGCCACCGGGCTACCACGCCGCCACCCGTGAACTGTGCCGCCGTCACGACATCCTGTACGTCAGCGACGAGACCGTCACCGGTTTCGGTCGGCTCGGCCACTTCTTCGCCTCCGAGCCGCACTTCGGGATCGTGCCGGACCTGCTCGTCACCGCGAAGGGGTTGACCTCGGGCTACCAGCCGCTCGGCGCGGTGCTGATCGCCGACCCGATCGCCGAGACCCTGGCCGAGACGGCCGATCCGGCGAAGCCGGTGTTCTCCAACGGGTTCACCTACTCCGGGCACCCGGTGGCGTGTGCGGCTGCCATCGCCAACATCGAGGTGATGCGCCGGGAGGACATCTGCGGCCACGTCCGCGACGTCGGACCGTACTTCGTCGAGCGGTTACGGGCGTTGCGGTCCTCGCCGATCGTCTACGCCGTACGCGGCGACCACCTGATGGCGTGCGTGGAGTGCCAGGTACCCGGCGAGACGGGTCCGACCCCGCGCAACATGGCCCTCGCCGGGCGGGTCGACGCGTACTGCGAACGGGCCGGCCTGCTGGTCCGTCCGTACGAGAACCTCTGCATCATGTCGCCGCCGCTGGTCGTGACGCGCGCCGAGATCGACCGCATGGTGGACATCGTCGCCGGGGCGCTCGCGGCCGCGCAGGCCGATCTCGACGCGGGTCGGATCGGTTAGGTCCGGAACCGGTGGAGGTGGGAGTGAGCATGGAGGGACAGCCGACCGTCCTCGACTGCCGTGGACTGAGCCCGGTCCTGACGGTCATGCGGATCAAGCAGGCGGTCACCGCCGGGCACGGGGAGGCCGAGCCGCTGGAGGTGATCCTCGGCGACGGATGCAGCCGCGAACACATCACCGGTGCGTTGGCCGGGGCCGCCGAGCGGGTGCGGTACCTGACCACGGCGCCGTGGTGGCAGCGCGACGACCTCAGGTACCGTGCCGGTCGGCTGCACCTCGGCGGCACGGACCTGGTCGAGTTGGCAGCGCAGGTCGGCACGCCGAGCTACGTCCTGCGGGCCGACCGGGTACGGGACAACCTCGACCGGGTGAGCGCCGCACTGGACGGGGCGGGGATCGACCACCGGGTCCACTACGCGGTCAAGGCCAACCGGACGCCGGCCCTGTTGACGTACCTGCGCGCGGCCGGCCTGCCCGGGGTCGACGTGTGTTCCACGGGCGAGTTGGCACACGTCCTCGCCTGCGGCTTCCCGGCCGAGGCGGTCTCGTTCACCGGCACCTCGCTGTCGACGAGGGACATCGAGGTTCTCGCCAGGTCCCCACGGGTGCGGGTCAACCTCGACTCCGTCGCGTCGCTGGACGCGCTCGGCCGGGCCGGTCCGGGCCGTGACGTCGGACTGCGGGTGAACCCCGGGGTCGGCGTCGGCTACCAGGACGACGACCGGCTGCGGTACTCCGGCGCCGCGACCACCAAGTTCGGCATCTACGCCGAGCACGTCGCCGAGGCGTTGGCGGTGGCCGCCCGGCGGGACCTGCGGGTCACCCGGCTGCACCTGCACGTCGGCTGCGGCTACCTCGACGCACAGCTCGACCAGCTCGACCGGGCGCTCGCCACGGCGGCGGGGTTCCTGCCCTTGTTCCCCGACGTCACCGAGGTCAACCTCGGTGGCGGTCTGGGTGTGCCGCACACCGCCGAGGACCGGCTGCTCGACCTGGACCGCTGGGCGGGCGTCGTGGCCCGGCACTTCGGCGGCCGTGGGCTGACCGTCGCCGTGGAACCTGGTGACTACCTCGTCAAGGACGCCGGGGTGCTGCTCACCACGGTCACGTACGTGGAGCGTCGCCGTGACGTGCTCTTCGCGGGCCTCGACGCGGGCTTCAACCTCGCGATGGAACCCGCCTTCTACGGCCTGCCCTGCGAGCCGGCCGCGATCGCGCCGCGCTGGGACGAGGGGACCGAGACGTACACCGTGGTCGGCAACATCAACGAGGCGCTCGACGTGTGGGCGACCGGCCACCGGATGCCGAAACTGCGGGCCGGCGACCCCGTCGCGCTGCTCAACTCCGGCGGGTACGCCGCGTCGATGAGTTCCGACCACTGCCTGCGGGGTCAGGCCGGCTCGGTGCTGCTGATCGAGGAAACCGTTGGTGCATCCCGCCGGCCACCCGCCGTCACAGGAGGCTGAGACATGTCGGTTGACGCCGCGTCAGGGGTACGGCCAGCCGTGCCGAGCTACGCGTTCGATCCGTCCGATCCGTGGACGACGACGATGCAGAGCGGTCTGGCCCGCGCGGGTCTGCGCGGGTGCCGCGTCTACGAGGTCGGCGTCGGCAGCGGCACGAACGTGGTGTTCATGCTGCGGGACTGCGACGCCGAACTGGTGCTGGCGAGTGACCTGGATCCGCGTCTGGTGCAGCTCGCGGAGCGCTGCGTCGGGGAGGCCGCGCCGGAACTGCGCGACCGGTTCCGCCCGATCCACGGGGCGGTCAACCTCATCGACCTGCCGGCCGCCGGGGCGGCCGGGGTCGACGTGGTCGTGGCCTGCCTGCCGCAGGTTCCCGATCCCCACGACGCGATGTGCGCGCGGTTCCACGTCGCGTCGTTGCGGGCCCCGGCCGGGCAGGCGCCCGAGGCGGCCGACCACCTCGCCCACTACTACCCGTGGACGGTCTTCCACGGGTACCCGTACAACGCGGTCGGGCTCGGCCTCATCGAGGCGCTGCTGCGGCAGGTCCGGGCCGGTGTGCCGAACGCCCAGGTGGTCCTCAACCTCAGCTGCCGCACCGGGCGGGAGGTGCTGCTGCGGTTGCTGCGCGCCAACGGCTACCGACCCGAGGAACTCGCCTCCCGGATCGTGCGTCAACACCCCGGCACCGACATCTCGTTCTTCGTCGCGCTGGAGGCCGCCATCGGTGGCACCGGCTTCGAGCGGGACTTCGTCTGCGAGTTCTACCGCGACCCGCTGGGCCGCGAACCGATCTCCGCGCACGAGGCGAGGGACCGGCTCGCCGCCGGCGAGCCGGTCCACCACGAAATCTGTGTCCTGCGCGGACACCCCGAGAGGTAGGCGGCGATGACCGAGACCTGTACACCGACGTTCCGGCGGGTACCGCCCGACGCCCCGTTCCGCGTGCCGGTGCGCGGGCGTGCCTATCTGGCCGGCTCGGCGCACGACAGTTTCCCCGAGAGCGTGCCGGACAGCGGTGACCTGATCCCGACCCTGGCCCTCGACGCCGACGTCGCGCCGGGACCGCAGCTCTACGCGGCGGTCCGGGACGCCGTCGACCGGCAACTGCCGACGCACGGCGGACTGCTCCTGCGGGGGATGCCGCTGACCGACCGTAGGGGTTTCGAGGCGCTCGTCGCGGGCCTCGGCTACGACCTCGTCGGCTACCGGGGTGGCATCGCCGTGCGTCGCAACGACTCGGACGTGGCGTTGCACGCGAGCGACGAGGATGCCCGGGTGACGCTGTCGCCACACCACGAGATGGCGTACCTGCCCGGGTATCCCCGCAAGATCCTCTTCTTCTGCGAGAAGCCGGCCGAGCGCGGCGGTGAGGTGCCCGTCAACGACATCCGGCAGACCGCCGCGCTGATCCCCGCCGCCGTCCTCGACGAGTTCCGCGCCCGGGGCGTGCGCTACCACCGCAACCTGCCGCGTGCCTCGACGGAGGGCGAGACCGGCTGGGTCGACACGTTCGGCACCGACGACCCGGGCACGGTCGAGGAACACCTGCGCGCCTGCGGTTACGAGTGCACCTGGGACGCCGACGGCCGGTTGCGCTACCACTATCGGCGGGACGCGTTCGTCACCGACCGGGTGACGGGTCAGGAACTGTGGTTCAACCAGGTGACCGAGCTGCACTGCTCGTACTGGCGGGCGCATCCAGGTTTTCCCGCCGACCTGCCGGACGGTGACTATCCGGCGACCACCACGTACGGCGACGGCGGGCCGATCCCGCCGGAGCTGGTGTCGTACCTGCGCGGCATGCTCTGGCGGACGACCGTCGCGGTCCGGATGCGGGCGGGTGACGTGCTGGTCCTGAACAACCAGGTGGTGCAGCACGGGCGGTTCGCGTACGAGGGCACCCGCCGGCACTTCGTCAGCCTGACCTCGTGACCAGGTCCTCCGCCGCGCCGGGCCGGCCGCAGCCCGCACCCCTGTCGGTGCCGCCGCCCGGACGTCCGGCCCGGCGTCCGGCCCGACCGTGGTTCTCGTCGGGGCCCTGCGCGAAGATCCCCGGCTGGACGCCCGGCATGCTCGCGGAGGCGTTCGT
Organism: Micromonospora sp. WMMD734; assembly: GCF_049178975.1. Lineage (NCBI taxonomy): Bacteria > Bacillati > Actinomycetota > Actinomycetes > Micromonosporales > Micromonosporaceae > Micromonospora > Micromonospora sp. WMMD734. The sequence goes on from NZ_JBMHMK010000001.1 coordinate 1,207,347, forward strand.
CGGCAGGTCGCACCGGCACCCGGCCGGGCAGCAGCGGCTCCGCGAGGTCATCCGCACCTCGGCGCGGTTGCTCGGTGTTCCGGACGGCTACCGGGTGGCGATCGTTCCCGGCTCCGACACCGGCGCGATCGAGCTGGCGATGTGGAACCTGTTGGGTCCGCTCGGGGCGGAGGTGTGCTGTTGGGAGAACTTCGGCTACACCTGGCTGGCGGACGTGGTGTCCCAGCTGCGCGTGCCGGGGGTACGGGTGCACCGGGCGGACGCCTACGGTGAGCTGCCCGACCTCACCGCGGTGGACTTCCGCCGGGACGTGGTGTTCACCTGGAACGGCACCACGTCCGGGGTGTGTGTGCCGGGCTCGGACTGGATCCCGGCCGACCGGTCGGGGCTCACGATCTGCGACGCGACGTCCGCCGTGTTCGGCCTCGACGTCGACGTCGCCAAGCTCGACGTGGTGACCTGGTCGTGGCAGAAGTCGCTGGGCGGCGAGGGCGCGCACGGGATGATCGCGTTGTCACCGGCGGCCGTGCACCGGCTGCAGACGTACCGGCCGGACCGGCCGCTGCCGAAGGTGTTCCGGCTGACCCGCGACGGGCAGCTGCTCGACGAGGTGTTCGACGGCTTCACCATCAACTCGCCGTCGATGCTGGCCGTCGAGGACGCGCTTGTCGCTCTCGACTGGTGCGTCCGGGCGGGCGGGCTGCCCGAACTGCTCGCCCGCTCGCGGCGCAACCTCGCCGTGGTGTCCCGGTGGGTGGCCGGACGTTCCTGGGTGGAGTTCCTCGCCTCGGATCCGGCGACGGTCTCGTCGACGAGCATCTGCCTGCGGCTGCGACACCCCGCGTTCGACACGTTGAGCCCGCAGGCGCAGCGGGCGTTCGTGGACCGGATGTGTGCGTCGATCGAGGAGCACGGGGCCGGCTACGACCTCGCCGGGCACCGGGAGGCACCGCCGGGGCTGCGGATCTGGGGTGGCCCGACCGTCGAGGCCGACGACATCGAGGCGCTGCTGCCCTGGCTCGACTGGGCGTTCGCCGCGACCCTCGCGGAGTGCTCATGAGGGTCGGGACGGACACCCTGACGGCGTTCGCGGTGCGGTTGGCTGCGGAGAGCCGGCGGATGCTGGCCGCAGCGGCGCTGACGGTCACGGCGGTGGAGGCGAAGGCCGACCGCAGCCTCGTCACCGAGGTCGACCGGGCGATCGAGGTCCGGCTGCGGGAGCTGATAGCCGACGAGTTCCCGGGACACGGTGTCCTGGGCGAGGAGTACGGCCCCTGCGATCTGGACGCGGACCTGGTGTGGGTACTCGACCCGGTGGACGGCACCGCCGCCTTCATCGCCGGGATTCCCGTGTACGGCACCCTGGTCGCCCTCGCCCGGGGTGGCCGTCCCTGGATCGGCGTCCTCGACTATCCGGCCACCGACGACCGGTGGGTGGGCGTGGTCGACGGTTTCGCCTCACGCAACGGTTCCCCGGTCCGCACCCGCCGGTGCCCCGATCCCGGGGAGGCACTGCTGACGTGCTCGAACCCGGACTTCTTTCCCCCGGCCGAGCGGCAGGCCCTGGACCGGGTCCGCGACCGGGTCCGTTACACCCTCTACGGTGCCAGCTCCTACGCCTTCGGCCTGCTGGCCGGTGGCCGTACCGATCTGTCGGTGGACTGTGGCCTCAAACCGTACGACGTCTTCGCCCCCGCCGCGGTGATCGGTGGCGCCGGCGGCCTCATGACCGACTGGGCCGGCGCCGACCTGGGCTTCGACAGCCGGGGTGCGGTCCTGGCGGCCGGCGACCGCTCCCTGCACACGCTGACCCGGTCCCTGCTCACGCCTCCATGATCGACTCGATCCGGGGTTCGGCGATGGCCAGATAGTCCTTGGTGGCCACGCCGATGGTGCGGTCCAGCCGACCCGCGTTGAAGAAGACCTCGTCGTACTGCAACAGCTCCGGGTCGAAGATCAGCTCCAGCCGCTCGTCGAAAGCGAACGGCGGGATGGTGCCCACCGGGGTCCCCGCGAGCTTCTCGGCGACGTCACGCTCGGCGAACCTCGCGAACGTGCCGCCGGTAAGTGCCTTGAGCTTGTCGAAGCTCACCCGCCTGTCGCCGGGCAGCACCGCGGCGACGAACCTGGTGACCTTCTTGCCGATTTTCACCATGACGATGATGCATTTGGCGGCCTGTGCCGGATCGTGTCCCCGCAACGCGCTCACCGCGGCCGTCTCACCCTCCGGGTCATGCTCGATCACCCGATAGGTCGCACCACGTTCGTCCAGCAGGTTGACAAGTTTCTGGTAAATGTCGTCTGCCATCGCTCCTCCATTCTTCCGGTCGGCGCGTTCAGCCGAAAATCATGTCACACCACGCCGTCCCGATGCGCCAGAGACTCACCCTGACGTCCAGCCGGACCCCGAATGATCGCGATGTCGACCGCGCGACGAACCGCACTCACGCACATTGTCCAGGTGGGAACTGTCGGGCCGGTGCCGTGGACACCCGACGTCCCACCCGCACCGGTCATCCGGGCGCGGCGACCGGTGCGGGCGTCGAGGAGACCACCGGGCGGGCCCGCTCGGCGAAGCGGACAGCCGGGCCGGTCAGCAACGTCAACAACAGCAGCGCCACACCCAGCCCGAGCCAGCCCACCAACCCGTGGGCCAGGCAGGTGGCGGCGAGGACCGCCGGTGACGCCGCGTTGGCGGCGCCCTGCCCCAGACCGAAGGCACCGGCGTACTGCCCCTGGGCGTACGGCTGGGCCAACCCGAACGCCAGCTCGAACGATGCCGCGGCGTGCCACAACTCGCCGAACGTGTAGACGACGGTGGCGGTGACGAGCAGGGCGAGCGCCGGCCACAGCGACACCTGCGGCATCGCCCCCATCATGGCCAACGACCCCAGCAGCGCCACACCCGCCCAGACCATCCGTTGTGCCGCGGCCCGCGGGTTCACCACGCCACGGCTGACCCGGACCTGTAGGGCGACCACGAGAATGCCGTTGAGCAGCATGAACCCGGTGATCGTCGCGCGCGGGAGGGTGGTGTGGTCGGCGATCCACAGCGGCAGGGCGAAGGCGGGGATGGCCAGGTGCAGCGACACCCCGCCGTTGATCAGGGTCACCGCCAGGTACGGGCGGTCGGCGAAGGCCACCCAGCGGCGCTTCGTGTCCGTCGGGGGCAGCGGTGCCACGTACGGCACCCGGGTCAACACGGCCGCCGCCACCAGGAACGTCGAGGCCCCCAGCAGAATGAGCCCCACGTACACCGGGCCCGAGTCGAGTTGGATGGCGATACTGGCGATGAGGACGCCCGCCATCACGCCGACATTGGTGATCGCCCGCTGGTACGACAGGAACCAGGTGAGCCGGTCTCCGGCGAGCGCCCTGACCATCGGGGCCCGGCTGGCGGCGGCGGCCGTGCCGACCAGCGTGACCAGCAGCGAGACCAGGACCAGTGACCAGAACGAGCGAACCAGCACGAACCCGGCGGTGGCCACGGCGCCGAGCAGCAACGTGGCGATGTGCACCGCCCGTGGCCCCAGCCGGTCGGCGGCATGCCCCGCCAGCGGGCCGGCGACGAGCCCGACCGCCGCACCGACCGTCAGACCCACGCCCACCGTCCCGGCGGACATGCCGACGATCCGGGTCAGGTACAGCGAACTGCTGAACATCATGCCGCCACCGATGGTCACGGCGAAGACGGAACCGGCCAGCGCACGCTGCGGCCCGGTGGGCGGCAGCATGCGGCTGACCAGGACACGCATCGAACTGGCCGCCGTCGAGGCAGCCGTCATGCCAGCGCGAACAGGCTGTCGGAGTAGTTCCGGTCCGGCCACTGCCGACGGACCCACTCCCAGCGCTGCCCGCCGGTGAGCACCGGCTCGGCGACCGCCAGCCGGCTGTCGAACCACTCCCGCGTCTCGACCACCCGCTTGTCGAACCCGGCGACGGAGTCACTGATCAGCAGGACCGCGCCGAGCATGTCGGCGGAGGCGGAGAACTTGGTGTTCAGCGTCGCACCGGGCGGCACCCAGAACTGGACGAAGGCGACGTCGGGCCGGGCCATCAGCGCATCGACGTCGGGATAGCCGAGGATGGTGCCGGCCGGCCCGTACAGCCCTGCGCAGCCCACCACGCCGGGATTGACCTTCACGTCGAGCTGGGGCTTACGCCCGACCGCGCAGAGCAGGGCGGCCTCGCCGAGGTCGACGTTGAACTTGGCCATGACCTGCTCCTGGGTGAGCGCCCCACCCCGCCGGGCCGCGCACTCGCTGAACACGATCCGGCCGGTCGCCCGCTCACGGAACAGCTCCATGTGGAACACGCTGTCGCGCAGACCCAGCGCGGCGATGGCGCTCCGCACGACCGGCTCGGCGGCGGCGTACGCGTCCGCCTCGTCGGTCGGGTCGATCCGGCGCAGCGACAACGGCTTCTGCCCGGTGATCGCCGTCAGGCACGGCTCGGTGTAGACACCCAGGCCGAAGAAGAGGATCTCGCCGTTGTAGACGACCCCCTCGGCCATCCACTCGTCCCCCTCGACGAACTCCTCCAACAGGAAGGTGCGGCTGGTCTCCTTGTTGTCGCGGCACTCGCGGCTGAGCTTCTCCAGCTCGGCGCGGCTGTGCACGACGCTGGTCGAGGTGGTGCCCCCGCCGGCGATCGGCTTGATCACCGCGCTGTCGAACTCGAACTTCACGGTGCTGACGTCGTACAGGTCGTGGACGACCTCCGTACGGGCCACCGGGACACCGGCCTCGGCCAGCCGGGCCTTCTGCAGCGACTTGTCGCGGAAGTGCAGCGCGACCTCGGGCGCGATGCCCCGAACGCCGAGCGCCTGGGCCAGCACGGCGGCGTTGACGACCGAGAACTCCCAGGTGGTCTGGATCGCGTCGAAGGTGCGACCGCCCATGCCGGCCCGGTACAACCCGCCCAGCAGATCCTCCGGGCTGGTCACGTCGTCGACGCGAATCATCGTGCCCCCGGCCGGCATGCGAATCCGCCCCGAGTCGTATGCGCCGGAGTTGCACAACAGGACCGGTTCGATGTCGTGCACCTCGCACGCACGCAGTGCATACGGGTCGGCGCCGATCATGAGAACCGATGTCCTGCTCACATGTCCTCCAAGCACTTTCGGGCCTCAGCGGAATCGTTCAGGCCGTGGCGAGCTTAGCAATACGTGCTGCTTTCCGGACACCGGGCTGCCGGGCACGCGACAGCAGTGCGGCCCGCCTAAATCAACAAAGTGAAGCGGGCTTCGTCCACGGGCGCGGCGACTGCGCGGATGCACTCGGATGAATCTTCCACCGTTTCCTGTTTTCGCTGATCGTGGCGTTTTCGGTCGGCCGGGGAGCGGCACGGGGCAGGCCCGCCCGTCAGGTCCAGGTCGACGCTTGCGGTGCCGTCGCGATCCGTGCCGGGCGGCCCGCGACGGCAACCGCGAGTACGGTTCTGGTGCCCGACAGGTGAAGAAACAGGTCTCCTCGTCGGCTCGTCGCGGCGCACGCGGCCGGCCCGGCGGTGACGGCCCGTGGAGGGAGCGAGGATGACGATGCGTACGGCACTCGTGGTACGGGGCGGATGGGAGGGGCACCAGCCGGTCCGGGCGACCGAGCTGTTCCTGCCGTTCCTTGAGGACAACGGCTACACCGTACGGGTCGAGGAGTCCACGGCGGTCTACGCCGACGCCGACGCGATGGCCGGCACCGACCTCGTCGTGCAGTGCATGACGATGGCCGAGATCACCGCCGACGAGGTGGCCGGCCTGCGGGCGGCGGTCGTCGCCGGGACGGGCCTGACCGGCTGGCACGGCGGCATCGTGGACGCGTTCCGCGCCTCGTCGGACTACCTGCACCTGGTGGGCGGCCAGTTCGCGACCCACCCCGGCCGGGAACCCTGCGAGCGGCAGGGCGGGGAGCAGGACAACTTCCTGCCGCACACGGTGACGGTCACCGACCTCGGCCGCCAGCATCCGATCACCGCCGGGATCGCCGACTTCGACCTGGTCACCGAGCAGTACTGGGTGCTGCACGACGACCTGGTCGACGTCCTCGCCACCACCGTCCACCCCACCCGCGACTGGCACCCCTGGCACCGGCCGGTCACCTCGCCTGCGGTCTGGACCCGGCAGTGGGGGGCCGGGCGGGTCGTGGTGACGACCCCCGGGCACAGCCTCGACGTGCTGGAGCACCCGTCCGTGCGGACCGTCATCGAGAGGGGCATGCTGTGGGCGACCCGCACCGCGTCGGCATCGTAGGGCTCGGGGTCATCTCCCGCGCCTACCTGGACACCCTCGCCGACCACCCCGAGCTGCGTATCGTCGCGGTGGCCGACCTCGACGCCGACCGGTCGGCCGCCGCCGCCGCGACCCTCCCCGACGCCGAGGCGATGGGCGTCGCGCGCCTGCTCGACCACCCCGACGTGCAGACGGTGCTCAACCTCACCATCCCCGCCGCCCACGTGGAGGTCTCGCTCGCCGCGATCGACGCCGGCAAGCACGTGTACGTCGAGAAGCCGCTCGCCGTGGAGCTGCCGCAGGGGCGCACGGTCCTCGACCGGGCCGCCTCGGCCGGGGTGCGGGTGGGTTGCGCGCCGGACACCGTCCTGGGCACCGGCACCCAGACGGCCCGCGCGGCGATCGACGGCGGGCTGATCGGGCGTCCGCTGGCCGCCTCGGCCGTCATGGTCACCCCCGGGCACGAGCGCTGGCATCCCCACCCCGACTTCTACTACGCCCCGGGCGGCGGCCCGTTGCTGGACATGGGCCCCTACTACCTGTCGGCGCTGATCCACCTGCTCGGTCCGGTACGCGCGGTGACCGGGGCGGCCAGCCGGCTGCGCCCGGAACGGGTGATCGGCAACGGCCCGCGCCTCGGCCAGCGCGTCCCCGTCCTGGTGGACACCCACGTGTCGGGCGTGCTCGAACACGACAGTGGGGTGCTGTCCACCATCACCACCAGTTTCGACGGGGTGACCACGACGGCCGCGCCGATCGAGGTGCACGGCGAGACCGGCACCCTCGCCGTGCCCGACCCGAACTACTTCGCCGGCGAGGTCCGGCTGTGCCCGCTCGGCGGTGACGGCTGGCAGGTGCTCGCGCCGACGGCGGGCTACCGGGACGGCGCCCGGGGTCTCGGGCTGGTCGACGCGGTCCGGGCCGACGACACCCGGGCCCCCCGGGCGGGCGGTGACCTGGCGCTGCACGTGCTCGACACGATGACCGGGCTGCTCCGCTCGGCGGCCGAGGGCCGGCGGATCGCACTGGACACGACGGTGCGGCGACCCGCGCCGGTGCCGCTCACCCCGGCCGGGGACTGGCAGGGACGCTGAGCGGGCCGGACGGGCCGGTGCCCCCGCCGGTCGCGGGCGGCGGTGCCGGAGCGGGCGGCGCGGCGTCCCCCCGGGTGGGGATGCGCCGCGCCGCCCGTCAGGTGACAGATGGCAGACTCGGCGGAGTGAACGACGTGGCCGCATCGCCGATGGATGGTGAGCTGGAGAGTGTCAGCCTGGTGGAGTTGGCCGTCACCCGGCTCACCCAGGAGATCCTCAGCGGCCGGAGCGACCCGGGTGAACGCCTGGTGGAGGAGCAACTGACCAGGCGGTTGGGGATCAGCCGGGCGCCGCTGCGGGAGGCGCTGCGGTTGCTCGCCCAACAGGGGCTGGTGGAGCACGTGCCCCGGCGGGGCGTCCGGGTCGCCACCCTCTCCGACCGCGACGTGCGGGAACTCTACGAGCTGCGCGACGTGCTGGAGCGGTTCGCGGTGCGGGCCGGCATCCCGGTGGCCCGCGACGACGACCTGGCCGGCCTGCGGGCGGCGCTGGAGCAGATGCGCGAGGCGGTGCGGCGCGGCGACCGGATGCTGGTCGCGCAGGCGCACCGGGCGTTCCACGTCGCGCTGGTGGCGCTCGCCGGCAACCGGAAGCTGTCCGACGTGTACGACTCGATCCTGGTGAAGTTGCAGCTCTACATGGCGATCAACCTGCGCCGTGAGGCGGAGCTGGCTCAGCCGCTCGACGGCGTGCACCGGCACGAGCGGCTGTTCGAGGCGGTCGCCGGGGGAGACCCGGAGGAGGTGCTCGCCGTGCTCTCCGCGCACGGCGCGCGCTCGTACCTCGGCTAGGTTTCCGTCGTCCTGATTGGTCGGGTACGGCACGTGGCCGGTCCGGGGTGGTGGCGGCCCGGCCTGCGGGCCGTCATGGCGTCGTTACGAGGCGGACCGTCGCTCGTAACAAGACAGTCGACAATCGACAGTATGTCAGAGCGCATCGGCACCGTCGCGGAACTACGGTCGGCCTATCGAGACGGTGCGACCAGCCCCGTCGACCAGATCGAACGCGTCCTGGCCGGGCTCGACGGGCGGGACGGCGGACCGGTCTGGATCAGCACCGTCCCGGCGGCCGAACTGCGCGCCCGCGCCGAGGAACTGACCCGCCACCACGACCCCGCCGCGCTGCCGCTGTACGGCATCCCCTTCGCGGTCAAGGACAACATCGACGTCGCCGGGATGGTCACCACGGCCGGCTGCCCCGACTTCGGTTACCGGGCCGCGCAGGACGCGCCCGTGGTGCGCCGGTTGCGCGACGCCGGCGCGCTGCTCGTCGGCAAGACCAACCTCGACCAGTTCGCCACCGGCCTGACCGGCTCCCGCTCGCCGTACGGCAGCGGTGAGAGCGTCTTCGGCGGCGGGCTCGTCTCCGGCGGCTCCAGCTCCGGATCGGCCGTCGCGGTCGCCGCCGGCCAGGTCAGCTTCGCCCTGGGCACGGACACCGCCGGCTCCGGCCGGGTCCCGGCGGCGCTGAACGGCATCGTCGGGCTCAAACCCACCCGGGGTCTGCTCAGCACCGCCGGGGTGGTGCCGGCCTGCCGCTCGCTGGACTGCGTGTCGGTGTTCACCACCGACGTCGCGGGCGCGGTCGACGTGCTGCACGCCGCCCGGGGCGTCTCGCCGGCCGACCCGTGGGGCCGTGCCCTGCCGGCGCGACGGGCGAGCGCGGACGTGCCGGCGACGCTGCGTCTCGGGGTGCCCCGGCCGGAGGACCTCGACTTCTTCGGCGACGACGGGCAGGCCGACCGGTTCGCGGTCGGCGTACGGCGGTTGAGCGCGCTGGTCGCCGACGCGCTGCCGGTGCCGCTGGACGACTACCTCGCGGCGGGGGACCTGCTCTACCAGGGGCCCTGGGTAGCCGAACGGCTCGTCGCACTGGGCGACTTCCTGCGGGCGCATCCCGGGTCGGTCCTCCCGGTCACCCGGGCCGTGCTGGAGACCGGTCGACGCTACGACGCGGTCGACGCCTTCCGGGGCCGGCACCGGCTCCGCGAGCTGCGGGCCCGGGTGGACCGGCGGTGGCAGGAGATCGACGTGCTGGTGGTGCCCACCGTCGGCACCACGTTCACCCTCGACGAGATCGCCGAGGACCCGATCGGCCGCAACGCCGTGCTCGGCCGCTACACCCAGTTCGCCAACCTGCTCGACCTGGCCGCGGTGACCGTGCCCAACGGGTTCACCGAGGACGGCCGGCCGGCCAGCCTGACCCTGCTCGGCCCGGCGTTCAGCGACCTCACCCTGGCCCGGCTCGCCGCCGCCCTCACCGAGCCCACCCCGGTGGACGCCCACCCGGCCGGGACGGGCACCGCTGCGGCGACGGTGCCGCGCGGTGGCGTGGCGGCGGCTCCCGGCCCGGCGGAGCTGCTGATCGCCGTGGTGGGGCGGCACCTGGCCGGCGAGTCCCGCAACGGTGAGCTGACCGGGCACGGGGCCACCCTGGTCGGCGCGGACCGGACCGCGCCGCTCTACCGGCTCTACCGGATGGACACCCCTGACGACGAGGGACTGCCCGGCCTGGTCCGGGCCGCCCCGACCGGCCCGCCGGGCCTACCGATCGACGTCGAGCTGTGGCGGCTGCCCACGTCCGCGGTCGGCGCGTTGCTGGCCGGGGTGCCGGCACCGCTCTCCCTCGGCTGGGTCCGGCTGCACGACGGGCGGGACGTGCTCGGTTTCCTCTGCGAGGCGTACGCGGTGGGGCCGCAGGTCGAGGACATCAGCGCCACCGGTGGCTGGCGGGCCTGGCGGACCGCCGCCCGCCGCTGATCCGGACACCACCTCCGACGACGACAGGGAGCGAGGATGGGCAGCATCGGGCCGGTACCGGCCAACCCCTACCCGTGGCCGTACGACGGCACGGTGGACACCACGCGTACCGCGTTGCTCTGCATCGACTGGCAGACCGACTTCTGCGGGCCGGGCGGCTACGTCGACGCGATGGGCTACGACATCGGACTGACCCGGGCCGGACTGCCGGCCACCGCCCGGCTGCTGGCGCACGTCCGGTCGCTGGGGATGCTGGTCGTGCACACCCGCGAGGGCCACCAACCGGACCTGTCCGACCTGCCGGCGAACAAGCGTTGGCGCTCGGCCCGCATCGGTGCCGAGATCGGCGCCGCCGGACCGGCCGGGCGGATCCTGGTCCGGGGCGAACCCGGCTGGGAGATCGTCCCGGAGGTCGCCCCGGCGGCCGGCGAGGTGATCGTCGACAAGCCGGGCAAGGGCGCGTTCTACGCCACCAACCTCGACCTGGTGCTGCGGACCCGGGGCATCACCCACCTGATCCTCACCGGCATCACCACCGACGTCTGCGTGCACACCACGATGCGGGAGGCCAACGACCGGGGCTTCGAGTGCCTGATCCTGTCCGACTGCACGGGCGCGACCGACAAGGGCAACCACGAGGCGGCCCTGCACATGGTGACCATGCAGGGCGGCGTCTTCGGCTGCGTCGCCACCGCCGACGACGTCATCGCCGCCACGGTGAGGTGAGGAATCCCCATGTCGACAGTCGCCGCGGCGCGGCCTACCCCGTACTCCTTCGAGCCGGCCAGCACGGCGCTGCTGGTCATCGACATGCAGCGCGACTTCCTGGAGCCCGGCGGCTTCGGGGAGAGCCTGGGCAACGACGTCGGTCAGCTCCGCCGCACCATCGCGCCGCTCGCGGCGCTGCTGGCCGACGTCCGCGCCGCCGGCCTCACCGTCGTGCACACCCGTGAGGGGCACCTGCCCGACCTGTCCGACTGCCCGCCGGCCAAGCTGCACCGGGGTGCGCCGAGCCGGCGCATCGGCGACCCGGGCCCCAACGGCCGCATCCTCGTGCGGGGCGAGTACGGCCACGACATCATCGACGAGCTGACGCCACTGCCCGGCGAGCCGGTCGTCGACAAGCCCGGCAAGGGTGCCTTCCACGCCACCGACCTGGACGCCCTGCTGCACGCGCGGGGCATCCGCAGCCTCCTGGTCACCGGGGTCACCACCGAGGTGTGCGTGCACACCACCGTCCGGGAGGCCAACGACCGCGGGTACGAGTGCCTCGTGCTCGCCGACTGCGTCGGGTCGTACTTCCCCGAGTTCCACCGGGTCGGACTCGACATGATCGCCGCCCAGGGCGGGATCTTCGGGTGGGTCGCCGACTCCCCACAGGTACGCGCCGCGCTCGCCACCACCTCCGTGTCGCACCCCTCCTCCTGACCGGGAGCAGCCATGGTCCCCACCAAGCCCCCCGCCGTCGCTCTGCCGTTCTGGGTCCGCGGCGACACCAACGCGTTCTTCGGTTTCGGCGTCAACGTCCTGGTCAACGTGCTCACCCTGACCGGGCTCTGCGTCGCCGTGGTGAACCTCCCCGAGGGGGAGGTGTTCGGCACGATCCTGCCGGCGCTGGGCATCGCCCTGGTGGTCGGGAACGTCTACTACACCCTGCTGGCGCGGCGGCTGGCCCGCCGGGAACAGCGCACCGACGTGACCGCCCTGCCGTACGGGCCGAGCGTGCCGCACATGTTCATCGTCATCTTCGTCATCATGCTGCCGATCTACCTGCGTACCAGGGACCCGGTGCGGGCCTGGGAGGCCGGCCTGGCGTGGGCCTTCATCATCGGCGTGATCGTGCTGATCGGCGCGTTCGTCGGCCCGTACATCCGCCGGTACGCGCCCCGGGCCGCCCTGCTCGGCACGCTGGCCGGGATCTCCGTCACCTTCATCTCGATGAATCCGGCCGGGCAGATGTGGCGCATGGCGTGGGTGGCGTTGCCGGTGTTCGCGCTGCTGCTGATCGGTCTGCTCACCGACGTGAAGCTGCCCTTCCAGTTTCCGATCGGGCTCGCCGCGCTGCTGGTCGGCACGGCGATCGGCTGGGCCGGTGGGGCGATGTCGGTGCCGGACGTCACCGCCGCCGCCCGGGATGTCGCGGTCGCCGTACCCTCGTTCAAGCTGGACCTGCTGCTCACCGGTCTGGGCGACATGGCGCCGCTGCTGGCCACGGCGATCCCGCTCGGGGTCTACAACTTCACCGAGGGCATGTCCAACGTGGAGAGCGCGGCGACCGCCGGTGACCACTACAACCTGCGCAGCGTCCTGCTCGCCGACGGGGCGGGCGCGGTGATCGGCGCGGCTCTCGGTTCGCCGTTCCCGCCCGCCGTCTACGTCGGACACCCGGGCTGGAAGGCGGCCGGTGGCCGCACCGGCTACTCGATGGCGACCGGCGTGGTGATCGCGGTGCTGTGCTTCCTGGGCATGTTCGGTCTGCTCGCGACGATCTTCCCGACGGCGGCCATCGTGCCGATCCTGCTCTACATCGGGCTGCTGATCGGCGCGCAGGCGTTCCAGGCGACGCCGAGGGCGCACGCCGCCGCCGTGGTCGCCGCGCTCATCCCGAACATCGCGGCCTGGGCCACCAGCCAGATCGACAACACCCTGGCGGCGGCCGGCACCACCGCCGCCACGGTGGGCGACGAGGCGCTCAACGGCGCCGGGGTGGTCTACGACGGGTTGCTCGTGCTCGGCCAGGGGGCGATCCTCGCCGGCCTGGTGCTCGGCGCGGTGGTGGTCTTCATCATCGACAAACGGTTCGTCCGGGCGGCGGTCTTCGCCGGGGTCGGTGCGGTGCTGTCGTTCGTCGGGCTGATCCACGGTGAGAAGATCGAGTGGAACGCCAACGGCCCGGTGGCGCTCGGCTACCTCTTCGTCGCGGCGATCTGTGCGGTCTTCGCGCTGGGCCGGCCCGCGCCCCGCGTCCCCGACCCGGACGAGGCCGAACTGGACCGCCGGCACGAGCCGCCCGCCCCGGCCGTCTCCACCGCCCCGGCCACCGCCACCGCCCCGCCCGCCCCGGGCGGTCCGGCCGACGGCACCCGGCCGACGTCGGCGGTCAACGGCTGAACCGACCGGCCCGGTCGGTGGTCGGTGACCCCCCACCCCGACCACCGACCGGGTCAACAGGCCGCCCATCCGACGGTGGAAAGGGACGCACCACATGGAGATCGACCGGGCGGAGGTGGTCGCCGAGGTCACGGCGGCCTTCGCCGGCTACGAACAGGCGCTGGTCGACGGCGACGCGGACCGGATCTGCGGCTACTTCTGGCAGTCCGACCGGACCGTGCGGTTCGGCCTCGCCGACCACCAGTACGGCTGGGACGAACAGCGCACGTGGCGGGCCGCCCAACCGGCGTTACCGCCCGGCCGCCGGCTGGTCGACCCGGTGGTCACCACGTTCGGCCCGGACCTCGCCGTGGTGACCACCCGGTTCGGCTACCCCGGCGCCGCCGCCACCGGTCGGCAGACCCAGACCTGGGTACGCCTGCCCGTCGGCTGGCGGATCGTCACCGCGCACGTCTCCGAGCCGGCCTGCGCGCCGGCCGACGGCGACACAGCGACCTGACCCGGCGTGGGTCGGCGGGCCGGTCAGCGTGCGGTGTCGGGCAGGTGCTTCGCCAGGTGGACGGTGCCGTCCGGGCCGGCCGGTGACAACGGCCGGTAGCCGACGCTCCGGTAGAGCGCGATGTTGCGCAGGCTCCTGGCCCCGGTGAACAGTTCGATGCGGCGGCACCCCGGTCCGGCGGCGACCTCGGCGGCCCGCAACAGCCACCGGCCCACCCCCCGCCCGCGCAGGTCGGGTACGACGGCGAGCCGCCCGAGGTGGCAGTCGGTGCCGTCGGTGCGGGTCCGCACCATGCCCAGCAGCCGACCGTCGCGCCAGAGGCCGATGGTGTGCCAGTCCGCCAGCCACTGGCGCACCTCCGGCACCGACTCGGACAACGGTGGGATGTCCAGTGTCTCGTTGACCAGGGCCTCCTCCGTCCAGCAGCACCGTTGCAGCACGGTGACCTCGGGCGCGTCGTCGCGGGTCAGCCGCCGGGCGTACGACCCGGGCAGCGGGCCGGGGGCGGCCCGTTCCCGCTCGCGCATCGGCCGCAGGGCGTGGGCGAGCCGGACCACCTCGTCCAGCAGGGCGACGCCGGCCGCATCGCGGTCGGCGTCGGGCCGCAGCCGGCCGTCGCGCACGGCGTCACCGATGCGCACGGCGACCGTGCTGCCCGTCGGGACCATGCGCAGGGCCGTCACCACCTGCTTGGCGTGCTCGACGGCCCGGGTGCCGGCCGAGGTGTGGCCGTAGCTGACGAAACCGATCGGCTTCCACGCCCACTCGCCGCCGAGGTAGTCCAGCGCGTTCTTCAGCGTCGCCGGCATCCCGTGGTTGTACTCCGGGGTGACGGCGAGGAAACCGTCCGCCGTGTCGACGGTGGCGCTCCACCGGCGGGTGTGCCCGTGCCGGTGGACGCCCGACGACGGCGACTCCTCCTCGTCGAGGAACGGCAGGTCCAGGTCGCCGAGCGCCACCGGCACCACCTCGACGTCCAGTGCCGCCGCCCGGCCGGCGACCGCGTCGAGCAGCCACCGGCTCACCGCGGGACCGAGCGCGCCGGGACGGGTGGCGCAGGTCAGCGCGAGGACACGGAGCGGTTTCGTTGACATGGAAACGAAGGCTAGGTGCTAGATTGATTACATGTCAACAAAGCCGGGGTCGGTGCGGTGGCTGACACCCGCCGAGGAGCGGGCCTGGCGGGCCCTGCGGCGGGTGATGGTCGCCGTCCAGACCGGCACCGCGCACGACCTGGCGGCGATCGGCCTGTCCGAGGCCGACTACGAGGTGCTGAGCACCCTGTCGGAACAGCCCGCGCAGACCAGCACCCTCGGCGTGCAGGCCGACAAGATGGGCTGGTCCCGCAGCCGGCTGTCCCGGCACGCCAGCCGGATGGAGGCACGCGGACTGCTGCGCCGCGCCCCCGACCCGGCCGACGGGCGGGGCTGCCTGCTCGTGCTGACCGCGCCGGGGATGGCCGCCCTGCGCGACGCCGCGCCGGTGCACGTCGAATCGGTACGGCGGCACCTCGTCGACCGGCTCACCCCGCAGGACCTCGCCGCCCTCGAACGGATCGCCGGCCGGCTGGCATGGCCCCGGCCCGACGACGAACCCGACGGGCCACCGCCGGCAGGGGCGAGCCGACCCTAGAGCGGGAACCGCCCGTGTCGCCAGTGCCAGTGACCGCCGGCCGCCAGGTGGTCGATGATCGCGCGTTGCAGCACGGTCCGCCGGGGCAGCCGGTCGAGCGGCGTGCTGAGCGTACGGAAGGCGAACCGGCGCACCTCGACGTCGGCGTCGGGCCCGTCGGCCGGCACGTACGGGAGCAGTTCGAACCGGCGCTGGAACCGGATGATGTTGGAATCCTCGGGGAGATATTCGCGCAGCTGGGGGTCGAGCAGCCAGGAGCCGCAGGAGAACGCGGTGTGGTGCTCGTCGGGGAAGTGCCGGGGGAAGAACTCGCGGGCCTCGTCGAGGGACGCGTCGACCGCCTCCGGGCTCAGCGGCCCGGCGTCGGGGACGTGCAGGCCGATGGCGGTGCCGGACCGCTCGTGCTGGAGCCGGCCCAGCTCGTAGAGGCCGCCCCGGACGTGCAGGGTCAGCCAGCTCTGCATGACCGGCCAGCCCTCGCCGCGCATCCGCCGGTCGATCGCCAGGTTACGACCCAGGTCGGCGAGAGTCGCCCAGGAGACGCCGGCGGCGATGCCGTGCTCGCGGTGGTATCCGCGGACCACGTCGACCAGGGCCAGGTAGGCGTACACGTAGAGGTGACGCCAGGCGGGACCCCGGTCGCGGGGCAGCTCCGGGCCGGGCGACAGCCACTCGTGCCCGCCGAGGTCGGCGCGGACCAGGGCAGTCGAGCGGTCGAGCAGCCAGCGCAGCTCCGGCGTCCACTCCGGAGAGTCGCGGTCCGGCCAGCCGGCCATGATCTCGGCGGCGTCGTCCGGCCGTACCGCCAGCCGGTCGAGGAGGGCGGGTGCGTCGGCGCGGGTGGGCAACGGGGCCGACGGCCGGTCACCGGCGAGCCGGTGCACCCGCTCGACCTCCTCGACGGGCACCCCGAGCCGGGCGGCCACGGCATCCAGGTCCACCGGCCGATCCTACCGGCCACCGCCCCACCCCACGGCCCGGCGTGACCCCGGCCGCCGGTCAACGGTGCAGCGCCCCCACGGCGAGCACCACGAAGGCCACCAGGTTGACCAGCACGTGGGTGGACATCGCGACGACCAGGCCGCGCGGGCGTCGGGCGACGACCGCGAGCGGCAGCGCGAAGACCGCCACCGTCAGCCAGGCGTACGGCTGCCACAGGTGGTAGAGCGCGAACAGCACCGCACCGGCGAGCGCCGGCCGGCTGGTGGGCAGGCGGTGCAGGAGCACGCCCCGGAAGTACAGCTCCTCGACGACCGGACCGACCACGACGAAGCAGACCAGCCAGCCGGTGACCGTGACGGCGGTCTGCCAACCCGGGCGACCGGCACCGGCCACCACCGGGTCCAGTCGCCACCAGGACGGCAGGGGGACCAGGTCGTGCAGTTGCGGCTCCAGCCACTGCACCAGACCCGGTGCCAGCGCCGCGACGGCGAGCGTCGGGGCCAGCAGCCGGGCCAGCCGACCCGGCCGTGGCCAGCGGGTGTCGGGCTCGTCACGGTCACGTCGCAACCGGTGTACGAGATACAGCTCCAGCGGGGCGAGCACCAGCAGCACCGCCGCGTACATCGCCCAGACCGGCGGCAGGTCGGCCGCCGCCAGGAAAACCCCACCTGGTCGTTCGTCTGGCGGGACGTCATCACCCGGCTCGCCGCCGACTTCCGCTGCGTCGCCCCCGACCTGCCGGATTCGGGCTCTCCGTGGCACCCGCCGGTTTCGACGGCCGTCCCGCGTCCCTCGCGGCGGTGATCGAGCGGTTCGTCGTCGACCTCGACCTGACCGACGTCGTGCTCGTCGCGCAGGACTGGGGCGGCCCGATCGGGCTGCGGGTCGCCGAACTCCTGCCCGAACGCTTCGCCGGCACGGTGCTCGGCAACACCTGGGCCTGGCCGGTCACCGGCCACCGCCACTTCGAACGGTTCTCGACGCTGATGGGCGGACCGGTAGGTGGGTGGTTGATCCGACGCGCGAACCGCTTCGTCAACGTCATGATCCCGGCCGGCCACCGGCGACGGTCCCTCGGCAGCGCCGAGATGCGGCACTACCGGGCGGCGCTGGCGACCCCCGAGCGTCGGCAGGCATCAGCGGTGCTGCCCCGGGAGATCGTCCACAGTGCTCCCTTCCTCGCCGACGTCGCGTCCTGCCTGCACCTGCTCCGGGACCGGCCCGCACTGCTGCTCTGGGCCGACCGCGACATCGCGTTCCGGCGGACGGAACTGGACCGCTGGCGGCGGGAACTGCCCGACGCGACGGTCGTCGAGATTCCCGGTGCCGGCCACTTCCTCCAGTCCGACGCGCCCGTCGAGTTCGCCGACGCGCTGCGGGCCTGGCACCGCACCGCCTTCGCCACCCGGCAGGCGTCCCCGGAGAGCACCGACTGATCCCCGCCCACCGTCAGCTCACCCGGGCCGGCGGGAGCCCCGACGGGTGAGCGTGGCGGCGGCGACGAGCAGGGTCACCACGAACGCGCCGAGGACGGTCAGGCCGGCCACCCGGGCGGCCCGCGACGGGCCCGGCGTGACCGGCACGACGACCGGTCCGGCCGCGACCGGCACCGGCGGGTCGCCCTGCCGGGGCGCGAGCGCGGCGACCGCCGCGTACGCGTCGAGCATCCCGCCGCCGACCTCCCGGGTCGACCCGCCGCCCGGGACCGCGGTGCGCTCCAGCCGGGCGCGCACCTCGGCCTGGGACAACCCCGGGTGGTACGCGCGGACCAGCGCGGCGACCCCGGCGACGTACGCGGCGGCGACCGCCGCGCCACCCACCCGGTAGTGGCCGGACCCGCGCGGGGCGATCCCCAGCCCGGCCCCGGGGGCGGCCAGGTCGGTGCCCGCGTCGGCGGCCACCGGCCCGGCCGTACCGTCGGCACCCACCGCGTTGACCGCCAGCACGGTCGGAAACCCGGCCGGGTAGCCCACCGGCGGGTCCCCGCCACCGTCCCCGCCCCGGTCGGTGACGGCGGCGACCACCAGGACGTCCCGGTCGACCGCGGCCCGTACCGCGTCGGCCAGCTCGGGGGTCGCCGTGGTGACCCCGGTGGCGACCAGGATGACGTCCGCCCCGGCGGTGGTGGCGAGCCGGATGCCTGTGGCGAGCCGGGCCGGGCTGATCCGCCGGTTCGCGTCGGTGATCCGCACCGGCAGGATCTCGGCGTCCGGGGCGATCCCGCCGGGGCCCCCGCCGGCGGTAGGCCGGGCCGCGACGATGCCGGCCAGGGCGGTGCCCCGACCGACGCAGTCGCTGTCGGCCCGCCCGCCGGTGACGTCGGCACCCGCGCGTACCGCCCCGGCCAGGGCGGGCGCGGCGGCGCTCACCCCGCTGTCCACGACGGCGACCACCACCCCGGCCCCCCGGGTCAACGGCCAGCTGCTCTGCGGGGCGAGCAGGCGCAGCGCCCACGGCGTCTCCCGGACCGTCACCGGGGACGGCCCGACGCAGCTCCCCGCCGTCGCCGGCAGCGGTGGCGGTTCCCCGTCGGCGGCCCCGGCCGGCGACCCCACCAGCACCGCGACGGCGACCAGCGTCCCGACGACCCCGGCCCGCCGACGACCGGCCGCACCCGTCACGGCAGCACACCCCGGGCCACCGCCGGCTCCACCGGTTCCGGCAGGGCCGCCGGCTCCACCGGTTCCGGCAGGACGGCGGCGTCGGCCGCCCGGCGGGTGAGCCGGCGGGCCCGGCGGCCGAACACCCCCACTGCGGTGAGCAGGAGGAGCCCCAGCCCGGCGGCCAGCAGCGCCGGCCAGGTGCCGGAGCCGGCGTGGTCCGGCTCCGCCGCCGCGTCCGGGCCGGTGCTGACCGCCGCCAGCGGGTCGACCATGCCCCAGCCGTGCTCCGGGCTCGGGCTCGACCGGGTGCCCGGGTCGGCGGTGGCGGCGATCCGGCGGGCCACCTGGACGGCGTCCGCCCCGGGCAGCGCCGTGCGGACCAGCGCGGCGACCCCGGCGACGTAGGCGACGGCGTACTCGGTGCCGGTGCGGGACCGCGGCGTGGTCGCGCCGACGCCGAGGGTCGGCACGTCCAGGCCCGGCGCGGTCACGTCGACCCCACCGGCCGGATACGCCAGGACGGGCCGACGGTCGGGGCCGACCCCGGCGACCCGGAGCAGCCCCTCCTGGGCCGCCGCCGGGGTGCCGTCGGCGGTGGTGGCGGGGGCGACCACCACCACGTCGTGCGCCACGGCCGACCGGACGGCCTCGGTCACGGCCGGATCGGTGAGTTTCGCGTACCCGCCCAGGGCCACCACCGTCGCGCCCGCCGACACGGCGACCTCGATGCCGAGTGCCGTCCGCCGTGGATCGGCGTCGGTGGCGTCGGCGACGACCCGTACCGGCAGGACCGCTGCCTCGGGGGCGACGCCGACCACCGGCGGCCCGGGTGAGCCGGTGCCGGCGGACGCCGCGATCACACTCGCCATCGCGGTGCCGGTGCCCAGGCAGTCGGTGTCGGCGCGGGCCTTGCCGGTGATGACGTCCGAACCCGGCGCGACCCGCCCGGAGAGGGCGGCCAGTTCCCCGTCGACGCCGGAGTCGACCACCGCCACCAGCGCGCCGGCACCGGTGCTGTGCGGCCAGGCGCGCGCCGGGGACAGCTCCGGGTCGACCCACGGGGACCCGGCGTTGTTCCCGGAAGCGGCGTCGACACAGCCCGCAACGCGCGCACCGGCGGGGGACCGGCCGGGCTTCGCCGTCGGGGTGTCCGCCGGCAGCAGGCCGTAGCGGACCTCGTCGCCGGACGCGTCCCAGGGCAGCACCAGCAGCCAACCGGGGGACAGTCGCTGCCCGACGGCGGTGAGGGCCCGGCCGTCGGGCTGCCGGCGTCCCTCGTTGAGCCGGTAGACCTCGTCGGCCCGGTCGGGGTCGGCCAGGAACCGGGCGGCCACCCCGGTCAGGTCCGTCACCGCCTCCTCGGACCCGCCGGAGACCGTGTAGTACTTCACGTACGTCGGGGGCGGTGCCGGGGCCGCCCGGGCCACACCGGGCGGGGCGAGCAGCAGCGCGCAGGTCGCCATGAGGCAACCCAGCGACCGGGTCCAGGACACCAGCAACCGGCTCATCCACCGTCTCCTCGTCACCTGCGGGCATCGGCCGGTGGGACGCCCCGGCCCGGCGGGGCCGTCCGACGTGGCACCCCGGGACCACAACGGCGCGCCGCCGGTCACGGTTCACCCCGGCCGTCGGGAAACCGGCCGCCGGTCACGGTGCCCCACTGCCGGCAGCGGACCCGTCGCCGTGGGCCACCCCGCCCGGTGCGACGCCACCCGAACCCATGCCGGTCGGGGCCACGGCGGCGACGGGGTCGGGTCGGGCGGGGACGCCCGGCCGGACCGTCACCGACCAGCGCGCCCGCAACGCCCGGCCGACGACGACAGGCACCAGCCGGTGCCCGGTGAGGGCGGTTATCCGGCGGGCGAAGGCCAGCTCGGGGCCGGTCAGGGCGGCGCTGCACAGCACCCCGGTGCCGTCGGGCAGGTCCGCCTCCCCGGTGGGGAAGGCCGCCCGGCGGACCCAGCCGTCGGGCAGGTCGGGGCCGAACAGGTCACCGATCACGGTGACCGAGTGCCCGGCGGTGTGCACCTGCTCGGCGATCGTCCGGGCCCGGTGCCGGGCGGCCTCGACCGGGCCGGTGACCGTGAACACGTCCGAGGTGCCGGCCAGGTCGACCCAGAGCGCCCAGCCCCGCCGGTGGCCGAGCCGGACCGGGAGCCGCATCGACGGTCGGGGTTGCGCCGGGATCTGCCAGGCGTGGTGCGGCGGCCCGCCGCCGGCCGCCGCCCCCGGCACCCGGACCACCAGGGTGCCGGCCGGCGAGGTCACCTCGGTGTCGAGGTCGCCGTCGACGCCCGGCGGCACCGGGCCGGCGTCGGGACCATCCACGGTACGGCCCGCAGCGGGCCGTACCGTCGCGTCGGTGCGTACCCCGGCTTCTGCCACCGGGGCGGGACGGTCCGCGGGGGACGGTCGTCGCGGTGGGTCGGGTCGTGCCGGGTCCGGAGCGCCGGCCGGCACGGCGGCGCAGGCCCCGTCGGCTGTCGGGTCGGCCCCGGCCGTCGGGGGGATCTCAGCTGTAGGGTCGGCCCCGGCGGCCTGGTGCGGGACGGGGGACACCGCGTCGCCTGCCGGCCCGGGCCGGGCGGGCCGGGTGCGCCGGCGTCGGGGCGTCCGGCGCAGCAGGGTGGCGACGAGCAGGGCGACGGCGGCGAGTCCGGCCAGGACGACCAGTTGACCTGTGTGCCCCGGGTCGGCCGTGGCCGGCGGGGCGTCGTCTTCGCCGGTCGGGGGCAGCGGTCCGATCCGCACGCCCGGCCCCCGCGCGTCCGGGGGCAGCGCCAGCACCCAGCCGGGGCGTAGTTCGGCCGGGTCGGTCAACCGTCCGCCGTCGGGCTGGCGGCGGCCCCGGTTCAGCTCGAAGACCTCCCGGTACCGGTTGCCGTCGCCGAGGGTGGTGGCCGCGATCTGGTAGAGGTACTCCCGCTGCCCGCCCACCGGTGGCCCCACCACGTAGTACCGTCCGGCCGGCGTCGCCTCGGCGGAGTGCGTGGCGGGCGGCGTCGCGGTGGCGGACCCCGTCCCGACCGACCCCACGTGTGACGGTGCCGGGTGGACGGACCCCGGGCCGGGTGGCGTCGCCCCGGCGGGCACCGTACCCGCGGCGTGGCCGGCGGCGAGCAGAAGCGCGGCCAGGACCGCCGCCGTCGTGACGACGACGCCGCTCCGCCCGGACCGGAGGGCGACCCGTCGGATCACCTGTCGCCCGCCGGTGGTGGTCGGGAATCGCACGGTCAGCCTCCTTGATCCTCCACCGGGGCGTAGCCCTTCCCCGGCCGCTGCCTACAACGGCGGCGACCGGCGAGCTGTTCAGTACGGCTTCGCCGTCCGCCCGTCCGGTTGGCCGAATCGCAATCGACCGGACCCGGGCCCGCCACGCAGGAGGCCGTAGCCTGGGCGGGCCACGACGACGCTGGGAGGTAGCGCTGTCCCGCCCGCTTCCGGTGACCGGACGCCACCGGACCCGCTGGTCCCGTCCACTGGTCGCCCTGCTGCTCGGTGGGCTCGCCGTCCCGGCGTCGACGGCGGCCGTGGCGACGTCGGCGACGGCCGCCCCCGCCCCCTCGCCCCCGACCGGCGCGCCGGCCCGGCCGGGCACCGCGCCGAACGGCTTCGTGAAGTACCTGGTGGTCGGCGCGGAACAGGGCCGGGTCGAACACCTCTGGGAGGTCGCGTTACGGGTCCTCGGCGACGCGCAGCGGTATCCGGAGATCTTCGCCCTGAACAAGGGCCGGGTCCAACCGGACGGCACCGCGGTCACCGACCCCGCCGTGCTGCGCCGGGGCTGGGTCCTGGTGCTGCCCTGGGACGCCGTCGGCGCGGGCGTCAGCTACGGCCCGTTGCCGGCGTTCACCCCGGCCCGTCCGACGGCGACGCCCCGCCCCCGGCCGAGCACCCCGCCGGCCAGCGCCCTGGTCTGCACGGTGGCCCCGAACCGGCGGATCGGCGGGGTGCCGTGGGCGCAGCTGCGGCTGACCCCGGAGGTGGCCTGGACCCGGGGCCGGGGCGCGGGGGTCACGGTCGCGGTCATCGACTCCGGGGTGGACGCCACCGTGCCGGCCCTCGCCGGCCGGGTCCGTCCCGGTGCGGACGCCGCGGCCGGCGGCGACGCCCGGGGGGACCGGGACTGCACCGGCCACGGCACCGCGCTGGCCGGGATCGCCGCCGCCGCCCGGCAGCGGGGCACCGACTTCGTGGGTCTCGCCCCCGAGGCCACCGTCCTGCCGGTCCGCGTCGGCATGGCCGCCGGCACAGCGGAGTCGACCGAGCTGGTGACCGCGCTGCGGATGGCGAGCACGGCCGGGGCCGGGGTGGCCGTGGTCGGCGGTTCGGTGGACACCACCGACAAGCGGGTGGTCGCGGCGCTGCGCGCGGCGGTGACCCGGGGCACCACCGTGGTGGTGGCGGCCCGCCCGGCGACGGCCGCGCAGGGTGCCGCCCTGCCGCCGGGGGTGCTGCGGGTCGGCGCGGTGGGCCCGGACGACCGGTTGGCCGAGGTGCACCGCCCCGGCGAGGTCGACGTGGTGGCGCCGGGCGTGGACGTGGCGGGCCTCGGGGTCGGCTCGGGCGAGGTGCAGGGCACCGGCACGGACTACGCCGTGGCGTTCGTCGCCGGGCTGGTCGCCCTGGTCCGCTCCAGCACACCCCGGTTGGACGCGGTCGAGGCGGCGGCCCGGATCACGGCCACGGCCGATGGGGCGGCGTCACCGGCGGCCGGACCCGACCCGTGGCACGGCTGGGGCATGATCAATCCGGCGGCGGCGGTGAACGCCACCCCGGCCGGTGTCGCCACCACCGTGGAACAGCGGAGTCCGGCCGGCGCGATCGCCGCGCTGGCGGCGATCCTCACCCTGGTCACCCTCACCGTCGGCCTGCGGCGTCGGCGTCGGCGCTGACCCGTCCCGCCCGTCCCCGCCGCCGGGCGGACGCTCAGCCGACGGGCACGGGGTCGGGCTCGACGTACCCGGTCTGGATCATCCGGTGTCCGCGCCGGGTCAGCACCATCGCCCGGCCGGGCGGCAGGTGCCGTCCCTTCACCCCGCCCAGCAGCGGCCCCTCCGTCGGCGGGCAGGACAGGGCGAGATCCGGGCTGCTGGCCTCCTGGAGGCGACGCAGCAGCGGATCCATCGACATCCGCATCAGGTTCGCGGTGCCCCGTACGACCACCATGTGCAGCCCGATGTCGACGCCGTGCGGAACGTACGGGATGAGGGGTTGCAGGGGGTTGTCCTGCCCGGCGAGCATCTCGAAGTCGTCGACCAGGACGAACAGCCGCGGCCCGGTCCACCAGTCGCGACGGCGCAACTGCTCGGGGCTGATCTCCTTGCCCGGCAGCCGCCCCTTGAGGCCGACCACCGCGTCGGCGACCGTCTCCCGGGTGGAGTCGGTCGAGACCGAGTAGCCGAGGCGGTACTCGGCCGGCACCGAGTCGAACAGCTGCCGCCGGTAGTCGACGATCAGGATGCGCGCCTCGGCCGGGGTGAACCTGCCGACGATCAGGCGGGCCAGGTGGCGCAGCAGGTTGGTCTTGCCGCTCTGGCTGTCGCCGAGCCCGGTCAGGTGCGGCAGCTCTGAGAAGTCGTGCCAGTACGGCTTCAGGTCGGTCTCGTCCAGACCGAGCGGCACCCACAGGTCGCCCTCGGCCGGCGGCAGGTCGGCGGCGGGCAGCACCGCCGGCAGGGTACGCACCGGCGTCGCCACTGGCCCGGCCCAGAACTCGGCGACCGTGCCGGCCAGCTCACGCGCCCCCTCGGCGGTGCTCGCCGGGTCGGGCACCCCGTCGATGCGCGGCAGCGCCCCCAGGAAGTGCAGCTTCTCCGGGGTGAGGCCGTGCCCCGGCGCACGTGGCACGGTCGCCGCCAACCGCAGGTCGATGGCGGAGTCGACGGCGTCGCCGAGGCGCAGCTCCAGTTTGATGCCGAGCTGGTCGCGCATGCTGTGGTGCACCTCCGACCAGCGGGCCGCGCTGACGATCAGGTGGACGCCGAAGTTGAGCCCCCGGGCGGCGATCTGCCGCAGCGCCACCTCCAGCGCCTCGAACTCCTGCCGCAGCGTGAACCAGCCGTCGACCACCAGGAACACGTCGCCGTACGGGTCGTCGGCGACCCGACCGTCGGCCCGCAACTGCCGGTAGGTCTGGATGCTGTCGATGCCCTGCTCGGTGAAGCGCCGCTCCCGCTGGTTGATCAGGCCGGTCACCTCGGCGACGGTCCGGCCGACCCGGTCGGTGTCGAGCCGGCCGGCGACGCTGCCCACGTGGGGCAGCCCGGCGACGGTGCCCAGGGTGCCGCCGCCGAAGTCCAGGCAGTAGAACTGCACCTCGGTGGGACGGTGGGTGAGCGCCAGCGCGCAGATCAGGGTCCGGATCAGGGTGCTCTTGCCGCTGCGGGTGCCGCCGGCCACGCCGATGTGCCCACCCACCCCGGACAGGTCCACGGTGAGCAGATCACGCAGCTGCTCGTAGGGCTTGTCGATGAACCCGAGCGGGACGACCAGCCGGCCGTTGCCGGGCCAGTCCGCGGCGACCAGCCCGAGGTCGGGGTCGGGGGTCAGCGCCGGCAGCAGGCTGTCCAGGGTGGGGGATTCGGCCAGCGGCGGCAGCCAGACCTGGTGGGCCGGCGGGCCGGAGTCGACGAGCTGGTCGGCGACGATCGCGAACACGCTGCGCGCGGCCGGCTCCGCCCCGTCCACCGGCGGCGGCGTGCCGGCCCCGGCCGCCGTGGTGTCCGCTGCGGCGCTCGGTGTACCGGCTCCGGCCGGGTCGGTCGCGGGTGGGCCGTCGGCGGGCCGTACCGCCGGGGTCGGCTGCTCCGCCGCCACCGGGTCCAGCCGGTAGGGCACCACCTGCCGCTGGACCACGTCCTGCCGGACCCGGGCCCGGCGGGGACGGTACTCCCCGGAGACGTACGCGGCCTTGAACCGCAGCAGCGTCGACACGTCCATCCGCAGGTAGCCGTTGCCCGGGGCGGCCGGCAACTCGTAGGCGTCGGGCACCCCGATCACCGAGCGGGACTCCATCGCCGAGAAGGTCCGCAACCCGATCCGGTACGACAGGTGCGACTCCAACTGCCCGATCCGGCCGTCGTCGACGCGTTGGCTGGCCAGCAGCAGGTGCACGGCGAGCGATCGGCCGAGCCGCCCGATCATGACGAACAGGTCGATGAAGTCCCGGTGTGCGGCGAGCAGCTCGGAGAACTCGTCGACGACCACGAAGAGGGTGGGCAGCGGGTCCAGCGGGGCGCCGCCGGCCCGGGCCTTCTCGTACTCCAGCACCGAGCTGTAGCCGCCGGCGGCCCGTAGCAGCTCCTGCCGGCGGACCAGCTCGCCGTGCAGGGCGTCGCGCATCCGGCCGACCAGCGACGCCTCGTCGGCCAGGTTGGTGATCACCGCCGAGGTGTGCGGCAGCCGGTCCAGGCCGAGGAAGGTCGCCCCGCCCTTGAAGTCGACGAGCACCAGGTTGAGCGTCTCCGAGGAGTGCGTGACGGCCAACGCCAGCACCAGCGTCCGCAGCAGCTCGCTCTTGCCGGAGCCGGTCGCGCCGATCAGCATCCCGTGCGGGCCCATGCCGCCCAGCGCGGACTCCTTGATGTCCAGCTCGACCGGGGCGCCGGTGGCGTCCACCCCGATCGGCACCCGCAGCCGCTCGTCCGGCCCGCGCCGGTCACGCAACGCGGCCAGCTCCAACCGTTCCAGCTCGGGGATGCGCAGCAGGGTGCCGAGGTCGAAGTCGGCCTTCATCGGTTCGGGGGCCAGTTCGGTGCTGACCGCCAGCCGGTAGGGCGACAGCAGCCGGGCGACCGTGCGGGCCGCCGCCGGGCCGAGCAGGTCGGGGGTGGCGAGCACCTGTCGGGTCTCCTGGCCCACCCGGTCCCGCCCGAGCATGGTCAGCGTGCCGTCGGCGACCTCCAGGTTGAGGATGCCCTTGCCGGTGGCCACCGGCGGGTCGTCCAGGTCGACGAAGACCGCGTTGCGGTAGCCGCCGGCGGTGAGCCGGTGACCGGCCGGCACCCGGCCGCCGTCGCGGACCACCACCACGTACGGCTCCTCCCGGTCGGGGGTGACGCCCGGCTCGTAGCGGGGACGGCCGGTGAACTCCGCGCCGAGCAGCCGTTCGAGGCGTTCGATCCCGTCGGCGGCCAGCCGTGACGCGCCGGCGGCGTCCTGCTCGGTGGGGTGCTGGGCGTGCGGCAGCCACTTGACCCACTCCCAGGCCGCCGACCCGGCCGGGTCGACACAGAGCGCCACCCGCACCTCCTCCGGTGCGTGCAACGCGCCGAGCTGGGTGAGCAGGGCCCGCAGCAGCGCCCGCGCCGCCGTCCGGTCCCCGGTCACCCGGATCTCGGCGAAGCCCGGCAGGAACAGCGCGACCGGTTGGTCCGGCAGGGTGCTGTACGCCCGGATGAACCGGCGCAGCGCCTTCGCGGCGACCGGTTCGAGATCCTCCACCGGCTTGGTCTGCATCGGCGCGATCCGGACCGCCAGCCGCTGCTCGCCGGTGCCGACCCGGATCTCCAGGAAGTCCGGGTGGGTGGGGCGGCGCTCCCAGCGACGCGTGGTCATCGCCAGCGACCACAGTGACGCCGGGTCGGGGTGCCGCCACAGGCTGGAGTCGCGCTGGTCCTGGGCGAACCGGCGGGCCCGACGGCGGTGCTGGGCGAGGTAGCGCAGGTAGTCGCGGCGGTCACCGCCGTGACGCTGCTTGCGTTCCCCGCTGCTGGCGATGACCGAGCCGATCATCACCCCGCCCATGGCCACCGCCATCATGCCGGCCATCACCCAGGTCAACGGGCCCCGCGACGGGCCCATGAACATCAGCATCATCACGCCGGTCATCAGCGCCATCGGCAGCACCATCATCGCCTGCCGGGCCCCGTTGTGCTGCGGCTCGCTCAGCTCCGGCGGCTCCTGGAGGGTCAGCTCCCCGGTGGGCATCTCCGGCCCGTTGCGCCGTGCCGGCCGCCGGAACAGCACCGTCCCCATGGTCGTCTCCCTCCACCCGGGCCGTCGGCCCCCTCCAGGGCCGTCGGCCCCCCTCCACAACGGAGCAGGGGCCGATCCGGGTCGATCCCGGTTTCCGGCCGGGGTCCGTCGGCGGGCGGAGAAAATTCCCCCGGGCCGTTGAACGTTCTCGGCCGGTTGCCGTTGAAGGGGCCGTGACAGGCACCGAGACCGAGCAGATGTGCCGGCTGGTCGTACGCGGACCGAGCCGGCAGATCGAAGTCGCCGTGCCGGTCGGGGTGGTGGTGGCCGACCTGCTGCCGGCGCTGCTGCACCACCTCGGCGACGGGTTGGCCGACACCGGGCTGAGCCACGGCGGTTGGGTCCTGCAACGTGCCGGTTCGGCCCCGCTGGACGAGGAGAGCAGCGTCGCCGCGCTCGACCTGCACGACGGCGACCTGGTGTATCTGCGTCCGCGCGCCGACCAGTTGCCCGAGGCCGACTTCGACGACCTCGTCGACGGGATGGCGACCGGGGTGCGGGACCGCCCCGGCCGGTGGCGTCCCGAGCTGGTCCGCCCGGTGGTGCTGGGGCTGGCCGGGCTGCTGTTCGCCGTCGGGCTGGTGGCCCTGGCGCTGCCCGGCCCGGTGCCGCTGCGGGCGGTGGCGGCGCTGGCGGTGGCGGCGGTGGCGCTGGGCGGCGGGGCCGCCGTGGTCCGGGCCGCCGCCGAGCGGGGGTTCGGCGTGCTGCTGGCCGTCGCCGCGACCGGCTATGCCGGCCTGGCCGGGCTGGTGCTGCCCGGCGACGGCGGGGCGCTCGGCGCGGGGATGACCGGGCCGCAGGTGCTCGGTGGGACCGCCACCGGGGCGGCGGTGGCGGTGCTCGCCGCCGGCCTGCTCGGCGCGGCCACCCCGCTGTTCGTCGCCGGCTCCGTCGCGCTGCTGCTGGGGGTGCTCGGCGGGGCCGCCGCCACTCTGGGCGGGCTGACCGGGCCGCAGGCCGGGGCGGTGGTCGCGCTGGCCGCGACCGCCCTGGTGCTGACCGTGCCCCTGGTCGCGTTCCGGCTGGCCGGGATGCGCCTCGCCCCGCTGCCGACCCGACCCGAGCACCTCCAGGAGGACATCGACCCGGAACCCGCCGGCCCGCTGATGGACCGGGCGCGGGCCGTCGACCGGCTGATGACCGCCCTGTACGCCGGCCTGGCGGCGGCCACCGCCGTGGCGCTGCTGCCGGTGGCCCACCGGGCGGGGTGGGCGGAGGTGACCCTGGTGCTGCTGGCCGCGCTGGTCTGGTCGCTCAACGCCCGACCGATGACCAGCGCCTGGCACCGGCTGACCCAGGCGGTGCCGGCGCTGGTCGGGCTCGTCGCGGTCGCCGTGGACGCCCTGGCCGGGGCGGGACCGCTGGCGCGGGTGCTGGCGTTGGCGGTGCTGCCGGTCGCCGTACCGGCGTTGCTGCTGGCCGGGCGCAGCCTCACCGGGCGGCGGGTGACGCCGTACTGGGGGCGGGTCGGTGATCTCACGCTGACCGCGGCGGCGGTGGCGCTGCTGCCGATCGGGCTCGCCGTCCTGCACGTGTACGACTACTTCCGGTCGATCGGGGGCTGAGGTCGTGCAGTCCCGACGTGACCAGGTGCAGGCGCAGTCTCATCTGCTCGGCCGGTTGAGCGCCGCGCTGGTGGCCGGCGAGCCGGACGGCCTGGAGACACCGCACCGGCGTACCACGGTGGGGTTGCTCGCCGGGGTCCTGGTCGCCGCGCTGGTGGTCGGCGGTTTCACCCTGTACGGCTTCTTCGCCCCCGGTGGGGCGACCGCGTGGCGCAGGGCCGGGGCGCTGGTGGTGGAGAAGGAGACCGGCTCGCGCTACCTCTACCTGGACGGGCGGCTGCGTCCGGTGCTCAACTACGCCTCGGCCCGGCTGCTGCTCGGTGAGGAACTCGCCGTGGTCACCGTGTCGGCGAAGTCGCTGCGCGGGGTGGCGCACGGGCAGCCGCTGGGCATCGTCGGCGCCCCCGACGTGCTGCCTGCCGGTGGCCTGGCCGGTGTCGGGTGGACCGCGTGCGCGCCCGGCGTCACGGACCTGGCCGGCACCGAGACGACGGCGTTGACCCTGTCGGTCGCCCCGGCGGCCGACGGGACCCCGCTGGCCGCCGACCGGGCGGTGCTGGTCCGGCCCACCGGCGACCCGACCGCCGGCTATCTGATCTGGAACGGTCACCGGTTCCGGCTCACCGCACCGTGGCTGCCGGCGGTGCTGGGCCACGACGGGCCACCGGTCACCGTACCGGCGGCCTGGTTGGACCTGGTCCCCGCCGGGGTGGACCTGGGGCCGGTGCCGGTGCCCGGGCGCGGTGAGGCCGGGCCGACGGTGGACGGGCAGCCGACCCGGATCGGTCAACTGTTCACCGCCCGACCGGCCGACGGCGAGCAACGGCACTACCTGCTGCGCCGCGACGGGCTGGCCCGGCTGCCCCCGCTGGCGTACGCGCTGCTGGCCGCCGACCCGGCGACCGTCGCCGGCTACGGCGGCCGGGCGGTGGTGCCGACCGTGCTGAGCCCGGCGGCGCTGGCCCGGCTGCCCCTGGCGGCCCGGCCACCCGTGGCCGAGGAACTGCCGGCGGTGGCGCCGGGGGCGGCCATCCGGAGCCCCGGGCTCGCCTGGTGCCTGCGCTTCGGGGCCGACGGCCGGCCCCGGGTCGTCGCGGCCCGCCCGGCACCGGCGTCCGCCATCGTGCGCGGCGGTGTCGGGGTGACCCGCACGACGCACACCGCCGACGCGGTGACGGTCGCGCCCGGATACGGCGGGCTGGTGGTCGCCGGCCGCGCCGGGCAGCCCGGCACCACCTACCACCTGGTGACCGACGCCGGGGTGAAGTACCCGCTCGCCGGTGCGGCGGTGGCGGAGCGGCTGGGTTACGCCCCCGCGACCGCGACCGTGGTGTCACCGGACCTGATCGACCTGCTGCCGACCGGTCCCGCCCTCGACCCCGCCCGGGTCGTCGGATGACCGCCGGGCAGCGGAACCGGCGACGCGGAACCGCCGCGGCCGCCCCAACCGGAAGGAGCGCCGATGCCACTCGGCAACGAGGTAGACGAGCAGACGATCCGCAGCACCATCTCGGCGATGAACCAGACCGACGCCCAGTGCGACGCGGCGCAGCGCGCCGTCGACAACACGTCCAGCTTCCTGGACACCCAGTGGCGCGGGGAGGCCAAGACCGCCTTCACCACCTCCATCCAGCAGTGGCTGGAGGGGCTGAGCAAGGTCAAGCAGGGGCTGCTCGACCTGAACACCGCGATGACCTCGCACTACCAGACCAGCGCGCAGGTGGAGCAGGACAACGCCCTCTCCGCGAGCTGGACCTGACCACCGACCGACCCCTCACGAAGGACGACCCATGCCGTCGTACGGACTCAACCCCAACGGTCTGCTGGACAGCTCGGCCGAGTTGCAGGGCGTGACCACCAGCATCCAGAACGCGATCGACGAACTCAACACCGTCGTCCAGACGTACGTCAACGCCAACTCCGGTGACACCCGGGAGGCGTTCACGGCGGCGCAGGCCAAGTGGAACGCCGGGATCGAGGAGATGCGCCGGGCGATCGCCGACGCCTCGTCCCGGCTGGACCAGATCCACGACAACTACCGGCTGGGCGACGCGCGGGGTGCCGCGCTGTTCCAGGGCAACGTCTGACCCCCGGTGCGGCGGGCGGTCCCGGGCCGCCCGCCCCACCCTCACCCAACGGAGGAACCGATGCCGATCGTCATCGACGAGCCGTACATCAACCAGCTCATCGCGAAGCTCAACAGCCTGCGGGACGCGGTCGACACCGCCACCTCCGGGCAGGGCCAGTACGTCTCGCAGACGCTGCGCGACCTGGTCGTCTCGGCCGGGACGAGCAACTTCGAGCCGGGCAAGACCATCCGCGACCAGCTCAACAAGACCGGTGACACGCTGCTGGCCCGGATGACCAGCCACCGGACCACGATGAACAGCCTCGCCGTCGGGCTGACCGAACTGCTGGCGAACTCGGAGTACATCGAGTCGCTCAACGCGGTCACCGCCGAACGGTTCCTGGAGTTCCTGCCCGGCACCGGCACCGGCGGCACCCCCACCCCCACCCCCACCCCGACGGCGTGATCCGGTGACCGCTCCGTACCAGGACATGTCCCAGTGGACCTGGGAATCGATGCTCCAGAACGTGCTGGGGGAGGGCCGGGACGGTCCCGACGGCACCAGCGGCACCATGCTGGACCGCAAACTGGTGGCCGGTCCGGACGTGCGGTGGCTGCGCCTGGTCGACCACACCGATGCGGTCACCGAGTCGTCGGACCCACCCAGCGACGGTGACGTGACCAACCGGATCGACTCGCTCGACGGCAACGAGTTCTTCCTCTACCGGATCAGCTCGGTCGGCTCGCTGCGCGACGGGAAACCCCACTACACCACCCGGACCCAGTTCATCCAGGTGAAGATCGTCTTCAGTGACTCGCAGACCGAGGGGGCGCCCTCGCCGCGCGGCGCGTTCGAGACCTTCTACAAGTCCAGCGAGGGGGCGTTGCAGCGGCTGACCAGCGGTGCCAACCCGGTGTTCAGCTGGAAGAGCTTCACCGACGCCGCCAAGATGCTGCACGACGTGGAGACCAGCCTGGTCAGCACGGAGCGGGAGCTGAAGACCATCCTGGACCGGGTCGGCGACGACGCCTCCGGGTTCCAGGGCAACGCCTCCGGGGTGTTCATCGGGACGATGGCGAACCTGCGGCGCGACGTCCACCGGCTGGCGGTCGACATGAACGCCAACAGCACCGACCGGGCCTGGTCCGACCAGGTCGACGACGTGGTCGACGACATGACCGCCTTCCGCAACAAGATCGCCAGCTCGTTCCGGGAGTTCAGCGACCACACGTTCCAGTGGTTCAACGGCTACAACCCGACCACGCTGATCGACTCGTTGAAGAAGATCGTCACCGAGGTCAGGACGGGCAACTTCAGCCAGGTCACGATCACCCTGCCGGACGCGTACGGCAACGGCACGGTGAACAGCGGCACCTTCAACCTGATGACCGAGGCCGGCTGGCAGAGCGTCGACAACATGATCAAGGGGGCCTGGCTGGGTCAGCTGCGGGAGCTGGAC
Source organism: Micromonospora sp. WMMD734 (assembly GCF_049178975.1). NCBI lineage: Bacteria > Bacillati > Actinomycetota > Actinomycetes > Micromonosporales > Micromonosporaceae > Micromonospora > Micromonospora sp. WMMD734. The sequence continues at coordinate 1,240,282 of NZ_JBMHMK010000001.1, forward strand.
GCCACGATGCGTACCGAGCTGGCGCGGCTGACCACCCGGCTGCGCTCCGTCACCCACCTGGTGAGCGTCATCTCACCCCCACCGACCACCACCGGCGCCACCCCGCCGCCGGGCGGCACCCCCGACCTCAACGGTCCGGACCTGAACGGCGGTGGTGGCCCTGGCATCGGCGGTGGCGGTGACCTGGGCATCGGTGGCGGTGGTGACCTGGGTATGGGCGGTGGCGGTGACCTGGGCGTGGGCGGTGGCGGCGACCTCGGTATGGGTGGCGGTGGTGACCTGGGTATGGGCGGTGGCGGTGACCTGGGCGTAGGCGGTGGCGGCGACCTCGGTAAGGGCGGTGGCGACCTCGGCGGTGGGTCCGGCCTGGGTCTCGGTGGCGATCTGGGCCTGGGCGGTGGGTCCGGCGTCGGGGGCGGGACGGGCGGACTGGGGCTCGGTGGCGGTGACCTCGGTGCCGGTGGGTCGACCGGCGGGCCCGGCACCGACTGGGACGACCTGCTCGGCGGTGGCACGGGCTCCGGCTCGGCAGGTGGCGGCAGCGGTGGTGGGCTCGGTGGTGGGATCGGCGGCCCCGGTCTGGGCGGCGGTGTCGTCGTACCCGGCCTGCCCCCCGTGCTGGGCGGGTCGGGCAGCCTGGGTGCGGGCGGCGTGGGCGGGGTCAGGGGCGGCGGGGCGGCTGGCCTCGGCGACGACACGACCAACCCGTCGGCGCAGTTCCCGACCGACGTGGACGGGGTCGACGTCGGCAACCTGGGCGGCGGCTCGCCTGGCCAGTCCTCGACCAGCGGGGTGGCGCTCGGCAGTGAACTGGCCGCGCTGCTCGGCGAACCGGCCGGTCTCGGCCCCGGCGGCACCGGGGCAGGCAGCACGGACTCCGCCTCCTCGGCGGCCGGCGGGTTCCCGATGATGCCGCCGATGGGTGGCATGGGCGGCATGGGCGGGGGCGGCCAGCAGGGGGAGAAGGACCGTGAACGCAAGACCTGGCTGGAAGAGGAAGAGGACGTCTGGGGCACCGACCCCGAGTGCGGGATGGCCGTCATCGGCCGGTCCGAGCACACCGAGGAACCGGCCACCACGATGCCGGTCGCGCCGCGCCGACCCGGCCAGACGCCAGGGCCCACCCGTACCACGGGACGTCGCCGTGGCTGACCGTCGACCCGGGCGGGCCGCACGGTGACCGCCCCGAACCCGGAGTACCTCGGCTGGACCTGGGAACGAATGCTCCAGGACGTCCTCAACGAGGGCCGCGACGGCACCGACCAGGGCGGCGGCACACTGATCGACCGCAACCTGGTCGCCGGCCACGGGGTCACCTGGGTCCGGTTCGTCGAACGGCGTACCCAGGAACTGGACCGGGGCACCCGTCCCACCATCGACCCGGGCGACCGGGAGCTGATGGGCTACCGTCGGGTCGGTCCCGGGGTGGACGACCCGCAGCGGGACCTCTGGGAGATCGTGCGGGGCCACGTCACCTTCTGGGAGGGCAGCGGCGGCCCCCCACCGGCCACCGCGTTCGACAGCTTCTACCGGGCGAGCGTCAACGCCCTCACCCGCCTGTACGCCGGCACCAACGGCTGGTTCAGCGAACGCAGCTTCACCGACGCCGGCAACCTGCTGTGGCGGGTCGAGCAGACGTTGCTCACCACCGCCGCCGAGCTGCGGGTGCTGCGCGACGGGATCAGCGGGGCCGGATCCGGGTTCGAGGGCTCGGCGTCGGCGGTCTTCGTGGCGGCCCTGAACACCCTGCACGCCGACATCGACCGGCTCACCCGCGACATGAACGCCACCGACGAGGCCAACGCCTGGTCGGACCGGGTCTTCCGGCAGTCCAACGACCTGCTGATGTTCCGCGAGCGGATCAACGACGCGTGGCGGGAGTTCAGCGACCACACCCACCAGTGGTTCAACACGTACCACCCAAGCGCGCTGTTCGGCGCGGTCCGCAGCATCCTCGCGCAGGTCGACCAGGGCAGCCTGAACGCGGTCGGAGTCACCATCCCGGACACCTACGGCACCGGCCCCGTCAGCGGCACCTTCGACCTGACCACCGCGGCCGGCTGGACCGCCCTCGACGTGCTGCTGCGCACCGCCTGGCTGCGTCAGCTCGTCCGGCTCGACCTGGCGATGCGCGACGCGTTGGCGCAGCTCGTCACCGCATTGCGGGAGACCAGCGGGATCGTCAACCGGTTCGCCGGCCCGCCCGGCGGCGGTGACCTTCCGCCGCCACCGCCGGGCACCTCGGACGGCCCCACCGGCGCTCCACCCCCCGAGGAGGTGCGGTCCACCATCCAGTCCGGCGGCGGCGGCTTCGACGGGACCGGCGGCGGTGGTGCCGGCTTCGACGGGGCCGGCGGCGGTGGGCCGGACCTGTCGTTCTCGTCGTCTTCCTCCTCGGGGGCCGGCGGGACGGGTGCCGCGCTCGGCGGCGGCCCGGCGGCCATCGGCGCGATCGGAGCGATCGGAGCCTCGGGCGGCGTCGGGTTCGGCGGGGCAGGTCTGTCGGCGCTCGGCGCGACGAGCCTGGCCGGCGGGTCCGCGGACCGCAGCGTCCTCGGCACCTCTGGGAAGGCCGGCGACGGCGTCGCCGCGCTCGGTGCCCTGGGACGTGGCGGCGTGGGCGGCTGGGGCGGCGGTGCGCTGGCCGGGGTGGGTGGTCTGGCCGGTGGCGTCGGCCCGGTGATCGGCGGACGGGCCGGCGGTGGCGTCCCGGACGGCGACCGCCGCTCCGGCGGCGCGCTGGGCGACTGGGCCGGCGGCGGCGTCGACATCGGTGACCTGGCGGACGGGCCGGTCGCCCCGCCGTCGCGGGGGGCCGTCGGCGGCTCCGCCGTCGGTCGGGAACTCGCCGCCCTGCTCGCCGGCCCGCTCGGCGGTGCCGGCGGCGGGGGGTTGCCCGCAGGCGCGGGGCTGCCCGGCGGTGCCGGGGCGTCAGGTGCGGCCGGCGGCCCGGGGTCGTCGGGCGCGGCGGGCAGCGGTGCCCCGGCACCCGGACAGCCCGGCAGCCGGCCGTTCGGGCCGCCGGTCCTGCCGTCGATCGGCGCACCGGGCCGGGCGGGCGACGACACCCGCCGCACCACCCGGTTGACCGAGGACGAGCAGGCATGGGGAGCCGACCCGACGTGTACGGCGGCCGTGGTCGGCCGGACCGATCCGCCGAGGCGGCGGCCGGCGGCGACGCCGGTGCAGGTGGAGCAGACCCCCACCGCCGGCCCGGTGGTGCACGGCCGGGACCAGGCGCGCGGTCGGGGTTGACCGCCGTCGACGCCGCCCGACGGGTCGACCGTCGCGGTGCCCGGCAGCAGACGAACCGTAGCGACAACCGGAGGTGAGGACAGATGTCGAGTCCGTTGTCCAACCAGGTCGAGCAGGCGCTCGCCGAACTCGAACGGCAGAAGGCCGCGATCGACGAGATCCAGGGTGGCCTGCACACCGTCTACAGCACGGTGACCGCGAAGAACCGGGCGGTGGCGGTGACCGTTGACAGTCGGGGTGCGGTCACCGCGATCAAGTTTCCGACCTCGGCGTACCGGTCGATGGCCGGCCCGGAGCTGGGGGAGCTGCTGGTCGACACGATCGAGGCGGCCCGGGGCGAGGCGATGGCCCGTACCGTCGCCGCGTTCGAGTCGCTGCTCCCCGCCGGCCTGCCCATGATGGACCTGCTGACCGGCGGAGCCGACCCGGAACACGGCCCGCTGCCGATGGACAAGCTGCTCGCCGAGATGTTCCGGACGGCCGGGCCGGACGACGACCCGACGCCGGCACCCCCGGCCGGGGCCCACTGATGCCCCCGGCCGAGGGGCCGATCGGTGCCGACACCGGCCGGCTGACCAACCCGAACTTCGACCCGTTCACCGAGGAACTGGACCGGGTCCAACAGGCGCTGCGCAACAGCGACACCGACCATCCCGGGCTCGTCGGGGAACCGTACGCGGACATCGACGAGATCGTGGCGAACCTGCCGAAGGCGTCGGTCGGCGCGGACCTCATCAAGCTGCTGGGCGCGGTTCCCCAGGGCTACCAGGAGGACCTGCGGGAACTGGGCCGACTCCTGGCGGACATGGAGGCGACCAACGCCGACATCTCCGGCGGGGTCAACACCGGGCGGCACACCTAACGGCCGACGGTGGCTCCGCCGCAGGCGGGGCGGCGGCCGGCACTGCTCCGCCGCCAGGCGGACGGCGGTGTGCGTGACAGCTGACAACGACGTGACGACGAGGGGTGGTCTCCGGTGGCGATCGAGGTTTCGGCCGAACTGGCCAACTTCCTGCGGTTCCTGATCGGGGAGAAGTTCCCGAAGGCCGACGAGACCAACCTCTTCGCCACCGCCGAGGCGCTGCGGCGGGCCGCCGAGCAGGTGGTCGCGTCGAGCGAGACGTTCGGCGACGGGGTACGGGCGTACCGGGCCGGGGTGAACGGGCAGGCCGAGGACTCCTTCGTCGACACGATGGAGCGCTACGTCCTGCACAGCCCGGGTTACCTCGGTCTGGTGTCGAAGTACACCAACCGGATGGGGGACAGCTACCGGGGCACCGCCACCGAGGTGCAGTACGCCAAGCTGATGATCATCGCGTCGCTGCTCGCGCTGATGGTGGAACTGCTGACGGCGCTGGCGATCGCCTGGATCAACCCGGGTGCCGCGCTGGCCCGACTGGCGGTCGGCCGGGTGATCATGCGGATCATCTTCCAGAACGTCACCACCCGGGTGCTGTTCCAGGTGGCCATGGCGCAGGCCGTCGGGATCGGCCTCCAGACCGTGATGGACCGGCTGGTGCAGCTCTACCAGATCCGCAACCACACCCGCGACGGCTGGAACAACGAGCTGACCCGGGCCGCCGCCGAGGTCGGCTCGCTCGGCGGCGCGGTCGGCCTCGGCCTCGGCGGGCTCATGCAGGGGCTGGAGCGGCTGGTCCGGTCGACGAACATCGGCCGGCGGGTCGGGCTGACGGCATCGTCGAACACCCCGGACCCGCACGGCTTCCGGCCGGGTGAGGCGGCCCAGGAGATCGCCAACGAGGGCGTCAGCGAGTGGCTGACCGAGTTCCTCTACAACGGCATGACGACAGGCGAGTGGGAGGCCGACGGGGCGGCCGTCATCGCGGGCGCGGCGTCGGGGATGGCGAGTGTCGCCGGCACCGCCATCGGCCAGCAGCTGAACAAGGCCACCGGCGGGGACCGGGACCGCACGGCGAAGCCGACGGTGTCCGCCGAGCCGAATCCGCCGACCGTCCCGGGCACGGCCGTCGAGGAGCCGTTGCCCCCGTACGACCCGGTCCGGCTGCCGGCGTACGACGGACCACCGTCGTACGCCGAGGCGGTGGCCGGCGTGCCCGGCCCGGGCGCCGGCACCGGCGGTGCGACCCCCGGCGGTACGAACCCGGGTGGTGCGGGCCGGGGTGGTGCGGCGGGGGGCACGGGCTCCGGGGCCGGCGGGACCGGGCCGACGGCCCGTCCCGGTGCCGGTGGCGGTTCCGGCGTCGCCGGGTCCCGACCGGCCGACGGTGTGTCGACGTCGCCGGGGGAGCCGGCCGGGCCGGGGCCGGTGGACCCGGACAGCCTCACCGCCACCGACCGCCCCGACCTGGCGGGCCTGTCGGATCTGCTGACCGGGCCGGATGCGTTCACCGGGCCGAATGCGTTCACCGGGCTGGATGCGTCCACCGGGCCGGATGCGTCCACCGGGCCGGACCCGTCCACCGCGCCGGACGCGGCTGCCCCGGCGGGCCCGACCTCGACGGCCGGTCTGCCCGGGTCGACGGTCGGCCAGCCGGCTGGTGCGGCTGCCGGCGGCGCGCCCTCCGGCATCCGGTCCGCCGGGTCCGGGCCGGTCCCGGCCGCCGTGGCACAACCCGAAGCCGCCGGGCCGGTGAACGGCGGGCGGGCGAACGGCCCCGCCCCCGGACGGCCGGTGTCCGGTTCCTGGGCGGGCGGACCGCAGCCGGTCGACGCGTCCCCGGTGGGTGGGCCGGGCACCGGAGGGCAACCGGTGACCACCGCCGCGCCCGGTGCGGCGTCGGTGGCCGACCCGGTGTCACCGGGTGAGGTCACCGGCACCTCCGTCGAAGGCCGGGCCGCGCTGGAACAGCGCCTGGCCGCCGTGCTGCCGCCGTACGACGGTACGGCGCTGGACTGTGTGATCCGGCTGACGGCGGTGGTCGGTGAGTTCTCGGCCATCCCCCGGGTGACCCGGGACGAGGCTGCGGTCGACTCCACGCGTCCGGAGCGGGACCTCGCCACGCAACTCGGCGCCGAGTGGCAACCGGTCTCCGAGTGGGCGCAGGTGCTCGGCCCGGTCAGTGCCGCCGGCCCGAATGCGTTCGCGGCGGTGCTGGTGGAGCCACCGAACGCCCCGCGGCACGCCTTCGCCCTGCTCAACGACGGCGGCGAGCTGTACTGGGTGGAGACGCAGGCGACCGAGGGCCGACGGGTCCGGCCGGCCGGCGATCCGCCGGAGCTGCCGGTGGGCGCGCGGGTCATCATGCGCGACGGGCAGGGCAACCCGGTGCCGGTGCCGCCGGGTGGCACGGCAACCGTCCGCGCCCTGGTGGACCCCGCCAGCACCAGCCGGTACGGCATGTACCGGCCGGACCGGACACTCCCGGCCCCCGTCACGACAAGCCGGCCCGTCGAGCCGGTGACCGTGCCGACGGCCGGGCGGTCCACCCTGCCGGCGCAGGGGCTGCCGGCGGACCTGGTGCGGGTGCCGGCGAACGGACGGTGCCTGCCCTACGCGGTCCTGACGTCCGCGCCGGGGCTGGTGTCGCGCCGGTTGGCTGACGCCGGTCCGCTGACGCCGGAGGTCGAGCGCTGGCTGGCGGAGCCCGACGACGTCCGCGCGGCGGTGACCTGGCATGCCGAGCAGCTCTCCATCGGCGCGGCGTCCGTGCCCGACGGCACGCCGATGGACCGTACCGCCGACGCCCTGATCGATCTCGTCGCCGGATATCTGACCATGCACCGCGACGCCCTGCCGTCGGTGATCCCCGAACTCCGTCAGGCGCTGGCCGACCGGGAACGGGTGGAACCCGACCTGGTCTCCCGCGCCGACCGGATCGCCCTGCTGGAGCGCAACGGGTTCACCGACCTGGCCGAGTCGACCGACGATGACCTGCGCACCACCTACCTCGACTGGTACGCCTTCCAGGCCGGGCCGCTGACCGACCAGGAGTTCGACGTGCTCCTGGCCGCCGTACGCGACTGGTCCCGATCCTGGTCGGAACCGGTGGGCGTGGCCCTGCTTCCGCTGCTGGCCTTCGCGCTCGACGTGTCGTTGAGTGTCCGCAGCCGCGCCGACGGCCAGGTGCGCGCGGTGTATGGGCCGGCTGACGCCGCAGCAGTGTCGGTCTACCACAACGACCGTGACCACTTCGACGCCTCGTCCGCCGGGTCGGACACCCCCGCCACCGCCACTCCTGACCAACAGGCTGCTCGGGAGACGCCGGTCACTGACAACCCCCCGGCCGTCGCCGACGTCACTGACGAGCCCCCGGCCGTCGCCGACGTCGCGGACGAGTCGCCGGTCGGCGCGGATCTCGACGAGAGCTACGGGCCGGCGGTACGGGCCGCCCGGATCACGCCCGGGGAACGCGACGACACCGGGGACGTACGCCTCAATCCGCTCTGGTACCGGTTGGCCGACTTCCCTGCCCATCTGCTCGACCCGGCGCGGGCGCGGTCCTGGCGTTACGTGGTGGCCGAGGACGGCGAGATCTACCTCGGTGCGGCCGACGCCGCAGCGGCGCTACGGCCCCGGGACTTCCGCGCCCTGCTGGCGGGGATGCGGCAGCATGATCCGGAGCTGACCGCCGAGCGGTTGCGGGAACAGCTCGGCGGGCAGGGGCATGCGGGGCTGGCGGTGGGCTTCGACGCGCGGGGCCGGGCGATCGAGCGGCACGCCCGGGTGGGTGGCGAGCTGACCTGGAACGAGTCGGCCCGGCGCTGGCAGGTCGACGACCGGTCGGCACAGTACATGGGGACGACCCGCCCGGCGGTGGGCCCCGACGAGGTGCAGGGCTGGTTGGGCACCGTCGCGGCGACGGTCGGCGACCGGTTCGACCGGGACGTCACCGCGGTCCGGCACACCCCCGACGACGCCGACCCGGTGGCCACCGTCACCGTCGACTTCACCCCCGGCCAGCGGGCGGCCGAGGACGGGCAGTTGCCCGAGCTCGACCTGTTCGTCGACCAGGTCGTCGCCCAGGTCCGTCGCGCCTGGGAATCCGACCGGCCCCGGGTGGTGCGGGTCCGGATCGAGGGCGGCGGCAACGGCGCCCGGCTGCTGCGGCGGGGGGCCGCCCGCACCGGCCGGCGGCGGGCCGCCTCGCTGGCGGAGTTGGTCGGCACGATGGTGGCGGCACGACTGAGGGCCGAGGGGATTCCGCCACGGATGGTGCGGGTCGACCAGAGCAGCCGCGGTGCCGGCCGGTCGAAGGCACCCGGCGGCCCGCAGCGTCCGGCGACACCGGGGCAACGCCGCCGGGCGGTGCTCTGGACCGAGCCGGGGGCCGCCTACGCCAACCGGATCCGCCGCCGGGGGCCCGCACCGGCCGACCGTGCCGGCCAGGACCGCACCGGCCAGGATGGGCGACGGTTGCGCAGATCCACCCCGGCCGGTCGGGTGGACCGGTCCGCTCCGGGACAACTGCGCAAGGACCCGGACGGGACCTGGTGGTTCGGTAGCGCCCAGGTCGTGACCCACGACCTCCCCGGCCGACCGGGGAGCATCGCTCTGCTGTCGGACCGGGAGTGGCGGCGGATGGCCCGCAACCCCCGGCTGCCCGCCGCGACCGACGGGGTGACGGTGCTGGTGCACGGGGCCGGCGACCGGTTCCGGGTGCCACTGCGGCACCCCGACGGCCGTACCGGCGAGGTGACCCTGACCGTCGACGAGCTGCACACGATGCTGGAGTCGCCCGAGCGGGACGGCCGGCGACTGGCGCTGCTGTCCTGCGCGGCGGGTCGGCTCGGCGCGCGGTCCGTGCAACGCCTGGCCGACCTGCGCGACACCGACGTGTACGCGCCCGAGGGCGACCTGGTGGTGGCCGGGACGACGGGGCACCTGCCGGTGTCGGTCGACGGCCGGCCGTGGGCACTGTTCGTGCCCGAGGGCACCGGGGCGTGGGACGTGGTCAACGACGAGATCGTCGACCCCGACCGGTCGGACGCGCCGTTCGCCGTGCCGTTCGCCGGGTACGCCAGCCGGGCCGGTGACGCCGACCCGGACGGCGTACGGCTGACCAACACCCCGCCGCCGCCGCCGACCGGGTGGGACCGGATCCGCATCATCGGCGACGGGCTCTGCCTGCTCAGCGCGGTCGCCGTCGCGGCACCCGAGGCGATGGCCGACATCGCGGGCATGCCGCCGGACGCGGTGGACCGGCTACTGCGGGTACGTCGCGCGGGCGTCCACGACACCGACCTGACCGACATCGACAGGGCGCTGCGGGACGAGATCCTGCGGCGGTTGGCCGATCCTTCCCCGGCGATGGTCGCACTGTTCGACCAGGTGGCCGCGACCTGGCTGTTCCCGGTGGGGTACGACGTGCAGACCACCCTGCTCGACGCGGTCGACACCTGGGACTGGCAGCGGCTGCTGCCCGGCCAGGACGATCCGGACCACGGTGGCCGGGTCGGTGACGTGCTGCCCCTGGTGATCGGTGCGGCGCTCGGCCGGCCGGTATGGCAGGGGCGGCTCGACCCGCCGTCGGCGACGGTGCTCTGGCCGGACGGCGACGGGACGCCGGTGCGGTTGCTCTACAACGGGCACGACCACTACGACGCCTGGGTCCCCGACGCCCTGGTCACCCCGGCCACCCCGGTCGGCATCCCCGACGACGACGGCGGCCGGACCGTCGACACCGGCGACAGCGGCAAGGAGCCCGACTGGCGAGGGGTGGCCGGCAGCCCGAAGCAGCGGGGGGTGCTGTGGCCCTGGGACGGCGAGGACCTGGCCACGACGATGACCACGCTCATCCGGCAGGTCGACGCGGTGGACCTGCCCGGCCAGCACCTGCTCGTCCTGCTCGCCGACGCCGAACGTGCGCTGCTGCTCGGTGGGCGGGTGCTGCCCGAGGCGATGCTGGACGCCTTCTTCGCCGGCGGGCACACCGGCGGGCCGTGGACGTCGCCCCTCGACGTCGACCCGCGGGCGCCGCTGGTGCTCACCGTGGTCAGCGACGACGACGCGAACGCGGTGGCGTTCGGTCGCTCCGTCGAGCGGGAACTACGCCGCCGCCTGGACGCGGGCCAGGCGGCACCGGCCCACCTGAGCGTGGTGGTCATGCAGGAGTCGCAGGTTCCCGTCGAGCCGGTACGGATACCCCGGCTCCGCTTCCGGCTCCCCGTACCCCCCGCCGGGCAGCTGTCCCGGGCGCAGCTCGCCGGCCTGCCCGAGCGGGTCCGGCAGGCGTACGTCGCGCTACCCGACTACACGGCCGGCGACCCGGCCCCGGCGTACGAGCGACTGTCGCAGGACCAGCGGGAGCAGCCGCGGGTGGCGGCACAGCAGGCGACGCCGCTGCGCGTGGAGTCCACCCCGCCCGGCCCGGTGCGGCGGGTGACCGTCGCGGACACCGGTCTGGCCGACGGTCTCGGCGGGCACCGGGGCTGGTTGCTGCGCGGCGGATGGCCGTCGACGGTGACCGACACCACCGGGGCGGCTCCGGTGGAGCTGACCGTGGCGGCCCCGGCCGACACCACCCGGTTGGTCCGGCTGTCGTTGCCCGCGATCGAGGACCAGCCGGCGCTGGAGGTGGACGCGCTGGTGGAACCGCCGGCAGGGGCGTCGCTCGACGTCGAACCACGCCTGATCACCGTGGTCCCGCTGTGGCGCAACGACTTCGTCGACGGCCCGGTGGCCCAGCCGATCACGGACCCGCCCGAGATGGTCCGCCGGGCCTGGCAGTACGTGATCGAGGACACGGAGCAGACCGAGACCGCCGGGATCCTGGCCGAGCGGTCCGACCAGCACGACGACAGCCCGCTCGACGGGACCGAGCGCCGGATGCTGCAGGCCCGCGTCCTCGCCGCGATCCGGGAGACCTTCTGGGAGACGTTCGGGGATACCCCGGCGTACGCCGCCGGGCTGGCCGCGTTCCTCGAGATGCCCGAGGACACCCCCCTGGCCGACTACTGGCAGCACGAACCGGTCCGCGAGCTGATCCTGCGGCGTCCATGGCAGCTGCTCTCCGGGGTGCTGATGACCTACGTGGACCGTTACGGCTGGCGGGGCGCACACCGCATCGTCGTACAGCCCGGCCGGCTGGACGCGGAGTCGACCGACGCGCTGGTCACCCCGGACGGCACCCGCTACACCGCGGCCGACTACCTGGCCCGCCTGCCGACCACCGGGGGCACCCGGGTGCTGTTCTTCCCGGACCTCGACCACGCCGCCGTGGTGGATTCCGGCTTCATCCAGGCGGTACGGGCCTCCGCCATCGTCGTCCTGCCGACGCTGCTGCCCGCCGACGTGAACTGGATCGTGCTCGGCACCAGTGCCGTCACCGGCGCCGAGGTGAGCCAGCTCGTCACCCAACTCGACGACGCGCTCGCCCGGGCCGCCCTGCATGCCGCGGACCCGGTCGAGGGCCGTGAGCTGGCCCAGGCGCTGCTCGCCGACCCCGCCCTGCGGATCTACGAGGACGACGACTGGCTCGCCGAGATCTTCGACAGCGGGCTGCTGGCCACGCCGACCGAACCCGTGCGGCTGCTGCTCGGTCGGGCGGAAGGGGGAGACGTCGCGAGCATCCGAACGGAGTTGCGGCAGGCCGGGGTCCTGTTGATCGATCCAGCCGTGCTGCCGAGGCACCGCGTGTTGATCGAGATCACCGATCCCCATCCGGAGCTGGTGCAGTCCTTCCAGAGCACCAGTGGTGGGACACGCCGGGCGCAGTTCCTCTTCGACGGCAGGTACGCCGCCGACCATCCCGACACGTGGCGGGTGATAGGCGAGCCCTGGTCGCGCATCCAGTCCTGGCTGGCCGTCCTCGACCCGGGCCGGACCTATCCCTGGGACCAGTTCCTGCTGGCCATGGCACATCGGGACCAGGTTGCGCGGCGCATCGGTGAAACCCCGGGTGCCTGGCCGGGGGCCGGTCACCGCTTCGCCCCGGTGTCGCCCGCCGCACTGGCGCAGGTGCAGGAACTGTTCGCCGGCCGGTCCACCCGGGAGGGGGTGATCTGGACCGAATTAGCCGAGTCGCCGAGTCCGACGTTGTTGCTGGTCGACGCGGCCGCCCGGAGAATCGTCGATCATCCGATGGTCTACTTCGTCCCGCAGCCGCCGGAGGCCCGGGCGGTGGTCACCATCCCGCAGCGCGAGGACCTGAGCGGCCGGGGGTTGGTTGTCGCCACCGGGCAGCTCGACGGCGACCGGCTGACCGGCGACGGCTGGGAGGTGACCGCCGACGAGGTGATCGCGAGCGAGGCGTTACGGGCGCATCCCCGGGTCGTCCTGCTCGACCGGTCGCCTCCGGAGGGGAGCCCGTTCGTCGAGCGGCTGCTGGAGCGGGGCGTCGGCGTGCTCGCGCCCGACGCCGACCTGGCCGGCTGGACCGCCGTCTACCAGCTCCCCGGCTGGCAGCTGGAGTTGACCGGCCCGGACAGCGCGGACCTGCTGCGCGAACTCCGGCACGAGTTCGACGCGGTGGTGCTCAGCGCGGCCGAGGCCCGCCGCCGGACCCCGACACAGACCGCGCTGGTCCGCGCGGTCTTCGACCTGCTCGGTCGGCCGTACGAGCAGGAGGTCGTCGACGGTCAGCTCCACCTCCCCCTGGACCGGTGGGCCGCGACCGAGGCGTTCGCGGCCGAGGCCGGCCACGACGGGCTGCTCCTCGTCGGCAACTCCGGCCAGCACCGGCACGACCTGACCCTGCGGGTCCCCGTCGACCAGGTCCGGGTGTTCCAGCGCTGGTCCGGCGAGGAGCTTCACCTGGTCACGGTGGACCGGGCCACGATCGCGCCCGTCAGCGACTTCCTCCGCGACCGGATCGCGACCGGTCCCGTCGTCCGCTGGACGCCCGACCTGGGCCGGGCGGCGCGGGCGGCGGACGTGGGCCAGCCCTATGCGGACCACGTCACGCGGGGCGGGCTGCCGATCCCGGCCGGCCACGTCGACGACCTGATCCGGACGATCCGCGACAACCCGTCATGGCGCGGCCTGGGCTGGGCGGTGGACCCGGACGCGGACGACGATGCCCTGGTGTGGCTGGGCCCGGAGATGGCCGCCGTGGAGTTCCCGGTCGACGCCGGTGAATCCCTGCTCGCCGTGGGCATGCCGGCGTCGACCGTGCCCACCGCCGACCGGTACGGCAACGGCGTGGTGCTCTGGTCGGCCGGTCGCTCCGGCCTGCCGGACTCCCTGCGTGCCGCGTCCCGGGTGGCAGTGGTGCCACTGTCCGAGCTGGACGACATCGTCGACGGTGTACGGGCGGGTTTCCCCGCGGTCGACGCGGTCGCGGTCCTGAAGGAGCGGCTACCCGAGGGGACCCGGATCATCGTGGTGCCCGGCGAGGTCGAGTCGATCGCGGAGATCCCCGAGATCTTCGACGTGGTGTTCGCGGTGGTGACCCGCTCCACCATCGGCGACCCCGGAACGTGGACGGCGTATGCGTGGTCCGACGAGGAACGACGCATCGGTGTGCTGACCGGCGCGGACCTGTCCTACGTCATCGCCGGGTTGGCCGCCACGGACCCGACGCTGCAGGAGCAGGTCGTGCCGGCCCCGACGATGCTGGCGCTGCCGCAGGCCGCCGTGCGGTTCCTGGCCGACCGGGTGGCCGCCCGGGACGCCGACCCACCCATCGGACACGCCGTCACCGACGTCGCCTTCGTCGCCGTCGAGGAGATCAGCGCCGACGACCGCGTGTACACCCTGCCGGAGGGTTCGGTGCTGCGCGTGATGGCACCAGGTCCGGACGGGGAGCACGTCCTGCACGGCTGGTTCATTGACGGGGACGTCCTGGCCGAGGCCGGGCACGACATCCTGGGTGAGGAGGACGGATCGCTGGCTACCGCCCTGCCGAGCCAACTCGCCGACGACCTGTCCTACGACCGGCGGCTCGCGCTGCTCGAACTGGCCCGTCTCGTCGGAGTCGGCCAGCCCGTCACCGAGAATCCGCTGCGCCAGCACGGGATCCGCCCGGCCGACCGGACCTTCGTGCCCGACTGGACGGTGCCGGTCGGCCCGCCGGTCGGACCGGCCTGGTGGGTCGGCGCGGACGTGTCGGTCATCGAGATCACGTCGGCCCCCGCCGGCCGGCTCCCCGCCCGGCGGGTGCTGGCGTGGGAGGTGACACCCCCCGCCACCGGGCAACCGTCCGACGACGTGCCGCCGCCGCAGCTGGTGGCGGTCCCCTACCGGGACGGACCGCTGCTGGGAGTCATGCCCGACCAGGTCTGGGCGTGGGGACTGGGCCCGCTGCTGGGCGAACGGGGCGTCCTCGTCGAACCCGGCGCGGTGAGCGGCGACGGGGTGACCACCGGGCGTCCCGACGGGCGCGGCGCGCTGCCCGCCGACCTCTACCGGGCGATTCTGCCGGACACCGCCGCCGGCCTCCCCGTCGTCGTGCTGCTCGACACCGGTACGGCGGCCCAGGAGTTCGCCGGGGCGCTCGCCGCGCGGTCGGCCGTGGTGCTGGTCCGCACCGGCGACGGACAGTGGCAGGCCCACCATCCCCGGCCGGGCACCGGCGTTCCCGACGTCATGACGGGACCCCAGGCGTACCCGCTGTTCCACCAGGCCGTCGCGGCGGTCACCGCCGACCTGGCCGAGCTGGCGGGTGCGGTCAACGACCTGGGCCAGGAATGGGGTGGGACCGTCCCGCCCGACGGCGTCAACCTGTGGGGCCGGCTGTCCGGGCTGCCCACCGGCACCCTGGCGGACCGGGCCGCCCGGCTCGCCTCGGCCCTGTTCGGGATGGACCGGCTGCGGGCCGCTGTCGACGGTCCCTCCGGCGAACAGTCGGTGGGCCGCGTGCTCACCCACCTCGGGCTGCCCGGAGCGGCGGGGCAGCACCCGGCATTGCTGGCCCGACGGCTGCACGCGCTGCAGTTCGCCCCGGTGCCGGTCACCGCCCTGGGGCTGCTGCCGGACAACGCGGTCGCCCTGGTCTGGCTGGGTGACGCCGTGGTCCTCGTCCATCGCGCCCCCGACGGCACGCTGACGCTCGTGCGGCCGCAGGCCGAGTCGGCCGACCGGCTGACCGCGCTCGACCCCGACGGGCTGACCGAGCCGCCGTGGATGCTGCTGGCGCGGGGACGGCTGGTGGCGGTGCGCGTCGCGAGTGGCCATCGGGTGCTCGGCGGCTACGTCGTGTCCGATCCGCCCTCGTATCCCGCCCGGGAGCGGCTGGCGGACCAGGACCCGGATCTGCCGTCGGATGCCGACCAGGACCCGCCGTCGGACTCCGACCAGGACCCGTCGTCAGAGCCCGACCAGGACCCGCCGTCGGACCGGGAGCCGGAGCAGGACGCCTCGTCGGACCGGGACTCGGACTCCGCGTCGACCGGCGCGGCGGGGACGGAGTCCGGCTCGGTCGACACCGCGTCGGTGTCGACCGGCTCGACGGAAGGGATCACAGCCGCCGCGGCCGGCCCGTCCCCGGCGGCGCTGCACGCCGTGGGGGAGGCGCTGCGCCGGCTGCCGGCGGCCCGCCTCGCGGCCGGTCGGCAGGTCCGCCGGGGCAGACCGTCCCTGCCCCGGCTCGCCGGGTGGGTCGACGCGGTGCAGACCGACGACGCCGGTGCCACCGAGGACAGCTCCCGGGTCCGGGCGGTCGGTGCCCACCTCGTCCTGCACGGGCGGATCGGCGACCTCCCGGTGACCGAACCGGCGGTGACCACGCTCAGCCTGGACGGGTTCCACCGGGCACTGGGTGGGCGGCCGGTGGCAACCGACGCCGGCCGTCCCGGTTCGCTCGTCCAGGCGTTGACCCGCCGGCCGGGGGCGATGCTCCTGGTCCACGAGCAGCCGCCGGGTGCGCCCGGCCGGGTGTTCTGGTTGGTCGCCGACGACCGGGACGGTGCCGTGGTGCCCCGGGTGGTCGACCCCGCCCGGCCGGGGGTGTTCGCCCGGTCCGCCACCGACGACCCGGTCACCGCCGCGGCGCTGACCCGCGCCGGCACCACCGTGCTGGCGGTGGACGCCAACGGCGACGCGATGGACCTGGCCGACTTCCTCACCCCGTCGCCGGCCGGCCTCACCCGGGCCACCGGTGACCCGGCGCTGGTCGTGGCCGACGCCACCGACCTGGTCCAGGCCATGGTGCGGCTGGTCGACGGGTACTTCGGGCGGACACCCCGCACTCTCGGCGGGCAACTCACGGTGACCCCGGAGACGATCCCCGGCACCCTGGCCGCCGCGCTGGGCGGGCAGTTCGAACCACTGCACGACGTCGAGGCCACCATAACCGCGCTGCGCGCCGCCCCGGGCTCGTTGGCGCTGGCGTACCTGCCCCGGGCGCAGGAGCCCGGACACCTGCTCATGTTCGTCGTCGAGCCCGGGTTGGCGACGGTGCCGGCCCAGCTCATGGTCGTCGGGGTCGACGCCGCCGGGATCAGCGACGCCGACCTGACCCGGGCGCTGTCCACCGGGCGGGCCCAGGTGCTGCTGCTCGACGCGACCGGCGAGGCCCACCAGGTGCCGGGTCGGGAACCCACGGCGGAGCAGGTCAGCGCGGTACGGACCGCGGTCACCGCCCAGCCGCTGCTGATTGGGGTGCCGCACACCGGCCACCCGGCCTGGAGCGACAGGCTCACCGCCCGGGTGACCCGGCGACTGGGCACACTGGGCGTGACCATGGCCAGCGCCCGGCCCCTGCTGCACGCGCTGGCCACCGACCCCACCGGGTTCCTGCACCACGGCACCGGCCACCCGGTCCGGGTCGGTCGGGACAAGCGGTTCGCCTGGGTACGCCTCGTACCCCGGCCGAGCGACACCGACGAGGTGCGGCTCGCCCCCGGCCTGGGTGGCGTCGAGGACCGGCGGACCGCAGGTGTGTCGGCGTCGACGTGGGCCCAGCCCCAGGCCACCACCGCCCGGGTCGTGGTGCCGGTCCCCGCCGGAGGTGTCGGGGTGACCGTCCTGGGTGGCGTGCTGAGCAGCCGGGCCGTCCGTACGATCGGGCAGTCCCTGACCACAGGTGACAACGGCATGGTGATCGGGGTGCCCGACTCGTTCCTCACCCGCAGCGCGGTGTTCGTCCAGGTCGAGATCACCGAGCGGCCCGCCCCGCCGGCCTGGGCCGAGGTCCCGGCCACCTGGGTGCCCGGCGACGGCGACCGCCTCTGGTTCCGTACCCCCGAGGTGCTGGCCACGATGCGGCCGATCAGCGACGGCACCGCGCTGACGGTGACTCGCGCCGGGGCGGCGTTCCTGCGGGACGCCAGCTACCCGGTGGAGGTCGTCGACGACGGCGCCCTGCCGACCACCGTGCAGTCCGGCATCCCCGACGTGGTCCGCCGGGGGAGCAACCTGCGGGTCTGGCGGCTCTGGGGCGGCCAGCGGGCACTCGACGCGGTACAGCCCGGCGCGACCGCCCTGACCGCGACCAGCTCGTCGTGGCTTCGCCGGCCCGCCTACGCCCAGGGGGTCCGGCCCGCCCTGCGGCTCACCCGGCTGACCCCGATCGGTGAGCTGCCCGAGTCGGCACTGCTGCGCGCGGCGGCGGCGGTCACCACCGGCCAGTCGGTGCAGTCCGCCTCGGACCGGGGCGGCTTCCTCGCGGTGCTGATCGGTCGGGCGTTCGGCCTGCTCCGGCTCTCCGCCGGACCGACCGTCTCGGTCGTCGACCGCCGGGCGCAGGCCGTCGCACCGCAGGTCGAGACCACCGCCGGGCAGGAGACCGGCGACCACGCCCTGAGGCTCTACCTGGCCGAGTACACCGGCACGGTGCAGTGGAGCATGCACCGGTCGGTCACCAGGTCGCTGGCGTACCGGGGGCTGCGGCGCGGGTCGCAGCAGGTGTCGGTGCGGACGCTGCTGGTCGTGCCGCAACAGCACGTGGCGGCGCTCGCCGGGGTGACCCCGTCGGCGCGGCCCGACCGCGACCTGGTGGCCCTGCTCGCCGGCACCGTCGAGGACGACCCGGACGACCCGCGTACCCTGCCCGACTACCTGTGGCAGGGCGACCGGCTGCGGATCGGACGCGGCTTCCTGCACGGCGGGGACCTGGTCGCCGGCCTGGTCGCCGACCGCTTGCGGCGACTGCTCGACGACGACCGCAACGCGGTGTACCGGCAGTACCTGCCCGACTGGGACAACCCGCGGGTGCAGACCGACCGGATCCGGCGGGCCCTGGACCGGCTCGGCAACGAGGAACGCCTCGCGGCGCAGAACGGCCCGAGCCGTTACTCGGCACGCCTGCTGGCCGCCGCCGACGGGGAACTGCTGATCGAACTGCGGGTACGGGACATCTTCTCCGGCCGTACGCTGGAGGTGCGGATCGGGGTCCGGCGTCGCCACCCGGACACCGCACCCCGGTACCTCGGCCGGCGGGGCACCCACCCGGACCCGGTCACCGCCGACCTCCCCGAATCCAGCGACAGCGAGACGAGCGAGTCGGAGGACGACGAGCCGACGGTGAAGCTGCGTACCAGCCAGGGTCGGGCGCAGGCGGCGACGAACCGGGCGGTCCGCAGTGTCGCGTCGGGCGTACAGGCGGGCGCGTCGGTGGGCAGCGACGCGATCGGCGGCGCCGCCGGGATCGGGTTGCGGCTCCAGGGCATCTGGCGGGACGTCATCGAGGTGACCCAGGGCAGCCAGGCCGGTGTCGTCGGCATCGGCGGCGGCGCGGTCGCCGTGTTCGCCGACGACGTCCGGTTGGAACTGTCGGCGTCGGTCATCGTCGAGTACCGAGGGTATCTCGCCGACGGCTGGC
Organism: Micromonospora sp. WMMD734; assembly: GCF_049178975.1. Classification (NCBI taxonomy): domain Bacteria; kingdom Bacillati; phylum Actinomycetota; class Actinomycetes; order Micromonosporales; family Micromonosporaceae; genus Micromonospora; species Micromonospora sp. WMMD734. The sequence goes on from NZ_JBMHMK010000001.1 coordinate 1,259,157, forward strand.
GGTGGCTGGCCGACCACCCCGTGCATGCGCAGCCACTACGCTTCGCGGGCGACGCCACCATCGACCTCGAACTCGGTTTCTCGGTGCCGTTCACCCAGACCATCGCGGTCGGGCAGCCGCAGCCGGTCGTGCTGCCCACGCCGGTCGGCGCGCCGGGTGCGGGCATCGTGCTGCGTGAGGCGCTCGGTGAACTGCTGCCCGCGACCGTGACCCCGCCGCGGCAGCGGCTACGCAGCCTCGGCGCGGCACTGGCCCAGCACACCGTCACCCATCACGTCCACGGCCTGCCCGAGCTGCGTGAGCAACTGCTGGACGCGTTGCGGGGCGCCACCGCGGACTACATGGACGCCGGGCACCTGCCGTCCGGCACCGGTGGTCGTCGGCGGGGCACGGCGTTCAGCGGCGACATCCCCGGCACCCCCCTGCACCAGTGGCTCAACGCCTTCGTCGACCAGGGCCACCTGGCGGCGCTGCTGGCTCCGGCGACCCAGCAACCCCAGCCGGTGCACGCCCCCAGCGTGGTCGTCGGCGACGACGTGCCGGTCACGGTGTTCGTCTTCGCCGAGGTGACCGGGCACGACCAGACGCCGTCCGGCGCGCTCACCGGCGACGGGTACGAGAGCGCGGTCGCCGGGTACGCGGTCCGCCGCTCGGCCACGGACCGGGGTGGACAGTTCCGGCTGGAGGTCGGCGGGGGCGGCGCGGCGTGGCGGGCGGACGAGCCCAGCGCCCCCGCCCAGCCCGGTGACGCGGGTGGGGGAACGCCTGGCGGTCAGGCACCCGCCCCGAACCCCACCCAGCCGGCCGCCCGCACCCCCACCCAGCCGCCCGCGACCCTGGCGCTGCGGCTGTTCGGCCGGCGGCAGATCGAGTGGACCAACGGCGAGACGGTTCTCGCCGTCGCCGAGGTCGAACGGACCATCAAGCACTCCGAGTCCCGGACCGTCCTGCTGGGTGTGCACGGTCGACTGCGGGTCCACCTCGCCGTGGTGCTCACCGAACCGAAGTGGGTGCTGCCCGACCGGTCATTCACCCGCTACCGGCAGGTGGGTGACGTGTCCCTGCTGGGTCAGATGTCGGCCGACGAGTACCGGCGGGCCCTCGGCCTGACCTCCGGTGGCTGGCGGCTGCCGCGCGAGGTCACCCCGCCGCCGGCACAGGTGATGCACCAGACCAGCCGGCTGGTGGACGTCCCGGCCATCGGTCAGGCGATGCTGGGCTGGCTGCGTTCGCTGCGCCTCGGCGGCGACGAGGGAATGGAACTGGTCGGCCACGACCGGAATACCGGCATGAACATCAGCACCGTCCTGCACCACACCGACCCGGTCACCGTGGCCGCGCACCTGGGCGACCTCTTCGACGGTGGCCTGAGCTTCGTGCTGCGCTACCCGGGGCTGCTCAGCCGTCCGGCCGTGCAGATCATCGTCCGGGCGGTACCTGCCACCGACCCGCCACAGGTGGGTGAGCTGCGGGCGGGCGCCAGCAACCTGGAGTTGAGCACCGTCAGCGAGGTCGGCGGCGGACGCCAGTCCGGCGAGGCCGTCACCGACGAGGTGGTCCCGGTGGCGCACGTCGGAGAGCGGGCGGCGCTCAACGCGCTCGGGGCGCTGGGGCGTACCGCCGCCGGCCGCTCCGGCGACGTCACCCTCGGCCGGGCGGTCACCGCCGTCGAGACCCCCGGCCCCTGGCTGTCTGTCGACTACGGGCCACAACGGCTGGTCTTCACCGCCCACCGTCGCCGGCAGGAGATCGGCCGGCACGAGATCACCGTGCCGCTGCACACCGAGACCGCCGCTGAGCACCTCAACCTCACCTACCGACCGAACGGCCCGGCCACCGTGCTGCCCGACCCGACCGCGGTGACCGCCGCCCCGTTGACCCTGGATGGAACGGACGGGCCGCTGCGGTTGGTGCCGATCCCGGCCGACAACTGGCTGGCCTGGCGGGGCGACGCCGTGCCGGTGCCCGCCGGGTATGCGGCGCTCGGCTTCAACGGAGCCGCCGCCCTCCAGGCCACCGCGCTGCGGGCGCTGCGGATCGTCGGCACCGCAGCGACGATCGGGATGCCCGGAACGACACTCAACTACCAGCTGATGACCCTGCTGGGACGGACCCACCTGTGGGCCGCCACCCCACACCGGATGGCCGGTCCCTACGAGATCACCCTCGCCGACGGGTACCGGATCGTCCTGCACACCCGGGTCACCGCGGTACGGCTGGACACCGTGCTCGTGCCCGCCGAGGGAAGCTCCGGTGTCGGTGGGGCCGGCCGGCACGGCGACGCCCGCCTGGTGGCCCGCGCGGACGCCGCCCTGCCGGACACCCTCGGCACCTCGGTCGGGGTCGTGCCGGCGCTCGGGGTCTCCGTGCCGGGCAACTCCAGCCACCAGGAGGCCGCCGGGCACCGGACCGACGTGCTGCGGCTGGGGCTGGACGACGAGGGTGCGCGGGCGAAGGTGTGGTGGACCACCGAGACGATCGTCGTCGCCGAGCACACCGACCTCACCGGCACCCGCCGTACCGCCCTACAGGTGACCCTGCCCGACTCGCAACCGGTGCTGGTCGACCAGGCCGAAGCCCTGGACCACCTGCTGGCCGGTGACGCACCCGGGAGCGCGCCCGTCGACCGGGTGGTCGTGGCCGGGCTCCTGGAGCAGGCGGTCCACGCCGCGAAGCAGGCGCAGAAGGCGCTGAAGTCCTGGCGGGAGCTGGAACGGATCGCCCTGGTCGCCGAGTTCCCGGGTGCCGCCGGCACCGCCGCCGACACGGTCGCCAGGGCTGCCGCCGCGAACGCGGCGGAGCGGGCCGAGGCGGAGGCGTCCGCCCGTCGCCGCTGGTGGGAGGCCCGGGCCGAGGTCGAACGGCTGGTGGCGCTGGCCGCCGGCCACCTCGGCCGGGGTTCCGTAGCCGACCCGCTCCTGCTTCCTCCGACCGACGGCACCGATCCGACGTCGCCCGGTGGGCGACCCGCCCCGCCAGCGGCCGGGCGGCGCGACCCGGTTGACCCGGTCGAGCCGGTTGCCCCCGTCGAGCCGGTTGCCCCCGTCGACCCGGTCGACCCGGTTGACCCGGTCGTCGACGACCGTGCGCCGGCCGGGTCGGTGGCAGCCTCGGCCGGGCCGACGCCGCCACCGGTGCTGGGCCGTGAGGTCACCGACAACCAGTTCACCGCGCTTCCTCCCCCCGCCGCCGGGGAGGTCGTCGACGTCAACCGCAACGGCCTCTGCCTGCTCGAATCCGTGGTCGTCAGCGCGCTGCCCGAGGTGCGCGGCCTGCTGCCCGACGGGTACCACGGGCAGCTCGACGAGATCCAGGCCTGGCGGGACGCCCGTGGGCCCCTCGACGTGACCCTGCCCTACCGCCTGCGCCCCTTGGTCCTGCGGGTCGCCGACGGCCTGCGCGCCCAGATCCATGCCCTGCTCGTCGACGGCCGGCTCGCCGAGGTGGAACAGGTGATCGCCGACGGCGGACTACTGGGCCGGGGTGTCAGGGGACAGCGGCGGGTACGCGTCCAACTCGCGCGGACCGTCAACAGGTGGCAGGCGGACTGGGCGGCCGACACCGGCGACTACCTCGTCCTGTTGGTGGGAGCGGCGCTGCGCCGGCCGGTGGTGCTGGCCACCCCCGTTCCGTCGGCCCGTCCGGGTGACCCGACCGCCGGCTCCAGGTCCGCCGGCGACGCACCGGCGGCGGTCGGTGATCAGACCGCCGACGACGCGCAGGCGAACGTCGGGGGCTGGTCGATCCGGACGGTCTACAACCCGCGCTTCGACGGTGCCGAGGCCCGGATCAGCGAGGGACCGGTGCTGCTCTACCTGGCGAACGGCCACTACCGGGCGTGGCTGCCGGAACCGGACGTGCTCGATCTGGCCCGCACCCGGGAGGAGGCGCTCGAACTGCCCCGCCCGACGGCCGGCCTCTGGCGCGAGAGCACCGATGCGGCGACCCTCCGACCCACGACGACCGGGAGCGATCCCGGGTACGACGCTGCGGACAGCGACGCCGTGCTCAGCGACGCCGTGCTCAGCGACGCCGTGCTCAGCGACACGGACAGTGACTCCGTGCTCAGTGACGCCGAGAGCGGTGCCGGGTCCGACGGTGCCGTCCTCGGCCATCCGGGCGGTCATCCCGGCGTGCCCCGGTCGACCGGCCGGGGACGGCACCCGTTGACGCTGGCGGGGTTGGAGACTGCCGTGCAGGAGACCCAGGACGTGCAGGCTGCCGTCCGTCCGTCCGGCTCGGTGACGGATTGGCGCCCGCCCGAGGATCCGTTGTCGTGTCTGGCTCTGGCCCGCCGGTTCGCGGCCGTCCTGCATCCGGGCATCGACGGCTTCGTCCGGCCAGGGCTGCGGGTCGGTCGGACCCGGGACGACGCCGCGATCGGCAGCCGGTGGGCCGGCGCCTTCGCCGGCGACCGGTCCGACTGGGCGGTGGTGGATTCCTGGGCGCAGGTCGAGCGAGCGCTCGTCGCCGCCGTGCCCGGCACCGCCGTCTTCGTCCTGCTGGAACGCCCCGGCAGCGCCCCCGGGCACGCCTTCGCGGGGTACCGGCTGGACCGGGAGACCGATCCGGTGCGGTGGGTGCAGTTCGGCGGTGACCGGGGCGCGGTGCTGCTGCCCGGGGCCGCGGCGGACAACCGGCTGCCCCGGCTCAACGCCCTCGGCCCGGAGGTCGCCGCCCGTGCGGTCCTGGTGGATCCCGACGGCACCGTCGATCCGGCGGCGCTGGTCGACGCCGGGACGTCCGCGCCCGTCGCCTCTACCTCGGTGGCGCGGGCGATCGTGGACGCGCCGGTGAACCGGACCTTCCTGGGCCACGGCTCGGAGTTCGAGTTCTTCGAGACGCTCGACCTCAGCGCGGCCGCCGACATGTTCACCGTAGCCGCCGACCAGACGCTGCCCGATCGGGCCCGGACGAAGGCGCTTGCCGAGGACCCCGCGGGCACGGTAGCCATCGAGGTGGAGACCAAGACCTACTTCCGTGACAGCGGCGACGGCCAGCTCTACCGGCGACCGGCCCCGAAGCGGACCGAGGAGGTCGTCGCCATCCTGGAGGTCATCGTCGGCGTCGTACCCGACACCGACGCCGAGATGGACGCCCACCACGGCGGCGAGTCGTTGTACCCGGCGATGACCGCGTTGGGTCAGGCGCTGTCGGCGCTCACCGGGCCCGTCCCGTTCGCTCAGCTCCTGGGCGCGGTGCAGGCCGCCGGCCACCTCTCCCAGGTGGTGCTGACACCGCTCGGGCGCAAGGTGGACGTCGGCCCGCGCCCGTCGGACAGCGAGCCCGGCGCCCGGGTGCACCACAGCGTCGGGGTCCCGCTCGCCGGTGCCCACTCGTTCCTGACCTACGTCGCCCGGCACACCTGGCGCAGCCCGACGAGTGTGTCCCCCTCCTACGCCCGCCCGCACCTGCAGGACGCGTTGTCCTTCGCCGACACCGTGGCCGAGCACTTCGCCGACGAGGGCGGCAGCCCCCGGGACGTCGCGGAGCTACGCGGGTTCGCCACCGTGCTGTACTCCAACACCGCAGGCATCGCCGGACGCTGGCTCCACGCCGGTCTGGTCAAGGAGAACGTCGCGGCCTTGTCCCGGCAGGACATGCGGATGCTGCTCGACTCGTTGTCACCGGCGGCGCAGGCCTACTTCCAGGCCAACTTCACGGGGATCACACAACTGTTCCGCAGGATGTTCACGGACCGGATCCCGGATCTCGAAGAGCGCTTCAAGGCGAGGAACGGTGCCGAGCTGGCCGGTGACTTCTTCCGGAACATCGCCTTCGTCGACAAGAAGAACGGGAACAAGCAACAGTCGATCATCGACTACCTCCGCGGAGACGTGCGGCAGCATCTCGGGTACGGCGGGATGACCGTGATCAACGGTTTCGACACCTCCAACGGCGCGCTGCCGCTGATGGTGCTGGAGGTCAGGTACTTCGGCGCGCAGCACGTCGACGGCGCCACCGCCCAGGCGGAGGCAGCTGCCCTGCGCCGGGAGGCCGGGGCGGCCTTCGACGAGGCGCTGCAGGTCACCGGCACGGCGGTGGAGCGTCCGGGGGGCATTCAGCTGGCCCTGCCCGACCGGGAACTCTGGCCGATGTGGCGGCACGCCGGCCCGCCCGGCCTGCTCACCGTCGAGTTGCCGCTGTACACGCCGGACTGGTCGCTACGCCCCCTGTTGCCGGTGTCCAACGACGTGACGGCGATCCGGGTCGTCCAGCACGTGAGCCTTCCCGAGCAGTACGTCGCCCTGCAACGCCTCGCGGACCTGACCGGCCGGCCCGTCTACACGTTGGCCGAGGAGGCGACGCCGAGGTGGGATCCGGATGCGGGGGAACTGCGGGTCGACTGGCCCGACGGCACGCGGCCCTGGCTGGAGTTCCTGCCGGCGCTGTACGACGCCGACAGCGACCGGGCAATCCGGCGGGGAATCGACCCCGACGGGGTGCTCGTCCCACTGGACGGCCGGGTCGACCTGCTGGATCCGACGACGGTCCACCTGAACCTGTTTCCGCCGGACGTGGCGCATGTCCTGCCCCCTCTCTACGGCACCGAGGACCTCGACGTGCTCGACCTCGTGCCACTGATCCAGGCGACCGACAGCCGACAGCTGATCTTCGCCGGTCCCGACGCGCCGACGTACCTGCCCGGCTGGGCGACGACCGTCGTCGAGACGGTCATCGCCCAGTCGACACCGGTCGCGGGTCTCGTCCTCGTCGGGCACCCGCTGCCGCACGCGGCGGCGCAGACCCTGGTCGACGTGCTCGGACAGGCGGTGGCCGAGCAGCCGGGACTTCTCGTCACCCCGGTGGTCCTGACCCACGGGGCGGACATCAACATCACGACGCGCGCCGGCGCGGCCCGGATGGTGTCCACCGGCGACGGCCTCGGCGGATGGCGGGTGTTCCGGCCGGACCACAAGGGCCGCACGAGTGCCGTCCCCGACGACCTGCGCGCGGTGATCACCACCCCGACCGTGGCACCGGAACAGCCGCAGGACAATGCGGACCCGCTGGGGCCCGACGGGGCGGAGCCGGCCCCGCCCCGCCCCGAACCCGGCACGGTGCCGCGCGGGGAGGACGAGCCGTTGGAGTGGACGATCCGGCGCGCGATGGCACAGGTGGCGGTCCGCGAGCACCACTGGGTCGACCCGGTCAGCCGGCCCGGCCCCGCCCGGGACGACCGCTACGAGGTCGTGTCGCGGTTCGAGGCCCGCCGGTTCCACTACGGCGGCCAGCCGGTGACCGACCTGACCGTGCGGGTGTGGCTCGACGACGACACCGGTCGGGCGATGTTCGCCGCCCTCAAGCGGGGGGTGGACCGGGTGTTCAACAGCAGCGTCGACGCGGCGGCGTACCAGCTGCCCAACCGGGCCGGCGACCTGCTGCACGTGACCGTGGAGCGGGCCGCCTCCCCGCACGACGCCCACCTGCGGGTGCAGGTGATCGACGACGGGCCGACCGACCAGTTCCACTGGCGTCGCGACGCCGCAGAGGAGGACCTGGTACACGAGTTCGCCCACCAGCTCGGCCTGCGCGAGGAGTACCGCGACGACACCGCACCGCACCGCCCGCACGTGCCGGGAAGCCTGCTCGGCGACCTCGCGGGTCGTGCCACCGACGCCCTGTCCGACGAGGAACGGGCGGCGCTGTCCGACGAGGAGAAGGCCCAGCTGCGTGGCATGCGGTGGGCCGGGCTGCGATCGCGGCACCTCCAGCTGCTGGCGGCGCTGGTCGGCGAACCGGACGCCGACGGGGAGTACCGGGGGGTGGACCCGGTGCTCCGACCGATCGGTGTCGCGCCCTTCGCACCGCAGACCACGACGGACCAGCCGGGGCAGCAGCCTCCGGCACCCGATCCGACGGTGCCGCCGGTCAGGGCGGCCCAGCTGGAACGCACCTGGCGCACCCGGCCCGAGCGCCTCGACGTCGAGGCTCCGGTCCGGATCGCCGCGGACCACGCCGTCCAGGCGGTTCTCGACCGGGTGGAGCTGCTCCGCCGGCCGTGGAACCTGGAACTGCTCGGCGACACCCCGCCGTCGGCGACCGCCGGGGGCCACCAGCGGCTCACCCCGGCTGAACCGGTAGTCGACTGGGCGGTGTTGACCGGACCGACCCGCGACGCGATCGCCCGGCGGGCCGCGCTGGTCACCTCCTGGTTGGCCGGCCTGCCGCAGCAGGCGACAGCCGGCACGGCGGTGGAGTTCGGTCTGGTGCTGGGTGTGCCCCCGGAGCTGCTGGCCGATTCCCGGGACAACGCCGTGGCCCGCGTCCTCGCCGACGCCGCTGCCGACTTCCTCCGGGGCCAGCTCGACGCCCAGCTCCCCGTCGGGATGCTCCCGGTACGGGTCATCGTCGAGGTCACCGCCTTCGACGGGGTCGTCGACGGGGTTCGTGAGCAGATCCGGATGCAGATCGAGTTGTCGCTGCGCCGGGTGCTCCCCGGCCCGGTGTACGCCGACGACCCGACGTCCGGCAGCGCGGTCGGCGGCGTCCACGACGGTCGGGACCTCCGCAACGACGTGCTGCTGCGCGTCACCCAGGCGCGGCAGGCCCTCGAAGGGCTGCCCACCGGGGAGCCGGAAACCGCGGCGGCGGTCGTCGTCCACCAGCTCGGCAGCGTCCTGGTCCGGCTGCTGCCGGTGCTCGTCACGCCGGCCCTGGCCGCCCCGTTCGCGGTCCATGCCGCCCAGGTGCGCGGTGTGCTGGACGACTTCCGGTGGCTGGTGGGCCGGTGGGCACAGCAGTGGCGGACCGGCGACATCGAGGTCGCCGATCTGGTCACCCGCGCTACCGGGACGCTCGATGCGATCGCCGACCTGACGCCGCTGGTCGAGCTGGCCCCGGCCGCCCATCGCGACCTCGACCTGACCCCGCTGGTCGACGGCTACCAGCCGGACGACGCGGACCACGTCGCGGCGCTGGCCCGGTTCCGTACCGAGCTGACCCGGCTGCGCGGCGTCACCGGGATCGCCCTGGACGGGCCGATCATGCAGGTCTACGGCTGGCAACTGCTGACCCAGGCACTCGGGGCGCTGTGGTTCGGCGTGACCGGGGGCCCCGAACCGGTCGCGGACGGACGCGCTCTCGGGGCTGCCGCTGCGGCGCTCGACGCGTACCACGAGGTGGTCGGCGGGCTCGGCGTCGGCACCGCCGATCTCGCGGCGTTCGACCGGGCCGCCGGGGCCGTCGGGGTGCTGGCCGGCTGGCTGCGTCCCCGCCCCGACCCGGAGGCGACAGATCGGGAGCTCGCCCGGCTCGACGACGCGCTGGCGGTGGTGGGTCTGCGCACCGACGCGCAGCTCGACCGGCTTGCCCTGGACACCCGGGAGGCGATGCTCGACGGGCTCCTCGACGCGGCGACCGCCGCCCTGGACACGTTCCGGATCAGCCGCGACCCCGGCCGTGGCGCGCTCGCCGGGATCCCCGGCGCGCCGGGTCCGCTCGCCGACTGGATGACGCTGCTGCGCACCGTCCAGCAGATGAGCGCCCTCTGGAAGGGTGGGGAGCCGGACCTGCCCCGGCTGCGTGCCATGCACCGCCTCGCCGGACAGGTCCGCGACGGCATCGCGGCTGGTCGGGCCGACTTCGTCCGGCTGGCCAACCGGGAGGCTTCCGGTGGCGACCCGCGTGCGGTGTCGGACCGGGTCCTCGACGCGCCGGCTGCCGGGGCCCGCCGTCCGGCCACCCCGGTCCGGTCCGCCGCAGGCCTGACCGGCCCCGGGACGGTGCGGCCCGGCCCCGGTCAGGTCCTGCTGCACCTGGTCGTCGAGGTGCCCCGGGGGCAGCAGAGCGAGTCCGCGGAGCCGGTGTCGACCGACCTGTACCAGGACCCGGCCACCGGACGGCTACAGGTCACGACCGGTGACCCGTACGCCCCCGTCGCCGTGTTCACCCGGCCGGAGACCGCGTACGGGGTGGCCCGGGGGATGGCCGAGCACCTCGCGCAGGTGGGTCTGCCCCCCGGCGACGGCCCGGTGGTACGCCGGTTCGTGGTCGACGCCGACGCGTTCACCGCCCCGGACGACGCGCAGGTGTACGTCTTCCCGGCCCGTGACTTCGCGGCCCTGGTCGGCCGGGCCGAACCCGGCTCGCTGGACAGCTACGCGACCGACCCGGAAACGGTCGACCACACCACCCGTGCCCTGGACACGCTCGCCCCCGCCGACACCCCGGTCGTCACCGTCGACGAGGCCAGCCGGATGCTGCCGACGCGGGAGCCGAACGCCCGACACCGACCACGCCCCGAGCCGGCCCCGGTCGCCACCGGCGACCGACCTGCCGTCCCGCCGGTCGTCCGTCGGGACGCCGGTCCGGCTGCTGCCGTCCCGCCGGGCATGGTTCCGGCCGGTCCGGTCCCGCCGGGCACGGTGCCCCCGGGCGTGGTCCTGGTGGGGATGGTCCTGGCGGGGATGGCCCTGCCGGACACCGTCGTCGTGCCGGGACTCGGTGACATCCTGGTCACCGGACTCCCCGGACTGCCGGTGTACCCGCCCGGCGCGCGGTCGACCACACCCGCCCCGATACCGGACCGCCCCGGCAGCCCGCCACGCCGGCGACGGCGCACCCCGCGACCGACGGCCGATCGGGGGTGAACCGGCCCGCCCCGCCGGCCGTTGTGGGGGCATGACCACGACGACCGGGCCGACCACCGACAGGCGTACCGCCGTGCACCGGCTGCTGCTGCGTCTCGCCGGGCAGGCCCCGGACGAGGTGGTCAGCGCGGCCCGGCAGTGGCTCGCGGCGGGTCAGTTGGCCGAGGTGGCCCAGGCGGTGGCGTTCACCTGCCTGACCGGGGGCGTCGCGCTCACCGCGTCCGAGCGTGTCCTGCTCACCGGGATCCTGCACGACACCGGCGCGGACGGCGACGTGCTCGCCGGACTGGTCACCGGCGAAGCCCCGCCGGTGGCGTACGGGATGGCCCCGGTGGGCCCGCAGGTGCTGGCCGGGGCCGACGGGCGGATGCCGTACAGCATGGACCTGACCGTCGGCGGGGACGGCCCCGGCGGGCCCGACGACCTCGACCGGGCCGCCGTCGCCGCCGTGACCGCCGCACCCGGGCCGGTGGGGCTCTGGCGGTCCTGGCGGTACCCGGCCGTCGCCGCGCGGTATCCGCAACCGAAGCGGCTCTACCTCGTGCAGGGCCCGGAACCGGTGGCCCTCGCCGCCCGGATCGCCACCACCCTGGAGGCGGCAGGTGAACGGCATCCGCTGGTGGAGGTCTTCGGCGAGCCGACGGACCTGCCGGAGTACCAGCGGCGGGCGTTGGCCTACTCGGCGCTGCTCTGGGCGGACCGCCCCGCCACCCCGCTGCGGCTGGCCACCCCGCCGGACCCCGCCGCCCCACCCGGCACCCTCACCGACGACGAGGCGGAACGGGTCGTCGACTACCTCGGCGCGGGGGTGCCGCTGCTGGCCAGCCCGCACCGCTCGGCCGACGGCTTCGACCCGGCGTCGGCCGCCGACCCGGTGCCCACGGGCGTCCGGGGCGACGGCCGGTGGCTGTGGTCGGAGGCGGTCACCTACTACGCCGACCAGTACGGGTTCGCCCCCGAACCGGACCTGCTCGCGGCGATCCGGGCCGCCGACTACACCGCACCGACCCTCGACGCGGTGGCGGTGCACCGGTCGTTGTCGTACCTCTTCGCGGCGATGTGCGACCCCGACCGGACCGGGGTGAACCAGCACGCCGGACCCGCCGTTGTGGAGGCATGAGCGTGCCGTCGGCGATGCACCGGCTCCTGCTGCGGATCGCCGGGCAGGCGCCCGCCGCGTTGCTCGGCACCGCCCGCGCCGGGCTGGCCGACGGTGCGGTGACCGAGGTGGCCCGGATGGTGGCCTTCGCCGCCCTCGCCCGGCAGATCCGGCTGACCGACCCCGACGTGCTGCTGCTCACCGGGGTGCTCACCGCCGCCGGTGTGCCCGACGACCTGCTCGCCGACCTGCCCCGCGCCGGGGACGACCACACCCCGCCGTACACCTGGACGCCGGACCCGCCCACCGGGCGTGCGCCGACCGGAGGCGGTCACGCCGCCGGCACACCCGCCTCGGCCGCAGAGGTCCAGGGCACGTCCGGCGGGGAGGTCCAGGCCGTCTCCGGCGGCCTGGACGAGGTCGACCGGGCCGCCGTCGACGCCCTCGGCAACGGGGAGACGCAACCCGTCGGGCTGTGGCGGGTCTGGCGACGCCCCGCCCCGGCGACGCCGTACCCGCCGGCCACCCGGGTCTACCTGGCCCAGGCCCGCGCCGGGGCGGTCGCGCTCACCGTCCGGCTCCAGGCCGCCCTGGTGGCGGTGGGGGAGACCGATCCGCTGGTCGAGGTCTTCGGGCACCTGGCCGGGCTGCCCGCGTACCACAGGCGTGCGCTGGCGGGGGCCGTCCTGCTCTGGGCCGCCCGACCGGCCGAGCGGGTACGCGTCGCGGCGACCTTCGACACCCTCGACGCGACCGGGAACCCGACGTTCGGCCCCGACCGGGCGCGACTGTCGATCGAGGAGGCGAACCGCGTCGCCGGCTACCTCGCCGCCGGAGTTCCCCTGCTCACCGGCGTGGCCCGGGTGCCCGACGTGGTGACCCCGGGCCGTACGGTGCCGGTCGACCTGCTCGGCGACGGCCGGTGGATCTGGTCCGCCGCCACCGGGCACTACCTCACCCGGTACCGGATCGCCCCGGACGAGGGCCTGCTGGCGGCGATCCGGGCGGCCGGCTACGCGCCCCCCGACGTGGACGCGGTGGCGGTGCACCGGTCCCGGGCGGCGCTGGTCGAGGCCACCGGCGTGGTCGGACGGTCGGCGGGCTGACCGGCGATGACCGACCCTCGTGAGCCCGTCCACACCGGCACCGTCGGTGCGGTGCTCCTCGTCCATGCCGCCACGGAGCCCTACGCCGCCCTGGCCGGGGTGGCCGCCAGGTTGCCGGCCGATCCGGACCGTACCGTGGTGCTCTGCTCGACGACCGTGTCCGCCCGGCCGGACCTGTTCGACCTCCTGGCCGACCTGCTGCCCCGCCAGCTCGGCGGGTCGGCCGCCGGGTTCCGGCTGGTCCCGCTCGGCGGCTACGCCGACCCGGCGGCGGTGCCGGGCCGGGCGGCCGGGCTCGCCACGGATCTCGGGATCGACGGGGCGGTGCCGCTGGACGCCCCGGCCGTGTCCACCCGCGCGGTGCCGGCGGCCCGCCGGTGGATCGTCGCCGACGGCGGGCCGGCCCGACCGGAGCACCCGCCCGCCGCCTGGTGCCCACCGCCCGCCGGACCGTCCGGACCGTCCCGACCCGACGGCGGCCCCGAGGGCTGGCTGGTCGCCCCGGTCGGGGACGGCTACACGTGGCTGCCCGCCGGGTGGCCACCGCCGGCAACCGGGCCGCACCACCCCGGACCCGCCGGACCCGCCGGGCCCGCCGGGTCCGCGCTGGCTGCCGAACCTGTTCCTCACGCTGTGCCTGCCCCGTCCGGCGGGCCTGCCCCGTCCGACGGGCAGGTTCCGTCCGGCGGGGGCGCGGAGCGGACGGGTGACGGTGGCCCGGGAACCCCCGGCGGCGTGCCGGGACGGCCGGTCCCCGGCGGCTGGTCGTTCCTGCCCGCTCCTGCCGACACACCGACGGTCGGCACGCCGGCGGGGCGGGACGACCCCGCGGACCCGGGACGACAGGCCCCGGTGCCGCTCGACGTGTTCCTGGTCGAGGTGGCGCTCGGTGCTGGCGGCTTCCAGGTGGCCGGCCGACCGGTGCCGCCCGGGGTGCTCGCCGGTCACCTCGCGGCCCTCCGGCGCGACGGACGACCCGTGGTGCTCTGTGGGGACGTGCCTTACCCCGCCGCCGCCGGGATGCTGTTCGGGGCCCTCGCCGACGCCCTCGGCGCTCCGGTCGTCGCCGGTGACGCCCGGGTAGAGGTCACCGCGTCGGGGCTGCTGACCACCACGGGCACGTTCCGCCGGTGGCGTCCCCGGTCGGCGGCCGGCACCGCCCGGACGGTGACCGACCTCGGTCCGGTGCTCCCCACCCCGGCCGCCCTGCCCACGGGGCCTGCCACGCCACCTGTCGCGCCCGGCACACCCGAACCGCCCGCTGCCGCGCCTGCCACGACAGGTGCCGCGCCTGCCGTGACCGCCGCCCGTCCGGCCGGGCCGGCCGCCGCGCCGTCGGACGGCTCCGGTGCGGCAGGCGACACCCCGGGCGTGCTCCTGGTCGGCGTGTCCGCGTCGGCCGTCGACCCGGCGGTCGTGCCGGCGGACGGTGCGCACCGGTGGCAGCGGCTCGCCGTGCCCCGGCTCGACCTGCTGCGGGTGGCGTCGCCGGCGGTGACCGGGGACGGCGCTCCGCCGGCCCCGGAGCCGACGGCCGCGCCCCCGCCCGTCCCGCAGGACGCCCGGCCCGGCCCGACCGCGCCGCCCGCCGCAGCCGACGACCCGGTGACCGTGCCCCCCGGGCGGACGGACACCCCTGCCGGGTCGCCCGGGCCGCCGGCCGGCCGGCCGGAACCGGTTCCCGGCCCGGTGGCCGGCGACCCCGGCGTGCCGCCGGTCGTCGTTCCCGGGCCGCGTCCGGCCCCGCCGGGCCCGACGCGGGTTCCGGTGACGGTCCGGCTGGACGCAGGCACGCCCACCGCCGGGGACCGTACGGCCCTGCGGCGGATCCTCGCCGGGCGCTACGACTCGTACACGCAGGTGGTGACGCGGACCCTGGCGGAGGAACCCGGCCTGCGGGTGGCCGCGGTGAGCGCGCCGGACCTGCCGGCGGGCCTGGTCGCCGTCCGTGCCTACTGCACCGGCGAACGGGAGGCGGTGAACGCGGTCCTGCGTGGCGACGCCGCGCCGGCCGACGATCCGACGGCGCTGGCCCGCTGGGTGGGCTACGGACTGCGTCGCCTGCCCGTGGTCTTCGGCCCGGTCTTCCGCGCCGCGACCGGCCCGCCGCCGGGCGGCTACCCGCCCGGCACGCTGCTGGTGGAGCCGGCCTTCCTCGACGTCGACGCCACGCCCACGCCGGTGCCGGACGCCGGGGTGCAGTTCGTGATCTGGTCCGTCGGCGCCCGCCGGCTGGGCGGTCTCGGCGCGGCCGGCACCGGGGCCCGCGCCGCGCCGGCCGGCGTCCACACCGGACCCCGGGCCGACGGTACGGCGGTCTTTCCCGCCGGGACCTGTTTCCAGGTGCTCGCGGACGAGCCGGTGGGCGACGGTGGGCCGCGGCAGGTCTTCCTGCGGGAGTTGCCGGGCGGCCGGCCGGCCCCGGGCGGGGAACAGACGCTGCGGCGGTTGCGGGCGGTCGCCGGGGTGGGCGATGCGGCAGACGGCGGCACCCCGCCGTTGCCGGTGGGGATCGGCGTCGACGGGGCGGGGCGGTTGTTCGCCCTGCCGTCGGGGTGACCGCGGTGGCGGCGGGCGGCACGACGCGACCCGCCCACCGCCGGCCGGACGGCGGCGGACGGTTCCGGTGGGCGGACGGGACGCGGGGCGCGGGATCAATCAGACGAAAGTGTGGTGAGGGGTGAGCAGCACCGTGATGGCGGTTTCCCAGACGGAGCCGGGCTGTCAACCGACGATTGCCGGCGCGTTGGCGGTCGCCCCGGTGGGCGCCACCGTCGTCGTACAGCCGGGGGTGTACCGGGAGCAGGTCCAGCTCGGTGGCGACGTCACGTTGATCGCCGAGGAGGGGCCGGGCACGGTCACCATCGACGGCGGTGAGGGGGTGGCGCTCTTCGTCGGTGCGGGCGAGGTGACGTTGCACGGGATCGAGCTGGTAGGTGGCGGTGGGCAGCTCCCGACGGTCCAGGTCGGCGGCGGTCGGCTGGAACTCACCAGGTGCGGCGTACGGGCCGCGGGCGTCGTCGCGGTGCACGTCCCCCGTGGGGAGCTGTCCATGCGGGACTGCCGGGTGGGCAACCCCGCCGGAGCGGGTCTGCTGTTCGAACGCGCCGGCACCGGCGAGGTCGTCCGCACCACGGTCGCCGGGATCGGCACCGTGGCGGTGGCCGTCGCCGGGGGCGACCCGGTGCTGCGCGGGTGCACGGTCACCGACGTACGCGGCACGGCGGTGCTGTGCACCCGGGGCGGCCGGGGGCTGGTGGAACAGTGCGTGGTCACCGCCGTCGACGGCCCCGGCCTGCTGGTCGAGGACGGCACGATCCGGCTGGTCGACACCCGGATCGTGGACACCGCCGGCCCCGCGGTGCTGGTGACCGGGGGCAGCCCCGAGCTGACCGGCTGCGAGCTGCGTACGGCGACCGGCCCGGCGGTGCTGGTCGACGGGACGGCCGACCCGACGCTGCGCGACTGCGTCGTCGGGGCCGGCAGCGGGCACGGGCTCAGCGTGCAGGCCGCCGCCACCGGCAGCTACCTGGGGTTACGGGTCGAGGTGGACACCGGTGCGGCGGTGGTGGCCAGTGGCACGGCGGCACCCCGGATCGAGGGCGGCACGCTGACCGCCACCGACGGGGTCGGCCTGCTCTTCGCCGACGCGGCGACCGGCAGCGCCCGGGAGGTGACGATCGTCCGGACCCGGTCCGGACTGCTGGCCCGGGGCACCTCCCGGCCCGAGGTCGACGACCTGACCGTCACCGCGCCGACCCAGGAGGGGCTGCGGGTCGCGGAGGCGGCCCGGCTCCGGGCGCGACGGGGGGCGGTGACCGACGCCGGCTCGGCCGGGGTGTCGGTGACCGACGGGGAACTGACGGTGGAGGGGATGACCCTGCGCGACTGCGCCACCGGTCTCGTCGTGTCGGCCGGGCGGCTGCGGGCCACCGGCGTGGACGTGCTCGGCAGCCGGGGTGCCGGGCTGACCGCGCAGCGCGGGGCGACGGTGCAGCTGCGGCGCAGCCGGGTGCGGGGTAGCGACGGCCCCGGGGTGTGGTTGGCCGGCGAGTCGCAGGGTGAGGTGACCGGGTGCGAGGTGTTCGGCAACACCGGACCGGGGGTGCTGGTGCAGACCCGTCGGCCGGTCCGGCTGGTCGACACCGCGCTGCGGGGCAACGGGGGCGGTCGGCTGCGTACCACGGTGGACGACGCCGCGGTGGAACTCGTCGGCACCGACGCCGGTCCCGCGCCCACCGGCCGGGGCGGTGACCCGCTGCCCGCCGGCCCGGCGGACGGGCCGCACCGACCGCCGGAGCCGGCCGGGCGACCCGACCCGGCGGTCCCGGCGCGCGCCGCCGAGCCCGCCGTGCCGGCGACGCCGTCGGCCGGTGCTCCGCCCGCCGACGACCCGGCCGCGCCGCTGCTGGCCGAACTGGACACGCTGGTCGGCCTGGCCGGGGTGAAGCGGGAGGTGGCGACCCTGGTCGGGTTGCACCGGATCAGCCGGCGACGGGCCGCCGCCGGGCTGCCCGCCCCGCCCATGTCCCGGCACATGATCTTCGCGGGTGCGCCGGGCACCGGGAAGACCACGGTGGCCCGGCTCTACGGCCGCATCCTGGCCGCCCTCGGCGTGCTGCCCGGCGGGCAGCTGGTCGAGGTGGCCCGCGCCGACCTGGTCGCCGAACACATCGGCGGTACGGCGGTGAAGACCACCGAACGGTTCAGGGAAGCCATCGGCGGGGTGCTGTTCATCGACGAGGCGTACACCCTGGCCCCGGTCGACGGCGGCGGCTCGGGGCACGACTTCGGTCGGGAGGCGGTCGACACGCTGGTCAAGCTGATGGAGGACCACCGCGACGAGGTGGTGGTGATCGTCGCCGGTTACTCGGCGCAGATGCGTACGTTCCTGGCGGCGAACCCGGGGTTGGCCTCCCGGTTCTCCAAGACCGTCGAGTTCGAGAGCTACACCTCCCCGGAGCTGGTGCAGATCGTCGAGCGGCTGTGCAGCAGCCACCACTACGCCCTGGAGTACGACACCCGGATCGCCCTGGAGTCGTGGTTCGAGTCGATGCCGCGTACCGGGTCGTTCGGCAACGCCCGGGTGGCCCGGCAGACCTTCGAGGAGATGGTCAGCCGGCAGGCGTTCCGGCTGTCCGGCAGCGGCGCCGCCTCCGGGGTGGAGCTGGCCCAGCTGCTGCCGCAGGACCTCGACGAGTCGGCGGCCGGCCCGCCCGACGACGAGCCGCCCGCCGGTGCGGTGGACGCGCTGCTGGCCCGGCTGCACGCCATGATCGGGTTGGACGCGGTGAAGCAGGAGGTGGCCGACCTGATCGACCTGCTGGCCGCTGCCCGGACCCGGGTACGGGCCGGCCTGCCCGCGCCGTCGGTCTCCCGGCACCTGGTCTTCTCCGGGCCACCGGGAACTGGCAAGACCACCGTCGCCCGGCTCTACGGGCAGCTGTTGACCGCGCTGGGGGTGTTGCGGGGCGGCCAACTGGTCGAGGTGGCCCGCGCCGACCTGGTGGGCGAGTACGTCGGGCACACCGCGCACCGCACCCGGGAGGCGTTCGAACGGGCCCGGGGCGGGGTGCTGTTCATCGACGAGGCGTACACGCTGGCACCGCCGGACGCCCGCAACGACTTCGGTCGGGAGGCGATCGACACGCTGGTGAAGCTGATGGAGGACCACCGCGACGAGGTGGTGGTGATCGTCGCCGGTTACGAGGCGGAGATCGCCCAGTTCCTCGCCGCGAACGCCGGGCTGGCCTCCCGGTTCTCCCGCCGGGTCCACTTCGCCCCGTACACCGCCGACGAGCTGGTCGCCATCTTCGAGGGGCTGGCCCGCGCCGGCGGGTACGACTGCCCCGGGGACACGCTGACCGCGCTGCGCCAGCACTTCGAGCAGGCCCCGCACGGTCCGGCCTTCGGCAACGGCCGGTACGCCCGTCAGGTGCTCGACGAGGCGGTGACCCGGCAGGCGGGTCGGCTGCGTGGGCTGACCGGGCCGACCGTCGCGGACCTGCGTACCCTGCGGGCCGAGGACGTCACCCCGGTGGCGGCGTCGCATGGCTGACCGGCCCGGTGGCACGGTGTGGCGGCTGCGGCCGGTGGACCGTCCGCATCGGAGCCGGCCGCGCCGCCGGACCACGGGCGGCATCAGCGGCAGCGGGTCCGACGGTGCCCCGTATGCTCTCCTGGATCGACGTGGGACCGGAGCTGCGGGCGCGCCCGCGCGGCCGGTCACGCGGACGGTGAGCGTGCTGGGGAGGCACCGGTTGGCAGGTCTTTCTCGCGGGCCGGACGCGGACGCGCCGGGCGGGGCGGGCATCGGGGTGGCGGCAGCAGTCGACCCGGACGCGTCGGCCGTCGACGCCGGGCCCCCGCCACCCGCCCCCGACGCGCGCCTGCGGGAGCTGCACGCGGTGCACGCCGAGCCGCTGTTCCGGTTCCTGCTCCGGCTGGCCTCAGGTGAACGGCAGCTCGCCGAGGATCTGCTGCAGGAGACGATGATGCGGGCCTGGCGCAGCATCGACAGCCTCGCCGCCGACCTGGAGACCCAACGGCGCTGGCTGTTCACCGTGGCCCGCCGGGTCGCCATCGACGTGGCGCGGGCCCGGCAGGCCCGCCCGACCGAGGTCGGCGCGCTGGACCTCAACCGGATTCCGGCGACCGCCGACGTGGCGGAGCGGGTGGTGACGGCGCGAACCATCCGCGACGCGCTGCCGAAGATCAGCGTCGAGCACCGCCGGGTGGTGGAGGCGGTCTACTTCCGGGGGCTCTCCACCGCCGAGATCGCCGCGGAGTTCGGCATCGCCGAGGGCACCGTCAAGTCCCGCGCCCACTACGCCCTGCGCGCGTTGCGCGCCGTCATCGGGGAGGTCGACGGTGCGTGAGGCGTCCACCACGACCGCGATGGCATACGATGACGGCGGCGGGGCCGCGAGGCGCTGCCTCCCCGAGCAGAGCTGACAGGCCATGACCGACCTCCGAAGCGACAGCGACGCCCCCGGTCCGGTGGCCCACGCCCCCCTGGAGCAGTGCGCTCCCTACCTCTGGGGTGACCTCGATCCGCAGGACGAGTGGGAGTTCGAACGCCACCTCGGCACCTGCACGATCTGCCTCGACGAGTGTGACCGGCTGGCCCCCCTGGTGGGGGCGTTCGCGGGGCTGACCCCGGGCGAGATCGCCGACCTGCGTACCGATCCGGTCGACGTCACCGCACCGGCCCTCCCGACCGCCACCCCGACCCCTGACGCCGTCCCGACCTCCACCGCCGTCCCGGCCCTCGGTGAGGCTCCGGCCCCCGCGCCCGCCCCCGACCTGCCGACCCCCGAGCCCACGTCGGTCTCCGAGACGCTGCCGGCCCCCGGACTCCCGCCGGCCGCCGCGTCGCGCCCGGGACCGGCGGACCGGCCGCCCTCCCGGGACGCGGGCGGGCGGGGTCCGGCCGGCCGCGCGTCCGACCGGTCCCGGCGGGGTCGACGGCGGTGGCTCGTCGCCGGCACGCTCGCCATGGTCGCGGCGGTGTCCCTGGGGGTGACCCTCGGGCAGCGGCAGCAGGGCGGCGCGCCCGACGCCCGGCAGTCCACCGTCAACCCGGTCGCCGCCGGGGTGACGGTGGAGGGGGTCGGTGCGGCCACCCGGTTGTCCGTCACCGTCTCGGCCCGCCCCGACGGCCCCGGGTCGGCTTCCGACGTACGGGCCACCGTGCTCGGCCTGACGGCGGGGGTGGAGTACCGGCTCTATGCGGTCGCCGCCGACACCCGCACCTACCAGGTGGCACAGTGGACGGCGACCGCCGGGCCGCAGGAGGTCACCGGGGAGATCCCCGCCGCCGTCGACACGCTGGCGTTCTTCGCCGTCGCGGAGACCGACGGGACGGCACTGGTGTCGGCCCGGATCGGCCGCCCCGCCGGCCCCCGCTAGACCTTCACCCGCGTCCACTTCTGGTTGGCCTCACCGGTGCACGTCCACAGTTGCAGGCCGGTGCCGTTGGCGGTGGACCAGTCCCGGATGTCGACGCACCTGCCGATCGCCGAGTTGACCAGGTCACCGGAGCCGTTGATCCAGAATTTCTGCGCCCAGCCGCCGTTGCAGGTCGCCAGCTGGATGCGGGTGCCGTCGGCGCTGGAGGCGTCCGCCAGGTCCATGCAGAGCGACCCCATCCGGATCGTGCCGTCGCCGCCGAACGTCCACTTCTGCCGGGCCGAGCCGTTGCAGTCCCAGATCACCAACTGCTGGCCGTCCACGGCCGACGGGGCGTACAGGCAGGTGCTGCCGTACCCGCGGATGCGGTAGCCGGTGGAGGCCGCCGGCGCCGGCGCGGGGGTGGTCGGACGGGCCGCCGCCTGCGTGGACGGGGCGCCTGCCGCCGGGGCGGGTCTGGTCGGGTTGACGCCGGCTCTGGTCGGGTTGCCGGCCGGGCCGGGGCCCGCGCCGGCGGGCGTGGGCGGCAGGGCCAGCACCGGGCCCCGGGTGCCGGCCGGCAGTGGCGGACGCGGGGACGGACGCCCACCGAGCCGGGGGTCCTGGGCGTAGAAGGCGGCGTAGGCGAGGACCCGGCCGGCGTTCTCGTCCACCGTGCCCAGGTCGGGTGCGCCGCCGGCCTGTACCCCCGGCCCCCACTGGAAGGCGGCCAGCGCGAGCGGATACGGGTCGGCGGTGAGCCCACCCAGGTCGGTGGTGAGGGCGCACATCGTCTTGCCGAGCGTGGCGATCGCCGTCGCGGCGTCCCACGGTGACTGGCCGGCGGTCGCGTAGCGGCTCCACACGGTGGGCAGGAACTGGGCGATGCCCTGCGCGCCGTTGGGGCCGAGCAGGTTCGGGTTGAACCCGGACGCCGCCATGAGCTGACCGGCGATCTTCGCCGGGGTCACCGCCGGGCAGGTCCGGCCGGCGGCGAGGATCGCCGCCAGGTGCTCGTCGGGGATGGGGCGTGGCGCGCTGCCGGCGGGCGGCGCGGGTGGGGCGGGCGTCGGTGAGGCGTCCGCCGCGTCCGGGTCGAAGTCGGGCTGCCGGGAGTACCACTCGGCGTAGCCGACGACGGTCCGCACGTACCCGGCCGCCGCGTCGGGGACGCCCCGGTCGGCCTGGACGGCGGGCATCCCGGAACGGTGCGCGGCGAGCGCGAGCTGCCAGGTGTCTCCGTCGATGTCGCCGTGCGACACCTGCCCGACGAGGTCGCACATGTGGTGGGCCAGCGCGACGATGTTCGCGGCGACGTCCAGCCGGGGCGCGTCGGGCCAGGGCAGCCACCGCTGCCAGAGTTCGTCGGTGAGCCCGGCCACCCCGGAGCCGCCGTCGTCGGTGCGGGCGTCGGCCACGAACCCGGAGGCGGCCATGAGCTGACCGGCCAGCCGGGGCGCGGTGAGGGTCGGGCAGGAGAGCGCGGCCTGGGCGATCAGGGGCACCTGCTCGGCGGGGACCGGTTTGCCCTCCACGGTCTGGGCGGTGGCCGTGCCGAACCCGGTGCTGGCGGCGAAGCCGGCGAGGACGGCGAGCGCCAGCGCCATCAGCCCGGCGACGATCCGCGCCACGATCGGCGGGCCGGGCAGGCGGGACATTGCCCGTCGGACGACGCCGGCCAGTGGTGACAGCCGTTGCCGCACCCCACCGACGAGTCGTTCTAGCCGCCGGCGGTGGGACGTGGAGGTCAGTGGCACCGGTGCGCTCCTCGACAGGCTGTGGCTTCGACCTCTCAACGCACTGAGCCAGCCGAAGGTTCAGTCGGATCAGTGTGGAGTTTGCCGGGTGCCGGTGATCGTGGCGCTGCCGGGGTGGATGGTCCGGGCCGCCGGGCTCTGCGGGCAGCGCCGACGCCGCCGGTCGCGCGGAAACGGTGGCCGCCGCTCAGGAACCGACGCCCACGCCCAGGGCGCGCTTGTCGGGTTTGCCGCTCGGCCCCACCGGCACCCCGGTGATCACCTCGACGGTCGTCGGGACGGCGGCCGCACCGAGGGCCGCCGCGACCCGGGCGCGCAACCGGCCGACGTCCAACGGGTGGCCGGCCGCCGGCACCACGTACGCGTGCACCGCCTCGCCGGTGACGTCGTCGGGACGGCTGACCACGTACGCCTCGGCGACGGCGGGGTCGGCGGCGAGCTCCCGTTCGATCGGGCCGGCGTACACCAGGTTCGCGTTGACGATGATCACGTCCCGGGCCCGGCCGGACAGGTGCAGGTAGCCGTCGGCGTCCAACCGGGCCAGGTCGCGGGTGCGTACCCAGCCGTCGGTGAACACCTCGGCGCTCTCGGCCGGGTCGCCCCAGTAGGCGTCGGCCTGTGCCGGGGTCCGGACGAAGAGTTCGCCCTCGGTGGCCGGCCGGCCGTCGGCTTCGCGGATGGACAGGTCGACCACCTCGGGCGCGCGTCCGACCGAGGCGAGCCGGCCCGGGTCGGCCAGCAGCTCGGCCGGGGTGACCATCGCGATCATGCCGGTCTCGGTCTGCCCGTAGCCGTGGAAGACGACCGGGCCGAGCACGTCGAGCGCCTCGGCGAGCCGGGACGCGGTGAGCGGTGATCCGGAGACCAGGAGCGCCCGCAGGCTGCCCAGGTCGACCGGGTCGGCGCGCTGGTCGCGGACGAGCTGGTGCAGCTTGCCGACGGTGATCACGCTCGCGGTGGCCCGGTGCCTGGTGATCATGCCGGGGAAGCCGGGCGGGCGGGCGGCGACCAGGGTGCCCCCGGCGGCCAGGGTGAGGATGCCGTACTCCAGCATCACCTGGCTGCTCAGCGAGCCGAAGACCAGGTAGCGCCCCAGCCGGGGGGCGAGCTCGGCGATCGCCGGCGGCCACCGGTCGGGGTGGGCCGCCCAGGCCGCGCTCATCGCCGCGTACGTCTGGGCGCAGCCCTTGGGGTGGCCGGTGCTGCCGCTGGTCCAGGTGATCCGGGCGACGTCACCGGGCCGGCCGGCGGCGACCAGGGGGCTGCCGTCGTCGCGGGTCCGGGCCAGGGTGGCGAGTCGGGCGTCGTCGACGAGCAGCGCGTCATCGCTGGCCAGCAGCCGGTCGAGTTGCGCCGGGGTCAGCTCGGGCCGGATGCCGGAGACCCGGGCGCCGACGGTGAACGCGGCGAGGACACCGGCGAGCGCCTCCGGGGTGACCCCGATCCGCAGCGCCACCGCGCGACCCGGCCCGATGCCGGCGGCGCGCAGGCCGCTGGCGGTCCGCCGGACCAGGTCCGCCAGTTCGGCCGCGCCGACGGTCCGGTCGCCGTCCTCGAAGACCGGCCGGTCACCGCCGGTGGTGAGCAGCCGCAGCACGGGCTGCGGCCACAGCTCACCACCGGCGGTGGCCCCGGCCCGGTCGCGGTCCGCCGACCCGCGACCGGTCCGGTCGTGCCCGCCGTGGTGGCCGGGCCCCGTCGCGCGGCGGTCGGCGTGCTGGTGCTCCGCCGCGCGACGGCCGTCGTTGTCGTGCTCAGCCGGCATCGGACAGGACGCCCTTGAGGAACAGCGCCAGGGGTTGCTGGTGCACGCCGGGCAGGTCCCAGTTGTTCTCCAGGTTCTCGGCGAGGTGGTGGGTGGCGACGAGCCGCCCGCCCCGGTGCACCCGGACGACGGGGTGCAGGTAGCTGGCGTCGTGGGCGCGTTCGGCGTCGTTCTCGGCGATCCGGGGGACGGTGATGTCGAACGGGTCGACCTGGTCGTGGTCCGGGCCGTACTCCAGGGTGGTCACCACCGCGAACGGCTCGGGTCCCAGGCCGCCGTCGTGCAGGTAGGCCACCGGCACCTCCTCGTGGTAGCGCGCGACACCGTCGGCGATCACGACGACGTCGCCGAGGACGGTGAACTGCTGCCACAGCGCGGAGGTGCGGTTGATCCGGGCGATGATCGCATCCGTGATCGCCTCGGGGGTAGCGTCCAGGGTGGTCGACGGCCACGGCGTGCCGTGGTGCCTGGCGTTCAGCATCCGGTGCAGGGCGCGTACGCCGTACCGGAAGCCGTGGATGAAGCCGTTGGTGGAGCGTTTGAAGTCGCGCTGCTGGGTGAGGGTGCCGGCGAAGTACAGGCCGGGCACGTTCACCGACTCGAAGCCGGAGGTCTGCTCGGGGAAGCGGTCGTTGATGACCAGCCGGGGCCGCGCCGACGGGTCGAAGATGTCCGCGTCGAACCGGAAACCGGTGCACAGGATGATCCGGTCGTAGTCGAGCTGCCGCAGCGACTCGCGGGTACGGGCGTACCGGAAGTCGATCCGGTAGCCGCCGTCGTCGCGGCGGGCGATCCGCTCGACGGTGCCGTCGAGGACGGCGTTCTGCGACTTGAGCTGGTAGGTGTCGAGGAAGTTGTTGTTCACCGCGCGCAGGTGCCCGACGTAGTGCGTCTGCCAGGCCAGCCGGATCGAGTGCGGGCCGGCGACGTGGATGACGGCGGCGGTCTCGACCAGGGCGTCGGCGGTCTCGAAGGCCGAGTTGCCCTTGCCGATGATCAGGACCCGCTGGTTGGTGAAGTCGTCCGGGTCGACGCTGACGGTGTCGTAGCGTTCGGCGAGGTCGACGCCCTCGATCGGCGGCACGTACACCTGGGAGACGCCGGTGGCCACGACGACCCGGCGGGCGGTCAGCGTGTCGCCGCCGGCCTCGACGGTGAACAGGTCGCCGTCGTGGGCGATCCGGGTGACCCGGGTGTCGTAGCGGACCCGCAGCCCGTCGGCGAAGGCGGCGAGGTAGCGCACCATGTCGTCGGCGTCGGGGAAGTAGCGCCGGCTGAAGTTGCGGAACAGCAGCGCCGGATCGTCGGTGAGCAGCGAGTTCCAGTCGGAGCGCAGGTTGAACTCCGGATCGTCGGAACCGGTCCAGACCTTGTTGATGGAGATCAACTGGCGGTGCCGCGGGTAGCGGCCGAAGAACGTGCCCGGCGTCGGTCCGGCCTCCAGCACCAGATGGTCGCGGCCGTCGCGCTCCAGCAGGGCGGCGAGTTGGAGCCCGGCCGGCCCGGCTCCGATGATCAGGTAGTCGAGCGTCATGCGGCGCACCGTATCGGCCCGATTTCAGAGCGTTCTGAGAATCGCTCTCTAGGGTCCGGTCGCATGACGACAGAGGTTGATCTCGCGGCGCCGCTGCGGATCGCCGACCTGAGCGCCGCCCGCGACCCGGTCCGGGTCGTGGTCGGGCCGCAGGTCCGCGACCGGGTCACGCACACCCGCACGTTCCTGTCCGAGGTGCTCGGCGAGGACCGCGCGGTGTACGGCAGCACCACCGGTTTCGGTGCCCTCGTCGGGTACGCCGGCCGGGCCGACCTGCGCGACCAGGCCGACAACACCCTCGCCCACCTCGGCGCGGGCCACGGCCCGGATCTCGCCCCCGAGATCGTCCGGGCGACCGTGCTGGTCCGGGCCTGGTCGCTGGCGCGGGGCGCGTCCGGGGTGTCCCCGCACGTCGTCGACGCGCTGGCGGCGATGCTCGGCACCAGCTTCGTGCCCGCCGTGCCGCGGTGGGGTTCGGTCGGCGCGAGCGGTGACCTGATCCCGCTGGGCGCGGCGGCCCAGGCGCTGCGCGGTCGCGGCCACGCCTACCTCGACGGGGTACGCCTGCCGGCGGCGCAGGCGCTGGAGCAGGCCGGCCTGACCCCGTTGCCGCTGGACGGCCGCGACGCCCTGGCACTGGTCAACGGCACCTCGCTGACCACCGCGGCGACGGCGCTGGCGTTGTCCGCGGTCCGCGCCGCGCACCGGTCGGCGCAGGTGCTCACCTGCCTGCTGGCCGACCTGCTCGGCTGCGACCCGCAGTTCCTCGACGCCCGGCTGCTGCGCGCGTACGGACACCCGGGGGCGATCGCCGTGGGCGCGCGGATGCGGCAGGTCAGCGAGGGGCTCGTCCCGTCGGGCAAGCGCGCGTTGCAGGAGCCGTACAGCATCCGGTGCGCCCCGCAACTGCTCGGCGCGGCCGAGGACGCGCTGCGCCACGTCGATTCCGTGGTCACCGCCGACCTGGGCAGCGTCAGCGACAATCCGCTGTTCTTCCCCGACGACGACCTGGTGGTGCACGGCGGCAACTTCTTCGGCCAGCCCGCCGCGTTCGCCGCCGACCTGCTGTCGATGGTGGTGGCGCAGGTCGGCAACCTCGTCGAGCGGCAACTCGACCTGCTCGTCGACCCGCACCGCAACGGGGGCCTGCCGCCGATGCTGGCCGCCGGCCCGGGGCAGCAGCACGGGCTCCAGGGGGTGCAGTTGGCCTCCACCGCGCTGATCGCCGAGATCCGCCGCGACGCCATGCCGGCGAGCATGCAGAGCCTGCCGACCAACCTGCACAACCAGGACGTCATCCCGCTCGGCACCCAGGCCGCCCTGCGGGTCTTCGACCAGGCCGGGCTGCTGCGCCTGATCGTCGGCTCGCTGGCGCTGGGGTTGCGTCAGGCCGCGTACGTGGGTGCCCGTACGCCCACCGCGCCGGGCTGCGGCGCGGCGCTGGCGGCGCTGGTCGCGGCGATCCCCCCGGTCGACCCGGACCGGCCGCTCGACGGCGACGTCCGGCGGGCCGCCGACGTGATGGACGCACTGGAACTTCCGTTGACCCCTCTCACCCTGGATGGCCGTCGTGACGCTTGACTGTCTGATCATCGGAGCCGGCCCCGCCGGCCTGCAACTGGCCGCCCTGCTGGAAGCCGACGGCCGGCGCGACTACCTGGTGCTGGAGGGCGCGGACGTCCCGGGCGCGTTCTTCGCCACCTACCCCCGGCACCGGCAACTGATCTCCATCAACAAGCCGCACACCGGCTCCGACGATCCGGAGCTCAACCTGCGGCTGGACTGGAACTCGCTGCTCACCGACGATCCGGCGCTGCGGTTCACCACGTACACGCAGCGGTACTTCCCGGACGCCGACGTGATGGTCCGCTACCTGGCCGACTTCGCCGCGAAGACCGGGGTGAAGGTGCGTTACGGCGCGCGGGTGACCTCGGTGTCCAAGGTGGACGGGATCTTCGAGGTGCACGCCGGGGAGACGTTCCGGGCCCGGCGGGTGGTCGTCGCCACCGGCGTGTCCCGGCCGTACCTGCCGGACATTCCCGGGCTGGAGCTGGCCGAGCAGTACGCGGACATGCCCGTCGACCCGCGCGACTACCTCGACCAGAAGGTGCTGATCATCGGCAAGGGCAACTCCGCGTTCGAGACGGCGGACAACCTGATGGAGACCACCACCCTGATCCACCTGGCCGGGCCCAGCTCGGTGCGGATGGCCTGGCGCACCCACTACGTGGGGCACCTGCGGGCGGTGAACAACAACTTCCTCGACACCTACCAGCTCAAGTCGGCCAACGCGATCCTGGACGGCACCGTCCGGCGGATCACCCGCGACGCCGACGGCTACACGGTGACGTTCGCGTTCTCCCGCGCCGACGAGGTGACCAAGGAGCTGCGCTACGACCGGGTGCTGGTCTGCACCGGGTTCGCCTTCGACGCGTCGATCTTCGACGGGTCGTGCCGGCCGGAATTGGCGATCCGGGACCGCTTCCCGGCCCAGACCGCACAGTGGGAGTCGGTGAACGTGCCCGACCTGTTCTTCGCCGGCACCATCACCCAGCAGCGGGACTTCAAGCGCTCGACCAACGGGTTCATCCACGGTTTCCGGTACGCCGTGCGGGCCCTGCACCGCATCCTCGAACGCCGGTACGGGGACACGCCGTGGCCGACGGAGAAGCTGGACGCGAACGGGGCGTCGATCGCCGACGCGATCATCGCCCGGGTCAACCGCACCTCCGCGCTGTGGCAGCAGTTCGACGTCCTCGCCGACGTGGTGACCGTCGCCGACGCCGACGCGCGCTACCACGAGGAGGTGCCGGTGGACTACTTCACCGAGACCGGCCTGCGCACCGCCGACCACGACTACTCCGACGCGTTCGTGGTCACCCTGGAGTACGGCCCGGAGCACGACCAGGTGGACCCGTTCGACGTCACGGTGAGACGGGTCGCCCAGGACGTCGTCGGCCAGGCCCACGACGCGGCGTACCTGCATCCGGTGGTGCGTCACCACCGGGCGGGGCAGGTCGTCGCGACCCACCACCTGGCGGAGAACCTGGAGAACCGGTGGGACCGGCCGCAGGTGCACGTGACACCGTTGGCCGCCTTCGTCGACAGGTGCCTGCGCGGGGCCGGGGACTGACGTGCCGGCCCTCGACGAGGTGGCGCTGAACCTGGCCGACGTGGCCACCGTCGCCCGGCGTCGCCTCGACCCGGTGCACTGGGACTTCTTCGCCGGCGGCGCGGGCGACGAGCGGACCCTGCGGGCCAACGAGGCGGCCTTCGCCCGGCGCTTCCTGGTGCCCCGGGTGCTGCGCGGCACCGGCGACCGGGACCTGCGGATCTCGTTGCTCGGCAGCGAGGTCTCGATGCCGGTGCTGGTCGCGCCGACCGCGTTCCACCGGCTGGCCCACCCCGACGGCGAGCTGGCCACCGCCCGGGCCGCCGCCGACGCCGGCACGGTCATGGTGGTGAGCATGGCGGCCACCCGGCCGGTCGAGCAGATCGCGGCGGCCGGCGGGCCGCTGTGGTTCCAGCTCTACCCGCACACCGACCTGGAGTTCACCACCACCGTGGTCCGGCGGGCGGTGGCCGCCGGCTGCCGGGCCCTGGTCGTGACGGTCGACTCGCCCGTGTTCGGTCGGCGCGAGCGCGACCTGCGGCACGGATTCGTCGACCTGCCACCCGGCCTGGTCTGCGAGAACATGCGTGACGCGGACGGCCGGGTCCGGGATATCGAGATGACCGCCCGGGTGGGTTGGGAGCTGGTCGCCCGGCTGCGCCGGCTCACCACCGTGCCGATCCTGCTCAAGGGGGTGCTGCATCCCGAGGACGCCCGGCTGGCCGTCGAGCACGGGGTGGACGGGGTGGTGGTCTCCAACCACGGCGGCCGGCAACTCGACGGGGTGACGGCCACCCTGGACGCGTTGCCGGCCGTCGTGGCGGCCGTCGGCGGGCGGCTGCCGGTGCTGGTCGACGGTGGCCTGCGGCGCGGCGTCGACGTGCTGGTCGCGTTGGCGCTCGGGGCGACGGCCGTGCTGGTCGGCCGTCCGGTGCTGTGGGGGCTGGCGGTGGGCGGCGCGGCCGGGGTGCGGCACGTGCTCGACCTGCTGCGCGCCGACCTCGACCGGGCGTTGGCGCTGGTGGGTGCCGCACGGCCGGGGGACCTGAGCGCCGATCTGGTCACCACGGGAGCCCCGGCGTGAGCGCGCCGGTGCTGTGCGGCGCGCTGGTCGTGCTCGGGGTGGCCTGGACCCTGCCCGGGTGGCTGCCGGCGGCGGTGGTGCGGCTGCGGCAGTGGGTGTTCGCCCGGGTCAACGGCGGGGAGGGCATCCCGGTGCCCGGCCCGCTCGTCGACGTCGAGGACTTCGAGCGGCTGTACGCCGATCCGGCGGCTGACGGGCGCAGCCGGGGCGCCGGCCTGTCCGACCTGTTCTGGTACTGGCTGTCGCCCGGCCCGCACATGCACCAGGAGCACCTGGAGCCGGGGGAGCGGTACCGGACGGTGGCCGGGGTGACCCGGCAGGTGCTCGCGGTGCGACCCCAGCGCGCCGACGCGCTGGCCACCGCCGCCACCCGGCGGGTGCTCGACGAGTTGCCGGCCGGGCGGGTCCACGTCCGGCTGCGGGACCTGATGATGCCGGTGTGGGCGGAGGTCTACCACGAGCTGATCTTCGGTGAGGTGTGCCCGCCGGAGGTCCGGGCGCTGTTCGTCGCCAACGCCGCCGACGTGGCCGCCGCGCTGAAGTGCACCGGGCTGCGGCACATGGACCGGCGGGACCCGTTGACCCGCTACCTGCGTGGGCGGGTCGAGGCGGGCACCTGCCCGGTGACGTTGCCGGCCCCGTTCACCACCGAGGAGACGGCCTGGTACCTGCACGGCGCGTTCGGCACCACGGCGGTGGTGCAGATGTCCGAGGCGATGGCGCACGTGCTGCTGGCCCTGGCCAACCGGCCGGACCTGCAACGGGGTCTGGACGACGACGACGCGTTGGACCGGGTGATCGACGAGACGCTGCGGCTGCACCCGCTGTTCGGCGTCGCGCACCGGATCACCTCCGCGCCGATCGGGTTGCCCTCCGGAGTGACCCTGCCGGCTGGGTCGGTGCTGCTCTTCAACTACCTGGCCTTCCAGCGCAGCGGACCGGCCGGCGACGAACGGTTCGACCCGGACCGGTGGCGCACGCTGCGCCGCCGCGACGCCCGGTTCATCCCGTACGGCGTCACCGCGAACCGGGCCTGCCCGGCGCGCGGGGTCGCGCCGGTGATGCTGCGCGCCGCGACCCGCGAGGTGTTGCGCCGGTACGCCCTGGCGTCCTCGGCCGCGCACAGCCGGTCGCTGCCCAGCCGGGGTCCGGCGTACCTGACCCCGGCCGGGGTGGCCGGTCCGGGGTGGCTGCGGTTGGCCGCGATGCGGGGGCGGGACCGCTGGGCCGACGTGGGGCGCGGTGTCCGGCAACTGGTGTTCGGCGCCTGGATGGTCGTCGACGCCCGGCGACAACGGTTGTGCACCAACTACTTCGAGGAGGCGGTCCGGTGACCCCCACCCAGTTGGCTCCACGGTTCTTCATCGCGGTCGCGGTGATCCTGATCTTCTGCAAGGCGGTGGCCTGGCTGCTCGGCCGGGTGGGGCAGCCCGCCGTGGTCAGCGAGATGCTCGCCGGTGTGCTGTTGGGCCCGTCGCTGCTCGGGTTCGTGCTGCCGGAGGTGAAGGACGCCCTGTTCCCGGCCGCGCTGCTGCCGGTCCTGTACGTGGTGGGCCAGGTCGGCCTGGTGCTGTTCATGTTCCAGGCCGGGTACGCCTTCAGCGCCCACCGGGTCACCGGCCTGGTCGGCACCGCCGGCCTGGTGTCGCTGGCCGGGGTGACCGCGCCGCTGGTCCTCGGGGTGGGGCTGGTCGTGGTCACCGCGGACGCCGTGCCGATGCGGGCCGACGGGACGTCGATCGGGGTGTCGGCCGCGTTCGTGGGGGTGGCGTTGGCCATCACCGCCTTCCCGATGCTGGCCCGGATCATCACCGAACGCGGACAGGCCGGCACCCGGCACGGCACGTTGTCGTTGGCCAGTGGCGCGCTCGACGACATGGTCGCCTGGATCATGCTGGCCGTGGTGCTGGCGTTCGCCTCCGGCCGGGCCGGGCCGGCGGTGGTCACCGCCGGTGGGGCGGTGCTGTTCGCGCTGGTGCTCTGGCTGTGCGGGCCGCGGGTGACCACGGCGTTGATGACCAGTTCCCGCCTCAACGACTCCGCCCGCGTGCTCGGCACGGTGGCCCTGCTCTTCCTGGTCGCCTGGTACACCGACGAGATCGGCCTGTACGCGGTGTTCGGCGCGTTCGCGGTCGGCGTGGTGATGCCGCACACCGCCAACACCGACCGGGTGGTGGACACCCTCACCCCG
Source organism: Micromonospora sp. WMMD734 (assembly GCF_049178975.1). Lineage (NCBI taxonomy): Bacteria > Bacillati > Actinomycetota > Actinomycetes > Micromonosporales > Micromonosporaceae > Micromonospora > Micromonospora sp. WMMD734. The sequence continues at coordinate 1,291,287 of NZ_JBMHMK010000001.1, forward strand.
GTCGCCGCGACGGTCTTCCTACCGCTGTTCTTCACCTATTCGGGGCTGCGTACGGAGTTCGGGTTGCTGGGCAGCGCGCCGGTGCTGCTGTTCGCGGTGGCCTGCGTGACGGCGGCGATCGTCGGCAAGTTCGGTGCCTGCTGGGCGGCGGCCCGGCTCCGGGGCGAGTCGCAGGGCGTCGCGTTGCGGGTGGGCGCGTTGATGAACGCCAGGGGTCTGATGCAGCTCATCGCGCTCAACGTCGGTCTGGAGGCGGGCATCGTGAACGCCTCGCTGTTCACCGTGCTGGTGCTGGTGGCGCTGATCACCACGATGATGACGACTCCGCTGCTGAGTTGGATCGAGCGCCGGGAGGCCCGTCGGGGCGACGCCGTCCGGACACCGGCACTCGCCACGGTGAAATGACAAAAAGATAGTTATCACTTTTTGGGCCTGCCCTGTGGGATTGTGGAGGCATGCACGGGGGAGGACCTAACCGGTTGCTGTTGGTCGAGGACGACGAGGAACTGGCCGACCTGCTCACCGAGACACTGAGCTGTGAGGGGTTCCTCGTCGACCGGGCCGCCGACGGCCAGCGTGGCCTGCACCTGGGGCTCACCCGCAGCTACGACGTGCTGGTCGTGGACCGGATGCTGCCGGTGCTGGACGGTCTCGACCTGGTCGCCCGGCTGCGGTCCCGGGCCGTCCCGACCCGGGCGCTGATGCTCACCGCGCTCGGTGGGGTAGGTGACCGGATCGCCGGGCTGGACGCCGGCGCCGACGACTACCTCGGCAAGCCGTTCGACCTGGACGAGCTGAGCGCCCGGGTCCGGGCGTTGTGCCGGCGCGGCGCGGAGTCCACCACCGTGCTGCGCATCGGCACCGGGCGGCTCGACCTGACCTCGCACGACGTGGTGCTGGCCGACGGCACCCGGGTGGCGCTGTCCGCCCGGGAGTTCGAGCTGCTGAGGGTGCTGGCGGCCCGGCCGAGCACCGTGCACTCCCGGGGTGAGTTGCGCCGCCGGGTCTTCGACGAGGCCGCCGCGACGTCGCTGGTCGACACCTACGTCTACTACCTGCGCCGCAAACTCGGCCGGTCGGTGATCCGTACCGTGCACGGGCTCGGCTACCGACTCGGAGCGCTGTGATGGAGCTGGTTGAGCAGTCGATGGTACGCCGGGCCCGACTGCGGATCGGGCTGCTGGTGGGGCTGGCCATCAGCGCCCTGCTGCTGCTGGCCGGCGGCATCTCGTACGCCGTCCTGGTCCGCAGCCAGGAGGCGCAGATCCACCGGGAGCTGGCCTGGGGCACCCGGCACGCGACCATCCCCGGTCCGCCGGCGTGCAGCTGGGTGTTCCGGTACAACGGGCTGACCACCGACACCGGTCTCAACCCGCCGCCTGCGGGTTTCCCGTTGACCGGGGCGCTGCGGTCGGTGGCCGCCACCGGGATCACCGAGGTCACCGCCGTGACCCGCAACGGCACCACCTACCACGTGCGCACCGAGTCACGCAGCGACGGGGTGGTCGTGCAGGCGGTGTTCGACGCGCGGTTCCAACTGTCCGACCGCCGGCACCTGCTGCTGGCGTTCAGCCTCGCCGCCACGGTCGGGCTGTTCGTCGCGGTGCTGACCGGCGCGTTGGTCGGGCGGCGGGCCGTCGCACCGCTGGCCGAGGCGCTGACCCGGCAGCGGCGGTTCATCGCCGACGCCAGCCACGAGCTGCGGACCCCGATCGCCCAGGTGCACATCCGCGCCCAGTTGATGGCGCGGCGGGCGCGGACCGGGGGCGGCGTCACCAGCCTGGAGGATCTCGACCGGCTGATCGGCGGCACCCGCCGGCTGGGCGAGATCGTCGACGACCTGTTGCTCTCCGCCCAGCTCGCCGCCGCTCCCGCCGACCGCCGCCCGTACCCTCCGGTCGACCTGACCGCGCTCGTCGGGGCGGCCGTCGCCGCCGAGACGGAACGGGCCGCCGAACGGCAGGTCACCCTCGCCGCCGACCTGCCCGACGGGTCGCTGCCGGTGCCGGGGGTCGCGTCGGCGCTGCGCCGGGTGGCCGGTGAGCTGCTGGCGAACGCGCTCGCCCACACCCCGCCCGGCGGCCGGATCGACGTGTCGTTGCGGGCCGGCGGCGACTACGTCGAGTTCGTGGTCGCCGACACCGGGGTCGGGTTCGACCAGGCCGACGCGCGGCGCATCTTCGACCGCTTCCACCGGGGCGGGGGTTCCGGTGAGCACCGGTTCGGGCTGGGGCTGGCCCTGCTCCAGGAGGTCGTGACGAGCCACCGGGGCACGATCGAAGCCGAGGGCCGGCCGCACCGGGGGGCGGTCTTCACCGTCCGGCTGCCCGCCACCCGGTCGCCCGAGGTGCCGGAGCGGGCCTCGGGTATCCGCCGCCTGCGGGTCCGGCAACTTGTCGACAGGTGAGCCGTGCCGGGTCCCGACACTCCGGCCGGAGAAAAAGTTCCGCCACCGATGTCGAGAACGACGGACCGGCGTCGTCCCCGGGGTGAACGCGGCCAGAATGGGGGTCGCGCCGGCACCGAGGAGAGACCTGATGGCAAAGTACCTGCTGCTCAAGCACTACCGGGGTGCCCCACCCGCGGTCAACGACGTCCCGATGGACAAGTGGACGCCCGAGGAGGTCACCGCCCACGTGCAATACATGAACGACTTCGCGGCCCGGCTGGAGGGCACCGGCGAGTTCGTCGACGGTCAGGCCCTCGCCCCCGAGGGGACGTTCGTCAGGTACGACGGGCCGGGCCGTCCGCCGGTCACCGACGGGCCGTTCGCCGAGACCAAGGATCTCGTCGCCGGGTGGATGGTGATCGACGTGGACAGCTACGACCGGGCCGTCGAGCTGGCCGGGGAGCTGTCCGCCGCGCCGGGGGCGGGTGGGAGGCCGATCCACGAGTGGCTGGAGCTGCGCCCGTTCCTGACCGCGCCGCCGACCGTCACCGAGTGACAGGTGGACGGTGACCTGCTGCGCCGGCTCATCCCGGAGGTGATCGGGGTGCTCGTGCGGCGCGGGGCGGACTTCGCGGCGGCCGAGGACGCCGTGCAGGACGCGCTGGTCCGGGCGCTGGACGTCTGGCCGGCCGACCCGCCCCGGGACCCGAAGGGCTGGCTGGTCACCGTGGCCTGGCACCGGTTCCTCGACGCGGGCCGGGCGGACGCCGCCCGCCGTCGGCGCGAGGATCTCGTCGTCGAGGAACCGGTGCCGGGGCCGACGTCGGAGGTGGACGACACGCTCCGGCTCTATTTCCTGTGCGCCCATCCGTCGCTGAGCCCGTCGTCGGCTGTCGCGTTGACCCTGCGTGCCCTCGGCGGGCTGACCACCCGCCAGATCGCCCGGGCCTACCTGGTGCCGGAGGCGACCATGGCGCAGCGGATCAGCCGGGCCAAGCGCACGGTGGCCGGGGTGCGCCTCGACCGGCCCGGCGACGTCACCACCGTGTTGCGGGTGCTCTACCTGGTCTTCAACGAGGGCTACTCCGGTGACGTCGACCTGGTGGCCGAGGCGGTCCGGCTCACCCGGCAGCTCGCCGTGCTGGTCGACCATCCGGAGGTGGCCGGGCTGCTCGCCCTGATGCTGCTGCACCACGCGCGGCGGGCGGCCCGGACCACGCCCGACGGCGGTCTGGTCCCGCTCGCGGAGCAGGACCGCAGCCGGTGGGACACCGGTGCGATCGCCGAGGGGGTCCGCATCCTGCAGGCGGCGCTGGCCCGGGACCGGTTGGGCGAGTTCCAGGCCCAGGCGGCCATCGCCGCGTTGCACGCCGACGCGCCCGTCGCCGCCGAGACCGACTGGGTGCAGATCGTCGAGTGGTACGACGAACTCGTGCGGTTGGCCGACAGCCCGGTGGTGCGGCTCAACCGGGCGGTGGCCGTCGGGGAGGCCGACGGGGCGCGGGCGGGGCTGGCGGCCCTCGCGGCGGTGGACCCGGCGGTGCCCCGCCACGCGGCGGTGACGGCGTACCTGCACGAGCGGGCCGGTGATCCGGTGACGGCGGCCCGGTGGTACGCCGAGGCTGCCCACCGGGCCGCCCACCTCGCCGAACGCGACCATCTGATCCGCCAGGCCGCCCGGCTCAACGCCCGCCTGCCCGGCTGAGTTCCGGTGCGCCCGCCCGGGACCCGGGGCTGACGGCGGCGTCGTCGGTGGTCACCGGGCTGCTGCTGGCCGAGCCGCTGGCCGCCCGGGGCGGTACGGCGCGACGGGCCGTCCGGGGACGAGAATAGATCGTATTGCGAGATGGTGTCTCTGTTGACGTTGCGGCGGGGGTTGGTTAGCCTGGACCGATCATCGCCAGCCGCAGGAGAACGCCATGATCCGAGTTCCGCAAGGCTCTGGGTTGCTGGTGCGCGGTTACGAGGAGCCGCTGCGGGTCCACCCGCCGCGGGAGGGCATGCGCCCCGGGACCGCCGCCGGGGACCCGCAGACCCCGTTCTGATGGATCGGCCCGCCGCCTCCCGCCCGGGACGCGGCGAGCGCCCACGTCGTTGATCAGCCCGGTGGCGGCACCGCCCGCCCGGGACACCGACCCGTTTCCGCAGAACCGAACCTCGGAGCGCATCATCATGACCACCGCAATCGATCTCGCCCCCATCTCCGGCCCGTCCGCCTGGCGCGGCGACGAGCTGCGCACCTCGACCGAGTGGGTCTACCAGCTCAGTGACGCCGAGCGCGCCGAACTGGAGACCGTCGGCCGCCAGTTCGTCGCCGACAACCCCGACCTGCGTACGGTGACCGCCGCCGACTACCCGCTGCCGGCCTGCGCCGGCCTCAACGAGGAATGCGCCCGCCAGCTCGACTCCGGACGCGGCTTCATCCTGGTCCGGGGCCTGCGTACGGAGGAGTACGGCGACACCCTCGCCGGGGCGATCTTCTTCCTGATGGGGCTGCACCTCGGTGTGCCGATGGGGCAGAACCAGATGGGTGACGTGCTCGACCACGTCATCGCCACCTCCAACAAGACCCTCGACGACCCGTCGGCGCTGCCGTCGCGGGTCCGCGACCGGCTGCCGTTCCATTCCGACAGCTCCGACGTGGTCGCGCTGATGTGCCTGCGGGCGGCCAAGGCCGGCGGGGCGAGCAGCCTGGTCAGCGGCACCACGATCTACAACGAGATCCTGCGCCGGCGGCCCGACCTCGCGCCGCTGCTGTTCGAGTCGTGGCACTGGGACTGGCACCGGCAGGACCCGGACGCCCCGGCACGCACCTACACCTCGCCGATCTGCAGCTACGTCGACGGCGTGTTCAGCACCTACGCCGGCAGCTCGATGATCTTCTCGGCGCAGGACTACCCGGAGGTGCCCCGGCTCACCGAGGCGCAGATCGAGCTGCTGCACCTCTACGACGAGGTGTCCCAGGCCCCCGGCCTGGCCCTGGACATGGACTTCCAGCCCGGCGACGTGCAGTGGCTGCTGAACTACGCCGCCCTGCACTCGCGTACCGGTTACGTCGACTTCCCGGAGCCGGAGCGTCGCCGGCACCTGCTGCGGCTGTGGCTCAAGCGCGACGTCGGTCGGCCGCTGGTCGACGGGTTCGGCAAGCACGTGGTGACCGAGCGCGGCAGCGAGATCGCGCCGGGCGGCCGGTTCCGCATCGCCGAGGCGGTCGAGCCCAACTTCGAGTGGGGCAACTGACCCACCGGCCCCTCGTCAGGACGGCCCGCAGCGCCCCAGTGTCGTGGCGCGGCGGGCCGTCCGCGTGCGGTCACCCGTACGGCCGGGCGGTCACGTTCGACGCGCTGGCGAACGCGGCCTGACGACCACCGGGGACGGACGTCCGGACGGGCCGGCCCTGGGACCTGGGCCGACCCGTCCGGACAGGACCTACAGGTCCAGCACCAGCCGCTCCGAGCGGCACCGCCCGACGCAGATCATCATGCTGCGCCCGGCCGTACGCTCCTGCTCGGTCAGCAGCGAGTCGCGGTGCTCCGGCGTGCCGGCGAGCACCCGGGTCTCGCACGCGCCGCAGTAGCCCTTCTCGCAGTCGTAGGTCAGGCCCGGCACGACCTCGCGCAGCACGTCGATCATGCGACGGTCGCGGGGTACCCGCAGGGTCGCCCCGGTCCGCGCCAGGTGCACCTCGAACTCGGTGTTCGCCGCGGGGTCGAACGCGACCTCCAGGTCGTCCCCGGCGGTGAACCGTTCGACGTGCAGCCGCTCCGACCGGCCGGTCGCGGCGCAGACCCGCTCCAACGCGTCGATCATGCCGGCGGGCCCGCAGCAGTAGACGGCCGTGTCCGGCCCGGTGGAGTCGAGCAGCGCGCCGAGGTCGGGCAGGCCGGTCTCGTCCTGCGGCAGCAGGGTCACCCGGTCACCGGCGAGCGCCGTCACCTCGTTGACGAAGGCCATCGAGGCCCGGCTGCGACCGCCGTACACCAGCCGGAACGGCACGCCCCGGCGGTCGGCCTCGCGGGCCATCGCCAGGATCGGGGTGATCCCGATGCCCCCGGCCAGGAAGAGGTAGTCGGGGGCGTCGACGAGCGGGAAGTGGTTGCGCGGGCCGCGTACCGACAGGGTGACGCCGGCGCGGGCGAGCGCGTGCAGCTCCACCGAACCGCCCCGGCCGGCGGGCTCGCGCAGGGCCGCGATCCGGTAGTGCCGGGTGTCGTCCGGGTCGCCGCACAGCGAGTACTGCCGGACCCGCCCGGACGGCAGCCGCACCTCCAGGTGCGCGCCGGGCGTCCAGGGCGGCAGTTCCGCGCCGGTCGGGTCGGCCAGGCGGACCTCCAGCACGTCGTCGGTGGCGGTGGCGGTGCCCGCCATGACCAGTTCCCGGTCGCCGGTCAGGCTGGCGGTGGGCCGGGTCCCCGCCGCGTCGGCGTCGCGGCGGGGACCCGGGGTGAAGACGGCCGGGATCGCGTCCCAACCGCTCTGGTTGCCCCGGGTGGGGTAGGCGACGAGCCCCTCCTCCACCACCCGGAAGTCGGGCAGCCGGGTCAGCACCTGCGTGATCATCTCGCGGAACATCAGCCGGGCCAGGTGGGCACCGGCGCAGCGGTGGCTGCCGATGCCGAAGCTCAGGTGCCGGGCGGCGTCGCGGTCCAGCCGCAGCTGCTCCGGGTCGGGGAAGACCGCCGGGTCGTGGTTGGCCGCGACCCAGGGGATCAGCACCCGCTCACCGGCGCTGACCGGGCAGCCGCCGACCTCGGTGTCGGTGCGGACGGTACGGGCCATCGACTGGGACGGGGCGAACACCCGCAGGAACTCGTCGGTGGCGGTGAGCAGCAGGTCGGGGGAGTCGATCAGGCGTTGCCGGTCGTCGGGGTGCCGGCTCAGGTGCACCAGGGTGGAGCCGGTCAGCGAGGTGGTGGTGTCCACCCCGCCGGCGATCAGCAGCCCGATGACCGAGACCAGCTCGTCGGCGTCGAACAGTTCCCCGTCGGGGCGGCGCTGGGCGGCCAGGTAGCTCACCGCGTCGCCGGTCGGCACGGCCCGCCGCTCGACGATCAGCTCGCGGATGCGCTGGTCGAGGTAGGCCAGGCCGGCGGCCCCGCGTACGGCGCGTTCGCTGCCGGGCAGCGCGGCGAAGATGTCGTGGATCGGGCCGGCGAGCTTGGCCCAGTCGGATTCGGGGAAGCCCAGCCAGTCGAGGGTGACGGCGGCCGGCAGCGGGTTGGTCAGGTCGCGGACGAAGTCCACCGACCCCTCGGCGATGAAGGCATCCACCACGCGGGTGGTGTGCCGGGCGACCATCGGGGCCAGCTCGGCCACCGCGTCCTGGGTGAGCAGCGGGTTGATCAGGTCGCGGTAGCCGGTCGCGGCGGGCGGGTCCAGCTCGATCGGGTACTGCTCCAGGCCGGGGCCCCGGGGGATGACGATGGCGGTGCCGTCACCCCCGGCGGTGGCGCGGGCGGAGGAGAAGGTGTCGTCGTCGCGGGCGATCCGCACCACGTCGGCGTACCGGGTGGTGTAGACGAAGCCGCCGTGCGCGTCGGTCCGGCCGACCGGGCAGGTCTGGCGGAACTCCCGGTAGTAGCCCACCGGGTCGGTGTTGCACTCGGCCGAGTGGTGGTCGAAGGGCGCGACGGGCCGGTCTTCGGTCGCGGTCTGCGTGCCGGCCGGGGCAGTGCGCTGCTGTTCGGTCATCGGGACGTGCTCCACAGGTGCGGGACGCTGCGCGGTGTTGCCCAGCCGCGCCACTGGGTGTGGGTCTGACACCAAGGGTAATGTCGCTCACATTGCGAGACAATGTTTCACGATGAGATGCAGAAGCGTCGATGGGGTGGGTGGTGTCCCCGCTCAGAGGGTCAGGACGGCCTTGCCGACCTCGCCGGAGCGCAGCGCCGCCACCGCCTCGTTGATCTGCGTGAAGGGGAACCGGGTGATCAGGCGGTCCACCGGGAAGTTGCCGGCGGCGTGCAGGTCCAGCAGCTTGGGCAGGAACACCTGCGGCAGGCTGCTGCCGCCGATGATGCCGGTGATGCTGCGGCCGTTGAGCACGCTGCGCCACTCGAAGCTCATCTGCTCGCTCGGGCCGATCCCCACCACGCCGCACCGGCCGAGCGGGCCGAGCGACTCGACGGCGAGCCGCAGCACGTCCTCCCGGCCCGTGGTGTCGATCGCGACGTCGAAGCCGTGCGGAGCGATGGCGGTCAGCAGCTCGCGCGGGTCGCCCTCGGTGGAGTTCACCCCGTGGGTGGCGCCGAGCAGCCGGGCCGTGTCCAGCTTGCCGGTGTTGACGTCGACGGCGGCGACGACGGCGCAGCCGGCCGCCCGCGCGGCCAGGATCGCCGCCACGCCCACCGCGCCCGCGCCGAAGACCACCAGCGAGGAGCCGACCTCCGGGCGCAGCACGTTGAGCACCGCGCCGGCGCCGGTGCCGAAACCGCAGCCGAACGGTCCGACCACGCCCAGGTCGATCTCCTTGCTGATCGGCACCACCGCGCGGGCCGGGGCGACCACGTGACTGGCGAACGACGACTGGCCCAGGAAGTGGCCGTTGACCTGCTGCCCGTCGCGCGACAGCGCCGAGCTGCCGTCCGGCCGTCGGCCGCTGAAGTTGACCGCGTCGAACTGGCGGCAGTAGGCGGGGTTTCCGCCCCGGCACAGCGGGCAGTCGCCGCAGGAGGTGAAGCTCATCGCGACGTGGTCGCCCGGGGAGACGCCGGTGACCCGCTCGCCGACCTGCTCGACGACCCCGCTGCCCTCGTGGCCGAGCACCGCCGGGGTGGGGAAGAAGTTGGCGAACTCCAGGTCGGTGGCGCAGATCCCGACGCTGTGCACCCGGACCAGCACCTCGTCCGGCCCCGGGTCGGCGAGGTCGATCTGCTGGAGGGTGAACGGCCCTCCCGCGCTCTCCAGCACCGCCGCTGTGATCCGCACGCGCCCTCCTAGTGACTCATAAAGCGAGATTGCATCTTGACATGCGAAACGTGAAGGGTCAAGGATTCGCACATGGCTGACCTGGACATTCCCACCGCCCGCCAGCTCGTCGACGGCGACTGGACCCCCGCGGCCGACGGCGGTGAGCTGCCGGTGCTCGATCCCGCCACCCGGGAGCCCATCCAGTCGGTGGCCCGCGCCCGCGAGGTGGACGTCGACCACGCCGTCGCCGCCGCCCGCCGGGCCGCCCCCGGCTGGGCGGCCACCTCGCCCAGCGAGCGCGGCGCGATCCTCTCGCGCTGGGCCGCGCTGATCGGCGAGCACGTCGAGGAACTCGCCGCGTACGAGGCGCGTGACGTGGGCAAACCCCGCTCCGGCGGGCGGCTCAACATGTACATCACCCAGGGCATCGTCGACTACTTCGCCGGGGCCGCCGACAAGCTCACCGGGGTCACCCTGCCCACCCGTACGCCCGACTACTTCGGCTACACCCGGCCCGAGCCGTACGGCGTCTGCGCGGTGATCATCCCGTGGAACGTGCCGGCCGTGCTCACCGCCGCCAACGTCGCCCCGGCCCTGGCCGCCGGCAACACGGTGGTGCTGAAGCCGTCCGAGGTCGCGCCGCTGTCGCCGTTCGCGCTGGCCGAGCTGGGCCGCCGGGCCGGCCTGCCGCCGGGCGTGCTCAACGTGGTCACCGGCCTCGGTCCCGAGGCCGGGGTGGCGCTCACCGGGCACGCCGACATCGACCACATCAGCTTCGTCGGCTCGACGGTGACCGGCCGGTCCGTCATGCGCGCCGCCGCGCAGCACCTCGTCCCGGTCAAGCTGGAACTGGGCGGCAAGTCCCCGAACGTGGTCTTCGCCGATGCCGACCTGGACGCGGCGATCCCGGCGATCATCGCCTCGATCACCGAGAACGCCGGGCAGAACTGCTACGCCGGCTCCCGACTGCTGGTCGAGGAGTCGATCCGGGCCGAGGTGGTCGAGCGGGTCGCCGCCGGCATGGCGGCCGTCCGGACCGGCCCCTGGGACCAGGACCTGGACATGGGCCCCCTGGTCAGCCAGGCCCAGTACGAGCGGGTCCGGGGGTTCCTGGCCGAGGCCCCGGCCGCCGGGGCCCGGCTGGTCGTCGGCGGCGAGCCGGCCACCGCCGCGTTCGACGACGGCTGGTACGTCGCCCCCACCGTCTTCGACCAGGTCGACTCGGACATGCGGCTGGCCCGCGAGGAGATCTTCGGCCCGGTGCTGGCGGTGCAGGGGTTCCGGGGCGTCGACGAGGCGGTGGCGATGATGAACGACACCGACTTCGGTCTGCTGGCCTGCATCTGGACCACCGACGTGTCGCGCGCGCTGCGGGTGGCCGGGCAGGCCCGCGCCGGGCAGGTGGCGGTCAACCAGTTCCACGACGCCGGGGTGATCGGCTTCCCGTTCAACATGCAGAAGGAGAGCGGCTTCAGCCGGGGCGGCGGCTACGCGGCGCTGCGCGAGTACACCCAGGAGAAGGCCGTCGCGGTCCGGCTGCTCGACCGACCGTCGGCGTGAGCCGATCGGGTGAGCTGGCGGCGGCCCGCCCGCGGCTGGCCGTCGCCGCCGCGCCCCCACCTGCCGCGTTCGCCCAGTGGCTCGCCGAACTCGCGTTCGGCGGCGCCGGCTGGCCGGAACTGCTGGCTGCGGTGGCGCAGCGGACCGGCGCGGCCTGCCGGCTGGTCGCCGAGACGGGGGAACTGCTCGCCGACAGCGACGGCACGGGTGGTCCGGGGCGCGACGCCGCACCGGACGACGTCCGCCGCGCCCTGGCCGCCGGTCGGACCGGCGGGGCGGGGCCGCCGGGGGGCGTGCCGGCCACGGTCCGCTGCGCCGACGGGTGGACCGGCCGGGCGGTGGCGGTCGGCGCGGGACCCCGGCGGATCGGCGCGCTGCTGCTGGCCGAGCCGGTCTCGACCGGGCAGTGGGAGCTGGCGGCGGCGGCGACCACCGCGCTGCTGATCGAGGCGGTCCGGCACGAGTCGCCGCCGGCTGCCGTACGGGACGCCGCGACGGTGCTGCGGGCCCTGCGCGACGGCCCCGGCGGGCCGGCCGGAGCGTCGACGACGCCCTGGATGGGCGAGGCGGATCTGTTGCGGGCCGGTGCGGTGCACGGCTGGCGGCTGGACCAGCCGCACGCCGTCGCCGGGATCGCGTACACCGGGGAACAGCAGCGCCGTTGGGCGTCCGCGCTGAGCTGGCTGGACCGGCCCGTGCTGGCCGAGGGGCGGCTGGCCTGGACCCTGCTGCACGGTGACGTGGAGCGCGAGGTGACCCGGCTGCGGGCCCGGCTGGACCAGATCGTCGGCCCCGGGCAGGTCCGGGTGGTCGCCGGGGCGTTGGTGACCGGGCCGGCCCGGACGGCGGCCTCGTTCCGCGACGCGGACCGGCTGCTGCGGCTGCTGCTGCGTTCGTCGGACGAGCGGCCCGAGCTGCCGTTCGGGCAGGCCGGGCTGGCGCAGGTCCTGCTGGCGGTGCCGGACGAGCGGCTGCGCTGGTTCGTGCACCGGCACCTGGGGCCGATCGCCCACCGCGACGACCTGCTGCGCACCCTGGACTGCTGGTTGGCCACCGGGGGCAGCCGGCAGGCGGTCAGTGAACGGCTGCACCTGCACCGCAACTCGGTGGGCTACCGGGTCGGCCTGATCAAGCGGCTGCTGGGTGTGGATCCGCTCGACCCGCAGACGGTGGCGGTGCTGCGTACGGCGCTTGTCGCCAGGGAGTTGCTGGCCGCGTCCGAGGCCGGTTGATCCCCTGGTGGGTGGCCTGTGAACAGCCTGGACGCCCGCCTTCGTTAACCGTTCCGCCTCTTTTGCGGCAAGCCGTTGACACGCCGCCGCCCCGCAGGCAGAGTACGACCCCAAGCAGCGAGAATCACAATGCAAGACGCCATATTGACTGGTAGACCGTGGGGGAGGTTGCGATGCGGGCGATGGTCCAGACCGGTTTCGGCGGCGCCGAGGTGCTGAGCCTGCGGCACCTGCCCGATCCCGAGCCGGGCCCGGCCGACGTGGTCGTCCGGGTGCACACCGCCGCCGTCAACCGCCTCGACCTGCTCCAGCGGCGCACCGCCCTGCTGCCCGGCTTCCAGCTGCCCCACATCGGCGGCATGGACGTCGCCGGCCAGGTCGACGCCGTCGGACCGCAGGTCACCACGGTACGCCCCGGCGACCGGGTGCTGATCGACCCGACGATCGGCTGCGGAGGCTGCGCCACCTGCAAGGACGGCCAACCGGGCTACTGCGCCACGCTGGCCGTGGTCGGCGGGAACCGCCCCGGCGGCTTCGCCGAGTACGTCACCGTCCCGGCCACCGTCGTGCACCGGGTGCCCGCCCACGTCGACCTCGCCGAGGCCGCCGCGCTGCCCACCGCGTGGAGCCTCGGCTGGCACGCCGTGCACCGCGTCGGCGCGGTCCGCCCCGGGGAGTGGGTGCTGGTGCAGGCCGCCACGAGCGCGGTCAGCATCGCCGCCGTCCAACTCGCCCGCCGGGCCGGCGCCCGGGTGCTCGCGGTGGCGCGTACCGAAGCCAAGCGGGCCGTCGCCGCCGACCTCGGCGCGGACGTGCTCGACCTCGACGAGCACACCGTCGAGCGGGTACGCGAGCACACCGACGGCCACGGCGTCGACCTGGTCGTCGACCACGTCGGCACCGCCACCTGGGCCACCTCGCTGGCCAGCCTGCGCACCGGCGGCCGGATCGTGCTGCTCGGCAACACCACGGGCGACCAGGTCAGTTTCTCCCTCTCCGACGTCTACCGGCGCGGTCTGCGGCTGCTCGGGGCGGGGGCGTACCGCCCGGCCGACTTCGCCGACATGCTCGACGCCTACTTCGCCGGCGGCCTGCGGGTGCTCCGGGGCGCGGAGTACCCCCTGACCGACCTGGCGCAGGCGTACGCCCGGCAGGAGTCCGGCGACCTCGTCGGCAAGATCCTCGTCCGGCCATGACCACCACCCCGACGGCGACCCCCGCCGACCCCCGCCCGGCGGACCTGCTGATCGTCGACGCCGAGATCGTCACCATGGCCCCCGACCGGGCGGTCGTCCCCGGCGGCACGATCGCCGTGGTCGACGGCCGGATCGCCGCGATCGGCCCGGCGGCGACCCTGCGCGCGGCGTACCCGGGCAGCCCCGAACTCGACGCCACCGGCTGCGTGGTCGTCCCCGGCCTGGTCAACGCCCACCAGCACACCACCGCCGACCCGCTGGTGCGCAGCAGCATCCCCGACGACGTCCCGGCCCAGCAGGCGATCTTCGACTGGATCGTGCCGCTGCACGCCGCGGTCACCGGCGACGACGACGAACTGTCGGCCACCCTCACCGCCGTCGAGTCGCTCAGCTACGGGGTCACCACCCTGCTGGAACCCGGCACGGTGGCGCACCCGCTGCGGGTCGCCGCCGGGCTGCGTACCGCCGGCATCCGGGCCCGGGTCGGCGGCTGGGGGTGGGACGCCCCCGACGCGCCGTACGCCATGCCGGCCGCCGACACCCTCGCCGTGCAGGCCGACACCGTCGCCGCCCTGGCCGGCGACCCGCTGGTCACCGGCTGGATCACCCTGGTCGGGCACGACCTGGTCAGCGACGCGCTGTTCACCGGCGCGGCGGAGCTGGCCGACCGGCTCGACGTGGGCATGACCTGGCACCTGTCGCCCGGCCCCGAGGACGCCGCCGCCTACGCCGCCGCCGGCCGGGCCCGGCCGGTACGCCACCTGGCCGACCTCGGCGTGCTCAGCCCCCGGCTGCTGCTCGGCCACGCGGTGTGGCTCGACGACGCCGAGGTCGACGCGCTCGTCGGGACCGGCACCGCCGTCGCCTCCTGCCCAGGGGCCTACCTGCGGCTCGGCCAGGGCTTCACCCGGGCCGGCCGGCACACCGCCCTGCACCGGGCCGGCGGCCGGCTCGCGCTGGGCTGCGACTCGCACAACGCCGGGGACACCCCCGACCTGTGGCGGGCCGCCCGACTCTTCGCCGGCCTGGAGCGGGACCGGGGCGTCCCCGACCCGCTGCGCGCCGACGAGGTCTTCGCCCTGGCCACCGTCGACGGCGCCGCCGCCGTCGGGCTCGGGGCACTGACCGGCTCGATCGAGGTCGGCAAGGCCGCCGACCTGGTGCTGCTCGACACCCGGACCATCCCCTGGATTCCGCGCGGTGACCTGCCCACCCAGCTCGTCTGGGGCGCGGCCGGGCACACCGTCCGGGACGTCCTGGTCGACGGCCGGCTGGTGGTCCGCGACCGGCGGATCACCACCGTCGACGTCGACGCCCTGCGCGAGGAGGCCGCCCAGCGTCGGGCCGCCCTGCTGCGCCGGGTCGGCATCGACATCCCCCCTCGCTGGCCCAGCGTGCCAGCGACCGAGTTCTCCGCGCGCCGGTCCGTGCCGGGCGGCGCGCCGACCCCACGTGAAGGGAAAGCACCATGACAATGAGGATTGCTCGGGGTCCGGCGGCGCTGCTCGCCGGAGCGCTGGGATTCGCCCTGGTCGGTTGCGCGAGCAACGACGCGACCGCGCCGTCGGCGGGAGGGTCGGCCAGCAGCGGTACGGCCCCCGCCGGGCAGCCCGACGCCAACGGTGACGGCAAGGTCGTCATCGGCGTGCTCAGCCCCGGCGACATCAACGACAACGGCTACTACGAGAGCTTCGTCGTCGGTGCCGAGAAGTTCGCCACCGAGAAGGGCTGGCAGGTCATCAAGCGCGGCAACGTGCCGCCGACCGAGGCGCTCAGCGCCGCCCGCGCGCTGTGTCAGCAGGGCGTGGACATGGTGGCGCTCGGGGCCTCCGAGCTCAAGGACGCCATCCCGGCCTCCGAGGAGCCGGTCTGCGCCAAGACCTCCTGGTACGTGCCGTCGTCGGAGAACATCCCGCAGACGCCCCGGGTGACGCTGTCCAGCGACGACCCCAACCAGAGCATGCTCGCCGCCGGGTACGCCACCGGCCTGGTCATGCAGGAGAAGAACGCCACCAAGGCCGGCTTCGTCACCGGCATGGAGGCCGACTTCTCGGTCAACGCCGCCAAGGCGTACAAGGCCGGCATCCGGATGGTGGTGCCGAACGCGACCCTGGTGACCACCTACACCGGTGACTTCAACGACTCGGCGAAGGCCCGGGAGGCCGTCCAGGCGCAGATCAGCCAGGGCGTCAAGGTCGTCTACCCGTACCTGGGCGGGGCCACCGACGCCGCCGCCAAGCTGGCCAACACCGGCGGCGCGCTCACCCTGACCCCGGGCACCGACCGGTGCGACTCGACCGACCCGCGCTTCGACATCTCGGTCATCTTCGACCCGGGCGCGTACTTCGCCGCCGCGCTGGAGCTGTTCGCCAAGGGTGAGATGACCCTCGGCACCACCAAGAAGTGGGAGCTGGGCAAGGACCCGTACCCGGCCGTCAAGATCTGCAAGGCGACCCCGGAGCAGACCCAGAAGATGGACGCCTTCGTCGCCGACGTGGCCAGCGGCAAGACCGACACCGCCGCGACGGTCGCCAAGCTCGGCTCCTGACCCCCGCTGCCCGACGACCAACGAGGTGAAACGGACTGTGGACGTTGACGACCAGCTGACGCCGGCTCTCACCCTGCGCGGGGTCAGCAAGCGTTACGGTCCGGTCGTCGCCTGCGACGCCGTGGATCTCGCCGTACGACCCGGCGAGATCCACGGCCTGCTCGGCGAGAACGGGGCCGGAAAGTCGACCCTGATGAAGATCCTGCTCGGGTTGGTACACCGCGACGCCGGCACCATCACGCGCGGCACCGAACCGGTCGAGATCGACAGTCCGCAGGTCGCCGCCGACCTCGGCCTGGGCATGGTGCACCAGCACTTCAGCCTGATCGAACCGCTCACCGTCTGGGAGAACGTCATCCTCGGCGACACCGGGCGGATCGACCGGGCGGCGGCCTGCGCCCAGGTCGAGGAGGTGTCCCGCCGCTACGGGCTGCCCATCGACCCGAACGTGCGGGTCGACCGGCTCTCCGCCGGGGAACGGCAGCGGGTCGAACTGATCAAGTGCCTGCGCCGTGACCCGTCCATCCTGATCCTGGACGAGCCGACCTCGGTGCTCACCCAGGCCGAGTCGGCGGAGCTGTTCACCGTGCTGCGCCGGGTGGTGCAGGCGGAACGGCGGGCGGTCATCCTGATCAGCCACAAGCTCGCCGAGATCATGGCGGCCACCGACCGGGTGACCGTGCTGCGGCGCGGCGCGGTGGCGTTCCACGGCGCGACGAAGGACACCACCGCCCAGCAACTCGCCCGGCAGATGGTCGGCCGGGAGGTGTCGTTGCAGTCCGAGAGCGCGGCGCTGGGCCTGCTGCCCGTCGAACGTCCCGAACCGGTCGACGGCGTCGCCACCGGTGCCGCCCCGGCGGCCGGCGACCCGGCAGCGCCGGAGCAGCCGGCGGCACTGCGGCTGCGCGAGGTGACCCTGCTCGTCGGCGGCCTGCCGGTGCTGGACAAGCTCAGCCTCGACGTCGCCCCCGGCGAGATCGTCGGCCTGTACGGCGTCGAGGGCAACGGCCAGGCCACCGTCGGTGAGCTGCTGTCCGGGCTGCTCGTCCCCGACTCCGGCACCGTCGAGCTCGACGGCCGGCCGGTCGACCTGGTGCGGCCCGGCGCGCTGCACACCGCCGGGCTCGGCATCGTGCCCGAGGACCGGCACCACTCCGGCGTGGTGCTCGACATGAGCGTCGCCGAGAACCTGGTGATGAAGTCCCTCGCCGGGGTCAGCTCACGCGGGGTGCTCAGCCGGCGGCGGATGCACCGGATCGCCCAGCGGCAGATGGTCGAGTTCAACATCGTGGCCCCCTCGCCGGACACCCCGCTGCGCAGCCTCTCCGGCGGCAACCAGCAGCGGGTGGTGCTGGCCCGGGAACTGTCCGCCGGGCCGAAGGCGCTGGTCGCCGCCCAACCGACCCATGGGCTGGACGTCGGCGCGATCGAAGACATGTACGTGCGGCTGCGGCAGGCCGCCGCGGAAGGGGTGGCGGTGTTGCTGATCTCCACGGAACTGGAGGAGGTGATGGCCCTGGCCAACCGGATCGCGGTGATCTCCTCCGGCCGGATCGTCGGGGTGCTCCCCACCGCCGAGGCCACCGCCGAGCGGCTCGGCATGCTGGTCGGCGGGGTGAGTCACTGATGGCCACCCTCGGTATCGACGGCACCGGCCAGCGGCTGCTGCGTCGGCTCAACCCCGGCCCCGGTGGCTGGCAGGTCGGCCTCGCCACCGTCGCCACGATCGGCGTCGCGCTCGGCCTGTCCGCCCTGCTGATCGCGGTCACCGGCGGCTCACCGACCGCCTCCACCAAGGCCCTCTACCAGGGCAGCATGGCGTCCCCGGCGGCCTGGTCCACCTCCCTGCTGTACGTCGCGCCGCTGCTGCTGGTCGCCGTCGGGGCGTGCGTCAGCGCCCGCTCCGGCTTCTTCAACATCGGCCAGGAGGGGCAGGTGCTGATCGGCGCGCTCGCCGGCGCGTGGGTCGGCCTGCGGCTGGCCGTACCCGGACCGCTGCTGCTGGTGCTGGTGCTGCTCGCCTCGGTGGTCGGTGCCGGCGTCTGGGCCGGGCTCAGCGCGCTGATGTACCGGTTCCGGGGCGTCAACGTCGTGGTCAGCACGATGCTGATGACGTTCCTCGCCCAGCAGCTCATCTCGTTCGCGGTGAACACCCCGTGGCTGCTCCAGGAGTCCCGGCTGGGCCGGGGCACACTGTCCCCGCAGTCCAACCCGGTGCCGGAGAACGCCCGGCTCACCTCCCTCGGCGAATACCCGAACCTCCAGCTCAACGGCGGTCTGGTGCTGGCCGTCGTGGTGGCGGTGGTGCTGGCGCTGGTGATGGCGCGTACCCGCTGGGGTTTCCGGTTGAAGATGGTCGGTCTCAATCCGGCGGCGGCCCGGCACGCCGGGGTGCGGGTCGGCGCCCTGGGCGGCATCGCCCTGGCGATCTCCGGCGCGTTGGCCGGCCTGGCCGGGGCGCTGCTGCTGACCAGTCCGGTCGGCACCAACCGGTTGCAGCCGGGGATGTCGCTCAACATCGGCTGGGACGGCCTGCTGGTCGCCCTGGTCGCCCGGAACAACCCGCTGCTGGCCATCCCGGTGGCGGTGCTGTTCGGCGTGCTGCGGGCCGGCGGCAGCTTCCTGGCCGCCACCGGCGTGCCGTCGTTCCTGGTCGACGTGGTCAAGGCACTGCTGGTGCTGGCGTTCGTCGCACCCCCGGTGGTGATCGGCATGCTGCGCCGACGCCGCCTGGCCGACCAGCCGGCGGCCCCCACCACCCCGACGGTTCCGCCGGCCGCCGCGTCGACCGACCCGGTCGACATGTCGGCCCCGGTTGCCGGGTCCGCCCCGGCGGCACCGGCCCCCTCGACGGCCCCGGTGCCCGGCCCCCGGACCACCGCGCCACGACCGGGGGACCCCGGCGACGCCGGGACCGCCGGCACCAAGGACGCCATGGAAGGCAGGTTGGCATGAGCGCCGCCGACAACATCGCCACCATCCTCTCCAGCGGGGCCCGGCTCACCGTGCCCCTGGCCTTCGCTGCCTGCGGGGAGTACGTCGCCCAGCGCGCCGGCACCCTGAACATCTCGGTCGAGGCGATGATGCTCGGCGCGGCGTTCGGCTCGATCGCGGTCGCCAGCGCCACCGGCAGCGCCACCGTCGGCCTGGTGGCCGGCGCGCTGGTCGGGGTGGCGGTGGCGTTCGTGCACGGCGTCCTGTCGCACCGGGTGCAGATCAACACGTTCGTCGTCGGCCTGGTGCTCAACGCGCTGGTGCTCGGCCTGACCAGCTACCTGATCACGGTGAGCACCTTCACCGGCCACCAGGTCTGGCAGGTGGACGTCCCGGTGCTGCGGGACATCCCGATCATCGGACCGATGCTGTTCGTGCAACGCTGGCCGGTGTATCTGCTGCTGGCGGTGATCCCGCTGACCTGGTGGCTGGTCGAGCGCAGCCGGTGGGGGCTGGAGCTGCGGGCGGTGGGGGAGAACCCGCAGGCCGCCGACGTCAGCGGGATCGAGGTCAACAAGCGACGGCGGCAGGCGCTGCTCTGGTGCGGGCTGCTCGCCGGGCTCGGCGGGGCGTACCTGGCCGTCGGCGAGGTCGGCTCGTTCAACCAGAACATGACCGCCGGCCGGGGCTACCTGGTCATCGCGGCGGTCATCTTCGGGGCCTGGCGGCTCGGCCGGACCCTGATCGGCTGCGTCGTCTTCGGCCTGGCCGATGCGATGCGGCTGGCGCTGCCGGCGCTCGGGGTCACCATGAACTCGCAGCTGCTGATCGCCGCGCCCTACCTGCTGGCCCTGCTGGCGATGCTGGTGTTCGCCACCACCCACCGCGAACCCCGAGCGCTGGCCCAACCGTTCCAACGCGGCACCACCTGACGGGGGACTCCCCGACTCCGGTCCGCCCACACGGCGCAGCGGCCACCCTCCTCCGGTGGCGGTCGCTGCGCCGTGTGGGTTCCTGGGTCGGCACCCGCCCGCCGTGGGGGTCGTTTCTCGTTGCTCACGAGGACCCGGCGGTCCCATGGGGCATACCATGACTTCTTGTCACGATCGGTCGTGACAGCGGGACACTTCCGCAGCGCCTCGCGCGCTTGATTGGCTGGTCAGGCATCCCGGGAGCGATCCGGATGCGCCGCCGATCCGAAAGAAGAACCCATGCGAAAGCCCGTGCGAGTCGTGCTCACCACCCTCGGCGTCCTGGTCGCCGTGCCGGTGCTCCTGCTCGCGACGACCGCCGTGGTGAACGTCGTGGCGACGAAGTCGGAAGCCTCCTCGATCACCCGTTACGGGCAACTCGTCCCCGTGGACGGCAAGCAGATGAACGTGGTGGTCGCGGGCAGCGGTGCCGAGACGATCGTGCTGCTGCCCGGCCTCGGCACCGCCGCCCCCGGACTCGACTTCCAGCCGCTGATCACGGAACTCCAGGGCACCTACCGGGTCGTCGCGGTCGAACCGTTCGGCACCGGCCTGAGCGACCCCGCCGACACCGACCGCACCGCCGCGAACATCACCCGGGAGGTGCACGAGGCGCTGCGGCACCTCGGCGTCGACCGGTACGTGTTGATGGGCCACTCGATCGCCGGGATCTACGCCCTCACCTACGCCGCCAGCTACCCCGACGAACTCGTCGCCTTCGTCGGCATCGACAGCAGCGTCCCCGACCAGCCCGGCTGGGACGACCCGATCCCGACCGGCGTGATCGTCGGCCTGAGCAGGCTCGGCATCACCCGGGCGCTGGCGGCGATCACCGACGACCCGTACGCGGGCCTGCCCTACGACGAGCGGACCCGGGAACAGTTGCGGTTGCTCACCTCCAAGAACACGGCCGCCCCGACCATGGTCGACGAGATGGAGCACGCCCCGGCGAACTTCGCCGCGGTCAGCGGGAAGACCTTCCCGAAGGGGCTGCCCGTCCTGTTGTTCGTCCGGTCGAACGACACCGACGTGGTCGACTGGGTCGCCCTGCACGAGCAGCAGGCGGCCAGCGTCGACACCGGTGAGGTGGTCATCCTGACGGGCGACCACTACCTGCACCACACCCTGTCGCCGGAGATCGCCCAGCGGACCAGGGCCTTCCTGGCGGCCCGGTCGCTACGCTGAGCCGGTGACGGACACCGGGCCGGGCGCACCACGGGTGACCGCCGACCTCCGGGCGATGCGCCTGTTCACCGCGTTCTCCCTGGGGCTGGGGATGCTCATCGGTGGCGTCGTGCAGCTGGTGCTCGGCGTGGGTGCGGCCACCGGCGTGCGGGCGGTTGCCCTGGTCGTCGCGACGGTGGCCGCCGTGCTGGCCGGACTGGCCACGATCCCGCTGTTGCTGCGGGGCCCCGACGACGCGAGGCCCCGCCACCCCCTCGTCCTCGTGCTGCTGGCGCTGTCCGGCGCGGTGTGGGTGGTGGCCGTCGTGCCACCGTTCGCGGGCTGGGGGTGGGCGTTCACCCTCGCGCTGGCGGGCGGGGTGCTCAGTTGTCTCGTCCCTGGCTGGTGGCGCGCGACGGTGATCCTCTGCTCCTGGGCCGCGATCGGTCTCGGCGGCCTCATCGGCGTGCTGGTCCCGCCGCGTCCCACCGTCGCGCCGTGGCGCGCCGAAGCGGGTGCCGAGGCTATCGTGATCAGCACCCTCGCGCTGTTCACGCTGCTGCCCCTGAGCGCGGTCTGGGTGCAGCAGGTGGTGCTGCGACTGGAACACGCCCGCAGGCTCGCCTCCGACCTGGCGGTGGCACAGGAGCGGCTCCGGTTCGCGACCGACCTGCACGACATCCAGGGCCACAACCTTCAGGTGATCGCGTTGAAGAGTGAACTGGCGGAGCGCCTGCTGACCGGTCAGCCCGAGCGGGCCGGCCGGGAGATCGCCGAGATCCGCCGGATCGTGCAGGTGGCCCTCGACGACACCCGTGCCGTGGTGAACGACTACCGCACCGTCACCGTGGCGACGGAGGCGCGCAACGCGGCGGCGGTGCTGCGGTCCGCCGGCATCCGCTGCACGGAACGCATCGACACCCCGGACCTGCCCGTCGCCCTCGGCGCGGTGTTCGCCGTCGCGATCAGGGAGGCCGTGACCAACGTGCTGCGGCACAGCAGGGCGACCGAAGCCACCATCGAACTCGTCCGCGTCGCGGCGGAGTACCGGCTGACCGTCACCAACAACGCCGCGGGGGCGTCGCGTGGCGACGGAACGGGCCTGGCCGGCCTCGCCGACCGCGTCGCGGCCCAGCGCGGGACGGTCGAGACCACCCGGGAGGACGGCACCTTCACGCTGATCGTCCGGGTGCCCACGACGGACGCCGACACGCCGGGGCCGGTTCCCGAGGCACCGACCCGGCCGAGAAGACGACGGAGGACCCGCCGGTGATCCGGATCGTGATCGCCGACGACGAGGAACTCATCCGGGGCGCGCTCGTGGCGTTGCTCTCCCTCGAACCCGACATCGAGGTCGTCGCGGACGTCGCCGACGGTGAAGCCGCAATCGCGGCTGCCGTCGCCCACCACCCCGACCTGACCCTGCTCGATCTGGAAATGCCCGGACTCGACGGGGTCGACGCCGCCCGACGACTGCTGCGTCTCGTCACGACACAGGTCGTCATCGTCACCCGACACGCCCGACCGGGCACCCTGAAGCGGGCGCTGAACGCCGGAGTGCACGGGTTCGTGCCGAAGTCCACCCCGGCGTCGGAGCTGGCCAGGATCATCCGGTCGGTGGCCTCCGGCGAACGCTACATCGACGCCCGCCTCGCCGCGTCGGCACTCACCGAGCAGGAGAGCCCGTTGACGCCCCGGGAGATCGACGTACTGAGACTGACCCGGGATGGCCTGCCCACCAAGAACATCGCGCGGCAGCTCGGCCTCGCCCACGGCACCGTCCGCAACCACATCTCGTCCGCGATGGCGACGTTGAACGTCGATTCGCGAGCCGCCGCCGCCACGATCGCCTGGGAACAGGGCTGGATCTGAACGCCCCGCCGACGCTTTTCACTATTTCGCCGAAGTAGCGGTATCGAAGCGCCATGATGCCACAACATCGGCGCCATTGAGTCGATTACGCGACGCGTGTCCGACGGATGGTCACCGTTATCCGGTGGCGGGCCGGGTGAGCGGGCGTCACGCATCCGGTGGATCGGGTGTACGTTCCGTGGTGGCAGCCTGCCGGTTCAGGCCAGGGGGGATCTCGTGTCACCCGGGAGTGTGCTGATGCCCCGTCGCCCAATTCCTGTTGATCCGTCGATCGGTGATCGTATTCGCGCCCGCCGTGAGCTGCGTGGCTGGAGCGTGCGGTACGCGGCCAGCCGGGCCGGCATCTCCCACACGTCGTGGTCATGCATCGAGCGGGGGCAGCAGCGCACCGACCGGTACATGGTGGTGGATCTGGCGGCGGCCCTGGAACGTCCGCCGTTCCCGTGTCCTGTCCGCCCTGGGCAGCTAGGAGAACCCGCCCAGCGTCGAGGCGGGTCATCTTGTCAGGTTGGTCAGGCAGGCGCCGAACCTGAGTTCTCCACCTGGTTGGTAGGCGTTGTCGGGGGTGAGAATGGGTTCGTGCAGGGCCACCAGGTCCCGGGTCTTTGACGGCCGGGAGGTAGCGGCTAGCCCTGCCCTGATCGCCTTCTCCAGACGGTCGCAGGCGAGCAGCCGCCGCTGGCCTGTGTGCTGGTGCCACCACCACTGACCGTTCAGGTACCGCATCAGCTCGGTGGCCAATTGCATGTCATCCATGGGCTCGATGACTCCAGGAGCGACGATCGCGCGAATCTCGCTGGACAGACCCACCGCCCTGATCATGTGGGCGACCATCGCGGTGGTGCCGAATGCGGGCAGGGTGCGTCCAGTGGCGCGGACCGCTTCAAAGGCGAGCGGGGCGTTCAACAGGGGAGAGACCACGACCGGCGCGACGCCGACATAGGCCAGAGCAGCGCTCTGGCCGAGTCCGGGCAGCTCGACGCCGTGTAGGACGGCGACGTCGTACAGGTCGGTCCGAACACCTTCCGAATCGTGCATGACCCGCAGCTGGTCATCGTCGAGCAGCAACACGTGCACGTCGAGCTCGGTGGCTGCGGTGTGCTCGTCGGCGAACAGGTCGGCGTAAAGATAGCCCTGACCGGACAAGCCGCCGGCCACCACGTCAAAACCGCGGAGCCGCGCGGGCAGTACGGGGACGACGGTGCCACGACCGGGTGCGGCATATCGGTAGTGGCTCATCTTGAGGCGCAGGGTGGCCGGGTTGCGGTTGCCGCCGTACGCGAGGACGGGATAGCGGGTGGCGATGGCCGGCAACGAACGGGTGTGGAGCAGATCGTTGAGTGATGTTCCGTCAGTCAGAGTGAGACTCCGGTCCAGGCCATGAACCTCGTTGTCCACGAGGACGAACGGGCCGTCCGGGTGGGCGCCGGGGTAGGTGAACGGATGGCTGCGCGCTGCCTCCCAGTAGCTCATGAAGCGGACTGTGCCTCCTCCAGCGCCTGAAGGCAATATCGATTGCCCGGATCGTCGGCGAGGCCTTCCTGCGCGACCTCTGCCGCCTTGTCCGGATGACCGACCAGGATGAGCCGGCTGGCGAATTCGGCGCGTAGCTTGGCGCGCACTGCGGGAGCTGAGCCCTCGGTCACGGCCCGCCGATGTGCGGTCCAGGCATCGTCGTCACGACCACCGAGATCCAGCAGCACGCAGGCCAGCTCGTTCCAGCCCTGCGGGTACCTGCCGCCCTCGGCCGCCACGATTGCGAGGGCACGTTGGTAGCTCTTCTCGGCGGCGGCCGGGTTGCCGAGCAACCGGTCCACGTTGCCCAGGTTGGCCCAGCCGAAATGCAGGTCAGGATGCGCCTTCAGGGATTCCAGGAAGTAAGCCCGGGCCTTCCGGTACGACTGGGCATCCGAGCCACGTTCTTTGAGACCGGCCTCAGTCATGTGCTGGTAGCCGAGGTTGTTGTACAGCACGGCTGGGACCGGGGCGTTCACAGCACGTAGCGTCTCGATTGCATCCTCATAGATCGGAATGGACGCCCGCACGTCGTCCTCCTCCTCGGTGACGTGCTGGGCGAACGCCTCGGCGTATCGGGCCAGGGCGTAGCCCTCCATCGCATTGCGGTATACCCGTCGCGACAGGTTTCTCTGCTTCAGACGTTCTCTGGTCTTGACCACAGCATGTGCGGCGGCGCTGCGGCTCGCCGCCAGCACACCCGGGGTTTCCATGCCGAACCGGTGGTAGAGCTGACAGTTGGCTAGTGCGGTGCCTGTCAGGCAAAGCCCGATCAGCCCGTCCATGCCGGGAGCGAGACGTCCCGAGGAAGCGTAGGCAACCGCGAAGTGTTCTAAGGACGTCTTCGTTGGTTCGCCCTCGTATTCGTTGTAGCCGAGCGCTCCAAGAGCGTAGTTGACGACCGGACTGAGTGGGTCTGCTTGGCGCGCGGAGAGCAGGATTCGCCGACACCGGGCGGTCGACGGACGACCTTCGTCGATCCAGATCCGGTTAGATGCGGTCGCGCACGCACGGACGAACCAGTAAGCGCCGTCACGCGGGTCTACCACGTTGAGAATCCGGGCCGTCACCTCGTCGATCGCGGTCAGCTTCAAGCCTGCGTCCGGGACCCCACTGGTCAGGCCCCGTTCGATCGAGACGGGCGGTAGGACACAGGATCGCCCACGAAACACCACGGTGGCGATGACCGCCTCTCCGGCCACGCTGACTCGGACGGTCGCAGTCGACCAGATCCTCGGCGACAACCTTCCGGCCCGGACTCGCAGCGCCCGCGGCGGCCGCACAGCGAGTGGCAACGACATTCGCACACCTTCCACCTGTCGGGAAAGTCCCTGCTGACGGGTCATTTCGGCAGCGATATCCCGGGCGGTGTCGGCGGCATGAGGCGTGGCCGGGACGAGGAGCACCCGACGCACCTTCATCCACCTCTCATCAACCGACTGCGGGAGTGCGCCGTCCGGATCGTCCTCTGGCCAACGGGTGCGTTCATCGGAACGGGCGCTGCAGCGTCCCTGCACCCCGTCCAGCCGGGCATCGGTCAGGTCGGCGCCGCGTAGGTCGCAGCCGGTGAGGACCGCTCCACGGAGGTCTACGGACCGTAGTACCGCGCCAATGGCCTTGCACCCGGTCAGATCGGCCCGGGCCAGCGAAGTGCCGGTGAGTTCAGCGCCGGAGAGATCGGCCAGGGTCAGGACGGCCTCGGAGAGGTTGGCACCGAGCAACTGCGCGCCGGTCAGATCGGCGCGTGCCAGATGGCCGCCGCCGAGGTCGGCGAAGTGCAGGACAGCGCCGGTCAGACGGGCTCCGGCGAGCCGTACCGAGGTAGCCCGGACGTACCTGAACTGGGCACCGTCGAGCTGCGCCTCCTCCAGATCCGTACGCAGCAACGACGCCCGGGTCAGGTCCGCTCCACTGAGGCGGCTGCCGCTCAGGTCGGCGTCGTCGAGAACCGCGGCCGAGAGCACGCTCCCGGTGAGGTCCGTGCCGCTCAGATCTGCCTCGGTTAGCCGACACCGGGTCATTCGGGCCTCACGTGCGCGCGCCGCCTTCATGGTGGCCCGGCTGAGGTCGGCATCGGTCAGGTCAGCTCCGTCGAGCACGATCCGGTCGAGGACCGCGTGTGTTAGGTCGCTACCCACGAGCTGGGCCGATTCGAGGTTCTTGCCGCGCAGGTAGACATCAGTGAGCCTGCGACCCGACAGGTCGATACCAGGCAGATTGATGCTAGAGGTGAGTAGGAGCCGCAGGTCAGCCTCCTTCTCCTGGGACTGATTGCGCTGGGCCATCGTGTACTGCACAAAAGCGAAGACCAGACCGGTGATCGCGCCGCCGATAAGGCTTGCGCCGATGTCAGGCAGAATCGTGTTGCTCGGATTCACCAACCCCAGGGTCGCGCCAAAAATGAGCGGAACCAGCGCGAGCAGGAACACGGCAACCCATGGCGCTGGCCGCGCGCCGGTGAGAAACGATGAACGGATGCTTTCCGGCTTGTCTTGCGGGAACTTGCGCTTCCGCCTCATCCAACTATTGGAACGAAGCGATCAGCCGGCCGGCGAGTCGCGTTCCCGACAAGGTGCAGCCACTTCTCGCGCCAAACGATGCCTAGCTAGGACTGAGCCATCGCCTTCGACTCCTGGCGCGTCAACGGACCCTTCTGGCGTCGACGATCAAATCAACCGAATAGGGGCTCCCGCTGCCGCTACTCAGATGATCGACAGTGGACAAAGGCTGCGGCGTTCCTGGGCGACAGGCCAGAGATCGGCGAAATGGCGGCTGGGCCTAGCCTGTCTTGTCGATCAGGAAACGAGTGGCAGAGCGTCTTGGCTAGAGTCTCGCCGTGGTTATGGCCAACATGGTGGAGAAGTTTGGCGTGGACACTTTTCTTGGACGTGCATGGGATCTGCCATGAGAGGTCATCGAGCCGCTGCGTGCGCATGTGGGGCGGGTCTGCTGCACCGATAGATGACCGTTTCAGTCACGCGGTTTGACTGGCCGGTGGGGTCACGGTGGTCTCGTACTCGATGGGGGTCTACCGGGACAGGGATCGTTGGCGTCGTCGGCGGTGGTAGGCCCGTTCGGCCCAGGTCACGATCGCGGCCCTGAGCTGTTGGCGGGTGGTCCAGGTGCGCCGGTCGAGGACGTTGTTCTGCAGCAGGCCGAAGAACGATCCCATGGCAGCGTTGTCGCCGGTGGGGGCGATGGGTCGTCCGCCGGGCAGCACCGACCCGAGATGTCGTCGATCCCCTGCTCCCGTAGACCTCATCCCCCGGTCTACCCAGTCAACAGAAGAGGGTTATGCGGTGCCGGGGCGGTCGGTAGCGTTGGTGTGACGGCGGCCGGTGGGCCGGCGGCGCATCCTGTGCTGACAAGGAGGTCGGGGTGGATTCTTTGCCGGAGTTGACGTTCGGGCAGCGGCTGAAGGTCTACCGGGAGCGTTCCGGGAAGACCCGCGCAGTGCTCGGCGGGTTGGTCGGCCGGAGTGCCGAGTGGGTCAAGGCGGTGGAGACCGATCGCATTCTGCCGCCGCGTATTCACATGTTGGACCGGATCGCGCGCGCCCTCAAGGTCGACGTCTCCGTCCTCGCTGGCGAACTGGGCAACCGGTCGGCGGTGGTCAACGGCCCGGAGCATCCGGCACTGGCGTCGGTGCGGGACGCGGTGAACCGCTTCGTGGTCCTCCCGGACGCCCCGGCCGAGTCGTTGTCCAGCCTGCGGGAGCGGCTCGCGGCGGCGTGGCGGGCGCGTCATCAGGCGTCGGATCACCGGACGGTGCTGGGCGCCCTGCTGCCCGGGCTGCTGCGGGATGTGCACCATGCCGCGTTGGCGTATGAGGGTGGGCAACGACGACAGGCGCAGGCGTTGTTGGCCGAGACGCTCGGGCTGGTGCAGATGTTCCTCGCCTACCAGCCCGCTGCGGAGCTGATCTGGCGGGTTGCGGATCGGGCGATGGTGGCGGCACAGGAGTCGGGCGACCCCGAGGCGATCGCCCGCGCGGGGTGGTTCCTGGGGCAGGTGCACCGCGACACCGGGGACTGGGACACCGCGATGGCGGTGACGCTGGACGTGCTGTCCGCCCTGGACTCCCGGGCGGCTGAGGGGGATGCGGGTCTGCTGGCCCTGTGGGGGGCGCTGAACTTCGAGGCCGCCTACACCGCCGCTCGGGCGGGGGAGGAAGGCCGGGCATGGCGGTACTGGGACCGCGCGGACCGGGTCGCGCAGCGCCTGCCACAGGGCTTCTACCAGCCGCAGACGTCGTTCTCCCAGGTCATCATGGGTGCTCATGCGGTGACCGTGGCGGTGGAGTTGCAGAAGCCCGGCGAGGCGGTGCGACAGGCGCGTCGGCACGAGGCGGCGGCGATTCCGTCGAGGCCGCGCCGGGCGCGGCACCTCATCGAGGTCGCCCGGGCGCACTACGGGAAGGGCGACAAGGAGACGACCGTGGCGACGCTCCGGCAGGCGTACGAGTCGGCCCCGGAGACGATCCGCTTCAACGGGTACGCCCGACAGATCACCCTGGACCTGCTCGACGGTCCACGTTCCACCCGCGATGAGGCCCGCGACCTGGCGGTGAAGGTCGGCCTCGTCCCGTGAACCGGGGGTAGGAACCCTACCCGTTCAGCACTGTCACCCTACGTAGCGTCTTCCGCGCGGGATGCGGCGGGCGGTGCGATTTCGCCTGGTCGCCGCGTCCCGCTCGGCATCGGGGCGAAGACTGCCCCGCTGATCCGGCGCGGCGGCCCTCCAGTACACCGTCGCGCCCTTTCCGAAGGGGACGCTCGTGGGTGACAAGGACAGTGATCGGGACGGAAGCCGGGGTGAGGAGATCCAGGCGGCGGAGCGGGAGGCGGCGCGGCAGCGGCTGCTCGCACAGGCCGAGGCGGACCGGATACCGGTGGAGGAGACGACCCGGGCGGTGCCGGATCGGCGGTGGCGTCGTGGACGGCAGTGAGGTGTTGCCGGTGGGTCGGCGGGTGGCGTACTGGCGGGGGCGGCGCAGGTTGTCGCAGCAGGTGTTCGCCGATCGGCTGGGCAAGTCGAAGAGCTGGGTGGACAAGGTGGAGCGGGGTGTCCGCACGTTGGACAAGGTGTCCACCCTCCAGGACATCGCCGGCGTCCTGCGGATCGACACGAGCGTGCTGCTCGGTCGGGACGTTCTGCCGGCCGAGGTGGCCGGGCAGGTCGAGGGGGTGGGGCGGGTCCGGGAGGCGTTGTCGACGTACGACGTCGTGGTGGGTCGGCCGGCGGCGCCGGGTCAGGCATCGTCAGCGGATCGGCTGGCGCGGGACGTCGCCCACGCCTGGGTGACGTTTCAGCATGCCCGCTATCTACAGGTGACCGGGATGCTCCCGGGCCTGTTGGTCGCCGCGCAGCGTGCCCATGCAGACGATCCGGTGGTGGGGCGGTCGGTATTGGTGCAGGCGTACC
Source organism: Micromonospora sp. WMMD734 (assembly GCF_049178975.1). Classification (NCBI taxonomy): domain Bacteria; kingdom Bacillati; phylum Actinomycetota; class Actinomycetes; order Micromonosporales; family Micromonosporaceae; genus Micromonospora; species Micromonospora sp. WMMD734. The sequence goes on from NZ_JBMHMK010000001.1 coordinate 1,321,001, forward strand.
GGCTCACCGCGTCGTTGCTGGTCAAACTGGGTGAGGTGGATCTGGCGTGGTTGGCCGCCGACCGGGCGATGACCATCGCGGCCGGTGACGCGGTGCTGGTGGCCACCGCCACCGTGCAACTCGGCCAGGTGCTCCGAGCTTCGGGGCGGGCTCGGATGGCCAGGTCGACGGCGCTTGCTGCCGCGTACCGGATAGCCCCGCCCGACCTCGACGACGCGCCCGCTGCGGAGCTGTCGCTGTGCGGGACGCTTGTGGTGCAGGCGGCACTGGCCGCTGCCCGGGACGGCGACGATCGGGCCTCCGTCGACCTGCTCGACGAGGCCGCCGCGATGGCGGCCCGGGTCGGCGACGGGCACGACCACCATCGGACCGCGTTCGGGCCGGTCGCGGTGGATCTGGCCCGGGTCGCCGCCGCTCTCGACCTGGGCCACGCGGATGATGCGGTGGCGTGGCACGAGAAGACCGTCGCCCGTGACGCCTGGCGGTGGCTACCCGCCGAGCACCGCGCCGCGCACCTGCTCGACGCCGCCCGCGCCTACCTGCACGCCGGCGACCCGGGCAACGCCGCCCGCGCCCTGCTCGCCGCCGAGCGCACCGCACCCTACGAGGTACGCCACCGGCCCGCCGCCCGCGCGGTGCTCGCCCAACTCGTCCACGACCCGCACGCCCCCGCCACGATCGTCCAGCTCGCCGCCGCCCTCCGGGTGACCTGAGGATGACCGCCCCGTTGCTGTCGCTGGTCCAGATCCGCAACCGGCTGATCCTCCAGGCCCGCCACGCCGGGCGACTCACCGCCGAAGGGCGCTGCCCCCTGTGCGGGACGGTCAGGGACGGCGGCGCAGGGTCGGGTCGGTCAGGGCCGGCAGCCGGTAGCCGGCGTCGGCCGGGTTGACGTCGTGGCCGGGCCGGACCAGTTCGTCGATCCGGTCCAGCACGTCGGCCGGCAGCCCGGCCGGCTCCCCGGCGGGTAGTTGGCTGCGCAGCTGGGCGAGGGTACGCGGGCCGATGATGGCGCTGGTGACCGCCGGGTGGCTCAGCACGAAGCCGAGCGCCAGGTCGATCAGCGTCAGACCGCTCTCGTCGGCGAGGGTGGCCAGCTCGTCGACCAGGGCGAGCTTGCGGTCCCGGGCGGCGGCGTCGCGGAAGTCGAAGTGGTCGCCGTTGCGCCCGGCGCGGGAGTCCGCCGGTACGGCCGTCGACCGGTACTTGCCGGTCAGCCAGCCGCCGTTGAGCGGGCTGAACACCAGCACGCCGAGCCGGTACCGCTCGCTGGTGGGCAGAGCGGCGGCCTCGACACCCCGGGTGAGGACCGAGTAGCCGAGCTGTTCGGTGGTGAAGCGTTCCCGCTGCCGGCGTTCGGCCACCCACTGCGCCTCGACGAGCTGCTCGGCGGGGAACGCCGAGGTGCCGATCATCCGGACCTTGCCCTCCCGGACCAGGTCGGTCAGCGCGCCGAGGGTCTCGTCGACGTCGGTGAGCGGGTCGGGGCGGTGCACCTGGTAGAGGTCGATCCAGTCGGTGCCGAGCCGGCGCAGGCTGCCGTCGACCGCCTGCCGGATCCAGCGGCGGGAGTTGCCCCGGCGGTTGCGGTCGTCGCCCATCGGCTCGTGGAACTTGGTGGCCAGCACGACGTCGTCGCGCCGGCCGCGCAGCGCCCGGCCGAGGATCTCCTCGGACTCGCCGTGGGCGTACACGTCGGCGGTGTCGACCAGGTTGATCCCGGCGTCGAGCGCCTCGGCGACGATCCGGTGGCACTCCTGCTCGTCGGTGTTGCCCCAGGCGCCGAACATCATGGTGCCCAGGCAGAGGGTGCTCACCTCGACCCCGGTCCCACCCAGTCTGCGGTACTGCATGATCCGATCGTCCTCCCGTACGCGATGTGCCCCCACGCTGGCACGCGGGCCGGCCGACGGCACCGTCCCGGCGCGTCGAACCCGGCGTGCCGGCTTTGTGTCCCCGGCACATCGCCCCCGCCGGCAAAGAGTGAATAGGCTGGTGGACGCGATAGTGATGGACATTTCGGTACGGTGGAGGTAACAGTGGCGACCGGCCTGACCCAAGCCCGATGGACGCATGTGGCGTTGCCTACCGGCGACCTCGACAAGGCGATCTCGTTCTACACCACGCTCACCCCGCTGGTGGTGGTGGAGCGGTTCGCCGACGCCGACGGCGAGAGCGTCTGGCTCTCCAACGACAAGCAGGTCGAGACCCCGTTCGTGCTGGTGCTCGTCTCCTTCAACAAGGACAAGGGCGGCCAGCTCGGCCTGCTGCACCCGTTCGCGCACATCGGCATCGAGGTGCCGCAGCGTTCGGACGTCGACGAGATCGCCGGGCGGGCCCGCGAGCTGGGTTGCCTGCACTGGGAGCCGCGTCAGATGCCGCCGCCGGTCGGCTACATCTGCGCGCTGAAGGACCCCGACGGCAACGTCATCGAGATCTCCCACGACCAGCAGGTCTTCGACACCGTGCGGCGTCGGTGGGGGAGCTGACCGCAGCGTCCACCCGCGCCGCCGTGCAGCGGTACCTGGCGGCGCTGAACGCCCACGACGCCGATGCCGTGGCCGGCTGCGTGAGCGTCGACTTCGTCAACGAGCACACCGCCGCCCTCGGCCGGACGGTGGTCGGCCGGGCCCGCTACCGGGCCCGGCTCGACGGCTTCCTGGCCGAGTTCGTCGACCTGCGCTACGAGGTGGAGGAACTGCTCGCCGACGCCGACCGGGCGGCGGTGGCGTACCGGATGTCGTTCCGGCTGGCCTCGGCCGGCCGGGCCCCGGTGCGCATCCGTGGCGTGTTCCGGTTCCGGGTCGACGCCGACGGCCTGATCGCCCACCGGGTCGACTACTGGGACAGCGGCGAGGTGCACCGCCAGCTCGCAGGGGCACCCGAACCGCCGCCCGTCCCCGGTTCGGGGGCGGGCGGCCCGGCGTAGCCGGTTTCCGGATCCGGCGTGCGGTGGTGTCCGTGTCGCCGGATCCGGCCCGTGCTCGGTAGAGTTCGCCTTTCGGCGGACGGCGAGTGCGAGGTGGCGCGGTGACGGGCGGAGTCGACGAGTCGGCAGGTGACGCGCCGGCGATCCAGACCGTGCAGCGGGCCGCCACCATCCTCCAGGCGTTCTCCGTGGAGCGGCCCCGGCTCACCCTGGCCGAGCTGACCGCCGACCTGGCCGTCAGCCGGGCCACCGCGCACCGGTACGCCCGCGCGCTGCGGGCGGCCAACCTGCTGCGCTTCGACACGGCCACCGCCACCTACACGCTGGGTCCGCAGGTGCTGGCGATGGAGGCCGCCGCCCGCGCGGCGCTGCCCATCGTCACCGCCGCCGAACCGCACCTGGACCGGCTGACCCGGCTGACCAACCAGACCTCGGTGCTCAGCGTGTGGAACGGTGAGGCGCCCACGGTGGTCCGCTGCATGGACAACACCAGCGGCGACGTGCGGCTCAGTGTGCGCACCGGTTCGCCGTTGGATCTGTTGCGCTCGGCGCAGGGTCGGGTCTTCTGCGCCTACCTGTCGGCCGCCGAGGCGCCCGCGGTGGCCCGCCAGCTGCGGCTGTCGGCGGGCCTGCGGGCCGTCGTCGAGCAGGTCCGCCGGGACGGCTACGCGGCCAACTCGCCCGAGGATTTCGGGGTACGCGTGCTGGCCGCCCCGGTGTTCGAGCGGACCCAGGTGGTGGCCGCGCTGGCCGTGCTGGGCACCAGCACGGCGCTGTCCGGCGCGGTGGAGGCCGCGGCGGCGGACAGCCTGCGGCTGGTGGCCCGGGAGTTGTCCGAGGCGCTCGGCGCGGGCTGACCCCGACCGCCGGCCCGGTGACCCGACCGGCGTGCCGCGGTCGGGCTGCGGTGGCAGGTCAGCGGCTGCCGTTGCCGGCCGGGGGGTGCTGGCCGTTGCCGTTACCGGGCAGGTGGTGGCCGTTGCCGCCGCTGCCCAGTTCGGCGGTGACCAGGGCGGCGACGCGTTGCAGGGCGATGGCGAGTGTGCTGTCGGTGCCCTCGGGGACCGAGGTGGTGGTGCCGACGATGGCCATCGCGGCGATCAGGGTGCTGCCCCGGAAGATCGGCGCGGCGATGCTGCGGACCCCGTTGGCCGAGGGCGTGTTGGCCGAGATGCCGGTCCGTCGGATCTTCTCGACCTCCCGGCGCAGCTCGGCGGAGGCGGCGATCTCGTCGGCCAGCCCCGGCACGTCGGCCTCGGGGAGGAAGGCGCAGAACACCCGGCCCTGGGCGGATTCGGTGCGGGACAGCCGGGAGCCGGTCCGGACGCTGACCCGGATCACCCGGTCGGTGTTGTCGTCGGCGCGGACCACCACGGCGGTGTCGCCGTCCCAGACGCTGAGCACGACCGTCTCGTCGATCTCGCGGACCAGTTGCTGCATGCGCGGGCCGGCGATGCTGATCACCGGCATCGCCGCGCGGGCGGCGGCGGAGAGGGTCAGGATCTGCGGGCCGAGGGAGTAAAGTCCCTCCCGCTCGTCGTAGCGCAGCAGGTTGCTCTCCCGCAGCGCCTTGGTGTAGCGGTGCGCGGTGGCCTTGCTGGTGCCGAGGCTGGCGGTGAGTTCGTTGAGGCTCAGGCGCGGGCGGGCCGCGGTGAACGCATTGAGGATGACCGCCGCGCGCTGCACGGTCTGGATCGCCGGTGAGCTGGGGTCAGCGCTCTTGACCGGCGAAGGGGCATCGTCCGCCATCTGGATTCCTTTGTGCGCAGAGTGAGACAGTATCATGGCATATGACACGTCAGCCTGTCGATGCCTGCTGGTGGCGCACCGCGATGTCGGCGTACAACCGGGCGAAACGCACCAGTTCCGACAGGGCGTACCGGTCCCGTCGCGGGTCGGCCGGATCGGGCGGTAACGCCGGCGGACCCAGCCGTACGGTGGGCACCCCCCGGGCGCGCAGCACCACCCCGTCGGTCGACCCGGTCCACCCGCGCAGCGGCGCCGGTGGCCGGCCGTACGCGGCGAGCCAGGCGTCGCCGGCGTGCCGGCAGATCGGCGCGGTGGGCGGGGTGGCCGCGGACGGGTGGGCCGGATGTCCGGCCACGGCCAGCCCGCAGTCGGCCAGCGGGGTGTTGCGCAGCCGCCGGGTCAGGGTGGCCCGCAGCGCGTCGGTGATCTGCCGCGGATCGTCGCCGGGCACCGTGGTCAGGTAGAGGTGCAGGTCCAGCACCCCGGGCAGCAGGTCGGGCTTGCCCGGCTGGCCGGCGCGGACCGCCCCCAGGCCCAGTTCCGCCCCGACCTGGGCGTCCGGGTCGGCCCGCTGGGCCAGGTGGGCCCGGCGGAACTCCTCCAGCGCCTCGACCACCACGCCGAGGTGGGCGAGCAGCCCGCCGGGGGGTGTGGCGGTGTCCCGGAACAGCGCCGGGTGGAACCCGCTGGACAGGCGTACCCGCAGGAACATCGCCCCCGGTTCGGCGGTGAGGATGCCCGGTGGGCTGGTCTTGGCCACGATCGCGGCGGCCGGCCGTGGCCGCCCGCGCAGGTGGTGCAGGACCCCGCCGGTGGTGGGGGCCGGCGCGACGCCGTCCTCCGGGCCGGCGGTGAGGTCGTCGCGGTGGGTGCCGGTGGCGGCGAGCAGCAGGGTCAGCCGGTGCGGCCGGCCGGCGGCCCGCAGGGTCTCGGCAGCGGCGGCGTAGCCGACCAGGGCGGCGGCGGCCGCGGCCCGCGCCACCCCGAGGCCGAAGCCGCTGACCACCTCGTTGGCCGGGCCGGACAGTTCCAGCGCGGGGGCGGGGGTGCGCCGGCCGGTGATCGGGGCGTCGAAGTCGTTCCCGCCGGTCAGCGAGGTGTCCAGGTGCGAGTAGATCAACAGCTCGGGGTGGTCGCCCAGGTCGGTGCCGCCGACCAGGTTGGCGCTGTCGGGCGTGGTCGGGGTGCGCTCCAGCGGGTCGACCTGCCAGGACAGCTCCGGCCAGCGGGTGGCGGCCCAGTCGGCGACCCGCAGCGCGGTGGCCCGCTCCCGACCGTACGGGCTGGGCTGGGCGGTGAGCGCGGCCAGGGCGTCGACCAGGGTGGCCTCGTCGACCGCCCGCGCGGCGGCGTGGCGCAGGGGCGCCGGTACCTCGTCGTCCATCCGCTCCCTCTCGCCAGCGTGACTTCATTCAAGATGACGTCTCGTATGTTGACATACTCTGGGCCGGGTCTCTAGCGTGGCCTGACACCAAACGACATCGCCCCGCATCCGGCGACGTCGCGGAACGGGCCCGGCACCCGGATCGGCTGCCCGTCCGGACCTGCCGCTGCGGCGCGGATGCGGCCGGCCGACCGAACCGCAGGAGGACCGATGACCTACGTGGTCACCGACGAATGTGTGGACGTACAGGATCGGTCCTGCGTCGAGGAATGCCCGGTGGACTGCATCTACGAGGGCGACCGGATGATGTACATCAACCCGGACGAGTGCGTCGACTGCGGGCGCTGCGAGCCGGTCTGCCCGGTCACCTCGATCTTCCACCTCGACGACCTGCCCGCCGACCGCGCCCGGTTCGGGCCGATCAACGCCGAGTTCTTCACCGAGATCGGCACCCCGGGCGGCGCCCGCAAGATCGGCCGGGTCGGCCACGACCACCCGGCCATCGCGGAAAGCGCCGGCTGATGACCGAGCGGCACGAGGTCGACCTCGCGATCATCGGCGCCGGCCCGGCCGGCCTCTACGCCACCTACTACGCCGGCTTCCGCGGGATGAGCGTGGCGGTGATCGACTCGCTGCCCGAGGCCGGCGGGCAGATCGCCGCCCTCTACCCCGAGAAGGCGATCTACGACATCGCCGGGCTGCCCGCCGTCCGGGGCCAGGAACTCGTCGACGCCCTGCTCACCCAGGCCGCCACCGCCAAGCCGACGTTCCTGCTCGGGCAGAGCGCCATCGAGCTGACCTGCGCCGAGGACCACGTGCTCATCGGCACCGACAGCGGCACCCAGGTCCGGGCGGCGGCCGTGCTGCTGACCGCCGGCATCGGCACCTTCACCCCCCGGGAGCTGCCCGTCGGCAGCGACCACCTCGGCCGGGGCCTGCGCTACTTCGTCCCCCGGCTGGAGGAACTCGCCGGGCAGGACGTCGTCGTGGTCGGCGGTGGCGACTCCGCCGTCGACTGGGCGCTGGCCCTGGAGCCGTACGCCAGCAGCGTCACCCTGGTGCACCGGCGACCGCAGTTCCGCGCCCACGAACGCAGCGTCACCCAGCTGCACGAGTCGACCGTGCGGGTGCTCACCCCGTACGAGGTCAGCGGGATCGACGGGGAACAGCACGTCGAGGCGGTGCGGATCGCCGAGGTACGCGGCGAGGGCCGGCAGACCCTGCCCGCCCAGGCGGTGGTCGCCGCGCTCGGCTTCATCGCCGACCTGAGCGCGATGGAACGCTGGGGGCTGGAGATGCGTCGCCGCTACGTCGCCGTGGACCGGTCGATGCGGACCAACCTGCCCCGGGTCTTCGCCGCCGGCGACATCACCGACTACGACGGCAAGGTCCGGCTGATCTCGGTCGGCTTCGGTGAGGCCGCCGCCGCCGTCAACAACCTGGCCCCACTGGTCAACCCGGCGCTCGGCACCGTACCCGGCCACTCCTCGGACGCGGTATGACCGCCCCCGCGCCCACCGACGCGCACCTCGTCGTCACCCGGTACGGGCTGGGCCGGATCACCGGCGACGACGTCGAACTGCTCGACCTGCCCACCCCGGACGTGGCCGCCCTGCTGCGCGCCGGCCGGGGGTTCGCCCCCGCCGCCGAGGCCCGGGTCCGCCGCCGGCTACCGCTGGAGACCCTCGTCGGCGACCTGCGCCCGCCGCTGGCCGGGACCCGCGCGGTGTGGGGCGTCGGGCTGAACTACCACTGCAAGGCCCGCACCACCGGCCGGGCCCTGCCCACCCAGCCGGTGCTCTACCTGAAATCGCCGAGCGCCGGCTCCGGCCCCGGGGACACCGTGCCGCTGCCCGGCTCGGTGAGCAGCCAGCCCGACTACGAGGGCGAGGTCGCCCTGGTCGTCGGCGCCCGGATGCACCACACCCCGGCCGGGCAGGTCTGGGCGCACCTCGCCGCGATCACCGCCGCCAACGACCTGACCGCCCGGGACGTGATGGCCGCCACGGGCAATCCCACCCTGGCCAAGAGCTTCCCCGGGTTCGGTGCCCTGGGCGCCTCGGTGCTCGGCCTGGGCGCGGTCGCCGACCGCGACGCCATCGGCGTCCGCACCACGGTCAACGGCGAGCTGCGCCAGCAGGCCAGCACCGCCGACCTGATCTTCCCGGTGCCCGACCTGCTCGCCTGGATCACCAGGTACGTGGTGCTGGAGCCCGGTGACGTGGTGCTCACCGGCACCCCGACCGGCACCGGCCAGGACCGGGGTTGCTTCCTGCGCCCCGGCGACCAGGTGGAGGTGACCGTCGCCGGGGTGCTGCCCCTGCGTACCCGGTTCGGTGCCGAGAGCCCGGACCACCCCGCGCCGGCCGCCGTCGACGCGTCGACCCACTCGCTTCGCACAGAGAGCCCGATGTCATGAGTGAGAATTCCGAGCGGTACGACCTGGTGCTGGCCGGTGGCCAGGTGTTCGACGGTCAGACCGGAGCCAGCCAGGTCGCCGACGTCGCGGTGACCGGCGACCGGGTGGCCCGGATCGCGCCCGGCCTCGCCGCCGCCGCCGACCGGGTGGTCGACTGCGCCGGGCAGTACGTGCTGCCCGGCCTGGTCGAGGCGCACACCCACATCTTCGCCGAGGTCTCCAAGGTCGGGGCCCCGCCGGACGAGGCGCACCTGCACCGGGGCGTCGTCGCCGCCTGCGACGCCGGCACCGTCGGCGCGTCCACCTTCGCCGCGTTCGAGAAGTACGTCGCCGAGCCGGCCCGGATGCGGCTGGTGAACTTCCTCAACGTCTCGGTCCTCGGCCTGATCGACTTCCGGTTCGGTGAGCTGATCAACCCAGGCACGCTGGTCCCCGAGGACGCCCTGGCGGTGGCCGAGGCGAACCCGCACCGGGTGCGTGGGTTCAAGATCCGGCTCTCCGAGGACGTCGTCGGGCTGGACTGGCGTCCGCTGCTCAAGCGTTCCCTGGCGCTCGCCGCCGAGGCCGGCCTGCCGCTGATGATCCACATCGGGGAGACGCCGGAGCCGCTGCCGGTGATCCTGCCCCTGCTGCGCCCCGGCGACGTGGTGGCGCACTGCTACACCGGCAAGCCGTACGGCATCCTCAACGACGGCACCGTGCTGCCCGAGGTGTACGCCGCCCGCGAGCGCGGGGTGCTGTTCGAATCCGCCCACGGCAAGAGCAACCTCAGCTTTGCCGTCGCCCGTCCGGCGATCGAGCAGGGTTTCCTGCCCGACGTGGTCACCTCCGACACCAGCGCCCGCAACTGGCGCGGCCCGGTGTTCGACCTGGTCACCAGCATGGCCAAGCTGCGCGCGATGGGGATGACGCTGGAGCAGTTGGTGCCCCGGGTGACGACCGCGCCGGCCCGGCTGACCGGCCTGGACGCCGAGGGCTACGGCACCCTGGTCGAGGGCGGCCCGGCCCACGTCACCGTGCTGGCCGAGGCCGAGGAGGCGGTGCTCCCCGACGCCGCCGGCAACACGATCACCGCACCCCGGCTGGAGCCGAGCGTGGTGCTGCTCGGCGGCGAGCAGGTGCCGACCGTGCCGTGGCGCGGGCTGCCCGCCACCGGGGCGTGAGGCCCTGATGTCCGCCGTCGGGCCGGTGTCCGGCGAGCCGGGGCCGGCCCAGCCGACCCCGTCCACGTCCGTCGGGCAGACGCCGCCGACCTCCGTCGAGCCGACCCCGCCGGCCGGGGTGCACGGCCACCGCTCCCGGCTGCGGGCGACCCTGCGCGCCGGGGGTCAGCTCGCCGGCACCTTCGTCAAGCTGCCCGGCGGTGACGTGATCGCCCTGGCCGCCCGTTCCGGACTCGACTTCGTCGTGATCGACCTGGAGCACTCCGGCCTGGACGAGCGGATCGCCACCGACCAGCTCCGGCTCGCCGCCCTGGCCGGCCTGCCGGCGCTGGTCCGGGTGCCGGCCGTCGACCCCGGCCAGGTCAACCGGCTGCTGGAGGCCGGGGCCGTCGGGATCCAGCTGTCGACGGTGCGCCGCCGGGCCGACGTCGAGGCGCTGCGCTCGGCCAGCCGGTACGCCCCGCACGGGCGGCGCAGCATCAGCCTGGCGCACCCGTCGGCCGGGTACGGCGGCGACGGCCTGGACCGGTACCTCGCGGTGGAGGCCGAGCACCCGCCCGTACTGGTGGCCCAGATCGAGACGGCGACCACCGACGACCCGCTGCCCGCCCTGCTGGCCGGGGTGGACGTGGGTTTCGTCGGGACCACCGACCTGGCGGTGAGCCTGGGCCTGTCGACCACCGACGACCCGGGGCCGCTGCTGCGACGTACCGGGGACATCGCCGCCGCGGCCCGCACGACCGGGACCCACCTCGGCGGCTGGGTGCCCGAGCGGTCCGCCGCGGCGCTGGACCGCTGTGGCCTGACCGACGCGCGCTACCTGGTCGTCGGTTCGGACCTGCACCTGCTCGGCACCGGCCTGCGTCGGCTCGCCGCACCCCTCTGACCCGCCCGAGAAGGGACGCGTTCACATGCTCAACCCGCAGCTCTACCGCACCTCGGTCAACTGGGACGACATCCCGGCCACCGACGTCCGGCCCGGGGTGCGCCGCAAGGTGTACGCCACCGACGAGGTCCTCTTCGCCTGGCACGAACTGGCCGTCGGGATGGACCTCAACCCGCACCACCACGACGACTTCGACCAGCTGGTGCTGATCCTCGGCGGCCGGTGCAACTACTACGTCGACGGCGTGCCGCACCCGATGGGGCCGGGTTCGATGCTGCTGGTGCCGCGCGGCGCGGAGCACTACATCGAACCGACCGAGGGCCCGTGCATCAACGTGGACGTCTTCGCCCCGCCCCGGGCGGACTTCCTGCCGCACGCCTGGCGTCCCGGGCAGGGCTGACCGGCGATGACCGACATCGTGGTGGTGGGCAGCCTCAACGTGGACGTGGTGGTGCCGCTGCACGAGCTGCCCGCCCCCGGGCAGACGGTGCTCGGCGCGGCCGACCACCGGCGGGCCGGCGGCGGCAAGGGCGCCAACCAGGCCGTCGCCGCCGCCCGGCTGGGTCGCCGGGTGGCGATGGTCGGCGCGGTCGGCATCGACGCCGACGGCGACTGGCTGCTCGGGCTGATCGCCGCCGAGGGGGTGGCCACCGAGGCGGTGCTGCGCGCCCCCCGCCCGACCGGGCAGGCGATCGTGCTGGTCACCGCCGACGGCGACAGCACCATCGCGGTCAGTTCGGGGGCGAACATGTGGCTCGCCGCCGAGCATCTCGGCCCGCTGCGTGACCTGCTCGGGTCGGCGCGGGCGGTGCTGCTGCAACAGGAGGTCGACGCGGCGGTGGTGGCCGAGGCGGTCCGGCTGGCCGAGGGGCTGGTGGTGCTCAACCCGGCACCGGCCCGCCCGGTCGACCCGGCCACCCTGGCCCGGGTCGACGTGCTGGTGCCCAACCGGGGGGAGCTGGCCGCCCTGGCCGGCGCGCCACCGACGGACGCCGGGGCCGACGCGCTGGCCGCGATGGCCCGGTCGCTGGGCACCCGGGGGCCGGTGGTGGTGACCCTCGGCGGTGACGGCGCGCTGGTGGTGACCACCGACCGGCAGTGGCTGATCCCGGCGGAGCGGGTCGACGCGGTCGACGCCACCGGTGCCGGGGACACCTTCTGCGCCGCCCTGGCCGACGCGCTGCTCGACGGCGCGGCGATCGACGAGGCGGCCCGGTGGGCGAGCCGGGCGGCAGCGGTGACGGTCACCCGGCCCGGGGCGATGGAGGCCGCACCCCGTCGCGTCGAGGTGCCCGCCAGCGCCTGAACCCCACCCCGTCGGCCCGGCCGGGCAGCGCCACCCGGCCCGGCCGTCGCCGCCGCGGTCCCCGGTCCTGCCGCCCGTCGCATGCCGCCTGTCGGTGACGGTGCGGCCCGGCTCCGGCCGGCTGCGTCCGCTGCCCCCGGCCCGTCCCGGTCGGGGGCAGCGGCGTGGCGGCGACCCCTGCGCGCGTCGGTGCGCCGCCCGCCCCGGCCCGCGGCACACCGCCACGGGCCGGGACGCGTCGTCGGTCAGAAGTGGGCCGGGAAGTCGGCCTTGCGGATCAGGCAGTGGATGCCCTTCACCCCGTCGACGACCTGGCTCACCTCGAAGTCGGCGGCGGCGCTCAGGTAGGCCAGCGCGGTCTGCGGGGGCATGCCCTGGGTGCGGACGAGGAAGTCGACGGCGGCCCGGACGGCCCTCCGCATCGCCTCGTCGAGGTCGCCGTGCAGGCCGACCGGCAGCCAGTGGGTGGCGGTCTCGGCGAACGGCCCGTCGACGGCCCCGACCAGGCCACCGGCCTGTGCCCCGGGGATCACCGACAGCCGCAGGGTGGCCCGCAGTGGCGCCTCCAGGGCGGTCAGCGCCACCTCACCGTCGCCCTGGGCGTAGTGCGGGTCACCGGCGTAGAAGCCCGCCCCGGGCAGCTGCACCGGCAGGTAGAGGGTGGAGCCGACCTGGAGTTCGTTGATGTCGAGGTTGCCGCCGAACGCGCCGGGCGGCACCGAGTGCACCGGCTCGTCGGTGTCCACGGCGACGCCCATCAGGCCGAGGAAGGGGGCGAGCGGGAAGCGGGCCGCCCGGCCGTCGCCGTACGGCAGGGTGCCGAACAGCCGGCCGCCGTGGTGGATCACCTCGGTGAAGTGGCTGACGGTGCCGTACTCCCGGGGGCCGTCGCCCTCCGGGCCGGTGTCGGTGGGGGTGAGCGGGTACTCGCCGGGCAGCGCGCCGTAGCCGTGCCGGCTGCTGATGAAGCCGTACGGGGCGCGGACGAGCAGGTCGAGCACCTCGATCCGGAGCAGGTCGCCGGGTTCGGCTCCGGCCACCGTGATCGGGCCGGTGACCACGTGCGGGCCGTCGGCGTCGTAGTCGTGGGCGACGTCGGAGGCGGCCAGGTCGCGGGCGTCGGTGAGGACCCGGTCGGTGGGCACGTCGAACTGCTTGAGGAAGCCGACCGGGTCGCGGCCCTGGTCCTCCAGGATGCCCTCGTGGCTGAGCGTGTCGATGGTCACGGTCTCGCCGGAGTCGACCCGGAGCACGGGTTCGTGCCGCCGGTCGGGCAGCCGGCCCCACAGGCAGGTGTCCGGGGTGCTGGGCAGGTAGTGGGTTCCACCGATCGGGCCATCGTGCGGCTGGAGCATGACATCCTCCGGAAGGGGTGACACCGGCTGGCGGTGCGACGGGACGGCGCTGCCCGGTGCGGGTGGCCGGCGGCCGGCGACGGGATGCGCGGGCCGCGTCCAAGGGCCGGCGATCGGGGCGGGCGGATCGGCCGGGCCATGTCGGATGTAGGGGATCGTGACCGGCGAAGCAACAGTTGCGTGTTGCGTTCGTATTAACAGCGAGTAACCCGGTGTCGGAGTCTGCCCTGCTCTTGACAGTTGCCATGGCCGAGTAGCAGCATCGTGTAGCGAGATGCTGTCTCGCATGACGTAGAAGGCGGTGAGGTGATGGCGCAGCAGACGCCGGTACGTCCGCTCGGTGCAGCCGGCGCGATGATCGACGAGGACTGGGAGGCGCTGCGGTTCCGCGTGCACCGCTCGGCGTACCGCGACCCCGAGGTGTTCCGGACCGAGATCGACCGGATCTGGAATCACACCTGGCTCTATCTCGGCCACGAGACCGAGATCCCGAAGGCGGGTGACTTCAAGACCCGCACCCTCGGCGGTCGACCGCTGATCTTCTGCCGGGACGCCGGGGGCGAGGTGCGGGCCTTCTTCAACGCCTGCACCCACCGGGGCACCGTGCTGTGCCGGCACAGCGAGGGCAACACGAAGTTCTTCCAGTGCTTCTACCACGCCTGGGCGTTCAGCAACTCCGGCGAACTGGCCGCGCTGCCCGGCGACGACGCGTACCCCGACGACCCCGCCTTCCGGGCGTCGATGGCGCTGCGCCAGGTGCCCCGGCTCCAGATCCACGAGGGTTTCGTCTTCGTCGCCTTCGACGCGGACGTGCCCGACCTGCTGACCCACCTCGGACCGGCCGCGCACTACATGTCGCTGACCGCGAAGATCGGCGAGCACGGCATGACCACCCTGCCGGGCGTGCAGCTCTACAGCGTGAAGGGCAACTGGAAGCTCGCCGTCGAGAACGCGATGGACGGCTACCACTTCGCCCCCACCCACAACACCTTCGTCGGCTACCTGCGCGAGACCGGGTTCGCCGTCACCGACGACGACCAGTACGCCTACGACCTCGGCGGCGGCCACGGGCTGCTCGTGCTCACCGGGCACAACGGCCGGATCGGGATGGTCTGGGAGCCCCGCTTCGGCGACGAGGAGAAGACCCGCACCGTCGCCAAGCGCCGCGAGCTGGAGGCCCGTCTCGGCCCCGAACTCGCCGCCGAGGTGGCCGACGCCAGCCGCATCCTGTTCGTCTTCCCCAACCTGTTGCTGTTCGACCTGGAGGCGCTGACCATCAGGCAGCTCGAACCGGTCGCCGCCGACCGCACCGACGTGCGGGCGTGGCAGTTCGTCGAGGTCGGCGAGCCGGAGTCGGTCCGCGCGCTGCGGATCAAGACGATGGTCAGCTTCGTCGGGCCGGGCGGCCTGGCCACCCCCGACGACATCGAGGCGTACGAGGCGGTGCAGCGCGGCATCACCGCGACCGCCGACGCGGTCGACCCCGCCCACGACTGGAGCGACATGTCCCGGGGCATGGCCAACGAGAAGCAGGGCAACCAGGGCCGCTCGATCGACGAGGGCGCGATGCGCAGCTTCTGGCGACGCTGGGCCGAGAAGGTCGGGGCGAGCACCAGCGTGGCCGGCGACCCGCCGGCCGGTACGCCCGCCGCCGGACCCGCCGCGGGGGGTGCGGGCAAGTGAGCGTGTCGTCGACGACGGCCGGGAGCCGTGGGGGAGTGGTCAGTGTGGCATCGCGCGAGGTGACCCGGGCCGAGGTGGAGGAGTTCCTCTACCGGGAGGCCCAACTGCTCGACGAGTGGCGGCTCGACGAGTGGCTCACCCTGATCGAGCCGGGTGGCCGGTTGGAGGTCCCGACCACCGACTGGGCCGGCTGGGACGCCACCACCGCCGGGTACTTCGTGGCCGACGACTACGAGCTGATCCAGGCCCGGGTCAAGCGGCTCAAGAGCCGCAAGGCACACGCCGAGAACCCGCACTCGCGCACCCACCGGATGATCTCCAACGTGCTGCTGCTGGAGGCCGGCGCGGAGACCGTCTGGATCAGCGCCAACTTCATCATCCACCGCTACCGCGACAACGGCGCCTACACCTACGTCGGCCGCTACGAGCACGTGCTCAAGGTCGACCCGGACGGGCTGCGGTTCCGGCTGCGCCGGGCCGTGCCCGTGATGGAGTCGATGGACCCCGGCGCCCGACTCAGCTTCATCCTCTGAGCCGGCCGCCATGATCACCCACATGCTGGTCTTCCGGTTCCGCGACGACCTGCCGCCCGGCGCGGCCGAGTCCGTCCTGGCCGAGCTGGAGACCTTCCCGAGCCGGTATCCCGCGATGCGCAACTGGCGCAGCGGGGTCAACGTCAGCACCCGCGACACCAGCATGACCCACGGCTTCGTCGTGGAGTTCCCCACCGAGCAGGACCTGCTCGACTACCTGCACAGCGACTCGCACGAGCGGTTCGTCCGGGAACGCTGGCGGCCGGTCATCGAGCGTCAGGCCATCGTCAGTATCCCCACCGCCGGGGACGCCCAGCCCATCGAGAGGGGTCACAGATGACCACCGAGGCCACCGCCCGCCGCCGTGGGCCCTACGGCATGGAGTACGCCCGGATCGAGGTGCCCGACCTGGCCGCCTCCATCGAGTTCCTCCAGTACCACGTCGGGCTGCAACTGGAGCAGCACGACGACGAGTACGCGTTCCTGCGCGCCGACCTGGAACACCACAGCATCGAGCTGGTCGCCGCGCCGCAGCGTACCGAGTCGTGGACCACGGCGGTCGGGTTCAGCGTCGAGAACGACGCCGTCCTGGACGACCTGCGGGAGCGGGTCACCGCCGCCGGGCACGAGGTGTTCGAGCTGGCCGACCGGGTCAAGGGCCTGGTCCAGCGGGGCTTCGCCGTCCGCGACCCCAACGGGCTGATCGTCGAGCTGTTCACCGAGTTCCAGGAGTACGCCGAGCCGCCGCTGATCGAGCTGCGCCCGCTGGACCTGGTGCACCCGTTCCTCGCCACCGACAAGTACGACGAGACGCTGGCGTTCTACACCAAGGTGCTCGGCTTCCTGGAGTCCGACCACGTCGGCGACGTCACGGTCTTCCTGCGCAGCGAGGACCGCTACCACCACAGCCTGGCGATCCAGCGCAACAACGAGTTCTACGTCGCGCACCTGTGCTTCATGATGAAGAGCTTCGACCACGTGATGCGCGGCCGGGCACGGGCCCAGTACAAGCAGGTCCCGATCGCCTCCGACCTGGTCAACCACTCGGCGTCCACGTCGATCGCCTTCTACATGCACGACACCCGGCACGGGCCGCGCTACGAGCTGTGCGACAGGCACCGGGTGTTCACGCCGGAGGAGCACGAGACCCACCGGGCCCGCCGGATGGCGGTCGACCCGCGCAACATCGACGTGTGGCGGCCGGCTGCCGACGACTGGGCGCGTTTCTGACCCGCGCCCCCGTCAGGACCGGCCGGCGGACTGTCGTACCCGCCCGTCGGTGAGGGGCGCGAACGCGGGGTGGCCCGGTCAGGGGGCCACCCCGCCACCCCGTCCGGGCCCGGCACGTCCGGTGTCAGGTGTCCGGGCGTGTCCAGCCGCGTCCAGCATCCCCTTCCCGTCCCACTCCCCGTTGCGAGGATTGCCGTCCGGTCGGCCCATGGTCCGGCCGACGGATCCTCTCGTGATGGGAGTGGTGAATGTCAGAACGTGTCACCATCAGCCGGCCGGACAGGAAGAGACCGAGCCGTAGATCTCTGCTCGCCATGGCACTCGTCGCAGTGTCCTCGGTGGCCTTCGTCCCGACGGCCGCGGTGGCGGGTCCGGTCGACCGGCCCGCCGGCCCCGGGGGCGCGGCGGATCAGGCCCGCGCCGCCGGCCGGGCAACCCCGGCGTCCGCCGCTGCCGTCGCCGGGTCGGGCCGGGCGACCGGGGCGGCGGACATGGCCGCGGCGATCGCCGCACAGCGGGGCATCAGCCGCGACGCCGCCGAGAAGCTGCTGCGCGCCGAGGACGCCCACGTCCGGCTCGCCAACCGGTTGACCACCGAGCTGGGTGCCAGTTCGGGCGGGGCGTACCTGTCCGACGGCGCCCTCGTCGTCACCGTCACCGACGCCGCTGCCGCCGCGAAGGTGACCGCCGCCGGCGCGAAGGCGCGCCTCGTCGCCCGGGGCGAGCGGCAACTACGGACCATCCAGCGGACGCTGGAGGCCGCGGCGAGTGAACCCGGCACGACCTGGGGGGTGGACCCGGCGACCAACCAGGTGGTGGTGAGCCTGCCGACGGCGGGAGCGAAGAACGCCGTGCAACGCTCGGCGGCGCGCCGGTTCGGCACGGCGGTCCGGTTCGAGACCGGCGCCGGCCCGATCCAGCCGAACGTCGGGATCTCCAGCGGGGATTCGTTGGGTGGCTGCTCGGCCGGGTTCACCGCCACCGACTACACCTTCAACTACATCATCACCGCCGGCCACTGCACCCAGGGCTACCCGCACTGGACGCTGCCCAACGGGCAGGACGTCGGGCCGTCACTGGAGAGCAACTACCCGGAGAACGACTTCGGCCTCATCTGGATGAACGGTCCGTCGGTCTGGGCCACCGGCACCATCAACCTGTGGAACAACACCAGCCGCAGCATCCACGGCTGGGCGACGGCGGTGAGCGGACTGTCGGTCTGCAACTCGGGCCGGACCACCGGATTCCGGTGCGGTTCCGTGCTCAAGACCAACGTGACGGTCAACGGCGCGGGCGGCACCGTACGTCAGATGATCGAGACCAACATCTGCACCCTCGGCGGTGACAGTGGTGGGCCGCTCTTCGCCGGCAACACCGGGTACGGGCTGAACTCGCACGCCAACCGCAACGGCAACCAGTGCAACTCCTCGCCGCGCACCTGGCACCAGCCGGTGGGCGAGGCGATCACCACGTACCAGGTCGTCATCTACGGTGCGCCGTGACGTGCGGCGACGAGCAGAGGAGACAGCGATGAGAACCGCACTCACCCGGGCCGTACGCCTCACCGCCGCGGCCGTCACGGCGACGACGGTGGCCCTCACCGTGGCCGTCAGCCCCGCCCAGGCGGACCTCTGGCAGCACACGGACGGGTTCGAGAGCAACCCGGCGGCGGTGTGGGAGTTCCACCGCTCCGGTGCCGGCAGCGGAGCCTTCGAGCTGGGCGCGGGGAAGGCCCACTCCGGTGCGAACAACGCCATTCTCACGACGTCGGCCGGCGGCTGGTCCGGGGTGGGCAAGCTGCTCACCGTACGGCCGCGTACCGCCGGGCACAACACCACCTGCGGCGGCGGGTTCTTCGTCCAGGCGGTCAGCGGGCCGGCGGTGCTCAACGTCGAGGTGATCGATCCGGCGAGCTGGACGTACCTCGCGTTGCGTACCGTCCGGATCACCGACACCGTCTGGCGGCGGCACGACGTGGCCAGCTACGCCAACGGCCCGAGCCAGGTGTTCGTCCGGGTCTCCCTGCTCGGCGGCAGCGGCCCCGTACGGGTGGACGACATGGCGTTCCAGTGCACGTTCTTCAGTAACTGAGCAGGCCGACCATGGCGGGGCCGGCGCGCGTCGCGTCGGCCCCGCGACGTCCGCACGTCGCCGCGTACGCGATGACTTGACCTTGACATCAATGTCAGGGTTCTAGCATCGCCGGGTGCGTGAGGGGACCAGGGACATGCGGATCGGAGAACTCGCGCGCCGTTGCGGCGTCAGCACCCGCTCGGTGCGGTACTACGAGCAGCAGCACCTGATCGCCCCGGGCCGGGCCGCCAACGGCTATCGGGAGTACGACGAGTTGGCGGTGGTCAGGGTCCGGAACATCCACGAGCTGCTCGACTCCGGCCTCACCGTCGAGGACATTCGGCTCTCGATCGACAAGGGGTGCCTCGACGAGCCGTTGAGCACCCTGCCCCGGTGCCCCGACGCGCTGCGGATCGCCACCGACCGGCTCGGCGCCCTGGACCGACGGATCGCCGCTCTCCAGGACCTGCGCGGGCGGCTCGCCCGGCAGCTCCTGGCGACCAGGTCGGCGATGGCCCGCGCCGGGGAAACCGGGGCCGACGAGTGGCCACGATGAGATTCGGACTCTCCCTCGAGCCGCCGGTGTGGCCGGGCGACGCGGGTGCCGCCATGCTCCGGGCAGCGCGGGACGCCGAGCGGATCGGCCTGGATTACGTCCTGATGGCCAACCACGTGCTGAAGAACCCGCACGGCGCGGGCTTCGACCCGGTGGTCCTGCTGGCGGCGGTCGCCGGGGCGACGACCCACCTGGGGATCGCGACGAGCGTGCTTGTCCTGCCCTACTACCACCCGGTGGTGCTGGCCAACCAGCTTGCGACGCTGGACGTCGTGTCGGCGGGTCGACTGGCGGTCGCCGTCGGCACCGGATGGAACCCGCAGGAGTTCACCGCGCTGGGGGTGCCGCTCCGGTTACGTGGCCGGCGGACCGACGAGAGCCTGGAGGTCATGAAGGCACTGTGGGCCGGCACCACCGCAGACCTGGACGACCGGTTCGCCGGCCTGCGCGACGCCCGCATCGGCGTTCCCCCGTACCGGTCCGGAGGGCCACCGGTCTGGGTGGGTGGGCACAGCGACGCGGCGATCCGACGCGCGCTGCGGTTCGGCGTCGGCTGGCACGGCTCCGGCATCGACCACGAGGAGGCCCGCCACTTCCGGCGTCGGATCGAGGAACTGGCCGACGGCACGGGACGGGACCCGGCGACGATCGGGATCAGCACGGTCGGTTTCCTGGTGCCGCCGGGAATGTCGGCGGTCCGGCCCGCGCCGGGCCGGTTGCTCGGCGGCACCCACGCCAGCACCGAGGCGATCGTCGACGACCTGTGTCAGCTCGCCGACGCGGGGGTGGCGATGTGCTCGCTGTGGATGCCCATCGACGGTCGCCTGGTCGAGGCGGCGTTGGAGTGGCTCGCCGGCGAGATTCTGCCCCGGGTGCGGTGCCCGAGCGGGTCGGGCCCGCGCTAGCCGCCGCCCGGCGCAGGGGACCGGACGGCGGGCCCCGTCCGGCGTGCCGGGCCTCGTCGCCTCACGACAGCGGGACGACGTAGGAGTCGACCCGGGCGATCAGCCCGTCGCGGAAGGTGAACAGGTCGTTGAAGGCGAAGCGGAACGGCCCGTGGTCGACGCTGACTCCCCGGCCCTCGCCGGTGACGACGACGACCGGGCCGTCCTCGTGTACGCGGTGGACGTCGAGCGCCGGGCTGCCGGTGAACGCCGGGTTCTCGATCTCCCCGTCGAACTCCGCCCTGCCATGGGTGGTCCGGTGACCGTGGATGACCCACTCGACGTCGTCGGTGAGGGTCGCGAGGATGCGCGGGTGGTCGCTCGTCCGGAACCCGGCGAAGTATTCGGCGACGAGGTCACGTTGGGTCTGCGAGGTCATGGTTGCTCCGTCGTCACATGGTCTGGTGCAGGCGTCGGGCCGGGCTGGCGCAGGTGTGCGGCGAGGGCGTCGAGGATTGCGGCGAGCCCGTCGACCGCCCGGGCGGTGCGTAGCTCGGGGGGAAGTCGTCGCTGGTGGACGGTGAGGTCCGTACCGTCGGCGGTGGGGCGGAGGGTGACGATCGTGCGTAGGCCGGTGACCGGTTCGTCGAAGACGAGTTCGTGTGGTGCGGTGACGCGCACGTAGACGAACCGGAGCCGGTGGGTGCGGCCGTCCGGCGCGCGGGTGTCGAGCGCGAACTCTCCGCCGGGGCGCAGGTCGACGGTCACCGACCCGGACGGCACGGTGGCGTGCGAGCCGCCCCAGAAGGCAGTGATGCCGGCCGGCGAGGTGAACGCGGCCCAGACCCGCTCGGGCGGCGCGGCGAGCTGCCGTCGGGCGATCAGTTCGTCGCCCCGCAGGTGTGCGTCGGTCACCGGGCCGCCCCGTCGTCGGTGAGGTGGTGCTCCAGGGCGTCGAGCCGGTCGTTCCAGGTGCGCCGCTGCTCGTCGATCCAGGTGCCGAGCAGCGAGAGCTGATCCGTCCGGAGGCGGCAGGGGCGTCGGGTGCCCTCGCGTCGCTGCTCGACCAGGCCGCAGCGGCGCAGCACCCCGACGTGGTGCGAGATCGCCTGCGGGGTCAGCTCGAACGGCGCGGCGAGCTGTCCCACCGTGGCGTCCCCGTGGGCGAGGCGGGCCACCAGGGCGCGTCGGACCGGGTCGCCGAGCGCGGCGAAGGCCGCGTCGAGATCCGGACCGGGTGCCACGGGTATGGGGGCGGTGGACATGGCTCCACCATAATGCAAACGATGGCTTGCGCAAACGACTACTTGCTGATGGGTCGCCCGGGAGCAGCCGCGGGGACCCGGCGTCGTGTCGACCGGGCGAGCAGCAGCCCGACCGTGAGGACGGCGGCGGCGACCGGGAGACCCCAGGGCCGCCGGGTAGCCGCCACGGTGAACGCGAGCGGCCGACCGGGCGCCGCGATCCGGCCGTCCACCTCGTACCGGCCGTAGGGGGCCGCGCCGGTGGGCACCCGGACGTGGTACTCCCGGGTCTGCCCGGCGGCGATGCCGCCCAGCGTCGGGGCGGCCACGATGGTCCGGGCCCGTCCGGGCGGCCCGACGGTCAGCTCGAACGGCGGGTCGGTGACCTCCTCCTCGCCCGGGTTGTGCAGGGTGATGCGGACCGCGAGTTCACCCGGCAGGCCGAACCAGCCGCGCGGCCCGGAGCGGTCGTCGGCGTGCACCGCCACCAGGGTCAACCCGGCCGGGACGGCCGGCGCGACGGCCGGCGCGGTCACCCCGGCCAACGTCAGGTCGGCGACGGCGGTGGCCGTGCCCGTCGGCGTCCGGACCCGCAGCACGCACGGGCAGGCCACCGGCGGGGCGGCCACCAGCACCGGCAGGGTGGCCCGGCCGGACGGCGGCACCTGGCCGTGGGTGGCGGCCCCGGTCGCGCAGTCGAGCACGCCGCGCCGGGCGGCGTTGCCGCACACCTCGATCTGGACGGTGCCGGCGGGCCAGCCGTCGAGGCCGACCAGCACCCGCTGGCCGACCCGCAGCGTCCCTGCCGGCACGGTGACGCCGGGACCACCACCCGCCGGGGCGCCGGCCGCGACGCTCGCCCCCGGGGCCGGAGCCAGCGCGGCGGCTACCGCCAGCAGGGCGACGGCACGCAGCGGCCCGGTCACCGGGCGGGCGGGGCGTCGGGACGCGGGTCGACACCCGGAGCCGCCCCGGCGGCGGTAACCGGAGCCGGCCCGTCGGCGGCGGTGCCGGTCGCGGAGGTTGCGGCCGGTCGCGGGGTGTCGGCAGGGTCCGGGGTGGACGGTCGACCGGCGGCGGCAGCGGCCCGGCGTCGCCACCACCGTAGTCCGGCCCAGCCGGCCGCCCCGGCGAGCAGGGCCAGCAGCAGCCACGGCGGGGCCCACACCCCGGCGGTCCGGACCACCGGCGGCAGCGCGGTGTCCGTGGTGGTCGCCGCGATGTCGACCTCGGCGGTCAGCCGCAGCAGCGGAGGTACGCCGGTGATCCGTTCGGTGACCGTGAAGGTGGCCCCGGGCAGCAGTTCCGGCAGGTCGGTGGGGGAGGTGCGGGCCTGCTCCCGGCCGAAGGGCGCGCGCACGGTCACCGTGCCGCTGCCGCCGACCCGCACGTTGCCGTCGTTGCGCAGCCGGTAGCGGACCACCAGGTCGCCGCCGCCGAACGGGTTGACCGGGTTGTCGTAGGAGACGTCGACCGCCTCCACCGTGACGGCGGGCCGGACCGGGCCGGTGACCCGCAGGTAGACCCGGGCGGCGAGCCGCTGGTCGACCAGGACGCGCTGCCCGTCGGCGGTGGTCCGGATCCGGGCGACCGCACCGATCACCCCGCCGGTGTGGTCGCCCGGGGTGGCGTTGGCCGGCACGGTGAGCCGGAACGGGATGTCGACCCGCTTGCCCGCCGGAATCGTCCACTCGCGCCGTTCGACCCTGATCCAGGAGCCCACGTCGGTGGCCGGCCGGTCCGCCGGCAGCAGGGCGAACGCGCCGTCGGTGGAGGTGTAGGCGTCGGTGCCGTACACGTCGAAGGTGACCGGGCGGTCGCCGAGGTTGGTGATGCCGACGTGGTCGGTCAGGGTGCTGCCCGGGGCCAGGTCGTAGATGAAGTAGTTGCGCCCGGTCGGGCCCTTGGCGCTGGACGGTTGGACGGCCCAGCGCGCCGCTCCGGTCTGGCCGGCGGCGGCCGTCGGGCCGGGCGACGGGGCGGGCGCGGCGGGGGCCGGTGCTGGCGGGGCCATGGCCACGAGCAGCGTGACGGCGAGCACGGCGCTCGCCCGGGACAGGATGGTACGCAGGGACATGCCGGGCTCCGGGAACGTGATCGGGCCCGGTGGGGCGGGTGGCGAGCCCGCCCCACCGGGGTGGTGCCGGATCAGGAGAGGGTGAGGGTGAGCACCGCGCTGTAGTCGCCCGCCAGGGCGGACGCCGGAACCCCGAGTTGGAGTTCGGCGCCACAGGTGAAGGTGCCGTTGCTCGCGCCGGTCGCCGAGGTGCACAGCGCCCGAGCGGTGCCGAGACCGGCGCCGGGCGCGGCGGGCGCGCCCGGGGTGACCACGCCGGGGGTGCCGGCGAGGCCGTCGGTGCCGACGGTGGCGCTCGGCGTCCACCCGAGGTTGTCCGCGGCGATGGTGCCGCCGGTGGTCGAGGCGAAGTCGGAGACCTGCCCGACCAGGCTCCAGCCGGCGTTGGTGCCGCGCAGGTCGGCCACCGTGGCGGCGTTGAGCGCCCCGGTGGTGACCTGCCCGTTGCTGACCGCCGGCAGGGCGACCGTGGCGCCGGCCACGCCGAGGGTCAGCGCGCCACCGGTGACGGTGGCGGTGATCTGCTGGTCGGCGTCGCCGCCGCCGGCCGGCGTACGGGCGAAGGTCACCGGGGTGAAGGTGTCCTGGCTACGGTCGGCCGAGCCCCGGGCGGCAAAGGTGATCACGTAGCACTGCACGGCCGTGCAGTCGACCCGGGTGCCGGTGCGGTCGGTGTAGACCGCACTGATCGGCAGCGTGGTACGGAACGTGCCGTCGGCGTTGAGCCGGTCGCGGGCCTCCGTCGGCTCGTTCGTCTTGTTGACCCACTTGGTGACCTGCAGGACACCGGCGTTGGTCCAGTGCTCGTCGACCTTCGGGCCGAACGAGACGTAGATCCCCGCCGCCCCGTTGGCCTCCGGGTCGAAACCGCTGCCGCTGACCGTGATCGTCGCCCCGGCCGGGTCGAGCCCGGTGGCGGGGGTGACGCCGACGGCCGGTCCGGCCGGTTCGCCGCCGCCACCGGTGGAGAAGGTGAACGACAGCGGGTCGAGCGCGGTGCCGGCGGTGTAGAAGCCGTTGAACGCCGAGGCGCCCTCGGCGGTCAGCGTCGCCGCCAGGTCGGTCGCGGTCACCGTGCCGCCGCTGCCACCCGGGTTGTCGTCGCTTGTGGTGATGGTGGCGATGGTGGCCTGGCGGACCGAGACCGGCTCGGCCGCCGTGGTGGTGAGGTCGACGTCCGCCTTGACCGCGGCGGTGCCGCCGGTCACGACGATCGTCGGGTTGGCCAACGCGATGGTGAAGAAGTGCGCCGGGTACGAGAAGACGATCTTCCCGCCGTATGCGGCGTCGATGGCGTCGGTGTCGGCGTCGTACGTACCGCCCTTGGCGGGGAAGGTGAAGGTGCCGTCGCTGTTGATGCGGGCACCGTCGCTGGCGGCGATCGGCGGGTTGCCGTTGCCGGTGTTCACGTAGGCGCGGAAGGACGCCTTGAAACCCCAGGTCAGGCTGCCGGAGCTGAGCTCCGTCCCGGCGGCCTGGGCGGGGCTGACCCCGACGAGGACGGTCGACGCGCCGAGCAGGGCGACCGCCGCCCAGCGCAACGACCGCCACCGACCGGCATTGGTTCTGGATCTGACCATGGTGCTCCCTCTGTGGTGCCCAATACGGACAGTAGTTGAGGTTAGGCAAACCTAACCAACGAGGCACCCAGCGAGCGGCCGAAGATCTTGGGCCGAAGAACCCCTTGTGAACAGCAGATCAGTCGCTTAGGTTAGGCAAACCTTAACTACGGTCGGTGTGGCAGCCGGCCCGATCCGTCATGGGAGGAGCCTGATGCGGGCACTGCCTCGCGCCATCCTGGCCGCCGTAGCGGTCACTGTCAGTATCGGTGCGGCGTCGACACCGGCCCACGCCGGCACCGGCCGGGGCCCCGCCGGGCAGACCCTCACCGCCACCCCCAGCAGCGGGGTGTCCCGCACCGGGGCGACGGTGACCGTCAGCGGCAGCGGATACGACGTCACCAAGGGCATCTACGTCGCCTTCTGCGTGGACAACGGCGTCGGCGTCGCCCCCACCCCGTGCGGCGGCGGTGTCGACACCACCGGCAGCAGCGGCGCGTCGCACTGGATCTCGTCCAACCCACCCTCCTACGGGGAGGGACTGGCCGTCCCGTACGGCCCGGGCGGGTCATTCCGGGTGACCCTCACCGTGAGCCCCCGCATCGGTGACGTCGACTGCACCGTCCGCCGCTGTGTGGTCGCCTCCCGCGCCGACCACACCCGCACCGCCGACCGCTCCCAGGACGTCCGGGTGCCCGTCACCTTTGCCGCCGCCGCAGCGCCCGCACCGACCCGTACCCCGGCCGCCGCCCCGGCGACCACCGGCGGTGCCGCCCGGACCACCCCACCGGCGGCGACCCCGGCCGGCGCGTCCACCGGTGGCGCACCGGCGTCGGCCGCCACCGCGGTCGCCCCCGCCGGCACCGGTGGAACGGTCGGTCCGGCGGGCCCGGCCGATGCCGGTGACCAGGCGCAGGTGACCCGGGTCAGCACCGCCTCCGACACCGGCCGCTGGTGGCTCGTGGCGCTGGTCGTACCCCTGCTCGTCATGGCCCTGCTCGCCGGCCTGCGCCCGGCGTCGCCGACGCCGGGCCGCATCGTGACCCGGCGCGCGCTGCCGCTCGTCCTGGTGCTGCTCGCCGGGGCGCTGGTCGGCTGCACCGACCCGGCCGCCGAGGCCCGACCGGGCACACCGACCTCCTGTGGCCCGGTCACCGCCGCCGTGGGCGACACCGACGTCACCCCGCTGACCCCGCCGCCGGCCCCGGCCCTGCCGGCCACCGTCACCTCCACCGACGGCGTCGTCACCACGGTCACCGACGCCACCCGCATCCTGCCGGTCAACCTCTACGGGTCGATCGCCGAGATCGTGTTCAGCCTCGGCCTGGGCGGCAACGTCGTCGGCCGGGACACCTCCACCACCTTCCCGGCCGCCGCGCACCTGCCGGTGGTCACCCCGGCCGGGCACGACCTGTCCGCCGAGGCGGTGCTCGCGCTGGCCCCCACGGTGATCCTCGCCGACGACAGCATCGGTCCACCCGAGACGCTGCGGCAACTGCGCGCCGCCGGCATCCCGGTGGTCCTCGTCGCCGCCGAACAGCGCCTCGACGCCGTCCCCGGGCACGTACGGGCCATCGCGGCGGCGCTCGGTGTCGGCGCGGCCGGCGACCGGCTGGTCACCCGGATCGAGGCCGACATCGCCTCCGCCCGCGCCGGCGCGGGCGGAGGCACCGCCCCCCGGGTCGCCTTCCTCTACCTGCGCGGCACCGCCGGGGTCTACCTGATCGGCGGGCGGGGCGCCGGCAGCGACGCGATGATCGAGGCCGCCGGGGGAGTGGACGCCGGCAGCGCGATCGGCCTGGCGAAGTTCCGCCCGCTGACCAGCGAGGGCCTGATCAACGCCGCCCCGGACGTGATCCTGGTGATGAGCGGTGGGTTGGAGTCCGTCGGCGGCGTCGAGGGCCTGCTCAGGCTCCCCGGGGTGGGGCAGACCCCGGCCGGCGTCGCCCGCCGCGTCGTCGACATGGACGACGGCGTCCTGCTCAGCTTCGGCACCCGATCCGGGCAGGTGGTCCGGGCGCTCGCCGACGCGCTGCACTGCCGGGGCCCACAATGACCGTCACCGGCACCCGACCGGCCACCGGGGACACCGGAACCGGCCGCCCCCGCCGCACGCTCCGACGGGGGCCGGTCCTGCTCACCGGGCTCACCGTCGGGCTGCTGCTGGTCGCCCTGGTCGCCGCCGGCCGGGGACAGGTCGCCGTCGCCCCGACGGAGGTGCTCGGCTCGGTGCTGCACCGCCTCGGCCTGGACCTCGGCCCCCGGCCCGCCGCCGTGCACGGCGAGAGCGCACTGTGGCTGGTCCGCTTCCCCCGGGTCGCGCTCGCCGCCGTCGTCGGCGCGGCGCTCGGCTGCGCCGGTGCGGTCATGCAGGGGGTGTTCGGCAACCCGCTGGCCGAACCGGGCGTCATCGGCGTCTCGGCCGGCGCGGCGGTCGGTGCGGCGCTGGCCATCGTCACCGGCGTCACCGTCCTCGGTGGCTGGACGGTGCCCGCCGCCGCATTCGCCGGTGGCCTCGCCACGACCTGGCTGGTCTACCTGCTGGCCCGCTCCGGCGGCCGGACCGAGGTGGTGACCCTGGTCCTCACCGGGGTCGCGGTCAACGCCGTCGCCGGGGCCGCCATCGGGCTGCTGATGTTCGTCGCCGACGAGTCGGGCGTGCAGGCCATCGCCTTCTGGAACCTGGGCAGTCTGGCCCAGGCCAACTGGTCGGCGGTCGCGCTGGCCGCGCCCTGCCTCGCGGTGGGGCTGCTCGCCACCCTCGCCGACGCCCGCCGGCTCGACCTGCTCGCCCTGGGCGAGCGGTCCGCCCGGCACCTCGGGGTCGACGTGGAACGGCTGCGGGTCCGGATGATCGTGGTCACCGCGCTGCTCGGCGCGGCGGCGGTGGCCTTCACCGGCATCATCAGCTTCGTCGGCCTGGTCGTGCCGCACCTGGTCCGGATGGTCGCCGGCCCCGGACACCGGCTGCTGCTGCCGGCCAGCGCGCTCGGCGGGGCGATCGTCGTCGTCGCCGCCGACCTCGCCGCCCGAACCCTCGTCGACTACCAGGAGCTGCCGCTGGGAGTGCTCTCCGCGCTGGTCGGCGGCCCCGCCTTCTTCTGGCTGCTGCGCCGCACCCGGGACCGCGCCGGCGGTTGGGCGTGAGCGGCTCCGGCAACCCGACCCGCCCACCCGAGGGGAGACCGTGGTGAACGAACGTCGGCGACGGGGGCCGCTGCGGCTGCTCGGAGCCCGGCCGGCCCCCCGGGTGCCGACCGCTCCCGAGCCGGGCGGCACCCGGATCCGGGCCACCGGGGTCCGGGTCGAGCGCGCCGGCCGACCGGTCCTCGACCGGGTCGACCTCGCGGTCCGCGCCGGCGAACTGCACGCCCTGGTGGGGCCGAACGGCGCCGGCAAGTCCACCCTGCTGGCCGCCGTCAGCGGTGACCTGCCGCTCGCCGCCGGAACGGTCGAGGTCGACGGCCGGCCGCTGGCCGAGTGGTCGGCGGTGGAGCTGGCGATGCGCCGGGCGGTGCTGACCCAGCACAGTGTCCTGAGCTTCCCGTTCGGGGTGGTCGAGGTGGTCCGGATGGGTCGTTCTCCCTGGGCCGGTCGCCCGGAGGAGGCCCACGACGATGCGGTGGTCGCCGAGACCATGCGACGCTGTGACGTGATCCGGTTCGCCGCCCGTCCCTTCCCGTCGCTCTCCGGCGGCGAGCAGGCCCGGGTGGCGCTGGCCCGGGTGCTGGCCCAGCAGACCGGGGTACTGCTGCTCGACGAACCGACCGCCGCCCTCGACCTGCACCACCAGGAGTTGGTCATGCGTATCGCCCGGGAGCGGGCCGAGGCCGGCGACGCCGTCGTGGTGGTGCTGCACGACCTCGCCCTGGCCGGGGCGTACGCCGACCAGGTCACCCTGCTCGCCGACGGGCGGGTCCGGGCCGCCGGCCCTCCCGACACGGTGCTGACTGCGCCCCTGCTCAGCGAGGTCTACCGGCACGACATCGAGGTCGTGCCGCACCCCGACACCCGCCTGCCGCTGGTCGTGCCCCGCCGTCGGGGCCCGGCCCGCACCACCTGCGTCACGGAGGAATAGATGGACACCCCACCCCTGCCGTTCTCGGCCCGGCTGCGGGCCGCCACCGCGGGCGCGCACGCCGCCGCCGAGGGCCAGCGCTACGTCACCGCGCTGGTCGCCGGTGAGCTGGACCTCGCCGGTTACCTCGACCTGGTGGTCCAGCACCACGCCCTCTACCAGGCGTTGGAGTCGGCCGCCGAGGCGATGCGGGCAGACCCGGTCGCCGGGGATTTCGTCGACGACGCGTTGACCCGGCTGCCCGCCCTGGAGGCGGACCTCACCGAGCTGGCCGGGCCGGACTGGGCGCTGCACACCGCACCGCACCCGGCCACGGTGGCCTACGCCGAGCGCATCCGGGCGGTGGCCGGCACCTCCCCGGTCCACTTCGTCGCCCACCACTACACCCGCTATCTGGGCGACCTCTCCGGTGGCCTGTACATCGGCCGGGCGGTGGCCCGACGCTACGGGCTGACCGGGCAGGCGGGGACGGCCTTCTACACCTTCGCCCGGATCGACCGGCCGAAGGCGTACAAGGAGGCGTACCGGGCGCGGTTGGACGCACTGCGGCTGAGCCCGGCCGACGAGGCGGCGCTGCTCGACGAGGTGCTGCTGGCGTATCGGCACAACACGGCGGTGTTCGCGGCCCTGGCCCGGCACGTGCCGGACGGCCCGGAGATCACGGAGGCGGTGGCGTGACCGGGCAGCCGTTCGACGCCGACACGGTGGCGGCGGTCAGCCGGCACATGAACGACGATCACGCCGCCGACTCGCTGCTGATCTGCCGGACCCTCGGCGGCTGCCCGGACGCCACCCGGGCGCGGGTGACCGGGCTGGACGGCGACGGGATGGACTTCGCCGTCACCCTCGACGACATCGAGGTGCCGGTGCGGCTGCCGTTCGCCCACCGGCTCACCGAGCGGGCCGAGATCCGCCGCGAGGTGGTCCGGATGTACGAGCAGGCGTGCGCCGCGCTCGGCGTGCCACCGCGTCGCGCCGGCTGAACACCCGTCACGAGGGCCGGCCCCCGACGGGTCGGCCCCACGGGCGGGCCGATCCGGTCAGGTCGCGCCCAGGCGGGGCGGCCCCCTCGCGACGGGCGCGCAGGATGGGGATCGGCGCGGGTGCCTGACGGCTCAGGGGCGGGTCAACTGCTCCGGCAGCGGCTTGCGGTGCAGGATCACCAGCTCCCCGACGGCCCGGGTGAGGGCGACGTAGAGCCGGTTCATGCCCCGGGGTTCGGCGGCGACGATGTCGGCGGGTTCGACGAGCACCACCCGGTCGTACTCCAGGCCCTTGACCTGGCTGACCGGGACCGCGTGCAGGGCCTCGGCCAGGTGGTCGGGGGCGATGACGGTCCCGGTCTCCCCGGCCACGGCCCCGGCCAGGTCGTCGACCCGACGGATCTCCAACCTGCCGCCGGGCCGGAACGACCGGGTCGGTGCGATGCCGGGCGGCAGGGCCCGGGCCGCGAAGTCGGCGATGACCTCGGGCACCCGGTAACCGGTGGGCAGGTCCAGCGTCCGGGCGGTCCGCTTGCCGAGCCGCCGCACCAGCTCCGGCCACGAGCCGGCGGCGAGCGGATGGGTCGCCTGGCCGAGGTCGCCCACGATGGTCATCGAGGCGTACTCGGCCCGGCGGGCGATCATCCGGCACTCCATCGGCGACAGGTCCTGTGCCTCGTCGAGGATGACGTGCTGGTAGGCGTCCTCGACGGGCTCCTCGGCCTCGGCCACCGGCAGCGGCTCGGCCAGCACCGGAACGTAGCCCTCCTCGCCGTACGGGTCGACGCCGTCGATCCAGCCGACCACCTGGTGACCCTCGCGGAGGATGATCGCGGCGGCCCAGCGCTGGGCACCCCAGTGGCCGCTGTCCAGCGACTGCCCGGACTGCGCCATGGGGGTGGCCAGGCCGGGGGCGAAGAGCTGCCACCCGTCGGTGAGGCTCGGGCTCAGCACGAAGGTCTCCGCCAGCCGGACGCCGTTGCCCAGTTCCCGACGCTGCCACCCGGGTCGGACCTCGGCGACCTGTGGCGGCCGGCCCAGGATCGCGGCCAGCTCGTCGAGCAGCGGAACGTCGTCCACCGACCACTCGCCCCGCTGGGCGGGCAGGACGTCCTGCGGGGTCAGCGTCGGCCACCAGGCGGTCAGGAAGGCGTCGGGGACCTCCCGGCCGGGCAGCAGTTCCGCGAGCACCGTCGCGGCCTGCGGCCGGGCGGCGTTGGGGGTGATCCCGGCGGCCTCGCACCGGCGGCGGACCTCGCGGCGGGCCCGCGTCAGGTCGTCGGCGTCGAGACCCCACAGCCGGTCCGGCACGTTCGGCGGGGTGTCCCAGGCCAGGTCGGTCAGCACCCGCACCATCCGCAGGTCACCCTTGGTGCGGGCCACCTCGGCGCGGTCCCGCCGGGTCGCCACGACACCGTCGAACAGCTCACCGACGGCGCGCAGGTGGACGCTGTCCTCGCCGAGGCCGGGCAGCACCCGCCCGATGTACTCGGTGAACACGGTGGACGGGCCGACCACCAGCACCCGGCCGTCGGCGTACCTGCCCCGGTCGCGGTAGAGCAGGTAGGCCGCCCGGTGCAGGGCCACCTGCGTCTTGCCGGTCCCCGGACCGCCGGTGATCAGGGTGACGCCGTGGGTCGGCGCGCGGATCGCCTCGTCCTGCTCGCGTTGGATGGTCGAGACGATGTCGCGCATGTGTGCGCCGCGTTCCCGGGTCAGCGACGCGAGCAGGGCACCCTCGCCGACCACCCCGTCGACGGGCGTGGCCGACAACACCTCGTCGTCGAGGCCGACCACGGTACGCCCGGCGCAGGTGATCACGCGGCGACGGGTCACCCCGAGCGGCTCGCCGGGGGTGGCCCGGTAGAACGGGGCGGCGGCGGGGGCCCGCCAGTCCACCACCAGCGGTTCCCGGTCGGCGTCGCGGACCCCCAACCGACCGATGCGGTACGTCTCGTCGTCGTCGTAGTCGAGCCGGCCGAAGACGATCCCCTCCTCTTGGCCGTCGAGGTCGGACATCCGGGCGGCGGCGCCCAGCACCATGGCGTCCCGCTCGACCAGGCCGGTGGCCGGCCCGCCGCCGGCCCGCCGACGCCCCTCCTCGCCGAGCTGCCGGGCCTGCGCGCGCATGACCTCCAGGCGGGCGTACACCTGGTCGACCACCTGCTGTTCGATGGCGATCTGCCGGGTCGTCTCGGACACGGGCCCCCCGTTCCTCCCGCCGGGCCCCGCGGCCCGGACCGGTCGAGACTAGGCGCGGTACGGGGTGGCGAAAATCGTCATCCGGGACGATCCGGACGGCTTGCCCGGCCCATATGATGAAGGTGACGCACCCGGGAGGACGACGTCATCCGGTGCCGGTCGGGTCGGCACTCCGGCCGGACGGTCCTCCTCCCGGCCGGATTCCGTCCCCTACGCTCGCTCTCGCGCCGGACCTGGTGGCCGGGGAGCACACCTTGACCCGACGCGGGACGGCGTGCCGCCGCCCACCGTGGTCGCCGGCGGTCACGGGTACCGGGCGGGAGGCTGGGCATGGTGGTCACGGGTGGTCCGCAGGGCGGCGTGGCGGTGCCGGCGGGCACCCGCCGCAGCGGGGTGGCGGCCACCGTCGGCGCGGTGGTGGCGGTGCTGCTCCTGGTCGTGCTCGCCCTGGCGGTGGCGTTGGTCGGGATGTTCCTGCCGATGGCGGCCGACGGCTGCGGCACCGAGGGCACCGAGGGTCTGCTGATCTGCGGGCCCGCCGGTCAACTCGTGGTGCTGGTCGCTCCCACCGGGGGCGCCCTGCTCGGGGTGCTGCTCGCCCTGGTCGGTTTCCTGCCGATGCCGTTGCGGCGCCGGCGGGCCCTGTTCATCGGCGTCGGCTACCTGGTGGTGCTCGGCGGGCTGGGGGTGGCCTTCCTGGTGGCGTTCAGCGGGTGGTGACGGGTCACCGGGTCTTCTTCGTGGCCCGTTTGCGGGGCGGGGTCAGCAGGTCGGCGATCGCGGCGATGGTGGACGGCACCGTGCGGTAGTACGCCCAGACTCCCCGCTTCTCGCGTTCGATCAGCCCGGCCTCGGTGAGGATCCGCAGGTGGTGGCTCACCGTCGGCTGGGACAGCCCGAGCGGCGCGGTGAGGTCGGTGACGGACGCCTCGCCCTGCGGGGCGGACTGGATGAGACTGAGCAGTCGTAGGCGGGCAGGGTCGGCGAATGCCTTCAGCACTCCCGCGAGCCGTTCCGCATCGGCACGTTTGATCGGCTCACCGGTCAACGGTGAGACGGCAGGTGTATTCGTTTTCGCAGCTCCCACGTCCGCCATCATGGCAGCCGGAGTCAGGTCGGACCGGGGGATCGCCGATCGGCCGTGACGAATTTGGCGGATCGGGTGACAGCGGGCGGCGCGTCGGCCGACCCGCCGTGGCGGTGGGACGGCCGTCGGCGGGGCCGGTGGGCAGGATGCGCTCCCGCCCACCGGCCCCGCCGTTCGCCGTCGGGCCGGTGACCGGTCCGGGTCAGCGGGCGGTGCAGCTGGGGGTGAGCCCGGACCCGCTGCCGTTGCCCTGGAAACCGAACTCGGTGACCTGGCCGGGGGCGAGCTGACCGTTGTAGCTGACGTTGGTGAAGCGGACCGTCCCGGTGCTGCCGCTGGCGGTGGCGTTCCAGGTGTTGGTGACGCTCGCGCCGCCGGCCAGGGTGGTGCTGACCGTCCAGCCGGTGGTCCCGGCTGACCCGGCGGTCACCCGCAGGGAGGCGGTGAAGCCGCCGTTCCACTGGTTGACCGTCACGGTCGCGGTGCAGCCGCCACCGCCGGGCGGCGGCGTGGTCGGGGTCGCCGGGGGCGTGGTGGGCGTCGCGGGCGGGGTGGTGACCGGTGGCGTGGTGGTGGGGGGCGTGGTGCCGTCGAACTGGGTGAAGAAGCTCCACACCACCGGCCGGGTCCAGGACTTCTCGCCGGGCGCGTAGGGGTCGGCGGTGCCGTCCACGGCGTTGGGGGCGTGCCCGCCGTCGAACGGGGCCCAGGCGACCGGGTAGCCCGCCCGGCAGCCGGAGTAGTAGGTGACGGTGTGCGTCAGGCTGCCCTGCGCCGGCTCCGGGGGGTTCTGCGGGGTGCAGCCGTTGTTGCGGACGAACCGGTCGCGCAGCGACCGCCCGGTCGAGATGGGCAGCACGGTGTCCCGCAGGCCGTGGATGCCGATGTAGGCGATCGGCTGGGTGCCGCCGTTGCAGCCGCTGAGCTGGCCGCCGGAGTAGACGGCGACCGCGCGGAAGGCCGAGGCGCGGGCGCAGGCGATGGCGTAGCTCATCCCGCCGCCGTAGCTGAACCCCATGGCGAAGCGCTGGGTGGTCTCGACGCACAGGTCCGACTCGATCTGCCGCATCATGTCGTCGACGAAGGTCAGGTCCCGGTCGCCGGTGTTGGCCCAGCCGTTGCCGATGCCCTGTGGGGCGACGAAGATCGCGCTGTTGTTCGCCAGGGCGCGGATGCCGTAGTAGGACCAGGGATAGCCGCTCGTGCCGCCCGAGTCGACGTCGTTGGCGGTGCCGCCGTTCCAGTGGAACGCGAAGATCAACTTGTAGGGGCGGTTGCGGTCGTAGTTGTCGGGGATCCGCAGGATGAAGGTGCGGTTCTGGCCTCCGCTGGAGATCGTCCGGGTGCCGCTGGTCAGCGTCGGCGTCTTGCCGCACCCGGCGGTCGCCGCGAGCGGTCCGGCGTCCTTCGCCCAGGCGGCCGGCCCGGCCCCGGTGGTGATCGCGGCGCCGCCCAGCGCGAGGGCGAGCGTCGCCGTCGCCGCGACGACGCCGGCCACGAGTCGGTGTCTCGACATCAGGGGAACTCCTTCGACAGCAGCGTGGTGGTGGGGTGTGACCGGACGCCCGATTCCGGCCGCGACCCGGTGATCCCGGCCGTGCCGGCGGTTGCCACCGGCCGGGGCAGTTGATCAAATTCATCGATGATTACGAACGTAATCCGTATGACGTATGATGTCAACACATGGGCGGCCGCCGGTGCGTCCCGGAGGGGGTCCGGGCACGCCGGCCCGACCAGGGGAAACGCCGGGGTGCTCCACCGCAGGGGCCGGCGACGCGGAGCTGTCCGCGTCGCCGGCCCCTGCGCCGTTCGGTCCGCCAGGCGTCAGCCGTTCACCAGGTCAGCGGCAGGGTGTTGACGAACCGGGTGAGCGCGCCGGCGAGGAGCTGGTCGTCGCGGCGGGAGGGGTGCCAGTCGCAGCCGAGCTTGTCGAGCCCCAGCGCGTTGTCGTCGTAGTAGAGCGACCGGATCCGGGTGTCGCCCCGGCTGGCGCGGGTCTGCACGATCTGCTGCACGGAGCTGGCCAGCGCGGTGGTGGGGGACAGGTCGGGGTAGGTCAGCACGATGAACGTGTCGGGGCCGTACCGGCTGCGCAGCTTGTCGAGGAAGGCCAGGTAGGCGCTGCGGAAGTCGGCCGCGAGCTGGTCGACGGTGGCCCAGCGTTCGCCGGGGTTGAGCGCGGTGGAGAAGTCGTTGATGCCCAACCCGACCACCACCAGTTGCGGCTTCCAGGTGGCCGGTTTCTGCCACACCGTGCTGTTCCACAGGGCCTGCAGGTCGGTCTCGTAGTAGGTGCGGAAGTTGTCGGTGCCGCCACCGTTGTAGTTGCGCACCATGCCGAGGCCGGACCAGGCGGTGAGCTGGTAGTCGGCATTCAGGCTCTGTGCGGTGAGCGCGCCGAAGGTGACGTCGGCGTTGGAGTTGCGGGTGACCCCACCGTTGCCGGAACAGTCGCGGGTGGTCGACATGTTGCCGTAGCCGGCGGTCCACGAGTCGCCGATGAACTCGATCTGCCGGCTGCGCGGGGCGGGCCGGGTCAGGATCGCCCCGCCGGCGGCGGGGACGAGCCCACCGAACTCGCCGACGGCCCACGGGCTCTCGGTGCGCTTGACCAGTCGTACGGTGTGCTCGCGGTCGGCCAGGTTGCGCACCCAGTAGGTGGTCCGGCCCGGCGTGACCAGGGTGGCGACGGTCGCCCCGTCGACCTGCACGAGGTAGTCGTTCTGGGAGTCGTCGAGGACGATCCCGACCCCGGTGCCCCGGAACCGGCCCTCGAAGTAGATGCCGGGCCAGGTGTACTGCGCGCTGCTGCCGACCGCTCTGATCCGCCCCACCGTCGTCGTCTGGTCCAGCGCCCCGGTCCCCGGCGGCGGCGTGGTCGGGGGTGGGGTGGTGGGCGGTGGGGTGGTGGGCGGTGGCGTGGTCGGGGGTGCGGTGGTCGGCGGCGGCGTGGTGGTCGGTGGTGCGGTGGGCCCGGAGGTACGGCCGGTGCACGGCACCCCGTTGAGGGCGAAGTCGACGGGCGTCGGGTTCGCCACGTTGTTCCAGGACGCGCCGAAGCCGAACTGGGCGCTCGCCCCGGTGCCGAGGTTGCCGTTCCAGTCGACGTTGCCGACGGTGACCCGGCCGGCGGACTGGGTCGCCGTGCCGTTCCACCACTGGCTGATCACCTGCCCGGCGGTGAAGGTCCAGGTGAGCCGCCAGCCGGTGAGCGGGTCGCCGAGGTTGGTGACGTCGACGTTCGCGCCGAATCCGCCAGGCCACTGGCTCGTCACCGTGTAGGTGACCCGGCAGCCGGCCGCCGCCCGGGCGGGGACGGTGCCGGCGAGCGCGGCGGTGACGACGACGGTGGTGGCGGCGCACAGTGACACCGCCAGTCTGAACCGGGAACGCGTGGGTCCCATGGATGATCCTCCCGCAGGGGGTGGGGCGGCGACGACTGTCGGCCGCGTCGACGGGGCGGCTCCGCCGGCGGGAGGGATGGTCCCGCTCCGGGCGCTGATGGCCGCGCGGTGCTGAGGTGGGGTGCGGTGGACGGCGACACGCCGTCGGCCGACCCACCCCGGTCGTGTCGTACGGTGTCCCTCGGCCCGCAGCCAGCCCGGCTCCGCTGCGGATTATCTCTTCCGAATTTGACCTTCGTCAATTGGTTGGCTCGGACCCGGGGCGCACGCCGGGGGAATTCAATGACAATGTTCTATATTGACGTCCGGCGTCCAAGGGCGCAGGATCGCGGCACCACCACCGTGATCCGCCCTGGGAGGCGTCATGCCCCGTTCCCGCCGGCCGCTGTTGCGGACCGCCACCCGGATGCTCGCACTCGCCGCCGCCACCGCCGGTGTGCTCGGCGTCGCCGCGCCCGCCAGCGCCGCCGTCCCCACCGGACGCTACGTCGCACTCGGTGACTCGTACACGTCCGGCCCGCTGATCCCCACCCAGGTCGACCTGAACTGCCTGCGCTCCAACCGCAACTACCCGTCCCTGGTCGCCGCGTCCGCCGGCTCGTCCCCGTTGGTCGACGTGAGCTGCTCCGGGGCCACCACCGACGACATCCGCTACGGCGGCAACGGCTCGCTGGGCCGCCCGCTGCCCCCGCAACTCGACGCGGTCACCGCGGACACCGCCCTGGTGACGGTGCAGATCGGCGGCAACGACATCGGCTTCTCCAGCATCATCAGCGACTGCGCGCAGGCGAGCTTCAGCAGCCCGTTCGGCTCGCCGTGCAAGGACCTCTACACCGCCGGCGGCACCGACCAGTTGCAGGCCCGGATCACCGCCACCGCACCGAAGGTCGCCGCCGTGCTCCAGGGGGTCCGCCAGGCCGCGCCCGGCGCGCGGATCGTGGTGCTCGGCTATCCGGCGATCGTGCCGGACAGCGGATACGGCTGCTGGCCGCTGGTCCCGATCGCCTACCAGGACGTGCCCTACCTGCGGGGGGTCGCCAAGTCGCTCAACGCGATGCTGGCCGACGCCGCCGCGACGAACGACGCGGTCTACGCGGACGTCTACACCCCGTCGATCGGGCGGGACACCTGCAAGAGCAGCGGCACCCGGTGGGTGGAGGGCCTGGTGCCGGAGAACGCGGCGGCACCCTTCCACCCCAACGCCCGGGGCGAGCAGGGCATGGCCACCGCCGTGCTGGCCACGCTGGACAACTGACCCGACCTGGCGTGGCGGGGGACCCCCGGTCATGTCGCGTCCCGGTGCCGGGCCGATGTCATGACCGGGGGTCCCGTCGTTTCCGTGGGCCCGCTCAGGCCACCGTGCAGGTCTGGCCGTTGAGGGTGAACGCGGTCGGCTTGGCGTTGCTGCCGGACCAGCTGGAGAGGAACCCGAAGCCCACGCTTGCGCCGGGGCTGAGCAGGCCGTTCCAGCCGGCGCTGCTGGCGGTGACCTGCGCCCCGCTCTGGGTGTAGGTGACGCCCCACGACTGGCTGAGCTGCTGGCCGTTGGCGAACGACCAGCGCAGGCTCCAGCCGTTGACCGCCGTGGTGCCGGTGTTGCGGATCGTCACCTCGGCCTGGAACCCGTCCGGCCACTGGCTGGTGATCGCGTAGCTGACCTGGCAGGAGATGGCCGCCGGCGGCGGGGTGGTCGGGGCCGGGGTGGTCGACGTGGGCGTCGGGGTCGGCGGGGTGGTGGTCGGCGTCGGGGTGGGGGTGCTGGTCGTGCCGCTGACCCGGTAGACGACCGTCCCGTGGCCCGGCACGCTGGCCGAGATGGCCCCGGTGGTGGTGCTGGTCGTGTTGGTCCACGCGTCCCGCAGGGTGAACGAGCTGCCCGACAACCCGATGGCGGCGGCGGTGGTGGTGATGGTGGTGGTGGAGGTGCCTTGGTTGAACAGGGCGACGGCGACGTCGCCGTTGGTGAGTCGTTTGGCGAGGATGCGGCGGGTGCCGTCGAAGGAGATTTGGGTGGCTTGGAGGGCGAGGGGGTCTTGGCTGATGGTGATGAGGTTGGTGTTTTTGAGGATGGTTTGGGTGGCGGTGTTCATGTTTCGGAGGTCGTTGCCGGCGATGAGGGGTGAGGCGAGGATGGTCCAGAGGGCGAAGTGGGAGCGCATTTCGGTGTCGGTCATGCCGCCGCGGCCGACTTCCATCATGTCCATGTCGTTGAAGGCGCCGGGTTTGGCGCGGGCGGCGAGGGGGATGGTGACGTCGAGGATGTTTTGGATGCCCATGGGGTAGCCGTTGGTTTGGCCGCTGTTCCAGGTGTTGGTGATGTCTTCGGTGGTGCGCCACATGTTGGAGACGTCGCCCCAGTCGCGTTGGGGTCCGGTTTTGGAGTGGATGCTGTTGCTGTTGATGCTGAGGACGATGGGTCGGCCGGTGGCGGCGAGGCCGTCGCGCATTTTGGCGAAGGCGCGGGTTTGGTCGTCGATGGTGCCGGTGGGTGAGCACCAGTCGTATTTGAGGTAGTCGACGCCCCATGCGGCGAATTGGCGGGCGTCTTGGGCTTCGCGGCCTTGGCTGCCGGTGGCGCCGGGGTAGGAGTTGAAGTATTGGGCGCAGGTTTTGTCGAGGGGTGCTTGGTAGAGGCCGAATTTGAGGCCGCGGGCGTGGATGTAGTCGCCGAGGGCTTTCATGCCGGAGGGGAAGCGGGTGGGGTCGCCTTGGAGGTTGCCGGCGGAGTCGCGGTTGGGGTTCATCCAGCAGTCGTCGACGACGACGTATTGGTAGCCGGCGTCTTTCATGCCGGTGTTGACCATGGCGTCGGTCATCTGCCGGATCAGGGTTTCGTTGATGTTGCAGCCGAACGTGTTCCAGCTGTTCCAGCCCATCGGCGGCGTCCGCGCCACCCCATTGTCGAGGGCCAGTGCCGGGGAGGTCCGCAGCACCACCGCCGGGCCCGCCACCAGCAGCAGCCCCGCCGCCACGGCGGTCAGGAGCCGACGGCTACGGGTAGATGGTCTTCTCATGGTCTTCCGTCCGTTTCACTCGGGGATCGTGGGTGCCGGTCAGCTGGTGGTGCAGGTGAGGTTCGTCGGCGTGTTGTTGGTGCCGTTCACCGTGCCGATGAAGCCGAACGTGGTGGAGGCACCGGCGGCCAACGTCCCGTTGTAGTCGACGTTGCGGACCGTCACGTTCGCGCCGCTCTGGGTGTGTGACCCGCCCCAGATCTGGCTGATGGTCTGCCCGTTGGGGAACGTCCAGGACACCGTCCAACCACGGATCGCGGTCGCGCCGGCGGTCACCGTGACCTCCGCCTGGAAGCCACCCGACCACGAGCCCGTCACCGCGTACGTCGCCCGCGCCCCCGAGGGTGCGGGGGAGCTGGTGGTCGGCACCGGCGTCGTCGGGACCGGGGTCGTCGGCGCCGGCGTCGTCGGGGTCGGCGTGGGGGTGGCGGTGGGCGTGGCGGTCGGCGTCGGGGTCGGCGTCACGCCCGGCCGGGCCGCCCGGTAGGTGTGCCCGGCCTGGACGGCGAACTGGACGACGTCGGTCTCCGGACGGGTGGTGGCCGGCACGCTGCCGTCGGCGACATCGGTGATGGTGAAGCTGCCGGTGAACAGCCGGGACCGCACCCGCAGCGTGCCGTCGCGGTCGGCGCGGATGCCGATCTCGTCGGGCTGCCCGCTGCTCCACGCCACGCCGACGGTGTAGCCGCCGCGCCCGCGCAGACCCGCGACCTGCCCGGTGGGCCACGCGCTGGGCAGCGCGGGCAACACGTTCAGCTCACCGGTGTGGCTGTGCAGCAGCATCTCGGCGATGCCGGAGGTGGCGCCGAAGTTGCCGTCGATCTGGAACGGCGGGTGCAGGTCGAACATGTTCGGCGCGAGCCGGTCGGTGCGCACCAGGTCCTTGAACAGCTTGTGGGCGCGGGCACCGTCCTCCAGCCGGGCCCAGAAATTGATCTTCCAGGCGAGGGACCAGCCGGTCCCGTCGTCGCCCCGCAGCTCCAGGGTCTTGCGGGCGGCCTCGTACAGCGCCGGGGTGCCCCGCTTGGTGATCTGGTTGCTGGGGTGCAGGCCGTACAGGTGGGAGACGTGCCGGTGGTTCCGCTCGGTCTCCACCCAGTCGGCCAGCCACTCCTGCACGTTGCCCCGCGAGCCGACCCGGGTCGGGGGGAGCCGGTCCTTGGCGGTACGCACCTGCGACCGGAACGTGCTGTCCACATTCAGGATCTCGCTGGCACGGGCGGCGGCGTCGAAGAGGTCCCGCAGGATCTGGTTGTCCATCGTGGGGCCGGCGCAGACGCTGGCGTTCGAGTGGTGCGGCAGCTCCGGGGAGTTCGACGGGTTCGTCACCAGGTAGCCCAGTGACGGGTGGGCGACGAGCGTGTCGAGGAAGAACTGGGCGGCACCCTTGAGCGCCGGGTAGTTCGCCTGGAGGAAGCCCAGGTCGCCGGTGAACAGGTAGTGGTCCCAGATCAACGTGCCCAGCCACGCGCCGCCGGTCTGCCACATGCCCCACAGCGCCCCGTCCACCACCGATGCGCCCCGCCAGGCGTCGGTGTTGTGGTGGGTGACCCAGCCACCCGCGCCGTACTGCGCCTGGGCGACCCGGGCACCGGTCACCGTCAGGTCCTTGACCATGTCGAACACCGGCAGGAAACACTCGGACAGGTTGGTGGTGTCGGCCGGCCAGTAGTTCATCGGCAGGTTGGCGTTGATGGTGTATTTCGAGTCCCAGGACGGCGTCAGCGAGTCGTTCCAGATGCCCTGGAGGTTCGCCGGCTGGGTGCCCGGCCGCGAGGACGAGATCAGCAGGTACCTGCCGAACTGGAACAGCAGCGCGGCGAACTGCGGGTCGTTGCTGCTCGCGTGCTGCGCGATTCGCACGTCGGTGGGCTGGTCGGCCGCGGCCGTACGACCCAGGTTGATGTTCACCCGGTTGAACAGCGCCTGGTAGTCGGCCAGGTGCCGGCTGCGCAACTGCTCGATGGCCACACCCTTGGCGGCGTTGAGCCG
The DNA here is from genome assembly GCF_049178975.1 of Micromonospora sp. WMMD734. Classification (NCBI taxonomy): domain Bacteria; kingdom Bacillati; phylum Actinomycetota; class Actinomycetes; order Micromonosporales; family Micromonosporaceae; genus Micromonospora; species Micromonospora sp. WMMD734. The sequence goes on from NZ_JBMHMK010000001.1 coordinate 1,362,791, forward strand.
GGTGCGGGCGATGCCCTGGTAGTCGCCGTTGACGGTGCGGTAGTTGACGTAGCTCGAGCCGATCGAGATCAGGATGGTGACGCTGGTGGCCCCGGAGACCCGCAGGGTGCCGCCGGAGCTGCTGACCGTGCCCCCGGTCGCGGCGGCGTTGGCCAGGGCCAGGAACCGCACCGAGCCGGTGACCCCCTCCTGGCTGCCGGAGATGCCGTCCAGCCCGATGGTGGCGGAGTCCGGGCTGGACACGGTGGTGCGCTGCGGACTGTCGAACGTGGCGGAGAACGTGATCGCGTTGGCCCGGTCGGCGGTCAACCGCACCACGATCACCTGGTCGGGTGCGCTGGCGAAGACCTCCCGCTGGTGCCGTACGCCATTGAGCACGTAGGTCGTGGTCACCGTGGCGGTGGTCAGGTCGAGGGTCCGGACGTACTGGCTGACCCCGCTGGCCGAGCCGAAGGCCAGCCGCAGGTTGCCCACCGTCTGGTACGCGAGCTGACCGCCCGGGTTGCCCATCATCGTCTGGTTGATCAGGTCCTGCGCCGAGGTCCACTGGTCGGCGAAGACCCGTCGTCGGATCTCGGCCAGGTTGGCCGCGCCCCGGGTGTTGGCCGAGTCGTACGGGCCTCCGGCCCAGACGGTGTCCTCGTTGAGCTGGAGGCGTTCGGTGTCGACGTTGCCGAACACCATCGCGCCGAGCCGGCCGTTACCGATCGGCAGCGCGCGCAACCAGTCGGTGCCGGCCCCTTCGTCGTACCACAGGGCCAGGTCGTTCGCGGCCAGCACCTGCGGTGGTGCGGCCGAACCGGCGCGGGCGGTGGCGGACCAGGCGACCGGAACCAGCGCGGCGCCGGCCCCCACCGCTCCGGCCTTGAGGACGTTCCTTCGGGTCACTTCAGACATGTTCTCTCCCAGGGGTGCGGATCAGAGCCGGGTACGGATGGGGGAGGGCGGCACTGGCGGCCGCCGCCGTGGACCCGGTGCCGGGGACACGGTCGACCGCCACCCGGCCCGGACCGGTGTTCCGGTCGGCCGCAGCGGAAACCCTGCTGTTATCGCTAACAGGCGCGGCCCGTCGCGCCCTGACGTCGGCATCCATGATTACCGTGACGGCGCGTCGAGCTCCCGGCGGCGCACCATCTCGCCACATATGGACTCTCGTGGATTCCTTGGGCTCCGTCAAGATATGACGGCCATGTTGCGCGAATGTTCCTGGCCCGGTCTGGAGGTCCGCGTCGTCGTCCGTCGGCTGCCCCGGGTGGTTGTCGGCGGGCGTCCGGAATGGTCCGACGGGCCGCCGTCCTAGTTCGGGTGTGCGGGCGGGATGCCAGCTCAGGACCGGTTCTCCGGCGGTGCCTGGCCACGGGGCGCAACGTCCGCGCGACCCTGGGCGGCGGTGCCGCCCTTGAATCGGCGGACGGCTTTCCGTAGCATCCGGGTTTGCGAAATGTTATCGCAAACATTTCTGGGCGCGGCAACCCGCCCCGGCGTCGTTCATCGTGCCTGTGCCTGTGCCGTCGAGGAGGTGCCGCGCGGTGTCCACCGGAGCGTCCTACCGCAACCCGGTCGTCCCCGGATTCCACCCCGACCCGAGCGTCTGCCGGGTCGGCGCGGACTACTACCTGGTCTGCTCCAGCTTCGAGTACTTCCCGGGCGTACCCCTGCTGCACAGCCGCGACCTGGTCACCTGGCGGCAGATCGGCAACATCCTGGACCGTCCCGGCCAGCTGGCGCTGCCCGCCGACACCGAGGCGTCCCGGGGCATCTTCGCGCCCACCCTGCGCCACCACGACGGCCGGTTCTGGCTGGTCACCACCAACGTCAGCCTGGGCCGGCACCTCATCGTCACCGCGCCGGAACCCACCGGCCCCTGGTCCGACCCGGTCTACCTCGACCTGCCGCACGTCGACCCCTCGCTGGCCTGGGACGACGACGGCACCTGCTGGCTGACCACCTCCGGCGTGGACGCCTACCGGATCGACCCGGAGGGCGGTCGGGTGCTGGAGGGGCCGATCCCCCTGTGGTCGGGCACCGGCGGCCAGTACCCGGAGGCCCCGCACCTCTACCGGATCGACGGCTGGTGGTACCTGCTGCTCTCCGAGGGCGGCACGCACACCGGCCACGCCGTCTCGGTCGCCCGCTCCCGCAGCCCGCGTGGCCCGTTCACCCCCGCGCCGGCCAACCCGATCCTCACCCACCGGGGCACCGACCTTCCGGTGCAGGCCACCGGGCACGGCGACCTGGTCCAGGCGCTCGACGGCAGCTGGTGGCTGGTCCTGCTCGGCATCCAGGCCCGGGGCCAGTGGCCGCCCTACCACGTCCTCGGCCGGGAGACCTTCCTCGCGCCGGTGCGCTGGGTCGACGGCTGGCCGGTCGTCGACCCGGTCCGGGAGGTCACCGCCGCGCCTCCCGGCAGCCCCCCGGCCGGTGCCGCCCCGGCCGGGCCGGACGCCTTCCACGACGACTTCGACGCGGCCGTCCTCGCGCCCGAGTGGATCTCGCCCCGCAGCCGCCCGGACGACTGCTGGTCGCTGACCGCCAGGCCGGGCTGGCTCACCCTGCACGCCGTGGGCGCGACCCTCGACCTCGCCGGTGCGACGATCGTGGCGCTGCGGCAGCGGTACCACGACAGCCGCACCAGCGTCCGGGTGGACCCGGGCACCGGTGTCGCCGGGCTCACCATCCGCATCGACGAGGCGCACCACTACGACCTGGAGGTTCGGGCCGGCACCGTCCGGGTGATCGGCCGGGTCGGGCCGTTCCGGCAGGTCTTCGCCACCCATGCCGTCCCGGACGGCCCGCTGGTGCTGACGGTCGCCACCCGTACCCACGACCTCTACCCGCCGACCGTGACCTCCGCCGCCGACCTGGCGGCCCGGACCGCGCCCCGGGGGGTACGCGCGGCGGGCTGCGACATGGTCACCTTCGAGGTGGCCGGCCCGGCCGGCCCCGTCGTACTGGCCGAACTCGACGGGCGCTACCTGTCCACCGAGGTCGCCGCCGGGTTCACCGGCCGGGTTATCGGCATGTACGTCACCGGGGGCAGCGCGGCGTTCGACTGGTTCAGCCACCGCCCGGCGGCACCGCCGCACTGAGCGGGAGCCGGTCCGGTCGGGGCCCTCGCCGGTGCGCCGGGCCGGGACGCCGGGACACGTAGACTTCCCTGCGTGATCGAGGAAGGTCGACGTCGCCGCTCCCGCAAGCCCCGGCGCGGCGACCTGCCCCTCGCCACGATCGCCGAACTCGCCGGGGTGTCCCCGCCGACGGTCTCCAAGGTGCTCAACGGCCGCCGGGGGGTGGGTGAGCAGACCCGGCAGCGGGTGGAGGCGTTGCTACGTGACCACGGCTACCGTCGCCGGCCGGCCGGAAGCTTCACGCCCTGCATCGAGGTGGTCTTCCACCAGATGCTCTCCTCGATCGCCATGCCGATCCTGCGCGGCGTCCAGGAGGTCGCCGGCCCCCGGGACCACACGGTCGGCTTCACCGACGTACGGCACTGGCTGCGGGCCGGGCAGCCCTGGGCGCAGGCGGTGCAGCTGCGCCAACCGGCCGCCGTGATCACGGTCTTCTCCCTGGTGACCGCCGAAGACGGGACGAGCTTCGCCGCCGCCGGCATACCGCTGGTGGCCGTCGACCCGGCCGACAACCTGTTCCCCGTCCCCGTCGTCGGGTCGGGCAACTGGAGCGGGGCGCTGTCGGCCACCCGCCATCTCGTCGACCTCGGCCACCGGCGGATCGGCGTGCTCACCGGCCCGGTCCGGGACCTGTCGGCGCGGGCCCGCCGCGACGGCTTCCGGGCCGCGCTGGACTATGCGGGCGTACCGTTCGACGAGCGCCTCGAACGCAGCGGCGTGTTCGCCTTCGAGGACGGCCTGCGGCTCGGTGGCGAGCTGCTCGCCGGGCCCGCGCCGCCCACCGCCGTGGTCTGCGGCAACGACCTTCAGGCGCTGGGTGTCTACGCGGCGGCCCGGGAGGCCGGCCTGCGGATTCCCGACGATCTCAGCGTCGTCGGCTTCGACGACGTCGACGAGGCGGCCTGGCTGGCGCCGCCGCTGACCACGGTGCGGCAGCCGTTCGGGGAGATCGGGGCCACCGCCGCCCGGCTGGCGCTGGCCCTGGCCGACGGCCAGCCGCTGGCGCAGGACCGGTACGAGCTCGGCACGTCGCTGGTGGTGCGGGGCAGCACCGCGCCACCCCGCCGCCGCTGAGCCCACCCGCCCACTCCCGTCACCATCCGGTCGCGCTGGGTGAGTCATGCGTCACCCAGGGGAGGGATGTCCGCCGCCACGCCGGCCGTAAACTTGATTTGCTCCAGAACAGCGGGCTAGGGTCGACCCATGACGGCCGAGCTCGAGGCACAGTTACGGGCGGCCTCGCTGCGCGTGACCCGGCCCCGACTCGCCGTGCTCGCCGCGCTGCGGGACCATCCGCACGTCGACACCGACACGGTGATCGCGCTGGTCCGGGCCGACCTGCCAACGGTTTCCCACCAGGCGGTCTACGACGTGCTGCGGGCGCTCACCGAGGCCGGCCTGGTGCGCCGCATCCAGCCGGGCCGGTCCACCGCGCGTTACGAGGCGCGGGTGGGGGACAACCACCACCACGTCGTCTGCCGTTCCTGCGGTGTGATCGCCGACGTCGACTGCGCCGTCGGTCACGTTCCGTGCCTCACCGCCTCCGACGACCACGGTTTCGTGGTCGACGAGGCGGAGGTCGTCTACTGGGGCACCTGCCCCGACTGCGCGGCCGACCGCATCTCCCAGTGATCCACCAGTTCGGAAGGAAGTACATGAGCGACACCCAGGACAACGCCCCCGCCAGCGCGCAGGGCGTGGACCAGAAGGCGGCGGCCGGCTGCCCGGTCGCGCACGACTCGGTCACCGCGCAGGGCAGCGAGAGCGAGAACCCGGCGATCGACTCGCCGACGCCGAAGACCGGCGGGCGTCCGCGTACCAACCGGGACTGGTGGCCCAACCAGCTCGACCTCTCGGTCCTGCACGCCCACTCGGCCAAGGGCAACCCGCTGGGGGAGGACTTCAGCTACGCCCGGGAGTTCGCCAAGCTCGACGTCGAGGCCCTCAAGCGGGACATCACCGAGGTGCTCACCACCTCGCAGGACTGGTGGCCGGCCGACTTCGGCCACTACGGCGGCCTGATGATCCGGATGAGCTGGCACGCCGCCGGCACGTACCGGATCGAGGACGGCCGTGGTGGCGCCGGCGACGGCGGGCAGCGGTTCGCGCCGCTGAACAGCTGGCCGGACAACGCCAACCTGGACAAGGCCCGCCGGCTGCTCTGGCCGGTCAAGCAGAAGTACGGCCAGCAGATCTCCTGGGCCGACCTGCTCGTGCTCGCCGGCAACGTGGCCCTGGAGTCGATGGGCTTCACGACCTTCGGCTTCGGCTTCGGCCGGCCGGACGTCTGGGAGCCCGAGGAGATCTTCTGGGGTCCGGAGGACACCTGGCTCGGCGACGAGCGCTACGCCTCGGAGACCGAGATGTCGGCCGGCGTCGGGGCGACCGAGATGGGCCTCATCTACGTCAACCCGGAGGGCCCGCGCGGCAACGCCGACCCGCTCGCGGCGGCGCACTTCATCCGGGAGACCTTCCGCCGGATGGCGATGAACGACGAGGAGACCGTCGCCCTCATCGCCGGCGGCCACACCTTCGGCAAGACCCACGGCGCGGGCGTCGCCGACGACCACGTCGGCCCCGAGCCCGAGGGCGCCCCGCTGGAGGCGCAGGGCCTGGGCTGGCTGAGCACCCACGGCAGCGGCAAGGGCGGCGACACCATCACCAGCGGTCTGGAGGTCACCTGGACCGACCGGCCGACGCAGTGGAGCAACCGCTTCTTCGAGATCCTCTTCGGCTACGAGTGGGAGCTGAGCACCAGCCCCGGCGGGGCCAAGCAGTGGGTCGCCAAGGACGCCGAGGCGATCATCCCGGACGCCCACGACCCGGCCAAGAAGCACAAGCCGACGATGCTCACCACCGACCTGTCGCTGCGCGTCGACCCGGCGTACGAGAAGATCTCGCGGCGCTTCCTGGAGCACCCCGACGAGTTCGCCCTGGCGTTCGCCAAGGCCTGGTACAAGCTGCTGCACCGCGACATGGGTCCGGTCAGCCGCTTCCTCGGCCCCTGGGTCGCCGAGCCGCAGCTCTGGCAGGACCCGGTGCCGGCCGTCGACCACGAGTTGGTGTCCGACGCCGACGTCGCCGCGCTCAAGGCGAAGGTGCTCGACTCCGGCCTGACCACCGCGCAGCTGGTCAGCACCGCCTGGGCCTCCGCCGCGAGCTTCCGGCACACCGACAAGCGCGGTGGCGCCAACGGCGCGCGGATCCGCCTCGAACCGCAGCGCAGCTGGGAGGTCAACCAGCCCGAGCAGCTCGCCACGGTGCTGGCGACCCTGGAGGGCATCCAGCGCGAGTTCAACGACGCCGGTGGGGCGAAGATCTCGCTGGCCGACCTGATCGTGCTGGCCGGCTCGGCCGCCGTCGAGCAGGCCGCCCGTGCCGCGGGTGTCGAGGTGACCGTGCCGTTCCGGCCGGGTCGCACCGACGCCAGCCAGGAGCAGACCGACGTCGAGTCGTTCGCCGTGCTGGAGCCGCGCGCCGACGGGTTCCGCAACTACCTGCGTCCGGGTGAGAAGACCCAGCCGGAGGTGCTGCTCGTCGACCGGGCGTACATGCTCAACCTGACCGCGCCGGAGATGACCGTCCTCGTCGGCGGCCTGCGGGCCCTCGGCAACAACGTGGGCGGCACGACGCACGGCGTGCTCACCGACCGGCCGGGCGTGCTCAGCAACGACTTCTTCGCCAACCTGCTGTCCCCGGGCACCCGGTGGAAGGCGTCGGAGTCCGAGGAGCACGTCTACGAGATCCGGGACCTGGCCACCGACGAGGTGAAGTGGACCGCCACCGCGGTCGACCTCATCTTCGGGTCCAACTCCCAGCTGCGCGCCCTCGCCGAGGTCTACGCCAGCCAGGACGCGGGCACCAAGTTCGTGACCGACTTCGTGGCGGCCTGGACGAAGGTCATGGAGCTGGACCGGTTCGACCTCTCCTGATCCGACCGTGCTGTGTGCGGGCCCCGGCCGACCGGCCGGGGCCCGCCCGGTTTCGGGAACGGGTGAACCCGGTTTCATATTGGACAAAAGCCACCAAAAGACCCTATAGTGTCGTCCGTGCATCTCCTGGCAGCCCTGGTCAGCCCGCTGTTGCTCGTGGGCGGTGTCGCACCGCCAGGCGCGGCGCCTGTCCCCCGTGTGCGGGCGATGGCGCTGGTGGTCGGGCTCGACATCACCGTGCCCCCTGCGGCGAGCCTCGGCGCGGGCCTGGTGGGGAGCACCCTCAGTGGTTCGTTGGGTACCGTCACCGTGACCGACACCCGGTCGGTCAACCCCAATACCTGGACGGCGACCGTGTCCGCCACGGCGTTCGTCACCGCCGGTGGTGGCGCGGGCAAGACCATCGCCACCGCGCAGGTCTCCTACTGGTCGGGCCCGGTGACCAAGCAGACCGGCGGCGGCACCAAGGTTCCGGGTCAGCTCACCGCCGCGCAGGCGGTGACGCTCACCGTGCCGCGGGTCGCGTTCACCAAGACCACGGGTAACGGGCACAACAGCGTGAGTTGGGCACCCACCCTCCGCGTGGCGATCCCGGTCGGGGTGGTGGTCGGCGTCTATTCCGGCACCATCACCCACTCTGTCGCCTAATGAGTGATTAGCGACGGATGAGAGATATGTGCTATTGCAGTGCTTAACGTGGTGGGCATGAAGAAGCCATTGCTCGCCCTGGCCGCCGGGGCAGCGGTGCTCGCCGTAGCATCGCCCGCCGCCGCCGCCCCGTCGGGCGACACCACCGTCACCTTCACCGTGTCGACCGCCAACCTGGACATCGCCGTCCCGCCGTCGGTGAACCTGGGCGCGTCCTTCGCCGGCTCCACCATCATCGGCTCGCTCGGCAACGTCACGGTCACCGACAGCCGGTCGGCGCTCTCGGCGACCTGGACCGCGTCGGTGACCAGCACCGCGTTCACCACCGGCGGAGGCTCCGGCGCGGAGACGATCCTGCCCAACCTGATGGACTACTGGTCCGGGCCGGCGCTGTCCACCACCGGCACCGGCACCTTCGTGCCCGGTCAGCCCACCGCGGCCGACGCGGTGACGCTGAACCTGCCCCGGACGGCGTTCTCCAAGACCTCCGGCAGCGGCAACAACTCGGCCACCTGGAATCCCACCCTCCGGATCACCATCCCGCCGTCGGCCGTCGGCGGCCTCTACACGGGGACGGTGACCCATTCGGTGGCCTGACCGACTCCGCGCTGCTGTCCTGGCCGTCACCGTCCTGGTGGCCGCCGGGACACCGGCGTCCGCCGCGTCGCCGTCGCCCCCGCCGAGCCCGAGTTTCAGCGGCCCGGCCGCCGCGGTGGGCATCCGGCTGCTCGACGCCCCGGTGAACCGGCGCGACGACAGCCGCGCGCACAAGTACATCGTCGACCACGTCCATCCCGGGACGACCGTCAAGCGGCGGATCGTGGTGGAGAACGTCTCGGAGATCGAGCGGAAGATCGCCGTCTACGCCGCCGCCGCCGAGGTCGACCGCACCGGCTTCGTCTTCGCGCCCGACCGGACGCCGAACGAGCTGAGCAGCTGGATCACCGTCGACCAGGGCGAGGTGGAGCTGGAGCCCGACGACGAGGCGGTGCTCACGGTGACGATCGCGGTGCCGGAGAAGGCGTCCGCCGGGGAGCGGTACGCGGTCATCTGGGCCGAGGTGTCCACCGTCGACGGCCAGAACGTGCGCAACATCGGCCGGGTCGGCATCCGGGTGTACCTGTCGGTCGGGCCGGGCGGCGAACCCCCGTCGGGCTTCGAGGTGACGGGGCTCGCCGGTCACCGGGAGGGCGACGGCGCGCCGGTGGTCACCGCCGAGGTGCGCAACACCGGGCGGCGGGCGCTCGACCTCGCCGGCCAGCTACGTCTCACCGACGGCCCGGGTGGGCTGTCGGTCGGGCCGGTCCGCGCCGAGGCCGACACGCTCGCCCTCGGTGCCACCACCACCGTGCGGGTGCTGCTGGACCCGAGGCTGCCCGACGGCCCGTGGAACGCCCGGCTCGACCTCGCCAGCGGCTGGACCAAGCGCACCGCGACCGGAACCGTCTCCTTCGGCGGGTCGACGGCCGCCGCCGCGACCAGTAGGGACCGTTCCGGGCTGGTGCTCACCGGCGGGCTCATCGCGTCGGCGTTGGTCCTGCTCCTGTTCACCGGGTTCGCCTTCCGTCGTCGGGGTCGTGCCCGGCATGCGCTGCCCGCCTGACCGGGCGCTGCGACAGCAAGAAAGTGCGTGGCACGTAATATTGCGTGCCACGCACTTTCGGCTATGCTGGGTGGGTGAGTGGGCTACGGGAGCGCAAGAAGGCCGAGACGCGGGCGGCGCTGAGCTGGGCGGCCATCCGGCTGACCGTCGCCCGGGGCTTCGACAACGTCCTGGTGGAGGACATCGCCCAGGCTGTAGGCGTGTCTCCGCGTACGTTCAACAACTACTTCTCCAGCAAGGCCGAGGCGATCGCCTTCCGCCACCTCGACCGCAGCCGGCAGGTGGCCGAGGAACTGCGCCGACGGCCGGCCGACGAACCCCTCTGGCCGGCGCTGATCGTGGCGACGCTGACCCGATTCGCCCCCGGCCCCGAGGTCACCGAGTCGCCGCCTCACCCACACGCCGAGTGGGTCGAGGGGCTCGCGGTGATGCTGGCCGAACCGGCGTTGCAGGGCGAGATGCTGCGCGCGGGCGCGATCGCCGAGGCCGACCTGGCCGCGGCCGTCGCCGAACGCACCGGCACCGACCCCGACCGCGACCTCTACCCCCACCTCGTGGCGGCCAGCGTGACCGCCGCCGTGAACGCGGCGATCCGGCACTACCTGCGTGCCGATCCGCCCGTTCCGATGCAGCGGTTGCTCCCCGACGCGCTGGCCCAACTCGCCGCCGGCCTGCCGGCGCCCACGCCGCGATGACCACATGTCCCCTGCGTCGCCCCGGCCGTGTCCCTGCCCTGTTCCCGTGCCGCCGCTTCCCGTGCCGCCGCTGACCGTGCATCCCTGACCGTGCATCCCTGACCGTGCGCCGGCTGGCCGGCCCGACCGCGCCGCCTGCCTCATCCGCGCACCGCGACGACCGCCGCGCTGAATCGCCTACGCCCGGCCCACCACGTCCACCCTCGCCCCCGTCGGGGGGTGTCCTGTCCTGCCCACGGTCCGCCGCCGCTGGCGAGCGGATCCACCCCATCCTGGAAAGGATCTTGCGATGATCGATGTCGTGATCGTCGGCGCCGGCCCGAACGGCCTCCTGCTCGCCACCGAACTGGCCCTGGCCGGCGTCCGACCCGTCGTGTGCGAGCGGCTGCCGGCACCCACCACCGAGCAGCGTGCCAACGGGCTGGTCGGGCAGGTGGTCCGGATGATCGACCGGCGGGGCCTGCACCACCGCCTCGTCGACGACCCGGCACCGCCGCAGCCCGCGCCCGGGTTCGTCTTCGGCGCGCTGCCGCTGGACCTGCGGGCTGTGCCGGACAACCCGCTGTACCTGCTCCAGGCCCCGCAGCGGCACCTGGAACGGGTACTCGCCGAACGGGCCGCCGAACTGGGCGTACAGGTCCGCCGGGGGCACGAGGTGACCGGGCTGACCCAGGAGGTCGACGACGTACGCGTGACGTTCTCCGACGGCACGACCCTGCGCTGCCGTTACCTGGTCGGCGCGGACGGCGGACACAGCATCGTCCGCCGGCTGGCCGGGATCGGCTTCCCCGGCGTGTCGACGGACCGCACCGTCTCCCGTACCGCCCAGGTCAGCCTGCCCGCGGAGCTGATCGACGCGGCGACCGGCGGCCTCGTGATCCCCGGGTACGGCACCGTCGCACCGTTCCAGCACACCCGTACCGAACGGGGACTGATCGCGTGGGCCCCCTTCACCGGGCGTCCGGCGGGCCTCAGCACGATCGAGTGGCCCGAGTCGACGCGGTTCGACGGGCCGCCGACCCTCGCCGAGTTGCGGGCCAGCGTCGCCCGGGTGCTCGGGGTCGACGTGCCGATCGACCCGCCGGCCGGCCCCGGGCCGCACCTGCTGCGCCGCCTGGTGGGTGGCAACACCCGGCTCGCCGAGCGGTACCGCGCCGGCCGGGTGCTGCTGCTCGGCGACGCCGCCCACGTGCACTCGGCGATCGGCGGGCCCGGACTCAACCTCGGCCTCCAGGACGCGGTGAACCTGGGCTGGAAGCTGGCCGCCCAGGTGCACGGCCGGGCCCCGGCCGGGCTGCTGGACTCCTACGAGGCGGAACGCCGGCCGGCCGCGCAGCGGGTCACCATGTCCACCCAGGCCCAGTCGGCGCTGATCGCCCCCGGCAGCGAGGTCACCGCGCTGCGGGTGCTCCTCGGTGAACTGCTCGACCGGCCGGAGAACGCGGCCCACGTCGCCGCCCTGCTGGCCGGGGCGGACGTCCGCTACCCGATGGGTGCCGCGGACGGGCCGCTGGTCGGCCGCTTCGCCCCCGACCTGGTGTGGCACACCGACGCCGGCCCGGTCCGGCTGGCCGAGCTGACCCGGACCGCCCGCCCGCTGCTGCTCGACCCCACCGGCGGTCACGCCGGAGCGGCCGGGCCGTGGCGGGACCGGGTCGACGTGCTCACCGGACGGTTCACGTCGGGCGGCGCGGCGGCCGACGCACCCGGCGACGACCTGCCGACCGCGCTGCTGCTGCGCCCGGACTGCCATGTGGCCTGGCAGTCCCCGACGGACCGGCCGGACGCCGACGGGTTGACCGCCGCGCTCGCCCGCTGGTTCGGCCCGCCGAGCGCCGACCGGGGGTGACGTGGTTCGGCCGGCCCGGCGGGGGAGGGGGCCGGGCCGGCCGACGCGGAGCGCGGGGTCAGTCCCGCTGGATGACCATCCCCGCGCCCACGGTGCGGTTGGTGGTCTCGTCGATGATGACGAAACCCCCTGTGGTGCGGTTGCGGTGGTAGTCGTCCACCAGCAACGGCACGGTGGTGCGCAGTCTGATCCGGCCGATCTCGTTGAGCGCGAGCGCGGTGCTGGTCTCGTCCCGGTGCAGGGTGTTGACGTCGAGCCGGTAGTGCAGCTCGCGGACGATGGCGCGTGCCGAACGGGTGGTGTGCTTGACGACGTACCGGCCGCCGATCTCCAGCGGGCGGGTCTCGTCCATCCAGCAGACCATCGCCTCGATGTCCTGGGCGACCGTGGGGGCGTTGTTCGGCCGGCAGATCATGTCGCCCCGGGAGACGTCGATCTCGTCGTCGAGGCGGACGGTGACCGACATCGGGGGGAACGCCTCGTCGACGGGGCCGTCGGCGGTGTCGATGGCGGCGATCCGGCTGGTGAACCCCGACGGCAGCACCATCACCTCGTCGCCGGGCTTGAGCACCCCGGAGGCGACCTGCCCGGCGTAACCCCGGTAGTCGGTCACCGTGGTCGACTGCGGGCGGATCACGTACTGCACCGGGAACCGGACGTCGACCAGGTTGCGGTCCGAGGCGATGTGCACGTGCTCCAGGTGGTGCAGCAGCGACGGGCCCTCATACCACGGCATGTTCTCCGACCGGGCGGCGATGTTGTCACCCTGGAGCGCCGACACCGGGATCACCGCGAGGTCGGGCACGTCGAGCTTGGCGGCGAAGGCGGTGAACTCGTCGGCGATGCGTTCGAAGACCTCCTGGGAGAAGTCGACCAGGTCCATCTTGTTGACGCACAGCACCAGGTGCGGCACCCGCAGCAGCGAGCACAGGAACGCGTGCCGCCGCGACTGCTCCACCAGCCCCTTACGGGCGTCCACCAGGACCAGGGTGAGGTCGGCGGTGGACGCGCCGGTGACCATGTTGCGGGTGTACTGGGTGTGCCCGGGGGTGTCGGCGATGATGAACTTCCGCCGGGGCGTGGCGAAGTAGCGGTACGCCACGTCGATGGTGATGCCCTGTTCCCGTTCGGCCCGCAGACCGTCGGTGAGCAACGCCAGGTTGGTGTACTCGTCGCCCCGGGCCGCGCTGACCGCCTCCACCGCGGCCAACTGGTCGGTGAACAACGACTTCGTGTCGTACAGCAGCCGCCCGATCAGGGTCGACTTCCCGTCGTCCACACTGCCCGCGGTGGCGAACCGCAACAGGTCCATCGGTCGGGCCTCGGCCGGGGAATCGGCCGGCGCCAGCATCTCGGTGCTCATCAGAAGTAGCCCTCCCGCTTGCGGTCCTCCATGGCGGCCTCGCTGACCCGGTCGTCGCCCCGGGTGGCACCCCGCTCGGTGATCCGGGTCGACGCGACCTCGTCGATCACCTTCTCCACCGTGTCCGCGTCGGAGCGGACGGCGGCGGTGCACGACGCGTCGCCGACGGTGCGGTAGCGCACCCTGGCGGTGAAGGGTTCCTCGCCCACGCGGGGGGTGAAGAACTCGTTGACGGCGTAGAGCATGCCGTCGCGTTCGATCACCTCGCGGTCGTGCGCGTAGTAGATCGACGGCAACGGCACCCGCTCCCGGGCGATGTAGTGCCAGATGTCCAACTCGGTCCAGTTCGACAACGGGAACACCCGGATCGACTCACCCGGATGATGCCGACCGTTGTACAACGACCACAACTCCGGCCGCTGGTTCTTCGGATCCCACTGCCCGAACTCGTCCCGGAACGAGAACACCCGCTCCTTCGCCCGCGCCTTCTCCTCGTCGCGCCGCGCCCCACCGAACAACGCGTCGAACCGGTGCTTCTCCACCGCGTCCAACAACACCGGCGTCTGGATCCGGTTGCGCATCCCGTCACCCGACTCACGGACCAGGCCCCGGGTCAGCGCCTCCGGCACGCTCGCCACGATCAGGTGCAGGTTCAGCTCGGTCACCCGCTGGTCGCGGTAGTCGAGCACCTCGGGGAAGTTGTGCCCGGTGTCCACGTGCATCACCGGGAACGGGATGCCGGCCGGGGCGAACGCCTTCTGCGCCAGCCGCAACATCACGATCGAGTCCTTGCCACCGGAGAAGAGCAGCACCGGCCGCTCCATCTCGGCGACCACCTCACGCATCACGAAGATGCTCTCCGCCTCCAACTCGTCGAGCTGGGAGACCTGGTACGCAGCCGATCCGCTGCTCATCGCGGGTCCTTTCCGGGGTGGGGGACGGGGGAACCGGAGGTGGCCGCCGTGCCGGCCAGTTGCCGCCGTAGCGCGGCGAGCAGCGGCGCGGCCAGCTCACCGCGACAGACCAGCAGGTCCGGCAGCCGGGGGTCGGCCTCGTTGTAGGTCAGCGCGGAGCCGTCGATGCGCGAGGCGTGGAAGCCGGCGGCGGTGGCCACCGCCACCGGTGCGGCGGAGTCCCACTCGTACTGGCCGCCCGCGTGGATGTAGGCGTCCACGTCACCGGTCACCACCGCCGCGATCTTCGCCCCCGCCGAACCCATCGGCACCAGTTCCGCGCCGACCTCGTCGGCCAGCGCGGCCAGGAAGGCGGGGGGACGGCTGCGGCTGGCCGCCAGCCGGATCACCCCGTCGGGCGGGGACGGCGCGACCGGTGGGGCGGTGGGGTCGTCGGTGCTCAGCACCCGGCTCTGCGCCGGCAACCCGACCGCACCGGCGACCAGGCCGTGCGGGGTCGCCGCGTCGCGGGCCCAGAGCGCCACGTGCACCGCCCAGTCGGCGCGCCCCTGCTCGGAGAACTCCCGGGTGCCGTCCAACGGGTCCACGATCCACACCCGGTCGGCGGTCCGCCGGGACACGCCCTCGCCGGTGTCCACCAACCGGGAACCGTCGTCCTCCTCGGAGAGCACCGCGTCGGCCGGCCGGCACCGGGCCAGCTCGGCCCGCAGGAAGTCGTGGGCGACCCGGTCGCCGGCGGCCTTCAGCGCGGCGGGATCGGCGTGACCGTGGTCGGCGCGTACCCGTAGCAGCAGTTCACCGGCGTGGGCGGCGAGCCGGCGGGCCAGCGCCACGTCGGATTCGGCGATGGTGGGGTCAACCATGGCAACTCCTCGACCTCTCGGATACGCGGGTGGTGCGGGTGCGGGTGGTCACTGGACGGCCCGGCGCGTGAAGCAGCGGACGCTGACCCAGGTCAGGACGACGGCCACCCCGGTCAGCACGGTCAGGCACACCCACGCCGACAGGTGCGGCACGTCGGGCAGCAACGCCCCGCGCACCCCCTCGGAGACGTAGGTCATCGGGTTGAGCGCGGTGACCACCTGGTACCAGGGCACCGACGACAGCCGGGGCCACGGGTAGTGGATGCAGCCGGTCCAGATGATCGGGGTGAGGATCACCGAGAAGGTCACGTTGATCCGCTGCACCGGCAGGGTGGTGGCCAGGCTCATCCCGATCGCCCCGCCGATCCACGCCCCGAGCAGCGCCACCACGAACGCCAGCGGCAGCCCCGCCGGCCGCCACGGCGCGGAACCGACCATCAGCGCGCCGAGCGGATAGATCAGCACGGCCGCGAGCAGCCCCCGGATGGTGGCGATCACCAGCTTGCCGATCGCCACGTACCCGGTCGGCAGCGGCGCCATCAGCCGGTCCTCGATCTCCATGGTGAAGCCGAACTCCTTCACCAGCGGCAGGGCCACGCTCTGCAACGCGGTGGTGAGGGCGGCCAGCGCGATGATGCCGGGCAGGAACACGTCGGCGAAGCCCCGCCCGACGAGGCCCTGGCTGCCCAGCACGGTGTCGAACACGAACAGCATGAACAGCGGTGTCAGCCCGACCTGGACCAGGATGACCCAGAGTTCCCGGCCGGTGACCATCAGGTCGCGGCGCAGCACCGCGGCGAACACCCGCCCGGTCCCGGGACGGGGGCGTGGCGCGGCCGTCGGGCGCAGCGGGGTCGGGGTGTCGAGAGCGGTCACCTCGGTTGCCTTCCGGTGAGTTCGATGAAGACGTCCTCCAGGCTGGGTTCGCCGACGTCGACGGCGTTGACCGCCGCCGAACGGGCGGCGAGCACGGTCACCGCCGGGCCGAGCAGCGTCGCGGGATCGCCGGCCAGGTGCAGGCGGATGCGCAGCCGACCGCGACCGCCGTTGCCGGCCGCCCCGCCGCCGCGCCCGAGCAGGCCCGCCCCGGCCAGGGCGGCCAGCCGGCCGGCACCGGGTGGCCCCCCGCCGGCGGCGAGCGCGGCGAGCATCCCGGCGCCGCCCGCCCCGACCCCGGCCAGCCCGGCCCCACCGAGGCCCGGCCGCCCACCGGCCGGCACGGTGGGCGTCGCCACCCGCTCCGCCTTGCGTACGCCGGGCAGCTCGCCCAGCGCGGCGCAGAGCGCGTCCGGGTCGTCCCCGCCGGCCGGGGTGACCGTGAGGTCGAGCAGCGCGTCCCCGGCGAGACCCCGGACCAGGGCGGTCGGGGTGTCCAGGGTGAGCAGCCGGCCGTGGTCGACGATGCCGACCCGGTCGACCACCCGGGCCGCCTCGTTCATCGCGTGGGTGGTCAGCACGATCGCCACCCCCCGCTGGCGCAGCTCGCGGAGCTGCCCCCAGATCAGCAGCCGGGTCTGCGGGTCGAGGGCGTTGGTCGGCTCGTCGAGGAAGAGCACCGCCGGCTCGTGGGTCAACGCGCGGGCGATCATCAACCGCTGCGCCATGCCCCCCGAGTACGCCTCGATCCGCCGGTCGGCCCGCTCGGTGAGGCCGAAGCGCTCCAGCAGCTCCGCCGCGCGGGCCTGCGCCTCCCGTCGCCGTACCCCGTGGTAGGTGGCGTGGTAGACGAGGTTCTGCCGGGGGGTCAGCGCCCGGTCCAGGTTGTTGTGCTGGGGCACCACGGCCAGGTGGGCGCGGGCGGCGGCCGGGTCCCGGCCCACGTCGACCCCGCAGACCACGGCCCGGCCCCCGGTGGCCCGCAGCCGGGTGGTCAGGATGCCGACGGTGGTGGACTTGCCGGCCCCGTTCGGCCCGAACAGCCCGAAGATCTCGCCCGGCGCGACGGTGAACGACAGTCCGTCGACCGCGTTGGTGTCGGCGCGGGGGTAGCGCTTGACGAGGTCGTCGACCTCGACCACGGCCGGCCCGTCTCTGCTGGGCATCTCAACTCCTGTCCTGAGGGGGTGCGCGGGTGCCGCCGGGGCCGGCGGCGGTGCCGTCAGCCGCCGGAAGGCTGGGGGTGCGCGGCGAAGAACCGCCAGATGGTGTCGGTGGCGTTCAGTGCGGTGGAGGGGGGATCGAGGTCGAGCAGCTTCTCCGCCCGGGGCGGGTTGGGTCGGCCGCCGGGCCACTGGTGTCCCGCGCCGGCGACGGTGATCAGCTCGACGGCGCGGCCCTGGGGGCAGCTCGCGGTGGACCTGGTGACCGGCCCGTCGGTGGTCACCTTCGGCGCGCCGCAGGAGTCGATGCTGCGCCACCGGGCGGCGAGCTCGGGGGTGGGCGGGCCGTCGATCTTCACCGGGTTACGTCCGGTGCCGCCGTTGTCGCGCCGGCCGGGCCCGCCGCCGTACGGCATGGTCTGGTCCTGCTGGCCGTGGATGTGCAGCACCGACACCGGTTTCGGGTCGGTGCACTGCCCGGTCAGCGTGCTCGCCACCGCCCCGATCGCGGCGAAGGTGGTGGTGTCGCAGACCAGCTTGTACGCCAGCAGCCCACCGTTGGAGATCCCGGTGACGTACCGGCGGGCCGGGTCGACCGGCAGCTCCCGACCGACGGTGGCGACCAGTTCGGTGATGAACCCGACGTCGTCGACACCGTCGCGGGCGGGGGCCCCGCAGCACTGTGGACCGATCGCCCAGGCCCGGTTCAGCCCGTCCGGGAAGAGCACCAGGAACCCGTCCCGGTCGGCCTGGCCGGTCCAGCCGTACGCCTGCTCGGCCTGCTCGCCGGTGCCGGCCGCGCCGTGCAGCATCACCACCAGCGGGACCCGCTTGCTCAGGTCGGCCGAGGCCGGCCGGTAGAGCCGGTAGCTGCGTTCCCGCCCGTCCACGGTGAGGGTGTGCGTGGAGCTGCCGACGGGCACGTCCGACGCCGGTCCCGCCGCGCCGGACGGTGCGCTGGCCGCCGGGCCGGTGGGGGAGCCGCTCTGGTCACGGCGGGGACTGCACCCGGCCGGGGCGGTCAGGGCGAGCAGCAGGGCGAGCGTTCCCGCGAGCCGGGCGGTGGACCGGCCGGTGCGGTGCCGCCCGACTTCAGGGCGAAAAACAGTAAAATGCATCATATCAATACTTTCGCCCGGTAATGTTCGAGCAACGTCAGGGACGCGCGAGGATTCGGCAAGGGGCACCCGGAACCGTCAGTGCCGGGACGGGGCGGGGCGGGGCAGGGCAGGCCGGGTCCGTCGGCCCGGCGACGACGCTGTCGCCGGGCCGACGTCCCCGCGCGCTCAGTAGCCCCGCAGCCGGATCAGCTCCCAACCACCCTCGGGCACGTCGTCCGTCGGGTCGGTCCGCAGGTTCATCGGGTTCGCCATGCCCAGGTACAGGGTCGGACCGTCGGCGACCATGTTGCGGATGCCGTAGTTCAGGTAGTTGCCCAACCCGGTGTTGTCCACCGTCGTCGCCGGCTTCGTCGGCGACGAGAAGGCGTACAGGTCACCGCCGTAGACCGCCTCCGGCAGGGCGCCCGCGCGCATCCCGGCCGCGTCCATCGGCGCGCGGGCCAGGTCGTCGGCCAGATCCGGCGACAGACCCAGCTCGGCGGCGGTCTCGTCGCCCAGCTCCTTGGCCAGGTAACTCCAGTCCATCGTGCCGACGTACAGCTTCCCGCCGGCCACCACCATCTTCCAGGTGTAGTTGTTGTACGGGTTGCCGAACCCGGGCGGCCCGAACTTCGGCGTCTGGTGCGTCGACTGCAACGCCCACGCCCCGGCCCCGCCGTTGGCCGCCGGGTCGTACGCCGGCAGCTCGGTCGCGCCGTACAGCAGCTCGACCTTCTCGAAGTGGGAACCGAAGTTACGGCCCCGGTAGATGCTGATCGACCGCTGGGTGTTCTGGATGGTGGCCTGGGCCGCCGCGTCGTCCGCCGGCGGGTACGTGGTCATGTGCAGGGTGGTCGCCTTCATCGGCACGTGCATCGTGCCCCAGTAGAGGAACCCGCCGTAGGAGGCCAGACCACCCAGGGCGTAGGCGCGGGCGACCACCGGGTCCGGCTCGTAGGACGACGCGCTCCACACCTGCTGCCAGCCGTCGGCGTCCTCCGGGTTCAGCCCCGGGGCCCCTGACGCCAGCAGCGGGCTCATCCACACCGCGGCGATGCTCGTGGTCGGCGCGGCGGCACCGGCGGTCGGTCCGGCCAGCTCGGCGTCCGAGCCCGGCCAGGTGGTCACGAACAAGCGCCCCTGGTGGACGGTGAGGTCGGCGGCCTGCGCCGGCAGGTTCGCCACCACCGTGAACGCGAACGGGTCGGACTTGCTCCCCGTCCAGCGCAGCACGTTGCCGCGCTCACCGCCGTTGGCCCCGACGCCCACCCCGGCGTACAGCGCGTCACCGGCCACCGTGAAGTGCCTGATGTTGCCGTACATCGGGAAGTTGCGGGAACCCAGGAACGCGCCGGTGTCGGTGTCGAAGGCGAACAGGTTGACGCTGGTGCCCAGCGCCGGGCCGCCCAGCAGGGCCACCCCGTTGAAGTTGCCCGCCGCCCGGATGCCCGCCGTGGTCTGCAACCGGTTCGCGTCGTCGGTGGAGGCCGCCTTCACCAGGTCGGTCTTCTCGGTCAGCCGGTTGGCGCGGGTGTCGTAGGTGTACAGCCGCGGCTGCCGGTGGTCGCCGAGGATGGGGGGCAGCTGCGGATTGCGCTTGGCCACCTGGCTCTCGCCGTACTCGCAGGCCCAGTCGTCGTTGACCGTCGGCGTGGTGTTGCGCAGGGCCCGTCCGCTGGTCAGGCAGTTGACGTTCGCTCCGGTGCCGAACCACAGCGTCTTGCCGGCCCGGGTCATCCCCCACAGGTACGCCTGGTTGACCTTGGCCTGGCCGGTGGCGCACGGCGGGCCGGCCGGATACGGCAGGCCGATCCCGGCGAAGCACTCGTCCGGCTGGGCCTTGGCGAGCAGTTGCGGGCTGGCCTGCTGCGCGCCGGCCACGCTGGCCGCGCTGCCGGGGTCGGCGGCGTCGAGTGGCGCGCCGAGCGCCGCCGAGGGTACCGCCAACACCGACCCGAGTCCGAGTACGGCGACGGCGGTCGACAACCGCCGTGCGGAGAACCGGAGTGGATTCACCAACAGTCTCTCTTTCGAAGGAAGGCGGACACCCGCCCCCGGGCCCGACGGAGGCGGACCCGGGGCGGGCAGGGACACACAGGGGCCGCTCAGACGGCGGCCGGCAACTTCCGGGAGGCCGGGGCGACGACCCGCGACGCCGTCCGCTCGGCCCACCCGGACGGGTCGGGGAAGTCCAGGAACCGGCCGAGGCCGGTCAGCTCGGCCACCGGGTCGGCGACCAGGTCCTCGTAGGACATCCGCAGCAGGTGATCCGGGGGCACGTCACGCAGCGCCTGGTCGGCCTGGCTGCTCATGAACGCGCACAACCCGAGGTAGCGGCGCAGGTCCGCACCCCGCTCGCGCAGCGCGTCGGGGGTCAGCCGGTCCGGCAGGTACGGCTTGAGGTCCTCCGGCACCGCCTGGTCGTCCTCGATCCGGAACGGGTCCAGGCCGCACTTGCCGAGGAACTCCACCCGCAGTTGCAGCAGCTGGAACGACGAGTGCCGGCTCATCGACCGGGCGGTGTCCTCCCAGCTGCGGGTCAGGTAGACGAACTTGCAGTCCGGAAAGCCCCGCAGCAGGTAGGGCGCCACGTGGCTGGAGCCGCCCGACCGCTCCACCCACCGGGTCTTGCCGGTCAGCACGGCGAGCAGGTCCAGGAAGTCGCGGTGGTGCTGGGTCACGGCCTGGTCGGGGAACTGCGGCACCCGCGCGGCGAGCTGGTCGAACAGCGCGTCCGGATCGGTGGTGAGCTTCGACAGGGTGATCGCCAGGATCCGGGGCAGCTCGGTCAGCCGGTCGCTCCAGCGGCCCGTCGCCGGGTAGCGGACCTCCTTCGGCGGCAGGCCGATCCGGAACAGGGTGGCCAGCTCCGCCTTGGGACTGGACAACACCTCCCAGTACTCGGCACCACTGATCACCTCGGCGCTGCGGGCCCACGGCGCCACCGACATGAAGAACTCCTGGGCCGACAGCGTGCCCGGCTCCTCGTGGATCAGGTCGGACAACAGCGTGGAACCGCACCGGCCGTTGCTGATGATGATCGACCGGCCGGTGATCGGGGTGTCCATCGGAAGACCTCCTGGATGTCGCGTCGTCATGCGGTGGTGGATTGGGTCACGTCGAGCGAGCAGGACTCGGCGAGCCAGGCGAAGACCAGCCGGCGGACCTCCTGCGGTTGGTCGATCAGCACCGTGTGCCGCTGGTCGGGCAGCACCTCGACCCGGGTCTGCGGCAGCAGGGCGCGGACCTCCGGGGCCAGCTCCACCACCGCCGAGTCACCGCCGTAGAGGCAGAGCACCGGGCAGCCGATCGCGGCCAACGCCTCGGCGGGCGGCAGCGGACTCGCCGGCAGTTCCTGCTCCAGCGTGGTGTCGGAGAGCATCCGGTGCGTCTCGGCGGCGCGTTGCGCGGCGACCCGACCCCGCCGCACCCCGATCTCGGTCACCGCCCCCTCGCGGGGCAGCCGGGCGGCGACACGGGCGAGCCGCTCGCGGACCCGACGCATCCACTGCGGGATCGGCGGCGCCGACTCGACAGTCACGATGCCGGCCACCCGCTCCGGGTGCCGGGCGGCGTACCCGAAGGCGATGGTGCCGCCGAACGAGTTGCCCAGCAACAGCAGCGGGCCGGTGACGTCCAGGGCGGCCAGCAGAGCCGTCAGGTCGTCGACGAAGTCGTCCAGGGCGTACCCGGTGGCGGGACGGTCGCTGCGCCCGTGACCGCGCAGGTCGTACAGCACGGTCGGGAAACCGGCCCGGGACAGCGGCTCGGCCAGGGTGAAGTACCAGCTCGCCATGGTGTCCGACGCCATCCCGTGGATCAGCACGGCGGTCGGCGTCGGCCCGGTCCGGCCGTCGACGGCCGGACCGGGGGGATCGAGCCGCTGCGTGTGCAGCGTGATCCCGTTCGCCCGGACCATGGTCACCGGCTGCCCGCCCCGACCTCGTCGGCCTGCGCCAGCGACTCGGCGATGTGGTTCACGAGCTGCCCGACCTTGAGTTCCCGGACGGTGTCCAGATCCAGCTTGGCGACGAAGTGGGCGAAGTTGACCGTGTCGCCGTAGCGGGTCTGGAGCCGGCCGGCGAGCGCGATGACGTCGATGCTCTCCATGCCCAGGTCCTCGGAGAACGTGGTGTCCATGGTGACCACCTGGTCGTCCGCGAAGTCGCCCAGCACGGCGTCGATCATCTCGGTGAGGTCGGCGAGGATGGTGTCCTGGGCCGAGGCCATGGGCGTTGCTCCTTCTGCTGATCGGATGGGTTGGGCGGTGCTGCGTGCCGGGTGCCGGCTCACGGCCGGGACACTCCGGGCGGGGTGGCGGGCGCGGGCTCCGGCCCCCAGGTCCAGGCGACGACGTACCGGCGCGGCGGCAGGTCCTCGGGGTTGGCGACGTCCCGGTGGCCGACCCGGTACGCCCGACCGCCGATCTCCACGGTCAGCCCCGAGTCGGTGGCCGAGTAGACCCGGAACCGGCGCGGCGAGCCGTCCAGTCCGGTGCCCTCGGCCTTGGCGACCGCCTCCTTGGCGGCCCAGAACCGGGTGAACCACAACCGTCGGGCCTCGACGTCCCCGCCGGCCAGCGAGGCCAGCAGGGTCAACTCGGCCGGGGTGAGGGCGAAGGTGAGGGTGCTCTCCGGGTGGTCGGTGACCTCCGCGACGTCGATGCCCACGCCGGGTCCCCCGGGCACCGCGTCGGGTGCCCGGCGCCTGGCGATCGCCACCCCGATCTCGGCGCAGTGCGCCAGGGAGACGTCGCAGTCGCCGAGCCCCCGGCCGGGCCGTCCGCGTACCCACGGCCGGCCGTTCGGGTCGTTGCCGACGGTCAGTTCGATCGGGTAGATGTCGGTGTGGCCGTCCTCCCACAGCCGGGCCCGCACCGCGTCCTTGGCGGCGATCCGGCCCAGCATCCACTGCTTGCGGGTCTTGGCCGGCTGCCGCTCGTAGTCGGCGTAGGCGGCCCCGCCGAGGATGCCCCGGGCGGCCATGCCCCGGGTGACCAGGTCGGTCCAGCAGTCGAACGCCATCGTCCAGCCCTCGGGCTGCAACAGCGACATCGGGTGCCGCTCGGGGAACCGCTCCGCCACCCGGGCCTGCGGGTGGCTGTCGAACCGGCGGTCCGTCGCGCCCTCGATCTCCGACCACACCCGCCCCTGGTAGCTGAGCTGGGTGTCGGCGACGAGTTTCCCGTCGTCGATGGCGCGGACCCGGGCGACGCACTCGAACGCCCGGCCGGCCGGCGGCGGCGGACCGTAGAACCGCACCTGGCCGAGCCCCACGGGCAACGCGACGGTGCGGAACGGCTGGGTGGTGATCAGCCAGTTGCCGATGAGCTGCAGGGCGTTGTCCAGCAGTGCCCCCGGTGGCACCGGCGCGGTGACGATGCCCCGTACGTGCATGTCGCCGAGCGCGTGCACCTCGGTCACGCCCTGGAACTGCGGGCCGTGGAACATCAGCCGCTCCGCGTACATCTCGGCGGCGCCGAGGGTCGGCGGGCGTTCGGTGGCCGGGTCGTGGGTCCAGACCGGCGGCGGCGGCGGGTACGCCGGGCCGACCTCGATCGTCGCCCGGGCGTACCCGGCGAAGGCGACCGCGTACCGGTTCTCCCCGGCGGTGCGGACCACGATCTCCACGTCGGTGGCCGGTTCGGCGATCAGCCATTTGTTGAACTTCGCGTCGTGCACCGCCACCACCGGGACGCCGGGCACGAGCTGCTCCACCGCCTCCATCATGTGTGCGACCAGGGCGGTCGCCGGCACCACCGGCCACCGGTCCTCCGGGTCCGGCCAGTCGTCGGGCTGCACGAAGAAGCAGTGGTCCAGCAGGTACGGCATGGTGTCCAGGGAGATCCGCCTGGTGATCCGGCCGACCTCCGTACCGGCCGCGCCGGTCGGGCGGACCGCCGTGGGCGGCGTCGCCGCCGGGGTGACGGTCGGCTTCGCCAACGGAGCGGTGGGGGTTGCCGCCCTGACGGGGGCGGCCGGCGTGGCGGGCCGGGCCGGGGTCGTGGTGCCGGCGGTGGCCGTGCCCCGGGTGTTCTCCTTCAGCAGGGCGGCGAGTTCGGCCGCCGCGCTGGAGCCGCCGGCGAGCCGGTGCAGCGCGTCCAGCGCGGCCGCCGGGTCGCCGGACGGCGCGGCGGCGGGCTTCGCCACGCCGGGCTGCCCGGCCGCCCGTGCGGCCGGCACCGACGCAGCGGCCGGCGGCGTGGCAGCCGGTGGCGCTGCGGCCGGTGGCGTCGTGGCCGGCACGCCGGTCGGCCCGGCGGCGGGCGTCGGCACGGTCGCCGCCCGGGTCACCGGGGGCGCTGCCGCGACCGGCGTCGACCCGGGCCGGCCGGGCCCGGCGACGACCGGCCGGGTGACGCCGTCGCCGGCGCCCGGCGTGGCCACCGAGCCGTCGGACACGGTGACCCCGAGCAGGCCGGCGGCGTCCGCGCCGAGGCGGACCAGCGGCCCACCGAGGTCGAGCTTCAACCGGGGGCCCTTGCGGACGCCGGCCTTCGCCGCGCCGTCGACACCACCCGTGGCCGGGGTACGGCCGGTCGGGGCCGCCGGTGCGGCGGTGGCCGGCGTGGACAGCGCGCCCAGGTCCGGTGCCGCCCCCTCAACCCACAGGGCGGTGGCGACCCGGCGCAACTGGTTGAGCCCGCTGCGGTGCGCGGTGTTCACCGGCATCGCCAGGTGCTCGCGTCCGCGCAGGTTGTCCCCGATCAGCGAGGCGAGCTGCCCCGCGCCGACCTGGAGGAACACCCGGAACCCGGCGGCGTACATGGCCTCGACGGTCTGCCGGAACCAGACCGGCTCCATCATGTGCCGCACGAAGATCCGGTTGACCTGCTCCTCGTCGGCGGGGAACGGCGCGTGCAGGGTCGCCGACCACACCGGCATCCGGGTCGGGTGCACCTCCCAGCGGCCCAGGGCGGCGCCGATCGAGGTGAGCCCGTCGGCGAAGGCGGGGGTGTGGAACGCCGACCGGAACGGCAGCTTCTGGCACAGGATGTTGCGGGTACGCAGCGCCTCGACGAGCCGGTCGACCTGCGGCTCCGGGCCGTTGACCACCGACTGCGCCGGGGCGTTGTCGTGTGACAGGACCACCCCCGGGTAGTCGCCGAGCAGCGGGGCGACCCGGTCCGCGCCGGCCCCGACGGCCGCGAAGACGTAGCCGGAGACCTCCACCGAGTCGGCGTTGAACAGGTCGAGGAACTCGTCCATGGCGGCGGTGCTGATCTGGCCGCTGACCGCGGCGGCGGTCCACTCGCCGATGCTGTGCCCGGCGACCGCGTCGGGTCGTACCTTGATCCGGGCCAGCGCCGTGTCGAGCAGCTTGCCCACCTCGATCAGGCCGGCGCCGTGCCGGCCCAGGTCGGCGGCGGACCACTCGCGGTCCGGCAGGCCGAAGTGGGCGGCCAGGTCGGCGGTGCGGGGGGCGAACTCCGCCTCCAGCCCGGGGAAGACGAAGGCGAGCTTGCCGGCCCCCGCGCCGAGCAGCGGCTGCGGGCTGAACCAGATGTCCCGCCCGCCCCGCCACGCCTGCCCCCGGGCCACCGTCTTGCGGGCCACCGCGAGCAGCTTGTCCGTCGGGTTGACGATGCCCAGCCGGGTCTGCGGCGGAGCCTCCCCGCCGGAGCGGGCGGCCAGCTCGACGCCGATGCGGCGTACCTCCTGGTCGTCGCGGTCCAGCAGGTCGGCGAGCCCGGCCGGGTCCGACGCGGCCAGCCAGAGCACCTGGTCCGGCTCGTCGACCACGGCCCGGCCGGCGGCCGGGGCGGTCAGCCCCACCACCGGCTCACCCACCGACACCGGGGCCTGCTCGATGATCAGGTGGGCGTTGATCCCGCCGAACCCGAACGCGTTGACCCCGGCCCGGCGCGGGCCGTCGCTCTCCCACGGGCGGGCGGTGTCGATCGGCGCGAACCGGGTCGCGGCCATCTCCTTGCGCGGCGTCTCGCAGTGCAGGGTGGGCGGGAGCACCCCCCGGTGCACCGCGAGCGCCGCCTTGATCAGGCCGGCCACCCCGGCGGCCGGCATGGTGTGCCCGATCATCGACTTCACCGAGCCGATCACCGGGCGCGGCCCGCCGGTGTACGGGCCGAACACCTGCGCCACCGTGGTCAGCTCGGCGGCGTCCCCGGTCGGGGTGCCGGTGCCGTGCGCCTCCAGCAGCCCCAGCGCGTCCGGGGCGGTCGGGTCGAGCCCGGCGGACTCCCAGGCCCGCCGGATCGCCAGCACCTGGCCGGAGACGGCCGGGTTGAACATGCTCGCCGACTTGCCGTCGCTGGACACCCCGCTGCCGCGGATCACCGCGTACACCCGGTCGCCGTCGCGCACCGCGTCGGCGTACCGCTTGAGCACCACCACGCCGGTGCCCTCGCCGATCAGCAGCCCGTCGGCGGCGGCGTCGAACGGCCGGATCTCGCCCCGCCGCGACAGCGCCCGGAGCTGGTTGAACACCGACCAGAAGCTGATGTCGTGCACGTGGTGCACGCCACCGGCGAGCACCGCGTCCAACCGGCCGTTGAGCAGTTCGGTGATGCCCTGGTCCACGGCGATCAGCGAGGAGGCGCAGGCGGCGTCGATGGTGTACGCCGGGCCGCGCAGGTCGAGCCGGTTGGCCACCCGGGAGGCGGCCAGGTTGGGCACCAGGCCGATCGTCCCCTCCGGCTGGTACGGCCCGAGCCGCTCGTCGAACTTCTTGCGCAGCAGCTCCAACCGGGCCGGGTCGACGTCGGGGATCAGCTCCCGCAGGATGCTGACCACCTGGCTGGACATCCGCACCCGCTGGGCGTAGCGGGCCTGGGCGGGGCTGAGGATGCCGCCCCGGCCGAGGATGACGCCGATCCGGTCGCGGGCCGGGAGCCGGTCCCCGCCGCCCGCGTCGTCGATCGCCGCGGCGGCCACCTCCAGCGTGATCAGCTGGTCCGGCTCGATGTCGCCCACCGAGGCGGGCATCACCCCGAACCGCAGCGGCTCGAAGGTGGCGAACTCGTCGACGAACCCGCCACGCCGGCAGTACATCCGGTCGGCCCGGTGGGACTGCTCCGGGTCGTAGAACTCCTCGTCCCAGCGGTGCGCGGGGACGTCGGTGATCGCGTCGACCCCGCCGATCAGGTTGCGCCAGTAGCTCTCCAGGTCACCGGCGGAGGGCATCAGGGCGGCCATCCCCACGATCGCGATCTGGCCGGGCGCAGCGGCGCCGTTGTTCATCGGTTCCTCCGACGGGTGGGGCGGGTGGGGGCGGGACGGCTCATCGACGCCCTCACCACCCGGAGGCGGTGTAGACGACCGAGGTGACCGACGCGTCGGCCCAGGCCAGCTCGCGCAGCAGGGCCAGCGCGCCCTCCTCCGGGTCGATCAGGCCGATGCCGCGCCGGGCGTACTCGCGGCTCAGTTCGGCGGTGACCATGCCGCCGTGGCCGGCACCGGGCGCCCACGGCCCCCAGTGGACGGTCACGGTGCGCACCCCGGTCCGGGCCGCGTAGCGGGTGCCGATGGCGTCCAGGGCGTCGTTGGCCGCCGCGTAGTCGGCCTGTCCCCGGTTGCCGTAGGCGGCGGCGATGCTGCCGAAGAAGACCAGGAACCGCGGCGCGCCGGGCAGCGCGTCGAGACCCGCCAGCAGCCCCCGGGCCCCGTCGACCTTGGTGTCGAAGACCCTGGTGAACGACGCCGGGTCCTTCTCGGCGATCAGCTTGTCCTCGATGATCCCGGCGGCGTAGACCACCCCGTCGAGGCGGCCGTACTCGGCGTGGATCGCGGCCAGCAGCGCGCGGGTCGCCGCCGCGTCCCGGACGTCCAAGGCGTGGTAGCGGACCTCGCCACCCAGCTCGGTCAGCTCGGCGATCGTGGCGGTCACCTCCCGGGCCGCCAGGACGGCCTGCGCGGTGCGGGAGATCTCGGCCGGCGAGGACAGCCCCCGCCGGGCCAGCACCCCGACCAGCGCGGCACGGTCGGTGGCGGCGGCCAGCTCCGGGTCCTCCGGGCCGGACGGCAGCGGGGTACGGCCGACCAGCTCGATGCGGCAGCCGCTGGCCGAGGCGAGCGCCCGGGCGAACCACGGGGTGATGCCCCGTGCCCCACCGATCAGCACCACCACCGAGTCGCGTTCCAACCCGATCGCGGCGGCCTCGGACACCCCGTCGCCGGCCGGTCCGGCACCGCCGGCGGCCAGCGCGCCCAGCTCGACCGGGACCAGGTCGGCGACGTAGCGACCGTCGCCACGCCTGGCGACCACCGGGGCGTCGGCGGCGGTGAGCAGTTCGTCGAGCAGTTGCCGGGCCAGCACCTCAGGCGTCGCCGCCGGGTCCACCGCCACGAACCGGGCGGTCAGCCCCGGGTATTCGCGGGCGATCGTGCGGAACAGGCCGGGCATGCCGTCGGCCGCGCCGGCGACGTCCTGCGCCCCGGCGGCGAGCAGCCAGCGCGGTCCGGCGGCCAGGGCCCGCTGCAACAGCGGGAACACGGCGGGCAGCAGCGGCTCGTCGAGGTTGGTCAACCCGTCGAGCACCAGCACCCCGTCGAAGCCCTGGTCGGCCTGCTCGCTGTCGAGCACGCCCAGCTGGCCGCCGGCGCCGTGCGCGCCGAGCAGCTCCGCCAGGTACGCCCCGACCGGTCCGCCCCCGGTGATCAGGAACCGCATCCCGGCGAGCGTGCCCGGGTCGACGCGTTGTCCGGGCTGGACGCTCTCCCGGGCGACCAGCCGCTTCGGCGCGATCCCCACCCCGACCTCGGTCGGTGCGGGCGACGCGGCGGGTGCGGCGGCCGGCGCGGCGACGCTCGCCGGCGGGGCGGCGGGCACGGCGGCCGGCGCGGCGACGGTCACCGTCGCGGTGACTGTCGTGTTCATCTTCTGGTCGAGCCAGGTGACCATGGCGCGGACGGTGCGGGCCTTGACGAGGTCTTCGAGTTCGCTTTCGTCGCCTTCGACGCTGAGGGAGAGGCGTTGGGCGACCTCGCCGGCGACTTCGGCGCGCTTGATGGAGTCGATGGAGAGGTCGGCTTCGAGGTCGAGGTCGAGTTCGATGAGGTCGACCGGGTAGCCGGTGCGCTCGCTGATCACGGTGAGGATGGCCTGCTGGAACTCCGCGAGGCTGGCCCCGGCGGGCGCGGCGGCCACGGCGGCGGGCACGGCGGCCACGGCCGGCGCGGCGGCCGGTGCCACCGTCGGGGCCGGGGCGAGCGCCAGCGGACCGGTCGTGCTGGCCGAGACGTGGACGGTGCCGCTCATCTTCTGGTCGAGCCAGGTGACCATGGCGCGGACGGTGCGGGCCTTGACGAGGTCTTCGAGTTCGCTTTCGTCGCCTTCGACGCTGAGGGAGAGGCGTTGGGCGACCTCGCCGGCGACTTCGGCGCGCTTGATGGAGTCGATGGAGAGGTCGGCTTCGAGGTCGAGGTCGGGCTCGATGAGGTCGACCGGGTAGCCGGTGCGCTCGCTGATCACCGCCAGGATCGCCTGTTGGAAGTCCGCTGCGGTGACGCCGATCTGGTCGCCCGACGGCAGCGCGGCGGTCAGCGTGGCGGTGGTGGTGACGGTGCCGCTCATCTTCTCGTCGAGCCAGGTGACCATGGCGCGGACGGTGCGGGCCTTGACGAGGTCTTCGAGTTCGCTTTCGTCGCCTTCGACGCTGAGGGAGAGGCGTTGGGCGACCTCGCCGGCGACTTCGGCGCGCTTGATGGAGTCGATGGAGAGGTCGGCTTCGAGGTCGAGGTCGAGTTCGATGAGGTCGACCGGGTAGCCGGTGCGCTCGCTGATCACCGCCAGGATCGCCTGCTGGAATTCGGCCATGCCCGGTCCGGCCGGTGCGGCGACCGGGGCGACGGGCGCGGCGACGGGAGCGGCGACGGGAGCGGCGACCGGCGCGGGGATCGCGACGGGACCGCCGACCGCGGGGGAGACCGGCATGACGTCCGGGGTGACCGGTCGGGGCCGGGCGACCGTCGGCGCGGGGGCGATGGCCAGCGCGGTGCCGCCGTTGGACCCGGCCACGGTGGGGGCCGGGGCGGGGCGCGGGGTGGCGGCGGGGGTCGGGGCCGGCGCGGGGGCGGCGGCGGGCAGCGACCGGGGGGCCGGGGCGGGCGTCGGCGTGGGTGCCGGCCCGGCGTACCCCTCGACCCGGTACGTCCCGGTGGGTTCCCCGGCGGGCCGGCTGCCCCCGTCCCCGGGGTCTCCGAGGAAGGCGAGCATCACGTCCCGCTGGGTGGCGATCATCTCCCGCGTGGTGCGCAGGTACTCGCTGAGCAGCTCGCCCCGGATGTCCCGGACGGTGGCCGGCGCGGGCTCGTCGACGGTCCGGACGTCCCGGACGGTCGACGGTGCGGGGCCGCTGACGGTGCCGGTGGCGGCGCCGGGGGTGGTGGCGGTGCCATTGGCAGGGGTCATCGACAACTCCTTGATCCGTCGGGGAGGGGTCATGCCACCGGGAAGACAGTTGCCGTGCTGGTCCCGGACGAGTTGGCCGTCGACCGTCCAGAGCGGACGACGGGTCGGTGCGGTGGTGGCGGTGCCGTCCGCGATCCGGCCGTGGAACAGCCAGTCGGTGCGGACCGGGGTGCCGGCGCAGGCCAGCTCGGCGACCGAGATCAGGAACCCGCGCAGGCCGTCGGCCGGGCCGCGTTCGCAGGCGACCGTCTGGTGCGGCCGGTCGCCGAGCACCGCCTGCACCAGCCGGCTGAGCACCTGGCCGGGGCCCACCTCGACGAACAGCCGGGCGCCCGCGGCGTACATTGCCTCGATCTGCTCGACGAAGCGCACCGGCGCGCCGATCTGCTCGGCGAGGTGGTGGCGGACCTGGCCGGCGTCGCCGGAGTACGGGGCGGCGGTCAGGTTCGACCAGACCGGGATGCGCGGCTCGCTGATCGACCTTTCGGCGAGCACCTCGGCGAAGGTCTCCACCGCGCCGGCCACCACCGGGCTGTGGAAGGCGCAGGCCACCGGGATGGCGCGGGCCGACAGGCCGGCCTCCTTGAGCGCGACCACCGCCGACTGCACCTTCGCCGTCGGGCCGGAGACCACCACCTGCTGCGGGGCGTTCCGGTTGGCCAGCACCACCTCGCTGGTCAGGCCGGCCCCGGCGAGCACCTGGGCGACCTGCTCGGCGCTGGCGGCGACCGCCGCCATGGTGCCCGGGTCCTCGCCGCAGGCGTCGAGGATGGCCGCCGCCCGCTGCCGGCTCAGGTCGAGCAGGGTGGCCGCGTCGAACGCCCCGGCGACGCAGAGCCCGACGAGTTCGCCGTAGCTGTGGCCGGCGGTCATGTCGGGTCGGACGCCGAGGCGGCGCAGCAGGTGGTCCACGGCGAGCCCACCGATGCCGAGCACGGGCTGGGCGGTCCGGGTGTCGCGTACCGCGTCCTCCTGGGCGCGGCGGGAGTCCGGGTCGAACGCGGCCGGCGGGAAGAGCAGCTCCGCGGCGGCCTTGTCGAGTTCGAGGTAGTGCCGCAGCTCGGGGAAGGTGACGAAGAGTTCCCCGAGGGCGCCGGGGCGTTGGCTGCCCTGGCCGGGGAAGAGGAACGCCACCTGGCCGGGCCCGACCGGGTCGACCCCGCTCGGCTGGACCAGGCCCCGGGCCGGGTCGTGCTCGCCGGCCAGCGCCCGGTGCAGCAGGGTCTCCAGTTCGGTCAGGTCACGGGCGACCACCGCGACCTGGGTCGTCCCGGGCCGGTTGGCGGCCTTGGCGGCGACCGAAGCGGCCAGCTCGGCCAGCCGTCCCGCCCGGTTGCCGGGCCCGTCGGCGGCCAGGCTCTCCAACAGCTGCCGGACGCCCTGGTGGGCGGCGGCCCGGTCGGTGCCCCGGAAGCAGAACAGTTCGGCCGGCCAGATCCGTTGCGCGTGCCGGGGTTCCGGCGCGTTGGCGTGGGCGCTGAGCACGACGTGGAAGTTGGTGCCGCCGAAGCCGAACGCGCTGACCCCGGCGATGCGCTCGGCGGCCGGCACCGGCCACGGGCGGGCCTCGGTGAAGAACGCGAACGGGCTCTGCTGCGGGTGCCAGGCCGGGTTGGGTCGTTCCAGGTGGATGGTGGGCGGCCGGATGCCGTGGTAGAGGGCGAGCGTCGCCTTGATCAGGCCGGCCAGCCCGGCGGCGCACTTGGTGTGCCCGATCTGGGACTTCACCGAGCCGAGCGCGCAGCTGCCCGGTTCGGCACCGGCCTCGACGAACATCTTGGTGAGCGTCTCCAGTTCGGTGCGGTCGCCGACCACCGTGCCGGTGCCGTGCGCCTCCACCAGCCCGACCTCCCGGGGGGAGATGCCGGTGCGGTGGTAGGCCCGGTCCAGGGCCCGCCGCTGCCCGTCGGGGCGCGGCGCGGTCAGGCCCAGGGCCCGCCCGTCGCTGGCCCCGCCGAGCCCCTTGATCACGCCGTAGATCCGGTCACCGTCGCGTTCGGCGTCGGCCAGCCGCTTGAGTACGACGCACGCGACGCCCTCACCGAGGGCGATCCCGTCACCGGTGCTGTCGAACGGGCGGGACCGTCCGGTGGGGGACAGCGCGTGCGCCGAGGTGAACATCAGGTAGTCGTTGACCCCGTTGTGCAGGTCGGCCCCGCCGCAGATCATCAGGTCGCTGTCACCGGCGACCAGTTCCTTGCAGGCGGCGTCCATCGCGGCCAGCGACGAGGCGCAGGCGGCGTCGATGGTGTAGTTCGGCCCGCCCAGGTCGAGCCGGTTGGCGACCCGGCCGGCGATCACGTTGGCCAGCACGCCGGGGAAGCTGTCCTCGGTGACCGTGGGCAGCAGCTCCTCCATCTGCTCGGGCACCTCGCCGAGGTACGCCGGCAGCATGGTGCGCAGGGTCTGCGCGTGGCCCATGTCGCTGCCGGCCTCCGCGCCGAACACGACGCCGGTGCGGGCGTGGTCCGCGCCGGGTGCGTCGTACGGGTAGCCGGCGTCGACCAGCGCCCGGTGGGAGACCTCCAGGGCGAGCAGCTGGGTCGGGTCGATGCTGCTCAACGCGGCCGGGGGGATGCCGTAGCCGATGGCGTCGAACGGGACCGGGTCGATGAACCCGCCCCACTTGGAGACGCTGATCCGGCCGGTCTGCCCCGGCCCGACCTCGGGGGCGTAGTAGTGCTCGGTGTCCCAACGTTGCGCCGGGACCTCGGTGACGGTGTCGACGCCGCTGAGCACCGTACGCCAGAAGCTGTCCAGGTCGGGGGAGCCGGGCAGCATGCAGGCCATCCCGACGATGGCGATGTCCAGCGGCGCGGGCGGCTCCGCGATCTCGACGGCCGGCGGCGTGAGCCGGGCCCGCAGCGCGTCGAGCCGGTCGGCGTGGAAGCCGCGGACCCGGGTGGTGACGTCGTCGTGCAGCTCGGCGACGGTGGTGGCGCGGTCGCGCAGCACGGCTACCTGGCCGGCCATGAACAGTCCCTCGCTGGCCTGGACGCTCTCGTCGACGGACTCGACGACGTCGCCCGAGCGGCGTAGGCCCTTGCTGGCGATCCGTAGCCGGCCGACGTTGAGCAGTTCCAGCTGCTCCCACACCTCGCGGTTCTCGGCCCCGGCACCTTCGAGCTGGGTGCGCAGCTGGTGGAAGTCGTCGACGAACGGGGTGTGCAGGCAGCGGGTGGCGTGTCCGGGGGCGGTCTCCAACAGCGCGGTGTGCTCTGCGGTGAGCGCCTCACGCTGGAACAACGGCTGGACCGCGCCGTGGGTCACGGCCTCGGCGGTGAACAGGTAGGCGGTGCCCATCAGCACGCCGATCCGGGCGCCCCGGCGGGCCAGCGGGGCGGCCATCGTGGCCACCATCGCCGCCGACCGGGCGTCGTGCACCCCACCGGCGAAGAAGATCTGCAGCTGGGCGCCGGCGGCGGGATCGGTGTCGAGGTACTCGTCGAGCACCGCCAGCTGGGCCTCCCACAGCGGGAAGCTCGCCCGGGGTCCGACGTGCCCGCCGCACTCGGCGCCCTCGAAGATGAACTTGCGGGCGCCGGAGCGCAGGAACTGGCGCAGCAGGCCGGGGGAGGGCACGTGCAGGAAGGTGCTGATCCCCTGCTCCTCCAGGGCGCGGGCCTGCGGCGGCCGGCCACCGGCGATGATCGCGCAGGCGGGCCGGATCTCCCGGATGACCTCCAGTTGGGCGGCGCGCAGCTCCTCGGGGGCGAAGCCGAGCACCCCGACGCCCCACGGGCGGTCGCCGAGCTGGGCGGCGGTCTCGGTGAGCATCCGGCGGCACTGGTCGGCCGAGTTGAGGGCGAGCGCGATGAACGGCAACGCGCCGCCGTCGGCGACGGCGGCGGCGAAGGACGCCTCGTCGCTGACCCGGGTCATCGGGCCCTGGGCGACGGGCACCCGTACCCCGAGGGCCTCGGCCAGGGGGGCGTGCGGCTGGAGCAGGTCGGCGGCGTCGGGGCCGTCGACGGCGTCGAGCATCGCCGCGCGCATGCCGCGTACGGCGGTGGCGGTGTCGGCCCAGCGGTCGGCGAAGGCCGCCGCCAGCCAGCCGTCCTGGCCGACCGGGAGCAGTTCGCTGTCGCCCTGGTGCGGGCCGCCCCGGCGGATGCCGCGTACGCCGTCGCGCAGCACGGTCTCCGAGCCGTCCATCCGCCTGATGACTGCCTGTACGTCGGCCGGCAGCTCCGATTCGGGCATCAGGGCGAGCTGGGTGTCCAGCACCACGCCGGCCGCGCCGCC
Source organism: Micromonospora sp. WMMD734 (assembly GCF_049178975.1). Lineage (NCBI taxonomy): Bacteria > Bacillati > Actinomycetota > Actinomycetes > Micromonosporales > Micromonosporaceae > Micromonospora > Micromonospora sp. WMMD734. The sequence goes on from NZ_JBMHMK010000001.1 coordinate 1,397,539, forward strand.
GACCAGGCAGGCCCCGGCGGTCCGTGGGCCGATCCCGCCGGCCACCCAGACCGGCAGGTCCAGGGTGTCGTCGGCGACGAGCTGCTGGAGCAGGACGAAGGAGCTGAGTTCGCCGACCCGGCCGCCGCCCTCCATGCCGCGGGCGATCAGCCCGTGCGCGCCGGCCTGCGCCGCGGCGTGGGCCTCAGCCCGGCTGGTCACCTCCACCAGCACCCGGTGGTGGGCGGTGATGTCGGCCAGCGGCCACGGGCTCGTCGGCTCGACCACGATCAGGTCCACCCGGCCGTCGGCGGCGCGCTGCACCTCGGCGGGGGTGGCCCGGCAGCCGGCCGGGACCCGGACGCCGATCGGGGCGGACGACCAGCTGGCGGCGCGGGCGAGCGCCCGCAGCGACCAGTCGTCGCCGGTGGCCAGGTCGATGATGCCGCGCCCACCACCGGCTGCGGTGGCGGCCGTGATCCGTGGGCCGGGTTCCAGGACGCCGACGGGGTTGACGACCAGGATCAGGTCACGTGTGTACGGTGCGCTACTCATCGGGCTCCCACTTCGGTCGCGAAGGATCGCGTGCTGACTAGGGGATCTGCCGGCAGAGGGCCGGCGAGCGCGGTGCTGATTTGCCGCAGTCAATGTCGCGCTGCGTCACAATCTAACGGCTGCCAGTTACAGCCCGGTTAAATCCAACGATCATCGGGCTCTGGATGAAGATTTCCTACCAAGGCTACCGGATATGACGTCGGGTTAACCAGGGACGATGTTCTTCGATGTGACACCGCTGCCACCAGATCGTGGCACCGATGCTTGTCCAGTCATTTGCGGTTTTATTTCCAAACTGTTTTCTGCCAACGATGAAGTCCCTGGTAGTGGAAACCGATCCTTCCCGTATCCCACTATGTGGAACGGCCCTTGCCATCGATTGCGGTGTACATCAAAGATCCGTATTGGTATTCATGCCGTCATTGCCCATCGATTAGCTGTGGCATTCGTGAGGCGAGGTGGGATTGGTTTCCGATCTTTAGACTCCCTGGTGGGGCGCGGATAGGTCGCCGACCGTGCATCCGTCCCACCCGCCGCCGCTGACCTCGGCGGTGACCGCCGACCGGGCGACGAAGCCCCGCAGGCGTCACCGATAGCGGCTCTGGGCTGGCAAAACGCCACCCCATGACGACGGTTGACGTACTCCCTTAACGAACGTTTCACGCGCAGTCCGCCGGGTGGTCATACCTGCCCGCGGCGCGCGATCTGCGGGGGCGATTCCTCCGGCAGTACCGACCTCACACAGGCCGCGACCAGCCGGGACGGCCATCACCGCGACGATGGTCAGGCCCGGCGGGGCAGGCCTTCCCAATTCTCCTTCCGGATCGGCGGTAATTGTGCGTAGCCTGCTTCTTCTTGCCCTCGTCGGCCTCGGTGCGCAACTGGTCGACGGCAGTCTCGGGATGGCGTACGGCGTGACATCCACCACATTATTGCTGGCTCTCAACACAGGGGCGGCGAGCGCTTCGGCGACCGTCCACCTGGCTGAGATCGGCACCACCCTCGTCTCCGGCGCCGCCCACTGGCGGTTCGGCAACGTCGACTGGACGGTGGTCCGCCGGGTCGGCGTGCCGGGTGCGGTCGGGGCGTTCGCCGGGGCGACCTTCCTGTCCAGCCTCTCGACCGCGACCGCAGCCCCGATCATGTCGCTGATCCTGCTGGCCCTCGGCCTCTACGTGCTGATCCGGTTCACCGTCGCCGGCCTGCCCCGCGACCGGGTCGGCCTGCCCCTGCGCAAGCGCTTCCTCGGCCCGCTGGGACTCGTCGCCGGTTTCGTCGACGCCACCGGCGGCGGCGGTTGGGGGCCGGTCGGCACCCCGGCGATCCTGGCCAGCGGCCGACTGGAACCCCGCCGGGTGATCGGCTCGATCGACACCAGCGAGTTCCTGGTGGCGGTCGCCGCCAGCCTGGGCTTCCTGGTCGGCATCGGCTCGGAGAACATCAACTTCGGCTGGGTGGGCGCGCTGCTGCTCGGCGGCATGATCGCCGCGCCGATCGCCGCCTGGCTGGTGCGACTGGTCCCGCCCCGGGTGCTCGGCTCCGCCGTCGGCGGGGTCATCGTGCTGACCAACATCCGGACCCTGCTGCGCAGCGAGTGGATCGACGCTCCGGACGCCGTCCGGTACGCCTGCTACCTGGTCGTCGCGGTGCTCTGGGCGGCGTCGGTGACCTGGTCGCTGCGCCGGCACCTGGCCGACCGGCAGGCCACGCCGGTCGCCGTCGGGCCGGAGAACGGCACCGGGGAGCCCGCCACCGCGTCGAGTTGACAGCTCGGCCGACGGCTCCTCGACCTCCCGGCCCCCGGGCAGGTCGAGGAGCCGTCGGCGGCCCGCCCCGGGGGCAGCCGTGGCCTCAGCGCGCGGCGTGCTCGGTCCGGGGCCGGATCCGCCGGAGGACCTTCTCCGGACGGGTGTTCTGCGGAAAGCCGGTGAGGGGGACCATGCCGCGCGTGCCCCGGGTGGCCCTGCGGCACCGGGCCCGGCGGTGCCCGAACAGCCGGTCGCCGTCGGCAGGCCCGCGAGCGCCGGCGCACCCGTGGGTGGTGAGCGTCGTCGCCGTGCCGTCGGGCAGGATGGCGTGCACTGTCGTCAGTGGAGGGGGTGCCTGATGAAGCTGATGCGGGTCGGCCCGGCCGGCGCGGAACGGCCGGTGCTGTACGCCGACGGCCGGTACTTCGACCTGTCCGCACTCACCCCCGACATCGACGGCGCGTTCCTCGCCTCCGGTGGCCCGGACCGGATCCGGGCGGCCCGCGACCTGCCGGAGCTGGACGTCACCGGGCTGCGGGTCGGTCCGCCGGTGGCCCGCCCCGGCGTGGTGCTCTGCGTGGGGCAGAACTACGCCGCGCACGCCGCCGAGTCGGGCGTCGCTCCGCCCGGGACCCCGATCGTCTTCTACAAGGCGCCCAACACGGTGGTCGGCCCGTACGACGACGTGCTGGTGCCCCGGGGCGCCACCGCCACCGACTGGGAGGTGGAGCTGGCCGTGGTCATCGGCCGGCGGGCCCGCTACCTGGAGTCGCCCGCGCAGAGCCTGGCCCACGTCGCCGGCTACCTGGTCGCCAACGACGTGTCCGAACGCGACTTCCAACTGCGCGACTCCGGTGGCCAGTGGTCCAAGGGGAAGTCGTGCGAGACGTTCCAGCCGCTCGGCCCGTGGCTGGTCACCCCGGACGAGATCCCCGACGTGCAGGACCTCCGCCTGCGGTCCTGGGTCAACGGCGAGCCCCGGCAGGACTCGCGCACCGCAGACATGATCTTCGACGTGGCGTACCTGATCTGGCACCTGTCGCAGTACACGGTCCTCGACCCGGGCGACGTGGTCAACACCGGTACGCCGGAGGGGGTGGCCCTGTCCGGCCGGTTCCCCTACCTGCGCCCCGGTGACGTGGTGGAGGTCGAGGTGGAGGGCCTGGGCCGGCAGCGGGTCACCATGGCGGCGGCCTGACCGGCGACGGGTGAGCCGGCGGTCGGGACCCGGGGCCGCGGCCCCGGGTCAGCGGACCAGCCGCAGGCCGGACATGCCCCCGTCGACGGCCAGCGCGGTGCCGGTGGTCGCCCCGGAGACCGGGGAGGCCAGGAACGCCACCGCCTGGGCGACCTCGTCGGCGGTGACCAGCCGGCCGGTGGGCTGCCGGGCGGCCAGCCGTCGCTTCTCCGCCGCCGGGTCCTGCGCGTTGGCGAGCAGCCGGGCCACCCACGGGGTGTCCACCGTGCCCGGCGCCACCGTGCAGACCCGGATGCCGTCGCCCACCAGGTCGGCGGCCATCGCCAGGCTGAGCGCGTGCACCGCGCCCTTGGTGGCCGAGTAGACGGCCCGGTCGACCAGGCCCGCCGTCGCGGCGATCGAGGTGATGCTGACGATGGCGGCGCTGGTCGAGCGGCGCAGGTGCGGCAGGGCCGCCCGGCAGGCGCGGGCCACCCCGACGACGTTGACGTCCAGGCACCGGTGCCACTCGGCGTCGTCGGCGGCCTCCACCGCACCGACCGCGCTGACCGCCGCGCAGTTCACCAGCACGTCGAGACCGCCCAGGGTCGCCGCGACCCGGTCCATGGTCTGCTCCAGCGGGGCGGTGACGTCGGCGGTGAGCCGCAGGTGCGTCCCGCCGGTCCCGGGATCGCGGTCGAGCACAGCGACCCGGGCCCCGCGCGCGGCCAGCAGGTCGGCGACGGCCGCGCCGATGCCCGAACCACCCCCGGTCACGGCGGCCACCAGGCCGCGGAAATCCGTCATCTCGGCACCTCGTCGACGGGCGGTGGCGGCCGGGGGACGCCCACCCGCGCCCGACGCCCACCGGGCCGGCACGCCGCGACGGCCGCCGGGCCGCCGGCCCGCCCCCGCCGGTGCGCCAGGATGCCGCACCCCGCGCCGACTGCATAGATCATATAGAATCCGTCAATCACGTCCCGGGCTGGCGAGGGGGCGTGACGAGGGGGCACGGCGAGGAGGCAGGGCGAGGGGGCACGGTGCGCATCGCGTTGTTCGTCACCTGCCTCAACGATGCGTTCTTCCCCCGGGTCGGCATCGCCACCGTGACCCTGCTGGAGCGGCTCGGCCACACCGTCACCTTCCCCGTCGGGCAGAGCTGCTGCGGCCAGCTGCACGCCAACACCGGCCACCGCGCCCCGGCCCGTGACCTGGAACGGCACACCGAGGCGGCGTTCGCCGGACACGACGTCGTCGTCTCGCCGTCCGGCTCCTGCGTGGCGCACCTGCGGGCGCACACCCGGCTGCCGGTGCACGAGCTGTCCGAACTGCTGGTGGACGTGCTCGCGGTGACCGACGTGGGGGCCCGCTTCCCGCACCGGGTCACCTACCACCCGACCTGCCACGGGCTGCGGATGCTGCGGCTGGGCGACCGGCCGCTGCGGCTGCTCGCCGCCGTACGCGACCTGGAACTGCTGGCGCTGCCCGAACCGGAGCAGTGCTGCGGCTTCGGCGGCACCTTCGCGCTGAAGAACGCCGCCGTCTCCGCGGCGATGCTCGCCGACAAGTGCGCCCACGCGGTCGCCACCGGCGCCGACTACCTGGCCGCCGCCGACAGCTCCTGCCTGGCCCACATCGGCGGTGGCCTGGCCCGCCGCCCCGACGCCCCGCGACCCATCCACTACGCCGAGATCCTCGCCGCCACCGGGCCGGGGGTGACCGGATGACGCCCCCGGCCCGGCGGCGACTGCCCATCGTGGCGGCCACCCCGTTCCCCCGGGCGGCGGCCGGCGCGCTGCGCGACGCCCAGCTGCGGGCCACCCTGGGCCGGGCCACCCGCACCATCCGGGACAAGCGGGCCGCCGTGGTGGCCGAGGTGCCCGACTGGGAACGGCTGCGCGAGCGGGCCGCCCGGGTCAAGGACGACGTCATCGACCGGCTGCCCGAGCTGGTGGACCAGTTCGCGCGGGCGGCCACCGCCGCCGGGGCGAACGTGCACCACGCGGTGGACGCCACCGCCGCCAACGCGCTGGTCACCGAGCTGGTACGGGCACAGGGCGTCGACCGGGTGGTGAAGGTCAAGTCGATGGCGACCCAGGAGGTCGGCCTCAACGAGGCGCTCGCGGCGGTGGGTGTCACGGCGGTCGAGACCGACCTGGCCGAGCTGATCGTGCAACTCGCCGACGACACCCCGTCACACATCCTGGTTCCGGCGATCCACTACCACCGGGGGCAGATCCGCGAGCTGTTCGCCCGCCGGATGCCCGGCTTCACCGCCGACTCGGACGACCCGGCGGTGCTGGCCGGCGCCGCCCGGGAGTACCTGCGGCGTACCTTCCTGTCCGCCCGGGTCGCCATCTGCGGGGCCAACTTCGCGGTGGCGGAGACCGGCTCCCTGGTGGTCGTCGAGTCCGAGGGCAACGGGCGGATGTGCCTGACCCTGCCGGACACCCTGATCGCCGTGGTCGGGGTCGAGAAGCTGCTGCCCCGGTTCACCGACCTCGGCGACTTCCTGCGGCTGCTGCCACGCTCGTCGACAGGCGAGCGGATGAACCCGTACACCTCGATTTTCACCGGGGTGACGCCCGGCGACGGGCCGCGCCGGCTGCACGTCGTGCTGCTCGACAACGGTCGTCGCCGGATGGCGGCGGACCCGGTGGGTCGGGCGGCGTTGCGCTGCATCCGCTGCTCGGCCTGCCTGAACGTGTGCCCGGTGTACGAGCGGGTCGGCGGCCACGCCTACGGCTCGGTCTATCCCGGCCCGATCGGCGCGATCCTGTCGCCCCAGCTCACCGGGCAGGACGCCGGCCACAACGCGACCCTGCCCTACGCCTCGACGCTCTGCGGGGCCTGCTACGACGTCTGCCCCGTCAAGATCGACATTCCGGCGATCCTGGTGCACCTGCGCCAGACGGGGCCGAAGCCGGCAGCCGAACGCGCGGCGATGGCGTGGCTCGCCTGGACGATGCGCGACCGCCGACGGTGGCGGGCGGCGCTGCGCACGGCCCGCGCCGGTGGCCGGCCCCTGCGGGTGCTCAGCCGGCGGCACGGCGGGCGGCTGCGCCGGGCACCCTGGCCGCTGTCGGCCTGGACGGCGCACCGCGACGCCCCGCTGCCGGCCCCGGAGTCCTTCCGCGACTGGTGGCGTCGGACCCATGACTCCTGAGCTGGGTGCGCTCTTCGCCGCCCGCGCCGGTGACTACCGGGCCGGGGTGCACCGCTGCACCCCGACCGAGCTGCCCGACCTGCTCGCCACCCTGCTGGCCGGGGCCACCGCCGTGGTGCTGCCGCCCGCGACACCAGCGCAGTGGACCGCCCGGCTCGGCCCGCCCACCCTCCCCGGTGACCTGCTCACCGCCACCGAACTGGACGCGCCCGGCCTGGCCGTGCTCACCGGCTGCGCGCTCGCCGTCGCCGAGACCGGCACCCTGGTCCTCGACGGCGGCCCGGCGCAGGGCCGCCGGCTGCTCACCCTGGTCCCCGACCACCACGTCTGCGTGGTCCGGGCCGCGCAGATCGTGGCCGACGTGCCCGACCTGGTCGGCGCGCTGCCCGACCCCACCCGCCCGATCACGATGATCTCCGGCCCGTCCGCGACCAGCGACATCGAGCTGAGCCGGGTGGAGGGCGTGCACGGCCCGCGCCGCCTCGACATCGTCTGCCTGCCACCGGAGTAACCCACCCACCCGCCGGTCGGCCCGCCGTTGCGGCCGGGGTGCGCGCCCCGGCTACCCTCGCCGCCGTGGACGCTGTGGAGATCGAAGCACCCGTGGTCGCCGTGACCGTGTACCCGGACCGGGCCCGGGTCACCCGCCGGGCGAGCCTGCGGCTGGCCGCCGGTGAGCACCGGCTCCGGATCGCCCCGCTGCCGATGCGACTGCGCCGGGACTCGCTGCGCACCGGCGGCGCCGGCGCGGTCACCGTCCTCGGCGTGGAGGTGAGCACCTGGCGGCAGGCCCGCAGCACCGACGACCAGGTCGACGCGCTCACCCGGCGGGCCCGGGACCTGGCCGACGAACTCGCCGAGACCGACGACGCCGCCGAGGTCGAGACGCAGCGGCAACAGTTCCTCACCCGGCTGGCCGAGCGGGCCGGCGGCACGTACGCCCGCACGCTGGCCACCGGTGACACCGCCCCGACCGACGTGACGGCCTTCGCCGACGCGGTCGCCGCCCAGTTCACCGAATCCCACCGCCGCCGACGCGGGCTGGCCCGGCGGCGCACCGACCTGACCGAGGAGCTGTCGGCCGTGCAGCGGCAGCTGGCCGACGCGGGCGGCAAGCGGCAGCCGGACCGGCTGGCCGCCGACGTGACCGTGGCGGTGGACGCCGACGACACCACCGTGGACCTGGAGCTGACCTACCTGGTCGACGGGGCACGCTGGCAGTCCTCCTACGACCTGCGGCTGGTCGGGGACGCCATGACCGTCACCTGGTCGGCCCTGGTCACCCAGGACACCGGCGAGGACTGGCCGGAGTGCGCGCTGCAGCTCTCCACCGCCCGCCCGGCGGCGGCTGCCGGCGTACCGGAGTTGTCGCCCTGGTACCTCGACCGGGTCCGGCCGATGTCGGCGACGTCGGCGGCGGCGAGCTTCGGCGCGCCGCCACCGCCCGCGCCGGGCGTGGCCCCGGCCGGCGGCGGCGGGGTGGCCCGCGGGGGCGGGCCGCGCCCGGTGGTACGCGACAGCGTCGCCGAGATCGAGCAGGGCGTCACCGCCGCGACCTACCGGCCGGCCCGCCCGGTGGCGGTGCCCGCCGACGGCAGTGCCTACCGGGCCGTCATCGCCGTGCTGGACCTGCCGGTCCGTCTCGACCACGTGACCGTGCCGCTGCGGGCCGCCGAGGCGCACCTGCGGGCGACGGTCCGCAACACCTCCACGCACACCCTGCTGCCCGGCCCGGCGGCGGTGTTCCACGACGCCGACTTCGTCGCCACCACCAAGCTGCCGACCTGGGCGCCGGGCGAGGAGACCGAGGTGGCGCTCGGGGTGGACGACCGGGTCCGGGTGGAACGCGAGCTGACCCGGCGCTCCGACACCCGGGCCGCGCTCGGCTCCACCCGGCGGCGGGACGTGGAATACCGGATCAGCGTGGCCAACCACACCCCGCGACCGGCGACCGTGGAGGTCCACGACCAGCTGCCGGTCTCCCGCGACGAAGCGGTGACCGTCCGCGAGGCCACCGTCGTCCCGCCGCCGGACGAGCGCACCGAACTGGGCGAGCTGACCTGGCGGCTGCGGCTCGGGCCGGGGGAGGGTGGCGACATCACCCTCGGGTTCCGGGTCGAACTCGGCAAGGGCGTCGAGCTGGCCGGCTGGCGGGAGTGACCGTCGCTCACCCTGCGGCGGTCACCGCCAGGGTGGCGACCGACGGGTGGACGGGGCCCTCGGCGTCGTCGATCGCCACCGCCAACCCGCCGGTGGCCCCCGGCCCGGTGGGGGTGGGCACCCGCAGGGCCGGGCCGCCGTCGACCCGGGCCGCCGTCACGCCGTCGCGCACGGTGACCGTGACCCGGTGGCTGGCGGCCGGGTCCAGCGTGGCCTCGGCGACCACCCGGCCGGCACGCAGCACCGCCACCCGGCCATGGGTCACCCGGACCGACACCGTGGCGTCACCGTCCACCCCGACCAGCACTGTCACCGTGCCGCCGTCGGCGCGCAGGCCGCGCACCGTGGCGTCGGCCGTGTAGCCGGTCCAGTCCGCGCTGGCGTACGCGAGCAGGGTGCCGTAGGCACGGCGTGGGCTGTCGGCGGGGAACCGGCCGGCGGTCAGCGGGGACAGCTCGGTCATCGGCTCACCGTGCTGGTCACGCCAGTCCCAGGCGCGGGCGAACGGGTCGGTCACCACGGCGGGCACGGCCGTGCGTTCGACGACGGCGCTGACCAGTTCGGCGGCCGTGGTCCGGGCGTACACCTCGGCCCGCTCGACCTGCCCGTCGGCGGCCGACCGGCGGCTGCTCGGCTGCGGGGCGAGCGACTTGTTGGTCAGCGCGGCGACGAACCGCGTGGCGATCAGGTCGCGGCTGAACGCGGCGGCCTCCGGGTCGGTCGTCGCGTCGCCGATCTCGGAGAACGGGTACGCGAACAACTGCGGGCGGGGCAGCCGGTGGTCGGTGAACGCGGCGAACATCGCGTCGAAGTCGGCGGTCAACCGCTGCCGGTAACCGGCCAGGCTCTCCTGCGCCCCGGTGGCCGGTTCCCACCGTCGGTGGGTCAGCGGGGAGCCGAGCCGCCCCGGCGCGGTCTGCACCCGGGTGTGCAGGTCGTGCGTGTGCGCCTGGAAGTCCCACCGGCCGGAGCGCCGCATCCGGTCGATCTCGGCCCAGCTCAGGTAGTACGGCCGGTGGGTGCCCACCTGCCCGGTGATCAGGTAGGAGGCGGCCACCATCCGGTGTCGTTTCAGGATCGGGTCGGCGTACGACCACAGCCCCCGGGTGCCGTCGTCGAAGGTGAGGTAGACCGAGCGGGCCGGCACCTCGCCGCCGCGCAGGTAGTCGACGTACTGGGCCGAGGAGATCGTCCGGTAGCCGGCGGTGCGCAGGGCGGTGAGCTGGGCGTCGAACGCCTCCGGGGTGACCACGTAGTGCTCCCGGCCGGTCGGCCCGGTCGCCTCGGGGTCGTCGCCGTGCGGCCGGATGTCGTGGTACGCGACCACCACCGGCGCGGCCCGGTCCGGCAGCCGCCCGGCCGTCTCGGTGAAGCGGCTCAGGTCGGCGGGGTCGACCCGGGTGACCGGGGTGTCGTGCTGCCCGCTGACGTGGCGGCGCAGGTCGTCGAGGTACCAGGACACCCCGAAGGGCGCCGCCACCACCAGCAGGGTGACCAGCGACAGCAGCCCGCCGAGCGCGCGGGGCCACAGCCGGCTCACCGGAGCACCCCGCCCCGGGTGAACACCACCGCGTAGAGCAGCACCAGCGTCCCCGCTCCGGCGAGGGTGAGCGCGACCCGGGCCAGTCGGGTCAGCACCCGCCGCCCGGCGTTCACACCGTGCTCCGCGACCACACGCCACGCCGGATCGTCCCCACCGACCAGGGCAGCAGCCAGGACAACATGGTGGCGGACAGCACGCTCATCAACGGCCGGTACGCCCAGCGCGGGTCACCCGGGTTGTCCAGCCGGTAGGCCAGCCCCCACGCGGTGCCCTTGAGCAGCACCCCGCACAGGTAGAGCAACGGCACCGCCCACCAGCCGCGCAGCGGCGCCCAGACCAGGTGGGAGAAGGCCATCGCCGGGGCCAGCGCGACCCACAGCGCGTGCCCGTAGTAGAGCGCGGCCGGGCCGGCGCCCCGCCGCCACATGAACGTGCCGGTGAAGAAGAGGTTCCGCACGTAGCTCTTCTTCCAGCGGGTCTGCTGGCGCAGGAACGGCCGCAGCCGGGCCGGCACGGTGGTCCACACCTTCGCCGAGCGGACGTAGCCGACCCGCCAGGCGCGCGGCGGATGGTCCTCGTCGCGGACGAACGGCGAGTCGGCGAACCGCGCCTTGAGCCGGTCGCCGATCCAGCGTTGCCCCAGCACGTAGCCGGTGAGCTGCCGGTCGGTGGCGAACCGGAACTCGCCGCCGAGGAACCGGTCGGCCGCCCAGGCGGGCAGGTAGTTGAGCACCGCCTCCCGCCGGAACACCGCCAGCGGGCCGGAGACGCAGGTGACCGCGCCGAACGACGCCTCGGCCGCCTTGGAAACCCGGAACTGGCCCTCGTACCAGACATCCTGCACTCGGCTGAGCAGCGACTCGTCGGGGTTGAGCGCGCGGGCGTGGCCGCTGACCGCGCCGAGGTCCGGTCGCCGCAGCAGCGCCTCGACGCAGCGCCCCACCGCGTCCGGGGCGAGCACGCAGTCGGAGTCGGTGAAGGCGAGCACGTCGCCGGTGGCGTACCGGGCGGCGTGCACCAGGGCCCGCTTCTTGCCGACGTTGCGGGGCAGGTGCAGCACGGTGACCGGGAGTTCGGCGGCGAGCCGGTCGAGCACCTCGGCGGTGCCGTCGGTGGAGCCGTCGTCGACGACGATCACCTGCAACGGGCGGTGGTCGCTGCCGGTCATCGACCTGACGCACGCCTCGATGCCGTCGGCCTCGTCCTTGACGGCGACCAGCAGGCTGACCGTCGGGGCCGGCGGCAGCGGCGGGAACGCGGCGGCGTGCCGGGGCTGCGCCGGGGCCTCGGCGGGGTCGACGTAGCGGGCGTAGGCCAGGTAGAACACGGCGACGGTGGCGGTGAGCACGGCGAAGCCGTAGAACGCCAGCAGCGGGGCGTACGGCAGCTGGGGCAGCTGGCGGGCCAGCAGCACGATCAGCGGCAGCAGCGCGAGCACGGTGAGCAGCCGACGCAGGCCGCGCCGGACGGGGGCGGTCGCCGGCATCTCAGACGACCTCCCGCCGGGGCAGCCCGGCCAGCCGGTAGGTGGCGTCGAGCACCATCGGTTGCCCACGCAGCCACGCCTCGTCCAGGTCGGACTGGTGGGTGTGCACGACCACCAGGTCCCACTCCCGGTCGGCCGGGTCGGCCACCCGGTGCAGGGTGTGGCCGTCGGGGGTGCGGACGGTGTCGACGAGGTCGTCGACGAAGCCGACCTGCGCGCCGGCCCGGATCAGCTCACCGATGATCTCCAGCGCGGGGGACTCCCGGACGTCGGCGACCCCGGGCTTGTAGGTCACCCCGGCGAGCAGCACCCGGGCCCCGAGCAGGGGGCGGCCGGCCCCGGCGAGCAGTTCCCGGACCCGGTCGACGACCCGGCGGGGGCGGGCGGCGATCCCGCGCATCGCGGTCTCGATCAGTGGTGCCTCGCGGCGCTGGCCACGGACCTGCCAGAGCAGGTAGTGCGGGTCACACGGGATGCAGTGCCCGCCCACGCCGGGGCCGGGCTGGAAGGCCATGAAGCCGTACGGCTTGGTGTCCGCCCCGTCGATCACCTCGGTGACGTCCAGGTGCAGGTCCCGGCAGAGGTCGGCGAACTCGTTGGCCAGGGCGATGTTCACCGCCCGGAAGGTGTTCTCCAGCAGTTTGGTCATCTCGGCGGCCTCGGGTGAGCCGAGCCGGTGCACCAGCGGGGTGATCCGGGCCAGCGCGGCGGCGGCCCGCGCGGTGCACTCGCCGGTGGTGCCGCCGACCACCCGGGGGGTGAGTTCCTGCCGGTGCCGGTCGTTGCCGGGGTCGACCCGTTCCGGGGCGAACGCCACGAAGACCTCCTGCCCGACCCGCAGGCCCCGGGCGGCCAGCGGCTCGACCAGCAGTTCCCGGGTGGTGCCGACGTAGCTGGTGGAGGTGAGCACGATGGTCTGGCCGGGGCGGGCGTGGGCGACCACCGCCGCACAGGCCGTCCGCAACGCGGTGAGGTCGGGGGCGAGGTGCCGGTCCACCGGGGTGGGCACGCAGATCAGCACCGTGTCGGCGTCGGCGATCTCGGCGACCGCGGTGGTGAGGCGCAGCGCCGGGTCGGATGCCCGCAGCGTGTCGCGCAGCCGGTCCCGGTCGTCGTCGAGCAGGTCGGCCCGCCCGGCCCGGATGTCGTCGAGCCGGGCCGGGGAGATGTCCACCCCGGTGACCCGGGCACCGCCGGCGACCAGGGCCAGGCTGGTCGGCAGGCCCACGTAGCCGAGGCCCACCACGGCGGTACGCGCACCGGGTCCGGCGGCGACGGCGGCAGCCGGCTCCGGCGGGGCGACGGGGGAGGCGGGCGCGCTGGTCGGGAGGTCGGCCCGGGCGGCGGGCAGGAGCTGCGACATGGTCGGTGGCCCTCACGGAAGGTGAACAGTGGTGACCCCAGAGTGCCGACCCGGCCGCCCCGTCGACTGTCCGTCGAACAGCCGTCCGGCCGCGGAAAGGCTACGGTGGGTCACCGTCCGTTCGGTCAGTTTTCGGCGTCGCGGCAGCCCGGACGCGTGGTTGCCGCCCGGGTGTCCTGACTCGCGGTGGTCCCAGTCGCCCCACCAACCCCACAGGTCACGGTGCTGTCGGTGGTCGACGTCGAGTAAGAATCATCACTGGCGGTGAACCGCCGGCCGTGTTCCGCCGCCCTGCCCCGGCCGACGCGGCGGGCCGTTGTCGTGCCCCCGGCGGCCCCGGGGTGGTCCGTCGGTCGCGGTCCGCAAAGCCTTGCCGGTCGCGGGTGCGGACCGGTGCCGGGCGGGCGGGGTGGCGCGGTCCACCGGACACCTGCTGGCATGCCCATCGATGGTCACCGACGGTGAGGTCGTCGTGTCGTTGTCGGGGCCCCGCCGGGTGGCGGGACGACGCCCCGACTTTGTCGTCCGGGTGGGCTAGCCTCCGGTGTCTTCTTCCGTCGAGACGTGGGGAGTCCACATGGGATGGTCAGAGGTGTCGGGTGGCTACCAGGTCACTCTCCGCGACGGTGACGTCGTCGCCCGGAACGCCAAGGGGCGGGAACTGCGTTCCGTGCCGGCGTCCCTGCGCGACGATCCGACGGTGGTGGGGCTGCGGCAGCTCACCGAGTGGCTGACCCGGCACGAGACCCAGTGCCGCACCGACATCGAACGCTGGATGGTGCGCTCGCTGCCGGTGCCGGTCGCGGTCCTGACCGAGGTGTGGCCGGACGAGACGTGGCGCTCCGCGCTCACCGACCTGGTCGTCGCGGTGCTCGACGACGACGGCCGGCGCGACCCGGACGGCGTGGGGCTGCTCCGCGAGGTGGTCGACGGCCAGGTCGGTCTGGTCGACCTCGACGGCGACAGCGTCCGCCGCAGCGCGGACCGGGTGGTCATCCCCCACCCGGTCACCCTCGACGACCTCGACGACCTGCGGGAGTTCGCCGCGGAACTCCAGGTGCGACAGTCAGTCGACCAGCTCTTCCGGCAGACCTGGGTCCGGGGCGCGGACGTCGACGCGACGGCGACCCGCTACGGCGGCTACGCCGGCGGCCGGTACGACCAGCTCCGGCACCTGACCGCCCGCGCGACGTCGCTCGGCTACCCGGTACGCGGTGGCAACGCGGTGTGCCGGATCGTCGAGAACGGCGTCACCGTCGAGGCCCGGTCGTGGGTCGGCGCGGACGACCCCTACTACGAGACCGAGACCGGTGACCTCGTCTTCACCGACCGGCACGGCACCGCCCTACCGCTGGGCGCGGTCGGCCCGGTGGCCTGGTCGGAGGGAACCCGGATGGCCGCCGCGTTGTACGCCGGCCGGGTCGTGGCAGCAGAGCAGGAGGAGGACCGGTGAGCGTCGACGCGACGGACCTGTTGGAGGCGGGCGCCGTGCTGCCCGTCGGCACGGTGGTGGCCAAGGACGACACCACCGACACCCTGACCGCCCGCCGGTACACCCATCCCGTCCTCGCCGGACGGACCGTGGTCCGGCTGGTCAGCGACGCGCTGGGCGAGGCCGAGGACCTGTCCATGGAGTTCCTGGGCTTCGACCGGCCGCAGCGGGTGACCCCGGTCGGCGTGGTCCGCCAGCAGGCGCTCGGCTTCCCGGCCTGGGCCCTGGTCCACGACCCCGCCAACGGCCACCACGCGCTCGCCCTGGTCAAGGAGATCGAGCGGCTGGCCCGCATGGCGCGTTCCCGGGTCGGCCCGGCCAAGGACGGCTTCAACGCCCTCGGCGAGCGGCTGGCCCGGTCGGTGCCGCACTTCCTGCCGACGTTCTACGAGGAGGCCGGCCGGGCGTTCGTCGCCGCCGACAGCGTCACCCACGCGGCGACCATGTTCGGCAAGGCCCGCGACGCCGAACGCGCCTACGCCCTGACCATCGACGAGGACCGCCAGCACGCCGTGTTCCTGGAGTTCGCGCTGGCCGGGGCGTTGACCGCGAAGGCGCTCTCCGGCCATGCCCGGGACCTCGCGGCCCGGCGTACGCCCGCCGACGCGTACGCGATGTTCCTGCGGCTGTGCGTGGAGCGCACCCTGGGCGGCCTGCCGCCGTACGCGGCGATGCACACCGACCTGCGTCGACTGGCCCGCGCCGCGGGCCTCGACCCGGCCACCGAGGACGAGCGGGTGCTCGGCGAACTGCTGGCCGCGCCGGCCCTGCACCGGGCCCCGGAGGCGTTCTGGACGGCCTACCGGCAGCCACTGGCCCGGCTCGCCACGACCGACCCCGCGCTGCGCGGCCGGCTGCTCGGGCTCACCCCCCGCAACTGCGGCGACGACGTGTGGCTGGCGGTGCTGGAGGAGGCCGACGCCACCAGCGCGCTGACCGGGCCGGCTGGTGCCGTACCCGCCGAGGCCGAGTCGCCCGACGGGCCCGCCGGCTGGCTGCGCCGCTTCGACGAGCACCGGGAACGCCGCTCGTGGCGGGTCCGCAAGCGGCACCCCGGGCTGCTCGCCCTGGTGGAGCGGATGGCGGGACGACTCAAGGCCGACGGGGTGCCGGTCGCGCTCTGCCGCGCCCACGACGCCGTGGACCTCGACCTGCTCGACACCTGCCTCGCGCTGGGGGTGCCCGTCGCGGACCCGGCCGGCGACGTCCGGCACCGGCTGGACAACTGGTTCTCCGACGACACCGACGGCCGGCGTGACCTGGTCGCCGTCGCCGCCGACCCGCGGTTCCTGCCGGTGCTGGTCGAGGGCGTCGAACGGCGACTGCGCACCGGTGGGCGCGACCAGCACGACCCGACGCCCCGGGTACGCGAGATCGTCGCGGTGCCCGGCCTGCGGACCGCCCTGCGCAGCTGGCTGGACACCCTCGCCGACGCCGTCGGGCGACAGGGGCTGCCGACGCTCGACCAGCACCTCGACCGGGTCGGCACGGTCGCCTGCCCGACCGGCTTCGCCGTCAACCCCGACGCGGTACGCCGGCTCGTCGACCACGACCTCGGCCCGGTCCTCGGCCGTACGCTGCGCTCCGGTCTGCTCGACGAATACGGCTGGCCCGCCCTGGACACCGCCGCCGAACGGCTCACCGAGTCGACCGTGGACGTCGCGCTCACCGGGCAGTGGCCGTACCTGCTGCTGGTCACCGGCGACCTGGTGACGGTCGTCGGGCCGGACGGGGTGGAGCAGGAACACCTGATGCGGATCCCGGCCGGGGAGAACCGGTACCGCTGGCGGCTGGTGCTGCGCCACGTCGACGGGCAGCTGCTGGTCTGCTGGGACCGGGGCCGGGACCGGGCCGCCTACTGGAGCGGCACCCCGGACGACATCTTCACCCTCGCCGACGACGCCTTCACCACCTACCCGCAGCTGTCGCTGCCGCTGCCCGGCGGCGGGCGCACCATGGGCCGGCGTCCGTTGCGGGTCGGTGACCGGGCCGAGCGGACCGGCGGCCGGGTGATCAGCGACGGCGACACGTACTGGGTGCGCGCCGCCGACCACCCGATGGGCTGGCAGGAGTACGACCCCACGACGGGCGAGCGCGGACGGTTCTCCCGGCCGACGTTCTTCGAGGACGGCACCGTCGACGGTCGACCCCTCGACGTCGGGGCGTCCTGGCTGCGCCCCACCGGGTCGTCCGACAGCCCGCTGGGCCGCGCCGACGGGCTGGCCGGCTGGCGGGTCCGCCGCACGGCGGACGGCGGCTGGTCCGGTGAGGCCGTGAACGGGCGGTCCTTCGCCCTGCCGGCGGGTGCCGCCGACGGCAGGCTCGCGGCGGCGGTACGGTTCCCGGGCGCGGACACCACCTTCGGACTGCTGCACGGGGGCCGGGGCGCCAACGGCGAGCTGCTGATCGGCGCCGAGGACGGCTTCCTGCTCGGGCGCTACCAGTCCGGTGGTGAGCGGTCCGCCTTCGCCGCCGGCAGCCGGTTGGTGCCGCCGCCGGAGTACTGGCACTTCCTGCGCCCCCGCGACGAGGCCGGCTCGGCGGCGCTGCGCGGCGTCACCGACGCGCAGGCCGGCACCCTGCTGGCCGAGGCGGCCGGGCTGGACGCCGCCCAGGTACGTGCCCTGGTCGGCCGGCACCTGCCGCAGCTCACCGCACCCGCCCTCGTCGCCGGGGTCGCCGGGCTCGTCACCCGCGCCGCCGAGCAGGTGGCGCGGCTGCGCACGCTGGCCGCCGTGCTCGACGGCGAGCAGGACAACGCCCTGCCGGCGCAGGAGGCCCCGGCCGGGTCGCCGGCGGTCGACCGGCTGCTCTCCGAAGGGCTCGCCGGGCTGATCCGGTACTGCTACGCCGCCGAGGACAGCTCCCTGCGGCTGATCGCCAGCGCGGGTGCCGCGCTCACCGGCCCCGACCCGACGCCTGACGCCCGGATCCAACTCGACGGTGACCTCGACTGGTTCGACCTGCTGGGGGTGCTGCCGGCCGCGATGTACCGGGCGGTGGCCCCGATCTGTCTGTCCGAGGTCCGCGAGGCGCTGCTGACGATGCTGGAGGTGTGCGCCCGCTCCGGGCTCCTCGCCCCGGGCAGCCGGCTGCGGCGGGCCACCCTGGTCACCGACGCCCACCAGCCGGTCGACCAGGCCCGGGGGCAGGTGCTCACCGTGGACGGCCGGCGGCTGCTGGTGCTCGCCGTCGACACCGACGACCGGGAGGTCGACGTGCTCGACTGGACACCGACCGGACGGTTCTCGGCGGTGCCCGGCTTCCGGATCACCGAGGAGGAGATCCTGCCGACCGGTGACGTCACGCCGCAGCGGATCGACGCATTCGTCCGGCTCGCCCGGGCCAACGGGCCGCTGGAGTGGCAGCCCGAGTGGGCCCGCACCCTGTCCGACACGGCGGGCATGAGCCACGCCGAGGCGGTGCTGCTGCTGACGGGCCTGCCCCGGCTCGTGTGGGGGAAGGCCCCCGACGAACTGCTGACCATCCTCGAACTGCCCGACCCGGCGGCACCCGCCGCGGCGGCCCGGTTCTGGGGCACCGACGGTCGCGGTCGGCAGGCCTTCGGCAGGCTACTCGGGCAGCTGATCCCGCAGGACCCGGCGCAGCTGTGGGTCGACGGGCCCCGACAGGATCTGATCGTCGAGGAGTGGGTGCGGCGGCACGGGCCACGGCGGCCCGTGCCCGACGAGTTGATCGTCGCAGTGGACCGGGCCGAGGTGACCAGCCCGCTGCCGGCCTCGACGGTGCTCCACTGGGCCGCCAACGCGGCCACCGGCCGGTGGCTGGCCGGTGCCGGCACCGGCGTCGACGACGATGACGCGCTGATCGCGCTGACCAGGACACTGCCGTGGCTGGCGTACCACCTGGCCGTCGACGACCCGATCCGCTCGGCGCTGCCGGTCGCCGCCGACCTGGCCCGGCAGCGGCTGGCGGACCCCGACTTCACCCTCTTCATCGGGCACGTCGACGACGCCAGGCTGTCGGCGTTCACCGCCGCGTTCGGCCTGCCGGTGACGACCGGCCCGGCCGGCACCGAGGTCGGCCCGGTGCTGATCCCACCGACCGACCGCTGGCACCGCGTCCGGTTGTACCCGGCCCGGCTGTCCGGAACGGACGACCCGGCGCTGACCGTGCTGCGGGCCCGCCTCGACCACGTCAACGAGCAACTCCTCGCGGCCCTGGGGGCGTTGGTCGGCGGTCAGCTCACCGAGGTGGTGTCGCACGTCGTCCCGGCGATGGACGACGGCTTCGCACAGGACCCGACCCGGTCGGACCCGGACCTGGTCGCCACGGTCGCCTCGACGCTCGGGCTGGGCGGCGACGCCGCGGCGCTGTACCTGCAACTGCTCGCCCTGCCCGATCCGACCGACCGTAACGTGGCCCGGTGGACCGGCTGGAAGCCGGCCCGGCTCAAGGCCGCCCGCGCCGAGTTGGCCGCCACCGGGCACGTCGTGGCGGCGAAACGGCCCCGGGCCGGGCGGACGCTGTTCCTGCCCGGCGGCTGGTTGACGCTCAAGGCGCCGCTGCTGCCGCTGGAACGGTGGAAACTCCCGCTGCTGATCGGGGGCGAGGGCGGCGTGACCGCGCTGGGCATCGTCTCCCCGGTGGCTCCCCCGCCCCGGCTGTTCGCGCTCGCCTGGGCCCGGGTGTGCGCGGGCGACGCACCCCGCTTCGACGATCTCGTTACGGAAAGGCGCCGATGAGCACCACGACCACCCCGGCGGCCCGGCAGGTCCAGCCGGCCGAGCACGCCCACGCCGCCGAACTGGCGTTCCTCGCCGCGTACGACGACGGACCCCGGCCGCCGGGCTGGCGGTTGACCCCGCGCGCGGTCGTCACGTTCATCGTCGGCAGCGGCGGCGTCGCGCTGGAGCTGCCCCGGCAGGCCCGCCGCGACGAGCTGCCCCGCACGCTGACCGTGACCGCCAAGTTCGTCGGGGAACGGGCGTTGGTCGAACGCTGCGTCGTCACCCTCGCCGGGGAACGGGGCCTGCTGCTCGTCGGCGAACCGGGCACCGCGAAGTCGATGCTGTCGGAGCTGCTGTCCGCCGCGATCTGCGGCAGCAGCGAACTGGTCGTGCAGGGCACCGCCGGCACCACCGAGGACCAGCTCCGCTACGGCTGGAACTACGCGCTGCTGCTCGCGCACGGGCCGAGCGCCGCCGCGCTGGTGCCCTCGCCGATCCTGTCCGCGATGCGCACCGGCGCGGTGGCCCGGGTGGAGGAGATCACCCGCTGCCTGCCGGAGGTCCAGGACGCCCTGGTGTCCATCCTGTCCGACCGGCGGATCGCGGTGCCGGAGCTGTCCGGCACCGCCGACGCCACCGTCCCCGCCGCACCCGGGTTCACCCTGATCGCGACCGCCAACCTGCGCGACCGGGGAGTGTCGGAGATGTCGGCGGCGCTCAAGCGCCGGTTCAACTTCGAGACCGTCGGCCCGATCGGCGACCTGGCCCAGGAGATCGCCCTGGTGCAGCGGCAGGCCCGCGCCACGCTGGAGCGGGTGCACGCCCCGTTCGCCGTCGACGACGCCGTGCTGGAGGCGCTGGTCACCGCGTTCCGTGACCTGCGGGCCGGGCAGTCGGTCGAGGGTTGGGAGGTGGAGCGGCCGTCCACCGTGATGAGCACCGCCGAGGCGGTGGCGGTCGCGTCGTCGCTGGCGCTGGCGGCGGCCTACTTCCCCGGCGACCGGGACGTGGTGTCGCTGCTGCCCGGCCACCTGCTCGGGGTGGTCCGCAAGGACGACCCGGCCGACGGGGCCAAGCTGCTCGGCTACTGGGACGGCGCGGTGCGGCGGCGGGCCGAGGACGGCGCACGACTGTGGCGGCGGCTGTGGGAACTGCGCGATGTCCTCACCGACTGACCCGACCGCGCCCGCCGCCGGGGAGCCGACGGCGGTCGACCCCACGGTCGCGGTCGCCGCGCTGGCCGGGCACCGCCGGCCGTACCTGATCGGGGTACGGCACCACTCGCCCGCGCTGGCGGTGGCCCTGCCCCGGCTGCTGGCCGGATACCGCCCCGAGGTGCTGCTCCTGGAGCTCCCGCGGGAGCTGGGGCGGTGGCTGCCGTGGCTCGCCGACCCGGCGACCGCCGCCCCGGTGGCGCTGGCCGGGGTCCTCGGCGACGGCGGCGGGCCGGCGTTCTACCCGTTCGCCGACTTCTCCCCGGAGCTGGTCGCGGTGCGCTGGGCCGCCCGTAACGGGGTCCCGGTCGTACCGTGTGACCTGCCGCTGGCCGACCCGGCCTGGCGGCAGCGGGAGCCGGGTGCCGCCCCGACGCCGGGCCTGTCGTTCGCCGGCGCGCTGCGCGCCGCCGGCAGCGGGCGGGCCGACGAGGACCTGTGGGACCGGACGGTCGAGGCCCGCGCCCCGGGCGCCGACCCGGAGGCGGTACGCCGCGCGGCGCTCGCGGTCGGTTGGGCGCTGCGCGCCGACGCCGAGCGGGGGTCCGGGGTGTCCCCGCTCGATCTGCGCCGCGAGGCCCGGATGCGGCAGTGCCTGGCCGAGGCGGGACAGCGTCGGGTCGCCGCCCTGGTCGGCGCGTTCCACGCCCCGGCGTTGCTGGCCGGGGAGGAGGCCCCGGCCCCGGCCGACCCGACCGGGGCGTCGGAGGTGGTGACCTCGCTGGTGCCGTACACGTTCGGGCTGCTGGACGCCCGGTCGGGCTATCCGGCAGGCATCCGTGACCCGCAGTGGCAGCAGTCGGTCCTCACCGCCGACGGCGACCCGGCCGCCGTCGAGTCGGCGACGACGGACGCCGTGGTGGCGGTCTGCGCGGCGATCCGCCGGGCCGGTCACCCGGCCGGCCCGGGAGAGGCCCGGGAGGCCGTCCGGCTCGCGCTCGACCTGGCCCGGCTGCGCGGCCTGCCCGCGCCTGGCCGGGGCGAACTGGTCGAGGCGATCCAGAGCGTGCTGGCCCACGGCGAGGTGCTCGGCCGGGGCCGGGCGGTGGCCCACGCGATGGAACAGGTGCTCGTCGGGGACCGGCGCGGCGTGCTGGCCCCCGGCACCCCCCGCTCCGGGCTGGCCCCGGCGGTCCGTGAGCTGCTGGCCGGGCTGCGGCTGCCCGGTGCCGGCGACCCGGCCCGGGAGCTGCGGCTGGACCCGCTGCGCTCCGCCCTGGACCGGCGGCGGGAGGTCACCCTGCACCGGCTCCAGGTCTGCGACGTCGCGTACGCCGAACAGGTCGGCGGCACGGGCGTCGGCGGGGTCGACGCGGTCACCACCCGGTGGCGGGTGCAGTGGTCGCCCCGGACCGAGGCGACGATCGAGGTGGCCGGGCTGCGTGGGGTGACCCTCGGCCAGGCCGCCGAGGGCGCGCTGGTGCAGCGGCGACGGCGGGAACGCGCCGAGGACGGCCCGACCGTCGCCGCCGTGATCACCGGCCTGGCGGACGCCGCCCGGTGCGACCTGAGCGGGCTGGCGGCCCGCCGGCTCGCCGAGGTGGCGGTCACCGTGCCGGCCGAGGGCACCCTCGGTGAGCTGGTCACCGCGTTGGCGCTGCTCGACCGGCTGCGTCTCGGTCAGCTGCCGGGCGGTGCCGACTTGCCGCCGGACGAGCTGGGCCGGGTCGCCGAGGCGCTGGAGAGCGCGGCGGTCCGGCAGGTCGACGGGCTGACCGGCGCCCAGGACGTCGCTGACGCCGAGGCTTTGGCCACGCTCGCCCAGCGGGCCGACGCCGCCGGGGCGGGGCTGCGGCTGGCCGACTGCCTGGCCCGGCTCGCCGCCCGGGGCACCCCGCTGATGGCCGCCGCCGCCGGGGCGGTCCGGGTGCTGCTGGGCCTGCGGGAACCCGCCGCCTTCGGGCGACTCGTCGCGTCCTGGGTGGACACCGCGTCCACGCCCGCCGGCCGGCAGCAGCTCCAGGGCCACCTGACCGGGCTGCTGGTCGTCGCCGAACCGCTGCTGCGGGCCAGCGGCGAGGTGTTCGACGGGCTCCTGGAGCGGGTCGAGACCCTGCCCGACGAGGAGTTCCTCACCCGGTTGCCGGCGTTGCGCGCCGGCTTCCACGTGGTCAGCCCGGCCGGCCGGGACCGGCTGCTGGAGGTGGTCCGGGGGCGGCTCGACGACACCGGCCCGGACGCCGACATCGCGGTGCTCGACGATCCGGACGCCCTGCTGATCCGGTTGCGTGCCGACGCGGCGGGCCGCCTGGCGCTCCTGGCGCAGGGCCTGCTCGCCGCCGAGCCGCCGGACCCGTCGCCGGAGCCGCCGACGGCCGCCGACGCGACGCGCCCGGCCATCCGGTCCACCCCGGCCGGCGGGTTGTCGACGGTGGACCGGTGGCGACTGGTGCTCGGCCGGGAGTCGACTCGGGTCGGGCCGCGCGCCCGCCGGTACGCCACCGCCCTCGACGAGCTGTACGGGGCGGGCCGGGGCGAGGGGGCGGCGGCCGAGGCGGCCGGTCGCGCCGGTCGGGAGGCGTCCTTTCCCGGCGTACGGGAGTGGGCCGGGGAACTGTCCGCCCTGTTCGGCCCCGGGGTACGCGAGGAGGTGCTGGCCCGGGCGGTGGAGGCGGGCCGGCTGGACGCGGCCACCGAGCTGGACCCGGCGGCGGTCCGCCCGTCCGTCGAACTGCTCCGCGACCTGCTCACCCTCGCCGGTGGGCTGCCGGAGTCCACGGTGGCGCGGCTGCGCCCGCTGGTGGCCCGGATCGTGGCGGAGCTGACCCGGCAGTTGGCCGCCCGGCTGCGTCCGGCGCTGACCGGGTTGACCACCCCGCGTCCCACCTACCGGCCGGGCGGGCCGCTGGACCTGTCCCGGACGCTGCGGGCCAACCTGGCCACCGCCCGCCGTGACGGGCGGGGCCGGGTGACGCTGGTGCCGCAGCGGCCGGTGTTCCGCACCCGGGCCCGCCGGGGGGTGGACTGGCGGCTGGTGCTCGTCGTCGACGTCTCCGGGTCGATGGAGGAGTCGGTGATCTGGTCGGCGCTCACCGCCGCCGTGCTGGCCGGCGTTCCGGCGCTCAGCACCCACTTCGTCGCGTTCTCCACCGAGGTGGTGGACCTGACCGAGCGGGTCGACGACCCGTTGGCCCTGCTGCTGGAGGTCAGCGTCGGCGGGGGCACGCACATCGCGGCCGGGCTGCGTTACGCCCGGTCGCTGGTCACCGTTCCGCAGCGGACGATGGTGGTGGTGATCAGCGACTTCGAGGAGGGGTACCCGATGGGTGGTCTGCTGGCCGAGACCCGGGCACTGGTCGAGGCGGGCTGTCAGGTGCTGGGCTGCGCCAGCCTGGACGACACCGGCCGACCGCGGTACTCGGTGGCGGCGGCGGGTCAGCTGGTCGCGGCGGGGATGCCGGTGGCCGCGTTGAGCCCGTTGGAGCTGGCCCGGTGGGTCGGCGAGCAGGTGCGGCAGTGACCGGCCTGCCGCCGGTGACCGCCCCGGTGCTGGCCGAGGCGTTGGACGCGCTGCCCGCCCGGCTACGCCGCAAGGTCGACGACGCGGTCGTCCGGGCCGGCGGCTGGCCGGTGACCGGCATGGACGGCGGGGTGACGGTCCAGGTCGACGAGGCGACCACGGTAACCCTGGTGACGGTCGACGGGGTGGTGCGCCACGCCGCCGACGCCCGGTGCAGTTGTCTGCTCGCGCCGAACTGCCTGCACCGGATGGCGGTGCTCGCCCTGGCCCCGGTGGACGACGCGGCCCCGGTGCACGACGCGGCTCCGGTGCACGACGCGACCCCGGTGGATGACGCGGCTCCGGGGGAGGAGGCGGCTCCGGGGGACGGGGCGGCCCTGCCGCGGGCCGTCGACCCGGCCGCTGTCGACCCACCAACCGGGTCGACAGGTGCTGGGGTGCCGGCCGGTGCCGGGTCGCCGCCCGCACCCACCGGGCGGCAACGGGCCGCCGCCGACGGGTTGTGGCAGGTGGGCGTGGCGGTGCTCGCGGCGGGGACCGTCGGCTGCGGGGTGGTGCTGCGGACGGCCCTGCTGCGGGCGGTGCACGAGGCGCGGGCCAATGGCCTGCACCGCGCGGCGGCCTCCGGCACCCGGGTCGCGGCGGGGCTGCGGGCCGCCCGGGAGGGTGAACCCCAGCACCTGCTGGCCGATCTGACCGACGACCTGCGGGAGCTGCTGGCGGTGTCCCACCGGCTGCGTGGGGACGCGCCGGCCGGTGAGCTCGGCGCGTTGCTGGGCACCGCCCGGCGGGCCTACGACCCGCAGGCTGGCCTGCGACTGTACGGGCTCTGCACGGTCCCGGTGGTGGCCGATTCCGGGTACGCCGGGGTGGTCACCTACCTGGCCGACCGCGACTGTCGACTCTGGATGGTCGCTGACCTCGCCCCGGGGGACGTGGGCCGGGCCGCCGGTGCGGGTGACGCGACGGTGGCGGTGGGCGAGTCGGGGCTCAGCCACCGGCAGCTCACCCGGGCCGGGCTGGTGGTCTCCGGCGGCACCGCTTCGGAGTCGGGGCAGTTGGGTGCCGGCCGGGCGGTCCGCGCGGCCCGGGCCGCCGGGGTCGGCTGGGCCGACGAACCCCTCGCCGGGCTCTGGACGCAGCCCTTGCCCGACCAGGTCCGGCGGGCCTTCGGCGCGGTGGCCGTGCCGCTGCCGGAGCGGCCCGCCGGTGCCGACCTGCTCTTCCTGACCGTACGGGTGCTGGGCGGGCACGGGCACACCGTCCTGGTCGACACCGCCGACGGGGCGGTCCTCACGCTGACCGTCGCCGACGAGCACGCCGCCCTGCCGCACCGGGCCAACCTGCGCCTGCTGGGGCAGGCGGTGGGGGCGCGGCTGCGCCTGGTGGGTCGTCTGGATCCGACCCGCCGGGCGACCGTCCAGGCGCTCGCCGTGGGACCTGTCGACGGCGACGGGCCGGGGCTGGCCCTGCCGGAGAGCTGGGTGGGTCACGCCGACCTCGGCTACGACCGGCTGCACACGAGCCAGCTCAGGACGGCTGATGGCGCGGCGGCGGTGCCACCGCCCGACCGGCTTCCGGACGCTGCCGCTCCCCGTCCCCGGCTCGGCGATCCCGCCCTGGGGCTGCTGCGTCGGCAGGTGGAGCGGGTCGTCTCGGGTGGTCGGGCGATCCAGGCGTTGGCCGACCCGACGGAGCGGAGGCTGCGTTCGGCCCGCCTGGACCTGGGCGCGCACCTGCTCGCCGCGATGGGATCGGCGGCCCGGTCCCGGCCCCGGGACGCCTTCGGGCGGCTCACCGACGACGACGGGCAGGCGTTCGCCGAGTCCTGGCTGGCGTTGGCGGTCTACGAGGAGGCGGCGTCCCGGGCGTCGGCGGAGGCGTCCTGGCTGCCCTGACCGTCCGCGCCCGGGTGGCACACCGTCAGCGGGTGTCGACGCCCCGGCGCGGTGGAGCTGGCGGTCACCGGGTGCCCTGGCCGTGGTCCCCGGTGGGGTGAGGGCGTCCCTGAGGCCCGGCGGGACACCCTCACCCCGTCGGCCGGGGCGTCGCGCTCCATCGTCCGCGACGCCCCGGCCGGCTCAGGCCGGGCTGCCGGTGACCGTGCTCCCGGACTTCGTGATCCGGTACGTCTTCTGCGTGCCGCTCCAGAAGTGGAAGGTCAGCGTGACCTGGCCGTCGTTGACCTCGGCGAAGAACTCCGGCTTCAGCAGGATGGTGTTGGCGGTGTAGTCGGGCTGGAAGTGCGTCCAGAACTCCTTGTAGGAGGTCCAGTTGGCCGGTCCGGCGCCGCTGCCGTCGGCGTACTTGGCTTCCATGGTGGCGAGCTGGTCGCCCCGGAACTGGGTGGGGATGGCGAACGAGGCGGTCGTCCCGCTGGCCGCCGACTGGGTCGGCGGGTCGTAGGAGATGATGCTGATCTGCCAGGGCACGCCCTGGGAGAAGCGGGCCTCGATGGTGGCGTTGACCCCGGCGGCGCGGTTGCCGGCGAGCCGGGTCAGTGCCGACGCGGTCAGCGTCAGGGTGCTGCCGGAGACGGTGTAGTCGGTGCCGGCGACCAGGTTGGTGCTGCCCTGCCGCAGGCCCTGCAACGACGTGCCGTTGAGGTTGAGGGTGAGCGACTTGGCGGTGATGGTGCCGCTGCGCGGCAGGTAGACCTGGTCGGAGGAGGCGGTGGCCGAGCGGGTGGTCAGGTTCGCCTTCATCAGGTCGTAGATGCCCTGGTCCCGCCACTGCAACGTGGTGCGGTTGAGGAACGAGCCGGCGTCCCAGAGCATGGTGGTGAGGTTGCGGGTGCGGGCGTGGTAGCCGACCGCCTCGAAGAACTTCAGCAGTTCGCCGCGTTCGATGATGCCGGGCCGGGTGTAGTCGTAGCTGAGCAGCGCCCACTCCCCGATGATCACCGGGATGCCCCGGGCGACGAACGAGGCGCGGGCCCGCTCGAAGGTGCCGACCAGGTCCTGCTCGACGTTGCTGTCGTAGCGGGTGCCCCCGGCGATGTTCACGCTGAACGGCCAGTACCCGTAGAAGTGGATGGTCGCGGCGATGTTGGGGTCGTGCAGCTGGCTGATCGTGGTGTTCAGCGCGTCCATCCGGGCCTGCTCGCCGCTGGTGTGCAGGGTGGGCAGCACCAGCAGCCGGGTGGCGTTGCCGCCGCCGGACTGGCGGATCAGGCGGACGAACGCCAGGTGCAGCTCCCGCAGCACCTCGTCGCCCTGGGCGTCGTCGGCGGTGCCGTTGAACTGCGGC
The DNA here is from genome assembly GCF_049178975.1 of Micromonospora sp. WMMD734. Classification (NCBI taxonomy): domain Bacteria; kingdom Bacillati; phylum Actinomycetota; class Actinomycetes; order Micromonosporales; family Micromonosporaceae; genus Micromonospora; species Micromonospora sp. WMMD734. The sequence goes on from NZ_JBMHMK010000001.1 coordinate 1,424,822, forward strand.
TCGTTGATGTTCTCGAACACCAGCTTGGCCGAGTGGTCGCGGAACGTGGTGGCGAGCTGGGTCCACAGCGCGGTGTACCTGTTCATGACCGTGGTGCGGTCGCCCGGGTAGCCGTTGAGCCACTGCCAGGAGTCGTGATGCAGGTTGATCATCACGTAGAAGCCCTCGGCCAGCGACCAGTCGACCACCTGGCGGACCCGGGCCAGCCAGACCGGGTCGATGGTGTACGTCGGGGCCGGCCCGGTGTGGTCGCTCCAGGTCACCGGCAGGCGGATGCTGCGGTAGCCCTGCGAGCGCACCTGCCGCAGCAGGGCCTGGGTGGTCAGCGGGTTGCCCCACGCGGTCTCGTCGGGGATCGCGTCGAGGGTGTTGCCCAGGTTCCAGCCGGGCTGCATCGCGGCCACCGCCGCCATCGGGTCGCCACCGGGTGACGGTGACGGCGAGGTCGTCGGCGAGACCGTCGGGGAGGGGGAGACCGTCGGGGACGGCGGCGCGGTGGTGCCGGTCGGCGTCGGCGTGCTCACGCTCCCGGTGCAGGCGACCCCGTTGAGGGTGAACGAGGTCGGTACCGGGTTGCTGCCCGTCCACGAACCGTTGAAGCCGAAGGAGACGGTGCCGTTGGTGGCGATCGTCGCGTTGTAGCTGAGGTTCTTCGCGGTGACCTGGTCGCCGGCGGCGGTGGTCGTCACGTTCCACGCCTGGGTGACGCGTTGGCCGGCCGGGAAGGTCCAGGCCAGGCTCCAACCGTTGACCGCGTCACCGAGGTTGGTGACCTGGACGTCGGCGGTGAAACCGCCCTGCCACTGGGCCGGCACGGTGTACGCCACCCGGCAGCCGGCGGCGGCCTGGGCGTTGCCGGCGACCATCAGGCCCGCCAGGAGCAGGGCGGCGAGGGTGCCGGCGAGCAGGCCGGCCCGCTGTCGCATTCGTCGGAGGTGCTGGGTACTCATCAGGGGAACTCCTCGCCGGGATGGCACACCTGTGGAGGGGGGTCGTCGAACGTCCGTCGGCCGGGCGGCCCGGCCGGAACGGAGCGGGTGCGGACGCTGCCCAGGACGTCCGCGATGAGTGGCGAGGCTCCCGCCTGGAAACGATCGGATGCTGATCCCGGAAAGTTTCCGCCGCAGACCTTACAAGTGTCGGTCGACGTGCGTCAATGACCGGGTCGGACCGTCCGCCAGGCCCGCCCGTCGGTCGTGACCTGCCGCTCTGTCCCGAGTGGACATCGAATGCTTTCCGTGGCCGATGGAAATTTTCCGCTCCGGTCCCGCCGCGCACCCGGAGGGCTGACGTCGGCGGTCGGGTTATCCTGGGCCCCCTGAACGATGCCGGCGGTCGGCGCGACGGTGCCGGCGGCCCGGTCGCGCGCAGCTGCCGGCGTGACCGGCAGCCACCGCCGGGGAGGAGGCCGGGTTGAGTCACGTCGAGTCGGGCGGTCCGGGCGGCGACCGGGCGTCGCTGGCCGTTCCCACCAGACCGGTGACGATCGCGGCGATCGCCGCGTCGGCCGGGGTGTCGGTGCCGACGGTGTCGAAAGTGATCAACGGCCGGTCCGGCGTCGCGGCGGACACCCGGGCCCGCGTCGAGGCGGCGATCAGCCGGCACGGCTACCGCAGGGCCACCCCGGTCACCCGCAGCAACATGCTGGAACTGGTCTTCGACGAGATCGAGGACATGTGGGGCCTGGAGATCATCCGGGGGGTCGAGCGGGTGGCCCGGCTACACCGCGTCGGAGTCGTCCTCACCGAGTTCGGGCCGCAGCGCAACGCGATCCGGTACTGGATCGACGACACTCTCGCCCGACGGCCGGACTGCCTGGTCATGGTGGCCCAACTCGACACGGAACAGCACCGGCTGCTGCGTGCCCGGGGCATCCCGTTCGTGGTCTTCGACCCCACCACCGAGCTGCCCGAGGACGTCCCGTTCGTCGGCGCGACGAACTGGGCCGGCGGCCGATCGGCCACCCGCCACCTGATCGGGCTCGGGCACCGGCGGATCGCGATGATCGCCGGGCCGGAACACGTCCTGTGCTGCCGGGCCCGGTTGGACGGCTACCGCTCCGCCCTGGAGGCCGCCGGGCTGCCGGTGGCGTCCGACCTGGTCCGGTACGCCGGCTTGACCGACGCCGAGGGCCGGGCCGCCGCCCTCGACCTGCTCCGTCGCCCCGACCGCCCGACGGCGGTGTGCACCGGCAACGACCTGCAGGCCGTCGGGGTCTACCAGGCCGCCCGCACGCTCGGGCTGCGGATCCCCGCCGACCTCAGCGTCGTCGGCTTCGACGACCTGCCGGTGGCCACCCTGGTCGACCCGGCGCTGACCACCGTGCACCAACCGCTGCGCGAGATGGCGGTCACCGCCACCGAACTGGCCCTCGCCCTCGGTCGGGGGGAACCGACCGGCCAGGTCCGTCTGGAACTGGCGACCACCCTCACCGTACGCCACAGCACCGCGCCACCGCCCGCCTGACCGGAGCCGGGTCGCCGCCGCCCGGGTCCACGACGGACCCCGGCCGGCGCGGGGCGTCACAGCCCGGCGCAGGGGCGCTCGTCGACCGTGCAGCCCTGCGGCGCCTTGGTGACCGGGTCGGCGGTGCGGACCTCGAAGCGGACGGCCTGCGTCCCGCCCGCCGCGACGGCCGGGCCGCTGAAGGTGACCGACTGCCCGTCCTGCCGCCAGTCGGCACCTGTCACCTCCGCCGCCGAACTGCCCGGGGGCAGCGTGACGACGACCGTCCACCCGGTGGCCCGCGTCCCGCCCGGGTTGGCGACCACCACCTCCCCGGTGTACCCGAAGACCCGGGTCGACACCGTCGCGTACCGGGCCTGCAACGGCTCCGCGACCGCCGGGGTCGGGGTGGGGGTGCGCGACGGGGTCGGTGACGGCGACCGGCCCGGCGTGGCGCTGCGCGACGGCGGGGTCGACGTCGGGCGTGCCGACGCGGCGGAGCGCGACGGTCCCGGCGTGGCGCTCGGACGTACCGACGGCGGCACCGGGGCCGCGACTGTCGGTTCCTCCCGATCCTGCGGCAGCAGGGCCCACCCGGCCAACCCGAGCGCCAGCACCGCCGCGCCCGACCCGACCACCACCCAGCCGGTGCGGCTCCGGGTCGACGGGCGGGCCACCTCGGCCATCAGCGCCACCGGCAGCACGGCCGTCGGCGCGGCGTTGTCCCGCCGCAGGTCGACCTCCCGGAAGGCCAGCCAGTCGAGCAGCGCGGGCAGGCGTCCGGCCAGCGCCTGCCGGTAACACTCCTCGCGGCGCGCGCCCTGCCCGACGGACCACCCGCCCTGCTGCACGGTCTCCCGGACGGTCACCCGGCAGCCCTCGCCGGTGGCGGTGACGACGCAGGTCAGCTCGGTGTGTCGGACCCCCTCGACACACCGTACGACGAGCAGTTCCGGCTCCCGCCGGCGAACGGCGGCGATCTCGACGTCGCCGTCGAAGCCGGGCAGCCCGGCGGTGCCCACCCGCCACCGGCCCGGCCGGTCGGGCACCGCCTCGGCCTCGGCGAACCAACGGGCCAGCAGCGCCGGATCGGTCACCGCGTGCCAGACCCGGTCAGCGGGGTGCAGCAGGTCGACCTGCGTGCCGATCTCGATCACGGCGAGAGACTCTACGGCCCGCCCGCTCCGCCGGTGAACCTGGTCGCCACGATCGACCCAGCTCACTGCGGTACGACTTGACGAAACACATGTTATCGCTCACAGTCGATGTCGAGGACCACCGCACCTGATGGCTCACCGGGCGAGCCGTGCTGGTCGAGCCTCGGATCGCGGCGTCCCCCCAGGGCATGTGGGACGTCGGGTCAGGACTTTCCATCAGCAGCTGCCGGCGACGGCGTGACCGACCCCGACCAGGGGTGGGGCGACTCCGTCGACGGCCGGCCCGGTCTCCTCGAAGGAGGATCATGGCGCCCTTTTCGGGAGGCGCTGCGCCGTTGCCCGCAGCCGGTGATCCTCGCGCCGACTTGGGCTGCGGCCCCGGCGTCGAGGTCACCGAGTTCGTCGGTCGGCACGGAACGCGACGCGGGCGTCACCGACGGTCCCTCGTCCGTGCCGGGTACGGCGGCCACGATGGTGCGTCCTGGCCGGCCGGACGGCGGACGCCGCAGGCCGGCACGGCCCACCGCACCGGGAACCGGGCACCTCAGCACCACCACCGCTGCACCCACCTCGAAAAGGATGCGACATGAGACCCAAGAGAGCCCTACTGGCCACGGCGACCCTCGCCGTGGCCGGCGCACTCACCGTCGGGATGACGTTGGCGATGGCCCCCGTGGCCAGCGCCGGGACGACCCTGCGGGCGGCGGCGGCCGAGAAGGGCCGCTACTTCGGCGCGGCTGTCGCGACGGGCAAGCTGTCCACCAGCACCTACACCACCGTGCTCAACCGTGAGTTCAACTCCGTCACGGCCGAGAACGAGATGAAGTGGGACGCCACCGAGCCGTCCCAGGGCCGGTTCAGCTACACCGGCGGCGACCGGCTGGTCAGTCACGCCCAGGCCAACGGCATGGGCGTGCGTGGCCACGCGCTGCTCTGGCACCAGCAGGAGCCGGGCTGGGCGCAGAGCATGTCGGGCAGCGCCCTGCGCAGCGCGATGATCAACCACGTCACCCAGGTGGCCACCCACTACCGGGGCAAGGTCTACGCCTGGGACGTGGTGAACGAGGCGTTCGCCGACGGTGGCAGCGGTGGGCGTCGTGACTCCAACCTGCAGCGCACCGGCAACGACTGGATCGAGGCGGCGTTCCGGGCCGCCCGCGCCGCCGACCCGGGCGCGAAGCTCTGCTACAACGACTACAACACCGACGGGATCAACGCGAAGTCGACCGGCATCTACAACATGGTGCGGGACTTCAAGTCCCGGGGCGTGCCGATCGACTGCGTCGGCTTCCAGTCCCACCTGGGCACCACGATCGCGGGCGACTACCAGGCCAACCTCCAGCGCTTCGCCGACCTGGGCGTGGACGTCCAGATCACCGAGCTGGACGTGATGACCGGCGGCAACCAGGCCAACATCTTCGGCACGGTCACCCGGGCCTGCATGGCCATCTCGCGGTGCACCAGCATCACCGTGTGGGGGGTGCGGGACTGCGACTCGTGGCGCGGCTCCGACAACGCCCTGCTGTTCGACTGCAACGGCAACAAGAAGCCGGCGTACGACTCGGTGCTGAACGCGCTCAACGCCGGTACGGGCATCCCGAACCCGACGACCACGCCGCCGAACCCGACCACGACGCCGCCGAACCCGACGACCACCCCACCGAACCCGACGACGCCGCCTCCGGGTGGGTCGGGGTGTTCGGCGTCGGTGTCGTTGAATTCGTGGACCGGTGGTTTCGTGGCCACGGTGAAGGTGACGGCGGGTTCGTCGGGTACGCGTGGGTGGACGGTGAGCATGACCCTGCCGGGTGGGTCGAGTGTGACCGGGACGTGGTCGGCGACGGCCAGTGGTAGTTCCGGGACGGTGCGGTTCACGAACGTGGACTACAACGGTGTGCTCGGTGCGGGTCAGTCGACCGAGTTCGGTTTCCAGGGCAACGGTAGCGGGGCGGGGATGACCCCCACCTGCACCGCCAGCTGAGCACCACCGCCAACTGAGTACCACCGCCGCCGGCCCGACCCGGGCGTACCGGGTCGGGCCGGCGGTGCATCACCACCACCCGCCGGCCGGCGCGTCGCGCCGCCGGACCATCGTCGGCCAGCCCCGGACCGGGCCAGTCCGGACCGCCGTCCCGCGCGTCGGAACAGCCCGCCGTCCGCCGCTGACCACCGATTCCGACAGAGGAACCGTCGATGAAACCCAGACTCGCACTGCTGGCCGCCGCGCTCGCCACCGCCCTGGCGACCGTCACGGCCGTGGTCACGGCCCCCAACCCGGCCTCGGCCGCGACGCTGACCCAGGTGACCAACTTCGGCACCAACCCGACCAACCTGCAGATGCACCTCTACGTGCCCGACCGGGTGGCCGCCCGGCCGGCGCTGCTGCTGGCCCTGCACTACTGCACCGGCAGCGGCCCGGCGCTGCACACCGGCTACGGGCTCAGCTCGCTGGCCGACCGCTACGGCTTCATCGTGATCTACCCGTCGGTGACCCGCAGCAGCAAGTGCTGGGACGTCTCCTCCCCGCAGGCGCTGCGGCGTAACGGCGGCAGCGACCCCGTCGGCCTCAAGTCGATGATCGACTACGTGCAGAGCCGCTACCCGGTCGACGCGAACCGGATCGGCGTCGCCGGGTTCTCCTCCGGCGCGATGATGACCAACGTGATGGCGGGGGTCTACCCGGACGTCTTCAACGCCGGCGTCAGCTCCTCCGGCGTCCCGTTCGGCTGCTTCGCCACCACCAACGGCTCGGAGTGGAACAGCGACTGCTCCGGCGGGCGGATCGTGAAGACTCCGCAACAGTGGGGTGACCTGGTCCGCAACGCCTACCCCGGCTACACCGGCAAGCGGCCCCGGATGCAGATCTGGCACGGCACCACCGACACCACGCTGAGCTACGTCAACTTCGGCGAGCAGGTCAAGCAGTGGACCAACGTGCTCGGTGTCTCGCAGACCCCCAGCTCCACCGACTACCCGCAGACCAGCGCCACCCGCACCCGCTACGGCGGCACCGGTGGCACGCCGCCGGTGGAGGCGATCAGCTTCCAGGGCTACGGCCACTCCATCCCGTTCGACGCCGCCCAGGCCGTCCGCTTCCTCGGCTTCGACAGCGCGAGCCCCACCACGCCGCCGCCGAACCCGACCACGACGCCGCCGAACCCGACGACGCCGCCGCCGAACCCGACCACGCCACCGCCGACGACTCCGCCGGCCACCGGCGGATGTTCGGCGTCGGTGTCGTTGAATTCGTGGACCGGTGGTTTCGTGGCCACGGTGAAGGTGACGGCGGGTTCGTCGGGTACGCGTGGGTGGACGGTGAGCATGACCCTGCCGGGTGGGTCGAGTGTGACCGGGACGTGGTCGGCGACGGCCAGTGGTAGTTCCGGGACGGTGCGGTTCACGAACGTGGACTACAACGGTGTGCTCGGTGCGGGTCAGTCGACCGAGTTCGGTTTCCAGGGCAACGGTAGCGGGGCGGGGATGACCCCCACCTGCACCGCCAGCTGACCGACGCGACCGACGGCTCCGGGCGGCGCACCCCCCGCAGAGGTGCCCGCCCGGAGCCCCGTCGCACCCGGAACACTCCGGGCGACCAGCGACAAGGCGCAGGGCCGGGGAGCGAACCCGACCCTGCGCCTCTGCTCACCGGCGCAGGCGTCCCTGCCGCGTCACACCGGCGTCCGTCGCCACTGCTGGTTGGCGCCGGTGCCGCAGGTCCACTGCACGACCTGCACCCCGTCGGTCAGCCCGGCGTTGAGCACGTCGAGACACTTGTTGCTGTGCCGGGCCACCAGCTGCACCCAGCCGTCACCGACGTCCTGGAGCCGCCACTGCTGGTTGGTGCCCCCGTTGCAGGTCCACTGCACCACCCGGGCGCCGTCGGCGGTCGTGCCGGCACCGCCGTAGACGTCGAGGCACTTTCCGCTGTTGACGCTGACCACCGTGGACCAGCCGCCGCCGACGTCGGAGAGCCGCCACCGCTGGTTGGCCTGACCGTTCGCGGCCCACTGCACGACGTTCGCGCCGTCGTTCGCGGCGGCGTTGCTGACGTCCAGCAGCTTCGCGCTGTGCCGGGCGGTCAACGTGGCGGTCGTCGGGGTCGGGGTGGTGGTCTGCGGGGTCAGCCGGTAGAGCCCGGCGCCGTGGGCGGGCAGCGAACGGCTGAACGTCCCCGTCGAGGTGCCCAGGGCCGCACCGGACCACAGATCGGTCGCGGTGGCCGAACCGATGCCCAGCTCGGCGAGGTTCAGCGACACGGTGGCCGTGGCACCCTCCCGGTTGAACAGTGCCACGTACCGGTCCGTGCTGTCCGGCACGTCGGCCACCCACACCTGCCGGGTGCCGCCGGTGAGCTGCCGGTTGTTGGCGCTGCGCTGGTCGACCGCCAGCACCGCGCTGTTGGTCATCAACGCCAGCTCCGCCGGCCGGTTCTCCACCAGGTTGCCGCCCCACATCAGCGGGGCCCGGTTGATCACCCACAGCGACATGAGGGTGCGCTGCTCGTCCGCGCTGAGGTTCGAGTAGCGCGGCGAGCCGACCGGGCCGTACTTCGACAGCCGGCCGATCGGGATCATGTCCGGATCGGGCCAGGCCCCCGTCCTGCGGTACGGCGTCCAGTTGCGCAACTGGTCGAACAGCGCGTCCACCGACGACCAGTTGTCCCACAGGTCGTTGACGATCCGCCACATGTGCGCGTTGCTCTGCACGTGCGGGCCGGCGGACAGTGGCGTCGCCCCCGGCGACAGGCTCAGCACCATCGGCCGGCCGCTGCGCCCGATCGCCGTCCGGTAGCCCTCGACCTCCGCCTGCCGGTACGTCGGCGCGGCGATGTCGTCGATCTTCACGAAGTCGACGCCCCACGCGGCCAGCAACTGGAACACCGAATCGAGGTACGCCTGCGCGCAGGGGTTGGCCATGTCCAGCCCCCACATCAGGTTGAGCCAGGCCGCGCTGTTGCCGGCGTCGATCTGGTTGGCCCGGCACGAGGTGCCCAGGATCGGCACGTTGTCGGCGACCGCCTGCCGGGGGATGCCCCGCATCAGGTGGACGCCGAACTTCAGCCCCTGGGCGTGCACGTGGTCGGCCAGCGGTTTGAACCCGTTGTCGCCGGCCGCCGACGGGAACCGGGTGGTGTCGGGCAGCAGCCGCCCGTTGGCGTCCATCCGCAGCCGGGGTTGCAGGTTGGCGTCCTGGTTGGGGCTGCCGTTGTGCTGCCCGGGGAAGTACCAGGCCCAGTCGACGACGATGTACTGCCAGCCGTACTGGCGCAGGTTCGCGCCCATGTAGTCGGCGTTGGCCCGGACGTCGGCCTCGGTGACGCTCCAGTTGAACGAGTCGTAGCTGTTCCACCCCATCGGCGGGGTGTCGGCCACGCCGTTGTCCCACGCCTGCGCCGGCCCGGGCCCGGTCGCGCCGACCAGGCCCGTCACGAGCAGGAGGGTGGTGGCGAGCAGGACGGCCACCCGTCGGGTCGCCGGAAGGACGACACGGTGCTGCATCGGACCTCCTCGACCATCGGGTCAGCGGTAGCCGGCGGCGGTGATGTTGGCCTGCACCGCGTTCTCGGTGGCGTCGGACGGGTAGCCGGCGACCATCGCCCCCTCGTAGAAGGTGCCGACGCTCTGGTTGGTGTTGTCGATGCAGCAGTCCCCGCCGCTGCCCAGGATGATCGCGCCCTGCTTGCGCATCGGGCTGTACCCGCGCGGCAGCGCGCCGTCGTAGAGGGTGTAGAGGCTGCCGGACTGGGCGTTGCTGCCCTTGATGGCGAACCGGGAGGTGCCGTTGTTCTTCAGGGTGGCGGTGACGAACTTGCTGGTGAAGGCCCGCTGGTTGGAGTTCCACGAGCTGCTGCCGCCGGGGTAGAGGCCGTACTCCAGGTCGGCCTGCACCCACGGGCCGGAGCCGGAGCAGCCGCCGAACCAGCAACTGGTGCCGAAGTAGATCGCGTCCATCGCACCCGCGCCGTCGGCCCGCCTGGTGGTCTCGCTGTTGCCGTAGTCGAAACAGCAGCCGCTGTTGACGTGGGTGCCACTGGTGACCATGTACATGCCCTCGGGCGCGGCACCGGTCGGCACCCCGGTCAGGTGCCCGTCACGCCAGTAGCTGCTCTTGCCGGGGATGTAGAGCGAGTAGACCTTGTCCCCGCCGACCGTCACCGACTCCTTGTTCGCGACCGCCGGCTGCACGGCGCCACCGACGCCGCCGGCACCCTGGTAACCGAGGTTGTTGCCGCGCCCGGACTGGTCGAAGATCATCGTGATGACGCAGGTGGTGTTCGCGCAGAAGCTGTCCTGGCTGGCGGCGTTGGCCCGCCCGCCCGGCGACAGCACCCCGATGTTGCGGGTGGTGTTGTCCGAGGACCGGCGCACCTGGTAGAGCGAGCCGTTGTAGGCAGCGTAGAGCGCCCGGGTGGTGCTGTGCGCCGCGATGCAGGCGGTGCCGCCGGCGGCGTAGATGTCACACGGTTGGCTGGTGGCGGGCGGCGGGGTGGTCGGTGGCGGGGTGGTGGGCGGCGGCGTCGTCGGCGGGGGCGTGGTCGGCGGGGGTCCGGTGGTCGGGTTCACCCCGCCGGTGCAGGTGGTGCCGTTGAGACTGAACGCGGTGGGGGCGGGGTTGCTGCCGGTCCACGCCCCGTTGAAGCCGAAGCTGGCACTGCCGTTGGTGGGGATCGCGCCGTTGTAGCTGGCGTTGGTGACGGTGACCTGGGCGCCGGCCTGGGTGTAACTGCCGTTCCAGAGCTGCGTGATCGTCTGCCCGGCGGCGTAGCTCCAGGTCAGCCGCCACCCGTCCACCGGGTCGCCGAGGTTGGTGATGGTGACGTTCGCGCCGAAGCCACCCTGCCACGACGAGCTGACGGTGTAGTTCACCTGGCAGCCGGCGGCGGCGGCCGAGGCCGAGGTCTGGGTGGCGGCGGCGGTGACGAGCAGGAGTGCGGTGGCGGTGGCGGCGACCAGCGCCGGCCGTCGGCGGAGGAATCGGTTTTCTCGCACGGGATCTCCTGGTGGTGGACGGATGGTGCGGTACGCCCCGGCGGCCGGGTCACCCTCCGCTGCCGCGCGGGGACGACGACGGGGTGACCCGGCCGTGGCGGGTCAGGCGGTCACGCAGGTCGCACCGTTGAGGGTGAACGTCGCGGGGGCGGCGGCGTTGCCGGTGTGGGTGGCCTGGAAGCCGATCGTCGTCGACGCCCCCGGGGCCAACGTGCCGTTGTAGCTGACGTTGGTGGCGGTGACCTGGCCGCTGCTCGGTGCGTAGCTGGCGTTCCAGCCGCCGGTGATGACCTGCCCGGCGGGCAGGGTGAACCCCAGGGACCAGCCGGTGAGCGTGGTGCTCGCGGTGTTGGTGATGGTGATGCTCGCGGTCAGCCCGTTGTTCCACGCGCTGATCGTGTCGCTGACCCGGCAGGCCCCCGACTGCGGCGACGACGTCGGCGTGGGCGTCGGCGTGGTGGTCGGCGTGGTGGTCGGGGTCGGCGTGGGTGTGGCCGTCGGCGTCGGGGTGGCCGTCGGCGTGGGGGTCACGGTGGGGGTGGGCGTCGGTGCGGTGCCGTCCAGGCCGAGGAAGGTGATGGCGTACCCGAGCTGGCCGGCCATCGGCAGTTGGTGACCCACCCCGGCGATGCTGATCCCCTCGACCGGGGACTGCGGGCCCGTCCCGCCGTACCGGGTGCGGGTCCAGGACGACTGTGGGCGGTCGGTGGCGGTGGGCGTGGTGCTCAACCCGTGCAGGTTGGTCCACTGCTTGATCTCTTCACCGAAGTTGGGGTACGCCAGGGTGGTGTCCGTGACGCCGTGCCACAGCTGCATCCGGGGATAGCGGCCGGTGTACCCGGGGTACATCGCGCGGGCCTGGTCGCCCCACTGCTGCGCCGTCTTGATCACGGTGCCACCGGAGCACCTGCTGTTCCACAGTGACCCGTCGGTGGTGGCGAAGCAGCCGGCCGGCACCCCGGAGAACGCCGACGCGGCGGAGAAGACGTCGGGGTACTGCGCGGCGAGCACGTTGGTCATCATCGCGCCGGAGGAGAAACCGGAGACCACGATCCGCGCCGGGTCGACGGCGTAGCGCTGGCGGGCGTACGCGACCATGGACATGATCCCGGTCGAGTCGCCGCCGCCGTTGCGGGTGAGCGCGGCGGGGGTGGAGACGTCGAAGCAGTTTCCGCTGCGGGTCGCCTCGGGCACCACGATGAGGTAGCCGTAGCGGTCGGCGGCGGTCACGTAGTCGTGCCCGTTGCCGTTGAAGATCCCGCTGGCCGAGCCGCCGCAGTAGTGCACCAGGAGCAGCAGCGCCGGTCGGGCCGCCAGGGTGTTCGGGGCGTACATGTACATGTTGAGGTTGGTGGGATTGTTGCCGAATCCCGTCACTCTGGTCAGGGTCGCCGCGCTCGCGGGCTGTGCGGTCACCAGGACGGTGGCTGCCGCGAGACCGAGGACGACGGCTGCCAGCGCTGCGCGCAGACTGCCCTTCATCGATGGCCTTTCTTCCAGGGTGGGAGCGCCGCGCCGGAGGTGTGCGGTACGGGCGTCACGCCGCCGTCGGCCGGACCCGGGATCGGAAGGAAGGTCACCGGGCGGTCCGAGGTCGTTCCCGAGAATTGACGATTGTCGTTACGTTAACGTTAACAGTGACCGCTGTCCATAGCTGGTGGGCGCGGTGCGGCGTCGGCCCGGTCGGGGCCGGAGGTGGCGGCGGTGACGACGGCGGCGCGGCCGACCGGTCACCCGGGTGGGGCGACGCTGTCCCGGGTGATCAGGGTAGGGGAGACGGTGCGCCGCAACCGATGGTCGACGCCCGCGTCGATCTGCGCGAGCAGCAGGTCGAGGCTGGCCTCCGCCACGGTGTCGAAGTCCGGCCGGACGGTGGTCAACGGCGGGATGAAGTATGCAGCGTCCGGCACGTCGTCGAAGCCGACCACGCTGACCTGCTCCGGCACCCGCCGGCCATGTTCGTGCAGCGCGTGCAGCACGCCCAGCGCGAGGTCGTCGTTGGCCGTGAAGATCGCGGTCACCTCCGGGGTCCGGGCCAGCATCTGCCCGCAGCGGTATCCCGAGGCGGCGGACCAGTCGGCCTGGAGCACCGGCGGGATCTCCGCGCCTGCCGCCTGCAGGGTCTCCCGCCACCCCACGATCCGCCCGGCACTGTCGAACCAGTCCGCCGGGCCCGACACGTGCCAGACCGTGCGGTGGCCCGCGTCGAGCAGGTGCCTGGTGGCCAGCCGGCCCCCCTCCACCTGGTCGATGGTGACCAGCGGCACCGGTCGCCGGGGATCACCGTCCACGGTGACCAGCGGAATGTCGGTGGGCAGGCACTCCAGCGCCTCACCGGCCGACTCGACCGGCGCGATCACCACGATCCCGGCGACCCGGTGGGCGAGGTGCCGCTCGACGACGGCGGTGATGGAGGTGCGGTCCAGGTTGCGCACGCTGCCCACACTGACCGCGAATCCCGCCTCGGCCGCGGCGAGTTCGAACGCGGACAGCAGGGAGGCCGGGCCGTAGAGTGTGGTGTTGAGCGCCACCACACCGAGCACCTGGGACCGCCCGGTGACCAGGGTGCGGGCCGCCCGGTTCGGCCGGTAGCCGAGTTCGCTGATCGCGGCCTGGACCCGCAGGCGGGTCTGTTCCCGTACGTGTGGATGGCCGTTGAGGACCCGCGACACGGTCTGGTGGGACACTCCGGCGAGGCGGGCCACGTCTCTCATCGCTGGAGCGCGCACAGTCATCCCACACCTCTCGGTCCGCCCCGCAGCCCGTTGCCGGCGCAGCGGCCCGGCCCGGCGTCCGGGCAGGGACGACGGACACGAGGCATGGGCGCACACGCCGTGGACAACGCTGGATCAGCGAGAGTCTACGCGGCGTGTCGCCCAGGAGGGGTCGGTGACGCGGCCGAGTGTCGTCCGCGTGCCGTGATATTCGTCATCACGGAACGCGGGCGGCGGGCGAACTGGCGGTGACGGCTGGCCTGGTCCCTCCCTGGGTCCTCGCGGGTGCCCGGCCCGCGTCGCGCCGGGCCGGGCGACCTGTGGTGCTGCGTGTCCTCGACAGGCGTGCCGGGGGCGCGTCGACGGTGCGCCACAGGTGGGGAAACCGCGCCCCGCCGACCTGCCGTATCGATCGGATCGGATGCTACTCGAAACCGTTCGGTAACGACAAGGACAGGTTTCTGCGATCCGCCCACGTCACCGGGCCGGCTCAGTTGCCGTGCGCGACGGCGGTGCTGTCCCGCACCACGAGCGTGGTCGCCAACTCCACCCGGGTCTGGGCGAGGCGCTCGTTGGCGGCCAGGGTCAGCACCATCCGGGCCGCGGCGGCGCCCATCTCGGTCAACGGCTGCCGCACCGAGGTCATCGGCGGCCCGCAGAACATGGTGTACGGGATGTCGTCGAAGCCCACCACGCTGAGGTCCCGGGGAATCCGTCGGCCGGCCAGCCGGGCCGCCTCGTAGACCCCGAGCGCCTGCAGGTCGTTGCCGCACACGATCGCGGTCGGCGCCGGGTCCTGCCGGAGCAGTTCCTGGCCGTGGTTGAGGCCGTCCTCGAAGGAGAACCAGTGGCCGTGGCGCAGCCAACGCGCGGGTAGTCCGACGCCGGCCGCCTCCAGGGCCGCCCGCGCGCCGTCCAGCCGGGCCTTGGCGCAGAGCCGTTCGGTCGGTCCGGAGATCACCCCGATCCGGCGGTGGCCGAGGTCGAGCAGGTGCCGGGCGGCCTCGAAGCCACCGCTCCAGTTGGTCGAGGTCACCGACGGGACGGCGTGCAGCGGCGGCTCTCCGGTGGGGTCGAGGACCACCAGCGGGATCGCGCTCGCCGCGAGCAGGGCGTGTTGTTCGGAGGTGAAGCCGAGGTGGACCGCGATCACCCCGGTCGGGCGGCGGGACAGCAGGTCACGGGCCCAGAACCGGCCCTCCGAGACCTGCCGGCGGGCGTCGGTGAAGCCGACGGCGAACCGGTGCGCCCCGGCCACCTGCTGCACGCCCTGCATGATGGTCACCGCCAGGTTGCTCTGCATGCCGTAGAAGACCACCTCGATGCTGGCGTGCGGGGTGCCCAGTTCCGGGCGGCGGTAGCCGTGCTCGCGCAACAGCGCCTCCACCCGGGCGCGGGTCTCCGCCGCGACCCCCGAGCGGCCGTTGAGGACCTTCGACACGGTGGGTGCCGACACGTCCGCCAGCTGGGCGATGGTGGTCAGCGTGGGTTCGCCCCGTCGGCGGCTGCGCCGCTGCGGCCCGGTCGCCCGACCTGTCACCGTGGTGGGGACGGGTACCGGGGCGTCGCGGGTGGGGTCGACGGGGACGGGCCGGGCGTCGCCGGCCGGGGTGGGCGGTGCCGGCGGACGCTCGTGTTGCCGCCGTACGGTGTCGAGCAGTCGACTGCGGACGGATTCGGCCTGCCGCGCGGCGGTCGGTCCGGCGGGCACCGTCTCGGTGAGGTGGCGTCGCCGCCCGGACACCGGATCGATGCCGGCGTACACCCGCACCCGCAGGGAGCCGCTGGGTAGCTCCTCGATCTCACCGCGGGCCCGTCGACCAGGTCTGGAGCCAAATGGCATGGAGCCATCGTATTCGATGTCAGGCGCGTCGATGGCTCCATGATGGCTCCATGACCACGGATGCCGCCGCAGTCTCCGTCCCGGCGGCGGAGCCGTGGGCCATGGATCGATCCATGGAAGCAGTTGAATACCTCGAAACGCTTCCGTAACATGAGGGGCCATTGTTAGCGCTCACACCGGGTGGTCGAGCGGACGGATTCCCGCGTCCCGCGCAGGCTCCGGCCGGGGCGGTGCCACTGATTGGAGACCTCGTGAAGCGATTCGTGCGGGCCCGGAACTGGGGGCGGGCGGCAGCGGCCGGCCTGCTCCTGGCGGGCGTCCTGGTGGGCGTACGCGCCCCGATGGCGCAGGCGTTGGACAACGGGGTGGCGCGGACGCCGCCGATGGGCTGGAACAGCTGGAACACGTTCGGCTGCAACATCAACGAAACCCTGATCCGGCAGATGACCGACGCCATGGTCAACACCGGCATGAAAGACGCCGGCTACCAATACGTCGTCGTCGACGACTGCTGGATGAACCCCAACCGCGACTCCGCCGGCAACCTCCAAGGCGACCCCACCCGCTTCCCCTCCGGCATGAAAGCCCTCGGCGACTACATCCACGCCCGCGGCCTCAAATTCGGCCTCTACCAAGCACCCCTCGACAAAACCTGCGCCCAATACTTCAACTCCTACCCCGGCGCCACCGGCAGCCAAGGCCGCGAAGCCCAAGACGCCCGCCAATTCGCCGCATGGGGCGTCGACTACCTCAAATACGACTGGTGCTCACCCACCGGCACCATCGACGACCAAACCCGCGCCTTCGCCAAAATGCGCGACGGCCTCGCCGCCACCGGCCGACCCATCGTCCTCAGCATCAACAGCAACAGCATCCACTCCAAAACCGGACCCCAACGCGACTGGGGCGACGTCTCCAACATGTGGCGCACCACCGAAGACATCACCAACACCTGGAACAGCGGCCAAACCAACGGCTACCCCATGGGCATCCAAAACATCCTCGACGTCACCATCCCCCTCGCCGCCCGCGCCAAACCCGGCGCCTTCAACGACATGGACATGATGGAAGTCGGCCGCGGCGGCATGACCGACACCGAAATGCGCTCCCACTTCGCCCTCTGGACCATCCTCGCCTCACCCCTCATCGCCGGCAACGACCTCCGAAACATGAACACGGCGACCCAGACGATCCTCAAGAACACCAACCTCATCGCCATCAGCCAAGACCCCCTCGCCCTCCAA
Organism: Micromonospora sp. WMMD734; assembly: GCF_049178975.1. NCBI lineage: Bacteria > Bacillati > Actinomycetota > Actinomycetes > Micromonosporales > Micromonosporaceae > Micromonospora > Micromonospora sp. WMMD734. Next base: position 1,441,214 of record NZ_JBMHMK010000001.1, read on the forward strand.
GCCACCCAAATCTCCTTCGACGGCACCCGCCGCGTGCTGGCCAAACGACTCACCAACGGCGACGTCGCCGTCGCCCTGTTCAACCAAGGCACCTCAACCACCACCATCACCACCACCGCCGCCGCCATCGGCAAGTCCGGGTCCTCCTTCACCCTGGTCGACGCCTGGACCAATGCCAGCACCACCAGCACCGGCACCATCTCGGCCAGCGTGCCGTCGCACGGCACGGTGGTCTACCGGGTCAGCGGCGGTGGGACCGCCCCGCCGACGACGCCGCCGCCGTCCACGGCGAACGCGCTGTCCAGCGTCTCCTCGGGTCGCTGCCTGGACGTGCCGCAGAGCAACACCGCCAACGGCACCCAGCCGGTGATCTGGGACTGCAACGGGGCGGCCAACCAGCGCTGGACGGCCAACGGCCAGACCCTCCAGGCCCTCGGCAAGTGCCTGGACGCGCCGCTCAACGCGACCGCCGGCGCCAAGGCCCAGATCTGGGACTGCAACGGCGGCACCAACCAGCAGTGGACGTTCAACGCCAACGGCACGATCAGCAACGTGCAGTCCGGCCTGTGCCTCGACGTGAACAACAACGGCACGGCCAACGGCACCACCGTGCTCCTGTGGACCTGCACCGGAGCGTCCAACCAGCGGTGGAACCGGATCTGACCGGACGTCGTCGGCCACCCGGCACCCCGGGTGGCCGACGACCGGTGGTTGCCGGGCCCGGACGGTGTGGTGCGGGCACCGTCCGGGCCCGGTGCTCCGACGTCCCCCCGTCGAGGTGGCGGTGGGCGTCGGGTCCGCCCGGAAGGGACGACCGGGCGGTGGTCGGGAACCCTCAGCCGGTGGCGACGGGCGTGCCGACCGGGGTCAGCCCGGTGGCGGCCCGGTAGCGGACCGGGATCGGGTCGGTCAGCGCGCCGACGAACTCCCCGTCGACGTGGTCGAGGAACCCGATCAGGGACCAGTCGCCGGTGGGGCCGGCGACCAGCCGGGGCGCGTACAGGTGCGGGTGCGGGAACGGGCGGGCCGCGGCGACGTCCCACGGGCCGCGTACGTCGTGCCCCTCGACCGCCCAGATCCGGTGGCCGTCGCGGCGGGTGCCGGCGGCGTCGGTGGAGAACAGCAGCAGCGGTTGCCCGTCCACGACGGCGACCTGCGGTACCTCCAGGTGCCCGAACCCGGCGGGCACCGACAGCGGCGGCTGCACGGTCCAGTGCAGCAGGTCCGGTGAGGTGGCGTGCCCGACGACGCCCCGGGCCTCGGTCGGGCCGGTGTTCACCCGGGCGGTGATCAGCATGTGCCAGCCGTCGCCGTCCGGGTCGGGGAACACCCACGGGTCACGCCAGGCCTGCTCGTACCACAGCGTCCGGTCGAGCAGCTCGTACCAGGTGGGGTCGGCCTCGACCAGCGGTCCGGTGCCGTGCCGGTGCCAGGTGGTCAGGTCGTCGGAGACGGCCAGGCCGATCCGCTGCACCAGCCCGTCCTCGGCCCGACCGACCCCGGTGTAGAACAGGTACCACCGCCCGTCCGGGCCGCGCACCGTGCACCCCGTCCAGGTCGCGAGGTCGTCCCAGCTCGGCGCGTCGGCCGGCACGATCGCGTCGGCGACGAGCTGCCAGGTGCGCAGGTCCGTGGAGACGGCGTGGCCGATCGTGGCGCGGCGGTGCCGGCGGTGCGGGTCGTGCAGGGCGCGGGAGGCGCGCAGGAAGAACGCGTGCCACCGGTCGGTGTCGTCCCGGGCGTACCAGCTGTCCCACACCCAGTGGTCGGGTAGACGTAGCATGCCGGGGAAGCTAGCACTAAATCGTTTTAGCGGCCAGGTCGGCCCTCCTCCGACGACCCGCGCTGGCGTGGTCGACGGGCGGTGGGGGAGGGCTATCCGGCCGGGGCGGCCAGCGAGCGGCGGCGGCGCAGCGGCATGGGCACGAGCGACGGCGTGGCCCCGCCGCCGTCGAGCAGGATCTCGACCGCCCGCCGACCCATCTGCTCGTGCGGCAGCGCCGTGGTGGACAGGCCGGGCCGCAGCCAGGCGGCGATCGGGTCGTCGTCGAACGAGACCACCGAGATGTCGTCCGGGACGGTCAGCCCCGCCTCGGCGAGCGCCTGGTAGGCGCCGAAGGCCAGCCGGTCGTTCATGCAGATGATCGCGGTGGGCCGGGTCGGCCGGCCCAGCAGCGTCCGCATGGCGGCGTAACCGTGCTCGGGCAGCCACTCGGCGCAGAAGCACTCGGTCAGCAGGTCGGCCCCGGCGTCCTCCAGCGCCCGGTGGACGCCGCGCAGCCGGGCCCGCGCGGCGAGGGAGACCTCGGCGTCGTCCTCCTTGAGCCGGTTGCGGCCGATCAGTGCGATCCGGTCCCGGTGGCCGTGGTCGAGCAGGGCGGTGGCGACCGTACGGCCGGCCCGCTCGTCGTCGGGGAGCACACAGGGCAGGTCGTCGGGGCTGGTGGCGTTGAGCAGCACCACCGGGCCGCCGAGGATGGCCGGGGGCACGGTCAGCCGGCGGGTGGCCATCGCGGCGTAGATCACGCCGTCGACCTGCCGGTCGAGCATCGCCTCGATGGCGTACTGCTCGAAGGTGGCGTCGCCCTGCGTCTCGGTGATGAGCAGCACGTGGTCCCGCTCCCGGGCCGCGTCGAGCGCGCCCCGGATGAGGCCGCCGGCGAACCGGGTGGTGGCGACGATGTCGGAGACGAACGCGATGGTGGCGGTCTTGCGGGTACGCAGGCTGCGGGCCGCCAGGTTGGGCCGGTAGCCGAGTTCCTCGGCGGCGGCGAAGACGCGCTGGTGCGCCTCGGCCGACAGCCGGGTGCCCTCCCGGCCGTTGAGGACCATCGACGCGGCGGTCTTGGACAGCCCGGCCCGCCGCGCGACGTCGGCCAGGGTTGCTCTGTTGCGGCCCATCAGTCCTCCGAATCGCCGGCGGCATCGCGTCCGCCGCTCCCGCCCATCATGATGCGTGGTCCGACCCCGGCCCGGTGGCGGTGGTCACCCGGGGTGTGTGTCGGTCACCACCCGCGACGGCCGGTGGGGCGGGCGGCCGAGCGTGAACCGGATGTTTCCTGACCGTTGCCGTTTGCTTCTTGACAGCTCAGGTCGCCGCGCGCATGCTCTGCTAAATCAGTTTAGCGGCTACTTTTGGCAGGTCGGGTGGCACCCTCGGTGACCCTCGGCATGGTCATCGGTAACGACATCGCGTGCTGCGGCGGCACGCCGACGGCGACGTACTGTTGCGGCTGGTCACCCACCGTGACGGTCTGCCGACCCGGCCCGCACTGCCGCCGGGGCACGCACGGAAGAGTCGAGGAGTCCTCAATTGGCTACACCACTGGCAAGGTTCTCCCGCCGGACGGCGCTCCTGGCCCCCGTCCTGGCGTTGGGGCTGGCCGCGACGGCGTGCAGCGCCCCCGGGGCCGACGACGCGCCGAGCACCGGCGGCGACGCCACCGTCAGCACCGAGCTGGGCAGCGACCCGATCACCCTGGAGATGTACGCCGAGACCGGCTTCCCGCTGGCCAAGGCGCTGGCCGACGAGTTCACCAAGCAGCACCCGAACGTGAAGTTCAACATCCGCGAGGACCAGTTCACGGTGATCGTGGAGAACGCGCCCCGGGTGATGGCCTCGGACAACTCGCCCGACATCATCCGGCTCCCCACCATGGTCGACCTGGTCAAGGACGACCTGCTCAAGAACCTCGACCCGTACTTCGACGCGTACGGCTGGGACAAGTTCCCCGCCTCCCAGCTGGTGCAGCTGCGGGTCGGCGACGGCGGCACCACCCGGGGCACCGGGTCGCTGTGGGGGATGGGCCTCGGCTACAGCGTCACCGGGGTGTTCTACAACAAGAAGCTGGCCGAGCAGGTCGGGATGACCCAGCCGCCGGCCACCATCGCCGAGTTCGAGGAGCTGCTGGCCAAGGCCAAGTCCGCCGGGGTGCAGCCGATCATGCAGTTCAACAAGAACACCGCCGGCATCAACTTCCCGCACCAGGCGTTGCAGAACCAGTTCGGCGACCCGGCCCAGGTGGCCGACTGGATCTTCCAGAAGCCGGGCGCGACGTTCGACACCCCGGCCGCGCTCAAGGCCACCCAGACCATCCAGAAGTGGGCCCAGGCCGGCTACTTCCCGAAGGACGCCAACGCGCTGGACTACGCGAGCATGGTGGGCGAGTTCCAGAAGAACAACGGCCTGTTCATGTTCAACGGTGACTGGGAGTCGGCCAACCTCGACAAGACGATGCCGGGCAACGTCGGCTTCTTCCTGTTCCCGACCGAGTCGGCCGGCGGCAAGCACGTGGCGATGTCCGCCCCGAACACCTTCGGCATCGGCGCCAAGGCCAAGAACCCCGACGCCGCCGCGTACTTCCTGAACTGGGCGCACACCAACGCCACCGCCCGCGAGATCGCGGTCAAGATCGGCGGCTCCAGCCCCGGTGGCCCGAGCGACCTGCCCGTGCCCGCCGCCGCCCCCGGCACCGTGCTCGCCGAGACGCTCAAGGCCTCCCAGCAGCTCGGCGAGGAGAACGGCGCGGTGGACTTCACCGCCAACGCCACCGGTGGCATCTTCGCCGCGGCGATCACCCCCGAGATGCAGAAGCTGATCGCCGGTCAGCAGACCCCCGAGGGGTACGTGAAGGCGGTCCAGGCCGAGTACGCGAAGGAACTGTCCCGATGACGTCTGCCCTCGGCAGCGCACCGGCCGGGCGGGGCGGGCCGGTGTCCACACCGACCCGTCCCACCCGTCCCTCCGCCGCGCGGGCCCCCCGGAAACGGTGGGCCCGCGCGGGCGGGACGGGCTGGCTCTTCGTCCTGCCCGCCGTGCTGATGTACGCGGTGTTCGTGCTGCGCCCGCTCGCGCTCACCATCCAGTACTCGTTCTACAACTGGAACGGCATCGGGGTGGCCCGCTGGGCCGGGCTGGACAACTACCTCACCGTGTTCACCGACAGCGACCTGTTGAAGATCATCGGAAATGCGCTGGTCCTGATCGTCTTCTTCAGCTTCGTCCCGGTCGCGCTCGGCCTGCTGGTGGCCAGCCTGGTCCGCCGGATCACCACCGGCGCGTTCGGCACCGTCGTCCGCACGGTGCTGTTCCTGCCCCAGGTCATCCCGCTGGTCGCGGCGGGCATCGCGTGGAGCTGGCTGCTCTCGACGAACGGGCTGATCAACCAGGTGCTGCGTGCGGTCGGCCTGGGCGGGGTGGCCCGCGCCTGGCTCGGCGACTTCGACACCGCACTGCCCGCCGTCGGCGTGATCGGCGCCTGGGTCCTGCTCGGCCTCTGCACGATCCTGCTGGTCACCGGCATGAGCAAGATCGACCCCGCGCTGTACGAGGCGGCCCGCCTCGACGGTGCCGGCCCGGTCCGCGAGTTCTTCGCCGTCACCCTGCCCAGCCTGCGCCAGGAGATCGGCGTCTGCCTCACGGTGACCATCATCGCCGCCCTGGCCAGCTTCGACATCGTCTACATCTCGACCAGCGGCGGCCCCGGCCTGCAGACCACCGTGCCCGGCCTGGAGATCTACCGGCTGGCCTTCTCGCAGCGGCAGGTCGGTCTCGCCTCGGCGCTGGCCGTCGTGCTGATGCTGCTGGTGCTGCTCTGCGTGCTGCCGATCCAGCGACTGACCCGGGGGGACAAGTCATGAACCTGAGCCGGCGCGAGAACCTGACCGGCCGGGTCTTCCTGCTCGTCCTGGTCGTGGTCACCCTGCTGCCGTTCGTCAGCATGCTCTCCGCGGCGTTGCAGCCCCGGGGCACCGTGCCCAGCGGCCTGGCCTGGCCGTCGGACCCGCAGTGGAGCAACTTCGCCGACGCCTTCACGGTGGCGAACATGGGCGCGCTGCTGCGCTCCAGCCTGCTCATCGTGGCCGGGGTGGTGCCGGTCTCGGTGCTGATCGCCACCATGGCCGGCTTCGGGCTGGGCCAGCTCCGGGTCCCCGGCGGCCGGATCGTGTTCGCCCTGCTGCTGCTCGGCCTGACCCTGCCGTTCGAGGCGGTGGTCACCCCGCTGTACTACCAGATGCAGGATCTCGGCCTGCTCAACACCCGCTGGGCGATCATCCTGCCGTTGATCGGGCTCTACATGCCGTTCGCGGTGTTCTGGATGCGGGCCCACTTCAGCAACGTGCCGGTCGAGCTGTCCGAGGCGGCCCGGGTCGACGGCAGCACCACCTGGCAGCTGTTCTGGCGGGTCCAGGTGCCGCTCGCCCGGCCGGCCATCGCGTCGCTGACCATCCTGATGTTCCTCTGGACGTGGAACCAGTTCCTGCTGGCCATCGTCCTGGTCGACGACCCGGCCAAGCGGACGATGGCGGGTGCGCTCGGGGCGTTCCAGGGGCAGTGGGGCACCGACCTGGTGCTGCTGTGCGCCGGCTCGCTGCTGATCCTCACCCCGACCCTGATCGTCTTCCTGATCTTCCAGCGTCAGTTCATCAAGGCCCTGATCCAGGGCTCTCTGAAGGGATAGCAGTGGCCCCGCAGATCCACGGCGACGCCGACGAACGGTACGGGCGGGTGGCCGACGTCTTCCGCGAGAACTTCACCGACCGGGGGGAGGTCGGCGCGGCGGTCACCGTCTACGTCGGCGGCCGACGCGTCGTCGACCTGTACGGCGGGACCGCCGACCCGCGCACCGGCCGGCCCTGGACGGCCGACACCCCGGTCGTCGTCTACTCCTGCACCAAGGGCATCCTGGCGATCTGCGCCTACCTGCTGGTGCAGCAGGGCCGGCTCGACCTGGACGCGCCGGTCACCCGCTACTGGCCGGAGTTCGGCCAGCAGGGCAAGGCCGACATCCCGGTGCGCTGGCTGCTCACCCACCAGTCCGGCCTGCCCGCGCTCGACCGCCCGTTGACCCTCGACGAGGTGCTCGCCTGGGACCCGGTGATCACGGCGATCGAGGCCCAGGCCCCGCTGTGGGAGCCGGGCACCGCACACAGCTACCACCCGATGACCTACGGCTGGCTGATCGGCGAGGTGATCCACCGGATCACCGGCCAGCTTCCCGGCGCGTTCTTCCGGGACGCCCTGGCGACGCCGCTGGGCCTGCGCACCTGGCTCGGGCTGCCGGCCGCCGAACGCGACACGGTCGCCTGGAACATCGCCCCGCCGCCCGAGGCGGAGCCGTTCGTCGACCCGGTGGCCGACCGGGGGATCACCATGGGCGGCGCATTCGCCTTCCCCGCCGACGACGCCGGCCTGGTCAGCTTCAACGACCCCGCCATCCAGGCCGCCGGCATCCCGGGCGCGGGCGCGGTGAGCACCGCCGACGGGTTGGCCCGGCTCTACGCCGCCTGCGTGTCGCCGGTGGTGGGACCGCCCCTGCTCGACCCGGCGTCGATCGACGACGCGACCGTCGTACGGTCCCGGGGCCAGCAGCGGCACGGGCCGCCGGACACCGGCCAGCGCTGGGGCACCGGTTTCCTGCTGCACTCCCCGCCGGCCCGGCCGCTGCTGTCCGAGCGCAGCTTCGGCCACGACGGCGCGGGCGGCAACCTCGGCTTCGGCGACGACGCCCACCAGGTCGGCTTCGGCTACGTGGTGAACCAGATGCAGGGCATGGGTGACGAACGCGCCAACCGGCTGACCGCCGCCCTGCGGTCCTGCCTGGACGACTGACCGGCCGGACCCGACGCGTCGCGCCCCGGGCGTCCCGACGAGGGACACCCGGGGCGCGCTGCCGTCGGCCGCCGCGCCGGCTCAGCGGCCGGTGGGCGCCGGCTTGCGCTGGGCCAGCAGCCAGCGCAGGATGCGGCCGTCCTCGTAGGTGGGCCCGAACGCGGCGTGGTAGTCCGGGAGGGTGAACGCCGAGTCGGCGTACTCGGTGTAGCGGACCAGGTCGGCGATCTGCGCCGGGGTCCTGCCCCGGGACTCGTACGCCTGCCGCAGCGCGGTCGCGGAGTTGCGGGCGCCCGCGACGGGGAGCAGGTGGTCGTGCTCGCCGTGGGTGATCCAGACCGGTACCCCGGCGGCGGCGATCGCGGTGGCCTGGCCGGCGTCGACCGGGAAACCCCCGGTGACCAGCCCGCCGGCGAACAGGTCCGGCCGCTTGGCGAACGCCTCCCACAGCAGCTGCGAGCCGTACGACACGGTGGTCGCGTAGACCCGGCGGCGGTCCACGGCGTACTCGTCGACGAAGCTGTCGAGCAGCTTGACCAGCAGGTCGGCCTCGGCCACGCCGCCGACCCGCTGGTGCTGCGGGGCCAGCACGATCACGTCCTCGCGGCTGCCGGTCCAGCCCGGCTGCGACCAGGCGGTCGCCGGGATGTCGGCGGCGAGTTGGACGCCGAGGTTGTCGCCGTCCCAGCCCATCCCGTGACCGGGCAGGACGACCATCAGCGGGTAGCTGCGGCCCGGCCGGTAGTCGCGCGGCAGCCGGTAGTGGTAGGGCAGCACGGTGCCGGCGCTGACGAACGAGCCGGAGCGGAACGCGTCGACCTCGCGGTCGACAGGCGGCTCGGTGACCGGCCGGGACTCACCCGGGGTCGCCCTGGCCAGCACCGGGCCCCTGCCGAGGCCCCGGCCGGGCTGGGCGTGCACGTCCTTGCGCTGCACCACCCGGGTGGGCAGCTCGGGGTTGACCTTCACCGAGCAGAGGAACGTCGGGCACTTGGAGACGATGACCGTCCAGCCGCCGGGGTCGGCCGGGTCCAGCTCGACGATGACGTACCGGCCGGGGGCCGAGCGGTGGTCGGGGCGCAGGGCCGGCGCACTGTTGGTGTAGGTGCGGGTGACCGTGCGGTCGGCGAGCTTCGGCAGGTCCTCGATGGGGTTGAAGCGGAAGTTGTAGATCGTGTCGGCCACGGTGAAGGTGCCGTTGTCCAGGGTGCGGGGGTTGACCGTCGCGCCGTACTCGACGGCCACCGCGGAGACCTTCTGGCCGTAGGTGTAGACGGTGGTGATCGGGGTGATGCTGCGGATCGCGTCCCGGCCGCCGCGGTCGGCGTCGGGCGCGGCGTACGCGACGCCGGCGGGGGCGACCAGCACGAGTGTGGTGACGAGCGGGATCAGTCCGGTGCGCAGTCTCATCCGGGTCCTTTCCTGGGGACACGGCCGCCCGACGCCGGTTGGTCCGGCTCGCCGGTCGCCGGGTCGGGTCCGGCCCGGCGTCGACCGACTGTGCAGAAAGGACGGTCGCTAAACTGATTTAGCAGAGCATGGTCGTCGGCCCGCGTCGTGTCAATGGCGAGCCCGTAACAAGCCGGAAACCTGGCGTGACGATCGCGTCGACGTGCTCCGGCCCGGTGGCCGGCCTCCGGTGCGGGGTGCCGCGAACCGGTTCGCTGGCCAGGGCCCCGGCGGTCGGTCGGGCCCGGCGGACGGGTGATCCACGCGGTGTGCCCCGTTACGAGACCGTGACGTCCGGATTTCCGGGGGACTGTTGACGGCGGCGATGTGAGCGCTAACACTACCCCGAAAGGTGACAGGTGGTCCCCGCAGTCGGCGGGAGTTCCGGAGAGGAGAAACCTGTGCGCAGGAAATTCCTGGTCGCGCTCGGCGGCGCGGCACTGGCGTTCAGCCTGGCCGCGTGCAGCGGCGGGGGTGCCGGCAGCGGCGGTGACACCAGCGACAAGAAGCCCGCCGACCTGACCATCGGCGTCTCCATGCCGACCCAGACCTCGGAGCGGTGGATCGCCGACGGCAAGGCGGTCAAGGAGAAGCTGGAGGCCAAGGGCTACAAGGTCGACCTCCAGTACGCCGGCGACGACATCCCCACCCAGTCCCAGCAGGTCGACCAGATGATCACCCAGGGCGCGGACGTCCTGATCATCGCGGCGATCGACGGCACCGCGCTCAGCGGCCAGTTGGACGCCGCCGCCGCCGCGAAGATCCCGGTCATCTCCTACGACCGGCTGCTGCTGGGCAACAAGAACGTCGACTTCTACGTCAGCTTCGACAACTACAAGGTCGGCGTCGCCCAGGCGACCGCCCTGCTGGTCGGCCTCGGCCTGCAGACCAAGGACGGCGGCAAGGGCACCGCGACCGGCCCGTTCAACGTCGAGCTGTTCGCCGGCTCGCTGGACGACAACAACACCCAGTACTTCTGGGGCGGGGCGATGGACACCCTCAAGCCGTTCATGGACAACGGCACGCTGAAGGTCAAGTCCGGCCAGACCCGCATCGAGCAGGCGGCGATCCTGCGCTGGCAGCAGGAGACCGCGCAGAAGCGGATGGAGGACCTGCTCACCTCCGGCTACAACGACGGCACCGTGGTCAACGGGGTGCTGTCGCCGTACGACGGCATCTCCCGGGGCATCATCACCGCCCTGCAGAACGCCGGCTACGGCAAGGGTGCCAAGAAGCTGCCCGTGGTGACCGGTCAGGACGCCGAGATCGCCTCGGTCAAGCTGATCAACGACGGGGTGCAGAGCTCGACCGTCTTCAAGGACACCCGGCTGCTCGCCGAGCAGGCCGTCATCGCGGCCGAGGCGTTCCTGCAGGACAAGGAGCCGCAGGCCAACGACACCACGACCTACAACAACAAGGTCAAGGTCGTGCCGTCGTACCTGCTGCCGATCGAGACCGTCTACAAGGACGACATCACCAAGGTGCTCGTCGACTCCGGTTACTGGTCGGCCGACGAGGTCGCCGCCGGTCAGGCCAAGAAGTAAGTCGGTCGTCGGGCGCGGCGGTCACGGCCGCCGCGCCCGACGCATCGTGAGCCCGCCTCAGGCTTCGACGATCAGGACGCTGACCATGGACGACACCATCCTCGAGATGCGACGCATCACGAAGACCTTCCCCGGGGTGACCGCGCTGGCCGACGTCTCCCTCGCGGTGCGCCGGGGAGAGATCCACGCCATCTGCGGCGAGAACGGCGCCGGCAAGTCCACCCTGATGAAGGTGCTCTCCGGGGTGCACCCGACCGGGTCGTACGACGGCGAGATCGTGCTGGACGGCAAGCCGGTGCACTTCCGGGGCATCCGCGACAGCGAGTCCCAGGGCGTCGTCATCATCCACCAGGAACTCGCCCTGGTGCCGCACCTGTCGATCGCCGAGAACATCTTCCTCGGCAACGAGCGGCGCGGCCCGGGTGGCCTCATCGACTGGAACCGCGCCAACGCCGAGGCCGCCGAGCTGCTGGCCTCGGTGGGCCTGCACGAGAACCCGGTCACCCCGGTCATCCAGCTCGGCGTCGGCAAGCAGCAGTTGGTCGAGATCGCCAAGGCGCTGTCCAAGAAGGTCCGGCTGCTCATCCTGGACGAGCCGACCGCCGCGCTCAACGACATCGACTCCGCCCACCTGCTCGACCTGCTGCGCCGGCTGAAGGGTCAGGGCATCACCTGCATCCTGATCTCGCACAAGCTCAACGAGGTCACCGCGATCGCCGACGCGACCACGGTCATCCGGGACGGGCGCACCGTGGAGACCCTCTCGCTGGCCTCCGGGGAGGTCACCCAGGAGCGGATCATCCGGGGCATGGTCGGCCGGGACCTGGACAGCTTCTATCCCGACCGGGTCTCGTCACCGGGGGAGGAGGTGCTGCGCATCGAGAACTGGAGCGTGCGCCACCCCACCCAGGACCGGCTCGTCGTCGACGACGCCAGCCTGGACGTCCGCGCCGGTGAGGTGGTCGGCATCGCCGGGCTGATGGGCGCCGGGCGTACCGAGCTGGCGATGAGCGTGTTCGGCCGCTCGTACGGCCGGGACGTGCGGGGCCGGCTGTTCGTGCGGGGCCGGGAGGTCCGGGCGAACAGCGTCGCGGAGGCCATCGAGCACGGCATCGCCTACGTCACCGAGGACCGCAAACGGTTCGGTCTCAACCTCATCGACGACGTACGGCGCAACGTCTCCGCCGCCGCGCTGGGCCGGCTGGCCCGCCTCGGCTGGGTCAACGGCAACGAGGAGATCAAGGTCGCCGAGCAGAGCCGGCGCGACATGAACATCAAGACGACCAGCGTGATGGCCGTGGTGGGCAAGCTCTCCGGCGGCAACCAGCAGAAGGTCGTCCTGTCGAAGTGGCTGTTCACCAACCCCGACGTGCTGATCCTGGACGAGCCGACCCGGGGCATCGACGTCGGGGCGAAGTTCGAGATCTACACGATCGTCAACCGGCTCGTCGCCGAGGGCAAGGCGGTGATCCTGATCTCCTCGGAGCTGCCGGAGCTGCTCGGCATGTGCGACCGCATCTACACCCTCGCCGCCGGCCGGATCACCGGCCAGGTGCCGGTGGCCGAGGCGACCCAGGAGAACCTCATGGATCTGATGACGAAGGACAAGGAGCGCGTGGGATGACCAGCGTCAAGACCTCATCGCCGCCGTCCCCGCCGCCCACCGGGAAGAGCCCGGGCGTCGCCCTGCACGCCGGCACCAGCGACCTGCGGGCGCTGGTCATGAACAACCTGCGGCAGAGCGGCATCTACGTCGCCCTGGTCGTCATCGTCGGGCTCTTCGCCGTGCTCACCGACGGGGTGTCGCTGAGCCCCGGCAACATCACCAACATCGTGCTCCAGTACTCCTACATCCTGGTGCTGGCGATCGGCATGGTCATCATCATCATCGGCGGGCACATCGACCTGTCGGTGGGTTCGGTGGTGGCGTTGACCGGGGCGGTCTCCGCCGTACTGGTGATCCGGGAGGGCTTCCCCTGGTGGGTGGGCATCCTGGCCGCGGTGGCCGTCGGGGTCGCGGTCGGCGCGTGGCACGGCTTCTGGGTGGCGTACGCCGGCATCCCGGCCTTCATCGTGACGCTCGCCGGCATGCTGCTGTTCCGGGGCCTGACCCTGCGGGTGCTGGACAACATCTCGCTGTCCCCGTTCCCCGCCGACTACCAGCAGGTCGCGGCCGGGTTCCTCAACGGCCTGCTCGGCGGGGAGGGCTTCGACGCGTTCACCCTGCTGATCGGCGTGATCGCGGTGGCCGGTTACGCGGTGAGCGGCTTCCGGACCCGGGTGGCCCGGGTCCGCTACCAGCAGCCGGTGGAGTCGTTCCCGCTGTTCGTCGCCCGGGTGGTGCTGGTGGGCGCGGTCATCATGTACTTCGCCTGGCAGTTGGCGCACGCCCGGGGCCTGCCGATCGTCCTGATCATCCTGGCCGCGCTGGTGCTGGTCTACGGCCTGCTCACCCGGCGTACCGTCTTCGGCCGGCAGGTCTACGCGATCGGCGGCAACCTCTCGGCGGCGATGCTGTCCGGGGTCAAGGTGCGCACGGTCAACTTCTGGATGTTCGTCAACATGGGCTTCCTGGCGGCGGTGGCCGGGGTGATCTACTCCTCGCGCTCCAACGGCGCACAGCCCGCCGCCGGCAACATGTTCGAGCTCGACGCGATCGCCGCCGCGTTCATCGGCGGCGCGGCGGTCACCGGCGGGGTCGGCACCGTGGTCGGCGCGATGGTCGGCGGTCTGATCATGGCGGTGATGAGCAACGGGATGCAGCTCATGGGCATCGACCAGTCCATCCAGTCGGTGGTCAAGGGCCTTGTGCTGCTCGTCGCCGTGGCCTTCGACGTCTACAACAAGCGTCGCGCCGGCGCCTCCCGCTGACCGGTGCCGCGGCACCCGCCGCGTCGTACCCCCTCGCCCGGACATCCCGGGTCGGGTCGGACAGTTCCGACCCGACCCGGGATGTCGGCATTTGCGCTAGTCGATCGTGTCCGCGCTGTTTCAGCTTGACGAGCATCATGTTATCGCTCACAGTCTATGGATAGCTGAAGCCGTTCCCGCAGCGGCTGGTCGGCAGCCCCGACCCATCGCTGCGCCGCGTCGGGCGCCATCGCGGACGCGCCGCCGAGTGAACGTTGACATCGGCAGGCTTCGAACAATGCGACGACGGTGGCCCCGGGCCGGACCCGGGGCCACCGTCGATCGACCGTTGGTGAGGGAGGGTCATGGTAGCCATGGGACAGGTGCCGGTCACGGTCCGGCGACGGCGCGGCTGGTGGTCACGGGTCGTCGCCGCGCTGATGACGCTGCTGGTCGGCGGTGGGCTCGTCGTGGTCCAGTCGACCGGGGCGGCGGCGGCCACGGTGGACACCACCGCCTGGTACGTGCTGGTCAACCGCAACAGCGGCAAGGCGCTGGACGTGTACAACTTCGCCACCAACGACGGCGCGCGGATCACCCAGTGGACCCGTGGCGACGGCACCAACCAGCAGTGGCAGTTCGTCGACTCCGGCGGCGGCTACTACCGGTTGAAGTCGCGGCTGTCGGGCAAGGTCCTCGACGTCTACAACCTCTCCACCGCCGACGGCGCGTCGATCGTGCAGTGGACCGACGGCAACGGCACCAACCAGCAGTTCCGGCTGGCCGACTCGGCCGACGGCTACGTCCGGCTGCTCAACCGCAACAGCGGCAAGGCCGTCGAGGTGCAGAACGCCTCCACCGCCGACGGCGGCAACATCGTCCAGTACACCGACTGGGGCGGCACCAACCAACAGTGGCAGCTCGTCCGGGTCGACGGCGGCACCACCCCGACCACGCCGCCGCCCACCACACCCCCGGCGAGCGGCTCGTTCACCAACCCGGTGGTGTGGCAGGACTTCGCCGACGTCGACATCATCCGGGTCGGCGACGCGTTCTACCTGTCCGCCTCGACCATGCACTACTCGCCCGGCGCCCCGATCCTGCGCTCGTACGACCTGGTCAACTGGGAGTTCGCCGGTCACTCGGTGCCCAGGCTGGACTTCGGTGCCAAATATGACATGTCCGGCGCTCGGGCGTACGTCAACGGGATCTGGGCGTCGACGCTGAACTACCGCCCGAGCAACCGCACCTACTACTGGGCCGGCTGCATCGACTTCGCCAAGACCTACATCTACACCGCCACCGCCGTCGACGGGGCCTGGAACCAGCACTCCACCATCAACAAGTGCTACTACGACGCCGGCATGCTGGTCGACGACAACGACACCATGTACGTCGCCTACGGCAACACCCAGATCAGCGTGGCGCAGCTGTCGGCGGACGGCAAGAGCGAGGTCCGCAGCCAGCAGGTGTTCTCCACCCCGTCGAGCGTGGGCACCCTGGAGGGGGCCCGGTTCTACAAGCGCAACGGCAGCTACTACATCTGGCTCACCCGGCCGGCCAACGGGCAGTACGTGCTGAAGTCGTCGAGCCCGTTCGGCCCGTACGAGATGCGTCAGGTGCTGCTCAACATGCCGGGCCCGATCTCCGGCGGCGGCGTGCCGCACCAGGGCGGCCTGGTGCAGACCCCGGCCGGCCAGTGGTACTACATGTCGTTCGTCGACGCCTACCCCGGTGGGCGGGTACCGGCGCTGGCCCCGATCACCTGGACCGCCGACGGCTGGCCGCAGATCCAGACGGTCAACGGCGGCTGGGGCGCCTCGTACCCGAACCCGCTGCCGACCCGACCGGTCAAGCCGCTGACCGGCACCGACACCTTCAGCGGCAGCACCCTCGGCCCGCAGTGGGAGTGGAACCACAACCCGGACAACACCAAGTGGTCGGTCAACAACGGCCTGCGCCTGCAGACCGCCACCGTCACCAACGACCTGTACAGCGCCCGGAACACGGTCACCCACCGGATCCAGGGGCCGACCTCCACCGCCACCGTCGAACTCGACTACTCGGCGCTGCGCGACGGCGACCGGACCGGGCTGGCGGTGCTCCGCAACTCGTCGGCCTGGATCGGCGTCCGGCGCGACAACGGGGCCACCCGGGTGTCGATGACCAACAACCTCACCATGGACGGCAGTTGGCGGACCACCAACACCGGCACCGAGATAGCATCCGCCCCGGTCAGCGGAGGCCGGATCTGGCTGCGGGCCACCGCCGACATCCGTCCCGGCTCCGGTCGGCAGGCCCGGTTCTCCTACAGCACCGACGGGGTCACCTTCACCGCGCTGGGCAACGCGCTGACCCTCGACAGCACCTGGCAGTTCTTCATGGGCTACCGGTTCGCCCTGTTCAACCACGCCACCCAGGCCCTCGGCGGCACCAGCACGATCCGTCAGTTCCAGCTCAGCACCCCCTGACCCGACCCGGGGCGCGGCAGCGGAGCAACCGGGCCGCCCGTACCGTCGGCACCGCCACGCGGGCCGGTCGGTGCGGGTGGCCCGCCGCGTCGGGCCGTCGGCCGGCACGCACACGACGGGGCCGCCCCCTCGCAGGGGCGGCCCCGTCCGCTGCACCGCCGGTCCCGCACCGTCTCGCCAGCGGTGCGGGACCGGCGGTGGTCCCTACGGGTTGGCGACGAACCGCCAGCGGTTGTCCGCGCTGCCGTTGTCGGAGTCCTGCACGGCCTGCGCCCCCTGGGCGGTCGAGCCGTTGAGGATGCCGAGCAGCTTCCCGCTGTTGACGTTACGGATCTTGTAGGTGCCGTCACCCTGGCTCAGCAGGGTCCACCGGTGGTCGGCGGTGCCGTTGTCCGCCCACTGCAGCACGCGGGCGTTGTCGGCGGTGGACATGTTCTCCACGCCGAGGACCTTGCCGCTGTTGACGTTGCGGAACCGGACCGCGTCGCCGTCGGTCACCACCACCCAGTTGTGGTCGGCGGTGCCGGTGTCACCCCACTGCAGGGCCAGCCCGCCGTCGGCGGTGGACATGTTCTGGATGCCGAGAACCAGGCCACTGCCCACGTTGACGATCCGGGTGCTGCCGCCGGTGCTGCCGCCACTGGTGCTCCAGTAGACGGTGTAGTTGAAGCCGTGCGCGTCGTAGAACGGCCCGAGGTTGACCGTGGAGCCGTTCGCGGTGGCGGTGAACGCCAGGGTGCTGGTGCTCGTCCGGGTCACCGACGAGGTGTTCAACGACGGCAGGGCGCTCAGGCCGGTGTTGCCGTAGTTGCCGGCGAGCACCGCCGGGCCGTACGTGAGGGCCGCGACGTTGGCGTTGTCGTTGCTCGGCTGCACGACGACCTTCATCGGCAGCCGTACGGTGACGGTGTCCCCGGCCGCCCAGGTGCGGGTGACCGTGGCGTAGCTGCCGGGGGTGGTGGCGACGCCCTGCGTCTCGCCGTTGACGGCGATCGTCGCGCCGGTGGCCCAGGCCGGGATCCGGACCCGGATGCTCCACGAGCCGCTCATCGACCCGGAGAGGGTGAGCGTGCTGGTGTCGCTGGCCGGGTAGCTGGTGCTCTGGGTGACCGTGATCCCGCGCTGCGACCAGGTCAGCACCGACGGCACGAACAGGTTCACCGTCAACGTGGTGTCGTTGTAGAAGTAGATCGAGTCCATCAGCTTGGTGTTCGCCTCGATGCCGGTGCCCTGACAGCACCAGAACGAGTTGTAGTCGGTGCTCCAGGTGCCGCCGCCCCAGGCCGGGCCGACGCCCCGGCGGCCACCCGGCTTGAGCGGGGTGAAGTAGGTGACGTGGCCGTGGCCGTCGGCCGGGTTCTGCGCGCCGACGACGTGGTTGAGCAGGGCACGCTCGTAGAAGTCGAAGTACGCGACCCGGTTCGGGTCGAGCAGCCACAGCTCCCGGGTCAGCTTGAGCATGTTGTGGGTGTTGCAGTGCTCGCAGGTGTCGTTGGTCAGGTACCCGGCGATCGCGTTCGGCGGCCGGAAGTGCTCGGCCTGGCTGTTGCCGCCGATGACGTAGCTGTGCGCGTTGACGGTCATGTTCCACGCGTTGCCGGCGATGTCCCGGTACCGGGTGGTGCCGGTCGCCTTGAACTCCCGCGCCGCGCCGATCCACTTGGGCACCTGGGTGTTGGCGTGCTTGCCGTTGAGCTGGTCGGAGTTGCTGGCGAGCGGGTTGAACACGCCCGCGTGGTCGAACCGCTGGGCGACGGTGAGCCAGCGCCCGTCGCCGGTGTGCTGGTAGATGTCGGTCAGCGCCTCGTTCATGCCGCCGAACTCGGTCTCCAGCATCGCCTGCATCTGGTTGTAGCTCAGCCGCGACGTGCGGGTGTCGACCCAGCCGGCCAGCGCCAGCAGCACCGTGCGGGCCTGCGTGTTGCCGATGTAGCGCCACACGTCGAGCAACCCCATGAGGGTCTTGTGGATGCAGTAGTAGGGCACGTTGCCGTTGGACAGCGTCCGGGCCTCCAGCGCCGCGAAGTCCGACTCGGGGAAGCCGGACAGGTAACCCGCGGTGAACCCGGCCGCGCCGTTGTTGGCCTGACACTTCGCCAGCTCGGCCACCATGTAGTTGGCCTTGTCCCGGCAGGTGGTGTCGCCCAGCACCGCGTACGCCTGCGCCCAGGCGGTGAGGAAGTGCCCCTGCATGTGGGTGCGGAACGGGAAGGACGGCGCGTCCCAGCCCCCGTTGGTCGCGGCCCCGTTGGTGCCCAGCCGGTGGTTGGCCCGGAAGTTGTAGAGCATCCGGTCGACGTCGACGAACCGCAGGTAGCTCAGCGTCCGGTTCTGGTTGTCCAGCAGCCGGCCGGCGGTCAACCGGACCTGACCCAGCTCGAACGGGTACGCCGAGACGCCCAGGTCGGCGCGGACCGGGGGGACCACCAGTGCCGCACCGGCCGGCCCGGACCCGAGCAGGGTGCCACCTGCGGCGGAGGCGAGCGCGGTGGCGCCGGCGGCCTGGAGAAGCTGGCGTCGGTTGAGGGACGGGACGGACATGGGAACCTCCAGCGGACCGGATCACGGGCGAGCGCCCGTCCGGATGGTCGTACGGACGGTGGTGTCGGGTGGTGGGTGCCGGCCCGCCCCGGTGGGGCGGAGCGGGCCGGCGGAACGGTCAGCCGCGCGGCGGGGTCACGCGGGGGTACAGGTCAGGTCGGTCGGTGGCTGGTTGCTGCCGGTGGTCGAGCTGATGTAGCCGACGGTGGTGGAGCCACCCGCCCCGAGCTGCCCGTTGTAGGCGGCGTTGGTGACGGTCACCTGGTTGCCCTGCTGGGTCAGGGTGCCGTTCCACGCCTGGGCCACCGTCTGCCCGCTGGGCAGGGTGAACGACACCCGCCAGCCGGTGATCGGGGTGGACCCGTTGGTGATGGTCAGCTTGCCCTCGAAGCCGCCCTGCCAGGTGTTGACCACGGTGTTGGTGGCCGTGCAGGCCGTTCCGGAGGGGGTCGTCGGAGCCGGCGTCGTCGGGGCCGGGGTCGTCGGGGTGGGGGTGGGGGTCGCGGTGGGCGTCGTGGTGGGCGTCGTGGTCGGGGTGGGCGTCGGCGTGGTGCCACCGCCGCTGAACTGCCACCAGTTGACGTTGAACAGGGTGCCGCTGCCGCCGGTGAACCGCAGGTACATGTCGTGGGTGCCGGTCGCGCCGGACACCGGACAGGAGACGGTCTGCCAGTTCTGCCAGCCACCGGTGACCGGCACGGAGCAACTGGCCACCCGGGTGCCGGTGGCGCTGTCCAGCCGGACCTCGATGGTGCCGCCGCTGCCGGCCGAGGCCACCCGGGCGTTGAAGGACGTCGCGCCGGAGCCGAAGCCGACCCCCTTGACCTTGATGTAGTCGCCGTTCTCGATGAAGCCGACGTTCATCCCGCCCTCGCTGGACGCCTCCGTCTCGATCCCGGAGCCCCAGGCGATGGTCTCGGCCTCCTGCCGCACGTACGGGTTGAGGGTGCCGATCTGCGGCGCACCGGTGCTGGTCATGTTGATCGTCGGGATGGTGCCGTTGGCGCCGTAGCTGAACTTCTCCACCGCGACCGACCGGGTGTAGCCGCCACCGCCGGGCAGCGCGCCGTTGTGGTAGAAGAAGTACGACCCGCCGTTGAAGTCGACGATCCCGGCGTGGTTGGTGAAGCTGCCGCCCTGCCGGGGCATGACCGTGCCCCGGTAGGTCCACGGCCCGGTGGGTCCGGGCGCCGTGGAGTAGCCGATGAACTCCGAGCAGCACTCGGCGGCGAACACGTTGTAGTAGGTCCCGTTGCGCTTGAAGACCCAGGGGCCCTCCTCGTAGAGGGTGGGGCGGGTGGCGTTGCCGTTACGGGTGCCGTATCCGGCGGTGGTCAGCGGGATCTTGGTGACACTGCCGGAGTACGAGATCATGTCGGCGTTCAGCTTGACGTACCACAGGTTGGGGTTGCCCCAGTAGAGGTACGCCTGCCCGTCGTCGTCGATGAAGACGGTGGGGTCGATCTCGCCGTTGGCCGCCAGCGGCCGGCCGATGGCGTCCCGGAACGGGCCGGTGGGGCTGTCGCTGACCGCCACCCCGATGGCCATCGAGTTGGTCGACTTCGCGGTCACCGGCACGTACCAGTAGAACTTGCCGTTGCGGGCGATGACCTGGCCGGCCCAGGCGTCGGCCTTGGCCCAGCTGAAGGTAGCGACGTTGAGCGGCGAGCCGTGGTCGGTCCAGTTGACCATGTCGGCGGAGGACCAGACCCGCCACTCCTTCATGGTGAACCAGGTCGAGCCGTCCTCGTCGTGGCCGGTGTAGAGGTACACCCGTCCGTTGTGCACCAGCGGGGCCGGGTCGGCGGTGTAGATGTGCTGGACGATGGGGTTGTCGGCCTTGGCGGTGCCGGCCGGGAGCAGGGTCGAGACCAGGAGCAGGGCCGCCAGCCAGGCGAGGGTACGCCGAAGTCGGGTCAGCGGTGGCAGTGCGGGTTTCACCAGTACCTCCCAGTGTGGGCGATGCGTGTCGTGGGGCGTCACGCCTCGGTGGCCTCCCCGGACTCCGCCGACGCTCCGGCCCTGCGCCGGTGCTGTCGGAACTCGTCCGGGTTGCCCGCCGTGCGGGTACGCAGGTGTGGCGTCACGGTCGGCGATCGCGCTCCCGGCCGGCCGGCTACGGCACTGCGGTCGGCGCGCGGTCGCGTCAGGACCCCACGGTGGCGGTGGACGACGTGCGCCGGGGGATCCGGGTACGTCGAGGTGTCGATGCGACCCGGCGGCGTGCAGCGTCCACGGAGGTGCCCGGAGGTGTCCCACCGACGTCGCCCGTGCCCGCACTCCGCTCCGCCGCCCGGATTCCGGGGGTGGAGCGGGGGAGACGTGCCCTTCGCTCCCGCGGCCGACGGTATCTTGTTATCGTTAACACCCGCAAGCCATTGACGTTCGTTGGTTACCTCGGCGTCATCGCGGACGCCCCGCCGGGGCCGGTCCGCCGCAACGACGGGTTGGTCCACCCGCCGCCGGGGGTCAGCGCACCAGCCGCCCGGTGTCCGGCCCGCCGCGCCGGACCAGCCAGGCCTCGGTGATGTGGGTGACCATGGCCTCGGCCGCGCCGTCCGGGTCATGGGCCGCGATGCGCTCGTAGATCCGCCGGTGCCCCCGGTTGGACGCCACGCACAGCGCCCGCTCGGACCGGCCCATGTAGCGGGCGGTGTTGACCACCTGGCTCTCCAGCGACCGCACCACGCCCCGGGCGATCCGGTTGCCGGACGCCTGCATGATCACGTCGTGAAACGCCCGGTCGTGCTCGTGGTAGGCGACCTGGTCGTCGACGAGTTCGTCCATCCGGTCGACCAGGGCGCGCAGCCGGTCGACGGTCTCCTGGTCGGCCAGCCGGGCGGTGACGTTGGCCATGTCGGACTCCAGCACCCGCCGGGTGGCCACCAGGTCGTCGAGAATGGTCAGGCTGTCGTCCTCGGCGATGGTCGCGGCGAGCACGAGCTCGTCGAGCATGTCCCACATCGACGGCGGGGTGACGATGGTGCCGCTGCCCTGGCGGACCTGCACCAGGCCCTTCTCCTGGAGGATCTTGACCGCCTCCCGGACGACCGTGCGGCTGACCGAGAACGCCTCGCACAGCGCCGGCTCGGGAGGCAGCGGGGCGCCGGGCGGGTGAACTCCGCGTACGATGCGTTCCACCAGTTCCGCGGTGACCGCCGTGGCGAGGTTGGCCGGTCGTCGGGCCCAGCTCGGTGGCGTCGACGCGTTCAGGGTTGCCTCCCGTGCCGTCATGTCCCCTCCAGTGACTCCCGCGGACCGCGCCACGACCTGACTGCCGCGAATTCTACGTCCCACTGTTGACGTCATACGTCATACGAGTTACTTTCTCGTCAATTCATGCGTCTCGATCAGCGCAATCGACCGAGTTCGAAGGTGAGCAGCGATGAAGCAGCGAGCAGTGTGGTCGGCCGTCCTCGTCGCGGCGCTGGCGCTGGCCGGCTGCGGCAGCGCCGGCGGAACCCGATCCCCGTCCGGCGGGGCGGACGGGAAACTGGTGGTCTGGGACTGGAAGTCCGGCGAGGCGTCCTCAGCCGCGTACCTGCAGAAGGCGAAGGCCGACTTCGCCCGCAAGCACCCCGGCGTCACCGTCGAGTTCGTCGCCCAGCCCTTCGAGCAGTACTACACGCTGCTCGGCACGGCGATCCAGGCCGGCAAGGGTCCGGACGTGATCCTGTTCAACGGCGGTGGCCAGCTCCGGGACCGGGCCGACGCCCTGCTGCCCCTCGACGAATACCTGGCCGAGGACCGGCAGCGGCTCGCCGGCTGGGAGGCGTTCAGCAAGGACGGCAAGACCTACGCCGGCCCGGTCACGTTGCAGGGCCACCCGATCTACTACAACCGGACCCTCTACGCCAAGGCCGGCCTCGACCCCGCCAAGCCGGCCACCACCTGGCCGGAGTTCGTCGCCAACTGCGCCACCCTCACCCAGCGGACCGGCACGAAGTGCCTGGCCCTCGGCAACAAGGAGGGCTTCGGCATCCAGTTCTTCCTCTCCGCCTTCGGCACCGGCGTGCTCACCCCGCAGGAGCAGGACGCCTGGATCGCCGGCAAGCGGGACTGGACCTCCCCCCACGTCAAGCGGATCTTCGCGCTTTGGAAGGAGACCCAGGACGCGAAGCTGAACAGCGACGGGGCGAACTCGACGGCCATGTTCAACGACGCCTTCGCGATCTTCCAGGCCGCGAAGGCGGCCCACGTCATCGGCCTGATGTCGGACGTGGGGCACTGGAAGGACTTCAGCGAGTTCGTCCCGGCCGAGAATCTGGGCGTGATGCGCGCCCCGGTCGTCGAGCCCGGTGCCACCCCGAACCTGCCCTTCGACGGCGGCATCGGGTACGGCGTCGCCAGGTGGACGAAGGACCCGAAGGTCGCCGCCGACCTGGTGCGCTCGCTGACCTCGACCGACGCGCTGAAGTCGTTCTACGCCGACGCCGGTGCGATCGCCGCCGACACCACCATCGACGTGTCCCAGGGCGGCCCGGCGGTGGCCACCATCGTCGCCGACCTCAAGGCCGGCAAACCCGCCCTGCACGTGGCGCTGTCCTCGAAGACCCTGGACCTGATGGGCCGGCTCTCCCAGCAGCTGTTGAGCGGCTCGGTCACCGTCGACGAGGCGGTGAAGCAGCTGGCCGCCTCCGACCAGGCCGGCTGAACCGTGCCGGTCGACGAGGTGACACCGGCGCTCCGCCCGGCCCCCACCGGCCCGCCGCGACGGGCCGCGCCCGGGTCGCGGGCCACCCCGCCGCACGGTCGCGGCGGCCGACGTTCCGAGCGTCTCGCCCCCTACGTGCTGCTCGCCCCGGCCCTGCTGATCCTGCTGCTGCTGCGGTTCTGGCCGCTGCTGCTCGGGGTCAACTTCTCCTTCACCGGCGACGGCGACCGCGACGGGCTGGCGGTGGGGCTGGACAACTACCGGGAGCTGTTCGGGGATCCCCTGTTCCGGGGCGCGCTGCGCAACGTCGGGCTGCTCGTGCTGCTGCTGCCGGTGGCGGTGGCGATTCCCGGCCTGCTGGCCACCTTCATCTACCTGCGGGTCCCCGGGCACCGGCTGTACCGCAGCGTCTACTTCTTCCCGGCCGTGCTGTCGCCGGTCATCGTCGGGGCCATCTTCAACCTGCTGCTCGCCTTCGACGGCCCGCTCAACGCCGTGCTCGGCGGGGCCGGCCTCGGGCCGGTGGACTGGCTGGGCGACCCGGACGTGGCCATGTTCGTGGTGGTCGGGGTGCACGTCTGGGCGACCTTCGGGATGGCGCTGGTGGTGTTCCTCGCCGGCTTCGCCACCCTGGACGCCTCCCTGCTGGACGCCGCCCGGGTGGACGGCGCGTCACTGCCGCAGACCATCAGGCACGTGATCGTGCCCAGCCTCTCCCGCACCATCCAGTTCGTCGTCGTCACCACGATGATCGGGATGCTGACCTCCATGTTCGGCCTGCTCTACGTGATGACCAGCGGCGGCCCGGAGGGCTCCACCTACCTGCCGGAGTACTACATCTGGATCCAGCAGGGGCAGCTGAACCGGCCGGCGCTCGCCTCGGCCGCCTCGACGGTGCTCTTCCTCATCATGCTCGTGGTGGGGCTGTTGCAGATCAGCCTGCTCCGGCGGGCGGTGAGGGAGGCGTGATGTCCCATATGCGGTGGGGGCGGTGGCTGCTCGCCCTCCCGATGGCCGTGCTGGCCCTGGCGACCGTCTACCCGCTGGCGTTCACCCTCAACGTGGCCATGAAGACCCGCCGCGAGTACGTCCTCGACCGGTTCTCCCTGGCCGACGCCCTGCGCTTCGAGAACATCGGCGCGGCGTGGAACAGCGTGGGGATGGCCCGCTACCTGGCCAACTCGGTGGGCGTGGTGACGGCCTCGGTGCTCCTGCTGCTGCTGTTCGGCTCGATGGCCGGTTTCGCGTTGAGCCAGCTCCGGTTCCGGGGCTCGTCGGTGCTCTTCCTGTGCTGCCTCGCGGCGCTGTTCGTGCCGTTCCAGGTGATCATGGTGCCGCTGGCCCGGGTGATGGCCGACGCCGGCCTGGTCGACACCTACCCGGGGCTCGTGCTGGCCTACGTGGCGCAGTTCCTGCCGTTCACGATCTTTCTGATGACCAGCTACTACAAGACCATCCCGACCGAGATCATCGATGCGGCCCGGATCGACGGCAACAGCGTCTACGGGGTCTACCGGCGGATCATGCTGCCGCTGGGCACCCCGGCGCTGCTGTCGGTCGGCATCCTCGACGCCCTGTTCTGCTGGAACGACGTGCTGATCGCGTTGCTGCTGATGCCCTCGGCCGAACACCGCACGCTGATGGTCGGGGTCACCTCGCTGCGCGGCCAGTACTCCGACGACATCCCCACCTTCGCCTCCGGGGTGCTGATCGCCGCGGTGCCCGTCCTGGTGATCTACCTCTTCCTCCAGCGCCAGATCGCCGACGGTGTGGCCGCCGGCGCCACGAAGGGCTGACATGCGGATCACCGGATACCGGACCCTGACCACCGTGCAGGACTGGGGGCGGCCCGTCGGCGACGCCAACGGCGTGTTCGCCGACGGGGTGACCGCCGTGCCGATCGTCCTGGTCGAAACCGACGAGGGCATCACCGGCGTCGGCCTCGGACCGCACACCGACCTCGAACGGATCTTCGCCGCGATCGACGGGGAGGACCCCCGCGCGGTGACCACCCTCTACGACCGGATGCTGCGGCAGACCTTCAAGGCGGGCCACGCCGGCTCGGTGTTCGGCACCATCGGGGCGCTGGACACCGCGCTGTGGGACATCAAGGCCCAGGCGGCGGGGCAACCCCTGTGGCGGTTGCTCGGCGGGCGCGACCGGCGGGTGCCCGCCTACGCCTCCGGCCTGGACATCGGCCTGGACGACGACGCGCTCGCCGCCACCTACGAGCTGTACGCCCGGCACGGGCTGCGGGCCGCCAAGCTCAAGGGCGGCCTCGACATCGAACGGGACCGGCACCGGTTGCACGTGGTCCGGGAGGTGCTGACCGAGGCCGGCCGGGGGCAGCGGCCGGGCCTGATGCTCGACGTGAACGAGGCGTGGACCCGCAAGCAGGCCGTCCGGCACGTCGGCGAACTCGAACGCACCCTGGACCTCGTCTGGATCGAGGAACCCGTCCGCCGGTGGGACGCCGAGGGCCTGGCCGTGGTCGGGCGCGGGATCCGGGCGTCGGTGGCCACCGGGGAGAACCTCACCGGCCTGGAGCAGTACCGGCCGCTGATCGCCGCGGCGGCGGTCGACGTCGTACAGATGGCCGCGGTGTGGGGGGTCACCCACTTCCTGCGGGTGTCCGCCCTGGCGCACGCCTACGACCTGCCGGTCAGTCCGATCGGCAACCACCCCGTCGGCCTGCTGCACGCCGCCACGTCGGTGCCCAACCACATGGTCAGCGAGTTGCAGGACCTCCACCCGCCGGTCGGGATCACCCGCGACCTGCACGTCGAGGACGGCGCGTTCGTCCTCGGCGACACGCCGGGGCTGGGCGTCACGGTCTGCGAGGAGGAGATCGGCAGCTACCCGCGCCGCTCCGACGTACCGACGCCGGACGGTCCCAACGTACGGCCGGAACGGGCCGGCCGTCGGCTGCTGGCCGGGCCCGACCCGGCCGCCATCCCGGCCGGGCGGTACGGCACACCGCTGCCCGACGCCCCGACGCACCACCACGACGGCCTGCCGTCAGCCGTCCCGCACTGACCCGACCGCGAGGGAGCACGTATGAAGGCAGTGGTCTACCGCAGCGCCAGGCACCTGGAGGTGCAGCGACGCGCGCCGGAGCCACCGGGGCCGGGACAGCTGCGGATCGCGGTGGCCTACACCGGGATCTGCGGCACCGACCTGCACGTCTACCACGGGGACATGGATGCCCGGGTGGGCCCGCCGGCGGTGATCGGGCACGAGATGTCCGGCCGGGTGGCCGAGGTGGGTGAGGGCGTCACCGGCTTCGCCGTGGGCCAGCCCGTCACCGTGATGCCGACCCGGTTCTGCGGCCGGTGCGCCGCCTGCCGGCGGGGCACCGCGCACGTCTGCCACGCCATGGACTTCCTCGGGGTGGACTCGCCGGGCGCGATGCAGTCCTCCTGGACCGTCCCGGCCGACCTGGTGGTGCCGCTCCCCGACGACCTGCCGCTGGACCGGGCCGCCCTGGTCGAGCCGGTCGCGGTGGCCGTGCACGACGTGCGGCGGGGCCGGGTGACCGACGCCGACCAGGTGGTGGTCGTCGGCGGCGGGCCGATCGGTGTGCTCGTCGCCACCGTCGCCCGGCACCGGGGCGCGCGGGTCCTGCTCGTCGAACCGGACCCGTTCCGTAGGTCGGTGGCCGCCGGGATCGGGATCGACGCGGTCGACCCGGCCGGCACCGACGTGGTGGCGCTGGTCGACGAACGTACCGACGGCGCGGGCGCGGACGTGGCCTTCGAGGTGTCCGGGTCCGCCGCCGGGGTCGGCACCGCCGTCGACGTGCTGACCACCCGGGGCCGGCTGGTCATGGTGGCGATCCACCCGCAGCCCCGGCCGGTGAACCTGCACCGGGTCTTCTGGCGCGAGCTGGAACTGCTCGGCGCACGGCTCTACCAGCGCGAGGACATGGTGGAGGCGGTCCGGCTGGTCGCCTCCGCAGTGGTGCCGGCCGGGCAGCTCATCTCCCGGGTGGTGCCCGTCGAGGCGGCGGCCTCGGCGTTCACCGCCCTGGAAGAGGGCGGCGGCGTGCTGAAGGTGCTGCTCGACTGGCAGGAGGCCGACCGGTGAACGCCCTGTTCGACCTGTCCGGCCGCACGGCCGTGGTGACCGGCGCGCGCCGGGGCATCGGGCTGGCCATGGCCGAGGCGCTGGCCGTCGCCGGCGCCGACATCGTCGGCGTCTCGGCGAACATGGAGGCCACCGGCAGCGAGGTGGAGCAGCGGGTACGCGCGGCGGGCCGCTCGTTCACCGCGCTGCGTGCCGACCTGGCCGACCGGGCCGCGGTCCGCCGGCTCGTCGCCGACCTGCACGACCTCGGCCCGGTCGACATCCTGGTCAACAACGGCGGCACGATCGCCCGCACCCCGGCCGCCGAGCACTCCGACGAGATGTGGGACCACGTCATCGAGGTGAACCTGACCAGCCAGTTCGTGCTGAGTCGGGAGATCGGCCGGGCGATGGTGGCCCGGGGCCGGGGAAAGATCATTTTCACCGCGTCGCTGCTCAGCTTCCAGGGCGGCATCACCGTCCCCGGCTACGCCGCCGCGAAGTCCGGCCTCGCCGGGCTGACCAGGGCGCTGTCCAACGAGTGGGCGGCGCACGGGGTCAACGTCAACGCCATCGCCCCCGGCTACATCGCCACCGACAACACCCGGGCGCTACGCGAGGACCCGGAACGCGACCGGGCCATCCTGACCCGCATCCCGGCCGGCCGGTGGGGGGACGCCGACGACCTCGCCGGCGCGGCGGTGTTCCTGGCCGCCCCGGCCTCGGACTACGTCAACGGCATCGTCCTGCCCGTCGACGGCGGATGGCTGGGTCGATGAGCGCGCCACCGGGCACCGTCGACGCCCACCACCACCTCTGGGTCCGGGCCCGGCACCCGCAGCCCTGGATCGACCCGGCCACCATGGCCGCCATCGACGCCGACTTCACCCCGGACGACCTGGCGCGGGTCACCCGCGCCGCCGGGGTCACCGAGACCGTGCTGGTGCAGGCCAACTCCACCGAGGCCGAGACGGTGGACCTGCTCGGCATCGCCGCCGACCACCCGCTCGTCCGGGGGGTCGTCGGCTGGCTGGACGTCACGACGCCGGACGTCGCCGACCGGCTGGCCCGGCTGCGCGCGACCCGCGGCGGCCACCTGCTGGTCGGCGTCCGCTACAGCGTGCAGGACGAGCCCGACCCGGGGTTCCTCGACCGGGCCGACGTACGGCGGGGGATCACCGCGGTGGGTGCCGCCGGTCTCGCCTTCGACCTGCTGGTCCGGCAGCACCACCTGGGCGCGGCCGGCCGGCTGGCCCGCGACCTGCCCGAGGTGCGGTTCGTCCTGGACCATCTCGGCAAGCCCGCCCTCGGCGGGACGGACCTCGACGACTGGGCCCGCGACCTGCGCGCCCTGGCCGCCCCGGCCAACACCACGGCGAAACTCTCCGGCCTGGTCACCGAGGTGCACCGGGCACCCTGGACACCGCAGGACCTGCGCCCGGCCGTCGAACACGCCCTCGACGCGTTCGGCCCGGACCGGCTGATGTTCGGCTCCGACTGGCCGGTCTGCCTGCTCGCCAGCGGGTACGACAGGTGGGTCGACACGTTGGCCGAGCTGCTCGACCCGCTCGGCGACGATGAGCGGGCGGCGATCTGGCGGCACACCGCCCGGCGGGCCTACCGACTGGAGGAGCCGTCGTGAGGGCCCGCCCCCTGCCGCGCCGACCGGCGGTACGCCTCACCGGGCTGGGCTTCGGCGCGGCGCAGGCCGGCAACCTCTACCGGGCCACCAACGACGAGGAGTTCGCCGCCGCCGTCGACACCGCCTGGGCGGGTGGCCTGCGCTACTACGACACCGCGCCGCACTACGGGCTCGGGCTGTCCGAACGGCGCATCGGCGCGGCGCTGCGGACCCGGCCGCGCGACGAGTACGTGGTGTCGACGAAGGTCGGGCGGTTGCTCGTACCGTCGCCGCAGGACGCGCACCGGCGCGACCCGGAAGGCTTCGACGTGCCCGCCGACCACCGGCGGGTCTGGGACTTCAGCCGCGACGGCGTGCTGCGCTCGCTGGAGTCCAGCCTGGCCCGCACCGGCCTGGACCGGATCGACGTCGTCTACCTGCACGACCCGGACGACCACTGGGAACAGGCCGCCACCGAGGCGGTGCCCGCCCTGGTGGAGCTGCGCGACCAGGGCGTGGTGGGGGCCATCGGGGCCGGCATGAACCAGTCCCACCTGCTCACCCGGTTCGTCGAGGAGACCGACGTCGACGTGGTGATGTGCGCCGGCCGGTACACCCTGCTCGAACAGCCGGCGCTGGCCGACCTGCTGCCCGCCGCCCAACGCCGGGGCGTCGGCGTGGTGGTCGCCGGGGTCTACAACTCCGGGCTGCTGTCGCAGGACCGGCCCCCGGCCGACGCCACCTACAACTACCAGCAGGCCCCACCGGAGCTGATCGACCGGGCCCACCGGATCGCCGACGTCTGCCAGGCGTACGGCGTCACCCTGCCGCAGGCGGCGCTCGCCTTCGTCCGTTCCCATCCCGCGGTCGTCTCGACGGTCGTCGGCCTGCGTAACCGCGCGCAGGTCACGCAGACGCTGACCCGCGCGGACGCCGACGTCCCGGCGGCGCTGTGGCCGGCGCTGCGGGACGTCGGGCTGCTCACCCCGGCCGCCGCATGATTCCACCGCGACGCCGGGCACCCCACCACCCCACCACGATTGGAGTCCCACCCGTGTCCGTCCCGACACCACCCGCCCGGCGCGGGCCGGTGCTGGCCGGCCTGGCCGCCACGGCGCTCGCCGCCACGGTCGCCGTGCTCGCCCCGGCCGGTCCCGCCCTCGCCGCCACCACCACCCTCTACGCGTCCCCCGCCGGCAGCGGCACCGCCTGCTCCACCAGCCAGCCCTGCTCGCTGACCGAGGCGCAGAACGCGGTCCGGTCCCGCACCGCCGGGATGTCCGGCGACATCGTCGTCGAGCTGGCCGACGGCGTCTACCGGCTGGCCGCGCCGCTGCGGTTCACCGCCGCCGACTCCGGCACCAACGGCTACACCGTCACCTGGCGGGCCGCCGCGTCCGCCCGCCCGCAGATCAGCGGGGCGCGCGCCGTCACCGGCTGGTCGCAGGTCGACGCCGGCCGCAACATCTGGCGGGCGAACGTGCCCGCCGGGCTGGACAGCCGGCAGCTCTACGTCAACGGCGCGGTCGCCACCCGGGCCCGCACCGCCGTCAACCGGGCCGACTTCACGTTCACCACCAGCGGCATGCGGTTCAGCAACGGCGCGTTGAGCTACCTCAACAACCTGGGTAACCAGAACCGGGTCGAGGTGGAGAGCGTCGGCTCGTTCACCGACCGGTACTCACCGGTGCAGAGCATCAGCGGGAACTTCCTCACGATGCAGCAGCCGGCCTGGAACAACAACACCTTCGGCTTCGACACCCTCTCCAAGCCGCACCGCGCCGGCCCGTTCTACCTGGCCAACGCGTACGAGTTCCTGGACAGCCCGGGGGAGTGGTACCTGAACCCGGGCAGTGGGCAGCTCAACTACATCCCGCTGGCCGGGCAGAACATGAACAGCGTCAGCGTGGAGCTGCCGCAGTTGCAGTCCCTGGTCAACGTGGGCGGCACGTACGACGCCCCGGCGCACCACATCGCGTTCAGCGGGATCACCTTCACCGGCACGAGCTGGCTCGGCCCGAGCAGCAGCAACGGCTTCGCCGACCAGCAGACCGGCGCGCACATCACCGGCACCTGGGCCCGCCCGGCCGACGCGCTGACCTCCTGCCAGGAGGGCTGCCCGCTGTTCGAGGCGACCCGGCCGAACTGGAACCAGATGCCGGCCGCCGTGCAGGTCTCCGCCGCCAACACCATCACCTTCAGCGACTCCCAGTTCGTCAACCTCGGGCAGACCGCCATCGGCATCGGCAACGACGCCAACGCGCACGCCAGCGGGGTCGGCCTGGGGGCCAGCAACATCACCGTCACCCGTTCCGAGATCGCCCGCAGCTCGGCCGGCGGCGTGGTGGTCGGCGGGGTACGCGCCGACGCCCACCACCCGGGCGACCAGCGGATGGTCAACCGGAACATCACCATCAGCAACAACCGGGTGCACGACCTCGGTCTGGAGTACCGGGGCGTGGTGTCGATCCTGACCACGTACGTCAACACCTCGCTGGTGTCGCACAACGAGGTCTACAACATGCCGTACACCGGGCTGTCGGTCGGGTACGGCTGGGGCGCCAACGACGCGGGCGGCAGCAACCACTACGCCAACCGTGGGCTGTACAACTACCAGCCGCGCTACTCGACGGCCACCACTGCGGCCAACAACCAGGTCGTCGGCAACTACGTGCACGACGTGATGCAGCAGATGACCGACGGCGGCTGCATCTACACGCTGTCGGCCAACCCGGGTGGCAGCATCACCGAGAACCACTGCCTGCGGACCAACGGCTGGTTCGGGCTCTACTTCGACGAGGGCTCCCGCTACTACACCGCCCGCAGCAACGTGTTCGCCAGCACCGGCACCTGGGCCACCGCCAACTACTGGTACGCCGAGAACATGGGCAACTTCACCGTCACCAACAACTGGTCGACCAACAACAGCACCAACGTGACCAACGGTGACCGGGGCAACGTGGTCAACAACAACACGGTGGTCAGCAACAACAACTGGCCGTCGGGCGCGCAGACCGTCATCGCCAATGCGGGCGTGCAGGGCACGAGCAACCCGCCGGCGCAGGGTGTGCAGATCGTCGGCGGGCAGTCCGGCAGGTGCGCCGAGATCGGCGGTTCCAGCACGACCAACGGCACCCAGGCCCAGCTCTGGGACTGCACCGGCGCGGCCAACCAGCGGTTCACCCAGACCACCGGCCGGCAGCTCATGGTCTACGGCTCCAAGTGCCTGGACGCCTCCGGGCAGGGCACCGGCAACGGCACCCAGGTGGTGATCTGGGACTGCAACGGGCAGGCCAACCAGCAGTGGGCGGTCAACGCCAACGGCACGATCACCGGCGTGCAGTCCGGCCTGTGCCTGGACGCCAACGGCGCCGGCACGGCCAACGGCACCAAGTTGATCCTCTGGGCCTGCAACGGCGGCACCAACCAGCAGTGGAGCCTGCGCGGTTGAGCGTCGGCGGGGGTGCCGGGCCGCCCCGGCACCCCCGCCCCGGCGGGTCGGCCCGCCGGAGGGTCGCGGGGTCAGCCGGTACGGCGGCGGCAGCGGGTCAGTTCCGCGCGCAGTTCCCGGCGCAGCGACCGGTCCACGCCCGGCCGGGTGAGCGCGTCGGCGAAGTCCCGGGCGGCCTCGTCGAAGCGGCCGAGCCGGGCCAGCGCGGTGCCCCGGTTGTAGCGGGGCACCGGTGCCGTGGACAGCGCCACCGCCCGGTCCAGGTCGGTCACGGCGGCAGCGACCTCCCCCCGGTCGAACCGTACGGTGGCCCGGTTGGTCCACGCCTCGACCAGTTCCGGATCGCCGGCCAACGCGCGGCTGAACAGCTCCTCGGCCCCGGCCGGGTCACCGCGCTCGGAGCGGATCAGCCCGAGCGTGCACAGCAGGGCCGGCTCGTCCGGGGCCAGTGCCAGCCCGGCCCGCGCACCCGCCTCGGCGGCATCGGGCGCACCCTGCTCCAGATGCAGGTTGACCAGGGCGATCCGGGCGTCGAGGTGCCCGGGGTCGATGGCGAGCACCCGGCCCAGGTCGTCCCGGGCCCGTCCGGTGCGGCCCCGTTCCTGGTACAGCACCGCCCGGTTGTAGTACGCCTCCGGCAGGTGCGGGCCGAGCCGGATCGCGCTGCCGTGGTCCCTGATCGCGGCCCGGTGCCGTCCGGCCGCCCGGTGCAGGGCGGCCCGGTCCACGTAGTACTCGCAGTTGTCGGGATCGTGGCCGATCACCGTGTCGAGTTCGGCCAGGGCCCGTTGCGGGTCGCCCAGCGCCAGGTGGACCTGGGCCCGGTTGTGCCGTAGCCGGGCCACGTCCTGCGGGCGTTCCCCGGGGGCGAGCACCGCCGTCAGCCGGGACAGCCCGTCGTCGATCAGGCGCAGCGCGCGTTCCGGTTCGCCCTCCCGGCTGTCCAGCAGGGCCACGCCCTGCTCGTAGAAGACGGTGGACAGCACCCGCTGCCGGGGGTCGGGCAGCGTCCTGGCGAGCCGGAGCGCCTGCGCCAGCCAGTGTCGGGCCCGCGCCGGATCCTGCGCGTCGGCGGGCAGGTGCCTGGCGTACAACATGGCGGTGGCGTACGCGGCGGACATGGTGATCTTCGGATCGTCGGTGACGGTCCGGGTCTCGTGGTAGAGGTCGAGCGCCTCGGTCGCCCGGTCCAGCGCCGCCAGGGCGGTGGCCAGGCCGGTGGTGAACGCCCACCAGTGCCGCAGGTCGTCGTGCGGGGTGACCAGGGTGCGTCCGTGCCGGGCGGTGCGGGCCGCATGGTGGTAGAAGCCCGCGGCCAGGCTCTCGCCCAGCACGGTGCGTACGGCCTCCGGTCCGGGCTCGGCCGGTGCTCGGGCCGGGCCGTCGTCGCGCAGGTCCAGCCGTACCCGGTCGGTGTCGAGTCGTCCGGCCAGCGTGTCCAGGAGTTCCCTGGTGGTCTCGTCGGCCGCGCCGACGTGGCCGAACCGGAGGGTGACCGGCCGGCGCAGGGTGTCGGCCCAGTCCGCCACGAACTCGGTCGCGCCGTAGGCCAGGGCGGCGGTGCGCCGGGCGGGGTGGAACCGGATCGGTGCCTCGTCGGCGGCGGTGCGCCGGCCGGGGGCGCGTTGCGGCGCGATGGCCGCCAATTCGACCCGGTGCCGGGCGGCCAGCCGGCGGCGGTCGGCGGCGATCCGGCGGAGCAGGTCGGCGACCCCGGCGTACGGCCCGAGGTCGCGGTGGCAGTCGTAGCGTGGGGACCCGTCGCTCACGGGTGGCCCGTTCCCGCCGAGGGCGGGCGCCCGGGGGCGCCCGCCGGGCCGGCAGTTACCAGCACCACTCGATCCAGAGCCGGCGGGCGCCGGACACCAGGCGCAGGGCGCTCGTACGACGGACGGTCATCTTCTTCATGGGCACCTCCGTGGTCATCCACTCCGGACGGGGCAGAGCCTAGTGCCGATCTTCAAAAATGCGAAGGGTGCTCGTGAACGCGGGTCCGCGCCCAGCCGGCGGCGGGTCGGCGTCGCCACTAGGATCGGTACCGAGGTGAACGAGGCATGAGACTCGGACTGCACTACTGGAACTACTCGACCCCGACCGATCCGGCAGCGATCGCGCCGACCCTGATCGAGACGGCCACCGTCGCCGAGCAGGCCGGTGTCGCATCGTTCACGGTGATGGACCACTACTTCCAGATGGAGGCCATGGCCCCGGCCGAGGAGCCGATGCTGGAGGCGTACACGACGTTGGGTTTCGTCGCGGCGCGGACCTCGCGGATGACGCTCGGCGTGCTGGTCACCGGCGTGATGTACCGCTACCCGGGGCTGCTCGCCAAGATCGTGACCACCCTGGACGTGCTCTCCGGCGGCCGGGCCCGGCTCGGCATCGGCGCGTCCTGGTACGAGCGTGAACAGCGCGGCCTCGGGGTGCCGGTGGTGCCGGTGGCCGAGCGGTTCGAACGGCTTGAGGAGACGCTGCTGATCTGCCGGCAGATGTGGAGCGACGACAACGGGCCGTTCGAGGGCCGGCACTACCGGTTGGCCGAGACGCTCAACGCGCCGCAGCCGCTGCAACGGCCCCACCCGCCGGTCATGATCGGCGGCGGCGGCGAGAAGAAGACCCTGCTGCTGGTGGCCCGCTACGCCGATGCCTGCAACCTGTTCGGCAGCAGCCCGGCCGAGGTGGCACACAAGCTGGACGTGCTGCGTGGGCACTGCGCCGCCGAGGGCCGCGACTACGACACCATCGACAAGACGGTCGTCGTGATGCGACCGCCGCTGGACGACCCGGACGCGTTCCTCGCCGAGGTGGCCGAGTACGCCGCGCTCGGGGTGACCGAGGTCCAGGTCACCCCGGACCGGCACCCGGTGGAGTTCACCCAGCGGGTCGCCGCCGAGGTGCTGCCGCAACTGGCCGCCATCGGCTGACCGGCCGACCCGCACGTCGCCGTCCGCCCCGCCACCGGTCGGTGGCGGGGCGGACGGGCGACGGTCACTGGGCGAGCCGGGCCACCTCGTCGGCGGTGAGCCGCAGGCCGGCGGGGGCGGCGCTGCGGGCCGCCGGGGCCGCCGGCGGGTCGGCCGGCCGGCGCAGGTGCCAGTCGGTGACCGCCTGGTAGGCGGCGACCACCGACAACAACCGGTCCTCGCCGTACGGCAGGCCGCCGAGGATGGTGCCGACCGGCAGGCCCGCGCCGGTGAACCCGATCGGGAAGCCGATCTCCGGCAGGCCGAGGATGTCGAACGGCACCGGCCCGGTCTGCACCACCACGTCGCAGTGCGCGAAGAGCTGGTCCAGCACCCGTTCCATCAGCAGCAGCTTGGCCCGCTGGCCGGTGATGAACTCGCCACCGCCCAGCAGCGCCCCCTGCAACCAGCCGGTCACCGACACCCCGAAGCCCCGCAGGTCGGTACGCAGATAGGGCAGGAACGGCTCGGTGCGCTCCGGCAGCCGTACGTTGTTGAACGCGCTGCCGGTGAGCAGTTCCCACTCGTCGGGCAGTGGCACGTCGACCACTGTCGCGCCGGGGATCGCGGCGAGTTTCGCCAGGTACGCCTGCCGGGCCACGGCGGTCTCCGAGGTGCCGGCGGTGAAGCCGGGCAGCACCCCGATCCGGGTCTTCCACCGCAGCTTGAGCGTGCCGCCCTGGTAGGTCGGGGTGGCCGCGTCGATCAGCTTCGGCACCGCGGGCAGGCCCTGGCTGCGCGGGTCGGCCGGGTCCTCGCCGGCCATCGCGGTGAGCATGATGGCCGCGTCCTTGGCGTCGCGGGCCAGTGGACCGGGGTGGTCGCGGGTGTAGCTGAGCGGGATGATCCCGTGCAGCGACACCCGTCCCATGGTCGGCTTGAGCCCGGTGAGGTTCTGCGCGTTGGACGGCGCGGTGATCGAGCCGCCGGTCTGGGTGCCGGTGCCGCAGGTGGCGAGCCGTCCCGCCACGGCGGTGGCGGTTCCGGTGGACGACCCGCCGGGGTCGGTGGCGGGGTTGGTGGGGGTCCAGGCGTTGACCGTGGTGACCACGCCGGCGGGGGTGGTGGCCCGGGTGGTGGCCAGCGGGCCCATCTGCGTCTTGCCCAGCACGATCGCCCCGCCGCCGGTGACCAGCCGGGTCACCGCCGTGGCGTCGTACGGGGGCCGGAAGTCGGCGAACAGGTAGGAACTGGCGGTGGTCGGCACCCCAGCGGTGAAGTAGTTGTCCTTGATGGCCAACGGGATGCCGTGCAGCGCGCCCCGGCTCGGCTTGCGGGCCATCGCGCGGGCCGCCTTGACCGCCTGCTCGGCGAGCACCAGGTTGAACGCCTGGTAGGTCGCCTCGTAGCGGGAGATCCGGGCCAGGTACGCCTCGACCAGCTTCTCCGGGGTGAGCTTGCCGGCCCGGATCAGCCAGGCCGCCTCGGCGATGGTCAGTTCGGTCGGGTCGGCCACCGCCTCCGGGCGCGGCTTGACGTAGGCGTTGGGTACGGCCAGCGCCGGGTTGTAGCGGCCGGGCGGCGCGACCGCCACGCGGGTGACGCCGGCCGCCGAGGCGACGGCGGGCAGCGCGACGACGCCACCGACCGCCGAGGCGGTGGCCAGCGCGGCGGTCCGGGCGAGGAAGGCGCGACGGTCGACGCCGCGGTCGGCAGGTGCTGTGCTCATCACTTCCGCCATTCCGTGCTGATCGAGGGGTAGAGCATCGGCGCGGGCTGCTGGGACAGCGCCCGGGCCACGGCCGGGTCGGTGCCGGCCGGGGCGGGCGGCTGGTAGGCGGCGAGGGTGCCGACGGTGCCGCGGACGAAGGAGCGCAGCGAGGCCAACACGGAGTCCCGGCCGGGGGAGCCGGTCTGCGGGTCGGCGGCGGTGCCGGGGGGAAGCTGGTCGAGGTCGATGCCGAGCGACGCGAGCCGGGCGCGGATGAGGACGTCCAGTTCCGCGTCGGTCGGTGGGGTGGGGGCCATGACGCTCCTTGTGGGGTGGGCGACGATGACCCACTGTCGAGCCGGATCGTGTCGCGGGCGTGACAAGTTGATCTCGCCGTCGTGAAGCCACGCAGGTCAATGCCCCTGTATGGGCCGCGACAGTGGACGGCCGGGCCGGCACAGCGGGGCCACGACACCGGTCGACGTTGGCTAGGGTTCTCGGGTCGCGCGACCGCGTCCCGGAGGAGAACATGCTCGCCCCACTGCGGTACGCCGCCTTCCGCCGTCTGGCCGTCGGCCGGTTGGTCAACATGGTGGGCAACGCGGTCGCCCCGGTCGCGCTGGCCTTCGCCGTGCTCGACCTGACCGGTTCGGTCCGCGACCTGGGGCTGGTCGTCGGTGCCCGCTCGCTGATGAACGTGCTGTTCGTGCTCTTCGGCGGCGTGCTCGCCGACCGGGTGCCCCGCCGGCTGGTGCTGGTCGGCTCCAACCTGCTCGGTGCGGTGACCCAGGCGGCGGTGGCCGCCCTGGTGCTCACCGGCACGGCGACGATCCCGCTGCTGCTGGCGCTCGGCGCGGCCAACGGGGTGGTGAGCGCCCTGGCCCAGCCCGCCTCGGCCGCCGCGACCCCGCAGACCGTCCCGGCGGAGCTGATCCAGCCGGCCAACGCGATCATCCGGCTCGGGATGAACGCCGGCATGATCGGCGGTACGGCGCTCGGCGGCCTGCTGGTCGCCATGGTCGGCCCCGGCTGGGGGCTCGCCGTCGACGCGGTCACCTTCGCCGTCGCGGCCGTCGCCTTCGCCGGGGTCCGGGTGCCCGCCGCGCGCGGTGCCGCCGCCCGCACCGGCGTCGTCGCCGACCTGCGGGAGGGGTGGACCGAGTTCGTCGCCCGGACCTGGGTGTGGGTGGTGGTGCTCGGGTTCATGGTGCTCAACGCGGCCCTCGCCGGGGGATGAGCGTGCTCGGCCCGGCCGTCGCCGACGTGACGATCGGCCGCAGCGCCTGGGGCCTGGTGCTGGCGGCGCAGACCGTCGGGATGGTCGTCGGCGGCGTCGTCGCACTGCGGCTTCGGGTACGCCGGCTGCTGCTGCTCGGGGTGGTGTGCATGGTCGCCGAGTCGTTGCTGCTGCTGGCGCTGGCGCTGACCCCGACGCTGGTGGCGCTGCTGGCCGCCGCGCTGGTGGTCGGGATCGCCGTGGAACAGTTCGCGGTGGCCTGGGACACGTCGATCGCCCGGCACGTCCCGGCCGACCGGTTGGCCCGGGTCTACTCGTACGACATGTTGGGCTCGTTCGTGGCCATCCCGCTGGGACAGGTGGCGGTCGGGCCGGCCGCCGCGCTGGTCGGCACCCGCGACACCCTGCTGATCCTCGCGGCGCTGGTGGTGCTCTCCGTGCTCGGGATGGTGTCCAGCCGGGCGGTCCGCCGGCTGGAGGCGTCGACGCCCGGGGCCTGACCGTGCGGCGGCGCGGCCGGCGATGACGTCAGGCCCGCACGGGAGCTGGCCGGTGGACCGGCGCGTGGTCGGACGTTTCCCGCAGCCGGTGCCCGGCTGGACCGCTCCCCGGTGGCGTGCCACCTGCCCCGGCCGGGCGGCGGCGGCCGGGCGGGTGTCGGCGGCAGCGGGGCCAGTGCCGGTCGGCGGTACGCCGGACCGGGCACCACCGCGTGGTGGACCGGATCGTGCCGGCTCGACAGTTACGCAGCGCATTCCCGTTCGACTATGCGGAAAGGGCAGAACGTCAGATCAATTGCCCGCCGGAGTCGCCACGGCCACAATCGAACCGGCTGGCAACCGTCGGGTGGTGGGCCGTGCGCGCCGGTCGCCGCCCGCGTCGTGGGGCCGTGCGAGGACCACCGGGCGCGCGGGATCGGTGCGGACCCGGATACGGCCGGCGTGCTTGACCCCTCTGAAAGGGGAAACTAAACTCCGGCCGTTAACGTTCACAATTATCGAAGTCGATATGTTCTGTCGAAACGCCGACGGTGACGTCCAGGTCATCCCCGTGCCGGCGTAGCAGATCGGTGCCGACCGGCTTCGATGGAACCGGCAGGGCGCGTACCACCACCACCAGGAGGACGAAAGAAATGACGCAGGATCAGAATGGGCCGGCGGCCGGCGAGCGGAAAACACTGAGCCGTCGCGTAGTCCTGACCACGCTGGGCGCGCTGCCCGTCGCGGCGGCCACGGCGGCCCTGGGGGCCACGGAGGCCTCGGCCGCCCCGGCCAGCATCAACCTGTCGGCGTCCCGGCAGACGATCAAGGGCTACGGCGCGATGACCCACGCCGGCTGGATCGGCGACCTGACCGCCGCCCAGCGGGAGACGGCGTTCGGCACCGGCGAGGGCCGGCTCGGCTTCTCCGTGCTGCGCATCCCGGTCGGCGAGAGCCAGGCGGACTGGAGTCGTGACCTGGCCACGGCCAAGCGCGCGGCCGAACTCGGGGTGACCGTCTTCGCCTCGCCGTGGAACCCCCCGGCCAGCATGATCGAGACGTTCACCCGGGGCAGCCAGACCAACGCCAAGCGCCTGCGGGCCAGCTCCTACGCCGCGTACGCGCAGTACCTGAACGACTTCACCGTGTACATGCGCAACAACGGCGTCAACCTCTACGCCATCTCCGTGCAGAACGAGCCCGACTACGCCCACGACTGGACGTGGTGGACCTCCGCCGAGATCGTCAAGTTCCTCAAGGAGAACTCCGGGGTGATCAGCACCCGGGTGATGGCGCCGGAGTCCTTCCAGTACGTCAAGTCGATGTCGGACCCGATCCTCAACGACGCCACCGCGCTGGCCAACGTCGACATCATCGGGGCCCACCTCTACGGCACCTCGTACTCGAACTTTCCGTACCCGCTGTTCAAGCAGAAGGGCGCGGGCAAGGAACTGTGGATGACCGAGGTGTACTACCCGAACAGCAACGCGAACTCGGGTGACGCCTGGCCGGAGGCGCTCGACGTCGGCGAGCACATCCACCGGTCCATGGTCGACGCCGAGTTCCAGACGTACGTCTGGTGGTATCTGCGGCGCAGCTACGGCCCCATGCGCGAGGACGGCCAGATCAGCAAGCGGGGCGCGATCATGGCCCAGTACGCCCGGTTCGTGCGGCCCGGATACGTCCGGGTCGACGCCACGGCCAACCCGGCGTCGAACGTCTACGTCTCGGCCTACCGCAGCGGCAACACCGTGGTCATCGTCGCGGTCAACAAGAACACCTCGGCGGTGAGCCAGCAGTTCACCCTCTCCGGCACCACCGCGTCGGGCAGCGTGCAGAACTGGCTGACCGACGGCAGCCGCAACGTGGCCCCGCAGAGCGCGCTGACCATGTCCAACGGCTCGCTGACCGTCAACCTGCCGGCGCGCAGCGTGATGACGTTCGTGACCAGCATCAACGGCACCACGCCGACCCCCACCCCGACCGTGACGCCGACGGCCACCCCGACCCCGACCCCGACCCCGACGCCCACCCCGACCCCCACGGCGGGCGGCAGCGGACCCCGGGTCGGCTACACGATGAACAGCTGGGACTCCGGCTTCACCGCCAGCATCAGCATCACCAACACCGGCACCTCGACGATCGACGGCTGGACGTTGGTGTTCACCCTGCCGTCGGGCCAGTCCATCACGTCGGCCTGGAGCGCCACCATCTCGCCCACCAGCGGACAGGTGAGCGCCCGCAACGTCAGCTACAACGGCACGATCGCCCCCGGTGCCACCGTCGAGATCGGCTTCCAGGCCAACCACACCGGCAACACCGCCAAACCGACCGCGTTCACCCTCAACGGCATCCCCTGCACGGTCGTCTGACCGGTCGACCGGAGCAATCCCCGTACGGCCGCCGCGGACACCGCGGCGGCCGTACCCGTTGCGGATGCTTGCTCCTCACGCGGCGTGAGGGCCGATAGTCGGTGCCGTGGACGAACATCTGACCGTGGGACGGGTGGCGGAACTGGCCGGGGTCACCGTCCGGACGCTGCACCACTACGACGAGATCGGCCTGCTCACGCCGTCCGGGCGTACGGCGGCGGGACACCGCGCGTACTCGCCTGCCGACGTCCGGCGGCTGCGTGAGGTGCTCGGCTACCGGCGGCTCGGGTTCGGGCTCCGGCAGATCGCCGACCTGGTGGACGACCCGGCGACCGACCCCGTGGCGCACCTGTGCCGGCTGCGCGGTCTGCTGACCGACCAGCGCGACCGGGCCGCCGCCCTGGTCGCGGCGATCGACCGGGAGTTGCAGGCGCGGGCGCTGGGGATCGCCACCACGCCGGAGGAGCAGCTACGGGTCTTCGGCGGCCGGTTGTACGACACCATCGGCAGCGCCTACCCGGCGACCCGGCGCACCGACCCCCGGATCGCAGCCCGCATCCGGGCGGCGTTGGGTGACGCCCGGACCGTGCTCAACGTCGGGGCCGGCACCGGCTCCTACGAACCCGGCGACCGCGTGGTGACGGCGGTGGAACCCTCGGCGGTGATGCGGGCGCTGCGTCCGGCCGACGCCGCGCCGTGCGTGGCCGCCACGGCGGGGGACCTGCCGTTCGCCGACGGCTCCTTCGACGCGGCGATGGCGGTCAGCACCGTCCACCACTGGCCGGACCCGGTCGCCGGGCTGCGGGAGATGCGCCGGGTGGCCCGGCGGGTGGTGGTGTTCACCTACGACGCCGACGGCGTCGGCTGGCGGGAGCGGTTCTGGCTGACCCGCGACTACCTGCCGGAGTTCGCCGGCCTGCTGGTCGACTGGCCCCCGCTGGGTGAGCTGACCGCCGCGATCGGTGGTCGCGCCGAGCCGGTGGACGTCCCGTGGGACTGCGCCGACGGCCTGTTCGAGGCGTACTGGCGGCGGCCGGAGGCGTACCTGGACGAGCGGGTGCGGCGCGCGGTGTCGGTGTGGACCCGGGTCGGGCCGCAGGCGGAACGGCGGGCCGTCGGGATGCTGCGGGAGGATCTGGCCTCGGGCCGGTGGGCGCGACGCAACGGGGACCTGCTGCGCCGCGACACCGCGGAGCTGGGCCTGCGCCTGCTCGTGGCCTGAGCGGCCCGGCTGCTCGCCGTCGACCTGCGGCCCCCCGCCACGGTCAGTCCTGGCGGGTGGGTCGGATGGTCAGGTCACCGATCTCGACGTCGTCGGGCTGGTCGATGGCGAAGGCGATCGCGCGGGCGACCGCGCCGGGGTCGAGGCCGATCTCGGCCATGGTCTGCTGCACCTGCTCGCGGACCGTGGGGTCGTCGATGGCCTGGTCGACGAGCTCGGTGCGGACGTAACCGGGGGAGATCGAGGTCGTCCGCAGCGCTCCACCGGTGCTCTCCTGCCGCAGACCCTCCAGCAGGGTGCGCACCGCGTTCTTCGTCCCGGCGTACACCGCCTGGGTGGGAGTGATCTTCAGGCCGGAGGTCGACACGACCGTGACGAGGTGACCGCTGCCCTGCTGGGTGAAGACGGGCAGGGCGGCGGCGATCCCGTGCAGGATGCCCTTGACGTTCACGTCGACCATCGCCGACCAGCCCTCGACGTCCAGCTCGGCCAGGGTGCTGAGCCGGCTGATCCCGGCGTTGCCCACCAGGACGTCCAGTCGACCGAACCGCTCGACGGCGAGGTCGACCAGGGTCCGCAGGTCGTCCGGGGCGGTGACGTCCACCCGGGCGGCGACGGCCCTGCCGCCTGCGGTTTCGATCTCGGCGACCAGGTGGTCGAGCCGGTCGGTGCGGCGGGCGCCGAGGACGACGGATGCGCCGAGCGCGGCGAGGTGGCGGGCCGTCGCCGCGCCGATGCCACTGCTGGCGCCGGTGATCGCGACGACCTTTCCGGGGATGGTCATGCTGCTCCTCGGGTAGAGTGGACACATGTCCGGTTACTCCGACGAGCTTAGCGGACACGTGTCCGCTTCTGTCAAGGGCGCGGCGGCGTCTGCTGCCCAGGGCACGGCGGCGTCTGCTGCCCAGGGCACGGCGGCGGCCCGTGCCGACGCGCGGCGCAACCGCGACCGCATCCTGCGCGCGGCCCGCGACCT
This sequence comes from Micromonospora sp. WMMD734, assembly GCF_049178975.1. Lineage (NCBI taxonomy): Bacteria > Bacillati > Actinomycetota > Actinomycetes > Micromonosporales > Micromonosporaceae > Micromonospora > Micromonospora sp. WMMD734. The sequence goes on from NZ_JBMHMK010000001.1 coordinate 1,484,372, forward strand.
GGTGCACGAACCGGGCGAGCTGAAACTCAACGCGGTGGCGAAGGCCTGCGGCATCGGGCAGGGCACCCTGTACCGGCACTTCCCCACCCGGGAGGACCTGCTGGTCGAGGTGTACCGGCACGAGGTCGACGCCTTGGTCGCCGCGGCCCCGCAGCTGCTGGCCACCCACCCGCCGGTGGCGGCGTTGGCGGCCTGGTTCGACCGGGTGGCCGGCTACGCCCGGGTCAAACGGGACGTGTTCGCCGCCGTCGAGGCGGCGACCTGGCGTGACCTCGCCGCGCACAGTCTCGGCCCGATCGGCGAAGCGGTGGAACTGCTGCTCGCCGCCGGCCGCTCGGCCGGCAGCATCCGCGCCGACGCCGAGGCCCGGGACGTCATCGTGCTGATCAGTTGGCTGTCCCGACTGGACGACACCGAGCTGGACAGCCGGGGGCCGCGCCTGCTGGCCATCCTCGTCGACGGCCTCCGCGCCCCCGGTGGGATTGTCACCGGCAGCGGCTAGCCTGCCGGCATGGCGAGCGCTGAACTGGACGAGTTGATCGTCGCCGACGCGGGCGCGCTGCGTGCCTGGCTGTCGGCCCACCACGACACCTCACCCGGGGTGTGGCTCGCCCTGACCCGCAAGGGCGGCACGGTCACCACCCTGACCTGGCAGCAGGCGGTCGACGAGGGGCTGTGCTTCGGCTGGATCGACGGGCAGGCCCGCAAGCGGGACGAGGCGAGCTCCTGGATCAGGTTCACCCCCCGCCGGGCCCGCAGCATCTGGTCGCAACGCAACGTCGCCAATGTGGCCCGGCTGGAGCAGCAGGGCCGGATGCAGCCCCCGGGCCGGGCCGCGGTGGAGGCCGCCAAAGCGGACGGGCGGTGGGCCGCGGCCTACGCCCCGCCGTCGGAGGTCGAGGTGCCCGCCGACCTGCTCACCGCGGTCGCTGCCGATCCCGCCGCGCAGGCCATGTTCGACGTGCTCACCCGGACCAACCTGTTCGCGCTCGTGCACCGGCTCAACGCGGTGAAGCGGGCGCAGACCCGGGAGCGGAAGATCGTCGAGTTCGTCGCCATGCTGGCCCGTCACGAGACGCCCCACCCGCAGCGGGCCCGGCCACCACAGTCCCCGTGACCCGGGTGCCGCCCGACGGGCCTACCGGGACGGCGCGGGCCAGGCGTCGGCGCGCAGGGCGTAGGTGTAGCCGTCCACCCAGCCCCGTTCGGCGTGCCACGAGTCACCGACGCCGTGCTGTTCGCGGCGCATGCCGACCTTCTCCAGCACCCGGACCGAGGCGAGGTTGTCGGCGAAGCACCCGGCGGTGATCCGGCGAACGCCCAACCGGGTGAACGCGTGCGCCACCATCGCGGTGACCGCCTCGGTGGCGTAGCCCCGGCCACCGTGGGCCGGGTCGAAGATGTAGCCGAGGTGGGCCTCGGTGCGGGTCGGCATGCCCGGCTGCCCCATCCCGTCCAGCACGTCGAGCGAGACCGTGCCGATCACCAGACCGTCCAGGACGACCGCCCGGCTGTGGTCGTCGGGGTCGTCGGCCGCGCGCCGCCAGGCCGCCCGGAACGCCGCCGGCGCCACCTCGGTCCGCAGCAGCCAGTACGTCACCTCGGGCAGGTTGCGGTATTCGAGGATGCGGTCGACGTCGCCGTCCTGCACCGGGCGCAGACTCAGGCGGGACGTTCGCAGCGTGGTGCCGTCCATGCGGCCGGACTTTAACCCATCGGGTGCGCCGCGGTTCCTCGCCGTCGGCAGCCCGGGTGCCCGTCGGCTGGGCGACCCCTGAGCTGCGCGCCCGGCCGGGTCGGTGGCGGCCGGGCGTGTTTGGATGGTCCGGTGGAGCTGACTGTGACAGACGCGCCGGACCGGGAGCGGTTCGAGGCGCGCGACGAGACCGGGGCGCTGGCCGGGCTGGTCACCTACCAGTTGACCGGTGCCATCATCGCCTACACGCACACGGAGGTCGACCCGGCGTTCGAGGGGCGGGGCGTCGGCTCGACGCTGGCCCGTGCGGTCATGGACGACGCCCGCGCCCGGGGCCGTACGGTGGTGCCGATCTGCCCGTTCCTCGCCGACTGGCTGAGCCGGCACCCGGAGTACGCGGACATCGTGGCCCGCTCCACCCGCCGGATCAGGTAGCCCGGCGGCCCGGGGCGGCGGGCTCCCGGGAGGTGAGCGGGCGTGCGCGCAGCGCATCGGCGGACGACACATCCTTGACGGCGTCTGATTGTTGCGTTGACAATTCCAGCCTGTTAACGCTCACAACGCCGAGGAATCCCCCATGCCCTCCGCAGTTCCCCGGAACCCCCACCCCACCCCCCACCGCACCCGTACGGTCGTCGCCGCCACCGTGCTCACCCTCCTCGCCGCGCTGGCCCCCGCCACCGCGGCCCCGGCCGCCGCCGCCGACGTCACCGACGGGCTGCTGCTGCGCTACGACCTCGACCAGCGCACCGGTACCACCGTCGTCGACACCTCCGGCCACGGCAACGACGGCACCCTGGTCGGCGGCGGCACCTGGACCGGCACCGACGGGCTGCTGCTCGACGGCGTCGACGACCACGTCAAACTGCCTGACAACCTGCTGGCCGGCCGCTCCTCGCTCACCGTGGCGGTGGACGTCCTGGTCGACCCGGCCCAGCAGACCCCGTACTTCCTGTGGGGCCTGGGCAACCCGGCCACCTCCGCCACCGGCACCGGCTACCTGTTCGCCAGCGGCGACGCGTTCCGCGCCGGCATCACCACCACCAACTGGGCCGGCGAGAAGGTCACCGGCACCGGCGGCAACCTGACCCGGGGGGTGTGGAAGTCGGTCGTCTACACCCAGACCGGCACCACCGGCACCCTCTACGCCGACGGCGTGCAGGTGGCCCGCAACACCGCCGTCACCGTGCCGCCCAGCGCCGTCGGCAACGGCGTCACCACCGCCAACAACCTGGGCCGGTCGAACTACGCCACCGACCGGTTCCTCAAGGGACGGGTGGCGAACTTCCGGATCTACGACCGCGCCCTCACCGCCGCCGAGGTCGCGGTGGTCGCGCAACCCGGGGAGTCCGACCAGACCCGGGCCGAGGCGGCCGCCGCCGCGCTGACCCTGGTGCACGCCGACGACGTGCGTGGCAACCTGACCATGCCCACCACCGGGCGCTACGACGCGACGGTCCGCTGGCGTTCGGCCCGACCGGAGGTGGTCACCGCCGACGGCGTGGTGCGTCGTCCCGCGCACGGCGCGGGCGACACGACGGTGCCGGTGACCGCCACGGTCACCGTCGGCGCCGCCACCGTCGAGCGGACCATCACGCTGACCGTCCGTGAGCTGCCGGCCCCCGCGCCGTACGCCGGCTACGCGTTCAGCTACTTCACCGGCAACTCGATCGCCGGTGAGAAGATCTACTTCGCCGCCAGTCGGGGCAACAACGCCCTGCAGTGGACGGAGGTCAACGGCGGCCAGCCGAAACTGGAGTCCACCCACGGCACGCTGGGGCTGCGCGACCCGTTCCTGATCCGCAGCCCGGAGGGGGACCGGTTCTTCCTGATCGCCACCGACCTGTCGATCGGCCGTAACGGCGACTGGGACGCCGCCCAGCGCCGGGGCAGCCGCTACCTGGAGGTGTGGGAGTCCACCGACCTGGTCAACTGGTCGGCGCAGCGGCACGTCGAGGTCTCCCCGCCGACCGCCGGCAACACCTGGGCGCCGGAGGCGTACTGGGATGCCGAGCGCGGCGAGTACCTGGTCTTCTGGGCCTCGAAGCTGTTCGCGGAGAACGACCCGGACCACACCGGCAACACGTACAACCGGATGCTGGCCGCCACCACCCGCGACTTCGTCACGTTCAGCCCGGCGACCATCTGGCAGGACCGGGGCGAGTCGCGGATCGACTCCACGATGATTCGCGAGGGCGACACCTACTACCGGTTCACCAAGGACGAGGGCGGCGGCGGCACCGGCTGCTCCGACATCATCCAGGAGAAGTCCCCCTCGCTGACCGCCGTGGACCTGCCCGGAGAGCCTTCGTGGACGATGCTCGACTCGTGCATCGGCCGTGACGCCGGCACCTCCGCGGTGGAGGGACCCACCGTGTTCAAGGCCAACCCCGGCGACACCTCCGGCTCGCGGTACTACCTGTTCGTCGACGAGTACGGCGGCCGGGGCTACATCCCGCTGGGCACCGACGATCTGGCCAGGCCGAACTGGAAGGTGCCGGCGTCCTACCGGCTGCCGGCCAGCCCCCGGCACGGCACCGTCATCCCGGTCACCCGCGCCGAACTCGACGCGCTCACCGACGCCCCACCCCCGGTGGCGGCCAACGCCGACGGGGTGGTGGCCCACTACCGGCTCGACCAGGCCGGCGGCGGCACGGTCACCGACGACTCCGGCAACGGCCACCACGCCACCCTGGCCGGTGACGTCCGCTGGGACGCCGGCAGCCTCACCCTCGGCGGCACCAACGGCCACGTCGACCTGCCCGACAACATCATGTCCGGACTGGACGAGATCACCGTGTCGATGGACGTGAACATCGCCGCCGACCAGGCCACCCCGTACTTCGTGTGGGGGCTCGGCAACACCGACGCAGGCGGCGTCGGCAACGGCTACCTGTTCACCACCGGCAACGACTACCGCACCTCGATCAGCCTGGGCAACTGGACCGGCGAACAGGCCGTCACCGGCGGCCGGGCGCTGCCCCGAGGGGTGTGGAAGACCCTGACGTACACCCTGAACCGGGCCGGCACCGCCCGGATCTACCTGGACGGGGTGCGGGTGGCCGAGAAGACCGGGCTGACCGTCGCGCCCGGCGACATCGGCGGCGGCCGGACCACCGCCAACTACCTGGGCCGCTCCCAGTACGCCAGCGACCGCTACCTCAAGGGCCGCATCCGCGACTTCTCCCTCTACAACCGGGCGCTCAGCGACGCCGAGGTGGCCGCGTTGGGCAGCAACGGCACCAGCGTCGTCGCCGTCGAACTCGACAGCCTCAAGGTGCCGGCCATCGTGGACGCCGCCAGCGGCACAATCACCCTGCCGGTCCGGCCGGGCACCGACCTGACCAGCCTCGCCCCGCGCTACCTGGTCGCGCCCACCTCGACGGTCAGGCCCGCCGGGCCGCGTAACTACACCCGACCGGTGACGGTCACCGTCACCAGCGCCGCCGGGGCCAGCCGGGCCTGGACGGTGCGGGCGGTGCCGATGAACACCCCGGTGCTGCCCGGCTTCACCGCCGACCCGAACATCGTCCGGTTCGGCGACACCTACTACATCTACGGCACCACCGACGGCTTCCCCGGCTGGGGCAGCTCGACGTTCACCGTGTGGTCCAGCCGCAACCTGGTCGACTGGACCGGCCACGACACCATTCTCGACCTCGGGCCGGACGTCAGCTGGGCGGACACCAACGCCTGGGCGCCGGCCGCGATCGAGAAGAACGGGAAGTACTACCTGTACTTCTCGGCCCAGCAGAACATCGGCGTCGCGGTGGCCGACTCGCCACTCGGGCCGTTCGTCGACCCGCTCGGCCGGCCCCTGGTGAGCAAGGCCGACTACGGCAACGCCCAGCAGATCGACCCGGCCGTCTTCACCGACGACGACGGGAAGAGCTACCTGTACTGGGGCAACGGCACCCCGTACGTGGTCCCGCTCAACGACGACATGATCTCCTACGACGTCGCCCGGCGGGTCCGGCTGACCGGCCTCACCGACTTCCGCGAGGGCCTGTTCCTGCACAAGCGCAACGGGGTGTACTACCTCTCCTGGTCGATCGACGACACCGGCAGCGAGAACTACCGGGTCGGCTACGGCACCGGCGTCAGCCCGCTCGGGCCGTTCACCAGCCGGGGGGAGATCCTCGGCAAGGACCCGGCCCAGGGCATCCTGGGCACCGGGCACCACTCGATCGTCCAGGTGCCCGGCACCGACGACTGGTACGTGGCGTACCACCGGTTCGCCATCCCGGGTGGCGACGGCACCCACCGGGAGACCACCATCGACCGGTTGTACTTCGCCGCCGACGGCACCATCACGCCGGTGGTGCCCACGCTCAGCGGCGTCGAACCGCTGCGCTACCGGGGCGGGCAGCCCCGGCTGCGGATCACCGACCCGGGCACCGACGGCTGGTACGGCGCGAACGCCGCCCTCACCCTGGCCCACGGCGAACTGATCAGGCTGGTGGAGTACCAGATCGACGGGGGCGGCTGGTTCCCGTACCGGGAGCCGGTGGCCCTGCCGGCCGGCCGGCACACGATCGAGTACCGGGCCCAGGGGGTCAACCTGCTCTGGAGCACACCCTGGGCGACGTCGGTGCAGGTGGACGGGGTCGCCCCGACCGCCGGGGCGACGCTTGTCGACCGGACGCTCGTGGTCACCGGCCGGGACGCCGACTCCGGGGTGGCCCGGGTGGAGTACCGGCTCGACGGTGGGGAGTGGACCACCTGGACCGGGCCGGTGCCGCTGGACGACCTGGCCCACGGGGTCCGTTACCGCGCGGTCGACGTGGCCGGCAACGTCGGTGAGGTGGCCGTGCTGCGGGTGCCGGCGGTCCGGTAGCCGCGGCCGGACGCGCCGCCCGACCATGTGTCGGGCGGCGCGTCCGCGTCCCGGGGTCGCCGGTCCGCGGTCACCGCGATCCGGGGACCGGGGTCACTTGCGCTCTGCCGACCAGGTCCCGGTCTGGCCGGTGGGGGTGGACATGGTGCCCTTCATCGTGGTGCCGTCGACCGTGGCGAGGTAGGTGGCGGTGCCGATGAGCCAACTCGCGGTCGGCGGCGTGCTGGTGTACGGCCCGGAGATCACGTTCCCGTTGGAATCGGTGAGATAGACCCGCCCGTCGGTCTTGAACGTCCAGGGCTCGCTGACCTCGCAGGTGAAGTTCTTCCAGCAGTAGGTGACCTTCCAGACGCCCAGCGGGCTGGAGATGACCACGGGCAGGGACCAGGCCGGGTCGTCGGTGATCTTGTCGAACCACGTCCGGGGCGCCCAGTTCCAGGACGGCTGGGCGGGGAAACCCACCCCGTACGCGGTCAGGATGCGGTAGGTGTGGTCCATGCAGTTGTTGGTGGCCGCCGCGTAGCCGCCGCCGCTGACCGCGAGGGCCTCGGCCGCCGCGGCGGCCGGCTGCCGGCTGGCCACGGTGGTGCAGGTGTACTCGTCGTACCCGCGTGTCTTCATCGCGTTGACCATCGAGGTGAACGAGCCCGACTCCTTCCAGTAGCCGATGTCGCCGCCGGCCGGCACGTACGGGCTGCTGCTCGGGTTCTCGGTCGCCCCGTAGGTGTACGTCGTGGTCGACGACTGGTAGCCCCAGCCGGTGTGGCCCAACCCGTGGGCCCCGCTGACCCGGACGAACACGCACGCCTTGCCGGCCACCGCCGGAACGGGTGTCGCGGCGGCCGGCGTCACCGCCACCAGGGCCGCGCCCAGGGCCAGTACGAGGGCCGACAGCAGGGCCGCGCCCCGGGCGGGCCAGCCGCCGGGCCGCGCAGTCGATGGTCGCATCATCAGGTCTCCGTCCACAGGGGTGGGAATCGATGCGCCTGACCGTAGGCACGGGCGGCGGCGGGCACATCGGACCACGGGCCGCCCGCCGGGTCCGCCCACGGTACGAGGGGCCGCCCTACCGGGGTGGCGGCCGGCCGGCGACCAGCCCGTGTTCGTAGGCGAAGATGACCGCCTGGACCCGGTCGCGCAGCCCGAGCTTGGCGAAGATCGCGCCGATGTGGGTCTTGACGGTCCGCTCGCCGACCCGCAGCTCCCGCGCGAGCTCCGCGTTGGTCAGCCCGGCCGCCACCAGACCCAGTACCTGCCGTTCGCGGGGGGTCAACCGCGACAGCGCCGGCGGCGCCGGTCGGGCCCGGCCGAGCAGGTGGCCGAAACTGTCGATCAGACGACGGGTGACCTGCGGTGAGAGCACCGCCTCCCCGGCGGCGACGCTGCGGATCGCCCGGACGAGGTCCTCCGACGGGCCGTCCTTGAGCAGGAAGCCACTGGCCCCGGCGTGCAGTGCGGCGGCGACGTACTCGTCGAGCCCGAAGGTGCTCAGGATCAGCACCCGGGTCGTCGCCAGTTCCGGGAGCGCGGTGATCAGCCGGGTGGCCTCGATCCCGTCGACCCGGGGCATCCGGATGTCCATCACCAGCACGTCGGGGCGCAGCCGACGGGCCAGCAGCAGCGCGCCCGCACCGTCGTCCCCGGTGCCGACGACAGTGATGCCGGGCTCGGCGTCGAGCATCGCCGCGAAGGCGTCCCGCAGCAGCGGCTGGTCGTCGACGACGACGACCCGTACCGCCGCCGGCCCGCCGGCCTCCGGGTGGCCGTCAGCCATGGCCGGCGCTCCCGTCCGACGGGGTCGGCAGCGGCAGGTGGGCGACGACCTCGAAGCCCCCCGGCGGGGTCGGCCCGGCCCGCACCGTGCCGCCCAGCTGGGTCACCCGGTCCCGCATCCCGGCCAGTCCCCGTCCGGTGCCGGGGTCGGGCGGGAGCGGCCCGGGGACCGCCGGCTCGTCGACGACCCGGATGGTGAGCCGGCCCGGCTCGTACGCGAGGGTGAGCCCCACCCGGGCCTGCGGCCCGGCGTGCCGCAGCGTGTTGGTCAGCGCCTCTTGCACGACGCGGTAGGCCGGCGCGGCGACCGCGGGCGGCAGCGGAACCGGTACGCCGCGGGTGCGCAGGTCCACGCAGAGCCCGGCGGCCCGGGTCCGGTCGAGCAGGCCGGCGAGATCGGCGTCGAGCACCGGCTGCGGGGCCGGTTCCACGTCGATCACCGCGAGCATCCGCCGCATCTCCGTCATCGCCTGCCGGCCGGTGGCGCAGATCGACTCCAGGGTTCCCGCCGTCCGGGGCGACAGGGTCGACGCCTCCCCGCGCCGGGTGGTGTCCGCCTGCACCACCATCAGGGTGACGTGGTGCGAGACGACGTCGTGCAGGTCCCGGGCCAGCCGCAGGCGCTCCGCGGCGGCGGCCTCCCGGACCAGGCTCTCCCGCTGCTGGGTCAGCCGCGCCTCGCGCTCGCGGACGGTCGCGACGCGCGCCTCGGCGCCCCGCCGGTGCTGGTTGCCCAACGCCCAGACGATGGCGAACAACACGTAGTTGCGGAGCACCTCCTCGGGGTGGGCCACGTCGAGGCCGGGCAGCAGGGCGGTGGGCACCACCAGCAGGGCGACGCCGTTGGCGGTCCGGGCGACGGGTGCGGGAGACAGCGCGCCGACCGTCCACACGGCGATGAGGACCGCGAGGAAGTCGGGGACCGCGGTGCCGGTCAGCGGCCGGTGCAGCACCGTCACCAGCGAGACGACCGCCAGCACGGTCGCCGGCCGACGCCGCCGCAGGGCCAGGGGTACGGTGCCGGCGACGACCAGCAGCACGGCCACCGGGTCGGGTGGCCAGCGGGCGCCGACGCCGATGAAACCCAACCGGGGCACGGCCAGCGCCAACAGGAACAGGGCCAGGACCGTGTCGGTCACGTCGGGATGCCGGCCGAGCCACGCCCACCACCGTGTTGTCGACCTCGACAGCCGGGCCACGGTGACGGGCCGGCCCAGCGGTGTACGTCGCACCCGACCATGATGCGTCAGGAGCGTGGGGGTGTCGCCGCCCCGGGCGCGGTGCCCGCACCCGTCGTTCCGGGCCGGGGCACGATGCGACTTTGTCATCTCACATGCCGGTTGGCAGGGTGGACAGGCGTCCAGACACCTCCCGTTCGACAGATGTCGATGCGCCGGAAGTCCGTTCATGATGTCGGACCCGCGCCCGGTGGATCTCCTCCGCGCCGGCCACCCAGCGTGCCGCAGTCGTTAGGCCGGTGGCGTCCCCGGCGGCGTGGGGCCCGGGACCGTCGGCGTTGTGGGCAACCGGCTCCCCGGGGTGGCCCGGGGTCGGCCCGGCGGCGGCCGGATCGCGGCCGGCGAGCAGCCGCGACCACCTGTGGACCTGGCCGGCCCAGGAGTCACCAGCCGGCAGCAGGTGCAGGTGGAAGCGGGGGTGGCGGGTCAACCAGCCCCGGACCGCCGGGGCGTCGTGCACCGCCGGGTCGTCGGCGACCAGGTGCACCTCCAGGTCGACGGGCACCGCCCGGTCCACCGTCACCAGGAACCGCCGGTACGCCCCGGCGTGCCAGGGCCGGTCCGGGTCGGCCCCGGCGGTGGCCACGAGCTGCTCCGGCCGGGGCGCTGCGGGCACCGGCCGGTACCCCGGTGGCGGGCCGGCGGCCGGCGGCCCACCACCCCGATCGACCGGGTGGCCGGTCGCCGGCCGGTCGTCGCGGGGGGTGGCGCACAGCGCCAGGGTCCGCCCCGGATGCTGGCGGTAGAGCCCGACCAGGGCCACCACCCGGGCGACGAACCCCGGGTCGGTGGCCAGGGTCAGGCCGTCCTGGAGGTGGGGGCGCAGGTCGAACCGACGCCAGATCCGACCGACCGTGGACGCCGACAGCCCGCTGTACGTGGCCATCGATGCCCGGGACCAGCGTCGCGCCGGGGCGGGGGTGGCGTCGAGGGTGGCCGCGACCACCCCGTCCACCTGCTCCGGCCGGACCGAGCGGGGCCGGCCGGCACGCGGGTCGTCGGCGAGCCCCGGCAGCCGCGCGGCGGCGAACCGGGAACGCCATTTTCCGACCGTCGCTGGTGAAACGTTCAACCGGGTCGCGACCTCGATATTCGTGGCCCCCTCGGCGCAGGCCAAAACGATTCGGCAGCGAATGGCGAACGACTGTGTCGAGTGTGCCGCGCGGGCCCCCTTCGTGAGCTGTTCCCGTTCCTCGTCGGTGAGCACCAGCCTGGCCTTCGGTCGCCCCTTCCCCATGCCACGATCCTATCCGGATATGACATGGACTATTGGCGTGTGACGATGGTGGGAGCGCTTGCCGCCGATTGCCCGGACGCTTGCCCTGGACGGTTCACGACGCGACTGAGTATGGTCCCGACGAGTCCCGGACTTGGGGGAAGGGACCGCTACCGCAACGTTGCCGTGGCCCGTGTGGTGATCTGACATGGGGGGACCGCTTCAGTGACCACGACCGATCTGCACGAGAACATGACGTCGATCTGCGCCGAAGTCCTCCACCGGGCCACCGTCGGCCCTGACGACGACCTCGTCGAGCTCGGCATGGACTCGGTGGGCGCGGTGGAGATCGTGACCCGGGTCGAGGCGGCGTACGGGGTGGACGTGGTCGACGTCATCTTCGACACGCCCACGGTCAACCGGCTCTGCGCGGTCGTGGAATCCGCCGCCGTCCGCGACGAGTCGCATGCCTAGTCCGCTGGCCGAGCCGAACCTCACCGACACGGCGAACCTGCTGGACCTCGTCACCCAGGCCGCGGCGGCCTACGGCGACGACCCGTACCTGCTCCCGGCGGAACCCGGGGGCCGGGAGATCAGCTTCACCGACGTGCTGACCTTCACCCGGGGCTGCGCGGCGCTGCTCGACGAGCACCGGGTGCCGCCGGGCGGCCGGGTGGCCGTGGTGCTGCACAACTCGTCACTGGCCGCGCTGCTGTTCCTCGGCGTCATCGCCGCCGGGCGGATGCTGGTGCCGCTGAACCCGAAGTCCGGCCCGGCCGAACTGGACACCCTGCTCGCCCACGCCGACGTCGCGTTGGTGCTTGGCCCGTCGGCGACGGCCGCGAAGGCGTCGCCGGGCCGGCGCTGGCTGACCGTGGACGACGCGGAGGGGTTCCTCGCCACGGTCCTCGACCGGGGTGTCGCCTACCGGGGGGAACTGGTTGCGCCGCCGGACGGCGGGGCGGCCGACGCCGAGATCGTCTACACCTCGGGTTCCACCGGCGCGGCCAAGGGCGTCGTGCTGTCGCACCGCGCCCTGCTGGCCAACTCGCTGGCGATGGTGAAGTGGGCCGACGCGGGCCGCGACGACGTCTACCTCAACGTCATCCCGATGCTGCACGTCGGCGGGCAGGGCCTGCCCACGCTGACCCCGCTGTGGTCCGGCGGGCGCACGGTCTGCGTCCGCTCGGAGGTGGCGCTGGCCCGGTTCTGGAACTACGTGGACCGGCACCGCCCGACCTGGACCCTGGTGGTCAACGCCTACCTCGCACACCTGGTCGAGCGACCGCAGCGGCCGGCCGACAGCCGGCTCAAGGGCGTCCTCGCCGGGGGCTCGGCGCTCAGCCCCGACCTGATCCACCGGTTCGAGAGCACCTTCGGCATCCCGGTGTTCCAGGTGTACGGGATGACCGAGATGACCTCGCTGACCGTGGTGGAACCCCGGGACCGCCGGCCGGGGGACCGGCGCACCGCCGGCCTGCCGGTGCCGTTCGCCCAGGTCCGGGTCGTCGACGGGGACGGCCTGGACGTCGCGCCGGGGGAGAGCGGGGAGGTCCTGCTGCGCGGCCCGAGCATCTTCACCCGGTACGAGGCCGCGCCCGAGTTGACCGCCGGCCGGCTGGTCGACGGCTGGGTGCGCAGCGGCGACCTCGGCCACCTCGACGACCGTGGCGAACTGACCATCGTGGACCGGATGGACAGCATGGTCATCGTCAGCGGCGAGAACGTCTACCCGGCCGAGATCGAGAACGTCGTGCCGCAGCTCGCCGGGATCGCCGACGCGGTGGTCGCCGCGCTGCCGCACCCGGTGACCGGGGTGGAGCTGGTGCTGGTCTACACCCTGCTGCCCGGTGCGGTCGCCCGGGAGGACGAATGGCGTGCGCTGCTGCTCAAGCAGCTCAGCGCGTTCAAGGTGCCGCGCCGGTTCGTCCCGCTGGCGCAGCTCGGGGTCGACAGTTTTCCGCGTACCCCGCTCGGCAAGATCCAGCGGTCGGACGTGCGGGGGCTGGCGGTCAAGAACCTGACCTGAGTCACCGTCGGTGACGGACGAGGAGGAACGGGGGGATTTGCCAGGAGATCGGTCCACCGGGGGCACCTCCGGGTCCGTCGTCGTACCGGGTAAGTGTCGGTGCCCCCTTTTCCCTAATTTGCGGGTGTCAATGCCAACAGGAGGCGAGCTGCGTTATGCCGGTGGAGATCTTTGACGACGAAGAAGTGGTGGTACGTACCCCCGACGAGCTGAAGCGCATGCCCCGGGCCTACCAGAAGGCGCTGATCAGCCAGATCATGATCAACACGGAGGGTGAACTCTCCGGCGGAGACGACTACACCATGATGTTCCTGCCGCTGGCGCCCAACGCCGAGGAGCGTCAGGTGTGCGCGGAACGGGCCGCCGAGGAGTACGACCACTACAAGATCGGTAAGCGGGTGCTGGCCGAGATCGGCATCGACACCTCGCACATGGAGTCCCAGTCCATCGAGGAGCGTCGGCTCTTCGCCGACAAGCGGCTGCACCAGTGCACCACCTGGGCCGAGCGCGGGATCTACTCGTACATCGGCGAGGAGAGCGCGCTGATCATGATCAAGGAGTTCGCCCAGGGCAGCTACAAGCCGTGGGCGGACGCGGTCCGGACGATCATCCTGGACGAGAAGATCCACATCGCGCACGGGGCCCGGGTCTGCCGCAACCTCGCCGCCACCGAGGAGGGCCGCGAGCAGTTGCAGGCCGCGCTGGACCGGCTCTGGCCGGTCTTCCGCGACCTGTTCGGCACCCCGGAGTCCGAACGGTCCAAGCGGGCGGTCCGCTACGGCCTGCGGCGCACCACCAACGGTGAGGCGTTGCAGCAGTGGGAGAACACCGTCATCCCCCGGATCCACGCGCTGGGGCTCGTCGTCCCCGCCGTGACCACCTGAGAGGACGCCCCGCCCATGCCCACCCCCATCGCGATCAATCCCCGTCCGCTGTCCCGGCGGGAGGCCAAGGTCCGCCTGGCGTCCCTGCTGGCCGACCGGCCCGACCTGGCCGCGCGGTTGCAGGTCGTACGGGACATGGGCCGCCGGGTCAGCGCGACCGAGGTGCACCTCACCACCACCTGCAACATCCGGTGCAAGGGGTGCTGGTACTTCGAGGGCGGCTTCGACGCGGCCGTCCCGGAGACCTCCGACCCGGCGCTGATCTCCCGGTTCGTGGACTCGCTCGTGGCCCGGGGCGTCACCCAGGCGACCCTGATCGGCGGCGAGCCGACCCTGGTGCTGCCCCGGGTCGTGCCGTTCGTCGAGCGGCTGCCGTACGTGACCATCTCCACCAACGGCATCCGGCCGCTGCCCATGGTCGGCTTCGAGCAGGTCGCGGTCGCCATCAGCCTGTTCGGTGGCGGCCCGCTCGACGACGCGCTGCGCGGCTACCGGGTCAACGGCTCGTCGTTCTCCGGCCTCTTCGAGACCGCCCTCGGGCACTACCGCAACGACCCCCGGGTGATCTTCGTGTACGCCCTGTCGGAGGAGGGCCTGCAGTACGTCGAGCCGACCGTGCGGGCCATCCAGGACAACGGCAACCAGGTCACCTTCAACTTCTACTCCGCCCACGGCAGCGACCACGCCCTGCGGATCGAGAACGAGCAGCGCACCCTCGCCGAGGCGCTACGGGTCAAACAGGCGTACCCGGAGACGGTGGTCTGCCACCCGTACTTCATCGAGTCGCTGATCACCGGCCGCACCCACTGGGACGGCCAGTTCGGCTACGACGTCTGCCCCAGCATCAGCGTGGACCACCCGGACCACGCCGAGCGGATCCGCAACGGCAACCCGGTCCTGGACGGCTTCGCCGTCTACGGCGCCGACTACCAGACCCTCCAGTTCTGCTGCACCTCCGGCAACTGCGCGGACTGCCGGGACAGCCAGGGCGTCTACAGCTGGCTGCTGGTCAGCATGAACCGGTTCCTCGACGACACCGGCCGGCTGGAGACCTGGCTGGAGCTGGCCGAGAGCTACTGGCGTCAGTGGTACTGGGCGCAACGGCACCACACCAACTTCGCCCGCCGCGCCCCGTTGACGGCCTAGCCGATTCCCCTGCGAGACACAAGGAGCATCCGGATGACTTCTCCATCGACCGAGATCACCGCCCCCGCCGTCGAGGAGCGCCTGCGCGCCGAACTGATCGACCTCGGCGTCGAGGACGACGCGATCAGCACCGACGCCAAGTTCGACGCCCTGGACATCGACTCGCTCGACGTCGCCGACCTGATGGCCATGGTCGTCAAGGAGTACGGGGTGGAGATCCCGCGCAGCGAACTCGCGGACGTCACCATCGGTCAACTCGTCGAGCGGATCGTGGCGGGCGCGTCGAGTTGAGCTCGTTGCTGAGCCTGGACAAGCGCACCTACCTGGTCACCGGGGTCCTCAACAACGAGTCCATCGCCTGGCACGTGGCGGCGGCCCTGCAACGCGAGGGTTGCGAGGTCATCCTCACCTCGTACGGGCGGGTCGGCCGGATCACCCGCCGGGTGGCCGAGCTGCTGCCGTCCCGCCCCGAGGTGCTCGACCTGGACGTGATGTCCGACGCGAGCGTCGAGGAGCTGGCGGAGCGGATCGGCAGCCGATGGGGCCAGCTCGACGGGGTGCTGCACAGCATCGCCGCCGCCCCGCCGGACGCGTTGGGGGCCGGGTTCGTCACCGCTGCGGCCGGCGGGGTGCTCGACGGGTTCCGCGCCTCGGCGTACTCGTTCCAGCAGCTCACCACCGCGCTGTCGCCGCTGCTGAGCCAGGCCCCCGGCGGTGGCGCGGTGGTCGGGCTGACCGTCGACTCGACCCGGGCGCTGCCCGGATACGGGTGGATGGGGGTCTACAAGTCGGCGCTGGAGGCGGTCTGCCGCTACCTGGCGATGCACCTCGGCCCGACCGGGATCCGGGTCAACCTGGTCGCCGCCGGGCCGGTCGAGACCGTGTCGGCGCGCGGGGTACGCACCTTCTCCGCTCTGGCCGACCAGTACGAGCAGTGGGCACCGCTGGGCTGGGACCGGGCCGACCCGGCCCGGGTGGTCGGTGCGGTGCTGTTCCTGCTGTCGGACCTGTCCCGGTACACCACCGGGCAGGTGGTGCACGCCGACGGCGGCATGCACGCCGTCTTCGGCGGCGTCCCGGCCCCCGGCCCGGCTGCCACCCCCGGCCCCGCTGCGGAGCCGGGGCCGGGGCCGGACCCGGCTCCGGCGACACCGCCGCCACCAGACACCGCCGGCTGACACACACTGCGGGGAGGGACTGTGCGTCTCGTCATCAAGGGCACGGCCGAGCCACTCGTGGGCGAGTTCGACGTCCCGGCGTCGAAGTACCACGCGCACCGGGCGCTGATGCTCGCGTCGCTGGCCGACGGGACCAGTCGCATCCACGGGGCCTGCCACGCCGGCCACGTGCAGCACACCATCCGGGCGTTGCGGGACCTCGGCACGGCCGTCACCGTCGAGGACGACGCGTTCGTGGTCCGTGGCGGCCGGTACCGCCCGGTG
The DNA here is from genome assembly GCF_049178975.1 of Micromonospora sp. WMMD734. Classification (NCBI taxonomy): domain Bacteria; kingdom Bacillati; phylum Actinomycetota; class Actinomycetes; order Micromonosporales; family Micromonosporaceae; genus Micromonospora; species Micromonospora sp. WMMD734. The sequence goes on from NZ_JBMHMK010000001.1 coordinate 1,500,633, forward strand.
CGTCCGGAGGTCTCCGTCGGCAGCTCGGGCACCACGCTCTACTTCCTGACCGGGCTCGCCGCCCTGGCCGAGACCCCGGTCGGCATCACCGGGCAGAAGTACTTCCGGCGGCGGCCGATCCGGCCGCTGCTCGACGCCCTCGCGGGCATCGGCGTGCAGATCACCTCCACCGGCGGGCTGCTGCCGATCCGGGTCGCCGCCCACCCGCCGACCGGTGGCCGGGTGCGGATCCCCGGCACGCTCTCCCAGTGGATCTCCAGCCTGCTGCTGGTCAGCCCGTTCGCCACCGGCCCCACCGTGGTCGAGGTGACGGGCGAGTTCAACGAACGGTCCTACGTCGACCTGACGGTGGCGATGATGCGCCAGTTCGGGCTGCACGTGCAGGTCAGCGCGGACGGCCGCCGGTACGACATCGAACCCGGTCAGCGGCCCACCCCGGCGGTGGTCCGGCTGCCGCCGGACGTCGGTGCCGCCGCGTTCGGCCTGGCCGCGACCGCCCTGCACCCGTCCGACGTGCTGTTCCGGGGGTTGCCGGCGGTCCCCGCCGACCAGCTGGACCACCCGGAGGCGCACCTGCTGGACAGCCTCACCACCATGGGCGTGCCGCTGACCCGCGACCCGGCGACCGGCTGGATCAGGGTGCGCCACGACGGGCTGCGGCTGGCCCCGGTGCGGGTGGACTGCCGAGCGGTGCCCGACATGCTGCCGGTGCTCAGCGTCCTCGGCTCCCACGCGCACGGCACCACGGTGCTCGACCACGTGGCCCACGTACGACTCAAGGAGTCCGACCGGGTCACCGCGATGTTGCAACTCAACCGGATGGGCGGCCGGCTGCGGCTCGACGGCGACCGGCTCGTCTGCGAGGGCGTCGGCCAGTTGCGCGAGGCCGACCTGTCCTCGTTCAACGACCACCGGGTGCTGATGGCGCTGGCGGTGGCCGCCTCCCGGGCCATCGGTGAGAGCCGGCTGACCTACCCGAACGCCCACCGGATCTCGTTCCCGCAGTTCCTCGACCAGATGAACGGCGTCGGCCTCAACATGTCGGTCGACCGGGCCCGCGCCCGCCGGCTGCCCCGGCCCACCGACCCGCGCCCCGCCGGTCGACGGGCGGCCGGCACGACCGGCACCCGTCCGTCGCCGGGCCGCTCCGCCGGCCCGGCCGTGCCGACGGCCGCCCCGCCGACGTCTGCCGAACTGCCCACGCCTGCCGAACTGGCCACGCCTGCCGAACTGGCCGCCATCCCGGTGGCCGAGCTGGTCCGTCGGCACGCGCAGGCACGCGGCGACGACGCGGCCGTGCTCGAGGCGGCCTCTCCCGGCCGGGCCGGGGTCACCACGAGCTGGCGCGACCTGGACCGGGCCGCCGACCGGGCCGCGTCGCTGCTGCGGGAGCTGGGCGTGGGCCCCGGCGACGTGGTCGCCTGGCAGCTGCCCAACTGGTCGGAGTTCGTGGTGCTCACGCTGGCCGCCACCCGGATCGGGGCGGTCTGCTGCCCGCTGATGCCGTTCTTCCGGGAACGGGAGGTGAGCCGGCTGCTACGCCGTTCCCGGGCCCGGGTGCTGGTGGTCCCCGACCGGTTCCGGGGTCGCGCGTACCTCGCCGAGACCGCGGCGATGCTGGCCGGCCCGGACGCCCCGGGCGTGGCCCACGTCCTCGTCGTCGCCGGCCACCCCACCCCGGACGGCCACCCCACCCCGGACGGCCACCCCACCTCGGACGGCCGAGCCCCGGTGGACGGCGCACCCACGCCGGCGGGCACCGCCGGCCTGCCGGCGGACACCACACGCCTACGGTGGCAGTGGTTCGGCCCGGCGCTGGCCCGGCAGCGGCCCGACGACGCGGCGGCCGCCGGCCGGCCCGACCCGGCGGCCCTGGCCCAGCTGATGTTCACCTCCGGCACGTCGGGCGAGCCGAAGGGCGTGCTGCACCGCGTCGACACGCTCACCCGGGCCGCCGCCATGCAGGCCCGGCACCTCGGCCTGACCGCCGCCGACCGGCTGTTCGTCCCGTCACCGCTGGCCCACCAGACCGGTTTCCTGTACGGCATGTGGCTGGGGTTCACCATCGGCGCGCCCGTGGTGCTGCAACCGATCTGGGACGGCCGGACCGCGCTGGAGACGTTGCACCACACCCGGGCCACCTTCGTCCAGGCGGCCACCCCCTTCCTCGCCGACCTCGTCGAGGCGGTGGAGACGGGCGGGCAGCCGCCGCCGGCGCTGCGGGTCTTCGTCGCCACCGGCGCGGCGGTGCCCCGTAACCTCGCCGAGCACGCCACCCGGACCCTCGGCGCGGCGGTCTGCGGGGCCTGGGGCTCGACCGAATCGTGCCTCGGCACGCTCAGCGCGCCGACCGACGCGCCCGCACACGCCTGGGGCACCGACGGACGGGCGCTGCAGGGGGTCCGGGTCAGGGTGACCGACGACGCCGGCACCGTGCTCGGCCCCGGCACGGAGGGCAACTTCGAGGTCGCCGGGGACTGCCTGTTCGCCGGGTACCTCGACCGCCCGGACCTGACCGCGGCGGCGCTCACCCCGGATGGCTGGTACCGCAGCGGCGACCTGGCCACCATCGACGACGCCGGCTACCTGCGGATCACCGGCCGGGTGACCGACGTGATCAACCGGGGCGGCGAGAAGATCCCGGTGGCCGAGGTGGAGCAGCTGCTGCACACCCACCCCGCCGTGCGTGAGGTGGCGATCGTGGCGATGCCCGACCCCCGCCTCGGCGAACGGGCCTGCGCGTTCGTGGTGACCCGCGCGGAACTCACCTTCGCCGGGATGCAGCGGTTCCTCGACGACCACAAGGTCGCCAAGCAGTACTGGCCCGAGCGGCTGGAGACGGTGGCCGCGCTGCCCCGCAACGTGGTCGGCAAGGTGCAGAAGTTCGTGTTGCGTGACCAGATCAGCGCAACGATCGGCGAGGAGGCAGAGTGACCCAGGCCGATGACACGTCGTTCGCGACGTTGGCCCGCGAGGTCGAGGCGTTCGTCCGGGGCCCCGGCGAGGAGTACGCGGCGGCGATCGAACGCGACCGCAACGTCCCCGCGCAGCTCTGGACGGACCTGCGCGACCGGGGCTACCTGCGGCTCGCCGCGCCGGTCGACTACGGCGGGGCCGGCCTGTCCTTCACCCAGTACCTGCACCTGCTCGAACTGTTCTCGATGTCGCACGCCTCGCTGCGGATGATCGTGCACGTCTGCAACGGGGTGTGGCGCTCCATCGACCAGTTCGCCTCCGACGAGCAGCGCAAGAAGTTCGTGCTGCCGCAGGTCGCCGGGGACCTGCGGGTCGCGTTCACGCTCACCGAACCCACCGCCGGCACCGGGGCCGACCTGCGCGCCAGCGTCGTACGCGACGGCGACACCTACCTGCTCAGCGGCGAGAAGCACCTGATCACCTTCGGGGTGAGCTGCGACTACTGGCTGCTGTTCGCCAGGCTGGACGGCAGCACCGGCAAGGACGGCACGGTGGCGCTGATGGTCGACCGGCACGTCGAGGGCGTCCGGGTCGAACCGATGCCCGACACCATGGGCGTACGCGGCACCGACCACGCGCACCTGATCTTCGACCGGGCGCCGGTGCCGGTGGCCAACCGGCTCGGCGGGGAGGGTGACGGATTGGCCGTCGCGCTCGGCGGCTTCCTCACCCCGAGCCGGATCGGCGTCGCGATGACCTGTGTGGGGCTGGCCCGCCGGGCGCAGGAGCTGGCGGTCGAGCACGCCCGCGACCGGGTCACCTTCGGCAAGCCGCTGACCGCCCGGCAGGCGGTGGCGTTCGCGCTCGCCGAGAACGCCGCCGACATCGAGGCCGCCCGGCAGCTCACCCTGCACGCCGCCCGCCGCTGGGAGGCCGGGGAGAGCGACGCCGGGGCGCTGTCCTCGATGGCCAAGCTGGTCGCGGTGGACATGCTGACCCGGGTCACCGACAAGGCGTTGCAGGCGCACGGCGGCATCGGCTACTGGGAGGGCAGCACCATCGAACGGGTCTACCGCGACGCCCGTGCGCAGCGCTTCGAAGAGGGCACCAACGAGATCCAGAAGACCGTGATCGCCCGGGAGATCCTGGCGGCCGGCCGGTGACCGCCTTCCAGGGCCGTACCGCGCTGATCACCGGCAGCTCCCGGGGCATCGGGCGGGCGCTGGCGCTCACCCTGGCCCGGGGCGGCGGCTCGGTGGTGGTCAACTACAAGAAGAACGCCGAACTGGCCGAGCAGGTCCGCAAGGAGATCACCCAGCTCGGCGGGCGGGCCGTCACCGTGGCCGCCGACATGGAGCAACCCGAGGAGATCGAACGGCTCTTCGCGGTGGCCGCGCAGGAGTTCGGCACCCTCGACTACTTCGTGTGCAACGCGGCGGCCAGCTCGTTCAAGAACATCATGGACCTCAAGCCGCACCACCTCGACCGGTCGTACGCGATGAACATGCGCTCGTTCGTGCTCGGCGCGCAGCAGGCGGTGCGGCTGATGCCCGACGGCGGCCGGATCGTCGCGCTGTCCAGCTACGGCAGCATCCGCGCCTACCCGACGTACGCGAACCTGGGCGCGGCCAAGGCGGCGATCGAGTCATGGGTGCGGTACATGGCCGTGGAGTTCGCCGGACGCGGCATCAACGTCAACGCGGTCAACGGCGGCATCATCGAGACCGAGTCGTCAGGCTACTTCTACGACGTGCCCGGGATGGCCCCGCTGTCCGGGGTGCTGCCGCTGATCCCCAAGCAGCGGATGGGCACCGCCCAGGAGGTCGCCGACGTGATCGCCTTCCTGCTCTCCCCGGCCGCCGAGTACGTCACCGGGCAGACCCTGGTGGTCGACGGTGGACTGTCGATCGTCTCACCGCCGTTCAGCCGGGACCTGAGTGGTCCGCTGACATGACGGCCGGACTGGAGCGGGTGCTGCGGCCCGGCCGGATCGGCCGGTTGGTGCTGCCGCACCGGATCGTGATGGGGGCGATGCACCTGGGCTGGGACCACCGCGACGACGGCGGCCGGTCACTGGCCGCGTTCTACCTGGCCCGGGTGCGCGGCGGCGCCGGGCTGATGGTCACCGGCGGCGCGGCGGTCGACCCGGCCGGCGTCGACGTGCCGAGCTCCGGGGTGCTCGACGACACCGCCTTCCGGGCCCGGCTGCGCCGGGTCGCGGGGGAGGTCGGCGCGGCCGGCGGTCTGCTCGCCCTCCAGCTCTTCCACGCCGGCCGGTACGCCCGGCCGGCCGCCGGCGGCCCGCACCCGGTCGCCCCGTCGGCGGTGCCCAGCCGGATCTCACCGCTCACCCCGGCCGCGCTGTCCACCGACGCGGTCGCCCGCATCGTCGAAGACTTCGCCCGGGGCGCGTCGCACGCGCGTGACCTCGGGTTCAGCGCCGTGGAGATCATGGGTTCCGAGGGGTACCTGATCGACCAGTTTCTCTCCCCGCTGACCAACCGGCGCGACGACGAGTGGGGCGGCGACCCGCAGCGCCGGATGCGGTTCGGGGTGGCCGTGGTGGCGGCGGTGCGGGCCGCCGTGGGCCCCGACTTCCCGGTCGTGATGCGGATGACCGGCGACGACCTGCTGCCCGGCGGCACGGACCGGGACACCGTGACGGCGTACGCCCGCGCGCTCGCCGCCGCCGGCGCCGACGCGCTCAACGTCGGGGTCGGCTGGCACGAGTCGCCGGTGCCGACGGTGCAGGCGCTGGTGCCGCCGGGGCACTGGGTGCCGGTCGCGGCTGCGGTCAAGGCGGCGGTGGGCGTGTTGCCCGTGCTGGCCAGCAACCGGATCAACCGGCTGGCCCAGGCCGAGGCGGTGCTCGCCGCCACCCCGCTGGACCTGATCTCGATGGCCCGGCCGTTCCTGGCCGACCCGGCCCTGGTCGAGCGCAGCCGCCACGGCCGGCCGGTGAACGTCTGCGTGGCCTGCAACCAGGCGTGCATCGACAGGTCGCTGGTGGGTGCGGCGGTGTCCTGCATGGTCAACCCGATCGTCGGCCGGGAGGCCGACCCGGTGCCGCCGGACGGGCCCCCACCGCGCGTCGACCCGGCGGTGCGGGCCGGGTCGACGCCGGTGGGCGGGCCCCGCACGGTGGCCGTGCTCGGTGCCGGCCCGGCCGGGCTGCGCGCCGCCCACGACCTGGCCCTGGCCGGGCACCGGGTCACGGTCTACGAGGCCGACGGGGAGCCCGGTGGCCAGTTCCGGTTGGCCTGCCGGGTGCCGGGCAAGGCCGACTACGCCGAGGCGATCCGGTTTCTCACCGCCGAGCTGACCCGGCTCGGCGGGCGGCTGCACACCGGCCGGCGGATCACCGACGCCGACGAGGACCTGCTGCGTCGTCACGACGGGGTGATCGTCGCCACCGGGGTGTTGCCGCGCCGCATCGACCTGCCCGGTGACGGGCTGCCGCACGTCCGCGACTACGGCTCGGCCTTCGCCGACGACGCGCTCGGGCGGCGGGTCGTCGTGATCGGCGGCGGCGGCATCGCCGTGGACCTCGCTCACCTGGCCAGCCAGCATCCGGACCGGCAGGTCACCGTCCTGCTGCGCGGCGGGCGGCTCGGCCCCCGGATGGGGCGTTCCACCCGCTGGGCGGTGCTGGCCGAGCTGCGCCACCGGGGGGTCCAGGTGGTGACGGGCGTGCGGGACCTGCGGATCGACCCCGACGCCGTACGCCTGGTCGACGGCACCGCAGCGGCCCGGTCCGTACCCGCCGACACGGTGGTGGTCGCCGCCGGCCAACTGCCCGCCGACGCCCTGGTGCACACCGTACGCCGGGCCGGCGTGTGGCACCGGGTGGTCGGCGGGGCCCGGGACACCACCGGGCTGGACGCGGTCCGGGCGTTCGCCGAGGGACACGACGCCGCGTTGGCGTTCCAGCGGGCCGTGCGGACCCGGCGGGTGGGGGAGCCGGCATGACCGAGGACGCGACGACGGCCGGCGTCGTGGCCGGGGTGGTCCGCCGGACCGCGGTGGACCGGTGGCGCATCGTCACCCTGCTGCCCCGGGCGGGCGTCCCGGCGGTGGCCGCCGCCGTACTGGTGAACCTGCTGCTCGCCGCCGCGCCTGTGCTGTTCGTCGTCGCGACGAGCCGGATGATCGGCTGGCTGCCGCAGGCGGTCCGCGACGGCGTCGAGTCACCGGCCTTCGGGCACCTGGTGACCGCCTTCGTGGTGGCCGCCGGGGCGCTCAGCGCCCAGCAGTTGCTGGCCCAGCTCCAGGTCACCACCGGCCTGCTGGTGCAGCGTCGGATCGACGGCGCGGTGGCCGACGAGCTGATGGCGGCCGCGCTGGGCAGCACCGGCACCGCCCCGCTGGAGGACCAGACGCTGCTCGAACAGCTCACCGAGGCGTCCCGCGAGGTCGAGCACGGCATCCAGAGCCCGGGGGCGGCGGGCGCCGGGATGCTGGCCCTGCTCGCCCGCTACGGGCAACTCCTCGGGTACGCGGTGGTCGTCGGGGCCGCCTTCGCCTGGCCGGCGGGGGTCGGTCTGCTCGTCGCCGTGCTCGCGTTCCGGCACGGCCAACGCGGCGGCCTGCGCCGCTACGCGGCGATCTACGGGTCGGTCGTGGCCCGGGTCCGCCGGTTGACCTACTTCCGGGGCGTGGCGATGGGCGGGCCGGCCGCCAAGGAGATCCGCATCTTCGGGTTGCTGCCGTGGCTGCGTGAGCAGTACCGGCAGGCGTACCTGGACTGGATGCGTCCGGTGTGGGCGCAACGGCGGCGGGTCTACCTGCGGCCGTACTTCCTCTACACGGCCGTCGGGTTGACGGTCCTCGTCGCGGTCCTCGCCGCGCTGGGGCTGGCCGGCGGGCAGGGCCAGGTGGGGCTGACCCGGCTGGCGCTGGTGATCCAGGCGGTACTGGCGGCGGTGCAGCTCGGCGAGTTCTATCCCGAGGCCGACGTGCAGACCCAGTTCGGCATGAACGCCTACCGGGCCGTCGGCGAGTTCCGGGCCGGGATGCGCGACCGGACGTCCCCCGACGACGGCCCGACCGACGACGATCCGGCCGACGCCGACCCGGAACCGGCGGCGGGTGCGGAGCGCGCCCCGGCGGCGGACATCCGGTTCGAGGGGGTGTCGTTCCGCTACCCGCACGGCGCGACGCCGGTCTTCACCGACCTGGATCTCACCCTGCCGGCGGGGGCCTGCACCGCCATCGTCGGGCTCAACGGAGCGGGCAAGACCACGCTGGTCAAGCTGCTGTCCCGGCTGGCGCTGCCGGACGCGGGCCGGATCACCGTGGGCGGCCGGCCGATCGACGCGCTCCCGGCGGCCCGCTGGCGACGCGACCTCGCCGTCATCTTCCAGGACTACCTGCGGTATGCCACGAGCGCGGCGGACAACATCGCGCTGGGGGCGGTCCGGCACGCCGACGACCGGGACGGCATCCGGGCCGCCGCCGAGGCCGCCGGCATTCTCGCCACCCTCGACGCGCTGCCGCGTGGGTTGGACACCCCGCTGAGCGGGCAGCTGCGCGACGGGGTGGACCTGTCCGGCGGGCAGTGGCAGCGGGTGGCCATCGCACGGGCGTTGTTCGCCCTCCGGCACGGCGCGTCGGTGCTGGTCCTCGACGAGCCGACAGCCAGTCTGGACGTCCGGGCCGAGGCCCGGTTCTTCGACGAGATCATCGCCGCCACCCCGGGGGTCACCACGATCCTGATCTCGCACCGGTTCGCCACCGTCCGCCGGGCGGACCACATCGTCGTGCTGGCCGAGGGGCGGGTGGCCGAGCAGGGCTCGCACGCGGAACTGCTCGACCGGGGCGGCCGGTACGCCAGGCTGTTCACCCTCCAGGCGGAACGCTTCGCCACCCCCGCCGCCGACACCCCGCCGCCGGACCGTTCCGACGCCGGCCCTGCGCCGGACGATCCCGGCACCGGTGCGCCGGTCGACGGACCGGACGGCGGCGCGGTGGACATCGGGTCGACGCGGAGCGTCAGGTGAACCGGGGCGTGCTCTCCGCCGGCTGGGCGCTGTGGCGCACGTCGCTGCGCCAGGACCGGCGCAAGGCGCTCACCGCGCTGGTCCTGGTCGTCGCGGGTGCGGTGGCGTGGCCGCTGGTGGCGGTGCTGCTGCGGGTGCTCTTCGACGCGGTCACCGCCGGCCGGTCGGTCGCCGCGAGTCTCGCCGGGGTGGGCGTGGCGGTCGGCCTGATCGCCGGGTTGACCCTCGGTCACTTCGCCCACATCGCCTACTTCGAACTCGCCGAACTCGACGTCCTGCACGTGCACCAGGAGTTGATGGACGCCACCAACGGCACGCCGGGGATGGCGCATTTCGAGCGGTCCGCGTTCGCCGACAAGATCACTGTGTTGGAGCAGGACGTCGAGCAGCTCCGGGTCGGCCTACAGGCCGTGCTGACCGGCGTCGGCCTGGCCGTGGCGATGGCATTGACGACGGTGGTGCTGGCCGTGCTCCATCCACTGTTGTTGCTGTTGCCGCTGGCCGCCGTGCCGCCGTTGCTGGCCGGGCGGTGGGCGGAGCGGACGGTGGACCGGGCCCGGGAGGCGGGAGCCGAGTCCACCCGCCGGGCGGCCGGGCTGTTCCGGCTGGCCACCGACGCCGCCGCCGGCAAGGAGCTGCGCATCTTCGGGCTCACCGGGGAGGTGCGGCGGCGGCACCGCGGGCACTGGCAGGACGCCACCCGACGGCTGTGGCGGGCCCAGCTGGTGGCGAGCCTGGTCCGGATGACCGGGCAGTTGGCGTTCGCCGCCGGTTACGTGCTGGCGGTGCTGCTGATCCTGCGCGACGCCGTCGCCGGCCGTCGCGGGGTGGGTGACGTGATCCTGGTCGTGACCATCGCCGCCCAGGTCAACCAGCAGGTCGCCGGAGCGGTGGGGGTGTTGCAGGACCTCCAGCGGCTGCGCAGCGTCTACCACCGGCTCGACGAGGTGCACGACCTGGTCCGCACCGCCGACCGGCACCCGACGCCCGGCGACCCGACGCCCGGTCACACCGCCGCCGGGCCGACCGTCGGTGCCGGGTCGACAGCCGCTCTCGGGTCGGTCGCCGCCGGTGCGCCGCCGGCCCGGCTGCGGGAGGGTATCCGGCTGGCCGGGGTCACGCTGTGCTACCCCGGCGGCGCGGAACCGGTGGTCGACGGTCTCGACCTGCATCTGCCGGCCGGTGCCACGGTCGCCGTGGTCGGCGAGAACGGCGCCGGCAAGACCACAGTGGTCAAGCTGCTCTGCGGCCTGCTGACGCCGACGTCCGGCCGGATCCTCGTCGACGGCGTCGAGCTGGCCGCGTTGTCCCTGCCGGCCTGGCGTGCGCGGATCGCCGCCGGCTTCCAGGACTTCGTCCGCTTCGAGCTGCCGGCCCGGCAGGCCGTGGGCGTCGGCGACCTGCCCCGCCGCGACGACGACCAGGCGGTCCGTACGGCGCTGGGCCGGGCCGGCACCGACGACCTGGTCGGGCAGCTCGACGAGGGACTCGACACCCCACTGGGCCGCAGCCACACCGACGGGGCGGAACTGTCCGGCGGCCAGTGGCAGAAGCTCGCCCTCGGCCGGGCGTTCATGCGCGACGACCCGCTGCTGGTGGTGCTGGACGAGCCGACCGCCGCGCTCGACGCGGAGGCCGAGTACGCCCTGTTCGCCCGCTACCGCGAGCAGGCGCGGGAGGTGGCCGCCCGGACCGGTGCGATCAGTGTGTTCGTGTCCCACCGGTTCTCCACCGTGCAACTGGCCGACCTGATCGTGGTGCTCGCCGACGGCGCTGTCGCCGAGGCCGGCAGCCACGCCGACCTGCTCGCCGCCGGGGGTCAGTATGCCGAGATGTTCGAGCTCCAGGCCAGGGCGTACCGGTGACCGGCCCCCAACGATTGCGGAGGACATGGCAGTGACCAGCGCGACACGGACCGACGAGTTCGACCCCTTCTCGCCCGAGTCCATGGATGACCCGTACCCCGCCTACGCCGAGCTGCTGCGCGCCGAGGAGCCGCTGTACCTGGCCCAGCGCGACATGTGGCTGGTGATCCGCTACGAGCACGTCCGGTTGGCGGCGAAGAACCACGCAGGCCTGTCCTCGGCCGACGGGATCGCCTACCACCGCTCCACGTTGCCCGTGCTGTTCGGGCTCGACCAGCCGGACCATACCCGGCTACGCGCCCTGATCCGGCACGACTTCTCCCCGCGCGGGGTGCAGTTCTGGCGGCCGTTCATCGAGCGGGTCTGCGGCGACCTGCTCGACGAGGCCGTGGCCACCGGCGACATCGACCTGGTCCAGCAGGCGATCATCCTGCAACCGGTGAAGGTCATCACCACCATCGTCGGGGTGCCCGACGACAACCTGGCCAAGCTCAAGCTCACCGCCGGTGTGCTGGAGAGCTTCATCGCCAACGCGAAGGTCGGCGAGGACGCCCCGCAGGACCCGGACGAGAACGCGTTGCGGTTGCAGGCCGCGAAGGCGGCGCTGTCATCGGTCGCCGGACTCTCCGGCTACCTGGGCAACCTGCTCACCCGGCGGCGCGACGAGCCGGCCCGCGACGACGTGGTGTCGAAGCTGTTCGCCGCCGCGGCCACCGGCGGGGTGACCGAGAACGAGATCCTCTGGCTGTGCCTCACCCTGCTGGTCGGCGGGCAGGAGACGATGACCCACTTCCTGGGCAACATGCTCGACGCGCTGCTCAACCACCCCGACCAGTTGCGCCTGGTCCGCGAGCGGCCGGAGCTGATCGGGCCGACGATCGAGGAGACCGCCCGGTTCTATCCGCCGGTGCAGAACGTCTTCCGCACCGCCACGACCGACGTGGTGGTCGGCAACACGACCATCCCGCAGGGCGCCCGGGTAGAGCTGTCGTTCGCCGCCGGCAACCGGGACCCGCGCAAGTTCCCCGACCCGAACGACTACCGGATCGACCGGGTGACCGACGGTCACCTCGGCTTCGGGGCGGGCATCCACACCTGCGTCGGCGCGCACCTGGCCCGCCTGCAGGCCACCACGTTCCTGCGGATGCTGCTCGACCGCACCGACGACATCGAACTCATCGGTGAGCTGGTCAAGGTCAAGAGCCCGGCGTTCCGCGGGCTCGACCACCTGCCGCTGCGGTTGACGCCGAGGTCGTCCGGCCCGTTCGCGCCGGCGGCGCGGGCGTAGTGGGCACCGGGGAGGGGGACGGGGTGACCGACAGCAGCACCGACACCAGCACCGACGCCGGCGCGTTCAGTCTGGCGTTCACCGGGGAAGGGGCCGGTGCCGGGCCGCTGACCTGGGCACAGAGCGTCATGTGGGGGCCGATGCAGTGGTTCGGCAAGGAGGCGAACCAGTTCAACATCGGCCGGGCCCTGGTGTTGCCCGCACCGGTCGCGCCGGACCGGTTGACCGTCGTCCTGCGGGACCTGGTCGAGACGCACCAGACCCTGCGGACCCGGTACGTCCAGCGGGCCGACGGGCCGCGCCAGGAGGTCGCCGCGAGTGGGGCGTACGACGTGGTGGTGGTCGACGACCAGGGCGACCCGGCCCGGGTCGGTGACGAGTTGGTCGCCACGCTGAGTGAGGCGGCGTTCGACCACGAGGCGCAGTGGCCGCTGCGGGTCGGCTGCGCCCGCGACCGGGCCGGGCGGATCAGCGCGGTCGCCCTCGTCGGATCCCACCTGGCGTTCGACGGCTGGGCTTTCACCACCCTCACCGGCCTGCTGCTCGACCGGCTCACCGGGCCGCCGTCGACCCCCGCCGCGCCGCCGTCGGGTCAGGCCGCGCCATCGCCGGCCCCCGCCGCGCCGCCGGCACCCCACCGGCCGGCCGGTGGGGTGCCACAGCCGTTGACGCAGGCCGCCTTCCAGCAGTCGCCGGCCGGGCAGCAGACCAGCCGGCTGGGGCTGCGGCACTGGGAGCAGGGGCTGTCGGTCGCGCCGGCCTCGATGTTCGACCTGCCGACCGCGCCGACGGGCGGCCAGCCCGTCGAACGGCACCTGCTGGACTCGGCGGCGGTCACCGCGGCGGCGACCGCGCTGGCCACCCGGACCCGCACGTCGTTCTCGACCGTGCTGCTCGCCCTGACCACCCTGATCCTGACCGCCTACAACGGGCACCACACCGCCGTGTTCAAGCTGATCGCCGGCAACCGGCTGGACCGCGACAGCCGCGACCTGATCGCCCTGAACACCCTGGACGCACTCCTGGTCCACCGGGTCGACGACGACGTCGACCTGCTCACCGCGATCCGGAACCTGCACCGGCCGGCGTTCGACGCGTACCGGCGGGCCCAGTGCGACCCGGCCGAGGTGCGCCGGGTGGTCGAGCGGGTCGGCCGGCGACGCGGGGTGGCGTTCGACCTGTCCGCCTACTTCAACAACGGGCACCGGGGCAGCGACTGGGCCACGACCGACCCGGACCCGGGGCCGGACCGGCTCGCCGTGCTGCGCCGCGACTCCCACTACTCCCGACTGGAGCCGCTGTCCAAGAGCGACATGAGGTTCTACGTCGCCGCCAGCAACCTGGGCGACGGCCGGTGCCGGCTCGGGCTGCTGGTCGACACGGCGTACCTGCCGGGGGCGCTCGGCGAGACCGTCATCCGGGGGATCGAGACGCTGCTGTGCGACGCGGTCGCCGAGGAGGTGCGGGTCGCCGAGATCGCCGGGCGGATCGGCCTGACCCCGGCCCGCCGGGGCAGCGACTGGGTGTCCACCCCGGCCGGTTGGGTCCGCCCGCAGGCGGTGGCGGACCTGGTCGGCGAGGTGGCCGGGGGCGTCCCCGCGGCGGCCCTCGTCGACCCGGCGGGCGACGGCGGGGTGACGGTGTACGTGGCCGCCTCCGAACGCTCGCCGCGGGAACTGCACCGGCGGGTCCTCGACGCGCTGCCCGGCCGACCCGGGGTGGCCGCGCCGGCCGGGTACGTGGTCTGCCGGTCCGTGCCGCCCGCCGGGGCCGGGCCGGACGCGTGGCGGGACGTGCCGGTGCTGGCCCGGGGATCGGGGCGCGATGCGTAGCGCGGCGGGCGGGTCACCGGATGCCGTGGACGGATGCCGGGCGTCGATGGTGACTGATAGTGTTCTATCGGTCGTTCGGTGGCGGGAGAACGGAGCCGGGGCGCGATGCTGGGGGGCGACGGCGAGATGATGACCGACGACGTCGTCATCACCGGGATCGGTGCCGTCACGCCGCTCGGCCTCGACCGCGACAGCACCTGGCAGGGTCTGCTCGCCGGCAAGTCCGGCGTCGGTCCGGTCACCGCCTTCGACGCGAGCGCGCTGCCCACCCGGATCGCCGCCGAGGTGCGCGGCTTCGAGCCGGCCGAACACTTCACCGGCAAGCAGCTGCGGCGGATGGCCCGGTTCAGCCAGTTCGCGGTGGTAGCCACCCGCGAGGCGGTCGCCGACGCCGGGCTCACCGTCGACGCCGGCAACGCCGCCCGGGTCGGCGTGGTGGTCAACGCCGCGGTCGCCGGCTTCGACACCGTCGAGGCCACCGTACGCGGACTGCTCGCCCCCGACCCGACCGCACCCCTGTCGCACTTCGTGCCGTCCTCGCTGACCAACATGCCGGCCTGCGAGGTCGCCATCGAGGTGGGCGCGCACGGGCCGGTCAACGCCAGCGCGCTGGCCTGCGCCAGTGGCGCGTACGCGCTGCTCGACGCCCGCCGGTTGATCCTGTCCGGGGAGGCCGACGTGGTCATCTGCGGCGGCACCGACGCGGCGGTCACCCCGGCCATGTTCGCCGGCCTGGTGAGCATGGGGGCGATGTCCCAGCGCAACGACGACCCGACCGGTGCGAGCCGGCCCTTCGCCGCCGACCGGGACGGCTTCGTCTTCGGCGAGGGCGCGGTGATCCTGGTGCTGGAGTCCGCCGCGCACGCCCGCCGCCGGGGCGTCACCCCGTACGCGACCGTCGCCGGTGGTGCGCTGACCAGCGACGCCTTCCACGTCAGCGCCCCCCGCCCCGGCGGGGTGTTCGCCGCCGAGGCGATCCGGCAGGCCCTCGACCGGTCCGGGGTCCACCCCGACGAGGTCGACTACATCTGCGCCCACGGCACCTCGACGAAGGCCAACGACCTGACCGAGACGGTCGCCATCCGGGCGGCCCTCGGGGCGGCGGCCGACCGGGTCGCGGTCAGCGCACCCAAGTCGATGCTCGGGCACCTGATCGGCGCGGCGGGCGCCCTCGGCGCGATGGTGTGCGCCCTGGCGATCCGTGAGGGCGTCGTCCCGCCGACGGTCAACCTGCACCAGCCCGATCCGGAGTGCGATCTGGACTACGTGCCCCACCAGGCCCGGGAGATGCCGGTACGGGCGGCGCTCACCAACGCCTTCGGCTTCGGCGGGCAGAACTGCGTCGTCGTGTTCACCGATACCCCGTCGCGAGGAGAGTCCGGATGACCGCGCAGTTCCCGCTGATCCCCACCGACCACCCCACCCCGCCGCAGACCCGGGAGGAGATCCTCGCCGACCCGGGTTTCGGCCGCTACTTCACCGATCACATGGCCACCGCGGTGTGGTCGCCCGACGCCGGCTGGCACGACCACCGGGTGGGCGCGCTGGAGCCGTTCACCATGCACCCCGGCGCGGCGGTCCTGCACTACGCGCAGGAGATCCTCGAGGGGCTCAAGGCGTTCCGGCACGCCGACGGCAGCGTCTGGCTGTTCCGCCCGGAACTCAACGCCCGCCGGTTCGCCGCGTCGGCCCGCCGGATGGTCCTGCCGGAGCTGGACGAGGAGACCTTCGTCGAGAGCGTGGCCGCGCTGGTCCGCGCCGACGAGGCGTGGGTCCCGCCGTACGGCGGTGAGCAGAGCCTCTACCTGCGCCCGTTCATGTTCGCCTCGGAGGCGTTCCTCGGGGTGCGTCCCGCCCAGCACGTCACCTACTGCGTGCTGGCCTGCCCGGCCGGGTCGTACTTCCCCAACGGGGTTACCGGCGTCACGCTCTGGGTCAGCACCACCTACAGCCGGGCCTCGATCGGCGGCACCGGCGCGGCCAAGTGCGGCGGCAACTACGCGGCCAGCCTCGCCCCGCAGCGGGAGGCCCTGGGCCACGGCTGCGAGCAGGTGCTCTACCTGGGCGGCGAGGGGCGACGCAGCATCGACGAGTCGGGCACCATGAACGTCTTCTTCGTCACCCGCGACCACCAGCTGCTCACCCCCGGCCTGGGCACCATCCTCGACGGGGTGACCCGCGACAGTGTGCTGACCCTCGCCGCCGAGCACGGCCTGGAGCCGGTGCAGCGCACCATCGACCTGGACGAGATGCGTGCCGGGTTCGCGGACGGGTCGATGACCGAGGCGTTCGCGGCCGGCACGGCGGCGGTGATCACGCCGATCGTCGGGCTCAAGAGCGACGACTTCGCCCTCACCATCGGCGACGGGGCACCGGGCAAGTACACCCAGCAGTTCCGGGATCGGCTGCTCGACATCCAGACCGGCCGGGCTGACGACCCCCACGGCTGGATGCGCCGGGTGCTGTAGTGCCCACCCCGATCGCGGTCGTCGGAATGGCGGTCCGCGCGCCCGGCGGGGTGTCGAGCCCCGACGCGTACTGGTCGGCGCTCGTCGCCGGCCGGGACCTCACCGGCGAGCTGCCCGACGACCGTCGGGCCGGGTTCGGCACGCAGTGGGACGGCATGGTCACCCGGGGCGGCTACCTCGACGCCGTGTTCGACTTCGACGCGAAGTTCTTCGGCATCTCGCCCCGGGAGGCCCGGGTCCTCGATCCGCAGCACCGGCTGCTGCTGGAGGTGGTCTGGGAGGCGTTCGAGGACGCCGCGATCCCGGTCGCCACCGTGGCCGCCGGCACCGGGGTCTTCGTCGGGGTGACCGGCCGGGACTACCGGCAGTGGCTGACCGGGGACCCGAACTCGTACTGGACGATCGGCAACGGGCACAGCTTCACCGCCGGGCGGGTCGCGTACACCCTGGGGTTGCAGGGGCCGGTGTTCGCGCTGGACACGGCCTGCTCGTCGTCGCTGGTGGCGGTGCACACGGCGGCGCGGGCGCTGGCGGCGGGTGACTGTGACGCGGCGGTCGCCGGCGGGGTCAACCTGATCCTCGCCCCGAGCACCACCCGGTCGGTGGCGCAGACCGGGGCGCTGTCGCCGGACGGCCGGTCGCGTCCGTTCGACGCCGGGGCCAACGGGTTCGTCAGGGGTGAGGGCTGCGCGATGCTGCTGCTCAAGCGGCTGGCCGACGCGCAGCGCGACGGTGACCGGGTGCTCGCGGTGCTGCGCGGCACCGGGATCAACCACGACGGCCGGACGGCGACGTTCACCACCCCGAACGTGGCGGCCCAGGCGGGGCTGATCGACACGGTGCTGGCCGCCGCCGGGATCGCCCCCGGTGAGGTCGGCTACCACGAGGCGCACGGCACCGGGACCCCGCTGGGTGACCCGGCCGAGATGTCGGCGGTCGCGGCGGCGCTCGGTCGCGCCGACGGCGCGCCGCTGCACGTGGGTTCGGTAAAGGGCAACATCGGCCACACCGAGTCCGCCGCCGGGGTGCTCGGGCTGGTGAAGGCGGTGCTCTGCCTGCATCGGCGCACGATCGTCCCGCAGGCCAACTTCCGTACCCTCAACCCGCGCATCGACCTCACCGGCACCGGCATCGAGATCCCGGTCGCCCCGCTCGCCTGGGACGACCGGTTCGGGGCCTGCGCGTCGACCAGTTCGTACGGGATGAGCGGCACGAACGCGTTCGCGGTGCTGTCGCCCGCGCCGCCGGTGCCGCCGGCCGTGCCGGCACCGGTGGACGGGTTCCCGGTGTCGGCGGCCACCGGGCCGGCGCTGGCCGAGCTGGCCCGCCGCTACGCCGACCGGCTGGCCGGGTTGCCGGCGGCGGACTTCCCGGCGTTCGCCGGCACCGCCGCGGCGGGACGGACCCGGCTGGCGCACGCGGTGTGGGTGCGGGCGTCCGGCCCGGTGCGGGCGGCCGAGGCGCTGACGGCGGTGGCCGCCGGCACCGCCCACCCGGACGTGCGGGTGCTCGGTGCGGACGATCCGCTGCCGACGCCGAAGCACCGGGTGGTGGCAGCGCTGCCGACCTACCCGTGGCAGCGGCGCACCCACGTGGTGGACCGCCCGGACTGAGCCGGGCCGGTGCCCCGGTCGCCTGGTGAACCGGCCGGCTTACGGTGGGTCAGCCGCCGGCCCGGACGGCGTGGTCGGCGCGCAGGGCTGCCCGGGTGGCCCGCGACGGCAGCGCGAAGTGCAGGGTGGACGCGGCCACCAGCGCGCCCCGGCGGTCGCTGGCGCGGGCGTCCACCACCGCCGACCGGCTGGCCAGCTTGATCACCTCGGCGGTGACCCGCAGTTCGCCGGGCTCGGCGGGTTCGAGGAAGCTGATGCTGCTGTGCGCCAGCACCATCGCCGGTGTCGGGCCGATCAGCACGGTGACCGCGACGAAGCCGGTGAGGTCCATCGCCCAGAACATGGCCGGCCCGGAGATCGTGCCGTCGAGGCGCAGTTCGAGGCAGTCGGGGCCGGTCACCGCGACGACCCGGTCGTCGTCGACCGACTCCAGGCGCAGGCGTTCGGCACCGGAAATGACCTCGGCGAGCCAGGCCCGCGCCTCATCGACCGACATCACAGCGCGGCTAGGCATGGACGCCACTATAGGCGATGACCGGGTAGCGCTCCGTCCTACGTGATCACCCTGGCGTACCGGATCCACCACCCGGACGCCCCGCCGGGCCACCCCGGGTGGGGTGGCCCGGCGGGCGGTGGTCACTCCAGCACGAACGTGGCCTCGGCGTTGCCGGTGGCGTCGGTGACGGTCCGCAGGTAGAGCAGCCCGTTGCTGTGCCGCAGGTACTGGCCGGGGTAGTTGACCGCCTCGAACGACACCCCGGCGGCGTTGGACAGGCCGGGCCGCTGCACGAAGCTGGCGTCGGCGCGGTACGTCGACGACGCGTCGTCCCGCTCGACCCACACCTCCCAGTTGCGGTGCCGCAGGTGGTAGCCCGGGAAGTTGGTGGACTCCAGGGAGACCGTGTTGCCCCCGGCCAGGCCGGGCACCAGGCGGAACTGCGAGTCGGCGAGGTTGGTCACGTTCGCCTCCAGTCGGGCCCGGTACTCCCAGTGCCGGACGAACCGGTCGGGCAGGTTGTCCGACCGCAGCCGGACCGGGGTGGCCCCGTCGGGCACCGGGATGCCGAAGTTCGGGGTGCCGTCGGCGTTCCAGTAGACCTTCTGGATGCGGGTCCGCCGATTGGGGTCGCGCAACGGGTCACCGCTGATGTCCCGGTAGTTGCGGTCGTGGTAGACGAGGATGTCGCTCTGCCCGTCCTCGGAGACGGTGAACGAGTTGTGCCCCGGCCCCCACTGGCCGGTCGCGGCGTTGCTGGTGAAGACCGGCTGCGGCGACTTCACCCAGGACGACGCCCGGAGCAGGTCGCTGCCCGCCGAGGCGGTCAACATACCGAGGCAGTAGTTGGCGTCGGTCGCGCTCGCCGAGTAGGTGAGGAAGATCCGGCCGTTGCGTTGCAGCACGGTCGGTCCCTCGTTGACCTTCACCCCGCCGCGCATCTCCCAGTCCAGGGTGGGCACGGCGATCCGGGTGGGGGAGCCGCTGAGCGTCCACGGGTTGGCCATCCGGGCGATGTAGAGGTTCGAGTTCGTGGCGATGCCCGGCTCGGCCTGCGCCCAGATCAGGTAGCGCACCCCGTTGCTGACGAACGTCGACGCGTCCAGCGCGAAGGTCTCCCAGGGGGTACGGATCTGCCCCTTCTCGGCCCAGCTCGCGGTCAGCGGGTTCGCCCCGGTGCCCTCCAGGACGTACATCCGGATCGCCCAGACGTTGTCGGTGGCACCGGCGGCGAAGTAGACGTACCAGCGGCCGTCGATGAAGTGGATCTCCGGGGCCCAGATGTGCGCGCCCATGATGCCGCTGGTGTGCCGCCACCAGATGACGGTTTCGGGGGCGGTGGACAGGCCCTGGAGGGTGGTGGCCCGGCGCAGCACGATCCGGTCGTATTCGGGGGCGGTGGCAGTCAGGTAGTAGTAGCCGTCGGTGTGCCTGACGATGTGCGGGTCGGCGCGCTGCGCGACCAGCGGGTTGGTGGCCCGTACGGCGGGGGCGGCCCCGGCCGGGGCGGCGGCGCTCAGCAGGCCGGCCAGCAGGGCCAGCACGAGCAGCGCCGCCGTCCGGGTCCGGCCGGGACGGCGGCCGGGCGGCGGGGCGGTGCGGGGTGCGGTGGTGGGCGGGACCGCCGACCGGGGGTCGGGTGAGGCGGACATGCGGTGCTCCTGTCGGGGTGGGGGATATGCCTCGCCGGCCGACCACGGGGGTGGTCGGCCGGCGAGGGGGACGGGTGTTACGACTTGGCCAGGTCGAACTTCCGGACGGTCACCGCGCCACCGAGGGAACTGGTGGCGTAGTTGAACATGGCGAACCGGTAGCCCATGAAGAACTGCCAGGCGTTGTTGAGGGTGAACGCCGGGCCGAGCGAGGTGAAGTTGACCCCGTCGGTGCTGTAGGAGAAGCGGGCCTGCCGGCCGGAGCCGGGGGAGATGTCCGCGCTGACCCGCAGCCAGATCCTGCCGCCGGAGATGCCGGCCCCGGCGACCTCGGTGCCGGTGCTGGTGGTGTTCCAGTTGCTGTCCATGGTCAGGTTGTTGACCATGGCGACCCGGGTCGCGCCGTTGTCACGGCGGACGCCGATCCAGGCCGACTGGTCGCGCAGCATCGCCAGGCCGCTGCGGTCACCGTCGCGCATGGTGGAGTAGTCGAGTTCGATGGTGGCGGTGGACCGGGGACCCTGGATCCGGTGGGTCAACGTGTTGCGCGCGTTGTACAGGTCGTTGGTCACCGTCGCGGTCTGCAACCGTAGCCCGTCGTTGACCGACCACTTGGTGTTGTCCGGGTTGTGGTTCCACTCGTACTGCGGGCCGAGTGTGGTGCCGGCGAAGGTGTCGGTCCCGATCATGGGTTTGACCTGGCGTGGTGGCCGGGGCACGTTCGGGTACGGGTACGACGCACCCCAGGTGTTGTTGACCAGCTGGAGGACGGGCCAGCCGCTGGAGTTCCAGGTGACCGGGGCGAGCACCGGCACCCGGCCACCGGGGTAGGCGTCCACGAACCCCATGTAGTACCAGTCCCCGTTCTGGGTCTGCACCATGCCGCCCTGGTGTGGCACGCCGCCGCCGGCGATCGGTCCGGGCAGGTTCAGCAGCACCTGCTGCATGGTGTACGGCCCCCACGGGCTGGACGCCTTGAGGATGTACTGACCGTTGGCCGGCCGGGTGAGGAAGATGTAGTAGCTGCCGTTGCGCTTGTAGAACCGGGCCCCCTCCAGGGTGCCCACGCTCGACGGGGTGGTGAACACCTGCTGCGAGCGGACCTGGGTCTTCCCGTCGGCGGAGAGCTGGGCGACGCTGATGTTCGTGTTGCCGTACGCCACGTACATGGTGTCGTTGTCGTCGACCAGCAGACCGGCGTCGTAGTAGCACTGGTCGAGCGTGGTGTGCCTGGTCCACGGTCCCTCGGCCGACGGCGCGGTGTAGATGTAGGTCTTGCTGAAGTCGATGCAGCCGCCCCAGTAGAACGTCTTGTTGCTCTTGCGGTAGCCCAGGAACGACGCCCAGATGCCCCGGACGTAGCCGCGCCCGGCGGTCATGTCGTACTTCTGGCCGAAGTCCAGCTTGGGCACCGAGTGCCCGGCGAACTCCCAGTTGACCATGTCGTAGGAGCGCAGCACGGGCGCGCCCGGGGAGTAGTGCATGGTCGACGCCGAGTAGTAGTAGGTGTCGTCGACCCGCAGGATGTCGATGTCGGCGAAGTCCTGCCAGAGCACCGGGTTGCTGAAGGTCGACGACGGCGGCCACTGGCCCGGCGGGGTGGTCGGCGGCGGCGTGGTGGGGGGCGGTGTGGTCGGCGGTGGGGTGGTGGGCGGCGGTGTGGTGGGGGGCGGCGTGGTCGGCGGTGGGGTGGTCGGTGGCGGCGTGGTGGGCGGCGGGGTGGTCGTGCCACCGGTGCAGGCGACGCCGTTGAGGGTGAAGCTCGTCGGCTTCGGGTTGCTGCCGTTCCACGAGCCGTTGAACCCGAACGACACGTTGGCGCCGGTGGCGATGGTGCCGTTGTAGCTGACGTTGCGGGCGGTCACCTGCGCCCCCGACTGGGTGACGGTGGCGTTCCACGCCTGGGTGACCTGTTGCCCGGCCGCGTACGACCAGGTCAGGGTCCAGCCGTCGATGGGGTCACCGAGATTGGTGATGGCCACGTTCGCACCGAAGCCACCACCCCACTCGGACGAGACGGTGTAGTCGACCGTGCAGCCGGCCGCTGCGGCCTCGGCCGGCAGGGCGACGGCTGTGCCGGCGGCGATCAGAGCGGCGGCCATGGCCAGCCGGGCCGGCAACTTTCTGTTCAATGGCATGCGGTACTCCTACTGGGGGTGGTGGGAGCCGGAGGTCGGAAGGCGTCCGGTGCCGGGGTGCGGGCACCCCGGCACCGGACGGCGGTCAGGCGACCGTGCAGGCGGTGCCGTTGAGCGTGAACGAGGACGGTCGGGCCGTGTCGCCGGTGTGGGTGGCCTGGAAGCCGATGTCGACCGAGGTGTTCGGCGCGATCGTGCCGTTGTAGGACACGTTGCGGGCGGTCACCGCCCCGCTGGTCGGGGTGTAGGTGGCGTTCCAGCCGCTGGTGATGGTCTGCCCACCGGGCAGGGTGAACGCCAGCGCCCAGCCGTTGACCGCCGTGCCGCTGGTGTTGGTGACGCTGATCGAGGCGGTGAGACCGGAGTTCCAGGAGTTCACCGTGTACGCGACCCGGCAACCCGCCGACGGCGGGGGCGTGGTCGGCGGGGGCGTGGTGGGTGGCGGCGTGGTCGGCGGGGGCGTGGTGGGCGGCGGGGTGGTCGGCGGGGTGGTCGGCGTGTTGCCGCCGAGGCTGCCGGGCACCGCCCGCAGGGCGTTGTACCAGGTGGTGGCCATCTTGCGGTAGCCGGTGGCGTTCGGGTGGATGCCGTCGGCCAGGTCGGCCGTGCCCACCGCGCTGAACATGTCCACCAGGTGCACCCGCTTGCCGGCGTTGACCTTGCTCTGCACGATCCCGGGGATCGCGGCGTTGAACGTGCGGACCGCCGACTCGGTGCCGTTGCGCGGGATGATCGTGGCGACGAAGACGTCCGCGTTCGGCGCGGTGCTGGTGATCTTGTCGATCAGGGTGGAGAGCCGGGTCGGCGCACCGGAGGCGTTGTACATGTCGTTGGTGCCGATGTGCAGCAGCACCGTGCGCGGAGTGGTGTTGCGCAGCCAGTTCACCACGTTGGCGTCGATCTGGGCGATGGTCCAGCCGGAGTGGCCCTCGTGGTCGTGGTCGCCCAGGTTGGACGGCCCGTTGAACATCGAGCCGACGAAGTCGACCCGGTAGCCGTCGGCGACCATCCGCTGCCACAGCTCGATGCGGTAGCCGCCGGGGACGTTGAAGCCGTCGGTGATCGAGTCGCCGAGGGGCATCACCCGTACCCCGCCGTTGGATTCGGCGCTGGCGGGTGCGGTCACCACCGACCCGGTGGCGACCGCGGCCACCAGGGCGGCGGTGGCCAGGCCCAGCAGACGCAGGCCGCGGCGCATGGTGGGCAGCCGTCGGCCGGTGGGTGCGGTACGGACAGGGTGGGGGTGGTCGGATCGGGGTGGCCCGGCGTTCGGGCAGCTCGTGCCGCTCATGGAAACTCCCTGGGGTGGCGCGCGGAGCGCGGTGCGGACGTGCAGCACGGCGACCGTCCCGGGATGTCGCCGTCTCGTCCGGCTCGTGGACAAGGGGTGTGCCGGCACGGGTGGCGGACGACCTCCACGCGAACGGACCGACCGCCGTGTCCCCGGCGGATTCCCTGGAGCTGACGGGCGGAGGTGCTGCCACGCGCGTCGACCGGGAACCCGGACCGCGTCACCGGCGGTGGACGCCATGTGTGCCGGTGGCCACCGACCCCCGCAGGTGGACGAACCCCAGCAGGTGGACGAACCGGTGACCACGGCCGAAGCGTGCCCTGCGCTCCCGCCGCGATGCACCATATCGTGTTATCGCTAACATCGGCAACAGATCGGTGCGCGACGATGCCCGGGTGAACTACCGGCCGGTCACCGCCCGGCGGTCACCGCGTCGCGTCGTCGGTGGCTGGGCGCAGCAGTGGGTCGAGCCAGCGCAGTTGCCGTTCGACCTGCCACGCCTCACCGCCCTCGTGGCCGTTGAACGGGTAGGTGTGCAGCTCCCGTGGCGGTGTCCCCTCCCGGCCGTTCGCCGCGCCGTACTGGTTGTAGGCGGCGAAGCCGGTGCTCGGCGGGCAGACGTTGTCACGCAGGCCGATGCCGAAGTGCGCGGGTGCGGTGGCGCGCCGGGCGAAGGTCACCCCGTCGACATAGGACAGCGTGTGCCGCACGGCCTCCTCGACCTGCCGGTGCACCGCCAGGTACCTGGCGATCTCGCCGTACGGGGCGGCGTCGGTCAGCTCGATCCCGCGTTGGACGTCACACAGGAACGGCGCGGTGCTCAGCAGCGCGGCGAGGTCGTCGCACAGGCCGGCCACGGCCAGGGCGAGCCCGCCACCCTGGCTGTTGCCGAGGGCGGCCACCCGGGCCGGGTCCACCCCGGGCAGTGCGCGGACGGCGTCGACCGCGCGGACCGCATCGGTGATCAGCCGGCGGTAGTGGTAGTCGTGCGGGGCGAGGATGCCCCAGGTGGCGGGCCACGGGCCGCCGGGTGCGCCGTGCGGGTCGGGGGTGTCGCCCGCGCCGTGCAGCCCGGACTGACCCCGGTTGTCCATCAGCAGGTGCGCGTACCCGGCTGCCGGCCAGGTCAGCCGCTCGTGCGGCAGGCCCCGGCCACGTCCGTAGCCGGCGTACTCGACCACGGCGGGCAGCACGGCGTCGACCCCGGCCGGGCGGGTGTACCAGGCCCGCACCGGGTCGCCGGCGAAGCCGGCGAAGGTGACGTCCCAGGTGTCGACCAGACGCAGGTCGGTCCGGTGCGGGCGGACGTCGACCAGCACCGGCCGGCCGCGCGCCGCGTCGAGCGTGTCCCGCCAGAACCGGTCGAAGTCGGCCGGTTCGACGACGGTCGGCGCGTAGCGCCGCAGGTCCTGGATGGATGCCATGGGTTCCTCGGGTGCTCAGGGACGGGTGGTGGCGGGTGGGGCGGTGCTCTCCCGGACGACCAGCTCGGTCACCAGGTCGATCCGGCTGGTCGCCACCGTCGCGCCCCGGGCCAGCTCCAGCAGCATCTGGGTGGCGGTGCCGGCCATGTCCCGCAGGGGCTGGTGCACGGTGGTCAGCGGCGGGTCGGTCCAGCCGGCGACCGGCAGGTCGTCGTACCCGATCACCGAGAGGTCGTCGGGGACCCGCAGGCCGAGCCGGCGGGCGGCCCGGAGCACGCCGATGGCCTGCAGGTCCGAGCCGGCGAAGATCGCGGTCGGCCGGTCGGGCCCGGCGAGCAACTCCAGGCCGTGGGCGTGCCCGCCGTCGACGTAGAAGCTGCCGTAGCGCACCAGGTCGACGTCCACGGGCAGGCCGATCTCGTCGTGGGCGGAGCGGAAGCCGGCGGCGCGGGCCTGGCTGCACAGCACGTCGCGGGGCCCGGAGATGACGGCGATCCGTCGGTGGCCCAGCTCCAGCAGGTGCCGGGTGGCCAGCAGGCCGCCGTTCCAGTTGTTGGAGCCGACCGTCGGCACCGACGCCGAGGTGGCGCTGTCGGTGTCGACGACCACGAACGGGATGCGGTGTTCGGTCAGCATGAGCTGCTGCGGCGGGGTCGGGTGGCAGAGCACGAAGAGCAGGCCCAGCGGACGCCTGGCGACCAGGGCGTCCAGCCGACGGGGCGCGGGCCGGTGTGCCCCGTCGAGCTGGGAGATGGCGATGCCCAGCCCGGCGGCGGAGGCCACCGCCTCGACCCCGCTCATGATCTCCATCGCCCAACCGGAGTTGAACTCGTGGAAGACCAGGTCGATCTGGTCGATCCCGGGCGACTGCCGGCGGATGCGGCGGCGGTAGCGGTGGCGCTCCAGGCTCTCCTCGACCCGCGCCCGGGTCTCGGCGGCGACGTCCGCCCGCCCGTTGAGCACCTTCGAGACGGTCGCCACGGAGACGCCGACCTCCTCGGCGATGGTGGCGATCGTGGCCGAGGCCTGTGGGGTGAGCGGGCGGGACGCGGTCATCGAAGCCTCACCAGGCACGTCCGAAAGTTTCGGAGAACTCTAGCACGTCCGGTTCGAAACCGGGATTCGACAGTGCCCGAAGATTTTGACGGGGGTGAATGTCCTTTCCGGGACCAGTGCGGTCAGATATCCCAATTGAGGACCTTGACATGCGCCAGCAATGCCTCCTAAGTTGCCCGAAAAAGGTAACGCGCTGTTTACGAAATTTTCGAACCCCCCGCCGTCGCGTGGTGCCTGTTCCGGCGGGCGCGGGTGGGGAGTGTCGAAGGTGAGGGGTGTGGCATGAGAAGTCAGGTGCCCGTCGACGACGGTCCGGCATCCCGCGGAACCCAACCGTGGCGGGACCCCCGACGCTCACCCGCGCAACGGGCCGACGCACTGGTTCCGCTCATGTCGCTGGAAGAGAAGATCGCCCAACTCGTCGGCGTCTGGGTCGGCGCGGAAGCCTCCGGCGAGGGGGTCGCCCCGCACCAGGCCGACATGATCGACGGCGCACCACCGTGGAGTGAGATCATCCGGCACGGGCTCGGCCAGCTGACCCGCCCGTTCGGCACCGCACCCGTCGACCCCGTGGCCGGGGCCCGCTCGCTGGCCGCCTCCCAGGCGCAGATCGCCGCCGCGAGCCGGTTCGGCATTCCGGCCCAGGTGCACGAGGAGTGCCTCACCGGCTTCGCCGCCTGGCGGGCCACGGTCTATCCCACCCCGCTGGGCTGGGGCGCCTCCTTCGACCCGGAACTGGTCGAGGAGATGGCCGGCCGGATCGGCCGTTCGATGCGGGCCGCCGGCGTCCACCAGGGACTCGCCCCGGTGCTCGACGTCACCCGCGACTACCGCTGGGGGCGTACCGAGGAGACCATCGGGGAGGACCCCTACCTGGTCGGGACCACCGGGGCGGCGTACGTGCGAGGGCTGGAACGCGCGGGTATCGTCGCCACCCTCAAACACTTCGCCGGCTACTCCGCCTCCCGGGGCGGCCGCAACCTCGCCCCGGTGTCGATGGGCCCCCGGGAACTGGCCGACGTCATCCTCCCGCCGTTCGAGATGGCCCTGCGCCTCGGCGGGGCCCGCTCGGTGATGAACTCGTACGCCGAGATCGACGGCCTGCCCGCCGCCGCCGACGAGGGACTGCTGACCGGGCTGCTGCGCGAGGAGTGGGGCTTCACCGGCACCGTCGTCGCCGACTACTTCGCGGTGCGCTTCCTGGAGACCCTGCACGGGGTGGCCGGCGACGCCGCCGACGCCGCCCGGCTCGCCCTGCGCGCCGGCATCGACGTGGAACTGCCCACCGTGGACGCGTTCGGCGAACCGCTGGTGGCCGCCGTGCGCTCCGGCGCGGTCGACGAGGCGCTGATCGACCGGGCGCTGCGCCGGGTGCTGATCCAGAAGATCGAACTCGGGCTGCTCGACGAGGACTGGCAGGAACTGCCCGAGGACGCGGCGAACCTGCGGCTCGACGACGAGACCAGCCGGGACGTCGCCCTGCGGCTGGCCCGTGAGTCGGTGGTGCTGTTGCGCAACGACGGCGTGCTGCCGCTGGCCCCCGGCCGGCGGGTCGCCCTGGTCGGCCCGGTCGCCGACGACCCGATGGCGCTGCTCGGCTGCTACTCCTTCCCCAACCACGTCGGGGTCCGCCACCCGGAGCACGGGCTGGGCCTGGAGATCCCCTCGCTGCGCGACGAACTCACCCGGCTGGTGCCCGGCCTCGTGCACGAGCCGGGCTGCGCGATCACCGGCGACGACACCTCGGGCATCGCGGCGGCGGTCACCGCCGCGGCGCAGGCCGACGTCTGCGTGCTCGCCGTCGGTGACCGCGCCGGCATGTTCGGCCGGGGCACCTCCGGCGAGGGCTGCGACGCGCCCGACCTGCGACTGCCCGGCGTCCAGGCCGACCTGGTCCGGGCCGTCCTCGACACCGGCACCCCGGTGGTGCTGGTGCTGATGACCGGCCGGCCCTACGCCCTCGGCCCCGACCACGAGCGCGCCGCGGCCGTCGTGCAGGCGTTCTTCCTCGGCCAGCGCGGCGGGCAGGCGCTCGCCGAGGTGCTCACCGGCGCGGTGAACCCGTCCGGCCGACTGCCGGTCAGCGTCCCGCGCGACGCCGGGGGCCTGCCCGGCACCTACCTGACCCCGCCGCTGGGCCGCCGCTCCGAGGTGTCCTCGATCGACCCCACCCCGGCGTACCCGTTCGGCCACGGGCTGGGCTACACCACCTTCGCGTGGTCCGACCCGGTGGTGTCCGACGCCGGGGAGACCGGCGGGCCGCCGGCCTGGCCGGTCGACGGCGAGACGACGGTACGGATCACCGTGCGCAACACCGGCGACCGGCCCGGCACCGAGGTGGTGCAGCTCTACCTGCACGACCCGGTGGCGCAGACCACCCGACCCGTGGTCCGGCTGGTCGGCTACGCCCGGGTGCCGCTGGACCCCGGCACGGCGGCGCGGGTCAGCTTCACCGTGCCCGCCGACGTCGCCTCGTTCACCGGGCGCGACGGCCGGCGCATCGTCGAACCCGGCGACGTCGAACTGCGCTTCGGCCGCTCCAGCGGCGACCCGGCGGCGACCCTGCCGCTGCGCCTGACCGGTGCCGAGCGGCAGGTCGGCGCGCGACGACACCTGCTCACCGCGGTACGGGTCGAGCCCGCCGGCACCGACCCGCAGGCCGGATAGGAGGCCGAGGATGACATCCCCGACGCTACGGCCGCCGCCACCGGCCACGGCGACACCCACCCCGGTCCGGCGTCGCCGGCATCCCTGGCGGCGGGCCCTGCGCCGGGACTGGCAGCTCTACTCGCTGGCCGTCCTGCCGCTGCTGTTCTTCCTGGTCTTCCGCTATCTGCCGATGATCGGCAACGTGATCGCGTTCCGCCGGTTCAGCCCCGGCGGCAGCGTCTTCGGCGAGTACTGGGTGGGCCTGCGGTACTTCCGGCTGTTCCTGGCCGACCCGACCTTCTGGCAGGTGTTCACCAACACCCTGGTGCTGGGAATGCTGACCCTGCTGTTCTGCTTCCCGCTGCCGATCGTGCTGGCGCTGCTGCTCAACGAGGTCCGGGCGCGTCGGCTCAAGCGGTTCGTCCAGTCGGTGTCCTACCTGCCGCACTTCCTGTCCATCGTGATCGTCGCGGCGATGGTGATGCAGCTGCTGTCGATGGACGGCTCGGTCAACCAGCTGGTCCGGGTGCTCGGCGGGGAGGGCGTGCCGTTCCTGCAGCAGCCGGGATGGTTCCGCGCCGTCTACGTCTCCTCGGAGGTCTGGCAGACCGTCGGCTGGGGGACGATCCTCTATCTGGCGGCGCTCACCACCATCGACGAGAACCTGTACGAGGCGGCCCGCATCGACGGGGCCAACCGCTGGCGGCAGACCTGGCACGTCACGCTGCCCGGGATCCGACCGACGATGGTGACGCTGCTGATCCTCAACATCGGCACCTTCATGGCCGTCGGGTTCGAGAAGATCCTGCTGCTGTACAACCCGCTGACGTACCCGACCGCCGACGTGATCTCCACGTACCTGTTCCGGTTGGGCTTCGAGTCCAGCAACTTCAGCTACGCCGCCGCGATCGGCCTGTTCGAGGCGGTGATCGGGTTGATCCTGGTGCTGGGTGCCAACACCATCTCCCGCCGTACGGTGGGGACGAGCCTGTGGTGACCGTGGCCCCCGGCACGGCCGGCCCGAAGACCCCGGCGGCCCGCCCTGCGTCGCGCCGCCGCCGGGGCATCCGCCCGACCCGGGGCTACCGGGTCTTCCAGGCGGTCAACGCCGTGGTGCTGACCCTCGTGGTGGTCGTGACGCTGTACCCGTTCGTCAACATCGTGGCCCGGTCGCTCAGCGACGAGGCGCCGATCATCGCGGGGAAGGTCAACCTCGTCCCGCAGGGCTTCAACCTCACCGCCTACCGGCTGGTGATGTCCGACCCGATGTTCTGGACGAACTACCGCAACACCGTGGTCTACACCGTCGTCGCCACCGCGATCTCGATCGTGCTGACCACCTGCTACGCGTATGTGCTGTCCAAGCACCAGCTCAAGGGGCGGGGGGTGCTCGTCGGGATCGCCGTGTTCACCATGTTCTTCTCCGGCGGGCTGATCCCCAACTACGTGCTGGTCACCAGCCTGGGCATGAAGAACAGCATCTGGGCGGTGGTGCTGCCCAACGCGATCAACGTGTTCAACCTGCTGGTGATGAAGGCGTTCTTCGAGAGCCTGCCGGTGGAGTTGGAGGAGGCCGCCGCCGTCGACGGGCTCAGCACGTACGCCACCCTGCTGCGGATCGTGCTGCCGCTGTCCAAGGCGATCATCGCCACGATGGTGCTGTTCTATGCGGTGTCCTTCTGGAACTCCTGGTTCACCGCGTTCCTCTACCTCGACCAGCAGGAGCTGTTCCCGGTCACGGTCTATCTGCGCAACCTCATCGCCGGGGCGACCGGGGCGCAGTCCGCCGGCGGGGTCGCCGAGTCCGACGCGGTGCAGGCGGCGGCGACCATCCAGGCCGTGACCATCGTGCTCACCACCCTGCCGATCCTCGCGGTCTACCCCTTCATCCAGCGGTTCTTCGTGTCCGGCGTGATGCTCGGCGCGGTCAAGGGGTAGCCCGGCCGACCGCTCCACCCCGCCCACCCCACCATCCGACCGAAAGGACGAGCCATGTTCCACAGGACGCGGCGCCGCGTGGCGATAGCCGCTGCCGGGCTGCTCACCCTCACCCTCGTCGGGGCCTGTTCCGACGACGCCCCGGACGCCAAGGACCTCGACGGCAACCGGGCCGGCGCGATGGCCGACTACGGGATCGACAAGCAGTTCACGGCCACCGAGCCGCTCTCCTTCCCCATCCTCTACAACAACCACCCGAACTATCCGCTCAAGGACGACTGGCTGTTCTGGTCGGAGCTGACCAAGCGGACGAACGTCAAGCTCGAACCGGTGGCCGTGCCGCTGAGCGACTACGAGCAGAAGCGCAGCCTGCTGATCGGTGCCGGCGACGCCCCGCTGATCATCCCGAAGACGTACCACCCGGCGGAGAACGCCTTCGTCTCCTCCGGCGCGATCCTGCCGGTGAGCG
The DNA here is from genome assembly GCF_049178975.1 of Micromonospora sp. WMMD734. Taxonomy (NCBI): domain Bacteria; kingdom Bacillati; phylum Actinomycetota; class Actinomycetes; order Micromonosporales; family Micromonosporaceae; genus Micromonospora; species Micromonospora sp. WMMD734. Next base: position 1,531,727 of record NZ_JBMHMK010000001.1, read on the forward strand.
ACTACCTGGACCTGATGCCCAACCTCAAGGACAAGATCGCCAAGTGGAACCTCCAACCGGAGTTCGACACGCTGCGACAGTCCGACGGTAAGTTCTACCTCCTGCCCGGCCTGCACGAGAAGCCGTGGGCGGAGTACTCGATCGCGATGCGCACCGACATCCTGGAGCAGCTCAACCTCCAGGTCCCCAAGACCTGGGATGAGCTGTACACGGTGCTCAAGGCGATGAAAGCGCGCTACCCCGACACCTACCCGTACTCGGACCGGTGGAGCAAGCCGAACCCGGGCGGGGAACTGCTGAGCATCGTCGGCGCCGCGCACGGCATCCGGACCGGCTGGAGCTGGAACCCCGCCACCTGGGACCCGGCGGCCAAGAAGTTCGTCTACACCGGTGCCACCGAGCAGTACAAGCAGGTGATCGTCTACCTCAACAAGCTGGTGGCCGAGAAGCTGCTCGACCCGGAGAGCTTCACCCAGACCGATGACCAGGCCCGGCAGAAGCTCGCCAACGGCAAGTCCTTCGTGATCGGCAGCAACGCCCAGACCCTGGTCAACGACTACCGCCCCGACCTGGCCAAGACCCTGCCGAACGCCAAGCTGACGAAGATCCCGCTGCCGGTCGGCCCGGCCGGCGAGATCAACCCGGCCAGCCGGTTGGAGAACGGCGTCATGATCTCCAAGAAGGCCCGGGACAGCAAGAACTTCGTGGCGATGATGCAGTTCATCGACTGGCTGTACTACTCCGACGCCGGTCAGGAGTTCGCCAAGTGGGGCGTTGAGGGCACCACCTTCAGCAAGGACGCCGCCGGCAAGTACACCCTCAACCCCGACGTCGACATGATCGGGCTCAACCCCAAGGGCAGCAAGCACCTGCAGAAGGACTTCGGCTTCGGCAACGGGGTGTTCGCCTACGGCGGCAAGCTCGACCTGGTGCAGTCGTTCTTCTCCCCGGAGGAGATGGAGTTCCAGAAGGTGATGAACGCCCGCACGCCGCTGCCGGTGGACCCGCCGGCCCCGCTCACCGACGAGGAGCGGGAGCAGGCGTCGCTGTGGGAGACCCCGCTGAAGGACCACGTCGTGCAGAACACGCTCAAGTTCATCCTCGGCCAGCGCCCCCTCACCGAGTGGGACGCCTACCTCGGCGAGCTGAAGGCCAAGAACGCCGACCAGTACATCGGCCTGGTCAACAAGGCACACGAGCGGTTCGAGAAGGACAACGGCTGACCGACCCGGCCCGCCGGGACCCGCAGCGGGTCCCGGCGGGCCGGGCACCGGACCGGCGAGCACCGGAGGACACCACGATGCGGATCACCGTTCCCGCCCGACCCGTGGGGCGGCTCACCGACGCCTGGCGGCGGTGTGTCGGCACCGGGCGATTCGAGTTGGCCCTGCGCCGCGACTACCAGGACTCGCTGGCCCTGATCCAGCAGGACATCGGGTTCCGGCACATCCGGGGGCACGGCCTGCTCAGCGACGGCGTCGGCGTCCACCGCCCCTACCGGCACGGCGGCGAACGTCTGGTGCACCACTCCTTCACCTACGTCGACCAGGTCGTCGACGCCTACCTCGGGTTGGGCATCCGACCCTTCGTGGAGCTGGGCTTCATGCCCGAGGCGTTGGCCTCCGGCGAGCAGACGGTGTTCTGGTGGCAGGGCAACGTCACCCCGCCCCGCTGCTGGTCGGAGTGGGCCGACCTGGTCCGCGCCACGGTGGCGCACCTGGTCGACAGGTACGGCCTCGACGAGGTGCGCAGCTGGCCGATCGAGGTGTGGAACGAGCCGAACCTGCCCGACTTCTGGCAGGGCGCCGACCGCGACGCCTACCACCGCCTCTACGAGGTCACCGCGCACGCGGTCAAGGAGGTCGACGCCGGGTTGCAGGTCGGCGGCCCGGCCATCTCACCCGGCGCGGACGACTGGTGGGCACCCTTCGCCGACTTCGTCACCACGCACGACGTGCCTGTCGACTTCGTCAGCCGGCACGCCTACACCTCCGGCCCCGCCCAGCACGTGCCGTTCGGCACCCACCAGACGCTGTCCCCGGCGTCGTCGCTGCTGGAACAGTTCGCCGCCCCGCGCCGGCACCTGTACGGCACCGCGCTGGCCGACCTGCCGGTACACATCACCGAGTTCAACTCCTCCTACCGGCCGGACAACCCGATCCACGACACGGCCTTCCACGCGGCCTACCTCGCCCCGGTGCTGGCGGCCGGCGGCGACCTGGTCGACTCCTTCTCGTACTGGACGTTCAGCGACGTGTTCGAGGAGGTGGGGGTGCCGACCGCGCTGTTCCACGGCGGGTTCGGCCTGCTCACCCACCGCCAGATCAAGAAACCCACCTACCACCTGTACGCGTTCCTGGCCCGGCTCGGGGGCGACGTGCTCGCCCGGGGCGCGGACCACCTGGTCACCCGGCACCCCGACGGACGGGTCGCCATCCTGGCCTGGGCGCCGGTGGACGTGACCGGCCTGCACCCGGTGCCCGACAGACATCCGCTGGCGCTGTCGGTGCCGGTGGCGTCGGCCACGACGACGGGCGGGGAGGCCACCTCGGCCTTCCTGCTCCGCTCCTCGGTCAGCGAGGACGCCGGCAACGCCTGGACGGCCTGGAGCGAGATGGGCCGCCCCCGGTCGCCCCGCCCCGGGCAGCTCGACACCCTGCGGGAGGCCGCCGAGCCGGCCCGCTCACACCGCGCCCTGCCGGTCACCGCCGGCCGGGTCGACCTCGACCTCGACCTGGCCCGGCACGAGGTCACCCTCGTCGAGTTGGCGGCGGTACGCGACGAGACCCCGCCGTGGTGGGACGGTGCCCGGCTGCTCGGCGGCCCGCCGTCGACCGACCGGGACGAGCGGCCGTGAGCGCGCAGACCTGGCGGGAGGTCGGCGACGGCCCGTTGTCGCGGGCCGCCGCCACGGTGTACACCGTGCTCGTCGTCGGGTCGCTGCTGATCCTCACCACTCTGCCCGGACTGGTCCCGGTGCTCCTGCTCAGCCGTGACGCGAGCAACCTGCCGCTGGTGGCGCTCTGCCTGCTCCCGGTCGGTCCGGCCGTCTCCGCCGCCCTGTACGCCCTGCACCACCAGCGCCCCGACCTGACCGACCTGCGGCCCGCCGCCCGGTTCCGGCAGGGCTACCGGGCCAACCTCGCGCAGGCGCTGCGGATCTGGGTGCCGCTGCTGCTCTGGCTGACCGTCATCGCGGTCAACCTCACCCACCTGCCGGTCGCCGCTGTCCCCACCGGATGGGCGGTGCCGCTGCTCGCGGTCGGGGTGGCGGTCACCCTGGTCGGCGGCAACGCGCTGGTGATCGCCTCGCTGTTCACCTTCCGCACCCGGGACGTGCTCCGGCTGGCGCTGTACTTCCTGGTCCGTACGCCCACCGTCACCGTCGGCACCGCCCTGCTGCTGGCCGCCGCCGGGGCGCTGACCGTGCTCGTCTCCGAGGCGCTGCCGGTGCTGCTGGCCGGCCCGTTCGTCCTGGCGTACCTGCGGGTCGCCACCCCGATGACCGACCTCGTGCGGAAGGAATTCACCCGATGACCAGCCCCGCCACCGCCCCTGTCACCGCGACCGACCCGGCGTCCCCGCCGCCGCACCCGGCGTGGCTGCCGCCGGAGGCGTTCCGGGCGATCGGCGCGCGTCGGGTGCTGGTGCACGGCGAGGGTCCGCCCGTCGACACGGTCCACGACGAGGTGGCCCGCGCCTGCGCCCGGTACGGCGGCCGGGTGGAGCGCACCGCCGCCGGGCCGGTCGACCTGGTGCTCGCCCTGCGCGACTCGGGACCACTGCCCGAGGTGGTGCCGCCCGCCGCGAGGACGGCCCCGGACCCCGACGGCGGGTCGCCGGGCGACGAGGGCTTCCTGCTGACCCGCTCCGACGGCGTCACGATCGTGCTGGCCGACGCCCCGGTCGGACTGCTCTACGGGCTGTTCCACCTGGTCCGCCTCGGCGAGGCCGCGTTCACCGGGGAGCAGCCGGCGCGCACCCACCGGCCCGCGCTGCGCCGCCGGATGCTCGACCACTGGGACAACGTGGCGGTGCATCCGGTGATGGGGCAGGTGGAGCGGGGCTACGCCGGCGGGTCGATCTTCTGGCGGGACGGCCGGCCGCGCGGCGACCGGGAACGGCTGCGGGCGTACGGGCGGCTGCTCGCCTCCACCGGGGTCAACGCGATCTCGGTGAACAACGTCAACGTCGGCCCCACCGAGGCGCTGCTGCTCACCGAGCGGCTCGACGACGTGGCCGAGATCGCCGACCTGCTGCGCCCGTACGGCGTCCGGGTGCACCTGTCGGTGACCTTCGCCGCCCCCGTGCTCCTCGGCGGCCTGTCCACCGCCGACCCGCTCGACGACGGGGTGCGCGACTGGTGGGAGAGCACCACCCGCCGGGTCTACGCGCGCATCCCCGACTTCGGCGGGTACGTGGTGAAGGCCGACTCGGAGGGGCAGCCCGGCCCGTTCAGCTACGGCCGCGACCACGCCGACGGGGCCAACCTGCTGGCCGCCGCGCTCGCCCCGCACGGGGGAGTGGTGCACTGGCGGGCGTTCGTCTACGACCACCGGCAGGACTGGCGGGACCGCACGACCGACCGGGCCCGCGCCGCGTACGACCACTTCGCCCCGCTGGACGGGCGGTTCGCCGACAACGTCGTGCTCCAGGTGAAGTTCGGCCCGGTCGACTTCCAGCCCCGCGAGCCGGTCTCGCCGGTGATCGCCGCCATGCCGGCCACCCGGCTGGCGGTGGAGTTGCAGGTGACCCAGGAGTACACCGGCCAGCAGTGGCACGCCTGCTACCTCGCCCCGTGGTGGCACGAGGTGCTGGCGTTCCGGCTTTGGGGGCCGGGGGAGCGCAGCGTCGCCGACGTGCTGGCCGACGTGCCCGGTCCGGGACCCCGCCGGGGCGGCGACCTGGTCGCCGTGGCCAACGTGGGCGACGACCCGTTCTGGTGCGGGCACCCGCTGGCCCAGGCCAACCTGTACGCCTTCGGCCGGCTGGCCTGGGACCCGCGGCTCGACCCGACGGCGCTCCTCGACGAGTGGATCGACCTGACCTTCCCGGCGTCGACGGTCGGTGACCCGACCCTGGTCCGCGAGACGCTGCACGCGGTGCTGGACGACTCGTGGCGCATCTACGAGCGGTACACCGCCCCGTTGGGTGTCGGCTTCATGGTCAACCCGGCCGGCCACTACGGGCCGGGGGTCGACGGCTACGAGTACAGCCGGTGGGGCACCTACCACTTCGCCGACCGCGACGGCGTCGGGGTGGACCGGACCCGGGCGACCGGCACCGGCATGACCGGCCAGTACCCGCCGCCCTGGTCGCAGGTGTACGAGTCGCTGGAGCAGTGCCCGGACGAGCTGCTGCTCTTCTTCCACCACGTGCCGTACTCCCACGTGCTGCACAGCGGCAGCACGGTCATCCAGCACATCTACGACACCCACTTCGCCGGGGTGGCGGAGGTGGAGGCGATGCGGGACCGGTGGGCCGGGCTGGCCGGGGTGATCGACCCGGCGGTGCACGAGCGGGTCACCGAGCGTCTCGCCGAGCAGCTACGTTGCGCGACCGAGTGGCGGGACCAGGTCAACACGTACTTCTTCCGCAAGTCCGGGGTGCCCGACGCCCGGGGCCGCCGCATCCACTGACCGCCCGCCGCGTCTCGTTCCGGCGTGGACCGACCCGCCGGGACGTGGCACGATCACGAGGGTGACCGGCAGATCCGCCTCCGACCAGCACCTGCGCGACCTGGCCCGGCTGCGTCGGGTGCGGGACCGGATCGACCGCGAGTACGCCAGGCCGTTGGACGTCGAGGCGCTCGCCCGGGGGGTGCACATGTCGGCGGGTCACCTGAGCCGGCAGTTCCGCCGCGCCTACGGCGAAGCACCCTACTCGTATCTGATGACCCGGCGGATCGAGCGGGCGATGGCGCTGCTGCGCCGGGGCGACCTGAGCGTGACCGAGGTCTGCTTCGCGGTCGGCTGCGCCTCCCTGGGCACCTTCAGCACCAGGTTCACCGAGCTGGTCGGCATGCCGCCGAGCAGCTACCGGGCGCTGGCGGCGCAGGGGTCGGCCCAGTTGCCGCCGTGCCTGACCAGACAGGTGGCCCGGCCGGTCAGGAATCGAGAAGCACCCGCCCCGGTCATCACCTAGCGTGAGCGGCATGGATCTCACCATCGACACCTGCGTCCTGCCGCACGACGACCCGGACGCCTCGCTGGCCTTCTACCGCGACATCCTCGGCTTCGAGGTCCGCAACGACGTCGGCGGGGGGAAGATGCGCTGGATCACCGTCGGGCCACCCGGCCAGCCCGGCACGTCGATCCTGCTGGCCCCGCCGGCGGTCGACCCCGGAATCACCGACGAGGAACGTCGGACCATTGCCGAGATGATGGCCAAGGGCACCTACGGCTGGCTCATGCTGGCCACCCCCGACCTCGACGCCACCTTCGACAAGGTGCAGGCCGGCGCCGCCGAGGTCGTCCAGGAGCCGATCGACCAGCCGTACGGGGTGCGCGACTGCGCCTTCCGCGACCCGGCCGGCAACCTGATCCGGGTCAAGGAGCTGCGCTGACCCCCGCCCGGCCGGTGGGGTGGCCGGTCAGCAGTAGGTCCAGTCGCCCCACTGGTCGGTCGGCACGTTGCAGGTGCTGCCGCGGGCCCAGGTCCCGTTCGAGTAGTAGAAGTTGACGGTCACGAACCCGCGCCACCACCACCCGTAGAGCTGACCGTAGCCGGACGAGTCGAGCGGGATCGAAGGGGAGTAGACCCAGTCGCCCGACTGGTTGTATCCCTCCAGGTAGACGAATCCGTAGGCCGGGCCGCTGTAGTTGAAGGCGATCTGCTGGCCGTTCGAGCCGGCCACCGCCGCCGGGGCGGCGGCCGTGACGGCGACCACCGTGACGGCCGTACCGACAGCGATCCTGCCGATTCTCGTCGGTATCCGCATGTTCACCTCTTCTGACCGGGGCGTCGACGTGGCTGGTGGCGACTGGAGGGACACGGGTCGGTCTCCTGCTGCCGGAGGGAGCGGCGGTCGCCGTCAGAAGCAGGAGGTCCAGTCCGAACCGCTCTGCTCGGTCGGTACCCAGCAGGTACGGCTGTCCCGGCTGGTCCCGTCGGCGTAGTAGAAGTGCACCGTGACCCACCCCTTCCACCACCAGTCGCTCAACGCCCCGTAGCCGGTGGCACCGAGGTAGATCGACGGGGAGGTCACGTACTGCCCGTTGTTGTTGGTGCCCTCAAGGGTGGCGCGGCCCCAGGCGGGACCCCAGTCGAAGTAGACCTGTTGCCCGTTCGAGCCGGCCCGGGCCGGCGTCGCGGCGGACAGGCCACCGGCCACACCGACCGCCATCGCGACGGTCGTGGCGAGGAGCCGGCCCGTCCGCGCCCGGCCCGCGGCGGTCCGTGCTGTCGTCATGGCATCAACCTCATTCCACCGTGTCCATCCGTGTACGTACGGTAGACCTTGGCGGGTCGGATGCCCAGACGTCCCGGCCCTTCCCGTGCTCACCAGGGGTGGACGGTGCCGTCCTCCAGCCGGTTGACCGGCAGGTACGCCGGGGCGTACGGGTAGCGGGCCGCCGCCTGTTCGTCGATGTCCACGCCGAGGCCGGGGGTCTCCGCCGGGTGCAGGTAGCCGTCGGCGTAGTGGTAGCCGTGCGGGAAGACCTCGTCGGTGGCGTCGGTGTGCCGCATGTACTCCTGGAGGCCGAAGTTGGGGATGGCCAGGTCGAGGTGGAGGGCGGCGGCCATGCAGACCGGGGAGAGGTCGGTGGCCCCGTGCGAGCCGCTGCGCACGTGGTGCAGCGCCGCCAGGTCGAAGATGCGCCGCAGGTGGGTGATGCCGCCGGCGTGCACCACCGTGGTGCGGATGTAGTCGATGAGCTGCTCCCGGATGAGCTGGGCGGCGTCCCAGACGGTGTTGAACACCTCGCCGACGGCGACCGGGGTGGTGGTGTGTTGGCGGATCAGCCGGAACCCCTCCGGCAGTTCGGCGGGGACCGGGTCCTCCATCCAGGTCAGCGCGTACGGTTCCAGGCTCTTGCCGAGCCGGGCGGCCTCGATCGGGCTGAGCCGGTGGTGCACGTCGTGCAGCAGCCGCAGGGTGGGGCCGAACTCGTCGCGTACCCGGGCGAAGACCGTCGGGACGTGCGCCAGGTAGCGCGCGGTCGACCAGGTGGCCTCGCTGGGCAGGGCCGCGTCGGCCGGCTCGTAGAACATCTTGTCGGCGCTGACCCCGTAGGTCTTCGGCAGGCCGGGCACGCCGCACTGCACCCGGACCGCCCGGTAGCCGAGGTCGACGTAGCGGGCGACCTCGGCCAGCACGTCCTCGACGGTCTCGCCGTTGGCGTGCCCGTAGACGGTGACCCCGTCGCGGGACCGGCCGCCGAGCAGCTGGTAGACCGGCAGGCCGGCGACCTTGCCCTTGATGTCCCACAGCGCGGTGTCCACGGCGGCGATCGCGCTCATCGTCACCGGTCCGCGCCGCCAGTAGGCGCCCTGGTAGAGGTACTGCCAGGTGTCCTCGATCCGGGCCGGGTCGCGCCCGATCAGCAGGGGCGCGACGTGGTCGCGCAGGTAGGACGCGACGGCCAGTTCCCGGCCGTTGAGGGTGGCGTCCCCGACGCCGGTGACGCCCTCGTCGGTGACGATCTTCAGGGTGACGAAGTTGCGGCCCGGACAGGTGACGATGACCCGGGCGTCGACGATCCTCATGCGGCCTCCTCCGGATGGCGACGAAGGCCGTCTGGTCCGTCTCGGGCGGACGAGGGCCGTGGTCCGTCGCGCGGGCACGGCAGGTGGGCGCGACGACGCCGGGGGACCGGTCGTCGCCGGTCCGGCCCGGCTCCGGGCCCGCGCGGTCGCCCCGAAGTCTGGAACCGCCCGCGCAGGCGTGTCAAGGGTCGGCCCGACCGAACGGATGTGACCGCTCACCTGTTCCGCGTATGTCGGCTGCTCGATGGCTGGTCGGAGCGGTGATCGTGGATGCCGTGCCGGGGCCGCTCAGGATGGTTACGGCAGTGTTACATGGATGCGCCTTGACGGATTCCATGTGAGCGCTAACACTTGCCCCCAACGATTGAACGGAGAACGGCATGGATGCAGGCGCGAAGCCGCAGGACCGGTACGTCGTCGGCGTCGACTACGGCACGCTGTCGGGTCGGGCGCTGGTGGTGCGGGTCGGCGACGGCGCCGAGCTGGGCACGGCGGTGCACGAGTACCGCCACGCGGTGATGGAGACGACGCTCGCCGTCGACGGCCAGCCCCTGCCGGCCGACTGGGCGTTGCAGGACCCGGACGACTACCGCGACGTGCTGCGTGAGGCGGTGCCCGCCGCGCTCGCCGCGAGCGGCGTCGACCCGGCCCAGGTGGTCGCCATCGGCATCGACTTCACCGCCTGCACCGTGCTGCCCACCCTGGCCGACGGCACGCCGCTGTGCGAGCTGCCCGACCTGCGTACCCGCCCGCACGCCTGGGTGAAGCTGTGGAAGCACCACGCCGCCCAGCCGCAGGCCGACCGGATCAACGAGCTGGCCCACTCCCGGGGCGAGTCCTGGATCGGCCGTTACGGCGGCAAGATCTCCGCCGAGTGGCAGTACGCCAAGGGGCTGCAACTGCTGGAGGAGGACCCGGAGGTCTACGCCCGCGCCGAGCGCTGGATCGAGGCCGCCGACTGGATCGTCTGGCAGCTGTGCGGCGTCGAGACCCGCAACGTCTGCACCGCCGGCTACAAGGGGCTGCTCCAGGACGGCCACTACCCGTCCCCGGCGTACCTGTCCGCGTTGAACCCCGGCTTCGCCGACTTCGTCGCCAAGATCGACGGACCGTTGGCGCAGCTCGGCGCGCGGGCCGGTGGGCTCACCGCGCAGGCCGCCGCCTGGACCGGGCTGCCGGAGGGGATCGCGGTCGCCGTCGGCAACGTCGACGCCCACGTCACCGCCGCCGCCGCGCAGGCGCTGACCCCCGGCCGGCTGGTCGCCATCATGGGCACCTCCACCTGCCACGTGGTCAACGGTACCGAGCGGGCCGAGGTGGCCGGCATGTGCGGCGTGGTCGACGGCGGGATCAGCGCCGGTTCCTGGGGCTACGAGGCCGGCCAGAGCGGCGTCGGCGACATCTTCGGCTGGTACGTCAAGCACGCCGCCCCCGCCGGCTTCGCCTCCCACGAGGAGCTGACCGCCGCCGCCGCGGCCCAGCCCGTCGGCGCACACGGCCTGGTCGCCCTGGACTGGTGGAACGGCAACCGCTCGCTGCTGGTCAACCACGACCTCAGCGGGGTGCTCGTCGGGCTCACCCTGGCCACCCGCCCGCCGGACGTCTACCGCGCGCTGCTGGAGTCCACCGCATACGGCACCCGCATGATCATCGAGGCGTTCGCCGAGGCGGGCGTCCCGGTCGACGAGCTGATCGTGGCCGGCGGGCTCACCAACAACAGCCTGCTGATGCAGATCTACGCCGACGTGACCCGGCGTCCGCTGGGCATCATCGGCTCGGCGCAGGGCCCGGCCCTCGGGTCGGCGATCCACGCGGCGGTCGCGGCCGGAGCGTACCCCGACGTGCCGACCGCCTCGGCGGCGATGGGCCGGGTCGACCGCGAGGTCTACCGGCCCGACCCGGAGCGCGCCGACGCCTACGACGCGCTCTACGCCGAGTACCGCCGGTTGCACGACCACTTCGGCCGGGGTGGCGACGACGTGCTGCTGCGGCTGCGGGCGATCCGCAACGCCGCCCGCCGTCCGTCCGTCGCGCCCACCACCGAACCGACCACCGACCCCCTGGAGGTGCCGGCATGACCCTCGACCTCGACGCCGAGGTGGCCCGGCTGCGCGAGCAGGTGGCCACCCTGCACGGCGAGCTGGTGCGCTACAACCTGGTGGCCTGGACGGCCGGCAACGTCTCGGCCCGGGTGCCCGGCCGGGAGCTGATGGTGATCAAGCCGAGCGGGGTGTCCTACGACGACCTGCGGCCCGACAACATGATCGTCTGCGACCTCGACGGCGTCGTGGTCGACGGCGACCTCTCGCCGTCCAGCGACACCGCCGCCCACGCCTACGTCTACCGGGCGATGCCCGAGGTCGGCGGCGTGGTGCACACCCACAGCGGGTACGCCACCGCCTGGGCCGCCTGCGGCGAGGCGATCCCGTGCAACCTCACCGCCCAGGCCGACGAGTTCGGCGGCGAGATCCCGGTCGGTCCGTTCGCGCTCATCGGCGGGGACGACATCGGCAAGGGCATCGTGGCGACCCTGTCCGGGCACCGCTCACCGGCGGTGCTGATGCGCAACCACGGCGTGTTCACCATCGGCCGGGACGCCCGCGCCGCGGTGAAGGCCGCCGTGATGTGCGAGGACGTGGCCCGCACCGCCCACCTGGCCCGGACGCTCGGCACCCCGGTGCCGATGGCCCAGGCCGACATCGATTCCCTCTACGACCGCTACCAGAACGTCTACGGGCAGTCGGGGCCGTAACGCCCGACCGTCCGTCCTCGCCACCGGCCCGCCCCGGCGGACCGGTCGATCCACCGCAACCCGATGCTCCACCCCTGGAAGGTCCGGTCCGTCCGGCGTGCCGTGCCGGCCGGTTCTTCCGCGCACGCACCATCCCCCACCTCATCCCCGTACAAGGAGTCTTCACATGGCGAAGACCGGTATTACCCTCACCCGGCGCGGCCTCGGCGCGATTCTCGCCGCCGGCCTGCTGGCCGGCGGCCTCGCCGCCTGCGGCAACAGCGACACCGGCGGTGACAGCGACTCTAGCGGCGGCGGCAGCGGCAAGCTGGTCATCGGCTTCTCGCAGGTCGGCGCGGAGAGCGGCTGGCGCACGGCGAACACCAACTCGATCAAGGAGTCGGCCACCGAGGCCGGCTACGAGCTGAAGTTCGACGACGCGCAGGGCAAGCAGGAGAACCAGATCAAGGCGATCCGCAACTTCATCCAGCAGAAGGTCGACGTGATCGCCTTCTCGCCGGTGGTGGAGTCGGGTTGGGACACCGTGCTCAAGGAGGCCAAGGACGCCAAGATCCCGGTGATCCTGACCGACCGGGCCGTGGACTCGGCCGACAAGAGCCTCTACAAGACCTTCATCGGCTCGGACTTCGTCAAGGAGGGCCGGCTCGCCGGCGAGTGGCTGGTCAAGGAGAAGGCGTCCGCGGCCGGCCCGGTGAACATCGTCGAGCTGCAGGGCACCACCGGTTCGGCCCCGGCCAACGACCGCAAGAAGGGCTTCGCCGAGGCGATCGCCGCCAACCCGAACCTGAAGGTCGTCGCGTCGCAGAGCGGTGACTTCACCCGGGCCGGCGGCAAGCAGGTCATGGAGCAGTTCCTCAAGGCCAACCCGAAGATCGACGTGCTCTTCGCGCACAACGACGACATGGGCCTGGGCGCGCTGGAGGCGATCACCGCGGCGGGCAAGACGCCCGGCAAGGACATCACCATCATCACCATCGACGCGGTCAAGGACGGCATGCAGGCGCTGGCCGACGGCAAGTTCAACTTCATCGCGGAGTGCAGCCCGCTGCTCGGCCCGCAGCTGATGGACCTGGCCAAGAAGGTCAAGGCCGGCGAGGAGGTCCCCGCCCGGGTCGAGACCGAGGAGACCACCTTCACCCAGGAGCAGGCCAAGGCGGCCCTGCCCAACCGGAAGTACTGATCCGACCGGAGGCCGCCGCGTTCGGCGCGGCGGCCTCCGCTTCCGACGAAAGGTTCGGTGGGATGTCGGAGAGGCATCCGGTCCTGACGATGACCGCGATCAGCAAGATATTCCCCGGGGTCCGCGCCCTCGACGGCGTCGACCTGCGGCTCTTCCCCGGTGAGGTGCACGCCCTGATGGGCGAGAACGGCGCCGGGAAGTCAACCCTCATCAAAGTGCTGACCGGCGTCTACGGCACCGATTCCGGCACCATCACCCTCGACGGCGCGGAGGTTTCCTTCTCCGGCCCGATGCAGGCCACCGCCGCCGGGGTGAGCACCGTCTACCAGGAGGTCAACCTCCTGCCCAACCTGTCGGTGGCGGAGAACATCTACATCGGCCGGGAGCCGCGCCGCCTCGGCGCGGTCAACTGGCGCGAGATGCGCCGCCGGGCCAGGGACCTGCTCGCCCGCATCGACCTGCACATCGACGTCACCGAACTGCTCGGCAACTACTCGCTGGCCGTGCAGCAGATGGTCGCTATCGCCCGCGCGGTCGACATCCGGGCCCGGGTGCTGATCCTCGACGAGCCGACCTCCAGCCTGGACGCCGACGAGGTGGCCCAGCTGATGCGGATCATGCGGCAGTTGCGTGACGACGGCATCGCGATCATCTTCGTCACCCACTTCCTCGACCAGGTCTACGCCATCGCCGACCGGATCACCGTGCTGCGCAACGGCCGGCTCGTCGGCGAGTACCTGACCAGCGAACTGCCGCAGATCGCGCTGGTGGAGAAGATGATCGGCAAGGAACTGGACGCCCTGGAACGCCTCGACGAGGCGACCAGCGGCGAGGACCGGGCGGCCCTGGAGTCGGGCACCCCGCTGGTGGCGGCCGACGGGCTCGGCCGATCCGGTTCCGTCGCCCCGTTCAGCCTCACCATCCACCAGGGCGAGGTGGTCGGCCTGGCCGGGCTGCTCGGCTCGGGGCGTACCGAGGTGGCCCGGCTGTTCTTCGGCGCGGACCGCGCCGACGCCGGCCGTCTCGCCGTGGACGGCACCCCGGTGACGATCCGTAACCCGGTGGCCGCCATCGACCGGGACATCGCGTTCTGCTCCGAGAACCGCCGCACCGAGGGTCTGGTCGGCGAGCTGTCGGTGCGGGAGAACATCATCCTGGCGATGCAGGCGGCCCGGGGCTGGCTGCGGCCGGTACCCCGCCGCCGGCAGGACGAACTGGTCCAGCACTGGATCACGGCGTTGAGCATCCGGCCGGCCGATCCGGAGATGCCGGTGCGCAACCTGTCCGGCGGCAACCAGCAGAAGGTGCTGCTGGCCCGCTGGCTGATCACCGAACCCCGGCTGCTGATCCTCGACGAACCGACCCGGGGCATCGACATCGGCGCCAAGACCGAGATCCAGCGCCTGGTGGCGCAGCTGTCCGACGGCGGGATGGCGGTGTTGTTCATCTCCGCCGAGCTGGAGGAGGTGCTGCGGCTCAGCCACAAGGTCGCCGTCATGCGGGACCGGCAGCTGGTCACCGAACTCACCAACGACGACACCCTCGATGCCGCCCGCGTCATGCAGGTCATCGCCAGCGGCAGCTCCCAGGAAGGGTCGGTGCCGGCATGAGCACCGTACGGGCCCGCGCTGCGGGCGTCACCGGCCACCGGCTGTTCTGGCCGCTCGTGGTGCTGGTGCTGCTGCTGGTGGCGAACGCGATCTACCGGCCGAGTTTCCTGTCGGTCGAGCTGAAGAACGGCCACCTCTACGGCAGCCTGATCGACATCGTCCGGCTCAGCGCGCCGCTGATCCTGGTCGCCCTGGGCATGTCCCTGGTGATCGCCACCGGCGGCATCGACCTGTCGGTGGGCGCGGTGGCGGCGGTCGCCGGCGCGGTCGCCTGCCTCTACATCAGCGAGCAGCCCGACCAGAACAGCCTGGGCGTGGTGCTCACCGCGGTGGCCCTCGGCTTCGGGGTGGCCCTGCTGCTCGGGGCCTGGAACGGCATCCTGGTCGCCGGCATCGGCATCCAACCGATCATCGCCACGCTGATCCTGATGGTGGCTGGCCGGGGCCTGGCCCAGCTGATCGCCGAGGGGCAGATCATCACCATCAACAGCGGGCCGTACAAGGTGATCGGGGTCGGTCACCTGCTGACCCTGCCGTTCGCCATCGTCATCGCCCTCGCGGTGACGGTGCTGGTGGCGGTGCTGACCCGGCGTACCGCGCTCGGCATGATCATCGAGTCGGTCGGCGGGAACGCCGAGGCCAGCCGGCTGGCCGGCATCCGCTCCCGCCGGATCACCTTCCTGGTGTACGTGGTGAGCGCCGCCTGCGCCGCCATCGCCGGGTTCATGATGACGGCCAACGTCTCCAGCGCCGACGGTAACGCGGTGGGCCTCTGGGTCGAGCTGGACGCCATCCTGGCCGTGGTCATCGGCGGCACCGCGCTGGCCGGCGGCCGGTTCTACCTCGGTGGCACCGTGGTCGGCGCGCTGCTCATCCAGACCCTGACCACCTCGGTCTACGCCATGAACATCGACCCGCAGACGTCCCTGCTGTTCAAGGCGGTCGTGGTGATCGTGGTCTGTCTCATCCAGGCCCCGGCCTTCCGGGCGCGGTTCCGCCGTCGGCGCAGCGTCCCGGTCACGCCGGTGGAGCCGGTCGGCACAGAGAAGGAGCAGGTTCCGGCATGACCACGACCCCGTTGGCCGCTTCTCCGGGCCGTGCCTGGTGGCGGGTGCCACCCCGGCACGTGCCGGTGCTCGCCACCGCAGCCCTGCTGCTGGTGATGTATTCCATCGGTGTTTCGCAGTACCAGGCGTTCTCCAACATCCAGGTCGTCTTCAACGTCTTCATCGACAACGGCTTCCTGCTGGTCGTCGCGGTCGGGATGACCTTCGTGATCCTCACCGGCGGCATCGACCTGTCGGTCGGGTCGGTGGTGGCGATGACCGCGATGGTGTCGGCCTCGTTGCTGGGCAACGGCCTGCACCCCGCCCTGGTGCTGGTGATCGCGCTGCTGATCGGCCCGGTCCTCGGGTTCGCGATGGGCTGCGTGATCCATTTCTTCGACATCCAACCCTTCATCGTCACGCTCGCCGGGATGTTCTTCGCCCGGGGCGTGTGCACCTGGATCAGCACCACCTCGATCCCGATCACCGACGGCTTCTGGACCAGCGCCGCCCAGCACCGCATCCACCTCGGCGAGAACTTCGTCTCGGTCGGCGCGTTGATCGCCGTTGCGGTGGTGGCCGTGGCGGCGGCCGTGCTGGCGTACACCCGGCTGGGCCGCAACGTGTACGCCGTCGGCGGCAACCAGCAGTCCGCGCTGCTGATGGGCCTGCCGGTGGGCCGTACGAAGATCGCGGTCTACACGATCAGCGGGCTCTGCTCGGCGATCGGCGGCATCCTGCTCTCCTTCTACACCCTCTCCGGCGCGCCGCTGATCGCGGTGGGCATGGAGCTGGACGTGATCGCGGCGGTCGTCATCGGCGGCACCCTGCTCACCGGCGGGTCCGGCTACATCTTCGGCACCCTGCTCGGGGTGCTGGTGCTCAGCATCATCCAGACGTTGATCACCTTCGACGGCACCCTCAACTCGTGGTGGACCAAGATCGTCATTGGTGGCCTGCTGTTCGTGTTCATCCTGCTCCAACGCCTCGTCGGCATCCGCACCAAGTAACCCTCGCCAGCCCCACCGGAAGGCAACGCCCATGACCAACCCATCCCCGGTCGCCGAGGTCTGGTTCCTCACCGGCAGCCAGGGCCTGTACGGCCCGGAGACCCTGCGCCAGGTGGCCGAGCAGTCCCGGCGGATCGCCGAACGACTCGACGCCGACCCGGCCGTCCCGGCCCGGGTGGTCTGGAAGCCGGTGCTGACCTCCAGCACCGAGATCCTCGCCGTCTGCCGCGACGCCGCCGTGCAGGGCGCGGTCGGGGTGATCGCCTGGATGCACACGTTCTCCCCGGCCAAGATGTGGATCTCCGGGCTGGACGCGCTGCGCACCCCGCTGCTGCACCTGCACACCCAGGCCAACGTGGAACTGCCCTGGTCCGAGATCGACATGGACTTCATGAACCTCAACCAGGCTGCCCACGGCGACCGGGAGTTCGGGTACGTCCAGACCCGGCTCGGCGTCGCCCGCAAGACCGTCGCCGGGCACGTCAGCGACCCCAAGGTGGCCGCCCGGATCGGCGCGTGGACCCGGGCCGCGATCGGGCACGCCGAGATGCGGTCGCTGCGGCTGGCCCGCTTCGGCGACAACATGCGCGACGTGGCGGTCACCGAGGGCGACAAGGTCGAGGCCGAGCTGCGCTTCGGTGTCTCGGTGAACACCTACGGGGTCAACGACCTGGTCGACGCCGTCGACGCGGTCGCCGACGCCCGCATCGACGACCTGGTCAAGGAGTACGACGACAGCTACCGGCTGGTCGACACGCTGCGCCCCGGCGGGGACCGGCACGACTCGCTGCGCTACGCCGCCCGGATCGAGGCGGGGCTGCGCGACTTCCTCGATGCCGGCGGGTTCCGCGCCTTCACCACCAACTTCGAGGACCTCGGCGGGCTGCGGCAGCTGCCCGGCCTCGCGGTGCAGCGGCTGATGGCCGACGGGTACGGCTTCGGCGGCGAGGGCGACTGGAAGACCTCGGTGCTGGTGCGCACGCTCAAGTCGATGGCCGTCGGCACCACCGGTGGCACCTCGTTCATGGAGGACTACACCTACGACCTGACCCCGGGCCGGGAACTGGTGCTCGGGGCGCACATGCTGGAGGTCTGCCCGACCATCGCGGCGGCCACCCCGAACGTCGAGATCCACCCGCTGGGCATCGGCGGCCGGGAGGACCCCGTCCGGATGGTCTTCGACGCCCAACCCGGCCCGGCGGTGGTGCTCGGCCTGGCCGACATGGGGGAGCGGTTCCGGCTGGTCGCCAACGAGATCGACGTGGTCGCCCCGCCGTACCCGCTGCCGAAGCTGCCGGTGGCGCGGGCGGTGTGGCGGCCCCGGCCGGACCTGGCCGCGTCGGCGGAGGCCTGGCTCACCGCCGGCGCCCCGCACCACACGGTGCTGTCCCAGGCCGTCGGGGTCGAGGAACTGCACGACCTCGCCGAGATGGTCAGCACCGAGTTGGTCGTCATCGACGCCGACACCACCCCCCGCCGGTTCGCCGACGAGCTGCGCTGGAACCAGGCCTACTACCGCCTGGCCCGGGGTTTCTGAGCCGCCATGGGCCAGCAACGGCCCGAACGCGCCGCGGTGATGAGCGACGTCGCGCAACTCGCCGGGGTGTCGCACCAGACCGTGTCCCGGGTGCTCAACAACCACCCGAGCGTTCGGCCGGAGACCCGGGAGCGGGTGCTGCGTGCCGTGCACCAGCTCAACTACCGGCCCAACGCCCTGGCCCGGGGGTTGGCCGGCAGGCGCTCCCGGGTCATCGGTGTGGTCAGCTTCGACACCATCCTGTTCGGCCCGGCGGCCACCCTGCTGGGCATCGAACGGGCGGCCCGCGCCGCCGGGTACGGCATCAGCATCGTCACCCTGGAACGGCTGGACCGGAGCGGGATGCGCTCGGCCATCGACGCGCTGACCGAGCAGTCGGTGGCCGGCGTCGTCGTCATCACCCCGATGATGACGGCGTCGGTCGCCGTGCACGGCCTGCCCACCGGGGTACCCGCCGTGGTGGTCGAGGCCAGCGGGGAGCGCGGTGAACTGCCGAGCATCTCCGTCGACCAGGTGGCCGGGGCCCGGCTGGCGGTGCGGCACCTGCTCGACCTCGGCCACGAGACGGTCTGGCACATCGCCGGCCCCCGGGACTGGCTGGAGGCCCGGGACCGGGTCGACGGGTGGCGGCAGACCCTGGAGCAGGCGGGCCGCCGCGTGCCCCCGGTCATCGTCGGCGACTGGAGCCCCCGGGCCGGCTACGAGCTGGGGCAGTCCCTGGTCGAGCGCCCCGACGTGACGGCGGTGTTCTGCGCCAACGACCACCAGGCACTCGGCCTGCTGCGTGCCCTGCACCAGCGGGGCGCGCGGATTCCCGAGGACGTCAGCGTCGTCGGCTTCGACGACATCCCCGAGGCCGAGTACCTCTCCCCGCCGCTGACCACCGTGCGGCAGGACTTCGACGAGGTCGGCCGCCGGTGCGTCGCGGCGCTGCTGGAACTCTTCGACGGCACCGGCGTGGGCACCCCCCGCCCCCAGGTCGAGCCGGAGCTCGTGGTCCGCGCGAGCAGCGGCAACCGCCGGCCCTGACCCGCCCGCCCGCCTGGGCGGGCCCCTTCGGCTGCGCGGTGCCGCCCCGCGACCCGTACCCGGTGGTGGCAGGCCGCCCCTGAGTCGGACCGGTGGGTCGTCCCGGTGGCGTCAACGGGCGGCGGCCCGGGTCTGCCCGCCGGTGACGGCGGGGTGACGTGCGCTGCGACAGGGTCGGACGGCGACGGCCGGTGCGGGTGCCGGCGGTCGGGACCCTCGTCTCGGGCAGGCCGTCAAGGGAGACCCCATGATCAGGACAATGCTCCGGGTCCGCGCGCGCCCCGGCGCCGAACAGCGCGTCCGGTCGGCATGGCGGACGGCCGCGGCGCAGATCGGCACGCTGCCCGGCAACCTGCGCCGGGAGCTGTTCCTCGACGCCAACGACCCGCACACGTTCGTGCTCGCCACCGAGTGGGTCGACGACGACGCCCTACACGACTACGAGAACGGCCCGGTGGCCGCCCGGCTCGCCGACGCGCTGCGCGACGGGTGTGAACCGGCCACCGCCGACGACCACCTGATGATGCGCGACGAGCCGGACGGGCACCCGACGATCCTGGTGGACGTCGAGGTCACTGTGCCCGCCGACCGGCTCGCCGAGTTCCACCGGGGCCACGCCGAGGTGACCGCCCGGATGGCCGCCGTCCCCGGCTACCTGCGTGAGGACCTGCTGCGCGAGCCCGACTCGGGCGTCCACCACATCTTCGCCGAGTGGCGTACCGAGGCGGAGTTCCACCGCTGGGTCGCCAACCCGGCCCACGCGCGGGAGGAGGCCGGGCCGATCGCGTCGTTCCTGCTCGACTTCCGCCGCCGACTGTTCCACCTCGCGACCCGTCCCGGCGACGACCGGGCAGCCAGCACCGGTAGGGAGACCGACGTGCACACGACAACTGACGTACTCATCGTCGGGGCGGGGCCGACCGGGCTGACCGCCGCCGTCGAGCTGGCCCGGCGCGGCATCGACTGCCGGGTGGTGGAGAAGTCGGTGGCCCCGCCCGGCCAGGCCGACAAGGCGATCGGGGTGCACTGCCGCACCATGGAGATCTGGGCGGAGCAGGGCATCGTGCGGGAGGCGATGGACGCCGGGATCTGGCTCACCGGCAACGTGGTGTTCGTCAACGGCACCCAGACCCACCGGATGAGCTGGGAACTGCCCGGCCTGCCGTACGCGCACCTGGGCCTGCCCCAGTACGAGACCGAGCGCATCCTCACCGAACGGCTGGCCACCCTCGGCGTCCGGCCGCAACGCGGCGCGGAGCTGACCGGGTTCACCCAGGGCTCGGACGGCGTGCTGGCCAGCCTCACCCTCGCCGACGGCAGCATCCGCACCGTCCGGGCGAAGTACCTGATCGGTGCCGACGGCGCGCACAGCCGGGTCCGTCACCTGCTCGGGTTGACGTTCTCCGGCGGGTTGGGCCGGTTCCCGCAGCTGTTCATGCTCGCCGACGTCGACGTGAACTGGGACATGCCGCCGGGGCACCTGCTGCGGTTCCTGCACGAGACCGACGGCCGGATGGACGGCATGCTGGTCTGCGTACCGCTGCGCGGAGCGGGCCGGTACCGGATCGCGACCCTCGCGCCGCCCCGGTTCTTCGCCCAGACCGGCGGCCGGGACGCCCCGCCCGGGTTCAGCGAGGAGTTGGCCGAGCCGACCCTCGACGACGTGCAGGCGGCGCTGGACCGGTTGGCCCCGCACGGTACCCGGGCGGCGAACCTGCGCTGGTCGTCGGTGTTCCGGATCAGTCACGGCATCGTCGACAGGTACGGCCACGGCCGGGTCTTCGTCGCCGGGGACGCGGCCCACCTGCACCCCCCGGCCGGCGGACAGGGGATGAACACCGGCATCCAGGACGCCTGGAACCTGGCCTGGAAGGTGGCGCTGGCGGTACGCGGGGTCGCCGCCCCCGGCCTGCTCGACAGCTACGAGGCCGAACGCCGCCCGGAGGGCGAGGAGATCGTCGGCCGCGCGGTACGGATGGCGTTCACCGACGAACTGGACCGCGCCGACCTGGAGCGGCAGTTCCTCCAGGAGATGTCGCTGCTCCTCAGCTATGCCGACAGTCCACTGGTCGGCGAGTGCGTCACCGATCCGGACGGGCTGCGCGCCGGCCCGCGCCCCGGCGACCGCGCACCCGACCTGGGCGGGTTGCGGCGGCAGGGGGTGGGGCACCCGTTGCGCCTGCGCGACCTGACCGCCGGCACCCGGCACACCCTGCTGCTCTACGCCGACGCCTCGGCCGATCCGGCGGCGGTGGCCGCCGTGCCGGGGCTCTGCGCCGACGTGCGCGCCCTGAGCCGGGGCGAGGTCGACGCCTACCTGCTGCTCAGCCCGGACGCCGACGATCCGGGACTGCTCGCGCCGCCGGTGGTGCGCGACGCCGGGGACGAGTTCCGTACCCGGTACGGGGTGACCGGTACCGCCCTGTACCTGATCCGCCCGGACGGGCACGTCGGCTTCCGCAGCCAGCCGTTCGACGCCGACGCCCTGCGCAAGAACCTGCACCTGGTCTTCGGTGGTACGCGATGAGGCCCGTACGCACGGTGCTCGCCATGCGTACCCGGGAGGGCTGCGCGGAGCGGTTCGAGGCGGAGTGGCTCTCGGCGGCGGAGCAGATCCGGCAACTCGACGGGTGCCTGCGCCAGGACCTCGTCCGGGACGCCGACGACCCGCGCAGCTACCTGGTCATCAGCGACTGGGCGGACCGGGAACGGCTCGACGCCTTCGGCCGCAGCGAGCACCGCGACCGGCTGCTGCGGGTGGTCCGCGACCTGCGGGAATCCGCCGAACGACACACCTACCAGGTGCTGCACAGCATGCCCAGCGCGCCCGAGGAGACCAGATGACCGAGCCGGTGCCCGCCGCACAGCTCTACACCGAGCAGTTCGCCGTCGACCCGTACCCGTCCTTCGCCCGGCTGCGCGCGGACGCGCCGGTCTGCCCGGTCAGCTCACCCCGGTTCGACTCGTACCTGCTGACCCGGTTCGACGACGCGCGCACGGCGTTGACCGACCCCCGGCTGTCCAAGGACCTCTACGGCCCCGGGCAGCACTACCTGCAACTCTTCGGGCCGAACTCCGAGGCGCTGAACCGCAACATGCTCAACTCGGACCCGCCGGAGCACACCCGGCTGCGCCGGTTGGTGTCGCAGGCGTTCGCGCCCCGCCGGATCGAGGCGCTGCGCCCCCGGGTACGGCAGATCGTCGACGACCTGATCGACGGGTTCGTCGCCCAGGGGCGGGCCGAGCTGATGCACGACTTCGCGATCCCGCTGCCGATGGTGGTGATCTGCGAACTGCTCGGGGTGCCCCGGACCGACCAGGAGCGGGTGCTGGACTGGACGCAGGTGATCCGTACCTCCGGGTCGTCGCGGCGACCGCCGGAGCAGGAGCGGGCGGCGGTCGGCGAGGCACAGGTGCGGCTGCACCACTACCTGGCGGAGCTGGTGGCCGCCAAGCGGACCACCCCGGCCGACGACATGATCAGCGCGTTGATCGACGCCTGCGACCAGGACGGCAGGCTGTCCGAGGCGGAGCTGGTCACCACCACCTTCCTGCTGTTGTTCGCCGGGCACCAGACCACCGCCGACTTCCTGGGCAACGCGACGGTGGCCCTGCTGACCCATCCCGACCAGCTCGACCTGCTGCGGAACACCCCGGAGCTGCTGCCCTCGGCGATCGAGGAGTTGCTGCGTTTCGACGGCCCGCTACCGGTGGCCAGTCCCCGGGTCGCCACCGAGGATGTCGAGTACGGCGGGGTGCGCATCCCGGCCGGGTCGATCGTCGGTGTCGTGCTCAACGCGGCCAACCACGATCCGGCGCACTTCGTCGACCCGGACCGGCTGGACCTGCGCCGGGTCCGGGGGCCGCACCTGGGTTTCGGCCACGGCGTGCACTACTGCCTCGGTGTCTCGCTGGCCCGGATGGAGGCCCAGCTCGGCCTGGCGGCGCTGCTGCGCCGGCTGCCCGGGTTGCGCCTGGCCGTGCCGCCGGCAGAGTTGCGCCGGTTGCCGGCGGCGTCGCCGTTCCGGGGTCTGTTGGAGCTGCCGGTCCGGTTCGCCGCGTCCGCCCCGCCGGTGTCACCTCCGCCGGCCAGTCGTCCCCGCCCCACCGAGCCGACCCGTACCGTCTGATCCCCGAGGAGTTCCGATGACCTTCCGCAACCTGATCGTCTGTCGCATGGTGCCGGGCAGCGAGCAGACCGTCGCCGACGTGTTCGGGTACTACGACCGGACCACCCGCCCGCAGGACCTGGGCGTGGTCGGGCGGACCCTGCTGTCCTTCCACGGCCTCTACCTCCACCTGATCGAGCGGAACGCGGACCCGAAGGTGACCGGGCAGACCCGGGGCCTGCCCGCCTTCCAGCAGATCGCCGAGCAGATCGCCCCGTACGTGACGCCCTACCCGAGGGACTGGAGGAACCCGTCGGACTCGGTGGCGAAGGAGTTCTACTCCTGGACGCCGGACGAGCCGCCGGCCGCCGGGGGTGAGCCGAGCCGGACGGTGATCGTGGCCCGGATCAAGCCCGGCGCGGAACCCACCGTGGCGCAGATCTTCGCCGAGTCCGACGCCGGTGAGCTGCCCACCCTGATGGGGGTCACCGGTCGGTGGCTGTACTCCATCGACGACGTCTACCTGCACGTGCTGGAGCGCACCGGGGAGGCGTTCGACGGGGCCGTGCGGCAGGGCCACGACCAGCCGGCGTTCGCCAAGATCATGGACGATCTCAGCCCGTACATCAGCCCGTTCGACCCGGACACCTGGGGCAGCCCGCTGGACGCGGTGGCGACGGAGTTCTACCGGTGGCGGGCCGAGGACTGAGCCGGTCGACCGGCGGGGGCCCGGTGGCGCGGGCCCCCGCCGGTGTGCCCGTCAGCCGGTGGGCAGGGTCGCCCAGCCCCGGTTGAAGGTCAGGCTGTCGTCGTCCGGCCGGTAGTTGCGTTCGATGTTGCCGGCGGCGTCCACCGAGAACCAGTGGATCTTGGTGCCGACCGGGACGGTCAACGTCTCGGCCCCCTCCCGGATACCCGCCGAGGCGTACAGGGTGGATGCGAACGTCGGCTTGCTGCCGTCGAGGGTGTAGAACACCGCCGCCGGCTCGCTGACGTCGAACCGGACGCTGACCGAGCCCTCGGTGGCGCTCGGCGTGACCGACAGGGTGCTGGTCGGCCGCTTCTTGTCCTTGTCGTAGTCCCGGGCCACCCGCAGCAGCTCGACCAGGCCGTTGCTGAACTCCATGGTCTCCTGGTGCGCCTCGTCCCAGGTGGGCTGGAAGCTGGTGCCGACCTCGAAGTTCCAGGCGTAGATGCCGTACTTGTACCAGAGCATGTCGCCGGAGTTACCCGCCGCCGAGTACAGCACGTCGGAGATCGGGCCGGTGCGGGCCGGGGTGACCGCCATGTTGCGGTGCCGCTTGATCGCGGTGAGGATGCGCGACGACGCGCCCCAGAAGAACGACTCCTCGGCCAGCGTCGGCCGGGGCGCGGAGATCCGGCCCGGGGTGGCGTACGCGCCCGGCGACCACATGAAGTAGTTGCCGGAGGAGTGCAGGTTCATCGAGAACTTCATGTTGGGCCGCTGGGCCAGCCAGTCGACGTTGCGGTTCTCCGGCTCGGACAGCTCGCTCGGCCCGGCGTAGGTGTCGCCGGTGCAGCTCGCCGACGCCCCCGAGTAGCCGTCGAAGAGGCTGTACTCGGTGTAGTTGCGGTTGTTGTCCACCCCCCACGAGTTGCGGGCCAGCGCGTCGGTGGCACCGCCCGGCGCGCAGTGGTTGGTCATGTTGCGCCGCTGCGAGGCGTAGTCGTAGAACGAGTAGTGCCCGCCGTCCGGGTTGATCGACGGCACGATCCAGATGTCCAGGGTGCGCAGCAGCTGCTTGGTGTTCTCGTCGGTGGCGTGGTTGCGCAGCAGCCGCTCGGCGGTCTCGACGGCCACCAGCGGCGGAACCCACTCCCGGGCGTGTTCCTGCGCGTAGGCCAGCACACCGGTGCGGGAGCCGTCGCGGTACTTGCCGATCCGGATGGCGTACACCGGGTGCGGGTCGCGGGAGACCCCGGCCGGCGCCTTGAGGTTGTCCGACAGCGGCGTCGGCGCGACCGGCGCGACCACCCCGGCACCCGCGTCCCCCCGATAGGTGTACGCGGTGACCAGCGCGCCCGCCTCGGCGGTCAGCGCCGCGGCGACCTGGGCGGCGGTGCTGGTCACCGCCCCGGCGGCGTCGGTGGCCAGGCTGACCCGGATCGCCTTGCCGGTCACCGTGACCGTGAGCGGCCGGTCGGCCGCGCCCGGGTCGGCCAGCTCGACGGTGATGTCGTTGCCGCCCTCGTGTCCCCAGGCGAGCGAGTCGACGGCGACCCGGGTGGCGGTGGTCCCACCGAGCACCACCTGCGCCTTACGCCGGTACCCGTTGGTCTGGTACGGCAGCTTCACCACCTCGGCGAGCTGCGGGTAGGCGTCGGCCAGCTGCTTGATCCGGTCGTACAGCTCGGTCGGGGTGAGGTAGCTGGTGACGAAGTCCTTCTGGTAGCCGGGGCCCTCCGGGCTGTCGGCCGGGATCGGCAGCCACTCGGCGACCTCGGCGACCGCCACGTCGCCGGTGGGGCTGGTGATCTGGATGCGCTGCGGCCGGGCGGTGACGGCGGCGGCGCCCCGGTGGTAGAGGTAGACCCCGGCGTCGACGAACCGGGAGATGGTCTGGGTCCCGCCGGAGCCGATCTCGGTGCCGGGGCCGCTGTCGCGGGCCACGGTCAACGTGCTGGTGGAGGTCTGCCCCTGGGCCCACTTCGCCTCCACCGAGAGCACCTGGTTGGTGCCGGAGGTGTAGTAGTCGGCCCGGATGATCTTCACGTCGGAGGCGGCGGCGCTGCGCTGCAGGGTCGCCGTGTACGCCCGGTTGTCGGCCCGGTGCGCGGCGATCGTCGCCTCGCGCTCGCTGATCCGCTGCGCGGAGTCGGCGGCGGCGTGCAGCACGGCACCGACCCGGTAGCCCATCCGCTTCAGCGCGGCGACCTCGGTCGGGGTGACCACGGCGTGCACCACGATGCCCGCCTCGGTCGGGGTGACGTGGTGGTCGAGGTCGACACCGGTGGCGACCAGCGCGTCGAGCTGGGCGGTGCCGGCGACGGTCACCTCCACCACGTCGGCCTGCTCGTCGGCGGAGCGTTCGAGCACGACCGGGGCGTCGGCCTCCCGGTCGGGCGGGGCTGCGGTGCCGGCCGTGGCCGGGCCGGCGAGCAGCAGCAACGCCACGCCGGCGGCCGTCGCGGCGGGTAACCGCCGCCAACGGTGGGGGAGCGCGGAACGGGACATCTCGGGCCACCTTTCCTGGGGGTACGAGCCGGGCCGACGGCGCGCGGCAGCGCCCGCCGTCGGGCGGGGTCGGGAACGGGGGAGGTCGGACGCCGACAGTCGGGCGACGGCGGGCGGCCGAGTCGCGACGTCGACCCGGCGACGTCGGGGGACACGTGGTGTCTCCCGGACGCGCGGGGCGACGGACCGGCGCCGATCCGGTCTGCGTGACGGGCGTGGGGCGTACCTGGTTACGGTCGGTCGTGGGGGCGTTGCCGATCGGTGCGCCCATCCTGGCCGTACCCGCTCGGATCTGTCAATGATCTGTCCCGACGGACACGGACTGTCACAACGGGTGTCCTCTCCCGACGGTCGACGCGATGCCCCCGCGCCGCCTCAGGACGCCGACCGGTAGTGGCCGGTGAGCCGGCCCAGCTTCATCGCCAGGTGCAGGCACAGCCGCTCGTTGCCGTCCTTGAGGTCGGTGCCGGCGAGCTGCTCGACCCGTTGCAGCCGGTAGTAGAGGGTGGTCCGGTGCAGCCGCAGCTTCTCGGCGGTGGCGTGGGCGTTGCCGGCCAGGTCGAGGTACGCCTCCAGGGTCTCCAACAGCACCTGGTGGGCGTCGTCGCGCAGCAGCCGCTCCAGCCCGGGATGCACCCCGGCGACGTCGAGGTGCCGGGCGTCGAGCTGGGACAACACCCGGTAGATGCCCAGGCCGGCCCAGGAGATCACCGGACCCAGCGCCGGCAGCTGCACCCCCACCCGGGCCGCCTGCACCGCCTCCCGGTAGGACTGCACCGCGTCGACCAGCCCCGGGCGGGCCTGACCGATCCCGGTCACCGTGCGCTCCACCGAGGACAACCCCCGGGTCGCCTGCCGTAGCGCCTCGTCGAGGTGCCCGGCGACGGCCTCCGGGCTGGGCCGGCCGGCGATCCGGCCGCCGCAGATCAGCAGCACCCCGTGGTCGGGCCAGACCATGTGCAGCGACTCCCGGACGCCGAGCCAGCGGCGGGTCGCCACCAGCGCCTGCTCCAGCGCGATCCGGGCCACCTCGTCGGGGTGCCGCCCGTCGGCGGGGGCGAGCTGGGCCACCACCGCCGTGGTGGGGCCGTCACCGGCGACGGTGCCCTCCTCCAGCAGCGCCCGGACGGCGTGCGCGCGGGCCTGCGGGCTCTGGACCAGCAGCGTCCGGGTGGCCTCGGACTCCCGCTGCGAGGCCAGCTCGCCGAGCAGGTTCTCCCGGTAGAGGGCCAGCGACAGGTCGGTGAAGGCACCGGTCGCGGTGGCGATGTCGGCGTCGGTCATCGACCCGTCGTCGTCGATGAACCAGACGAAGCCGAGCAGCAGGTCGTCGTGCCAGATCGGCACACAGACCCGGGGGAGCAGGTCGAGGTCGACGTCGGCCGGGGTACGCACCGGCTCACGGGCGGTGAGCACGCCCATCCGACGGAACCAGGCGATCACCTCAGGGGTGGTCTGCCGGCGCAGGATCGACATCCGGCGTACCTCGTCCATCGGACCGTCGTGTTCGCTGTAGACGACCACCCGCTGCCGCCGGTCCTCGATGAGGGCGGGACGACCCACCCGCGCGGCGACGGCGTCGACTATGCGTTGAAGCTCACCGTGCATGGATCTCCCCTGGTTGGCTGCGCGGCAGGGGTGCGACAGCCGGTGCCCTACCCTGTGCGGCCGGTGGGCCTGTGCGCAAGGTCCACCGGGGATCTACCGACAAAAGGACGGCCCCCACGGCGACTGTTCCGGCAATTGTCCGAAGCACCGTGATGATCGACGATCGTAAGGTTCCGGTGCGGTGGGCAGCGGGCCGCCGGCGCGCAGGAGGGAACGCCCGAGTGACAGCTGGTAGGCCCTGGCGGGGGGTGCTGGTCGCCATCACGACGCCGTTCCGCGACGACCTCGGCGTCGACTTCGACCGCCTCCAGGAACACGTGCGCTGGTTGGCCGGGACGGGCTGCCACGGGGTGACCCCGTGCGCGTCGGTGGGGGAGTACCGGGCCCTGTCCGACGACGAGCGGGCCGACGTGGTGCGGGCGACGGTGCAGGCCGCGCCGCCCGGCTGCGCGGTGCTGCCCGGGGTCGGCGGGTACGGCAGCCGGCAGTCCCGCCGCTGGGCGGAGCAGGCCGCCGCCGCCGGGGCGCACGGGGTGCTCGCCCCACCCCCGGACGGCTATCCCGCGGGCGACGCCGACGTGGTCGCCCACTACCGGGAGGTCACCGCCGTCGGTCTGCCGGTGGTGGCGCACAACGACCCGTACGACACCCGGGTGGACCTGACGCCGGAGCTGCTGGCCCGGGTGGCTGAGACCGACGGGATCGTCGCGGTCGAGGAGTTCTCCGGCGACGTGCGCCGGGTGCACCGGATCAGGGACCTCTGCCCGCACGTGGACGTGTTGGCCGGCGCGGACGACGTGCTGCTGGAACTGGTGCTGTGCGGGGCCCGGGGCTGGGTGTCCGGCCTGTCCAACGCGCTTCCCGGGCCGGCCCTGCGGCTGTACGACCTGTGCGCCGCCGGTGACCTGGCCCGCGCGTTGCCGCTCTACGCCGAGCTGCACCCGGCCTTCGGCTGGGGCTCCCGGCCGGAGGCGGTGCAGGCGATCAAACTGGCGATGGACTGCGCCGGGCGGTTCGGTGGCGGGTGCCGGCCGCCGCGCGGCCCACTGCCGCCGCCGGCCGCCGCCCGGCTGCGCCGGGACCTGGTCCGGGCCCTGTCGGTCGCCGTCGATCCGGTCACCGACGGTCGGCACCGCTGAACCCGGCGGCCGGACGTGACCCGTCGCGGGTCCTTCAGGTGTCGGAAGCCGCCGGGCCACCTGCCGACATCTGCACGGTGACCGGCCCCGGCCCGTCCTCCTAGATTCGCTGCGCGGCCCAGTGACAGGTGTCCCGGCAGCCACCCCCCGCCGACACCGGACCGGACGCCGTGTCCCTCCCGACGAGAGGTGAACCTGTGCACCGTGCTACCCGCAACAAACCCCGACTGAGGCGTTCCGTGTTGGCCGCGGTCCTGACCGGCACGCTCGTGGTGACCGGCGCGGCGCAGGCCGCCGCGGCCCCGGCCAACCCGGCCGGCGGCACCGCCCCGTTCCAGGTCCTCGACCCGCAGGCCTGGCAGAACCCCGACACCATGACCTGGGACGACTATCAGGCCGTGCCCGGCAAGAACTGGGCCGACCCGAGCGTGCGGGGCTCCATCCGCAACTTCAAGATCGCTCTGGTCGCGCTCGACTATCCGGACCAGACGTTCGCGGTCTCCCAGCGGGCCCGCTCGACGGTCTTCGGCAACCCCCAGTCGGTCGCGGCCAACATCCCCCGCGCCGACGTGCCGAAGTTCTACCAGGACTTCCTCAACACCCCGAACACCCTGAACAAGGGGCACACCCTGCACGAGTACTGGATGCAGGACTCCAACGGGCGCTACGGCGTGGACCTGGCCGGGTTCGGGCCGTACCAGATGCCGGCGAAGTCGTACCAGTACGGGCTGGACAACAGCTTCAACCCGGGCGCCTGCCCGAGCGGGGACGCCTGCAACAAGAACATCCGCACCGACGGGCTGGGCGCCTGGCGGGCGGCGGTCGGTGACGAGGTCGCCAACCAGTACGAGCTGGTCTTCATCCTCAGCGCCGGGCAGGACGAGTCGTCCACCTGGCAGGAGTTCGGGCAGATGATCTTCCAGAACAAGGAGGACGTGCCGGACTCCTGGGGCCCGCCGGACCCCAACCTGCCGAACTGGGCCAAGACCCGCTACGTCGAGTGGACCTCGTGGAAGGCGGCGGCGACCCTGTGGCCCAACGCCGGTTCCGGCTCCTCCACCCAGGGGGAGAGCTCCGGCATGGGGGTCTACGCCCACGAGCTGACCCACCTGCTCGGCATCGGCGACAACTACAACAACCCGTACGGCGAGCCGTTACGCCGGGCGTACACCGGCATCTGGAGCATGATGTCGCGCGGGTCGTTCAACGGACCCGGTGGCCCGCACACCCGCTGGCAGATCCCGCCGACCAACGGCGGCTCGATGGGCTCGCTGCACACCGTGCGGGACAAGCTCAAGATCGGCCTGCTCGGTGAGGAGCACGTGCTGCGGCTGTCCCGGGAGGCGCTGGCCTCGTCCGGAATGGTCACCGCCCAGGTGACCGCCCGCGCGGTCGACGCCGGCCCGAAGGGGCTGACCGGCGTGAACATCGCCCTGAACAAGGACCTCTCGCCGGCCTGCACGGTGGCCACGAACCCGCTGTGCGACGGCGGGAGCTTCAACAACTACACCGTCGAGGTCGTCGACCGGATGGGGGCGGACTCGTTCACCCCGGACCGGGGCGTGCTGCTGAGCAAGACCAAGAACGCCGACAGCGCGCCGTTCCAGTGGGTGGTGGACGCCAACCCGCAGGACATCGACATGATCGACTTCTACCGGCCGGACGGCACCCCGCAGAAGATCACCATGGGTGACTACCGGCAGCTCTCCGACGCGCTGTTCCACGCCGGGGCGGACACCGGCAGCCAGTACGAGTACGTCGACGAGGCCAACCGGCTGCACTTCTACGTCATCGACCTCAAGCGGGACGCGGCCGGCTCGCTGTCGTACACGGTGGCGGTGCGGTCGCTGGACGGCACCGGTGGCCCGAGCACCCACGGCGTGTCCCTGGGCAAGGGTGAGGTGACCAGCACCGGTAAGCCCACCAACCGGGGCGTGACCTGCTCGTTCGAGCTGACCAACAGCGGCACCTACTCCGCTGGCGGCCAGCAGCACCCGGAGGACGCCACCGCGTACCTGAAGTCGGACGTCTACCGGCTCTCGGCGGAGGTGGCCGGCAAGGGCTGGCGGACCTGGCTGCCCAACGCCCTGGCCACCGCCCAGTTCGGCAAGTCCACCACCGTCCGGGTGTCGGTGGGGGCCACCGCCGCCGCGGCGGACACCGGCTTCGTCAAGCTCACCGCGACCTCGGAGAGCGACCCGTCGAAGACGGTGACCAAGCAGTGCCGGGTGGAGAAGTCCTGACCGGAATCGACCGACGCCGTGGGTCCGTGGTGGCGCAGGCCGCCACGGACCCACGGCACGGGTGGGGAGGAGACCACGTGCGGCTGACCACGAGCGCCCGCCACGGCGTCGGCGCGCTGGCGATCCTGCTGCTGGCCGGGGCCGCCGGCTGCGGTGGTCCCGACACCGGCCCGGAGGCGGTCACCCCGACCACCGTCCGGGTGCTGGTGCGCGACATCAACATCCGGGCCGAGGGCGTGGACTGCGCCGGCACCGGACCGTACCTCTACTTCCACCACCGGGCGCCGTTCCGGGTGCTCGACCCCGACGGGGCGCCCCTGGTGACCGGGACGCTGCCGGCGGGCACGGCGGTCGCCGCGTTCGACGAGGACCTCGAGGTGGAACGGGTGCCGACGTACTGCGAGTTCGCGGTGCCGGTGCGGGTGCCGCAGCGGGCCGGCTACCGGCTGGAGGTGGCCGGCCGGCCCGCGCTCGACCTGACCCCGGACACCAGTGATGGTCCGGCGCTGGTCGCGGTGGTGCCGGCATGAGGCGGCTGCTCGCGTCGCTGCTGGCGGTGCTGGCGCTGGCCGGCTGCACCACCCGCCCGGTTGACGGGCCCGCCCCGGCGGCGCTCGCCGGGGGCGCCGCGACGCTGCCCGGACCGGTCCCCGCGGACCTGGCGCTGCGCCCGCCGCCCGGCGACGCGCCGGCCGCCCCGGCGTTCACCGGTGGGCTGACCGACGGCACCCCGCTCACCGCCGCCCGGCTCTGGGCCGACCGCCCGGTGGTGTTCACCTTCTTCAGCTCCTGGTGCACCACCTGCGCCGACCGGCAGGACGCGCTGAGCGAGCTGGCCCGGCGGTACCGGGACCGGGTGGTCTTCGTCGGCGTGGCCGGCGTCGACCAGGCCGACGAGTTGCAGGACTACCTGCGGACGCACCGGGTGGAGTATCCCGTCGTGGTGGACGAACAGCAGACCATCTGGCGGTCGTACGCGGTACGGGAGCCACCGGCCGTCGTGCTGGTCGCCAAGGGTGGCGCGGTGCTGCGCGGCTGGCCGGGCGGGCTGGACGCGGCGGCGCTGGAGCAGCGGCTCGGGGAACTGGTGCTGGCCGGTTCCGGGTAGCGCGGCGACGGACGGGTGTGCCGACCGGTGCCGTGCCCGGTACGGGACGGCCGGTGGGCGCGTGTCGGGCGTGCTGTCGATTCGATCGCGGGTCGACGGCGCGCCCCGCGTCGTGTCCGCCTGCCGGCGTCCGGGGCGTCGTCGGTGTTCGTGCTGGTGAGGGCTGGGGGGATCGACCGGAGAGCCGGGTCCGGGCGACCGTTCGGGCATCGGCTCCGACCGACAGGAACTTTTGTTCGCACGAACAAAAGTTTCTCCGTTGGAGGTCTATCTTTAGCCGTCAGCCACCGTTAGTGTCCGGTTCACAGACGTAACACGGTTGACATCCCCCCTTGACCGAGCAGTCATCCACCGGGCCACGCGTATTCGGCGGCGCAGGTCCTTCGACCCTCCCAGCAGGACTCGCACGTCTCAGTGGCCCGTCAGGGCCACCCTCGAAAGGTGGAATTTGTGAACGAGGATCAGCGCCGTATGGCCAACGACCCCCAGTACCGCACCCAGGTCACCCGCCGTCGGCTGCTGGCCGCGTCGGCCGGCGCCGCCGCCGTGCTCGGCGCGGCCGGCCTGCCGGTGCTCCAGACCAAGGGCCCGGCCCGCGCGGACGGCAAGTGGCAGGTCGACCCGCTCATCCCGGCGCAGAACCGGGGCATCATCCTCTACAGCGTCCGGGACCGGATCTCCGCCGCCCCCGACGACAGCGGCGTGCCCTACGGCTTCGAGCGGGTGCTGGCCAGCCTGGCCGAGATGGGCTACAAGGAGATCGAGTTCGCCGGCTACAACCAGCACACCTCGATCCTGGGCCGGCAGATCACCCCGACCGAGATCCGCAAGATCCTGGACGACAACGGGCTGGTCGCCAACGGCACCCACACGTCGATCAACGCGGCCACGTTCCAGCAGCAGCTGGACATCGCCGAGGAACTCGGCATGAAGAACATCGGCACCGGCAGCGACCCGACCAACAGCGCCTACCAGTCCGACTGGGACGCCGCGGCCGACCTGTGGAACGAGCTCGGCCGGCAGGCCAAGGAGCGCAAGATGCGCCTCTACACCCACAACCACGACGTGGCCTACTCGTTCCTGCTCGACAGCGGCCCGCTGGACGCCAACGGCAAGCCGACCCGCTCCTCCGGCGTGCGTCGCCTGGAGTACTTCTTCGCCAAGACCGACCCGAAGTACGTCTACTTCGAGTGCGACATCTACTGGGCGTACGTGGCCCGGTTCAAGCACACCAAATACACCAACTCGGCCGGCCAGCAGAAGACCTCGCTGTTCGACCCGATCCTGAACGTGGCCCGGCGCACCAAGCGGTTCCCGCTCTTCCACGCCAAGGACGGCAACCGCAACTCCGCGCTGGCCAACGGCTACGAGATGATCCCGCTCGGTGAGGGCGACATCAACTTCCAGCAGTTCTTCGAGACCATCGGCGAGTCCGACTTCCACCACGCCAACTGGGAGATGGACACCGCCCCCGGCGGCGCCGCCAACCCGGGCCAGTCGCTGGACTTCGCCCGGCTCAGCTACGCCAACATGGCCGACCTGACCATCTACCACCAGAGCTGACCCGACCGGCGGCCGGTAGCCGGCCGCACCCGGGCACCGACCGGCGGTCGCACCACCGCCGGCGGCACCGGTGGTGGCGGTCGCGTCCCCCGACGCGACCGCCGCCACCCGGGCCCGCCCCGAGGAGTCCGGGCCGCCAGGCGGCCCCGGACGCCACCGGGCGTACCGCCCCGGCGGGCCCCCCACCACGTGATCTCTTCCGACCCGTGACCCCGGGCCGCGCTGCCGCGCGCCCCCGGCACGGGCCCTGGCCGTACGCAGCTCTCCGGTCGGCGAACCGCACGGGGTCGGGACGGCGTCGTCCCGTCCCCACCGGAGAGCGAGACGCAGCACCGCACCACCCGGGTGGTCCCGGCACCCGCCCGGTACAGGCAGCACATCGTCCCCCACCGGAGGAACCAGATGGCAAGATCGGTACACCGATGGCTCGCCGCGCTCGCAGGGGTCGGGATCGTCGTCCCGCTCGCCGCGACCGCCCCGGCGTTGGCCCAGCCGGCCCAGGACCCGACAAGCGTCCTGGTGTTCACCAAGACCGACGGTGAGCGTCACCCGTCGATCGACAAGGGCGTCAACGCGATCCGCACCCTGGGCAAGGGCAACGGCTTCACCGTCGACGTCACCCAGAACTCGACCGCCTTCTCCGACGACAACCTGGCCAGCTACGGCGCGGTCGTCTTCCTCAACACCACAGGTGACGTGCTCAACGGCGGCCAGGAGGCGGCCTTCGAGCGCTACATCCGCAACGGCGGCGGCTACCTCGGCGTGCACGCCGCGGTCGAGGCCGAGCCGTCGTGGACGTTCTACCGCGACATCGTCGGCACCACCGCCGCCGGCACGGCGTCGAGCGGGGCGGCCAGCATCGACGTGGCCGACCGGGCGCACCCGGCGAGCAAGCCGCTCGCTCGGCAGCTCACCCTCGACGACCAGTGGTACAACTTCACCACCAACGTCCGGGGCACCGCGCACGTGCTGGCCACCGTGGACGAGAAGAGCTTCACCGGCGGCACCATGGGCTACGACCACCCGATCTCCTGGTGCAAGGACTTCCAGGGCGGCCGGTCGTTCTACACCGGACTCGGCGACTCCGCCGACACGTACGCCAACGGCGCGTTCCGCAAGCACCTGCTCGGCGCGATCCAGTGGTCGGCCGGCATGGTCGAGGGCGACTGCGGTGCCACCGTCAAGGCCAACTATGAGAAGGTCATCCTCAACGACGAGCCGGGCGAGCCGATGACCCTGTCGGTGCTGCCCGACGGTCGGGTGCTGCACAACACCCGGGCCGGCGAGATCCGGCTCTACGACCCGAAGACCGGTGCCAGCCCGGTCATCACCACCATCCCGGTGTACCAGCACGACGAGGACGGCCTCCAGTCGGTCACCGTCGGCCCGGACTTCGCCACCGACAAGTGGGTGTACGTCTACTACGCGCCCAAGCTCGACACCCCGATCACCGACGCGCCGGTGACCAGCACCGACCCGAGCGCCTGGGACGCCTACAAGGGGCACAACCAGCTCTCCCGGTTCAAGTGGGTCGAGGAGCCGACGCCGCACCTGGACCTGGCGAGCGAGCAGAAGATCATGAAGGTCGACACCGACCGGGGCGTCTGCTGCCACGTCGCCGGTGAGATCAAGTTCGACGGCAAGGGCCTGCTCTACCTGGTCACCGGGGACGACACCAACGCCGGTGGCTCGGACGGGTTCACCCCGATCAACGAGTCGCCGACCCAGGGGCCGGGCTACGACGCCCAGCGTTCCGCCGGCAACACCAACGACCTGCGGGGCAAGGTGCTGCGGATCAAGGTGAAGGCCGACGGGTCGTACAGCATCCCGGCCGGCAACCTGTTCCCCGAGGCCGAGGACCGGGATAACAAGACCCGCCCGGAGATCTTCCTGATGGGTCTGCGCAACCCGTTCCGCTTCGACGTGGACTCCCGGGGCTTCGTCTACATCGGTGACTACTCGCCGGACTCGCAGGTGCCGAACGCGGCCCGGGGGCCGGAGGGCACCGGCCGGTGGATCTCCACCAACAAGGCCGGCAACTACGGCTGGCCGTACTGCTACTCGCCGACCCTGCCGTACATCGACTACGACTTCGTCACCAAGCAGTCGAAGGGGGCGTTCAACTGCGCCGCACCGGTGAACGACTCGCCGCGCAACACCGGCCGGCAGGTTCTCCCGCCGGTGCAGGACCCGCAGCTCAACTACACCTTCCGGGCCACCACCACCTGCGCCGAGGCGTACCTGAGCACCCCGCCCGGCACCTGTGAGTTCCAGTGGCCGGTGCTCGGCACCGGTGGCGTCGGCCCGATGGGCGGCCCGGTCTACAAGTACGACGCCGCGCTGGCCTCGGACACCAAGTTCCCGGAGTACTACAACGACGCGGTCGTCTTCGGGGAGTTCACCCGGGACAAGATCTTCATGATGCGCACCAACGGCAGCGGCAAGCTGGTCGGGGTGGAGCAGTTCCTGCCGGGCTTCGTCTTCGACAACCCGATGGACATGGAGTTCGGCCCGGACGGCAACCTCTACCTGCTGGAGTACGGCGACGGCTTCTTCCGGGCCAACCCGGACGCCGCGCTGTCGGTGATCCGCTACGCCAAGGGCACCCGGGCACCGGTGGCCGAGCTGAAGGCCAGCCCGACCTCCGGCCAGGCGCCGCTGACCGTGCAGTTCTCCGCCGAGGGCTCCTACGACGCGGACCCGGGCGAGACCATCACCTACGCCTGGGACTTCGACGGCAACGGCACCACCGACTCGACCGACCGGGACGCGTCGCACACCTACACCACCAACGGGGTCTTCACCGCCAAGCTGACGGTCACCGACACCAGCGGCAAGACGGCGGTGCTCACCCGCGAGATCACCGTGGGCAACACCGCGCCCACCGTGAAGGTCACCTCGCCGCTGTCCGGCACCTTCTTCAACTGGGGTGACACCGTGCCGTGGACGGTCACCGTGACCGACCCCGAGGACGGCCCGATCGACTGCAGCCGGGTCACGGTCTCGTTCGTGCTCGGCCACGACACCCACGGTCACGGCATGAGCGACGCCAACGGCTGCTCGGGCTCGTTCGAGACCCCGGCCGACGGGGCCGACCACGCCGGTGGCTACCTGTACGGCGCGATCAGCGCCACCTACACCGACAAGGGTGCCAACGGCCAGCCGGCGCTGTCTGCGCTGGACCAGATCGTCCTGCAGACCTTCCGGCAGCAGGCCGAGTTCGCCCAGGTCCAGCAGGGCGTCACCCTGGCCAACACGACCGACGCCGGTGGCGGCCAGCACGTGGCCGGCATCGACAACGGTGACCACATCGCGCTCGACCCGATCAACCTGGGCGGGATCGACAAGATCACCTTCCGGTACGCCGGTGGCTCCACGGCCACCGTCGGAACCCCGCGCGGCATCGTCGAGCTGCGGCTCGACTCGCCGACCGGTGAGCTGGTGACCAGCGCGACGCTCAACGCGACCGCCGGCACCAGCGCCTGGGCCAGCCAGACCTTCCCGGTCAGCCAGGCGGCCGGCACGCACGCGCTCTACCTGGTCTTCAAGCCCGTCTCCGGCGGACCCACGACCAGTTTGTTCAACCTCAACTGGGTGGAGTTCGGCGGCCCGACCTCCTGACGTCACCCTCCGGTCGCCGGGAGGACGGAGACTCCGTCCTCCCGGCGTCGTATCGGCACCGGGTGGCCACCGTCGGTCGACCGGTCGACACCGTCGGTGTCCGGCCCGGCCGACGCCGTCGATGTCCGGCCAGGTCTGACTGACCGGCCAGTGGCCGACCGATCAACGATGATCTAGCGTCCCGTGCGCCGGGGGTCGCGCCACCGCCCCGGTGGTCAGCGAAAACGAGGGGGGACAGTGCCGTTCCGTAACGACGCCGCCGACCGGGGAGAGCAACTACGCCCCGACCGCTCGGGGCCGAGCCTGACCCGCCCGCCGGCCTGGCGTCCCCTGCGCGTGGCGATGATCGGCCAGAAGGGCGTGCCGGCCACCTACGGGGGGATCGAACGGCACGTCGAGGAGGTGGCCAGCCGGCTGGCCGGACTCGGCCACGAGGTGACCGTCTACTGCCGGGACAGCTACGGCGCGGTGGAGGCGATTCGGCACCGGGGCATCCGGCTGCGGCG
Organism: Micromonospora sp. WMMD734; assembly: GCF_049178975.1. Classification (NCBI taxonomy): domain Bacteria; kingdom Bacillati; phylum Actinomycetota; class Actinomycetes; order Micromonosporales; family Micromonosporaceae; genus Micromonospora; species Micromonospora sp. WMMD734. The sequence continues at coordinate 1,569,693 of NZ_JBMHMK010000001.1, forward strand.
GGCCCGCACCGTGCCCAGCAAGCACCTCGACGCCATCGTGCACTCGGCCACCTCCACCCTGGCGGCGCTGACCGAACGCCCCGACATCGTGCACTACCACGGTCTCGGCCCGGTGCTGACCGCGCCGCTGGCCCGCTACGCCTCCCGCGCCCGGGTGGTGCTCACCGTGCACGGGCTGGACAACCAGCGCGACAAGTGGGGCCGGGCGGCGCGGGCCGTGCTCGGCACCGCGTACCGGCTCAGCGGGCACCTGCCCGACGCCCGGGTGACCGTGTCCCGGGGCCTCGCGGAGCACTACACCACCCGGTTCGGCCGGCCCGCCCGCTACATCCCCAACGGGGTGGCCGCCCCCACCCACCGGCCGCCGGGCGAACTGTCCCGCTTCGGCCTGCGCCCCGGCGGCTACCTGCTGCTGGTCGGCCGGCTCGTCCCCGAGAAGGCCGCCGACCTGCTGGTGCGGGCCTTCCGACGACTCCCCACCGACCTGCGGCTGGCCATCGTCGGCGGCTCCGCGTTCACCGACGGCTACGTCGCCCGGCTCCGCGCGGCCGCCGGTGACGACCCGCGCATCGTGTTCACCGACTTCGTCTACGGCGACGTGCTCGCCGAGCTGTACTCGCACGCGGCGGCGTTCGTGCAGCCGTCCCGCCTGGAGGGGCTGCCGCTGACCCTGCTGGAGGCCGCCTCGTACGGGCTGCCGGTGGTGGCCAGCGACATCGAACCGCACCGCGAGGTGCTCGACCGCGACGGGCCGGGGCAGCGGCTGTTCCGCGACGGTGACGTCGACGACCTGCTGCGGGCGCTGGGCACGGTGACCGTCGACCTACCTGCCGAACGGGCCGGCGCGGCCCTGCTGCGCGACCGGGTGCTCGCCGAGTACAGCTGGGACGCCGCCGCCCGGGAGCTGGAAAAACTCTACTTCTCGCTGGCCCTGCGCGCCCCCCGCCCCGGGGAACCGGACGTTGGGTCGCCCACGGTCGGCGTAACGGCCCATGTCCCCCGACCTCGGCGACCGTTAGATTAGGCCGTTCTCCCGGCCGTCGGCGGCGACCGGCAACAGTTCCCTGGAAACGAGTGGTCGGCGAGCGGTGGACGGACAGCGACACGGCACGGAGGGTGACCTCGCCCTGCCCGGGGGCGGGCGACGACGGTGGGCCGCCGGTGATCCGACCGCCCGCCTGTTGACCGTCGGCGCGGCCCTGCTGTGCGCCGTGGTGGCGCTCGGCGTCGGCCTGACCGCCTCCGGTGGTGGCCGGGTCGGCGCGGTGCTGCCCCTGGTGGTCCTCGCCGGACTGGCCGTCGGGGTGCTCGCGCTCACCCGGTTCGCGGCGTACGTGCTGCTGATGCTGGCGGTCCGCTCCTGCGTCGACCTGTTCAAGCTCAGCGGCCCGACCGCCGGCCGGGCCGACGGTGCCGGGGCGACCCGGGCGATGGACCCGTCGACGATCCTCGCGGTGCTGTTCCTGCTCGCCGCCGGTCTCTGGCTCGCCGCCCAGCTCCGCCAGCGGGGCCGGCTGCGCGGCTCGCCGCTCGGCGTGGCGATGCTGCTGGTCGGGGCCACCTGCCTGGTCAGTGCGGCCGGGGCCGCCCAGCCGGTGCCCAGCGCCCTGGAGGCGCTGCGGATCGGCACCGTGGTGGTGATGTTCGTGGTCCTGGAGCAGTTGATGCCGGACCTGCCGGCCGTGCGCCGGGTGCTGCTCGCCGCGTACGTCTCGCTGGCGCTGGCGGTCGGCTACACCGCCGTGCTGTCCCTGCTCGGCCACCCCCCGGCCGAGATCAAGGGGGACTTCACCCGGATCAGCGGCCCGTTCAGCCAGTCCACCACGTTCGGCCGCTACCTGATGTTCATGGTGATCTTCGGGTTCGGCATCCACCGCTACCTGAGCCGCCGGTTGCGCCTCGGCCTCGGCGTGCTGCTCGCCGCGTCGCTGCTGTTCCTGCTGCTCACCAACACCCGCAGCGCGATCCTCGGGGCGGGGTTGGGCCTGCTGGTGGTGGCGGTGTTGCACCGCAGCCGGCGGATGCTGGTGGCGCTCTGCCTGGTCGCGGTGGCCGGGGTGGCGCTGCTGCCGAGCGTGGCGCACCGCTTCGGTCAGCTCGCCGACGACACCGCCGTCGGCGGCGGCCCGACCGGCAACACCCTCGCCTGGCGGGTCGGCTACTGGTCGGAGATCGTGTCGCTGGCCAACCGCAACCCGGTCACCGGGATCGGCCCCAACATGACCAAGTTCGAGGCCGACGAGGCGAAGAAGCCGCACAACGACTTCCTGCGCGCCTATGTCGAGACCGGGCTGGCCGGGCTGCTGGCGTACCTGGCGATGATGGCGCTGTGCCTGCACACCGGGCTCAACGCGCTGCGCCGCGCCCCACCGGGGAGCCTCGGCCGGGGGATCGCGGTCGGGTTCCTGGGCTGCGCGGTCGCCTTCGTCGCGGTCAGCGCGGCGTCCAACGTGATCTCGAACGTGGTCACCCTGTGGTATTTCGCGGCGTTCGCCGCGGCAGCCGGCGCGGTCGCCCGGGGGCTACCGGCCGAGCCGTCCCGGGCGGCGACGCCCCGACCGGTGACGACCGGGTGGCACAACAGATGAAGGATCAAGCAGTGGGGAGCAGCAGGGTGGAGATCGTCGACTATCTGCGGGTCGCGCGGCGTCGACTCTGGCTGCTGGTGGGCATTCCGCTGGTGGCCGGGGCGGCAGCCGCGCTGGTCGTCCTGCTCGGCCCGCAGCAGTACGCGGCCACCTCGTACGTCGCCGCGCCCGCCCTGGTCGGCGGCAGCGCGGCCCAGCAGTACACCGGCACGCAGGCGGCCAACCAGTTCGCGGCGGCCTTCGCCGCGGCGGTGACCTCCCCACAGGTGGTCGACCAGGTGGCCGCCGACACGGGGGTCTCCGCCGACGCGCTACGCGACGGCCTGGCAGTCAAGCAGGTCGGGGCGAGTAGTCAGCTCACCGTCACCTACACCGCCACCGACCGGTCCACCGTCGCCTCGGTGCTCGCCGCGACCGGCAAGCGGGCCCTGGCCTTCCTGTTCGCCAGCCAGGTCGGCATCGCCACCGACGAGGTGAAGACGGCCACCGACGAGCTGACCACCGCCACCCGGGCGATCAACGACTGGGAGAAGGCCAACAAGGTCAGCCAGCCCGACAAGCTCTACCAGTCGACCCTGCAGGAGATCGCCAGCCTGCGGCAGCAGCAGTTGCAGATGAAGGCGGTCGGCAACAGCCGGGGCGCCGACGCCGCCGCGGACTCGATCAGCGCCGGGCAGAAGCGGCTCGACGAACTCGGCCCGAAGCTGCCCGACTACCAGGCGTTGCTCGCCCAACGCGACAGCGCCACCAGCGCGTTGGCCTCGGCCCGGCAGGGGCTGCAACAGGCCCGCGCCCAGTCCCAGGCCGCCGACCCGGAGAAGGTGACGAGCGTCGGCGAGGTGCAGCCGGTCTCCCGGGTCAAGGCGCTCGTCGCCCTGGTGCTCCCGGTGTCCGGTGCCGGCCTGCTGCTGGCCGTGCTGCTGGTGGCGGTGCTGGAGTGGCTGCCGCGCAGCCGCCGGGCCGGTCAGCAGCCGGCGGTCGGCCGGGCCGCCCCGGCGCTGACCGGCGGGCGGCGCGGCGGCGACGACACGGTGGTGCTGCCGGTCGTCACCTCGACCGTGCCCGAGCAGCACCGACGCCGGTAGGTGGCGGTGGCGCACGCGTCCGCGCAGGGCGACAGGCACGTCCGGGGAATGGCCCGCGGCGGCGGGCTCAACCTGCTCGGCGCCCTGCTCAGCCAGGCGGCGGTCTTCCTGATCATGCTGCTGCTGGCCCGGCTGCTGGGCCTCCGGGAGGTCGGCCGGTACGCCCAGTGCTACGCGGTGCTGTCGCTGGCCGGGCTGCTGTCGCTGTCCGGGTTCCGGGCCGGCCTCACCCGGTTCGTGGCGGTGCACCTGGCCGACGACGACGCCCCGGCGCTGCGCGGCACCGTCCGGTTGGGACTGGCCGTCTCGGCCGGCTCGTCGGTCGTCCTGGCCGGGGCGCTGGCGGCCGGCGCACCCTGGCTGGCCGACCGGCTGCACGACCCGGGGCTGGTCACCGGGCTACGGCTGGTCGCGCTGACCCTGCCCGCCTCGACGGTCTGCGAGGCGGCCCTCGCGGCGACCCGGGGCTGGCGGACGCAGCGGCCGTACACCTTCATCGGCCAGCTCTACGAGCCGGGCACCCGGCTGCTGCTCACCGCGCTCGCCCTGGTCACCGGGGCCGGGCTGACCGGGGCGTTCTGGGCGCTGGTGGTGGCCGGCTGGTCGGCCGCCCTGCTCGCCCTGCTGGCCCTGGCCCGGCTGGTCCGCCGGGTGCCGTCGGCCCGCCCGGTGCACCGGCCGGGGGAGCTGTTCCGCTTCTCCACGGTCAGCTGGGTGTCGTCGCTGTCGTCGACCGGGCTGATCTGGGTCGACACCCTGCTGCTGGGTTTCTTCGCCAACCCGGACATCGGCGTCTACAACGTCGCCACCCGGCTGGTCACCGTGGCCATCTTCGTGCTCGCCCCGGTCAACGCGGCGTTCGGCCCGTACCTGGCGCACCTGCACCACCGGGGTGACCTCGACGACGTCCGCCGGGTCTACGCGGTGGCCACCGGCTGGGTGGTGCGGCTGTCGCTGCCGGCGTTCGTGGCGCTGCTGGTCCTCCCCGGCGACCTGCTGCGGGTCTTCGGCGGCGAGGTCGCCACCGGCGCGGCGGTCACCGTGATCCTCGCCCTCGGCCAGCTCGTCAACGCGGCCACCGGCCCGTGCGGCACGGTGCTGAACATGTCCGGCCGGGTGGCCCTCAACATGGCCGACAACCTGGTCGCCCTGGTGCTCAACGTGCTGCTCAACCTGTGGCTCATCCCCGCGTACGGGATCGTCGGCGCGGCGGCGGCGTGGAGCGCCTCGCTGATCGTGGTCAACATCGCCCGGGTGGTGCAGGTCCGCCACCTGACCGGCGCGCTGCCGTTCACCGTCGGGATGGCCAAGGGGCTCGCCGCCGGGGTGGCCGCGCTGGCCGCCGGGCTGCTGGTGCACTGGCTGGTGCCGGGCTGGCCGTGGCGGCCGGCCGCCGGACTGACCGCGATCGTCGCCGTCTACCTGGGAACCGTGCTGGCGCTGGGGCTCAGTCGGGAGGATCTGATGGTGCTGCGTACCCTGGCCCGCCGCCGCCGTGGCGGACCGGCCGCCGCCGGGGACGCCCCGCCGGCCGGCCCGTCCGACGACGGTCCGCTCCCCTCCGGGGCGGGCGGGGGCGGTCGGGACACCGCCGGCCGGGTGGTGTCGCGGTGAGCGCGGGGCCGCGCCGGGCCACCGTGGACCGGCTGCGCCGGCTGGTACGCGGCACCCGCGCCTGGTCCCGGGCGGCGCTGCCCGGTCGGGTCGGCGCGCTGCCCGACTTCCTGATCATCGGTGGGCAGCGGTGCGGCACCACCTCGCTGCACCACTACCTCGCCGCACATCCCGACGTGCGGGCCGCCACCGGCAAGGAACTCCAGTTCTTCAGCCTGCACTTCGGCCGGGGAACCCGCTGGTACCGGGCGCACTTCCCACCGGCCGCCCCGGGCCGGCGCAGCTTCGAGGCCAGCCCCTACTACCTGTTCCACCCCAGCGTCCCGGCCCGGGTGGCGGCGACGCTGCCCGACGCCCGGTTCGTGGCGCTGCTGCGCGACCCGGTCGAGCGGGCCTACTCGCACTACCTGCACACCCGCTCGTACGGGCTGGAGCCGTTGGGCTTCGCCGAGGCGCTCGCCGCCGAACCGGGGCGGCTGGCCGGGGCGCTGGCCGACGGGCCGGACACCCCGGCGGCGCACCACGCGCTGCGGAATTTCTCCTACGCCGCCCGGGGCCGCTACGCCGAGCAGCTCGACCGCTGGTACGCCCACCTGCCCGCCGAGCGGCTGCACGTGATCCGCAGCGAGGACCTGTACGCCGACCCGGCGGCCAGCTATGCGGGCGTGCTGCGGTTCCTCGGGCTGGCCCCGTACACCCCGGCGGAGTTCGCCCGGCACACCCGCCGGGCGGACACCGGCCCGTCGCAGCTCACCCCGGCGCTACGGGCCGAACTGGCCGCCGGGTTCGCCCCGCACAACGCCCGCCTCGCCGACCTGCTCGGCTGGCCCCGCACCTGGTGAGCGCGCGGGCCACGCCCGTCAACAGTCCGCAGCGGCGTGACGGGGGTGGCCCGCTTCGGCAGGACCAGGATCGATTCGACGTCCGGTTACCTGGTCAGCTGGTGACGGTTCGCTGGCTGGAGAGCCGGTGGGCAAGGTCGATGGCCATCTGCTCCTGTCGCCAGGTGCCCCAGATCCGGTGGTGGGCGGCCACCTCGGCGCGTACGTCGGCTGAGGCGTCATCGCGCGCCTTGGTGCAGTAGGCGACGTTGACCAGTCGGGACTCTTCGCCGATCCGGCGGGCTTCTGCCAAGCCGAGCAGGGCGATCCCGGTGACAGCGAGTGCTCTGATCTGATCGGTGGACAGGGCCGCAGCACTGGCATGTGGGCCGGCGGTGTGGATGGCGACGGCCAGTTCGCCCTGGGACAGCGCAGCCACCAGGGCTGCCTCATCGATGGCTGAGGCGGACGGATCAGAGGGAACGGTAGGCTGGACAGGCATCGTGGTCCTTTCGCAGAGGGTCGATGCAGCTGGCCTCGGCGGGCCGCAATCCCGTCGAGGCCTTCTTCTTTTACTCCCGCAACCGTCAGGCAGGGGAGGAACAGCAGTTCGAGGTGCCATCACGGTATGCAAGGGCACTTGCGTCGGTCAAGGCCCCTAGCGATGGGTTAGGCTTCGTGTCGTGTCGCCCGAACGAAGCGGCGAGCGGGAGATGCCTGTGAAGATCAGCCATTCCGGAGTAGCGCAGATCCGTGACCCGGGAGCGAGGGCACGCAAAGCCGGCGAGCTTATCGACGAGCACCAGGCGGCGGTCAACGAGTTGTCCAGGTTGCGCCGCGCGGCGCTGGACGAGATGGTGTCACAGGGCATGACCCATACCCAGATCGCCGAAGTCGTCGGTATGACCCGCGCTCGGGTGGGCCAACTCCTGTCCTCGGGACCGCGCCCGGAGCGGACGGTGCTCGGCACCGGAGAGTTGACCATCGCCGTAGGCGGTAAATTCGAGGCTGGCAAGAAGGATCCGTACGCTGTGGTCTCAGCCGAGATGCTCGCCGCGTACGAGAAGCTGTCCGCTCTTGCCCGGGGTCTTGGTCTGACGTCCGGGTACGAGGTGGTCCCTCCGCCTGGCATGGTCGACCTCAACCGTGCCAACCTCATCGTGATAGGCAGCCCTCGGATACTGCCGTTCGTCGGTCAGGTGGTCGCCGCCGACGCCATGTTCGGATTCTGCGCGGACGACGACGGTCATTACCTGGTGAATCACCGGACCGGTGAGGCGTTTCGCTCGCCGTCCGACTCCGGTGAACCAGTCGATTACGGCTACCTCGGTCGACTTCCCCGGCCTGACGGGCGCGGCACGTTCCTGTATCTCGCCGGCATTCACGCGATGGGCACTCTCGGTGTCGCCCACTACCTGCACGACCACCTCGACGAGTTGTACCGAGAGGTGAAGAACCGGCGCTTCTCCCTCCTGGTTGCCTGCACCTACGAACCGCGAAAGCGGACGATCGAGAAGGTCGAGGCCCTGACGCCGGTCCACCGGGTGGAAGGGGCACCGTGATGCGCGTCTGCGCCGCCTCGGAGGCAGGCGATCCGACGGTGCCCAACGAGGACTGGGCTCTCGCCGGAGAGAATCTGATCGTCGTGCTCGACGGGGCGACCGTCCGGACCGGCACCGGCTGCGAGCACAGCGTCACCTGGTACGCCGCGAAACTCGGCTCGGCGCTCGCCGGCCTCGCGGTGGATCGGGACACCCACCTGGTCGACGCCCTGGCCCAGGGCATCCGCGCCGTCGCCGACCAGCATCGGCATCGGTGCGACCTCGACCACCCGGGCACACCATCCGCCGCGACCGCGGTGCTGCGGCCCCGCGACGGCTCACTGGAGTTCCTGGTGCTCGGTGACGTGACCGTCGTCGTCGACACCGCCGACGGGATCCGGGTCGTCACGGACGACCGGGTGGACAGGACCGCGCGTGCCGAACGGGAGGAGGCGGACCGTCACCCGTTCGGCTCGGCGGCGAAGCGGGCCGCGCTGCTGCGGATGAAGCATGCTGAACTGGCTGCCCGAAACCGACCTGGGGGCTACTGGGTGGCGGCCGCCGACCCGGACGCCGCCAGCCATGCGATCACCGGCGGGGTGCCGCTCGACAGCGTACGGCGGTTGGCGGTGTTGACCGACGGTGCCGCCCGGTCGGTGGCGCTGTTCGGCCTGTCGACCTGGGTCGACGTTCTGGACGCCCTGGATCGGGACGGCCCGGTGGCGCTGATTCGTCGGGTGCGTGCCGTCGAGGCGGCGGATCCGTCGTGCCTGCGCTGGGCACGCAACAAGTGCAGCGACGACGCCACCGCCGTCTATGCCACCCGGACCGGTGACCCGCTCGGCTGGCCCGCACCTGATGAACGGCCGCCGGGCCACCGCCCAGCACCATGATCGGATGGCGTTCTGGTAGACGACACGCCGAGGATACTGCGCAAAACTGCAATCTGATCATGGTGCCCCCACGGTCACCACCCGCAGCCCGGCGAGCGACCGGCCCGGCGAGCGACTGGCCCGGCCCGCGCGGCGGGTGGGGGCAGATCAGCGGATCGGGGCGAGGACCGCGGCCGGGTCGCCCTTGGCCCGTAGCAGCACCGGGCTGGGGCCGATCGGCAGCGCGCCGGTGCGGGCGGCCGGGTCGGCACCGACCGGGCCACCGGTCACCCCGGCCGTGGCCGGCAGCGACACGGTGCCGGCGGAGGTCGACCAGACCACCAGGGTGCTCTCCGCACCCCGCCGGAACGCCACCCCGGTCAGTCCCTTGGCGTTCACCGGCTCGACCGTCGCGTCCCGGGCCGCCGCCGCCAGGGCGGCCATCATCGCGCCGGCCTGCCGCTGGGTGCCGTCCGGGTCGAGCAGCCCGTAGCGGACCTCCGCGCCGGCCCGGTTGTTCGGGTTGTACGCCAGCGGCAGCCAGAGCACCTCGCGGACGCCCCCGGCGACCAGCATGCTGACCACCTTGACCATCTCGTCGCCCCGGCCCGCCGCGTCGTCGCCGCCATCCTTCCAGAACTGGCCGACCTCCCACGCCTGCACCGGCACCCCGGCCGGGGTCTCCGCCCGCAGGTAGTCCAGCAGCGCCGGCACCCCGGAGAAGTGCTCGTAGAAGTGCAGCTGCCGGACGTCGACCACCCGGTCGTCGAGCAGCTTCTCGGTGACCGCGAGGTAGGCCAGGTTGCGGGAGTTCTGCGCGTTGTCCAACGCGGCACGCAGCGCCGTCGGGTCGTTCACCGCCGGGATCAGCCGCCCCCGGGTGCCGATCCGCCGCTGGAAGTACGCCTGGTAGGCGGCGACGGCCTGGTCGGGCTGACCGGCGCGCAGCAGCCGGTCGGCGACCCCCATCCCGTACGCCACACTGCTCATGCCGGAGTCGACCACCTTGGCCTTCGGGTCGGCCGACCGGATCGCCTCGGCGGCGGCGGTGACCAGCCGGCGGTAGTCCTCGGGGCTGCCCGCCCAGTACTGCTGGGCGTTGACCTCGTTCTCGATGGCGTACTCACCGACGCCGTACGGGGCGTACCGCTGCACCAGCGTACGGACGAAGTTCTGGTAGGCGGCCAGGTCCTGCGGCATCGCCGACTCGGTCTTGTTGGCCTGGCCCCTGGTGAACTTCGCCGTCCCGCCGGTCGCCCAGCACACCCCGGTACGGATCTTCAGGTGCAGGGTGATGCCGAGGGCGCGGCTGCGTTCGGCGATCTGGTCCACCGCCGCGAAGTCCGGGCTGCCCTGGGTCTTCTCGATGTCGCACCAGCTCAGCTCGTGGTACGTCGTCGAGCCGGTGAGCTTCTCCAGGTAGGGCACGAACTGGTCGTGCCGGGAGAAGTCCCAGTGCGCGCCGAACGGGTTGCGGACCGCCTCGCCCGCCGGCGGCGTACCGCTGGCACCGGCGGACGGGGCGGCCGACGGCGCGGTCGCCGACGGGGCCGGCCCGGGGGCGGGATCGTCCGAACAGGCCGCCGAAGCGACCAGGGCGAACAGCACCGCCCCGGCGACCAGCACCCGTCGCCCGGCCCGGCGGGCCACCGGCGACCCGGCCCGGCGGTTCACCGGTAGCCCAGTTCGCGCAGGGTGGCACCGGAGAAGACCCGGACCAGCACCCGCAGGAAGGGGTCCAGCTCCCGGCGGTAGGTGCCGACCCGGGAGCCGTAGATCGGCGCGTCGGTGCCGGCGGCGGCCCGCCGTCGCTCCGCCTCGGCGGTGTACTTGCCCGCCACGTCGTGCTGCTTGCCGTCGTAGTCGAGCACGCCAGCCTCCCAGGGTTCGCCGAGGAACTCGAACAGGCCCCGCATGGCCTTCTCCGGGTCGGTGACCGTCTCCTCGTAGCGCAGTTCGTGGTAGCGGTCGGCCGGCAGCCGGGCCCCGGCGGCGCGGGCGATCCTGATGTAGCGCGGCCACTTCACCACGCACTTGACCGCCGACCAGTAGCCGAACCGTTTGCGGTGCGACACCACCACGTCCCGGCCGTCCCGCACGACGTGCACGAACTGCGCGTCGGGGAAGACCTCGGCCAGGAAGTCGATGGAGAGCGCGTACAGCGGCGTCTTGTCGGCCCAGCGGGTCTTGCCCCGGGATTGGGCGTAGTCGGCCTGGATGCCGCCGAAGAAGTCGGCGATGCGACCCAGCCAGTATTCCCGGGGGAACCCGAAGCGGGACAGCCGCTCCCAGTCCCGCCCGACGATGCGTTGCATGTCGGCCAGGAACCGGGTCTCCGGGCCGCAGCTGACCCGGGAGTGCGAGTCGAGCACCAGCCGTAGCATGGTGGTACCGGAACGCTGGCAGCCGACCAGGAAGATCGGCCCCTGCGGGCGGCCCGGCCCGGGGGTGGGCGGCGTGGTCTGCGGGTCAGCCATGCTCCACCACCCCCTGCCGGCCGGCCAGCGCGTCCAACCGGCCGGTCAGCTCGGTGCACAACGCCCGCACCCGGGGGTCGATCTCCAGCCGGGGCCGCGCCGGGCTGCGCGCGCCGACGTGCGCGTGCAGCACCGGGTCGTACGGCAGGTCGAGGAAGGCGCACAGCCGCCGGGTGTACCCCGCCGGGTCGGCGACCAGCGCGTCGTACGAGCAGAGCAGGGTGTCCGGGCGGTCGGCCAGCCCGAGGGAGAAGTACAACGAGTTGCGCACGTACCAGAACAGGGCGGCGGCGGTGTGCGGGGTCATCCGGTCGTAGTCGAAGCCGGCGACCAGGTCCCGCGTCGGCGCGTCCAGACGCTGCCCCTGCCAGCGGTCGGAGATGGTGCCGTCGGCGACCGCCCGCAACGCCCGCAGGTTGGCGTCGCCGAACTTCGCCACCTCGGAGCGGGCCCGGTCGTCGACGTCGCGGTACGCCCACACCGCCCGCCCCGGCGTGACCCCGGGCAGGTCGAGCAGCTCGTCCACGCGGTGCGTGTCGCACAGCGGCTTGACCAGCACGTACCGGTGCCGGCTGCGGCGGATGACGGCGGTCAGCACCGGGTCGGGGCGTAACCGGAAGCGGTGGAACACGGCCCGGTCGTTCTCGTTGCGGACCTCCACCGACGGGTCGGCGTCCAGCCCCCGGGTGAGCATGTTGGTGCCGGAGCGTTGCAGGCCCACCAGGTAGACCGGGACGGCCCGGCCGGGCGGCCCGGGATGCGTCCGCCGCCACCGCCACTTGGCCAGCGCGGTGCGGGTCCGTTCGACCGGGTCGAGCCGGTCCTCCTCGATCAGCCGCCGGATGCCCTCGGTGCGTGCCCAGCGCAGGTGCCGGCGGACCCGACGGGCGGTGTACGCCAGCGCCGAGGGCTCGTCGGGGTGGGGCACCGGGTCCTCCTCGGGCACGTCGGGCGGGGTGGGGCACACGGTACCGGCAGATCATCGCGGCTGGCCACGTGGCCGTGTGGTCAGCCGGCGATGGGCCGTGTGGCTACTTGGGGATCATGAACTGGACTCACGACACCGGTGGCGCATACGGTGGGGCCCCTGGTCACCGCTGCTGTCCGGGGCGACCACCCCACCCCGCGACCCCCGACGGACCCCAGCAGCCACCTCCGGAGCAGGCCGATGCGTGTCCTCCACGTCAACAAGTTCCTCTACCGGCGCGGCGGCGCCGAGGGCTACCTGCTCGACGTCGCCGAGCTGCAACGGGGCGACGGCGACGAGGTGGCGTTCTTCGGCATGACCCACCCGGACAACGACGCCCCCACCCCGTACGCCAGGCACTTCCCGTCGCACGTGGAGCTGGACCCGACGCCGCGCGGCGCGGGCGCCCGGGCGGCGGTCGCGGCCCGGATGATCTGGTCGCCGGCCAGCCGGCGGGGCCTGGCCCGGGTGCTCGACGAGTTCCGGCCCGACGTGGTCCACCTGCACAACATCTACCACCAGCTCTCCCCGTCGGTGCTGGCCGCGGTACGGGCCGCCCGGGTGCCGGCGGTGATGACCCTGCACGACTACAAACTGGCCTGCCCCAGCTACCAGATGCTCGACCGGGGGACGGTCTGCGACGCGTGCGTCACCGGCGGCCCGCTGCGCGCGGCCCGCCGCCGCTGCAAGGACGGTTCGCTGGGGGCCAGCTCGCTGCTCGCCGTCGAGTCGTGGCTGCACCGCGCCACCCGGGCGTACGGGCCGGTGCAGGCGTTCGTCAGCCCCAGCCGGTTCCTGGCCGACGTGATGGGCCGGGCCGGGGTCTTCCCCGACCGGATGCACGTGGTGTCGCACTTCGTCGACGTCGCCGCGACGACGGTGAAGACGGCCCCCGGCGGGCCGGTGGTCTTCGCCGGTCGGCTGGCCGCCGAGAAGGGTGTCGACGTGCTGATCGAGGCGCTCACCCGGCTGCCCGACGACGTCGTGCTGGAGGTGGCCGGGGACGGTCCGGCCCGCGCCGGGCTGACCGAGCTGGCCCGGCGGCGGGCCCCCGGCCGGGTCCGCTTCCACGGCCGGCTGGACAAGGCCCGGCTGCACGAGCTGGTCCGCTCGGCCACGGTGGTGGCGGTGCCGTCGCGGTGGAACGAGAACCAGCCGATGGCGGTGCTGGAGGCGTACGGCTGCGGGGTGCCGGTGGTCGCCTCCGACCTGGGTGGCCTGCCGGAGCTGGTCACCGCCGGGGTGGATGGCGAGGTGGTGCCCGCCGACGATCCGGTGGCGCTGGCCGACGGGCTGCACCGGGTGCTGGCCGACCCGGCTCGGGCGTACCGGATGGGGCGGGCCGGGCGGGCGCGGGTGGAGCGGGACTTCTCCCCGCAGGCGCACCTGACCCGGTTGCGGGAGGTCTACGCGAGCGCCGCGCGGGCCGTGCGGGAGCCGGTGTGAACCCCCCGGTGCGGGTGCTCTACCTGGCCGGCAGCGGACGCAGCGGCAGCACCCTGGTCACCACGGTCCTCGGGCAGTACCCGGGGGTCTTCGCCGCCGGGGAGCTGCGCTACCTGTGGCAGCGCGGCGAGGTGGAGAACCGGCCCTGCGGCTGCGGCCGGCCGCTGCGGGACTGCCCGCTGTGGGGCGAGGTGCGCCGGGAGTTGCCGACCGACCGGGCCGCCGCGATCGCCGCCGGGCTGCGCGGCCGGCTGCGGATGCGCGGCCTGCCGGCGCTGCTGCGCCGGCACCGGCGCGGCGTCCGGCCGGTGCCCGCACACCCCGACGACGCGGCGCTGGCCGATTTGTACGCCGCCGTGGCCCGGCACACCGGGGCCCGGGTGGTGGTCGACTCGTCGAAGCTGCCCCCGTACGGCGCGTTGCTCGGCGCGCTGCCCGGCGTCGAGCTGCGGGTGCTGCACCTGGTCCGTGACCCCCGGGCCACCGCCTTCTCCTGGCGTCGCCGCCGGGGCCTGGACGGCGACACCGACCCCGAACTGATGAGCCGACCGCCGGTGTGGAAGGCCGCCCTGCTCTGGCTGGTCTGGAACACGGTGACCGTCCGGCTGTGGGCCGACCGCGCCCCGGCGGGCTACCTGCGGGTGCGCTACGAGGACCTGACCGCCGACCCGGAGCCGACGCTGCGCCGGATCCTCGGGTTCGCCGGGGTCGACGCCGACGGCGGCCCGTTCACCGGCCCGGCGACGGTCCGGCTCACGCCGACGCACTCGGTGGCCGGCAACCCGTCGCGGCACCGGACCGGCCCGGTGCCGGTCACCGCCGACGTGCAGTGGCGGCGCGACCTGTCCCGCTGGTCGTACGCGCTGGTCACCGTACTGACCGCGCCGGGGCTGCGCCGGTTCGGCTACCCGTGGCGGCGGGACGTCCCGGCGTCGACGGCGCCCGCCCGGATGACGGCGGCCGGAGCGCGGGCGGGGGCCGAGGGTTCTGTGGGCGTCGGGCGGGCGGGATCGACCGGGCACGAGGAGGGCTGAGCGATGTTGGCGGTGGTGGTGGGCACCGGGCGGTGCGGGTCGACGCTGGTGCAGGAGCTGCTGTCCCGGCACCCCGGGGTCGGGTTCGTCTCCGGGGTCGACGACAAGCTGTCCCGGCTCAACCTGGCCGGCCGGTTCAACGGCCCGCTGTACCGGCGTTCCGCGCCCCGCCCGGCGGGCATGACGTCGCTGCGGCACAGCCGCCGGCTGCTGGAGAAGGGCCGGCTGCGGGTCGCCCCGTCGGAGGCGTACCACCTGCTGGACCGGCACGTGGTGGCCGGTTTCTCCCGGCCGTGCCGGGACCTGACCGCCGACGACCTCACCCCCTACCTGCGGGGGCGGCTGCGGGCCTTCTTCGACGCCCGGATCGCCAGGCAGGGCTGCCGGCTGCTGCTGCACCACGTGACCGGCTGGCCGCGCACGGGTTTCCTCCGGGCCGGCTACCCGCAGCTGCGGGTGGTCAACGTGGTCCGCGACGGTCGGGCGGTGACCAACTCCTGGCTCCAGATGGGCTGGTGGGACGGCTGGCGTGGGCCGGAGAACTGGTTCCTCGGGCCACTGCCGACCGACCTTCGCCGGGAGTGGGAGGAGTACGACAGATCGTTCCCGGTGCTCGCCGCGCTGGGCTGGAAGCTGCTGATGGACTCCTTCGCCGAGGCCCGCGCCGCGCACCCCGAGGGGCAGTGGCTCGACGTGCGCTACGAGGACCTGCTCGCCGACCCGCGTGCCGAGGTGGCCCGGATGCTCGACTTCCTCGGCCTGGACTGGTCACCGGCGTTCGAGAAGGGTTTCGGGCGCTACCGGTTCCACGCCGGGCGGCAGGCCGCCTACCACGAGGAGTTGGGCGACGCGCAGCTCGCCGCCGTGGAGCGGGTGCTGGACAAGCCGCTGCGGCAGTGGGGTTACCGGGACTGACCGTCCCGTCGGCCGCCCCGCCCGCCCGGCCGGTGTCGTCGGGGCGGCCGGGGCAAAGTTCCTACAGGTGCAGGTGGTGGTGCCGGTCGGTCGGCCCATAACGTGCGCGGTCTCGGGAGATTCAAGGAGACCGCATGGCTGGATTGGGAACACCCCTTCGCGTCGGGGTGGCCGCACTGTCCGCGATGGTGCTCGCCGCCCTGGGCGCGGCACCACAGGCGCAGGCGGCGCAGGACGTACCGACGATCGTGGTCCAGGACGGGGTCACCCAGCCGGTGTTCGGCTACGGCGACGCCATCCGGGAGCGCCTGTTCATCGACTCCACCTTCGACAGCGACAACGACGGCCTGCGCGACATCATCGCGTTCGACCTGATGCGACCGGCGGCCACCGCGAACGGGCTCAAGGTGCCGGTGATCATGGACGCCAGCCCGTACTACTCGACGGTCTGCCGGGGCAACGAGTCCGAGTGCAAGGCCGACCTGGACGGTGACGGCCTGCTCGACAAGTGGCCGCTGTTCTACGACAACTACTTCGTGCCGCGCGGCTACGCGGTGATCCTGCTGGACATGGTGGGCACCAACAACTCCACCGGCTGCCCCACCACCAACGCCAACCAGGACAATCTCAGCGCCAAGCAGGCGATCAACTGGCTCAACGGCCGGGCCACCGCGCGTAACGCCGCCGGCCAGGTCGTCACCGCCGACTGGCACAACGGCAAGTCGGGCATGATCGGCAAGTCGTACGACGGCTCGCTGGCCATGGCGACGGCGGTGACCGGCGTCAAGGGCCTGACCACGGTGGTGCCGATCAGCGGCCCCACCGAGTACTACGACTACGTGCGCAGCAACGGGGTGGTCACCCGGGGCAACAGCTACGTGGCGTCGCTGGCCAACACGGTCACCAACCCGGAGCGGCGGGACTACTGCAAGCCGGTGCGCGATGCGATGGCCGCCGCCGACGGCGACGAGACCGGTGACTACACCGCCTTCTGGAACGAGCGCAGCTACGTCAAGAAGGTCCCCAACATGACCGCCAGCGTGCTGCTCTACCACGGTCTCAACGACGACAACGTCCGCGCGGACCACTTCAGCAAGTTCTGGTACGCCCTGGCGGAGAACAACATCCAGCGCAAGCTGTGGCTCTCCCAGGAGGGGCACGTCGACCCGTTCGACTCGCGGCGGGCGGTCTGGGTGTCCACCCTGCACCGGTGGTTCGACTTCTGGCTGCACGGGATCGCCAACGGCATCATGGACGAGCCCCGGGTGGACCTGGAGCGGGCCGCCGACGTGTGGGAGACCCACGCCGACTGGCCGATCCCCGGCAAGGCCGACACCGAGGTGTTCCTGCAGCCCGGCACCACCGGGGCGGGTGGCCTGAAGCTGGTGCCGACGGCCAAGCCGGCGACCGGCGCGTTCCAGGACAGCCGTACCCAGAGCCAGAACACCATGATCCTCAACCCGGACACGGTGCAGCCGAACCGGCTGGCGTTCCTGTCCGCGCCGCTGACCGCGCCCCTGCACATCTCGGGCACGCCGACGGTGCAGCTGCGGGCCTCGGCCGACCAGACCGACACCAACTTCGGGGCGATCCTGGTCGACTACGGCACCGACGAGCGGGTGGCGCACCGGGCGTCCGGTGAGGGCATCATCACCCTGACCACCGAGGACTGCTGGGGGCTGAACAGCCCGACCGACGACGGCTGCTACAAGCAGACCGCCAAGCGGGTCGCCACCGCCGACTACGAGCTGGTCACCAAGGGCATCATGGACGCCCAGAACCGGCAGTCGATCCGGACCGCCGTGCCGCTGGTGGTGGGGGAGTCGTACAACTTCACCTTCCCGCTGCTGCCGGAGGACTACGTGTTCAAGCCGGGTCACCGGATCGGCGTGATCATCGTGGCCAGCTACCCGCAGTACTCCAGCCAGGCGGACACCACCGCCGCGAACATCAAGGTCGCCCTGAAGAGCAGCAAGATCGTTCTTCCGGTGGTCGGCGGCACCGCCGCCGCGCACGCGGCCGGTTTCTGACCGACCCCCGGGTGGCCGCCGACGCAGCACCGCTGCGCCGACGGCCACCCGGCCCGGTCACCCCACGCTGCAGGGGGTGCCGTTGAGCACGAAACCGGTGGGCGGGACGTTCGGGCCGCTGTAGGCCCCGACGAAGCCGGCGGTGGTGCTGCCACCGGCGGCGATCCGCCGGTTGTCGTCGGTGCCGGCGACCGTCACGGTACGCCCGGTCTGGGTCCAGGTGGCGCTCCAGCCGCTGCTCACCTGCTGCCAACCGGTCGGCCAGGTGAAGGTCAACGTCCAGCCGTCGACGGGGTTCGCCCCGTTGTTGACGATCTCGACGTTGCCGACCCAGCCGTTGCCCCAGTCACTGGCGGTGGTGAGCCGGACGGTGCAGCCGCTGTCGGCCGGGCCGGCGGTGGTGAAGGTGACCGGCGACGACGACCACGACACCTTCCCGGCGGTGTCCCGGGTCAGCACGTTGAGCGTGTACCGGGTGCCGGGGACGAGGTTGTCCACGGTGAACGAGGTGCCGGCCGTCTCGCCGAGCTGCTCGCTGACCGTGCCGTTCTGCCGGTACACCTCGTACTTGGCGATCGGGGCGCCCTTCGGCGGGGCCGGCGACCAGGAGATCGTCGCCGACCGGTCGGTCACCCCGCTCGCCGTGGGCTGCCCCGGCGGTGCCGGGTGCGCGGTGACCGGGGACGAGGGCCGCAGCACCAGCGTGGTTAGCGAGTACGCCGGCAGCGTCGCGCTGCCCGCGCTGCCGGACTGCCCGGTGACCACGCCGGATGCCCCGTTGGTCAGCGAGTACGTGGTCGGCGCGGCAGCCGACGGGGTGAAGCCGGCGTAGTCGATGGTGACCGGACGGGCGTTGGCCGGGTCCTTGTTGACCAGCAGCACCGCGAGATCCCCGTCGGCCCGCCGCACGGCGTGCGCGGTGACCAGCGGCTCGTCGGTGGCGGCCCGGACGAACTGGTCACCCGGCCGGGCGAACAGGTTCATCATCGACAGCGCGTGGTACGGCGCGAACGGGGTGTTCAGCGGCGGCTCGCACACCGAGTTGTCGGCGGTGCACCCGCCGCTGGACAGCAGCCCGAAGTCGCCGTAGTCGGTCTGCCCGGCGACCTCGGTGACGGTGCCGATGCCGTTGTGCACGTTCCACCACTGGACCGTGAAGACGCCGTTCTCCAGCAGGTCGCTGTAGGCGTCGGCGAGGAACAGCGCGCCCGGCTGGGTGTTCTGCCCGGTGCCGACGTTGAGCTCGGTGAAGCTGATGCCGATCCGGGCGGCGTTCGGGCCGGCGTACCGGGCGAGCTGGTCGCGCAGCAGGTGGGCCGCCTCGTCGATGTGGGCCGTCCGGGAAAGCGACTCGGCGGCGGTGCCACCGGGGTACCAGTGCACGTCCACGAAGTCGATCTTCGGGCCGGCGATGGAGAGCACGGTCCGGTTCCACGGGCCCGGGTCACTGCCGGCGGTGATCCCGTCCGGCCAGTTCCCCGGCATGGTCAGCACCGCGCCGACCTTGACCGTCGGGTCGACCGCCTTCATCGCGTCGGCGTAGTCGACCACCAGCCGGGCGTACTGGCTGGCGCTCTTGTCGGGGTGGTCGTCGGCCTCCCAGGCGGAGCCGTAGTGGCCGTTGCCGTAGTTCTCGTTGCCGACCGTCCACCACTTCGCGCCGTACCCCTTGGTGACGTTGGCGTAGCGCACCCAGTCGGCGGCCTCGGCGGGGGTGCCGGTGCCGTAGTTCGCGATGATCATCGGTTGTGCGCCGACCCGCCGGGCGGCGGCCATGAAGGTGTCGAAATCGGTGTTCGGCGCGACGTACCCGCCGGGCGCGGTGTGGTCGCGCCAGTGGTAGATGTCGGCGTACGAGCCGCCCGGGTAGCGCATCATCCGCACCCCGGCGGCCTTGAGCAGGTCCGACGTCTCGTTCGTGCCGAGCTGGGAGTCCCAGATGGCGTGGTTGACGCCCAACGCGGTGTCCGGCACGGTGGCCAGCCCGGCGTTGGCGTTGACGGTCACCGCCACCGGGTCCGCCGCCGCGTCGGCGGGCGACGGGCCGGTCACGGCGAGCCCACCGGTGGCGAGCAGCAGGCTCGCGGCGAGCGCCGTCACGCGCCCCGGGCCGCGACGCGACGGGCGCGACGGTGGGGCGGAAGCTGTGTTCATACGGGATTCCTTCGTGGGTCACCACAGCACACCGCCCGGCCGGTCGGGGTTGCGTCGCCCACGAGGGCGTCGAGACGGCGGGCGGGACTGGTGGACGGGAGTGCTGGCGTCGTTCCGTCGTGCTCGTCGCCGTCCCCCGGAAACCCAGCGGCTCCCGGTTGCCCTGGACGACTGTCAGCCCCACGCGCGGCACGTCATCGACGCATCAGAATCCCACGACGATCGTGGCGAATTCAAGCGCTCCCCGCCCCGCCGGGTGCCGGTACGGCTCACCGCCGGGCGGCCACCCTCGCCGCGACCCCGGCAGCCCGCACCACCGCGGCCATCCGGCGGGGCCGGGAGACGACCGCCGGCCGGGTACGCAGGCAGTCGTGCACCACGTCGGCGGCCCGCTCCACGCTCAGCAGCATCGGCTTGACCGGCGACTTCGCCATCTTGGTGTCGACGAACCCGAACCGCACGACGGTCACCCGCACCCCGTGCGGGCGCAGCGCGCCCCGCAACCCCACCAGGTACGACGTCAACCCCGCCTTGGCGGCGGCATACCCGGGGGCCTGGGCCGACGGGGCGACGTCGGCGAGGCTGGACAGGCCGACGAGGTGACCGCCGCCCCCGGCCACCATCGCCGGCACGACCACCTCCACGGTGCGCGCCGCACCGATCAGGTTGACCTCCAGCGCCCTGGTCTGCGCCGCCAGGTCACCGAGGTCGAAGAACTCACCGACCCCCGCCGCGTAGACGCACACGTCCACCCCGCCGAGCCGGTCGACCGCCCCGGCCAGCACCGTGCGGTAGGTGTCGCCGGTGACGTCGGCGACGTGGTGGGTGTAGCCGGTGTCGGTCAGGTCGCTGGCGCTGCGGGACAGCCCGGCGACGGTCCAGCCGGCCGCCACCAGTTGCCGGGTGAGGGCCAGCCCGACTCCGTCGCTGTTGCCCACCACGATCGCCCGTCGCCCCTGCGTGTCCATGCCCCGGACCCTAGCCGCCACCGTCCGGCCCGGGGCTCCGCACCTCACCGTCCGCCCGGACCCGCACCTCACCGTCCGGCCCGGGACGCGACGCCGCCCCGCCCACCGGGTCGGTGGACGGGGCGGCGTCGCAGCGGCAGCCGTCAGGGCTGGCCCTGGTAGACCTCGTCGTCGGCGCCCCGGACGAACAGCCGGACCAGACCGCCGTAGACGCTTCCCGCCGGGGCGGAGATCGTCGCGCCGGGGCCGTCGATCGTGCTCCAGGCCGTCCACGCGCCGGAGTCCTGGAGGTACCAGGCGGTACGCAGGTCGTCGCCGCCGGTACGGACGAAGACGTGCAGCCCGCCACCGTAGACCAGGGCGGCCGGCGCGGACGCCGCACGTGCGGTGCCGGGCACGTCGCTCCACCCCGACCAGGCCCCGGTGGTCAGCGAGTACCGGTTGGTGCGCACGTTGCCGTTCGTGCCCCGGACGAAGACGTGCAGGTCACCGCCGTAGATGGCGGCGGACGGGGCCGAGTTGGCGCCGGTCGGGCCGGCGAGGGTGGCCCAGCCGGACCAGGTGGCGGTGCCCAACGTGTACCGGTTGGTACGGACCTTGCCGTTCGCGCCCCGGACGAACAGGTGCAGGTCACCGCCGTAGACGGCGGCGGACGGGGCCGACGACGCGGACGTGGTGCCACCGATCGTGCTCCAGCCGGACCAGGTTCCGGTGTCCAGGGCGTACCGGTTGGTGCGGACCTTCTGGTCGGACTGCACGAACACGTGCAGCTCCCCGCCGTAGACGGCGGTCGCCGGTGCCGAGGTCGCCATGGCGTCACCGGGGACGGTGGACCAGCCGGACCAGGCGTCGGTGTTGGTGTCGTACCTGTCGACCCGCACCTGCCCGTCCGGGCCCTGCACGAAGACGTGCAGGTCACCGCCGTAGGTGGCGGTGGCGGGCGCGGATTGGGCCTGCGCCGTGCCCGGCACCGGCGTCCAGCCCGCCGCGCGGGCGGCCGAGGGCCGGGCGGCCGCTGCGGCGGGGGCCGCCGGGTGGCTGGCCGCCGGCACGGCGACGGCCGGGGTGGCGACGAGCGTGACCGCGCCCAGGCCGAGAGCGAACGCGGGCAACCGGCGGCGTACCAGTTTCATCGATGGAGTCAGACGCATAACGCTCCCTTGTGGACGACCGGTGGTGACGACGGCGCGGTCGGCTTGCGGCTGGTCCACCGGGCTGCACACCCCGCCCGTTGCGGCGCGGCCGGCGACCCCGGCCCGCGACCCCAGCTGACCCCCCGTCGCGGTCACCCTATCGATCCGCCCGTACCCCCACATCCACCGAACCACCCCACCCCCACCCGTCCGCGCGGCAACCGGACCGGCCGGTCGGACAGGGCGGGGGAGCGGCGGTGATCAAGAGGTTGGCGTCACGAGAACCGATCAGGGTGACGCAAAGCTCTTGATCACCGCCAGTGGATGTCCGTCAGACGACCGCGCAGGGGGAGCCGTTGAGGGTGAAGAAGGCCGGCTTCGCGGTGTCGCCGGTGTGGTTGGCCTGGAAACCGATGGTGACCGAGCCGCCCGGCGGGATCGAGCCGTTGTAGGAGACGTTGGTGGCGGTGACCGCCCCACTGGTCGGCGAGTAGGTCGCGTTCCAGCCGCCGGTGATGGTCTGCCCGGCGGGCAGGGTGAACGCCAGGTTCCAGCCGGTGACCCCGGTGTCCCTGAGGGTGGTGATCGTGATCGAGGTGGTCAGGCCGGTGTTCCAGGCGTTCACGGTGTAGGCGATCCGGCACTCGGCCCCCGGGCCCGGCGTGGTGGGCGTGGGCGGGAACGGCGTCGGCGGCGTGGTCGTCGGCACCGGCGGCGTCGTCGTGGGCGGCGGAGTGGTCGGCGGCGGGGTGGTGGGCGGCGGGGTGGTGGGCGGCGGGGTGGTGGGCGGCGGGGTCGTGGTGGGGGGCGGGGTCGTGGTCGGCGGGGCGTCCAGGCCGAAGAAGCGGATCGCCTGGGCGGCGTCGACCGGCAGGTTGTGGGTGACGCCCTGCATGCTGATCGCCTCGACCGGCGCGGTGCCGCCGCTACCGCCGTACCGGGTGCGGGTGTAGCCGGCCTGCGGGGAGTCGGTGTACGTCGGCGTCTGGCCCAGCCCCTGGACGTTCGTCCACTGCTTGACCTCCTCGCCGAAGTTCGGGTAGCGCAGCGTCTCGTCGTTGGTGCCGTGCCACAACTGCATCCGGGGCCGCTTGCCGGTGTACCCCGGGTAGGCGTTGCGGACCAGGTCGCCCCACTGCTGTGCGGTCTTGGTGACCTGCCCGTTGGCGCACTGGCTGTTCCACTCCGAGCCGTCGGTGGTGGCGAAGCAGCCGAACGGCACCCCGGCGAAGGCCGCGCCCGCCGCGAACACGTCCGGGTAGTCACCGAGCAGCACGTTGGTCATCATCGCCCCGGACGAGGTGCCGGTGGCGAAGATCCGGTTCGGGTCGACGGGGTACCGGGCCCGGACGTAGTCGACCATCGACTTGATGCCCACCGGGTCGCTGCCCCCGTCGCGGCGCAGCGCCTGCGGGGAGGAGACGTCGAAGCACTTGCTGCTGCGGGTCACCGAGGGGTAGATGACGATGTAGCCGTACCGGTCGGCCAGCGCCGCGTACTGGGTGCCGGAGTAGAACGCCGGGCCGCTGCCGGTGCAGTAGTGCACCGCCACCAGCAGGCCCGGCCGGGCCGCCACGGTGTTCGGCACGTACAGGTACATCTGGAGGTTGCTCGGGTTGGCCCCGAAGTTGGTCACCTGGGTCAGCGTCGCCGCCGACGCGGGGGTGGGGGCGGCGATCGCGGCCAGCGCGGTGAGCGCGGCGGCGACCAGGGCGGTGCCGAACAGTTTGATCCTGGGTCTCACGGGTTCCTCCGGAAGATCGCGGATACGCAGCTCTGCCGATCGAGGCTGCCCGGCGCTCGATCATGTCCGGCTCAGGAACATCCATGAGTATCGTTAGCCCGCCGCCGGCTTGGCAAGGCGGCCCGTCCCACCGGAACTTCCGGTCCCCGGGCGGCGTGGACACCGGCGTCCGGCGGGGCCGGCCCGGTGGATAATGGCCCCCATGCGTGGTCCTGCGATGACGGACGTGGCCCGCCTCGCGGGAGTCTCCCACCAGACGGTCTCCCGGGTGCTCAACGACCACCCGAACGTGCGGGAACAGACCCGGGTCCGGGTCCGCGCGGCGATCGCCGAGCTGGGCTACCGACCGAACCGGGCGGCCCGGGCGCTGGTCACCGGCCGCTCCCAGCTGATCGGGGTGGTCGCCCAGAACAGCACCCTCTACGGGCCGGCGTCGCTGCTGGCCGCCCTGGAGCAGGCCGCCGCGTCGGCCGGCTTCGCGGTCAGCGTGGGCAGTGTCAGCACCCTCGACCGGCGGTCCATCTCCGCCGCCGTGGAGCGGCACCTCGACCACCGGGTCGCCGGCATCGTGGTGATCGCCCCGGTGGCCTCCGCCGACGAGGCGCTCGACCACCTGCCGCACGGGGTGCCGCTGGTCACCGTCGACGGCGATCCGGCCCGAGAGGCGGCGCTGGTCACCGTCGACCAGGCGGCCGGGGCCGGGCTGGCCACCCGGCACCTGCTGGACGCCGGGCACCGCACGGTGTGGCACGTCTCCGGCCCGGCGGACTGGTTCGACAGCGCCGGGCGGGTCGAGGGCTGGCGGTCGGCGCTGCGGGCGGCCGGCGCGGAGGTGCCGCCGGTGCTGTCGGCCGACTGGAGCGCGGCGTCCGGCTACCGCTGCGGGCAGATGCTGGCCCGGATGCCGGAGGTGACGGCGATCTTCGCGGCCAACGACCACCTTGCGCTCGGGGTGCTGCGGGCGTTGAGTGAGCGAGGGCGTCGGGTGCCGGACGAGATCAGCGTGGTCGGCTTCGACGACGTGCCGGAGGCGGCGTACTTCATCCCGCCGTTGACCACCGTGCGGCCGGACTTCGACGCGGTGGCCCGCGCCGGCCTGGCGATGCTGCTACGCCAGATCGAGGCCGGCCCGGGTGTGGTGGAGCGCCACACCATCGCCCCCACCCTGGTCCACCGAGCCAGCGTCGCCCCCCCACCCCCCACCTAACCCCCCGCCCACCCCCACCCCACCCCTCGCTTGCGTGGGTTGATCAAGAGGTTTGCGTCAGCCGGAAGATCATCGGTGACGCAAACCTCTTGATCGACAGGGTCGGCGCGGCGGACGCCGGGCGGGCACGGGGCAGGGGTGGGGTGGGGTGGGTCAGTTGTAGGGCATGGTGGGGAACCAGCCGACGCCGAAGATCGACGGCACCCGCAGGTCCCAGTAGACGACGGTGAACACGCCGAGCGCGACCAGCAGGGTCCCGGTCACCAGCGCCGAGCGGGCCGGATCGGTCATCCAGCGCAGGAAACCACCCCGGGTGACCAGCACGATGACGACGAAGAGCAGCGTGACCACGACGATGTTGCCCAGCGACTGGAGGGTGAACGCCGCCGCACCGTACACCGGGTTGCCGGTCTCCACCGCCCAGTGGAACAGCTTGTTGAACAGCGGATACGGCCGCCCGATCAGGAAACCGCCGATCAGCGCCCCGATCAGCACCACCCGGGCCACCGGCCGGCGGGCGAACACGTCGGGCACCAACCCGAGGGCGCTGAGCCCGAGCAGGGCCAGCACCAGGCCGATCACCCCGAACACCACCGACGACTGGATCAGCCGTACCGGCATGCCGCCGACCGTGTCGGTGGACAGTTGCGGCAGACCGTCGCCGATCAGCACCCCCACCGCGCCGTACGTGGCGGAGACCGCGACCATCCCCAGCGCCAACCAGCCCACCGGCCGCAGCAGCGACCGCAGGTGGTGACGCAGCTGGTTCGAGGTCCCCGCCTGGCTCAACGGCCCGACCGAGGCGACCATCGCGATGTTGCAGGCGGTGAAGGTGCCGGCGAACCCGGAGACGAAGGCGAACAGCAGGCCCGCTCCGGTGCCGCCGATCGCCGTCGCCTTCGCGTCGTGGCCGAGCAGGTTGTTGGCCACCGTGTCACCGATGACCGAGTCGACGAACTCGAACGACCAGAGCACCGCCAGCAGCACGCCGGCGACGGCACTGACCAGCGCGGCGGTGCCGTGCCGGGTGGGTGCCGGTGATGCCAGTCGCACCGGCGTCGGCGACCCCGGCAGGCTGGGGGACTCGGGATTTTCTCGTAGGGCCATCGTGCCTCGTCTCTGCCGATCCGGGCGGGTCCACGGTCAACCGCAGGCCACCCGACCGGGCCGATGACCCGACCGGGCCGGGCACCCGACCCGTGGGGTCCGCGGGCTCTGACGGGTGACGCCGTACCCGCCGGGCAGCGACCGCCGCCCGCTCACAGCATGCCGAGGTGTACCCCTGCGGTCTTATCCGTGCGTGCTGATTTCGGCGGGCCGGGGCAGCGCCCGGGAGCCGGTCAACACCCGCGCCACCACCGACGGGACGAGCAGCCGGTGCGGCGGGTCGACCAGGTTGAGCACCCGCAGGAACGCCGCGCCCAGCACCGGGTCGGCGGTGGCGGCGGCGTGCAGCCGGTGCACGTAGGCGTTGGTCAGCCGGACCTGCGGCGACCGTGGGCCGGGGACCCCGGGGAACCGCAGGTCGGTGCCGACCGCGATGGACCACGGCATGTCGATCACCCGGGCGGCGCGCCGGAAGAACCGCCGGGCCGGGGCGGACGGCCCGGCGGGCAGCAGCCGGGCCAGCTCGACCGCCTGCAACGCGGCGACCGTGATGCCCTGCCCGTAGATCGGGTTGAAGCTGCACAACGCGTCGCCGAAGACCAGGTATCCGGCGGGGAAGTCGCGCAGCCGCTCGTAGCGGCGGCGGACGCTGGCCGGGAAGCGCATCCGGGCCGGCGTGCCGAGCGGGCGGGCCTGCCGCAGCAGCGCGCCGATCTCCGGTGCCGGCAGGCTGTCGGCGTAGGCGAGCAGACCGGCGTCGTCGAGCGGCGGTTCCTCGCCGAACATCCCACTGAGCGCCACCGCGAACCGGTCCTGTTCCTGCACCGCCACGATCCCGCCCCGGGAGCGGCCGGGCACCGCGTTGGTGAGGACGCCGAGCAGCCCGTCGAGCTGCTGCGGTTGACGTTGGTAGAGCCTGGTGACGTAGGTCAGCCCGACCGGCACCTGTTCCTCCGGTGCGGGGCGGTAACCGAGTTCCGCCAGCCACACCGGGCTCCGGGTGCCCCGCCCCCCGGCGTCGACCACCAGTTCGGCGGAGAGCTCCCGGGTGGTGGAGGGGCCGTCGGCCCGGCGGTGCACGCGTACGCCGGTGACGCGTCGCCGGTCCGGCGTGGTGGTCAGGCCGGTGACCTCGTGGCCGGGCAGGACGGTCACCCCGGGCAACGCGGTCACCCGGTTGCGGATGACCTGCTCCAGCAGGGGGCGGCCCACCCCGACGGCCAGCAGCCCGGACGTCGCCTGCCGCATCCGGTAGCCGTCGTTGTACCAGCGCACCTGGCCGTGCAGGTCGACCAGAGGAGCGCCGAGCGCGGTCAGCTCCCCGGTGACCCCGGGCAGCAGCTCCTCCAGCACCTGTCGACCCCGGTCCAGCAGCACGTGCAGCTGCCGGCCCTGCGGCACCCCGCGGCGGCTGGCGGCCTGCTCGGGCAGGGGGTCCCGGTCGACCAGGGTGACCCGGCCGTAGGTCGCGCTGAGCACGCGGGCGGCCAGCAACCCGCCGATGCTCGCGCCGACCACCACCGCACCGTCGGTCGCCATGTTCTGACTCTAGGTGTACGGGTGCCGCCCTGTCGTCTCGTAACGTGCGCAACATCGACCATTGACGTGGTCTGGCTGCCGGGACCGCCCGGTCTACTACCGGGCCTACCGTGACCCGGCCGACCGGACGGCCGGCTACGAGTACTACCGCGCCTTCGACACCGACATCGCCGACAACCGGGCCCAGGCCCCGGCCAAACCGGTGACCCTGCCGGTGCTGGCGAGGGGTGCGGCGTTCTCCTTCGGCCCCGGGGTGGCCGCCTCCTACCGACAGGTCGGCACCGACGTGCGGCAGGTCGTCGTACCGGACTCGGGCCACTGGGTTCCGGAGGAGAATCCGCAGTTCCTCGTCGACTGCACCAGGCTGTTCCTCGGCCTGCCGGGTGCGCCCGCCCCGCCTCCGGCGCTCGCCGGCTGCGCCGCCTGAGCCACCGCCGCCTGAGCCACTGCCGGCCACGCCTGGTCCGTCGTCGGATGCCCCGTACCCCCCGCGGGGCACCCGGCGACGGGCCGCCCGGGTCAGGCCAGCGCGTCGAGCGCGGCCAGGTCCGCCGGGGTCAGCCGTAGCCGGGCGGCCGCCATGTTCTCCTCCAGGTGCCGTACCGAGCTGGTGCCGGGAATGACCAGCATCGTCGGCGAGTGGGCCAGCAGCCAGGCGATGGCGATCTGCGCGCGGGTGACGCCGTGCCGGTCGGCGACCCCGTCGACGGTACGCCGTTGCGCGGCGCTGAAGTCGGGCCCGAGCGGCAGCGGCGGCCGCCCGTGCCGGGCACCGAGCATCCCCGCCCCCAGCGGGAAGTACGGCACGAAGGCGATGTCCTCCTCGACGCACCGCCGCAGCACGTCGTGGCACTCCCGGTCGAGCAGGTGGAACCGGTTCTGCACGGCTGCGATCGGGATCGTCGCCCGCGCCTGGTCGAGCTGCCTGACGGTGACGCCGCTGAGCCCGACGGCGCCGATCAGGCCCTCGTCGCGCAGCCGCACCATCATCGCGAACGACTCGGAGAACCGGACGTCGCCCGGGCGCAGCAGCCCGTCCCCGCCGACGCGCAGGTAGACCAGTTCCAACCGGTCCCGGCCCAACCGGCGCAGGTTCTCCTGCACCTGCCGGCGCAGCTGGTCGGGCGCCCCGGCGGGCACGAAGTCGCCCCACCTGTCGCGCACCACCCCGATCTTGGTGCCGATCACCAGGTCGTCGGGGTACGGGTGCAGGGCCTCGCGGATCAGGTCGTTGGCCACGTGCGGGCCGTAGAAGTCGCTGGTGTCGAGGTAGTTGACCCCCAGCTCGACCGCCCGGCGCAGCACGGCCAGCGCGCCCGCGTGGTCGTCCGAGGGGCCGAAGGAGCCGGGGCCGGGCAGTTGCATGGTGCCGAAGCCCAACCGGTTGACGCTCAGCTCGTCGCCGAGCCGGAGCCGGCCGGCCTCCGGCGCGAGCCTGTCCGACAGTGTCACCCTTGCTCCCCTCGGGGGGACGCCGCACCCCGCGACGCCCGTGTGTGCGGGCTGCCCGCCCGGCGGGGGACACCCGCCGTCCGTCGGCCATCCTCGCGGACAACGAGGACGGCATCGCGCAGGTCGACGCAGCGTGTCGCCGCTCGGGTCACCCTGGGTGAGTGCGGGTGCGGTACGGGTGGCTCAGGTCAGCGCAGCGGGCGCGGTCCGAAGTCGAGTGCCCGGTCCACGCCGATGTGGAAGAACCAGCAGGCGGCCACGAGCGCCAGCGGCGTCCACCCGGCCGCGTCGAGGGCGTGCGCGAGGCCGTACCCGGCGAGCAGGACGAACGGGGCGACGTAGGTGTGCCCCAGGTTGTAGACGACCGCGCCGACGTGGTGGTCGACGGCGTAGCCGAGCATCGACAGGTCGAAGACGAGGAACAGGGCGAACAGCCACCACCAGGCGAAGCCGGTCAGCACGACGAGGACGACGGCCGCCACGGCGACGGCCGCACCCTCGACACGGTAGAGGACGGGCACCGGGGTGGCCGGTGGTGGGGTGCGGGCGGGCCCGGCCCTCATCGGCCCTTCCAGTTCTCCAGGGCGGACACGACGCTGTCGACGGCCCGTTCGTAGCTGCGTTCCAGGTCGGCGGAGAGCGCGAACGCACCGGCAGTCTCCAGACTGACGAAGCCGTGGATGACCGTGCGCAGCAGCCTGGTGGCGTCGACCGCGTCGTCGCCGAGCAGCCGGTAGCCGGCGAGCACCCGGTAGACCACCTGGACGGCGGCGTCGCTGACCTGCTGGTCCTCGGCGTCGGCGGGGTCCGGCGCCCGTACGGTCATCGGGTACTGCACCGGGTTCTGCCGCGCCCAGCTGCGGTAGGCGGTGGCGAGGCTGCGGACCGCGTCGTCGCGGGCCCGGCCGACGCACGCCTCGGCGAGCGTCGCGGACAGGTCCGCCTTGGCGCGGAGCATGATGCCCCGGCGGAGTCCCGGGAGGCCGTCGATGTGCTTGTAGAGCGACGGGACGCGGACGCCGAGGCTCTCGGCGAGCGCGGCGAGGGTCAGCTCGTCGTGCGGGCGCGCTTCGAGCAGGTACGCGCCGCGTGCGACGACCGCGTCGGTGGTGAGGCCGGCCCTAGGCACGGGTGCTGATCCGGGTGAGGAAGTCGAGCACCGCGCCGGTGGTCCGTTCGGGCTGCTGAGACTGCGGGTAGTGGCCGGCGTCGGGCACCATGACCACCTCGCCGTGCAGGGTCTCGCCGATCCATGCCGCCTCGGCCGCCGGGTCGGTGAAGTCGGGGTCGCGTTCACCCATGACGACCAGCACCGGGGTGTCCACCTCGGTGAGTCGTGCCTCGGCGGGCCGGTGGTCGGTCTGCCGCGCGGTGCGGGAGAACGCCGCGCCGTGGCCGGGCTGGCGGAGCTTGGCGACGACGGCCGCCCGGTACTCGGCGAAGTCGGCCGGTTTGGCACCGGCGTAGAGGGTGGGCAGGTAGGCCTTCCAGACGGCTGCCACCCAGAGCGGGGACGTCAACAGGTGGAACAGGGCCCGCATGCCGGGGGCCTGTCGGGGGTTTCGGACGAACGGCCCGATGAGCACGAGCCCGCGGACCTGCCCGGGGTGCTCGGCGGCGACGATGACCCCGGCGCCGGCGGCCAGCGAGTTGCCCACGATGACGGCCGGCCGGCCGAGCTCGTCGATCAGGGCGCTGACGTCGGAGGCGGTCTCGGGGTCGCCGTAGGAGGCGAAGGTGGTGTCGCTGTCGCCGTGGCCGCGCAGGTCGGTGGTGGCCACCGTGTAGCCGGCGGCGGCCAGGGCCGGGGCGAGGAACCGGTACGACGAGCGCAGCTCCGCCATGCCGGGGACGAGCACCACGAGGGGGCCGTCGCCCTGGAGGTCGTAGGCGATTCGGCCCTCGGGGCGGTGCAGGTAGCGGGTGGGTGGGCGGGCGCTGCTGCGGGCGTCGGTCATGACGCTAGCCTAGCTAGCTCAAAAGCTAATCGCAATAGCTTTCCCGGGTGGGGTGACCTCCGACGCCCGCTCCCACCAGGGGATCACGTCGCACCGGGCCGGCGTGCGGGAATCGGCGACCCCCGCACGCCCGCAGGCTCTCGAACCGGACCGACGGCACGACGACCACCGGACCCCCCGGACGGTCGGCGACGGGTCACAACCGGACCAGACCACCATCGGCCATGATCGTCTGCCCGGTGACGAAGGCGGCGTCGTCGCTGGCCAGGAAGGCCACCGTGCCGACCACGTCCTGCGCCTCACCGGGCCGCTTGATCGCCTGCATCGCCGCCACGTGCTCCTGCGCCGCGCCGGCCATCGGACTCTCCGCCAGCCCGGGGGTACGCGACAGCGTCGGCCCGACCGCGTTGACCGTGATGCCGTACGAGGCGACGTCGCTGGCGAGCGCCCGGGTGAACCCGATCACCCCCATCTTGCTGGCCATGTAGTGGGTGAACCCGGGTAGCGCCAGGCCGACCGAGTTGGAGGTGAGGTTGACGATCCGCCCCCACCGCACCCGGCACATGTGGTCCAGCACCGCCTTGGTCATCAGGAACTGTGAGTCGAGGTTGACCGCCAGCACCCGCCGCCACGCCTCGTACTCCAGCTTGAAGATGTTCTTGGCCGGATAGATGCCGGCGTTGTTGACCAGGACGTGGCAGCCGCCCATCCCCGCGGTGATCTCCGCGCCGATCCGGGCCACGTCGTCGGGGTCCGAGACGTCCCCGGTGATGCCGAGGGCCTTGCGCCCCTCACCCTCCACCAGCGCCACCGTCTCGACCGGGTCGGCCAGATCCACCGCCACCACGTCCATGCCCCGGCGGGCCAGGCCCTGACAGATCGCCTGCCCGATGCCCCGCCCCCCGCCGGTCACCACGGCGATCCGGGTATCCGTGTCGGCCATCAGCCCCACCCCTTCGCCGTGGCGTCCTGCTCGTCGACGACCGCCCGGGACCGCCCGGTGGCCAGCCGCAGCGCACCCGACGGGCAGAGGTCGACCGCGACCCGCGCCTGCCCGGCGTCGTCCGGTTGCCGGCGCAGCAGCACCCGGCCGTCCTCGCTCTGGTCGAACAGTTCCGGGGTGGACAGCACGCACTGCCCGGCGCCGATGCACAGGCCCCGGCTCACCACCAGCGTCGTCGGTTCCTCGGTGCCCACCTGGTCGCCCCCACTCACCGCAGCCTCCCTCACCAGGTCACCGGCAGCCGGTCCAGGCCGTAGATGTTCGACTCCTTGCGGAACGGCAGGCCGTCGAGCTCCTCGGCCAGCCGCAGCCCGGGGATCCGGGCGAACAGGGTACGGAACACGATCTCCAGCTCGGCGCGGGCCAGGTTCTGCCCGATGCACTGGTGGATGCCGTAGCCGAAGGCCATGTGGTGCCGGGCCCCCCGGCGGACGTCCAGCACCTCGGCGTCGGGGAACACGTCGCTGTCCCAGTTCGCCGAGGCGAACGACAACAGCAACCCGTCACCGGCCCGGACGGTCACCCCGCCGACCTCGATGTCGGCGGTCGCCACCCGGGGCAGCGCGTCCACGACCGTGAAGTAGCGCAGCAACTCCTCCACCGCCAGGCCCATCGCCGCCGGGTCACCGGTGACCTCGGCGAGCTGGTCGGGGTTCTCCAACAGTCCGGCCACCCCGAGGGAGATCATGCTGGCGGTGGTCTCGAAACCGGCCACCAGCAGCAGCATCGCCAACCCGACGAGCATGTCGTGGTCGAACAGCGGGGTCTGCCGGTTCTGCACCACCAGCCGACCCAGCAGGTCGTCGGTCGGCTCGGCCTCCTTCGCGCTGACCAGCCGGTCCACGTAGGCCCGCAACTCGCTGCTGGTCTGCTGCCGCTGCTCGGCGGAGACCGTCCGGCGCAACTGGGCGTCGGCGCTGCGGACGATCAGGTCGCGGTCCTCGTACGGCATGCCGAGCAGCTTGGTGATCATCGAGGCGGGGACCGGCAGCGCCAACGCGGCGACCAGGTCCACCGGTTTCGGCCCGGCCAGGATCGCGTCGATGCACTCGTCGACGGTGCGCTGGATGTGCGGACGCATCTCCTGCGCCCGGCGCAGCGTGAAGTCACCGATCAGCATCCGCCGCTGCGGGCCGTGCTCCGGCTGGTCGAGCCCGATCAGTGAGCGGCCGACCGCGGCGATGTTGCGTCGGGTCTGCGGGGTCACCGGCTCGGTCAACGGCAGGTTCGGGTGGAACCGGTTGGCGCTCACCCGCGGATCGGTCAACAACCGACGGACGTCGGCGTAGCGGGTGACCAGCCAGGCGAGCTGCCCGTCCGGCACCCGGACCCGGCTGACCGGCGCCTCGGCGCGCAATCCGACGTACTCGGGGGCGGGGGCGAACGGGCAGGTCCGGGGCATCGGGAAGTCGGGTGTCTCCCCGGTGGACGCCGCATCGGCGGCGTATGTGCTGTTGACGGTCATCACGGTCCTCTCGGTGTGTGGGTCGGTGGCCCCGGACGGCGGCCCGGCCCCCGGAACCGACCCGGAACCCGG
This sequence comes from Micromonospora sp. WMMD734, assembly GCF_049178975.1. Lineage (NCBI taxonomy): Bacteria > Bacillati > Actinomycetota > Actinomycetes > Micromonosporales > Micromonosporaceae > Micromonospora > Micromonospora sp. WMMD734. Next base: position 1,602,885 of record NZ_JBMHMK010000001.1, read on the forward strand.
CGTCGACCGGGGACGCGTCGGGGTGGCACGGGCCGGCTCATCCCGGGTGCCGGGCGAGGTGGGCGAGCAGCGCCGCGGAGAGCCGGTCCGGCACCTCCTCGGGCACCCAGTGCGACACCCCGTCGAAGGTGAGGAACTCGTACGGGCCCTTCACCCAGGCGCCGGTGCCGTGCGCGGCGACCGGGCCGACGCCGATGTCGTCGCTGCCCCAGACGTACAGCGTCGGCACCTCGACCGGCCCGGCCTCGACGTCCTCCGGCCGGGTCGCCCGGTACCAGTTCAGCGCGGCGGTCAACGCGCCGGGCGCGGTCAACCGGTCCAGGTACGTGGCCAGCTTCACCGGCCCCGCCGCGCCCAGCATCCGGCGCAGGAACGCGGCGTCGTCGGCCAGCAGCATCCCCTCGGCCTGCCCCGGCTGCCGGAACATCGCCAGGTACGCCGAGCGGCGCTGCTGGTCGACGTCGGTGGCCAGCGCGTCGGCGAACGGCCGGGGATGCGGCACCGACACGGCGGTGAAGGTGCGCAGCAGCTCCGGGTGCCGGTCGGCCACCGCCCAGCCGATCGCCGCCCCCCAGTCGTGCCCGACCAGGTCGAACCGGTCCCAGCCGAGCTGCCCGGCGAGCGCGACGACGTCGGCGACCAGGGTGTCCATCCGGTACGCGTCGACCTCGTCGGGGCGCACCCCGGGGGAGTAGCCGCGCTGGTCGGGCGCGACGGCGTGGTAACCGGCCGCACCCAGCGCCGCGAGCTGGTGCTCCCACTCGACGGCACCCTGCGGGAAACCGTGCAGCAGCAGCACCCCCCGGCCGTCGGCGGGACCGGCGCTCAACGCGTCGAAGGTGCCGGCGTCGGTGGTCAACCGCAGCGACCCGGTCATACCGGCCGCCCGGCCCGCGCGGCGGCCACGTCCCGGTACTGGTCGACCAACCGGTGCAGCGCCGGGACCAGGTCGTTCGGGGTGGGCAGGCCGGCCACCTGGGTCCGCAGCCGTTCGGCGTTCGCCTTGAACGACGGGTCCTTGAGTACCCGGGCCAGATCCTCGGCGAGGGCCTCGGAGGTGAGGTGGTCGGCGTCGGCGACGAACCGGCCGGCGCCCTGCTGTTGCAGGCCGTTGGCGTGGGCCAGCGGCCCCCACCACTGGAACCCCCAGTGCGTCCCCGGAATGATCAACTGCGGAACGGCCTGCTCGATGGCGGTGGCGAAGGTGCCCGCCCCGCCGTGGTGCACGATCGCCGCGCAGCTCGGCAGCAGCATCGCCAGCGGCACGAAGTCGACCACCCGGACGTTGTCCGGCAGCTTCGGGATCGTGGCGAGCTGCTTGGCGTTGAACGTGGCGATCACCTCGGCGTCCAGCCCGCTCACCGCGTCCAGCAGGTCGGCGGCCGGAGCCTCCGTGCCGCGCCCGTTGCGGTGCGACTCGCCGAGGGTGAGGCAGATCCGGGGCCGCTGCTGCGGCTCGCGCAACCAGTCGGGGATCCGGGCCGGCGGGTTCACCGCGATGTGCCGCACCGGCACCAGGTGCAACCCGTCGGGCTGGTACTGCCACGGCGGCATCGGGTCGATGGTGAAGTGCCCGACGGCGACGTCCTCGTCGAACCGGGTGCCGTAGCCGCCCAGCACCCGGTCCAGCCAGTCGCGCAACGGGTCACCCTGGTCCCGGGCGGCGCGGCGCAACTGGGTGATCCCGTCCGGGCCCATCATCATCCGGGCGTGCGGCACCCCGCAGACGGTGGCGGCGGCCGGCGCGGCGTACACCATGGAGTCCCAGACCACCAGGTCGGGCCGCCACGAGGCGATCAGCGCGACCAGGTCGGCGATCATCTCGTCGGTGGAGAACAACGCGAAACCCCAGGACGCCCGGGACAGCTTCTCCAGCGGATTGTCCCGGGGGAAGTCCTGCTGCAACGGCATCTCCTGGCGTTCACCGGGCGCCATCACCACCGGGGGCGCCTCGCCGGGGCGTACCCCGGGGTAGAAGGCCGGCATCTCCGTGCGCGTCCGACCCACCTCGACCGGGACGAACCCGGCCGCGATGATGGCGTCGGCGATCTCGGGCTGGCTGGCGACGCGGACGTCGTGTCCGGCCGTGCGCAGCGCCCACGCCAACGGCGTCATGATGTGCAGGTGCGCCTTGTTGGCGTGCGGCACGAAGAGCACTCTCATCCGGTCTCCTCAGCTCGGTGTGGCTCGGCAGGGCGGAGGGTGACCGGCACCCGGGCACGGTGCTGCGCCCCCCGTCGACCTCCTCCCCACCATGATCTCGGCCCCGGCGGGCCCGGACATCTCCATACATGCCCTTTCGTCGGCGGCGACCGGGCATCGTCGAAGTAGGCAACCCCCACTGAGCTGTCCATACTCGACGCACAGGCGGCCCCGTCCGACGCACCGGCCGCCCGCCGGTCGGATGCCCGACCCGCCGGTGTCGCCACCGTTGCGGTCACGCCGCACCCCGCCGCCCGGCCACCGCCCCGCCCGGCCCCTCCCTGCCCGTACGACGAAAGGGACACCCATGTTCGCCGACGCCGACCCCGCCCTGATGGAACCCCGCGACTTCGCCCGACTGGTCACCGCCACCCCGGTCGACGAACTGCGCCGGGTGATGGGCGGCCCGCACCGCCGCACCATCCTCGACGGCATCTTCGTCCGGATGCCGACCCTGTTCCGCGCCGACCGGGCCGGCAGCACCGAGGCCGTCCTGCACTGGAGCGTCGGCGACCGGCGCGAGGGCACGGTGGACACCTACGAGATGGTCATCGCCGGAGGTGAGTGCGTGCTGTCGGAGCGGCCGGACCGCGAACCCCGGCTCACCCTGACCCTCAGCGACATCGACTTCCTGAAACTGGTCAGCAGCAACGCCAACCCGGTCACCATGTTCGTGCTGGGCCGGATGAAGGCCAAGGGCGACCGGGGGCTGGCCATGCGCATCCCCACCCTGTTCGACATTCCGAAGCCCTGACCGGACACGGGGGCGGGGGCGCACCCGGTGCGCCCCCGCCCCCGTGTCACCCCCCACCCGCCCCCGTCGACGGGCGGCGGGTGGCCGGGCCGCCCCACCGGCCCGGCCGGTGGGTCAGCCGGCGAGCCGGCGGCCGACGTCCTCGCGGAGCTGCTTCTTGTTCACCTTGCCGACCGCCGTGAACGGCAGCTCGTCGACGGTCACCAGCAGCTCCGGCAGCTTGAACGCGGCCACCCCGGCCCGCTGCATCACCGCCCGTACGTCCTGCAGGGCCACCGTCCGGCCGGGCTGCGGCACCACGTAGAGGCAGACCCGCTCACCCAGCTCGGCGTCCGGCATGGCGACCGCGGCGGCCAGGCTCACCGTGTCGAGCTGGTAGGCGAAGTTCTCCACCTCCTCGGCGGAGATCTTCTCGCCACCCCGGTTGATCAGGTCCTTGTCCCGACCCTCGATGACCAGGTTCCCGTCGGGCCGCAGCCGGACGATGTCCCCGGTGTTGTACCAGCCGTCGACGAACGCGCGCGCGGTCAGCTCCGGCGACCGGTAGTAGCCGCGCGGCGTGTACGGCCCCCGGGTCAGCAGCACCCCCGGCTCGCCGGGCGGCACCGGCCGGCCCTCCTCGTCGACCAGCCGCAGCTCGTCGTCGGGGCAGATCGGCCGGCCCTGGCTGTGGCACACCACGTCCTGCGGGTCGTCCGGGCGGGTCAGGCAGAGCAGCCCCTCCGCCATGCCGTAGACCTGCTGGAGATCGCAGCCGAGCACCGGCGTCACCCGCTGGGCCACCTGGTCGGCCAACCGGGAGCCGGCGACCTGGACCCGGCGCAGCGAGCTGAGGTCCCGGTCCGGGTCCTTCTCCCGGTACTCCAGCCAGCGCTGCACCGCGGCGGGCACCAGCGAGGTGAAGGTGGCCCGTTCCCGCTGCACCGCCTCGAACGCCCGCTCCGGCGCGGGCGACGGCAGGATCACCACCCGGCCGCCGGCCAGCAGCGTGCCCAGGATGCCCGGCCCGGCCATCGGATAACCGTGCGCCAGCGGCAGCACCGCCAGGTAGACAGTCGTCGCGTCCACCTCGGACAGTTCGGCGGCACGACGCATCATGTAGCCGTAGTCGTCGTGGGTCCGGGCGATCAGCTTCGGCACCCCGGTGGTGCCGCCGGAGAGCAGGAACAGGGCGACCGCCGAACCGGCGGGCGCGGCGGCGTCGAGCGCCGACCGGGCCGCCGCCGGATCGTCCGCCGGCCGGCACAGCCGCCGCAGGTCGACACTGTCCGCGCGGACGTCCGCCCCGGCGACCAGCACGTGCCGCAGGGTCGGCGCGTCGGCGGCCACCCCGTGGGCCAGCGCCTGGTGGTCGAACTCCTTCAACACATCCGGTACGACCAGCGCCCGCGCCCCGGTCAACGCCACGATCGCGGCGATCTCCTGCCGCCGGTGCGCCGGCAGCGCCATCACCGGGACCGCGCCCAGCCGGAAACAGGCCACCGTCAGCACGACGAACTCCCAGCAGTTGGGCAGCTGCACCACCACCCGGTCGTCGGGACGTATCCCCAGGTCCCGCAGGCGCTCGGCGGCACCGTCGGCGCGGGCGGTCAGCTCGGCGAAGGTGAGGCGTACCGGGCCGTCGACCAGGCACGTGGCGGTGGGGTCGGCGTCGGCGGCGGCGTACAGGTACGCCCCGAGCGGCCGGCCCGCCCAGTAGCCCTGGTCGGTGTACCGCGCCACCAGCTCCGGCGGCCACGGCACGGTCCCGTCGAGGGTAGGTCGGGTCGCTTCTGCGGACATGTCGGGCCCTCCCGATCCGATCGGTCGACACGGCGCACCGGCGTCGGAGCCCGGGCGGCGCGACGCGAAATCGTGTGTCGAACTCGCGGGGAAACCGTACGGAGGCGTGCCGCCGAGTTCCTTCTCCCGCATTGCGCTATTGCCCGCCCCGGCATTAGCGGAGGTCACCGCCGGTCCTGCGGGCCGTCCGCCGGCCGGGACGATCGCACTCAGGAAGGTGCCCCCCCGATCGGCCAAGGAACAGGATGTTTCGCAGTTGAGGTCAGCGTCCGGACCTGACCGTCACCGCGACATTTCCGAAGGACAGCGACCACCGCATCCGGCTGTGTTCCGGATGCGGTCGGCGATGTGGAGAGGAGCCTGGACGTGAGCCAGGATGGGGAATTTTCTGACGCCGTGGCCATTGTCGGAATGAGCTGCCGGTTCGCCCCTGACCTTGACTCGTTGGAGAAGTTCTGGGCATTTCTCATCGGTGGTCGACATGCCGTGAGCGCCATGCCCGACAAGCGGTGGGAACCGTACGCCTCGACCAGCCCCCAGGCCACCGCGATCCTGCGGAAGACGACCCGGCTGGGCTCATTCCTCGACGACATCGAGGGATTCGACGCGGACTTCTTCGGCATCTCTCCCCGGGAGGCGGACTTCCTCGACCCGCAGCAGCGGATCGTGTTGGAGTTGGCCTGGGAGGCGCTGGGCAACGCGGGTGTGCCGCCGTTGTCGCTGCGCGGTTCGGACGCCGGTGTCTTCGTGGCGGCCAATTCCAACGACTACGGCCGTCGGCTGCTGGAGGACATCCCGCGCACCGGCGCCTGGGCGGTCAACGGCACCACCTACTACGGCATCGCCAACCGCATCTCGTACTTCCTGGACCTGCGCGGGCCCAGCATGGCGGTGGACACCGCCTGCGCCGGTTCGCTCACCGCGCTGCACCTGGCCTGCCAGAGCCTGCGCGAGGGCGAGATCCCGTTGGCCGTCGTCGGTGGGGTCAACATCATGGCCAGCCCGACCCTGTTCGTCGCCCTGGACGCGGCCGGGGCGACCGCCCCGGACGGGCGCAGCAAGGCGTTCGCCGCCGACGCCGACGGCTACGGCCGGGGTGAGGGTGCCGGCGTGGTGGTGCTCAAGCGGCTGGCCGACGCCCGCCGCGACGGCGACGAGGTGCTCGCGCTGATCCCCGGCAGCGGGGTGTTCCAGGACGGCCGTTCCGACGGCATGATGGCGCCCAACGGCTCGGCCCAGGAGCACATGCTCCGGGTGGCCTACGAGCGGGCCGGCATCGACCCGGGGTCGGTGCACTACGTCGAGGCGCACGGCACCGGCACCCCGGTCGGCGACCGGGAGGAGGCCAAGGCGCTGGCCGCCGTCTTCGGCGCCGGGCGGCCCGCCGACGAGCCGTGCCTGGTCGGCTCGGTGAAACCCAACATCGGTCACGTCGAGGCGGGCTCGGGCATCGCCGGTGTGATCAAGGCGGTGCTGGCGCTGCGGCACGCGGAGATCCCGCCGAGCCTGCACCGCGAGCCGAACCCGGACTTCGACTGGGCCGGTTCCGGGCTGCGCCTGATCGGTGAGCGGTCGCCCTGGCCGGCCGGTGACGGTCCGCGTCGGGCCGGCGTGTCCAGCTACGGCGTCGGCGGCTCCATCTCGCACGTCATCCTCCAGGAGGCGCCGCCCGCCCCGACCGCCGCCGCCGGGGCCACGGCCACCGACGCGGCGGCCGGCACGGTGTCGGTCGAGACCACCGCCGGCACCCGGGCGTCGGTGTACCCGCTCTCGGCGATGTCCGAGGCCGGGGTGGCGGCGCTGGCGGCGCGGACCGCCGACTGGCTGACGGAGCACCCGGGGGCGTCCCTGCCGTCGGTGGGGCACACCCTGGCGCACCGCCGCTCGCACCTGCCGCAGCGGACCGCCGTGCTGGCCGCCTCGCCCGGGGAACTCGTCGAGCGGCTGCGGGAGGTGGCCGACGGCCGTACCACCCCGCAGGTCGCCCGGGGCCGGACGGTGGCCGACCCGGCCCCGGTGGTCTGGGTCTTCTCCGGGCACGGCGCGCAGTGGACGGGCATGGGCCGGCAGTTGCTGCGCGACGAGCCGGTCTTCGCCGCCGCCGTGGACGCGCTGGCCGAGGTGTTCCGCGAGGAACTCGGCTGGACCCCGCGCGAGGCGCTCACCGCCGGTGGGCCGTGGACCGGCGTCGAGGTGCAGGCGTTGACCTTCGCCACCCAGGTCGCCCTGGCGCAGACCTGGCGGTCCCGGGGGCTCACCCCGGCCGCCGTGATCGGGCACTCGGTGGGGGAGATCGCCGCCGCGGCCGTCGCCGGCAGCCTGGACGTGCTGGCCGCCGCCCGGTTCGCCTGCCGGCGGGCGCGCGCCCTGGAGCGCCTTCAGGGCCAGGGCGGGATGGCCATGGTCGGGCTCGGCTTCGACGAGGCCCGGCAGCGGCTCGCCGGTCAGGTCGGCGTGGTCGCCGCCATCTCGGCCAGCCCCACCTCCACCGTGCTCTCCGGGGACCGGGAGGCCGTCGAGCAGATCGTGACGCACTGGCGCGAGGAGGGGGTGGCGGTGTGGCGGGTCGACACCGACATCGCATTCCACAGCCCGCACGTGGACGCGGCGGTGGCCGAGGTCGCCGCGGCGGCCGGCGCGCTGCACCCCGAGACGCCCCGCACCCCCCTCTACAGCACCGCGCTGACCGACCCCCGGTCGACCGCGGCGCGCGACGGCGCGTACTGGGTGGCGAACCTGCGTGAGCCGGTGCGCTTCACCGCCGCGGTGACGGCGGCGGTCACCGACGGGTACCGGGTCTTCCTGGAGGTCTCCACCCACCCGGTGGTCACCCACTCCATCGGGGAGACCCTCGCCCACCTCGGTGTCGAGGACGCCACCGTCGTGCACAGCCTGCGCCGTGACACCGACGAGGACAACGCCCTGCTGGCCGGCCTGGCCCGGCTGTACTGCGCGGGCGCGGCGGTGGACTGGGCGCGGCTGCACCCGACCGGCTCGCTGCTGCCGATGCCCTCGGTGGCCTGGCAGCACCGGCCGTACTGGATCTTCCCGGAGGCCCGGGTCGAGTCCGGTCCCGGCGGTGGGCACGACCCGGAACGGCACAGCCTGCTCGGCGGCCGGATGACGGTCTCCGGCGCACCGCCCCGGCAGGTCTGGCAGACCTACCTGGACATGTCCTCGCGGCCCTACCCGCTCGACCACGAGGTGGTCGACGTCGAGATCACCCCGGCCGCCGTGCTGATCAACAGCTTCGCCCTGGCCGCCGGGGAGGACGGCCGACTGCCCGCGCTGGCCGACATCGTGCTGCGGACGCCGCTGGCCGTCGCGCCGCCCCGGGTGGTGCAGATCGTGCTGTCGGAGAACACCGCCCGGCTGGCCACCCGGGTCGCCCCGCAGGACGGCGCCCCCGTCGTCGACGACGAGGAGTACGAGTGGATCACCCACTCGACGGCGACCATCGACTGGAGCACCGAACTGGTCGACGGCCGGGTGGACGCCGACGAGGTGCGGGCCCGGTGCCCGCAGGAGTGGTCCTGGCAGCGGGTCGACGAAATGTTCCGCCGGATGGGCGTCGGTGGCTACGCGTTCCCCTGGGACGTGGTGGAGTTGCGCCGCAACGACGAGGAGCAACTCGCCGACATCGTCATCGTGCCGCCGCCGGCGCAGACCGCCACCAGTTGGGCGCACGTCATCGACGGCGCGCTGACCATCAGCGCGGTGCTGGTCACCCCGGAGTACGCCAGGCACCAGTGGATGTCCTCGCACATCGAGTCGGTGGTCTTCAAGGGGGAACCACCGGCCCACATCACCGTCCACTCGGTGCGCTCCCCGCGCTCGCCGCAGGACACCGTCGACGTGCAGGTGGCCAACGAGCACGGCGAGGTCGTCTGCCAGGTGCGCGGCCTGCGGTTCTCCGCCATCTCGGACACCGACAGCGCGGTGGCCGCCCCCCGCGAGCTGGTGCACGAGGCGGTCTGGCGGCCGCTGGACCTCGACGTCGACGGCACCGCCACCGACCTGTCCCGGGTGGTCGTCGTCGGTGACGACGCCGCCGCCGGTGACCTGGCCGGGGCGCTGGCCGACGCCGGGCTGCCGACGGTGCGGGTGGACGGCCCGGACGAGCTGGCCACGGTCGGTCTCACCCCGCGCGACGCGGTCCTGGTCGCGCCGGGCGTCGGTACCGCCGACGAGTCGGCCGAGCAGGCCGCCGAGCGGTGCGGCTGGACGTTGATCCGCAGCGCCCAGGTGTTGATCGAGGTGCAGGCGGCCGGGGGTGACCCGGCGGCGCCGCAGCCCCGGCTGTGGTGCCTGACCCGGGGTGTCCGGCAGGCGGTGGGGGAGCGGTCGCTGGCCCACGCGCCGCTGTGGGGCATCGCGCGGATCTTCGCCGGGGAGCACCCGGACCTGTGGGGCGGGGTCGTCGACCTCGCCGACGACGCCGACGTCCCCGCCGCCGTGGTCGCGACGGTGCTGCGCCGGCTCACCGGCGACGAGGACATCGTCTCCGTCGACGGTGGCGGTGCGGTGGCGGTGCAGCGGCTCGCCCAGGTCGAGCGGCCCGCCGACGGCACCGCGTTGCAGTGCCGGCCGACCGACACCTACCTGATCACCGGTGGGCTCGGCGCGCTCGGGCTGATGGTGGCCCGGTGGCTGGCCGACCGGGGGGCGAGGCGCATCCTGCTCGCCGGCCGCCGGGGTCTGCCGCCGCGCGCCGACTGGGACGGCGACCACGACGTGCGGACCCGCCGGCAGATCGACGGGGTGCTGGAACTGGAGGCGCTCGGGGTGACCGTCCGGACCCTGGCGTTGGACATCACCGACCCGGTGGAGGTCGCGGCGGCGCTCGACCCGGCCTCGCACGGCATGCCTGCGGTACGCGGCATCGTGCACGCCGCCGGCGTGGTGCGCGACGCGATGGTGGACAAGGTGGACCGCGAGGGGCTGCACGACGTCCTCGGGCCCAAGGTGAACGGGGCGATGGTGCTGCACCGCCTCTTCCCCCCGGGCACGCTGGACTTCTTCGTGATGTTCTCGTCCTGCGGGCAGTTCACCAGGCTGACCGGGCAGACCACCTACGCGGCGGCCAACTCGTTCCTGGACGCCCTCGCGGCGCACCGGCACGCCGACGGCCACACCGAGACGACCAGCCTCGGCTGGACGTCCTGGCGCGGGGTGGGCATGTCCGAGTCGATCTCGTCGACCATGCTGGAGGCCAACTCGCGCGGCCTGGACGCGATCTCGGTGACCGAGGCGTTCCGGGCCTGGGCCTTCGCCGACCGGTTCCACAGCCCGTACCATGCGGTCCTGCGGGTGCTGGCGCCGACGACCAACGCCCCCCGGCTGCCGATGCTGCGGGAGCTGACCGCGACCCGTTCGACCACCGAGGCCGGCACCGGCCAGACGTTCAGCGTCGACTGGGCCGACACCCCGGAGCAGGAGCTGCGCGAACTGGTCACCGCCGACGTGCGGGAGCAGGCCGCCGCCGAGCTGAGCCTGGCCGCCGAGGACCTGGAGCTGCGTCGGCCGCTGGTCGAGCTGGGGGTGGACTCGGTGATGACGGTGGCGCTGCGGGTGCGTCTGCAGGGCCGCTACGGCCTGGAACTGCCGCCGAACATCCTGTGGAACAAGCCGACCATCGCCGCCCTGGCCGACCACATCGTCGACAGTCTGCGCCCCGCGGAGCCGGCCGACGACGACCCGGCCGACGACCCGGCCGCGCTGCGGGTGGGCTGACCCCCACCTGCGGCGATCCCGCCGTACCCCGGCCGGTGCACCCACCGGCCGGGGTACGGCATTCCCCTGTCCGGCCGACGGAAACGGATTCTCGGAAACGGTCTTCGACATCGCAATCGGGGAGATGTCAGCGCTGTCGCACCGCCGGAGGATAGGGGACGGACGGACCGTTCGGGGGTGAATGTGTCCACTGTCCGCAGTAGTCACAGGAGAGGAAGCGACCACGATGTCCACTGGTACCCAGGTGGCTCCGGCCATTGACGGAGAAAAGGCGCTCGACGCGTATTACGGGTCGTTCACCAGCGCTCAGGAAAAGGAGGTCCTCACCGTTCCGTTGCGGCTGGTTGAGGCCTGGTCCCGCAACGACGCCGCCGGGGTGGCGAATGCGTTCACCGAGGACGGCGTGATGATCCTGCCCGGGGACGTGTTCAAGAAGGGCCGCGACGAGATCCGCGCGTTCATGGCCGCCGCGTACGCCGGGCCGTTCAAGGGCACCGGCGTCACCGGCCGGCCGGTCGACGTGCGGATCATCGCCGACGACGCCGCCCTGATCCGTACCCACGGTGGCATCCTCGCCGCCGGCCAGACGGAGATCGCGGAGGAGTTGGCCGTGCGCTCCACCTGGGTCGTCGTCAAGCGGGACGGCCAGTGGCAGCTCGCCGGCTACCAGAACAGCCCGCGCGGCGCCGGCGCGACGCTGCGCTGGTGACCGGGCATCCACTCGGACAGGAGGAGGCAGCATGAGCACCGAGGGCGCGTCGCTCGTGGCCGGCGCCAAGCAGTGGGCCTCGTACTACGGTGACTTCCCCAACGGGGTGGAAGGGGCGGTGCTGACCGCGCCGCTGCGCTGCCGGGCGGCGTGGGACGCCAACGACGCCGAGGGGTTCGCCTCCCTCTTCATCGACAACGGCAGCATGCTCGTCGGCGACAACCAGCTGATGAGCCGCGACGAGATCCGGACGTACCTCGGCGAGCTGTTCGCCGGACCGTACAAGGGCTCCCGGCTGACCCTGGAGTTCAGCGAGATCCAGGTCGTCTCGGAGTCGATGGCGCTGGCCGTCAGCGTCGGCGGGGTCGTCTACGCCGACGCCGACGCCCTCGCTCCGGCCGACAACCTCCGGATCATGTGGGTCGTCGTCAAGCGGGACGGCGACTGGCGGATCGCCTCCTACCAGAGCAGCCCGATCACCGGCTGAACCCGGCTCCGGCCAGAGCCGGAGCGGGCAGCGGGCCGGCCAGGGCCGGAACGACGAAGGGGTCGTTCCGGCCCTGGACGACGAGAGGAGAAGAGGGACCGATGACCACGACCATGGCACCCTGGGGGGACGCCTCGGCGCTGCTGGCCGCCGCCGGCGTCCCCGAGGACCCGTCCTACTACCGGGGGTACACCGACGCCGACGAGCGGGCGGTGTTGACGGTGGCCATGCGCATCCAGGCGGCCTGGGCGGCCAACGACGCCGACATGTTCGCCGACGTGTTCACCGACAACGGCAGCCTGTTGATGCGCGACGAGCAGCTCACCAGCCGGGAGGAGATCCGGGCGTACATGTCCCGGGGCTTCGCCGGGCCGCTGCGGGGCGCCCGGGTGAAGGGTTGGCCGGTCGAGGTCACCTTCCTCACCGACGACGTCGCCCTGGTGGTGACCGAGGGCGGCATCATCATGGCCGGCCAGGACGACATCGCGCCGGAGAACTTCATCCGGGCCACCTGGGTGATGCTGCGCCAACCCGACGGCCAGCTCCGGCTGGTCTCGCACCAGAGCAGCCCGATCAGGGGCTGACGCCGGCGCGGTCGACGACGACCGCCCGACCGCCGGGGTCGTGGTGACGACGGGATGCCGATCACGGTCACCACGGCCTCGGGGCACGCCCGGTGGGGACCGCCCGGTCCCCGCCGGTGGCGCGGTGACCCGCGACGACAACCGAGAACCTGACCTTGGAGGGTGCAGTGGTGTACGACTACGTCATCGTCGGCGCGGGATCAGCGGGGTGTGTCCTGGCCGCCCGGCTCACCGAGGACCCCGACGTCACGGTGTGCCTGATCGAGGCGGGTCCCCGGGACACCGCCGACAACATCCACGTCCCGGTGGCCTTCGGCACCCTGTTCCGCACCGCCCTGGACTGGGACTACGACACCCACGAGGAGCCGGCGCTGGGCCGGCGGCGGGTCTACCTGCCCCGGGGCCGGGTGCTGGGCGGCACCAGTTCGATCAACACGATGGTCTACATCCGGGGCGCGCGTGGCGACTTCGACGGCTGGGCGCAGCCCGGCTGGGACTTCGACGACCTGCTGCCGTACTTCAAGCGGTCCGAGGACAACGAGCGTGGGGCGTCGGTCTACCACGGGGTCGACGGGCCGTTGGCGGTCTCCGAGGGGCGGGCCAACAACCCGATGTCGTCGGCGTTCGTCCAGGCGGCCACCGAGGCCGGCTACGCGGTCAACGACGACTTCAACGGCGCCACCCAGGAGGGCTTCGGCTTCTTCCAGCTCACCCAGCGCGACGGCCGTCGGGAGAGCACCGCGACCGCGTTCCTGCACCCCGTCCTGGACCGGCCCAACCTGACCGTGGAGACCAACGTCCACGTGCACCGGGTGCTGATCGAGAACGGCCGGGCGGTCGGGGTGACCGGCACCCGGCTGGACGACACGCTGACCGTCAGTGCGTCGCGGGAGGTCATCCTCGCTGCCGGGGCGTACAACTCGCCGCAGCTGCTGATGCTCTCCGGGGTCGGCCCGGCCCCGCTGCTCGGCGCGCTCGGCGTGCCGGTGCTGCTGGACCAACCGCAGGTGGGGCAGAACCTCCAGGACCACGCGCTGATCCCGCTGGTCTACACCCACTCGCAGCCGATCAGCCTGCTCGCCGCCAACCAGCCCGAGCACCTGCAGCGCTTCATGGCCGAGGGCCGTGGCCCGATGACGGCCAACGGGCCGGAGGCCGGCGGCTTCGTGCGGACCCGCGACGACCTGACCGCCCCGGACGCGGAGTTCCTGGCCGCGCCGGTGATGTTCGCCGACAGCGGGCTGGGCACCCCCACCCACCACTCGATCTCGTACGGCCCGTCGATGATCGCCCCGCGCAGCCGGGGGTACGTGCTGCTCGCCTCGGCCGACCCGACCGCCAAGCCGAAGATCGTGCACAACTACTTCCAGGACGAGCGCGACCTCGACGACGCGGTGGCGGCGACCCGGATCGGCATCCGGATCGCGCAGCAGAAGGCGCTGGCCCCGTACACCGAGGGGCAGTTCGCCCCGCCGGCCTCGGACTCCGACGAGGACCTGCGGCACTACGTCAGGCAGTACGCGCACTCGATCTTCCACCCGGCGGGCACCTGCGCGATGGGCACCGTGGTCGACGAGCAGTTGCGGGTCAACGGGCTGGAGGGGCTGCGGGTGGTCGACGCCAGCGTCATGCCCACCCTGGTCCGGGGCAACCCGAACGCCGCCGTGATCGCCATCGCGGAGAAGGCGGCGGACCTGATCGCCGGGGTCGCGCCGCTGCCCCGGCAGGCCGAGGCGGTCGCCCGGTGACCGCCTGCCCCGTTGTTCGTCCCGGTGGACGGCGTCCCGTCCGTCGACCGTACCCGTGCACAGGAGGAGTGAGATGACCAGCGCGACCGAGGCCCCCCCGAGGGACGAACTGGTACGCCGCGCCAGCGGGCTGGTGCCGCTGCTGCGCCAGCACGCGAGCTGGCAGGAGGAGAACCGGCGGCTGCACGACGAGACGGTCGAGGCGTTGGCCGACGCCGGCCTGTTCCGGATGCGGGTGCCGCGCCGCTACGGCGGGTACGAGTCGGACACCCGCACCCTGCACGAGGTGATGGTGGAGTTGGGCCGGGGCGACGGGTCGGTGGCCTGGACGGCGTCGGTGTGGGCGATCCCCGGCTGGATGGTCGGGATGTTCCCCGACGCGGTGCAGGACGAGGTCTACGCCACCCCCGACGTGCGGATCTGCGGGACGTTGAGCCCGTCGGCCAGCGGCACCCCGAAGCCCGGCGGCGGGATGGTGCTCAACGGCAGCTGGAGTTTCATCAGCGGCGCCCTGCACAGCCACTGGCAGGAGGTCATCGCGATGGCCCCCGCCCCGGACGGGGTGAACCAGTGGCCGGTGATGGCCCTGGTGCCGCTGTCCGACCTGGAGATCGTCGACGACTGGTACACCGCCGGCCTGCAGGGCTCGGGCAGCATCACCACGGTGGCCCGGGACGTGTTCGTGCCGCAGGAGCGGATCGTGCCGATGCCCGCGGTGCTCCAGGGGCAGAGCGCCTCGGCGCTCAACCGGGACCTGCCGATGTACCGTAACCCGCTGCTCGGGGTGGCGAACGCCTCCTCGGCCGGCACGGTGATCGGGCTGGCCCGGGCGGCCCGGGAGTTCTTCCTGGAGCGGCTGGACCGCAAGATCACCTACACCGACTACGCGACGCAGCGGGAGGCTCCGGTCACCCACCTCCAGCTCGCCGAGGCGACCATGAAGATCGACGAGGCCGAGTTCCACGCCCAGCGGATCACCGACCTGGTCGACACCAAGGGCGTCAGCGGTGAGCCGTGGACGCTGGAGGAGCGGGCCCGCACCCGGGCCGACATCGGGGCGATCTGCCAGCTCGGCCGGGCCGCGGTGGACCTGCTCGGGATGGCCAGTGGTGGCTCGTCGATCCTGCGCCAGGCCCCGATGCAGCGGGTGGTCCGGGACATGTACGCGGTCAACCTGCACGCGCTGATGGTCCCGTCGACGAACCTCGAACTCTACGGGCGGGTGCTCTGCGGGCTGGAGCCCAACTCGCCGTACATCTGAGTGTTGTCCGCCGGACGCGGCGGACGGTGGGAAGAAACGGACCCGCGGCACCGACCGGTGCCGCGGGTCCGCCCGCATGTGCGGTTCGTCACATGTCGGGGCCACCGGCGCCGAGCACCGGACGGACCTCGACCAGGCCGAAGTTGGCCTCCGGGATCCGGGCGGCGTGCCCGACCGCCTGCTCGATGGTGTCGCACTCGATCAGGTAGATCCCGGCGACGTACTCCTTGACCTCGGGGAACGGGCCGTCGGTGGTGCTGATCTTGCCGTCGCGGACCAGGACCTTCTTGGCCTGACCCTGGTCGGCCAGGGCCTCGGAGACGATCAGCTCGCCCGACTCGGCCAGATCCTCCACCAGCGACATGTGCGCCTTGAAGCCCATCTCCCGCTCGGTGTCGGACATGTTCTGCCAGGCGTCCCGGGTCTGCTGGTTGTGGCTGATCATGATCAGGTACTTCATGGGTGCCTCCTGAAGGCTCGAACTATTTGCTTACCCGTATGTCGAAACCAACGAGCCAGCTTCGACATCCAGGCAGAAGCGCACGTGACGTGCGCCGATGTCGAGGAGGGCACCATGAGCACCGGTACCACACCGAGTTCGGACGAGGCGCTGGACGCGTCCGCGGACCGGCCGGACCCCCGTCGGTGGAAGGCGCTGGCGCTGCTCGGCTTCGTCCAGTTCATGTTCGTCATCGACATGACCGTGGTCAGCGTCGCGCTGCCGCGCATCCAGGGCGAGCTCGACATGTCCCGGACCGGGTTGGCCTGGGTCGTCAACGGCTACGTGCTGATGGCCGGCGGGCTGCTGCTGTTCGGCGGCCGGCTCGCCGACCTGTTCGGCCGGCGGCGGATCTTCGTCACCGGCGTGGTCATCTTCGCCATCGCCTCGGTCATCTCCGGGGCCGCGATGACCCCCGAGATGCTCATCTACAGCCGTTTCCTCCAGGGCATCGGTGAGGCGCTGGCCGCCCCGGCCGCGCTCGGCATCGTCTTCCTGCTCTTCTCGGCACCGGCCGACCGGGTCAAGGCGGTCGGCATCTGGGGTGGCCTGTCCGGCCTGGCCGGCACCCTCGGCCCGGTCGTCGGCGGGCTCATCGTCGCCGACGCCAGCTGGCGCTGGATCTTCTACGTCAACGTCCCGGTCGCGGTGATCGCGCTGGCCCTGGTGGGTCGGCTGGTCGGCGAGAGCCGGATGGAGCGCACCGGGCAGAAGTTCAACTTCGCCGGCGTGCTGACCGCCACGGCGGGTCTGGTGGCCATCGTCTACGGCCTGCTCCAGGCCGCCGAGCGGTCCTGGCTCTCGCCGCAGGTGCTGCTGCCGCTCCTCGGCGGGCTGGTGCTGATCGGGCTGATGCTGCTGATCGAGTCGCGGGCCGCCGCGCCGCTGATCCCGCTGCGCTTCTTCACCAACCGCACCCGCGCGGTGGGCTACCTGGTCGGCCTGACCCTCTCCTGCGCCTTCTTCGGCTTCACCTTCCTGACCACCCTCTTCGAGCAGCAGGTGCTCGGCTACTCGCCGCTCAAGGGCGGCCTCTCCTTCATCCCGGTGGGCCTGGGCATCGCCTTCGGCGTCGGGCTGTCCACCGGCATGATCCCGAAGTTCGGTGTCAAGCCGGTGATCATCGTGGGTCTGCTCGGCGTGACCGCCGGTCTGCTGCTGCTCAGCGGGATCTCCGTGGACACCCACTACGCCAGCGGCATCCTGCCCGGCATGGTGGTGCTGGGCCTGTTCTTCGGCCTGGCGATGCCCGGCACCGCCAACACCGCCCTCTACAAGGTGGGCACCCAGGACACCGGGCTCGCCTCCGCCATGCAGAACGTGATGCAGCAGGTCGGTGGCGCGCTCGGCCTGTCGGTCCTGGTGGCGCTGGCCCTGCGGCTCGGTGGGGACCGGCTCGCCGAGGGGGTGGAGGCGAGGGCCGCCGCCACCGAGGGCTACGTGCTGTCGTACCGGGTGTCGGCGGTGCTGCTCGTGGTCGTCGCCGTCACCGTGCTCCTGCTGCTGGACAAGATCGGCCTGCAGGGCGACTGGGCGGAGCCGGCCGCCCAGACCGACGCCGGGTCGGCCACCGCTGACACCCCGTCGGATGACCCCGGTGCCGTCGGCACCTCCGTCGACGACCGGTCCAGCGCCCCGCACAAACGCTGACCGGTCGGCGTCCGGGCCGTTGCCGCAGCCCGGACGTCGTATCCGTCCCGACCTGACCCACCCCCCAGGGTCTGTGCGGGACGTGCCGGCCGGCCCTCCCTCGGGCCGGCCGGCACCCGGGGCGGTCGGCCCGCCCCGGCGCGCCACCCGGACCGTCCCCCCGGTCCGGGCCGGAGAAGCCTGCCGTCCCCCCGGCAGGCGTCAGCCCCGCCGGATCCCCCTTCCGGCGGGGCTGACTCGGCCCGCGCGACCAGCACGTCGCGCGGCCCGGCGAGCGTGGGGCGCAGGTCAGCGGGCGGCAGCCTGCGGCACGGCCGCCTCGGTGGCCGGCTTCTCGTCCCGGCGGCGTCGTCGGCCGTTGAGCAGGGCACCGATGAACGTGTACCGGACCAGGTAGCGGTAACTGAGCAGGGTGACCGGGTAGGTGACCAACAGGATGGCCGGGAACTTGACGAACCACGGCACCGCCACCTGCGACACCGCCGCCTGCAGCGCCATCACCAGCGGGAGGTGGACGACATAGACCCAGTACGACGCGTCGGCCACGTACCGGATCGACGGGTTCGGCCGGGACAGGTGCCGCATCGCCGCCCCGATCAGGCCCATCGTCCAGGCCCAGACGGCGAGCGTGTAGACCACCGCGTAGCCGACCTTGTGCCAGCCCAGCGCCTCGGGCTCGGTGTCCGGGGTGAGCCCGACCATCGCCAGCGCCACGCCGGTCAGCACGACCGCCGCCACCAGGTTGCGGGGGTACCGCCGTTCCCACACCCGGATCACGTCCACCTGGCGGTTGAGCAGCCAGCCGAAACCGAACGCGCATCCGTAGGCGACCAGACCCACCGGGTTGGGGATCAGCCCGTTCTCGGCCGGCGGCACGCCGTACCAGAGCAGCCAGTCCTGCTTGAGCAGGAAGGCGACGCAGAGCGGGGCACCGACGACCAGCGGGGTGAGGTCACGGGCGACGACGCCCCGGACGATCGGGTCGACCAGCCCGCTGCGCCGGCTGCCGTCCGGGTCGACCAGGTTGACCACCGCGCGGACGGCCAGCGCCAGTACGTAGAGGACCAGCAGCCAGTAGAGGAACCACAGATGGGTCAGCGGGAACGTGCTCGGGGTCATCGGGGTGGCCCCCGGGACCTCCTCACCGGCCAGGTTCGCCGCGATGATGATCGCCACCACGGTGGAGAACATCACCACCGGCCAGAAGATCGCCAGCGGGGCGAGGATGCGCACGGCCCGGTTGCGGACGAACCCGCCGGTGCCACGCCGGTGCAGCAGCAACCGGGCGAAGAAGCCGGCGATCAGGAAGAACAGCGTCATCCGGAACACGTGGATGACGAAGTAGGTGCCGTTCATCACCGGGCTCGTCGACACGTCCCCCACCACCCAGGTGCGGGGCTCCAGGAAGGACAGTGTCGTGTGCAGGACGACGCCGAGGAGCAGGGCTCCGGCGCGTACCGCGTCGAGGGCGTGCAGTCGTTCGGAGGCGCTCGTGGCGGCGCCGGGGACAGGGGTCGAGGGGATGGCCATCTTCTGCTCTCCACTACCCGCGGTCTCGGGTCCGTCCCGATTCCGCGCGTTCGTCGGGCGTCGGGAATGGGCGGCGCCGGCCGGTCCGGACATGGTGGTGCGCGTACCGGCCCGACCGGCCGGACGGCACTGAGGGAGTTGCCGTCGACCGCTACCTGGAGGCTATAAAAAATAGACGAGCATGGTCATCCGCACTTGCGGCGAAATTGTTTCATCCTTTGGTTGCCGGCATCGGCCTTTCGGCCTTCCCGGCTGATTTGTCGTTGTCGCAAGTCGATTCCGACGGGCTGTGCGGGCATTGCGCCCCACCATTTGTCGGCGGATCAGGAGCGCTGGGTGGCGCGCAGCCGCAGGAACCGTTGCTCGGGGACGCTGAGGGTGGACCGGGCGGCCAGCAGGTAGTACCGCCGGGCCTCGTCCCGGTCGCCGAGCAGGTCGAGCAGGTGCGCCCGGACCACGTGCACCCGGTGGTTGCCGGCCAGCACCGGGTCGGCCTCGGCGGCGGCCAGCTCGGCGAGCGCGGCCCGCGGTCCGTCCACCATGGCGACCGCCACGATCCGGTTGAGCGCGACCATCGGACCGGGCGCGATGCGGCGCAGGAGGTTGTAGAGGCCGAGGATCTGCGGCCAGTCGGTCTCCTCGGCCCGGGCCGCCTCGTCGTGCACCGCGGCGATCGCCGCCTGCACCTGGTACGGGCCGACCGGTGCGCTGGCCAGGGTCCGGGTGATCAGCGCGACCCCCTCGGCGATCGCCCGCCCGTCCCATCGGGACCTGTCCTGCTCGGCCAGCGGGATCAGCGCTCCGTCCGACGCCGTCCGGGCCGGCCGGCGGGCGTCGGTGAGCAGCATCAACGCCAGTAGCCCGGTGACCTCCGGGTCGTCGGGCAGGTGTTCGTGCAACTGGCGGGTCAGCCGGATCGCCTCGGCGGTCAGCTCGATCCGGTTGAGTGCCGGCCCCGAGCTGGCCGTGTAGCCCTCGTTGAAGATCAGGTAGAGGACCTCCATCACGGCGGCCACCCGCGCCGGGCGTTCCTGCGGGGCGGGCATCCGGAACTCGATGCCGCTGGCCCGGATGCGCTGCTTGGCCCGACTGATCCGCTGCGCGACGGTGGACTCCGGCACCAGGAAGGCGCGGGCGATCTCGGCGGTGCTCAGCCCGCCGACCGCCCGCAGGGTGAGCGCCACCTGGGAGGCCCGGGTCAGCGCCGGATGGCAGCAGAGCATCAGCAGGGTCAGCGTGTCGTCGACAGCGGAGACCGGGCCGGGCTCCGGGCCGGTCAGCGCCGCCACCGCCCGTTCCCGGCGACGGCGGGCGGCGTCGTTGCGCCACAGTTCCGTCCAGCGGCGGGACGCCACAGTGGTCAGCCAGCCCCGGGGGTTGGCCGGCAGCCCCTCCTCGGGCCACTGCACGGCCGCCGCGAGCAGCGCCTCCTGCACGGCGTCCTCGCAGGTGTCGAAGCCGCCGTGCAGACGTACCAGGGTGGAGAGCACCTGCGGCGCGTGTTCGCGCAGCAGGTCCTCGACCTCCGTGGTAACTGTCACGCGTCCGCCCGGGGGGCGTCGAGGACCGGGCGCACCTCGACCAGGCCGAGCTGCGCCTCGGGAATCCGGGCCGCGTGCGCCACCGCCTGCTCGATGCTTGCGCACTCCACCAGGTAGAAGCCGGCCAGGTACTCCTTCACCTCGGGGAAGGGGCCGTCGGTGGCCGTCGTGCGGCCGCGCTCGACCCGGACCCGCCGGGCGGTGGACGGGTCGGCCAACGCCTCGGAGACGATGAGCTCACCGGTCGCGGCCAGCTCGTCGACGAGGGCGGTGTGCGCCTTGACGCCCAACTCCCGTTCGGCGTCGGACATGCCCTGCCACGCGTCACGAGCCTGTTCGTTGTGGCTGATCAGGATCAGATACTTCACCGCACCTCCAAGGTCGGAGATGATTGTCCCACCAGTGGGTCGAAACGGCACCGCCGCTTCGACACAATACAGAACCGCAGCTCAGGGTGGGTAGTTCGGCGCGGCGGCCGGTTGCCGCGTCGCTTTTGTCGGTGGGCTCGTGGCATCGGGTCGGGCGGGTCGGTGGCCGACGAAATGGAATTCGTCTTTGCGACATCGGGTGTTTCCCGACGCTCACCCCCGGTCGGCGACGAACTCCACGATCGACGTTCCGACATAGTCGATCATCTCATCGGTGAGCGCCGGGTAGACGCCGACCCACAGCGTCTGCTCGGTGACGATGTCGCTGTTGGTCAGGTCGCCCACCACCCGGTAGTGCTGGTTCAGGTAGGCCGGGTGCCGGGTCAGGTTGCCGGCGAACAGCTGCCGGGTGCCGATCCGCCGGTCCTCCAGGAACGCCACCAGCTCGGACCGGCTGAACGGCGCGCCCGGCTCGACGGTGATGACGAACCCGAACCAGCTCGGCTCGCTGTTCTCGGTGGCCTCGGGCAGCAGCAGGTGCGGCACCCCGTCGAGCCGCTCGCGCAGCCGACGCCAGTTGCGCCGGCGCAGCGCGGTGAACTCGTCCAGCTTGGCCAGCTGGGTCAGCCCCAGCGCGGCCTGCAGGTCGGTGGCCTTCAGGTTGTACCCGACGTGCGAGTAGATGTACTTGTGGTCGTAGCCCTGGGGGAGCGTGCCGAGCTGGTACTTGAACCGCTTCAGGCAGGTGTTCGACTCGCCGGGCGGGCACCAGCAGTCCCGACCCCAGTCGCGCAGCGACTCGACGATCCGGGCCAGCGCCAGGTTCGAGGTGAGCACGCAGCCGCCCTCGCCCATGGTCAGGTGGTGGGCGGGATAGAAGCTGACCGTGGACAGGTCGCCGAACGTGCCGGTCAGCGCACCGTCGTAGGTGGAGCCCACCGCGTCACAGTTGTCCTCCACGAAGAACAGGTCGTGCGCGTCGGCCAGCTCGGCCATCTCCCGCGCCGGATACGGGTTGCCCAGCGTGTGGGCCAGGATGATCGCGCGGGTCTTCGGGCCGATCGCCGCGGCGACCCGCTCCACCGTGGTGTTGTAGGTGCCCAGGTCGATGTCGACGAAGACCGGCACCAGCCCGTTCTGCAGGATCGGGTTGACCGTGGTGGGGAACCCGGCGGCCACCGTGACCACCTCGTCGCCGGGGCGCAGCTGCCGGTCCTCCAACAGGTCCGAGGTGAGCGCGCTGACCGCCAGCAGGTTCGCCGACGAGCCGGAGTTGGTCAGGTGGGCCTTGCGGCGGTGCAGCTTGCGGGCGAACTCCGACTCGAACCTGCGGGCCAGCGGGCCGGCCGCAATCCGCATGTCCAGCGCGGCCTCCACCAGCGCCACCCGGTCCTCGGCGTCGAGCAGCGCCCCGGAGGGCCAGATCTCGGTCACCCCCGGGATGAACGGCTGGTTGGGCTGCCCGTCCTGGTGGAACTTGCGGACCTCGTCGAGCAGCAGCGCTCTACGGTCACTCATGCCCCGATTCCTCCTCATGATCGCGACAGGTGTGCGTACCGGTGGCGGGGCCGGACCGTCCGTGGCCCGCGCCGGTGACCACCGGGGACGCGTGCTGGCGGGCGGTGCTCACGGCCGCCACCGGACGGATGACCCGCCGACCGCCGCCGGCGTGGGCGGTGTTCCGCCGACCAGCCGTTCCAACGCTTCGACGGTCTCGGCCGGCGACGGCTGTGCCGCGACCTCCCGGGCCACCGCCGCGGCCGCGGCCGCGAACCGGGCCTGGCCCAGTACCAGGTCCGCCGCGTCGGCCACCGCTCGCGGGGTCGCCACGTCCAGCCGGACGGCCACCCCCACGCCGGCGGCGGCGATCGCCTCCGCGTTCTCCAGCGCGTCGTCGAACTTGGGCAGCACGATCTGTGGGCAGCCCGCGGCCAGCGCGGTCAGGGCCGAACCCTGCCCGCCGTGGTGGATCAGCAGTCGGCACGTCGCCACCAGCTCCGACAACGGAATCCGGCCGGCGTGGCGGACCGCCGCCGGCAGCGGCGGCAGCTCCCGGGCGGCCTCGTCGTCGATGGCGAGGACCAGCTCGGCGTCGAGGGTGGCCAGCTCCTCGACCAGGCCGGTGAGCAGGCCACCCATCCCGCCGCCGGTCAGCTGCGGCAGGACGGTGCCCATGGTCAGCCCGATCCGGGGCCGCGACGACGGGTCGAGCAGCCACGTCGGCACCCGGGCGGCGCCGTTGTAGGGCACCGGCCGCAGCCCGAGGTGCGCCCGCGCGTGCGGCAGTCGCAGGCTGGGCGGCCACGGATCGAGCACCAGGTCGGCCCGGGGCAGCCGGGTCAACCCGAGCCGGTGCAGGTCACCCCGGAGCACCGTCTCGGCGGCGGCCCGGTACTCGACGAGTTCCGCGACCCCCCAGTGCAGCTCGACGTACGGGACGCCCTCGGCACGGGCGGCCACCGGACCGGCGTACTCGGAGCGCTCGGCGAGCACCAGGTCCGGTCGCCAGGACCGGACGGTGGCCAGGGTGCCGGCGAGGTTCCGCGACGCCATTGTCGCGAAAACCTCGCCGTGTCCGTAGGGGTCGTCCTCGATGCCGTGCGGCGAATCCGGCCGCATCAGGTCACGGACGTCCATCCCCGGCCCGCTGGAGACCGCCGGCAGGCCCGCCTGGGTCACCGTCGGCACGAAGTGCTCGGTGCACGCGACCAGCACCTCGTGCCCCGCCGCCCGCAACGCCCAGGCGAGCGGCACGAGCGGGAAGAGATGACCGTGCATCGGTGCGCTGGTGATCAGCACGCGCATCTGCGGCTCCGACGGCTATGGCGCCGCCGGAATGCGCGGCGACGGATACCGGCACTGACTGTTACCAATAGCGGTACTGCCTATGACCAATTGATCGTTGCAGAGGCGGGGGAGGCGGACACCTCCGAGCGTGCCGTCTGGCCGCTCAGCCGGCCGGCCGGACCGTCACCACGCTCGGCAGGCCGTTGTCCGCCGCCGCCTCCAACGGGGCGACCCGGGAGCCGGTCACCGCGATGCCGTCCATCCGGACCACCGGGGCGAACCAGGCCAGTTCGGTCAGCCGGGCCACCGCCTGCTGGAACAGCCCCGCCTGGGTGGCCGGGTCCGGCTCGGCGATCGCCCGGTCCAACGCCTGCCGCAGCTGGGCGTCGTCGGTGGCGTACGGGTTGAACGGGTTGGCGACCGGGCGCATGAAGTCCAGCGAGGACAGATAGGTCGGCAGGTTGCCGTAGCCGAACGCGGTGACCGGGAACTTGCGCGACATCACGTGCTCCAGCCACTGCGGCACCTGGGTGTCGGTGGTCAGCTCCACGGTCACCCCGATCTTCTTCCACTGCCCGGCCACCACCTGCGCCACGGCGGCGATGCCCGGGGTGTGCGCCTCCGCCTTGACGGTGAAGCCGTTCGGGTAACCCGCCTCGGCGAGCAGCGCCTTGGCCCGGTCCGGGTCGTACGGGTAGCGGTCGTCCAGGGCCGCCTGGTAGCCGTCGAAGCCGGGGGCGGCGATCTGGCTGGTCGGGTGGGCGAACTCGCCGAAGATCGTCGTGGCGATCGTGGCCCGGTCGATGGCGTGGTTCAACGCCTGACGCACCCGCACGTCGCGCAGCGGCGCGGCGACCGTGCCGTCGCGGTCGGCGAGCACCATGCCGAGCACCGCCACGCTGGCCGTGATGTGCTTGAGCCCGGCGGCGGCGACCGCCGGTCCGGCGTCGGCGTTCAGCGCGGCGTAGTCGATCTGGCCCGCCTGGATGGCCTGCACGGTGGCGTTCGCGTCCGGCAGCACCCGGACCACGACCTTCTTCCAGTGCTGCCCCTCCTTGTTCCAGTACCGGGGGTTGGGCAGGTAGGTGTAGTGGTCGCCGGCCACGGTGCCGGCCGGGTCGAGCTGGTAGGGGCCGGCGCCGAAGGTGCGCTGGGCGAGCTGCCCCGGGTCGGTCAGCCCGGCGGGGGAGACCACCGAACCGGAGAGGATCGCCTGGCTGAACAGCTGCCGCATGACCGGGTTCGGACTGCTGTTGGTGACCACCACGGTGGCCGCGTCGGGCGCGGTGATGCTGGCGATGGTGGCCGCCCAGGTCTTCGCCTTCGGGCTGACCGTCCGCATGTACTCCAACGACCTGACCACCGCCGGGGCGTCCAGCGGGGTGCCGTCGGCGAAGGTCAGCCCCGGGCGCAGCTTGAGCTGGAAGACCTTGTTCTGCCGGTCGACGTAGCCGAACGACTCGGCCAGCTCGCCGGTGAACGTCCGGTCGGCGTTCATCCGGATCAGCGGGGCGTACGCCAGCGCCACTGTCGGAATGTTGTTCAGGTCGATGTTGGCCTTGTACGGGTCGAGCGTCGGCGGGGCCGCCACCGCCATGGTCAGGACGGCGTCGTCACCGCCGCCCCCCTCCTCGGCGGTGCCGGAACAGGCGGTCAGCGAGCCGACCGTGAGCAGCGCGGCGGCGACCAGGAGACGTACCTGGTGGACGCTCCGGCGCGGACGATGCGCGAACATGGCCATCCTTTCCCGGCGGGTGCCGGTGTCGAGGGGGTGCGGGTGTGGACGGTGCGAGATGCGGTCAGGGTGGCGGTGAGACGCCCGCCGGGGCCGCCGGCGCGGGGTGTGCCGCCGACGCCAGGTCGGCGTGCCGCAGGCAGGCGCTCAGCGCGCCGGTGGCCGTCGGTGCCAGCGGCGGGCGCTGCCGGGTGCAGGCGTCGATCCGGTACGGGCAGCGGGCCGCGAACCGGCACCCGCCGTCCCCGCCCACCCCGGCGTCGGACGTCGGGCCGGCCGGCTGTTGCCGGCCGGCGGCGGCGAGCGCGGCGCGGGCCGGACCCGGGTCCGGCACCGGCGCGGCGGCCAGCAGGGCCCGGGTGTACGGGTGCGCGGGCCGCCGGTACACCGCGTCGGCGGGGCCGGACTCGACGACCTGCCCCCGGTAGAGCACCACGATCCGGTGCGACAGGTGCCGCACCACCGCCAGGTCGTGGGCGATGAACAGGTGCCCGAACCCGAGGTCGGCCTGCAGGTCGGCGAGCAGGTTGATGATCTGCGCCCGGACGGACAGGTCCAACGCGGACACCGGCTCGTCGGTGACCAGCAGGCGGGGGGTGCCGACCAGCGCCCGCGCCAGGGCGATGCGCTGCCGCTGCCCGCCGGAGAACTGGCCGGGGTAGCGGTGCGCCGCCTCCGCCGGCAGGCCCACCCGCAGCAGCGCCTCGACGACCAGCGCCCGACGCCGGGCCGGGTCGAGACCCCGCCGGTTGAGCAGCGGCTCGACCAGGCAGTCGCCGATCCGGCGGGCCGGGTTGAGCGAGCTGAACGGGTCCTGGAACACCAGCTGCACGTCGTGGCTGAGCGCCCGCCGCTGCCGCCGCCCGGCGTGCGTGACGTCCACCCCGTCGACGCCGATCCGGCCGTCGGTCACCGGGGTCAGGCCCAGGATCGCGCGGGCGATCGTCGACTTGCCCGAGCCGGACTCCCCGACCAGGCCGACCGTCTCACCGGCGGCCACCGTCAGGCTCACCCCGTCCACCACCCGCGTCGCCGACCGGCGGCGTCCGAGGTCGACCACCAGGTCGTCCACCGTCAGCAACGGCCGCCCGGTCACGCCGCCACCCGGCTCTCGTCGGGCCGTACGCAGCGCACGGCGTGCGCCGGTGCGGTCCGGTCCAGCGGCACCGGGGCCCGCCGGCAGGGCTCGACGGCCAGCGGGCAGCGCGGCGCGAACCGGCACCCCGTCGGCCAGTTCCCGGGGGCCGGGACCGTGCCGGCGATGGTGGGCAGCCGGCCCGCCCCGGACGCCCGGTGCGGATCGGCCGCCAGCAGCCCCCTGGTGTACGGGTGCCGGGGACGGGCGAACAGCTCGGTCACCGGGCAGGACTCGACGACCTGACCGGCGTACATCACCACCGCCCGGTCGCACAGCGCCGCCACCACCCCCAGGTCGTGGGTCACCAGCAGCACGGCGAGCCGCCGTTCCCGGCTGGTCCGGGCCAGCAGGGCCAGGATCTCGGCCTGCCGGGTGACGTCCAGCGCGGTGGTCGGCTCGTCGGCGATCAGCAGTTCCGGGTCGCCGGCCAGGGCGAAGGCGATCGCCACCCGCTGGGCCATCCCCCCGGACAACTGGTGCGGATACCGACGCGCGGTGCTATCCGGCTCGGGCAGGCCGACGTCGCGCAGCAGCGCCACCACCCGTTCGCGGGCGGCCCGTCGGCCCGCGCCGGTGTGCCGCCGGACCGCCTCGGCGAGTTGGACCCCGACGCGCAGGGTCGGGTCCAGGCTGACCATCGGGTCCTGGGCGACGTAACCGATCCGCCGGCCCCGCACGGTGCGCCACTGCCGGTCGGTGGCCCGCACCAGGTCGAGGCCGGCGAAGTGGCAGCTGCCGGTGACCCGGCCGTCGCCCGGCGGCAGCCCGAGCACGCTCAGCGCGGTGACCGTCTTGCCGCAGCCCGACTCGCCGACCAGACCGACGATCTCCCCGGGGGCGATGTCGAGGTCGACGTCGCTGACCACGGTGGTGCCGTCCGGGGTGGCCGCGTCGGGACGGCCGGGGAGCCGGACCGACAACCCGCGTACCGACAGCAGGGCGTCGGGGGCGGGTGACGCCGGGACGGCCGTAGGCGCGGCCGGGGTGACGCCCACCCGGTGCCGGCCGGTCCGACCGGGGCGCCGCCGTCGGCGGGCCAGCTTCGTCGTCGACCAGGCGGCGGTCGTGCCGTCGCGGGCGGCATCGCCGAGTAGCACGAAGGAGAGTACGGTCAACGCGACCGCCAGCCCCGGCGGGACCAGGGCCCACGGATGCCGGACGATCACCATCCGCGCCTCGTCGATCATGCCGCCCCAGCTCGGCTCCGGCGGCGGTGGGCCGAAGCCGAGGAACGCCAGGCTCGCCTGCATCACCAGGGCGACCGCCGCGACCAGGGACGCCTGGACGATGACCAGGCCGCGCAGCCGGGGCAGCACGTGCCGGCGCAGGATCTGCGGGGCGGAGAGCCCGGCCAGCCGGGCCGCCGCGATGAACAGTTCCTCCCGGGTGGACCGGGTGGCGGCCCGGACCACCCGGATCAGGCCGGAGGAGAGCAACAGCCCGAAGGTCAGCATGGCGATCGTGACGTCACCCGGGAAGACGGCCACCACCACCAGCAGGATCACGATGGCCGGCAACGAGAACAGCAGGTCGGCCAGCCGGCCGACCAGGGCGTCGACCAGCCCGCCGAGGTAGCCGGCGAGCAGGCCCAGGCCCACCCCGACCACGGTGGCCGTCAGCACCGCCACCAGCACCCCCCACAGGGTGCCCGCCGCGCCGTACGCGAGCCGGCTGAGCAGGTCCTGGCCGAGCCGGTCGGTGCCCAGCGGGTGCGCGGCCGACGGCCCACCCAGGGCGGCCGGCAGGTCCTGCTCGACCGGGTCGCGGCCGGTGACCAGCTCGGGGTGCAGCGCGCAGGCCAGCGCCAGCAGCAGCCACAGCACGGCGAGCAGCACCAGCGGCCGCCGCAGCAACCGCGTCGCCAGCGCCGCCGGCCGGCTCACCGGGCCCCCACCCGGGGGTCCAGCCACGCCTGCGCCAGATCGGCGAGCAGCCCGATGACCACGACGATCAGGGTGTAGCAGACCACCGCCCCCTGGAGCACCGGAATGTCGTGCTGGGCGGCGGCGAGCGCGGCTCCGGAGCCCAGGCCGGGCAGGCCGAAGATGTTCTCGATCAGCACGGTCGCGCCGAGCAGACTGGCGGAGATCACCCCGAGCAGCGCGACCACCGGCACCGCCGCGGTGCGCAACGCGTGCCGGTAGACGATCGACCGGGTGGACAACCCGTTGGCCTGCATCACCCGGACGAAGTCGCGGCTCAGCACGTCCAGCATGGAGTCGCGGGTCTGTTTGGCCACCGCGGTGACCGCCGCCAGCGACGTCGCGGCCACCGGCAACGCCAGCGACTGCAGCCACTGCACCGGGGACTCCCCGAACGGCGCGTAGCCGGTGGCCGGGAAGAGCCGCCACCGCACCGCCAGCCAGGTGATCAGCACCAGGGCCAGCCAGAATCCGGGTACGGCGAGCCCCACCACCGAGGCCACGTCGACCAGCCGCCCGAGCGGTCCACCCCGGACGGCGCTGAGCACGCCGAGGGCGGTGCCGAGCACGCCGACGGTCAGCGTGGCCAGCAGGATCAGTGACAGCGTCGGCGCCAACCGGCTGGCGATCAGCGGGCCGACCGCCGTGCCGGTGCCCACCGACCGGCCCAGGTCGCCGTGCACGGCGTCGGTCAGCCAGCTGAGGTACTGCACGGTCAGCGGGCGGTCCAGCCCCATCTGCCGGTGCAGGGCCTCGACCTGCTCGGGCGGGGCCAGCGGGCCGAGCACCGTACGGGCCGGGTCACCGGGCACCAACGAGATCAGCAGGAAGCACAGGACCGACACGACGAACAGCAGTGGCCCGGTCCAGGCCAGGCGGCGCAGGACTAGCCGGACCATGGCCGCCGGTGGCCGTCCGCACCGACGCCTCGACGGACGCCGATCCCCCCTGTGGTCGTACGGCCGGCCGGGTCGCCGGCGTCGTCGAGTCTGATGGCGTCACGCTCCAGCCGTCGGTGGTCAGGGACGACCCGCCGACGTCCGTGATCAGCGGCGCGTCAGGGGCCGTGTCCACGCTGGCAGAGCGGAGGTACCGTTGTCTTCCGCAGACGTGCTCACCCGGTGGGCTTCCCGGCACCGCCACCGGTGTGCGATAGAACTTCCATCACGAGCATGTCCCAGGTGGCGCGGGGCGGCATCTGGTGGCCCACCCCCTGCAACGGCAACAGCCGGGCGACGGGCAGTTCGGCGGCCAACGCCTCCCCGTGCCCGTACGGGAAGAGCGGGTCCTCGGTGCCGTGCACCACCAGGGCCGGCACGGTGATGCCGGGCAGCGCGTCACGGTACTCCGCCCCGCCGTCGATCGACCAGTGGTTGGCCAGGCTGGCCCGGATGTCGACGGTACGCGCCACCGCCCGTGCCACGAGTTCCCGCAGCTCCGCTCCGGCCAGTGGGACGCTGCCCGTCAACGGTCGCTGGCCGGCGGCGATGTGCTCCACGACGGAGTCCGGGTCGGCCCAGTCCGGGTCGGGCCGGGACTTCCCGAAGCTCGCCATCAGCGCCTGCGTCATCGGCGGCAGGTCGGGGTAGGGGCGCTTGCCGATCCGTAGGGCGGGGCTGGTCGAACTCAACGTCAGCGAGGCGACCCGATCCTGGTGCTCCACGGCGAGCCGCTGGGCGATCGCGCCGCCCATCGAGATGCCCCAGACGTGGGCCGCCCCGAGGTCGAGCCGGTCGATCAGGGCGGCGGCGTCGGCGACCAGGTCGTCGAAGTGGTAGTCGGGGGCGCCGGCCGGCCAGCCGGTGGACCGGCCGGTGTCGCGGTGGTCGTAGCGCACCACGTACCGGCCGCCGTCGGCGAGTCGCCGGCACAGCCCGTCGGCCCACCAGTCCATCGAGTTCGACGCCCCGCTGACCAGCAGCAACGCCGGATGTCCCGGCGAGCCGAAGGTGTCGACGCAGATCCGCACGCCGTTGGCGGGGACGTGTCGTTCCGTCCCCGCCAACAGGTCCTCGTCGCCAACGGTCCGATGTGTACTCAAGACGGTCTCCTCATGCCCTCGGACCACGCGCGGGAATTCCGCGACCACCGCCGGTCACCATGCGGGATGATTATCCGCCCCACCGCCTGAGCAAACCGCGTAAAACGCCGGCTATGCCACGAGATGTTCCACCGAGTGGAGAAGCTCGTCGAGGTCGTCGGTGACCACCCTCCCGTCCCGCCAGCGGGCCAACGGGTCCGTCCGTACCGCCGCCCGCAGCCGCTCGGCCCGCTGCACCGTCGGCTCCGGGTCCGCCCCGTCCCCGGCCCGGTGGGCCAGCGCCGCGTCGATCCGGTCCAACCGCGCCCCGGCGGTCTCCCACACCGCCTCCGCCGCCGTGACCACCTCGGCGACCCCCCGGAACAGCTCGTCCATCCGGGCCACCGCCGCCGCCACGGTCAACTCCACTCGGCCGTCGTCAGTGATCCGCCGCCGCGCCAGCGGCGGCGGCGGGCCGGTGACCACCACCGACGCCTGGTCGAGCAGGGCACTGACCCGGGCCAGCTCCGCCCCGGACGGCTGCCCGGGGCCGGCGAACGGCCGGACCACCTCGTCGACCACCGCCGAGTAGGCGTGGTAGACCGTCCACAACTGCGCCAGATCCGCCCGCGCGGCGGCCCACCGACGGGCCGACTCCCCGGTCAGCTCGGCGGCGGCCAACAGATGCCGGTCCAGGTGCCGTTCCAGGTCCACCAGGTTGGCCTGGATGGCGTCCCGGTCGGTGACCGCCGCCGCCACCGCCGCCCCGGCCTGCGGCGGGGACAGCACGTCGACGGTGGCGGTGGCCAGCAGCGGAGCCCGCAGCAGCGCCGGTGGTCGCGGCGTCGGCCGCCGTCGCCGGGCCAGCGCGGCGTCCACCCGGGCGGCGAGCGGCTGCTCGACCAGCCGGTGGCTGAGCGTGGCCAGCAGCACCGCGCCGAGCAGGGTCACCGTCTCGAGCTCCCAGAACCCGGCCGTGCCGTACAACTCGCGGATCGGGCGGACGGCACCGCTGAACACGGCCCCCGGCTGGAGGTAGAAGTGCATCACCGCGAAGTGCCACAGGTAGACGCCGTAGGAGACCTTGCCGAGGTGGACCACCGGGCGGGCGGTCAGCACCGCGTCCACCATCCGGGTCCGGGCCGCGCCCGGCGACACCAGCGGCAGCGACGCGAACAACCCGAACAGGGCCACCATCAGGTACGTCATGAACAGGCCACTGGTCGAGTAGATCGCGTCCATTCCGATCACACTGAACGGACGGGCGCAGTTGACCAGGTAGACCGCGACCGCGGCGACCCAGAACAGCCCCGGGCGCAGCGCGGCGAGCCGCAGCAGCCGGGGCGTGTCCCCGGGCGACACCTGCGACAACGCCAGCAGCACGGCCAGCCCGAGGCCGATGCCGATGGTCGGCGCGAACCCCTGCGGCCACCAGAACACCATCCGGTTGTCCCAGCCGTTGCCCTTGACGAAGAACAGCCAGCCGATCCCGATGGCGATCAGCACCGGCACCGGGAGCAGCAGCCGCCGGGCCCGCGCCACCGGGGTCGCGCCCCGGGCGGCGAAGCGGTGGCTCGCCCAGGCGATCAGCGGCAGCGCCAGGTACCACTGCACCATGCTCGGCACCGTCCAGCTGACCTCCATCCCGTTGATGAAGTGCGGCGCGAACGGGCTCGGCGAGTAGATCTGCAACAGCAGCAGCGGACGCAGCACGTACCAGGGGCCGTCGATGGCGTCCCGGTTCAACGCCACCAGCACCACCAGGTACATCAGGTAGTACGCCGGCAGCAGCCGCATCAGCCGACGGACCATCGTCGCGCCCTGCGGCGGGCGCGGCCGGCCCGCGATGATCGCCCGGGCCAGCGGCAGGTACAGGTAGAGCGCGGGCAGGACGAAGAACACCCCGATGAACGAGGGCAGCCCGCTGACGAAGAACCCGCCGAGGAAGTTGCTCGGCGGTCGGGGCGCACCCAGCGCCTTGGTGCCCAGCAGCCCGGAGAACATCGCCACGTGCACGGTCAGCAGCGCCAACGCCGCCAACCCGCGGATGCCGAAGATCGCCGGGTCCCGGTCACCGCCCGTACGGCCCGTGGCGGCCGTGGCCCCGCCGCTGTCCCTGGTCGTCACGCTCACGTACTCGTCCTTTCGGTCCGGCCGGCGGTGCGCCGACCGGGATCCGGCCGGGACCCACGGCACGCGGGATGGTCGTCGCCGGCGTCCTGCGGGCCGGGAGGTCAGCGGATGACGGACCGCACGAACCGCAGCGTCGTACGCACCTCGGGGCTCTCCGCCAACTCCACCGCCCGCTTCAGCTCAGGCACCCGGTCGAGGACCAGGTCCCGCAGCCGGCGCAGCTCGGCGGAGTTGATGCTGAAGGTCGTGGTCCCGTCCTCGTTCTCGGTCACCTGCGGCACGTGTCCGCCTCCTCGTCTCGGCCGTCCGCGCGGCGCCGGGTGCCGGCACCGCGCCGTCGGGGCCGCGGCTGTCGGCGGCACCCGTCGTACCCGGTTCGAGGATGGAACCGCCGAGGTGGGGGGTCATCTCCGAGCGTGCTCAGCCCGCTCGGGCCGACCCCGCCGGCCGGCCGACCCGCGCCGCGCCGACCGGCCGCGCCGCCCGTGGGCCGGTGACCGTCCGCATTGGGCACGTTCGAGGACGTGCCGCCCCCTCGTCCTCTGCTTCCATGGGCAGCACACCTGGCGAGCCGCACGCCCGGCGGTGTGCGTGGCGGGGCGCTACCCGTCCCCGCCCCGCGTGGGCCGCCGACCGAGTTCAGGGAGGCACCGCAGATGGGCGACCACGTCGCAGCGAGCAGTACCGCGCGAAGCGGTGGGGTGATCGACCGGCTACGCGCCGCCTTCGGCGGCGGGCCACAGGCCCCGGTGACGCCCCGCATCCTGGGCGACCGGGCGGTGGTGGCCGGCGGCAGCATCGCCGGCACGCTGGCCGCCCGGGTGCTGTCCGACTGGTACCGGGAGGTCGTCGTGGTGGACCGCGACGAGGTGCTCGGGGTCACCGGGATGCGCAAGGGCGCGTCGCACGCCGTGCACGCGCACGGGCTGCACGCCCGGGGTTACCTGATCCTGTCCGATCTCTTCCCCGGCCTGCTCGACGACGCCAAGGAGCTGGGCCTGCCGGTCCGCGACTTCGGGCTGATGCGGTGGTACTTCAACGCCCGCCCGATCGCCCGTACCGAGACCGGGCTGCTCTCCGTGGCCGGCAACCGGCCGGTGCTGGAGAACTACCTGCGTTCCCGGGTGGCCGGGCTGCCCAACGTGACCTACCGGCAGCACACCGACGTGCTGGGTCTGGTGGCCACCGCGGACCGGGGCCGGGTCACCGGGGTCCGCATCCAGCAGCGCACCCCGGGCAGCCCCGAGGAGCGAATCGACGCCGACCTGGTGGTCGACGCCACCGGCCGGGGCTCCCGGCTGCCCGTCTGGCTGGCCGAGCTGGGCTACGAACGGCCGGTCGAGGAGCGGATGACGATCGGGCTGGCGTACACCACCCGCACCTACCGGCGGCGGCCCGGCACCTTCGACGGGCCGGTCGCGATCAACCCGGTGGCCTCGCCCGAGCACCCCCGGGGGGCGTTCTTCGGGCAGACCGCCACCGGTGACTTCCGGCTCAGCCTCACCGGCATTCTCGGCGACCACCCGCCGACCGACCCGGCGGGCTTCGAGGAGTACGTCCGGACCCTGCCGGTGGCCGACATCCACCAGGCGGTCCGCGACGCCGACCCGACCGGCGACGCGGTGTCGTTCACCTTCCCGGCCAGCGTCTGGCGGCACTACGAGCGGCTGTCCCGGTTCCCCGCCGGGCTGGCCGTGCTCGGCGACGCGGTGTGCAGCTTCAACCCGGTCTACGGCCAGGGGATGACCGCCGCGGCGATGCAGGTGACCGCGCTGCGCCGGTTCCTCGACCGGCAGCCCGGCGTCGACGGCCGCTCCTACCTGCGGGACGTGGCCCGGCTGATGCGCCACCCGTGGCAGCTGTCCACCCGTACCGACCTGGACTTCCCCGGGGTGGGGCCGCGGTCGCTGCCGATCCGGCTGCACAACGCCTACCTGGTCCGCCTCCAGTACGCGATGACCAAGGACCCCGAGGTGACCCGGGCCTACATGCGGGTCGCCGGCCTGGTCGACCCGCCGCGCATGCTGTGGCGGCTACCGCTGGTGCTCAGGGTGCTCCGGCTGGCCCGGGACATGCCGGCCACCTCGCCGGTCCCCGAGCCCGCCCCCACCCCCGCCGCCGGGCCGGTCCCGACGCCCGCGCCGGCCGCCGCGCCGGCCTCCGGGGTGGGGGACGAGCCGGCGGGCCCGGTGGACGCCGGGCAGCGCTCCGGGTCCTGACCGGACTCGGACTGACCGGCGGCGGGGCGTAACGACCTGCCGGGGTCCACCCGGGCGTCGGCGTCGCCGTGGCACGCCGGGACGGTCACCGCGCCGACCGGCACGGGGGCGCGGTTTGACCCGGCCCGTTCTGCCCGGGCGGCAGCCGCCGGGCCGGCTGCCGGCCCGGCCGATGAGGGCGGAGCCCGGGGACACCGCGCGGACCGGAGCCCGGGACGGCAGCCGGAGCCGGCGCGGGAACCGGCTCCGGCTGCGCCCCGCCGATGCTCCGGGCCTCGTCGCCCGGCGGGGTCTGCCGCTGCGCCGGGTGGACCGCGTGGTCGCGTGCCGTGGTGCTGGCGCTGATGCGAGGGAGAATGCCGGCGCGGTGGCCGCGAGCAGCGGCGTGCCGGGCGTCGGCACCCGGAACCGCACCCCGGCGGGGCGGCGGGAAGCCCGCAGCGGGAGCGTCCTGTACGGAGGTGTCGTGCCCCGCAGGCATAGCGGTGACCGCTGGGCATACGGCTGCCGGAGAAACCGTCACCCGGCCGGCTTCCGCACCGGTCCGCGTGGGGCCACCCGCATCCTGCGCGGGGTCGGGCCCGCATCCTGCGCGGGGTCGGGGCCGGGGGGAAGGCCGGCGGGCGACGAGGCGACGGGACCGGGCCCCGGTCAGCCGGTCGGCTCCATCGCGTCCGGGACGCCGGCCAGCGCGGGGCCGTAGCGGCGGGCCGCCGTCAGGGCCGCCCAGGCGGTGACCGCGACCAGGGCGTCGTCACCGGGATGGTGCGCCCGGAAGTCCGCCACCACGGCGTCGGTCACCTGGTAGGAGGCGAACGCCGTGAGCAGGGCGAGCCGTCCCGCCGGGCGGTGCGCCGGGGACAGCGCGGTGACCGCGTCGTCCACCCAGGGGCGGGCGCTGACGCCGGTCGGGCCCTCCTGCGGGTCGGCACAACGGGCGACGACCAGCTCCCGTACCCCGGCGGGCACCACCTGCCGGCCGGCGTCCCCGATCGCGGCGTAGCTGCGCGCCATCGCCTCGGCGAGCACCGTCGGGCCCGCCCAGGCCAGGTCGGCCGGCGGCGCGACCTCGGGCAGCAGCGCCAACGCCGCCCCCGGCGGGCGGGGACGGCGGGCCAGCGCGCCCATCACCCGGGCCGCCGTGCGGTGCACCATGCCCCGGGCCACCGACGGGGTGTCGGGCAGCGGTGAGTCCCGCAGGAAGACGTTGACCATCCGGTTGAGGTAGTGGAAGACCACCGCCACCCCGACCAGCTCCGGCAGTTGCTCAGGCGGCGCCGGTGGCGGCCCGGCCGGCCCGTGCGGGGAGGGCCGCCGCGCCCACCGCGACAGCGGACCCCACTCGCCGTCGTCGAGCCGGTCCACCGCCGGGCCGGCCCCGTCGAGTGTCGGCAGCAGGCCGATCAGGGTCGCCCCGTGCACGTCGACGCAGTACGGGCAGCGGTTCGCCATGGACACCGCCGCCGCCACCGCCTCCTTCGCCGGCCGCCCCGCCGCACCGGTGGCCACCAGGGTCTCCCGCAGCATCGCCCAGCTCGCCGCCAGCACCTGCGGGGCGGGGGAGTGCAGCGCCACCGGTGGCGCGAGCATGCCGAAATCCTGCTCCACCTGGGCGTACACCCGGGCGACGAGGCCCTCCGCGCGGTACGGGTCGACCGGGCGAACGTGCCGTACGTGGGCGAGGACGGTGCGCCGGGTGGCGCGGGCCAACAGGGTCCCCACGGTCATCCCCTTCCAGGTCAGGGCGGTCCCCCGGCCGGATGCCGGGGGACCGTGGTCGGGGTCAGCGAGCCTGGAGCACGGCGCGTCGGCCGGCGGTCGCGCCGTCCGGCGCGGGTGCGCCGTAGGTGACGGCGATCCCGCGTTCCCGGGCGGCCCGGACGATGCCCGGCACGGCCCGTTCGGCCAGCGCGCTGATCGTCAGGGCCGGGTTGACGGTGAGCGCGCCGGGCACCGCCGACCCGTCGGTGACGAAGATGCCCGGGTGCCCGCGCAGCTCGTGCCGGTCGTCCAGGGCGGAGGTCGCCGGGTCGTCACCGATGCGGCACGACGCCAGCGGGTGCACGGTGTACGCGCCCACCAGGTCGTTGGTCCACGGCATCACCTTCGCCAGGCCGTCACGTTCGACGATGTCCTTGACGTCGGCGTCGGAGAGGTTCCAGCCCCGCCAGGTGTTGGCGGTGGGCTGGTAGCGCAGCGGGCCGTGCCCCAGCATCTGCTGGGAGAACCGGTGCGCGTTGCCGGTCTCCGGCGGCGGCCCGAACACGCCCTCGTTGTCGTCCTCGGACATGGTGAAGACGGTCAGCCAGGACTTGAAGTGCCGCATCAGCTCCTTCTTCTCCACCCCGAACCAGCTCGGCCCGGTCGCGTCGGGCACCTGGGCGAGGATGGTGCCCAGGCCGGGCGGGAAGTAGAGCTGCTCCAGCGAGTACCGCTCGTACTCGGGCAGGCTGGCGTCGAGCTTGTCCCAGCTGGCGACCGTCGGGCCCCGGCCGATCTGGTACGCCTCGTAGGCGACGCCGTCACCCCGGTCCAGGCCCAGCACCTCACGGACCCGGTCCTCGTCGAACACGGCGGTGTTGAGCCGTTCCCCGTTGCCGGAGAAGTAGCGGCCGACGGCCCTCGGCATCGGGCCCAGCGTCGGCTCGGACCGTTGCAGGATGACCGGGGTGGCCCCGGCGCCGGCCGCGACGATGACGATCTTGGCATCGATGGTTCCGGTGTCGTGCAGGACCCGGTAGTCCTCGTCGTCGACGATCCGGTAGTGCACCCGGTAGCCGCCGTCGTCGGTGCGGGACAGGTGCTGCACCTCGTGCAGCGGCCGGATCGTCGCCCCGTGGGCCAGCGCCGCCGGCAGGTAGTTCAACAGCAGCGACCGTTTGGCGTCGAAGCGGCAGCCGGCCATCATCCAGTTGCAGTTGGTGCACTTGTCCAGGTCGATGGCCGACGGCACCGGGTTGGCCGTGCGGCCGGCGTGGGCGCACGCCGCCGCCCACAACCCACCGGGGTACGGCACCTGGTCCCAGCTCTGGCTGGTCACCGGCAACGCCTCGACCACCCGGTCGTACCACGGGTCGAGGGTGTCCCGGTTGATCGCGGCCGGCCACATGCGCCGGCCGATCGAGCCGTGCCGTTCGAAGACGAACCGGGGCGCCCGGGGCATGGTGGCGAAGTAGACGACGCTGCCGCCGCCCACGCAGTTGCCGCTGAGCACGCTCATCCCGTCCCCGACGACGAAGTCGAACGCCCGGGTGTACGACGAGCCCAGCTCGAAGTCGTGGTCGAACTCCTGGCTGGACAGCCACGGCCCGCGTTCCAGGATCACCACCTTCGCGCCTCCGGCGGCCAGGTGGTAGGCGGTGATCGCGCCACCGAAACCACTGCCGATGATCAGGACGTCGGTGCTCTCGGTGCTGCTCATGCCGGGCTCCCGGTGGGGGTCGTGTCGGGGTGCAGGGGGGCCAGGGGACGGCCGTAGGAGTAGTTCGGGTAGCGCCACAACCCGTCGACGTCGGGCCGGTGGTAGCCGAGGTGCAGCAGGCCGGGGTGCCCGTCGGCGAGCGCCGCCACGGTGGGCAGGTGCGCC
Source organism: Micromonospora sp. WMMD734 (assembly GCF_049178975.1). NCBI lineage: Bacteria > Bacillati > Actinomycetota > Actinomycetes > Micromonosporales > Micromonosporaceae > Micromonospora > Micromonospora sp. WMMD734. The sequence goes on from NZ_JBMHMK010000001.1 coordinate 1,641,273, forward strand.
GCGCTGTCGAAGGCCATGTTGCTGAACAGCGCCAGGCCGACCCACATCTGCTTCTCCGGGTGCTCCGGGTCGGTCAGCCGGCGGACCAGTTCGGTGCGGTGCTCGAACGGCAGGGCCACGAACGCCGGCAGCGTCGGGTCCAGCGCGACGCCCTGCTCGGCGGCGTACTCACCGGCGTGCATGTCGAGGGTGACGGCCAGCCCGTCGAGCGAGTCGGCCAGGCCGCCGGCCGGCAGTTCCAGCAGCTCCAGCGCCCCGGCGGCGACCGCGCCGCCACCGGGGGCGGCACCCGCCACGACCCGGTCGTCCGGGCTTCTCTTCTCGCCCGGGACAATGGTGTCGGCGAAGGCCTCGATGGTCATTGTCCGCGCTACGTCTGCGTCGGTGGTATCGGACTGCACGACGCCTCCTGTCCGGTGCGAAATTGTTCCGGGAGAAACTGCGGTGATGCGTTCACCGTGGGTCGCGCGAATGTCGGTGCCACCCGGTGGCGGTGGCATCCGGGCACCGTTGCTGCACGATTCCGTTGCCGCACATCGTGCACGCACCGGGCCCACCGAAACACCTTCCGAAGTGCGCTGGCCACCCCGTCGTGACCCCGGCCGCCGCCGGGCGGCCGGTGGAGGCGGCCCGGCGGCGGCCGGTGGCGGTCAACCCGGTGGACGCACCTGCGCACGCCCGGAGAAGCGGGAGCGCCACCGTGGCCCGGACGATGGGTGGACCCGTGACCGGCGTGCGCCCGCAGGTGCCCCGGCGGGTCCCCGCCCGTTGCCCGACGGCACCGACCGTCAGGCGTCCCCCCAGGGAGATGGCCATGCCGACCACCCTCGGTTCGCTCCGCAGGCTGCTGCTCACCCCGTCCCTGGCCGAGGTGACCTTCGCCCGGCGCGGCTTCCCCGTCGTCGATTCGGCGGCCACCCGGCGTCTGGAGGCCATCCCGCAGACGGTGATCTGCGGTTTCGAGTGGGCGATCGACGCCCGCGACCAGTGGGAGGTGGAACGACGCCTGGAACTGGTCGACGTCGAGCTGCGCGGGTTCGCCTACGAGGGGGCCACGATGGCCTTCACGGTCCGTGACGCGATGGCCGGTGGACGCGGCCACCGGACCCGGGACCTGCTGCGCGGGCGGGCCGAACGGCACACCTTCCTCACCTACATCGGGATCGGCTTCGCGATGGCCAGGCTGCCCCGTCCCCTGTGGCGGCGGGTCCTGCCCGACCTGACCGGCATGCGGTACTACCCGACGATGAGCTGGCTGGCCGTCGACGGGTACGGCTTCGACCGGGCCTACTTCGACACCGACCAGTGGGTACGGCAGCAGTACCGCCCCGCGGCGTACCCCTGGCAGGGGCATCCCGACTACTTCGCGCGCGCCTGCGACCAGGGTGTCGGTCGGGCCCTGTGGTTCATCCACGGTGCCCAGCCGGCCCAGGTGGCGAGCGCCGTGGAGCGGTTCGACAGGTCCCGGCGTCCCGACCTGTGGAGCGGCGTCGGACTGGCGGCCACGTTCGCCGGGGGCTGCGACGCGGCCGGCCTGGCCACGTTGGCTCGGCTCAGCGGCGTCGACCGTCCGCACCTCGGCCAGGGGGCGGTGTTCGCCGCGAAGGCCCGCGACTACTCGGGTCACATCCCCGGGCACACCGGGGTGGCCCTGCACGCCCTCGCCGGAATGTCGGTGGAGCACGCCTCCGTACTGGCCGACGACGTGGCGGTGGACACCGCCGCCGGGCCGGACCTGCCGGCGTACGAGCTGTGGCGGGCCCGGGTGCGCGACCGGGTGCCGGTCGCCGACCCGGCGACCCCGGCCTGAACCGGTCGGCGGACAGCCGGCGGCCCCCGTCCCGCTCCGGGACGGGGGCCGCCGACCGTCACGCCGCGACGCTGTCGAACTGGCCAGGGGTGCGGCCGGGACCGGCCGGGCCGCGGTAGGCCTGCGCCAGGTCCAGCCAGCGGTCGGCCTCCGCCCCGACGGCGGTCAGCGCCAGGTCGGCGCGGTGCCGGCGGCGGGTGACCAGCAGGCACAGGTCGGCCGCCGGGCCGGTGATCCGCTCGGTCGCGTCCGCCGGGCCGAACTCCCAGACCTCCCCGCCGGAGGGCGCGGTGATCTCGAACCGCAGCGCGACGTCCGGGGTGTCCAACCCCCGGGCCTGGTAGCCGAAGTCCCAGGTGCGGACGGCGAAGTCGACCAGGTGCCGCAGCCGGTCGGTACGTTCGGGGCGGATCCCGAGCGCGTCGGCGATGTCCTGGCCGTGGCCGAACAGCTCCATCATGCCGGCGGCGGCCAGCACCGGCGCGGGCAGCGGCCGGACCAGCCAGGGCACCGTCTGCCCGGCCGGCACCGCGGCCAGGGCCTGCTCGGCGGTGGCCCGTTCCTCGCGCCATTTGGCCAGCAGCGCCGGTGGCGCAGCGGACAGGTACGGCGAGAGCGCGGTACGGACGTTGCGGTTGAAGTCGGGCCCGAACTGCTGGGCGAGTGCGAGGAACCCCGCCGGGTCCGCCGCGGCCAGGCCGGCGAGCCGGAAGGTGGCCGCCAGATGGGCGATCTGGTGGGCGATGGTCCACTCCGGCGCGGGGGTGTCCAGCGCCCACTGTGCGTCGTCGAGGCCGGCCACCATCCGGTCGACGGCGTCACCCTCCAGGGTCAGGTCGACGAAGACGTCGTTTCGTGCGCTCACGCGTCTGTCCTCTCGCTCGTCAGCAGGGGCGAGCGTGGCCCGGCGCGTCCGAGGGCACCGGTTGCCACGCACGACGCCGATCCCGTCGCCGCCTGACGCGCGGGGCGGCAGGTGGCCGGGCCCACGTCGACGGCGTCACGTCAGCACCAGCAGCATGCGGGCCGGGCGCGGGCGCTGTCTTCTCTCGTCATGCGCTGGCGGCCCACCACCGTCGTGGGTTGCGCACCGTGGAAGAACCGTCGACCGGGCCGACCGGCGCATGCTGACCACGATGGGCCCGGCCGTCGACGTCCGGCGAACCCCGGCAGGTACGCGGGCCCGCCAGGGGGAGAGCTCATGGTCGCCGCACGGGTCGCGTCCTCGGTGGTACGCCGGCAGGTCAGGTACGTCACGCCGGTGCCGGCCGGGACCGCCCGGGGACTGGTGGCCGACGTCTACGCCCAGGCGGAGCGGGAACAGAAACTGGTGGTGCCGCCCGTGCTGCTGCACTCCCCGGCGCCACCGGTGCTCGCCGCGTACTGGATGTTGATGCGGGAGCCGCTCGTGGCGGGACGGACGGTGGACCGCCGCACCAAGGAGGCGGTGGCCGCCGGGGTCTCGGTGGCGAACACCTGCCCGTACTGCGTGGACATGCACAGCATCAGCCTGTACGACCTGGCCACCGAGGACGACGCGGAGGCCGTCGCCGACGACCGGATCGTGGACCTGCGGGACCCGGCGGTCCGGGCGGTGGCCGGCTGGGCCCGGCACGCCCACGCCACCGCCACCGCGCCCCCGTTCCCGGCGGCGCACGCCCCGGAGTTGGTCGGCGTGGTGGTCGCCTTCCACTACCTGGCCCGGGTGGTCAACGTGTTCCTGCCCGACCACCTGCTGCCGGCCGGGCTGACCGGTGCGGCCCGACGCCGGTTCAAGCGGGCCGTCGGCCGGCTGCTGCGGCCCACCCTGCGGGGCGCGCCCCGGCCGGGACGGTCACTGGCGCTGCTGCCGGCGGCGACGCTGCCGGACGACGCCGGATGGGCCGCCGCCGACCCGGTGATCGCCGGTGCGGTGGCCCGCGCCTACCGGGCGTTCGACCGGGCCGGCGAGGAGGCGGTGCCGGCGGCGGTCCGGGCCCTGCTGCGCGAGCGGCTCGACCGGTGGGACGGGTCGTCACCGGGCCCCGGCCGGGACTGGTACGACGACGCCTGCGCCGGGCTGCCCGGGCCGGACCGGGCGGCGGGCCGGCTGGCGTTGCTGACCGCGTTCGCCTCCTACCGGGTCGACGACGAGGTGGTCGGCGCGTTCCGGGGCACCGCGCCGACCGACCGGGCGCTGGTGCAGGCGGTCGCCTGGGCGGCGTACGTGGCGGCCCGGGAGGTCGGCCGGCGCTGCCTGCGCCCGGCTGCCCGGTGAACCAGCCGGTCAATTACCGGGCCCGGTGGGTAATGCACCGGTGGCGCACCTTAGAAGTAGACGATCTGTTTCGCCGCTGAAAACATAACTTCGGGAGGCATCCCTCCTGACGTGCGAGAAGATAGGGGGACGCCCGGTGTCGAATCCATTCCTGAGACTGCGGCGACGCATTATCACGCCATCGTCGTCGGAGACCAAAGTCGACGTTCGCGGTTTCCACCGAAAGAATCCGGCAGCCGTCGAACTGTTGGAAACCGTCGGCGAGTCATTTCTGACCGGGTACGCCGCGGCCGCCGAGGCGCGGACCCCCGCCGACGCGGAGCCGGCGCTGGAGACGGTGCGTCCGCAGTTCCGGGGCTTCGCCTACGAGGGGGCCGCGATGGCCCTCGCCGTGCTGGACGCCCTGCCCGGCGGCCGGTCGGACCGGGTGCAGACGTTCCTGGCCGGCCGGGGTGCCGACCACGTCTACATGGCCTACGTGGGGGTCGGCTGGGCGATGGCCCGGTTGCCCCGGTTCCGCTGGTCGAAGCTGTACGCCCCGGACCCGTTGCTGCGCTGGCTGGTGCTCGACGGCTACGGTTTCCACCAGGCGTACTTCCACACCCGCCGGTACGTGCACGAGCAGTACCAGGAGCAGGACTTCCCGTGGCCGGCCGACGGCCCCCGCTGGTACGCCCGCCGCGCCATCGACCAGGGCATCGGCCGGGCGATGTGGTTCGTCGGCGGCACCGACGCCGGGGTGGTCGCCGACCTGATCGACCGGTTCCCGGCCGAGCGTCGCAGCGACCTGTACGGCGGCGCTGGCCTCGCGGCCACGTACGCCGGGGGCGCCGACGCCGACGAACTGCGCCTCTTCCTCGACCGGGCCGGCAAGCACCGCGCCGAGGTCGCCCAGGGCAGCGCGTTCGCCGCGACCGCCCGGCTCACCGCCGGCCTGGAGACCCCGCACACCGGCCTGGCCACCTCGGTGCTGGCCGGTGCCACCCCGGTGGAAGCGAACCGGATCTGCGACGAGCAGCGGCCGACCGGCGACAGCCCGTTGGAGCCCGGCTACGAGATCTGGCGTCGGGCCATCGCCGACGAACTGCGGATACGCGGAAGGCGCTGACGGGACGTCCTGTCCCCATCCCTCCCGTCCCGCCGATCGCCGGGTGGTCCCGGCGCAGCCTCCCTCCCCACACCTGCCCACGCCTCGGCAGGCGCCTCGCCACGCCCGTGGCGACCCGAACGGTAAGGAGATCGTGCCCGCATGACCAGGATCGCCATCGTTGGCATGGCGTGCCGATACCCGGACGCCACCTCGCCCCGAGAACTGTGGGAGAACGCCCTCGCCGGTCGCCGGGCCTTCCGCGCGCTGCCCGACGTCCGCATGCGGTTGGCGGACTACTGGGACGCGGACCCGAGCGCCCCGGACCGGTTCTACGCCCGCACCGCCGCCGTCATCGAGGGGTACGAGTTCGACCGGCTCGCCTACAAGATCGCCGGCAGCACGTACCGCTCCACCGACCTGACCCACTGGCTCGCCCTGGACATGGCCGCCAAGGCGTTGGGCGACGCCGGCTTCCCGGCGGGGGAGGGGCTGCCGCGTGACCGCACCGGTGTGGTCGTGGGCAACACCCTCACCGGGGAGTTCGCCCGCGCCAACGTGCTGCGGCTGCGCTGGCCGTTCGTCCGTCGTACGGTCGCCACCGCGCTGCACCAGCAGGGCTGGGAGGACGACCGGTTGGCGACCTTCCTCGACGAGCTGGAGGACCGCTACAAGGCGCCCTTCCCGGAGATCGACGAGGACACCCTCGCCGGCGGCCTGTCCAACACCATCGCCGGGCGGATCTGCAACTACTTCGACCTCAACGGCGGCGGGTACACCGTCGACGGCGCCTGCTCGTCGTCGTTGCTGTCGGTCGCCACCGCCTGCCGGGCCCTGCTCGACAACGACCTCGACGTCGCGGTGGCCGGCGGGGTGGACCTGTCGATCGACCCGTTCGAGATCGTCGGCTTCGCCAAGACCGGCGCGTTGGCCCGCGACGAGATGCGGGTCTACGACAGGCACTCCAACGGCTTCTGGCCGGGGGAGGGGTGCGGGATGGTGGTGCTGATGCGGGAGGCCGACGCGCTCGCCGCCGGCCACCGCAGCTACGCCACCATCGCCGGCTGGGGCATCTCCTCCGACGGCAAGGGCGGCATCACCCGTCCCGAGGTCAACGGCTACCAGCTCGCCCTGCGCCGGGCGTACGAGCGGGCCGGGTTCGGCATCGAGTCGGTGCCGCTGTTCGAGGGGCACGGCACCGGCACGGCGGTCGGGGACGCCACCGAGCTGACCGCCCTGTCGCAGGCCCGCCGGGAGGCCGACCCGACCGCACCGCCCGCCGTGATCAGCTCCATCAAGGGCATGATCGGGCACACCAAGGCAGCGGCCGGGGTGGCCGGCCTGATCAAGGCGGCGCTGGCCGTGCACCACCAGGTGCTGCCGCCCGCGCTCGGCTGTGTCGACCCGCACGAACTGCTCACCCGCGACGACGCGACGCTGCGGGTGCTGCGGACGGCCGAACCGTGGCCGGACGGCCAGCCGGTACGCGCCGGCATCACCGCGATGGGGTTCGGCGGCATCAACACCCACGTGGTGCTGGACCAGGCCGGCACCGCCCGCCGGGTCGCCTTCGACACCCGGACCGCCCGGCTCGCCACCTCCGTGCAGGACGCTGAGCTGTTCCTGGTCGACGGTGCGTCCCGCGACGAGGTGCGCCAGCGGCTCCAGGAACTGCTCGACTACGTGCCGACCCTGGCCCAGGGGCAGCTCGCCGACGTGGCGGCCACCCTGCACGACCAGCTCGCCGACCGGCCGTACCGGGCGGCGGTGGTGGTGTCCTCGCCGACCGACGCGCAGCAGCGGCTGCGGCGGCTGTGCGAGCTGATCGACTCCGGTGAGACCCGGCTGGTCGACGGCGACGGGCGCAGCTTCCTCGGTCACGTCGGCGGCGTCGGCCGGATCGGCTACCTCTTCCCCGGCCAGGGTGCCGGCCGGGGCACCAGCGGCGGGGCGCTGCGTCGCCGGCTCGCCGAGGTGGACCAGGTGTTCCGCCGGGCCGACCTGCCCGTGGCCGGGGACATGGTGGCCACCGCGCTGGCCCAGCCGCGCATCGTCACCGGCTCCCGGGCCGGCCTGGCCGCCCTGGATCTGCTGGGGTTGGACGCGACCGTCGCGGTCGGGCACAGCCTCGGTGAGCTGTCCGCCCTGCACTGGGCCGGCGCGATCGACGACGAGACGCTGCTGCGGGTGACCCGGGCGCGAGGCGCGACGATGACCGAGCACAGCTCCTCCGGGGTGATGGCCAGCGTCAACGCCGGACCGGAACGGGTCTCCGCGCTGGTGGCCGGCGTACCCGTGGTGATCGCCGGCTACAACGGCCCGGAACAGACGGTGGTGGCCGGCACCGAGGAGGCGGTCCGGGCGGCGCTCGACCTGGCTGCCGGGGCGGGCCTCGGCGCGTCCCTGCTGCGGGTCTCGCACGCCTTCCACTCGCCGCTGGTGGCGCCGGCGGCGGACGCGTTCGCCGGGCACCTGGCCCGGGAGTCCTTCGGCCCGGTCCGCCGGCGGGTGGTCTCCACGGTGACCGGCGAGACCCTGCCCGCCGAGACGGACCTGCGGGCGCTGCTGCACCGCCAGATCACCGACCCGGTGCTGTTCGCCCAGGCGGTGGCACTGGCCGCCAAGGACATCGACCTCTTCGTGGAGGTCGGTCCGGGTCGCATCCTCAGTGGCCTGGCCGGGGCGATCACCGACGTGCCGGCGGTGGCCCTGGACACCGACGACGAGTCGCTGCGCGGGCTGCTGCGGGTGGCCGCCGCCGCGTTCGTGGTGGGTGCCGCGCACGACTATCCGGCGCTGTTCGACGACCGGCTGCGCCGACCGCTGCACCTCGGGGCCGAGCAGCACTTCTTCGCCAGCCCCTGCGAGCAGGCCCCGCTGGTGGACCTGCCGGAGGCGACCCGGGCGGAACGCCCCGCCCCGACCGACGCCGACGGGCCGGTCGACGGCGAGTCCACGGTGCAGATGCTGCGCCGGCTGGCCGCCGAGCGGGCCGAACTGCCGCTGACCATGGTGCACGGCGAGAGCCGGCTCCTCGACGACCTGCACCTCAGCTCGATCACCGTCGGGCAGATCATCAACGAGGCGTCCCGGCTGGTGAACGTGCCACCGGCGCAGGCCCCGACGAACTTCGCCACCGCCACCGTCGCGGAACTCGCGGTGGCGCTCGACGAGCTGTCCGCGACCGGCCAGGCCGGTGACCACGACCGGACGCCCGCCGTCACCGGCGCGGCGGCCTGGACCCGCGCCTTCGCCGTCGACGGTGAGCCGGCCGGGCCGCCGGTTCCGACCGGCGGTGGCGTCCCCGGCCGGTGGCAGGTCTTCGCCCCCGACGGGCACCCGTTGGCCGCGCCGCTGCGGCACGCCCTGGAACGGGCCGCCGTCGACTCCGGCGTGCTGGTGTGCCTGCCGGCCGAGTGCGCCGAGGAGCACCTCGAACTGGCCCTGGCCGGCGCGAAGGAGGCCCTGGCCGGGCCGGCCGGCACCCGCTTCGTGCTGGTCCAGCGGGGGCGGGGCGCGACCGGGGTGGCCAAGACCCTGCGCCTGGAGGCCCCGCAGCTGCGGGTGACCGTGGTGGACACCCCGGCCGGGCCGGAGGCCGTCGACCGGGTCGTCGCCGAGGTCGGCGCGACCACCGGATACCAGGAGAGCCACTACGACGACGCCGGGGCCCGGCGACTGCCGGTGCTGCGGGCGCTGCCGGTACGCGCGGCACAGCCCCACCCGCCCCTGGACGACACCGACGTGCTGCTGGTCACCGGGGGTGGCAAGGGCATCACCGCCGAGTGCGCCCTGGCCGTGGCGCAGCGGACCGGTGCCGCGTTGGGGCTGCTCGGGCGTTCCGACCCGGCGCAGGACACCGAACTGGCGGACAACCTGCGCCGGATGACCGCCCACGGGGTACGCGTGCACTACGCCCGCGCCGACGTCACCGACGCCGCCCAGGTCGCCGACGCGGTCGCCGGGGTGCGGGCGGCGCTGGGCCCGGTGACCGCGGTGCTGCACGGCGCGGGCCGCAACGAGCCGGCCGCGCTGACCGCCCTGGACGCGGCGGCGCTGCGGCGGACCTTCGCCCCGAAGCTGGACGGCCTGCGCGCGGTGCTCGCCGCGGTCGACCCGGGGCAGCTGCGTCTGCTGGTCACCTTCGGCAGCATCATCGGCCGGGCCGGCCTGCGCGGCGAGGCGCATTACGCCACCGCCAACGACTGGCTGGCCGGGCTCACCGAGGAGACCGGCCGCCGGTTCCCGAACTGCCGGGCGCTGTGCCTGGAGTGGTCGGTCTGGTCCGGGGTGGGGATGGGCGAACGACTGTCGGTGGTGGAGTCACTGAGCCGCGAGGGGGTCGTCCCGATCAGCCCCGACCAGGGCGTCGAGGTGCTGCTGCGGCTGCTCGACGACCCGGACGTGCCGCCCGTGGTGGTGGTCAGCGGCCGGGCCGAGGGGATGGACACCCTGCGCTACGACCGGCCGCCGCTGCCGCTGCTGCGCTTCGTGGACAAGCCGCTGGCGTACTACCCGGGGGTGGAACTGGTCTGCGAGGTCGAGCTGACCGCCGGCGCCGACCGGTACCTCGCCGACCACCTGCTCGACGGGAACCTGCTCTTCCCGGCGGTGTTCGGGATGGAGGCGATGACGCAGGTCGCGGTCGCGGTCACCGGCCGCTCCACGGTGCCGGTGGTCGAGCAGGTGGAGTTCCCCCGGCCGATCGTGGTGCCGCCCGACGGCAGCACCGTCATCCGGGTGGCGGCCACCGTCACCGACGACGCCGTCGTCCAGGTGGCGATCCGCAGCGCCGAGACCGGGTACGCCACCGACCACTTCCGGGCCCGGCTGCGGTTCACCGACACCGTCGTCCCCGACGGCCCGCCCGGACGCACCGACCCGGGTCTGCCGCAGGTGCCGCTGGCACCCGAGCGGGACCTGTACGGCGAGTGGCTGTTCCAGGGCGGCCGGTTCCAGCGGCTGCGCCGGTTCCACCGGGCCGCCGCCCGCGACGTCGACGCCGAGGTGGCCGTCGGTGGCGGCGACGCCTGGTTCGCCGGCTTCCTCCCCGCCGACCTGCTGCTCGGCGACCCGGGCACCCGGGACGCATTCATGCACGGCAACCAGGTCTGCGTACCCGACGCCACCCTGCTGCCGGTGGGCGTGGAGCGGATCTGGCCGGCCGGGGCGCGGATGTCCGGCACCGGCACGGTGCGCTGCTGCGCCACCGAACGCAGCCGCGACGGCGACACCTACGTCTACGACATCGCGGTCCGCGACGAGTCCGGGGCGGTCGTCGAACGCTGGGAGGGCCTGCGGTTGCAGGCGGTCCGGCACCGGGGGGGCCGCGGGCCGTGGCTGCCGGTGCTGCTCGGCTCGCACCTGGAGCGGGGGCTCGGCGACGTGCTCGGTGCCCGGGTCGCGGTCACCGTGGAACCCGACGGGCCGGGGGAGACCCCCCGCCGGGAGCGGACCGCCGTCGCCGTCGGCCGGGCCCTCGGCGCCCCCCACGAGGTGCGGTACCGCCCGGACGGCCGGCCGGAGGTCGACGGCGACCGGGCCGTCTCGGCGGCGCACGGCGCGGGGGTGACCCTGGCCGTCGCGGCCACCGGGACGGTCGGCTGCGACGTCGAGCCGGTGGCCGACCGGTCGACGGCGGACTGGGCGGGCCTGCTGGGCGTCCACGCCGGACTGGCCGCGCTGATCGCCGGGGACCGGGACGAGAGCGCGCACACCGCGGCGACCCGGGTGTGGGGCGCGGTGGAGTGCCTGCGCAAGGTGGGCCTGCCGGCGGACTCGCCGCTGACCCTGACGCCCGGCGGTCCCGACGGCTGGGTGGTCCTGGCCTCGGGTCCGCTGCGCGTCGCCACGTTCGCCACGAGCCTGGTGGACATCCCGCAACCGGTGGTGTTCACCGTGCTCACCGACGGGTGGAGTTGAGCATGGACAAGTACTTCGAGTACCCGCACACGGTGGGTTTCGAGGAGACCAACATCGTCGGCAACGTCTACTACGTCAACTACCTGCGCTGGCAGGGACGGTGCCGGGAGATGTTCCTCAAGCAGCACGCCCCGGACGTGCTGGCCGACCTCCAGGACGACCTGAAGCTGTTCACCCTGAAGGTCGACTGCGAGTTCTTCGCCGAGATCACCGCCTTCGACGAGTTGTCGATCCGGATGCGCCTGGTCGACCTGGTGCAGACCCAGCTGGAGTTCAGCTTCGACTACGTACGCCTCGACCCGGGCGGCGGCGAGACGCTGGTCGCCCGGGGGCGGCAGCGGGTGGCCTGTATGCGCGGGCCGAACAACCGGACCGCGCCGACCCGGGTGCCGGAGGCGCTGACCCGGGCGTTGGCGCCCTACACGGCCACCGTCCGGGCCCAGTGACGGCGAGGAGACCACCATGGACAAGCCCCTTGGCGACGACGAGCCGGCGGTCGACCCGGCGGCGCTGCGGCGGGCCTTCGCCGCCTTCGCCACCGGCGTCACCGTGGTCACCGTCGGGGGTCGATCCCCGCACGGGATGACCGCGAACGCCTTCACCTCGGTGTCGCTGGACCCGCCGCTGCTGCTGGTCTGCGTGGACCGGGAGGCGGTCATGCACCGGCACCTGGTGGCCGCCGGCAGCTTCGCCGTGTCGGTGCTCGCCGCCGACCAGGAGCACGTGGCGCGGCACTTCGCCGACCGCCGCCGGCCGCTCGGTGCCGCCCAGTTCGACGTCGTCGACTGGCAGCCCGGCCGGTTGACCGGAGCGCCGCTGATCACCGGGGCGCTGGCCTCCTTCGAGTGCGCCCTGTGGCGCGACTACGAGGGCGGCGACCACACCATCTTCGTCGGCCGGCTGCTGTCGGCCGAGAAACGTCACGAGGAGGACGCGGTGCTGTTCCTGCACGGTCGGTTCCGGCAGATCACCCCGATGCCCAGCGGAGTGGTCCGATGACCACCGTCGCGCCCCGGGTCGTCCCCCGGGGGCCGACCGGGGTGGCGATGCTGGGCACCCTGTGGAAGCTCGGCCGGGACCGGCTCGGGCTGATGCGCTCCGCCGCCGAGACCTACGGCGACGCGGTGCGCCTCGGCCCGGGGCGGGGGCTGCACTTCTTCAACCACCCCGACCACGCCAAGCACGTGCTGGCCGACAACAGCCAGAATTACCACAAGGGCATCGGGCTGATGCACGCCCGCCGGGCGCTCGGCGACGGGCTGCTGACCAGCGAGGGTGAGCTGTGGCGGGAGCAGCGCCGGGTGATCCAGCCGGTGTTCCAGGCCCGCCGCATCGCCCAGCAGGCCGGGATCGTCGCCGAGGAGGCCGCGCGGCTGGTCGACCGGCTGGAGACGTACGACGGCGGCGAGCCGGTCGACATCCTGCGGGAGATGACCGGGCTCACCCTGGGGGTGCTCGGGCGGACCCTGCTCGACGCCGACCTGAGCGGCTTCCGGTCCCTCGGGGCGGCCTTCGAGTCCATGCAGGACCAGGCGATGTTCGAGATGGCGTCGATGAACCTGGTGCCGATGTGGGTGCCGCTGCCGCAGCAGATGCGGTTCCGGCGGGCCCGTCGGGAACTGGCGGGGATCGTCGACGAGTTGGCCGTGCGGCGGCGGTCCCGGCCGGGCCACGAGGACCAGGACGACGCGTTGTCGCGGTTGCTGGCCTCGACCCGGCGGGAGACCGACCCGGCGGTGGGCCGGCGGCGGCTGCGCGACGAGCTGACCACCCTGCTGCTGGCCGGGCACGAGACCACCGCCAGCACCCTCGGCTGGACCTTCCACCTGCTCGACCGGCACCCGCAGGTCTGGGACCGGGTGCGGGCCGAGGCGCTGGAGGTGCTGGGTGACCGGTCGCCGACCTACGAGGACCTGCCCCGGATGACGTACACCTCGATGGTGCTCAGTGAGGCGATGCGCCTCTACCCTCCGGTGTGGATGCTGTCCCGCCGGGCGCAGGAGGCCGACGAGGTCGGCGGCTACGCGGTGCCCGCCGGCACCGACGTGCTGATCTGCCCGTACACCCTGCACCGGCACCGGGCCTACTGGGACGACCCGGACCGGTTCGACCCGGAGCGGTTCTCGCCGTCGGCGTCGGCCGACCGGCCGCGCTACGCGTACGTGCCGTTCGGCGCGGGGCCGCGGTTCTGCGTCGGCAACCACCTCGGGTTGATGGAGGCGGTCTTCGTGGTGGCGATGGTGAGCCGCCGGCTGCGGCTGCACACCCCGGCCGGGCACCGGGTGGTGCCCGAGCCCATGCTGTCGCTGCGGATCCGCGGCGGCCTGCCGATGACGGTACGGGCCCTGACGTGACCCCCGGACCCCAGGCACGAAGCGGGGTTCAGCAACATCGAATAACCTGCGAGCAGGCCGCACTGGTTACTATTGCGCTGAGCAACTCTCAGGTTGCTCATCGTGCTGGGGGAGGTGCGATGAGTCCCGGATGCGCGGCGACCACCCCGGCCGGTACGGCCCGAGGTGCCCGCCCTGCCCATGGAGCCGCCGTCGTGCCGACGGGTGGTTCCGCAGCCGTCATCGCGGATGCGCCGACGGCCTTCACCCGCCGTGCTGCCCGGCGTCCGCTGTCCACGGCGGTGCCACCGCCGTTACGTTCGGGCCGACCGCAGCCGGGCGGCGGAGCCCCGCCGCAGACGGCGTCCGGCGGTGGCCACCGGGACCCTGGGGGGACGGATGCGCATCTCAGATCTGGCCAGGATCAGTGGTGTTCCACTTCCGACGATCAAGTTCTACATCCGGGAGCGCCTGCTGCCACCGGGTCGGCCCACCGCACGTAACCAGGCGGAGTACGGCGAGGAGCACCTCGCCCGGCTCCAGCTGATCCGGGTGCTGGCCGGCATCGGGCGACTGAGCCTGTCCTCGGTACGCCGGGTGCTGGCCGCCCTCGACGACAAGGGACTGGCGTTGGGCGCGCAGTGCCGGGCCACCATCTGGGCGCTCTTTCCCGACCAGCCCGAGGAGGACGACGCGCCCGACGTCGGCCCGGCCCGGGTCCAGGTCGATGCGTTCATCGACCGGCTCGGCTGGGAGGTCGACGTCGCCTCGCCGGGCCGCGACACCCTGGCCCACGTGCTGACCGCGTTGCAGCGGTTGGACGCCGACTGCGACATCGACGTGTTCAGCGAGCACGCCGAGAGCGCGCAGCGGATCGTGACGCACGAGTTCCAGCACGAGTCGGCGCACTCCGCCACCGCGATGGCGGTCTGGAACGTGCTGTCCGAGGTGGCCTTCGAGGCGATGCGCCGGATGGCCCAGGAGAGTCACCTGGCGCGCTGCTGCGCCACGTCGGCGGAGCGGCCGGCCGGCGCCTGAGCACCCGCTCAAGGTAGATCCGGCACGTTCGAAGACGACAACCACCGCTGCGGGTTCCAGCCTGGAGGGACGGCGTGCTGCCGTCCCCCGGCCCGCTGCGGTGCCGGTGTCCGTCGACCGATGGGGGAGACCACCCGACATGTCGAACCAAGCCGTATCCCACCAGCCCCGATCGGGCCCGCTCGGCCTGCTCAACGGCCCCTATCACCGGATGGCGCTGAACCTGTACATGCTCGTGGTGCTGGCACACTGGGCCGAGCACCTCGCCCAGGCGTTCCAGATCTGGGTGCTGGGCTGGCCGGTCCCGCAGTCGCGCGGGGTGCTGGGGATGGCCGTGCCGTGGCTGGTCACCTCCGAGTGGCTGCACTACGGGTACGCCATCGTGATGCTGATCGGGCTGGCCCTGCTGCGTCCCGGCTTCGTCGGCCGGGCCCGCACCTGGTGGACGGTCGCCCTGGTGATCCAGTTCTGGCACCACATCGAGCACCTGCTGCTGCTGCTCCAGGCGCAGACGGGCAACTTCCTGTTCGACCGTCCGGCACCGACCAGCATTCTCCAGCTGGTCGTGCCCCGGGTCGAGCTGCACCTGTTCTACAACACGGTCGTCTTCCTGCCGATGGTGGTCGCGATGTACCTGCACCTGCGACCGAACGCCGCCGAGCGGGCCACGATGGCCTGCACCTGCGCTCCCCGTTCGGTCAGGGCGCTCACGCCGGCATGACCACCGCCGGACAGGACGGCCGCCGTCGTGGCTTCTTCGGGCCGCGTACGGCGGCCGTCGCCGTGGTGCTGGTGACCGTGGCCACCGCGCTGTGGCTGCGTTCGCCGTCCACCCCCGGGCCGGCCGAGACGGTCGACGCCGTGGTGGTGCCGGCGGACGGCAGCCGACTGGCCACCGGGCCGACCGAGGTACGGCTGCGGCTGCCCGGTCCTCCGGACCCGGACGAGGCACACGTGTCGTTGACCCCGGCGCAGGGCCCGCAGGTGGCCACCGGCGCGTCCCGGCGCGACGGGACCGAGCTGGTGGTGTCGGTGCCCGCCCTGCCGCAGGGCAGCTACACGGTCGCCTACCACGTGTGGCTCGCCGACGGGCGGCAGAGCACCGGGCGTAGCGTGTTCGCCGTCGGCGCCGCGCCGTTGCTGCCGCCGGCGGACGTCGCGCCCGCCACCGGACACCAGCATGTCGGCACCGACCCCCTGGACGGTCTGCTGCTGGTGCTGGACCTGGGGCTGCTGGTCGCCCTGTCGGTGATCCTGCTGCGTCGGCCGAAGGTCGCCTCCGATCCGGAGGACCCGCCGGAGCACTGACCCGTCCGGACGCGTTGCGGGGCACGGACCCGTCCCGCCGCCGGCCCCGCCCGATCCCCGGGCGGGGCCGGCCCGTCCGGAGGGCATCCTTCCCGTGGCCCGTGGCCCGTGGCCCGTGGCCCGTGGCCCGTGGCCCGTGGCCTGCCGGCTGCCCGTCGCCGCCGCCTGTCGCCCGGTGGTTCGGGCCGGCGGGACCTGGCGGTCGCCCGGGGGACACCGGCCGACCCGGCCGGGCGGCGGACACGACGGGGCGGCGTACCCCACCCGCTGGTGGGGTACGCCGCCGTCCGTGTGGTGTGGGCCGGGTCAGGCCGCCTCGACCCGGTAGCCGACCTGGTCGAGCGCCATCCGGCGGATGTCGAGCAGGGCGAGCAGCACCGGCGGGTCGATGGAGCGGGCCGGCTTGAGGTGCATGTCGATCGGGGGGACCACCTGGTCGCGGCGGACGACGATCGGCCCGTGCGAGCCGACGAAGATGTGGTCGGGGTCCAGGTCGTGGGCGTCGGTCAGGGAGCCGTCGGGGCGTACCGACTGCACGAGCAGGTACCAGTGGCCCTCCGGGACCGTCTCCAACTCGAACGCGCCGGCGCCGTTGAGCACCGCGCACCGGACGGGCCGCCCCTCGGGCAGCGGGTCGGGGAAGAGCCCGACGAAGACGAAACCGAGATCCTCCTGATCGGGGCCGGCCACGGTGCCCCGGATGGTCGAGGTGCGTCCCCCCGAGGCACCCCTGGTCTCGTCCTGCGGAATGCGCGTGCTGAAGCCCCGGTAGCGCCGGTAGGCGGTGGGGGACATGCCGACGCTGCGGGTGAACCGTGAGCTGAACGTGCCGACGCTGTTGTAGCCGACGCGCAGGCTGATGTCGGCGACGTTCAGGGTGGTGGAGACCAGCAGGTGCTTGGCCTCCTGGAGGCGGATGGCGGAGAGGAAGCGACCGGGCGAGACGCCGGTGACCCGGCGGAAGATCCTTGAGAAGTGGAACTTGCTGAACATCGCGGCACGGGCCATGTCGTCGATGGTGATCGGCTCGGCGATGTTGTCCCGCATCGTGACGATGGCTCGCTCCACCGCCCGTTCAATGACGTCTTCCACGGTCTCCCCCAGGGTGCTCGATTCGTCGGCCGCTGGCATCCTCCGGGCACGGCTGTGGCGACTGCGTGCGTACGGTGTCTATGCCGGCTGATTGATGGAGCCTTTAGTCTCGATCAATGCATAAACGCGGATGCGGCCGTCGAAATTGCCTCTGGCCGTTGTGGCCGAGTTGATGCTAGCGCGACCAAAGATAGGCGGCAATGAGCGGCGGGGCCGGCAACATGGATAGTCGTGCTATCGATCCCTCCCCTATTTGCCAGTGGAGATCCTCGCTATCCGTCGGGTGGTCCTCGGCCTCATCGGCGCAGCGTGCGGCCTTTTTTCGGGGGAGGTGACGGTTGGTGACCGGGGTGTTGCGCGGTGATTCGTCCGATCTGGCAGGTGGGCCGGGCGTGCCCGGCTCTGCGGGGAAGAAAGACGGCAAAGACCATTAAGCGGTAGCTATCACCACGGCTGAGGCCAGGTCAGGTGAGGGTTCAGGAGAGCAAAGTCAGAGAACTTTGACGCATCGCGACCGCTGCCGGACGCGCTGTGACGGTGTGATCGATGTGCCGACGGCTGCCCCGCAGTGGGTGGAGAGCAAGCCATGAGAAGACTCCATTCGGCTTCTGGCTGACGATGTTCGTGGCCCCTGAAAGGGCGAGAGTCATCTGATCGGTGGCTTAAGAGTTGGTTATTCACCCCGCCGCGGAGGGTGGTAATCATCAGTATCTCCAGCCGTTCGGTGGCGCTTCCGAGTGACCAGTCAACGGGCGAACGACGCGCCCACGAAATCGTAGGGGGACTGTTGCCGTCTCAATCTGCCGGCTTCCTTCGCCGCGCAACTCCCGCAGCCTTTGTGCTCGTTCTGCTGAGCATTCTCTTCGTCGTGGCACAGCGCCCGGAGGCGTCCGCAGCCGAGCGGTCGGAGCTGGCCGCACGGTTCCAGTTCGCCGAACTGCCCATCGCGCTGCCACCCGCACCCACCGCCCGCGCGGTCCGCGAGGTGAACCCGGAGTACGAGCACATCAAGTCCTGGGTCTCCTCGGTCGGGGCGGCGATCGCCCTCAACGACCTGGACGGCAACGGCGTGGCCGACGACCTGTGCCTGGTCGACACCCGCAGCGACACCGCCGTGGTGACCCCGGCGCCTGACAGCGGGGACCGTTACCAGCCCTTCGTCCTCGACCCCCGCCCGCTGCCCACCGACACCACGATGGCGCCGATGGGGTGCGTGCCCGGCGACTACAACCTCGACGGCCGCACCGACCTGCTGGTCTACTACTGGGGCCGGACCCCGGTGCTGTTCCTGCACCGGGCCAGCGCCACCGACCTGCGGCTGGGCAGCTACGCGCCGACCGAGCTCATCCCCACCCAGCCCGGTCCGGGCAACCGCTACCAGGGCGCGCTGTGGAACACCAACGCGGTGGCGGTCGCCGACTTCGACGGCGACGGCCGCCCGGACATCGGCGTGTTCAACTACTTCCCCGACACCCAGGTGCTCGACCCGGACGGGCAGCCGAACGTCCAGATGAACGCCTCCATGTCGCACGCGCGCAACGCCGGCGGGGCGCACATGCTGCGGTGGGACGCGGCCACCGGCGGTGACCAGCCGTCGATCCGGTACGTCGAGCAGAAGGCGGTCCCCGGGCCGGCCTCCACCGGCTGGACCCTCGGGGCGGGCTCCGCCGACATCGACGGTGACCTGCTGCCCGAGCTGTACCTGGCCAACGATTTCGGCCACGACCACCTGCTGCACAACGTCTCGACCCCGGGCCGGATCAGGTTCGCCGAGGTCCACGGCCGCCGGGGCGCGTTCACCCCGAAGTCGATGGTGCTCGGTCAGGACTCCTTCAAGGGCATGTCGATCGACTTCGGTGACCTCGACAACCGGGGCAGGTTCGACATGTTCGTCAGCAACATCACCAGCTCCTGGGGCCTGGAGGAGAGCAACTTCGTCTGGATGAACAACGCCGGCAGCCCGCAGGACGCACGGGACAAGCTCACCCGCGGGGTGGCCCCGTACGACAACAAGGCGTCCAAGCTGAACATGGCCTGGACCGGCTGGGGCTGGGACGCCAAGATGGCCGACTTCGACAACAACGGCTCCCTGGAGGTGGTGCAGGCCGACGGATTCGTCAAGGGCACCACCAGCCGGTGGGCCTGGCTCCAGGAGTTGGCGATGTCCAACGACCTGATGCTGCGCAACCCGGCGATGTGGCCGAAGGCGGAGCCGGGCGACGACATCGCCGGCAACGACAAGCTGGCGTTCTGGGTGCGGCAGGGCAAGACGTTCGTCAACCTCAACGCCGAACTCGGCCTCGACGTGCCCATCCCGACCCGGGGCGTCGCGGTGGCCGACACCAACGCCGACGGTGTGCAGGACTTCGCGGTCGCCCGCCAGTGGGGACCGCCGGCCTTCTACCGCAACACCGCCTCGTCCCCCGGCGGTTTCCTCGGGCTGCGCCTGCACCGGCCGACGGTCGGCGGCGCGGCCGACGCCCGGACGCCCGCCTACGGCGCCCAGGTCAAGATCCGTACCGCCGACGGGCTCACCCAGATCGCCCAGCTCGACGGCGGCGGTGGTCACTCGGGCAAGCGCAGCTTCGACGTCTTCTTCGGGCTGGGCTCCGCCGGGGACCGTCCGGTGTCGGCCGAGGTGTGCTGGCGTGACCTGACCGGTGCGACCCACAAGCAGACCCTCTCGCTCACCTCCGGTTGGCACGACCTGATGCTGACCGCCGACGCCCAGGAGATCACCCGATGACTGACGTCAGACAGGAAGACGTGACCGACGCCGCGGTGCGTACGGTCCCGGGCGGGGTCCGGTCCGTCGACCCGGCGGCCCCGCCCACGGCCCGACCGGCGGTGCCCCGGGTGGACGCGAAGGACCCGCGCTACCTGGCGCTGCGCAACTTCGCCATGTCGATGTCGATCTTCAACATCATCGGCTACACCCTGCTCGGTTTCGAACAGCCGTGGACCTGGCCGTTCTTCGCCCTGCTGGTCGGCTACACCGCCGAGATCGGAATCGAGATGGTGTCGGCGTGGGCCGGCAAGCGGCGGCCCGCGTTCAGTGGCAACGGGGTCTGGGGGATGTACACCTTCCTGCTGCCCACCCACATCACCGCGCTGGCGGCGAACATGCTGCTCTACGCCAACGACCGGTTCTGGCCGGTGGCGTTCGCCGTGGTCGTCGCGATCGGGGCCAAGACCGCCCTGCGGGCACCGGTCAACGGCCGGATGCGGCACTTCATGAACCCGTCGAACTTCGGGATCACGGTGACGCTGCTGGCCTTCTCCTGGGTCAACATCGCGCCGCCCTACCAGTTCACCGAGAACGTGCCGGACGCGATCAGCATCATGGTCCCGCTGGTCATCATCACCGCCGGCACGGTGCTCAACGCCATGCTGACCCGCAAGGTGCTGCTGATCGTCGGCTGGCTCGGCGGGTTCGTCATCCAGGCGGTGGTCCGCGCGCTGGTGCTGGACGTGGCGATCTGGGCGGCGCTGGTGCCGATGACCGGGGTGGCCTTCGTCCTGTTCACCAACTACATGATCACCGACCCGGGCACGACGCCGTCGCGGGGCCGCAACCAGTTCATGTTCGGTTCGGCGGTGGCCGGGGTCTACGGGGTGCTGGTCGCGTTCAACGTGGTCTACACGCTGTTCTTCGCCGTGACCATCGTCTGTGCCGTCCGGGGCCTGATGTGGTGGGGCATCTGGTGGCGCGACCGCGGTCGCGAGCGTCGTCGGGAGTCGGTGCCGGTCAGTCCGGCGGCACCGGCGCTTGCCCGCTGACCTGGTCCACGACCACGTGGGGCCGTCCCGTCGGGGCGGCCCCACGCCCGTGTCCGGTGTCGCGGGTGCGCCGCGCCGGTCTCCGGGACGCCGTCGGTCGGTGCGCCGGTCAGCCGGTGCGCAGCAGTGCCGGCAGCCCGGCGGCGTGCACCACGGGCGGATCGAAGGTGCGCATGGGGCGCAGGGTGAGGTCGGCCCGGACCGACCGGGAGTGCCCGCCGACCGTCACCGGGCCGTGGTGCCCGACCAGCAGCGGGCGGGTGCCGGTGGCCAACCGGCGGCGGTACACCGCGTGGGCCAGGACGAACCAGGTGCCCGGGGGCACCGGCCCCAGCAGGTACGGTCCGGGGCCGGGCAGCACCGTGGAGCTGACCGGCCTGCCCTGCTGGATGCGTTCCGGGAACAGCCCCACGAAGATCCAGTCGGGCGCCTCCCCGGGCAGCGCCCGGACCTGCCCGCGTACCGTCGGCCCGGTGGTGTCGGCCGGGTCGGGGCGGATCGGGCACAGCGCCCGGTACGGGTCCTCCCGTCCCGGGCTGCGGCCGAGGCGGCGGTAGGTGGAGGGGGAGAGGCCGACGCTGGAGCTGAACCGGGCGCTGAACGTGCCGACACTGGTATAGCCGACGTGGTGACTGATGTCGGTGACGCTCCACGAGGTGGCCAGCAACAGGTGCTTGGCGCGCTGGAATCGGATCGCCGAGAGAAAGCGTCCCGGTGACACTCCGGTTACCCTGTGGAACACCCGGCAGAAGTGGTACTTGCTCAGCAGGGCGGTCCGCGCCATCTCGTCCACGCTGAATTGCTTACCTAGATTCTGGTGCATTTCGGCGATGACCCGCCGGACCGCCCTGCTGCTGTGGTCTTCCATCGTGCCCCCGGCGAGCGTAATGGTGGGTGCTGGTCTCCTACGACGTGAATCGCCTGTCTGGGCTGCGACGATGCAGCGTCGTTCCGGCTCCGCGACGTCCCCCGGGGCGGCACCGGCAACTGGTGGATTGATGGCAGGAAAAGTGCTTTGTCGGTTTTGTCGAATCAGCTGACCTCAATGCTAGGGCACCCTCAATGCATGGTCAACGGCGCGCAATCCGAATGGCGCTAACAGCTGCCTTTTCCGGATGCGTACCCCTCGTCTAGCCGGTGATGATTGCGGCCATGGCCCGATGCGCCCGGGTCGGGGAATGATGTCGGAAAAGCGATACCCACGGTTCACCCGTCGCCGGACGTCGATTCGACCGTTGACCTGGGCAACGACGAAGATGCGCCCGGCCCGCCGCCGGGGTCACGATGGGAGGCGTCCCGGAATGGGGAACACGATGGCCGACAACGCCGACGACGACGAGGCCCGCCCCGGGCCCGGACGCCCCCGTACCACCCGGCCGGCCGGCGTGGCCGCGACGCCCTCCGCCCTGGATGCCTGGGGACGGGCGAACCGGCGTGGGCAGTGCGACTGGTCGGAGCCGGACACCGAGCCGCACCTCATCCGCGGACTCGACTGAACCGGCCCGACCGCCGCGGCGGCCTCGACGGCCGGAGGAGGGAAGGACCCGTGAAGGGGATCGTCCTGGCGGGAGGGTCGGGCACCCGGCTGTACCCGATGACCGTGCCGGTGTCCAAACAGCTCCTGCCCGTCGGCGACAAGCCCATGATCTACTACCCGTTGTCGGTGCTCATGCTGGCCGGTATCCGGGACATCCTGGTCATCGCCAAGCCGGCCGACCTGCCGCAGTTCCGGCTGCTGCTCGGCGACGGCTCCCGGCTCGGCCTGGCCATCTCCTACGCCGCGCAACCCGAGCCACGCGGCATCGCCGAGGCGTTCCTGATCGGCGCGGACCACGTCGCCGGCCACCCCAGCGCGCTGATCCTGGGCGACAACATCTTCCACGGCACCGCGTTCTCCCGGCTGCTGCGCGAGGAGACCGCCGCGGTCAGCGGCTGCACCCTGTTCGGCTACCCGGTCCACGACCCGCAGCGCTACGGCGTCGGCGTCACCGGCCCCGACGGCACCCTGCGCGACATCCAGGAGAAACCGTCCCGCCCGCACTCCAACCGCGCCATCACCGGCCTGTACCTCTACGACCACGAGGTCGTCGACATCGCCAAGAACATCAGGCCGTCCCGACGGGGAGAACTGGAGATCACCGACGTCAACCGGGTCTACGTCGACCGGGGCCGGGCCCGCCTGGTCGACCTCGGGCGCGGCTTCGCCTGGCTGGACACCGGCACCCCGGAGTCACTGCTACAGGCCAGCGTCTACGTGCAGACCATGCAGGAACGCCAGGGCGTCCGGATCGCCTGCCTGGAGGAGACGGCGCTGCGGATGGGCTACATCGACGCGGCGGCCTGCCACCGGCTCGGCGCCGCCATGGCCGGCTCCGACTACGGCCGCTACGTGATGGACATCGCCGAGGAGTTCGGCGCCTGACCCGTGCGGTGCCGCCCGTGCGGTCCGCCGTCGCGCCGCAGGCCCGCCGCGCGCCGCCGTCAGCCGGTGGCCAACGGCAGCCGGACGACGAACCGGCAGCCCTCGGCGACGTTGTGCACGTCCACCCGGCCGCCGTGCGCCTCGACCAGCCCGCGCACGATGGCCAGCCCCAACCCGCCGGACCCGGCCAGCGGCCCGCTGCCCGCGTGCGGGGTGCGCGCCGGCTCGCCCCGGAACGCCACGTCGAACAGCCGGGGCAGGTCGGCCTCCGGGATGCCGCCGCAGGTGTCGGCGACGGCCAGCCAGGCGACGTCACCGTCGCGCCCGGCGTTGACCCGTACCGTGCCGTCGGCCGGCGTGTACCGCACCGCGTTGAGCAGCAGGTTGCCCACCACCCGGCTCAACTCGCGCTCGCTGGCGGCCACCGTCGGCCAGCCCGAGGCGGCGGACACCAGCCGGATGCGGCGGGCGGCGGCCAGCGGCGCGGTGCCGGCCAGCGCGTCGGAGACCACGTCACCCAGCGGCACCGCCGACAGCGACAGCCGCAGCGCCCCGGCGTTGATCCGGGACAGTTCGAACAGGTCGTCGACCAGCCGGGTCATCCGGTCGGTCTCCACCCGGATGCGGCGGTGGTACTCGTCGACCGTGTCCGGGTCGGCGACCACCCGGTCCTCCAGCGCCTCCGCCATCGCCCGCAGCCCGGCCAGCGGGGTCCGCAGGTCGTGCGAGACCCAGGCGACCAGGTCCCGCCGCCCCTTCTCGATCCGCCGTTCCCGGGCCCGCGCCTGGTCGGCCCAGACCGCCGCCGAGGCGAGTCGCCTGGCGAACAGCCAGCCGACCGCGAGGCTGACCAGGGCCGCCGCCGAGACGGTGATCAACACCACCTCCAGGTCGTGCGGGGAGAGGAACATCGCCTCGGCGATCACCGCCACCCCGGCCACCACCGCGCCCACCGTCATCGCCAGCAGCACCGTGACGTGCACGGTGATGGACCGGCCGCGCAGCAGCCGCAGCACCCCGGCACCGAGCAGCCCCACCCCGCCCGCCGCGACCAGCGCCGCCCCGAAGATCAGCGCCAGGTCAGTCATCGACCGGCTCGTACCGGTAGCCGACACCCCAGACCGTGACGATGCGGCGCGGGTTGGCCGGGTCGTCCTCGATCTTCTCCCGCAGCCGGCGCACGTGCACGGTCACCGTGGACTGGTCGCCGAACCGCCACCCCCAGACCCGTTCCAGCAGCTCGGCCCGGGACAGCGCCCGGGTGGGATGCTGCATGAGGTGGGCGAGCAGGTCGAACTCGCGCAGGGTCAGGGCCAGCTCCCGCCCGTGCAGCCGGGCCACCCGGGGGCCGGTCGCCACGGTCAACCCGCCGTCGTCGAGCACCCGCGCCGCCGCCGTGACCGGCTCACCGCCGGCCCGGCGCAGCACCGATCGGACCCGCAGCACCAGCTCCCGGGGGGAGAACGGCTTGCTCAGGTAGTCGTCCGCGCCCAGTTGCAGGCCGAGGATCCGGTCCGCCTCGTCGCCCCGGGCGGTCAACATCACGATGGGTACGCCGTCCGGCCGCTGCCGCAGCCGCCGGCACACCTCCAACCCGTCGAGCACCGGCAGCATCACGTCCAGGACCACCAGCTGCGGCGGCGCGGCGGCCACGGCGGCCAGCGCGGCGGCCCCGTCCCCGACGTGGTCCACCTGGTAGCCGGCGTGCTCCAGATAGCGGCACACCACGTCGCTGACCGTCCGGTCGTCGTCGACCACCAGCACCCGCTGCGCCACCGGCACCTCCCTGTCGTGCCGGTCAGCGTAGCCCCGCGCACCCCGGCCCGGCCCGCCGCAAACCTTGCCAGAGGCTTACGGTCGGCGCGGCTCAGGCCGCCCGGCGGTCCCGGGCCTGCGCACCGTACGGCTGCGCCGCGACCGGGCGGGCCTCGTCGAGGTCGTCGAGCCGCAACCGCCACCGGGACCGCCCGGTGCGCCGCCCCTGCGGCGGGCCGGCCGGACGCGGACCCAGCCGGTACAACAGCACCGTGATCAGGTAGCCACCGACCAGGAACCCGTGACTGACCAGCCGGGGCACCGCCACCTGCGCGGTGACCAGATCGTTGATCGACAGCAGGACCAGGGTGGCGACAAAGGCGCTGAGCATCGGCAACAACCCGGCCGGCGGGGTACGCCGCAGCGCGACGAACAGGAAACCGGCGCCCACCGCCACGTTCCACGCCGCCGACTCGTGCCACAGGTGCTGCCCCGCCGGGTGCAGGTGCTCGGCGTTGACACCCTGACCCACCTGGGCCAACCCGAGGGCGAGCTGGACCGCGCCGAGCAGGCCCAGCGCCGTCCGCAACCCGGTGACCAGCCCACCGCGCCACCGCACGACGCGCCGGGGCGTCGGTGGCGGCACGGCGGCGAGGATCGCCCCGGTCAGGTCCGGTGCCGTCGTCACCACCCGGGTCCGGGCCCGCCGGGTCACCATCGCGGCGACCCCGTGCCAGGCACGGCAGTCCGCGCAGCCGTCGAGGTGCGCCTGCACCGCCACCCGCTCCTCGGCGGTCTCCTCCCCGTCGAGCTGGGCCGACAGGATCTCCCGCCACGATGCGCACCCCATCGGGCGATTGTCGCTCATCCCGGCACCCCGCCGGCGCAGCGCTCCGACAGGGCGTACCGCGTCAGCACCACGTCGCCGATCTGGCGTACCTCGGCGACCCGGGCCCGCCGGCCCGGATGCCACGGGAACGCGCCGTCACCGACGAACCGGGGGGCCCGTCGGTCGCCGACGAAGAACGGGGCGACCACGAGGTGCAGCTCGTCAGCGAGGCCGGCGGTCAGGAACTGGGCGTGCACCGCCGCGCCGCCCTCCACCATCAACCGCCCCACCCCCCGGCCGGCCAGGTCGGCCAGCACCCGGGCCGGGTCCAACGGGTCACCGGCGTCGACCACCGTGGCCAGCCCGGCCAGCAGCTCGGTGGTCGTGTCCACCGCCGGTGAGGCGCAGTAGACGACCTTCTCGGCGTCCCCGACGGTGAAGAAGCGGGCCTGCGGGTCCAGCAGCCCCCGGGCGGTCATCGTCACCTTCACCGGCGACGGCGGCAACCCGGCGGCCTGCCGGGCGGCCCGCAGCCGCGCCGAGCGGACCACCAGCCGGGGATCGTCGGCCCGGATCGTGCCCGCCCCGACCAGGATCGCGTCACAACCGGCCCGGACGGCGTCGATGCGCTCCATGTCCTCGGCATTGGACAGCAGCAGCCGCTCCTGCGTGGCGTCGTCGATGTAGCCGTCGATCGACGTGGCGCAGCTCAACAGCACGTACGGCCGCCCGGTCGACGCCGGCACGGCGGTGGCTGTTGTCGCCGGCACGGCGGTGGCCGCCGTCCCGGCCGGTACGACACCCATCTCAGTTCAACGACGGCAGGTCGACGGCCCGGGCGGCGGCCCGGCTGGCCTTCGCCGCCAGGTAGTCGGCGTTGGCGGGGGAGAGGAACACCCCGGTCGGCACCACCTCGGCGACCGTCACCCCCAGCCGGGTCAACTGCTCGGCCTTGTCCGGGTTGCTGCTCAGCAGCACCAGCTCCGGCACCTCCAGCACCGCCAGCATCTGTGCGGCGGCCCGGTAGTCCCGTTCGTCCTCGTCGTGCCCGAGCGCCACGTTCGCCTCGTAGGTGTCCAACCCGGCGTCCTGCAGGGCGTACGCGTCCAGCTTCGGGTAGAGGCCGATGCCGCGCCCCTCCTGCCGCAGGTAGAGCAGGAAACCCCCGGCGTCGGAGATCCGCTGGACCGCCTCGCGCAGTTGCGGGCCGCAGTCGCAGCGCTGGCTGCCGAAGACGTCCCCGGTCAGGCACTCGCTGTGCGGGCGGACCAGCGGCGCCGCCCCGCCCGCCGCGTGCCGGCGCAGCGCGCCCGCCCAGTCGCCCAGCCCGAACGCCAGGTGCTCCCGCCCGTCCACCAGCCCGTCGAAGGAGAAGACCCGGGCCGTGGTGGCGTACCCGTCGGGGAACCGCAGCGGGACGGTGACCTGTGTCCGGACCGTCGCGGCCGGCAGTGCGTCGTACATGTGTCTCCTCTGTCAGGCGCTGCCGGCGAGCCCGGCAGCGGGTACCGGTGAGGAACCACCCTGGCTTCCCACCGTACGGTCACCCGGTCGTCCACGCAGCGCGGACGGGCGACCCCGCAGCACCAGCACGGCGGCGCCCGGCAGGGCCGCCACCAGCACCAGTGCTCCGTACACCAGGGCGGTCGCCACCCCCTCGGCGGCACCGAGGCCGGCGGCCCCGAACGCCCAGGCGGCGACGCCCTCGCGCGGGCCGAAACCCGCCATGTTGGCGGGCAGGCCCATCGCCAACAATGCCAGCAGGGTCAGCGGCACCAGCACCGACAACGGCGCGGTGACCCCCGCCACCCGGGCCGCGAGCACGAACGTGCCCAGGTGGCAGCCCACCACCACGGTCGAGGTCAGCAGCACCCCCGGCCCGGTCCGCCGGCCCAGCAGCCCGGCCCGCACGTCGGCGACGGCGGCGCGCACCGCGCGGGCCCGCCGCGACGGCCCCGACCGGGGCAGCGCCCGCACCAGCACCACCAGCACCAGGCCCACCGCCACCGCCACCGCCGTCACCGTCGGCAGGTACGGCCGCACCGGCGACGGCAACGCCAGCAGCAGCGCCACCGCCAGCACCACCTGGACCAGCTGCCCGGCGGTCCGTTCCCAGACCACCGCCCGCACCGCCCGGCCCAGGTCACCGGCCTCCCGGCCGTGCCGTACCGCCCGGTGCACGTCGCCGAGCACCCCGCCGGGCAGCGTCGCGTTGAGGAAGACCGCCCGGTAGCAGTCGGCCACCGCCGTGCCCAGCGGCAGCCGGACGCCGAGCGCCTCGGCGACCAGCCGCCACCGCCACGCGCAACCGACCGCGGCCAGCGCGCCCAGGGCCAGCGCGGCCAGCACCGCCGGGGCGTCGATCCGGCGCAACCCGGCCAGGGCCGGGCCGGTGCCCAGCCACCACAGCAGCGCGCCGACCAGGGCCACCCCGCCCAGATTGCTCACCCAGGCCCAGGCCGTACGGGCACGGGCGGGTGACGTGCCGGTGGCATCGGATGACACGCGGTTCCTCCTCCGGAGATCCTGTCCCTTCTCACGTACCGGCCGGCGAACCGGTTCATTCCACCCCGGCGAGCAGGTCCTCGTGGCCGACGGTGACGGTGAGCCGACCGGCCGCCGCCTCGGCCCGCCGCCACCTGGCGTACCCGGCGGTCCGGTCGGCCAGGTCGGGGCGCTGCTCGACGGCCGCCTCCAGCCAGCCGTCGAACCACTCCACGATCAGCTCCGCCTGCCCCGGCCCGAGCCGCCACGGGGTCTCCCGCACGGTCACCGGCATCCCGTGCCCGGCGAACTCGGCGACGGTCGCCCCGGCGGCGTCCGGGCCGAGCAGCACCCGGCCGTCGACCGTACGCCGCTGGTGGGCGTCGAAGGCGGCGGCGATCTCGGCGTCCAGCGGGTCGGCGGGGTCGAACCGGACCCGACCGACCACCGAGAGTACGAACAGGCTCGGGCAGCCGACCCCGACGCAGGCGGCCACGATCCGGGCGATCTCGTCGGCGGTGAGCATGTCCAGCAGCGCCGACGCGGTGACCAGGTCCGCGTCGGCCAGGTCGGCGGCGGTCAGCCGGGTGATGTCGCCCCGCCGGGTGGTCACCTCCACCGGGCTGCCGTCGGCGGCCACCGGCACCACCGCGCCGGCCCGCTCCAGCAGCCCCGGGTCCCGGTCGTGCAGCACCCAACGCTGCGGGCCGGGCAGCAGCGGGGCCAGCCAGCGCAGCATCGACCCGGTGCCGCTGCCCAGGTCGTGCACCACCCACGGCCGGTCCCCACGCAGCGCCGTGACGGACCCGACGCCGGCCACCAGCATCCCGGGCCTGCCCTCACCGGCCGGCGACAGGTCCGACGCCCCGGCACCGGCGGCCGGTCCGGTGCCGGTGAGCCGGGCGCGGAGCAGGTCGACCAGCTCCCCGCTGCGGGCGTCGGCGTCGGCGGGTTCCCGCAGCCGCAGCCAGTCGGCGAACGGTTCGGTGGCGTACGCGGTCATGTCCTCACTCCGTCCAGCACCTGGCAGATCGTCGTCACGGTGCCCGGCCACCCGGGCAGGTCGGCCCGCCGGCCCCGGGCCGCGTGGCGCAGCCGGTCCCGCAGGTCGGCCGAGTGCAGCCAGCGGCGCAGGGCGCCGGCCAGGGCCACCGGGTCGCCCGGCGGCACCAGCACGCCGGGCGCGGTGCCGTCACCGGCCCGGCCCAGCGCCTCCGGCACCCCGCCGACCGTGCTGCCCAGCACCGGGATCCCCCGGGCCAGGGCCTCGACCACCACCATCCCGTAGGTCTCGGCCCGCGACGGCAGGACCAGCAGATCCGCCCCGGCGTACGCCGCGTTCAACGCCGGCCCGGTCAGCGGGCCGTGCCAGCGCACCCGTCCGGTGAGCCCCTCCCGGTCCACCCGCTGCCGCAACCCGGCCACGAAGGCCGGGTCACGGTCCAGCGCGCCGACGCAGTCCAGCGTCCACGGCCGGTCGACCAGCCCGGTCAGCGCGTCGAGCAGCACGTCGTGCCCCTTGACCGGGGTGACCGCCGCGACGCAGAGCAGCGCCGTGCCGGCGGCCGTGCCGGGGGCGACGTCGGCCGGGTCGACCCCGGGGACCGCCACCGTCACCCGGTCCGGCGAAACCGGATGCCTGGCCAGCAGCAACTCCCGGGTCCAGCCGCTGGTGGTGACGAGCGCATCGGCCAGCGGCAGGGCGCGGGCCTCGGCGTCGTCGCCGAGCGGCATGTGCACCAGCACCACCTGACGCAGCCGGCCCGCCTGCGCCGCCAGCAGCTCCGGCACGGTCGAGGCGACCAGCCCGTCGTAGAGCACCGCAGCCCCGTCGGGCAGGGCCGCGAGCAGCCCGGCCAGCCGCGCCCGCGCCGCCTCGTCGGGGTGCGGCCAGTTCCCGGGTACGCCGTGCTCGCGCACCGTCCAGCCGGCCGCCGCCAGCCCGGCGCAGACCCGCCTGTCGTACGCGTTGCCGCCGCTGGGGGTGGCCGGGTCGTCGATGTCGCCGGGCAGGACGACGTGCACCGCCCGCACGGGCTACAACGACCGCTCGTAGCTGGCCCAGGCGATGTGCGACTCGTGCAGGGTGACCGTGAGCCCGGCCAGCTCCCGGGCACCCGCGCCGAGCCCACCGGCGTGTACCCGGTCGGCGAGCCGGTCGGCGATGGCCCGGCACAGCACCTCGGTGGTGGTGTTCTGCCCGGCGAACGCCGGCTCGTCGTCGAGGTTGCGGTACGTCAGGTCGGCCAGCACCGCCTTCAGCTCGTCGGTCGCCCGGCCGATGTCCACCACGATGCCGTCGTCGTCGAGTTCGGTGCGGCGGAAGGTGGCGTCGACGACGAAGGTCGCCCCGTGCAGCTTCTGCGCCGGCCCGAACACCTCCCCCCGGAAGCTGTGGGCGATCATGATGTGGTCCCGTACGGTCACGCTGAACACGGCGTCTCCTCGTCGTAGGTGATCAGATGGCACAGCGCGGGGAGGTCCCCCGAGGCCAGCCGGGGAAGCACCGCCGGCAGCTCCGCGAAGCGGGACCGCCCGGTCAGCAGCGCGTCGAACACCGGGTCGGCGAGCAGCTCCAGGGCCAGGGTCAGCCGGTCGGCGAAGCTCCGCCGGGACGCCCGCGCGGGGGACACCGTGCCGACCTGGCTGCTGCGGACCGTCAACCGGCCGGCGTGGAACGCCCCACCGAGTGACAGCTCCACCGGCCGGTCGCCGTACCAGCTCAGCTCGACCACGGTGCCCTCCGGGGCGAGCAGGTCCAGGCTGCGTTGCAACCCGGCGGCGGTGGCGCTGGCGTGCACCACCAGGTCCCGGCCCCCGGTCGCCGTCGCAGGCAGGGCGAAGTCGACGCCCAGCGCCGCGGCGACCGCCGCCCGCGCCGGATCGGCGTCGACCAGTTCCACCCGTACCCCGGGGAAGCGGGCCAGCAGGGCCGCCACGCTGCACCCCACCATGCCGCCGCCGACCACGCTGACCCGGTCGCCGACCAGCGGGGCGGCGTCCCACAGCGCGTTGACCGCCGTCTCCACCGTGCCGGCGAGCACCGCGCGGGCCGCCGGCACGTCGTCCGGCACCGGGGTCACCGCCGACGCCGGCACCACGTACGCGCTCTGGTGCGGATGCAGGCAGAACACCGTCCGGCCGCGCAGTGCCGCCGGGCCGGCCTCGACCACCCCGACGCTGAGGTAGCCGTACTTGACCGGGGCGGGAAAGTCGCCCTCCTGGAACGGGGCGCGCATCGCCGTGTACTGGCTCGGTGGCACACTGCCGGTGAACACCAGCGTCTCGGTGCCGCGACTCACCCCGGAGTAGCGGCTGCGGACCAGCACCTCGTCGGGGCCGGGCGTGGGCAGGGTCACCGGCCGCAGCTCACCGACGCCGGGGGAGCGGAGCCAGAAGGCCCGGGCATCGTGGATCACGCGGGTTTTCTCCTCTTCTGCCGGCGGAACCGAACGAAACGGCCGCGTCCTGCGTACCCACTGCCGAGGTCGTCGATCATAAACACGGAGGCAGGGTGTCCAGGGTTCGAACCGGTCCGGTGCTCGGCCTGACCGCACAGACCGTCCTGCTGGCCGGGCTGGCCGCGACCGTCGGGCTCGACGTCGCCGGCTGGCTGGCCGGCCTCGGCTACGGCGTGGTCACCTGCGTCGCGTTGCAGCGCGGCCTGCGCCACCGGGTCGTCGACCGGCTCGGGCCGGCCGACCGGGTGACGCTCACCCGGGGGGTGCTGGTCGGCGGGGTGACCGCCCTGGTCGTCACCGGGTTCTCCGGTCCGACCCCGCTGTCGGTGCTGGTGCCGATGACGGCGGTGGCGCTGGCCCTGGACGCGGTGGACGGCTGGGTGGCCCGGCGCACCGGCACGGCCAGCGCGCTCGGCGCGCGCTTCGACATGGAGGTCGACGCGTTCCTGATCCTGGTGCTCAGCGTCCAGGTGACGCCGGTGGTGGGGCCGTGGGTGCTCGCCATCGGCGGCCTGCGCTACGCCTTCGTCGTCGCCGGCTGGCTGCTGCCCTGGATGCGGGGGACGCTGCCGCCCCGTTTCTGGCGCAAGGTGGTCGCCGCCACCCAGGGGGTGCTGCTGCTCGTCGTCGCCGCCGACGTGCTGGCCCGGCCGGTGACCGCCGTGCTGGCCGCGGTGGCGTTGGCGCTGCTGGTCGAGTCGTTCGGCCACGACGTCGGCTGGCTGTGGTGGCACCGGTCGACCCGGCCCGCCCGGGTCGCCGCGCCGACGCCGGTCGCGGCACTGCCGGGCGTCGCGCCGCTGCCGGCTGTCGCGGCGCTGCCGTCCGTACCATCGGTGCGGCCCCGGGTCGATTCGATCACCGACCGGTCGTTCGTCGCCCACCAGCCGGTCTGAGCCGGCCCGCCGACCCGGCCGCGCGCCGGGACCCTCCCCAGGAAGGACCATCCGGAGTGTCGTTGTTGTCACGCCTGCGTCGCCCGAGCACGGCAGCCGAGCCCACCGGCCCTTCCGGGTCCGACGCGCCTGCCGGGCCCGCCGACGGGGCCGACGCCGCCGGCCCGCCGCCGCCGGCCGGGGCGGGCCGGGGACGGTGGCGTACGGTCGCCGGGCGGGTGACCACCGTGCTGGCCGGGCTGCTGGTCCTGGCGGTGCTGACCGCGCCGGGCCGGTTCGACCAGCTCACCCCGATGGCGTTCCTGCGGGTGCCGGTCGAGGCGCTGGTCGCCGCCGCCCTGCTGCTGGCGCTGCCCGGCCGGGCCCGGCGACCGGTCGCGGTGGCGGTCGGGGTGGCGCTGGGGCTGGTGGCCGTCGTCAAGGTGCTCGACCTGGGCATGTCGGCCAGCTTCGCCCGCCCGTTCGACCTGGTCCTCGACTGGGTGCTGCTCGACGACGGCTACGCCTTCGTCACCGACTCGGTGGGCTCCGGCGGCGCGGTCGCCGCCGCCGTCGGCCTGGTCGCCCTGGTGGTGGCCCTGCTGGTGCTCACCACCCGGTCGGTGCTGCGGCTGACCCGGCTGACGACCGGGCACCGCCGGACCGCCGTACGGGTGGTGGCCGGGCTGACCGCCGTCTGGGTGGCCGCCGCGACGCTCGGGGTGCCGGTCGCCGACTCGGGCACGGCGACCCTGGTCGGGCAGCACGTCGGCCAGGCCGGTGCGGGCCTGCGGGACCGGCGGGAGTTCGCCGACCAGGTGGCCCGGGACGCCTACCGGGACACCCCGGGCGACCAGCTGCTCACCGCGCTGCGCGGCAAGGACGTGCTGCTGGCCTTCGTGGAGAGCTACGGCCGCGACGCCGTCGAGGACCCGGAGTTCGCCGGTGGGGTCGGCGCGGTGCTCGACGGGGGCACGAAGCGGCTGGCCAAAGCCGGGTTCACCGCCCGCAGCGGCTTCCTCACCTCGCCCACCTTCGGCGGGGGGAGCTGGCTGGCCCACGACACGCTGCTGTCCGGGCTGTGGATCGACAACCAGCAGCGCCACGACAGCCTGCTGGCCAGCGACCGGCTGACCCTCAACAAGGCGTTCCGGCGGGCCGGCTGGCAGACCGTCGGGGTGATGCCGGCGGCCACCTCACCCTGGCCGGAGGGGGCGTTCTTCGGCTACGACCGCTACCACGACGCGGCGGGGCTGGACTACCGGGGCCCGCAGTTCAGCTACGCCCCGATGCCCGACCAGTACACCCTGGCGACGTTCCAGCGCCGGGAGCGGACCCCGGGCCACGCCCCGATCATGGCGCAGATCCCGCTGGTCTCCAGCCACTCCCCGTGGGGGGCGATCCCCCGGATGCTCGACTGGGAGCACGTCGGTGACGGCTCGATCTACCGCCGGCCGACGTCGGTGGCGTTCAACCCGAAGGACGTGGTGGGGCGCAGCACCACCGAGGTGCGCACCGGCTACCGGCGGGCCGTCGAGTACTCGCTGAACAGCCTGATCTCCTACGTCGAGACGTACGGCGACGACGACACGGTGCTGGTCTTCCTCGGTGACCACCAGCCGTCCCCGCTGGTCACCGGCCCGAACGCGAGCCGGGACGTGCCGATCACCGTGCTCGCCCGCGACCCGGCGGTGCTGGCCCGGGTGTCCGGCTGGGGCTGGCAGGAGGGACTGCGTCCCGGCCCGGACGCCCCGGTGTGGCCGATGGACACGTTCCGCGACCGGTTCCTCGCCGCGTTCGGCCCACAGCCGCCCGCCCACGTCGCCGCGCCGCGCTGAGGTCCCGCGCTGACCGTCCGGTGACGCCGGACGGTCAGCGTTTCGCGGCCAACCGCACCGCGTTGCACACGTCGACCACGCCGGGCACCTGCCAGGCCACCTGGCCGGCGAGCTGCCGGGCGTCGACGTCGGGGGCGATCCCGCCGAGGATCGCCACCCGGTTCTGCACGGTGACGGTGATCCGCCGGGCCCGCAGGCCGACCCCGCTGACGATCCGGTACGCCACCTCGGCGGCCAGCCGGACGTCCTCGCCGGGCGGGCCGGGCGGGTCGGGCTGCGGACGGAACCAGCTCTCGTCGGGCAGCGGCCACGGCATCACCACGCCGTGCTCCTCTCCCGGGGCCGTTCGGTCGCGTCGGACCGGGACCAGTCCACCGCCGCCCGGCGGGTGTCGAAGACCGGGAACACCCGGTCCAGCCGCATGGTGTGCAGCACGGTGCGGACAAACCGGGACGGCCCGGCGAGGCTGAGTTGCCGGTCCCGCTGCCGGGCGTCCTGCCGGGCCCGGACCAGTTCCCCGAGCGCGGTGGAGTCGATCAGGTGCACCCGGGCCAGGTCCACCACCACGTGCCGGTCGGCCCCGACGGCCTCGGTCAGCGCGCCGTGCAGGGCATCGCCGGTGGCGAGGTCCAGGTCACCGGCGGCGGTGACGACCGCGACCTCGTCGAGGTGCTCGACGCCCAGCACGCCGAGCGGGTCGCCGCGGCGCGGGGCACGCGTGGGTGCCGGGCCCGGTTCGGGGGCCAGGTCGCAGCGGGGGCAGCGGTGCGGCCCGGTGGCGAACGGCGAACCCGTCCAGCCCTGCTCGGCCACGAACGTCCAGACCACCTCGGCGTCGGGCAGGACGCAGGCCGGGCCGCTCGCCACCGCCCCGCAGCTGTCACAGATCAGCGTCATCAGCGGTTCGTCAGGTACGACGGTCATCGGATCTCCTCCTCGAGGATGGCCGTGGCTCTCCGGTGGTCGTGGCCCGGTGCGCGGTGGTCGACCGGAGACCCCGCGCGCCGGACCACGACCGGTTCCGGTGGGTCAGGGCTCGGTCCGGCCGCCGGCGGTGCCGACGACCAGCGCCACGGCGACCCCGGCCAGGCCGACCTGCACGATCAGCTGTCGGAGCGTGAAACCGTCGCTGTCGATGCCCACCAGCCGGCTGACGATGGTGCCGAGCAGCGCGGCGACCAGGCCGACGGCGAGGGTGAGCCAGAGCGGGACCTGCGTACGGCCACCGGCGACGAGCCGGCCCAGCGCGCCGATGACGAGCCCGACGACGACGGCGGCGACGATCCCGGGCACGCTCACCGGCTGTGCTCCCGGACCCGGCGTGGGGCGGGCTGCCGGTGGGCGGCGGACGGGACCGGCCCGCCGTCCACCCGCGGGGCCCGTGGGGTGGTGACCATCGGCAGCACCCGGGACACCCGGGCGGCGCTGAGCACGCGCAACGCCCGGGCGCTCGGGTCGCGCAGGGTCAGCACGCCGCCGTGGCGGGCCAGTTCCCGGTGCACGTCGAGCAGTAGCCCGATCGCGGCGGCGTCGAGATGCCGGCACTCGGACAGGTCCACCACCACGTGGGCCGGGCGCAACGCGACGAGCCGGTCGAAGACCTGCCGGGACCGGGCCAGCGCGGCCAGGTCCAGGTCGTCGGTGACGCACACCTCCACCAGCGGTACGGTGCATTCCGGGCGGGACGCTCCCA
This sequence comes from Micromonospora sp. WMMD734, assembly GCF_049178975.1. Taxonomy (NCBI): domain Bacteria; kingdom Bacillati; phylum Actinomycetota; class Actinomycetes; order Micromonosporales; family Micromonosporaceae; genus Micromonospora; species Micromonospora sp. WMMD734. The sequence goes on from NZ_JBMHMK010000001.1 coordinate 1,677,257, forward strand.
CGACTCGTCCTCCTTCCACGCTCGCTGTCCGGCCCCAGCCTCCGGGGCGAGGTTGGCGACCGCCGCGCGGACGTATGTCAGTTGCGTGACAAATCCCGCGTTGGCCGTGCCCGGTTCGTCATCGTCGCCGCCCACCGGGCACGATTTCCCGATGGCGGGCGTACTGGTGATCGAGGACGACGACCGGATCCGTCTGGCGCTGCTGCTGGCCCTGGAGGACGAGGGCTACCTGGCGCGCGGGGCGGCCACGGCCGAGGAGGGGTTGCGGGCGCAGCGGCAGGACACCGCCGACTACGTGCTGGTCGACCTGATGTTGCCCGGCCTGGACGGGTTCGAGTGCATCAGGCAGTTGCGCCGCGACGACGACGTGCCGATCGTGGTGGTCAGCGCCCGCGACGACACCCACGACATCGTCGCCGCGTTGGAGGCGGGTGCGGACGACTACCTGGTCAAGCCGGTGGCCATCAAGGAACTCTCGGCCCGGTTGCGGGCGCTGCGCCGCCGGGGCCGGACCGCCGTCGTGCCGTCGGCGGCGGTGCCGGTGCTGGTCTTCGGCGCGTTGGAGATCAGCCCGGAGGCCGGCGAGGTGCGCCGGTCGGGACGGCCGGTGCCGGTGACCCGCACCGAGTTCCGGTTGCTCTGCGAGCTGGCCGAGCACGCCGGCCGGGTGCTGTCCCGCCAGCAGCTGCTCAGCCGGGTGTGGGGCTACGAGACCGGCGACGAGCGGCTGGTCGACGTGCACGTGGGCCGGCTGCGGCAGAAGATCGAGGCCGATCCGGCGAACCCCCGGCACCTGGTCACCCTGCGGGGCCTCGGCTACAAGCTGCAACGATGAGGCGGCTCGGCCTGCGGGCCCGGGTCACCGCCGCGTTCGCGATCGGGGCGTTGCTGCTGTCGGCGCTGATGGCGCTGATCTCGTACGAGCTGGTGCGCCGCTCGCTGCTCGACGAGCGGGAGCGTACGGCGCTGCGGGCGGCGTACTTCGACGCGGCGGTGGTCCGCGCCGGCCTGGACACCGACACCCCGGACGTCTACGAGGTGCTGCGCACCCTGGACACCGGGGGCAGCCGCCGGGCCCTGGTGCACCGCGACGGCCGCTGGTACGCCCGCACCGCCGACGAGGGGCCCTCCGGTGCGGTGCCGGCCGGGCTGATGGCGATGGTCGCCGACGGTGAACCGGCGGTGCAGCGGGTCCGCGTCGACGGGCAGCCGGCGCTGCTGGTCGGGGTGCCGCTGGCCGACGCGACCGGCTACTACGAGATCACCTCGCTGCGGGAGCTGGAGCAGACCTTCCAGGTGCTGGCGTTGGCGCTGACCGTGGTGGCGGTCACCGTCGCCGGCTCCGGCGCGGCGCTGGGCTGGTACGCCACCCGGCACGGGCTGCGGCCGTTGACGGCGGTGGCCGACGCCGCCGAGAAGATCGCGGCGGGGGACGTGACCGCCCGGCTCGCCCCCGGCACCGACCCGGACCTGGCCCGGCTGTCCACCTCGTTCAACCGGATGGTCGACCAGGTGGCGGTCCGCATCGAACGGGACCGGCGGTTCGCCGCCGACGTCGCCCACGAGCTGCGGTCGCCGTTGCAGACGCTGGCGGCGGCGGCGAGCGTGCTGTCCCGGCGGCGCGAGGGCCTGGACGACCGGACGGCCACCGCCGCCGGCCTGGTCAGCGAGGAGATCACCCGGTTCCAGCAGTTGGTCAACGACCTGATCGAGCTGGCCCGCAGTGACCGGCCGGCGCAGCGCGAGGAGGTCGACGTGGTGGCGCTGGCCCGGGACGTGTGCCGGGGGCGGGGCCTGCCCGGTTCCCTGGTGGAGGCCGGGCCGCCCGCCCCGGGACACTGGTCGGTCGACCCCCGCCGGCTGGAGCAGTTGCTGGTCAACCTGCTGGACAACGCGGTCCGTTACGGCGGCGGCCCGGTCGCGGTGCGGCTGTGGCTCTCCGACGGCACCGGGGTGGTCGAGGTCGACGACGCCGGCCCGGGGGTGCCGGTGGCCGACCGGGAGGTGGTCTTCGACCGGTTCGTCCGGGGGCGGGCCGCGCACGACCGGGCCGGCGGCGACGGGACCGGCCTGGGCCTGGCACTGGTCGCCCAGCACGCCGCCGCCCACGGCGGCCGGGCCAGCGTGTCCGACCGGCCGGGCGGCGGCGCCCGGTTCCGGGTGGAGCTGCCGGGGAGCCGGCCGTGACCCGCCGGATAGCGTCGACGCTGCTGGTGGCACTGCTGCTCGCCGGCTGCGGGGTGCCGGCCGATGAGCGGCCCCGGGCGGTCCAACCGCCGTTCGGTCCGCCAGCCGCACCGGCCGCGAGCAGTGCCCCGGGCCGGGTGGAGCAGGCGTTCTGCCTGGTCCGTGGTGGTCAACTGGTGCGTACGGTCCGGCAGGTCGACGCGGCCGGCGGGGTGGACGGGCACCTGCGCCGCCTGCTGGAAGGCCCCACCCGGGCCGAACGGGCGGTCGGCCTGGGCACCGCCCTGCCCGGCGCGGTGCACGTGCTCGGCGTCCGGGTGGTCGACGGGCGGGCCCAGGTGGAGGTGGAGCCACCGGGGGAGGAATCCGGTCGCAGCGACGAGGTGCTCGCCTACGGGCAGATCGTCTGCACCCTGGACAGCCGTTCCGACGTCGCCGGGGTGTCGTTCCTACTCCGCGGCCGGCCGCTGGAGGTGCCCCGCGCCGACGGCTCGCTGTCGGCCGGGCCGCTGACCGCCGCCGACTACCCGGCGCTCACCGGCCCGGACTGACGCCCACGCCGGGCCCGGGGCACCACCAGCGGGGTGCCCGTCTCCGGGTCCTCGACGATCCGGCAGGGCAGCCCGAACACCTCCTCGACGAGGGCGGCGGTGACCACCTCACGCGGGTCGCCCTGGGCCACCACCCGGCCGTCGCGCATGGCGATCAGGTGGGTGGCCCAGCGCGCGGCGTGGTGCAGGTCGTGCAGCACCGCGACCAGGGTCCGGCCCTGTTCCTCGTGCAGCCGGGCGCACAGGTCGAGCACCTCGATCTGGTGCGCGACGTCCAGGTAGGTGGTGGGTTCGTCGAGCAGCAGCAGGGAGGTCTGCTGGGCCAGCGCCATCGCGATCCAGACCCGCTGCCGCTGCCCGCCGGAGAGTTCGTCGACGGGCCGCGCGGCCAGCTCGGTGACGCCGGTGGCGGCCATCGACTCGGCCACCACCCGCTCGTCCTCGGTCGACCACTGCCGCAGCAGCCCCTGGTGCGGGTAGCGGCCCCGGGCGACCAGGTCGGCCACGGTGATGCCCTCCGGCGCGACCGACGTCTGCGGCAGCAGGCCGAGGGTGCGGGCCACCTCCCGGGACCGCATCGTGTGGATGTCCCGGCCGTCGAGCAGCACCGTGCCGGCGGTCGGCCGCAGCGTCCGTGCCAGGGCCCGCAGCAGGGTGGACTTGCCGCAGGCGTTGGGGCCGATCACCACCGTGAACGACCGGTCCGGCACGGCCACCGTCAGGTCCCGGGCCACCACCCGCCGCTCGTAGGCCAGGGTCATCCCGACCCCGCCGAGTCGACTCGTCACCGTGTCCTCCTCAGATCCGTGCCGCGCGACGGCGCGCGGCGAGCAGCCACACCAGGTAGGCCCCGCCGATCAACCCGGTGACCACCCCGACGGGCAGTTGGTGGCCCTCGATGGTCCGCTGGGCGGCCAGGTCGGCGGCGAGCAGCAGCACCGCCCCGGTGCCGGTGGCGGCTGCCAGGTTCGGTCCGGGCGTCCGGGTGAGCCGGCGGGCCAGGTGCGGCGCGACCAGGGCCACGAAGGACACCGGTCCGGCGGCGGCCGCCGCCCCGGCGGCGAGCAGCACCGCCGCGCCGAGCAGCAGTTGCCGTACCAGCGACACCGGCACGCCGAGCGCGGTGGCGGTGTCGTCTCCCAGTTCGATCAGGTTCAGTGCGCGGGCGGTGCCGGCCACCACCGGCGTGAGTAGCGCCAGCAGGCCGAGCAGCGGGACGGCCTGCGCCCAGTCCCGCCCGTCGAGGCTGCCGGTGAGCCAGAGCACGGCGCGGGCCGCGTCCATCAGCGGGGCCCGGGTGAGCAGCCACCCGTTGACGCCGGTGAGGATCGCCGTGGTGCCGATGCCGACCAGCACCAGCCGGTAGCCGTGCACGCCGTGCCGGCCGGCCACCGTCCACAGCAGCAGGCCGGTGGCGAGGCCGCCGAGCAGCGCCGCGCCGGACAGCAGCAGGGTGCCGCCCCCGGTCACCACCACGATCAGCGCGCCGGTCGACGCGCCCTGGGTGACACCGAGCACGTCGGGGCTGCCCAGCGGGTTGCGGACCAGTGACTGGAGGATCGCGCCGGACAGCGCCAGCGCCGCGCCGACGCCGAGCGCGGTCACCAGCCGGGGCAGCCGCAGCTCGCCGACGATGAAGTTCTCGGCGACGGTGCCGCCGCCGGTCAGGGTACGCAGCACATCGGCGGTGCCCATCGGGTAGTCGCCGCCGCCGATCGCGAGCACCCCGAGGACGACGGTCAGGGCGGCGGTGCCCAGCCCGACGGCCACGCTGCGGCCGCGCCAGCGTACCGAGCGGGTGCCGATCCGCACCGCCCGGGCCAGTGGCCGGGCCGGTGCGGCGGCGGGGCGGGTGTGGCTCACCTGCGGGCCACCAGACGCAGGAACAGCGGCCCGCCGAGCACGGCGGTGACCAGGCCGACCTGGAGTTCCCCGGGTCGGCCGAGGACCCGGCCGAGCACGTCGGCGCCGAGTAGCAGCACCGGGGCGAGCACCGCCGCGTAGGGCAGCAGCCAGCGCAGGTCGGGGCCGGTCAGCGCGCGGACCAGGTGGGGGACGAGCAGCCCGACGAAGACGATCGGTCCGCAGGCGGCGGTGGCCGCGCCGCAGAGCAGGGTGACCGCGGTGACCGTGCCGGCCCTGATCAGTGCGGGGCTGGCGCCCAGCGCGCGGGCCGCGTCGTCGCCGAGGGCCAGGGCGTTGAGCGGGCGGGCCCCGGCCACCCCGACCAGCAGGCCGGCCAGGATGAACGGGGCCACCGTGGCGACGGTGGTGAAATCGGCGGTGGCCAGCGAGCCGACCGTCCAGAACCGCAGCCGGTCCAGCGAGGCCGCGTCGAGCAGCATGACGGCGCTGACGAACGAGTAGAGCACCGCGTTGAGGGCGGCCCCGGCCAGCGCGAGCCGTTCCGGGGTGGCCTGTCGGCCGCCGCCGACGGCGTGCACCGCCACCGTGACGATCACCGCGCCGAGCAGGGCGAACCAGATCCAGCCGCGGACGGTGGCGATGCCGAGCAGGGCGGTGGCGGTGGCCACGGCGGCGGACGCGCCGGCGTTGATGCCGAGCAGGCCGGGGTCGGCGAGCGGGTTGCGGGTGAGCGCCTGCATCAGCGCGCCGGCCACCCCGAGGGCGGCCCCGGCGAGCAGCCCGAGCAGGGTACGCGGCAGCCGCATCTGCTGCACCACCGCGTGTTCGGGGGCGTCGGGGGAGAACAGGCCGTGCCACACCTCGACGAGGGTGAGCTGTTTCGCGCCGACGGCGATGCTGAGCACCGTCACGGCGACGAGCAGCAGCAGGCCGGTGCCGAGTCCGGCGGCCCGGACGCCGATGCGCCGGCGGGTCGGTGTCCGGGCCGCCGCGGCGGTGGGTGAGGATAGGGTGGCGGACAGTGTCGGCTCCAGGGGCGAAGAGCGGCGTGCACCGGGTTGACAGTGATTTAGGTTAGGTTAGCCTAACTGGGCTGTCGCGGATCGTCACGGTCCGCACCGGATCGAAAGACATCGCATGTTGCCTTCCTCGTCCTCACCCCGTCTCTCCCGCCGGGGGCTGCTCGCCGCCGGTGGGGGTGCAGCCCTGACCGCGCTCCTCGCCGCCTGCGGCGGGGGCGACGACCCGGCGGAGCCCGCCGGCAACGGCCCGGCCGGCCCGTGGAGTTTCACCGACGACCGCCAGCGCAAGGTCGAGACGGCCAGCACGCCGACCCGGGTGGTCGCCTTCACCGGGGTGGCCGCCGCGCTGGTCGACTTCGGACTCGACTCCGCGCTCGTCGGGGTGTTCGGCGAGACCACCCGCACCGACGGCTCCCGCGAGCCGCAGGCCGGTGACCTCGACGTCGACAAGGTCACCGTGCTGGGCAACGTCTGGGGTGAGTTCAACGTGGAGAAGTACGCCGCGCTGCGCCCCGAACTGCTGGTCACCCACATGTACGACCCGGACGCCCTGTGGTACGTCCCCGACGAGAGCCGCGACAAGATCCTCCAGCTCGCGCCCAGCGTGGCGATCGCCACCGCGCGTACCCCGATGACCCGCCCGATCGAGCGGTACGCCGAACTGGCCCGCTCGCTCGGCGCGGACCTGTCCGCCGCGAAGGTCACCACGGCCAAGGCCCGCTTCGAGGCCGCCGCCGAGCAGGTGCGGGCGGCGGTCAAGGCCAACCCGGGCATCCGGGTGATGGCCTCCTCGGGCAGCCCCGACCTGTTCTACGTCTCCAACCCGAAGGTCAGCACCGACCTGATGTACTTCGCCGAGCTGGGCGTGGACATCGTGGTGCCCACCAAGCTGGAGGCCGGCGACTACTTCGAGGCGCTGAGCTGGGAGAACGCCGGCAAGTTCCCGGCCGACCTGATCCTGCTGGACAACCGTTCCACCGCGTTGCAGCCCAGGGACCTCGCGGCCAAGCCCACCTGGGCGCAGCTGCCGGCGGTCCGGGCCAACCAGGTGACCCCGTGGGACGCGGTGCCCCGGTTCTCGTACGCGGGGGCGGCCCCGCTGCTGGAGAACCTGGCCGCCGCGATCCGTTCCGCCAAGCGCCTCGGCTGACTGCCGGCCGGCGGCCGTCCAGATCGGACCGGAGTCCGGCGGGCCGCAGCCGGCAGGACACGCCGGGTCCCCCTCACCGGTCCGGTGCGCCAGCCGCCGGGGGCGAGGGGGACGGCGATCGACGGTTCAGGCCGCCTCGACGGTACGCGCGCGGCGCGCGGGTCGGCCGGGCTGCTCCCGTACGGTGCGCCTGTCGTCGACGACGCCTGTCGTCACGTCGCCGGCCATGGTCAGCGCCCGGTGGGCGTTGCGGGCGGCGTCGCAGGGCCACTCCTGGTGTTCGCAGAGCAGGTTGTCGCACCGCCCGGACTGGTCGGGGTGGTGCGCGTCGATCACGTCGAGGGCCATCCGCCACAGGAGCGGATCGGTGACCCCGGCGGGAACGGCGGCTCGGGTATGTCGCTGCGGGCGGTCGGTGTCGGGCACGGTCTCCCCCTTTGTCGGTACCGAAGAAGAGTCTCCACCCCGCGCGCAAGCGAAACCAACCGCCCCGGGTGGGGATGACCACCGCCACGCTGCGGATCTGTCCGACAGCGTGACCGTTCGTGCCCCCATTCCGGGTAAGTCCGTGCGTTGCGTTCGCGGGAAAAGACGGTGGGTGCGGGCGGGCCGGCCGGGGGAGGATGCCGGCATGCTGTTGATCGTCCCGGCCGACCCGCTGCGTCCCCGTCGACCGGACCCGCACTTCGCGGCGGAGGCGCAGGCGGCCCGGGAGGCCGGGCACCCGGTCGCCGTCGTCGACCACGACGCCCTCGCGGCGGGGCGGGACGTCACCCGGGCGGTCGCCGGGGTGCCCGCCGCCGACGACGCGGTCTACCGGGGCTGGATGCTCTCCGCCACCCGGTACGCCGGCTTCGCCGAGGCGCTGCGCGCCCGGCAGGTCACCCTGCGCACCGACCCCGACCGGTACCGCCGCGCCCACGAGCTGCCCGGGTGGTACGCCACGGCGGCGGCGCTCACCCCGGAGTCCCGCTGGACGGTCGGCGTCGACCGGGCCGACTTCGACCGGGTCCGCACGGCGCTGGGCAGCGGCCCGGCGGTGCTGCGGGACTGGACCAAATCCGCCAAGCACCACTGGCACGAGGCGTGTTTCGTGCCGGAGCTGACCGACGGTGACGCCGCCTGGCGGGTCGCGACCCGGCTGCGCGAACTGCGCGACGACGACGTCGCCGGTGGTTTCGTGCTGCGCCGCTTCGAACCCCTGGCCGGCGTCGAGATCCGCACCTGGTGGGTCGACGGCCGCTGCGTGCTCACTGGACCGCACCCGGACACCCCGACGGAGCTGCCCGACGTGCCGGCGGACCTCGGGCCGCTGGCTGCCGTGGTGGCGGCGCTCGACCTGCCCTTCGTCACCGCCGACCTGGCATGGCGGGCCGACGGCCGGTGGCGGCTGGTGGAGATCGGCGACGGTCAGGTCAGCGACCGCCCGTCCACGATGGCCCCGCAGGCACTGATCGCCGCCCTCGGCTGAGCCGGGGCGGCCCGACCCGGCGGCCCGCCCAGCCGGTGGTGATCAACAGCAGGGCCGCGAGGTAGGTGGTCATCACCCACAGCCCGTGGCCGGGCAGCCGGACGCCCGTCGCCTCGACCCCGATCAGCAGGTCGGACAGGAGGAACAGCGCGCCCCCGGCGGCCACCCGCCGGGACACCCCCCAGCCGGCGGCGGCCATCAGGGTCAACGCCAGGCTGTAGCCGAGCACCGGTAGCCGCAGGTCGCCCAGCCGGCCCCCGAGCAGCGCGTTCGCCGCCGCCCACAGGGCCAGGTAGCCGGCGACGGCCGGCGCGGGTGGCCGCCGGTGCCGCAGGAACGCGGTCAGGAACGCCAGCTGGGTGCCGAGGAAGCACCCCATCCCGAGCAGGAACGCGGTGCTGCCGGGTACCAGCAGCGCCACGTCACCGGCGGTCGCGCAGACCAGCCCGGTCGCCACCGGGTCCCACCGCCGGCTGACGGCGAGCAGCCAGCCGAGCAGCAGCGGGGCGAGCAGCGGCTTGGCCGCCCACTGCACGGCCGGCGCGTCGAGGGCGACCCCCATCAGCTCGACGGCGGCGGCCAGCCCGAACGACCCGAGCCACCACCGGCCGACCACGCCGGACGCCGGCCGGCCCAGGCCGGCGCGGGTGCTGTTCATCGGGTGGGCTGCCAGCCGGGGCGGCCGAGAACGTGCCCGAGCCGGTGCCGCCACGAACCGGCCCGCCGGACGTCGGCCCAGATCGCGGCGTACTCGTGGGTGGCCACCCGCAGCGGGTTGTAGGTGCCGATGTTCGTCGTCAGCCCGTACCGGACTGCGGTGTCCTCCGGGGCGAAGCTGCCGAAGAGGCGGTCCCAGACGATCAGGATGCCGCCGTAGTTGCGGTCCAGGTACTCGCGGTTCGCGCCGTGGTGCACCCGGTGGTGCGACGGGGTGTTGAAGAACCACTCCACCGGCCGGGGCAGCCGGTCGATCCGCTCGGTGTGCAGGAAGAACTGGTAGAGCAGGCTGACCGACTGCTGGAGGAAGATCATCCAGGGTGGGATGCCGAGCAGCGCCAGCGGCAGCCAGAACGGCAGCGAGGTCATCGGCGTCCAGCTCTGCCGCAGCGCGGTGGAGAGGTTGAAGTGGGTGCTGGAGTGGTGCACCACGTGACTGGCCCAGAACAGGCGTACCTCGTGGTGGGTGCGGTGGAACCAGTAGTAGGCCAGGTCGTCGGCGACGAACAGCAGCACCCAGGTCCCGACGCTGGTGGGGGAGAGCTGCACCGGCGCGACCGTCCACAGCGCGACGTAGAGGCCGACGGTGAGCAGTTTCCACGGGAAGCCGATCAGTTGGCTGCCGGCGCCCATGGTGAGGCTGGTGGTGGTGTCCCGCCGCTCGTAGCCGCGTTCGTCGTCGTCCGGCGCGAACCGGTACGACCACGCCTCGACGGCGATGAGCAGCAGGAACGCCGGTACGGCGTAGAGCACGGCGGGGATCATGTGCGACGTTCCCTTCCGGGGGACGGGCGACGGGGGTGGACGCCCGGGACGGGTCGGCGGGTGGGGTGGTGCGGGTCAACCGGTGGGGGATGCCCGCCGGTCAGCCGGTCGGGCTGGTGAGGGACGCGGTGAGCAGGGTGTGCGCCTCGGTGGCGGCGTCGTCGCCCCGGCCCTCGGCGATCGCGGCGGCCAGCCGGCGGTGCCCGGCGACGTCCAGCAGTTCGGCCGCGCGTCGGGCCGGCGGCACCTCGCCGACGGCCAGCGCCCCGGCCACCAGGCTGTTGAACGAGAGCAGGTAGGCAGTGTTGCCGCTGCCGGTGACGATGTGCCGCCACAGCGCGATGTTCGCCTCGGCCATCGCGGACAGGTCGGGGGCGAGCGCGGCGAACCCCTCGACGGTGTCGACCACGACCCGGCGTACCGCTGCGGGGGCCCGCACCGCGCAGCGTCGGGCCGCGTCGACCCCGACGCAGGCGCGCATCTCGAGCATGTCCCGGACCAGGTGCTCCACCGGCAGCACGTCGCCGGACTGGGCGAGGGACAGGGCGAGGTCGAGGCCGGCGTGCACCCGCCAGTCCAGCACCCGGGTGACGCCGCCCTGGCTGACCCGCAGCAGCCCGAGCTGCTGGAGCCGACGCAACGCCTCCCGGACGGCGTGCCGGTTGACCGCGAACGCGGTGGCGAGTTCGCGTTCCCCCGGCAGCGGGTCACCCGGGGCGTGCCGCCCGCTGACGATGGCGTCACGGAGCTGGCCGAAGACGTGGTCGGAGACGGAGCTGCGGGGTGCGGGGACGAAGGTCACGGCAGCAGTCTGGCGGCACACCGGTCAACCCGTCAACTGGTTGGACCAGTTGCGTCGGAAAAAGACGGCGGCCGGGTCGGGTGACCCGGCCGCCGTCCGACGGACCCACCGTGACCCCCGCCGGAGTGCGCCCGGCAGCGGCCGTCCGGACCTCAGCCCCGGCCGCGCTCCCGGCGGTAGCGGCGGATCAGCGCGGCGGTGGAGGAGTCCACGTCGGCCAGGTCCGGCGCGTCACCGGTCAGCTTCGGGGCGAGCTGGTTGGCCATCACCTTGCCCAGCTCCACCCCCCACTGGTCGAACGGGTTGATGTCCCACACCACGCCGCAGGTGAACACGATGTGCTCGTAGAGCGCGATGAGCTGGCCCAGCGTCGACGGGGTGAGCTTCGGCGCGATGATCGAGGTGGTCGGGTGGTTGCCCGGCATCACCCGGTGCGGCACCACGTCGGCGGCCGTCCCCTCCGCCTCGACCTGCTCCTTGGTCCGGCCGAAGGCCAGCGCGGCGGTCTGCGCGAAGAAGTTCGACATGAACAGGTCGTGCATCTCGCCCAGGTCGTGGTTGGGCTGGCTGAACGCGATGAAGTCCGCCGGGATCAGCACGGTGCCCTGGTGGATGAGCTGGTAGAAGGCGTGCTGGCCGTTGGTGCCCGGCTCGCCCCAGAAGATCTCCCCGGTCGGGTGGTCCACCGGAGTGCCGTCCAGGGTCACCGACTTGCCGTTGCTCTCCATGGTGAGCTGTTGCAGGTACGCCGGGAACCGGTGCAGGTACTGCGAGTAGGGCAGCACGGCGTGGGTCTGCGCGCCGAGGAAGTCGACGTACCAGACGTTGAGCAGGCCCAGCAGCGCCGGTAGGTTCCGCTCCACCGGCGTGGTGCGGAAGTGCTCGTCGACGGCGTGGTAGCCGGCCAGCAGCTCGCGGAACCGGTCCGGCCCGACCGACAGCATCACCGACAGCCCGACCGCCGACGGCAGCGAGTACCGGCCACCCACCCAGTCCCAGAAGCCGAACATGTTCTCCGGGTCGATGCCGAAGTCGGCCACCCGGCCCGCGTTGGTGCTCACCGCCACGAAGTGCTTCGCGATCGCCGCGTCGTCGTCGGCGTCCAAGCCCGACAGCAGCCACGTCTTGGCCTGCTCGGCGTTGGCCAGCGTCTCCTGCGTGGAGAAGGTCTTCGACACCACCACGAACAGGGTGCTCGCCGGGTCCAGGTCGTGGGTCTTGTCGTGGATGTCGGTCGGGTCGATGTTGGAGACGAACCGGCAGGCGATCCCGCCGTCCCGGTACGCCTTGAGCGCCTCGTACGCCATTACCGGCCCGAGGTCGGAACCGCCGATGCCGATGTTGACCACCGTGCTGATCCGCTCGCCGGTGTGCCCGCGCCACTGCCCGGAGCGGACCCGGTCGCTGAACGCGGCCATCCGGTCCAGCACCCGGTGCACGTCGGCGACCACGTCCTGACCGTCGACGGTCAACGCGGCGTCGCGCGGCAGCCGCAGCGCGGTGTGCAGCACGGCCCGGTCCTCGGTGGAGTTGATGTGTTCCCCGGCGAACATGGCGGCGATCCGGTCGGTCAGCCCGACCCGCCCGGCCAGCGCGGTGAGCAGCCCGAACGTCTCGTCGGTGACGAGGTTCTTGCTGTAGTCGACGTGCAGGTCGGCGACCTCGCCGGTGAGCCGCTCACCCCGTTGCCGGTCGGCCGCGAACAGCTCCCGCAGGTGGGTGCCGCGCATCGTCTCGGCGTGCTTGCGCAGCGCCTGCCATTCGTCGGTGGTGGTCACACTCGCAGCCATCGGGTCGATCTTCTCCTTCACGACGGTCGTCGGCGCGTGGTGCCGCCGACGGTTCGCGTCCCAGCCTGCCACCCGGGGCGCGGTCACGCGACGCGACCCGGCGCGGCGGGCGGCGCGGCGTGCCCCGCGACACGCCAATGCGACAGGTGTACGACACGCCGCCACGGCGAGACAGCCCGCCGTCGCCGACAGTAGGCTCGCCCCTGCCCCGCCCCCTTCGGTCCGGGAGGAACCATGGCGACGGTGACCGGTCCCCGCCGGGCGGCCGGCGCGGACGAGCCCGCCGAGCATGACGCCGCCGACGCCGGGCTCGACCTGCCGGAGCTGGCCGACGGCGCCTGGATGCACCACGCCACCACGTTCGCGCACACCAGCTTCCGCGCGGTGGCCCGCCGGCTGCCCCGGCTGGTGCGCGAGGCCGTCGCCCTGGGCTGGGCCACCAGCCGGCGCGACACCCTCGCCGCGATCGGGCTGAACCTGGCCGCCGGGGTGATGACCACCCTCGGCCTGCTCGCCACCACCGGCGTCCTGCGGGAGTTGTTCGCCGCCGGCCCGACGCCGGACCGGGTCCGGGCCGCGCTGCCCGCGCTGGCGCTGGCCGCGGCGGCGGTGGCCGCCAAGGGCACCCTGACCGTCACCGCCGGCTGGGCGCAGGCCCGGCTGATCCCGCAGATCACCTACGCGGTGGAGCTGCGGCTGTTCGAGACCACCACGGCGGTCGAGCTGGCCGCCTTCGACGACGCCGGCTTCGCCGAGGAGATGGACCGGGTCCGCGACCGGGGCACGGCCGAGGCGGCGTCCATCGTCGACCATACGGTCAACCTGCTCACCGGGGTGGTGGGCGTGCTGGCCACCGCCGCCGCGGTGACCGTGATCCAGCCGTTGCTGCTGCCGTGCCTGCTGCTCGCCGCGGTGCCCGAGGCGGTCACCGCGGTCCGGATGGCCCGCCGGCAGTACCTGGACATGCTGGCCCGGATCAACCGGCGTCGCCGGATGTGGATGCTGGCCAACCTGATGGCCAACCGGCACACCGCCGCCGAGGTGCGGGCCTACCAGATGCGCGACTTCCTGCTCACCGAGTTCCGCCGGATGATGAGCGCCGAGACGGCCGCGCTGCTGCGGTTGGCCCGCGCGCAGAGCCGGACCCGGGCCGTCGGGATGTCCGTCGGCGGGGTCGCCGCCTTCGCGGTCTACGCCGTGCTCGGTGGGTTGCTGCTCGCCGGCCTGGTTGCGTTGGCCGCGGCGGCGACCGCGCTGCTCGCCCTCCAGTCGGCCCGCAGCAGCCTCGCCCTCGCCGTCTTCGCCACCAACAACCTCTACGAGGACGCCCTCTACTACCAGGACTACCGGGACTTCCTCGACCGGGCCGAGGGCCGGACCGCCACCGGGCCGCAGCGACCCGCCACCGGCTTCGACACCATCGAGCTGGACCGGGTGAGCCTGCGCTACCCGGACACCGACTCCCCGGCCGTCGACGAGGTCAGTCTCACCGTCCGGCGGGGCGAGGTGGTCGCGCTGGTCGGGGAGAACGGCTCCGGCAAGACCACCCTGGCCAAGTTGATCGCCGGCCTCTACCGGCCCACCGGCGGGGCGATCCGCTGGGACGGCGTCGACGTGGCCGAGCTGGACCCGGCGTCGACCGCCGCCCAGGTGGCGGTGATGACCCAGGAGTGGTGGAAGTTCCCGTTCACCGCCGCGCAGAACATCCGCATCGGCCGGTACGACCGGGCCCCGGACGAGGCCGGGCCCACCGTCGAGGACGCCGCCCGGTCGGCCGCCGCGCACGACATGATCGCCGGCCTGCCGTTCGGCTACGACACCCTGCTGGCGCGGGAGTTCAAGAACGGCCACGACCTCTCCGGCGGGCAGTGGCAGCGGCTGGTGGCCGCGCGTGGCCTCTACCGGAACGCCCGCCTGCTGATCTGCGACGAACCGTCGGCCGCCCTCGACGCCCGCGCCGAACACGCGCTCTTCGAGCAGCTGCGGCGGCGGCCCGACCGCACGGTCGTGCTGATCACCCACCGGCTGGCCAACGTCCGGCACGCCGACCAGATCTTCGTGATGGACCGTGGCCGGCTGGTGCAGCAGGGCGACCACGACACGTTGATGGCCGCCGACGGGCCCTACCGGGAGCTGTTCGCGTTGCAGGCCAGCGGCTACCTCGCCGCCACCGACTAGCGGCGGCTCCGGCGAGGACGCGACCAAGGCATCGACGTTCGTTGAACTCTTGGAGATGTTTCGATAGCGTCACCCGGGTAACCGCTGGACCTCGGCGGTGGCGGCTGGGCGACGACGCGGGCGGGTGTGGCCTCCGGGCGACCACACCGCCTCCCCGGGCCGGCCACCGCACTCGGGCGAAAGGTCGGACGGTGCACCCCCACCGTCGTGAAAGGCTTCTGCCATGACACGTGTGTCCGCCCGCGGCAGCGGGCGTCGGACGACACCACCGCGGCTGCGTGCCGCACTGCTCTCGATCGCCACCGGCGTGGTCGCCGTCGGCACCACCGTCGCCCTCGCCGCCAGTGCCAGCGCCGGCACCACCCTCGGTGCCGCCGCCGCCGAGACGGGCCGCTACTTCGGCGCCGCGGTGGCGGTGAACAGGCTCTCCGACGCCGTCTACGTCGGCATCCTGAACCGTGAGTTCACCTCGGTGACCGCCGAGAACGAGATGAAGTGGGACGCCACCGAGCCCAGCCCGAACCAGTTCACCTACGCCGGCGGCGACAAGCTGGTCAGCCACGCCGAGGCCAACGGGATGCGGGTCCGTGGCCACACGCTGGCCTGGCACCAGCAGCAACCACGCTGGACGGCGGTCCTGTCCGGCACCGCGCTGCGCAACGCCATGCTCAACCACGTCACCCAGGTCGCCACCCATTACCGGGGCAGGATCGACGCGTGGAACGTGGTGAACGAGGCGTTCGCCGACGGTGGCAGCGGTGGGCGTCGTGACTCCAACCTGCAGCGCACCGGCAACGACTGGATCGAGGCGGCGTTCCGGGCCGCCCGCGCCGCCGACCCGGGCGCGACGCTCTGCTACAACGACTACAACACCGACGGGCAGAACCCGAAGAGCAACGCCGTGTACGCCATGGTCCAGGACTTCAGGGCCCGGGGCGTGCCGATCGACTGCGTCGGCTTCCAGTCCCACGTCACCGCCCAGTCGCCGGTGCCGTCGGACTACCAGGCCAACCTCCAGCGTTTCGTCGACCTCGGCGTCGAGGTGCAGATCACCGAGCTGGACGTCGAGGGCTCCGGCAGTGCCCAGGCCGACAGCTACTCCCGCGTGGTCAGGGCCTGCCTGGCGATCTCCCGCTGCACCGGCATCACCGTCTCCGGCATCCGGGACACCGACTCGTGGCGGGCCAGCGTCACCCCGCTGCTCTTCGACGGCAACGGCAACAGGAAGGCCGCGTACACCTCCACGCTGGACGCGCTCAACGCGGGCGGCACCACCGTCCCGCCGACCACCCCGCCGCCGACCACGACCCCGCCGCCTCCTACCACGAGCCCGCCGCCCGGTGGTGACTGCGCCGCGTCGGTGTCGGTGAACGCCTGGTCCGGCGGCTTCGTGGCCACCGTCACGGTCACCGCCGGTCCGGCCGGGCTCGACGGGTGGGTGGTCGACCTGGCCCTGCCGTCGGGCGTCACCGTCACCAACGCGTGGAGCGCGCAGAACGCCGGCACCTCCGGTGACGTCAGCTTCCGCAACGTCAGCTACAACAGCGCCGTCGGCGCGGGGGCCGGCACCGAGTTCGGTTTCCAGGGCACCGGCAACGGTCCCATCGGCACGGCGACCTGCGCCCGCGCCTGAGCGGACCCCACCCCGGCGCGACGGCGACGACCGTCGCGCCGGGGTGGTCCGGCCGCCCGTCGCACCCGGGCGGCCGAGGTCGCGTGGCCGCTTCGCGGGTGGAGAAGTTGGGGTCGGGCGTCCGGCGGGTGATCGGGATCTCCGGTGGTCAGACGGCGGGTACGCCGAGGCGGTCGAGCAGCCGGCGACGCAACGCGCCGAAGGCGGGCTGTTCCGGGGAGCGGGCGGGGCGGTCGGCGGCGTGCCCGGCGGGGCCGAGGTCGACGACGATCTCCTCGGCGATGACGCCCCCGTCGAGCAGCAGGATGCGGTCGGCGAGCAGCAGCGCCTCCTCGACGTCGTGGGTGACCAGCAGTGCGGCGAAGCCGTGCTCGGCGCGCAGCCGCCGCAGCAGGGACTGCATCCGCAGCCGGGTCAGCGCGTCGAGCGCCCCGAACGGCTCGTCGAGCAGCAGCAGGTCCGGCTCGCGGACGAGCGCGCGGGCCACCGCGACCCGCTGCGCCTGACCGCCGGACAGTTCCGCCGGCCAGGCCCGGCGGCGGTCGGCCAGCCCCACCTCGGTCAGCGCCCGGTCCACCCGGGCGCGCACGTCGGGGCCGGTCAGCCCCAGCGCGACGTTGTCGCCGACCCGCTTCCAGGGCAGCAGCCGGTGTTCCTGGAAGACCACGGCGGCGGTGCCCCGCACCCGGGTCTCGCCGGTGGCGTCGGCGTCCAGGCCGGCGAGGATCCGCAGCAGGGTGCTCTTGCCGGAGCCGCTGCCGCCGAGCAGCGCCACCACCTCACCGGCGGCGATGGCCAGGTCGATCCCGGCGAGCACCGGCCGGCCGTCGAAGGCCCGCCGCACCGCGCGGGCGGTGAGCACCGCCGCCGCGCCGGCCGGGCCGGTCGTCCCGCCGGTCACCGCGTCGTACGGGCCGGTCACCGCGCGTGCGGCGTCGTCCGCCCCGCCGGTCAGGTCGCGCGCAGGCCGCGTCGCCATGTCAGGGTCCTCCTCTCCAGGATCCGCAGGGCGAGGTCGGACAGCAGCCCGAGCAGCGCATAGATGACCAGACCGAGCACCACCACGTCGGTCTGGCTGAACTCCCGGGCCTCCATCATCAGGAAACCGACGCCGGTCTGGGCGTTGACCTGCTCGCCGACGACGAGGCTGAGCCAGGCCGCCCCGATCGCCAGCCGCAGCCCGAGGAACAGCGACGGCAACGCCCCGGGCAGCACCACGTGCCGCAGCCGCGCGGCCGGTCCCAGGCCGCAGGTGCGGGCCGCCTCGACGAGCCGTTCGTCGATGTCCCGGATGCCGGCGTAGGTGTTGAAGTAGATCGGGAAGAACACCCCGAGCGCGACCAGGGTGATCTTCAACGACTCGCCGATCCCCACCCAGATGATCAGCAGTGGGACGAGCCCCAGGTGGGGCAGCATCCGGGCCATCTGCACCGGCGGGTCGACCAGGTCGTCACCGAGCCGGAGCAGGCCGGCGGCGGCACCGAGCACCAGCGCCAGCATCCCGCCGAGCAGCAGCCCGATGCCGGCCCGGGTGAGCGAGTCGAGCAGGTGGACGCCGAGGGTCCCGTCGCCGGCCAGCCGTACGCCGGTGGTGAGCACCCGGCTCGGTGCGGGCAGCTTGTCCTCGGCGAGCAGCCCGGCGCGGGCGGCGGCCTCCCACCCGGCGACGAGCAGGACCGGGCTGACCAGTCGCCACCAGCGCCGCCCGGCCCGACGGCGCGGGCCGGCGTCGGGTGGGGCCGGGACGGCGGCCGGTGGCGCGGTGACCACCACGGTGGTGCTCACTGGAACACCGCGCTGAACCGGTCGTCCACCCGACCGGCGATGTCGACCGGGCCGGGGACGAGGTCGAGGGTCGTGAAGCCGTCCGCGATGGCCTGGAGTTCGACGCCGACGGCGGGGGTGACCGGGGCCAGCGGGCGGGCGCTGCGGGCCAGCGCCCGGGTGGTGACGTCCAGCGGGATCTTCAGCTCGGGGGCGAGCACCGTGGCGCGTTCGGCCGGGTTGGCGATGCCCCAGTCGGTGACCTTCCGGTACGCGGTGAGGAAGGCGCGGACGTCGTCGGTGCGGTCCCGGACCACCTCGGGGGAGGCCAGCACGTACTCCCGGTTGCTGGCCAGGCCGGTGGCGTCGGCGAGGACCTTCACCCCGGGCTGTTCGGCGAGGGCGAAGTACGGGTCCCAGATGATCCAGGCGTCGACCTGGCCGTTGTCGAAAGCGGGTCGTCCCTCAGCCGGCTTGAGGTACTTGACGTTGATGTCCTTCAGCGTCATGTTGTTCGCCGCCAGTAGCCGGACCAGCAGCCAGTGCACGTTGCTGCCCTTGTTCAGCGCCACGGTCCGGCCGCGCAGGTCGGCGAAGGTCCTCAGGCCGCTGTTCTGCTTGACCAGCACCGCCTCGCCCTGCGGGATCGGGGCCGAGGTGCCGATCACCGAGAAGGGGATCTTCGCGGCGGCGGCGAAGACCGGGGGTGCCTCGCCGACCTGTCCGATGTCGATCGCGCCGGCCTTGAGCGCCTCGGTCAGGGCCGGGCCGCTCTCGAACAGCGACCACTGCGCGTCGGGTGCGGCGTTGCGGGCCTTGACCAGGCTCAGGCCGCCGAAGCGTTGGTAGCCGATGCGCAGCGGGCCCTTGCCGGCCTGCGCGTCGGCGGCGTCGTCGGCGCAGCCGGTGACCCCGCCGACGGCGACCAGGGACAGGGCGGTGAACAGGGTGGTGGCCAGCCGGCGCAGGCTCCTCGGCGGGGTGGGCATGTCGGCTCCTCGGGAGTGGACGGTGTGCTCGCGACGCCGCAGGTCGGCGGCGCGCAGTAACCTACCAAGCCGATAGGTTTTATGGGTAGCCTGTCGTGGTCGTCGTCCCATCCCTCAGGAGGACCCCCGATGTCGCTGACCTTCCACTGGTTCCTGCCCACCTACGGCGACAGCCGCGACATCGTCGGCGGCGGCCACGGCGTCGCGGTCGGCACCGCCGGTGGGGCCCGCCCCGCCACCGTCGCCTACCTCGGGCAGATCGCCCGCAGCGCCGAGCAGCTCGGCTTCGTCGGTGCGCTCACCCCGACCGGGGCGTGGTGCGAGGACGCCTGGCTGGCCACCGCCATGCTGGCCGAGGTCACCGAACGGCTGAAGTTCCTGGTCGCGTTCCGCCCCGGGCTGCTCTCACCCACCCTCGCCGCCCAGATGGCCGCCACCTTCCAGCGCCTGTCCGGCGGCCGGCTGCTGCTCAACGTGGTCACCGGTGGGGAATCCACCGAGCAGCGCGCCTACGGCGACTTCCTCGACAAGGACGCCCGATACGCCCGCACCGACGAGTTCCTGCACGTCGTGCGGTCACTGTGGCGGGGCGAGACCGTCGACCACGCCGGGGAACACCTGCGGGTCGAGGGTGCCCGGCTGGCCCGGCTGCCCGACCCGGTGCCCCCGGTCTACTTCGGTGGCTCGTCCACCGCCGCCGGCCCGGTGGCTGTCCGGCACAGCGACGTCTACCTGACCTGGGGCGAGCCGCCCGCCCAGGTGGCCGGCAAACTCGACCGGATCCGCGCCCTCGCCGCCGACGCCGGCCGGTCACCGCGCTTCGGTATCCGCCTGCACGTCATCGCGAGGGACACCGCCGAGGCGGCGTGGGCGCAGGCCGGGCGGCTGCTCGACGGTATCGACGAGGCTGACATCCGGGCCGCCCAGGAGGGGCTGCGGCGCAGCGAGTCCGAGGGGCAGCGCCGGATGCTCGCCCTGCACGGCGGCAGCCGCGACGGGCTGCAGGTCGCCCCGAACCTCTGGGCCGGGGTGGGGCTGGTCCGGGGCGGGGCCGGCACCGCCCTGGTGGGCAGCCACACCGAGGTCGCCGACCGGATCGCCGAGTACCACGCGCTCGGCATCGACGAGTTCATCCTCTCCGGCCACCCGCACCTGGAGGAGGCGTACTGGTTCGGCGAGGGGGTGCTGCCGATCCTGCGGGCCCGGGGCCTGTGGCGGCATCCGGCGGGCGACCCGGTGACCGAGGCGACGGCGAGCATCCCGTTCGCCCCCCAGCCGGCCCGCGTCTGACCCGACCCGCCGTCTGACCCGACCCGCCGTCTGACCCGACGCCGCCGGCTGATCCGACCCGCCGGCCGGCCGGGCGCGTCGGGTCGGTGCCGGCCGGCGAGGAGGGGGGCGTTCCGCCCGCGTGGCGGTCAGGACCCGGTCGTCGCGGCGCGCTCGCGGTTGGCGCGGATCTCGTCGTGGTGGTCGGCGGCCCAGCCGATCAGCGAGGTGACGATCTCGTGCAGGCCGCGGCCCAGCGGGGCGAGGGCGTACTCGACGCGCGGCGGGACCTCGGCGTAGGCGGTGCGGGTGATCAGGCCGTCCTGCCCGAGCTGGCGAAGGGTGAGGCTGAGCATGCGCTGTGAAATGCCGGGGACCTGCCGTTGCAGGTCGGTGTAGCGCAGCGGTCCGGACTCCAGGACCGCGATGATCAGCAGGCTCCACTTGTCGCCGACGCGGTCGAGGGTCTGGCGGATGAAGTCCATGTGCTCGGCAGGGATGGCCGCGCAGGGCCCGATCGCCGCCGCCCCCGCCGTCGCCTCTGTTCCGTCGGCCAACTCCATGACGCACATTCCTCTCCGGCACGCACACCGGTGTGCCTTTTGTACCGCCTCCCATGCTGGCCTACCGTTGCGCTACGCACAACTCGTAGGAAAAGGAGGTACGCGATGAAAGTGGATATTTGGTCCGAGGTGACCTGCCCCTGGTGCGGCCTCGGGAACCACCGGGTGACCAAGGCCGTCGAGCGGTTCGAGCATGCGGACGAGGTGGAACTGGTCCACCACTCGTTCCCGCTCAGCGGCAGCTTCCCCGAGGGGGAGACCTTCCCCGTCCGCGAGGCCCTGCTCCGCCGGCACGGTGTCGGCGGCAGCCAGGCCGAGACCTCGACCCGGCGGATCGAGAAGCTCGCCGCGAGCGAGGGGCTGACCCCGTACCAGGTGCTGGACAACACGGTGGGCAACACCGACCTGGCGCACGAGTTCCTCGCCCACGCCAGCGCCCAGGGCAGGAACCGCGAGGCCTGGGACGCGGTCTTCACCGCCTACTTCGGCCGGGCCGAGCCGGTCTTCTCCTCCGACGACCTACTGGGGCTGGCCGACGAACTCGGCCTGGACCGCGAGCAGACCCGCCAGGCCCTCACCGACCGCCGCTACCGCCGGCAGGTCCGCGACGACGCAGCCCGCGCCCGACGCCTGGGGGCGACCGGCGCGCCGTTCATCGTCGTCGACGACCGCTACGGCGTGTCTGGTGCCCAGGACAGCGACAGCCTCCTTGAACTGCTGCGCACGGTCTGGAACGACAGTCACCCCCGCACCGGTCGCGCCGGTGACGATCCGGTCTGCGGATCGGACGGCTGCGCCGTCCCCCAGCGCGCCTGATCCCGGCTGCCCCACCGCGCGGGCTCTGCCCTGACCGGTCGACCGACCGCCTGACCCACCCGGAACCGAGCGAAAGGCATCTGATCACCATGAGCACGAACCTCCTGGTCCTCGGCGGCAGCGGCCGCACCGGCGCTCACGTGCTGGCGTACGCGGCTGGGCGCGGCCACCGCGTCCGCGCGCTCGTCCGCGACCCCGACCGGGTGCAGGCACCGGCCGGCGTCGAGCTGATCCGGGGCACCCCGGCGGCCATCGACGACATCCGCCGGGCCGCCGAGGGCGTCGAGGGGGTGATCAGCGTGCTGAACAACGCCCGCGCCTCCGACAACCCGTGGGCCAGGCCGGTCAGCCCGCCGATGTTCATGACCACCGCCGCCCGCCACACCCTCACCGTCATGGGCGAGCAGGGCATCCGCCGGATCGTGTTGACGTCCACGCAGGGCGCGGGCGACGACTGGGCCCGGCTCAACCCGCTGGTCAGGGCGTTCATCAGGCTGTCGAACATCAGGACGGGCTTCGAGGACCACACCGGTGTCGAGCGGGTCGTCCGCGCCGCGTCCTGCATCGACTGGACCCTGGCCCGCGCCGTGACCCTGACCGACAAGCCTGCCGGTGGTCCCGTACGGGCCGCCGAGGCCGGCACCGAGAAGCCCGGCGCGCGGATCAACCGCGCCGACCTCGCCCGGTTCCTCGTCCGGACGATCGAGGACGACGCGTGGATCCGCGCAGCGCCCCTGGTCTGGAACACCCCCGGCTGACCCGTCCCGTCAGGATGCGGGTGGTCCCGCCATCAGCCGGGGCGCTCCGCCTCAGGTGCTGGCCAGGAAGTCGGCCAGCACCCGGGTGTGGGTGGAGAAGGCCAGCTCGACCGGCTCGGTGAGGACCAGCCACTCGGTGGCCTCCTCGGTCGGGGTCGACGGGGGGAGCTGCGCGGCCGGCCGCTCCGGCAGCACCCCGAAGATCATCATGGTGCCGCCGTGCGGGGCGCCGTGCACCGCGAACAGCCGGGCCCGCTGCGCCTCGTCGACCAGCCCCGTCTCCTCACGCAGCTCCCGGACCAGCGCCTCGGACCACTCCTCGCCGTACTCGACGAAGCCGCCGGGCAGGGCGAGTTGCCCCCGGGCCGGTTCGATGTCCCGGCGTACCACCACCAGGCCGAGCCCGGCGTCGGTGCGGACCGGCAGCAGCGCCACCGCGACCGGGGTGGGGTTGCGCCACACCGTCTGGCCGCAGGCCACGCAGAGCCGGGGCCAGCCGGCGTCCGGCGGGTAGGCCGCCCCGCAGTAGTGACAGTGCGCGTACGGCAGGACGGTCATGCCGCCGCACGTTACCGCCCCCGGGCCGCCCGGCTCAGGGCAGGTCCGCTGTCGACCCGGCGGGCCGCCCGGGGTCGGACGGCCGCTCGTCGCGCAGCATCTCCCGGGCCTCCATCAGGGCGAACCCGAGCAGGTTGAGCCCACGCCAGCGGGCCGGGTCCTCGGCGCGCGGGTCGTCGGGAGCCAGCCCGACCCCCCACACCCGGTCGACCGGGCTGGCCTCCACCAGCACCCGGTCCCCGGTGCCCAGCAGGTACGCCCGCAGGTCGGCGTGCTGGCCGAACTTGGCCAGGCTGCCGGCCAGCACGACGGCGTACCGCTCGGCCTCCCACACCGCCTGGTCGAACCCGCGCACCTGGCGGCCGACCGCCTTGGCCTGCTGCGGGTGGCCGGCGGCGAGCACCCGCTCGCCGGCCTCGGCGTCGTCGAACAGCAGCGCCTTGCGCCACATCATCCAGTGCTCGGCGGTGGCGAAGCGCCGCCCGTCGACGGTGAACGACGCCGGCCACCACTGGCTCAGGCAGCTGCGGCCCACGCTGCCGTCCCGCTGCGGCCGGTGCCCCCAGAAGCAGAGGTAGCGCACCCGCCGCCCGGCGCGGTGCAGGGCGAGGACGTCTTCGGCGCGGCGCATCGACATACCGCCCAGTCTGACCGCCGGCACCGGCAGCACGCACCTGGGTTACGCCGGGCCGGGCGACCCGGCGCGACCCGTACCGTCAGGCCGGCGGCGCGCCGGTGTACGCGGCGATGGTGCGGGCGGCGGCGGCCCGGGCGGCCTGCGGGTCGGTGCCGGCGGCGATGTCGGCCTCGGCCCACGCCTCGCCGCTGAGCGTCATGAAGCGTCGCCCGTCCTCGGAGCCGATCCACTCGGCGGCCTGGTCGGGGGTGACGCCGCCACCGTCGGCGTCGAGGTGGCTGGCCAGACCGAGCAGGCCGGAGTCCCAGCCGACGCCGACCGCGCCGGGGCCGTACTCGGTCCACCGGACGTCGTCGACGTGGGCGACGTGTTCCAGGGTGAACCGGGTCCGCTCGTCGGCCTCCGGGGTGAGGTGGACCTCGATCCAGCTGATCTCGTCGCCCATCTCCCAGGTGGCGGCGAAGCTCTTCGGCGGGTCGCAGCGCTGCACCACGCCACCGGCGTTGCCCTCGAACTGGTAACGGCCGTGCAGCCGCAGGTCGCCCGAGATCGGTAGGAACCAGCGCGGGATGCGGTCGGCGTTGGTGCAGGCGTCCCAGAGGTCGTCCAGCGTCGTCGGGTACGTCTGGCTGATGGTCAGCACCCGCGCCTCACCCGCTTCGAGGCTGCGGCTGCCCACGGTGCGTCGTACGGCGCTGATCTGGTGGCTGGTCTCGATCATGAAGTGCTCCGGTGCTCGGTCGGGTCGTCGGTCGTGGTGTGCGCCCGCCGTTCGCGCCGACCCCGGGCGATCTCGGTGGCCAGGGCGTCCAGGGCCGGCGTCCAGAACCGGCGGAACCCCTCCAGCCACCTGTCGACCTCCCGCAGCGGGGCGGGATCGACCGCGTAGAGCCGACGGGCGCCCTGCGGGCGGACCGTGGCGAACCCGTTGTCCCGCAACACCTTGAGGTGCTGCGAGACGGCGGGCTGGGTGATCCCGAACTCCTCCTGGATGACCGCGCAGACCCCACCGGCGCTCCGCTCGCCCTGCGCGAGCAGTTCGAGGATGCGCCGGCGCACCGGGTCGCCGAGGACGTCGAAGGCGTGCACGGTCCCCTTTGTATCAGGCATCACTTATATAAGCAATCAGCCAAGTCGAGCGGCGACCGCGGAGCGTAGCTCGGGCAGCCGGTCGTGCAGCAGTCCAGGGCACTGGGTGCTGGCGAAGTCCTTGTGGCCGTAGATCTGGCTGGCCGGGATGCCGTACTGCTGGCAGGTGAACGCGCAGAACACCACCAGGCTGTCCCACAGCGCCTGCGGCGGCTGCACGTCGACGTAGATCCCGTCGTTCTCGATCCCGATGGCCTGGCTGTTCTGCCCCACGCAGTGCGCGCCCTGCACCATGGTCTGCCCGTGCAGCAGCGCGTACAGGCTGCCGTGCCGGCCCTCGGTGAGGTGGCCGCCCCGGCTGTTGGTGAAGTGCTGCCCGGAATCCAACCAGCCGTTGCCGTCCATGTGCAGGTCCTGGATCTCCCGCGAGTTGGCGTACGCGTGGGCCAGGCTGTAGTCGGTCGAGTTCGGGAACGCGGTGTGGTGCACGATGATCTTGTTGGGTCGGCTGCCGACCACGCTCACCGGCGACGACGGCGGCCGGGCCCCCCAGGTCGCGCAGTTGGCGATCACCGGCTGGTCCACCCGACCGAGGGTGACCCGGCCGCCGGCCGACGTGCCGCCGGTGGTCAGGGTCGGGTCGACGGGGGAGCGGCCCACCGTGGCGGCGCTTGCGGCGGATCCGCCGAACGGGGTCGGCGCGAACGCCCCGGCGGTGCCGAGCAGGACCGCGCCGCGCAGCACGCTGCGCCGGGACACGGGTACGGACATGGCAGGCTCCTCGGGTGCTCCGGGGGTGGGCGGGGTCAGCAGGGGCCGTTGCAGGCCAGCACCCGGAGCCGGTCGAGGGTGCCGTTCCAGACGTTCTGGTCGCCCGGGAAGACGCCCGACGACGCCCACTGCCAGAAGGAGTACGTGGCCCAGCCGGCCGGCAGGGTGCCCACCGTGCCGGCGTACCGGGCGAGCCAGAGCGGGTTGGTGGCGGCGAACCCGCTGTAGTTGCCGGTGCAGGTGGTCCACCAGTCGGTGGTGGTGTAGATCGTCGCCCAGCGCCCGGTGCGGGCGTAGTACTGGTTGACGAAGGAGGTGATCCAGCTGCGCATCGCGCTCTGGCTCAGCCCGTAGCAGGTCGCGCCGTAGGGGTTGTACTCGATGTCGAGCGCGCCGGGCAGTGTCCGGCCGTCCTTCGACCAGCCGCCGCCGTGGTCGACGAAGTAGTTGGCCTGGGCGGCGCCGGTCGAGGTGTCCGGCCGGGCGAAGTGGTACGAACCCCGGATCATCCCGACGGTGTACGACCCGTTGTACTGCTGGGCAAAGTACGGGTTGGTGTAGTAGGTGCCCTCGGTGGCCTTCACGTAGGCGAACCGGGCACCGTTGTTCCAGGCGGCGGACCAGTTGACGTTGCCCTGATAGCTGGAGACGTCCATGCCGGGCAGGCCGGCCGGGGCGGCGGCGGCCGGGGTGGCGACGCCGAGGGTGGCGGCGGCGACCATGGTGGCGGTCGCCAGCAGCGTGCCCGTGACCGTACGGAGACGGTTCATCCTTCCTCCCTGGGGGATGCCGCATGGTTACGGCGGGAGCGACGAAAGGAACTGTCAGGTATTAGGTCATGACCGGAGATAGTTTTCAATAGATTGAATCAAGATTATCTATTCCTGCACGTGCCGTTGCCGGCTGCGCTCCCGACAATCCGGTTCGGGCGGGCCGACCGGTCCCCGGGTCAGGCGGCATGGTGGGCGAGGACCTCGGCCGCCGCCCGTTCGCCGGCCAGCACCGCGCCCTCCAGGTAACCGGCCCAGCGGGTCGCCGTCTCGGTGCCCGCCCAGTACACCCGCCCCACCGGCCGGCGCAGCTCGGGACCGTTGTCCCGCCACGGCCGGCCCTGCGCGGCCGAAGGGAACGTGGTCAGCCCGTGCTCGGCCACCAGGGCGGCCATCCGTTCCTGGGTCGGGCCGATCCACTGCGCGCCCAGGTCCAGCGCCGTGCCGTCGTCCAGCCGTCGGGTCGCCACTCGCCCCCCGACCCGGTCCCGCGCCTCCAGCACCACCACCCGCGCCCCACCCCGGCACAACGCCGCCGCCGCGGCGAGCCCCGAGAACCCCGCACCGACCACCACCACCCGCACGACCGGACATACCCTGCCCCCGACCCGCTACGCCCAGCCCAGCCCAGCCCAGCCCAGCCCAGCCCAGCCCAGCCCAGCCCAGCCCAGCCCAGCCCAGCCCAGCCCAGCCCAGCCCAGCCCAGCCCAGCCCAGCCCAGCCCAGCCCAGCCCAGCCCAGCCCATGATCAAATTGCCGAAATGCAGACGACACGCCGGGGAGAGTGCAACAAATCGCAATACGATCTTGGGACTCCATAGCAGGGTTCCGATGGACCTGGGGGTTGTCCACAAGGGGGGTCGGCGTCCACAGGGAGAGGGTGGAAGGTGGAGGTGGTGCGGGTCGGGAGGGCAGCCTCGGGACATGAACCCGGTCCTGCGATCCCTCGTCGAGCAGGGCGGTGGCGTGCTGACCCGACGAGCGGCGGTGCAGGTGGTTCCACCCTGGGTGCTCGCCCACGCTGATCGCGTCGGCCAACTCCGACAGGTCCTGCCCGGCGTCTACGTCGACGCCGCCGTCGTTCCCGCCGCTGCCCACCCGGCTGGTGGTTCGACCTTTCCACTGCTCGACGTGGCCCATCGCATCCGTGCGGCGCTCGCCTGGGCGCAGGGGCGCGCGGCGCTGGGTAGCCTCACCGCGCTGGCCGCGTGGGGTGTGCGCGGCCAGCCGGCCGGGGAACCGGTGTGCCTGAACGTGGTCGCCGGCTCCGGGCTCCGCACCCGGGCGCACCTGAAGATCCACCATCGAGAGGGTTTCGCCCTGGTCCCACCCCAGGTGCTGATTCGGGGTGGTCGTCCGGTGGTGCGGTTGGAGCGGGCGTTGGTCGACGCCTGGCCGCTGCTGCCCGTGCCGGATCGCCCCGCCCCGGTGATCAGGGCCGTCAACGACCGGCTCACCACCCCGGCACGGATCGCGTCGGCGCTCGCCGCCGTGCCGAGGCTGACCGGCCGTGCGCAGCTGCGTACCCTGCTCGACCGACTCGCCGCCGGATGCCGCAGTCCGCTGGAGATCTGGGGACACGACCACGTCTTCACCGGCCCCGGGATGCCCGCGTTCCGCAGGCAGGCCCGGATCGTCGTCGGCCGCCGCACCATGTACCTCGACGTGTACGCCGAGCGGGAGCGGGTGGACATCGAACTCGACGGCGCGACGACCCACGGCGATCCCCGCCAACGCGAGATCGACCTGCGCCGGGACGCCCTGCTGGCCACCGTCGGCATCCTGGTGGTGCGCTTCGCCCGCCACCGCCTGATCCACGAGCCCGACGCGGTCCGCCACGAGGTACGCGCCATCCTCGCCACCCGCCGCGATGCGGCTGCTAGGTGACCGGCGCGCCGGCCGATGACTCACGCGTCGCCGGGCCAGCCCGCGCCGCCGCTGGTCGGCGGACCGGCCCCGACTCCCTGGCCCGCGGGCTCCCGGATCGCGGGCCCTCCCCCAGCATCCGACATGCGGGGAACCTGGTCGAGCTGCCGGCCGAGTAGCGGCCGAAGCGCGAGTCGGGCAGGGCTGGGCCAGGCAGGGCGGGGTCGGCCGCTACTCGGGCTGGGCTGGGTCGGCCGGGCTGGATCGGCAGGGCTGGGCCGGGTGGGGCTGGGTCGGCCGCCACTTGGTCGGGCAGGGTCGGTGGGCCGGGTCGAGCTGGGCAGGGCGTGTCGGGGTCGGGTGGAGCGGGTGACGCGGGGCGCAGTCAGTCGCGCAGGGTGCGCAGGATGCGGGTGAGGTCGGCGTGGTCGGTGAGGGAGAGGTGACCGAAGAAGCGTTCCGCTTCGGCGCTGCGGGCCGTCCGGATGGCCGCGCCGACCCGGGTTCCCTCGTCGGTCGGCGCGACCAGGGTCGCCCGCCGGTCGGCCGGGTCGGGGTGGCGCGCGACGAGCCCGCGTTCCTCCAGGCCGTCGACGACCTCGGTGGTGGAGCGGGGCGCGATGTGCAGGTGCTCGGCGAGCGCGCTGAGCCGCATCGCGCCGTGCCGGGTCAGCACCGCGAGGGCGCGGGCGTGGCCGGGGTTGACGTCCCAGGGTTCGAGGGTACGTCGGGACTGGTGACGCAGCCGACGGGCCACCGCCCAGAACAGCTCGGCCAGGCTCTCCTCGGCCGGGTCGGTCGGTGGCCCGGCGCAGCGTGCGGCCGGATCGGTTGGCGGGTCGGATGTCGCGCCGGTCACCGGAATACGGTAGCAGGAGTCGCTGTTGTTCCCTCATGATGAGGTAACCTCAGTAAACATCCCCGGACGGAAGAAGGACCCCCTTGGACACCACGCCAACCCACCGGGAGGGCCGCGGCGGCGCCCCCCGGACCGTCAGTGCCGCCGAGAAGTCCCAGGCCCGCAACGTCTCGCTGCGCCGCATCGGCCGGCTGTTCACCGCGTACCGTGGTCAGTTGGCCGTGGTCACCGCGATCATCGTGGTGTCGTCGGTGGTCGCGATGGCCTCGCCGTTCCTGCTGCGGGCGGTGATCGACCGGGCCCTGCCGGAGCGCGACCTGACCCTGCTGGTCTGGCTGGTCGCCGGCATGATCGCCGTGGCCGCGGTGACCGCCGTGCTCGGCGTGGCGCAGACCTGGATCTCCACCCGGGTCGGGCAGTTGGTGATGCACCGGCTGCGCACCGACGTCTTCGCCCACCTGCACCGGCAGTCGATCGCGTTCTTCACCCGCACCCGCACCGGTGAGGTGCAGTCGCGGATCACCAACGACATCGGCGGCATGCAGACCGTGGTCACCTCCACCGCCACCTCGATCGCGTCCAACCTGACCACGGTGGTCGCCACGCTGGTCGCCATGGTGGCGCTGTCCTGGCGGCTCACCCTCGTCTCGCTGGTGGTGCTGCCGCCGGCCATCTGGCTCACCCGCCGGGTCGCCGCGATGCGCCGCGAGATCACCGCGCAGCGCCAGCGGGAGTTGGCCGACCTCAACGTCACCATCGAGGAGGGGCTGTCGATCAGCGGCGTGCAGCTCAGCAAGACCCTCGGCGCGGGTGGCACGCTGATCGACCGGTTCACCGCCAGCTCGGCCCGGCTGGTCGACCTGGAGCTGCGCTCGGAGCTGGCCGGCCGGTGGCGGATGGCCACCATGACGATCATCTTCGCCGCCATCCCGGCGGTCATCTATCTCGGCGCGGGGCTGCCCGGCACCGCCGGCACGCTCAGCATCGGCACCCTGGTCGCCTTCACCGCCCTGCAGGGCGGGCTGTTCCGGCCGCTGATGGGGCTGCTCAACGTGGGCGTCACGCTGACCGCCTCGCTGGCGCTGTTCGCCCGGATCTTCGAATACCTCGACCTGCCGGTGGAGGTGGACGATC
Organism: Micromonospora sp. WMMD734; assembly: GCF_049178975.1. NCBI lineage: Bacteria > Bacillati > Actinomycetota > Actinomycetes > Micromonosporales > Micromonosporaceae > Micromonospora > Micromonospora sp. WMMD734. The sequence continues at coordinate 1,707,232 of NZ_JBMHMK010000001.1, forward strand.
CGGCCCGGCCGGTGCCCATCGACCCGGCCCGGGTGCGCGGTCACCTGCGCGTCGAGGACGTCACCTTCAGCTACCCGGGCAGCGACACCGCCGCCGTCGCCGGGATCAGCCTCGACGTCCCGGCCGGCACCAGCCTCGCCCTGGTCGGCGAGACCGGCTCCGGCAAGAGCACCCTCGCCGCCCTGGTCAGCCGGCTGCACGACCCCGACGCCGGCCGGATCACCATCGACGGCGTCGACCTGCGCGACCTGCGGCTGACCGACCTGGCCGCCGTCGTGGGCGTGGTCAGCCAGGAGACCTACCTGCTGCACACCACGATCCGGGAAAACCTGCGGTACGCGCGCCCCGACGCCACCGACGCCCAGCTGGAAGAGGCCGCCCGCGCCGCGCAGATCCACGACCTGATCGCCGCCCTGCCCGACGGGTACGACACGGTCGTCGGCTCCCGGGGCCACCGCTTCTCCGGCGGCGAGAAACAGCGCCTGGCGATCGCTCGTACGCTGCTGCGCGACCCCCGGGTGCTGGTGCTCGACGAGGCGACCAGCGCGCTGGACACCGAGACCGAACGGGCCGTGCAACGGGCCTTCGACACCCTCGCCGAGGGTCGTACGGTGATCACCATCGCGCACCGGCTCTCCACGGTGCGCCACGCCGACCAGATCGCGGTGCTCGACCACGGCCGGATCGTCGAGTCCGGCACCCACGAGACGCTGCTGGCCCGCGCCGGCCGGTACGCCACCCTGGCCGGCTGACCCGGGCGGGCAGGGCCGTGACCAGGAGCGGCCCGGTGGGGTAGAGAAACCCGATCTGCAAGACGCGAGTCGCCGATCATCGGTGACTAGAGTGACGCTGTGCAAAATGGTGTGCGGGCCCAGGTGCCGGTGCTGTACGTGGCGGACGCCGACGCGGCCCGACAGTTCTACGAGAACTTCGGCTACACCGAGATCCGGGCCGGCGGCGACGGTGGATCGCGCTGGTCGTACCTGCGGTGCGGGGAGTTGACGCTGCTCCTGGCGGCGGTCACCCCGCGCCTGGTCACCGTGGAGTTGCCGCTGCTGGTCTACCTGTACGTCGACGACCTGACGGCGACCGCCGAACGGCTCACCGCCGCCGGGCACCATGTCGAGAAGGCCGGCTACCCGCGGCACGCGCCGGGCGGCGAGTGCCGGGTCACCGACCCCGACGGCAACGTGGTCGCCTTCGGGCAGCGGCAGGCCGTACCGCAGCAGGAGCGTGACCCGCAGGCGGGCGGCGAGGCGCGGTTCTCGCTGATCCGGGAGGCCGCCGAGGCGGTCGGCCGGCGCGGCGGCGCACCCGCCCGCTGCCAGATCGGCGGCCGGCGCGGCGAGCCCTGCCCCGAACCGGCCGAGGTCAAGCTCGCCGACTCGTGGGGCGACACGGCGTGGGGCTGCATGGCACATGCCGACGAGACGCTGCTGACGGCGCGCGGCGCGTTCCTGGCCACCGAGGACGGAATGGGCCTGGGCCCGTTCCTGCGCGCCCGCCAGGGTCAGCCGGAACGGTATCCTGCCGAGGACGCGGCCGACGCCTGACCGCCGGATGCCGACCAGGGGAGTGCCCGCCGGAGAGCCGCCCTCACCGACGGGCCCCGTCGGGCCCGGCCGCCTGGCGGTCGGCGCGCCTGCCGACGCCCGGTGGGCCGGCGGTGTGTCGAGCGGCGTGGGTCTGTGGTGCCACAGCGCGTCGCCCCACCCCGGTCACCGATGGGGGTGAGCCAGTGGTGCGTCGACCGCCCCGGGGTGGTGATGTCGTGGCGGCGGGCCGCAGGCCGGCGAGTCGGACGAAGACCTCCCGTTTGGCGGTGGCCTCGCCGCGCCGGTCGAGCACGTAGCCGGTGAGCCAGACCCATCCGTCGTAGGTCGGCCGGTCGGACACCGACACCACCCGCAGCCGCAGGGCACGTTCCCCGGCGAACTGCACCGAGGCGGCCCGGTCGACGATCAGCAGGTCGCCGGGGCGGGGCGTTCGTTCACCAGTGCCCGCCGTTCGTGGGCGGGCAGTCCCGCGCGTGCCGGCTCTGCCAGTCGCGCAGGGCCCGCTTGAGCCGGTCGTTCTCCTGGGCGAGGGCGCGGATCTCCTGGTGCAGGGCGGCCAGTTCGTCGGCCAGCCGGGACTGGAACCGGCGTACCTCGGCGGGGTCGACACCGCGTCGGCGGGGCGGGAACTCGTGGGTGCGTACCTCGTGGGGGGTCAGTAGGGCCGGGTGACCGGTCCCGTAGGGCTGGCCACCGCGATACACCTGGGCCACGGGGGTCCTTTCCGGTGCTGGAGGGCGGAGGGGTCCTTTCGGCGGTGCTGGAGGGCGGGTCGTCCGCAGCCGGCTGCGGACGACCCGCCCGCTCGGCGGTCGCAGCCCACTTCGGCGGTACGACGACAGGGCAGCCGGACGGGGTCGGGGCGGGCGCACACCCGCCCCGACCGGGGGAAACCCCTCTCTCGTTGCCACGCGAGGGGAGAGGCATGAATCAACTTAGCTGTCCCAGTCATCTGAGTCAAACATAGAGTTGTTGGAGGGTGTCCTTGCGTGATCGAATTGGCGTGCCACGCAGGGGGAGTCATGCCGATCACCGCCGACTACATCCGCATCGCCGATGAGATCGTCGCCGACGTGAGAGCGAAGAAGCTCGCGCCGGGGGAGAAGCTGCCCTCGATCTCGGAGCTTGCCGTGCTGTACAAGGTCAGTCCGTCGACGGTCAAACAGGTCTACGTCCGGCTGGAAGCGCTGCGGGTGATCTGGCGGCACCAGGGCAAGGGCGTCTTCGTCAACGACCCGAAGCTCTGGATGCGCGAACCCTGACCCGCCTCCCTGGCCCGCCGCCCTGCTCCGCTCCGCCCGATTCGATCTGCCCGGGTGATCAAGAAGTTTGTGTCAATTCTGATCTCCCTGATGACGCGAACCTCTTGATCGCCGGGCGCATGGCGGGTTCGCGCGCCCTGTAAGTCGTCCACGCCTCACTTTCACCTGGCGGCGCTTGCCCGCCCCGGGCGGCGTGCCCGGTGATCAAGAAACTTGCGTCGTTCGGGAGGTCGAGCTTGATCGCACGGCCTCCACGTGTCGCCCCCGTGGACGCCACCCCCTTTGTGGGCAGGCCCCACGTGCTCCGGGGCTCTGCCACGAAGCGCCAAGATCGTATTGCGATTTGTCGCACCCTGCTCGGCGTGTCGTCTGCATTTCGGCAACTTGATCATGGGTGGGGCTGGTTGAGCTGTGCAGGCGTCTTGATCAGCGGGGCGGAGTCGAGAAGGAGTCGGGAAAGTGGGGGGAGCCGTGGGGGGTCTGGGGGCGTCCAAGGGGTATGACGAGTTTTCGAGGTGTGTGGGTGGCGGTCGTGCCGGTGCTTCTGCTCACTGCTGCCTGTGCGGGGCAGGACGGGGCGGGCGTCGCGCCCGATGCGGCCCCGACTTCTCTTCCCGCCAACGTGCCGGTGCTGCGGATCGACCAGACGGGCGGCTTCGTGCGGCCCGAGACGAACGTGACCCGACTGCCGTCCGTCAGCGTCTACGCCGACGGACGGGTGATCACGCAGGGGCCGACCGTCCTCAGTTATCCGGGACCGGCGCTGCCCAACGTCCAGGTCCGTACGGTCAGCACGGCCGAGGTGGCGAAGCTGGTCGAGCAGGCCCGCGCGGCCGGGGTGGGCAGTGCGGTCGACGTGGGCACGCCGAAGATCACCGACGTGACCACCACCCGGTTCACCATCCGGGGAACGGTCGGCAGCGAGCAGCTGGAGGTCTACGCCCTGGGCGAGGCGACCGGTCCCGAGGCCGGCCTGACCCCCGCCCAGCAGGCCGCCCGGGAGAAACTGCGGACCTTCGCCGACAAGCTGACCGACCCGGGGAACGCGGCGACGCAGCCGTACCAGCCGATCGCCATCGCGGCGGTGGCCGGGCCGTGGGTCGCCACACCGGAGACCGCGAAGCAGCCCAGGATGGAGTGGCCCGGCCCGGTGCTGCCCGGGGCCAGCCTCGGCGAGGGTCTCGACCTGGGTTGTGTGACGGTCACCGGTGCTGCCGTGCAGCAGTTGATCGCCACCGCCGGCAAGGCCAACGCCGCTACCCCGTGGACCTCCGGTGGGAAGCCGTGGACGGTCACCCTCCGCCCGCTGCTGCCCGACGAGACCGACTGCGCCAGCCTCACCGCCGACCGCTGAACCACGCCCGGCCGGTCGACCTGACGACGCGTCCGACCGGCCGGGCGTGGACTGCGGACGATCCGTCGTCGGTGACGCCCGGTGGTCGTCGCCGTGCTCGGCCGGGCACTTGTTTCCATAGGCAACCATCACTACATTGGGTTCGGGTGCCGCTGGGTTGCCGGGCGGCTGTTTGGCCTGAGCCGGGCTGTTGTCCACGCGCCGACACGGCGCGTCGACGCGCGAGCGACGTCACTGCTCCCGCGCCGTCGGTCCACACCGACGGCCAGCCGGAAGGACCCCTGTGAGGATCTCCCGTACCCGTATCACCGCCGTCGTGGCCGCCACCGCCACGGTGGCCGCGGCCGTCACCACCGTGCTCGCCGGCACCGCCTCGGCGGCCCAGGGCTGCCGGATCGACTACCAGCCCAACGAGTGGAGCGGCGGCTTCACCGCCAACGTCCGGGTCTCCCCGGGCGACACCGCCCTGAGCGGTTGGACCGTCACCTGGTCCTACCCGGGCGGGCAGCGGATCACCGGTGGCTGGAACGCCACGGTCAGCCAGGCCGGCACGACGGTCACCGCCCGCAACGCCGCCTGGAACGGCAGCGTCCCGGCCGGTGGTTCCACCGAGTTCGGCGTCCAGGGCACCAGCACCTCGGGTTCCGCCGCGCCGACCGGGTTCACGCTCAACGGCGTACCGTGCAACGGCGCTCCGCCGCCGACCACCACGCCTCCGCCCACCACGCCGCCGCCCACGACCCCGCCGCCCACGACGCCTCCGCCCACGACCCCGCCGCCGACCACGCCTCCGCCGACTACGCCTCCGCCCACCACCCCGCCCCCCACGACCCCGCCGCCGACCACGCCGCCGCCGGCCGGGTGTGCCGGTGCGGTGCTCTGTGACGGCTTCGAGAACCAGACCGGCTCGACGCCGTCCGGCGACTGGAGCGTGGTCAACCCGGACTGCTCCGGGACGGGACGGGCCTCGGTGGACACGGCGACCACGCACAGCGGCAGCCGCTCGCTGCGCATCGACGGCGCGCAGGGCTACTGCAACCACGTCTTCGTGCGCTCCACCAAGGATCTCAGCGCGGTCGGCACCGTCCGGTACGGCCGGATCTGGCTGCGCCACACCACCGCCCTGCCGACCCAGCACGTCACCATGATGGCGATGACCGACGCCGCCGACGGCAACAAGGACCTGCGGATGGGCGGCCAGAACGCCGCGTTGCAGTGGAACCGGGCCTCCGACGACGCGACCCTGCCCGAGCAGAGCCCGTCCGGGGTGGCGCTGAGCGTGCCGCTGCCCACCGGCCGGTGGACGTGCCTGGAATTCATGGTCGACGGCAACCAGGGGCAGTTGCGCACCTGGCTGGACGGGGTCGCCGTCACCGGGCTGACCGCCGACGGGACGCCCACCCACGACATCGACAGCCAGTGGTACAACCGCACCTGGCGTCCCCGGCTGACCGACCTGAAGCTGGGTTGGGAAAGCTACGGCGAGGGCGCGGACACCCTCTGGTACGACGACGTCGCCCTGGGGGCCAGCCGGATCGGCTGCTGACCCGACCGGGACCGGGTGGCCGACCGGGCCGCCCGGTCCCGCGTGCACCGGGCATTTCAGCCGGCGGTGGCGTGCCGATCATGGTGCGTTCATCCACGGTTGCCAGGCTGACCTCTGGTCGGCGGGGCTCGCCTCCCGCCAGAATGTGGCTGATCGGGACAACCATTTCGATCGATGCATTCCTGTCGGCCCCCGCGACCCGGAGGACCCGTTGAGCACTCCCGCGAACCCCGTCACCCCCGCCACCGCCCCGACCCCGCGCCGCCGCGCCCGCCGTCTGCCGGGCATCCTCGCGCTGCTGACCGCCCTGGTCGCCACGCTGCTCGTCGGACCGTCCGTGGTGACTCCGAGGCTGACCGACTCCGCGTCGGCGGCGGTCTACGGCTCCTGCACGATGTCCCGCTGCGCGGACGCCCGTACCGCCCGCTCCGGCTGGTCGGCCAAGGGATTCCCGACCAGCCGGGGCTGGTACAGCTGGAGCGGCGGCCTGTCGAACTTCGCCGGCGGCCAGTTCTACAACTACGAGGGGCAGCTGCCCGCCGGTGCCACCTACTACGAGTACGACGTCTACCCGCGGGTCTCCGGCGCGGCGCGCGACGCGTACCGCATCGTGGTGAACAAGAGCAGCGGGGCGACCTGGTTCTCTCCCGACCACTACGCGAACTTCTACCGGATCTGACCGAGGACCACCCGGGGCGGGCCGGTCCGCCGGCCCGCCCCGTCGAGCAGGAGGATGCACCATGACCGGACAGCGCCAGCCGGGCTGGCTACGGGTGACCGACGAGGCCCGGCCGTCGGGGCATCCGACGCCGTCGGTCACCGTGGCCGGGGCGGCGGCCCGTACCCGCCCCGCGCTGTTCGACGCGCTCGCCGACGTGCTCGACCTGCCCGGCTACTTCGGTCGTACCTGGGATGCGCTCGCCGACGTGCTGGCCGACCGGCTCGACGCCGGACCGCTCACCCTGGAGGTGACCGACGCCGGCCTGCTGCTGGCCGACGAGCCGCCCGGTCAGCTCGGGACGCTGCTCGACGTGGTCGGCGGGGTGTCGGCCGGTGCCCGGGAGCCGGTCTGCCTGCTGCTGCGTGACACCCCGCAGCGACTGCCCGAGCTGCGGCACCGGCTGCACGCCGTCCTCGGTGGCGGCGGGGTGGCCGTCCCACCCGGCGGCGCGGTGCGCTGAGCGTCCGTGCCGCCACCCGGCCCGCCGTCGCGTCCACCCGTCGTCGCGGCCCCGCCCCCGGCCCGGCGTCACCGGTCCACCGTCGCGACGGGGCGGGGTCAGTTGGGCTGGTCGAGGATTGCGCTGAACCGCTCCTCGGCCAGGTCGAGCTGGGCGAAGATGTGCCGTTTCACCGGTGCCGACAGCGGGGTGTCCGGCCTGGCGATCAGCTCCCGGTAGACCGGCACCAGCGGCCGGTACTTCGCCGCCGAGCGGGCCACCTTCGGTCCGACGGCGTAGACCACGCCCACCCCGTTGTCGGTGAAGTCGGAGATCTTGATGACCCGGGCCCAGGGTTCCCGGTCCAGGCTGGCCGCCACGTGCTCGCGGTACTGCACGTGCGGGTCCCGCTCCGGGTCGTACACCGGGTTGGTGACCGCGGCGACCAGCCGGGCCACCCGGTCGCCGAACCGGCCGGCCAGCGCGGCCAGCGCCGCCGCCGTCGGGTCGGCCGCGCCCGCGCCGGCCAGTTCGCCCGGGTGGTCCTCCACCGCGTCGTGCAGCAGTCCGGCGACGATCACGTCGGGGTCGCGCACCTGGTAGTGGTGCATCATCCGGATCGCCACCCGCAGCAGGTGGTTGAGGTACGGCTCGCGGGACCGCCGGTCGTCGCGGTGCAGCTCGGCGGCCAGGTCGAGGGCTTCGACCAGCCGCTCCCGGTCGGCCGTGGCGAAGGCCGGCAACTCCAGCCGGAACCGGGCCAGCAGGCCCGGTTCGCCGTGCAGCTCGGTGATCGCGTGCATCGGCATGGTGGCGAGGTACGGCGGGAACTCCATCGCCTACTTATAGCCGATCTTCACTGTCGGTCCGACCCCGTCGTCGGGCATGTGACGGCCTCATTGCCGGCCGGAAAGGTGCTTGACCAGGCGAACTGTCGTCCCGTCGGGGCCGCCGTCGAGCTGTGCCTCGTCCATCAAGCGGGTCATGATCAGTCGTCCCCGGCCCCGGTCGCGTCCCTGCGACGGGCCCGCGCGCCAGCCGCCGGCGTCGTGGATCTCGACCTCCAGCCGCCCGGCGCGCAGCCGGGCCGACACGGTGACGCTCGTCCCGGGCGCGAACCGGCAGCCGTGCTCGATGGCGTTGGCGCACGCCTCCCCGACGGCGATCAGCACCACCTCCACGTCGGCCTCGTCGACCCCGGCCCCGGTGAGCCACGCCCGCAGCGCCTCGCGGGCGGGGGAGAGCTGGGCCGGATCGGCGGCCAGTGTCGTCCGGAACGCCGACGGCGCGCCGTCGGCGGTGATACCGGCCGACGCTGCCGGGTCGACGTGCGGTGCCGGGCCGGCCGCCGGATCGGGCCGGTCCGCCCCGACGTCGCGTCCACCGGCCACCCGGGTCCACCTCCCGCTGATCATCGTCGTCCGGGGTCGGCAGCCCGACCGTACCCGGGCCATTCTCCCTGTCCCGGCCCGCCGCCGGGCACCGCCCCTGGGCGCAACGCCCGGCGGCGGGGCTAGGAGGCCAGCCGCTCGCCGGGGCCGGGCACGACGAGCCCGGTGTCGGACTGGTTGATCTCCGACCAGACGGCGTCGAGGGAGAGGCCGAGGACGTCGGCGAGCACCGCGATGGTCGGGAACGCGGGGGTGGCCACCCGGCCGGACTCGATCTTCCGCAGGGTCTCCGGTGACAGCCCGGCGGCCAGCGCGGTGCCGAGCATCGACCGTTGTCCCCGGGCGCGACGCAGCAGGGCGCCGAGGCGTCGCCCGCGGGCGACCTCTGCGGGGGTGAGCGGCAGCCTGACCATGGCTGCGATTCTAGTACCGGGATAACATGGCCGGGATAATTATTGGTGGTCCACGGAAGGCGCCGCATGATCGAGATCCTGAGCCCCACCGACGTGCGGCGCGCACGGGACACCGGCGCGCTGGTCGCCGAGATCCTCCAGACACTCAGGAGCCGCAGCGTGGTCGGCACCAACCTGCTGGAGATCGACGCCTGGGCGCAGCGCATGATCGTCGACGCCGGGGCGACGTCCTGCTACGTCGACTATGCGCCGTCCTTCGGCCGCGGACCCTTCGGCCACTACATCTGCACCTCGGTCAACGACGCGGTGTTGCACGGGCTGCCGTACGACTACCACCTCGCCGACGGCGACCTGCTCTCCCTCGACCTCGCCGTCTCCCTCGGCGGGGTGGTCGCCGACTCGGCGATCAGCTTCCTGGTGGGCGACATCCGCCCCCCGGAGAGCGTCGCGCTGATCGACGCCACCGAGCGGGCGCTGCGCGCCGGGATCGCCGCCGCCGGCCCCGGCGCACGCGTCGGTGACCTCTCGCACGCCATCGGCACGGTCCTGCACGCGGCGGGATACCCGGTCAACACCGAGTTCGGCGGACACGGCGTCGGGTCGACCATGCACCAGGACCCGCACGTGTCGAACTCCGGCCGGCCCGGTCGCGGCTACCGGCTGCGTCCCGGGCTGCTGCTGGCCCTGGAACCCTGGATCATGGCCGACACCGCCACCCTCGTCACCGACGCCGACGGCTGGACGCTGCGCAGCGCCACCGGCTGCCGCACGGCGCACAGCGAACACACCATCGCCATCACCCCCGAGGGCGCGGAGGTGCTCACCCTGCCGAGGTGACCCCGGTCGGACCGCGCCGACGGACGGCGCGGCCCGACGCAGGCTGCTCACAACGGCAGTCGGCCGGCCCCGACGAACGGCCCCACCACCAGCGGCACCAGCGGCGCGGGCACCGGCTGCGCCGCGCGCAGGGTCGGCGTCCACCCGGCGTCGCCGCCCAGGTCCGGGTCGTGGGTCACGTTGTACGCGGCCACCAGGTCGACCGGACGGGGCAGCGCGCCGTGCGCGTCCACCCAGTTGCCCCGGGTGGTGACGGCGGTGCCACCCCAGTCGTAGAGCAGGTTGCCGGGGGCGATGCCGGCACCGAGGGTGAAGAAGTTGTTCTCCACGTACGCGGCGGACTGCACGCCCACCCCGATCGCGTACACGAAGTCGTCGCCGGCCAGCCGGTACCAGTTGTTGTAGACGTCGACCTGACCGAAGCGGACCCGGGGCAGCCGCTGGAGCACCCGGTCGAACAGGTTGTGGTGCAGCGTCACCTTCAACCTGCCGACGTCCGGCCCGACGGTGTTGGACGAGCCGATCAGCATCAGCTTGTCCCGCCCGGAGAACCGGTTGTACGAGGCGGTCACCAGGCTGGCCGTGTGGGTGACGTCCAACGACCCGTCGTGCACCTGGTAGGGCCGGCCGAAGTACACCGGCTGGGCGCTGTCCGGGTTGTCGCCGTCGGTGAAGGTGTTGTGGTCGACCCAGACGTGCTCGCTGCGGCGTACCGAGATCTGGTCGTACTGGGAGTTCCAGTTGCCGGTCGCGCCGTCGGTGGGGGACCAGGCCGGGAAGCAGTCCCGGGCGTCGTCGAAGGTCAGGTTGCGGACGATCACGTTGCTCGCCCCGTCGATCATCAGGGTCAGCCCGGTGAGGACCGCCCCGCGCCGCCCCACGATGGTGGTGTTGGGGCCGACGTTGATCTGCGTCTGCCGGGTCTGGTTGGCCACCGACCGCACCCGGGCCGCCTCCAACGCCCCGGTCGGCGGCACCATCCCCCACACCGCCGGGTCGTACGCGGCCAGGTAGGCGGGCAGGCTGTACTCCGGGTCGGCCAGGTCGGCGCAGCCGAGCAGGTGACCGTCGTCGGCGGCGAACCCGTCGACGGTGCCGTCGACGACGATCACCTTCGGGGTGGCGTTGCTCTTGTTGGTGGCGTTGTCGCCGCCCAGCGCCCGGACCAGGTCGGCCCGGCTGCGCACCAGGTGGACCTGATCCGGGGCGGCCGTCGCGCCGCCGGTGGTGCCGGGGCCCTCGGCCGCCCAGCCGTCGCCGGCCGGCAGGGTCTGCCTGGCGATCCGTTCGACCGCCCGGGGTGGCCCGTCGGGTGGCGCGGCGGACGCGGCGGTCCCCGAACTCAGCAGGAGGGTGAGGGCGACCAGGGCCGCCCCGGTGGTGCGTGGACGCATGGGACTCTCCCGAAGGGTGGTGGTGGGTGGCGGGTCAGTCGTCCTGGGCCGCCAGGGGGATACGCGCCGGCGGCACCGCCCACGGCACCGCCAGTTCCGACAGCAGCGCCCCCTGCCCGGCGGCCCGGCGCAGCGCCGCGTTGATCCCGGGCACCGTCACCACCCGTTCCGGCCCGCTGCCGGTGACCGTGACCAGGTCACCGTCGAGCAGGGTCGGCTCGGGGGCGCGTTGCACCTGTTCCAGCACGGCGGTGAACGGCGCGGTGCGGGCCAGCGGGGCGATCAGCGGGGTGCCGGTCGGGTCGGCGCGGTGGGCGAGCAGGTTCTCCAGCAGCCCCCGCCGCCCCGGCACCTGCCGGGGGTGCGGGTCGCCGGGCAGCAGCAGCCGGTCGGTGGGGTACTCCAGCACCGCCCGCCCGGCGGTGCCGGTCACGATCACCTCACCGGCGACGAAGTCCTCCCCGGCCAGGGTCACCGCCGCCACGATCGGCGGCCCGTCCGGGGTGACGATGCGCAGGGTGGCGGTGTCGTCCACCTCGATCGGCCGGACCCGGTAGCGCTCCAGCTCGATGCGGGACGGCCGGACCGGCCCGCCGGTCACCGTCTGGGCGACCGCCAGGCACTGCATCACCGCGTGCGCCAGCGGATTGGCCAGCGCCCCGTCGAGCACCGGCCGGCCGTGCAGGCTGCGCCGGCCGGCCCACGGCGAGCGGGCGTAGTAGCCGTCGGGACGTTGCCAGCAGGCGACCGTGCCGATGCCGGTGACGGTGCCCAGCCGGCCCTGCCCGAGGGCGGCCGACAGCTGCGCCAGCGCCATCGAGCCGAGCGCCTGGAAGCCGACCTGGCAGGCCCGGCCGGTCGCGGCCAGCTCCCCGGCCAGCGTGCGGTGTTCGGCGGTGGACAGCACCGGCGGCTTCTCCAGCAGCAGGTCCGCGTCGGCGGCGAGCACGTCCAGGGCGATCGGCAGGTGGGTGTGCGGCGGGGTGCAGACGATCACCACGTCGGGGCGGGCGGCGGTGAGCATCTCCCGGTGGTCGGTGTGCACCGTGGTTCCGGGCGGCACCGGCGCGGCCGGCTCGTCCTCGATCGGCCGCACGTCCACCAGCGCCACCAGCCGCAGCCGTCCCGCCGCGTGCAGCGGGGCGACACTGCGCCGGTGCCAGCGGCCGTGGCCGTTCGCGCCGACGATCGCCACCCGGGGCACGGCCGTGGCGTCGGGCCCGGCCGGGCTGGCCGACGGGGCCCCGGTCGGGGTGGCCGGCATGCCCCGGGCGGCGGCGGGCCCGTCGACGGCGGCCGGCGGCACCGGGGCGGTCACGCCGCACCGGCCAGGACCGCCGCCACCGGGTGGGTACGCAACGCGCCCAACCAACCGGCGACGTCGGCGCGGAACCCGTCGTCGTCGGCGAGCACGGCCGGGAAGACCTCGGACAGGGCGAACACCGCCCCGACCGTGCCGGCGGGGGTGCCGTCGGCGGCGGCGAGCGCGGCGGTGATCCGCCCGGCCAGCGGGTCGTCCAGCGGCAGCACCGTGCCGTCGTCGGCCCGCCCGTCGAGGAACCGCAGCCAGGCTGCCACGACCAGCGCCGACCAGTACGCCGGCCGGCCCTGCGCGCGCAGGTCGGCGGCGGTGTGCAGGACCCGCTGCGGCAGCTTCTGCGAGCCGTCCATGGCCACCTGGAGGGTGCGGTGCCGGATCGCCGGGTTGGCGAACCGGGCCAGCACCTCGTCGCCGTAGTCGGTGACCCGTACCCCCTCGGGTGGGGTGAAGCTTTCGGCCACGTCGTCGGCGACGAACCGGCGCAGCACGTCGGTCAGGCCGGGCAGCGCCAGCGCGTCCGCGATCGTCTCGTGGCCGGCCACCGCCCCCAGGTAGGCCACCGCCGAGTGGACGCCGTTGAGGCCGCGCAGCTTCAGCCGCTCCCACGGGCCGGCGTCGGTGGTGAGCACCGCGCCGGCCTGCTCCCACCGGGGCCGGCCGCCGGGGAAGTCGTCCTCGACGACCCACTTCAGGTACGGCTCGGCGGCCACCGCCGCCAGGTCGGTGACCCCCAGCGCGGCGCGGGCCACCGCCAGCGTCGCGTCGGTGCTGGCCGGAACGATCCGGTCCACCATCGTGCCGGGGAAGCTGACCTGCCCGGCGAGGGCGTCCTGGACGGCGTCCGGGACCCCGGCCAGGGCGAGTGACTGCTGCACCAGGCCGCGCAGCCGACGCCCGTTGGACGGCAGGTTGTCGCAGCTGACCAGCGCGATCGGCCCCGCCTGGGCGGTGGCGCGGGCGAGCAGACCACGGACCAGCAGACCGGGCACGGTGACCGGGGGCCGGTCGGTGGTCAGGTCGAGGGTCAGCTCGTCGTCGGCGCGCAACACGCCGGAGACCGGGTCGAGCCGGTACGCCTTCTCGGTCACCGTCAGCGTCACCACCCGGATCGCCGGGTCGGCGAGCAACGCGACCACCGCCGCCGGGTCGCTGGCGGCGTGCCGGACCCCGGCCAGCGCGCCGACCACCCGGGTGGCCGACCGGTCGGCGGCCAGCGTGGTGACGCTGAACAGGGCGTCCTGCGCGGCGAGCGCCTCGACCAGCGTGGTGCTGCGCGGGGCGACGCCGACGATGCCCCAGTCACCGCCGGCCGCGTCGATCGCCGCCTCGGTGCAGACCGCCTGGTGGGCCCGGTGGAACGCGCCGAGTCCCAGGTGGACGATGCCGGCCGGCACGGTGCCCGGCCGGACCAGCGGTCGGCTCTGCTCGGGCAGCCGGTGCAGGGTGGCCAGGCCCAGCCGGTCGGTGTCCACGGTCACCGCCACACCGGGCCGTCCGGGAAGCGGAACCGCGCGACCGACTCGGGGCGCATGGTGGCGCTGTAGCCGGGGGCGGTGGGCAGCAGGTACCGGCCGCCCCGGGTGCGGACCGGGTCGACGAAGTGCTCGTGCAGGTGGTCGACGTACTCGACCATCCGTCCGTCCAGGCTGGTGCCGACCCGCAGGTAGTCGAAGATCGCCAGGTGCTGTACGTACTCGCAGAGGCCGACACCGCCGGCGTGCGGGCAGACCGGCACCCCGAACTTCGCCGCCAGCAGGATCTCGGCCAGCACCTCGTTGACCCCGGCGACCCGGCAGGCGTCGATCTGCATCACGCCGATCGCCTCGGCCTGGAGCAGCTGCTTGAAGATCACCCGGTTGGCGGCCACCTCGCCGGTGGCGACCCGGCACCGGCCGTCGGTCAGCCCGGTCACCGCGCGGGCGATCCGGGCGTGGCCGAGGATGTCGTCGGCGTGCGTCGGCTCCTCGATCCAGTACGGGTCGACCTCGGCCAGCGCGGTCATGTTGGTGATCGCCTCGTCGACGTCCCAGACCTGGTTGGCGTCCATCATCAGCAGCGCGTCCGGGCCGATCTCGGCCCGGATGATCCTTGCCCGGCGCAGGTCGTCGGCGGGCGGGCCGCCGACCTTCATCTTCATCGCCCGCCACCCCTGGGCGTACGCCTCGCGGGTCAGCGCCCGCACCTTGTCGTCCGGATACCCCAGCCACCCCACCGACGTGGTGTACGACGGGAAACCGTCCTGCTCCAGCACGGCGAGCCGGTCCGCCGCCCCGACCAGCCCCTTGTCGAGCAGAGTGGCCGCCTCGTCGGGGGTGAGCGCGTCGGTGATGTGGTGGAAGTCGATGTTGGCGACCAGCTCGTCGGTGGACAGCTCGGCGAGGTAGCGCCACATCGGCTTGCCGGCGAGCTTGGCCCGTAGGTCCCAGACCGCGTTGACCAGCGCGCCGGCGGCCATGTGGATGACCCCCTTCTCCGGCCCCAGCCAGCGCAGCTGCACGTCGGCGGTGAGCGACCGCCAGAACGCCACCGGTTCGGCGGCGATCTCGGCGACGGTGCGTCCCCGGACGTGGTGGGCGAGGGCCTCGATCGCCGCGCAGGTGATCTCGTTGCCCCGGCCGTTGGTGAAGGTGAACCCGGCGCCCGTCGGCCCGTCGTCGGTGCGCAGCTCGACGTAGCTGGCCGAGTAGTCACCCCGGTTGATCGCGTCGGAGCCGTCGCCGGCCGCCGCCGTCGGGAACCGGACGTCGTGCACGTCGACGTCGGTGATCCTGGTGCTCATGCGGACTCCCCGAACTTGAAGACCTTCTTGGGCAACCGGTACGCCAGGTCGACGACCGTCTCGGCGGCCTCGTCCTCGCTCAGCCGGTGCTCGGCGACGAGGCGGGCCAGGAAACCGGCGTCGATCCGGCGGGCCACGTCGTGGCGGACCGGGATGGAGCAGAACGCGCGGGTGTCGTCGACGAACCCGGCGGTGTTGTAGAACCCGGCGGACTCGGTGACCGCCTCCCGGAACCGGCGCAGCACCTCCGGGGAGTCCAGGAACCACCAGGGTGCGCCGAGGTAGAGCGCGGCGTAGCCGCCGGCCAGCGGGGCCAGTTCCCGGGTGAACGTGTACTCGTCGAGGGTGTAGAGCACCACCCGCAGGCGGGGGTCGTTGCCGTACGCGTCGAGCAGCGGGGCCAGCGCGTGCACGTACTCGGTGGCGTGCGGGACGTCCCCGCCGACGTCGCGGCCGTGGGTGGCGTACAGCTTGCGGTTGTGGTTGCGCACCGCGCCGGGGTGCAGTTGCAGCACCAGCCCGTCGTCGAGGGACATCCGGGCGAACTCCACCAGCATGTGCGCCCGGAACGCCTCGGCGTCGGCGGCGTCGGCCAGGCCGCGCCGGCCCCGGTCGTAGAGCCGCGCGGCCTCGTCGGCGTCGAGCATGAGCGTCCGGGCGGTGGGGTGGCCGTGGTCGGAGGAGGTCGCGCCGGCCGCGACGAACGCCGCCCGACGGGCCCGCAGCGCGTCCAGGTAGCCGGCGTACGTGCCGGTGTCGACGCCGGCCACCTCGCCGAGCCGGGCCACGTTGTCGGCCCAGCCGTCGAACTCCATGTCCACGACGTTGTCGGGGCGGAACGTGGTGACCACCCGGCCGCCCGGACCGCCCCAGCCGTCGGCGGCGAGCTTGGCATGCGCGGCGAGGTCGTCCAGCGGGGACTCGGTGGTGGCGAGCACCTCGATGCGGAACCGGGTGAACAGCGCCCGGGGCCGGAACTGCGGCTCGGCGAGCCGGGCGGCCAGCGCGTCGTAGACGGTGTCGGCGGTGGCCGGGCTGAGCGCGGTGTCCACCCCGAACACGTCGGTGAAGGTGCGTTCCAGCCACAGCCGCGACGGGGTGCCCCGGAACAGGTGCCAGTGGTCGGCGAAGCGCCGCCAGATGGTCCGGCCGTCGGTCTCCACCGGGCTGCCGTCGACGCTGGGCACCCCCAGCTCGGCCGGCGGCACCCCCTGGCTGAGCAGCATCCGGGTGAGGTAGTGGTCGGGCACGATCAGCAGCCGGGCCGGGTCCGGGAAGGGGCGGTCCTCGGCCAGCAGCGCCGGGTCGACGTGCCCGTGCGGCGAGATGATCGGCTGCGGGCCGGCGAGGGCGTACAGCTCGCGGGCGATGGCCCGGACGCCCGGGTCGGTCGGCAGGAGCAGGTCGGGAGAGGTCGGCACGTCGGGGGACTCCTCGGGTGCGGGCGGAGGGTCGGCGGTTCGGGGGGCGGGGCCGGCCCGGTCAGGGCAGGGTGAGCAGGTCGGCGACGCGGACCGGTGCGCCGGTGTCGAAGGAGCGGTTGGCGGCCAGCCCGGTGAGCAGGGCCAGCGCCCCGTCGCGGGCGGTGGCGGCCCGGCCCAGCGGGTCCGGCTCGCCGCCGAAGATCACCCGGGTCATCCGGACGTCCGCGCCGCCGTGGCCCTGCCGGGTGTAGCCCTCGACCGGGATCCGGGTGGGCGGGGCCCAGAACGGGCGCAGGGTGAGGGTGGCCTCGCCGTTCTCGGCGGCGGCCTCGTCGCCGTGCAGGGCGGCGCCCTTGAGCGCCCCGGCGGCGGCCGGGCTGACGAAGTCGCTCTCGGTGACCTCCAGTTCGAGCCGGCCCCGGCTGCCGTTGACCATCACCCGGTAGCCCTCCCAGGGGGCGTACGCGGTGAGGTGGTAGGTCATCGTCGCGCCGGTGGAGTAGCGGGCCAGCACCGCCATGTCGTCCTCGATGCTCACCCCGGGGGCGAAGACGTTCTGGTCGCGGTGGTAGCCGTCCTCGGCCTCGGCGTCGAGGTACAGCTCCCGCAGCCGGGGGTGTTCGGCCATCCGTAGGGCGAACGGGTCGTCGTCGGCGGCGGGGGAGTCGTGCGCCCGGTCGTAGTCGCGGGCGTAGCCGTGCCGGCGGCCCGCGTCGCCGTAGAAGAACAGCCGGCCGGCGGCGTACACCTCGACGGGGGTGGCGTCGAGCCACCAGTTGACCAGGTCGAAGTGGTGGCTGGCCTTGTGCACCATCAGCCCGCCGGAGCTGGCCTTGTCCCGGTGCCAGCGGCGGAAGTAGTCCGCGCCGTGCCGTACGTCGAGCAGCCACTCGAAGTGCACCGAGCCGATCTCGCCGACCGCGCCGTCGGCGAGCAGCCTTCTGACCTGCTCGTGCAGCGGGTTGTAGCGGTAGTTGAAGGCGACGGTGACCTGCCGGCCGGTCTCGGCGACCGCGTCGAGGATGCGCCGGCAGCGGGCCGCGTCGACGGTCATCGGTTTCTCGGTGACCACGTCGCAACCGGCGCGCAGGGCCGCCACGATGTACTCGTCGTGGGTGACGTCCACGCTGGTCACCAGCACCACGTCGACGCGTTCCTTGGCGAGCATGGCGGTGAAGTCGGCGGCCGGGTACGTCGGCACGGCCGGCTGGCCCAGCTCGGTCAGCCACCGGTTGTGGGCGTCCATCCGGGTCTGGTTGACGTCGGCGAAGGCGACCAGCTCGGCGGTGTCGGCGTGCGCGGTGACCAGGGCCCGGACGAACATCTCCGCCCGCGCCCCGGTGCCGACGAGGGCGTGCCGTCGACGCGGCGTGGCTGGTGGTGACATCCGTGGACCTCCCGTGGCTGCAAAGGTTTGCAGTGAAGAAACCACGCCGATGAAGAGCACGTCAACGATCGATGCCAATCCCGTGGCATAGATACCGTTTCATGCGCTTAAGGGGGCATGGCAGGAGCCCTCCTGCAATCGACCTGTAACAAACTCCCGTTGACAGTGGAGCAACCGTTTGCATTAATTGGCGACACCCACGTGACCCCGACCACACCATCGACGAGAGGGCCGCCCGTGCCAGCCACCATCCGCGACGTCGCGCGGGCCTCGGGCGTGCACATCTCCACGGTGTCCCGCACCTTCTCGGCGCCGCACCTGGTCAACCCGGAGACCCGGGGCCGGGTGCTGGCCTGCGCCGAGGACCTCGGCTACCGGCCCAACCGGGCCGCCCGCGCCCTGATCACCGGCCGCACCCACAACATCGGTCTGATCATCGCGGACATCGCCAACCCGTTCTTCCCGCCGCTGATCAAGGCGGCCGAGGGGCAGGCCCGGCACCGCGACTACCACGTCTTCGTGGCCGACACCAACGAGGACCCGGCCGCCGAGGAGGAGTTGGTCCACGCGCTGGCCAAGCAGGTCGACGGGGTGCTGCTGTGCAGCCCCCGGATGAGCAACGGCCTGATCGAGCAGGTCAGCCGGGAGGTGCCGGTGGTGGTGATAAACCGGCAGGTCACCGGCCTGCCCTGCGTGATGATGGACGTCGGCCAGGGGGCGCGCACGGCGATCGAGCACCTGCTCGGCCTCGGCCACCGGCGGCTCGCCCTGCTCGGCGGGCCGCGCGGCTCCTGGACCAACCAGCAGATGCGCCGGGCGGCCGGTGCCGCCGCCCGCTCCGGCGGGGCCGAGCTGACCGTGCTCGGGCCCAACCCGCCCACCGAGACCGGCGGCGGCGCACTGGCCGCCCAGGTACGCGACAGCGGCGTCACCGCCGTGCTCGCCTACAACGACCTGATGGCGATCGGGTTGATCGAGGGGCTCGACCACCTCGGCATCCGGGTGCCGCAGGACGTCAGCGTGGTCGGCGTCGACGACATCACGCTGAGCCGACTCACCCGCCCCAAGTTGACGACGGTGGCCACGCCAACCGCGGCCGCCGGCCGGACGGCCGTCGACATGCTGCTGCAACACGACTCCGACCCGCGCCCGCGCGGCGCGGGTCGGGCAGCGGCCGTCGGCGACCGTCGTACCACCGCACAGGTAATGCTCCAGACCGAACTGGTCATTCGCGACTCGACCGGACCCGTACCCGGTCGATCCCGTCCCGGATCCGTTCCGGATGGCCCGGGCCCGCATCGCCTTGCGGACCCGGGCGGCCCGACCGTGACCACCGGTGGCGTCGTCGCCTCCTAGCCCGAGGAGTGAGCGCATGCACCCCGCAACGTCCCCCACCGCCGGCACGCCGGCCGAACCGCACCACCGTACCCCCGTGCCCCGTCGTCGATTCCTGCGCGGCCTGGTCGCCACCGCCGTCGCCGTACCGCTGATGTTCGGCGCGGCGGCCTGCGGCGACGACGACGCCGGCGCCGACGGCCAGGTCAAGCTCTCCGTCTTCTGGTGGGGCGGTGAGGCGCGGGCCAAGCTCACCGAGGACGCCCTCGCCCTCTACACCAAGAAGCACCCGAACGTGACGTTCGAGAAGACCTGGCAGGCCAACCAGGGCTACTTCGACAAGCTGGCCACCCTCACCGCCGGCGGCAACCCGCCCGACCTGTTCCAGATCGACGACAACTACCTGGCCGAGTACGCCGGCCGCAGCACCGTGCTCGACCTCAAGAGCTACCAGGACTCCGGCAAGCTCGACGTGTCGAAGTTCCCCAAGAGCCTGCTGGAGTACGGCGTCGTCGACGGCAAGCTGGCCGGGGTGGCCGCCGGCGAGAACACCCAGGGCCTGGTCTACAACAAGACCCTGCTGGCCAAGAACGCCCTGCCCGAGCCGACCACCGGCCAGAGCTGGGAGGAGCACATCGCCTGGGCCGAGCAGGTGGCCAAGAAGGCCAAGGTCCCCGGCACCCAGGACCCGAGCGCCGACTACAAGGCGTTCTGGGTGTGGCTGCGCCAGCAGGGCAAGGACCTCTACAACGGCAACGACCTCGGCTTCACCGCCGAGGACGTGACGACGTGGTTCGAGCTGTGGAAGGGTGCCCGGGACCGGGGTGCCACCCCCACCCCCGACGTGATCCATGAGGGCAACGCCAGCGACGTGACCAAGCAGCTGGTGGTCACCGGCAAGGCCGCGACCTCCTGGGTTTGGGTCAACCAGATGCCTGACCTGAAGAAGAACACCAAGGACGAACTGGGTGTGGTGGCGTACCCGGGTGACCCGAGCGCCCAGTGGGCCCGCGCCTCGATGTACTGGTCGGTGTTCAAGGGCAGCAAGCACCGGGACACCGCCGTCGACGTGATCAACTTCCTGGCCAACGATCCGGAGGCGGCGGCGCTGCTCGGCACCGACCGGGGGCTGCCGTCGAACATGGACCTGCGGGCCACGGTCAGCGAGACGGTGACCGACCCGGCGATGAAGCAGTCCATCCAGGTCGAGACCGAGCTGGCGCAGAAGTTCGGCCAGTCGCCGCAGGTGCCCATCAAGGGACACAGCAAGGTCAAGTCCGAGCTGGTCAAGGCCGCCGAGAACGTCCAGTACCAGCGGGCCAGCCCGGCGCAGGCGGCGGAGCAGTTCATCGCCGCCTGCAAGTCCGCGATCGCCTGACCGACCCGTCGCGGACGACGAAAGGAGCCGGCCCGTGGCCCTCACCACGGCGCCCGGCCGGACCGGACGCACCGGTTCCGCCCGCCCCCGCGCCAACCGGCGTCGGGGCGGGCGGGACCGGCACGCCGAAGGACTGGCGGGCTACGTATTCCTCTCGCCCTGGCTCATCGGACTGATGGGCGTCACGGCGATCCCCATGCTGCTCTCGCTCTGGCTGAGCTTCACCAACTACGACATCCTCACCCCGCTGTCCGAGGTGCAGTGGGTGGGGCTGGCCAACTACGAGCGGATGTTCACCGCCGACCCGTCGTACTGGCACGCGGTCCGGGTCACGGTGACCTTCGCCCTGGTGGCCGTCCCGCTGAAGCTGGCCACAGCCCTCGGGGTGGCGCTGCTGCTCAACAAGGCGTGGCGCGGGGTGGGCCTGTTCCGGGCGCTGTTCTACCTGCCGTCGCTGCTCGGTGGCAGCGTCGCGCTGGCCATCGTCTGGGTCAACATGTTCAACCGGGACGGCGCGTTCAACTCGTTCCTCGCGCTGTTCGGCATCGAGGGACTGCCCTGGGTCAGTGACCCGGACTGGGCGTTGCAGACCCTGATGGTGCTGGCCATCTGGCAGTTCGGCGCGCCCATGGTGATCTTCCTGGCCGGGCTCAAGCAGGTGCCCACCGAACTGTACGAGGCCGCCTCCGTCGACGGCGCCGGCCGGTGGTCGCAGTTCTGGCACGTCACCCTGCCGATGCTCTCCCCGGTCATCTTCTTCAACCTGGTGCTGGAGACCATCAACGGGTTCCAGGGTTTCACCGCCGCCTTCGTGCTCAGCAACGGCACCGGCGGGCCGGTCGACTCCACCCTGATGTACACCCTGAAGCTCTACATCTCGGGCTTCACCGACCTGGAGATGGGCTACGCCTCCGCGATGGCCTGGGTGTTCCTGATCGCGATCGGCCTGATCACCGTGGTCTTCTTCAGCACCGGGCGGTTCTGGGTGCACTACTCCGACGGGGAGAAGTGATGGTGGCGGTGACCTCGACGGCGCGGCGGCCCGGCCGTCGCCGGCAGGGCGGCCGGCAGGCCGTACGGCTGCTGGTGCTGATCGTGATCGTGGCGGTGGTGCTCTACCCGCTGCTGTGGATGCTGGGCACCTCGGTCAAGTCGCAGGAAGAGATCGTCAACAACATCGGCCTGCTGCCCGAGCGGTTCACCCCGGGCAACTACACCGCCGGCTGGGGCAACTTCGACCTCAGCTTCGGCACGTTCTTCCTCAACAGCGCCATGGTCAGCCTGTTGACCGTGGTCGGCAACGCGGTCTCCTGCCTGCTCGCCGCGTACGCCCTGGCCCGGTTGCGGTTCCGGCTGCGGGGGGTCTGGTTCGCCGTCATGATCGGCACCCTGCTGCTCCCCGGCCACGTGCTGATCGTGCCGCAGTACATCCTGTTCCGCAGCCTCGGCCTGGTCGGCGGGGAATGGCCGTACCTGCCGCTGCTCATCCCGCAGTTCCTGGCCACCGAGGCGTTCTTCGTGTTCCTGATGGTGCAGTTCATGCGGGGCATCCCGCGCGAACTCGACGAGGCCGCCAAGATCGACGGGGCCAGCCCGTACGGCATCTTCCGGCACGTCATCCTGCCGCTGAGCCGCCCCGCGCTGGTCACCACCGCGATCTTCTCGTTCATCTGGACCTGGAACGACTTCTTCCGGCAACTGGTCTTCCTGTCCAGCCTGGACGACTACACCGTGCCCGTCGCGCTGACCCTGTTCATCGACTCCACCAGCCAGAGCGCGGTCGGCCCGATGTTCGCCATGTCGGTGCTGTCGCTGCTGCCGGTGTTCCTGTTCTTCCTGGCCTTCCAGCGGATGCTGGTCGAGGGCATCAACACCAGCGGACTGAAGGGATGACCGCCGCCCCGCTGGCACAGCAGGACGCCGTACCGGCCCGCCGGGACTGGCGCGACACCCTGCGCGACGCCACCGACCTGGCGCTGCTCGGGTTCGCGGTGACGCTGGCCGCGCTGCCGGTGCTCACCCTCGCGCCGGCCCTGGCCACCGCCAGCGCCGCCGTGCACGACCGGTTGACCCTCGGTGGCTGGCCGGACCTGCGCACCACGCTGGCCCGGTTCGGCCGGGCCCTGCCCTCCGGGCTGGCCGCCAGCGCCGTCGGGCTGGCCGTCGCCGCCGCGCTCGGCGTCGACCTGGTCGCGCTGGCCACCGGTCGGGTGCCCGGAGGCGGCGTCGCGCTGGCCGGCACCGCCGTGGTCACCGCCGCCCTGGCCGGGTACGCCGGGCTGACCGTGGTGGCGATCGGTCGTACCGGCGGGCGGGGCTGGCGGGGCGCCGCCCGGGTCGCCGCCCGGACCGGCCTGGCCCGGCCGGGGACCTGGGCGGCGGCCGGCGGGGTCTGCGCGGTGGCCGCTCTGTTGGGGATACTGGTCACCCCGGTGGCGGTGCCGATCCTGGCCGGCTACGCGCTGGCCGCCCTGCACGCGGTCGCCGCCCGCCGGCCCACCGCCCGGATGGAGGCACCGTGACCGGTCACCCCCACCCCGCCCCGACCGGTCCCGGCCCGGCCCCGACCCGCGCCGCCCCGGACCCGGCCGGCGGCGATCCCCGGTCGCACGTCGACGGCGATCCCCGGCTGCACGTTGGCGACGTCGAGGTGGCCCGGTACGTGCTGCGTCCCGACCTGGACCCCCGGCACGGCCCCCGGCCCTACCTGCACCCGGTACGGACACTGGCCGGCACCCCGGTCACCGACGCCCTGCCCGCCGACCACGTCTGGCACCTCGGGGCGTCGCTCGCCGTGCAGGACGTCGACGGCACCAACCTGTGGGGCGGCCGGACGTACGTCCGGGACGCCGGCTACACCTGGCGCGACGACCATGGCGTCATCGCGCACACGCACTGGCGGGAGCGCGCACCGGACCGGCTGGCACACGTGTTGCAGTGGCGCGACCGCGACGGCGGGGTGCTGCTCACCGAGCACCGCCGGCTCGCCGCGACCCCGGTGACCGCGGACGCCTGGGCGCTCGACGTCGACTACACCCTCACCGCCCCGGCCGGGCGTGACGTCCACCTGGGCAGCCCCGCCACCAACGGTCGGCCCGGCGGGGCCGGCTACGGCGGCTTCTTCTGGCGGGCCGTCGCCGACGGCGAGTCGGTCACGTTCACCGCCGACGCCGACGGCGAGCAGGCCGCCAACGGCAGCGCCGCCCGCTGGGTCGCGCTCACCGGCGTCGCGCCGGGCGGTGGGGCGTACACCCTGGTCTTCACCGGGCTGGGGCTCGGCGACAGGTGGTTCGTGCGGACGGCGATGTACCCGGGTGTCTGCGTGGCCTTCGCCTTCGACCGCCCGGCGGTGGTGCCCGGCGACGGCCGGCGGACCGGCCGGCACCGGGTGCTGGTCGCCGACGGGGTACGCGACCGGGCCGGCGTCACCGCCCTGCTCGCCGCCGCGGAGCCGGGGTGACCGGCGCGACGCCGCCCGGCCCGGAGGTGGCCACCGTCGGCGAGTCGATGGTGGTGCTCGGCCCCGACCCGACGGGGCCGCTGGACCGGGCCGACCGGCTGGGTGTCTCGGTCGGCGGCGCGGAGTCCAACGTGGCCTGCGCGCTCGCCGCGCTCGGCCACCGGACGGCCTGGGTCAGCCGGGTCGGCGACGACCCGTTCGGCCGGCGGGTCCGGCGGCACGTCGCCGCCACCGGGGTGGACACCAGCCTGGTCACCGTCGACCCGGCCGCCCCGACCGGCGTCTACCTCAAGGACCCGACGCCCGACGGCACCGCCGTGCACTACTACCGCTCCGGGTCGGCGGCCTCCCGCCTGCACCCGGGGGTGCTGGACGAGCCGGCGCTGGCCGGGGTCCGGCTGCTGCACCTGTCCGGGGTGACCGCCGCCCTCTCGCCGTCCTGCGCGGCCCTGGTCCGCCGGGCGGTCACCGACCGGCCGCTGCCTGCCGCCCGGGTCACCTTCGACGTCAACCACCGGGCCCGGCTCTGGTCGGCGGCGACCGCCGCACCGGTGCTGCGCGGGCTCGCCGACGCCGCCGACGTGGTCCTGGTCGGCCTCGACGAGGCGCACACCCTGTGGGGCGTCACCGAGCCGGCCGCCGTGCGCGACCTGCTGCCCGGCCCGGAGTTGGTGGTGGTCAAGGACGCCGCCGTCGGGGCCACCGCGTTGCCCCGCGGCGCGGCGGCCGTCTTCGTACCGGCACTGCGGGTGCCGGTGCACGAGCCGGTCGGGGCCGGCGACGCCTTCGCCGCCGGCCTGCTGTCGGGGCTGCTGCGTGGCCTCGACCTGGACCGCTGCCTGCGGCTCGGGCATCTCTGCGCGGCCCCCGCCCTGACCGTCGCCGGGGACACCGCCCCGCCGCCGCGGCGGGCGGTGGCCGATCGGCTCCTCGCGCTGCCGGCGTCGGACTGGGCGAGCCTGGACCTGGTCGCCGCCGGCCTGCTCCCCACCCCCGCCACCGGAAGGAACGGTCGATGACCGCGCACGACTTCGCACCCCTGTTCGGCACCGCACGGGTGATGGTGATCCTGCGGGACCTGCCGCCGACGGAGACCGTCCGGCTCGCCGAACGGGCCTGGAACCTCGGCATCGACGTGGTCGAGGTGCCGATCCGCACCCCGGACGCCATCCTGTCCCTGCGGGCTGCGGTGGAGGCCGGCAAGGACCGGGGCCGCCGGGTCGGGGCCGGCACGGTGCGCACCCCGGCCCAGGTACGGCAGGCCGCCAGCGCCGGCGCGGCGTTCACCGTCGCCCCCGGGCTGGACCTGGCGGTGGCCGACGCGGCGGTCAGCTACGGCATCCCGCACCTGCCCGGGGTGGCCACCCCCACCGAGGCGCAGCTCGCGCTCGACCACGGGCTGATCTGGCTCAAGGCGTTCCCGGCGGTCAGTCTCGGTCCCCGGTGGTTTACGGCGATGGCCGGCCCGCTGCCGGAACTACGGTTCGTGGCGACCGGGGGGATCGACGCGGGCAACGCCGCCGACTTCCTCGCCGCCGGGGTGCGGGTGGTGGCGGTGGGGTCGGCGCTGTCCGACCCCCGGCAGATCGACCGGCTCGCCGAGCTGGCCGCCACGCCGGCCTGAGCTGCGGCGTGCCGGCCCTCGACCCGCGACGGGCCGCAGGGGCGACGAGGCGCGACGTCGTGCCGGGGGCCGCCGGTCAGGCCGGGGCGGGGCCGAGGCTGTCCCGGACGACCAGGGTGGCCGGCAGCACCTCGACCCGGGACCGGTCGGCAGGCGGCCCCAGGGCCAGGGTCATCGCCCGCGCGCCCAGCTCCACCAGCGGCAGCCGGACGGTGGTCAGCGCGGGGGTGACGTCGGCGGCGACCGGCATGTCGTCGAAGCCCACCACCGAGACCTGGCCGGGGACCGACACGTCGCGGGCGCGCAGCAGGGTCAGCGCGCCGACGGCCATCGAGTCGTTCAACGCCACCAGGGCGGTCAGTCCGGGGACGGCGTCGAGCAGTTCACCGGCCGCGCGGGCACCCCCGTCACGGTCGAAGTCGGCGTAGCGGATCCGATCCTCGGGCAGCGGGTGGCCGCCCTCGGCGAGCGCGGCACGCAGCCCGTCGAGCCGGTCGGTGATCGTGGTCAGCACCTGTGGGCCGGCGACCACGCCGATCCGGGTGTGCCCCCGGCGCAGCAGTTCCGCGCCGAGCAGCCGGCCGCCCTCGGTGTTGGCCGGCATCACCGCGTCTCCGGGGTGCTCGTGCCGGCCGACGACCGCCACCCGGCCGCCGGTGGCCTCGTAGGCGGCCAGCTTCTCGGCGAGCCGGGCGGTGAAGGTGGCGTCGTGGTAGCCGGAGCCGGCCAGCACGATCGCGGCGACCTGCTGGGCGCGCAGCAGCTCCACGTACTCCAGCTCGCGTTCCGGGTCGCGGTAGCTGTTGCAGATGATGACCAGCCGGCCGTGGTCGGTGGCGACCCGTTGCAGCCCCCGGGTCAGCTCGGCGAAGTACGGGTCGGAGACGTCGTGTACCACCACGCCGACCACGCTGCGCTGCGGCCGGGCCAGCAGTTGGGCGTGTGCGTTGGGCACGTAGCGCAGGTCGGCGACGGCCCGCAGCACCCGTTCGCGCAGCTCGTCGGCGACCGGCTTGCTGCTGCCGTTGATCACCCGGGAGGCGGTGGCGGGGGAGACCCCGGCGCGGCGGGCGACATCGGCCAGCGTCGCCATGGGCACCCCCGAAAGTGTCCGGGCCCGGTCGGGGCCGCGCGGTAGCGGACAGGTTACCGCAACGGGCGACGGCGGCCTCTTGCCCGTGGTGGAGCGGCCACCTAGGCTGCTAGGAAAGCGCTTACCTATGTGATGTGCAAAGGGGAAGGACGACCATGACCCGAAGGTCGATCGGCATCATCGTCAACGGCGTCACCGGTCGGATGGGCTACCGCCAGCACCTGGTCCGCTCCCTGCTCGCCCTGCGCGAACAGGGCGGCCTGGCGCTGGGCGACGGCACCCGGATCTGGCCCGAGCCGATCCTGGTCGGCCGGGACGAGACCCGGCTCCGGGCGGTCGCGCAACGGCACGGCCTCACCGACTGGACCACCGACCTCGCCGCCGCCCTCGCCCGCGAGGACGTGGAGATCTACTTCGACGCCCAGGTGACCCAGCAGCGGGAGAAGGCCATCCGCCAGGCCATCGACGCCGGCAAGCACATCTACACCGAGAAGCCGCTCGCCGAGTCCAGCGCCGCCGCGTGGGAACTGGTCCGCGCCGCCGACGCCGCAGGCATCCGCACCGGCGTCGTCCAGGACAAACTCTTCCTCCCCGGGCTGCGCAAACTCAAGCGGCTGATCGACGGCGGGTTCTTCGGCCGCATCCTGTCCGTGCGCGGCGAGTTCGGCTACTGGGTCTTCGAGGGGGACTGGCAGCCCGCCCAACGCCCCTCCTGGAACTACCGCGCCGAGGACGGCGGCGGCATCGTGATGGACATGTTCCCGCACTGGCAGTACGTGCTGGAGGAACTGTTCGCCCCGGTCCGGGCGGTCACCTGCGTGGCCGCCACGCACGTCCCGCAGCGCGTCGACGAGGCCGGCCGGCCCTACCCCGCCACCGCCGACGACGCCGCGTACGGGATCTTCGAACTCGACGGCGGGATCATCGCCGCGCTCAACTCGTCGTGGACCACCCGGGTGCACCGCGACGAACTGGTCGAGTTCCACGTCGACGGCACCGAGGGCAGCGCCGTCGCCGGCCTGCGCCGCTGCCGGATCCAACACCGGGCGGTCACCCCCAAACCGGTGTGGAACCCCGACCTGCCCGCCACCGAGGACTTCCGGGCCCAGTGGACCGAGGTGCCCGACAACGAGGAGTTCGACAACGGCTTCAAGGTGCAGTGGGAGGCGTTCCTGCGGCACGTCGTCACCGGCTCCCCGTTCAGCTGGGACTTCCTGGCCGGCGCACGCGGCGTGCAACTGGCCGAGCTGGGGCTGCGCTCGGCCCGGGAGGGCCGCCGGGTCGAGGTGCCGGAGCTGTCCCGGTGACCGCCGTCGTCCGGCTGCCCGACGGCGGCACCCACCGGCTGCGCGGGGGCGCGGGCCACGAGCGCCCCGCCGGCCCATCAACCACCCGGATGGCGTACGCCGCCGCGCACGTCGTCGCCGACCCGCGTGCGGAGAACGTCCCGGGCGCCCCGGCCGCCGTCGACTGGGACACCACCCTCGCCTTCCGCCGGCACCTCTGGTCGTACGGGCTGGGGGTGGCCGAGGCGATGGACACCGCCCAGCGCGGCGCGGGCCTGGACTACCCGGCCACCCGGGAGCTGATCCGGCGCAGCGCCGCCGAGGCCGGTGCGGTCGGCGGCCGGATCGTCGCCGGGGTCGCCACCGACCAGCTCCCACCCGGCCCGGCCACGGTGGACCAGGTGACCCGGGCGTACGCCGAACAGCTCGCCGACGTCACCGCCGCCGACGCCCGCCCGGTGCTGATGTGCAGCCGTCACCTGGCCGCCGCCGCCACCGGCCCCGACGACTACCTGCGGGTGTACGACGACCTGCTCACCGCCGCCGACCAGCCGGTGGTGCTGCACTGGCTCGGCGACATGTTCGACCCGGCGCTGGCCGGCTACTGGGGCTCGACCGACCTCGACGAGGCCACCGAGACGGTGCTGCACCTGATCAAACAGCACCAGCGCAGGGTCGACGGGATCAAGGTGTCCCTGCTCGACGCCGACCGGGAGGTCGCGCTGCGCCGCCGCCTGCCCGCCGGGGTACGCCTCTACACCGGCGACGACTTCCACTACCCGGAGCTGATCCGGGGCGACGGGCAGGGCCACTCCGACGCCCTGCTCGGGGTCTTCGCCGCCATCGCGCCGGCCGCCGCCGCCGCGCTCGCCGCCCTCGACGCCGGTGACCTGGACCGTTACGACGCGGCGTTCGCCCCGACCCTGCCGCTGGCCCGGCACCTGTTCGCCGCGCCGACCTGGTTCTACAAGACCGGCATCGTGTTCCTGGCCTGGCTGGCCGGGCACCAGGAGCACTTCACCATGCTGGCCGGGCAGCAGTCCGGCCGGTCCCCGGCCCACCTGGCCCGGCTGCTCGTCCTCGCCGACGCCGCCGGGCTGCTGCCCGACGCCGACCTGGCCGCCGCGCGGGCCCGGGCCTATTTCACCGTGGCCGGGGTGGCCCAGTGACCGCCGCCCGCACGCCGTCCGACGACCCGGCCCGGGTGGTGGTGACGCCGGGGTTGGAACGGTTCTCGTTCAACCAGGCCACCGCCCAGCACTGGCCGCTGCGGGAGGCCGTCGCCGGCTGCGTGGCGGCCGGGGTGCCCGGCATCGGCCTGTGGCGGGAACCCGTCCAGGAGTACGGGGTCGACCGGGCCGCCCGGCTGGTCCGCGCCGCCGGGCTGACCGTCACCTCACTGTGCCGGGGCGGGTTCTTCACCGCACCCGACTGGTGGGACGAGAACCGGCGGGCGATCGAGGAGGCGGCCACCCTCGGCACCCGCGAGCTGGTGCTGGTCTCCGGTGGGCTGCCGTCGGGCAGTCGTGACGTCGACGGGGCCCGCCGGCAGGTCGCCGACGCCGTCGCTGCGCTCGCCGACGAGGCCGCGGCGGCCGGGGTACGGCTCGCCATCGAACCGCTGCACCCGATGTTCAGCGCCGACAGGTGCGTCATCGCCACCCTCGGCCAGGCGCTCGACATCGCCGAACGGTTCGACCCCGCCGTGGTCGGCGTGGTGGTGGACACCTACCACGTCTGGTGGGACGACACGGTCTACGCACAGATCGCCCGCGCCGGCAAAAGGATCGCCGCGTTCCAGGCGGCGGACTGGGTGACCCCGCTGCCGGAGGGGGTGCTGCTCGGCCGGGCGCTGCCCGGGGCGGGCTGTGTGGAGCTGCGCCGGCTGCGCGAGGCGGTCGACGCCGCCGGGTACGCCGGGCCGGTCGAGGTCGAGGTGTTCCAGGCGGCGCTCTGGTCCCGCCCCGGCCCGGACATCCTCGCCGCCACCATCGATGCCTACCGGGGGCACGTGTCCTGAGCGGGCCTCCGGTGGACCCTGAGCGGGCCCGCCGTGGGGTCCCGTCGGCCTGCCGGACGGAGGGAAGGCGATACCGCGGTGGACTGATATGCCTGTCCGTCATGAATATGACGGACAGGCATATCAGTCGGTGGCACATCATGTCCCACCCCGCCGCAGCCCAGCGGCGCGACCAGCCGGCGGCCGGGCCGAGTCACCGGACGGTGGCGGTGGCGCGGACGGCCTTGACGACGGCGGGGATGGAGCCGACCAGCAGGACCAGGCCCCAGACGAGGGCCACGACGGCGAAGACCAGCGCGCCGACGTCGTCGAGGATGCTGACCAGGATCACCGGGACCAGCCGGTGCAGGAACTCCAGCAGCACCGTGCAGACCAGGGTGGTCAGCGCCAGCAGGACGAGTCCCTTGTTCTGCAGGAACCGGGGCTGGGCGAGCAGCAGCAGCCCGGCCCAGACCAGCTTCAACGCCAGCACCAGGCCGAGCAGCAGGCTGGCCTCGCCGACCGGGAAGAATCCCCACAGCGCCAGGTAGGCCAGCGTGCCGAAGGGCACGGCCAGCAACAGCGACACCATCACCGTCAGCTCGACGAAGACGGTCACCAGCAGCACCAGCGACGCCAGGATCAGCAGGACGGCGAAGACCAGGGTGGCCACCCCCTGCACCCGGCCCTGCACCCGGTCGGAGAGCAGCAGGCTCAGGCAGAACAGGCCGGTCGTCCAGAGCGCCACCACGTCGACCAGCGCCAGATAGCCGGTGCCCCGGCCGGAGGGCTCACTGATCCGCCCCACCTCGCCGACGTCCACACCCAGGTCCCGGGCACCGCTGAGCAGCGCCCCGCCCGCGTCGCCGCCGCCGGTGAGCAGCGACGAACCCCACTCCAGTCCCACCACCAGCGTTATCGCCAGCAGCGCCAACAGCAGGAACGGTTTACGCAGCTCACCCATGCCGGGTCACCTCCCGGCC
Organism: Micromonospora sp. WMMD734; assembly: GCF_049178975.1. Taxonomy (NCBI): domain Bacteria; kingdom Bacillati; phylum Actinomycetota; class Actinomycetes; order Micromonosporales; family Micromonosporaceae; genus Micromonospora; species Micromonospora sp. WMMD734. Next base: position 1,738,214 of record NZ_JBMHMK010000001.1, read on the forward strand.
CGGCGTCACCGCGAACCGGGGCACCGACCGACGGCGGGTCACGAGGTGGCGATGGTGACGGTGCACGAGACACCTCCCGGGCAGCCCAGGCCGACCTCGGTGGCCCGGTCGACGGCGATCGTCGCGACGGCGTCACCCCCGTCGGCGGGCGTGACGTCGTCGCGGATGGTCAGGTCGGCGTCGCTCGGCGCGGGGGCGGTGACCGCGAAGGCCGCCCCGCTGCGCAGCACCAGGGTGCGCAGCCCGCCGGGGTCGTCCACCCGCAGCGCGCAGCCGCCGACGAAGGAGAGCACGTCGCCGGTACGGTCGCAGTCGGCCCGTACCGTCGCCGGGTCCACGGTGGCGCCGTTCCCACCGAGCCGGCCCAGCCAGCCCGGCGCACCGGGGTCGGCCGGATCACCGCGACCGGCGTGACCCAGCCCGAGCGCGCCGACGAACCCGGCGACCAGCAGCACGGCGACCATCACCAGCAGCAGTTTCTGCCGGCCGGTCACGGCCGGCCCGTCGGCTCGGGCAGCTCGGTGAACCGGACCCGGTCCACCCCGGCGAAGTACCGCTCGGTGCCCTGGGTCCGGCCGACCGCGATCAGGGTCAGGGTGTGCGTGCCCCGGCCGAGCCGTACCGTGCCGACCTCCTCGACGTCGCGCAGCGCGGGCTGCTTCGAGAAGCCGAGGAAGGTACCGCCCACCTGTATGCCGTCGATCTGCCAGATGGTGTTGGCGTAGTCCGCCGAGGTGGTCCGGGACGCGGCGAACGACCAGGTGGCGTCCACCGGCAGGGTGACGGTGAGACTGACCCGGTCACCCGCCGCCAGCCCCTGGAGGAACAGTTGCCGGCCACCGGAGAAGGCCAGCCCGCAGCAGTCGGGCTGCTCCACCACCTTCACCGCGGCGCCCGCCGGTGACTCCGTCTTCGCCCCGGCCAACAGGGTCTCCGCCTCCACCGTCACCACCCGGGCGGCGGCCGGTGGTGGGGCGGCGTCCGGGCGGCTGAGCAGGTAACCGACCACCGCGCCGACCAGCACCACCAGCGCCACCGCCGCCGCGATCCACGGCCACGGGGCCCGCCGGGGCGGGGCGACCGCCCTGACCTCGTACGTCACCCGGCCGCTGGCCCGGGAGCTCTCCTCCGGCGCGGTGTTCGCCGAGTAGGCGAAGCCGGTCATGTCGTACCGGCGGGGTGCGGTGCCGGCCGGGACCGCCAGGCGGACCAGGAACGACACCGAGTTCTGCCCCGGCACCACCCGTTGCGGTTCGGCCACCGTGAACCAGCCCCGTTGGCTGCCCTCGCCCGGCGCGACGTCGAAGACCACGGTGTCCGGCGCGCCGCCGGGATTGGAGACGGTGAAGGTCAGCTCGCCCCGGTTGGCCGGGTCGAGGGTGAACTGCTCGGCGGCGGCGACGACGGCCCATTCGGTGGTCATGACGGCTCCTCAGACGACGGTCCGGGCGGGGGAGGGGAACCCGGGGCGGAGCCGTCGGCGAGGACGACCTCGGCGGTCACCGCCGCCGGTTTCTCCGCCGCGACGATCCGGGTCACCACGGTCAGCAGCCCGGCCGCCGCCTGCGGCACCCGGACGACCAGGTGGAACGGCCGGTCGGCCGGCTCGTCCAGGACGAACCCGGTGACCCCGGTGGCCAGTTCCAGCGCGGTCCGCATCCCGTACGGGGTGCCCCGCCAGCGGGCCAGCAGCGCGCCGTGCGCGACCAGGTCGCGTAGCCGGCCCACGGGCAGCGGCGGCGGGGCGTCCGGCCGGGGCGGGCCGAGCACGTGGTCCATCGCCACCCAGCGGGTCAGGTAGCCGGCGAACCCGGCCGGCGTGCGGTACGGGTCGAACAGCACGTCCACGTCGGCGAGCAGCGCCTCGTCCGGGGCGTGCAGCGTCTCCATCACGTCCAGCAGGGCGGCCAGGACGCTGCCCGGCCCGGCGGCCCGCTGGTAGGCCGCCGGCAGCAGCCGTTCAATCGCGGCCCGGCGCATCGTGCCCCACCACCTCGATGTCGTGCCCGCCGGAGCAGAGCAGCCAGGTGTCGGGGACGGTCACCACGTCGGCGGTGGCCTGGTTGGCGCTGGGTGTCCAGTCGACGGCGTCGCCGCTGCGGTACACCCCGCGTTCGCCGCCGGCCAGGATCAACCGGGCGCCGCCGGTACCGGTGGCGCTGCCGGCGATCGCGTCCACCGGCACGAACCGGGTCCGGTCGCGCAGCGGCAGGCCGCAGTTGACCACCACCGGCTGCCACTGCGGCTGCGCGGCCAGGGTGTCGAGGCGGACCACCCCGCCGCTCTGCGTGGCCGCCACCGCCAGGGTGCCGACGAAGGCGAGGTCCCGGCAGGTGCCGCCGACCCAGCCGGCCTGCACCTGCTGCCACTTCACGTCGGACTCGAACAGCCGGGTACGGTGGCAGCCCTGCCCCGGTTTCTTCGGGTCCGGTTCGCCCGCGCCCGCCCACAGCAGGGTGGCCGGGCCGTCGTACTGCACGGCGAGCACCCGGTTGTCCACGTTGGCCAGGCCGACGTGGGTGAAGCTGCCGGGGCGGCCACCGGCGGTGGACAGGTAGACGCCGAAACCCGCCTGCGCCGCGACCGCCACCCCCGGCGCGCCCCGCTCCGAGACGAACGCGCGGACGGCGTAGAAGCCCCGGTCGGCGTCGGCCGGGTCGACCAGGATCTGCAACGGCACCGCCCCGGGCAGCAGCGACACCTCGTACAGGCCGGTGTCGGTGGCCAGCAGCAGCGCGCCCGCACCGTCCCGGTCGATCCAGGCCAGGTCGGTGATCCGGGAGTCCAGGCCGGTCAACGCCGACCAGGTCTCGCCGAGGTCGGTGCTCAGGTGCACCCGGGAGCCGCCTGCGGCCCGGGTGGTCACCACCGCCACCGCGCCGGGTCGGGCCAGCACCCCGGGACGCACCGGAGCCGGGGCGGGGGCGACCCGCAGCACCGTCTCGTCGTCGTCGAACCGGCCCGCCGGTTCCCAGCCCACCCCCGCGTTGGACGAGCGGAACAGCACCGGGCCCCGGCCGGCGTACCAGGTGCCGGGCTGGTACTGGTCGACGGCGACGGCGCGGACCTGCGCGTCGGGTGCCTCGTCCACCACGAACCGGACCGACTCGACGTAGCGCACCCCCGGCTCGGCGTGCTCCAGCATCCGGTACACGTTGGACGCGCGGAGCGGCTCACCGAACGCCCAGCCGGTCGGGTTCAGCGCGGTGGGCAGCGGGCTGAGCGTCTGGTGCAGCCGGTCGTGGATGCGCCGGCGGACCGCCTCGACGTCCTCCTCCGGCCGGACCACCACCCGGGCCCGGATCGACACCGCCTTGTAGCGGGCCCAGCCGGCCCGGCAGCTGGTGCCCAACGCCCGCCGTCGGTCCAGGTCCGCCTCCACCCGGCGGCGGGACTCCTCCACCTCGTGCGCGCGCAGCACCGTCACCGGCAGCCGGCCACCTGGCCGGGCCTCGTCCGGCACGTACGGCACCAGCACCACCTCGACCTCACCGGGGCGGGCGAAGCTGTACACCGCCGACCGGGTGAACGCCCGCGCCCGGGACACCCCGCCGGAGCCGGCGGCGAGGATCTCGAAGTCCCGGGCGGTGACCGCGCGTTGCTGGGCGAAGAACTCGTACGGGCCCCGGACCAGCGCCGATTCGAGGCTCTCCAGCTCCCGTCCGCCACCTGCCGGTGCCGGGTTCTCCGTCCGTACCCCGGGCAGCGGGTCCCGCAGGGTGGTCAGGGTGCCGGCGGCGACGTTGCCGGTCCGGCCACCGCCGGCCCGGTACCACAGCCGTATCCGCGCCCCGGCCGGCGGCACCGCCGCGACGGTGACCGGCCCACCGCCCGCCCGTGTGCCGGCGGGCCCCGGGACGCCCGGTCCCACGTCGGCCGGTGCCGGGCCGGGCGGGTCGGCGGCGGGTGGGCGCAGGTCCAGCGCCGGGGCGAAGGTGACCAGCCCCGAGCAGCGGTCCACCAGGTAGACCTTGGCCTGCGGGCCGACCCCGGCGAAGCTGTCCACCGGCCGCCACACCTCGTACGTGGCCCCCTCGTGTTCCCGGGCCACCGCGCCCAGCTCCACCGAGCCGGCCGGCACCTCCACCCCGAGCAGCAGGTCCCGCGGCTCGGCGGTACGCGCCAGCGGCGACCGGGCGGCCCGCAGCGCCTGCCCCGGCTGGCCGGTGCCGACGCCCAGCAGTTCCGCCTCGACCGGTTCACAGTGGTGCATCCGGACGGTCACCTCGTCGGCGTCCGCCGGCAGCAGCGCCGGCTCGGTGGTGACGAAGACGACGGGCCTGGGGTCGACGCCCCGGGCCGCGGCGACCCGGGTGCCCGCCGGGATCCGCACCGCCGCCCGGTCACCGCCGGTCCGGACGAACCGGACGTCGGCCCAGGCCGCCGTCGGGGCGTGCCGGGTGACCCCGAGCAGGTTCAGGAACTGCACGTACGCCTTCTCCGGCAACTGGTTCAGCCGGAAGATCATCACCTCGGTGAGGTGCGCGAACGCCTCCACCAGGGCGATGCCCGGATCGTGTGCGGACAGGTCGGTCCAACCGGGGCAGGACTGCCGGATGCGGTCCCGGGCCTCGGTGACCAGATCGAGGAAGGTGCGGTCGTCGAGGTGCGGCACGGGCAGCGTCATGACCCGTCCCCCTCGGTCGGCCGACCGGCGGCCCGGTGCGCGGGCGGGTCGGCGTCGGCGGGGAGCAGGTCGACGGAGAGGACCAGCTGACCGGGGGAGAGGCTGGCCCGCACCCGGTAGTCCAACCTGATCACCAGCCGCCACGGGTCGTCCGGGTCGGGGCCGGCGTCCACGTCGATCACCTCGATCCGGGGCTCCCACCGGCGGATCGCCTGCCGTACGTAGTGGATGGCCAGCCCGGCGGTGGTCTCGTCGTTCGGCGCGAACACCAGCCGGTGCAGCCGGGAGCCGTACCCGGGGCGCATCAGCCGCTCGCCCGGCGTGGTGGACAGCAGCAGGTACAACGCCTGGCGTACCGTCTCGTCGCCGTCGGTCACGGCGAGCCCGCCGGTCGCGGTCAGTGCCAGGCCCCCGGCGCGGCCGGCGTCGAAGCCGGCCCCGACGAACCGCAACGCCCTCATCGGTCGGCCTCCACCAGGCGCTGCCGGGCGTCGTGCACGGTGTGCCGGACCAGGTTCGGCGGGGTGCCGTCGGTGAACCCGGCCAGGTGCGACAGCACGATCCGCCGCCCGTCGACCCGCAGCCAGCCGCTGTAGCCGACCCGCACCGCGAGGGTCTTCGCGCACGGTTTGACCGTCGGCCCGTAGTTGGGGCAGGCCACGATGTCCCGCCCCACCGGGTCGTCGTCGACCAGCACCGGCGTCCCGGCGACGGTCAGCCAGCCCTGCGACGCCCGGTTGGTGACCCGGCCGTCGTGGTCGCAGGCGATCAGCGAGTCGAGGGTGATCCAGCGCATCAGGCACCTCCGGAGTGGGCGCGGGCGAGCGTGCCGGCCTGTTGCCTGGCGGTCGCCGCGTCCTCGGTCGCGTCGGCGTGCAGGAAGTCGACGCTGCGGGCCCGCACCACCAGCGCCCGGCCCGGCGCGGAGAGCACCAGGTCGGTCGCGGCGTGCAGGGTGGTCAACTCGGGGGTCAGCTCCAGGAAACTGCCGACGTCGGTGGCCAGCCGCAGCGTGCGCGCCGCGTCGTCGACCACGATGGTCTGACCGCTGCCGGTCCGCACCGACCAGCGGCCCGCCCGTCCGTCGGCCACCCCCGCGTCGTACGGGGTGACGGTGCCGAACAGCGAGCCCAGCACCACCCCGGCGACCGGGTCACCACCCGGCAGGGCCAGCAGCACCGTGTCGTCCGGGTCGGGCAACGCCACGATGCCCTTGTCCCGTCCGGCCCCCGGGCAGAGCACGGCCAGCCAGCCGGCGTCCAGGTCGCCGTACCCGGGCAGCCGCACCCGGACCCGGCCGAGCCGCTGCGGGTCGTCGACGGCGGTGACCACCCCGAGGGTGACCACCGCCCCGCCGGCCGTGACGTGCGGCGGGGCGGGCGGCGGGGCGGTGGCGAACCGGGTGAGGTGGCCGCTGCCGTCGACGGTGTGCACCACCTCGGTGAGGACGTACACCCCGGCCAGGTCGTCGGCCACCCCGCCCAGCGTGACCCGCCGGCCGGGACGCAACGCCGGGTCACCCGCGGCGACGCCCTCGGCGGTGACCAGCGCGGCCACCCGGTCGTCCAGGCCGGCCTGGGCGAGCGCGGCCAACTCGTCGTCGCTGCGGCCGGGCTGGTCCAGCAGGGTCCGTACGCCGTCCGCGCCGACCGCCGCCGGATCCGGGCGCAACGGCACCCGCCGGCCGCTGCGCGCGGCGTCGACCCGGTGGCCGAGCGGCTCGGCCCGCTGCGGATGCCAGCCCAGCGCGGCGCTGCCCCCGGCGGCCCGGTCCAGGTTGGCGGCCAACCGCACCGAGTGCAGCGTCCGGCCCAGGGTCAGCGGCACCGGCTGGCCGTGCCCGTCCAGGGTGACCAGCCGTACCCGGTCACCGTCGACGGCCAGGTGCAGACCGGCCCGGCCGGCCACCTCCCGCAGCAGCTCCAGGTCGCTGTGCCGGTGCTGGAGCAGCCGGTCCAGCCGGGGCCCGTCGACCTCGGCATCGACGGCGAGTCCCACCGCGCCACACAGCTCCCGGGCCAGGTCGGCGGCGGTGACCGCCTCGAAGACCCGTAACTGCTGCCGCTTGCGCAGCCGGTGCAGCAGGTCGTAGCCGCGCCAGCGGGACAGGGCGGTGCCGTCGGCGGCGTACTCCACCTCGACGCAGGTGACCTCCCCGGTGAACAGCAGGTCGTCGCCGAGCCGGACGGTGAGCGTCGCGCCGGTCGGCACCGCCGGACCGGGACCGGGACCCCGCGCCCCCGGGCCGGGGTCGGCGGCGTACACCACCTCGCACTGGGTGGGCTGGTCGAGGCGGGCGGCCACCCGCACCGACCGGATCCGGCGGTCCGCCGCGCCGCCCAGCGGCACGCCGTCGAGGGACACCGACGGGCGGGCGCTCACCGCAGACCCCCGTCGGCCGGCGCCGGGCCGGTCCCGCCCGCGCCTGCCACCGCCGGTGCCGGGGCGGGCTGCGGCGCGGTGGGCGGGGGCACCGCGAGGGCGGTCCCGGCCGGCACACCGAACGGGTCGGTGATCCGGTTGTGCTCGGCGAGCAGCCGCCAGCGCAGCGGCGAGCCGAGCGCGTCGTGGGCGAGCAGGTCGAAGCGCACCCCGGAGTAGCCGGGCGTGGCCGTACCGTCCCCGGCCGCCACCACCGCCTGCCCGGGGGGTGTCCCGGGCGGGGTGGCGGCGGCCAACTCCTCGGCGAAGCCCTGCTGCGCCTCGTCGGCCGACTCGGCCACCCGCAGCAGCTTCATCCGCAGCCACGAGCGGCGGGGCGAACCGGTACGGGTGAACACGTCGAACCGTTCGGCGACGGCCACCACCACCCCGGGCACGTTCCACGTCTTGCCCCAGACCAGCCGGACCAGCGGCGGGCGCTGCCAGCCGTGTGCCACGGCGGAGTTCTCGGCCAGCATCCACAGTGGCCGGGTAAGGATCCGCACGTCCCCGGGCCGGGTCGGCCCCTCCACCAGGTCGGTGTCGAAGAGCAGGTCCAGCACCAGTTCGGTACGACCGCCGCCGGTGAAGGCCAGTGGGTCGTCGGCCAGCCCGATCCCGGTGAGCCGCCCCTCGGCGCTGCCCTGCGGCCGTACCCCGGCGATCCGGGTGACCTGAACGGTCTGCGGGTTGAGCAGGCAGTCGATCCGTACACCTGAGTCGTCGACCAGGAAGGCGACCCGTTCCATCAGTACCCCCGCTGTTCGGCGTCGAGCCTGGCGTCCCGGGCGTCGTCCCGGGCGGTCCCCGTCGGCCGTCGCCACGGCCCGTCGTCGGGCAGGGCCGGCCACGGGTCACCGGCCGGGACCGGCACGTCCTGCGGCCACCGGGTCGCGGTGGCCCGCCGGGTCACGGTGCCGCGCCCGGTTGCGCCGCCGGCGGGGCCCGGGTGGGTCCCGCCACCGCGCCAGCCGCCGGGGTCCGGGTCACCCGTCCGGCCGGGGTCCGGGCGGCCCCAGCCGGCCGGGCGGCCGGGTGCCGCGTCGCCGGCCGCCGCCACCGCGTCGGTCCGTCGACCGTCGACCGGCCGTCGCCCGGTGCTGGTTGCGGCCTCCGCCGCCCGACCGGGTTCGGGGCGGTCCGGCCACCCCCGACCGGGGGCCGGCGACGGTACGTCCGGGGTCCGGTACCGCCCGCCGCCCGGTAGGGGCGTACCCCGGTCGACGTCGGAAGGCGGACGGTGCCCCGCCCACCCGCGTGGATCAGACGCCTGCGCCCCGGGTGCGGCGGCCCACCCCGGGTCGCGTCCCGTCCCCGACCTCGGGCCGATCTCCGTCACCGGCTGCGGACCGGCCCCCGTCGCCAGTTCCGCACCGGCCCCCGTCGTCGGCTCCGGGCGGGGTCGTGTCGTCGGGGGGCGGGGCGGGGTGGTCCGTCGCCGGCCGGGTCGGCGCAGCCACCCGAGCCCGGCACGTGCCGTCCACTCCGGACCGGGTGGCGTCGCCACCCCGGTGGGCCGCGCTTGCGGGCTTGGCCGGGCCGTCGCCGCCGGATCCGGGTCGTGCGCCGTCGCCGGGTCCGGGTCGTGCCCCGGAGGCTGATGCACAGGGTGCGCCGTCGTCGGATGCGCCGTCGCCGGGTCCGGGTCGTGCACCATCGGCGGGTGCACGCGGTGGCCCGCCGATCCGATGGTCGGGGTGGCCGCCGTCGGGCCGCCGGATCGGGGGAGGTGGGTGCCGGTCACCGGGCTCGGCACCGGCGACGACCCCCACGGCGCGGTAGGCGGGGCGGGGGCGGGCGGCGGCACCGCGACGGGCGGGTGTGCGGGGTGCCGGTCGGCGGTGGGGGCACCGGGGTCGGGCGGGGGCTCGGCGGACGCCGGGGTGGGCTGTCCGCGTACCCCCGGATGGGATGCGGGCCACGGGCCGGCGGCCGACGGCGGGCCCGGCGGGTCGGCGGCCGGCCCGACCAGGTCGTGCAGCAGGCCGGGGGCGTGCGCGGCGACCGTCCGCAGCCAGTGGTCCGGTGGCTGCCCCGGCCCGCGCGGCAACCAGTGGTCCGGTGGCCGGGCCGGCCCGCCCGGCACCGGGGCCGGCCCGGCCCACCGGGCGGCGGGGTCGGTGCCGGTGAACGGCGTGGCCGGGGCGGTCGGCTGGGCGGCCGGTGCGGGGGCCACCGCGTCGGCGGCGGCCCGCAGCCGGGTGGCCAGCCAGTCACGCGGTCGTGGACGCCGCGGCACTGCCGTCCTCCAACTCCAGCCCCTCGTACGCCAGGGTCAGCGCCACGATCGCGATCTCCTGGGACAGGGTGTGCAGGTGGGCACCCCGCCACCGCATCGGCCACGCGTTGATCAGGTTCCAGCGCAGCACCTCGGCGGTGCCGGCGGCGTCCAGCAGCACCACGGACACGTTGCGGCGGCTCACCGTCCCGGTCGCCGCGCCGTGCACCCAGTCCCACAGCTCACGCGAGGGGGTGAGGCCGAAGTGCAGGGTCACCGGCGCGTAGTCGACCTGCCCCGGGACCGACCGGACCCGGTCGTTGCCGGCCTCCCGGTAGGACAGCCGGCCGATCGTCATCTCCAGGCCGCTGACCTCGGTGAAGTGCCCGTTGGTGATGCCGTTGATGAGCAGTTTGAAGTGGTACGCCCGGTACGGGTCGACCGGGGCGCCGGGTTGCGGGGTGGCCGGGGTCGGCATGTCAGCCTCCGATCGTCTCGGTGTCGGTGCCGCCGGCCCACTGGCTCAGCTTGAACACCACGAACTCCGCCGGCTTGACCACCGCGATGCCGATGTGCGCGACCACCATCCCGGCGTCGCGGACGTCGACCGGGTTGGTCTCCTCGTCGCACTTGACGAAGAACGCCTCCTCGGGGGTACGCCCGAGCAGCGCCCCGTCGCGCCACACCCGGGTCAGGAACGCGCCGATGTCGCGGCGGATGGACCGCCACAGCGAGTAGTCGTTGGGCTCGAACACCATCCACCTGGTGCCGTTGGCGATCGCCTGCTCGATGGAGATCGACAACCTGCGGACGTTGAGGTAGCGCCACTCGCTGGCCTCGGCGGCCAGGGTCCGGGCCCCCCACACCCGGATGCCCTCCCCGGCGAAGTACCTGATCACGTTGACCCCCCTGGGATTGAGCACGTCGTGCTCCGCACGGGTGACCAGGTACTCCAGGTCGACCGCGCCGCGGACCGGCTCGTTGGCGGGGGCCTTGTGCACGCCGCGCAGCGCGTCGGTACGGGCCCAGATGCCGGCCATGTGACCGCTCGGCGGGGTGAGCACCAGCTCGCCGGTGAGCGGGTCACGCACCCGCAGCCAGGGGAAGTAGTAGGTGCCGTAGTCGGACTGCCGGGCCCGGTGGGCGGTGCCGGTGTCGGCGTCGGCCGGCTCGCCGGCCTTGCCGTCGGCCGGTTTTCCGTCGCCGGGCTTGCCGGCGCGCGCGGGGGTGGCCACCCGGGTCAGCGTCGAGATGTCCTCGATGCCGGGCGGCGGGTCGCAGATCGCCACCATGGTGCGCAACCGCTCGGCCATGCTCAGCAGCGCCTCGTGCGACACCGGGTCGTGGAAGCCGGGCGCGGCGAGGATGGCCACCTCGTCGATGGCCTCCACCAGTTGCAGCCCGGTGCGCCGCTGCCCGGTGCCGGTGAGTCGGCCGTCGACGCCGACGTTGACCACCCAGCAGCGGCTGCCGCCGTTGTCGAGGAAACCGAAGACCGCCCGGGCCAGCGGGGTGCTCTCCAGGTCGTCACCGGCGGCGTACAGCCGCACGAACTCCGACCAGCTGGTGACGGCCAGTGCCCGGTCGACGTGCGCGCCCCGGTCGGGAGCGACCCCGACGAACGCGGCGACGGCCATCCCGACCGGCCCGATCGGCCGGGCGGCGCTGGGCACCTCCTCGACGTAGATGCCGGGGGAGAAGTAGTGGGGCATCGGTCCTCCTGTACGCCGGGCCGGCTCAGCGGGCCGGGGGTTCGCAGACGATGACGATGTCCGCGTCGGCCGGGTCGACCTCGGCGGTGAGGGTGCGGCCCCGGCCGACCAGGCGCAGCCGGACCGGACGGCCGGGATGCTCCGGGTCGTGCGGGACCCCGGCGAGCCGGAACCGTCCGCCGGAGTCGGTGTGGGTGGCGTACGGGGTGCCGGCCAGTTCCACCCGCAGCGCCGCCAGGGGCTGCCGCTGCGGGCCGACCACCCGGCCGACGAGGTCACGCAGGGCCAGCCGGTGCAGCCGCAGCGGGTGCAGCACCGGTGGCGCGACCGGCGGCGTGGCGGTCACCTGGGCCGGCACGTCGACCAGCAGCGCCGGCCGGGGGGCGACGCCCAGCGTCACCCACAGCGCCGGGTCGCCGGCCTCCAGCACCAGTTCCGGTTCGCCGGCCGTGGCGGCGGCGGTCAGCACCCGGTCCAGCCCGGCCAGCGCGGCCGGGCCGGCGGCGGCGACCAGGTAGCGGATCGTGAACCGGTACGGCGCGGGCGTGCCGGTTCCCCGGGTCTGCCGGGCCGGCCGCAGGGCCAGCGGCCACAGGGTCAGCCCGACGCCCCCGTCGGCGGGCGGGCCGACCGGGACGTCCTGCCCGGCGGCCCCGGCCAGCCAGGCGGCCAGCTCGGCGGTGGCCGTCTCGACCGGCCCCGGCCCGTCGCCGGTCATCGCGGCGGCGTCCCCTGGACGCGGTACGCGATGGCCTCGTTCCACACGTGCGGGTAGACGCCGATCTCGAAGTACCTGGTGAACCGGTTGATCGGGGCGTTGGCGTGGTCGTGCCAGAGCAGCCACACCGGGGCGATGGTGAACAGCACGTAGTTGAGCGCGACCAGCGGCAGGTAGAGCGGGCCGAGCAGCCGGGCCTGCAGGATGTGCACGTCCTCGTGGCGTTGGATGCCGGGGCCGGAACCGGCGCAGACCGTGCCGATGGTGGTGGCGTACCGGGGGGACACTCCCTCGACCAGGTTGACCCGGCAGCTGTGCTGCGAGGTGGGCCGGTCCAACGAATGGCCGACGACCAGGTGCAGGGCGAGGTAGAGCGCCCCGGCGGCGGTGTTCGGCAGGCTCCAGGTGTGGTCGACGACGAACAGCGCCACCCCCCGGGCGTCCGGGCCGTACACCCGGGCGGCGGCGACCGACCAGCCGAACGGGACGCCGACCAGCAGGCCGACGACCGCGCCGACCAGCAGCCCCACCGGGCCACCGACGGCCAGCCCGAGCGCCGCCCCGCCCAGGACGTGGACGGCGGCGCTGACGATTCCGTAGACCATGACGCGCCTCCTCAGACCCAGGAACGGACGAATCGGGGCTGCCGGCCCTGGGCGAGCTGGCCGCCGGTGGCCTGGGTGGGCTGCCGGTTGCCGGGCGGTAGCTGGTTGACGCCCAGCGCGGCGGAGAAGATGACCAGGCCGTTGAAGAACGCGATCAGCCACTTCTCGCCGCCCGCGTCGGTGGCGAACGCCGCGGTGGCGTACGACAGGAGCAGCGCCACGCCCAGGGCGATCCACTTGCGGGCCTTGTCGCTGTTCGGGCCGAGCAGGCCGCCGATGACGTTGGCGGTGAGCAGGGTGGCGGCGCTGGCACCGGCCACGGTGCCGAGGGCGGCCCAGCTGAAGAGATCGTTCACGGCGATCCCCCTTCGGGTGGTGCGGGACGGGTGGGGGCGGGCGGGGTGGCGGCGGTGCCGCCCCGACGGCGCAGCAGGACGGCGGTGACCCCGCCGGCCAGCAGGAGCAGGACCAGGACCCCCACGGACACCGGCAGCCACGGGAAGCCACCCGGGTCGTCCGTGCCGCCCGCGGCGGCCGGGCTGGCCGACGGGGTGGGGCGCGGCGGGGCCTCGGCGATCGCCCGCAGTTCGGCCGGTTTGGGCTCGTTGGCGACGACCTTCCAGGTGACCGAGCGCCCGGTGAGGGTGCCGTTGGAATCGATCACCCGACCGGGAAAGGTCACCGAGATCTCGAACGACATGAGATCCAGGAACCGCTGCTGGTTCTGGGGATCCTGTTCGGCCACCTTCCCGCCGTATTTCTTGGGGTCGAGTGGCAGGCTGAACCGGTAGAGATCGCCGTCGCGGCCGAGCTTCACGCTCTCGCTCGTGAAGCTTTTCAGCGGGGTGCGCCGATAAGTGATCTGGGCGCCGTAGAAACGATCGTCCTCGTAGACGGTCTCTTCGCCGGCGGGCAGGGCGGGGATGTTCTCCCGCAGTTCGGCGTAGGCGACCGCGAGGTTCTTGTTGCGGCTGCTGAGCACCGACTTTTCGGCGGTGAGCAGCAGCTGCCCGTCGACGGTGTCGTCGGCGTTGACGGTCAGCCCCAGGTTGAGCTGCATACATCCGGCGAGCAGGGTCAGCAGGGCCAGGCACACCGTGAGCCGTACCGCCCTGCCGTGTCCGCGTCCGGTTCTCATGGGCACATTGTGTGTGATCCACTTCACACCGGGCAGTCGGCGATCGGTCAGATGGCTGTCTCCGATCTTACCGATCCGCTTATCGGTCCGGCCGGTACGGAATGCGCCGACACTCGATATTCTGGACGGTCGACGTCCATTGTCGACCATTGTGGACGTCTGTCACGTCCCATTTCCGGGCCCGCTAGATCTGCGTTAAATCTCGGCGGCGACGGAAAACGAACACGCCGGCGGCAGCCTGGGGACATGCATGCCGACGCCGAACAGGCAAGCCCGACCGAACGCAGCCGCCATGACCCACGATGGCCCGCTGCCACTCCCGCCCGACCCCGAGCCGCCGCCGACCGCACCCCCACCCCGGGTGCGACGCCGGGCATCCTCGCCACCGGTGCCTGCCTGCCCGAGCAGGTGGTGACCAACGCGTCGCTGGCCGCGGCGCTCGGCGTCACGGCCGACTGGATCGTCGACCGGACCGGGGTCCACGAACGGCGGGCCGCCGCGCCCGGGGAGGCCACCTCCGACCTGGCCACCCACGCCGCCCGGCAGGCCCTCGACCGGGCCGGCGTCGACGCCGCCGAGGTCGGCCTGATCATCCTGGGCACCTCCACCCCGGACCTGCCGCTGCCCGCCACCGCCTGCCGGGTGCAGGCCAACCTCGGCGCGTGGGGCGCGTACGCGATGGACCTGGACGCCGTCTGCACCGGCTTCGTCTACGCCCTGGACGTCGCCCACAAGATCATGCGGTGCGACCCGACCATCAGGTACGCCGTGGTGATCGGCGCGGACACCTACTCGCGCATCCTCGACTACACCGACCGGCGCACCTCGGTGCTCTTCGGCGACGGCGCGGGCGCGGTGGTGCTGGGCCGCTCGGCCGACGCCGCCGGCATCGCGTACACCCGGCTGGGCAGCGACGGCCGGCAGCACGACCTGGTCCGGATCCCCGCCGGTGGCAGCCGCGCCCCGGCCAGCACCGCCACCGTCGCCCACGGCGGGCACCACTTCACGATGGACGGCCGGGCGGTGCGCGCGTTCGCCGAACGCAAGCTGCCGGAACTCGTCGCCGACGCCACCGCCGCCTGCGGGCTGACCGTCGCCGACCTCGACCTGCTCGTCCCGCACCAGGCCAACGTGCGGCTGCTGCGCGAGGTGACCAAGGAACTCGGCTTCGTCGCCGACCAGGTGGCGATCAGCGGCACCCACTACGGCAACACCGGTGCCGCGTCCGTGCCGGTCACCCTCGACGCGGCGATCGACGCCGGCCGGGTCCGCCCCGGGGCCCGGGTCCTACTCGCCGCCTTCGGCGGGGGGATGACCTGGGGCAGCGCCCTGATCACCTGGCCCGGCGGTACGGCCGGCCAGCCGACCCACGAGGAGCCACCGGCATGAGCATCCTGTCCGACTACGCCAAGCGCACCCCCGGCTCGAAGGAACACTTCGCCCGGGCCGGCGCGATGATCCCGGCCGGGGCGACCCGCAGCCTCAACTCCTGGCCGCCGTACCCGGTCTACCTGGACCGGGGGGTCGGCGGCACGGTCTGGGACGTCGACGGCAACGTCTACCGCGACTTCCTGGCCAACTACACCGGCCTGCCGCTGGGCTACGCCGACCCGGACGTCACCGCCGCCATCCGGGAGCAGCTGCCGCACGGCACCTCGCACTCGTTCTCCCGCACCCTGGAGGCCGAGCTGGCGGCGCTGCTGGTGGCGCGGGTGCCGAGCCTGGAGCGGGTCCGGTTCACCGGCTCCGGCACCGAGGCGGTGATGTTCGCGCTGCGCCTGGCGCGGGCGTTCACCGGCCGCCCGCTGGTCGCCAAGGCCGAGGGCGGCTACCACGGCACCACCGACGACGTGATGATCAGCGTACGGCCACCGGCCGACCTCGCCGGTGACGTCAGGTCACCCGCCTCCGTGCCGGAGATGCGCGGCATCCCCGCCTCCCGCACCCGGGAGACCCTGGTGGTGCCGTTCAACGACGTCACCGCGTCGCAGCAGGTCCTGCGCGCCCACGCCGACCGGGTGGCGGCGCTGGTGCTGGAACCGGTGCTCGGCGTCGGCGGGATGATCCCGGCCACCGCCGAGTACCTGACCGCGATGCGGGCCACCTGCGACGAACTGGGCATCCTGCTGGTCTTCGACGAGGTGATCACGCTGCGGCTGGCGTACGGCGGCGCGCAGCAGGCGTACGGCGTCACCCCCGACCTGACCACCATGGGCAAGATCATCGGCGGTGGTCTGCCGATCGGCGCGTACGGCGGCCGGGCCGACATCATGGGGCTGCTCGAACCCCAGGGCGGCACCGACGTGTACGACTCCCGCTCCGGCGGCCCGGCGCTCTACCAGGGCGGCACGTTCACCGGCAACGCGCTCAGCGTCGCCGCCGGCATCGTCACCCTCGGCAAGCTCGACGCGGCCACCATCGACGCGCTCAACCGCACCGGCGACCTGCTGCGCCGCGAACTGACCGGGGTGTTCGCCGATGCGTCGGTCGACGCCGTCGTCACCGGCGTCGGGTCCCTGTTCAACATCCACGTCGGCCCGCGCCGGGTCGAGGTGTTCCGGGACGTCCGCGCCGTCGACGCCGCCCGCCAACAGGCCTTCTTCCTGGGCCTGCTCAACCACGGCGTGATCATCGCCCCCCGGGGCATGGGCTGCGTCACCACCTGCACCACCGGAGACGACGTCGCGGCCTTCACCGCCGCCGTCCGGCTCACCCTGCACGACATCACCGAGGCCGGCTGAGAGGGCACGACGATGCAGATCACCTGGACGCAGGAGCAACACGCCCGCCGGGAACGGTTCCGCCGCTTCGCCGCGACGACCGTCGCCCCCGGCACCGCCGAGCGCGACCGCGCCGGGGTCTTCGACACCAAGTCCTGGCAGGCGCTGGCCGACGAGGGATTCTGGACCGCCCACCTGCCCCGCGAGCACGGCGGCGACGGGGGCACCCTGTGGGACTTCCTGGCCGGCCTGGAAGGGCTCGCCCAGGGCGCCGACGACTCCGGTTTCGTACTGTCCGCCGTCGCCCACGCCGGCCTGCTGCACGTACTGTGCGAACACGGCACCCCCGAACAGCGCCGCCGGCTGCTCCCGGCGCTGGCCGGCGGCGCGGTGGGCGCCACCGCCGCCACCGAACCGGCCGGCGGCTCCCACGTCGCCGCCGTCGGCACCCGGGCCAGCGTGCACGGCGTCGACGACTGGCGGCTCACCGGGCACAAGGCACACATCACCAACGCGCCCGTCGCCGACCACCTGCTGATCGTCGGCCGGCTCGACGGCATCGGCAGCCGGGACATCACCCTGTTCGTGCTGGACCGCGACCGGCCCGGTGTCGACACCGGAGCAGCCGAGGACCTGCTCGGCCAGCGGACGAGCCCCACCGGGCCGATCATCCTGGACGGGGTGCCGGTCGGCCCGGCCGACGTCGTCGGGCCACCCGGCGACGGGCTCGCCACCCTCTACTCGTTCCTGGCCTTCGACCGTCTCATGTACGGCGTCGTTGTCGCCGCCCAACTGGAGGCACTGCTCCCCGTGGTGCTGCGCCGCTGTGCCGAACGCCGGGCGTTCGGCGTCCCCATCGGCGAGCACGAGTTCATCCAGGACAAGGTCGTCGGCATCCGGACCACCATCGAGTCGGCCCGGCACCTCGCCTACGCCGCCGCCGACGCGCTGGTCCGCGGCGACGACTCCTACAGCGCGCTCGCCTCCTGCGCCAAGCTGGCCGCCTCCGAGGGCGCGGTCCGGTCCACCGTGGAACTGGTGCAGATCTTCGGGCACGCCGGCTACGACCGTACCGGCGGCATCGAGCGGCACCTGCGCGACGCCGTGGCCATCCGGATCGCCGGCGGCACCACCGAGATGCAGAAGAAGAACATCTACAAGGACGTGGTACGCCGCTACGCCGCCCCGCTCGACGTACCGGTGGTGCCGGCGTGACCGCCCCGACGGGCCCCGGCCGGGTGACCGGGCCCGACGCCGCTGGCGCGACGGGCGCTGCCGGTGCGGGGGAGGGGCGTCGGGTCGAGGGGGAGCGGACCCGGGTGGTCCGCGAGGAGGACTGCGCCACCCGGTGGGGCAACGAGGGCCTGCTGGTCCTGTCCACCCCGGCCATGCTGGGCCTGATGGAACAGACCTGCGTGGAGGTGCTCGCACCGGTGCTGGCGGCCGGCGAGATGACCGTGGGCGTCGGCGTGACCCTGACCCACGCGGCGGCGGCCGGCTGTGGCGAGCCGGTCACCTACCGGGTCGCCCTCACCGTCGCGGGCCGTGACGTCGACGTCGACTTCACCGTGGTCGGCCCGACCGGGACGGTCCTCGGTCACGGCTCCCACCGACGTCGGGTCGTCGACCGGGACGCCTTCCTCCGCCGACTGGCACCCCCCAACAGCTAGCCCCCGAGACCCAGGCGCGTCCCCACCGACCCCGCGCCCGTCCCCGCCCCCTTGCTCGCGTGATCAAGAGGTTTGCGTCACCGCCCCGGCATTTCCTGACGTAAACCTCTTGATCACGCGGGCGGTTCGATCATGCGGGCGCGGGGGGGATGGTGGGGTAACGGAGGTGGTGGTGGTGACTACTGTTCGTCTCTGGTGGACGGCGCTGTGGAAGGGCGGGTCGGTGGCGACGTCGCAGGTGGACCTCTCGGGTCGGGCCGGCACACCCCTGCGGGCGATCCTGCGTTCGCCGGGTTGGGTGGGCTGGGCGGTCGCCACCTTCGGGGCCCGGCTGCCGGTGGCGATGGCCCCGCTGGCGCTGGTCTTCGCCGGCCGGGCGCTCAGCGACGGCTACCTGCTCAGCGGCCTGCTGGTCGGCGCGCACACCATCGGTGAGGCGGTCGCGGCACCGGCTGCCGGGGCATTGATCGACAGGTGGGACCCGCGTCGCGTCCTGGCCGGGTGCCTGGCCGCCGAGGCGCTGCTCTTCCTGGCCGCCGCCGTGGTGGTCGGCACCGGTGGCGGCACGGCGCTGCTGGTCGTCCTCGTCGCGTTGGCCGGTGCGGTGCCGGCCGGCGCCCCGGGCGGCCTGCGGTCGATGCTCACCCACCTGGTCGACGCGGCCGTGCTGCCCCGGGCGCTGTCCCTGGACACGGTGCTCAACCAGGTCTGCTGGGGACTCGGGCCGGTGCTGGTCGGGGTGACCGTCGCCGCCGTCTCGCCCGCCGCCGGTGTGGGCCTGACCGCGTTGCCCGCCGCGATCGCCGCCGGGGCGGCCCTGCGCCTGCCCGACCCGACGTCGGCCCGGCCCGCCACCGGGCGCAGCCGGGTCCTGCCGGTGCTGCGCCTGCTGGCCCGCACCCTGGCGTTGACCGCCGCGCTGCGGGTCCTGCTCGGGGTGCTGACGGTCGCGGCGGTACCGCTGTTCAGCGGTAGCGGGCAGGCGTCGCTCGCCGGGCTGGCCCTCGCCGCGTACGCGATCGGGACCGGCCTCGGCAGCGTCCTCTACAGCCTGCGCGGCTGGCCGGGCGGGTACCAGCGGCAGGCCGACGTCGCCCTGTTGGTGCTGGGTCTGGTGGTCGCGCTCGCGGTGGTCGCGCGACCGCACGCCGTCGCGCTGCTCGCCCTGTACGCCGTCGCCGGGTTCTTCGAGGGGCCGACCGTGCTGGCCCGGTCGCTGCACCTGGAACGGGTCCTGCCGGCGGACCGCCGGGCCACCGGTTTCTCCCTCCAGTACGCGGCGATCGGTTGGGGTTTCGCCGTGGGCAGCATGCTGCTGGCGCCCCTGTTGACCCGCTGGGGTGCGGCGACGGTGGTCACCGGGGCAGGGTTGGCGGTGGCGGCGCTCGCCCTCGCGGCGACGCTGCTGCCGTCGCGCCCCGACCGGGGCCGGTGACCCCTTCACCGGTACGTCGACCCTTCACCGGTACGCCGACCCGGACCATCCGGCCACGGCGGACCGGCGGACCGGCGGCTCGCTGAGCGCCGGGTCGCCGTCGAGCACCTGCCGGTGCAGCCGCTGCAACTCCGGCCCCGGCTCGATGCCCACGCCGTCGGCCAGGGTCTGGCGCAGGTCGCGGTACACCGCGAGGGCGTCGGCCCGGCGGCCGACCTGGCACAGCGCCCGCATCTGCATGTCGCGCAGGCGTTCCCGCTCGGGGTGGAGGGTGACCAGCGCGGCCAACTCCTCGACGGCCTCGTCGTACCAGCCGAGACGCAGGTAGGCGTCGGCCCGCATCTCGATGGCGAGCAGCCGCCGCTCACCCAGCCGCCGGGTCTCGGCCAGGATCGAGGGAGACGGGTCGACGTCGGCGAGCGGGTCCCCCCGCCAGGCGGCCAACGCCTCCGACAGGGCCCGTACCGCCTCGTCGAGCCGGCCCGCCGCGAAGGCGGCACGACCCCGTACCACGTTGGCGTCGAAGAGATGACTGTCGACGTCGCCGCGCGCCAACCGTAGTTTGTAGCCACCCGGGCCGGTGACGATGGCCCGCCCCACCGACGGGGGCAGACTGCGCCGGAGGCGGAAGACGTACTGCCGGATCAGATTGCTGGCCGAGGCGGGTGGTTCGTCGGGCCACACCTCCCGGGCCAGGCGTTCCACCGGGATGAGCACATTTCCGTTGACTGTCAGAACCGCCATCAGATTGCGTTGCTTGGGAGCATTTATGCAGTAGTTCTGCCCGGGAAGTATCACATATGTTCCGAGTATGCCGAACTTCACGAATCCCCCACGATGCGCATGCCCCCGTACCGTCATTCCCCGTTGGTAATTGAAGCTAGTCGATCAATAATGACGGTGCCGCGCCATCTCCGTTCGGCTGCGCCGCCGGGGTAAGGAGCACATCGCGCTTGTGGCCGTGACGAAAGCGGTGTGAGATCAGCGGTGGGACGTCCGGCCCGGACGGGACACACCGGGCCCGGGAAAACGGCCACACCAGGAAAGCGACCCCAGGGGAAGAGGACCGCGCGCCGTGAACGCCGCCACCGAGAACCGAACCGTCGCACCCCGGGTGGTACGGGCCGCCCGTACCGGGGTCGCGGTGGTCTTCGCCCTCAACGGCCTCGCCGTGGCGACCTGGTTCTCCCGGGTCCCGGCGGTCCGCGACGCGCTCGGCCTCAGCGCCGGCCGGCTCGGCCTGCTGCTGCTGGCCATGTCCGGCGGCGCGGTGCTGGCGCTGACCAGCGCCGGCCTGGTGACCCAGCGGCTCGGCCCGGCCCGCACCGTCGTCGCCTCGACCGTGCTGGTGGCGGTGGGGCTGGCCGGGGTGGGGGTCGCCGCCCCGCTCGGCTCGCTGCCCGGCGTCGCGGTCGGCCTGTTCGCCCTCGGCTACGGCTCCGGCACCTGCGACGTGGGGATGAACGTCGAGGGCGCGGCGGTGGAGAAACGGCTCGGCCGCACCATCCTGCCCCGCTTCCACGCCGCCTGGAGCCTCGGTTCGGTGGCCGGTGCCGGGCTGGGCGCGGGCGCGGCTCGGCTCGGTGTGCCGATCACCGTACATCTGACGGTGCTGGCGGTGGTGGTGTTCGGCGGCACCGTGCTCGGTGCGCGCAACTTCCTGCCCACCCCGGCCGCCTCGACCGCCGACGGTGCCGCGTCGACCCGCCGGAGTGGCCTGCTCGCGGCCTGGCGGGAGCCGCGCACCCTGCTCATCGGCGCGCTGGTGCTGGTGATGGCATTCACCGAGGGCAGCGCCAACGACTGGCTGGCGGTCGCCTTCGTCGACGGTTACGGGGTCAGCGAGGCCGCCGGGGCCGCCGTCTTCGGGGTCTTCGTCGCCGGCATGACCATCGGCCGGACCGTCGGCACCGTGGCCATCGACCGCTGGGGCCGGGTGCCGGTGCTGATCGGCACGATCCTGCTGGCCGCCGCCGGCTCCCTGCTGGCGGTGCTGGCCGGCTCCGGTCCGCTCGCCGTCGTCGGGGTGGTCCTCTGGGGACTCGGCGCGTCGCTCGGCTTCCCGGTCGGGATGAGCGCCGCCGCCGACGACGAGGAACACGCCCCCGCCCGGGTCAGCGTCGTCGCGGTGCTCGGCTACACGTCGTTCCTGGCCAGCCCGCCGCTGCTCGGCCTGCTCGGCGACCACGTCGGCATCCTGCACGCGCTGCTGGTGGTGCCGCTGCTGCTGATCCCGACGCTAGGCCTGGTGCCGGCGACCCGTCCACCGGCCGGTGTCGGACCGTCGGCACCCACCGGTCCAGTACAGAAAAACTAACAGTCCCCGACCCGTTCCGGTATCGGGTGCGCGGCCGTTACGCCGGGCCGCCGCCGCTGGCTAGGGTCGCCGGATGCCAACCGAGATCACCGCCGCAGCGGCGGGCCGCTGGACCCTGGGCGACCGCACCGTGCACCGGATGGGCTTCGGCTCGATGCGGCTCACCGCCCACCCCGACCGGGAGCGGGCGCTGCGGGTGCTGCGCCGGGCCGTCGAGCTGGGGATCGACCACATCGACACCGCCGCCTTCTACGTCTCGCCGGGCGGCACCCTCAAGGTCGGCACCGGCCCCGCCCGGTACGCCACCGAGCTGATCCGCGCCGCGCTCGCCCCGTACCCGCAGGGGTTGGTCATCGCCACCAAGGTCGGCTTCCGGGACGACCCGACGACCGGGACACACGAGGAGGCCGGCCCGGCGCAGTTGCGCGCCCAGGTGGAGGAGAACCTGCGCCGGCTGGGTCGCGACCACCTCGACCTGGTCAACCTGCGGATCGTCAAACGACCCGCGCCGGACTCCGTGGCCGAACGCTTCGGTGCGCTGGCCGAGTTGCGCGACGCCGGCCTGATCCGGCACCTGGGTCTGTCCAACGTCCGCCTCGACCACCTCGACGAGGCGCAGACCATCGCCCCGGTGGTCTGCGTGCAGAACAACTACGCCCTGGACAACCGCGGCGACCAGGACGCCATGGTCCGCGAGTGCGCTGCCCGGGGGATCGCCTACGTGCCGTTCTTCTCCCTGACCGGTGGCAACCGCGAAGGTGGGGCCCGCACCGACCACGGTGCGGCGGTACGCGCCGTCGCCCGTGCCCACGACGCCACCCCGCAACAGGTACGCCTCGCCTGGACGCTGCACCAGGGCCCGCACGTGCTGGCCATCCCCGGCACCGGCGACCCGGCCCACCTGGCCGAGAACGTCGCCGCCGGGGCGCTGCGGCTCACCCCCGACGAGCTGGCCGCCCTCGACCGGGCGTGAACGGGCCGCTCAGCCGGCTGTCACCGGGTTCGCAGCGCCCTTCCAGGTGGGGGTGGTCCACTGGAGGGACGCCGAGGAGAGGAACGGGCAGATGGGCTGGTTCAGCCGACGGACCCGGGCTGACGAGGGCATCCCGACCAAGCTCGACCGGGAGGCCACCCGGGACGACCTGACCGCGTTGGCGGACTTCGTGGCCGCCCACCGGGGGGTGGAGTTCTATCTCGAACCCGAGACGACCGCCACCGACACCACCGTGGTGGCGATCGCGCACGACGGGGAGTGGATCCGCCGCCGCACCGGCTCCCCGCGGACGGCGGCGAAGCTGGCCCACCGGCACGCGGTGCCCCTGTACGAGGCGGCCAAGACCGGGTACCCGGAGCGGATGCGGGCCTGGAACCGGGCCCACCCCGAGCGCCGCCTGCGCTGACTGTCCACCAGCCGTGCGTGGGGTGCGGCGGGGTCGTGGGGTGCGGCGGGGTCGTGGGGGTGCTGCGGGTCCGTGGGGTGCGGCCAGGGTGGCGACGGCCTGTGCTGGCCGCGTGCGCCGGCCTGCGGTCCGCCGGCCACTCGGTGTGGGTATGTCGATGCGGGTCCTTTCGAGCTGATGACGATGACGGATCGGGGCCTGCCGGGTGTGCCGACCCGCACCGCCGTGACGGGATGGCCGGCGGTGTCGGTGCGGGGTGACGCAGCGTCGGGACGGGGTGACCGGTGGCGTCGGAGCGGCGCGGCCCGAGGCATCGGGCCGGGGCCGCGCTGCGGCGGCGGTGGGGTGGCCGGGGCTATCCGCCCGACCACCGTCCGGTCGGACCCGACCATGCCGGTCCGAGTCGTTGACGTCATCAGCTCGACAGCGTGTGAAAGAGGTATCCCGACCGCCAGGGGCCGGCCAGCCACCGGGGACGATCCACCGGGGACGGGCCGTCTGGGTGCGGGCCGTCCGGGTGCGGGCCGCGCCCCGTTGGACGAGCGCGAACCATCGCCGTCGGCCTCACCATGGGGGCCGACCGGTGCCGTCGTGGGGCCGGTGGCCGCCGTTGACCTCGGGGTGAGGAGTGTGGCAGCATTCGCGGCCTGACGGCAGTGAAGGAAGTCGGTGCGATTCCGACGCGGTCCCGCCACTGTCACCGGGGAGCGATCCCCCCTCGTGGGTCACGACCGTGCGTGCACGGTTGGAAGGCCGGGGGTGAGCGTCGATCCGGGAGCCAGGATACTTCGGCCGTCGGAGAACCCCAGGGCGTGGACACCCGAGGAGGACCCGATGACGCGCAGCGTCACTGCCGACCCGATCACGGTCGGTGATTTCCGCATCACTGTCGAGCCCGCGCCGCCGCGTGCTCCCGCCGCTCCCACCGTCGCCGGCCGTCGCCGGGGCGGTCGGCCTGCCACGTACCGCTGACGGCCGGTCCGGGTGCCCCGCCGTCGGCGGGGTCGTCGACCTCCGCCGCCGCTGACCGGCGTCCCTCCCGCCCCGCTCGGCCCGGCCCCGTGGTCGAGCCGGACGTCACTCTCCGGAGCTGCACGTGCGCATCCTGCTGCTGTCCACCGCCGACACCGATCTGCTCGCCGCCCGCGCCAGTGCCGCCGACTACCGCCTCGCCAACCCCACCCGGGTCGACGTGGCCGCCGTACCGGCCCTGCTCGACGGGGTCGACCTGGCCGTCGTACGGCTGCTCGGCGGGCGGCAGGCGTGGCCGGACGGCCTCGCGGCGGTGCTCGGCTCAGGGGTCCCCACGATCGTGCTCGGCGGCGAGGCGGTGCCTGACGCGGAGCTGATGGCGGCGTCCACGGTGGCCTCCGGGGTGGCCACCGAAGCGCTGTCCTACCTGGTGGAGGGAGGCGCGGAGAACCTCGCCCAGCTGGCGCGGTTCCTGTCCGACACGGTCCTGCTCACCGGGGAGGGCTTCGACCCGCCCACCCCCACCCCGCCGTACGGCATCCTCGACCGGCGCCGCCCGACCGCCCACGCAGACCCGACCGCCCAGTCAGACCCGACCGACCAGGCGGATCAGGCGGCCGGACCGGACGGGCGGCAGGGCGGCGGTGGGCGGCCCACGGTGGGGATCGTGTTCTACCGGGCGCACGCGTTGGCCGGCAACACCGGTTTCGTGCAGACCCTGGCCGACGCGGTCGACACGGCCGGCGGCGAACCGCTGCCGATCTTCTGCGGCTCGCTGCGCGGGCTCACCCCGGGCGACGGGCCGCTGGACCTCTTCGCCCGCTGCGACGCGCTCGTCGTCACCGTCCTCGCCGCCGGCGGGACGGTCGCCGCCGACGCCTCCGGCGGGGGCGACGAGGACGCCTGGGACGTCGGCGCGCTCGCCGCCCTCGACGTGCCGGTGATCCAGGCGCTCTGCCTGACCAGCACCCGGGAGCAGTGGGCGGCAAGCGACGCCGGGCTGTCCCCGCTGGACGCGGCCATGCAGGTGGCCATCCCCGAGTTCGACGGCCGGATCGTCACCGTGCCGTTCTCGTTCAAACGCATCGACGCCGACGGGCTGTCGGTCTACGCCGCCGACGCCGAGCGGGCCGCC
This sequence comes from Micromonospora sp. WMMD734, assembly GCF_049178975.1. Lineage (NCBI taxonomy): Bacteria > Bacillati > Actinomycetota > Actinomycetes > Micromonosporales > Micromonosporaceae > Micromonospora > Micromonospora sp. WMMD734. The sequence goes on from NZ_JBMHMK010000001.1 coordinate 1,763,302, forward strand.
CGGGTCGCCGGGATCGCCGTCCGGCAGGCCCGGCTGCGCCACCTGCCCAACGCCGACAAGCGGGTGGCGATCGTGCTCAGCTCCTACCCGACGAAGCACTCCCGGGTCGGTAACGCCGTCGGCCTGGACACCCCCGCCTCGGCGGTCCGCCTGCTCGCCGCCCTCGCCGCCGAGGGGTACCACCTCGGCGACGCGCCACCACCCACCGACGGGGACGCGCTGATCCACGCGCTGATCGCCGCCGGGGGCCACGACGTCGAGTGGCTCACCCCGGAACAGTTGTCCGCGGCCGAGGCCCGGGTGCCGGGGGAGACCTACCGGCGCTGGTTCGACCAGGTGCCGGCCGACCTGCGGGACCGGATGCGGGAACACTGGGGTGAGCCACCCGGTCAGCTCTACACCGACGACGGGGACATCGTCCTGGCCGGGCTGCGGTTCGGCAACGTCACCCTGCTGATCCAGCCGCCGCGCGGCTTCGGCGAGAACCCGATCGCCATCTACCACGACCCCGACCTGCCGCCCAGCCACCACTATCTCGCCGCGTACCGGTGGCTGGCCGCGCCGGTCGACGACGGCGGCTTCGGCGCGGACGCGGTGGTGCACCTCGGCAAGCACGGCACCCTGGAGTGGCTGCCCGGCAAGGGCCTCGGCCTGGCTGCCGACTGCGCCCCCGACGCCGTCCTCGGTGACCTGCCGCTGGTCTACCCGTTCATCGTCAACGACCCCGGCGAGGGCACCCAGGCCAAGCGGCGGGCGCACGCCGTCGTCGTCGACCACCTGGTGCCCCCGATGGCCCGCGCCGAGACCTACGGCGAGCTGGCGAAACTCGAACAACTGCTGGACGAGTACGCCACCGTGCAGGCGCTCGACCCGGCGAAGGTGCCGGTGGTCCGGGGGCAGATCTGGGAGCTGGTGCGCGCCGCCGAACTCCACCACGACCTGCACACCGAGGCGATGCCGGCCGCCGACGACTTCGACGACTTCGTGCTGCACCTCGACGGCTACCTGTGCGAGGTCAAGGACGTGCAGATCCGCGACGGGCTGCACGTCCTGGCCGGGGTGCCCACCGGTGAGGCCCGGGTCAACCTCGTCCTGGCCGTGCTGCGCGCCCCGCAGGTGTGGGGCGGCAGCCGGGCCCTGCCCGGCCTGCGGCAGGCCCTCGCCGCCGGCTACGGCCTCGACGAGCAGGCGTTGCTCGCCGAGCCCGGGGCCCGGGTGGCGGTGCCGGCGGCGCTGACCGACGTCGTCGACGGGCCGGCGGTCACCGCTGCCGACGCGGTGGACCTGATCGAGGCGCTGGCCCGGCGGCTCGTCCTGGGCATGGAGACCCTCGGCTGGGACGCCGACCGGGCCGACGCGGTGGTCACCGAGGTGACCGGTGACGGCTGCCCCGACGCCGTCGAGGTGCTCCGGTTCGCCGCCCGCGAGGTGGTGCCCCGGCTGGACCGCACCACCGACGAGATCACCCACACCCTCGGCGCGCTCGCCGGCCGGTTCGTGCCGCCCGGACCGTCCGGGTCGCCCACCCGGGGCCTGGTCAACGTGCTGCCCACCGGCCGAAACTTCTACTCCGTCGACCCGAAGGCGATCCCCAGCCGCAACGCCTGGGACGTCGGGGTGGCGCTGGCCGACTCGCTGCTCGCCCGCTACCTCGCCGACACCGGGGAGTATCCGCGGTCGGTCGGGCTGACCGTGTGGGGCACCAGCGCCATGCGTACCCAGGGCGACGACATCGCCGAGGTGCTGGCTCTGCTCGGCTGCCGTCCGGTGTGGGACGACAGGTCGCGGCGGGTCACCGGCGTCGAGGTCGTGCCGGTGGCGGAACTGGGCCGGCCCCGGGTCGACGTCACGGTCCGCATCTCCGGCTTCTTCCGCGACGCGTTCCCGCACGTCGTCGCCCTCCTCGACGACGCGGTACGGCTGGTCGCCGCCCTCGACGAGCCGGCCGGGGACAACTACCTGCGCGCGCACGTGGCCGCCGACCTCGCCACCCACGGCGACGAGCGGCGGGCCACCGCCCGGATCTTCGGCTCCAAGCCCGGGGCGTACGGGGCGGGGCTGCTGCCACTGATCGACGCCCGCAACTGGCGCACCGACGCCGACCTCGCCGAGGTGTACGCCGTCTGGGGCGGCTACGCCTACGGCCGGGGCCTGGACGGGCGGGAGGCGCGGGCCGACATGGAACGCTCCTTCGCCCGGATCGCGGTGGCGGCGAAGAACCAGGACACCCGCGAGCACGACATCGTCGACTCCGACGACTACTTCCAGTACCACGGTGGGATGGTGGCGATGGTGCGGCACCTCACCGGGGCCGCTCCGGCCGCGTACGTGGGCGACTCGGCGATGCCGCACGACGTGCGTACCCGCACCCTCGGTGAGGAGACCCGGCGGGTGTTCCGGGCCCGGGTGGTCAACCCGAAGTGGATCGCGGCGATGCGCCGGCACGGCTACAAGGGCGCGTTCGAGCTGGCCGCCACCGTGGACTACCTGTTCGGCTACGACGCCACCGCCGGGGTCGTCGACGACTGGATGTACGAGCGCCTCGCCGAGGCGTACCTGTTCGACGGGCAGACCCGCGAGTTCCTGGAGCGGTCCAACCCGTGGGCGCTGCGCGGCATCACCGAACGGCTCCTGGAGGCCGCCGACCGGGGCCTGTGGGCGGCTCCCGAGCCCGCCACCCTGGACCGGCTGCGGGAGACGTACCTGGCCACCGAGGGCGACCTGGAGGAGCGACAGTGAGCGCGAGGAGTGAGCCGGGTCTGCGAGCCCCGCAGTCGCGAACCGAGGCCAGCTCAGTGAGCGGGTTTCCCTTCTCGGCCGTGCTCGGCATGGACGACATGCGGCTGGCGCTGCTGCTCAACGCGGTCAGCCCGGCGATCGGCGGGGTGCTGGTGCGGGGCGAGAAGGGCACCGCCAAGTCGACCGCCGTGCGGGCGTTGGCCGCGTTGCTCCCGCCGGTGGACCGGGTCGCCGGGTGCCGGTTCGGCTGTGACCCGGCCGCCCCCGACCCGACCTGCCCGGACGGCCCGCACCCGGGTGCGGGCGGGCACGAGGATCCGGCCGCCGGGCCGGTCGAGCGCCGCCCGGCCCGGCTGGTGGAACTGCCGGTCGGCGCCGCCGAGGACCGGGTGGTCGGCTCGCTCGACCTGGAGAAGGCCCTCGCCGAGGGGGTACGTGCCTTCGAGCCGGGCCTGCTCGCCGCCGCCCACCGGGGGGTGCTCTACGTCGACGAGGTGAACCTGCTCCACGACCACCTGGTCGACCTGCTCCTGGACGCCGCCGCGATGGGCCGCTGCCACGTCGAACGGGAGGGTGTGTCGGTCAGTCACGCCGCCCGGTTCCTGCTGGTGGGCACGATGAACCCGGAGGAGGGTGAGCTGCGTCCGCAGCTGCTCGACCGGTTCGGGCTGACCGTCGAGGTGGCGGCCAGCCGGGACCCGGCCGTCCGGGTGGAGGTGGTGCGCCGTCGGCTCGCCGCCGACGCCGACCCGGTCGGGTTCGCCGCCCGGTGGGCCGCCGCCGACGCCGAGGTCGCCGCCCGGGTGGCCGCCGCCCGGGGCCGGCTCGACGGGGTGCTGCTGCCCGACGCCGCGTTGCGGCAGATCGCCGAGGTCTGCGCCGCGTTCGACGTGGACGGGATGCGCGCCGACATCGTCACCGCCCGGACCGCCGTCGCGCACGCGGCCTGGCAGGGCCGGGACCGGGTGACCGCCGACGACGTCCGGGTCGCCGCCCGGCTCGCTCTGCCGCACCGCCGTCGCCGTGACCCGTTCGACACCCCGGGCCTGGACGAGAAGCGCCTCGATGAGGCGTTGCAGCGGGCCCGCGACGAGCATCCCGACGACGATCCGCCGGACACCGGGCCGGCCGGTCCGGGTGACCCGACCGGCGGGCCGGACGGTGCCGGCCCCGGTGGGTCGGGCGGCCCCTCGGCGGGCGGCCCCGGCGACGGGTCGGGCCCGCAGTCACCCGACGACGCCGGTGGGCCGCAGGATGACACCGGCGGGCCGCAGGACGCCGATGGTCCGCCGGGCCACGACGAGCATTCGCGCGCCCGGACCGGTCCGGCCTTCCCACAGTCCGGGGACGACCGGTGGCCGGACCGCATCGACGACGGCGGGCCGGACGACGACGGCGGGCCCCGCGCCGACGGCCGGTCGGGACGCCCCGACGACGGGTCGGCCGAGCACGCCGGCACCCGTCCCGGGCGACCCGACCAGGGCGGCACCACCAACCCGGGTGACCCGGCGGGCGTCGGCTCGGTGGCCGTACCGCAGCGGGGGTTGACGGCCCGGTTGTTCACCGCGCCGGGGGTGGGTGACGGGGTGCCCGGCCGGCGTTCCCGGGCGCGGACCGGGCGCGGGCGGACCACCGGGGCCCGGGTGCCCACCGGTCGGCCGGCGGCGGTGCACCTGCCGGCGACCCTGCGCGCCGCCGCCCCGCACCAGGCCGGGCGGGGCCGGTGCGGCGGCCCGCTGCTGCTGCGCCCCGACGACCTGCGGGAGGCGGTCCGGGAGGGCCGCGAGGGCAACCTGGTGCTGTTCGTCGTCGACGCCAGCGGCTCGATGGGCGCGCGGCAGCGGATGTCGGCGGTCAAGGGTGCGGTGCTGGCCCTGCTCACCGACGCCTACCAGCGGCGGGACACGGTGGCGGTGGTCGCCTTCCGGGGTACCGGGGCGCAGGTGCTGCTGCCGGCGACCTCGTCGGTGCTGGCCGCGTCGGCCCGGCTGGCCGAGTTGCCCACCGGCGGGCGTACCCCGCTGGCGGAGGGGCTGCTCGCCGCCGCCGACCTGCTGCGGGTGCAGCGGCTGCGGGACCCGCGACGGCGTCCGCTGGTGCTGGTCGTCACCGACGGCCGGGCCACCGCCGGGCACCGGCCGCTGGACCGGTCGGCACGCGCGGCGGCCGTGCTCGCGGCCACCGGCGCGCCCTGCGTCGTGGTGGACTGTGAGTCCGGCCCGGTCCGGCTGCACCTGGCCCACCGGCTGGCCGGTCAGCTGGGCGCGGCCCACCACCGCCTGGACACGGTCACCGCCGACCCGCTGGCCGGGCTCGCCACCGTCGGAGCGAATCGGAGCGTGCGCTGATGCCGCAGGGAAAGCCGGAACACGTCCCCGCCGACGGGTTGACCACCCGGCAGCGACGGCACCGCCCGTTGACCATCGTGCACACCGGGCAGATGAAGGGGAAGTCGACGGCCGCGTTCGGGTTGGCGCTGCGGGCCTGGACGGCCGGGCTGCCGATCGGGGTGTTCCAGTTCGTCAAGAGCGCCAAGTGGCGGGTCGGCGAGGAGAACGCCTTCCGGGCCCTGGGCCAGGTGCACGCCGACACCGGGCAGGGTGCGCCGGTGGCCTGGCACAAGATGGGCGAGGGCTGGTCGTGGATCCAGCGCGGCGGCGACGCCGACCACGCCGCCGACGCCCTGGAGGGCTGGCGGCAGATCCAGCGCGACCTGGCCACCCAGCGCTACGGCTTGTACGTCCTGGACGAGTTCACCTACCCGATGAAGTGGGGCTGGGTGGACGTCGACGAGGTGGTCGACACCCTCACCCACCGGCCCGGCTTCCAACACGTGGTGATCACCGGCCGGGACGCCGACCCGCGGCTGGTCGAGGCGGCCGACCTGGTCGCCGAGCTGACCAAGGTCAAGCACCCGATGGACGCCGGCCAGAAGGGCCAGAAGGGCATCGAGTGGTGACCGGACCGAGCCGCCGCACCGACCAGCGCCGCCCGCCGGGCAACGCGCCGGCCGGTCACCCGGGTGGCACCGCGCCCGGCGTGCCGCCGTCGGCCCCACCGACCGGCCCGTGGGTGCTGCCCCGGCTGGTGGTCGCCGCCCCGGCCAGCGGGCACGGCAAGACCACGGTCGCCACCGGGCTGCTCGCCGCGCTGCGCCGTCGGGGTCTCACGGTCAGCCCGCACAAGGTCGGCCCCGACTACATCGACCCCGGCTACCATGCGCTCGCCGCCGGCCGTCCCGGCCGCAACCTCGACCCGTGGCTGGTCGGGGAAGAGCTGATCGCCCCGCTGCTGCGGCACGGCGCGAGCGTCCCCACCCCCGCCGACGTCGCCGTGGTCGAAGGGGTGATGGGGCTGCACGACGGGGCGGTCGGCCGGGGCGGCTACGCCTCCACGGCGCACGTCGCCACGCTGATCGACGCGCCGGTGCTGCTGGTCCTGGACACCACCGCGCAGGGCCGCTCGGCCGCCGCGCTGGTGCTCGGCATGCGCGCCTTCGACCCGGCGGTACGCGTCGGCGGGGTGATCCTCAACCGGGTCGGCTCGCCCCGGCACGAGTCCCTGTTGCGCGACGCGCTCGCCGAGGTGGGCGTACCGGTGCTGGGGGCGGTGACCCGGGCCGTCGAGGTGGCCGCGCCGGCCCGGCACCTGGGGCTGGTGCCGGTCGCCGAACGGGCACCGGAGTCACTGGCCGTCGTCGACGCGCTCGCCGGGCTCGTCGCGTCCACCGTCGACCTCGACGCCGTGCTCGACCTGGCCCGCAGCGCCCCACCGTTGACCGTGGACGCCTGGGACCCGGGCACCGCCGTCGGCGGCCCGGCCGGCGGGGGCCGTCCGGTCGTCGCGGTCGCCGCCGGAGCGGCCTTCACCTTCTCGTACGCCGAGACGGCCGAACTGCTCACCGCCGCCGGCGCGACCGTGGCCCCGTTCGACCCGCTGCGTGACCCGGTCCTGCCCGCCGGCACCCGGGCGGTGGTCATCGGTGGCGGCTTCCCCGAGGTGCACGTCGAGGCGTTGAGCGCCAACACCGGGCTCCGTGCCGAGCTGGCCGGCTTCACCGGGCCGGTGGTCGCCGAGTGCGCCGGGCTGCTCTACCTCGGCCGATCCCTGGACGGGGTGCCGATGTGCGGGCGGCTCGACCACCACGCCCGGATGTCCGGCCGGCTCACCCTCGGCTACCGCGACGCGGTCGCCGCCACCGACTCCCCGGTCCACGCCGCCGGCGACCGGGTACGCGGCCACGAGTTCCACCGCACCGTCACCGACCCCGGGCACGGCGACCGGCCCGCCTGGCACTGGGACGACACCGCCCACGGGTTCGTCACCGGGCAGGTGCACGCCTCCTACCTGCACACCCACTGGGCGGGTCACCCCCGGGCCGCCCGCCGGCTGGTCGAGGCGGCGGCCCGGTGACCGGCCTCGGTGCGGACCACCCGCCCGTCGCCGCCACGGGCCGGGACGCGCCGGCCGGCCCCGCCACGCTGACCGGGGTGGGGGTCGGACCGGGGGACCCGGAACTGCTCACCCTCAAGGCGGTGCGGGTGCTGGCCGAGGCCGACCTGGTGGTCGTACCGGTGCTGGACCGGCTGGCGGCGGACCCGGCGACGCCCCCCGGCCGGGCCGAGACGACGGTCCGTGCGCACGTGCCGGCGGACCGGCTGCGCCGACTGCCGTTCGCCCTGGAGGACCGGGGCGGGGTGACCGCGCGCCGGGAGGCCGCCTGGGACGCCGCCGCCCGCGCCGTCGTCGACGCGTTCGACGCCGGGGCCCGCTCGGTCGCGTTCGCCACCATCGGCGACCCCAACGTCTACTCCACCTTCACCTACCTGGCCGACGGGGTCCGCGCGCTACGGCCGGCGGTGGGGCTGCGCACGGTGCCCGGGGTGACCGCCATGCAGGAGCTGGCCGCGCGCAGCGGCGTCCCGCTGTGCCAGGGGCGGGAGCCGCTGACCCTGCTGCCGGCCACCGCCGGCGCGGCACCGGTCGCCGACGCCCTCGCCGGGCCCGGCACCGTGGTGGTCTACAAGGGCTGGCGACGGCACCGGGAACTCGTCGACGAGCTGCGCCGGTACGACCGGCTCGACGACGCGGTGCTCGGCTGCGGCCTCGGCCTGCCCGACGAGCGGATCGGGCCGGTCGGCCCGGACGACGAGCTGCCCTACCTGTCGACGCTGCTGGTCCCGGCCCGCCGGGACCGGCGGGGAGGAAAACTGTGACGTCCACCGGAAAGGTGTGGTTCGTGGGGGCCGGGCCCGGCGCCGCCGACCTGCTCACCCTGCGCGCCGCCCGGGTGATCGCCGACGCCGACGTGGTGATCTGGGCGGCCAGCCTGGTGCACGCCGACGTGCTGGCCCACGCCCGCCCCGACGCCGAGATCGTCGACTCGTCGCAGCTGCCCATCGAGGGGGTGCTGCCGCTGTACCGGCGGGCCGCCGCCGACGGGCTCACCGTGGCCCGGATCCATTCGGGCGACCCGGCGCTGTGGGGTGCCGTGCAGGAGCAGCTCGACCTGTGCCGGGCCCTCGACCTGGCCGTGGAGATCGTCCCCGGGGTGTCCTCGTTCACCGCCGTCGCCGCCATCGTCGGCCGGGAACTGACCATCCCCGAGGTGGCCCAGTCGGTGATCCTCACCCGGCTGGAGGGCGGCAAGACGCCGATGCCGGCGGGGGAGCGGGTCCGCGACTTCGCCCGGCACGGCACCACCATGGCGCTGTTCCTGTCCGCCGCCCGCGCCGGGCAGGCCCAGACCGAACTGCTCGCCGGCGGCTACCCGGCCGACACCCCGGTCGTGGTGGCCTACCAGGCGACCTGGCCGGACGAACTGGTGGTGCGGTGCGCCCTCGGCGACCTGGCGGCCACCGTCAAGGAACACCGGTTGTGGAAGCACACCCTGTTCCTGGTCGGGCCGGCGCTGGCCGCCACCGGCACCCGGTCGCACCTCTACCACCCCGGGCACTTCCACACCTTCCGCCGGGCCGAGCCGGCCGCCCGCGCCGAGCTGCGCCGGTCCCGCGCCGCCGTGGAGGACGCCACCCCGTGACGTACGCCGAGCCGCCGCTGCGCGAGCCGGACCTGCCGCGTACCGCGAAGGTCCGGCCGGTGGCGTTGCGTACCGGCTGGACCACCGGCGCGTGCGCGACGGCGGCGGCGAAGGCGGCGGTGACCGCCCTGGTCACCGGCGTGCCCCCGGGGGAGGTGGAGATCGGGCTGCCCGCCGGCCGGCGGGTGACCTTCGCGGTGGCCCGCTGCGACCTGACCGCCCGGCCCGAACCGACGGCGGAGGCGGTGGTGGTCAAGGACGCCGGGGACGACCCGGACGTCACCCACGGCGCGCACCTCACCGCGACCGTCGGTTGGCGGCCCCGGCCCGGCCTGGAACTCGCCGGTGGGGACGGCGTCGGCACCGTCACCCGCCCCGGGCTCGGCCTCGCCGTCGGCGGCCCGGCCATCAACGACACCCCCCGCCGGATGATCGGCCAGGCCGTCGCCGAGGTGGTCGACCTGGCGGAGGTGGGTGTCCGGGTGGTGATCAGCGTGCCGGGCGGTGAGGTGATGGCCCGCAAGACCACCAACCGGCGGCTCGGCATCGTCGGCGGCATCTCGATCCTCGGCACCACCGGCGTCGTCAGGCCGTTCTCCACCGCCTCCTGGCGGGCCAGCGTGGTGCAGGCGGTGCACGTGATGGCCGCCCAGGGGCAGCGGACCGTGGTGCTGTGCACCGGCGGGCGCACCGAACGGGCCGCCCGCGCGTTGCTGCCGGAGCTGCCCGAGGTGTGTTTCGTCGAGGTCGGCGACTTCACCGGCGCGGCCGTCACCGCCGCCGTGGGCGACGCGATGACCGGGGTGGTCTTCGTCGGGATGGCCGGCAAGCTGGCCAAACTCGCCGCCGGCATCCTGATGACCCACTACACCCGGTCGAAGGTGGACCTGTCGCTGCTCGGCGCGGTCACCGCCGAGGCCGGTGGCGACGCCGACCTGGTGGCGGCGGTGACGGCGGCGAACACCGGCCGGCACGCCTACGAGCTGTGGGAGGCCGCCGGGCTGCTGCGCCCCGCCGGTGACCTGCTCTGCGCCCGGGTCCGCCAGGTGCTGCGCCGCTTCGCCGGGCCGACGCTCACCGTCGACGTGGCGATGGTCGACTTCACCGGCGAGCGCCTGGTCGCTTCCTCCGGCCGGTGGCCGGCGTGACGCGCCCGCAGCCGCTCCCCGGCCCGGCCCCGGTCGTCGGGGTGCCGGAGCCGGTCGTGGTGCTGGGGATGGACGCGGCCGGCCGGCCACTGCCGCCACCGGCGCTCGCCGCCCTGGCCGGGGCCGGGCTGGTCGTCGGGGCGGCCCGGCACCTGGCCGCCGTGCCGGTGCCGGCCGGCGTCGACACCGTCACCCTCGGCCCGCTCGCCCCGGCGCTGGCGCGACTCGCCGCCGCGCAGGCCGCCGGGGTTGCGGCCGTGGTGCTGGCCAGCGGCGACCCCGGCCTGTTCGGCGTGGTACGCCGGCTGCGCGCCGCCGGGCTGCCGGTCCGGGTGCTGCCGGCGGTGTCCAGCGTGGCCGCCGCGTTCGCCCGCGCCGGGCTCGACTGGGACGGCGCGGTGGTGGTCACCGCCCACGGCCGGGAGTTGGGCCCCGCGCTGAATGCCTGCCGGGCACTGCCCGCCGTCGCCGTGCTGACCGCGCCGGACGCCGGGGCCGCCGAGCTCGGGGCCGGGCTGGCCGGCTGGTCCCGCCACCTGCTGGTGGCCGAGCACCTCGGCACCCCCACCGAGCGGGTCACCCGGGTCACCCCGGAGCAGGCCGCCGGCCGCCGCTGGGCCGACCCGCACGTCGTGCTCAGCCTCGCCGCTGCGGCCGACGACGCCGGTACGACGCCTGCCGGCGCGGCCGACGATCCCGGTGCGACGCCCGCCGGTGCGGGTGGTGCGGCCGGGTGCGGTGGCACTGTCGGGCCGGTGCGCCGCGACAACCAGCCGGCCGCCGCGCCCGCCGGGGGCTGGGCGCTGCCCGAGTCCGCGTACCGGCACCGGGACTCGATGATCACGAAGGCCGAGGTGCGGGCGCTGGCCGTCGCCCGGTTGCGGCCCCGGCTCGGTCGACTGGTCTGGGACGTCGGCGCGGGCAGCGGCTCGGTCGGCATCGAGTGCGCGCTGCTCGGCGCGGCGGTGATCGCCGTGGAACGGGATCCCACCGCACCGGTCGCCGGCAACGCCGCCCGGCACGGCGTCGACGTCCGGGTGGTGACCGGTGACGCGCCGGCCGTCCTGGCCGGGTTGCCCGATCCGGACGCCGTCTTCGTCGGCGGTGGCGGGACCGACGTGCTGACCGCCGTCGCCGACCGCCACCCCGACCGGGTGGTGGTCACCCTGGCCGCCCTGGACCGGGTGGCCCCGGCCGTGCACCTGCTGCGCGCCGCCGGCTACACGGTGACCGGCAGCCAGCTCGCCGCCGCCCGCCTCGCCGACCTGCCCGGCGGGTCCGTCCGACTCGCGGCCACCAACCCGGTGGTCGTCCTCACCGGGGAGCGCCCGTGACCACCACCGCACCACACCGGCACCGGGACACCCCCGGCACCGGCCCGCACCGGGTCGGGCTCGTCGCGGCCACCGCCGCCGGCCGCCGGCACGCCCGGACCCTGGCCGCCGCCTGGCCGCACGCCCGGCTGGTCGAGGCCGACGGGGTCGCCGACGCGCTGCGGACCGCCTGGACGACGTGCGACGCGGTGGTGGTGTTCCTGGCCACCGGCGCGGTGGTCCGGGTGCTGGCGCCGCTGCTCGGCGACAAGCGCACCGATCCGGCGGTGGTGGTGGTCGACGAGGCCGCCCGGCACGCCGTCGCCCTGCTCGGCGGACACGCCGGGGGCGCGAACCCGCTCGCCGCCGAGGTGGCCGCGCTGCTCGACGCCCGGCCGGTGGTCACCACCGCCACCGACGCGGTCGACCTGCCCGGCCTGGACACCCTCGGCTGGCCGGTCGAGGGTGCGGTGGCCGCGGTGTCCCGGGCGATCCTCGACGGCGAGCCGGTCCGGCTGGTCGCCGACGCGGTGTGGCCGTTGCCCGCCCTGCCGCCCAACGTCCACCCCGGACCGCCCACCGGGGAACACCCGCAGGACGGGTACCGGGTGCTGGTGACCGACCGCATCGTGCCGGTCGACGACCGGACCGTCGTGCTGCGACCCCCGTCCCTGGTCGCCGGGGTCGGCTCCAGCCGGGGGGTGGCCGCCGCCGAGGTCGACGCGCTGCTGCACCGGGCGCTCGCCGATGCCGGGTTGAGCCCGGCCAGCCTGCGCTGCCTGGCCAGCGTCGACGTGAAGGCCGACGAGGAGGGCATCCGGGCCACCGCCGACGCGCTCGGCGTACCGCTGCGGACCTGGCCGGCGGCGGAGCTTTCGGCGGTGGACGTGCCGCACCCCAGCGAGGTCGTCCGGGCCGCCGTCGGCACGCCCAGCGTCGCCGAGGCGGCGGCGTTGCGCGACGGCGGCACCCTGCTGGTGCCCAAGACCGCCTCGGCGATGGCCACCGTCGCGGTCGCCCGGCACACCCCGCGTGGCCGGCTGGCGATCGTCGGCCTGGGCCCCGGCGCGGCCGACCTGCGTACCCCGCGCGCCGTGGCCGAGTTGCGCCGGGCCGCCGTGGTCGTCGGTCTCGACCAGTACGTCGACCAGGTCCGTGACCTGCTGCGACCGGGCACCCGGGTGCTCGCCAGCGGGCTCGGCGCGGAGGAGGAACGGGCCCGTAGCGCCGTCGCCGAGGCCACCGCCGGGCACGCCGTCGCGCTGGTCGGTTCCGGCGACGCCGGGGTGTACGCGATGGCCAGCCCCGCCCTGGAGTACGCCGACGAGCGGATCGACGTGGTCGGGGTGCCCGGGGTGACCGCCGCGCTGGCCGCCGCCGCCCTGCTCGGTGCGCCGATCGGCCACGACCACGTCTACCTGAGCCTGTCCGACCTGCACACCCCGTGGGCGGTGATCGAACGGCGGGTCGCCGCCGCCGCCGAGGCGGACCTGGTGGCGCTGCTCTACAACCCGCGTAGCCGGGCCCGGGACTGGCAGCTCGGCGCGGTGCTGGCGACGTTCGCCGCGCACCGCCCGCCGCAGACCCCGGTCGGGGTGGTCCGCAACGCCAGCCGCCCCGACGAGCAGGTCCACCTGGCCACCCTGGCCACCTTCGACCCGAGCGTGGTCGACATGTACGGGCTGGTGGTGGTGGGCAGCTCGCAGACCCGGCTGGTCGGTGGCCGGATGGTCACCCCCCGGGGCTACCGGTGGCGCGGATGACCCCCGCGGTGCCGGTGCCCGCCCCGGTCGGGGTGCTGCCGCCGGTGGTGATCGACGCCTGCCAGGGCTGCGGGGCCTGCCTGCTGACCTGCCCCACCCACGCGATCCGCCCGGTGCCCGGGGGCCTGACCGTCCGGGCCGACCGCTGCACCGGCTGCCTGGAGTGCCTGGAGATCTGCCCGGTGGACGCGATCCGGGTCGCCACCGACCGTCGAGGAGCACCATGACCAGCATCCACCCGGCCAGCCGCCGGCCCACCCCGGGAGGTGCGCGGTGAGCCGGGTCGTCCACCCCATCGAACAGCAGTCGTACCGGATCCTGCGGGAACGGGTCGACCTGGGCGGCCTGCCGCCGCTGACCCGGGCGGTCGTCGAGCGGGTGGTGCACGCCAGCGCCGACCTCGACTACGTCACCGACCTGGTCTGCGACGAGGCGGCGTTGGCCGGCGGGCTGGCCGCGCTGCGGTCCGGGGCACCGATCGTCACCGACGTGGCGATGGTGGCCGCCGGGATCACCGCCGCCGGCCGGGAGATCGTCTGCCCGGTCGCCGAACCGGCCGCCGCCGCGCTGGCCCGGCAGACGGGTCTGACCCGGTCGGCGGCGGCGGTGCGGATCGCGCTGGACCGGGTCGGTCCGGGTGCGGTCTGGGTGGTCGGCTGCGCGCCGACGGCACTGGTCGAACTGATCGGCGTGGCCGCCGACCCGGCGCTGGTGGTCGGGTTGCCGGTGGGCTTCGTCGGGGCCGCCGAGTCCAAGGCGGCGTTGCGGGCCAGTGGCCTGCCCGCCGTGTCCAACATCGGCGAGAAGGGTGGCTCGGCGGTCGCCGCCGCCGCCCTCAACGCCCTGCTCTACCTGGAGGAAACATGACCGCACTGGTCATCGTCGGGCACGGTACGCGCAGCGCGGCCGGGGTCGACCAATTCGCCGCGCTCGTCGAGCGGGTGCGGGACCGGGCGGGGGCCGCCGTCGGCGACGTCGAGGGCGGGTTCATCGAGCTGTCCCGCCCGCCGCTGACCGACGCGGTGACCGCGCTGGTCGCGAAGGGTCACCGGGCGCTCGTCGCGTTGCCGCTGGTGCTCACGGCCGCCGGTCACGGCAAGGGGGACATCCCGGCCGCGATGGCCCGCGAGCAGGAGCGCCACACCGGTCTGACCTACCGGTACGGGCGACCGCTCGGCCCGCATCCGCTGCTGCACAGCGTGCTGGAGGAACGGATCGACGCGGCGCTGGCCGGGGCCGACCGGGCCGGCACCTCGGTGGCGCTGATCGGGCGGGGCGCGACCGACCCGGACGCCAACGCCGAGGTGGCGAAGGTGGCCCGGCTGCTGTGGGAGGGGCGCGGCTACGCCGGCGTGGAACCGGGGTTCATCTCGCTGGCCGAGCCCTCCGTGCCGGCGGTGCTCGACCGGTTGCGCCGGCTCGGCGCCCGCCGGATCGTGGTCGCCCCGTACTTCCTGTTCGCCGGAGTGCTGCCGGACCGGATCGTGGCCCAGTCGCAGGCGTACGCGGCCGACCATCCCGACCTCGACGTCCGGGTCGCCGACCTGATCGGCGACTGCGACGCCCTGGCCGACCTGGTGCTGGAGCGGCACGCCGAGGCGGTGCGGGGGGACATCCGGATGAACTGCGACACCTGCGCGTACCGGGTGCTGATGCCGGGCTTCGCCGACAAGGTGGGCCGCCCGCAGACCCCGCACGACCACCCCGACGACCCGGTCGACGGCCACGGCCACCACCATCACGGCCACGGCGGGCACGGCCACGGCGGGCACGGCGGCCACGGCGGGCACGGCGGCCACGGCCACGACGGCCACGACCACGACCACGTGCCCGGTCCGGGGCGGGCCGCGACCCCGGTCCGCTGAGGGGGCCGCCGGTCAGCCGGTCAGCGCGCCGGTCAGGGCGAAGCCGAGCGTCGCCGCGCCCAGCCCGGCGAGCACGCTGACCAGGACGTTGGCCAGCGCGTACCGGCGGTCGCCGGCCCGGGCCAGGCGTACCGTCTCGTAGCCGAAGGTGGACCAGGTGGTCAGCGCGCCGCAGAAGCCGGTGCCGACCAGCGCGGTCACCGTCGGTCCGGCGGGCACCCCGGCCACCGCGCCGAGCAGCAGCGACCCGGCGACGTTGACGGTCAGCGTCCCCCACGGGAACCGGGAGTCGTGCCGGGCCTGCACGGCCCGGTCGGTGAGGTAGCGCAGCGGCGCGCCCAGCGCCGCGCCGAGCGCGATCAGCAGCACGGTCACCGGGCCTCCCGCCGGCCGGTCCGCCCCGCCGCCGGGCCGCCCGGCCCGCCGCCGGGGCGGCGTCGGTCGGCGCGGTCCAGCAGCCGGCCCGCCAGGGCGTCACCGGCGGCGACGGCCGTGAGCCCACCGACCAGGGTGGCGGCCAGGTAGGCCAGCGCCGTCGTGGCGGCCCCGGCGGCCAGCGCCAGGTGCACGTCCATGGCGTACGCGGAGAAGGTGGTGAACCCGCCGAGCACGCCCACCCCGAGCAGCGGCCGGACCAGCGGGCCGGCCCGCCGTCGGCCGAGCACCGCCATCAGCGCCCCGATCAGCAGGCACCCGGTGACGTTGACGGTGAAGGTGGACCAGGGGAAACCGGTCGGGGAGTGCGGCAGGGCGGCCTGCACCCCGGCGCGGGCGAGCGCCCCGAGCGCCCCACCTGCGGCGACCACGCCCAGCACGGCGGCCGGGTGCGCGGCCAGCTCGCCCCGGTCGGCCGGGACCCGCAGGTCGACGTCGGGATCGACGCGCCGCGACGACGGTGACGTCACCGGGACCTCCCACCAGTTCGGGAGCACTGGCAGGGACCGTTGGCGCGTCCGCGCGGTTCTCCCGGTCGGGCCGGGACGGCGGGCCCCACCGCCGACTCGTCCGTGAGCATAGCCCGGCCGGCCCGGGTGCCGTGGCGGGTGCCCGCCGACGGCGTACGGTCGGCGGGGCGGCCGGTGGTCGTCGTGCCCCGATCGTCAGCGGCGCGACGGTCGGCGTGCCCCGATCGTCAGCGTGCCCCGACCGTCTCAGGAGGAGCAGTGCCGGAGCGTAGCCCGTACCCCCGTGAAGCGGACCTCGCCGGGGGGACCGACGGCGCTGCGGTGCCGCCGGCCCGGACCGCGGCCCACGACATGTTCGACGCCGACGTGGCGTCCCGGGGGCTCGGCATCGAGTTGGTCCATGCCGCCGACGGCACGGCGGTGGCCCGGATGCGGGTGACCGCCGGGATGCTCAACGGTCACCGCATCGGCCACGGCGGGTTCGTCTTCCTGCTCGCCGACACCGCCTTCGCGCTGGCCTGCAACACGCACGGCCCGGCCACCGTCGCGGCCGGCGGCGAGATCAGCTTCCTGCGCCCGGTCCGCGAGGGCGACCTGCTGACCGCGTCCGCCACCGAACGCGTCAGCTACGGCCGCAGCGGCATCTACGACGTCACCGTCACCCGTGACGGCGAGGTGGTGGCCGAGTTCCGGGGGCGCAGCCGCACCCTCGCCCGCCCCGCGACGACTGACGGGGTTTGCCGGGCGTCCGACGGGAAACAGGGTCGGTAGGGGACGGTCCGCTGTGCACCGTCCATGCACGACGGCCGCCGATCGCAGTGATTTCCGGTATTTCGCCCTGCTTTGGCTGGTTTTTATTGACATCGCCCTGCCCGGCGGAGAAGACTCGCCCTTCTGATCTGCCAGGCGACGAAGGGTGACCGAGTCCATGACCAGATCGACGATCGTCGCGGCGGTGCTCGCCGTCGCCCTGACCGCGCTGGCCGGCTGCGACGCCGGTGAGAGCGTCGACGTCGACGGCGGGTCCACCGCCGGAGGATCGACGGGCGGCACGCTCACCGCCGCCATCGGCGGCGAACCCGACCAGCTCGACCCGCACAAGACGTCGGCCTACCACAGCTTCCAGGTGCTGGAGAACGTCTACGACACCCTGGTCGAGCCGGACGCCGACCTGAAGATGGGGCCCGCGCTGGCCACGAAGTGGACCACCAGCAGCGACCAGCTCACCTGGACGTTCACCCTCCGCGAGGGGGTGCGGTTCTCCGACGGGTCGCCACTGACCGCGCAGGACGTCGTCTACTCCTACCGGCGGATCATCGACGAGAAGCTGAACGCGGCGTACCGGTTCACCACCGTCAAGACCGTGACCGCACCCGACCCGGCCACCGTGGTGCTCACGCTGACCGCGCCCACCCCCAACCTGCTGGCCAACCTCGGCGGCTTCAAGGCCGTCGCGATCGTCCAGAAGTCCAACGTGGAGTCGGGTGCGATCACGACCCGGCCGGTGGGCAGCGGCCCGTTCGCCGTCGCCGCCTACACCTCCGGCGACACCATCAAACTGACCCGCAACGACGCCTACTGGGGGCCGAAACCGAAGCTCGACGGGGTCACCTTCACCTTCGTCAAGGACCCGACGGTGGCCCTGCAGAACCTGCGCGGCGGCGAGGTGCAGTGGACCGACAACCTGCCGCCCCAGCAGGTGCCTGCCCTCAAGGAGGACGGCGCGGTGACCGTCGCCACCACCCCCTCGACCGACTACTGGTACCTGGCCCTCAACGAGGCACGCAAGCCGTACGACGACGTGAACGTGCGCCGTGCCGTCGCGTTCGCCCTGGACCGGGAGGCGATCACCAAGGCCGCCAAGTTCGGCCAGGCCACCGCCAACCAGACCGCCATCCCCAAGGGCAGCGCCTGGTACTACGACTACGCGCCGTACCGGCACGACCCGCAGCAGGCCCGGCAACTGCTCGGCGGGGCCGGCGTCACCGGCCGCACCATGGACCTGATGGTCACCAGCGAGTACCCGGAGACGGTCACCGCCGCCCAGGTGATCGCCGCCCAGCTCGCCGAGGTCGGGATCAACGTCAAGATCCGTACCCTGGACTTCGCCCAGTGGCTCGACGAGCAGGGCAAGGGCAACTTCGACGCGTTCCTGCTCGGCTGGCTGGGCAACCTCGACCCGGACGAGTTCTACTACGCCCAGCACCGCACCGGCGGCACGTTCAACTTCCACAAGTACAGCAACCCCGCCGTCGACACCCTGCTCGACCAGGCCCGTACCCAGACCGACGAGGCCGCCCGCAAGCAGACGTACGAGCGGGCCGCCAAGCAGATCGTCGACGACGCCAGCTACATCTACCTCTACAACCCGGACGTGGTGCAGGGCTGGTCCCCCAGGGTCACCGGCTACCAGGTCCGCTCCGACCGGGCGATCCGGTTCCGCGACGTCGCCCTGAACCGCTGAGGGGGCGAGGTGGGACGCTTCGTCCTGCGGCGGCTGCTCCAGTCGGTCGTCGTCCTGCTCGGGGTGACCCTGGTGGTCTTCCTGCTGCTGCAACTGGTCCCCGGCGACCCGGTCCGGGTCTCCCTGGGCACCCGCTTCGACCAGCAGACCTACGACGCGCTGCGGGAACGCTCCGGGCTGGACCGCCCGCTGGTCGTGCAGTACCTCAGCTACGTCGGCAACGCCCTCACCGGTGACCTCGGGGTGAGCTTCCGCAGTGGCCGGCCGGTCACCACGATCGTGCTGGAACGGCTGCCGGCCACCGGATCCCTGGCGGTGACCGCCGTGCTGCTCGCCCTGCTCGTCGCCTTCCCGCTCGGGGTGCTCTCCGCGGTGCGCAGCGGATCGTTCGTCGACCACGCCGCCCGGGTGTTCAGCCAGTTCGGCGTCTCCGTCCCCGACTTCTGGACGGGCATCATGGGCATCCTGCTCTTCGCCGGGGTGCTCGGCTGGCTGCCCCCGTCGGGGTACGTGCCGCTCACCGACGACCCGGTGGGCTGGGCCTCGCACGTGGCGTTGCCCGCCGCCGCCGTCGGCCTGGTCACCGCCTCCATCCTCACCCGGTTCATCCGGTCCTCGGTGCTGGAGGTGCTCGCCGAGGACTACGTCCGCACCGCCGAGGCCAAGGGGCTGCGCCCCCGGGTGGTGGTCGTGCGGCACGTGCTGCGCAACGCGCTGATCCCGGTGGTCACCGTGGTCGGGGTGCAGGTGGCCAGCCTGATCGGCGGGGTGATCGTGATCGAGGTGCTGTTCGCCTGGCCGGGCGTCGGCCGGCTCACCTACGACGCCGTCCAGGCCCGCGACTATCCGGTGCTGCAGGGCGCGGTGCTCTTCGTGGCCACCCTGTTCCTGCTGGTGAACCTGCTGGTGGATGTCCTCTACGCCCGCCTCGACCCGAGGATCACGCTGCGATGAGCGCCGGGGACCGGGCGTCGACCCCCGCCGCCCTGCCGCCTGTCGACCAGGTCGACGACCGCCCGTCGGCAGCGGCCGTCGAGGCGGGTGCGCTGGCCGCGCTGCGGCACGACCCGCCGGCCGTCGCCGGCACGGTGGTGCTGCTGGTCCTGCTGGTCGTCGGGCTGGCCGGGCAGTGGCTCGCGCCGGCCGGGATCAACGACGTGGACGTCGAGGAGATGCTGCGTCCACCCAGCGGCGCACACCCGTTCGGCACCGACGAACTGGGTCGCGACGTGCTCAGCCGGGTGCTGGTGGCGGCCCGGGTGTCGTTGCAGGTGGGCCTGGTCAGCGTCGGCATCGCCCTGGCCGTCGGGGTCACCGTCGGCCTGCTCGCCGGCTGGTACGGCGGCTGGGCGGACAACGTCCTCATGCGCGCCATGGACGTGCTGTTCGCCTTCCCGGTGCTGCTGCTCGCCGTGGCGATCGTCGCGGTCCTCGGCCCGGGGCTGGTCACCGCGATGACCGCCATCGGGGTGGTCTACACCCCGATCTTCGCCCGGGTGACCCGGGGGAGTGTGCTGGCCGTACGGGAGCAGGTCTTCGTCCGGGCCGCCGTCTCCATCGGCACCTCCGACCTGCGCATCCTGCGCCGGCACGTGCTGCCCAACATCGCCGCCCCGCTGATCGTGCAGACCTCGCTGTCGTTGGCGTTCGCGATCCTGTCCGAGGCGGCGCTGTCCTTCCTCGGATTGGGCGTCCAGCCTCCCGCGCCGGCCTGGGGCCGGATGCTCTACGACGGGCGCGGGTTCGTCACCGACGCCTGGTGGCTGGGGTTCTTCCCCGGCGCGGCGATCTTCCTGACCGTGTTGGCGTTCAACCTGGTCGGGGACGCCCTGCGTGACGTGCTCGACCCCCGCCAGCTCACCGTCGGCGAAGCCCGCAGGAGCACCCGATGAGCGCACCCGCCGTACCGTCGCCCCGGGTCGCCGGGGACACGCCGGTGCTGGAGATCAGCGACCTGACGGTCACCCTCGGCACCCGCAACGGCCCGGCCCGCGCGGTCGCGGGAGTCGACTGGTCGGTGGCCCCCGGCGAGACCCTCGCCCTGGTCGGGGAGTCCGGCAGCGGCAAGAGCATGACCGTGCTCGCCGCCACCGGGCTGGCCCCGCGTTCCGCCACCGTCACCGGCCGGGTCCGGCTGCTGGGCCGGGACCTGACCGACATGTCCGGGTCGGACCGTCGCCGGTGGCGGGGCCGGCACGTCGGTTTCGTCTTCCAGGACCCGATGACCACACTCAACCCGGTGCTGACCGTCGGCCGGCAGGTCGCCGAGGCGTGCGAGGAACACCTCGGGATGAGCCGGCGGCAGGCCCGATCCCGCGCCGTCGAGCTGCTCGACCTGGTCGGTATCCCGGCACCCGGGCGGAGGGTGGACGCCCACCCGCACGAGTTCTCCGGCGGGATGCGGCAACGGGTCGTCATCGCGATGGCGCTGGCCTGCGAACCGGCCCTGCTCATCGCCGACGAGCCGACCACCGCGTTGGACGTCACCACCCAGGCGCAGATCGTGGAACTCGTCGCCGACCTGCGCCGCCGGCTCGGCACGGCGGTCGTCTGGATCACCCACGACCTCGGGGTCGTGGCGGGGATCGCCGACACGGTAGCGGTGATGTACGGGGGCCGGATCGTCGAGCAGGGCCCGGTCGACGCGGTCCTCGTCGCGCCGGGGCACCCGTACACCCGGGCCCTGCTGGCGGCCCGGCCCCGGCCCGGCGCGGCGGGGGAGGAACTGGCGGCGATCCCGGGTGCGCCGCCCAGCCCACTCGACCTGCCGCCCGGGTGCGCGTTCTGGCCCCGCTGCCCGGTACGCGGGGACGCCCGCTGCGCCCACGAGCTGCCCCCGCTGGTCCCGATCACCCCCGCCCACCTGGTGCGCACCTTCTGTCCCACAGTCGCCGGGGACGACCCGGACCAGGCCGTCCCGGAGGACCGATGAGCACGGGAACCATCGCCGAACTCGACGACCTCACCGTCTGGTTCCCCAATCCCGGTGGCCCGCCGGTGCGGGCGGTGGACGGGGTGTCGCTGACCGTACGGGCGGGCGAGACCCTGGGCCTGGTGGGGGAGTCCGGCAGCGGCAAGTCGACAACTGGCCTGGCGTTGCTGCGGCTGGTGGCCCCGACCGGCGGCCGGATCGTCGTCGGCGGCCAGGACGTCACCGGCTGGTCGCGTCGCCGGTTGCGCGGGCTGCGTCGCCGGGTGGCCATGGTCTTCCAGGACCCGCAGGCGTCGCTGGACCCGCGCCGCACGGTCGGCGCGAGCATCGCCGAACCGTTGGTGGTGCACCGGCTGGCCCCCTCGGCGCAGGCCCGCCGGGACCGGGTCGTCGAACTGCTCGACCTGGTGGGCCTGCGACCGGAGACGGCCGGCCGGCACCCGCACGAGCTGTCCGGCGGGCAACGCCAGCGGGTCGGCATCGCCCGCGCGTTGGCCGGGGAACCCGACCTGATCGTCCTCGACGAACCGATCGCGTCGCTCGACCTGAGCGTGCAGGCACAGATCATGAACCTGCTCCGGCGGCTGCAGCGGGACCTCGGGCTCACCTACCTGTTCATCGCGCACGACCTGGCCGCCGTGGAACACCTCAGTGACCGGATCGCGGTGATGTACCTGGGCCGGATCGTGGAGACCGGCACCCCGGCGCAGCTGTGGCGGGAGCCGGCCCACCCCTACACGGCGGCGCTGCTGTCGGCGGTCCCGGTGGCCGACCCCCGGGTGGAACGGAACCGGCGGCGGATCATCCTCACCGGTGACCTGCCCAGCCCGACCGACCCGCCGAGCGGTTGCCGGTTCCGCACCCGCTGCCCGCAGGCGCGTCCCGCCTGCGCCGACACCGACCCGCCCCCGGTCGAGGTGACCCCCGGCCACCGGGCCGCGTGCCTGTTCGCCGGGGAGGCGGTACGCGCCATGCGCGCCGACCCACCCGCCGACGGACCCCGGTAGCGGCGGGTCAGGCGGCGCGCGTCGGTAACGGCACGGCGGGCGGCGGCAATCCCTTCCCCCGTCGTCGCCGCCCGGTCGGCGGCCCCTGGACAGCGCGGACGCCTGCCGGTCGGGTCGGCAGCGGCACGACGACGGCCAGCCGTCGGGCGGCCCGCCCCGGCAGCGCCGTCGGTCGTCCGGCCCCGGCCGGCGTCCACGCCGGCCGCCCACCCTCGGCGTGCCCGGACCACAGGCGTGGCCCGTGACGCCTGGCGGTCCCGGCCCCGGCCGCTCGCGGCCGGGATTCCCGGTCGGGTCCGCCGCCAGCCGTGGCATGACCCGTGCCGACCCCCGTGGCCAGGCTGCGCGGGAGGTGCCCGACCACCCCGGCCGCAGCCGCCGCCCGGCCCGCCCCGGGCCGCTGACCGGCGGACCCCGCGCGGTGGGCCCGGCCGGTGGGCCCGGCCCGGCGGCCCGGTGCCGCCGCCCGGGTGGCCCCGGCCTGCTGGCCCGGTGCGGCCCGGTGCGCGGGCGTCACCCGCCCCGAGACCCCGACCCGCCAGGTCACTGCGACCCGTCCGGCGACGGTGCCGACCGGTCCGGCGGTCCCGGCCCGTGCGGTACCGGTGCCGGCCTGCCCGGCGGACGCGGCCCGGCGGGTGAAGTCGGCGCGGACCGAGCGGGGCAACCGGTCGGACGCGCAGCGCCGCAGGGCCGGGTCGGCCACCACCAGCCCGCCCCGGGCCGAAGGCGTCAGGAGGCCGGCGTCGGTGAGCCGGCGCAGCGCCCCGGCGACCCGCTCCGGTGCCCAGCCGAGCAGCACGGCCACGGCCGGGGCGGTGACCGGCACGTCGAGCGTCGCGGCGGCCATCAGCACCGCCCGGTGGACGCCGTCGCACCGGTCCAACCGGGCGGCGGCGCGCCGACGCAGCGACTCGGGCAGCGCCGGCTCCACCACCGGGCCGGCCGGCGGACCACCGCCCG
This sequence comes from Micromonospora sp. WMMD734, assembly GCF_049178975.1. Lineage (NCBI taxonomy): Bacteria > Bacillati > Actinomycetota > Actinomycetes > Micromonosporales > Micromonosporaceae > Micromonospora > Micromonospora sp. WMMD734. The sequence goes on from NZ_JBMHMK010000001.1 coordinate 1,786,441, forward strand.
GGTGCGGGCGGGGCACCGCCTCGACGTAGGCGGCGGCGTGGCCGGGCCGGCCGGCGACCAGCGGCAGCAGGCGGGCGGCGGCCGCAGCCGGCCGGCCGGAGTCGACGAGCAGCCGACGCAGCAACCGGCCGGTGTGCAGGGCGCCCAGCGGGGCCAGCACGACCCGGTGCCGGCCGGCCGGCGCGGGCAGCGGGTCGGTGCGGTCCGGCCGGTGGGTGGCCAGCACCGCCAGCGGCAGGCCGCGGTCGGTCGCGGCGGCGAACAGCGCGTGCAGGAACCGTCCCAGCTGCGGGGCCGCCCGGTCCAGGTCGTCCACGCCGACCACCACCGGCCGGCGGGCGGCCAGGGCGAGCAGGATCCGGCGTACCGCCGCCGCCCCGGCGACCGCCGACCGGTCCGGTGCGTCCAACAGCGCGGCGAGCGCCGCCACGGTCGGCCCGACCTGGCCCGCCGGGACCAGCCCGTCGACCAGGGCGGCCAGCCGGGGGCGGACCGCGACCGGCGGGTCGCCGGCGGGCAGCCCCGCCAGGTCCCGTAGCAGCTCCGCGACCGGTCCGAACACCTGCTCCGGGTACGGCGGGCAGTGCGCCACCGCCCAGCGCACCGCCCGGCCGTCGACCTCGGGCAGCCGGTGGCGCAGCTCGGCCAGCAACCGGCTGCGGCCGATCCCGTCCGGGCCGGTGAGGGCCACCCACCGTGGACGATGCTCACGGACCGCCCGGGTGAGCTGGTCCAGGACGGTGGCGACCTCCCGGCGTCGACCGATCAGCGGGCCGTCGTGCCGGACCGGCAGGTGGCGGGTCGGCCGGGTGACCCGCCAGACGTCCACCGGCAGCGCCTTGCCGGTGAGGCTGGCCGGGGCGAGGGCGTGCTGGTCGACCAGGCCGGCGGTGGCCCGGTGGGTGGCCGCGCAGACGACGACACCGCCTGCCGGGGCGTACTCCTGGATGCGGGCGGCGGTGGTGAGGACCGCGCCGGAGGCCATGCCGTGCCCACCTTCGCGGGCGGCGGCCAGGTCGACCACCGCCTCGCCGGTGGCGACCCCGACCCGGACCCGCAGCGTCACCCCGCCGGGCAGCGTCCGCCGGTCCAGCGCGGCCTGGATCTCCAGGGCCGCCCGCACCGCCCGGTAGCCGTCCAACCCGTCGGAGGTACGCGCCCCGAACAATGCCATCACCGCGTCGCCCACGTACTTCTCCACCGTGCCCTGCCAGCGGCGCAGCACCCCGGCGACGGTGTCGAAATAGGCGAACTGCACCGCCCGGACGTCCTCCGGGTCGAGCCGTTCGGTCAACCCGGTCGACCCGACGATGTCGGCGAAGAGGACGGTCAGGGTACGCCGCTCCTGCGGCACCGGCCAGGGCGTCGCGGTGGCGTCTTCCCGACCGGTGCCGACCGTGGACAGTGGCATCACACCCACCCCTTTCCTGCGCGGTGCTGCTGATGACGACGATCGGAGACTGTCACCACCGGGCTGACGGGGGATCTGCCGAACGACGTATGTCTGCCGCTCGCCGCCTTTAGTCGCAATGTCGACGCGAGAGGTACCAATGCCGGATCAATCCCGTAGAACGGTGCGGGAACCTGTGACTAGGCTGCGGACATGGCCAGCGATGTGGACAGCGCACCGCTCGTCGGCCGCGCCGACCAGCTGGCGGTGCTGCGCGCCGCGCTCCACGACGAGATCGGCCCCGGGCAGACCGCCGCCGTCTTCGTCACCGGTGAGAGCGGGGTGGGCAAGACCCGGTTGCTCACCGAGGCTGCGGCGCGGCTGCGGGACGCGGGAGCGGTGGTGCTCACCGGCTCCTGCCTGGACATCGGCGACGCCTCCCCGCTGCACCCGGTGCTCCAGGCGTTACGCCGTTTCGACGCCGACCTCACCGCCGGCCAGGCCCGCACCTCGTCGGCGGTGCGGGGTCTGCTGCGGACGTTCGCCGCGGACAGCGGCGGCGCGGACAGCGCCGGGGCGCTGCTGGAACGGGTCTCCCGGGGGCTGAGCCTGATCGCCGAGGGCCGTCCGCTGGTGCTCGTCCTCGACGACCTGCAGTGGGTGGACCGGACCACCCGGCAACTCCTGCTCTATCTACTCGCCGGCCTGGGCGAACTGCAACTGTCGGTGCTGGCGGCGGTCCGGGCCGAGTCGTTGCAGGGGGCCCACCCGCTGCGCCGGGTGCTCACCGAGCTACGTCGGTTGCGGTCGGTGCGGGTGCTCGACCTGGCCCCCCTCGACCGGACCGGCACCGACCTGCTGGCCGCCCGGATCGTCGGCGCGCCGCTCGCCCCGGAGGCCGCCGACCAGGTCTGGCAGCGCAGCGGCGGCAACCCGTTCGTGGTCGAGGAACTGGCCCGTGACCTGCGCGACGGCCGCGACGGGCTGTCCGACACGCTGCGCGAGATCTTCCTGTCCCGGGTGGACGCGCTGCCCCGGCACGCGCACGCCGCGGTGCACGCGGTGGCGGCGGGCGTCGAACCGGTCGAACACTGGCTGCTGGCCGAGGTGCTCGGCCTGCCCGAGGCCGAACTCATCGAGGCGCTGCGTGAGGCGGTCGCCCACCGGCTGCTCGTCGGCGCGGACGACGGCTACCGGCTGCGGCACCGGCTGGTCGCCGAGGTGCTCGCCCACGAGCTGCTCCCGGCGGAACGCGCCGGCCTGCACCGCCGCTACGCCGAGGCGCTCACCCGGGCTCCGGCGGAGCTGCACCAGGCCCGGCTGGCCCACCACTGGCGGCTGGCCGGTGAACCCGGTCGGGCCCTGCCGGCGGCGATGGCCGCCGCCCGGGAGGCCGAACGGCTGCACGGTTTCGCCGAGGCGCACCGACACTGGACGGCGGCGTTGCAGTTGGCCGCCACACCGGTCACCGGGCCGGCGGACGCCCCACCCGAGGTGGACCGGACGGCGCTGCTGGAGCGGGCCGCCGAGGCCGCCCACAAGAGCGGCGAGCACGCCCGCGCGCTGTCCCTGCTGGCCGAGCTGACCGGGGGTGAGCCGCTCGACCCGTCCTGCGCGGTACGTATCCAACGGGCCCGCTACCTGGCCGCCGCCGGCCGGTCCGCCCCCGCCGAGGCGGAGTACCGCAGCGTGCTGGAGTCCGTCGACTGCACCGCCCGGGAACGGGCCGCCGCCGCCGCCCAACTGGCCCACCTGCTGGTCCTGCAGGGCCGGTACGCCGATGCCGGACAGCGCGCCCGTACGGCGTTGGAGCTGGCCGCGTCCGTCGAGGGCAGTACCACGGAGGTGGTGCTGGCCAGCTCCGCGCTGGGCTTCAGCGAGGCGTTCCTGGAGGACCCGGACGCCGGCCTGGCCGTGGTGCGTCGGGCCCTGGAGACCGCCGAACGCTCCGGCGGCCCGGAGGACGTGGCCTGCGCGTACCTGCACCTGGCGGAGCTGCTGACCGGGCCGCTGAACATCCTCGAGGAGGGTGTGGTGGTGGCCCGCCGGGGTGCCGAGCGGGTCGCCGAGTTGGGCCTGGGCCGCACCTACGAGACCCGGCTGCTGGCCATCGCCACCAACGGGCTGTTCCGGGTCGGCCAGTGGGCGGAGGCGGAGAAGGTGGTCGCGGCGGCGCTGCGGCACCGCCCGTCCGGCGCCGACGCGGTCGAGCTGCTGCTGGCCCGCTGCCGGCTCTCCGTCGGGTACGGCGACGTCGCCGCGTCCGACCGGGACCTGGAGGCGGTGGCGACGATGCTGGCCGGCGGTGGCGCGCCCCGGCACGTCCTGCCGATGCTGATCCTGCGGGCCGGGTTGGCGATGTGGCAGGGCCGGCACGACGTGGCCCGGCAGGCCGTGCAGCGGGGCCTGACCGAGAGCCGCTCCGACGACGTGGTGCTGCTGGGCACGCTGGCCTGGCACGGGCTGCGCGCGGAGGCGGAGGCACACGCGAGCCGTACCGTGGCGGTCGACGAGACTGCCCTCCGCCGGCTGCGTGACGCGGTCGACCGGGTGGCGGCCAAGAGCGCGACGGCCGCCGGGCCGGTACGGGTCATCGCCGACGGTTTCCTGGCGTTGTGCACGGCCGAGCTGAGTCGCCTCGACGGCCGGGGCGACCCGGACGCCTGGGCCCGGTCGGCGGCCGAGTGGGACAGGCGCAACCACCCCTACCCGGCGGCCTACTCCCGGCTGCGGCAGGCCGAGGCGTTGCTGGCCCGGCGCAGCCGCAGCGGTGCGGCGAGCACCCTGCTGCGGCAGGCCCACGAGATGGCGTCGAGTCTGGGTGCGGTGCCGCTGACCAGCGAGATCCGGACGCTGGCCGGCCGGGCGCGGGTGGAACTGACCGGGCGGGTCCTGCCTGCGGGGCGGGTCCCGACGCCCCGCACGGGCGGCTCCCGGTCGCCGGGCGCGGGTAGCCGCCGTGCCGTCGCAGCGGGGGAGGCCGCCGTGCCGCCCGGGCCCGACGAGCTGGCCCTGCTGACCGCGCGGGAACGGGAGGTGCTCGCCGCGGTGGCCGAAGGGTTGACCAACAGGGAGATCGGCCAGCGGCTGTTCATCAGCGAACGCACCATCGGCGTGCACGTGTCGCACATCTTCGACAAGCTCCAGGTGCGGACCAGGGTCCAGGCCAGCGCCATCCACCTGCGTAACCGGGGCGAGTGAGCGTACGTCCGACGCGGGCGAATACGTCGTTCTACTGATCCCCGCTGCGGCCGGGGCTGACAGGCTGTCTCTCGGAAACGACGGCGCGGCGCTGCCCCGACCACTGTGGAGGAGACATGACGGAACCGGTCTGGGGGCCCGTCCACGCGGACATCGTCGATCTCCTCGCCGACCACCCGGAGGACGTCCCGGCGGTGGTCGACCACCTCACCAAGCTCCAGGACCTGCTGGTGCGGCTGCCGCCGCTGGAGCGCAGCTGCCCGCTCGCCGACTTCAACCGGCTGTACCTGACCATCACCAGCCGGGTGCTGGAGGGGCTCTACGACGACTACTTCGCCGACCCGGTGTTCCTGTCCCGGCTGGACGTGGAGTTCGCCGCCCGCTACTTCGACGCGATGCGGCTGTGGACCGAGTCCAGCCCGACCACCCCGCGCGCCTGGGCGTGCCTGTTCAAGCGGATGCGTGGCCCGGACGCCCGGCCGTTGCCGTCGGCGGCGGCGGGGGTGAACGCGCACATCAACTTCGACCTGCCGTTCGCCCTGGTGACCACGTTCGACCACCTGGAGTCCGAGCCGGTGGACGGCACCGAACAGCACCGCGACTACCTCAAGATCAACGACATCTTCGCCGACAAGATCCCGTCGCTGCGGCGGGGTTACCTGGAGCGGTGGCAACTGCTCCTGGACATGCTCAATGGCGACATCGACGACTGGTACCAGGGCGAGCTGGTCGAATACACCAGGGACGTGGCCTGGCGCAACGCGCAGAAGATCTGGCGTTGCCGGCACGATCCGCAGGCCCGAGACGGCGAGCGCACCCGGCTGGACGACAATGCCGCTGCGCTCGGCCGGCTGCTGCTGTCACCGCTGGGGGCGTTCCTGCAGTAGCAGCCGGGACGGGGGGTCCCCGCGCCCCGGGAAACCGGGGCGCGGGGACGCGTCCGTTGCGCCAGGATGACCGGATGCGCCCGACCGAGGAACCGCTGCCCGGCAACGTCACCACCGGCGTGGTGCGGGTCGGCGACACCGTCCGCCGGCCGGTCGGCCCGTGGACCGACGCCGTCGACGCCCTGCTGACCCACCTGCGCGCCGTCGGCTTCGACGGCGCGCCCCGGCCGCTGGGCCGCGACGAGCAGGGCCGGCAGGTGCTGGAGTACGTGCCGGGGGAGCCGGGCCACCCCTCGGGGCTCTACCCGACGGCGGACCTGCCCTCGATCGGCCGGCTGCTGGCCGACCTGCACCGTGCCACCGCCGGGTTCGTGCCCCCCGAACCGGCCCGCTGGCAGGTGCCGATCCGCCCCGACGGCACGGACCTGATCTGCCACCACGACCCCGCCCCCTGGAACCTGGTCCGCGCCCCCCGGGGCTGGGTGCTGATCGACTGGGACGGTGCCGGCCCCGGCACCCGCCGCTGGGAGTTGGCGTACGCCGCGCAGGCCATGGCGGGGATGCGCCCCGACCGGCCGGTGCCCGACTCGGCCCGCCGGCTGCGCGCCCTGGTCGACGGGTACGACCTGCCGGCGGCGGACCGGCCCGCGCTCGCCGCGACCCTCGGCCCCCGGGCGCGGGCCATGTACGACCTGCTGTGCGACGGTGCCCGGCGTGGTGTGCAGCCCTGGGCCCGGATCCACGCCGAGGACGGCCCCTACTGGCGGTCCGTCGCCGCCCACCTGTCGGCGCACGTCGACGACTGGACCCGCGCGCTGGCATGACCCTGCGGGCCGGCGGGGTGTCGGACGTCCCGCCCGGGGTACCCGTCGGTCATGCCCGCACACCGGTTCGCGTTCCGGTTCGATCCGCCGTTCCGGGTGCCGTTGGCGCTGCTCGGCATCCGGCCGCAGACCTGCGACGTGCTGCTCGACGATGCGGAACTGGTGATCCGGTTCGGCCGCTGGCGGCTGCGGACCGGCCGGGCGAACGTGGTCGACGCCCGGCGCGGCGGGCCGTACCGCTGGTGGCGGGCCGTCGGGCCGCACCTGTCCCTGGCCGACCGGGGGGTCACCTTCGGCACCGGCACCACGGCCGGGGTGTGCCTGCGGTTCGGTACGCCGGTGCCGGCGCTGGCCCCCGGCCGGTGGCTGCGCCATCCGGCGGCCACCGTGACGGTGACCGACCCGGACGCCCTGCTGGCGGCCCTGCACGGCATCCCGGTCGACCGGCCCGGTCCCGCCTGACTGCCCGCCTTCCCCTGTTCCGGCCGGTCCGCCCGACCCCGGCTTCCCCTGTTCCGGCCGGCCGGACCGCCTCCAGCGCCTACCGTCGGGGACAGGGGACACGAGGGCGGTCGGCGGATGGCGGACGGGCGGGACGGGACGCGGGGACGGCGGCCCCGGGAACGACGGGGGAACGCGCCGCCACGGGGGCACGGACGGGCGCTGCGCGAGGCCCGGGACGCCGGCCAGGGTGAGCGCACCCGACCCGGGCCGGTGGGCCTGCCGGAGTGCGTGAACAGTCACGCCCGGCCGGCCCGGCCCGGTGGCGCGCTGCGCCGGTGGCTGTTCGCGTACCGGGTGCAGCCGGTCGGCCCGGAGACCGAGGAGGGCAGCCAGCGTCGGCATCCCTGGTGGCAGGTGATGTGCCTGACCGGGGTCGACTACTTCTCGACCCTGTCCTACCTGCCGGGCATCGCGGCGCTGGCCGCCGGGGCGCTCTCCCCGCTGGCCACCCTGCTGATCGTGGCGCTGACCCTGCTCGGGATGCTGCCGATGTACCGGCGGGTCGCCCGGGAGAGCCCGCACGGGCAGGGCTCGGTGGCGATGCTGGAACGGCTGCTGCCGTTCTGGCGGGGCAAGATCTTCGTCCTGGTGCTGCTCGGGTTCGTCGCCACCTCATGGATCATCACGATCACCCTCTCCGCCGCCGACGCCACGGTGCACCTGCTGGAGAACCCGTACCTGCCGTCGTCGGCACCGCACGGCGAGGGGGTGGCCGTGCTGGTGACGGTGGCGCTGCTGCTCGTCCTCGGCGGGGTGTTCCTGCTCGGGTTCAGCGAGGCGGTGCTGGTGGCCGTACCCCTGGTGGTGGTCTTCCTCGGTCTCAACGCGGTGATCGTGGCCGACGGCCTGGCCGGGATCGCCGCCGACCCGGGCACCGTGCGGAACTGGACGGCCGCCCTGACCGCCGGGGGTTCCGGCGTGGGTGACCTGGTCGGCCCGGCGGTGCTGGCCTTCCCGCTGCTGGTCCTCGGCCTGTCCGGCTTCGAGACGGGGGTGAGCATGATGCCCCTGGTACGCGGGGCGGGCGAGGACCGTGGGCAGCGGCTGGCCGCGCGGATCCGCAACACCCGCCGGCTGCTCACCGCCGCCGCGCTGATCATGTCGGTGTACCTGCTGACCACCACGTTCGTCACCACCGTCCTGATCCCGCCCCGGGAGTTCCAGCCGGGCGGCGCGGCGAACGGCCGGGCGCTGGCCTGGCTGGCCCACGCCCGGCTCGGCGAGGGGTTCGGCACGCTCTACGACATCAGCAGCGTGCTGATCCTCTGGTTCGCCGGGGCGTCGGCGATGGCCGGCCTGATCAACATCGTGCCGCGCTACCTACCGTCGTACGGGATGGCGCCGGAGTGGGGGCGGGCGGTCCGGCCGGTGGTGCTGGTCTACACCCTGATCAGCATCGTCATCACCGTCGCCTTCCGGGCCGACGTCAACGCCCAGGCCGGCGCGTACGCCACCGGCATCCTGGCGATGATGGTCTCCGGCGCGGTGGCGGTGACCATCGCGACCGTCCGGGCCCGGCACCGGTTCGCCGCCGCCGGCTTCGCGCTGCTCACCGCCGTGCTGCTCTACGCGCTGACCGAGAACGTCATCGAGAAACCCGACGGGCTCGCCATCTCCGGCATGTTCATCGCCGGCATCGTGGTGGTGTCGCTGATCTCCCGGATCACCCGGACCACCGAGCTGCGCACCGAACGGATCGAGTTCGACGAGCCGGCCCGACGGTTCGTCGCCGAGTCGCTGGCCCACGACGGCCGGCTGCACCTGATCGCCCACAAACGCGACAGCGGCGCGCTCAAGGAGTACCGGGTCAAGGAGCGGGCACAGCGGGGGATGAACCCGGTGCCGGGCGCCTCCGACGTGCTCTTCCTCGAGATCGACGTGGTGGACCCGTCGGAGTTCAGCCAGGTGCTGTGGGTGCACGGGGTCGAGGTGGGCGGCTTCCGGGTGTTGCGGGCCAGCAGCCCGGCGGTGCCGAACGCGATCGCCGCCATCCTGCTGGCGCTGCGCGACGGCACGGGGGTCCGCCCGCACGCCCACTTCGAGTGGTCCGAGGGCAACCCCATCGCCCACCTGCTGCGCTACCTGATCCTCGGTCGGGGCGACACCCCGCCCGTGGTCCGCGAGATCATCCGCAAGAGCGAACCCGACCCCTCCCGCCGCCCCGGCATCCACGTAGGCGCCTGACCCACACCCCGGCCCGTGCTCCCTCGCCCCCCGCCCCGCCCCGCCCCTGCCCCGCCCCTGCCCCGCCGCTGTGCCCCGCCCGTCCCCGGCTTTGCTCGGTGATCAAGAGGTTTGCGTCACCGGAGCACGCTTTTCTGACCGAAACCTCTTGATCACCGGTCCACAACCTCTTGATCACTGCATGACGGTTGTCGATGGAGGGGGAGAGGGTGGAGGAGTGGAGGGAGCTTGTGGGATGGGTTCCTAGGATGCTTAGGGGGTGTGGGGTGGCGGGCGTGGCTGGCGCGGGAGGGGGTGATCTGGAGCGGACATGACGCGGCCCGCGCCCCGAGGGGTGGGCGCGGGCCGGGGAGCTGCGGCTTACTTCGACGGCTCGGGGAGCTTGCAGTCGATCTTCGGGTTGGCGCCGATGTAGTTGAGCGGCCCGGCCACGATCGTCACCAGGATCGTGCCGGCCTCGGCACAGTTGGTGTCGTCGTTCCCGTAATAGCCCCGCTGACCAGCGGCGATAGCGCCGATGACCAGCCAGATGACGACGATGACTCCGAGGATCGACGTACCGCGCATGGGGGTGCCTCCCGGCTTGTGTGATGTTCGAGGTGACGCCCATGTACCCCATGGCCGGGACCGGGTAAACGGTATTCCGGAACGGTCAGCGCTATGGTGCACAATTCACCGACGGTGGTCACCGCGTACCGGACGACGGCGAGGGCTGGTGGACACGCCTCGCACGTGTCCACCAGCCCTCGCCGTCGGTTCGGCGGTCAGTCCTGGCTGTCGGTGCCGGTCGGCGTCGGCAGCACCCGCTCGGCCTCGGCACCCGCACCGGCCAGCACCTGTGCCTGCTGCGGCCAGGTGGCCAGGCTCGCGGTGGCGCGCAGCCCGGCGGCACGGATCGTCTCCCGCAGGCTCGTCTCGTCCAGCGCGGCGAGCTGCCGGTAGCTGCGGATGCCGGCAGCCTGGAGCGCTGCGGCCAGCTTCGGGCCGATCCCCTGGATACGCCGGAAGTCGTCCACCGGCTCGTCCTGCGCCGCCGCGACGTCGGGGACGGAGGCACCCGGTGAAACCGGGGCACCGTCCGAGGCGGGGGCACCGTCCGGAACCGGGGCTTGCTCCGGAACCGGGGCGCTGTCGGCGTCGGGGGTGCGTTGCGTCGGGATCACCGGCTCGGCGGCGACCGGGACGTCGTCCACGTCGGGCACTCGCGGTGAGGTGCGCTCGGACGCACCGGCCGGCTCGGCTTCCGCAACGCCGCCAGTCGGCTCGATCTCCGCAACGCCGGCCGGCTCCGCGACGCCGGCCGGGGTCGGCCCGTCGACCGGCGTCGGCTCATCGGCCGGGGTCGGCTCGTCAACCGGCGTCAGTTCATCAACCGGCGTCGACGCGACTGCCGGGGTCGGCTCACCGGCCGAGGCCGGCTCGTCAGCCGGGCCCGAAGCGTCAGCCGGGGCCGAGGTGTCATCCGGACCCGAGGTGTCATCCGGGCCCGAAGTGTCGGTCGGGGCCGAAGTGTCAGTCGGGGTGACGTCCGAGGCGGTGACCGGGGCCGTGGTGACCGGGGCCGTGGCGTCCGGCTCCGGGGCCACCGGGGCTGGTGCCGGCAGGTCGGCCGCCGCGCTGTCCGGGGTGTCCTCGACGGTGGTCCGGGGCGCGGGAACCGGCGCGGTGGTCTCATCGGTGACGCCGCTTCCGGGCGCGTCGTCGCGGGTGGTGCGGCCGGTCAGGTCGATGGTGGTGGGTTCGTCCGCGAGGTCCGGCAGGGGGGCGGTCCGGTCGGCGGCGACCGTGCTGGAGGTGCCGTTGACGGCGGCGTCCTCGACGTCGGCGGTGGAGGCGGCGGAGTCAGCGGCAGCGGAGGACTCGGCGGGGACGGCCGTGCCGGCAGCGGCGGCAGACCCGGTGGTGGTCGGGACGGGGTGGTCGGCGTCCGGCGCGACGCGCGGGGTGGGCTCGTCCACGACGGCGGCGGGTGCCGGGGAGGTGTCGAGGGTGGCGGCCGGGTGCGGGGCGTCGATCGTGGCGGCGGCCTTCTCCTCCGGGGAGAGCCCCACCACCGGGTCACCCTCCACGATGGGCGTGGCGGTGGTCGGCTTCTGCCGCCCCCACAGCGCCCAGCCTCCGGCCAGGCCCACCAGCAGAGCCAAGATCACGACGAGCCACTGCCCGACAGTTGACGGCACGGCTACCTCCCTATCGCGTATGTCGTTGAGATCGCGAGGAAAACGCGAAAACCCGCCGCAGCTTTGCATACGCGAATGTCGGACGACAGGGAGGACCACACCTCGTTGCGCAGGTGGAATGCCCGGTGTCGGGCGGTATCGACGTCACGACAGGGCGTCGACGTCGGGAGGGCTCCGCGCCCCGGCGGCGGTTCAGCGCAGCGGCTCCGGGCTGGGCGCGTCGGAGACGTCCCAGCTGTAGAAGCAGCCGGCAGGCGCGTCCCGGGGCGACCGCCAGGTCGGCAGGTACGCCGACGTGTGGGCCGACAACCGTTCGTTGGTCCGCTGGTACAGCGGGTGCCGGCGGGCGGTGACCAGGGTGTCGACGTCCACCTCGGTGGTTTCCATCAGGTGTACGCACAGGTCGTGCAGGCGGTACAGGGAGCGGTGGCGCAGCCCGGTGAGTTCGGGTAGTTCGGTCGCGTCGGCTTCGGCGAAGATCTGGGCGACCCGCCCCTCCGCGCCGGGAATGATCCTGCTGACGATCACCAGACGGCTCATCGGACCCCTCTCGCCGGTGGCGCGCCCCGATCGGTCCAGGGCTCACGGTGGGTCCACCCTGGCGGTGGGGCTGTCACCTCGTCGTCACGCCGTCCGGCCGGATCGTGACGGCGGGCGGCCGGGGTGCGGCGGGTGGCCTGCCGGATCGGGGCGAGGGTCTCGTCGACCAGGGCGCACATCGCGGGGGACGGTTCCAGGCGCAGTTCCCGCATGAGCAGGTCCCGGTAGACGTAGAAGGCGTGCACCGCCTCGAACGCGTTGCCCTCGGCGAGGTGGATGCGCACCACCAGGCGATGCGGGGTCTCGCGGAGCGGTTCGGCGGCCATCGCCTCCAGGGCGGCCTGTAACGCCTCGCCGTGCCGTCCGGCGTCGAGGTGGTCGACGGCGAGCTGTTCCAGCATGTGCAGCCGGAGCTGGCGCAGCCGTTCCCGGTCCAGCAGGACCCAGTCGTCGTACCAGCCGGGGAGCAGGTCGCGGCTGCCGGCGGCGAGCGCGTCGGCGGCGGCGCGCGGGTCACCCCCGTCGCGGACCCGGGCGGCGGTGGCGACCAGGTCGTCCACGTCGAGCCGGACGGCCGGATCGAGGCGGACGGTGTCCCCGCTGACCAGCAGCGGGCAGCAGGGGTCCTGGCGTAGCCGCCACAGGGCGGTGCGCAGGGACGACAATGCCCGTTCCTCGGGCACCTCGGGCCAGAGCAGCCCGGCGAGGTTGCTGCGGGTGGCGCCGGGGCGCAGCCCGATCAGGGCGATCACCCGTTGCAGCCCCCGGGGGACCACCACGGGGGTGTCGCCGTGCAGCAGCCGGAAACCGCCGAGCAGGTGCAGGCGTACCGGAGCGCCGTTGGTCGGCGTGCTGGCATGACCGGTCACGGGCGCACCCCCTGCACGGAAACCTGGGTCCAGATCGTCCGGTGTCCCGACGGGGTCCCCCGCGACGCCGTGGCCGGTTCCCTGCGCGGCCGGGCCGGGCCGGCCGGCACGAACACTACCAATATGATTACTCTCGGTCAACGAAAGTGTAGGCATGGTGACTGGGTCGCATTGCCCCTGATCTGCGAACCTCCATCACAATGGACAGCTCGCGCATAGCCGGTACACAGCATGCGTCAACGCACCGTCACCATCGTGCGGAGGTGTCGGGGGCTGCTGGGTGACGCCGGGGTGACGGGTCCGGCCGCAGGGTGGCGGCTACCGGGGTGAGTCGCCCGGTGGAGGAGGACCCGAGATGACCGTCACCCACGGCCGACCGCTGACCAGCGAGATCACCGAGATCCTGGTGACCCGCTGCGGTCTCGACGCCGACGCCGCTGCCCGCGCGCCCGCCGCCAGCCTGGAGGAGCTGGGCATGGACTCGCTGGCGTTGCTGGAACTGTCCGCCGTGGTCGCCGACCGCTGGCGGGTACGCATCCCCGAACAGGCCGGGCAGCTGAGCATCGCCGGCGTCGCCGACCTGGTGGCCGACGCCGGACCGGCCGGGCACACCGAGAACAGCATCCTCATCGCCGCCCCGTTGGCGCTGGTCTGGGAGATCACCAACGACGTGGCCCGGTGGACGGACCTGTTCACCGAGTACGCGGTGGTGGAGATCCTGCACCGGGAGGGGGACACGGTCCGGTTCCGGCTGACCATGCACCCCGACGAGAACGGCATCGCGTGGAGCTGGGTCAGCGAACGTACCGCCGACCCGGCGACCTGGCAGGTGCGGGCCCGGCGGGTGGAGACCGGACCGTTCGAGTACATGCGCATCCACTGGTACTACGACACGGAACCGGCGGGCACCCGGATGACCTGGGTGCAGGACTTCGCGATGAAGCCGACCGCGCCGGTGGACGACGTGGCGATGACCGAGCGGATCAACACCAACAGCCGGGTGCAACTGGCCGTGATCAAGGAACGGATCGAGCGGGTGTACGCGGGAGGCGGCGATGAGTGAGGTCACCACCGGTCTGGTCGCTGCCCGGGACGTGCCGGCCGACCGGCGACGCGGCGGGGAGCTGCGGGTGCTGCTCGGCCCGCGTACCGTCGGCAGCACCTCGGGGTTCATGGGGGTGGTGACGGTGGCCCCCGGTGACCGGGTGGCCGAGCACTACCACCCGTACAGCGAGGAGTTCCTCTATCTCGTGCGCGGCGCGATCACCGTGGACCTGGACGACGAGCCGGTGCCGCTGGCCGCCGGGGAGGCGCTGTTCGTGCCGCGTAACGTGCGGCACCGGTTGCGCAACACCGGTGACGCCCCCGCCGAGGTGGTGTTCCACCTCGGCCCGCTCGCCCCCCGCCCGGAACTCGGCCACGTCGACACCGAACTGGTGGAGCAGCGGGGTCCGTCGTGACCGGGCGGCGTGCCGTGGTGACCGGGGTCGGGGTGGTCGCCCCGGGCGGGGTGACCCGGGACCGGTTCTGGAAGACCCTCACCGAGGGGCGGACGGCCACCAGGCGGATCAGCTTCTTCGACCCGTCGCCGTACCGGTCGCAGATCGCCGCCGAGTGCGACTTCGACCCGGACGCCGCCGGGTTGACCCCGGCGCAGCGGCAACGCTCCGACCGGTACGTGCAGTTCGCCCTGGCCTGCGCGGCGGAGGCGCTGGCCGACAGCGGCCTGGAGTTGACCGACGCCGAGCGGGACGTCGCCGGGGTGGTGCTGGGCACCGCCGTCGGCGGCACCACCGCGCTGGAGCAGGAGTACGTCCGGGTCAGCGACGCCGGCCGGCACTGGCTGGTCGACCACGCCCTCGGTGGGCCGTACCTCTACCAGGCGTTGGTGCCGAGCAGCCTCGCCGCCGACGTGGCCTGCCGGCACGGGCTGCACGGCCCGGCGCAGGTGGTCTCCACCGGCTGCACCTCGGGCATCGACGCCATCGGGTACGCCCACCAGCTCGTCGTCGACGGGGAGGCGGACATCGTGCTGGCCGGCGCGGCGGACTCGCCGATCTCCCCGGTCACCGTGGCCTCGTTCGACGCGATCCGGGCGACCAGCCCGGACAACGACGACCCGGGGCACGCCAGCCGCCCGTTCGACGCCCACCGGCAGGGTTTCGTGCTCGCCGAGGGGGCCGCGGTGCTGGTGCTGGAGGAGTGGGAGCACGCCCGGCGGCGTGGCGCGCACGTCTACTGCGAGGTGGCCGGTTACGCCGGCCGCAGCAACGGTTTCCACATGACCGGGTTGCGGCCCGACGGGGTGGAGATGGGGCTGGCCATCGCGGCGGCGCTACGGGAGGCCCGGCTGGACCCGTCGGCGGTCTCCTACGTCAGCGCGCACGGCTCCGGCACCCGGCAGAACGACAGGCACGAGACGGCGGCGTTCAAGCGGGCGCTGGGCCCTACGGCGTACCAGGTGCCGGTGAGTTCGATCAAGTCGATGGTCGGGCACTCGCTGGGCGCGATCGGCGCCATCGAGATGGCCGCCTGCGCCCTGGCCATCGAGTACGGGGTGGTGCCGCCGACGGCCAACTGGACCACCCGGGACCCGGAGTGCGACCTGGACTACGTGCCGAACGTGGCCCGGGAGACCCCGGTCGACGTGGCCCTGTCGGTGGGCAGCGGGTTCGGGGGTTTCCAGTCCGCGATGCTGTTCCGCCGGCTGGCGGTGGCGCGGTGACGCTCCCCGCCCCCGCCGTCACCCCGGCCCCCGGGGAGCGGGCGCGGGCGGTGGTGACCGGGATCGGGGTGGTCGCGCCCAGCGGCATCGGCGTCGACGCGCACTGGCGGACGGTGACCTCGGGGGTCCGACGGACCGGGCCGATCACCCTGTTCGACCCGACCGGCTATCCCACCCGGGTCGGTGGCGAGGTGCCCGGCTTCCAGCCGGCCGCGTACGTCGACACCCGGCAGCTCGTGCAGACCGACAGGTGGACCCAGCTCGGCTTCGCCGCGACGGCGTTGGCGCTCGCCGACGCCGGGTTGCCCGCCCGCGCCCCGGACCCGTACGCCTGGGCGGTCACCCTGGCCAGTTCGTCGGGGGGGAACCTGTTCGGCCAGCGGGAGCTGCAACGGCTCTGGGGCGGGCCGAGCCGCACCGTCGGGGCGTACCAGTCGATCGCCTGGTTCTATGCGGCCAGCGTCGGGCAGTTGTCCATCCACCACCAGTTCAAGGGGCCGTCGGGGGTGCTGGTCGCCGAGGCGGCCGGTGGGCTGGACAGCCTGGCGCACGCGGTGCGCACCATCCGGCGGGGCACGTCGGTGGTGGTCGCCGGGGCGACCGAGTGCCCGCTGAGCCCGTACGCGCTGGCCTGCCAGCTGCGTTCCGGGCTGCTCAGTGCCGTCGACGAGCCGGCGGCGGCGTACCTGCCGTTCGACCGGGCGGCCGGCGGGTACGTGCCCGCCGAGGGGGGTGCGGTCTTCGTGGTGGAGGAGCGGGGGCACGCGCTGGCCCGGGGCGCCCGGATCTACGGGGAGGTGACGGGTTGGGCGGCCACCCACGACGCGGTGCACACCGGCCCGGACACCGCAGGCGATCCGACGGCGTACGCGCGGGCGATGCGGCTGGCGCTGGACCGGGCCGGCTGCCCGCCCGACGAGGTGGACCTGGTCGTGCCCGACGCGCTCGGGGTGCCCCGCTACGACCGCAGCGAGGCGACGGCGCTGCGGACGGTCTTCGCTGACCGGCCGCCGCCGGTGAGCACGCACAAGTCGTTGACCGGCCGGGCCCACCAGGGTGGGTCGGCCCTGGACGTGGCGACCGCGCTGCTCGCCTTCCACCACGACATGCTGCCCGCCTCGGCCGGTCCGGTCGATCCGGCTCCGGGCTGCGAGTTGGGTTTCCTGCGTGCCCCGCGCCGGCCCGAGCGTCGGGTGGCGCTGGTCTGCGCGCGCGGCTTCGACGGCTTCAACAGCGCCCTGGTGCTCCGGGGCGTCGCGCCGACGCCGAGGAGCGCGACCGACTGATCACTGTGCGTGGCGCCTGAGGGTGTGCCCGGCCGGCGGAAGTCCGCCTGCCGGGCACACCCCTGTCCGGGTCCGGCGTGGACACTGCGCCGGGTCGTCGACGGTCCACGGTGACCGGTGCTGACCAGGGGGTGCCGTCGGGTCGGCGGGATGCCGGCCGGAGCGTCGGGCACGGCGAGGCCGCCGGTGGTGTCGCGGGCCGGCGTACGCGCCCGATCCTGCCCGGCCGATCGAGCGGCGGCAATCCGGCCGGCCGCCTTTTATGATCTAGCCATTCGCACCTAGTAATGCTCTTCCGGGCTGTCGTAGGGTGCCGTGAGCACGACAAGAGGCATCATCTTTGGGCGCTTTCGCCCCATTCTATGCTGGACGGTGGCCGGCGGTGACCATGTATCGCCCGACGGAAGATCCTGCGGCGCTAGACCCCGGTTGGGTGGACGACGTATTGTTCGCCGGCCCGCCGACCGACATTTGTCTCCGGCTGCCCGAGCCGGTGGACCGGGGCACCCTGCACCGCCTGGTCGTCGCGGCACAGGACCGGCTGCGCGACGCGGGACTGCGCCCCGGCGGGGCCGTCGCACTGCGCCTGCCACCGTCGGTGTCCTATGTGGTCAACCTGTTGGCGACCTGGCGCAGCGGCGGCCAGGCAGTGCTGCTCGACCACCGGCTCACCGACCACGAGGTCGACCAGGCGCTGCGCCGGCTCACCCCGCAGGTGGTCGTCGCGCCGGCCCGTACCGGTCCTGGCGCGCTGAAGGTCTTCCTCGACGTCACCGAGAGCGTCACCGGATACGCCGACCGTCAGGCGGTCAGCGGACACGCCGTGATCCAGCTCAGCTCCGGCTCGACCGGACCGTCCAAGGTGATCGGACGCACCGCCGCCGACCTGGTCGCCGAGGTGCACCGCTACACCCGCATCGACGGGGTCGCGCTGCCCGGCGAACGGATCATCCTGCTACCGTCCATGGTGCACGTGCTCGGCCTGGTCGGTGGCCTGCTCTACGGCCTGCACGCCCACGTCGAGCTGGTCCCGCCGCAACGGCTCAGCGGCGACGCCGTGCTGGCCGCGATCGCCGCCCAGGACACCCCGGCCACCGTGCTCGGCGTGCCGTTCCACATCGGTCTGCTCGCCTTCACCCGCCCGGACGGGCCGCTGCCCCAGTTCAGGCGGATGACCACCGGTGGGGAACTGGTCCCGCCGGCCGTCGTGCAGGCGTTCACCGACCGGCACGGCGTGCCCCTGGGCAACATGTACGGGATGACCGAGGTCGGCGTCATCGGCACCGACCTGCACGGCAGCCACCGGCCCGCCATCGCTCCCGCCCCCGGCATCGAGGTCCGCGAGTCCGACGGTGAGCTGCTGATCAGCTGCCCCGCCTCGCCGTACGTCGGGCTCAGCGACCCGAGCCGCTGGGCCGACGGCTGGCTGCGCACCCGCGACGCCGGCACCGTCGACCCGGACACCGGCCTGGTCACCGTGCGGGGCCGGCTCGACTCGCAGGTCTCCGTGGGGGGTCTCAAGGTCGACCTCACCGAGGTCGAGGCCACCCTCACCGGCCTGCCCGGGGTGGCCGCCGCGGTGGTCGCCTACGACGACGGGATCACCGCGTACGTGCAGCCCGACGGCCCACTGTCCGAGGAGGAGCTGGACAAGCTCCTCGCGGAGCGGCTGGCCGGCTACAAGCGGCCCCGTACCCTGCACCTGGTGGCGCAGCTGCCGCGTACCACCACCGGCAAACTGGTCCGCTCACTGGACGTGCTGCGGACGGCGGTGCCGTGACCGGTCCGCTGCACCCCGCCCCCCGGACGGCCCCCGTGGACCGTCGCCGGGGCGTCCCCACCGCGCCCCCACCGGCCGACCGTCGGTGGCACGCCCGAACCACCCCCGCACGGTGCCCCGACCGGGCCCCGGCGACCCGCCCATCGAGAGAGGTAACCGTCATGCGAGACGAGGTCCGCACCTTCGTCATCGAGCAGCTCCAGGACATGAACTACGACGTCGACGGGATCGACGACGACACCACCCTCGGCCCGTCCGGGGTGGACCTGGAGTCGCTCGCCCTGTCCGACCTGTCCGTCCGGGTGGAGGACCGCTACGGGCTGCGGTTCGCCGACGACGACTCGGAGAAGCTGGCCCTGATGACGGTGGGGGAGTTCACCACCATGGTCGCCGACCGGGTCGCCGGGGCGACCACCGACAACCGCTGATGTCCGGTCAGCCCGACCTGGGGCGAGCTGACCTGGTGAGCATGCTCGCCGAACTGACCGGCAAACCCGTCGACCAGGTACCGCACCGGGTCGGCTCGATGGAACTGGCCTGGCTGGTGCACCTCGTCGAACAGCGCTACGACACCCGGATGGAGCTCACCGACGACCAGCTCGCCGGCATCCGCACCCTCGACGACGCCCTGGCCGTTTTCCACACCTGCCTGACCGCCTCCGCTGATGGTTGACCGGGGCACCGTCACGATCTCCGCCACCCACGCGGTCAGCGCCTTCGGCAGGGGCGTGGACGCCCTGCTGGCCGGGGTCCTGTCCGGGGTGCCGGCGTTCCGACCGGTCCGCCGGTTCGACACCACCGGCCGCCGGGTGGCCGTCGCGGCCACCCGCCCCGACGTGGCGACCCTGCCGCAGGAACTGGCCGACGCGGTCGACGCCGCCTGCCACGCGGCCGGGCTCGACCAGGCGCAGCGTCGGGCGTCCGCGCTGCTGCTGGCCACCCACGGCGGGCCGGCGACCCTGCCCGGCCCGTACGCCGACGACAGGCCGGTCGCCGACACCGACGACCCGTGGTGGGCCGGCGGCGAGCGCGACGGCGACGGCCCGGCCTGGCCGGAACTGCCCACCCTGGCCGGCCGGTTGGCCCGGCGCTGCGGGCTCGGCGGACCGACCCGGGTCTACACCACCGCCTGCGTCTCGGCCAGCAACGCGGTCGCCGACGCCGCCGCCATGATCCGCCGGGGGGACACCGACCGGGTCGTGGTGGCCGCCGGCTACCTGGTGGAACCGGACCAGTTCGCGCTCTTCGACGCCGGCCGGGCGCTCGCCGCCGACGGGGCGGTCCGCCCGTTCAGCGTCGGACGACAGGGCCTGCTGCTCGGCGACGGGGTGGCCGCGGTGGTGCTGGAGTCCGCGGCCGCGCTGCACGACCGGGGCGCGACGCCGGTGGCGACGCTGGCCGGGTGGGGCCGGGCCGGCGACGCCCACCACCCCTGCCAACCCGATCCGCAGGGGGGCGGGCTGGCCCGGGCGATCGGCGCGGCGCTGGGCCGCGCCGGCCTGCCCGCCGGGGCGGTCGGCTACGTCAACGCCAACGCCACCGGCACCGGGTTCAGCGACGCCTCCGAGGCGGCGGCGCTGCGGCTGGCCCTGGGCGAGTGGGCCGGGCAGGTGCCGGTCAGCTCCACCAAGGCGCTGCACGGGCACGCGCTGGAGGCGTCCGGCCTGCTCGAACTGGTGGTCACCGTGGCGGCGCTGGGGCACGGGAAGCTGCCGGTCAACGCCGGCTGGCTCGGCCCCGACCCGGCCTGCCCGCTGGACGTGGTCACCGCCGCGCCCCGCCCGGTGACCAGCCGGTACGCGCTCAGCCTCAACGCCGCCTTCGGCGGCGCGAACACCGCCCTGCTGGTGGGTGCGCCGTGACCGGCACGCGCGGCCCGGGACCCGGGATCGTCCCGGGCCGTCCGGCCGGTCACGGCGCACCGCGGGTGCTGGCGCAGGCGCGCTGGCCGGAACCGGGCGACGGGCCGCCACCGCCGCTGCCCGGGTTCCTGCACTCGCCGTTCGCGCCGCTGGTCGCCGCGGTGGCCGGGCGCTGCCTGGACCGCCGGCCGGGGGGCCCGGCGGCGGCCGGCACCCGGTGCGCGGTGGTGCTGGTCAGCGCCGCCGGTGACCGGCCCAGCGCCACGCACGTCCGGTCGACCGTCGCCGCCGGGGGGCGGGTCGGTCCACTGTTCTTCTTCCAGTCGGTGCCCAACAGCGTCGCCGGGCAGGTCGCCGCCCGCTTCGGGCTGACCGGGCCGGTGGTGTGCCTGAGCCCGACCGGCGACCCACGGGCCGACGCCACCGCCGAGGGGGAACTGCTGCTGTACGACGGCGACGCCGACGAGGCGTTGCTGGTCCTGATCGACGAGGCACCCGACGCGACGCCCACCGGTGCGGTCGCGGTGCTGCTGGGGGGAGGAGACAGTCAATGAGGACGAAGGGACTGCGGGGGGTGCTCGCCGCCGATCCGCAGCTCGGCGCGGGGAACGTACTGGCCCGGGTGCTGGCCCACGGCGCGGACCCGCAGGGGCCGGGGCTGACCTTCGACACCCCGGTCGACGGGCACCCCGCCGGGCAGCCGCTCACCCTGGGCCAGCTCGACGAGCGGGTCGCCGCGCGGGCGGCGTGGCTGCACGACCGGGGGGTGCGGCCCCGCGACCCGGTGGCCGTCTGGGCCACCGCCGCCGCCGACATGGTGCTGAGCTTCCTGGCGCTGGCCCGGCTCGGCGCGATCCCGGCACTGATGAACGGCAAGCTGCGCCCCGAGATCGCCGCCGAGTACATCCGTCGGCTGCGCGGTGCCGGGGTGCTCGCCGACGCCGCGCACACCGAGTTGCTGGCCGGGCACGACCTGGGCGTGCCGCTGCTGGGCACCCCGCAGGGGGCCGGCACCGGCGACCCGGCGCAGGCCCCGGCCGACTACCGGCACCACCCCGACGACCCGATCGTCATCACCCACACGTCCGGCACCACCGGGGTGCCCAAGGCGGTGCTGCACTCGCACGCCAGCCTCTTCGCCGCCACCCGGCACCTGCTGTCCATGCCGCAGGCGCAGGGCACCCGCCGCATCCTCAACGCGCTGCCCGCCCCGCACACCGCGACCGTGCTGATGGTCAACCAGGCGCTGGGCAACCGGGCGGAGATGTTCCTGCTGTCCGAGCAGGGCGGCGAACGGGTCCTCGACGCCATCCAGCGGTGGCGGCCCGACGGGGTCTTCGGCTTCTCGATGACCTGGGCCGAGCTGGCCCGCTTCGACCTCAGCGGGTACGACCTGGACTCGGTGCGGCTGTGGTTCAACACCGGCGACTGCTCGCACGAGCCGCACGTCCGCCGACTCGTGGCGGTCGGCTCCCGCGACGTGGTCACCCGGCAGGGCGTCACCCGCGTCCCCGGTTCGATGTTCATCGACGGCCTCGGCTCCAGCGAGATGGGCCACTCGATGTTCCACATCACGCACACCACCGACACCGACCGGTACGGCCGCTGCGTGGGCCGGCCCTACCGGTTCGCGAAGGTGGCCGTCCTCGACGCCGAGGGCAACGAGCTGCCCCCCGGCCAGGTGGGTTTCCTCGGCATCGACTCGCCGTCGCTGTTCCGGGGCTACTGGAACGACTCGGTCACCAGCTACCGGTTCCGGCTGCGCGGCTGGTACCTCACCGGTGACCTGGTCCACGCCGACGCCGACGGCCGCTACTACCACCTGGACCGGGCGGTCGACTCGGTGACGCTGCCCGACGGGCGGCGCTACTTCACCGCGCTGTCCGAGGAGCGCGTCCTCGCCGCCTGCCCCGACGTCACCGACTGCACCGTGCTGATCGTCGCCGACGGTGACGCGGTCACCACCGACGTGCTGCTGGAACTGGCCGCCGGAGCCGACCCGACGGTCGACCGAACCGACACGATCCGGGCCGCCCTCGGGGCGGACGTGGGGGCGACCCTGCGCCGGGTGGTGCCGGTGAGCGCCGACGACATCCCGGTCACCGTCACCGGCAAGGTCCGCAAGGTGGCGCTGCGGGAACGCTTCCTCGCCGAGTCGTCGTCATGACCGTCGTCATCACCGGCATGGGCCTGTTCAGCCCGGTAGGGCGGGGGGTGGAGGACACCTTCGCCGCGTTGACCACCGGCCGGTCCGGGTTGAGCCGACCGCCCGAGGGACACCCGGCCCGGGAGTCGCTGGAGGTCGCCGGGGTGCTCCCGCCGATCGACCCGCGTACGGTCGCCACCGGCCCGGAGACCAAGGTGCTCGACCGGGTGGTGCTGTTCGCCCTGCTCACCGCCGCCGACGCGCTCGCCGACGCCGGCATCGAGGTCGGCCGGGACGTCGACCCGGCCCGGATCGGCGTCATCGTCGGCGGGGTCGGTGGCATGTCCACCCTGGAACAGCAGGTGATCGCCCGCACCGAACGCGGCCGGGCGGCGGTCAGCCCGTACCTGCTGACCGGCATCCTGCCCAACATGGCCTCGGCGCGGATCGCCATCGCCCACGGCATCCGCGGCTACAGCTCCTCGGTCGGCACCGCCTGTGCCTCCGGAGCCCAGGCGGTCGCCGACGCGGCCCGGCTGATCCGGGCCGGCGAGGCCGACGTGGTGCTCTGCGGGGCCAGCGAGGCGCCGCTCTTCCCGACCTTCGCCGACACCTTCGGCAACGCCCGCGCGCTCGCCCGGGGCTTCGCCGACCCGACCGAGGCGAGCCGTCCGTTCGACAGGCGACGTAACGGGTTCGTGCTCGCCGAGGGGGCCGCCCTGCTGGTGCTGGAACGGGCCGCCCACGCCGCCGCCCGGGGCGCCCGCACCTACGCGGAAGTGGCCGGCTACGGCAGCACCACCGACGCGCACCACCCGACGATGCCCCGACCCGACGGCGAGGGGGCGGCCGACTGCATGCGCGCCGCCCTGGCCCGGGCCGACGTACCGCCGGCCGAGGTCGGCTACGTCAACGCCCACGGCACCGGCACCAAGCTCGGGGACATCGCCGAGAGCACCGCGCTGGGCAAGGTCTTCGGCGTCGGCGGGGTGCCGGTCAGCTCCACCAAGGCGCTCACCGGGCACCTGCTGGGCGCGTCCGGGGTGGTGGAGACGGCGGCCTGCGCGCTGGCGCTGCGTGCCGGCCTGCTGCCGCCGACGTACCACCTGGACGACCCGGACCCGGACTGCCCGGCGGACCACGTCCGCGACGTGCCCCGGGCGAGCCGGGCCGAATTCGCGCTCACCAACTCCTTCGGATTCGGCGGGCAGAACGTGAGCCTGCTGCTGCGGCGTACCACCGGGGCTGGCGCCCGGCCTGCCGAGCCGGGGAGGTGATCGACGCTGCGACCCGGGCCGCACGTGCCCGGACGGCAGTCACGGGGGGACATGGGGAAGGGCTGGAGAGATGGACATTCGCGGAATAGATCACATCGAACTGTACGTGGGAGACGCCCGACAGGCGGCCTTCTACTTCGGTACCGCCGTCGGTTTCACCCTGCTCGGGCAGGGCGGGCCGGAGACCGGGCTGGTCGGGCAGCGGTCCCTGCTGCTGGGGCAGGCCGACATCCGGATGGTGCTGACCACCGGCCTGACCGCCGACCATCCCGCCTCGGGGTACGTCACCAGGCACGGTGACGGGATCGCGGTGGTGGCGGTGGAGGTCGGCGACGCCGCCGGGGCGTACGCGGAGCTGGTGGCCCGGGGTGCGACGCCGGTGACCCCGCCGCGCACCTGGACCGGCGCGGACGCCGAGGTGGTGACCGCCGAGGTGGGCGGCTTCGGTGACGTGCTGCACCGGCTGGTGGAACGCCGGGGCGACCGGGCCGACTTCCTGCCCGGCGCGATCGAGGCGACCCCGGCCGGCGGGACCGACGAGCGGCTGCTCGCCGAGATCGACCACCTGGCGGTGTGCGTGCCGCCCGGCCAGCTCGACGACACCGTCGCGCACTACGAGCGGGTCTTCGGGTTCGCGCAGATCTTCGAGGAGCACATCGAGGTCGCCGGTCAGGCGATGAACTCCAAGGTGGTGCAGGACGCCTCCGGGCGGGTCACCCTGGTGCTGCTGGAACCGGACGCCGGACGGCGTCCCGGCCAGATCGACGCGTTCCTCACCGAGCACCACGGGGCCGGGGTGCAGCACCTGGGGCTGCGCACCGACGACATCGTCGGCGCGGTCGGCGCGCTCGGGGCCCGCGGGGTGCGCTTCGCCGGCACCCCGGCGGCCTACTACGACACGCTGGAGCAGCGGGTCGGCAAGGTCGACGCGCCGCTGGACCGGCTGCGGGACCTCAGCATCCTGGTCGACGCCGACCACGGCGGACAGCTGTTGCAGATCTTCACCGAGTCGATGCACGTGCGGCGCACCCTCTTCCTCGAACTCATCGAGCGGCGCGGGGCGCGGACCTTCGGCAGCGGCAACATCCGGGCCCTCTACGAGGCCAAGGAACGGGAGCTGGCCGTGGCGGGGGCGACCCCCGCCGTCGCGGCCGGCACGGCACGAGGAGCAGGTGCATGACCACGACACATCCGACGTTGACCGCCGAGGAGGAGGCGCTGCTCCCGTCCGACGAGGACGTGCGCCACTACGCCGAGCACGGCTGGTACCTGTCCAAGAAGCTGCTCACCGACGACGAGGTGGACGCGCTGACCGCGGCCACCGACCGCTACTACGACGGCGAACGGGACCGCGCCCTGCCGGTGCGCCCGCCGAAGCTCGCCTACTGGGACCCGTCGAAGGGCCCGGTGCAGCGGCACAACGACTACGTCCACTACGAACACGACGGGATCGCCGCGATCCTGCGCAAGCCGCTGATCGGCGCGGTCGCCGCCCGGCTGGCCCAGGCCGACGAGATCCGGGTCTTCCAGTCCACGCTGATCTACAAGCCGCCGATCTCGGGTGAGCCGTCGAACATCGTGCCCTGGCACTTCGACAAGCACTACTGGTCGTCGTCGTCGTCGGAGAAGATGCTGACCGCGTTCATCCCGTTCCACGACTGCGGTGAGGAGATGGGCACGATCACCATGGTCGACGGTTCGCACCGGTGGTCGGAGACCGGCGCGGACGACACCGTCGTGCGGCACTTCGCCGAGCGGGACCGCGACCAACTGGAGGAGATGCTGGCCGAGAACGCGGCGCACAACGGCGCGCAGATCCGCAAGATTCCGATGGTGATCCCCAAGGGGCACATGAGTTTCCACCACTGCCGCACCTACCACGGCAGCGGCGCCAACGTCAGCGGACGCCCGCGCCGGGCGATCTCGCTGCACCTTCAGGACGGCGACAACGCCTACCAGGAGTTCCCGCTCTCCGACGGCAGCCTCGCCGCGTACAACCACGACGTGCTGGTCCGCCGCACCCACTCCGGCCGGCCGGACTACGCGGACCCCGACTACTGCCCGGTCATCTGGCGCGAACGCGCCCAGCAGGGAGGCTGAACATGTCACGGTACGACTGGGGTAAGACACATCCGGGCATCGAGCGGTTGGAGAAGGCGGTGACCGACCGCCGCGACGTGGTGGTCAAGCACCCGCTCTACGCCAACCTGGACACCCACGAGTCGCTTGTCACCTTCATGGAGCACCACGTCTTCGCGGTCTGGGACTTCATGTCCCTGCTGAAGTCGTTGCAGCGGCAGCTCACCTGCGTGACCGTGCCGTGGATCCCCACCGGGCCCACCGGCAGCCGGCGGCTGATCAACGACATCGTCATGGTCGAGGAGAGCGACGAACTCGGCGAGGGTTACATCAGCCACTTCGAGCTGTACGTGCGGGGGATGGGGGAGGCGGGCGCGGACACCACCGCCGTCGACCGGCTGGTCGACCTGCTGCGCGGCGGCACGTCGGTGACCGACGCGCTGGTCGAGGCCGGGGTGCCCGAGGCATCGCGGGCCTTCGCCGCCACCACCTGGAAGATCATCGAGTCGACTCCGGTGCACTGCCAGGCCGCCGCGTTCGCGTTCGGCCGGGAGGACCTGATCCCCGACATGTTCACCCAGGTCGTCGCGGTCAACGAGCGCAGCAACCGGCTGCACACCTTCGTCGACTACCTGGAGCGGCACATCGAGGTCGACGGCGAGCAGCACACCCCGATGGCGATGCAGATGCTCGCCGACCTGTGCGGCGACGACGACGCCAAGTGGCAGGAGTGCGCCGACACGGTCAACCTGGCGCTGACCGCCCGTGCCCAGCTCTGGGACGACATCCTCGCCGCCGTCAAGGAGGGCCGCGACAGGTGACCGACGCCGACCCGGCCCGGCTCTACCGCACCGTACGGCTGATCCGCCGGTTCGAGGAGCGGGCCATCGCCCTGGTCCGCTCCGGGCACATCGTCGGCGGCATCCACCCCTACCTCGGTCAGGAGGGGATCGCCGCCGGCGTGTGCGCCGCGCTCGCCGCGGGGGACCTGGTCACCGGCACCCACCGTGGGCACGGTCACGTGCTCGCCAAGGGTGCCGACCCGGCCCGGATGATGGCCGAACTGTGCGGCCGGGAAACCGGACTGAACCGGGGCCGGGGCGGCTCGATGCACGCCGCGGACCTGTCCATCGGGGTGCTCGGCGCCAACGCGATCGTCGGGGCGTCCCCGGCGATCCTCACCGGCGCGGTGTGGGCGCACCGACAGCGCGGCAACGCGGTGGTCGGGGCGAGCTTCTTCGGTGACGGCGCGGTCAACGAGGGGATGCTGCTGGAGGCGTTCAACCTGGCCGCGCTCTGGCGGGTGCCGGTCCTGCTGGTCTGCGAGAACAACGGATACGCCACCACCATGCCGGTGGCCGGCGCGGTCGCCGGCACCATCACCGGTCGGGCCGAGGCGTTCGGCATCCGGGCCACCGTCGTCGACGGTCAGGACCCGGAGGCGGTCCGGCAGGTCACCGCCGCCGCCGTCGCGCGGATGCGCGACGGCGGCGGGCCGGAACTGGTCGAGGCCCGTACCTACCGGTTCGACGCCCACCACACCTTCGAACACGCGGTACGCCTGCAGTACCGCACGCCGCAGGAGGTGGCCGACGGCCGCTCCCGGGACCCGGTGACGATCCAGGGGGAGCGGTTGTCGACGGCCGACCGGGAGGCGGTCGACGCCGAGGTGGAGGCGACCCTCGACGCGGCCGTCGCGTTCGCCCTGGCCGGCCCCGAACCGGACCCGGCGGGTGCGCTGGACCACCTCTACGCCAGTGGGCTGACCGCCCGGGGAGGCTCCTGAGATGCCACGGCTGTCGTACCGCAAGGCGCTGACCCGGGCGCTCACCGACGAGATGACCCGGGACGAGGCGGTGTTCCTGCTCGGCGAGGACATCCGGGTGGGCGCGGCCAACGTCACCCCGGGCCTGCTCAAACGGTTCGGGCCGGACCGGGTGCTGGACACCCCGCTGTCGGAGCAGGCGTTCACCAGTTTCGCCACCGGGGCGGCGCTGGCCGGGCTGCGGCCGGTGGTGGAGTTCCAGATCCCGTCGCTGCTGTTCCTGGTGTTCGAGCAGATCGTCAACCACGCGCACAAGTTCCCGATGATGACCGGCGGGCAGTGCGCGGTGCCGGTCACCTACCTGGTGCCCGGCTCCGGTTCCCGCACCGGCTGGGCGGGGCAGCACTCCGACCACCCGTACTCGCTGTTCGCCCACGTCGGGATCGTCACCGTGGTGCCGGCCACCCCGGCCGACGCGTACGGGCTGCTGGCGTCGGCGATCCGGCACGACGACCCGGTGGTGGTCTTCGCCCCGGCCGCCGCGATGGAGGTCCGCGCCGACGTCGACTTCGCCACCCTCGCGCCGGTGCCGCTCGGGCGCGGGGTGGTCCGCCGGGCCGGCGACGACGTCACCGTGGTCGCCATCGGGCACCTGGTGCACGACGCGCTCGCCGTCGCCGAGGAACTCGCCGACCAGGTGTCGGTGGAGGTGTTCGACCCGCGCACGATCTACCCGTTCGACCTCGACGGCCTGCTCGACTCGGTGTCCCGCACCGGCCGGCTGGTGGTCGTCGACGACTCCAACCGGTCCTGCGGCATCGCTGCCGAGATCATCACCTCGGTGCTGGAACGGGTGCCGCTGGTCGCGCCGCCGCGCCGGGTCACCCGGCCGGACGGAGCGGTGCTGCCCTTCGCGCCGGTGCTCGACCGGGCCGTGCAGCCGGGCCGCGAGCAACTCACCGCCGCCATCCACATGACCATGAAGGACAGATGATGACCGATCCGAACTACCGCTGGCCCGAGCCCGGTCAGGCGTGGCGCGAGCTGCCGGAGCCGGCCCGTACGGCGATGGTGGCCAGCGGGGCCGCCGCCTGGCGGGAGATCTTCTACGGCTGTGCGACGTACAACAAGCAGTGGCGGTTGGCCCGACCCCCGGTCATGCCGGCGGACGCGTTCCGCGAGCTGAACGAGGTCTGCGACCGGATCGCCCAGCTCATCCTGGACGCCTGCCGGCGGCGGGCCCGCACCGCCGGGGAGTTGCAGCGGCTGCTCGGGGTGCCCGCAGGGGCGACCCGGCTGCTCGACGAGTCCGAGGAACTGTCCGAGGACCTGCTCGCCGCGTACCGGCCCGACGTGCTGATCTCCGGCGGCGTGCCGAGGATCGTCGAGTACAACATCGACAGCAGCCTGGGCGGCGGGTTCGACGCCGACACGGTGGTCCGCCGGTACGCGGCGCTCTACCAGGAGCAGGGCATCCTCGACGGGCTGCCGGTGCGGCCGGCGCCGTCCCTGCTCGACCAGCGTTTCGTGGCGATCCGCGACGGACTGTCCCTGCCCGACGGGGCCCGGGTGGCGCTGCTGCTCGACTTCGACGCCGACTACCCCGGCCTGGAGACCCCTGACGACTTCATCAAGATCCTCTCCCCGCTGGTCGACCAGGCCCGCCGGTTCGGCATCGACCTGGTGATCGCCCCGGTCGGCACGGCCACCCTGGACGACGCGAAGCGGCTGGTCGTCGGCGGTGCACCTGTCGACGCGCTGTTCCGCCTCTTCGTGCCCAACCGGGTCACCCCGAGCGCCGGCCTGGATGCGGTGGCCGGCGCGCTCGCCGCAGGCACCCTGCCGATGTTCGTCAGCACCGCCGCCTGGCTGCTCGGCAACAAAGTCAACTTCGCCTGGCTCTACGAGGACCTGGACCTGCTCTCCGCCGACGACCAGGCCCTGATCCGCCGGTACGTCCCGCACACCGTGGCGTTCACCGCCGCCGAACTGGAGCGGGCCCTGGCCGACCGGGAGAACCTGGTGGTCAAGCCGGCCGACGGCTCGGCCGGCCACGGGGTGCTCATCGGTCGGGAGTTGAGCGACGCGGACTGGGCCGAGGGCCTGCGCGTCGCCCTCGACCGGGGCGGCGACATCCTCCAGCGCTACTGGCCCGCCGACCGGGTGGAGATGGACTTCGTCCAGATCGAGACCGGCGAGACGGTCACCGCCGAGGTTCCCTACAGCATCGCCCCGTACCTGTTCGGGCGGACCGGCTCCGGTGCCCTGGCCCGGGTCGGCTTCCCCGGCTGCGACGAGGTCCTCAACCTGGCCCGGGGCGTCCTGCTCACCGGCATCCTGCTCACCGACTGACGACCCGCTCTGTCCCTACCGCTCCCACCCCGTCCAACATCCCACCCCGCTCCGTCCCCGCCTCCACGTGCCTCCACCCGGCCCAGCCCGGCCCCTGCTCCGCCTCCGCCCCTGCTCCCGCCGCGTCGATCAAGAGGTTTGCGCGTCGATCAAGAGGTTTGCGTCATCCGGGGCCGATGTCCTGACGTAAACCTCTTGATCGACACTGCCGGGCGGGGCGGGGCGGGGGGTCATGGGTGGGTGCCCAGGTGGGTGCCGAGGCGGCGGATGGTTTCGGCGGCGGCGATGGCGTCGCTGCGGGCGCTGCCGTGCCGGCCGTCGCTGCTGTACATCGACGGATCGGTGCCGGCCGGATGATCGGTCAGGTGCACGTGCAGCGCCCCCAACCGGTCGGCCAGCCGCCTGGTACGCGAGGAGAGCAGCCGCATCCGGGCGCCCAGGCCGGGCCGCAGCGCCGCCGGGACCGCCGGACTGTGCGACACGTCGAACATGCCCACCGTGATCACGTCCACCCCGGCGTCGCGCAGCGCCCCGACGATCGCGGTCAACTCGGTGTCCACCGCGTCCGGGTCGAACGCCGTCCGGAAAGCGTCGTTACCGCCGCAGACCACCAGCGCCAGGTCGGGGGAGAAGGCCAACGCCCGGTCCAGCTGACCCGCGCGCACCTGCTGCGCCCGCAGCCCGCGCCGACCCAGGTTCAGGTACGCCATCCCGGGGCGTGCCGCCGACAGTTCGGCGGCGACCCGGTCGGCCCACTGCACGTCCGGGTACCCCTCGACCGGCTCGCACATGCCCTCGGCGACGCTGTCGCCGAGCACCACGAACCGGTGCCACGGATGGTCGCGCAGCAGCGCGGCGCTCTCCCCCTCGCGCAGGCAGTACGGATCGGTGGCCTCGGTCAACATCGATGACATGGCCGGGAATGTAGCCGACCGGACCGGTGCCGTCGATCACACCGACCGCCCGGATCGCCTGATGGTCGTCCCGGTGCGCCAACCAGCGCCGGCCCCGGCCCGGTCTCCCGACCCCGGCCCCGGCCCCGGCCCGGTCTCCCGGCCCCGGCCCCGGCCCGGTCTCCCGACCCCGGCCCGCCTGGTCCCCGGCCCGTCCCGGCCGGTCCGGCGGTTGTGTCGGTCGTCGCGGGTAGGTTGTCGGCGTCGGGCGGTGCGGGCGGCCGGGTGGACCCGTCGGGCGTCAGCCCGGTTCGACGGCCGCCGGCGGGGGTGCCGGCCGGCCCATCCGCAGCGGCCCGGCGAACAGCGGCAGCACGGTCAGCACCGCGCACACCACCGCCATCACCAGCAGTGCCGGCCGCAGCCCGAGCACCGTCACCGACCAGCCGCCGAGCAGTGCTCCCACCGGCAGCCCGACGAACGCCAGCGAACCGGAGATCCCCAGCACCCGGGTTTGCAACGCGTCCGGCACCCGTTCGTAGAGGGCCGCGCCGAGCAGCGGGTTGACCGCCGCGATGCCGATCCCGGACAGGAACGTCACCACCAGCACCACCACCAGGTGGTCGGTCAGCGCCAGCGCCAGCAGGCGGGGCGCGCCGCTCAACGCCGCCCCGGCCGCGAAGACCAGGCTCCGGGGCAGCCGGGGGCCGAGCATGGTGAAGACCACGTTGCCGAGCAGCGCGCCACCGCCGAACACCCCGAGCACCAGCCCGAACCCGGCCGGGTCGCCGAGTTCGTCGCGGACCCACAGCGGCACCCAGACGGCCGTGTTGGCGGCGGCGAACATGTTCAGGGCGGAGACCACCACCAGCATGGTCAGCAGCACCCGGTCGGTGCGCAGATAGCCGAAGCCGGTGCGCAACGCCTGGAAGTAGCCCTCCCGGGGCGCGACGGGCGCGTCGCTTACGGGCGGGCGCACCAGCACCCCGACCAGTAGGGCGCAGACCGCGAAGGTGCCCGCGTCGATCCAGATCGCCCGGGTCACCCCGACCCAGTCGATGAGCAGACCGCCGATGACCGTGCCGAACAGCGCCACCCCGCGCGCCAGCCCGTCGTAGGCGGAGGTGAGCCGGATCAGCTCCACCCCGGCCCGCTGCGCGGCCGGCCGGAACATGACGTGCTTGACCCGGTCACCGATGCCGCGCAGGCCGCCGGCCACCGCGACGAGGGCGACGAGCGCCCCGAAACCGAGCCACGGGGCGAGCGCGACCACCGCGATCACGGCCGCGCTCGCCGCGTCCACCGTGATGGAGGTACGCCGTACCCCGAACCGGTCCGCCCACGGCGTCGCCAACGAGCTGGATAGCATGTACGGCAGGAACTCGGCCGCCGCGACGATGCCCATCTTGGCCGGGCTGCCGGTGGTGGTGAGCACCAGCCAGGGGATCGCGATCACCGAGATCCGGCTGCCCAGGTTGGAGATGAGATCGGCGGCGACCAGGGTGACCAGTTCCCGCCGGGCGGCCCGCCGCGCGGGACCCGGCGGTGCGGCGAGCGATCCGGCGTCGCCCGCCCCGGCCCTACCCGCCCCGACGCCGTCCGTTCCGGTGTCGTCCTGACCGGGGGTCGGTCCGGGACCGGTCGGGCCGTCGGCCGGTCGCAGGCCGGATGCCCCGCCGGGAGCCCCGGCGTCGGCCGGCCACGGGTCGCCGTCGGTGGTGGTACGCGGGCCGGTGTCGGCGTCGGCGGTCACGACGGGCTGCCGACCGCGGCGGGCACGCCGGCGGCGTACCGTTCGCGTAGCGCCCGCTTGTCCACCTTGGCCGACCGGTTCAGGGGCAGCGCGTCGACGAATTCCACCGCACCCGGCGCCCAGGTGTCACTCAGTTCGGTGGTGACCAGACCGATCAGTTCCGCTCCGGTCACCGTCGCCCCCGGCGCGCGCACCACGTACGCGTACGGCAGCTCCCCGGCGACCGGGTCGGGCACCCCGATCACCGCCGCCGCGCGCACCTGCGGATGCCCGGCCAGGACGTCCTCGATCGGTCGGGAGTAGATCGGCCAACTGCGCTGCCGGGTGAGGATGCGGTCCTGCAACCGGTCGACCAGGTAGAGGAACCCGTCGTCGTCGAGGTGGCCGATGTCGCGGGTGCGTACCCAGCCGTCGACGAGCGTCTCGGCGGTCAGCTCGGGCTGGCCGTGGTAGCCGTGGAAGCTGAGTTTCGTGCGCACCCACACCTCGCCGTCCGTGCCGGCCGGCAGCACCCGCCCGTCGGCGTCGCGGATCTCCACCGTGACGTCCCCGTACGGCCGGCCGCAGGAACCCAACCGCTCCGGGTGGGCCGGGTCCTCCGTCAGGCCGGGCTGGGCGCAGATCACCACCGCCTCGCTGAGGCCGTACACGATGCGCAGGCACGGGCCGAACCGGGCGATGGCCTGGCGCAGCCGGGCGGGCGCGGCCGGCCCGGCACCCACGTTGAACATGAACATGGCGGAGAAGTCCGCGTCGGGCAGGGCCGGATGGTCGAGCACCTCGTAGAGCATCGGCGGGGTGACGAAGGTGGAGGTGAGCCGTTCGGCGTCGACGGTGGCGATGAACGCGGCCGGATCCCACTGCTGGCGCAGGAAGAGCACGCCGCCGGTGAACAGGTTGAACAGGGTGGTGATCTGGCCGCTGGCGAGCCACATCGGGGAGTGCGACAGGTGCCGCAGCAGCGGGAAACCGGCGGCGCGGAAATCCGCCGCCAGGGCCAGCACCTGCCGGTAGAAGCTCTCCCGGTGGTGCACCAGCTTGGGGGTGCCGGTGGTGCCGCTGGTCTGTAGGAACGACTCCGGCGTGGGCACCCGCGCGGGCAGCTCGACCGGCGGGGCGT
This sequence comes from Micromonospora sp. WMMD734, assembly GCF_049178975.1. NCBI lineage: Bacteria > Bacillati > Actinomycetota > Actinomycetes > Micromonosporales > Micromonosporaceae > Micromonospora > Micromonospora sp. WMMD734. The sequence continues at coordinate 1,820,058 of NZ_JBMHMK010000001.1, forward strand.
CGGCGGTCAACTCGACGCCCAGCCGCAGCACCGGCACCCCGGACAGCGAGGCGGCGATCTGGTCGCCCAGCCCGTCCGGGGCCTGCGCGTGGTGCACGAACACGTCGGGACGGGCCAGCCGGACGAACTCGTCGATCTCCCGCCGGGAGGTGACCGGGGCGATCCACATGCTGCGGCAGCCGAGCAGGTGCAGGGCGAGCTGGAGCAGCGGACCCTCCACCGCGTTGCCGAGCATCACCAGCACCGCCGCGCCGGGGCGTACCCCGTGGCCGGTCAGGGCGTACGCCAGACCGCGTACCTCGGCGGCGACCTGCGGGTAGGTCAGCCGCCTGCCGTCGCCGACCAGCGCCTCCCGGTCGCCGAAGCCGGCGAACAGCTCCAGCGCGTCGTGCACGTAGGTGGTGGATCGGTCGGCCCCGTCGGTCATCGCACAGCCCCCAGGTCGATGCGGCGGGTCGCCGGCGGCCCGGTGGGACCCGCCGTGGCGACCGGCCGGGTTGGCGGCCGGGCAGGTCCCCGCCCGGCCCGCGACGGGGTGCGTGCCATGGGCGGGCGCACCGCCGCCGGTAGCGAGCCTAGGCCGGTGGCCTCGCCCGGTGACAGAGCCGAACGGCGATGAGCTGCCCACCATGGACAATTGATCATGTCTATCGGGTTGATTGACGCCTGTCAGACGTCACGGCTAGGTTTCTGGACCATCGTCCGGGCGGTGCCGTCAATGGACGCCGGCCCTGGGCGGCCCAACATGGAGGTTCAATGTCGACCCCGAAGAGATGGCAGGTCATAGCGTCCGCGGCCGCGTTGCTGGTCGTGAGCGCCCCGGCGGTGGTGGCCAGCGCCGGTCCGTCCGACTCGGACACCGCCGCGGCAGCCGCCCGGCCGCAGTGGGCGGGTACGTGGGCCGCGGCGGTCACCCGCGGCAACACCGTCGGGCTGACGAACACCGGCCTGAACAACCAGAGCATCCGGATGACCGTGCGCACCACCGTGGGTGGCGAGCGGCTGCGGGTCCGGCTGAGCAACCTCTACGGCGAGCAGGCCGTGCAGGTGGGACACGCCACCGTCGCCCGCCCGAACACCGCCACCCTGACCGACAGGTCGGACATCCTGCCCGGCACCGTGCGGGAGCTGAAGTTCGGCGGGTCCACCTCGGCGACCATGAACAAGGGTGCCGAACTGCTCAGCGACCCGTTGACCTACGCGGTCGGCGAGCAGGAGGACCTGGTGGTCACCCTGCACTTCCCGGTGCTCACCGGGCCGGTCACGTTCCACGGCCAGTCGAAGGTCACCACCTTCATCGGGGCGAACGACCTGACCACCGCCGCCGACGGCGCCGGCTTCACCATCCGCCCGGACTGCTGCTGGATGTTCCTGTCCGGCATCGACGTGCTGCGCCCGGCGAGCCCGGGTGCGGTGGTGGTGCTCAGCGACTCGATCGGGGACGCCAACGGCAGCACCGTCAACGCCAACAAGCGCTGGCCGGAACTGCTCGCCGGGCGGCTGGTCGCCGCGCGTCCCGAGGTGCGCACCCCCGGGGTGCTCAACCTGAGCCTGGCCGGTAACCGGCTCAACCACGAGGGCACCGAGCCCGGCGCGGGCGGCTTCCCCGGCTACTACGAGCTGGGTCCGAACGCGCTGGCCCGGCTCAACGAGGACGTCTTCCCGCAGACCGGCGTGAAGACCCTGGTGACCCACCTCGGCATCAACGACATCTGGATGTCCGACGACTCCGCCGACCGGATCATCACCTCGCTGCGGCAGATCAACAAGCAGGCCAAGGCGCGCGGCCTGCGCAGCCTCGCGGTCACCCTCACCCCGTACGAGGGGCACGGCAACCCCGGGGTGTGGACGCCCGAGAAGGACGCCACCCGGCAGGCGGTGAACACCTGGCTGCGGGGGCCGGGAGCGGCGGAGTTCGACGGGCTGCTCGACTTCGACGCGGTGCTGCGTGACCCGGCCCAGCCGAGCCGGCTGCTGCCCGCGTACGACGCCGGTGACCACATCCACCCGAACGACGCCGGCAACCAGGCGTTGGCGGACGCCGTACCCCTTCGACTGCTCGGTCTGTGACACCGGTGGGGCGGCGGGGGTGACCCGTCGCCCCCCGGTCATTTCCTGGGGAGGAAGCACCATCGTGGACGTCGACGAGATCCTGTCCGGTCTGTACAGCGAGGCCGGCCGGCAGAACCCCTATCCGTGGTACGCGGCCCTGCACGAACTCGGGCCGATCAGCGTCATCCCGAACCGTCCGGAGCACAGCACGGTCAGCGCCGTGGCCGTCGGCTACGACCTGGTCGACCAGGTGCTGCGTGATCCGGAGTGGTACAAGCAACCCCCGCCGGGCTGGGAGGAGCAGGAGATCCTGCGGACCTTCCAGTCGTCGATGATGTTCGTCAACCCGCCCGACCACGGCCGGATGCGGGGCGTGTTCTCCCGTACCTTCACCCCGCGCCGGCTCGGCGCGCTGGAACCGGTGATCGTCCGGGTGGTCGACACCCTGCTGGACCGGATGGCCGACACCGGCGCGGACGGCTCCGAGGTCGACTTCGTCGCGGACTTCGCCTATCCGGTGCCGGCGTTGGTGATGGCCGAGTTCATCGGCCTGCCCGAGAGCGAGCTGGCCTGGTACCGGCAGCGGGTCGACTGGATCGACGAGTTCCTCGACGTGGCCGGCAAGACCCCGCAGCGGCTGGCCCTGGCCAACCAGGCCGCCGAGGAGTTGCGGGCGCTCTACCGGGACCTGATCGGGCACCGTCGCCGCCAGCCGGGCGAGGACCTGATCTCCGGGCTGGTCGAGGCGCTGGACTCCGGCGAGGTCGACCTGACCGAGGAGGAGTTGATCAGCAACCTGATCGTGCTGTTCAACGCCAGCTTCGTCACCACCGTCTACATGTTCAGCAACGGCCTGCCGGTGCTGCTGGAGCACCCCGACACGGTGGCCGCGCTGCCCGGCGACGAGACGCTGGCCCAGGGCTGCGTCGACGAGGTGCTGCGGCTGCAGAGCCCGGTGCACTTCCTGGCCCGCGCCGCGCCCCGGGACACCGTGCTGGGTGGCGTGCCGGTCGCCCGGGACGAGAACGTCCTGCTGATCATCGCCGGGGCCAACCGGGACCCGCACCGCTTCCCCGGGCCGGACCGGTTCGACCCGCGCCGCGACGGCCCCCCGTCGCTGGCCTTCGGCGTCGGCCCGCACTTCTGCCTCGGCGCGGCGGTGTCCCGCCTGGAGGGCCGGCTCGGCCTGCCCCGGCTCTTCGCGCGGTTCCCCCGGCTCGCGGTCAGCCAGCCGGCCGACTACAGCGGGAGCCTGTTCCTGCGCGGCATCGACAAGCTCTTCGTCACCACCGGCGGATAGGAGCCGATCCCATGTCCTTCGACCCCCAGGTGGTGGCGTACCGGGCCGCGCGGGCCGCCGCCGGCGTCCCACCGCTGTACACCCAGACCCTCGCCGAGGCCCGCGCCGCCGACCTCGCCGCGATCCGGGCCGGCGGCGGCGATGTCGAGCCGGTCCACGAGGTACGCGACACGACCGTCCCCGGCCCCGACGGGGACCTGCGGGTCCGCGTGCACCGGCCGGCCGGTGACGGGCCGCTGCCCACCCTGGTCTACTTCTTCGGTGGCGGCTGGACGTTGGGCAGTGTGGAGACCGCCGACGGGATCTGCCGCCGGCTGGCCAACGCCACCGGCTGCCAGGTGGTCACGGTTGGTTACCGGCTTGCCCCGGAGCACCCGTTCCCGGCGGCCGTGCTGGACTGCCACGCCGCCACCCGGTGGCTGGCTGAGCACGCCGCCGAGCTGCGGGTGGACCCGGACCGGCTGGCGGTGGGTGGGGACAGCGCCGGGGGCAACCTGGCGGCGGCGGTGACCCTGTTGGCCCGCGCCGAGGGTGGCCCCCGGCTGGCCGGGCAACTGCTGGTCTATCCGAACACCGACCAGCGGGCCGACCGCCAGCGCCCCGCCACCGACCAGGATGACGCCGACGCCCGGGGCACCGGCGACGAGCAGGACCCGTTGCTGTTCAACAGGCACTCCGTCGACTGGTACCGGGGGCACTACCTGGCCGACCCGGCGGACGCGGCCGATCCGCTGGCCTCGCCGCTGCTCGCCGACGACCTGTCCGGCCTGCCGCCGGCCCTGGTGGTCACCGCCGAACACGACCCGCTGCGGGACGAGGGGGAGCGGTACGCGCAACGACTGCGGGAGGCCGGCGTGCCGGTGCGGGCCACCTGCTATCCCGGGATGATCCACGGGTTCTTCGCCATGCCCGGGGTCTTCGACGCCGGCCGACGCGCCCAGGACGAGGCCGCCGCCTTCCTCCGGGAGGTCTTCGGGCTGCCCACCCCGCCGGCCGGCGGGGTGGGCACCGCCACGGCGGGGGACGGGCGGTGACCGTCGGGGAGGTCGACCGGCAGCCGGTCAGCCTGGCCGACTTCGCCGAGCTGGCCCGGCGGGCGCTCCCGGCCGGGGTCTGGGACTTCGTCGGCGGGGGCAGCGGGGTGGAGACCACGCTGGCCGCCAACCGGGCCGCCCTGGACCGGGTCGCCGTGCTGCCCCGGGTGCTGACCGGGGTGGAACGTCCGCGCACCGACGCAGTGCTGGTCGGCCGGGAGCAGGCGATGCCGGTGGCGGTCGCGCCGATGGCGTACCAGCGGTTGCTGCACCCGGACGGTGAGCCGGCGCTCGCGGCGGCGGCCGGTGCGGCCGGCGTGCCCTACGTGCTGAGCACGTTGAGCAGCACCCCGGTCGAGCAGGTCACCGCCGCCACCGAGGGACCGGTCTGGTTCCAGCTCTACTGGCTGCGCGACCGGGGGCTGGTCGCCGACCTGCTCGACCGGGCGCACGCCGCCGGCTGCGCCGCGTTGATGGTGACCGTCGACGTGCCGGTGCTCGGCCGGCGGCTGCGCGACGTGCGCAACGGCTTCGCGTTGCCGCCGGAGGTGACCGCCGCCAACCTGCCCGCCGGCCGCGACGACCTGGCGCACGCCGGCACCCCCGGCGTGTCGGCCATCGCCGCACACACCGAGGCCGCCTTCGCTCCCGCGCTGACCTGGGCGGACCTGGCCTGGCTGCGGGAACGCACCCGGTTGCCGCTGCTGGTCAAGGGGGTGCTCGACCCGCGCGACGCGGTCCGCGCCGCCGACGTCGGGGTGGACGCCGTGGTGGTCTCCAACCACGGCGGCCGGCAGCTCGACGGGGCGCCGGCCACCGCCACCATGCTGCCCGAGGTGGTCGCGGCCGTCGGCGAGCGGATCGAGGTGCTGCTGGACAGCGGGGTACGGTCCGGCACGGACGTGCTGCGCGCGCTCGCCCTCGGTGCGACCGGGGTGCTGTTGGGCCGCCCGATGCTGTGGGCGCTGGCGGCCGGCGGGCGCGCCGGGGCACGGGCCGCCCTCGACCTGCTCGCCGTGGAGTTGCGCGACGCGTTGACCCTGACCGGCTGTGCCGACCCGGCGCAGGCCCGGCGGCTGCGTACCCTGACCGGAGGCTGACCCGTTGGAGCATCTGGTGGACCTGGACCTGGCGACCCTGCACCCGGCGGTCGACGACCCGGCGCTGAACTCGATGAACTTCCTCAACGAGGTGTCCCAGCACTGGCCCGACGCGGTGTCGCTGGCGGCCGGGCGGCCGTACGAGGAGTTCTTCGACGACGACGCGCCGGGGCGCTGGCTGGACCGGTTCCGCCGGCACCTCGCCGACGACCTCGGGCAGAGCCCTGACCAGGTCCGCCGTACCCTGTTCCAGTACGGCCGGACAAAGGGGATCATCCATCACCTGATCGCCCGTAACCTCGCCGTCGACGAGGATGTCCACGTCGACGACGAGGCGGTGGTGGTGACCGTCGGCTGCCAGGAGGCGATGCTGCTGGTGCTGCGGGCGTTACGGGCCGGCCCGACCGACGTGCTGCTCGCCGTCGCCCCGACGTACGTGGGGTTGACCGGGGCGGCCCGGCTGGTGGACCTGCCGGTGCGGCCGGTGGCCGGTGGCCCGGCCGGGGTGGACCTGGCGGACCTGCGGTCGCAGGCGCACCGGGCCCGGGACGAGGGGCTGCGCCCCCGGGCCTGCTACGTGATGCCCGACTTCGCCAACCCCTCCGGCACCAGCATCGGGTTGGCCGACCGGCAGCGGCTGCTGGACCTGGCCGCCGAGGAGGACCTGCTGCTGATCGAGGACAATCCATACGGTCTGTTCCCGGCCGGGGACGCCGACCGGGTGCCGACGCTCAAGGCGCTCGACACCCGACGGCGGGTGGTCTATCTCGGCTCGTTCGCCAAGACGGTGCTGCCCGGGGCGCGGATCGGCTACCTGGTGGCCGACCAGCGGGTCGGTGGGGTCGGCGGCGGGGTGGGCTTGTTCGCCGACCAGCTCGCCAAGATCAAGAGTATGGTCTCGGTGAACACGTCGCCGCTGGCCCAGGCCGTGATCGGCGGGGCCCTGCTGGAACACGGCTGCTCCCTGGTCGCCGCGAACCGGCGGGAACGGGAGGCGTACACCCGCAACCGGGACCATCTCCTCGCCGGCCTGCGGCGGCGTTTCCCGGCCGGCTCGCCGGTGCGTTGGAACACCCCGGCCGGGGGCTTCTTCGTCGTGGTCACCGTCCCGTTCCCGGTGGACGACGCGCTGCTGCGCCGTTCCGCCGAGCGGTACGGGGTGCTCTGGACCCCGATGGCGCACTTCTACGACGACGGCCGTCCGGTCGACGCGTTGCGGCTGTCGGTCAGCGCCGTCACCCCGGCGCAGATCGACCTCGGCCTGGACCGGCTGGCCGCGCTGATCACCGACGAGCTGACCCGCGCCGCGATCCCGGCCGGCTGAGCCGACCCCCACCCGGTGTCGTCGAACCGCCACCCCCCGTGCTGTGCAGCGGGCGTGGCGGTGGCCATAATGGACGCATGATCGCTTGGGAGTACGCCCTGTTGGTCCGCCGCTACCAGGGACAGGGACGCCAGTTCCACGTCTCGTTCGTCTGGTACGGCCCGGACGGCTCACGCACCGACGTCACGGCGTACGGCGACACCGCGATCGCCCACCTCAACCGGGTCGGCCGGGAGGGCTGGGAGTTGGTCTCCGCCGCCGAGGACGTCAACAACATCCAGGGCAGCACCGAGGTCCACCGCTACCACCTCAAGCGCCCCCTCGGCTGACCCCCGCCGGCTGTCACCCGGCCACCCCGCCACCCGGTCGTTCGGGTGATCAAGAGGTTTCGGTCACCAGAACGACCTCCCCTGACCAGAACCTCTTGATCACCCCGCCAACCCGCCCCACCCGTGCCGCCGGACGGGGTTCGGTCGGGTTGGCGGGGGAGGGGCGGGCAGGCACAGGGGCGGGGCGTGGTCAGTCGAGGGCGACGGTGGGGTAGAGGGGGAAGCCGGCGAGCAGGTCGGTGGCCTGCTTGCCGACCGAGTCGGCGACCGCCGGGTCGAGCACGTACTTGGCCTTCGACGGGGTGCCGTCGGCGTTGGCCCCCGGCGTGGTCTGGCTGAGCACGGTGTGGATCAGCTCGGCGGTGGCGTCCATCTCGGCGGTGCCGAGGCCCCGGGTGGTCAGCGCCGGGGTGCCGATCCGGATGCCGGAGGTGTACCAGGCGCCGTTGCGGTCCTGCGGGACGGCGTTGCGGTTGGTGACGATGCCCGAGTCGAGCAACGCCTGCTCGGCCTGCCGGCCGGTGAGGCCGTAGCCGGAGACGTCGAGCAGCACCAGGTGGTTGTCGGTGCCGCCGGTGACCAGGGTGGTGCCCCGGCGCAGCAACCCCTCGGCGAGCGCCTGCGCGTTGTCGACGATCCGCTGCGCGTAGTCGGCGAAGTCGGGCCGCCGGGCCTCGGCCAGCGCGACCGCCTTGGCCGCCATCACGTGCGGCAGCGGGCCGCCGAGCACCATCGGGCAGCCCCGGTCGACCTGGTCGGCGAGCTCCGGGCCGCAGAGCACCATGCCGCCGCGCGGGCCGCGCAGCGACTTGTGGGTGGTGGTGGTGACGATGTGCGCGTGCGGTACCGGGTCGAAGTCGCCGGTGAAGACCTTCCCGGCGACCAGGCCGGCGAAGTGCGCCATGTCGACCATGAAGGTCGCGCCGACCGAGTCGGCGATCTCCCGCATGATCCGGAAGTTCACCTTCCGGGGGTACGCCGAGTAGCCGGCGACCAGGATCAGCGGCTTGAAGTCCCGGGCGGCCTCGGCGACCCGGTCGTAGTCGATCAGGCCGGTGGCCGGGTCGGTGCCGTAGCTGCGCTGGTCGAACATCTTGCCGGAGATGTTCGGCCGGAAACCGTGGGTGAGGTGGCCGCCGGCGTCCAGCGACATGCCCAGCATCCGCTGGTTGCCCAGCTCGCGGCGCAGCGCGAACCAGTCCGCCTCGGTCAGGTCGTTGACCTGGCGTACCTGGGCCTTCTTCAAAGCCGGGGACTCGACCCGGTCGGCCAGGATCGCCCAGAACGCGACCAGGTTCGCGTCGATGCCCGAGTGCGGCTGCACGTACGCGTGGGCGGCCCCGAACAGCTCCTTGGCGTGCTCGGCGGCGAGCGCCTCGACGGTGTCGACGTTCTGGCAGCCGGCGTAGAAGCGGCGGCCGACGGTGCCCTCGGCGTACTTGTCGCTGAACCAGTTACCCATGGTCAGCAGGGTCGCCGGGGAGGCGTAGTTCTCGCTGGCGATCAGCTTCAACGACTCACGCTGGTCGGCCAGCTCCGCGCCGATGGCGTCGGCCACCCGGGGCTCGACCGCCCGGATCACCTCGAGCGCGCTGCGGAAAGCGGTGGACTCGGCGTTGCGCGACATGCGACCTCCAGGTGACGTGCGGAAGGCCCAGGCGCTCGGCGTGCGTCCTCATGACGGGGCCGCTTCCCGATGGTGCTCCATCCCCACGCGCCAGTCACGGCCCGTCGACGATCCTACCGGGTGGCCGGTGGACCCTCCGGAGCACCTCCGGAGCACCTCGTCGGTCACGGCCATTGCCCGCTCCGCCGACCGAGCCCGGCCCGGGGGTGCTCCCGCGTGCCGCACGCCGGGGAGCCGTCTGCGTACGATCGGCGGATGCTGGGGGAGGACATCGAGGGCAGTCTGGTCGCGATCAGCGACCTGCACGTCGGGTACGCGGAGAATCGTGCCCTGGTCGAGGCGCTACGCCCCGCCTCGCCACGGGACTGGCTGATCGTCGCCGGTGACGTGGCGGAGACCGTCGCCGACATCGAGTGGACGCTCGGCACGCTCGCCGAACGCTTCGACACCGTCATCTGGGCGCCGGGCAACCACGAACTGTGGACCCCGCCGGCCGACCCGGTGACCCTGCGCGGGGTGGAGCGTTACGAGCTGCTGGTCCGGCGGTGCCGGGAACTGGGCGTGGTCACCCCCGAGGACGACTACCGGGTGTGGCGGGGGCCCGGCGGTCCGGCGCTGGTCGCCCCCCTGTTCCTGCTCTACGACTACAGCTGGCGGCCCCCGGGTTTCGACACCCGGGAGGCGGCGCTGGCCGAGGCGTACCGGACCGGGATCGTCTGCACCGACGAGTTCATGCTGCACCCCGACCCGTACCCGAGCCGGCAGGCGTGGTGTGAAGCCCGGCTGGCGCAGACCGCCAGTCGGTTGGAAGCCCGCGACCCGGATCTGCCCACCGTGCTGGTCAACCACTGGCCGCTGGACCGCCACCCGACCGAGGTGCTGCGCTACCCGATCTTCGCCCAGTGGTGCGGCACGGAGGCCACCGCCGACTGGCACCGTCGGTTCGCCGCCACCACCGTGGTCTACGGGCACCTGCACATCCCCCGTACCACCTGGAAGGACGGGGTGCGGTTCGAGGAGGTCTCGGTGGGCTACCCCCGGGAGTGGCGACAGCGCAGCGTGCCCCCCGGCCGGGTACGGCAGATCCTGCCCGCGCCCACGGGCGCACCGGTGACCCTGTGGTGAGCCACCGGTTCAGCCGGGGTGCAGGCGGGTGAGCAGCGCGCCGGTCACCGCCCCGAGACGCCGGGCGGTGGCCGGATCGAGCGTCCCGGTCGACGGTGGCACGGGTCGGCCCCGGTCGTTGGCGGTCAGCGCCTCCGACGGCGGGTTCTCGATCCACTCCACGACAGGGCGGACCGACTTTCCGACCGGCCTGGCGAAGACCGACGCCGCCCGGATCACCCCACGGACCGCCGCCGGCATGGTCGACAGGTCGCCGCTGCGGGTGAAGCCGGGGTGGTAGAGCACGTACCGGGCCCGCGCGCCGGAGTGTGCCGCGAAGTCCACCCCGAGCAGGTCGTTCGCCCGGCCGGCCTGCAACTGGGCGTCCACCATGCCGTACCTGCGGGTGAGTTGGAGGTCGTCCCAGTGGATCGAACCCCTGGTGCTGCCGACGCCTGCCACGTTGATGATCACCGGCCGCTCGGCGGCGTCGAGCTGGTCGCGCAGGCCGTGGCTGAGCAGGTAACGGCTCAGGTAGTACAGCGCGAAGGTCTGCTCCAGGCCCTCGTCGGTGACCACCCGCCGGGGTGACTGCCGGTTGGCGCACAGCACCAGGGCGTCCACCGTCGGCCACCGGTCGCGGATGACGTCGATGGCCCGGCGGGTCGCCGCCACCGAGCGCAGATCCGCCCGGAGGAAGTGCACCCGGTCGGAGAGCGCCTGCACGGACCGCCCCTTCGCGGGGTTGCTGCCGATGGCGACGACCTCGTCCCCGCGTCGGAGCCGGGCTTCGAGGGTGCCCCGACCCATGCCGTCGGTGCCGCCGCTGATGACGGTGACCCGCATACCACCCCTTCCCGTCGCCCGGTGGCCCCCGTTCGGCACCGGACGTCAACCTCGGCACAATCCTGTTCGGAGGCCGACGGCGGCGGAAGAAGGCAGTTTTATGTCCCCAGCGCACACGGATGTTCCTTCCCTGGTGGGCGCGGCGCTGCCGACGCCCGTTCCGGCCGACGAGTACGACGGCTGCCCGGTCACCGGCCTTTTGCGGCTGCTCAGCGACAAGTGGTCGATGCTGGTGCTGGTCCTGCTGGGCCGTCAGCCGTACCGCTTCAACGAGCTGCACCGGGCCATCGGCGGGATCAGCCAACGCATGTTGACCCGCACCCTGCGTGGTCTGGAGGCGGCCGGCCTGGTGCTGCGCGAGGTCCATCCCACCGTCCCGCCCAGCGTCGAATACCGGCTCACCCCGCTCGGGCAGAGCCTGCTCGGCCCGCTGTCCGCCCTCGCCGACTGGGCGGTCAGCAACGAGGCCGCCCTCGTCGCCGGCCGGCACCGGGCCGCCGCTGCGGCATCGAGCGGCCCATCCTGACCGGCCCCACGCGGGGTGTGGCCGTGGGCCTTCTTTCCGACCGCGCCCACCATGCCACGAGGGGCCCGACCGGACGGTCGGGCCCCTCGTGACACGGTGCGGGTCGCACGTACGGTTCAGGCGGTGGTGGCGTGCCGGGCGCTCCTGACCGCCTTCGGGTCGCTGGGGGAGCGGGGGGCGTCCGGCCGCAGCGCGATCATCCGCTCGCCGATCTCCTGGAGCTGGTTGCGGCCGAGCGCCTCCCGCACCTTCGGGAACCACTCCTGCTCCTCCTCCTCGACGTGGTGCTCGACGTTCTCGATCAGCACCGTGGTCTTGGCGACGAAGTGGTCGTCGGCGGCGTCCATCGCGGCCAGCTCGGCGCAGAGCACGTCCGCGACGTGGTGCTCCTCGTACGACTCCAGGATGTCGTCCTCCAGGTCCGGAAGGAGCTTGCGGACCTCCGGGTACATCACCTCGTTCTCCAGGTAGGTGTGCGTGGTGAGGGCGGCCACGATCTCGTCGACCAGCTTGCGGCGGCGGCTGGCCGGGCCCTCCTGCGCCTTCTCGAACTCGCGGAAGAGGCGGCGCATCTCCTTGTGGTCCTCTTTGAGCAGGACGATGGCATCGGTGGACACCGGCAGACCTCCTTGATCGGCGACGGCAATCCCGGTACCCCGGGACGAACTGCGGAAACGGATCGTGCCCGGCGAACGTCCGGCACCGGCGGACGGCGGCGATGGTGTCGCGGTCCCGGTGCGGCCGGAAACCGCTGTTTCGTCGACCTGGAGTCGATCACGCGGGCGGTCGGCGGTCCGGGGGGCGGGGCCGAGTGGTGAGTGGGTACCCTGCCGGCGTGGACGGTGGGGCGGACGGCGAACGGTTGGCGGCATCGCTCACCTGCTGGCTGGACCGGCTCGAATTCGTCGACCTGGGCACCGACGAGGTGACCGCACGGATCGTCGAGGCGGTGTCGGCCTGGGCCGCCGAGCAGGGCTGGCGGTCCTACCGTCGGGCGGCGAGCGTGCTGCCGTTGCCCCCGCCGATGACCGACCGGCACTCGGTGCTGGACGTGGCGTGTGCCCGCCGCGACGGGCCACCCGTGGTCGTCGAGGTCGACCACACCGACCGGCGGCGTACCTGGGAGAAGCTGACGGCGGAGGCGGCCGCCGGCCGGGTCGCCCTCTGGGTGCGCTGGGGTCCGGGGCGGTTCGCCGTGCCGCCGGCCCCGATCCACCTGGTCACCTGCGAGGTGTCCCGACACTCCGGGCCGCCGGGTACGGGCCGCCGGCACAGCCGGACGACGGGTCCCGCCCGGCCGGCACCCGTGCACTCCGCCCGTGACGTCGATCCGGTCGTGGAGCCGCTGCCGCTTCCGCCGGCGGACCCCGGTGCGCCCTGACCGGAGGTGGCTACTCGAAGCGGGTCGGGTCGCCCGCGCCGTATCTGACGATCTCCGGTTCGTCCTGCGAGAAGTCGATCACGGTGGTGGGCAGGGTGCCGCACTCGCCGGAGTCGATGACCGCGTCGACGGCGTGGTCGAGCCGTTCCTTGATCTCCCAGCCCTGGGTCATCGGTTCGGTTTCCCCGGGCAGCAGCAGGGTGCTCGACACCAGCGGCTCGCCCAGTGCGGCGAGCAGCGCCTGGGCGACCGGGTGGTCGGGGATGCGTACCCCGACGGTCTTCTTCCTGGGGTGCAGCAGCCGGCGCGGCACCTCCTTGGTGGCGGGCAGGATGAAGGTGTAGCTGCCCGGGGTGGCCGCCTTCAGCGACCGGAACACCGCGTTGTTGATGTGCACGAACTGCCCGAGCTGCGCGAAGTCCCGGCACACCAGGGTGAAGTGGTGCCTGCTGTCCAGCTGCCGGATCTCCCGGATCCGGTCGAGACCGTCCCGGTTGCCCAGCTGGCAGCCGAGCGCGAAGCACGAGTCGGTCGGGTAGGCGACCAGGCCGTCGCCGCGCAGCAGGTCGACCACCCGGGCGATCGTCCGTGGCTGCGGGTTCTCCGGGTGTACGTCGAGATAGATCGCCATGGCGGGGAGCCTAGTGGGGGACCGGCGGCGGTCGCCGGTGAGCCCGGAGCACGTCGCGGGCCCAGGTCAGCATGTGGCAGCCGCCGTCGCGGCACTGGAAGCACCGGCGCAGGGGCGGCGGCCCGTCCGGTGCCTCGTGGTGCTGGGCCAGCACCCGCTGCGCGGTCCAGACGACCAGGGCGGGCGTGACCGGTCCGTCGTCCATCGGCATGGGACCCCTCCCGGGTACGGGCAGATCCGGGCACCGATCCCCGATCAGGTACCCGGACCGCTACCGGCAGCCCAGATGACTGATCGTCACGAGCTGCCACTTACGGTAGTGGTGTACAAGCATGAACGTCTAGAGACGTAGCTAAAGAACCTGCCTCGTCTTGGCTCGATTAGTTTCTTGCCATGATCGATCCAGACGGCCCGGTGCCGGTCTACCGCCAGGTGGCAAACATCTTGGCTGGTCGGATCAGCAACGGTGACCTCGCGGCGCATCGACCGATTCCGAGCGAAGCGGCGATCGTTCAGGAGTTCGGGGTGGCCCGGGGGACCGCCCGGCGTGCCGTCGCGGAGCTTCGCGAGCGTGGGCTGGTCTACACCGTGCCGCAGCGCGGCACCTACGTCGGGCAACCCGAGGCGTAGCCCGCCGCGTATCGCTGCGATCCGGTGAGCCGGCTCCGGGTGTCGGGGGTGGCCGTTACCGTGTGAGCGTGGCGACGGCGGCCGAGGAGATCCAGGTGGGGGAGCGGCTGGTCCGTATCTCCAGTCCCGACAAGCCCTACTTTCCGGAGCGCGGGCTGACCAAGCGGGACGTGGTCGGCTACTTCCTGGCCGTCGGTGACGGCATCCTGCGCGCCCTGCGGGACCGGCCTACGATGCTGGAGCGCTGGCCGCGCGGCGTGTTCGCGGGGGCGAAGATCGGCACCCGGCAGGACAACCGGGGTGACGCCTTCTATCAGAAGCGGCTCCCGGCCGGCGCGCCGGACTGGGTGCGCACCGCACACCTCACGTTCCCCAGCGGCCGGACCGCCGACGAGGTCGCGCCGGGCGAGCTGGCGGTGGTGATCTGGGCGGCCAACCTCGGCACCCTGCGGTTCCATCCCTGGCCGGTGACGGCGGCCGACGTGGAGCGCCCCGACCAGCTCCGGATCGACCTGGACCCGATGCCGGGGGTCGGCTTCGACCGGGTGGTGCCGGTGGCGCACGAGGTCCGGGCGTTCCTCGCCGAGCTGGGCATGGTCGGCTACCCCAAGACCACCGGCGGGCGTGGCCTGCACGTCTACCTGTCCATCGAGCCCCGGTGGAGCTTCGGGGAGTGCCGGCGCGCGGTGCTCGCCCTCGGTCACGAGCTGGCGCGGCGGCTGCCCGACCTGGTCACCACCACCTGGTGGCGGGAGCAGCGGGACCGGCCGGTCTTCATCGACTACAACCAGATGGCCCGCGACCACACGGTGACCTCGGCGTACTCGATCCGGCCCACCCCGGCGGCGCTGGTGTCGGCCCCGCTGGACTGGGCGGAGCTGGACGACGCCCGCCCGGAGGACTTCGACGTGCTGAGCATGCCGTCCCGGTTCGCCGAGCGCGGCGACCCGCACGCCGGCCTGGACGGCGACCGCTTCTCCCTGGAGCCGCTGCTGGCGCTGGCCGACCGCGCCGGCCTGGCCGCCCCACCGGAGCGCTGACCGGCCGCACGGCCGCCCGACCCGGACGCTGACCGCCCGCACGACTGCCCCGCCGTAACGCTGACCGACCGGGTGCCGGCTCGTCGCCGGGCTGACCGGCCGGGCCGCCACTCAGGCCCAGGGGCTGCCGGCCCCGTCGAACTCGTCGAAGACCAGCCAGGTACGGGTGGACAGCACGCCGGCGATGCCCTGCACCCGGCTGAGTACCACGTCCCGCAGGGTGGCGTTGTCCGGCGCGCGGACCAGGGCCAACACGTCGTGCTCCCCGCTGAGCAGCGCCACGTGCTCGATGTAGCGCACCCGGGCCAACTCCGCTGACACCTCCCGCCAGGTGTTCTGCTGAATGGTCAGCGAGATGTAGGCCGAGGTGCCCAGCCCGGCCGGCTCGGGTGCCACCCGGGCCCGGAACCCGGTGATCACCCCCTCGCGCAGCAGCCGCTCCACCCGGGCGTACGCGTTGGTGCGCGACACGTGCACCCGCTCGGCGAGCGTACGCATGGACAGCCGGCCGTCCCGGGTCAGCTCGTCGAGGACCCGTCGGTCCACCTCGTCCAGCGGCGTGACCGAACGTCCCGTTGCGCCCGGTGGGCCCGGCGGCGGGGTGGTCTGCTGGCTCATCAGATACTCCTCGGTAGGCCAATCGTCCCGCGTTCACCGGGAATGTTGAGTCAATCATCCAACGGCTGGAGCATAGGGCCACCACACGTCCAGGAGGTCCCCGCCGTGACGACCACACCCCAGGCGGTCCGCAGGGCATCCCCGCGTACCCGTCGACCGGCCACCCCGGTCGCCCCCGACCCGACGACCGGCCTGCTCCCGCAGGCCGAACCGGTCCGGCTGCTCGACCCCGACGGCACCCCGCTGCCACCCCGCGCCGACCTGCCCGCACCGCCTGTCGAGACGCTGCGCGAGATGTACCGCCGGATGGTCGTCGGCCGTCGCTTCGACGCGCAGTCCACCGCCCTGACCAAGCAGGGCCGGCTCGCCGTCTACCCGTCCTCGCGCGGCCAGGAGGCCTGCCAGGTCGGCGCGGTGCTGGCGCTGCGCGACGACGACTGGGTCTTCCCCACCTACCGGGAGTCGATGGCCCTGACCGCCCGGGGCATCGACCCGGTCGAGGTGCTCACCCTGCTGCGCGGCGACTGGCACTGCGGGTACGACCCGACCGTGGTCCGCACCGCGCCGCAGTGCACCCCGCTGGCGACCCAGTGCGTGCACGCCGCCGGTCTTGCCTATGGGGAGTCCTACCAGGGGCGGGACACCGTCACGCTGGCCTTCATCGGCGACGGCGCGACCAGCGAGGGCGACTTCCACGAGGGGCTGAACTTCGCGGCCGTGTTCAAGGCCCCGGTCGTCTACTTCGTGCAGAACAACAAGTACGCGATCAGTGTGCCGCTGTCCCGGCAGACGGCCGCGCCGAGCCTGGCCTACAAGGGCGTCGGCTACGGGGTGCCCAGCGAGCAGGTCGACGGCAACGACCCCGTCGCCGTCCTGGCGGTGCTCACCCGGGCGGTGGCGCACGCCCGCGCCGGGCACGGGCCGTACCTGGTCGAGGCGCACACCTACCGGATGGAGGCGCACACCAACGCCGACGACGCCAGCCGCTACCGGGACCCCGACGAGGTGGAGGCGTGGCGGGACCGCGACCCGGTGGCCCGGCTGGAGGCGTACCTGCGCAGCCGGGGCGAGTTGGACGACGCGGCGGTGGCGCAGGTCGCCGCCGAGGCCGAGGCGTACGCCGCCGACCTGCGGGAGCGGATGCACGCCCAGCCGGTCGTCGACCCGTTGAGCCTGTTCGAGCACGTCTACGCCGAGCCGACCCCGCAGCTGGTCGAGCAGCGCGAGATGGTCCGGGCCGAGCTGGCCGCCGACGCGGAGGGGGACGCCTGATGGCCACCATGACCATGGCGAAGGCGCTCAACGCCGCGCTCGCCGACGCGATGCTCGACGACGAGCGGGTGCTCGTCTTCGGCGAGGACGTCGGGCAGCTCGGCGGGGTCTTCCGGATCACCGACGGGTTGCAGGCCCGGTTCGGCGACAAGCGCTGCTTCGACACCCCGCTGGCCGAGGCCGGCATCGTCGGGTTCGCCGTCGGGCTGGCCATGTCCGGGCTGCGGCCGGTGGTGGAGATGCAGTTCGACGCGTTCGCCTACCCGGCGTTCGAGCAGATCGCCTCGCACGTGGCGAAGCTGCGCAACCGCACCCGGGGCGCGCTGAGCGTGCCGATGGTCATCCGGGTGCCGTACGCCGGTGGCATCGGCGGGGTGGAGCACCACTGCGACTCGTCGGAGGCGTACTACGCGCACACCCCCGGCCTGAAGGTGGTCACCCCGGCGACGGTCGAGGACGCGTACTCGCTGCTGCGGGAGGCGATCGCCGACCCGGACCCGGTGGTGTTCCTGGAGCCGAAGAAGCTCTACTTCGCCAGCGGCGAGGCCGCGCTGCCGGCCCGGACCGCCCCGTTCGGCCGGGCCGTGGTGCGCCGTCGCGGCACCGACGCCACCCTGGTCGCGTACGGCCCGGCGGTGCCGGTGGCGCTGGAGGCCGCCGAGGCCGCCCGGGAGGACGGCTGGGACCTGGAGGTCGTCGACGTGCGCACCATCGTGCCGTTCGACGACGCCACGGTCACCGCCTCGGTCCGCCGCACCGGCAGGTGCCTGGTGATCACCGAGGCGCAGGGCTTCGCCGGGGTCGGCGCGGAGATCGCCGCGCGGGTGCAGGAACGTTGCTTCCACGCCCTGCACGCCCCGGTGCTGCGGGTGTCCGGGCTGGACATCCCCTACCCGGCGCCGATGCTGGAGCACACCCACCTGCCCGGGGTGGACCGGGTCCTCGACACCGTGGCCCGCCTCCAGTGGGACGACCGGCCCGACCCGCGCTGGCTGGCCCAGGGGAGCGCGGCGTGAGCGCCCGCACCGCCACCGGCACCCGGGTGTTCCTCCTGCCCGACCTGGGTGAGGGGCTGAGCGAGGCCGAGATCGTCGAGTGGAAGGTCGCCGTCGGTGACCTGGTCACCGTGGACCAGAGCGTGGTGGAGGTGGAGACCGCCAAGGCCGTGGTCGACGTGCCCTGCCCGTACGCCGGGCGGGTCGTCGCGCTGCACGGCGCGGCCGGCGAGACGCGCCCGGTCGGCCAGCCGCTGATCACCGTCGCGCCGGCCGACGGCGGCGACGAGCCCGCCGGGCACGCCACCTACCGCGAGGAGGAGCGGGCCGGCTCCGGCAACGTCCTGATCGGGTACGGCACCGGCCACGGCGGCTCCGCCCGCCGCCGGCGTCGCCCCCGGCTGACACTGGCTCCGGAGCCGGTCGCCGGTGGTGCTGCCGCAGCCGTCGCGGAGCGTGCCCCCGAGCCCGCCACCGGCCCGCCGTCCGCGCCGAGGGGCCCGGCCGGCGCGGGTGTGGACGCTGCGGCCTCCGCCGGGGTGGCCGCCGGCGGTGCCGTCGGGCCGGTGGGGGGCGGCACCGCCCCGACCGGCGAGACGGCCGTCCTGGTCATCTCCCCGATCGTGCGTCGGCTCGCCCGCGACCACGGGGTGGACCTGGGCAGCCTGCGCGGCACCGGTCCGGGTGGTGTGATCCGTCGCTGCGACGTGGAGGCCGCCCTGGCCACCCCGCCGCAGCGGCCCGCCGGCCGCGCCGCCGCGCGTGACCAGCACAGCGCAGACCCGGCCCCGCCCGGCCCGGGGCGGCCCGCCGCCGTCGCGGAGCCGGCCCCGGCGCACGTCGGGCTCGCTCCGGCCGACGCGTCCGACGTCGTCATCCCGCTCACCGGCATCCGTCGGGTGATCGCCGACAAGCTCTCCCGCAGCCGTCGGGAGATCCCCGAGGTCACCATCTGGGTGGACGCGGACGCCACCGCGCTGCTGGCCACCCGGGCGGCGATCAACGCGGCCACCCCGGACGCGCCGGTCAGCGTGCTGGCCCTGCTGGCCCGGATCTGCCTCAGCGGCCTGCGCCGGTTCCCGCAGCTCAACGCCCACGTCGACACCGAGGGGCAGCGCATCGTCCAGTCGGCCGGGGTGCACCTGGGCATCGCCGCGCAGACCGACCGGGGCCTGCTCGTGCCGGTGCTGCGCGACGCCCAGCGGCTGACCACCAGGGAGTTGGCCGCCGCGTTGGCGCAGACCACCGCCGACGCCCGCGCCGGCACCCTGCCACCGGCCCGGCTCACCGGCGGCACCTTCACCCTCAACAACTACGGCGTGTTCGGGGTGGACGGTTCCACCCCGATCATCAACCACCCGGAGGCGGCGCTGCTCGGGGTGGGGCGGATCGTGGACAAGCCGTGGGTGGTCGACGGGCAGCTGGCCGTCCGCAAGGTGACCCAGCTCAGCCTCACCTTCGACCACCGGGTCTGCGACGGCGGGGTGGCCGGCGGGTTCCTGCGCCACGTCGCCGACTGCGTCGAACAACCGGCGCTGCTGGTGGCGAACGTCTGACCGGTACGCCCGGAGCCGGTCACCCTGGGCGGGGTGGCCGGCTCCGTCGTGCGGCCCGGCGTTCGTCCGGTTCGCCGGGCAGCACCGGTGGGCGGTCGGGTTTTCCGCCCGACGGGCCGGGAAACCGGCGCAGGTCGCGCGGATGCGCCGCACCGTCGGGTGGGCGTACGCCGGCGGCTGCCGCCCTGCGCGCGCCCGGTCGCGGCCCTGCCGTGTCGGTCGTGGACGTACCGCCGAGAGGAGCCACCCGTGCCGTATCAGGGTCTGCCCGTCGCCGTCCGGGACCGCCGTCCCCCCGTCGCCGGTGCGCCGCTGTGGTGCAACGCCCACGACTACGGGTTGACCGGCGACGGGGTGACCAACGACCAACCCGCGCTGGCGGCCCTGGTGGACCGGCTCGGTGACGGCTACACGGCCGACGGGCGGGCCCGGGTGATCTGGTGCCCGCCGGGTATCTACTCCATCCGCGACGCCGGCACGGTGTGGCGCAGCGGGGTGTCGCTGATCGGCGCCGGCCCGGCCGCCACCCGGTTCCTGCTCAGCAACGAGGGCAACCGCAGTGATCCGACGCCGCTGGCGTTCTGGACGGTGCTCCAGCACGGCGCGGACCGGGATCGGCACATCGCCGACTGCACCTTCGCCGACTTCGAGATCGACGGCTCCGGGGTGGCCATGGCCGAGTACAACTACCTGGCCAAGGGCCTCGGGTTGCAGTACGTGGTGCGCGGGGTGTTCCGCAACCTCTACATCCACCACACGGCGGCCAGCGGCCTGGGCTGCGACTTCCTTCAGGACACCCTGGTCGACGGGGTGGTGGTGGTCGGCTGCGGCCGGCTGGACAACGGCGAGCAGATGGGCGGCGCGGGCATCGGCATCGGCATCGGCGGCTGGGGCGACATGGAGCGGCTCACCATCGCCAACTGCACCGCCCTGGCCAACGGCACCAACGGCATCTTCCTGGAACTCCAGAAGGACTACTGGACGCCGCCGCGCGGGTACCGGATCGTCGGCTGCCACAGCCAGGGCAACCGGTTCGGCATCTCCGACTGGGGGGCCGACGGGCTGATCGTCACCGGCTGCACGATGACCGGCAACCTGGAGGCCGGCTTCGACGTGTCGGGCAACGGCACCTCCGGGGTCGCCGGCCGCGGTGGTCTGCTCACCGACTGCGTCATCGACGGCAACGTGGGCGACGGGATCAGCGTGGGCAACACCCCGGGCCCGTACACGGTGCGGGGTAACCGGATCAGCGGCAACGGCGGCTACGGCTACCACCAGCACGACCTGGGGCGGGGCTATCCGCACCCGGCGCAGGACGTGGTGGTGGAGAGCAACGAGTTCTGGGGCAACGGCCTGGACGCGATCCGGGTGGACCGCCCGATGACCGACGCGATGGTGCTCGACAACCGGATCCGCAACAACGGCCGGCGGTGCGCCGACGCGTCCCACGGTGGCGGCGAGTCGGTCCGCTACAGCGAACGGTCCCTGGTCGACCGCTCGGCGACCTGGGCGCAGGACAGCCACCGGGGCACGGTGTTGCGGGTCGGCCGGCGGGTCGCCGTGGTCGCCACGAACACCGCCACCGAACTGCACCTCGCCCCGGTACGTCCCGACGCCTACAGCGGGTGGAGCGGGGACACCCCGCTGCCGGGCACCCCGTACGAGTTGCCGGCCGCGCCGCCGACCCGGGCCGGCATCGCGATCAACGCGGCGTTCGACTCGGCGACGGTGCGCGGCAACCGGATCTGGGACAACCACGACGACCGCACCCAGACCCACGGGATGTGGATCACCCCCCGGGGCAGTTGCGTCGACTGCCGGGTCGAGGACAACGACCTGGCCGGCAACGCGGTGGCGGCCCTGCGACTGGACACCCCGCCGGTCGGTGGGCGGTGGCACCGCAACCACGGCGACCAGGACTGGGACTGACCGGTCGGGGTGTCCCGGCACGGCCGATCCCGGACATCGGCGGCACCGTGGCCCCCGGTGGCCCGGCCGGGTCGATAAGCCCGGCCCCGCGCGTCCGGTTCCCCGGAAAGCCCGGCCCGGCCCGAGAAACGCTGTACAGAATGTGGCCAACGGGACTGGAAACGGGGGATGGAATATGGACGTGAGGCGGCGATTGACGCTCATGGCGGTGACCATCGCAGCCACACCGTTGGTCCTCGGCGGGTGTACCGCCGAGCGCAAGCCGTCGGCCGGGGCGGCACCTGGCGCGGCGGCGGCCCCCACGGTGACGGTGACCCCCGCCGACCGGGCGAAGGACGTCCCGGTCAGCGCGGAGGTCGGTGCCACCGTGAGCAACGGCCGGGTGACCAGCGTCAAGCTCACCGACGACAAGGGCCGGGTGGTGGCCGGGGAGCCGCGGGAGGACGGGTCGAGCTGGGTGCCGGCGGCCCCGCTGGGCAGCGGCCGGACCTACACCGCGGAGGTCACCGCGACCGGCGACGCCGGCCGGACGACCGTCGGGCGCACCACGTTCACGACGGCCGCGACGAATACGAACCGGTCGGCGCTGACCAGCGTGCTCTATTTCGCCGGGAACCAGACGTACGGCACGGCGATGCCGGTCACGGTGGCATTCGAACCGGCCGTTCCGAAAGAGGCCAGGGCGGCCGTGCAGCGACGATTGTTCGTGAGGACCGATCCGCCCCAGCCGGGCACCTGGTCGTGGTTGGAGGACGGCAGCCAGGTCTACTACCGGGCCCCCGACTTCTGGCGTCCCGGGACGACGATCAGCGTCCGGTCGGCGCTTGCGGGGCTGCCCATCGGCAAGGAGTACGTCGGTGACGCCGACCGGCGGTCCACCTCGAAGATCGGCCGGCAGGTCGCCCTGGACATCGACAACGCCACCAAGCAGATGTCGGTCTTCCAGGACGGTCGGCTGGTCCGCCGGATCCCGGTCAGCCTCGGCAAGCCGAGCACCCCGAGTTCCAGCGGCAAAATGGTGATCATGGAGAAGCACCAGCAGACCCGCTTCGACACCCGGGGGGAGCCCGACGGCGGCTACGTGGTCGACGTCGAGGACGCCCAGCGCCTCACCTGGGGCGGCGAGTTCATCCACGCCGCCCCCTGGTCGGAGGGGGACCAGGGCTACACCAACGTCTCGCACGGCTGCGCCAACGTCTCCTCGGCCGCCGCCGACTGGCTGATGGGCGTCACGCAGGTCGGTGACCTGGTGACCGTGAAGGGCACCGAGGTGCCGCTGCGGCCCGGCAACGGCTGGACGGCCTGGAACACCAGCTGGGCCGAGTTCGCCCGGGGCAGTGCGTTGCCCGTACCGCCGGGGTTGAAGCCGGCGCCCGCCACCGCCGCGCCGCACCCGGGGGCGGTCGCCGGTGGCTCGTCGCCGGCCCCCGCGCCGTCGCCCAGCGGCGGCTGACGCAGAAGACCGCACCTGCGACGACCGGCCGTCGGAACGGCCGGTCGTCGCAGGTGCGACTCCACCCTGAGAAGGACTCGGGGTCGGCTCCGGGGCGACCCTGGGACTACCCCGAAACCCGCCCTGGGCAGGGCGGAAACGTCAGAGGTGGGGGCTAGATTCGGGGCATGACGCAGGATGAGGAGCGGTTCCACGTGCGGCTGCGGGTGGCCGACGACGTGATCGAGGTGCGCGCGGCCGGTGAGATCGACATCGCCACCGTCGGCGCGTTCCGGGCCGCCCTCTGGGCCGCGCCGGCCCGCCCGCTGCTCCGGCTGGATCTCTCCGGGGTCCGGTTGCTGTCCGCCGCCGGGGTGCGGGCGCTGGTCGCCGCCCACCTGCGGGTCCGGGCCCGGGGCGGTGAGCTGGTGGTGGTCGACCCCGATCCGGTGGTCGCCCGGGTGCTGCGGGTCGGCGGCCTGCACCGCGTCATCGCCGTCCGGCACGGCGACGTCCCGGTCGCGACCGGGTCCCGCCCGCTGGCCGCCTGCGCCTGACCGCAGGCCCGGCGACACCCGGCGGTGCCTGGAGCGGCAGGCGACCGGGGCAGCACCGGAGCCCGGCCGGGGCCGCGCCACCGGGTGCGGCGATCAGGCCGTGCGGCGGGGTGCGGCGATCAGGCCGTGCGGCGGCGGGGCCGCCGGGCGGTGCCGGCGGCCCCGACCGGCGTCAGCGCACGCCGAGCAGGTCGACCACGAAGACCAGGGTCTCGTTCGGCTTGATCACGCCGCCCGCGCCCCGGCTGCCGTAGCCCAGGTGCGGCGGGATGGTGAGCCGACGGCGACCGCCGACCTTCATCCCCACCACGCCCTGGTCCCAGCCGGCGATGACCTGACCGCCGCCGAGCGGGAACTCGAACGCCTCGCCCCGGTTCCAGGACGCGTCGAACTCGCGGCCGGTGGAGTGGGCCACCCCCACGTAGTGCACGTTGGCGAGCTGGCCGGGACGCGCCTCCGGGCCCTCCCCGACGGTGATGTCCTCGATCACCAGGTCGGCCGGGGCCGCCCCCTCGATCGGGCCGATCTCCGGCTTGCCTGCCTGGGGCGTGTTCATCTGCTGTTCTCCTCTGTCGTCACCCGGTCGTCCGGACGGTGTCGATCCTGCCCGATCGGGGCACCCCGGCTGCCGTGGGCCCCGCCGACCGGGCCCGCGCGTCGCGGGACCGACGCGCGTCGCGGGCCGCGCGACGTGGGACCCGGCACGCGCGCAGGACCCCGCACCTGCGGGGTCTTGCGCGGACACGGCAGGGGCGTCACCGTGGCGGTGACGCCCCTGCCGGTCGGTCGACCACCCGGGCTGGGTGGGACCGGTCACCTGAGCCAGCCGAACCGGCGGACCAGCGGGAGGGTGGCCCAGATCCGGCCGAGGCCGAGGGTGTTCCCCGCGCCGACCAGGGCGAGGCCGGCCAGCACCGCGGCGTAGATCAGGTGGTCGTCCATGAAGGGGTTGTTCTCGGGGGGAAGGACGGCGGTCCACATCAGCACCATGAGCAGACCCCCGGCGACGGCGGCGATCCGCATCCCGATGCCGAGCAGCAGGGCCACCCCGATCCCGGCCAGACCGATCATGAACAGCCAGTCGGCCCAGGCCGCCCCGGCGATGTCCTGGTAGAGCCCCTGGAACGGGCCCTTCGCGCCGAAGGCGAGGAAACCCTTGGTCGGGCTGCCGCCGTTGATCCAGGCGTTCTTCGCGGCGGTCTCGTGGCCGAGGCCGAACAGCTTGTCCAGGAACGCCCAGAGGAAGATCCAGCCGAGGGCCAGCCGGGTTCCGGCCCAGACGTACCGGGCGGCCCGCTGGCGGGTGGTCTCGGTTCCGGCCACCGGTGCGATGGTCCTGGCGGTGGTGTTCCGCTCGATCGTCGCGGTCATGGTCTCCACGTCCCTTCTCTGCCTGGCACCGCACTTCCCGGTGGCAGTTACATTCCACGCCGGTCGGCGTCGCCCCGGCAGGGCCGACCGGTCCCTGCCGGTGCGGGACCTAAGTCCCCTGGCCCGGGCCTGCGGACGGGACCTTCGACCTCGGTGTCACCGGTCCACCCGCCCCTGTACCGGCCGGTCGGCACGGCCCTAGCGTCGGACGGGAGAACCGGGCGAGGAGGTCGTGATGAGGACGTGGCAGGTGGACGACGTGATGACCCGGGAGGTCGCCACGGTGGGGGAGGAGACCCCGTACCGGGTGATCGTCGACATCCTGATCCGCCGGGGCGTCAGCGCGGTGCCGGTGGTGGACGACTTCCGTCGGGTGCTGGGCGTGGTGTCCGAGGCGGACCTGCTGCACAAGGTGGAGCACTCCGGGGCGCAGGAGGAACGTCGGGTGTTCACCGGGCGGCGGCGTCGGGCGTCCCGGGAGAAGGCCGGGGCGCTGCTGGCGAAGGAGCTGATGACCGCGCCGGCCGTCACCACCTTCCCGGGGGCGTCGCTGCCGGCAGCGGCCCGGCTGATGGACCGGGAGGCGGTCAAGCGGCTGCCCGTCCTGGACGACCTGGGACGGCTGGTCGGCATCGTCACCCGCAGCGACCTGCTGCGGGTGCACCTACGCACCGACGCCGAGATCCGTGAGGACGTGGTGCAGGAGGTGCTGCGCCGGGTGCTGGCCGTGCGGGACGGGCTGGTCACCGTGCAGGTCCGCGACGGCGCGGTGCGGTTGGACGGCCGGCTCGACCGGCGGACCGCCGCCGAGCTGGCGGAGAAGCTCGCCGGCCAGGTCAGCGGCGTGGTCCAGGTCACCAGCACCATCGGGTACGACGTGGACGACGCCGGCCTGGTGGAGCGGGGCATCACCCCGGTGGCCTGACCCGCCTCCCGGCCGCCGGGGTCAGACCGGGGTGGCGAGTTGGGCGGCGAGCAGGGCCGGCGCCTCGGCCAGCGACGGGCCGTACCAGGTGAGGTGGCGGCCGGAGACCAGCGCGCAGCGGACACCGGGGAAGGCGTCCGGCCCGTCGTCGGCGGTGAACGCGTAGGGCTCGTCGGGAAGGACCACCAGGTCGGGCCGGCGGGCCCGCAGCGCGTCGAGGTCGGGACGCGGATACCGGTCCGGGTCGTCGTCGTACACGTTGACCACGCCGAGGCGGCGCAGCACGTCCCCGGCGAAGGTGTCCCCGCCGAGCACCACCCACGGCCGCCGCCACACCGGAACCACCGCCCGCCGGGGGCGGTCGGGGACGGCGGGCGCGGCCCACGCCCGGCGGGCGTCGAGCAGCCAGCCGGGCTCCCCGGTCACCCCCAGCGCGGCGAGCACCCCGGCCAACTCGTCGAGGGCCTGCGGCACGGTCCGGGGATAGGTGACCAGCACCGGCACCCCGGCCGCGGTGAGGGTGTCCGCGTCGGCGCGGCGGTTCTCCTCCACGTTGAGCAGCACCAGGTCAGGCCGCAGCGCCCGGACCCGGTCCAGGTCGGGGTACTTGCTGCCGCCGACCCGGGCGACGTCCAGCCCCGCCGGGTGCACGCACCAGTCGGTCGCGCCGACCAGCAGCTCCGGCGCGGTCACCGCCACCGCCTCGGTCAGCGACGGCACCAGCGAGACCACCCGCACGTCGTCCCCCGTCCTCAGTGGGCGCTGCTGGCGACGGTCTCCCGGGCCACCGTGGCCACCGGCACGCCCTCCCGGGCCGCCCACTGCACGGCGTGCCGCACCTCGGCCACCGGCAACGGCCGCCGGTCGGTCACGGTGACCGCCGTGTGCACCGCGAAGGACACGAACGGGTACGACCTGGCCAGCCCGGCCACGCAGTCGTGCACCTGACCGGCCACCGCCAGCGCCTCCTCGCGGGTCAACGCCGGCAGCACCAGCAGGTACTCGTCGGGGGTGAGGCGGACGGCCCGGTCGACCGGGCGCAGCGGGGCGGTCAGCGCGGCGATCAGGGCCTGCGCCTCGCGTGCCGCGCTGCGGCGTCCGAACCGTTCCGGGGCGCCGGCCGGCTCACCGACGCGCACCCCGATCAGGGCCACCGGCAGGGTGCCGGTGGCGGTGATCCCGTCCACCCCGGTCCAGCGGCGCAGCGTCGGCTCGTCCACCAGCCCCGACGGGCCGTCCTCCGGCTCGGCGTGCCGGCCCGGCCCGTTGTGGTGGGCCCGCTCGGCGCGGTCGGCCATCAGCCGCAACGCCGCCTCGGCCCGGCTCTCCCCGGGGGTCGCCGGCAGGTCCCGGACCCGGTGCAGCACCTGGTCGACGGCGGTCAACGCGGCCGGGGGAAGCCGGTCGCCGAGCTGCGCGCGCAGCCGGATCACCTCGTGCAACGCCTCGTCGCGGCGGAACCCCCAGCGGCCGGCGAAGAGCCGCCCCTGCTCCAGGGTGTCGGCCGGCACCACCTCCCGGCGGTCCCGGGCCACCAGGCTCGCCCCGAACCGGGGGGTCAGCGCCACCACGCTCCACTCCCGGGCCAGCTCCTCGGTGTCGTCGATCGTCACCGGGTACGCCCCGGCGGGCAGCTCCGGCGGTGTCTGCCCGACCAGCCCGACCACGGTGACCGCCGCGCCGGCCGCGATCCGGGCGTAGCGTTCCCGCTCCCGCTGGAAGTACGGCATCCGCTGGAACAGGGCGATCACCACCAGCGGGCCGTCCTCGGCGGTGGCCAGCGCCGACCGCTCGATGGCGTGGGAGACCGTGACGAGACTCCGCTTGGTCATCAGTTCCGGGGCCGGTCCGTCGTGCAGCACCCCGTGAGCGTAGAGATCGCGCCCGGGGCGCACCAACCGCCTGGTGCCGGGTCCGTCGTCCGAACCGGCGGGGTGGTGATCGCCCTCGACGTCCTAGACTCGGCCGGTCACCCTCGCCTGCCACGGACGGACCGACCGCACGATGACGCGTACCGCCACCGATGACGACGCCCGGCTGCGGCCGGTGCCGACCGGTGCCGCGCCGCTGTTCGTCCGGGCCGGTCAGGCCGTGTACGCCGCCCGCCGGCTCGGCGACCTGGTGACGCGCCGACCGGCCGGGGTCACCGGGCACCAGTGGAGTTCCGCCCTGCGCGAGGAGTTCGACCACGTCGTCTGCGCGGCCGACACCGGTGTGCCGCTGTTCGCCCTGACCGTCGGACCGACCGCGCCCCCCGGGTCGGCCGGGCAGCGGGCCGGGCGGATGGCCGCCGCGGTGTGCGCCGCCGTGGGCCTGCCGGTGCTGCGGATCGGCTCGCCGACGCTGCGGGCCGCCGGGCACGGCCGGCGCATCGTCACGTACGTCATCGACGCGCGCGCCTACGCCGCCGGGGCTGCCCCGGACGGGTCGGACGACGCCCCGGTGGACTTCCGGGACATCGTCGGGCGGCTGCCGGACGGACGTACCGGGCCGGTCAACGACCTCGGCGCGTTGTCCCGGGCGGCGGCCGTCGAGGCGTACGTGTCGCGGCGGCTCAGCGACCCGATCGTGCGCGGGTTGCACGTGCGCTGGGGCGACGGGACGGCCGAGGGGTGGAGCTGGGTCGAGGTGCGTCCCGGCCGGTGCCTGGTGGAGCGGGTCACGGTGCACGAGGCGCGGCTGCGCTGCGGGGTGGACCCGGGCCGGCTGGCCGAGGATCTCGCCGCGGTGGCGGTGGGCGACCGGCTGGCCGGGGCGCAGGACGAGGAACCGGCCCTGCTCGACCGGGACGACCTGCGTCGGCAGATCCGCGCGTTGCGGGACCAGCGCGACGAGTTGGCCGCCCCGTTCGCGTTCGATCACCTCTGCGTGGACTGACCGCCGTCGAAACGCCCCGCCGCCGAACGACCGGCCGTCATTTTCCGGCGACGGTTGGTGACATTGCGGCCGGCCCGGAAAACGGTCCGGGATTCCTCGATCCGCGTTGAACCTTCGCCGATGCCGGCCCGTACCTAAGCGGGAATGGACAGGATCTTCCCAGCCGCGCCACCCGACGCGGCGGACGGTGCGGAAAGGCATCGTCGGCCATCGACGTGCGACCGGAACGTCGCAGCGTCTCCGGCGGGGGTGACCGACCCGGAAAGGGTCTCCTCGTCGGGGGCGCGAGTCAGGTACCGGATCGAGAAGGAGAGCAATTCGATGCGCAGGTCCACAGGGGCACGCCGGTCATCCGGTAACGCGCGGAGCAAGCGGCTGCTGGCGGCGGTCGGTGCGCTCGTCGTCTTCGGCGGTATCGCCGCCGTCACCCAGATCTCCTCGGCCGGGGACAAGCCGAGGCAGCAGACCCGCAACGTCTCGTCGGCCTGCGTCGCACCGAGCCCCGGTGCCACCTCGCCGAGCGGGCGCGGCAGCACCACCCAGACGTGGCAGAACGGCAGGTGGGTCCGTAACCACTGGGGTGACGGCCAGATGTCCGTCGCCGAGTGCCAGGCGGTCAAGGCCGGCAACGCGCCGGTGACCACGCTGGCCTCGACGGTGGCCTGCCCGGAGGTGACCCCCCGGCTGCCGCAGATCCCGGCCCAGGCCAAGGCCGAGGTGGACAAGGAACTCGCCCTGCTCAAGACCCAGATCGACGACGCCAACAAGCGGTTGGCGGCCGAGGGGCGCAACGGTAAGGCGTTCATCGACAACGCCATCCTCGGCCCGCTGGCCGACAAGCGCCGGTCGGCGCTGAACCGGATCGCCACCGCGATCGGCCGCTTCGCCCAGCGTCCGCAGGGTCTGGAGCAGCTCGCCGGCTGCCAGGTGGCCGCCGCGGCCAACAACGGCGGCAACAACAACGGCCAGAACGGCAACAACGGCGGCCAGAACAACAACGGCGGCAACAACGGCGGCCAGAACGGCAACAACAACGGCCAGAACGGCAACAACGGCAACAACGGCAACGCCCTGGGCGTGCTGGCCAAGGACTGCGCCAACAGCCGGTTGCAGCCGCACGACGGCTTCCAGAACGGCAACCGGTGCGTCAGCACCGCGTTCGGCGAGGTGGGCGCGGCGGCCAACAACCCGTCGCTGCTGATCACCCAGTTCCCCAACCAGGTGCAGCGCAACCAGGCCTTCACCCTGAAGGTCTCCACCCGCAACCTGGTCCGTGACCGGTTCCTGGCGGCCGGCCAGGGTGGCTACTACCTGGAGAGTTCGGTGCTCAACGGTCAGGGCCTGACCCGCGGTCACTTCCACACCGCCTGCCGGATGCTCCAGAACACCAACCAGGCCCCCTCGAACCCGCAGGACGTGCCGGCGTTCTTCGTGGCCACCGAGGACGGCAAGGGCGGCAACCAGGCCGACGACGTGACCATCCAGATCCCGGGCCTGCCGCAGTCGGGTACGGCGCAGTGCGCGGTCTGGGCCGGTGACGGCTCGCACCGGGTGCCGATGATGGAGCGGGCCAACCAGACCCCCGCCTTCGACGTGGTGCGTATCCGGGTCAACTGACCCGACGGGCGACGACTGCGGGCCATCCCGGAAACCTCCGGGATGGCCCGCAGTTCCGTTCCCGCCGGGTGCGCCGGCGGGCCGGGCAGCCTACCGGCAGATGTTTTCGGTGTGGGGTCGCCGGGTGGAAACTGTGGACACGGCAAAAACGCCGGGGTCACGCTGATATCCCAGCGTGACCCCGGCGTGTCCGTTCGTGGTCCGGCTCGTCGTCAGCGGCTCTTCCACGCCTCCACGACCGAGACCGGGATGCGCCCGCGCTCGGAGATTTCGTGTCCGTTCTTGGTGGCCCATTCCCGGATGGCACGGTTCTGCTCGCGATCCATTCCCGAGACGCCGGGCCGGGCCGGGCGGCGGGCCGGGCGACCGGCCTCGACGGCGCCCCGGCCCATTCGACGGCCAGCGGTGATGTAGGCGTCGAGGGCCTTGCGCAGCACCCCCGCGTTCTCGTCGGAGAGGTCGATGGTGTACGCCGCCCCATCCAGGCTGAACTCGACGGTCCGATCGGCCTTTCCGCCGTCGAGGTCGTCGGTCAGAACGGTGATTACTTTCCTTGCCATCGCCATTACTCCCTGTGGTGATCGGGGTGTGCTAAGAGTTTGACGTATCTGGCGGCAAATCCGCAACAATATGCCTTGCTTTCATTTGGCGGGTCGCGTCAATCCTGGGAAATCCGGGTGCGGCCAATGCTGGCCGGCGGTGGCGGTACGGCTGGGATGTGTCCTGGGTCACAGGTCGGAACACGGGGCACGGTTTGTGACTTGAGTGAGACACGCTCAACCTCAAGTGATGGCAGGTGTCCGATGGCAACCCTTCCGGTACTTCCCCTGACCGACGTCGTCCTGCTGCCCGGCATGGTCATCCCGGTGACCCTCGACCCGACCACCCAGGCCGCCGTCGACGCCGCCCGGGCCAGTGGCGACAAGACCCTGCTCGCCGTACCCCGCATCGACGGCGAGTACGGCCCCGTCGGCACGATCGCCACCATCGAGAAGGTGGGCCGCCTGCCCGACGGTGAGCCCGCCGCCGTGGTGCGCGGCCTCGCCCGCGCCCGGATCGGCTCCGGCGTCCCCGGACCCGGCGCGGCCCTCTGGGTGGAGGCCACCCGGCTCGACGAACCCGCCCCCGCCGGCCGCGCCCGCGACCTGGCCCGCGAGTACCGCGCCCTGATGACCTCGGTGCTCCAGCAGCGGGGCGCCTGGCAGGTCATCGACGCGATGGAGCGGATGACCGACCTGTCCGAACTGGCCGACGCGGCCGGCTACGCGCCGTGGCTCAGCCTGGCGCAGAAGACCGAACTGCTCGCCGCGCCGGACGTCACCGCCCGGCTGGAACTGCTCGTCGGCTGGGTGAAGGACCACCTGGCCGAGCAGGAGGTCACCGAACAGATCAACAGCGACGTCCGGGAGGGGCTGGAGAAGTCCCAGCGGGAGTTCCTGCTCCGCCAGCAACTCGCCGCGATCCGCAAGGAACTCGGCGAGGACGAGCCGGACGGCTCCGCCGACTACCGCTCCCGGGTCGAGTCGGCCGACCTGCCGGACAGGGTCCGCGAGGCGGCGCTGCGCGAGGTCGGCAAGCTGGAGCGGGCCAGCGACGCCTCACCCGAGGCGGGCTGGATCCGCACCTGGCTGGACACGGTGCTGGAGATGCCGTGGAACACGCGCACCGAGGACAACACCGACCTGACGGCGGCGCGGGCGGTGCTCGACGCCGACCACGCCGGCCTGGCCGACGTCAAGGACCGCATCCTGGAGTACCTCGCGGTGCGTAACCGTCGTGCCGAGCGCAACCTCGGCGTGGTCGGCGGACGCGGCTCCGGCGCGGTGCTCGCCCTCGCCGGCCCGCCCGGCGTCGGCAAGACCAGCCTCGGCGAGTCGGTGGCCCGCGCGCTGGGCCGCAACTTCGTCCGGGTCTCCCTGGGCGGCGTCCGCGACGAGGCCGAGATCCGTGGGCACCGGCGCACCTACGTCGGCGCGCTGCCCGGCCGGATCGTCAGGGCGCTGCGGGAGGCTGGCTCGATGAACCCGGTGGTGCTCCTCGACGAGGTCGACAAGCTGGCCGTCGGATACGCCGGTGACCCGGCCGCCGCGTTGCTGGAGGTGCTCGACCCGGCCCAGAACCACACCTTCCGCGACCACTACCTCGAGGTCGACCTCGACCTGTCCGACGTGCTCTTCCTGGCCACCGCCAACGTGGTGGAGACCATCCCCGGCCCACTGCTGGACCGGATGGAACTGGTCACCCTGGACGGGTACACCGAGGACGAGAAGGTCGCCATCGCCCGCGACCACCTGCTGCCCCGGCAGCTCCAGCGGGCCGGCCTGACCGCCGACGAGGTGACCGTCACCGACGAGGTGCTGGCGCTGATCGCCGGTGAGTACACCCGGGAGGCGGGCGTCCGGCAGCTCGAACGGGCCCTGGCGAAGATCCTGCGCAAGGTCGCCGTGGCCCTGGCCACCGACCCGGCCCCGGTCCGGGTCGACACCGACACCCTGGCCCGCTACCTGGGCCGGCCGAAGTTCACCCCGGAGTCGGCCGAACGGACGGCGGTGCCCGGCGTGGCCACCGGCCTGGCCGTCACCGGTGCCGGCGGCGACGTGCTCTTCATCGAGGCCACCAGCATGGACGGTGAGCCCGGGTTGACCCTCACCGGGCAGCTCGGCGACGTGATGAAGGAGTCCGCCCACATCGCGCTGTCCTACCTGCGCGCCAACGGGCGGCGCTACGGCCTCGACCCGAACGCCCTGGCCGGACGCCGGATCCACCTGCACGTGCCGGCGGGCGCGGTGCCCAAGGACGGCCCGAGCGCCGGCATCACCATGGTCACCGCGCTGGCCTCCCTGGTGACCGGCCGACCGGTACGGCCCGAGTTCGGGATGACCGGCGAGGTGACGCTGTCCGGGCGGGTACTGCCCATCGGCGGGGTGAAGCAGAAGCTGCTCGCCGCGCACCGGGCCGGCCTGACCGAGGTGATCATCCCGGCCCGCAACGAGCCGGACCTCGACGACCTGCCCACCGAGGTGCGCGCGGCGCTGACCGTGCACACCCTGGCCGACGTGGCCGACGTGCTCGCCCTGGCGTTGCGCCCGGCCGAGATCGACGCGGACACGCTCGGCGGTCGACCGGTCGGCGCCGCCTGACCGGAACCCACCGCACGGCCCCCGACGTCGCGCCCGGCGTCGGGGGCCGCTGCGGGCCCGTAGCCTGGACCTCTCCCGTTTCCCGCATCCGCCACCGTCCGGTGGCACCCCCCGGAGGCGACCACCCGTGAACGTGTTCCTGTGGATCGTGCAGATCCTGCTCGCCGCGCTCTTCGCCGGCGCAGGCTTGACCAAGCTCACCCAGCCCAGGGAGAAGCTGCTCGACCGGATGGGGTGGGTGCGGAACACCCCGCCGCTTCAGGTCAAGGCGCTCGGCGCGGCCGAGCTGCTGGCCGCGCTGGGGCTGGTCCTGCCCGGCCTCACCGGCATCGCCACGGTGCTCACCCCGCTGGCCGCCGTCGGACTGGTCATCGTGATGGCCGGCGCGATCGTGGTGCACGCCCGCGCCAAGGAACTCCCCGGCACCGTGGTGACCGTGGCGCTGCTGGTCCTGGCGGCACTCGTCGCCTGGGGCCGGTTCGGGCCGTACCCGCTCTGAGCCGCCGTGACCGGCCCGCATCCCGCGTGGGGAGGCGGGCCGGTGTCGCGTCCGGGTCAGCGCCCGTCGACGCCGCGGTCGCGCCGTACGGTCGCCTTGCGGCCCTTGATGGTGCTGTTGCGCAGCCCGGCGATCACCTCGTCGGCGACGCCCTGCGGCACCTCCACCAGCGAGAACCGGTCGGCGATCTCGATCGAGCCGATGTCCCGGCCGCTCACCCGGGTCTCACCGGTGATCGCGCCGACCAGGTCCTGCGGGCGTACCCCGGCCCGGCGGCCCAGGCCGATGAAGACCTGCGCGGTGCCGCCCGTGCGGGGCCGGCCGCCGCCGCGCCGGTCCCCACCCCGGCTGTCGAACCCGGGGCGGGGCTCCCGAGCCGGGCGGACCGGCACCTGCGGGATCTCCTCCTCGTCGTCGGAGCCCGGCAGGGCCGCCTCGTGGGCCAGCTTGACCGCGGCCAGCGCCACCTCCATCAGGTCGAACTCGTCCGACAGCGACTCGACGATCACCCGGAACGGGTCCAGGTCGTCCTCCAGCAGGCTCTCCCGCAGCGCCGCCTGGGTCAGCGCCAGCCGCCGGGTGCGCAGGTCGGCCACCGTCGGGATCTTGTCGATGGTGATCCGCTGGCCGGTGACCCGCTCGATGGTCTTGAGCATCCGGTGCTCCCGGGGCTCGGCCAGGGTGATCGCCACCCCCTCCCGGCCGGCCCGGCCCACCCGGCCGATCCGGTGCACGTACGACTCCGGTGCGGACGGCACGTCGTAGTTGACCACGTGGGTGAGCTGCTCGACGTCCAGCCCCCGGGCCGCCACGTCGGTGGCCACCAGCAGGTCGGCGGTGCCGGCGCGCAGCCGACCCATCACCCGGTCCCGCTGCTCCTGGCTCATCCCGCCGTGCAGCGCCTCGGCCCGGTAGCCGCGTCCGTTCATCGTCTCGGTGAGCCGGTCGACCTCCTCCCGGCTGCGGCAGAAGACGATCGCCGCCGTCGGGGACTCCACGTCCAGCACCCGGCCCAGCAGCGCCGGCTTGTGCGCCCGGGAGACGATGTAGGCGCTCTGCCGGACCCGGGGGGCCTCGCCGGCCACCGGCTGCTCCCGCCCGATCTGGATGCGCTCCGGGTCGGTCAGGTGCTGGCGGGCGAGCCCGTCGATCCGGGCCGGCATGGTGGCCGAGAAGAGCACCGTCTGCCGCTGCGCGGGCGCGTGCTCCAGGATCGCCTCGATGTCCTCGGCGAAGCCCATGTCGAGCATCTCGTCGGCCTCGTCCAGCACGACCGTGGCCAGCGAACCCAACCGCAGGGTGCCCCGGGCGATGTGGTCCAGCGCCCGGCCCGGGGTCGCCACCACCACGTCCACGCCCAGGTCCAGGGCACGTAGCTGGCGGCCGATCGGCTGGCCGCCGTAGATCGGCAGCACCCGGGCGCCCAGGTCCTTGCCGTAGCGGTGGAACGCCTCGGAGACCTGCACGGCCAACTCCCGGGTGGGCACCAGCACCAGCGACACCGGGTCGCCGCCCTGGCGGTTCTGCGGCATCCGCTGCAACAGCGGCAGGGCGAACGCGGCGGTCTTGCCCGTACCGGTGGCCGCCTGCCCGAGCAGGTCCCGTCCCGACAGCAGCAGGGGGATCGCCTCCCGCTGGATGGGGGTCGGCTCCTCGTAGCCGAGCGCGGCGAGGGCGCCCAGCAACTCGGCGCGCAGCCCGAGATCCACGAAGGCGGGCCCGCCGTCGGAGTCGCCGGGAGCGGAGAGGTCGGTCGGTGTGGGTGCGGAACTCATGGGCAAAGTTTTCCATCACCCCGGTCGGGCCGTGCCGCCGACCGGCCCCACCGTGCCGACCGGCACAGCCGAGCCCGCCCGCCGGTTAGCCTGACGGGCGTGCGTACGGTGGAACTGCTCTGCTGTCCGGCGCTGGAGCGGACGGTGCGGACCGCCTGGGACCGGCTGGCCGAGGCGGGGCTGCCCAGCCTCGCCCGGCACGGCCATCCGACGAACCGGCCGCACCTGACACTGGCCGCCGTCGAGGCGTTCCCGCCCGGTGTCGCCGACCGGCTCGCCGTCCTGTTCGCCACCGCGTTGCCGCTGCCGGTCGCCCTGGAACGGGTGACGGTGCTCGACGGCAGCGCCCCGCTGGTGTGGCTGGTCCGGCCCGACCCGGCGCTGACCGCCCTGCACGAGGCCGTCTGGGAGGCGCTGCACGGCGTTCCCGGGCAGCGGCCCTGGCACGCCCCGGGGACCTGGGTGCCGCACCTGAGCCTCGCGCTGCGCTTCCGCGACCGGGATCGGCGGCTGGCCCGCGCCGTGGTCGGCGGCGGGCGGCCGGCGGGCGCGCTCGTGGCGGCGCGCAGCTACGACGGCGACACCCGGACCGTCCAGCCGTTGGGCGGTGACTTTCCGGCGGACTGACGGTGGTCTATGGTGGGCGGAGCGCTCCCGTCGACGGTCCATCCGACCGCCCGGCGGGTCAATGCTGCGTCGGTCCGGTCGGATGGTCACTGCCATCCCCACCGGAAGAGGCCCCATGCCCCAGCATTCCCGACGGCGTCCGGTCGCGCTCGCGGCTGCCGCCTTGCTCGCCCTCGGCGGGCTCGCGGCCGTGCCGCAGCTCGCCTCAGCCGCCCCCGACCCCGGCTCACCGGTCAAGGTCAACCAGGTCGCCTACGTGCCAGGGCTGCCCAAGCAGGCGACCGTCGTGAACTCCGCGAACTCCCCGCTCGGCTGGACGCTGCGCAACGCCGGCGGCGCCACGGTCGCCTCCGGGCAGACCACGGTACGGGGCACCGACGCGCTCTCCGGCGACCCGGTGCACATCGCGGACTTCTCGGCCTACGACACCCCCGGCACCGGCTACGTGCTGTCGGTCGGCGGGAGCAACAGCTACCCGTTCGACATCTCTGCCGACGCGGTACGCCGGCTGCGCGGGGACTCGCTGGCGTTCTTCTACCACCAGCGCAGCGGCACCCCGATCGACGCCCAGTACGTCGGTTCCCGCTACGCCCGCCCGGCCGGGCACGTCAACGTCGCCCCCAACCGGGGGGACAACAACGTGCCCTGCCGCACCTCCTGCGGTTACACCCTGGACGTGCGCGGTGGCTGGTACGACGCCGGTGACCAGGGCAAGTACGTGGTCAACGGTGGCCTGGCCACCTGGCAGCTGCAGAACATCTACGAGCGGACCCTGCACGTCGCCGGGGCCGACAAGTCGGCCGTCGCCGACGGCACGCTGGCCATCCCCGAGCGGTCCAACGGGGTGCCGGACGTGCTCGACGAAGCCCGCTGGGAGCTGGAGTTCCTGCTCAAGATGCAGGTGCCGGACGGCCGGACCAACGCCGGCATGGTGCACCACAAGATCCACGACCAGAACTGGACCGCCCTGCCCACCCGCCCCGAGCTGGACAGCGAGGCGCGGCTGCTCTCCCCGGTGAGCACCGCCGCCACGCTCAACATGGCCGCCGTGGCCGCCCAGGCGTCCCGGCTGTGGCGCCCGTTCGACGCCGCGTTCGCCTCCCGGGCCCTGGCCGCCGCCGAGAAGGCGTACGCCGCGGCGAAGGCCAACCCGAACCGGCTCGCCCCCGCCACCGACAACACCGGCGGCGGCGCGTACGAGGACAACACCGTCACCGACGAGTTCTACTGGGCGGCGGCGGAGCTGTACGCCACCACCGGCACCACCGGCTACCGCAACGACCTCAGCAGCTCCCCGCACGCCCGGGGCACGAGCTTCACCCGGGGCGCGTACGACTGGAGCTGGACGGCCGGGCTGGGTGACACCACCCTGGCGCTGGTGCCGACCGGCCTGGCCAGCGGCGACGTGAGCGCGATCCGGGCGGCGATCGTCTCCTTTGCCGACCGGATGCTCGCCCAGATCGCCAACCAGGGCTACCCGGCGCCGGGCAGCGGCAACGGCACGTACTACTGGGGTTCCAACGGCGCGGTCGCCAACAACGCCAACGCGCTCGCCGTGGCCTACGACCTGACCCGCACCCCGAAGTACCGCAACGGTGCCTTCGCCGCCTACGACTACCTGCTCGGCCGTAACCCGCTCAACCAGTCCTACGTGGCCGGCTACGGGGACAAGCCGGTGCGCAACGTGCACCACCGGTTCTGGGCCAACCAGAACGACGGCTCGCTGCCCACCGCGCCGCCCGGCTCGCTCTCCGGCGGACCGAACAGCGAGTTGCAGGACCCGGTCGTGCAGGCCCAGCTCGGTGGCTGCAAGCCGCAGAAGTGCTACGTCGACGACATCGGGGCGTACTCGGTCAACGAGGTGGCGATCAACTGGAACTCGGCGCTGGCGTGGCTGGTGCACTGGGCGGCCGAACAGGCCGGCACCGGCACCGGTCCGGACCCGACGCCGACCCCCACGGTGACGCCGCCGCCGACCACCACGCCGCCCCCGCCGACCACCACGCCCCCGCCCACCACCACGCCCCCGCCCACCACCACGCCCCCGCCGACCACCACCCCGCCCGCGGGTGGCGGGTGCGCGGTGACCTACTCGGCGAACAGTTGGAGCACCGGCTTCACCGGCAGCGTCACGCTGACCAACACCGGCGCGGCGGCCTGGTCGTCGTGGCGGTTGACCTTCCGGTTCACCGGTAACCAGCAGATCAGCCAGGGCTGGTCGGGCCGGTTCAGCCAGAGCGGCAGCGAGGTCACGGTGACCAACGAGAGCTACAACGGCGCGGTCGCGCCGAACGGCTCGGTCAACCTCGGCTTCAACGCCTCCTACACCGGCACGAACGCGACCCCGACCGGGTTCGCCGTGAACGGGACGGCCTGCACGCTGCGCTGACCCGTCCGCCCCGGGCCGTCCGTCGCGCGTCGGCGGGCGGCCCGGTCGCGGTCGGCCACCGGCCCCGGCCGGTGTGGGACCTGGCGACACCGCCGGCACGTGTCGCCCTTTGGGGGTCATGGGAGGAATGCTCGGTCTCCACCGGTTCACCACGGTTACGGTGCCCTCAGGTTCATCCGCACCGTGTCGCACCGGGAGAGGACCGACCATGCGCGTGCCCAGCCGAAGCCCCGGCCCCCAACCCGGCGTCACCCCGCCCGCCCCGGCCCGGCGGACGCCCACCCCGACCCGGTGCGTGCGGCCGGCCGCCCCCGACCTCGACGCGTACCGGCAGGCGGTCGCCGAACTGCTGGTCGAGGTCGGCGCGCTCGCCGGCACCGCCGGCACCGCCGCCCGTCAGGTGCTGCTCGACGAGCGGCTGCGCGAGCCAGCCATCGCCGACGTGCTCGACGCCACCGGGCAGGGGGTGCTGGGCGCCCGGGAGACCCTCCTGCTGGAACTGGCCCGGCACCAGCCCGACCGGCCCGACGCCGGCCCCGACCTGACCGCGCTGGTCCGGATCTACCTGCTCTCCCGCATCGACCTGATGTGGTGGCGGGACACCACCGTCCTGGCGACCGACGAGCAGGTCGACACGCACCCCGACCTGATCGACCTGGAATGGCTGCGCCGCCGGGGTCTGCTCGGCTTCCGCTACCGGGAACAGCCGGCCGGCGTCCTGGATCGGGGCGTGCGCGCCCTCCGGGGCCGGCTGCGGCCGGAGGCCGCCCCGCCGACCGTCGGAGTGGCGTTCCGCCGGACCCGCCGGGAGGTCGTCGCGCTCCTCAACGACCTGTCCCGGGAGTTCGCCCGGTCCGCCCCGGCGCAGACCCCACCGCTGTGGGTGACCAGCCTGGCCCACAGCACCGAACACCAGTACCGGCTGCGCCGGCTCGGCCGGCCGGCCATGCTGCCCAGCGGTCACTGCCTCGGTTGGGCGGTGGACGTGGAACTGGCCTGGTACGACCGGTTCGGCGCGCGGGACGTGCTGGCCGAGATCCTGCTGGCCCGGCAGGCCGCCGGTGAACTGAACGTCATCGACGAGGGACCCGCCTGGCACGTCTGCCTGGCCCCGTCCGCCCGCGCCCGGCTGCGCTCGGCGTACGAGGCCGAGATGGGGATCTGACGACCCCGCCAGCGGGTCAGCCGGCGACCAGCAGGGCGAGCACCGCGGCGAGGGTACCGAGGACCGCGACCACCGCGCTGGTCGCCACGAACCGGCCCAGCGGCACGGCCACCCCGGCGGCCCGGCACCGCTCGAACCACAGCAGGGTCGCCAGCGACGCCCACGGCACCGCCAGCGGGCCCACGTTGGTGCCGATCAGCAACGCCAACAGCCGGGTCTCGTCACCGGTCGGGAGCACCGCCTCCCCGGCCAGGTAGGCGGGCAGGTTGTTGACCAGGTTGGCCAGCAACGCCCCGGTGCCCCCGGCGCGCAGCGCCCCCGCCGTGCCCCCGGCGTCCCCGAGCAGCACGGACACCAGGTCGTCCAGCCCGTGCCGGCCGAGGGTCTGCACCACCAGGAACAGGCCGGTCACGAAGACCAGCAGCCGCCAGGGCAGCAGCGCCGGGCGCAGGGTCCGCCGGGACCGGACCGCGAAGCCGGCCACCACCAGCCCGGCGGCGACGGCGGCGGCCACGCCGATCTCCACCCCGACCAGGATGCCGGCGACGAGCAGCAGACAGCCGGCGACCGCCGTGCCGAACAGCAGCCGGTCGGCCACCCGGTGCGGCGGGGGAGGGGTGAACCGGTCGACGTCGCGCCGCCCGCGCCGCCAGTACCACAGCCACAACCCGGCCATGGTCACCCCGATCGCCGCGACCTGCGGCAACGCCATCCGGGCCGCGTACGCCGCCGGGGCCAGCGCGATCCGGTCGGCGGCGAGCAGGTTGGTCAGGTTCGACACGGGCAGCAGCAGGCTGGCGGTGTTGGCCAGCCAGACGGTGGTCATCGCCAGCGGACCCGGGGCGACGTCCAACCTCCGGGCCAGCGCGATCATCACCGGGGTGAGCAGCACCGCGGTGGTGTCCAGGTTGAGGGCGATGGTGGTGAGCGAGGCGAACCCGACGCAGAGCAGGAACAGGGCGGCGAAGCTGCCCCGGGCGGTGATCGCCAGCCGGCTGGCCAGCACGTCGAACACCCCGGCGACGGCGGTCAGTTCGGCGAGCACCACCACCGCGCCGAGGAAGAGCAGCAGCGGCAGGATGCGGTGCAGGGTGGCCTCGGCGTCGGCCCGGGGGAGCAGGCCGGTGACCACCGCGCCGAGCCCCAGCAGGGCCAGCCCGATCGCCACCTGGTCCAGCGGGTGCAGCCGCAACCTGCGGGGCCGCTCGGTCGGTACGGGCGGTGTCCCGCCGGCAGGTGTCACGGCGCACGATCCTCGCACAGCCGGCCCGGCCGTGCGGCCGGTTGGCCGCAACTGCCCGCCGGCGACCCCCGTACCGACCGGCCCGGCATCGACGTCCGCGGTTACCGCCACGGTGGACATCCCGGCACCGCTGCCCTAGCGTTCAGGAGATATGCGCAGGATGCTGCTGGGGGCCGGACTGGCCCTGTCGCTCGTCGCCGCCGGCTGTGCCTCGGCCACCCCGACGGATCGGGCCACCCCGACCGGCCCGGCGTCGGCGAGCCCGCCGCTCGCCTCCCGGCAGGACCCGGAGCAGGCCCGCCGGACGCTGGACAGCCTGCGCAAGGTCGACGACCTGCCGCTCTACGAGATGACCTACGTCGGCGGCTACGACCCGACGGTGGGCACCGACGCCCGGCCGGACACCGGCCCGTTCGGCTGCTCCCTGTTCGCCGCCTCCGGTGACCCGGCCCGGCCGTTGTTCGCCCGCAACTTCGACTGGGACGC
This sequence comes from Micromonospora sp. WMMD734, assembly GCF_049178975.1. Classification (NCBI taxonomy): domain Bacteria; kingdom Bacillati; phylum Actinomycetota; class Actinomycetes; order Micromonosporales; family Micromonosporaceae; genus Micromonospora; species Micromonospora sp. WMMD734. Next base: position 1,861,455 of record NZ_JBMHMK010000001.1, read on the forward strand.
CAACCCGGCGATGGTGCTGCGCACCGATCCCCCCGACGGGTACGCCTCGGTCTCCCTGGTCGACCTGTCCTACCTGGGGGTGGGCCCGGACCCGACCGGCGACCGCCGGCTGCTCGACGCGCCGCTGCTGCCCTTCGACGGGATGAACGAGCGGGGGCTGGCCGTCGGCCTGGCCGCCGACGACACCGCGACGGCGAAGCCGGTGCCCGGCCGGCCCACCGTCGGGTCGGTGCGCATCCTGCGGCTGGTGCTGGACCGGGCGGCCACGGTGGACGAGGCGGTGGCGCTGTTCGGCCGGCACAACCTCGACTTCGACGGCGGGCCGCCGCTGCACTACCTGCTCGCCGACGCGGGCGGCCGGTCGGCGGTGGTCGAGTTCGTCGACGGGACGATGCGGGTGCAGCGGGGGCAGGGGCGGTGGCAGGCGCTGACCAACGTGCCGGTGGTCGACGTACCCGAGCAGCAGCGTCGCCGTGACCACCGCTACGGCGTCCTCGCGGCGGCGCTGGACGCGGCCGACGGCCGGGTCGACCCGGCGGCGGCGCTGCGGCTGCTGGACCAGGTCCGGCAGGGCCACACCCGCTGGTCGGTGACGTACGGGCTGCGTGACGGTGAGGTCCGGCTGGTCACCGTGGCCGGTGGGGGGCAGGAACGCCGCTACCGGTTGCCGATCAGCTGACCCCTCGCAGGACGGACGGTCCGGCCCCCCGACGCGCGGGGGCCGGGCCGTCCGCCGTTGTGGTGCCGGCTACCAGCTCAGGTAGCCGGCCTGGGTCTGCACGTTCAGCTCGGGCACCCGGACCAGGTCGGCCGTCCAGGTCCGCCAGTCGCTGAGCTTGAGCACGTCCAGGCCCTTCTGGATGTCGCTGGAGTAGATGTACCCGTTGTAGTAGTACGTCGACCAGGCGCCACCGGTGCTGAGCTGGGTGTCCGACAGCGGCCCGCGCTCCCAGAAGCCGATCTCCTTGGGTCGGGTCGAGTCGGTGAAGTCCCAGACCGAGACCCCGCCCTGGTACCAGGCCTGCACCATGACGTCCTTGCCGAGCACGGGGATCAGCGAGCCGTTGTGGGCCACGCAGTTCTCGGTGTCGGCGTTGGTCCGGGGGATCTTGTAGTAGCTGCGGAAGACCATCGTGCGGGCGTCGCCCCGGCCGGTGATGTCGTAGACGGCGTCCGCGCCCCGGTTCGGGCCGACGATCTCGTTGCAGGTGGCCGCGCCGCCGCCGCCGAGTTCGTCGGTGAACACCACCTTGGTCCCGGCGTTGTTGAACGTCGCCGAGTGCCAGAACGCGAAGTTGACCGTGTCCCGGACCCGGTTGATCACCCGGGGCGCCTCGCGGTCGCGGATGTCCAGTAGGACGCCGTCACCCATGCAGGCGCCGGCGGCCAGGTCCTTGGTCGGGTAGGCGGTGATGTCGTGGCAGCCGGTGGTGGCCGAGGTCTGCCCGGGGATGCCCTCGTAGCCGCCGTCGGGGAAGAGGTTCGGGGTGGCGACCACGGCCGCGTCGGTGGGCTTGTGCACCGGGACCTTGACGATCGAGATGGAGTCGTGCGGTGGCTGGCAGTCGGGGAAGTCCGCCCGGGGGCTGTACGACGACACGTACAGGTAGACGGTCCTGCGGTCCTTGCCGGGGACGAGGGTGTGGGTGTGCGAGCCGCAGGCGGTCTCCACCGACTTGATGTAGCGCGGGTTGGCCTTGTCGCTGATGTCGAAGACCTTGATGCCCTCCCAGGACTCCTTCACCGTCGCCGGTTGGCTCGCGCTGGCGCACGAGTCGTCGGTGCGGGACGAGTCGGTGGACACGAAGAGCAGGTCACCGTAGACGGAGATGTCGTTCTGCGAGCCGGGGCAGAGCACCTGCGACAGGATCTTCGGGGCGTCGGGCCGGGCGATGTCGTAGATGACGAAGCCGTTGTAGTTGCCGACGAAGGCGTACCGGCCCTGGAAGGCCATGTCGGTGCCGAACGCGCTGGTGGTGTCGAACGGCGCCTGTTTGGGCAGGTTGGCGACCTGGCGCAGGTTGGGGCTGCTGGAGATCTCGTCGACGGCGAGGCCCGGGGCTGTCGGCGTCCCGCCCGGCGTCGCGGTGGCGGGTGCGGCGTTGCCCGCCGGGCTGGTGGCGACGCTCGCCACCAGCAGGCCGGCGGCGACCACGCTGACGATCTTCAGGTGCCGTGGCCGGGGCAGGGAGAACCTGATCATCGGCGGAACCCTTCGAAAGGGGGAGATACGTATCAGGCACCTTACCGGCCAGTGATGAGAGTTGATGTGAACTGCGTCACATCAATCAGCCGCAGTGAATGGATACGATCGCGACGACCTCGACCGGAGAGGGAGGCGCATGACCGGCCGACGTGGACGCATCCTGCTCGCCGTCACAGTCGTCGCCGCCGTCGCGGTGCCGGTCGGGCTGGCGCTGCGCCCCGACGGCCCGCCGACCCCGACGGCGGCCACCCCCACGACGACGTCGACCACGGCCGGGCCGACCGACGCCCCCGCGGTGATCGTGCCCGGCCGGCCGGGGGAACCCGCCGCGACCCGGCCCGCCCAGGAGGTCCGCGCCCCCGGCACACCCCGGTACAACACCCCCGACGTCTGGTTCGTGCGGATGATGATCCCGCACCACCAACAGGCCCTCCAGATGGCCGAGCTGGCCCCCGACCGGGCCGCCAGTGCCCAGGTCAAGGCGATCGCCGCCCGGATCCGGGGCACCCAGGCGCCCGAGATCGGGCTGCTGCGCGGCTGGCTCGACGCCCGGGGCCTGGCCGCCGGGGAGCCCGGCCACGACCACGGCCTGATGCCGGGCATGCAGACCCCCGAGGCGATCCGGCAGCTCACCGACGCCCGCGGCGTCACCTTCGACCGGCTCTTCGTACGCCTGATGACCGCCCACCACACCGGCGCGGTGGAAATGGCCACCCAGCTGCTCTCCGCCGGCGTCGACCAGCAGCTCAACGAGTTCGCCAACGCGGTGGCGACCGAACAGACCGTCGAGATCGCCCGGCTGCGCGAGCTGGTCTGAGCCCCGGTCGACCCACGGGCCCGCATCGACCCCGAACGGGGCACTACGCTCGGTCACCGTGAGCCGTACCCTCTTCGGTCGCCCGCTGCGCAGCGTCGCCTTCGACGTCTGCGTCAGCGCGCTGGTGGTGCTCTTCACACTGGTCACGGCGGCGGCCCAGCCCGGCCTGTCGGCCCAACCAGGGGGCTGGCCGTCCGCGCTGGTCGGCCTGGGCATGGCGGTGGCCCTGCTGTTCCGGCGCGGCCACCCGTCGCTGGTCGCGACGGTCGTCGCCGGGCTGGCGTTGATCCAGGTGGTCGCGGGCTGGGGGCCGCTGGCCTACGACGTCGCCGTGCTCATCGCCCTCTACAGCGTGGTCAAGTACGCCGACCGGCTGCGCGACGGCATGCTGGCCGGGGTCGTCGCCGCCGTCGGGGTGCTGCTGGCCGCCTCGCAGGCCCGGACCGCCGTCGCCTGGTGGGGCCCGGCGATCTACTTCGGCCTGATCACCGGCGGGGTGTGGCTGGCCGCGCTGAACGTCCGCACCCGCCGTCTCTACGTGCTCAGCCTCGAGGAGCGGGCCGCCACCCTGGAACGGGAACGCGAGGCCGAGGCCCGCGCGGCGGTGGTCGGGGAACGCGCCCGGATCGCCCGCGAGCTGCACGACGTGGTGGCGCACAGCATGGCGGTGATGATCGTGCAGGCCGACGGGGCCCGGCTGATGTTCGACCGGGACCCGGACACCGCCAGGAACGCGGTCAAGGTGGTGGCCGACACCGGCCGGCAGGCCCTGGAGGAGATGCGCCGGCTCGTCGACGTGCTGCGCGAGCCCGACCCGCCGGAGCCGACGACCGGCCCCGGCGCGGACACCCCCGGCACCGAACCGGAACGCCGCCGCGCCACCGTCGCCGAACTGCCCGCGTTGGTGGGCCGGTTCCGCGACGCCGGCCTCAGCGTCGGCTACCGGGCCGAGGAGGTGCCGGCCGCCCTGCCACCCGGGCTCGACCTGACCGTCTACCGGGTGGTGCAGGAGGCCCTGACCAACACCCTCAAGCACGCCGGGGTCGGCGCGCACGCCACGGTCCTGCTCGGCGTCGACGACGGGCTGGTGGTCCGGGTGACCGACGACGGGCGTGGCCGGCCACCGGCCCGGCCGGCCCCCTCCGGCGGACACGGCCTGGTCGGCATGCGCGAGCGGGTCGGCGTGTACGACGGCCGCCTCACCGCCGGCCCCCGAACCGGTGGCGGGTGGCAGGTCGAGGTACGGCTGCCGCTACCGTCGACCCCGGAGGCGGAGGTGATCGCGGCATGACCGTACGAGTGGTGATCGTGGACGACCAGGCGCTGGTCCGGGCCGGCTTCCGGATGGTGCTCGACTCCCAACCCGACCTGGCCGTGGTCGGCGAGGCGATCGACGGGGCGGACGCGCTGCGGGTGCTGGGCCGGGTCGAGGCCGACGTGGTGGTGATGGACCTGCGGATGCCGACCATGGACGGGGTGGAGGCGACCCGCCGGATCTGTGCCGCCTCCACCGACGGCCGGCCCCGGGTGCTGGTGCTCACCACGTTCGACACCGAGGCGGACGCGTTCGCCGCGCTGCGCGCCGGGGCCAGCGGGTTCCTGCTCAAGAACGTGCCGCCGGAGGAACTGCTGGCGGCCATCCGGGTGGTCGCCGAGGGCGACTCGGTGGTCGCCCCGTCGATCACCCGCCGGCTGCTCGACCGGTTCGCCGACCGGCTCGGCCCGGCCCCCGCGCAGGACCCGCGACTGGCCCAGCTCACCGACCGGGAACGGGAGATCCTGCTGCTGGTCGCGCAGGGGCTGGCCAACGCCGAGATCGCCGCCCGGGTGCACGTCGCCGAGGCGACCGTGAAGACCCACGTCGGGCGGATCCTGGCCAAGCTCCAGCTCCGCGACCGGGTCCAGGTGGTGGTCCTGGCGTACGAGAGCGGCCTGGTCACCCCGGGCGGCTGAGGCCGGGTACGACCTGGGTCGTACGGGTCACCCCGGTCGGGGTCGACCTGTGGCGCAGCCGGGTCGCGCGTGCGGGTGGACGCGGGCCGCCGGGGCGCTGCCTAGCGTCGGAGGGGACCTGTACCACGCCGACCGGGAGTCCCCATGTCCGTCCTTGCCGCGCCCCGCCCACCCCGCCGTCCCGCAGCTTCCCGGGCCGGCCGCTGCCGGTGGGGGCGGTGACCGGCATGTGGCGGCTGACCCTGCGTACGCTGCGCGCCGACGCGCTGCGCCTGCTGCTCTCCTCGGTGGCGATCGTGCTCGGCGTCGCCTTCGTCGCCGGCACGCTCATGCTCACCGACGGCATGCAGGCCGGGGCGTACGCGCGGGCCGGCGCCTTCGACAGGCACACCGACCTGGGCGTCTACCCCGACCGGGCCACCCTGCCGCCGTCCCTGGTCGACCGGGTGCGCACGGTCGACGGGGTGGCCGAGGCCGCCGGGGAACTGACCGCCCTGGTCGGGGTGGTCGGCGTCGACGGCCGGCCGGTGCTCGGCGTCGGGTTGCTCGCCGCGATCCCCACCGGACCCGCGTTGCGCTCCTACGACGTGGTCGCCGGCCGGCTGCCCGACCGCCCCGGCGAGGTGGTCCTCGACGCGCCCACGGTCGCCGCGCAGGGGTTCACCCTCGGCGGTCCGGTCGGCGTCGGCGGCGCGACCGGCGCGGCCCGCCCGTACACCCTGGTCGGCACGGTCGACGTGGCCGACAGCACGCGTGACGTCGGCGGCCCGTTCGTCGGGCTGGTCGGCGTGGACGCGCTGGCCGTCGGCGGGAGACCGGGCTACGACCGGATCATGGTGGCCGCCGCCCCGGGGACCGCCGGGCCGGCCCTGGCCGACCGGGTGGCCGCCGTGGTCGGCGGGGACGCCACGGTCAAGTCGCGGCAGCGCATCCTCGACGAGGCCGTCGAGGACGGGGTGCGCGACCTCGACCAGTTCCGCCTGGTGCTGCTCATCTTCGCCGGGGTGGCGGTGGTGGTGGCCGGGTTCGTCATCGCCAACACCTTCGCCATCGTGCTCGCCCAGCGGACCCGGCGGACCGCGCTGCTGCGGCTGGTGGGGGCCCGGCGGGGGCAGGTCTTCGGGGCCGCCGTGCTGGAGGCGGCGGTGCTCGGACTGGCCGGCTCGGCCCTCGGGATCGGGCTCGGGACCGGGCTGGCCGCCGGGGCGGCGGTCCTGGTCCCCCGGCTCGACCTGCCGCTGACCGTCGCCGGCCTGACGGTGACCGGCCGGACGGTCGGGCTCAGCCTGCTGCTCGGCACCCTGGTCACCGTCGGGTCCGCGCTGCTGCCCGCCTGGCAGGGCACCCGGGTGCCGCCGGTGGCCGCCCTCACCGCCGCCGCCGGGCAGCCGGCCCGGGGCGTCGGGCGGGTCCGGCTGACCCTCGGCGCGCTGGTCGGCCTGGCCGGCATCGCCGCGCTGGCCGGGGCCGCCGCCGTCGGGCAGATCGTCCTGGTCGCCGTGGGCGGGGTGCTGTCCTTCTTCGGGATCGTCCTGTTCGGTCCGCTGCTGGTGCCGGTGCTGGTCCGGCTGTTCGGCAGGCCGTTGCGGCAGGTGTTCGGGGCCACCGCGGCGCTCGCCGTGGCCAACGCGGGCCGCAACCCGCGCCGGGTGTCGGCGACCGCCACCGCCCTGGTGATCGGCATCGGGCTGGTCTCGGCGTTCGTGGTCGGCGCGGGCAGCGTCAAGGTGGGCATCGAGCGGGCGGTCGACGCCCGCGTCGGCGTCGACTTCGTGGTCACCGGCGTCGGTGTCGAGCTGCCCGCCCCGCTCGCCGCCGAGCTGGCCGCCCGACCCGAGGTGGGAGTGGTGCACGAGCACCGCAACCGGGTCGTCGACGGTGTCGAGCTGCGCTCGGCCCACCCGGCGCTGGCCCGGCGTACCCTCGACGCGGTCGACGCCGGGGACGTCGCGGACCTGGGGCCGGGGTCGGTGCTGGTGCACCGCGAGCTGGCCGCCGCCCGGGGCTGGCGGGTGGGGTCGACGGTCACCGTCGCCGGGCGTCCGTTCCGGGTGGCCGCCGTGGTCGCCGCCGACGGCCCGACGTCGCAGGGGGTGCCCGCCGGGCACGTGGTCGACCTGGCCGACAGCGACTTCACCGCGCTCTATCCCGACGAACGCGGCCAACTGGCCGAGGTCGAACCGGCCGACGGGGTGCCCGCCGAACGGGCCCGCGCCGCCATCGAGGCGGTGGCCGCCCGGTACCCGACGGTGAACCTGATGGACCAGGCGGCCTACAAGAGGATGCTCACCGGCACGGTGGACATGCTGCTCGCCTTCGTCACCGCGCTGCTCGGCCTGGCCGTGGTGATCGCCCTGGTCGGCGTCGCGAACACGCTCAGCCTCTCGGTGGTGGAACGCACCCGGGAACACGCCGTGCTGCGCGCCGTGGGGCTGTCCCGAAGGCGGATGCGGCTGCTGCTGGCCCTGGAGGCGGTGCTGACCGCCCTGGTCGGAGCGGTGCTCGGCACCGCGCTGGGGGTCGCGGTCAGCGCCGGCGCGGTGGCCTTCGTGGCCCGCCTCGGTGGCGGCTTCACGCTGGTGCTGCCCTGGGGCCGGCTCGGGCTGATCCTCGCCGTGGCGGTGCTCGCCGCGCTGGCCGCCTCGGTGCTGCCGGCCCGGCGTGCCCTGGCCCGCCCGGTGGTCGAGGCGCTCGGCGGGCAGTGACCGCCGGCCGTCGCCCCGTCGGTCGGCGGGGCGACGGTCAGAGCCGTTCCACCATCGCGCCCCGGCACCGGTCCCGGGTGTCGAAGACGTACCGGGCGTGCCGGGTGACCAGGTCGTAGTCGAAGCTGTCGTGGTCGGTCACCAGGACCACCGCGTCGGCCGCCGCGACCTCCCGCGCGGTCAGGTCGACCACCACCACCCCGCCCGGGATGTGCTGCGGCTCGGCGTACGGCTCCACCGCGTGCACGTCCGCGCCGAGCGCCTGCAACCGGCGGGCCACGTCGACCGCCGGCGAGTCGCGCATGTCACCCGTGTTCTTCTTGTACGCCAGCCCGAGCAGCAGCAGCCGGGCGCCGTTGACCGGCCGGCCGATCCGGTTCAACCCGGCCATCACCCGCTGGGCCACGTGCTCGGGCATCTGGTGGTTGATGTCGTCGGCCAACTCGATGAACCGGAAGGGCCGGCCCAGGGTGCGCTTGACCTGCCAGGACAGGTAGCACGGGTCGATCGGCAGGCAGTGCCCGCCGACCCCCGGGCCGGGCCGGAACGGCATGAACCCGAACGGCTTGGACGAGGCGGCCTCGATGGCCTGCCAGGCGTCGATGCCCAGCTGGTGGGAGGCCATCGCCAGCTCGTTGATCAACGCGATGTTGACCTGGCGGAAGGTGTTCTCGATCAGCTTGGTCAGCTCGGCCACCCGGGTGGAGTCCACCGGCACGGTCCGCTCGACCAGCCGCCGGTAGAAGCCGTCCACCCGCTCCAGCGACGCCGCGTCCACCCCGGACACCACCTTCGGGGTGTTCTCCAGCCGCCACGTCGGGTTGCCCGGGTCGATCCGCTCCGGGCTGTAACCGAGGTGGAAGTCACCGGGGCTGCGCAGCCCGCTCGCCGCCTCCAGCAGCGGCCGGAGCAGGTCCTCGGTGGTCCCCGGGTAGGTGGTCGACTCCAGCACCACCGTGCAGCCGGGCCGGACGTACGGGCCGACGGCGGTGCCGGCCTGCTCGACGAAGCTCAGATCGGGGACCCCGTCGCGTAGCGGGGTGGGTACGGTGATAACGCAGATGTCGAAGCCCTCGGCGTCCGGGTACTCGGTGCTCGGCCGGTACCGCCCACTGGCCAGGGCCCGGCCCAGCCGGTCGGCCGGAATGTCCTCGACGAAGGACTCGCCGGAGGCGAGCCGCTTGACCCGGTCGGCATCCACGTCCAACCCGACCACGTCCAGCCCGGCCTCGACGGCGCGCATGGCCAACGGCAGTCCGACGTATCCCTGACCGATGACGACCAGCTTCTGTGCGTTCACCCGGTGCTCCCTGCAAGCGTGTCCTTGCAGGGAGCCTAGATGGCGATATGGCGATCTACGTCCGTTTTGGTGTTCCTGGGTCCTCGGTGTTCCAGGTGTCCCGCGACGACCGGTCAGACACCGGGGGGCACCTGGTTGGTGCCGCCCCCGCCGCCCGCCTCGGTCGGGGTCGCCGTCGGGTCGCTTCCGGGCGGCCCGGTGGTGGGCGGGTCCGACGGGGCGGGCTCGCTGGTGACCGGGTCCGTCGGGGCGGGTGTCGCGGACTTGGTCGGCAGCGGCGGGGACGAGCCGTCCGGCAGCGGCGTCGGGCTGACCGAGACCGACGGGGACGGCTTCTCGTACTGGTTGGTCGGCCGGGGCGGACGCGGTGACTCGTCGGAGCCGGTCTCCTCGACCAGCGCCGGGACCTCCGTCCGTTCGGTGGGCGCCACGGCCGGCCCGGTGCTGCGGATGTTCGGCACCCCGTTGTCGAGCGACTTCGCGGCACCCAGCGCCGCGCCGAGCGCCGTCAACGCCACCAGCACGGCGGCCAGCGCGCCGACCAGTGAGCCCCGCCGGCCCCGCCGTGGCCCCGAGCCGACCACGGTCCGCTGGTCGGCCACCGCACCGACGCGGACATCGTCGGCCCCCGACGGGTCGCGCAACGGCGGCGTCACCAGCGCGGTCGTGCCGGCGGTGTCGTCACCGGCGGCGACGCGGGCGGCGGTGGCCATTGCGGCGCCGGTGGCGAAGCGGTCCGCCGGGTCCTTCTCCAGGGCCCGTGCCACCAGGGCCCGGACCGCCGCCGGGATGTCCGCGGGCAGCTCCGGCGGCTCGTCGTCCAGGTGCCGCACGGCCACCTGGAGGGGGTTGTCCCCGGTGAACGGCGGTTGCCCGGTCAGGCAGCAGTAGGCCACCGCGCCGAGGGCGTAGATGTCGGTCGCGGCCGAGACGGGCCGGCCGGACGCCTGCTCGGGCGCCATGTAGAGGGCGGTGCCCGGCACCGCGTTCGTGCTGGTGATGCTCGTCACATTGGTGGAGCGGGCGACGCCGAAGTCGACGAGCACCACCGTGCCGTCCTCCTGCACCAGCAGGTTGCTCGGCTTGACGTCGCGGTGGACGATGCCGCCGGCGTGCGCGGCGTGCAGGGCCTGGGCGGCCTGGGCGACGACCGACATCGTCTCGGCCACGTCCAGGTGGCCGGCGGACTCGATCCGCCGCGACAGCGGTTCGCCCTCGACGAACTCCATGACCAGGTAGTCGGCCCGGCTGCCGTCGGCGAGCCGGTCCTCACCGCAGTCGAAGACCTGCACGATGCCGGGGTGGCGCAACGCGGCCATGATCCGCGCCTCGGCGCGGAACCGGGCGATGAAGTCGGGGTCCGAGACGAGCGCCGGCAGCAGCACCTTCACCGCGACCTGGCGACCGAGAACTAGGTCGGTGGCCCGCCACACATCGCCCATGCCGCCGGTGGCGACACGTTCGTCCAGGCGGTAGCGACCGCTGAGCACGACCTCGGATGACAACACCCCCATACCGTACCCAGGGTGCTCCCGTCCGGCAGACGCCGATATCCCTTCCGGTTTTTCGGGGGACGACCCGTCCAGGTCCCGGCGGGGACCGATCTGACGGGCGGTCACCGGCAACTGACGGGTGGTCACCGGTCGCGCGTCGTGACCTCGCGGCCGGTCCGACCGACGTCACGGGTGGGCGTCCGGACGGTGATCGGTGTTACTCCGACGCGCCGCCAGCGAGATTGATCTATCTCACCCTTTCCGCCCCGTTGACCGCTTGCCTGCGCCCCGCTCCGCCTCCTAGTGTTGCCCCCTCTGGCGCGTCCCGGTGCCGGTACCGCGCCCAGACCCGACGCCGTACTCTCCCGGCGGCGTGCCCGACGGGTCACCCGACCTCCGGTGTCGGGTGCGAGCGGGGCAGCGGGGGGCTGAAGGTGCGCGAAGGGGTCCGCTGGTCGGGCCGGGGTGGCGGCATGTCCGCCGACCGCCGGCCCGGGTCGGTCGGCGGGGCGGCCCGGCCGTGACCGACGACCTGTCCGGGGCGGTCGCGGCGGCGCAGGCCGGCGACGAGGAGTCGTTCCGGGTGCTCTACCGCAGCATCCAGCCGGGCCTGCTGCGCTACCTCACCGCGCTCGTCGGCCCGGACGCCGAGGACGTGGCCTCCGAGACCTGGTTGCAGATCGCCCGGGACCTGTCCCGGTTCACCGGCGGGGAGTTCCGCGCCTGGGCGGTGACCATTGCCCGGAACCGGGCCATGGACCACCTGCGCCGGCAGCGTCGTCGCCCGTCCCTGCCGGTGCCCGTCCAGGACCTCAGCGACCTGGCCGGCGACGCCGACACCGCCGAGCGGGCCGGCGAGACGATCGGCACCGAGTCCGCGCTGGCGTTGATCGCCACCCTGCCGCCCCGGGAGGCGGAGGCGGTGCTGCTGCGGGCGGTGATCGGGCTGGACGCCGAGACCGCCGGCCGGGTGCTCGGCCGGCGGGCGGGCGCGGTCCGCACCGCCGCCCACCGGGGGCTGCGCCGGCTGGCCGCGATGCTGGAACGCGGCGACGCTCCCCGGTCGTCCGACGACGAGCGGGTCACCCCGCCCCGCCCCCGGCCGACGCCGCACGCGTCGCGGGCCGAGCCGGCGGACGGCTGACATGAGGGGAGACTGGATGAACATCCGCCGGTCGGCCCGCTCCGGCCGGCGGGTGAGCCGGGCCGAGGCCGAGCGGCTGCTCGGCCCGACCGCGCCCGGGGTCGCGCCGTCCACCGACGATCCGCTCACCCGGTTGCTGGCCGCAGCCGCCGCACCGGCGCGACCCGACGAGTTCGCCGGTGAGCAGGCGGCGCTGGCGGCGTTCCGGGCCGCGCGGGGCGCGCCGGCACCCGGGCCCGACCCGGCCGGCCGGCGGCGTCCCCGGCTGACCACCGGCGTGGTGGCCTGGATCGCCGGACTGGCCGCCACCGCCACCGCCGGGGTGGCCTTCGCCACCGTGGCCCTCGACCGTCCCGCCGAGCGGACACCCGGACCCGTCCCGTCCGTCACCGGGACCGGATCGGTCCGGCCGTCCCCGTTCCTGTCCGAGCCGTCCCGGCAGACCCCGTCGCGGCGGCCCGGCGGCACCGCGCCCGGCGGCGGCCCCTCGGCCCCACCCGCGCCACCCGGCCCGCCCGCTCCGGGCGGGCCGGCGAACGCCGGCAGGCTGGTCGGGCAGTGCCGGGCGTACCTGGCCAAACCGCCCGCGCAGCGGGCGAAGGCGTTGACCAGGCCCGGCTTTGCCGACCTGGTGGCCGCCGCAGGTGGGCCCGACCGGGTGGAGGCGTACTGCCGCGCCCTCGTCCCGCAGCGCCCAACGTCCGCTGCGCCCGGCGGTGCGGGCGGCCCGCACGCCACCACCGGTCCACCCGCCACCAGCGGCGGTCCGGCCGGCACCGGCGGCGGGCCCGGCCCCAAGAACTAGTCGAAAAGGCTTCACAATTATTTCTTCCCGTCAGGTCTGCGGGATCGGCCCCCGAGACAGAAGATGGAGGACGGGAGGGCCCACGGCGGCCGTGCCCACCGGCCGGCACGGCCGGACCCTGCGTCGGGAGGAAACCGTCTCGTGGTGACGTCGCCGGGGCTGGACCGGTCGACCGTGCTCGGCGAGGTTGCCGGGGCGGCCGGGCATCTGGCCCGCATCTGCTTCAAGACCGGGCCACCCACCCTCACCGGCGTCGAACTGGAATGGACCGTCCACGACGCCGCCGACCCCGCCCGACCACTGGACCGGGCGCGGCTGCGAGCGGCACTCGGGCCACACAGCCCACCCACCCTGGACGACACCGGCCCGGCCCGCCCCCTGCGGCACGGCAGCACCGTGACCGTCGAGCCGGGCGGCCAGGTGGAGGTGTCCACCCCGCCGCGATCCTCGGTCGCCGCGCTGGTCTCGGCCACCCAGGCCGACATCGACGAACTTGACGCCCTGCTCGCCCGTGCCGGACTGGTGCGCGGGCAGACCGGCATCGACCCGTGGCGGGCCCCCCGCCCGGTGGTCGACACCCCGCGCTACCGCGCGATGCGCTGCGTCTTCGACCGGCGTGGCCCGGCCGGGCAGACCATGATGTACAGCACCGCCGGCCTCCAGGTCTGCCTCGACGTCGGCCCGGCCGCCGGCCTGGCCGAGCGCTGGGCGGCGGTGCACGCGATCGGGCCACCACTGGTGGCCGCCTTCGCCACCGCCGACCGGCACGCCGGCCGGCCCACCGGCTGGGCGTCCGCCCGGATGGCCGCCTGGCTGGACATCGACCCGGCCCGCACCGGGCCGGTCTGGTCGGCGCACCAGCCGGACCGGGACCCGGTCGCCGCCTGGACGGAGTACGTCCTCGCCGCGCCACTGCTCTGCCTGCGCCACGCCGGCCCGGACTGGACACCCCCGCCCGGGGTCACGTTCGCCGACTGGATCGCCGGGGCGCTGCCCGACCCGCCCACCACCGACGACCTGGACTACCACGTCAGCACCCTTTTCCCACCGGTGCGTCCGCGCGGCTACCTGGAGGTCCGCTACCTCGACGCCCAACCCGGCCGGGACTGGACGCTTCCGCTGGCCGTGCTGACCGCGCTGCTGGGCGACGACCGGACGGTGCGGGCGGCCCGCACGATCGCCGCGCCGGTGGCCGACCGCTGGCGCACCGCCGCCCGGCAGGGGCTGGCCGACCCGGCCCTGGCCAGAGCCGCCGCGGCCCTGCTCGACCTGGCCCGGGAGACGCTGTCGACGTCGGACCTGCCGACCGAGACCCACGACGAGATCGACCGCGGGATCCGCCGACGGATCGCCGCTGCGGAGAGGGGAGAGCGGTGACCACCACCGAACGACCGGACGCGCAGGCCGAGCCGCTGCGCAGCCGGATCGCCGCCGAACTGGCCCGGACCCGGGCCCGCACCGACGCCCTGACCGGCGCGGTCGACGACGACGACCTGGTCCGGCAGCACTCGACGCTGATGTCCCCCCTGGTCTGGGACCTCGCCCACGTGGGCAACCAGGAGGAACTGTGGCTGGTCCGCGATGTCGGCGGGCGGGAGCCGGTACGCCGCGACATCGACGACCTGTACGACGCGTTCAAGCAGCCCCGCAAGGACCGCCCCGCCCTGCCGCTGCTGCCCCCGGCCGAGGCGCGGGCCTACGTGGCGACCGTGCGGGACAAGGTGCACGACCTGCTCGACGGGATCCGGTTCACCGACCGGCCGCTGGTCGAAGACGGTTTCGTCTTCGGCATGATCGTGCAGCACGAGCAGCAGCACGACGAGACGATGCTCGCCACCCACCAACTGCGCTCCGGGCCACCGGTGCTCGACGCGCCCCCACCTCCCGAGCCCCGGGCCCGGGTCGCCGCCGAGGTGCTGGTGCCGGCGGGGCCGTTCACCATGGGCACCTCGACCGACCCGTGGGCGTTGGACAACGAACGTCCGGCGCACACCGTCGACCTGCCCGCGTACGTCATCGACGCCGCGCCGGTCACCAACGGGGCGTACCGGCAGTTCCTCGCCGACGGCGGGTACGACGACCCGCGCTGGTGGAGCGCGGCCGGCTGGCGGCACCGCACCGAGGCCGGGCTGACCGCGCCGATGCACTGGCGGCGCGACGGCGACGGCTGGGCGTACCAGCGGTTCGGCCGGTGGGCCCCGGTACGCGACGACGAGCCGGTGGTGCACGTCTGCTGGCACGAGGCGCAGGCGTACGCGCGGTGGGCGGGCAAACGGCTGCCCACCGAGGCGGAGTGGGAGAAGGCGGCCCGCTGGGACCCGGCGACCGGCCGGTCCCGGCGCTGGCCGTGGGGTGACGACGAGCCGACCGCCGAGCACGCCAACCTGGGGCAGCGGCACCTGTGGCCGGCGTCGGTCGGGGCCTACCCGGCGGGTGCCTCGCCGCTCGGCGTGCACCAGCTGATCGGCGACGTCTGGGAGTGGACGGCGAGCCCCTTCCACGGCCATCCCGGCTTCGCCGTCTTCCCCTACCGGGAGTACTCCGAGGTGTTCTTCGGCGGCGACTACCGGGTGCTGCGCGGCGGCTCGTTCGGCACCGACCGGGCGGCCTGCCGGGGCACCTTCCGCAACTGGGACCACCCGATCCGGCGGCAGATCTTCAGCGGTTTCCGCTGCGCCCGTGACGCCCATCCCGAGGAGGCCCACGGGTGAGAGGCGGTGTCGCCTGATGTGCCGGCACCTGGCGTACCTCGGCCCCCCGGTGACCCTGCGGTCACTGCTGTACGAGCCGCCGCACTCGCTGGTCCGGCAGTCCTGGGCCCCCCGGGACATGCGTGGTGGTGGGACGGTCAACGCCGACGGCTTCGGCGTCGGCTGGTATCCCGACGGGACGGCCGCTGGCGACGCCGGCGGCACCCGGAACCCGGTGCGGTACCGCCGGGCCGGCCCGATCTGGTCCGACCCGACGCTGCCCGAGCTGGCCGCGGTGACCCGCTCGGGCGCGGTGCTGGCGGCGGTGCGTTCCGGCACCGTCGGTATGCCGGTGCAGGAGAGCGCCGCCGCGCCCTTCGCCGAGGGACGGTGGCTGTTCAGCCACAACGGGGTGGTGCGCGGCTGGCCGGACGCGGTGCTCGGGCCGGCCGGCGGCCTGCCGGTGCGGGACCTGCTCACCCTCGACGCGCCGACCGATTCGGCGCTGCTGTGGGCGCTGGTGCGGCACCGGCTGCGGGCCGGCGCGTCGCCGACCGAGGCGGTCACCGCGACCGTCCGGGAGGTGGCCGCCGCGGCCCCGGGATCACGGCTGAACCTGCTGCTCACCGACGGCGTGTCGGTGGTGGCGAGCGTGTGGGGGCACGCGTTGTCGGTGCGCGCCGACGACCGCACGGCGCTGCTGGCCTCCGAACCGGTGGACGACACGCCCGGCTGGCGGGAGGTGCCCGACCGGCGGTGGGTCCGGGCGGGACCGGACGGCGTGCACGTCGGCGAGCTGGATTGACCCGACCCAACAGCACCTTCGCGATGCAGGGAGAGGACGACATGAGCGCGGAACCGCTGGAGATCTACCTTCAGGAACGGGACCTCGACCGGGCGCTGCGGTCCGACGTGCGGACCGGGCTGGCCGCCGACCCCAAGTGGCTGCCCCCGAAGTGGTTCTACGACGCCCGGGGCAGCGAGTTGTTCGAGGAGATCACCCGGCTGCCGGAGTACTACCCGACAAGGGCGGAACGGGCGGTGCTGGCCGTCCGGGCACCCGACATCGCGGCGTTGACCGGGGCGAAGACCCTGATCGAGCTGGGCTCCGGTTCGTCGGAGAAGACCCGGCTGCTGCTCGACGCGTTCACCAGGCACGGTGGGCTGGGCACCTTCGTGCCGCTGGACGTGTCGGTGAGCGCGCTGCGGCAGTCCACCGCGCAGATCGCCACCGACTATCCGCAGCTGCGGGTACGCGGCATCGTCGGCGACTTCACCAGGCACCTCGACCGGCTGCCGACCGGTGGCCGCCGGTTGGTGGTCTTCCTGGGCGGCACCATCGGCAACCTGGTGCCGGCCGAGCGGGCCGACTTCCTGGCAGCCATGCGCTCCGCCCTGGAGCCGGGCGACCATCTGCTCATCGGCACCGACCTGGTCAAGGACCCGGCGGTGATCGTCCCGGCGTACGACGACGCGGCCGGGGTCACCGCCGAGTTCAACCGCAACGTGCTGCGGGTGATCAACCGGGAGTTGGCCGCCGACTTCGACCCGGACGCGTTCGCCCACGTCGCCCGCTGGGACCCGACGCAGGAGTGGATCGAGATGCGGCTACGGGCCCGACGCCCGATGCGGGTCCGCGTCGACGCGCTCGACCTGACCGTCGACTTCGCCGCCGACGAGGAGCTGCGCACGGAGGTGTCGGCGAAGTTCCGGCCGGCGGGGATCGGCGCGGAGCTGACGGCGGCCGGGTTCCTGCCGACGGAGTTCTGGACCGATCCGGCCGGCCTGTTCGGGGTGACCCTGGCCCGCGCCGCCTGACCGTCGGCGGTCAGGCCGGCCGGTCCGCCGCCGACCGGGCCCGACCGTCGGTGACGACACCGCCGGCCCGGTGCGTCGGGGCGTCGATGGGCACCCTCCGGGGTGACGTGACGCACCCGGCACACCGGCCGGTCGGGGCGGTCGGTTAGGCTGACCGCGCGAAGGGGAGTAGCCCCCAATGTCGTGGTCGACACACTGGTGCGTTCCGCACCCGGCCACGCGGCCCCACCAACGGTGGGGCGGGCGAGACCTTCGACTCGGGCTGTCAACACAGCCGGGTCGAGGTCGCCCCGTCACCTCCTCCCGGCCTGATCGGGAAGGTTACTCATGGACGGTTTCCTCGTCGCGCTGGTCGTCAGCTTCGGCGTCATCTTCGTCGCCGAACTGGGGGACAAGTCCCAGCTCATGGCGCTCACGTTCGCCACCCGCTTCAAGACGGTCCCGGTGCTGATCGGCATCACCGTCGCCACCGCGATCGTGCACCTGGCCTCGGTGGCGATCGGGGTCGGCCTGAACGCGGCCCTGCCCACCGGGTGGATCTCGCTGGTCGCCGGCCTGGCGTTCCTCGGCTTCGGCGTCTGGACGCTGCGCGGGGACAAGCTCACCGAGGAGGAGAAGCGCAAGGCGGAGAAGACCGGCAAGTCCGCCATCGTCGCCGTCGGTGTCGCGTTCTTCCTGGCCGAGCTGGGCGACAAGACGATGCTCGCCACCATCACCCTGGCCACCAAGTACGGCTGGTTCGGCACCTGGCTCGGCTCGACGCTGGGCATGGTGGCTGCCGACGCGCTGGCCATCCTGGTCGGCCGGCTGCTCGGCCGGCACCTGCCGGAGCGGACCATCCGGTACGGCGCGGCGGTGCTCTTCGCCATCTGCGGCCTGTGGCTGATCCTGGAGGCGGTACGGGAGCTGTCCTGACTAGCCGCGGTGCGGGCGGGTAACGCCACCCGGTGGGGGTCGACGAACTGCTGCGCCACGGCGACGCGGTCGTGGTGGGGGTCGTGGAGACCATCGGCGCGGCCGTCATCGTCGTCGGCGCGCTCTGGGCGGCGCTGCGGATCGTGGTCGAGGGGCTGCGGCACCGCAGCGCCGCCGTGTTCACCCCGATCCGGCTCTCCCTCGGCCGCTTCCTCACCCTCGGCCTGGAGTTCCAGCTCGCGGCGGACATCCTGCGGACCGCGGTCTCACCGACCTTCGCCCAGCTCGGTCAGCTGGCGGCGATCGCCACCATCCGGACCGCGCTGAACGTGGTGCTGCGCCGGGAGATCGCCCAGGAGAAACGGCAGGTGGAAGCCGGTGACGGGCCGCGCCCCGACCCACAGCCGGCGTCGGGCGGCAGTGGCGGGAACCCCGGATGACCGACCTCGCGGTGCTGCTCGCCACGGTGGTGAGCACGCTCGCCCTCGGCGTCGGCGGTGTGGTGCTGCTGACCGTCGGATCCTGGCGGACCGCCCTGCGGGTCCTGCTCGACCTGCTGGTCGCGGCGGGCCTGCTACGGCTGGCCGGCGGGCCGGGCTGGACGGCGCTGGCGTCGGCGGTCGCGGTCGTCGTGCTGCGCCGGATGCTCTGGTCCGGCCTCGCCCCGGCGTCGCCGGCCGCGCCGCCGACTACCGACCCCCCGCCGTGGGTAAGCCGAGCACATCCCCACCGGGGGCAGCAGGGCACGAACCGGACGTGTGACGGAAGGATTCCGCTATGAGCCGGCACGACGAGCCGAACGAGTACGGCTTCGCGGGCGGGGCGACCGCTCCGCAACCCCCGCCGGGCGGACGCCCCGACGAGCAGGACCGGGCCGAGGCGGTCGCGGTGCCGGGTGACGACCTGACCGGGTCGGCCACCGAGGCGCTGGAGGCGACCGAACCGGACGAGCGGGACGACGCGGCCCGGCGACGCCGCTGACCGGCCGGCCACCGTCCGCCCGGCGGCACACACCGGGCGGACGGTGGGTTCAGCGTGGTGCGGGCAGGGTGGACAACCGGGGGGTGTCGTCGACCCGGGCGAGCTGCCCGTCGCAGCATGCCGCGAGTCGTTTGACCAGTTCGTCCGGGTCGCCGTACGGGTCGAGCCCGGCCAGTCCGGCCGGGTCGAGCGCGGGGACCCGGACGTGGGAGATGAGCGGGTGCAGCGGCCGGCTGTCGATCTCGTCGACGCCGAACAGGTCCTCGTGCAGCTTCTCCCCGGGGCGCAGGCCGGTGTAGACGATCTCGGGGGGCTGGGCCGCCTCGGCCGCCAGCCGCTGGGCCACCTCGGCGATGCGTACCGGCTCGCCCATGTCGAGCACCAGCGCCTCCCCGCCCCGGCCGACGACGGCTGCCTGGAGCACCAGGTGCACCGCTTCCTGCACGGTCATGAAGTAGCGGGTCACGTCCGGGTGGGTGACGGTGATCGGCAGCCCGGCCCGGACCTGGGCCTGGAAGGCGGTGAGCACCGAACCCCGGCTGCTGAGCACGTTGCCGAACCGGACGCTGAGGAACGCCGCGCCGTACCGCTCGGCGTAGTGCGCGGTCAGCCGCTCGGTGATCCGCTTGGAGTAGCCCAGGACGCTGATCGGGTTGGCGGCCTTGTCGGTGGAGATGTTCACGAACTCGGCGACGTCGCGGCATGCCTCCAGCACGTTCAGCGTGCCCTGGACGTTGGTCTTGACCGCCTCGCCCGGGTGCCGCTGCAACAGGGTGAGGTGTTTGAGGGCGGCGGCGTGGAAGACGATGTCGGGCCGCCGTTCGGCGATGATCCGGGCGATCCGGTCGGCGTCGCGCAGGTCGGCGAGGATCAGTTCCGGCCCGTCCAGCAGCGCCCGGCCGTGCAGCGACATCTGTAGCGCGTGCAGCGCCGACTCGTCGCGGTCGAGCATCATCAGCTCGCCGGGGTCGCAGCGGGCGATCTGCCGGCACAGCTCGGAGCCGATCGAGCCGCCCGCGCCGGTGACCAGGACCCGGCGTCCGGCGAGCCCGTTGCGCTCCACCGGCAGGTCGGCCACCCGCTGGGCGCGTCCGAGCAGGTCGGTGAGTTGCAGGTCGCGCACGGCGTGCGCGGTGACCGGGCGGTCCAGCAGTTCGCGTACGGGCGGCAGCACCTTGAACGCGGCACCGGCCTGCAGGGTGCGGCTGCGGACGTCGCGCATCAGCTCGGCGTCCGAGCCGTTGATCGAGAAGATCACCGTGCCGGCCCGGGTGGCGCGGACGGCCTGGATCAGTTGCTCCCGGCCGCCGAGCACCCGTAGCCCGGCCACCCGCAGTCCCTGCCGCTCGGGGTCGTCGTCGAGCAGCCCCACCGGCAGGTATCCGCTGGTCGGGTCGCCGAGCAGCACCCGGACGAGGCGTTCGCTGGCCGCGTCGACCCCGTAGATCAGGGTCCGGTCGGCCGAGCGGGCGGGCCGGGTGTCGCGGTCGCGTCGCCACCGGTAGGTGACCCGGCCGGCCCCCATCAGCAGCAACGCCACGGCGGCGCCGAGGATCGGCACGCTGGCCGGGATGGGCCGTTCGGCCATCGGCAGCAGCGCGGCCAGCGCAACGGCGGCGGCCAGCACGACGGTCCCGCCCAGGTCGCGGGCCTCGCCGACGCTGCCGACCGGGTGCCGGCCCCGGGCGGTGAACCGGACCTGTTCGAGCGCCGCGTGGATCACCGCGCACACGCCGGCGGCGCCGAGGGCCAGGGCGCACTGCCGGGGGGTGATGCCGAACTCGTACCGGGCCCAGGAGGCGACCAGGAAACCCGCGCACCAGGAAGCGGTGTCGAGCGTTAGCAAGGACAGGGCCTTCGCGCGTCGCGTGACCCAGTCGCGCCGCTGGCTGGGGTCGTCGTCGGGCCGGGGGTCTACGTGGTTCATTGGCGTCCTCTGCGTTTTGTTCCGTGATTGCGAGGATTCGGCACTGACAAGCGGTTTGTATCGTATACGTTGTTTTTGCAACTTAAGGGACTACTCGCTGCGTTTAGATACTCTCACGCCGTTATAGGAACCTAGGGAGACTTCGTGCTTTTTCACCAGCTGGCCGTTCCGCCGGAACGGAGGGCGTGATGGACGTCCGCACCTGCCTGCGCCTGGTCCGCCGACACTGGTGGATCGTCCTGGTCACGCTGATGCTGACGGTCGGCTCGGCGGCGCTGGTCACGGTCCGCACGGCGCCCCGGTACGTGGCTTCGGTGACCTTCTTCGTCACCGCCCCCAACCAGGGCGTGAGCAACGCCTACCAGGGCGAACTCTTCCTCCAGCAGCGGGTCAAGTCGTATGCCGACCTGCTGCGCAGCGACCGTCTGGCGCAGGCCGTGGTCGCCGACTCCGGCCTCGGCCTCACCGCCGACGACATCCAACGCCGGGTCGCCACCTCGACCGAGCCGGGCACCGTGCTGCTGCGGGCCAGCGTCACCGACACCGACCAGACCCGGGCCATGAAGGTCACCGAGGCGCTGTCGGCCAAGTTCGTCGAGCTGGTCTCGAAGATCGAGACCACGTCGGACGGCAAGGCCGGACCGACCCGGATCGAGGTGGTGGGCGGCCCCCGGGTCAGCGCCAGCCCGGTCTCCCCGCAGCCCAACCGCAACCTCGCCCTCGGTGTCCTGGTCGGGCTCCTGCTCGGCGTGGCGCTCGCCGTGCTGCGCGGCATGGTCGACGTCCGGCTGCGTGACGCCGCCGGCCTGCAACGCGCGACCGGCAGTCCGCTGCTCGGCGACATCCCGTTCGACCAGGGGGCCAAGGCGGCGCCACTGATCGTCGGCGAGGCGGCGACCTCGGCCCGGGCGGAGGCGGTCCGCAAGCTGCGGACCAACCTGCGCTTCGTGGACGTGCACGAGCCGGCCCGGGTGATCGCGGTGACCAGCGCGTTGCAGGGGGAGGGGAAGACCACCCTGTCCTGCAACCTGGCGATCGCGCTGGCCGAGGCGGGCTGGCGGGTGCTGCTGGTCGACGCCGACCTGCGTCGTCCCAAGGTCGCCGACTACCTCGGCGTCGACGGCGGCGTCGGGCTCACCGACGTGCTCGTCGGCGACGTCCAGGTCGGTGACGTGGTGCAGCGCTGGGGCGACAAGTCCCTGCTGGTGCTGCCCAGCGGCTCGACCCCGCCGAACCCGAGCGAGCTGTTGGGGTCCAAGTCGATGGCCGACCTGCTCCTGTCGTTGCGTGAGTCCGCCGACATCGTGGTGATCGACACCGCGCCTCTGCTGGCCGTCACCGACGGCGTGGTGGTGGCCGTGCAGGCCGACGGCGCGTTGCTCGTCACCCAGCAGGGGCGTACCTCGCGGGCCCAGGCCGCCGCGGCGGCCCGGTCCCTGCACTCGGTGTCGGTGCGACTGCTCGGGTGTGTGCTCAACATGGCCAAGGTGGCCCGTGCGGACGCCTACCAGTACGAGGCGTACCGGATCGCCACCGCGTCGTCGGCGTCGGTGCCTGCCGACCGGGCCACCGCTGCCCACCGCGACGACCAGGGGCTGCACCCGGCCGCAGACCGGACGCAGGAACTCACCCGGCTGCCGCGATGAGTGCCGCCGCCGGGCCGGCCGGGTCGCCTGCGGGTGGGGCGACGCGCGGACCCCGCGGGTCGGGGGCGACGGTCCGCCGTCGCCTCCCGGCCCGGGGCCGCGCCGGCCGGCCGGCCGGTCACCACCGCCTCGCTGGTACGCAGGGGGGAGCACGGCGATGAGGGTCGGAATCCTGTCGTACCACTTCCCGCCGGAACCGGCCTTCATCCCCGGCAGTCTCGCCGAGGAGCTGGCCCGGCGCGGACACGAGGTGCGGGTGCTGACCGGCTTCCCGGACTATCCCGGCGGCCACGTCTATCCCGGGTGGCGGCAGCGTTGGCGGCATCTGACCCACAGTGAGCGGCTGACGGTGCGGCGGGTGCCCCGCTATGCCGGCGGCGACGCCTCGCCCACCGCCCGGATGGCCGGCTACCTCTCGTTCGCCGGCAGCGCGGCGCTCGCCGGACGGCGTTACCTGGCCGGCGTCGACGTGCTCTACGTCTTCCAGTTCCCCGCGACCAGCTTCGCCGTGGCCGGGCTGCTGCGGCTGCTCGGCCGGGTGCCCACCGTGCTGCACGTGCAGGATCTCTGGACCGGGGAGGCCGCGGCCGAACCGCAGCGACCCGGGCGGATCACCACCACCATGCGCCGGGTGCTGCGGGCGGCCGACGCGGTGGCGGTCACCGCCCCCTCGATGCGGGACCTGGTGCTCGCCGACGGGGTCGCCGAAGACCGGGTGCGTACCGTGCCCAACTGGACCGACGAGCGGATCTTCCAACCGGTGCGTGCCGGCCGGGCCGCCCAGGCGCTGGTCCGTGGGGACGCGCGCTGCGTCGTCATGCACGCCGGCACGATCGGTGAACGGCAGGGCCTGGAGACGGCGGTCCGGGCGGCCGCGGCGCTGCCCGACCGGATGGATCTGGTGCTGGTCGGCTCCGGGACGCAGGAGCGGCGGGTCCGGGGGCTGGCCGGCGACCTCGGGGCCGGCAACGTGCGGTTCCTCGACCGGCGGTCGCCGTGGGAGATGCCCGAGTTGTACGCCGCCGCCGACTACCAGCTGGTGACCCTGCGGGATCTGCCGGAACTGAACGGGACGGTGCCGAGCAAGGTGCAGTCCGCACTGGCCTGTGCCGCCCCGCTGGTCGCCTCGGCCGGGGGTGACACCGCGGCGCTGGTGGAGCGGGCCCGGGCCGGGCTGTCCTGCCCGCCCGAGGACTGGGCCGCGCTGGCCGACCGGTTCTGGCTGGCCAGCACGATCCCACCGCCCGCGCGGGCGGAGATGGGGCGGCGGGGGCGGGAGACCTACCTGCGGGAGATGTCGCTGCGGGCCGGGGTGGACCGGATCGAGTCGTTGCTGCGGGACGTGGCGTCCCCCCGGGTGCCTGCCGGGAAATCCCTGGCGTAGTGACCCAAGTACGAAAATTCGGTAACAGCATGACAGCGGTATTTTTCGTGCTACAAAGCTCATGAATGGTCATATCGCCCGAAAGTGAGAGCGGGGCAACGGGTGGCGGAGAGCGGTAGGCCGCGCAGCGGCCGACGGAGACTACGGCGGCGGACCCGGCGACGGGTCCGCCGGGCCCTGCTGGTCTGCCTGGTCGTCGGGTCGGTGCTGCTCGGTGCCGCCGGTTGGGTGGGGTTCCGCGGCTGGCAGGCACGCGCCCACCTGGTCAACGCGGCCGGGCTCGCCCGGGAGCTGAGCACCCAGGTGGTCGGTGGTGACCTCGACCGGGCCCGGCGTACGTTGGCGGCGTTGCAGGAGCAGGCCGGGGCGGCCCGGACCGCCACCGGGGACCCCGGCTGGCAGCTCGCCCGGCACACCCCGTACGCCGGGGACGACGTGGCGGCCGTGCGGACCATCGCGGTGGCCATCGACGACCTGGCCCGGGAGGCGTTTCCGGCGCTGCTGCGCACCGACCTGACCACGTTGGTGCCGACCGAGGGACGGCTGGACCTGGCCCGGCTGCGGGCCGCCTCGGCGGACCTGACCGCCGCCGACGCCGCCGTGCGCCGGTCCCGGGCCGGCCTCGACGCGGTACCCGCCGAGGACCTGGTCAGTCAGCTCGGCACGGCGCTGACCGAGCTGCGGGCGGAGATCGACAGACTGGCCGGGCTGACCGGCGCGGCGGACCGGGGCGCCCGGGTACTGCCCGCCCTGCTCGGCGCGGACGGTCCCCGCACCTACCTGCTGCTCTCGCAGAACCTCGCCGAGCTGCGCGCCACCGGCGGGATGTTCGGCGCGTACGCGGTGATCCACGCCGACGACGGGCGGATCCGGATGCGCGAGCAGGGCACCAGCGCCCAGTTCGGGCGGTTCACCCCCGCGC
Organism: Micromonospora sp. WMMD734; assembly: GCF_049178975.1. NCBI lineage: Bacteria > Bacillati > Actinomycetota > Actinomycetes > Micromonosporales > Micromonosporaceae > Micromonospora > Micromonospora sp. WMMD734. The sequence continues at coordinate 1,886,161 of NZ_JBMHMK010000001.1, forward strand.
TGCGGGTGGACGACGAGGTGCGCCGGCTCTACACCGACCTGCCGGGCATCTATCCGGCCGACGTCAACCTGAGTCCGAACTTCCCGGCCGCCGCGAAGCTCTACCGCGAGATGTACCGGAGGCACAGCGGGGTGACCGTCGACGGGGTGCTGACCGTCGACCCGGTGATGCTGTCCTACCTGCTCCAGGCCACCGGCCCGGTGCAGGTGCCCGGCGACGCCACCCTGGTCAGCACCCAGGTGGTGCGCACCCTGCTCAGCGATGCCTACCAGGGCCGCGACGACACCGGGCAGGACGCCTTCTTCGCCGCCTCGGCCTCTGCGGTCTTCGACGCCTTCCTCACGAAGAAGGTCAACCCAAGAGTGCTTTTGTCGGCTTTGGACCGCTCCATCACGGAAAGACGGATACTGTTCTGGAGTGCCCGATCCACGGAACAGCGGACGTTCGCCGACACCCGGCTCGCCGGTGCGCTTCCCGAACAGGAGAGCACCCCGACCGTCGGGGTCTTCCTCAACGACGGCAGCGGCGCGAAGCTCGGCTACTACCTGCGGCCGACGGCGATCCTCACCGCCGGTGACTGTGCCGACGAGGGGCGGCGGCAGCTCAAGCTGCGCTTCACCCTGCACTCCTCGGCCCCCGACTCGGGTCTGGCCAAGTCCGTGCTCGGCCTCGGCATGGCCGGTGACCCGTACACGGCCCGGACCCTGATCTCCATCTACAGCCCGGCGGGCGGCACGGTGCTCAGCGCCCGGGTCGACGGAAAACCGACCTCGCTGGGCAGTGGGATAGAGCGTCGGCGGCAGGTGGTCATCGCCACCGTCGACGTCGCCCCCGGCGCTACCCGGACCCTCGACGTGGACCTGCTCACCGGCAGGAACACCACCGGCACCCCCGAACTGTGGCACACACCGACCGCCACCCCATGGACCACCCAAGTAGTTCCCGCACCTAGCTGCAAACAGTAGGAGGAGACCATCATGCGGCTATCCCGCATTCTCATGGCGCTGACGGTCGGTCTGGCCATCGTGGCCGTGCCGACCGCCGCGGGGGCTGCTCAGCCGCAGCCACCCGCCGACAGCACGCCGCAGCCGCCACCGTATCCGCCCGTCACGCCCTCGCTGACGGCCAACCCGACGACCATCTTCCTCGGTGAGACGGTGGTGCTCACCGGCACCGGCTTCGGGCCGAACGAGATCGTCGACATCGACGTCACCGTGGCGCCCCTCGCCGCGGCCGTTCCGGGGCAGGCCCCGGCCCGACGCAGCGACGGCACCACCGTCGCGATGGTGAAGGTCGACTATTCGCAGCCGCAGCCCGCGCCGCGGCACTTCACGGCGCAGACCGACGCGAACGGCAACTTCACCGTGAGCTACCGGCCGAGCGACGTCGGGCGGATCACCTTCACGGCGACGGGGCGCACCTCGGGCCGTACGGCCAGCACGACGATCACCGTGCTGCCGAAGAAGAAGCCGCACCCGCACCTGCCGGTGACCGGTGACAACCTGAGCACACCGCTGAAGGTCGGCGGCGGGCTGGTCGGCGCCGGTGTGGTGCTGATGCTCACCGCGTTCGGCTGGCGGCGTCGCCAACGGTTCGGCATGACCCGCTGACCCGGAACCGCTGCGGTACCCGGTGCCCGTCGGACCATCCGGTCCGGCGGGCACCGTCCGTCCCGGGTGTGCCGTGACCGCCCCCACGCACGGACCGCCACCCCCGTCCGGTTCACTGGACGGGTGGACGAGGTGATCTGGAACGCGGCCCGTGCCGCCCGCGCCTGGCTGGACGCCGCGAACGGCACCGACCAGACGGAGCTGACCTGCCGCATCCTCAAGCTCGGCGAGGAGGTCGGGGAGGCGGCCGGCGCGTGGATCGGCGCGCTCGGCCAGAACCCCCGCAAGGGGGTCACCCACAGCCACGAGGAGGTGGCCGCCGAGTTGGCCGACGTGGTCTTCACCGCTCTGGTCGCCATCGAGAGCCTGGGCCTGGACGCCCGGTCGGTGGTGGCCGCCTGCGCCGCGAAGGTCGAGTCCCGGATCACCCCGTGACGACCCGCCCGTCCCGGGTGGGCGGTACGCCCCCGGGTGCCGGTGCGACCGTTGTCCGGTATCAACCGGTCCGGCCCCGGTCGCCGTGACCGGCGGCGCCCCCGGGCCGGAATCTCGACCCCGCCCCCGGCGTTACACCATCCGTACGACCGCAGCAGCACCCCCGGGCCGCCCGACGCCCCGGCCGCCGGCGGAATGACCCGGCACCGACGGTCGTTACACCCCGGTACGGCACCCCGGCCCCCGCACCAACTGCGGGAATGACCCCGGAACCCCGGTCGTTACCACTGACCCCGGCACGAGCGGCAACCACCCCGGCCGGGAACCCCTGAACCTCCCTTCCCCCGCACGAGCGGCCCCCGACGTGGTGCCCACGCCCCAACACCGCCCGTCCCCCACGGGCACACCCGGCCCTCCACCGGCCGGACGGGGCGTCTACCCCCGAAGGAGCTTCCCCCATGAACACCACCATCCTGCGCAAGAGTGTTCTCGGCATCGCCGGTCTCGCCGTCGCCGGTGGCCTGGCCGCCGGCCCGCTCAACCACCACACCCCCACCATCGACACCCGCCCCGTCGCCGCCGTCCAGGCCGACAAGCCGGCCGCCGACACGCTGATCCCGCACGGTGTGCAGGGCGACCAGTCCCGCATCGACCTCAACGACGAACAGACCAACAACGCCAAGGCCATCATCGCCGCCACCAAGAAGGCCGGCATGGACGAGCGGGCCGCGGTCGTGTCGATCGCCACCGCCCTGCAGGAGTCGAAGCTGGAGAACCTCGGCCACCTCGGCGACCGCAACGACCACGACTCCCAGGGCCTGTTCCAGCAGCGCCCGTCGAGTGGTTGGGGCACGGTGGAGCAGATCACCGACCCCGAATACGCCACCCTGGCCTTCCTCAAGGGCCTCAAGCAGGTCGACGGCTGGCAGGACATGCCCCTGACCAAGGCCGCCCAGACCGTCCAGGTCTCCGCCTACCCCGACCACTACGCCCAGTGGGAACAGCAGGCCGCCGACCTCGTCGCCGAGCACTGGAACAGCTGACCCTGCGTACGACACGATGGCCGGCACCCCGCCCGGGGTGCCGGCCATCGGCACGTCCACCGCGGCGGTTCGGCGGGCCGCCGGTGACGGGGGTCACTGGAGGGTGGGGAAGGAGTAGGTGGGGTGCCGCGTTGTGCAGGGCGTCGGTGTGTTCGGTGTCCCCGGGCCTCACCTGAAATAGCCGTCGCGGAGTTCCGTTCGGCTGGAGCCGCGTCGCGCCACGCGCCGAGAGGCGACCCGCACACCGACCACGCGCCGCCCCCGACCGAACCGGCCGGGGGCGGCGCGCTGTGTGCGTAACGGGCAGAATCACGGGGGTGGACTGGTCCAGTTCGGTCGGTGTGATCACCCTGCCCAGCGGCGCGACGGTACGCGGCCGGCGGGTGGCCGACGCCGTGTCCCCGGCCGACTTCGCCCTGATCCTGGCCCCGGGCCCGACCCCGGTCTGGGCGCACCGGCGCATCCGGTGGCCCGACTTCTGGGTGCCGACCGACCGCGCCGACGCCCTGGACGCGTTCCGTGAGGCGCTGCGCCGCGCCCACGCCGGCGACCGGGTCGAGGCGGCCTGCCGGGGTGGGATCGGCCGGACCGGCACCACCCTCGCCGCGCTGGCGATCCTCGACGGGGTGCCGGCCCACGACGCCGTCCGGTGGGTCCGCGAGCGTTACCACCCGAAGGCCGTCGAGACCCCCTGGCAGCGCGCCTGGCTGCGGCGGCTCCCCAGCCACTGACCGCACGCCACGGCGGCTGACCCACTGCCCCGCTCAGCGCGGGGCGACGTACTCGCGCAGGTGTCGGGCGGTACGGGTGTCACCGCGGGCGACCAGGTCGGCGGGGGTGCCGGTGAAGACGATCCGGCCGCCGTCGTGGCCGGCGCCGGGGCCCAGGTCGACGATCCAGTCCGCGTGCGCCATCACCGCCTGGTGGTGCTCGATGACGATCACCGTGTTGCCGGCGTCGACCAGCCGGTCCAGCAGGGCCAGCAGTTGGTCCACGTCGGCCAGGTGCAGGCCGGTGGTCGGCTCGTCCAGCACGTAGGTGGCCGCCTTCTCCGCCATGTGCACGGCCAGTTTGAGCCGTTGGCGTTCCCCGCCGGACAGGGTGGTCAGTGGCTGCCCGAGGGTCAGGTAGCCGAGGCCCACCTCGCTCAGCCGGTCCAGCACCACCCGGGCCGGGCCGGACGGGAAGAACTCCCGGGCCTCGGTCACCGACATGCCGAGCACCTCGCTGATGTTCCTACCGCGCAACGTGTAGGCCAGCACCTCGGGGGTGTACCGCCGTCCCTCGCACGCCTCGCAGACACTGGCGACGGCCGCCATCGTCGCCAGGTCGGTGTAGACCAGCCCGATCCCCTTGCAGGTCGGGCAGGCGCCCTCGGAGTTGGCGCTGAACAGCGCGGCCTTCACCCCGTTGGCGCGGGCGAACGCGGTGCGGATCGGGTCGAGCAGGCCCGTCCAGGTCGCCGGGTTGCTGCGCCGGGAGCCCCGGATGGGGGACTGGTCGACGACCACGACGCCGTCGCGGCGGGGCAGCGAACCGTGGATCAGTGAACTCTTGCCCGAGCCGGCCACGCCGGTGACCACGGTGAGCACCCCCAGCGGCAGGTCGACGTCGACGTCGCGCAGGTTGTGCAGGTCGGCTCCCCGGATCGCCAGGTGGCCGGTGGGCCGGCGGAACGTCGTACGCAGGGTGGCCCGGTGGTCGAGGTGCCGGCCGGTGAGGGTGTCGGAACGGCGCAGCCCGGCGACGTCGCCGGTGTAGCAGATCCGCCCGCCGGCCGAGCCCGCGCCCGGACCCAGGTCGACGACGTGGTCGGCGATGGCGATCGTCTCCGGCTTGTGCTCGACGACCAGCACCGTGTTGCCCTTGTCGCGCAGCCGCAGCAGTAGGCCGTTCATCCGGGCGATGTCGTGCGGGTGCAGCCCGACCGTCGGCTCGTCGAAGACGTATGTCACGTCCGAGAGGCTGGACCCGAGGTGACGGACCATCTTGACCCGCTGCGCCTCGCCGCCGGACAGGGTGCCGGACTCGCGGTCCAGGCTGAGGTAGCCCAGGCCGATCTCCACCATCGAGTCCAGGGTGTCGCGCAGGTCGGCCACCAGCGGGGCCACCGACGGCGCGTCGATCCCGCCGACGAACTCGGCCAGGTCGCTGACCTGCATGGCCGCGCACTCGGCGATGTTCCGGCCGGCGATCGTCGAGGACAGTGCCGCCGGGTTGAGCCGGGCCCCGCCGCAGGCGGCGCAGGTGGCGAAGGCGACCGCCCGGTCCACGAAGGCGCGGATGTGCGCCTGCAGGGAATCGCGGTCCTTGGCCAGGTAGAGCCGGCGGACCTTCACCGCCAGCCCCTCGTACGTCCAGCTGTTGGCCCCGACCTTGATCTTCGTGGCGGGTTTGTGCAGGAAGTCCGCCCACTGCTGCGGGGTGAAGTCCTGGAGTTTGACGTCCGGGTCGAACAGGCCGGACCCGACGATCGTCTGCCAGTACCAGGAATCCACGGCGAAGTTCGGCACCAGGATCGCCCCGTCGTTGAGCGAGCGTTCCACGTCCACCATGGCCGACACGTCGAGGTCGGAGACGCGGCCCAGCCCCTCGCAGGTCGGGCACATGCCCTCGGCGAGGTTGAAGCTGAACGCCCCGGCCCCGCCGACGTGCGGCTCGCCGAGCCGGCTGAACAGGATCCGCAGCAGCGCGTACGCGTCGGTCGCGGTGCCGACGGTGGAGCGGGAGTTCGCCCCCATCCGTTCCTGGTCGACCACGATCGCCGGGGTCAGGTTCCGCAGCGAGTCGACGTCGGGGCGGGACAGGTTCGGCATGAACGACTGGAGGAAGGCACTGTAGGTCTCGTTGATCAGGCGGCGGGACTCGGCGGCGACGGTGCCGAACACCAGGGAGGACTTCCCCGACCCGGAGACGCCGGTGAAGACGGTGAGCCGTCGCTTGGGTATGTCGACGGAGACTCCGGTGAGGTTGTTCTCCCGGGCCCCCCGTACCTCGATCACGTCGTGCTGGTCGGCGGCGGACTGCGCTGGTTGCTCCATACCTTCGATTTTCTCATTCGTGCTCCTTTAGCGACTTTTTCCGCATCTGGGGCGTCGATGACATGGTTATCGGGCGAGAAGTCTCAAACCACGTGACAACCACTAGGGTGGGCGGGAGCGCGAGCGGTGGGGAGGGCCGGGTGACGGGGCAGCGACGGTGGCGGTTGGTCGACGTCGCGGCCAGTGCCGGCATCTCCGCCCAGCAGGTGCGCAACTATCTGGCCGACGGGCTGCTACCGCCGACCGACCGCACCCCGAGCGGCTACCGGATCTTCACCGACCGCCACGTCCGGGCCCTGTCGGTGGCCCGCCGGATGGCCGAGGGGCACGGCTGGGCGCGTACCCGGGAGGTGCTGGCGGCCGTGCACCGGGGCGAGCTGCCGGCGGCGCTCGCCGCGCTCGACGCCGGGCACGCCGAGCTGGACCGCGAGCGGGCCGAGATCGCCCGGGTGCTGGGTGCCTTCGAGACGGTGCTGGCCGGTCGGCCGGCCGGCGTGCCGCGTCGGGACGCCCGGATCGGCGAGGTGGCGGCCCAGGTGGGCGTGCGGACCTCACAGCTGCGCCTGTGGGAGCAGCGTGGCCTGCTCCGCCCGCACCGCCAGCGGGGCACCGGCTACCGGGTGTACGACGCGGCCGAGGGGCGGGCGGCGCAGGTGGTGGCGCTGTTGCGCCGGGGCGGCTATCCGTTCGAGATCATCACTGCGGTGCTCGACGAGCTGCGCAGCACCGGCCGGCCGGACCGGGTCCGGGCCGAACTCGCCAGGCGGGAGCAGGAGCTGAACCGGCGTAGCCTGCGCCGGCTGCGGGCCTCGGCAGCCCTGCACGACTACCTGGACGCCACCGGCAGCTGAACCGGCCGGCGGCGTCAACCCGCTGCGCATGCCGTGCACAGCCGGACGGCCCGGCGGAATCATCCGCCGGGCCGTCGGTGCGCGAAGGGTCAGTTCAGGCCGCAGGCGGCGAAGCTGTCGAGGTTGGGGCGCTGTGCGCCGACGCGGTTGAAGGCGATCTCGATGCGGTCGAGGGCGGCCTGGCGCTTGTCCTTCAGCGGGCCGAGGATGGCGTTGTTGATGAAGTTCGCGCCGCCCTGGGGGTTGGCGGCCTGCTGGGCGAGGCGGGCGTTGGCCTCGTTGATCTGCTTGTCGAGGTTGGCCAGTTCGGCCTGGACGTTCGCGGCGGCCTGGGCCGGCACGGCGGGGATCTGCGGCGTCGGGCAGTTCACCGTCCGGGCGGCACCGGCGTTGCCGTTGCCCGCATTGCCGTTGCCCGCATTCCCGTTCCCGGCGTTGCCGTTGCCCGCGTTGCCGTTCCCGGCACCGGCGTTGCCGTTGCCGGCGTTGCCCGCACCCGCGCCGTTGAGCCCGCAGGCGGCGAAGCTGTCGAGGTTGGGGCGCTGTGCGCCGACGCGGTTGAAGGCGATCTCGATGCGGTCGAGGGCGGCCTGGCGCTTGTCCTTCAGCGGGCCGAGGATGGCGTTGTTGATGAAGTTCGCGCCGCCCTGGGGGTTGGCGGCCTGCTGGGCGAGGCGGGCGTTGGCCTCGTTGATCTGCTTGTCGAGGTTGGCCAGTTCGGCCTGGACGTTCGCGGCGGCCTGGGCCGGCACGGCGGGGATCTGCGGCGTCGGGCAGTTCACCGTCTGGGCGGCGGCAGTGGTGTTGTTCCCGCCGGTGGCGGCGTTGCCAGCCTTGACGGAATTGTTCAGCGCGCTGGCCACACCCGGAGCGTTCAGGCCGCAGGTGGCCAGGGCGTCCAGGTTGGGCCGCTGGGCGCCGGCCCGGTTGAAGTTGATCTCGATGCGGTCCAGCACCGCGACCCGCTTGCTCTTCAACGGGCCGAGGATCGCGTTGTTGATGAAGTTCGCGCCGCCCTGCGGGTTGGCCGCCTGCTGCGCCAACCGCTCGTTCTGCCTGGCGATCTCCTCGTCCAGGTTGGCCAGTTCCCGCTCCACCCCGGCCGCGGCCGACGCGGGGATCGCCGGCAGCTTGTCCCGTACCGTCGGGCAGTTGACGGTCTGCGCGGCGGTGCTGCCGGTGTTCTCGCCGGCGGAGGCGAGTTGCAGACCGCCACCCAGGAGCAGCACCGCCAGGGCGCCCACTCCGCCGAGCTTGAGGACGGCATTCTTCCGCATTGGCCTGGCCATGTACCTCTCCTCTGATCTCCGGCGGGTCGTCGACGGCATCGCGTCCGTTGGCCCGACGGTGGCTGGGGTCAAGGCGGACCGGATGTCCGACGCCCGGCACTGGCGTCCACCCCGATCCGTCCTTGCGGCGATGGATACGGGGACCGGTCGAAGATCGTTCAAGAATTCCGGTGAGCTTCTGATAGCTCTGCGTAGCTGATGAAGAAATCCCAGCTCAAGGGGGCTGGGAGCGGTTCCGGGGCGACCCCGGGAAGTCGATTCCGGCTACCTGGGGTGATCGCATGGTCATCGAAGGTCAGGTCCGGGCGGCCCGCGCCCCCTGGGGAACCCGGTTCCCGCCTCGGTAGGGTGCCTCACCATGAGAGCCCGGGTCCTGGCCGCCGGTGTCGCGGCCGTACTCCTCACCGGTGTGCCGGCCGTCCCCGCCGCCGCGGGCGCCACGGCCCGCGCCGGGTCGGCCGCCGCCGTCGTGCCGTGCCCGAAAACGCCGACGCCGAAGGTGACCCGACCGCCCCGGCCCACCCCGCCCCCGACGGTGCCCGAGCAGCAGCGGGTGGGCGGCGAGGCGCTGGCCACCCCCGGGCTGACCGTGCCGCCGGGGGTGCCCGCGCCGCCGCCGGTCACCGCGACGTCCTGGCTCGTCGCCGACCTGGACACCGGGGCGGTGCTCGGCGGCTGCGGCCCGCACGAGTACGGCACCCCGGCCAGCGTGCAGAAGCTGCTGCTGGCCGCCACCATGCTGCCGAAGCTGAACCCGAAGCAGGTGGCCACGGTCACCCGTGCCGACCTGGACATCGAGCCGGGCAGTTCCGCCGTCGGCCTGCTCGACGGCGGTCGCTACCCGGTCGAGACCGCCTGGCTCGGCCTGCTGCTCCAGTCCGGCAACGACGCGGCGAACCTGCTGGCCCGCCTCGGCGCGGGCAGCGCCGCCGCCGGGGTGCGCGAGATGAACGCCGAGGCACGCCGGCTCGGGGCGTGGCAGACCCACGCGGTGACCCCGTCCGGGCTGGACGGGCCCGGCCAGTTCACCAGCGCCTACGACCTGGCGCTGATCGCCCGGGTCTGCTTCGCCGACCCCACCTTCCGCCGGTACGCCCTGACCGAACGGACCCAGATCCCGGCCCAGCCGGCGCTGCGCAAACCCGGCTTCCAGATCCAGAACGAGAACCAGCTGATCTACCGGTACCCGGGGGCGCTGGGCGGGAAGACCGGCTACACCGACCTCGCCCGGCACACCTACGTCGGGGCCGCCGAGCGCGGTGGTCGACGACTCGTGGTGACCCTGCTCGGTGCGGAGGCCCGCCCGGTACGCGGCTGGGAACAGGGGGCGCGGCTGCTCGACTGGGGCTTCGGCCTGCCCCGGGACACCTCGGTGGGGCGGCTGGTCGAACCCGGCGAGCCGATCGCCACCAGCCCGTCGGCGACGCCGTCCGCCCGGGTGGCCGCCGTACCGGCCGCCTCCCGGCCGACGCCCGGCGCGCCGCAGTGGCTCGGCGGGGCGGTGGTCGGTGGGGCGGCCGGGCTGGTCGGCCTGCTGGCCGTCCTGCTCGCGGTCGGCCGTCGGCGGCGCTCCCGCCGCCGGGTCCGGCGGCGGGTCGCCTGGGACTGACGGGGACCGCCTGCGTCGGGGGACCTCCGGTCACGCCGAGCCGGGACCGGCCGGCGTCGACAACCGGTGACAGCCTCCATAGACTCCGGTCGTTCCGGTACCCGCCGTCTCTCCGGTATCACGAGTCCCAGGAGGACCATCAGTGTCGAGTGAACCCCGACCGTCCGCCGCCGGGTCGCGCCCCCACGGCCGGCTGGCCCGCCTCGTCGGGGCGGCCCTGGCCTCGGCCGCGCTGGTCGTCGCCGGTGGCACCGCCGCCGTCGCCGCGCCCGCCGACGGGCCGGCCGCCGCCCGGACCACGAAGGGGCCGTGCGCGTACACGTCCACGCCCGACGAGCCGCCGGCCCGGCCGGTGCCGCTGCCGCCGGACCCGCGCCGGACGCCCGACCAGGGCACGGTCCGGGTCACCCTGCGCACCAGCCAGGGACCGATCGGGCTGACCCTGGACCGCGAGCAGGCCCCGTGCACCGTGCAGAGCTTCCTGCACCTGGCGAAGCACCGGTTCTACGACTGGACGCCCTGCCACCGGCTGACCGCCTACCCGACGTTGCAGGTGCTCCAGTGCGGCGACCCGTCCGGCACCGGTGAGGGCGGGCCGGGCTACCGCTACCGCGACGAGCTGCCCACCGACCTGCCGCCCGCGCCGACCGACCCCACCGGGGTGCGCCGGCTCTACGCCCGGGGCACGCTCGCCATGGCCAACGCCGGCCCGGACACCAACGGCAGCCAGTTCTTCCTGGTCCAGTCGGACTCGGCGCTGCGCCCCAACTACACCGTGTTCGGCAGCATCGACGCGGCCGGGCTGAAGACCCTGGACAAGATCGCCGCCGGTGGCATCGCGCCCACGCCTGAGGACCCGGCGCCGGTGGACGGTGCCCCGGCCCTGCCGGTGCAGATCCACCGCGCGATCCGGGGCCACTGAGCCGCGCGATCCGGCCCCGGGTCGCTGAGCCCCGCGACCCGAGGCCGTCGGGCAAGGCCGGCCGGCCCGTCGACGGGCCGGCCGGGTAGTACCCCGCCGGGCGGGGGCGGTCACCCGCCCCCGCCCGATGGTCAGCTCTGTTCGCCTGCCGCCCGGGCCTGGTCGGCGTCCGCGCCGACCGGCACGCCGTCGCCGTCGCGGGTGGCGTCGGACAGGTCCACGTCCGCGCCGGCCCGGGCGGCGTCGGCGCGGGCGTCGTCCGCACCCACCACGGGACGGGTGTCGACGTCGTCGACGTCGACCAGGTCACCACCGGCCGCGAGGCCGATCGGGGCGTAACGGGGGTCGGTCATGGTCTCCTCCTTCACCGGGGTCTACCCTCCGCTACCCCCATCCACCCCCGTCGACACCTCCCGTCGGCCGGCGGCATGCTAGCGGCCGGTCCGCACCCACCGGGTGGGATTCGCCGGATCGCCGGACCGGCGGGGCGGGCGTCACTACCTTCGTCAGCGTGAGAGTTCGGGGACGTACCGCCGCCGTCATCGCCGCCCTGCTGCTGTCGCCGGTCGTCGCGCCCGCCGGTGCGGCGGACGCCGCCGGGGCGGTCATCACCGGCCCGTGCGCGCCGGTGCCGGCGGTGTCCCGGCCACCCCGACCGGTCCCACCCCACACCGACCCCGCCACCCGCGCGGTCGGCGGCCCCGCCCTGGCCACCACGGGGCAGGTCCGACCGGCCGGGACATCCCGGCCGCCCGCCGTGCCGGCCACCTCCTGGCTGGTCGCCGACCTGGACAGCGGCGACGTGCTCGGCGGCTGCGGCCCGCACGAGTACGGCACCCCGGCCAGTGTGCAGAAGCTGCTGCTCGCCGCGACCGTGCTGCCGAAGCTCGACCCCCGCCAGACGGTCACCCTTACCCCCGGCGACCTCGACATCGAGCCGGGCAGTTCCGCCGTGGGCTTCGCCGAGGGCGGCCGGTACCGGATCGAGACCCTCTGGTTGGGTCTGCTGCTCAAATCCGGCAACGAGGCGGCCAACGCGCTGGCCCGCCTCGGCGGCGGCCCCGACGGGCTGCCCGGTGGGCTACGGGCGATGAACGAGCACGCCCGGCAGCTCGGCGCGTTGCAGACCCACGCGGTGACCGCGTCCGGGCTGGACGGGCCGGGCCAGTTCACCAGCGCCTACGACCTGGCGCTGATCGCCCGCGCCTGCTTCGCCGACGCCACCTTCCGCCGCTATGACACCACCCGGGAAACGATGATCCCCGCCCAGCCGGCGCTCGGCGAGAAGGCGTTCCCGATCCAGAACGACAACCAGCTGCTCTACCGCTACCCGGGAGCACTGGGCGGCAAGACCGGCTACACCGACCTGGCCCGGCACACCTATGTCGGGGCCGCCGAGCGGGACGGCCGACGGCTGGTGGTCACCCTGCTCGGCGCGGAGGTCCTCGACAGGCGGGGCTGGGAACAGAGCGCGGCCCTGCTCGACTGGGGGTTCGGGGTGCCCCGGGGCGCGGCGGTCGGCCGGCTGGTCAACCCGGGCGAGCTGATCGCCGGCCCGTCCGTGTCCGCCACCGTCACCCCGCCCGCACTGGCCGCCGCCGGGGGACGGGGCCGGCTCGACCCGGGCGGTCACCCCTGGTCGCGTCCGCTGCTCGCGGTCTCCCTGGCCGCCGTGGTGGCCGGGCTCGCCGGGTTGTTGCTCGCGCTGCGCCACCGACCCCACCACGGACGCCGACAGCGGTGAGCGCCGGCGCGGACCACCCCCGGTGGCTGCCGCTGCGGTTGCTGCTCGCGGTGGTGGTGCTGGCGACGGCGGGCTGTGGCCGGCCGCCGCAGCCCGCGCCGGTGCCGAGCCTCGCCGTGCCCACCCCGAGCGGGCCGCGCGCCCCCGTCGACGTGGTGCTGCTGTCCGAGGTCGACCCGAGCATCGTCGTCGACATCCGCTACGCCGGTCCGCACAACTTCGTCGGCCGCCCGGTGGACGGCTACGACGAGCCGCTGTGCCTGCTCACCCGGCCCGCCGCCGAGGCGCTGCGCCGGGTGCAGGACGCCGCCCGCGCCCAACGGCTGAGCCTGCGGGTGTACGACTGCTACCGGCCGCAGCGCGCCGCCGACGAGTTCGTCCGCTGGGCGAAGGACCCCGCCGCGCAGCAGACGAAGGCGGAGTTCTATCCCCGGGTGGCCAAGTCGAGGCTGTTCGCCGACGGCTACCTGGGCGCGCCCACCGCGCACAGCCGGGGCAGCACCCTCGACCTGACCCTGGAGCCCCGCCCGGCCCCGCCCCGCGCCTCGTACGCCCCGGGTCAGCCGCTGGTGGCCTGCACCGACCCGGCCGACCGGCGGTTCGCCGACGGCAGCCTCGACATGGGCACCGGATTCGACTGCTTCGACCCGCTGGCGCACACCGCCGACACCCGGGTCACCGGTGCTGCCCGGACCAACCGGCAGCTGCTGGAACGCCTGATGACGCAGGAGGGTTTCGTCAACTACGACCGGGAGTGGTGGCACTACCGGTACGCCGACGAGCCCTACCCCGACACCTACTTCGACTTCCCGGTGGCCCGCGCGTCCCTGCCCCGCTGACCGGCCCGGTCGCCGCCTCCGGGGCGGTCCACCGCCGGCCGGTGAAACTCCGGTGGGTCGGCGGCAGCGGACCGCTAGGCTGCCCGACGGCTCCCGGCCGGCCCACCCCGGGCGGCCCCGTCCCCGGAGGACCTTCGACATGACCACCGAACGGATCGGCCCGCCGCTGCGCGCGGGGGAACGGGAGACGCTGCGTGCCTTCCTCGACTTCCACCGGGCCACCCTCGCGATGAAGTGCGAGGGGCTGACCGACGACGAGTTGCGCCAGCGGGCGGTGCCGACGTCCGACCTGACCCTGCTCGGCCTGCTGCGGCACCTCGCCGAGGTGGAGCGTGCCTGGTTCCGGCGGGTGATCGACGCGCAGGACGTCCCGCTGCTCTGGTCGGCGGACGGCGACTACCAGCAGGCGTACGACCCGAGCGGGTCGACCGGGGCGGAGGCGTTCGCGGCGTGGCAGCGGGAGGTGGAGCACTCCCGGCGGATCGAGCGGGCGGCGGCCTCGCTCGACGTCACCGGCCACCAGGCGCGTTGGGGCGAGGACGTGTCGCTGCGCCTGGTGATGCTGCACATGATGCACGAGTACGCCCGGCACAACGGCCACGCCGACCTGCTGCGGGAGGCCGTCGACGGCAGCGTGGGCGTCTGACCCGCCGACCCGGCCGTGCCCGCCCCGGCCGCTCAGCCGGCGGCCGGCCGGGTGCGCAGCGGCAGCCAGGCCAGCACGTCGCGGATCGTGGCGTCCCAGTACGGCCAGTCGTGGTCGCCGGGGGAGAAGTCCACGGTCACCGGCACGCCCCGGTCCCGGGCGGCGGCGACGAAGCGCACGTTGTCGTCGTAGAGGAAGTCCTCGGTGCCGCAGGCGACATAGAGCGGGGGAGTGTCGGGCCCGGCCCGGCCGACCAGCGCCACGGTGTCGTCGTCGGGGCCGGCCGTCGGGGCGTCGCCCCAGACGGTGTGCCAGACGTCCGGGTCGAGCGGACGGTCCGGGGCGTGCCGGCGGTGGGCGACGTTGAGCGCCCCGGACAGGCTGGCCGCGGCGGCGAACCGTTCCGGCTGCCGCAGCGCCCACTTCACCGCGCCGTAGCCGCCCATCGACAGCCCGGCGACGAAGGTGTCCTCCCGGCGGTCGGAGAGCCGGAAGAACGACCGGCAGACCCGGGGCAGTTCGTCGGTGAGGAACGTCCAGTACCGGTTGCCGTGCTTCTCGTCGGCATAGAAGCTGCGTCCCGCCTGGGGCATCACCACGGCCAGACCCAGGGCCGACACGTAGCGTTCGATGGAGGTCTGACGGGTCCAGGCGGTGTCGTCGTCGCTGAGCCCGTGCAGCAGGTAGAGCACCGGCGGGTCGGCGTCAACCGGCTCCGCCGGGTCGGGTTGCGGCAGGATCACCGTCATCGACGTGCTCATGCCCAGCGCCTCGGAGTCGAAGTCGCACCGCATCAATGCCATGTCCATGGACCGTACCGTGTGACGGCCGGAGCGGACACGCCTGCGCCGCCGGGGGAAACCCTAGGCTGTCGCCATGTCCGCCGACGATGCCGTGATCGACCTGGACGCGCACCGGCACGAATCCGCCGGGCCGACCACCGGCCGCGCCCGGCACACCGTCCGACCCCGGATCATCCTCGGTCTGGTGGCCGCCTTCGCGGCCGGTGCCGTGCTGGGCGGTTGGGGCGTCGACCGGGCACAGGAGGCACGCGCCCGACAGGAGCGGGACGCGGCAGTCGCGCTGGTGGCCATTCCCGCCGGAACGGAGGGCGGCGGCACGAACTCCGACGGCCGGGCCCGGATCGAGGGGTCGCTGGCCGTGGTCAACGCTGGGCCGGCCCCGGTCACGGTCCGGTCGGTCCGGGCGGAGAGTCCCACCGTGCTCGTCCGGGATCTCGGCCGGACCCGGCTGATCCGGCCCGGCGGCACCGGCTGGATCGGCGTGGTGGTGCTGTTCCAGTGCGGGGAGGCACCCGCAGCGGAGCCGCTGCCGGTCCGGTTCTCCGTGCAGACCGCCGACGGGCAGGTCAGGGAGGCCCGCTACCCGGTCGCCATCGTGGGCAGCACCTGGCTCGACGTGCTGTCCACCATGTGCGAGCCCCGATAGCCGGACCGTCAGGGGCCGGATATCCGTTTGCGGCGGTGCGGGCGTCCGCCTAGGTTCGACGTCGACGCCAACACCGACCAACCGGGGAGCACACCGTGTCGCCGTACCTCAGCACCGGGACCACGCGGTTCACACCGCGCGGCGGCGTGCTGTTGCCAGCCGGCGAACGGGCCCGGGGTTGTCGGTGGCGATCGGGGTGGCGGCGCGGATAGCGCCGGCGCGACCTGCGCAGCCGCCCACCCCACCAGGGGACCGGGCGGCTTTTTCGATCCCCGACACCCGCCGAGGGGTGTAGCTCAACGGGTAGAGCACCGGATTCCAAAACCCGACGGTCGCAGGTTCGAATCCTGTCACCCCTGCTCCCACGAACGAGGAGAACGACCATGGCATTCACCCCGCTGCCGGGCACGAAGGCGCCGGTACGGGTCTGGACCGACCCGTACGGCATCGAGCCGCAGGCCGCGCAGCAGTTGCGCAACATCGGCGCGCTGCCCTGGGTGCAGGGCGTCGCCGTGATGCCGGACGTGCACTTCGGCAAGGGCGCCACCGTCGGCTCGGTGATCGCGATGCGGCAGGCCGTCTCGCCGGCCGCCGTCGGGGTGGACATCGGCTGCGGGATGAGCGCGGTCCGCACCTCGCTCACCGCCGCCGACCTGCCCGACGACCTCGCGCCGCTGCGGTCGGCGATCGAGGCGGTCGTGCCGGTCGGCTTCGCCAAGCGGGACGACCCGGTCGACCCGCGTCGGGTGCGGGGCCTGGAGCAGCGCGGCTGGGACGACTTCTGGGCCCGGTTCGCCACCCTGGACCGCCGGGTGGCGCAGCTGGAGAGCCGGGCCCGGCACCAGCTCGGCACCCTCGGTGGGGGCAACCACTTCATCGAGGTCTGCGTCGAGCAGGACGGCCCGGACGCCGGGCAGGTCTGGCTGATGCTGCACTCCGGTTCCCGCAACATCGGTAAGGAGCTGGCCGAGCGGCACATCGGGGTGGCCCGCGCCCTGCCGCACAACGCCGACCTGCCCGACCGGGACCTGGCGGTGTTCCTCGCCGGCACCCCGGAGATGGACGCCTACCGGCGGGACCTGTGGTGGGCGCAGGAGTACGCGCGGCGCAACCGGGCGGTCATGCTGGCCCTGCTCTGCGGCGTGGTGCGGGACGCCTTCCCGCAGGTCAGCTACGGGGAGCCGATCTCCTGCCACCACAACTACGTGGCGGAGGAGCACTACGACGGGGTGGACGTGCTGGTGACCCGCAAGGGGGCGATCCGGGCTGGTCGGGGGGACCTGGGCATCATCCCGGGGTCGATGGGCACCGGGTCGTACATCGTGCGGGGCCGGGGGAACCCGGACGCGTACTGCTCGGCGTCGCACGGGGCCGGCCGGCGGATGTCGCGGGCGCAGGCGAAGCGGACGTACGACACCGCCGACCTGGTGCGGCAGACCGCCGGGGTGGAGTGCCGCAAGGACGCCGGGGTGGTCGACGAGATCCCCGGCGCGTACAAGGACATCACCGAGGTGATGGCCCAGCAGGACGACCTGGTCGAGGTGGTGGCCCACCTCAAGCAGGTGGTGTGTGTGAAGGGTTAGACCGGCCGACGCCCCCGGGCGTCGGCCGTGAGCCCCGGTGGCGCAGCGGACAGCGCGCCGGTCTACGAAACCGGAGAGCCCAGGTTCGAATCCTGGTCGGGGCACGGGCCACCGGGGTGGTCGGGCCGGGTGCGCTTCACGAGGCGTACTCGGTCGAGATCTCGGTGGCGTAGGTCTTCCACAGCGGTGCCATGGTCTCGGCGTTGACCGGCCGCCCGGAATCGATCATGGCCTTGAAGTCGCGGAAGTACTGCACGTACAGGTCCGGGGTGAACGTGTTCAGCATGACCGCGTTCCCCTCGCCGACGTTGGCGAACGTGTGCGGCGCTCCGGTCGGCACGATGACCCAGGTGCCCGGCCCGGCGTCGTACTGGTCCTCGCCGACGGTGAACCGGAACGTTCCCGCCAGCACGTAGAAGCCCTCGTCGTGCTGGGCGTGGCGGTGCTGCAACGGGCTCGGGGTGCCCGGCGGGATGGTGACCTCGGCGAATCCCAGCCGGTGCTCGGTGTGCTCGCCGTTCTCCAGGATCCGGATCTGCTGCGCCCCGCTGCCGAGGATCTCGCCCTCACCGGGGCGGACGATGTTCACCTTCGCCACGACTTCCTCCCATCGCTACTGCCGACCTTGGTGACCACCATCCTGTTCCGGTCCGGCGGTGCGCGTCTTGGTGGTCCGTGCACGGTTGTTGGCGATCAGCGCGCGGGCGTTGTAGCCGTACGTGGTCGTGAAGAGCTTGCTGAAGTGGGTGGGGTCGGAGAATCCCCACCGGGCGGCCACGGCGGTGACCGTACGTCCGCCTGCGGCCAGCTCGGCCCGGCAGCGCTCCAGGCGGCGACGGCGGATCAGGGCCGCGACGGTGAGTGGCTGGTCCTCGAAGAGCTTGTGCAGCCGTCGTACGGAGATGTGGTGGGCGGCGGCGATGCCGGGCGGGGACAGGCCGGGATCGGCCAGCCGGGCCTCGATGTAGCCGGCGATCCGGTTCCGCAGCCGCTCGTCCGGGGCCGGTTGCTCGTCGCCCAGCGCGGCCTCCAGCGCGACCGCGATCAGCTCGACGACGGCCGCCGCCGACCGCAGCGCCGCCGCCTCGCGTAGCCCGGTCGCCGACCGCGCCGACTCCCGGGCCAGCACCGACACGAGAGCGCCCGGACCGTGACTGCCGTCGATGCGTACGCCGACGAGCCGGTCGATCTGCGCGGGCCGCATCCGCAGCTCCCGGCGTGGAACCAGGATGGTGACGTGCGCCGAGGCGGTGCTCTCGAACCGGAGAGCGCGCGTCGGATCGAGCAGCACCAGGTCGGCCGGCCCGAGTTCGGCGGTGCCCCGCCCCTGCTCGATCCGCGTCCGACCCCGGGTCATCACCTTGACCGCCAGGTTCCCGCCGTCGGAGGCGTCGCGTTCCCGCCCGACACACGCGCTCGCGGGCGTGTCGAGGCAGACCAGCCGCAGCGGCCCGAGGTCGCGGGTGGCTACCCGGCCCTGGAAGCCGGCCCCGGCCAGCCTGTTGACCAGCGGCGGAAACCCGCAGGCGACCAGCTCGTCCCGGAACGTCTCTCGATTGCCGACCACCGGTCAACGGTAACGGTGACCCGTGCGCCCGGACGCCCACACCGCAGCGGCGGCGTCCGACGCCGGCCGACGTCCCGGCCCTGACTGATCGTCTACCACACGGTGCCCTCCCTGTCGATCCTCCAGGCTGGAGTTCCCGGAGTAGCGCCTGCGCCACCATGTGTCGGCAGCAGGCGGGATCGTTCAATGTGGATCTGGTCAGCATGATCAGGGCGGCCGGTTCCGGGGAACCCGTGGGGTCCGCGGGCAGGGCGGGTCGCTCGCTCTGCCCGTCCCGGCCGGCCGTCTGCTGCCGCAGCGTCAGCAGGCAATCGGGTACGTGTCCTGAACGGAGACCATTGTGCGTAAGCCATCGGCACTGCGGCGGGTGGCCCTCGCGGCCATGCTGTCCCTGACCCTCCTCGGCGGTGCCCTCGCCGTTCCCCAGCCGGCCTCGGCGATCATCGGGGGGTCGGCCGCCGGTCACCTGCGTGGACAGGTGCAGATCTTCGTCGACGTCAAGTACAGGTGTACCGGGACGCTGATCGCCCCCAACTGGGTGCTCACGGCGCGGCACTGTTTCGACAACTTCGGCGGCAACGTCAACAACGGCTTTGTCGTCGCGGGCGATCGCGAGTTGTTCCTGGGTAACATCATGCGGATCGCCGGGATCTACAAAAACCCCCAGTACGACGCGATGCTGCTCAACCTCTGGAACAACGTCCCGAACGCCAACCAGCTCATCGTGGGGTACGGGCTGGGCCTTGTCCCGAGAAACTTCAACGTCGCGATCAGCGGTTGGGGTACCACGACTCGCGGCGGGACCACCCCTGCCGACGAGCTGCGGATCTGCTCGATGACGGTGCGGAACAACTCCATGCACCACCCCTATGTGGGTGCCGGCAACTCTGCCTATGAGCTGGGCAACATCGGAACCGGGGTGATCGGTGCAGGAGATTCCGGAGCGGGCCTCTACTACGACGGTCGGATCTTCGGCATCGTCATCGCCGGTGACGAGGTGAACCTGGCGTGGGCGCTACAGATCAATTACATCTACGACTGGATCATGGATGTGAGCGGCATCGACCAGGCCAGCGTGTGGTGAGGTGAGCGGGCCGCCGGGCCGTCCACCTGGGGTCGTGACCCCGGACGGTCGCGGCCCGGCACGCCCGCCCGGGGCGGGCCCGGCTCCGTGGCCCGCCCCGGTCAGGGGCGGGCCAGCCCGATGGTGGCGGCGAGGCGGGCGACGTCTGCCGGGGTGGGGCCCGCGCGGAGCACGGCGGTCAGGGCGGCGCGGGCGGCGGGGCGGGTGCGGGTCTCACCGGGGGCGGTCCGGTCGGCGGTGAGCAGGGCCCGCCCGGCGGCGTCGGGGTCGCCCAGGTCGAGGTGGCTGCGGGTGATGTCGATGAGGTGGGCGGCGCGGTGTTCGGCGGGGAGCTGTCGCCAGCCGTCGTGTCCGGTGGCCCGGCGGTGCAGGTCGACGGCCCGGTGGTGGTCGCCGAGCTGGGTGGCGACCAGGGCGCGGGCGAGGTCGACGCTGGTCGGGCCGAACGTGATGCCGTCCGGGTCGGGCGGCTCGTCGGCGGTGGCGAGCAGGGCGGCGCGCTCGGTCAGGTCGTGGGCGGTGGCGGCGTCGCCGTAGCTGGCGGCGGCGAGGGCGGCTTCGATCAGCAGCGCCCCGGTCAGGGCCAGCGCCGGCGGGTCGCCCTGCGCCGCCGCCGGGTCGAGCTGGCGTACGGCGGTGAGCGCGGCGGTCCTGGCCAGCCGGCCCCGCCGCAGCGCCCGGAGCACCTGCGCCAGGGTCACCGCCGCGCGACCGATCCGCACCTGGTCACCACGGGTGGCGGTGATCATGGCCCGGTCGGCGGCCAGCCAGGCCAGGTGGGCGTCGCCGAGCTTGACCAGCGTCTGGGCGGTGAGCCGGTGCACTCGCACCAGCAGGTCGAGGACGGGCGGGTCCATCGGGCCGGTGTGGCCGGCGTGCCGGCTGTCGGCGAGCAGGTCGGGCAGCATCCGCAGCACCTGGGGGTGCTGTCCGTTGCGGTACGCCGCCCAGGCGTACCCGGCCTGGTCGTCGAGCTGCCGCAGCAGCGGTCCGGCCGGGGTGGACGCCGGTGGGTCGTGGCGGGCCAGCGCCGACCTGACCCGTTCCACGGCGGCACCGACGTCGGTGACCGGTGCCGGCGGCGTCCGCCCGGCGAGCAGGAGTTGCGGTGCGACGCCGAGCGCGCCGGCCACGGTGTCGATGACGGAGAGCCGGTCGAGGGTACGCACCCCCCGTTCGACCTTGTCGACCCAGCTCTTCGACTTGCCGATCCGGTCGGCGAAGACCTGCTGGCTCATGCCCCGCCGCGCCCGTAGCTCGGCCATCCGGCGGCCGATCGCCGGCTCGTTTCCGGTGCGCTGCCGGCCGGGACCGGTCACCGGTCGTGCCCCGACACGGGCGTGGTGTGGGTGGACCCGCCGCAGCGGGGACACCACCGGGACTTGACCCGGAACGCGAGCAACCCGAGCAGGAAGCCCGGCACCAACCCCCCGAAAAGGACCGACAGGGCCTGGGACATCATCTGCGCTCTCACTTTCTGCCGCGCCGGTCGGGAGGTGGGGTGACCATTGCGCCTGTCACTCTCTGTCCCCTAGGGTCTACTCGCAGTTAACGGTGATGCCGGGGTGCTCGGAAGCCGCGCCGGGCAGCGTTGGTGTTGAACGCGTGGAACGCAGTGCAACGGGGAAGGCCACCGATGGCATTACGGCGACGAAACGAAAGACTGCTGGCGCTCGTTCGCGAGTGCCGGTGGTCGTACGACGCCTGTGCGGCAGCGGTACGTGCCGTCGCGCTGGAGAACGGTGGCGCGCTCCCGTCCTGTGACCGTTCCCACGTGGGGCACTGGATCGCCGGAGTGAAGCCCACCGAGATGACCTCCCGCTACCTGGCCGAAGCGTTCTCCCGTCGGTTGGGCCGGATCGTCGGTCCGGCCGATCTCGGGCTTGTCGTCGGCGATAGCCTGGAACCTGATCTGACCGGCCTGGATTGGTGGAGGCGCGACCCGGCCACTGATCTCCTGACGCTCGGGAGAGCCGACGTGGAACGACGGGCGTTCGGATTCACCGCCCTGTACTCACTGGCTGCGCTTGCCGTCCCGCTGGACTCCTGGGAGGACATCGCGGAGCGGGGTCGACGGGCGCGGGGCGGGGGCGCGGCGGTGGGCCGCCGCGAGATCGACGCCGTGCGCGACATGCTCGCGGTGTTCAGCAGGGCCGACGAGCGGTTCGGCGGCGGGCATGCGCGGCTCGCCGTGGTCCAGTACCTCACCTCCGACGTGGCCGGCTACCTCCAGGGCACCTTCGCGTCCGACCAGGATCGTCGGGCCATGTTCAGTGCCGCCGCCGAGTTGACCTATCTTGCGGGCTGGAAGGCGTTCGATTCGTCCCTGCACGGGGTGGCCCAGCGGTACTACCTCCAGTCGCTGCGGCTGGCCAACGAGGCGGACGATCGGGCGTTGGCCGGTTTCACGCTTCGGGCGATGGCGCATCAGGCTGTCGACCTGGGACACGGTGCGGAGGCGTTGCAACTCGCCACCTCGGCCCTCGCCTGGTCGAGGGGAAGGGCGACCCCGGCGGCGACCGCGCTCTTCACCGTTCTCACCGCCCGGGGGCACGCCGCGACGGGCGACCGGGCCAAGACGTCGGCGGCGCTTCGGGCCGCCGAGGTCCACCTCGCGAAGGCGGCCCCGGGCGACGAGCCGACCTGGATTCAGACCAGCGGTTTCACCACGACCTCGCTGGCGAGTCAGGCAGGCCAGGCGCTTCGCGACCTGGGTGACCTTCCCGCTGCGGAAACCGAGCTGCGCCGCTCGGTCGCCACCCGCGATACCGACGCGTACCGGCGGATCCACACCCTGACGTTGGCCAACCTCGCCGACGTCCAATGTGTCCGCGGACGGCTCCGTGAGGCGACCGAGAGTTGGAACGACGCTCTTGATTCGATGGTCGGCGTCCGGTCCGGCCGGGCCACCGTGGCCGTGAAGAACATACGTACCCGGCTCAGCAGCTTCGGCCCACGCCTGCCTGCGTTCGCGAAGCAACTCGACCAGCGGGCCGCAGCTCTCCTCGTCGCCCCTTGATGCCGCCCCGCTCGGCCATCCGCTCGCGCGGGCCTGCCGGCTGGTCGCCCACTCCACCTGCCAGCACGGGTGCGGGGACAACCGCGCCCATCGCACCCGGCACCCGACGCACGAGCCGTCGAGCCCGTGAGGGTGAACCGGGAGGACCATCTGCTCCGCACTGCTGGTCACCGCTCACCGTCCCCGGGCCGGTGGCCGTGCTCGATCGGAAGCCGGTGCCGGGCATGGCAGGGCAGGTCGGCTCCACACCGGCAGATGCGCCGCCATCGCCGAAGTCCGATACTCATCGTCATGTTGCCGACCCTCCGTCGTCAGGACGCGGAGGACATCTGTTGATGTGCCTCGTCCCGCGTCCGGCTTCAGTGAGGTTCAGCGTTATGCCCAGCTTGCCGCCGATCCAGAAGGTGAGCGTCCGCTAACCGGGTGTTCTGTCCGCTGGCGGCTACCGCCTGGGTGCGTATTCCAGGCACGCGTCACGCAATGTTGCCGCCTCTGGTGCTCCCGACTGCTCTACCTTGACCAACAACTCCGCAGCCCGCCACCAGTTCGACGGCACCACCCGTCCCGACGTCACCGCCTGCGCGCCCAGCGCAGCCGCCTCGTCCGGCTGGCCGGCGGCGACCAGGGCGAGACCGAGGTCGAGGCGGGCCGACGCCGACCGGCGGGGCCGTGCTCCACCGTCGCCGTGCGGGTCCAACTCGGTCAGCACCGCCCGCGCCACCTGCTCGGCACCGGGGTCACCCGCCCACGCCAACGTCGTGGCCGTGTAGGCGGCGGCCTTGGCGGGGTCGTAGCGATAGTGGTGCTCGGCCCGCTCAGGAACGGGCAGATTCGCCGTCAGCCGCTCCACCCGGTCCAACGCGCGCCGGGTCGCACCGATGTCTCCGATCCTCGCCCACGCACGAGCCTCCTGGGCAGTCGCCTGAATGCGGGCGGAGCTCCCCTTCGGGGCGATCCGCTGCGCTTGTCGGGAGAGATCGAGTGCCACCCGGTAGTCACCATGGGTCAACACGTCCCAGGCTCGGGTTTCGAAACACCAAGCCTGGATCTCGCCATGCCCAGCATGCTCGGCAAGATCACGAGCAGCTCGTAGGTGCGCGACCGCAGCAGTCCGCTGCCGCAGGTCGATGTGAACCGTCGCCCGCAGTACCGCCAACCAGGCACCGGCAACCAACAACCGCCGCTGCTGCGCGAGCGTCACCCGTCCGTCCAGCAGCCGCCCCACGTAAGAAAGATGCCGCCGCACCAACGGCAAGAGATCGGCCGGAGCCATCGTCGGATAGAAACTGGCCAAATCGTCAACGCCCTGCTCGATCCGATCGAGCATGTCCCCGGTGACATCGCTGGCAGCAACCCTCGCTCGCAGCTCACCGGCCTCGGCCGCATGGTCGACTGGCGCATCCGCCAACCGAGCAAGCACACCCCCCGCGTCAAGAACACGGTCCAGGTGTTGTGCCGTGTCGACTGTCGGAGCCTTGAGCGCCGCCTCCAACTCGTGCAGATGACTCTTGCTCCGATGAGCAAGCTGTCCCAGGAGACGAAGTGACAACCCTCGCCGCTGCCGAAACTCACGGAGAGCTGCGCCGAAGCGCGGATCGACGGACGAGGCCATAGCGCCACTCCAAGATCACGAGTCCCAGGCAGCCGCAACCGGCTGCCATCTCGTCAGACGGTACCCCGACACATCGCGCGCCGAGCGCCCCTACCTGCAATTTCCGGATGTTCCATGGGGGCTGTTCGTTCCGTCGAGCGCACCAAACCTGATCGGTGTTGATCGCTGCACCGGGCATGCTGGGAGTACGGCTGGCTGAGCGCCTACGCTGACGCTCATGGAAGGCATCGGGGCTGGGGCCATGGTGCTCTGTGGTGCGTTGAGTTGTCTATTTGTCTGCCTCATGCTCTGCGCCTCCGCTGCTGCATGGGCCACTTGGCCAGAACGTAGGCGCTGACCCTGCAGATCGGCCTCTGCGGATCACGTCCCGAACGAATGATCTGGATCGATCGAGAGAATCCCCGCAAGCAGCCGAAGAGCAACCTCTGTCGTCGACAGCCTGCGAGTAGACGGAGTCACCGGCACAGGTACGGGTAGATGAACGACGACCACCACGCCGCCGGAGTCATGCGCTTCATCTTCGAAGGCCGGGGTACTCAAGCGCGCCGCCCGCACCGGGTGGTGGTTCGCCGGCGTCAAAGAACCCGAATCCATCGCCGACCACTCGTTCCGGACCGCGCTGATCGGGATGATGCTCGCCGCCAGGGAAGGTGCCGACCCGGCCCGGGTGTCGATGCTGTGCGTCCTGCATGACACCCAGGAAACCCGGATCACCGATATCCCGCCATCGCCAGGCGCTACCTCACCGCCGCACCCAACACCACGGTCACCGCCTGCCCGCCGGCCGTCGTCGACCTGGTCGCCGCCGCCGTCGCCGAGTACGAAGCGGGCCAGACACCGGAGGCCGTCGTCGCCCGCGACGCCGACGAGCTGGTCAACCCCTCGGCTGGCTCACCCCGCCCCCGGTGTAGCGCCCAGGCGTCAGCTGCCGGACGTGGTTTCGCAGCACACGCGTTCGTCGGCGGCTGCGGGCGGGGTCGGCGCGGAGGTGCCGTACTGGTCGGAGTCGCCCTTGACCACGTACACCTCCCAGCGCTCGTCGCCGGGTCCACGAACCCAGACCTTGTCCTGCACGGCGTAGCAGCAGGAGGTGTCGTTCTCGGTCAGGGTGATCAGCCCGGCCTCGGTGAGCCGGTCGGTGGCGGCGGTGACCTGCGCGCCGTCGAACACCTCGACCCCCAGGTGGTCGAGCGCGGTGGCCTGGTCCGGGTCGCCTTCGAGCAGGACCAGCTTGAGTGGGGGCTGCTCGATGGCGAAGTTGGCGTAGCCGGGTCGCCGCTTGGCCGGCTCGGTGCCGAACAGCTTCGAGTAGAACGCGATCGACCCTTCCAGGTCGGCGACGCGCAGGGCGAGCTGGACGCGGGACATCCCACACCTCCTGTTGTTTAGATAACTGTCTAGGCAGAGAATTGCACTCTGGTTCGATGCTTGTCAAACTAGACGGGTGTCGAGACAAGAGCTGCCAGTCCTCGCCGACCCGTCGGCCTGCTGCGCGCCGATGGTCACCGAGGCCCTGACGGAGGACGCCGCCGCCGGTCTGGCGCGCGGCTTCAAGGCCCTCGGCGACCCGGTACGGCTGCGGCTGCTGTCCCTGATCGCCGCACGGGCCGGCGGCGAGGTGTGCGTGTGCGAGCTGACCGACGCGTTCACCCTGACCGGCCCGACGATCTCCCACCACCTGAAGGTGCTGCGCGAGGCCGGGTTGATCGACTGCCAGCGCCGGGGCACCTGGGTCTACTACTGGATCGTCCCGGCCCGCCTCGCCGTCCTGTCCCAGCTCCTGGACGTCTCGGCCGCCGCCGCTCCGACCGGGCCGACCCGGTGACGCCCGACCCGCCGCACGCCGTGCTGCGTCGGGCGTCGGCGGAACTGGTCGGCACCGGCCTGCTCGTCACCGCCGTGGTCGGCTCCGGGATCGCCGCCACCCGCCTGTCACCGGGCGACGTGGGGCTGCAACTGCTGGAGAACAGCATCGCCACCGCATTCGCCCTCGGCGCGTTGATCCTCATCTTCGGCCCGGTGTCCGGCGCCCACCTCAACCCCGTCGTGTCGCTCGCCGACTGGTGGCAGGCCCGCCGTACGGGAGCCGGTCTGTCGACCCGTGACCTCGGCGCGTACGTCGTGGCGCAGGCGCTCGGTGCGGTCGGCGGCACGGTCCTCGCGCACCTGATGTTCGGGTTGCCCGCCGTCACGGTCTCCACCCACCGGCGGGACGGGGGCGGACTGTGGTTGGCCGAGGTCGTCGCGACCGCCGGGCTCCTGCTGCTGATCGCCGCCCTCACCCGTTCCCGCCGGACCGCGGTCGCCCCGGCGGCGGTCGGGGCGTGGATCGGCGGCGCGTACTGGTTCACCGCCTCCACCTCGTTCGCCAACCCGGCCGTCACGATCGGCCGCATGTTCACCGACACGTTCGCCGGCATCGCCCCCACCTCGGCGGCTGGGTTCGTCGCCGCGCAACTCGCCGCCGTCGGGGTCGCGCTCGCCGCGATCACCTGGTGGTATCCGACCGTCCGACAGCGGGACGGGGCGGCGGTCGAGCTGGCACCGGCGCAGCCGGAACGGGCCGCCTCATGACCGGCGTCCGGTCGCCCCGACCCGATCTCGTGCCGATGACCGACGAGCACGCCCCGGCGGTGCTCGACATCTACCGGCACGGGATCGCCACCGGCGACGCCACCTTCGAGACCGAACCACCCACCTGGGCCCGGTTCACCGCCACCCGCCTGCCCGGACACCGCTGGGTCGCCGTCGACCACACGGCTGCCGGCCGCGTGCTCGGCTGGGTCGCGTGCACCCCGGTGTCCGACCGGTGCGTGTACGCCGGGGTCGTGGAGCACTCCGTCTACGTCCACCCCGACGCCCGGGGCCGAGGCGTCGGCCGGCTCCTGCTGCACCGGCTGATCGACTCCACCGAGCAGGCGGGCATCTGGACCATCCAGTCCGGGGTCTTTCCCGAGAACACCGCCAGCCTCGCCCTGCACCATTCCTGCGGCTTCCGCACCATCGGCGTCCGCGAACGCCTCGGCCGCCACCACGACCGGTGGCGCGACGTCGTCCTCATCGAACGCCGCAGTCCCACCGTCACCTGACCGCCGCCGCACCGGAAGAGGTCCACCCATGAGCACCCCCGCCCGGCACACCACGCCGTCGGTGCTGTTCGTCTGCGTCCACAACGCCGGCCGTTCCCAGATGGCCGCCGGGTGGCTGCGCCACCTCGCCGGGGACGCCGTCGAGGTCCGCTCCGCCGGCTCCGCACCCGCCGAACACGTCAACCCCGTCGCGGTCGAAGCCATGCGCGAGGTCGGCATCGACATCGCGGGTGAACAGCCGAAGATCCTCGACTGGGACACCGCCGAGGCCAGCGACGTGATCGTCACCATGGGCTGCGGCGACACCTGCCCCGTCTTCCCCGGCACACGCTATGAGGACTGGAAACTCACCGACCCCGCCGGCCAGCCGCTGTCCGTCGTCCGCGAGGTCCGCGACGAGATCCGCCAGCACGTCGCCCGGCTCCTCGACGACCTGACCTGAGTGTTCAACCTGATCGATCTCGTTCACCGGCCCTAAATGGTTTGCCGGTGGTCGGCCGGCGTTGGGATGCTGCGGCCGACCGGGAGCGGGGGAGGGGCCAGCATGCCGTCGGAGTCCGAGCCGGAAGTCCGTACCGTGTCAGGTGTCCTGCGCGGCTGCCGGGAGGCGGGCCGGGCGGTGTTCCGGGGCATCCCGTTCGCCGAACCGCCCGTCGGTGCCCTCCGGTTCGCCGCGCCGCATCCGGTACGCGGCTGGGACGGCGTACGTCAGGCGTTCGCCTTCGGTCCGCCGCCCCCGCAGCCCGGCGCGTTCGGGACCGCCCCGCAGGCCGCCGGCGACGACTGGCTGACGCTCAACGTCTGGACGCCGGAGCCGGACCCGGCGGCCGGGTTGCCGGTCCTGGTGTGGATTCCCGGCGGCGGCTACCTCGTCGGCTGTTCCGGCCTCCCGGAGTACGACGGCGGGCACCTCGCCGCCGGCGGCACCGTCGTGGTGACGCTCAACTACCGCCTCGGCTTCGAGGGTTTCGGGCAGCTCGACGGCGCGCCGGCCAACCGGGGGCTGCTCGACCAGGTCGCGGCCCTGGAGTGGGTGCGGGACAACATCCGCGCCTTCGGCGGCGACCCGGACCGGGTGACGGTCGTCGGGCAGTCGGCCGGCGGCGGCTCGGTCGCCGCGCTGCTGGCGATGCCGCGCGCCGCCGGGCTGTTCCGGCGGGCGGTCGCGCAGAGCGTCCCGGGGACGTTCTTCTCACCCGAGCTGGCCGCCGACGTCACCGCCGCCTGCGCCGCCGAGCTGGGGGTACGACCGACCCTGGCCGACCTGTCGGCGGTGCCGCCGGATCGGCTGCCGGCCGTGGGCCAGGCGATCTCGGCCAAGATTCTCCAGTGGCGGGAGCGGTGGGGTCAGATCACCCACCGGCCGATCCCGTTCGCGCCGGTCGTCGACGGTGACGTGCTGCCGGCGACCCCGTGGCGGGCGCTGGCCGACGGTGCCGCGCGGGACGTCGACCTGCTCGTCGGGCACACCCGCGACGAGCACCGGCTGTTCAGCCTGCTCGACGGCGTGCTCGGCCAGGTCACGCCGGAGCAGACCGGGACGGCGCTGCGGATGCTGGCCCCCGGCCCGGACGGTGCCCGCCGCTACCGGGAGGCGTTCCCGGCCGCCACCGACGAGCAGCTCTACGAGTTGGTCAACGCCGACTGGCTGTTCCGGATGCCGAGCCTGCACCTGGCCGAGGCGCAACTCGCCGGGGGCGGCCGGGCGTACCTCTACGAGCTGACCTGGCCGGCCCCGGGCCTGGGCGGTGACCTCGGTGCCTGTCACGGTCTCGACGTGCCGCTGGTCTTCGGCAACCTGACCAGCGGGCAGCCCGCCATGCTGATCGGTGATCCGCCTCCGCCGGCGGCGCACGAGCTGTCCGGGCAGCTCCGCGGGGCGTGGACGACGTTCGCCGCGACCGGCGACCCCGGCTGGCCGGCGTACGACGCCGGTCGCCGTACCCGGATCTTCGACGGGCGGTCGACGGTGGCCGCGTATCCGGAGGACGCCTCCCGGCTGCTGTGGCGGGACCACACCTTCGGTGCGCTCCCGCTGCTCGCCTGACCGCGCCGGGGCGGCGGCGGAACCCGGCCGCGTCACCGCC
This sequence comes from Micromonospora sp. WMMD734, assembly GCF_049178975.1. Taxonomy (NCBI): domain Bacteria; kingdom Bacillati; phylum Actinomycetota; class Actinomycetes; order Micromonosporales; family Micromonosporaceae; genus Micromonospora; species Micromonospora sp. WMMD734. Next base: position 1,915,680 of record NZ_JBMHMK010000001.1, read on the forward strand.
CGGCACCACCACCGGTGGCGGTGCGGGTGAACCGGTCGGCGAGCAGCGCGAACGCCTCGGTGAGGGCCGGCGGGCCGACGACGGTGATGCCGGTGTCGTACCGGGCGACGGCGGCGGCCAGGCTCACCCAGGACCACGACCCGAGGGTGAGCCGGCACCGGTCGGGGGCGATCTCCTCGACGAGGCCGTCGCGGGTGTGCCGGGCCACGGTCGCCGCAGGCAGGTCGAGGAGCACCGTGCCCCGGCACGGCCAGTCCGCCGACCCGCCGGCCGACCCCCGGAAGACCCCGGTGAGGTACGTGGCGACGTCCCCGCCGGGCAGGGGTCTCGGGGTGAAGCGGGGCCCGTGCGGCGGGCGCAGGGTGATCCGGTCGACGCGGAAGGTCCGCCAGTCGGCCCGCTCGAGGTCCCAGGCGACGAGGTACCATCGGCCGTCCCAGGTGACGACGTGGTGCGGTTCGGCGTGCCGGGCCGGGCCGGCGGTCCGGTCGGTGCCGTAGTCGAAGCGCAGGATCTCGCGGGCGTGCACGGCGGTGCCGAGCGCCAGCAGCACCTCGCCGTCGACCGGTTCGGCCGCCGTGGTGGCGGGTCGCGCGACGGCGGTCACGCTGAGCGTCCCGACCCGCTGCCGCAGCCGGGCAGGCAGCACCTGTCGTACGGTGTGCAGCGCCCGCGCGGCGGCGTCCGCGAGTGCCCCGTCGGCACCGGTCGCCGCGACCTGGAGCGCGACGGTCAGGGCGACGGCCTGTTCGTCGTCGAACAGCAGCGGGGGCAGCTCGGTGCCGGCGGCGAGCCGGTAACCACCGTCGGGGCCCTTGACGGCGGCGACGGGGTAGCCGAGTTCCCGCAGCCGGTCGACGTCGCGGCGCACCGTACGCAGGCTGATGCCCAGCCGTTCGGCCAGCACCCCGCCGGGCCAGTCCCGCCGGCTCTGCAACAGCGACAGCAGGGCGAGCAGGCGGGCGGACGTGGTCGGCATGAGGGGAGATTCTGCCAGCAGTAGGTGCCACAACCTGTCACCTACTGCTGCGAATCTTCTTCCTGACCAGCCCATTTCCGGGCGTCGAGCACCATCAGCAAGGAGTCGACCATGGCCATCTCCGCCACCACGCACCTCAACTTCCGGGGTGACGCCCGCGCGGCGCTGGAGTTCTACCGGTCCGTGTTCGGTGGCCGCAGCACCGTCGTCAGCTACGGCGACCTGGGCATGCCGAAGGACCTGCCGGACGCCGACCGGGTCGTCTTCGGCCAGGTCACCGCCGACAACGGCTTCGCCGTCATGGCCTACGACGTGCCCGCCGGGGCACCCGCCGCAGCCGCGCCGACCGCCACCACCCGTGAGAACGGGACGACGCTGACCGGCGAGCGGTTCTTCGTCTCCGTCCGGGGCGACAGCGCCGAGGAGGTCGGCGTGCTCTGGCACCGGCTCGCCGAGGACGCCCAGGTGATCGAGGAGTACGGCCCGTCGCCGTGGGCCCCGGGGTTCGGCATGCTCACCGACCGGTTCGGCGTGACGTGGGTCCTCGACGTCGCCACCCCGTACGCTGGCTGACCGCCCGGTCCGGGTCGGCACCCGCCGCCGACCCGGACCGGCGGGTCATTCGGTGCGCAGCCCGTCGGCGCGGGTGAGCTGCCACAGCAGGGGCAGGCTCAGCCCGGTGATCACCAGGACGGTCAGCGCGCCGAGCCCGACGGAGAAGCCGACCACCGGCCAGGCGACCGTGACCGGGGCCTGCACCATCCGCAGCAGGGCCGCGCCCAGGCCGAGCCCGAAGCCGGCGGCCAGCACCAGCCCGACCCCGACCGGCAGGGCGGTCTGCCACAGCACCGACCAGCCGAGGGTGCTGCGTCGGGTGCCCACCGCCACCAGCATCGCCAGCAGGCGGCGGCGCTCCCGCAGCTGCTCCAGCGTGCCGACCAGCATGCTGGTGGCGATCAGCAGCAGCGTGACGACCATGCCGATGGCCAGGCCACGCTGGATGTCGGCGAACCGGGGCGACACGATCGTCGAGGACAGCACGGACACGGGGGTGGTCAGGTCGATCGCGGCGGCGGCGTTACGCACGTGTTCGACCGCGTCGGGGGCGGCCGGGTCGAGCTGGAGGTAGACGGTCGAGCGCAACGGACCGAGGGTCCGCGAGCCGACTGCGCCGGGGGTGACCAGCACCGCGTTCTGCATCCAGCCGGCCGGGTCGGGCCGGGCCTGTGCGGGCCGCGCCGTCGCCGGCACCCGCCACCGTGACCCGTCCTCGACGGTCAGCGTCGTGCCGGCGGGGACGACCGCCGGGTCGCGCGGATCGGACACCAGGAACGTGTCCCCGTCCACGCACCTGTCGAGATGGGCGAACTCGGCCAGTGCGGCGCAGTCGCCGATCCGGACGTCCACCGGCAGGCCGTCCGGCGAGCCGGCGTTGGCCCCGACGCTGAGGGTGCCGGTGGCGGCGGTCACCCCAGCCGCCCCGCCGAGCTGGCGCAGCACCCGGGCCAGGTCCGGCTGGTCGCGGAACTGCACCTGCACCTGCGCCCGGGAGGTGTCCTGCCCGCTGGCGGTGGTGAAGTCCCCGGCGATCCCGGCGAAGAGCATCTGCAGGCCGATGGTGCCGGCGACGGCGACCGCGATGCCGTTGACTAGCCGGGCGGAGGTGGCGCTGTCCAGCTGCACCCGACGGACCGCGAGCTGCCAGGACACCGGGCCGCCGCGCAGCCGCCGGACCAGCAGGTCGGTCAGCCAGGGCAGCAGGGTGACCGTGCCGATCAGCAGCAGCACCGCCCCGGCCGGCACCACCCACCTGGTGATCCCGCCGTCGCCGTCGCGCAGACCGGCCACGGGCAGCAGCAGGGCCAGGCCGGCGGCGGGCAGCACCAGCCGCCACCAGAGCCGACGACGCGCCGGGGTGCCGCGCCGGGCCACTCCGAGTGGCTCGACCACGACCGCGCGCAGCGCCAGCATCGCCACCAGCACGGCCAGCGCCGGCACGGCCAGCACGACGGCCAGCAGCAACGCGGTGGGCGGCCGGATGTCGGCGGCGTACACGCTGATGTCGTAGAGGGTGACCAGCGGGACGAGCTGGCGGCCGGCGAGCAGGAGTCCGATGCCGACGGCGACCCCGAGCAGGGCGCCGGCGGCGGCCTCTCCGGCGGCGATCCGCCGGACCATGGTGGTGTCCGCGCCGACCAGGCGCAGCGCGGCGAGCCGCCGGTCGCGTCGTTCGCCGCCGTAGCGCACGGCGGAGCCGAGGAACACCGCGATGGGCAGCAGCAGCACCACGAAGATGACCGCCACCAGCAGCATCAGCACCGGGCCGAGCCCCTCGCCGGGCAGCCCGCCGCCGAAGCGGTCCAGCCGGGTCGCCCCGGACGTGTCGGTCAACCGGTCGTCGCCCTGGTAGTAGGCCAGTTCGTTGGGGCCGGCGAGGCCCTCGTCGGCGATCGTCCCGGTGACCCGCGCGCCGCCCAGCCGGGGGGCGAACAGCGGGCCGTCGGGGGAGTCGAGCAGCCGGCGCAGGGCGGGGGAGACGACCACCTCGCCGGGGGCGGGCAGGGCGGTCAACCCCGGCGGGACGGGCGCGGCCGGTCCCTCCGGCCGCAGCAGCCGCCCCCGCACCGGCCGGCCCCGGAACTCGGTGTCCAGCGCGTGGACCAGCAGGGTGCCGGGACCGGCCGCGACCTGTTCGCCGAACCGCAGGTCGTCGCGGGCGTCGCCGCGCGCCTGCCGGGCGTCGAGCGCCCCGGGCACGGCGGTGGCCAGCAGCAGCATGGCCACCCCGATCCCGACACCGACGGCGGTGAGCAGGGCCCGGATCCAACCCTCCCGGCCGCCCGTGACGGCCATCCGGGCACCCATCGCCAGGTCCGCGAGCGCGCCCCGACCGGTCACGCCGCCACCTCCAGATTCCGGGTACGCCCGTCGCGCACCACGACCTCCCGGTCGGAGTACGCGGCCACCCGTGCCTCGTGGGTGACGAGGACCACCGCCGCCCCGGTGTCCCGGGCGGCCTCGGTGAGCAGCCGCATGACCCGTTCGCCGTTGAGCGAGTCCAGGGCGCCGGTGGGCTCGTCGGCGAAGATCACCCGGGGGCGGGTGACCAGTGCACGGGCCACCGCGACGCGCTGCCCCTGACCGCCGGAGACCTCGCCGGGGCGCTTGCCGGCCACCTCGGTGACCTCCAGCCGTTCCAGCCACTGCCCGGCCCGCTGCTCGGCCTCGCGGCGGGGGACGCGGGCCAGCCGCAGCGGCAGCGCGACGTTCTCCAGGCAGGTCAGTTCGGGCACCAGCTGCCCGAACTGGAAGACGAAGCCGAACTGCTCCCGGCGCAGGGCGCTGCGCTGGGCGTCGCTCATCGTCACCAGGTCCCGGCCGTCGAAGACGACCCGGCCCCGGTCGGGGCGGACGATCCCGGCCAGGCAGTGCAGCAGGGTGGACTTGCCGGAGCCGGACGAGCCGAGCACCGCGACCACCTCGCCCTCGTCGATGCGCAGCCCGGCGTCGACCAGCGCGACGGTCTCGCCGAAGCTGCGGTGCAGACCCTCGGCGACCAGCAGCGGGGCGCTCATGCGCGCACCCGCGCGGCCAACTCGTCGAGCCGGGCGGTGGTCAGTTCCAGCCAGCGCAGATCGGCCTCCAGGTGGAACAGGGCGTGGTCGCAGATCAACTGCTCGGCGAGGTCGCCACCGCGCTTGCGTCGGGTCAGCTCCCGCATGAGCCGCAGGTGCTCGGCGCGCTGCACGTCGAGCAGTTCGGCCGCCTCGCGGCCGGTGAGCAGGGCGAGCACGACCTTGGTGTAGAGGACGCTCTGCAGGTAGGGCTCGGGTTGTTCCGGGCGGGCCAGCCACTGCGCCACGTCGGCGACGCCGGCCTCGGTGATGGCGTACCGCTTGCGGTCGGGGCCCTCGCCGGGCTCCACCGCCTCCACCTCGACCAGGCCGCCGCGCAGCAGCCGGGACAGGGTCGCGTAGACCTGGCCGTAGGCGACCGGGCGGGAGTGGCCGAAGTGTTCGTCGTAGCGCCGTTTGATGTCGTAGCCGTGCCGGGGGGTTGCCTCCAGCAGGCCGAGAAAGGTCTGGCCGATGGACATGCGGGCGACTATACACATCGCGTATACGCGCGTTGTCTACACCCAGCGCTGAGATCATCGTGGCCGGGTCCCGGGCCCCCTCCCGGCGTCGTCCGGGAATGTGACACCGTCCGACGGATTGACCCGCAGATTGATACATGTCAGTGTTTGCTTCCCCGGCGTCTCCGCCGCGACCCCACCCCCGGGTCGCGGGTTCCCGTGCACCCCCATGCCGACCCCGGCACACGGGACGGTGACGCCCGCGCGGACCCCCGCCGACCCCCGTGAGGAGCTCGCATGAAGCGCAGAACCCTGGCGATCGCCGCCGTCACCGCGGTGACGCTCGCCCTGGCCGCGCCACCGGCCTCGGCCACCCCGACCGCCCGCCCGGCCACCGCCGCGCCGGCCGTCGCCGCGCTCGCCGCACCGGACGTTTCGGTCAGCAACGTCCAGGCGCACCTGGCCCAGTTCCAGAGCATCGCCACCAGCAACGGCGGCAACCGGCGGGCCGGCTCGGCCGGCTACACCGCCTCGGTCGCCTACGTGAAGTCGAAGCTCCAGGCCGCCGGCTACACGGTCACCGAGCAGACCTGCACCACCTGCACCTACCGGGGCAACAACGTGATCGCCGAGTGGCCGCAGGGCCCCGCCGACGACGTGGTCATGTTCGGCGCGCACCTCGACGGCGTCGCCGCCGGGCCGGGCATCAACGACAACGGCTCCGGCTCGTCGGTGCTGCTGGAGAACGCCCTGGTGCTGGCCCAGCAGAACCCGACCATGACCAAGCGGGTCCGGTTCGCCTGGTGGAACGGCGAGGAGCAGGGCCTGCAGGGCTCCAAGTTCTACGTCAACTCGCTGACCACCGCCCAGAAGGGCTACATCAAGGGCTACTACAACTTCGACATGGTCGCCTCGACCAACGGCGGCTACTTCATCAACCGGGTCACCTCCAGCACCGCCGCGCCGCTCAAGGCGTACTGGGACTCGCTCGGGCTGTCGCCGGAGGAGAACACCGAGGGCCAGGGCCGCTCCGACGACTACTCGTTCCAGCAGGCCGGCATCCCCACCTCCGGTTACGCCATGGGGGCCAGCGCCCGCAAGACCAGCTCCCAGGCCAGCAAGTGGGGCGGCACCGCGAACGCCGCGTACGACCCGTGCTACCACTCCTCCTGCGACACCACCAGCAACATCAACGCCACCGGCCTCAACCGCAGCGCCGACGGCGTCGCGTACGCCATCTGGGACCTCGCGGTCGGCGGCGGCACCCCGACCAACGACTTCTCCGTCGCGGTCAGCCCGACCGCCGGCGGCGTGGTCCGGGGCGGCTCCACCACCGCCACGGTCAGCACCGCCACCACCAGCGGCAGCGCCCAGACCGTCGCGCTGTCGGCCTCCGGTGCGCCCAGCGGCGTGAGCGTCTCGTTCAGCCCGTCGTCGGTCACCTCCGGCGGCTCGTCCACCATGACCGTCAGCGCGTCGTCGAGCGCCGCCCTCGGCACCTTCACGCTGACCGTGACCGGCACCGGCTCGGCCACCCGGACGGCCAGCTACACCGTCACCGTCACCGGCACCGGCAGCTGCACCGGCGGCCAGGTCGTCGGCAACGGCGGCTTCGAGTCGGGCACCAGCCCGTGGACGGCCACCACCGGCGTCATCACCAACTCGTCCAGCCAGCCGGCCCGCACCGGCTCCTACAAGGCGTGGCTCAACGGCAACGGCAGCACCAGCACCGACACGCTGTCCCAGTCGGTGACCGTGCCGGCCGGCTGCTCCTCCTACACCCTCGCCTTCTACCTGCACATCGACACCACCGAGCGGACCACCACCGTCGCGTACGACAAACTGGTGGTCCAGGTCGGCAGCACCACGCTGGCGACGTACTCGAACCTCAACAAGGCCACCGGCTACACGCTGCGCTCGTTCGACGTCGGCGCGTACGCCGGGCAGACGGTGACCCTGAAGTTCACCGGCACCGAGGACGCCTCGTTGCAGACCAGCTTCGTCATCGACGACGTGACGTTGCAGGCGAGCTGACCGACCCGGGTGGGGTGGACGCCTGGTCCACCCCACCCGGACCGTCATGGCGCCCCACCGGGACGGTCATGGCGCCCCCACCCGGACCGTCATGGCGTCCCCACCCGGACCGTCATGGCGTCCCCACCCGGACCGTCATGGCGATAAATGTCATACCCCGGTCGGACCATGGGGACATGGCTGCCCCCGCGCTGTCCCACCACAGTGGTCAACCCCGATCCGTGCCGCTGCGCGAGCTGCGTACCCGGCTGACCCAGCTGATCGCGATGGCCGAGCTGACCGACACGGTCACCCTGGTCACCCGCGACGGCGACACCCGGCCGGTCGCCGCGATCGTGCCGGCCCCCGCCGCCCGCAGCGCCGCCCAGGCCCGCGCCGACGGTGACCGCCTCGCCACGGTGACCGCCGGCTGGGCCCGTCGGCTGGAGGAGTCGCACCGGCAGGGCGCCCTGCGGCACGCCGCCGAGCTGCGGGCCGTGACCGACGCCCTCGCCGAGGTCTGGGCCGAGCTGGACCGGCACGTTCCACCCGGCACCGACCCGGCCGTCGACCGTCTCCGCGCCGCCCACACCGACCTGCGCCGCGACTGACCTCTGGCGTGGCCTGCCTCCGGCCCGACGCCCGGGTCGGCCCCCTCCCGCATCGCGCCGGCACGCCCGCCGCCAGACGCACCGCGCCCTGCCACCTCACCGCGCCTTGGCCCCATCCCACCCCCGCCCCATCCCATCCTTGCCCTGCCCCGGTCCACCTCGCCCCGGTGATCAAGAAGTTTGCGTCAATTGATCAAGAGGTTTGCGTCAACTTCGATCTTCAAGTTGACGCAAACCTCTTGATCACCGGGAACCGGGAACGGGAACGCGAACGGGGCGGGGGTTGGTCAGCTGACGGGTGTGGGGGTTTGTGCCTGGTGGTTGGGGGTGTTCGGGTGGTCGAGTGTGCGCCATGGGCCGCCGAGTAGCGGGGTGAGCACCACCAGCAGGTAGCAGCCGCCCACGGTGACCAGGACGGGTGTGGTGCCGAAGCCGTCGACGGCCACCCCGGCGGCGAACGCGCCCAACGGCATGCCGGCCCAGCAGCCCGCCCCGATCACCCCGAACACCCGGGCCCGCAGGTGGGCCGGCACCCGTTCCAGCTCCACCGCGCCGAGCAGCGGGTTGATCGCGCCGGCGGCGAAGCCGGACAGGGTGAAGACCGCGATGATCCAGGGCAGCGGCGGCGCGGCGGCCAGCGCCCAGAAGGGCGGCGCACCGGCCAGGGCGAACGCGGTGACGAGGGTGGCCCGGCGGGGCAGCCGGTGGCCGACCGCGCTGAACAGCAGCGACCCGGCCAGCGCGCCGCCACCCATCGCGCCGACCAGCAGGCCGAACGCCGTCGCTCCGCCGAGTTCCCGGTCGGCCACCACCGGCAGCAGCACGCTGCTCTTGGTCGCGTCGAGGAAGTTGGTCACCAGCACCAGCAGCACCACCGCGCGCAGCAGCGGCTCCCGGGTCAGGAACCGCACCCCGGCCGCGAATTCCCGCCAGTAGCCGCCGCCGGTCGGGTCAGCCGGCATGGCCGGACGCAGCGATCGGGGCACCAGCACCGTCACGACCAGCGCGGAGACCGCGAAGGTGACGGCGTCCAGGGCCAGCACGGGGAGCGCGCCGAGGCCGGCGACGAGCAGACCGGCAATCGGGGCGCCGATCAACCGGGCGCCCCGCTCGCTGGCCTCGTACCAGCCGACGGCCCGTTCCAGCGGCACCCGGGCGGCGGTGGCCGCCTCCGGCAGCAGGGCGTTGCGGGCGGTCTGCCCGGGGGTGTCGAGCAGGCCGCTGGCGAAGACCAGCCCGAGCAGCGCCCAGAACGGCAGGCCGACCGTGGCGTCGAGCAGTGGCACCGCGCCGACCGTCAGCGCCGACACCACGTCGGCCAGGACGCTGGCCCGGCGGTAGCCGATCCGGTCCACCAGCACCCCGCCGAGCGCGCCGCCGAGCACCATCGGTACGGCGGCGACCGCGCCGGTGAGGCCGGTGGCGGCGGGCGAGCCGGTCTCGGCGAGCACATAGAGCGGCAGCGCGATCAGGGTGAGCATGTTGCCGGTGAGCGAGACCGTGTGACCGACCAGCAGGCCGACCAGCGGGCCACGGCGAGGCGGCGTCACCGCTGGTCCCGGAAGGCGTGGTACATCAGCGACACCGTCTCGGCCCCCGGCCGGGCGGGATCGCTTCGGGCCTGCCAGCGGGCGGCCAGCGCCTCCAGCTCGGCCCGCAGTTCGATCAGCTCGTCGCTGGTCAGGTGCAGCCAGGAGTCGGCGCTGGCGGTGCCGCGCACCCACTGCGGGTCGAGGGTCGCCTCGACGTCGAGGTAGTGGCCGAGGCGTTCCGCGTACCGGTCGAGCACGGCGCGGCGCAGCAGGTCGGAGGCGGCCCGGCGTTCTGGGTCGGCGAGCACCTCGACCGGTTCCCAGGACGTTCGGGCGTGGGTCGCCCGCCACCAGCGTTCCCGACGGTCCCGGGCGTGCTCGGGGGCCTCCTCGACGAAGCCGTGCTCGGCCAGCTTGCCCAGGTGGTAGCTGACCGAGCCGACCGCCTCGTCGATGGCGTCGCTGAGCATGCCGACGCTCTGCGGGCCCCGGACCCGCAGCTCGCCGAGCAGTCTCAACCGGGTCGGGTGGGCCAGCGCGCGCATCGCCCGGGGATCGGTCAGGTGCCGGGTGGGTTCCTCGGTCATGCACCCACCATAGAAGTACAAGACATGAAGTACAAGAAGTCTCGTGGAATGGCGGTGCGCGTCGGGTCGGCGACGCGCTGCGGGGCGCGGACGCGCCGGGGACAATGCGACGGAGCGACGGCTGACGCGGACCGGCCGGGATCAGAAACCGGGAACACCGGGACCAGGAACAGAGGCGGTGCCGATGACCGAGCCGGCGGTGACCACAGCAGCCGGGCCGCTGGCATCCACCGGCCCGGAAACAGGAGCCGCAGACTGGCCAGAAGCCGGGGCCGGGGCCGGGCCGGGAGCCGTAGCCGCAGCCAGGCCGGGAGTCGGGGGCGGGCCGTGACGGCCGGCCTGGCGCTGACCTTCGCGCTCGGCGCGGCGTTCGGCTACGGCGTCGGCTCGGTGCTGCAGGCCGTCGGGGCCCGGCGCGGGGCCAGCACTCTGCGCGCCCTCGGGCACCCGCTCTACCTCGCCGGCCTGGGCTGCGACACGCTGGCCTGGCTCGCCTCCCTGGTCGCCCTCCAGAAGCTGCCCGTGTACGCGGTCCAGTCGGTCACCGCCGGCTCCCTCGCCGTCACCGTGGTCGTCGCCCGGATCGTGCTCGGCGCGCGGCTGCGCCGCCGGGACACCGGGGCGATCCTGCTCACCGTCGCCGCCCTCACCGTCATCTCGCTGGCCGCCGGCCCCGAACCACCGGTCACCGCGTCGACGGCGCTACGGGTCGGCCTGGCCGGCGCGGCGGTGCTGACCGCGATCGCCGGCCTCGCCGCGCTGCGGGTCGCCCGGCCGGTCGTCGCCGCCACCCTGGCCGGGCTGGCCTGGGGGATCACCGCGCTGTGCGCGCGGGCGCTCACCCCGCCACCCGACCCGCTGGGCCACCCCGGCGCGGCGGTCCGGGACCTGCTGCGGGAGCCGGTCAGCTGGGGACTGGTCGTCTCCGGGGTGACCGGGACGGTCCTCTACGCGCACGCGCTGCGGCACGGGCCGGTCGGGCCGGTCACCGCCGTGCTCTGGGCGGTCGAGATCGTCGTCCCGTCGGTCGCCGGGGTGCTGCTGCTCGGTGACGGGGTACGCCCCGGCTGGTTGCCGTGGGCGGTCCTGGCCACCCTGACCACCGTGGCTGCGGCGATCGTGCTGGCCAGCGCGCCGGGCACCGCGGACACCGCCGGGGCGGACGACCGCGCCCCCGGCTGAGCCCGCAGGGCACTCCGGGAGAAGGTCAGCCCGGCCGGTGGCCCTCGCCGGCCGGTCGCCGACCCTTGAGCCGGCGGCCCAACTCCCTGGCGATCTCCCGGTTCGCGTCGCGTTCGGCGAGCACCTGCCGCTTGTCGTACGAGCGGCGGCCCCGGGCCAGCCCGATCTCCACCTTGGCCCAGCCGTTGCTGAAGTACATCGACAGCGGCACCAGGGTCACCCCGGGGTCACGTAGCTTCTCCAGGATCCGGGCGATCTCCACCCGGTGCAGCAGCAGCTTGCGGGTCCGCCGGGGCTGGTGGTTGGTCCAGGTGCCGTAGCCGTACTCGGCGATGTGCAGGCCGTACAGCATGATCTCGCCGTCGCGTTCCTGGGCGAACGCGTCGACCAACGACACCCGCCCCTCGCGCAGCGACTTGACCTCGGTGCCGGCCAGCACGATGCCCGCCTCGTAGGTCTTCAGCACGGTGTAGTCGTGCCGGGCCTTCTTGTTGACGGCGACGGGCCGGCGCTCCGCGTCCCGCGACACCACGACCACCCCCACCCGGATCTGCCAGCGGCGTACACCCTACCGCCGACGCCGGCCCGGCACCCGCGTGGCAGGATCGCCGCATGTCGGAGTGGGCGGCGATCACGCCGGAGGACCGGGACTGGACCTTCGTCATCGACGACGGGTGCGCCGAGTGCGGCTTCGTGCCGCAGCGGGCCGACGCCACCGGGGACCGGCTGCGCGCCACCGTCCCGGTCTGGCGGGAGGCGCTGTCCCGGCCCGACGCGACCCGGCGGCCCGCGCCGACCGTCTGGTCGCCGACGGAGTACGCCTGCCACGTGCGGGACACCTGCCGGATCTTCCGGGGCCGGCTGGCGTTGATGCTCGACGAGGACGACCCGGTCTTCCCCAACTGGGACCAGGACGCCACCGCCGTCGAGGACGACTACTTCCACCAGTCCCCGGCCCGGGTGGCCGGGGAACTCGCCGCCCAGGCCGAGGCGACCGCCGCCGCGTTCGACGCCATCACGCCCGCGCAGTGGGACCGGCCGGGCCGGCGCAGCAACGGTTCGGTGTTCACCGTCGGTCGCTTCGCCGTCTACTTCCTGCACGACGTGGAACACCACGTGTACGACGTCACCCGCCCGGCGACCCCCAGCTGACCCGGAGGCGACGTCGCCGGTGGGCCGGCGTCGGGGTGGGGCCGGGCGGTGTGGCGCAGCCCCGGGAAAGGCCGCCCGGCCGGTAGGGTCCGCGGCCGTGACCGACGTCGACTTCCTCGCCGAGACCCGCGCCTCCTACGACACCATGGCCGCCGGGTACGCCACCCGGTTCCGGGCCGAGCTCGCCGCCCGCCCGGTCGACCGGGGCATGCTCGCCGCGTTCGCCGAGACCGTCCTGGCCGGTGGCGGTGGCCCGGTGCTCGACGTCGGCTGCGGCCCCGGCCGGATCACCGGCCATCTGCGCGCCCTCGATCTGACCGTCACCGGGCTCGACCTGTCCCCCGGGATGCTGGCGCAGGGCCGGCTCGCCCACCCCGACCTGCGCCTCGTCGAGGGGTCCATGCTGGACCTGCCGGTGGCCGACGGCGTGCTGGCCGGGCTGGTCGCCTGGTACAGCGTCATCCACGTGCCCGACGAGTGGCTGCCCCGGGTGTTCGCCGAGTTCCGCCGGGTCCTCGCCCCCGGCGGGCACGCCCTGCTCGCCTTCCAGGTCGGTGACGAGACGGTCCGCTACACCGAGGCGTGGGGCGAGCCGGTCTCGCTGGCGTTCCGTCGCCGCCACCCGGACCAGGTGGCCGCGTTGCTGCACGCCGCCGGGTTGGCGGAGCAGGCCCGGATGTGGCGGGCGCCGCAGGAGTTCGCCGGGGCGATGGAGCGTACCCCGCAGGCCTGCCTGCTGGTCCGTCGGGACGACGACCGGGCGTGACCGGGCCGCCACGGCACCTCGTATCCTGTTGCGCGGATCTGGCCCGCCCGTACGAGGAGGTTGGTGTGAGCAGTCGGACCGAGACGCTGGAGTTCCAGGCGGAGACACGCCAGCTGCTGCAACTGATGGTGCATTCCATCTATTCGCACAAGGACGTCTTCCTGCGCGAGCTGATCTCCAACGCCTCCGACGCGTTGGACAAGCTGCGGTTGGAGTCGCTGGTCGACTCCGACCTCGACGTCGACACCTCCGACCTGCACATCGAGCTGGTGACCGACCCACAGGCCCGGACCCTCACCGTGCGGGACAACGGCATCGGCATGTCCCGCGAGGACGTCGTGTCGCTGATCGGCACGATCGCCCGCTCCGGCACCGCCGAGCTGCTGCGTAAGCTCAAGGAGTCCAAGGAGAGCGCCGGCGGCGAGCTGATCGGCCAGTTCGGTGTCGGGTTCTACTCGACGTTCATGGTCGCCGACCGGGTCACCCTGCTCACCCGGCGGGCCGGGCAGACCGAGGGCACCCGCTGGGAGTCCACCGGCGAGGGCACGTACGTGGTGGAGACCGTGGACGACGCCCCGCAGGGCACCTCGGTCACCGTGCACCTCAAGCCCGCCGACGACGAGGACAACCTGCACGACTACGCCGACCTCGCCACGGTCCGGCAGATCGTGAAGCGGTACTCGGACTTCATCGCCTGGCCGATCCGCACCACCGTGCCGGGCGTCGACGGCGGCGAACCCACCGAGGAGACCCTCAACTCCCGCAAGGCGCTCTGGGCGCGCTCGCGCGACGAGGTCGCCGAGGAGGAGTACCGGGACTTCTACCGGCACGTCAGCCACGACTGGACCGACCCGCTGGAGACCATCCACATGCGCGGGGAGGGCACCTTCGAGTACGAGGCGCTGCTGTTCCTGCCCGCGCACGCGCCGTACGACCTCTACCAGGCCGACGGCCGGCGCGGGGTGCAGCTCTACGTCAAGCGGGTCTTCGTGATGGACGACTGCGCCGCGCTGATGCCGAACTACCTGCGCTTCGTCAAGGGTGTGGTGGACGCGCACGACCTGTCGCTGAACATCTCCCGGGAGATCCTCCAGCAGGACCGGCAGATCCAGATCGTGCGCCGCCGGCTGGTCCGCAAGGTGCTCGCCACGGTCAAGGAGATGCGCACCGCCGACCCGGAGAAGTTCACCACCTTCTGGGGCGAGTTCGGCCGGGTGGTCAAGGAGGGTCTGCTGGAGGACGCGGACAACACCGAGACCCTCCTCGACCTGCTGTCGGTGGCCTCCACCCACCACGACACCGACCCCACCACCCTGGGCGGGTACGTGGAGCGGATGAAGGACGGCCAGACCGAGATCTACTACGCCACCGGCGAGAGCCGCACCATGCTGGAGAACTCGCCGCACCTGGAGGCGTTCCGGGCCAGGGGCTACGAGGTGCTGCTGCTCACCGACCCGGTCGACGAGGTGTGGGTGGAGCGGGTCGGCCAGTTCGACGGCAAGCCGCTGCGCTCCATCGCCAAGGGCCAGGTCGACCTGGAGACCGAGGAGGAGCGCAAGGACACCGAGGTCGCCCGGGAGCAGCAGAACAAGGAGTACGCCGAGCTGCTCACCTTCCTCGGCGGGGCGCTCGCCGACACGGTCAAGGAGGTCCGGCTCTCCTCCCGGCTGACCACCTCGCCCGCGTGCATCGTCGGCGATGCGCACGACATCACCCCGACGCTGGAGAAGATGTACCGGGCGATGGGGCAGGAACTGCCCCCGGTCAAGCGGATCCTCGAACTCAACCCGACCCACCCGTTGGTCACCGGCCTGCGCGTCGCCCACCAGCGGGGCGACGACAGCGCGGCGCTGACCGAGACCGCCGAGTTGCTCTACGGCACGGCGTTGCTCGCCGAGGGCGGCGACCTGGCCGACCCGGCCCGGTTCGCCCGGCTGCTCGCCGACCGGCTGGCCCGTACCCTCTGATCCGCCTCCCCTCCCGGCCGGGCAACGGCCCGGCCGGGAGCACCAGGGTTCGGCGGCCGGGGTGCCGGGTACACCGGCCGGCGTCGCAGCGGCGGCGGGTCGCCGCAGCGGATAGGGTTGGTCCAGGTGTGCCGGGAAGTCTGGTCGGCGGTGGATGACGCGACCCCTGCCGACGAGGAGTTCCTGTGACCAACGCCACCCGGCGACGCTCCAGCCTGTTCGCCCGCCGCTCCTGGGGCGAGACCAGTCGGATCTCGGCCATCCTGCGCCGGGAGACCGTCGGCGGGGCGCTCCTGCTCGGCGGGGCGCTCGTCGCGTTGGTCTGGTCCAATTCCCCCTGGTCGGGGTCGTACCAGGCGCTGCGGGACGTCACCGTCGGCCCGGCCGCGCTGCACCTGGATCTCAGCGTGGCGACCTGGGCCGCCGACGGTCTGCTGGCGGTGTTCTTCTTCGTCGCCGGCCTGGAGCTCAAACGTGAGTTCGTGGCCGGTGACCTGCGCGACCCCCGGCGGGCGGCGGTGCCGGTGGCGGCGGCCGTCGGCGGGGTGGTCGTGCCCGCCGTGCTGTACGCCCTGATCGCCGCCGGGGCGGGTGACGGCGCGGGCCGGGGCTGGGCCATCCCGACCGCCACCGACATCGCGTTCGCCCTGGCGGTGCTCGCCGTGGTGGGTCGTTTCCTGCCGTCGGCGCTGCGGACCTTCCTGCTCACCCTGGCGGTGGTCGACGACCTGCTCGCCATCATGATCATCGCGGTTTTCTACACCGCCGATCTGTCCGTCGTCCCGCTGGTGGGCGCGCTGTTGCCGCTCGCCGCGTTCGGGGTGCTGGTGCAGCGCCGGGTCCGGTCGTGGTGGCTGCTGCTGCCGTTCGCCGTCCTCACCTGGGTGCTGGTGCACGAGTCGGGGGTGCACGCCACCGTGGCCGGCGTTCTGCTCGCCTTCACCGTGCCGGTGCTGCGCAGCGCGGCGGCCGGCGGCCCGGACGCCGGGCCGGGCCTGGCCGAGCACTTCGAGCACCGGGTCCGGCCGGTTTCCGCCGGCATCGCCGTCCCGGTGTTCGCCTTCCTCTCCGCCGGGGTCACCGTGGGAGGGCTCGCCGGGCTGGCCACCGCGTTGACCGACCGGGTCGCGGTGGGCATCGCCGTCGGCCTGATCGTCGGCAAGCCGATCGGCATCCTGGCCGCGACCTGGTTGGTGTCCCGGTTCACCCGGGCCGACCTTGACGAGGGCCTCAACTGGCTCGACGTGCTCGGGCTGGCGCTGCTCGGCGGGATCGGCTTCACCGTCTCGCTGCTGATCGGGGAGCTGGCCTTCGGGCTGGGCAGCGCCCGCGACGACCACGCCAAGGTGGCGGTGCTCGCCGGTTCGCTGGTGTCGGCCCTGCTGGCCAGCGTCATCCTGCGTGCCCGCAGCCGGGTCTACCGGCGGGTGCACGAGGCCGAGCAGGTCGATCTGGACCGCGACGGGGTGCCGGACGTGTTCCAGCCGACGCCATCTGTCCCCGCCCCCGCCGCCGACGACGGCCCGCCCGGCCCGGGGTGACCGCCGCCCCCGGGCGTCAGGGCCCGACCGGGTACGCCCGGGTGTCGCCGGCCGCCACGCTCGCCCAGACCTGCTGCCCGGGCAGCAGCCGCAGCCCGGCGGCGACGGCGGGGGTGACGTCGGCGACGGTGCTGACCGGCCCGGCGAGCTGCACCCGCAGGTGGTCGCCGTGCCGGTGCACCCCGGCGACGGTGGCCGGCCAGGTGTGCGGAGCATCGCCGTCGGGTCGGTCCGGGTGCAGGGTGACGGCGGTCGGTGGGAAGACCACGAAGGCGTCGCCGTCGAGCCGGTCGGCGGTCGGCACGGCGAACCCGTCGGCGAGGTGGACGAGATGCCCGTCGGCCCGACCTCGGAGCAGGTTCAGCCCGACCAGTCGGGCCACGTAGTCGGTGCGCGGCCGGGCGGTGACCGTGGCCGGGTCGCCCTCCTGGACCACCCGGCCGTCCTCGACGATGATCAGCCGGTCGGCCAACGCCAGGGCGTCGAGCGGGTCGTGGGTGACCAGCACGGCCGCCCCGGCGTGGTCGGTGAGGTGGCGGTGCAGTTCGGCGCGGGTGTCCAGCCGGGTCCGGGCGTCGAGCGCGGCCAACGGCTCGTCGAGCAGCAGCAGGGTCGGGTGGACGGCGAGCGCGCGGGCCAGCGCGACCCGCTGGGCCTGCCCGCCGGAGAGTTCCCGGGGCCGCCGTCCGGCGTATCCGGCCAGCCCCACCCGGTCCAGCCAGCGGTCGGCCCGCGCCCGGGCGGCCCGCCGGGGCAGGCCCTGCCGGCGCGGGCCGAACGCGACGTTGTCCTGGGCGGTCAGGTGTGGGAAGAGCAGGTAGTCCTGGAACACCACGCCGACCGGTCGCCGCTCCGGCCGGACGAACCGCCGCGCGTCCGGCTGGTCCAGCACCGTCGAGTCGAGGCGCAGCCGGCCGGCGTCGAGCGGATGCAGCCCGGCGAGGGCACGCAGCGCGGTGGTCTTGCCGGCGCCGTTGGGCCCGAGCAGTGCGACCACCTCTCCGGCGGCGACGTGCAGCCGGACGTCCAGCCGGAACCCGGCCCGGTCGACGACCAGGTGCCCGTCGAGCAGCGGCGGTGTCACGGGCCGCCGATCCACCTGTCGCGGAGCCCGGCGAGGATCACCACCGAGACGGTGAGCAGCACCAGGCTGAGCACCACGGCGGCCTCCAGGTCGGTCTCCAGGGCCAGGTAGACCGCGAGCGGCATGGTCTGGGTCCGGCCCGGGTAGTTGCCGGCGAAGGTGATGGTCGCGCCGAACTCGCCGAGCGCGCGGGCCCAGCACAGTACCGCCCCGGCGGCGACGCCGGGGGCGACCAGCGGCAGGGTGACCCGGGTGAAGGTGGTCCACCGGCGGGCGCCCAGGGTGGCGGCGGCCTCCTCGTAGCGGTGGTCGACGCCGCGCAGCGCCCCCTCCACCGCGATGATCAGGAACGGCATCGCCACGAACGCCTCGGCGAGCACCACGCCGGTGGTGGTGAACGGCAGCGTGACGCCGAAGGTGGCGTCCAGCCAGCCGCCGACCGGCCCGCGTCGGCCGAAGACCAGCAGCAGCGCCACCCCGCCGACCACCGGCGGCAGCACCAGCGGCACGGTGACCAGCGCCCGGACCAGCCGCCGGCCGGGGAACTCCACCCGGGCCAACAGCCACGCCAGGGGTACGCCCAGCGCCAGGCAGAGCAGCGTGGCCAGGGTGGCGCACTGCACCGACAGCCGCAGCGCGGTGAGCACCCCGGGTGCGGTGAGGCGCGGTCCCAGCGACGTCCACGGGGTGCGCAGCAGCAGCCCGCCCAGTGGCAGCAGCAGGAACAGCAACCCCAGGGCGGCCGGTACGAGCAGCGCGACCGGCACCCGTTGACCGGTGCCGCGACGGCGGGTGGACGCGGTCACGGGCCTGCCGGTGGCTGGAATCCGGCGTCGGTGAGGACGGCCTGCCCGGCTGTGGACCGGACCAGCGCGACGAAGGCGCGGGCGGCGGTGGGGTTCGGCGCGTCGGCCAGCACCACGATCGGGTAGTCGTTGCCGGCACGGGCGGACTCCGCGAACTCGATGCCGTCGACCTCCCGGTCGGCTGCGCGGGCGTCGGTGCGGTAGACCAGCGCCGCGTCGACCTCGCCGAGTTTCACCTTGGCCAGCGCGCCCTTGACGTCCTGTTCGAGGGTGACCGGGGTGACCCGTACGCCGGCCGCGTCCAGCGCGGTGGTCGCCGCCGCCCCGCACGGCACCTGGGCGGCGCACAGCGCGACCTTCAACCCCGGCCGGGTCAGGTCGGCCAGCCCGGCGAGGCGCTGCGGGTTGCCCTGCGGCACGGCGATGACGAGCTGGTTGCGGGCGAAGACGGTGGGGGTGCCGGCGGCGTGACCGGCGTCGGTGACGGTGGTCATGTTCGTCGGGGCGGCCGAGGCGAACACGTCGGCGGGGGCGCCCTGGGTGATCTGGGTGGCCAGGGCGGAGCTGCCGGCGAAGTTGAAGGTGACGGTGGTGCCCGGGTATTCGGCCTCGAACCGCCGGCCGAGGGTGGTGAACGACTCGGTCAGCGACGCGGCGGCGAAGACGGTGAGGGTGCCGCGCGGCCCGCCGTCGGCGGCCGGCGCGGTGGTGCCGCCCCCGCATCCGGCCAGGGCGGGGACGGCCACCACGAGGGCGGCGACGACGACCCGGATCCGCTGGCGCACCGGACGGCTGCCGCCGCGCTGTCGGGCGGCCGTGGTGGTGCCGGTCACGGGTCGGTCCTTGCCCTGGCCTGCCCGGTGGGCGCGGGCCGCTCCACCACGACGGTAGTCGACTTGATCACGGCGACGGCCACCGAGCCGACCCGCAGGTCCAGCTCGTCGACGGCCTCCCGGCTCATCAGCGAGACGATCCGGAACGGCCCGGCCTGGATGTCGACCTGGGCCATCACGGTGTC
Source organism: Micromonospora sp. WMMD734 (assembly GCF_049178975.1). Lineage (NCBI taxonomy): Bacteria > Bacillati > Actinomycetota > Actinomycetes > Micromonosporales > Micromonosporaceae > Micromonospora > Micromonospora sp. WMMD734. The sequence goes on from NZ_JBMHMK010000001.1 coordinate 1,934,993, forward strand.
CCGGACGACGGCGGTGACGATCCCGCGCAGCCGGTTGCGGGCCGAGGAGAACTCGGCCCCCTCGTCGGGGGCGGCGGACTGGGCGCGGACGAAGCCGGCCAGGTCCACGCCGTCGACGATGCGGTGGCCGTGGGTGTCCCGCCGGGCGGGCAGCCGGCCGGCGTCCACCCAGCGCCGCACGGTGTCGGCGCTGACCCCGAGCAGCTCGGCGGCCTCACTGATCCGGAACACGCTCACCCGGTCACCCTAGCGGCCTGCATCTGCCCACTGGAAGCGGGATTCCACCTCGCGGACGCGACCCTCCAGGCCTCTGTCGGCTCGCAGTCGCCGGTTGACGGGAGGCTGGCCGGCGGAGGGACGTGGCCGGGAGCAGGCGGGGGCGGGGGAGCGGGTGGGGCGGACACGCCGACGGCCGGCCGTCGCGGGTGCGACGACCGGCCGCTGCCGGCGGTGGAAGGGTCAGCTCAGGGTGAGCGCGGTGTCGTCCACCACGAAGGACGTCTGGAGGCTGCTGTCCTCCACCCCGCTGAACGAGATGGTGACGGTGCTGCCCGCCAGCGCGGACACGTCGAAGCTGCGCTGCACGTAGCCGCTGGCGGCGTTGACGTTGGAGTACGTCGCCAGCGTGGTGCTGCCGGCCTTGACGGTCAGCTTGTCGTACGCCGTGCTGCCCGACTCGGCCGTGTCGATGTGCAGCCAGAAGGACAGCGTGGCCCGGCAACCGGCCGGGATGCTCACCGACTGGGTGAGGGTGTCGGTGTGGGTCGAGCCGTACCCGTTGAGCCACGCCTTGTACGAGCCGCCGTGCGCGGCCTGGCTGGCCGACGCGGTGATCACGCCCGAGGTGGCGGTCCAGCCGGTGGCGCCGGACTCGAAGCCCGGGTTGGTCAGCTTCTGGCCCGAGCAGCCGCCCGAGGTCGGGGTGGGCGTCGGGGTGGAGGTCGCGGTCGGGGTGGGCGTCGGGGTGCCGCCGGTGCAGGTCGGGTCAGCGGACTGGGCGGGCACGCTCACCGCGTCCCAGGCGGCCTTGACCGTGTTGAACTCGGTGCAGCTGCCCGGGTAGAGGGTCTTGGGCGTGTCCTGTCGATCTTGTAGCGGTTGGTCGTTGACGATGTGCCGGTGGTACGTCGTGGTGAGCTGACCGATGAGGCGTGGGCGGTGATCGCCCCGCTGCTTCCCGAGCCGGGCGGTGCGCGGGGGCGGTGGCGGGATCATCGCCAGGTCATCAACGGGATCTTGTGGAAGCTGCGTACGGGTGCGCCGTGGCGTGACCTGCCGGAACGCTTCGGGCCGTGGAAGACCTGCCACGAACGGCTGCGCCGGTGGAGCGCTGACGGAACGTGGGATCGGATTCTCGCGGCGGCGCAGGTCCACGACGATGGCACACCGGTGCAGTGGACGATCAGCATCGACTCGTCGATCGTGCGGGCGCACCAGCATGCCGCTGGCGCCCGTAAAAAAGGGGCTCCACGGCAAGTCCGGCGGCACCTGGTACGCAAGATGGCGAGGCCATCGGCCGATCCCGCGGCGGACTGAGCACGAAAATCCACCTGGCTGTCGACGGACGCGGTCGGCCGTTGTCGATCCTGCTCACCCCGGGCCAGGCCGGTGACAACCCGCAGCTGTTGGCGCTGCTGGATGCGATCCGGATCAACGAGCCCGGGCCGGGTCGGCCCCGCAAGCGACCGGAGGTGCTGATCGCGGACAAGGGCTATGCGCATGACTCGACCCGTCGAGCCCTGCGACAACGCGGGATCCGGCACGTCATCCCGGAACGCTCGGACCAGGTCGCCCGCCGGGCCGCCAAGGGCAGCCACGGCGGGCGACCACCGGCCTTCGACAAGGCGATCTACCGCAAGCGCAACGTCGTGGAGCGCTGCTTCAACCGGCTAAAGCAGTGGCGTGACCTGGCCACCCGCTACGCCAAGCGCGCATCCCTCTACCGGTCCGGCCTGGTCCTCATCGCCGCCATCATCTGGCTTCCATGATCGGCAGGACAGGCCCTTGGCGGCCTGCAACGTCCAGGTGCGGTACTTCAGGTACGACGAGGTGGTCGTCTTGAGCAGCATCGCGTTGTACATGATCTTGATGGCCTTCTGGATGCCGAGGCCGGTCACGGTGCTGCTGTTGCAGGTCGGGCTGGTCGGCTGCCCGTTGGTCGGGTTGCTGCCCATGGCCAGCAGGTAGAACCAGTGGTTGCCCGGACCGGCCGCCGCGTGCACCTCCTGGCTCGGGATGCTGCTGGAGTAGCAGTTCGCGTCACCGAGCGCGGAGGGGTTGTACATGTTGCGGATCGGGCCGCTGCCGACCAGGTTGATCTTCTCGCCGACGAGGAAGTCCGGCGCGTCGTAGGTGGACGGCTCGTTGGCGAACCACTCGGTGGCCGCGCCGAACGTGTCGGCGACGAACTCCTGGGTGTTGCCCCGGGAGATGCCACCGGGGGTGGTGTCGTCGATGCCGTGGCCGATCTCGTGGGCCACCACGTCGAGCGAGCCGATCCACTGCCCGGCGGTGTTCTTGCCGATCTGCACCTGGCTGCCGTCGTAGTAGGCGTTCTGGTCGTTGAGGCCGACCCGGATGGGCCACGCGCCACCACTGCCGTTCGCGCCGTTGCGGCCCAGCCACTGCGACAGCATCTTGTGCTCGGTCTGCGCCGAGAACAGCGCGTCGACGCAGCCGGTCTCCTTGTTGGTGCCGGTGCCGTTGCCCCAGACGTCGTCCGAGCCGGAGAAGGTGGTGTTGTTCGCGGCGTCCTGGCAGCTCAGGTTGGTGGTGCTCGGGTCCTTCAGCGAGTAGGTGCTGCCCGACTGGGTGGTGCTCAGGGTGACCGGCCCGTTCCACGCGCCGGTGCCGGTGCCCCGTACGACGTGCTCCTGGGTGTCCAGCACCGCGCCGGTTGCGGCGTCCACGGCGACGGTCAACCGGCTGGGGCCGTCCGCGCCGGTGCCGGTGACGGTGGTCTCCCAGGCCAGCGTGGGACGCGCGCCGAGGGTGTGCACGACCAGCGCGGTGCCCTCGACGCCGGCGACCGTGCGCAGTTGGGCGCGGGCGGTCCGCTCGGCCGCGGCGGCGGTGAGCTTCGGGGTGGTGGACAGGTTTCCGATGCTCTGCTGCTGGGCGACGGAGGCGTAGGTGACCTCGCCGGTGGCGGTGGTCGCCAGGACGAAGTCACCGCCGACCACACGCAGGCCCCGGTAGGTGCGTTCGTAGGGCACGTACTGGATGCCCTCGGAGGAGATGACCGGCCGTTGCACGAACGCTTCGTCGGCGCTGGCGTGCAGGTAGGCGGGGCGGCTGGCGACCAGCGAGCTGGCCGCGTCGACGGCGGCGGCCCGGGCCTGGGCCGGGTCGGGTACGGGGTGGGACGGCGCGGCCTGGACCGCTGCGGCGGTGCCCGCGGCGATCAGGCCGGCCGCGACCGCGCCGGAGAGCGCGACGAGGCGGGGTGAGAGCGTCAAGGGGGGTGCTCCTGTTCTCGGGCGGCGTCGCGGTGCCCGGTGGGGTCGCGCGCCGGTGCTGCGTGAGGCATGGCCGCGACGGGCGGTCTCCGGGCTGCCGGCGGGCCCGGTGGGGGTGACTGTCCGTCGCGAGTCGCCGGGGGTTGGCGACTGCTGGAGGCACGATCACACGGGCAGGCACCCATATCAATGGGTTGACCCGGGCAACCATGGCCCCCGCCTGCCGAAACCCCTGTTGCCAGGTGATGAACGGCAGTCGTTCGCCCTGGTCTGAACAGGTGATCCCGGTGGATCTCGGCTGGCCGGCCGCCCCAGTTGCGGGTTTTCGCCGGAACGCGCGCCGGATGCGCATACACCCGGTCGACCAGCAGTACGACAACGTCGTCATGTCCGTCGTGCTCGTCCCGGCGGGCACGAGTCGGATGGGCGTCGGTCGCCTACCATGCGGCTGTGCCGGACATCGACGCGTCCCTCGCCGCCGGGCAGGTCTGGCGGGGGCAGGGAGACTGGTCGCGGGCCGCCCGACGGGCCAAACGACGGATCACCACCGGGCGACGGGCGGTCGCCGCGCTGACCGCCACCGCTGCGGTCGCCGGCACCGCGGCGGCCCGGCTGGCCGCTCAAGCGCCCGCCGCCGGCCGGGTACTGGCGCTCGTCGCCGCCGTGTCGCTGCTGCTGGTGCCGGTGCTCGGCCGGCGCGCGTCGCGGGAGGCGGTGGCCGCCTGGACCCGGCTGCGGGCGGTCTCCGAGGCGTCGAAGGCGGAGCTGTACCGCTACCTCGCCCACGTCGCCCCCTACGCCGGCGTCGACGCCGACGCCGTCCTGCTGCACCGCTACGGGCAGCTCGTGGACGGCGTCGGCGACCTGGTCGGGCACACCCTCGACGGCACCCCCGTCGACCGTCCACTGCCGCCGGTCACCGACCTGCCGAGCTACCTCGCCGGACGGGTGCAGCGGCAGGTCGACGGCTACTACCTGCCGGCGGCCCGGCAGGCCGGCCGCGCGGCCACCCGGATCGGCCGGGCGGCGACCGCGTTGACCGTCCTGGCCGCCGTGCTCTCCGCCGTCGCCGGGGTGTTCGGCGACGTGCTCGGCCTGACCGCGTGGGTGGGGGTGGTCGCGACGGTCACCACCGCGCTGGTCGGCTACGGCGCGGCCGAACGCTACGAGCAACAGCACCTGGAGTACGCCCGCACGGCCGACCAGTTGACCCGGCTGCGGCTGACCCGGGAGGCCGGCCTGGGCTGGACCGACGACGAGGCGTTCGTCGCCGAGGCCGAGCGGATCATCGCCCAGTCCAACACGGCCTGGATGGCCCGGATGATCGAGGACGATGGCGCTACGCAGCAGTGACATCACGGGCCGTGGCAGCTAGCATCGTCGATATCCGTGATTGTCGTCGACGTGGACGGACGCCCGTCCACCTCCGACACAGATGGGGGCCCGACGTGGACCGCACCCAACGCCCGTCCGATCCGTTCCCGACGCCGATGAGCGACGTACGCCGGACGCCACTCGGCCAGATCCCGGTCGAGCGCGCCCTCGCCGTGGCGCGCATCGACGACCGCCGGGCCACCCACCCGACCCGGGTCGATGTCGCATCCTTCGGCTCGCACGTCTGACCCGGCCACCGCGCCCCGCGCCCCGGTCGCCCCGCTCAGCCAGTACGTCCTCAAGCTGACCAGCCGGTGCGACCTGGCGTGCGACCACTGCTACGTCTACGAACACCCCGACCAGTCGTGGCGTCGTCAACCCCGGCTGATGACGCCCGACACGGTCGAGGCCACCGCCCGGCGGATCGCCGAACACGCCGCCACCCACCGGCTCGGCGTGGTGCGGGTCGTCCTGCACGGCGGGGAACCGCTGCTGGCCGGCGCGGCCCGGCTCGCCACCACCGCCGCCACCCTGCGCCGGGTGATCGCCCCGGTGACCCGGCTCGACCTGCGGATGCAGACCAACGGCGTGCTGCTCACCCCCGAGATCGCCGACGTCCTCGTCGCCCACGACGTGGCGGTGGGCGTCTCCCTGGACGGTGACCGGTCGGCCAACGACCGGCACCGCCGGTACGCCAACGGCGCGAGCAGCCACGACCAGGTGCGCCGGGCGCTGGCCCTGCTGCGCCGCCCGGCGTACCGCAGCTCCTACGCCGGGCTGCTGTGCACCGTCGACCTGGCCAACGACCCGCTGCGGGTCTACCAGGCGCTGCTCGCCGAGCAACCGCCCCGGATCGACTTCCTGCTGCCGCACGCCAACTGGGACCGGCCACCCGCCCGCCCCGACGGGGCCACCACCCCGTACGCGGACTGGCTGCTGACCATCCACCGGCGCTGGCTGGCCGACGGCCGGCCGGTGCCGATCCGGCTGCTGGAGTCCCTGCTGGCCACAGCCACCGGCGGCAGCACCGGCACCGAGGCGGTCGGGCTCGCCCCGGCGGATCTCGTGGTGGTGGAGACCGACGGCAGCTTCGAGCAGGTCGACTCGCTCAAGTCCGCCTTCCACGGCGCCGCCGCCACCGGCCTGGACGTGTTCCGGCACACCGTCGACGAGGCGGCGGCCCACCCCGGCATCGCCGTCCGCCAGTCCGGACTGGCCGGCCTCTGCGCCACCTGCCGCTCCTGCCCGCTGGTACGCCGCTGCGGCGGTGGCCTGTTCGCCCACCGGTACCGCTCGGGCACCGGTTTCGCCAACCCGTCGGCCTACTGCACGGACCTGGCCGCGTTGATCCGGGCCACCGCCGTCCCCGCCGGGTCGCCGTCACAGCAGCCGGCCGACACGTTGCCCCCCGCTGTCCTGACCGACCTCGGCTCCGGGCGGGGCGGCCCCGGACCGGTGGGTCAGCTCGCCGCCGTCCACCACGGCATCGCCCGGGCGCTGACGGTCGCGCTCAGCCCCGCCGCCACCGCCGACCCGGTCGCGGCGGCCGGCTGGCACCTCCTGGTCGCACTGGACGTGTCCGCCCCCGACGCCGTCGACCACGTGCTCACCCACCCGTTCGTCAGGCGGTGGGCGCAGCGCTGCCGGGCCGGCGCGGCAGGCGACCTGTCGCACCTCGCCGCCGTCGCCGCCGCGGCAGCGGTCCGGGCCGGCGTCGACGCCGAACTCGCGCTGCCGGTGCGGGCCGGCGCGGTGCACCTGCCGACGCTCGGCGCGATCATGGTGGACACCGACGCCGCGACGGTGCCCGTCACCATCTCCACCGGCGGTGTCACGCTGCGGGCCGGCCGGCGACGGGTCCGGGTCCGGCCGGCCGGACCCGGACCCCACCCGGACCGGTGGCGACCCACCCGGGCGGCCCACACCGGCGACGGGACCGTCCTGCTGGAGGACACCGACCCGTACCGGGACTGCTTCGACCTGCCGGTGGCGGCCCGGCTCGCCCCGGCGGTCGCCGACCGCTGGACGCGGCAGGTGCGCCGGGCGGTCGACCGCCTCGACGGCGAGGCCGCCGGCTACGCCGTCGGCGTCCGTGCCCTGCTGCGCGCCGTGGTGCCGCTGCGCCCCGACCCGTCAGGCCGTTCCCGCAGCGCCGCCGCCCGGTCCGCGTTCGGCGCGGTCGCCGTCACCCCGGTCGCCGACGACGCCGCGCTGGCGGTGCTGCTCGTGCACGAGGTGCAACATCTCAAGCTGGACGCGGTGCTCGACGTCTGCGAGCTGTTCGACCCCGCCGACGCCAGGCGGCTGCGGGTGCCCTGGCGCGACGACCCCCGCCCGGTGGAGGGCGCGCTGCACGGGGTCTACGCCCACCTCGCCGTCGCCGACGTGTGGCGGCACCGCCCGGGAGCCGAGGCCGCGGCGCACCACCGACGCTACCGGGAGTGGACCGACACGACGGTCGACGCGCTGCTCGACCTCGGCAGCCTCACCGCCGACGGTGAGCGTTTCGTCGGACGGATGCGCGCCACTCTGGACGGCTGGCGGTGAACGACCGGGCCGGCCTCGCCGCCGACCTGCGGGCGATCGGACTACCAGCCGGCGCGACCGTGCTGGTGCACTGCGCGCTGTCCCGGGTGCGACCCGACCCGGCCGGGCCGGGCACCCTCCTGGCGGCGTTGCGCGACACCCTCGGCGACGACGGCACGGTGGTCGTGCCGACGCAGACCGCCGGCAACTCGGTGACCTCACCGGCGTTCCGGGCCGCCACGGCGGGGATGACCCCGGCCCAGGCCGCCGCCGTCGAGGCGACCATCGCGCCGTTCGATCCGGTGCACAGCCCGGCGCAGGGGATGGGGGCGTTCGCCGAACACGTCCGCCGGCAGGTCGATGCCCGACGCAGCGCCCACCCGCAGACCTCCTTCGCCGCTCTCGGCCCGGCCGCCGCCGCCCTGACCGCCCGGCACGACCTGGACTGCCACCTCGGCGACCGGTCCCCGCTGGGCGCGCTGTACGCCGCCGACGCGCTGGTGCTGCTGCTCGGCGTCGACTGGTCGGTGTGCACCGCGTTCCACCTCGCCGAGTACCGGTGCGCCCGGCCCGCCCCGCACCGGGCGTACCGCTGCTACCTGCGCGACCCGCAGGGCCGCCGGGTCCGCCGGGACTTCCGTGCCCCGCACCTGGACGACGGTGACTTCCCACGGATCGGGGCGGCCGTGGAGGCCGCCGGGGCGGTCCGCTCCGGCCCGGTGGGCGCCGCCGACGGTCACTGCGTACGGCTGCGCCCCGCCGTCGATCTCGCCGTCAGGTGGATTGATGAGCACCGGCTGGCGTGAAGCGGACAGCGCGGGGTTGGCCACTGTCGATACTGTGGTCGGCCGGGAGCGGCGACGCCGGGCGGGAGCGTTAGGTGGCGGAGGAACAGTTCAGGGAGGACGAGCGAGCCCCCGTGTTCTTCCTCAGCTATGCCCGCACCCGCACCCGGGTGGCGGCGCCCCCACGGGACACCAACCAGAAGGTCTTCCAGCTCTTCGTCGACCTCTCCGACCATGTCGTCGAGCTGCTCGGCCTCGGCCCGGGCCGGACGGCCGGGTTCATGGACCGGATGCTCGACGGAGGGCAGTTGTGGACCGACGAGCTCGCCTCCGCCGTCGGCCACTGCCAGGTCTTCATCCCGCTCATCTCCCCGCACTACCTGCGCAGCCAGTGGTGCGCCAGGGAGTGGGACGCGTTCACCAGGCGGCAGGTCGTACCCCGCCCGGACGCCGAGCTGTCGGCGGGGGAGACGCCGGTGATCCCGGTCAACTGGTCGGTGGTGGAGCGCCGACGGATGCCCGAGGCCGTGTCGCGGTGGCAGATGTTCTCCCCCACCCGGTTACCCTCGGACATCGCCCCGCAGTACCACGAGGAGGGCATCTACGGCCTGCTCAGCCTCGGCAGCAACGGCAAGGACGCCTACGACGCGGTGGTCTGGCGGCTGGCCCAGCGGATCGCCCGCGCGTACCGCACGCACTGGGTCGAGCCGGCGGTGCCGACCGACCTGCGGCAGCTGCGCGACCGGTTCGAGGAGGACGGGCATGACCTGGTCTGACACCTCCCCGGTCGGGCTCCCCGGGCAGGAGACCTACTTCTACCTCAGCTACGCGCACTCCGTCCCGCTGTCCGACGCCGCCCGGCCGGACACCGACTACTGGGTCGGCAAGTTCTTCCAGGATCTCGCCACGGCCGTCCGGGACCATCCCCGACGCACCGTCGAGATCGGGGCGGGCTTCTTCGACGGCCAGGTCAGTCCCGGCGTCGACCTGCGTCGTACGCTCACCGACGCGCTCAGCGTCGCGCACGTGTTCGTGCCGCTGTACTCGCCGAACTACTTCCGCAACGGCTGGGCGCTCGGCGAACGGGACTCGTTCCGCAGCCGGCTGACCCGGCTGCCGGCGGGACAGGCCGACCGGCACCTGCTGCCGGTGCTCTGGATGCCGTTACCGTCCTGGGAGGACCGTCCCGAGATCGTCCAGGCGCTGACGTTGACCGACGACCCCGACGACCGCGCCGTCTACGCCGAGAACGGGCTGCGCGCGCTGTGCAAGCTCAGCGCCTACGGCCGGCAGTACCGGCGGCTGCGCGACGCGCTGGCCGACCGGATCGTCCGGGTGACCGAGCAGCAACCGCTCGCCCGGTCCCGGGCGACGACCGTGACCAGCCGGCCGGTCCCCGACGGTCCGGGCGCCACGCTGGTGGTCACCACCCTCGCCGCCGACCGGGCCCGCTGGCGGCCCTACGGCGACCAGCACCAGCTGGCGGTGGCCGACTACGTGGCGGCGACCGCCGAGCGGCTCGGTCTGCCCACCCGGGTGGTCGGGTTGGCCGAGGCCCGCGACCAGGCCCCGCACAGCCCGGCGGTGGTGCTGGTGGACGCCGGGGTCGGGGCCGACGCCGCCCGGGTCGCACTCGACGGGCTGCCGCAGTGGGTGGTCCCGCTCGTCATCGCCGCCGACCATGCGCGTGGCGAGCCGACACCCGAGGAGATCGCCGGTACCTTGCAGGACGCCCGGTTTCCCCGGGTGCTGCCGGTGCGCACCATCGACGAGTTCGAGCGCTGCGCGCCGCTGCTGGTCACCGAGGCGCGCAAACAGTTCCTCCGGCACGGGCCGGTCGATCCGCCGGAGGGCCCGCACGATCCGAAGCCGAGCCTGGGGCCGGTCGGACCGTTCGACGTACGGCGAGGGAAGGCAGAACGATGACTCCACCCCGCGACGGCCAGGTCGTCACCTTCTACTCGTACAAGGGTGGCACCGGTCGCACGATGGCGCTGGCGAACACCGCCTGGATCCTCGCCGCGAACGGCCACCGGGTGCTCGCCGCCGACTGGGACCTGGAATCCCCCGGCCTGCACCGGTTCTTCGCCCCGTTCCTCGACCCGGAGCAGGTCGCCTCCACCGGCGGCGTGATGGACCTGATCCTCGACTACGAGTGGGAGAACGCCCGCCGTCGGCGCGAGGGCGAGGACACCCGCCCCGGCGACTGGCACCGCCAGTACGCCCGGGTCCACAAGCACGCCTTCTCGGTCAGCTGGGAGTTCCCCGGCGGCGGCGTCCTGGACCTGCTGCTCGCCGGCCGGCACAACCCCGACTACGCCACCAGCGTCACCGGGCTGAACTGGGACAACTTCTACAACCGGCTCGGCGGGGCGCAGTTCTTCGACGCGTTGCGGGCCGACATGAAGCGGCACTACGACTACACCCTGATCGACAGCCGCACCGGCATCAGCGACGTCGCCGAGATCTGCACCATCCACCTGCCCGACGTGCTGGTCGACTGCTTCACCCTCAGCGACCAGGGCATCGAGGGCGCCGCCTCGGTCGCCACCCGGGTCCGCGACTACGAGGGCCGCCGCGCCCGCCGGGTGCTGCCGGTGCCGATGCGGGTCGACGAGGGGGAGAAGACCAAGACCGACGCCGGTCGGGCGCTGGCCATGCAGCGGTTCACCGGCCTGCCCAGCGGCATGACCGAGCTGGAACGGCAGGACTACTGGCTCTCCGTCGAGGTCCCCTACCGGGCCTACTACGCCTACGAGGAGACCCTGGCCACGTTCGGCGACGTGCCGGGCAGCCGGGGGTTGTTGTCGGCGTACGAGGCGCTGACCCGGCACATCACCAACGGCATGGTCGCCGGGCTGCCCCGGATGGACGAAGGGCTGCGCCGGCAGACCTTCCAACGCTTCGAACGCAAGCCGGTGATCGTCGACGAGCTGATCGTGCTGCGCTACGTGCCGGAGGACCAGGCGTGGGCGGAGTGGGTGCAGTCCGCGCTGCACGCCGCCGACCTGCGGGTGCTGGCCACCCCGCTGGGCGTCCAGACGACGGTGCCGGCCGGCACGGCCTCCCGCGAGCTGCACCTGGTCTCCCGCTCCTACCTCGCCGCCCGCCGGGCCCTCGGCAACGCCGCCGGGCCCCCGCTGCTCGCGCTGCACCTCGACGACACCACCCCGTCGGTGGACACCCCGCCCGGCAGTTGGGCGACCGTCCACGAGCGCAGCGCCGCGGCCGCCGCCGAGCAGGTGTGGGAACTGGTCGGCCGGCCCGGCGACGGCCGGGACCGCCCGACGCCGGCCACCCGCTACCCGGGCATCGAACCGCTGGTCTTCTACGCCCCGGCGCGCAACGTACGGTTCACCGGGCGGGACCGGTTGCTGCTGAACCTGCGCGAGGAGCTGAAGGCGGCGGCCCGGGAACGGGTGCCGGTGGCGCTGCGCGGCGGGGCCGGCATCGGCAAGACCCAGCTCGCCGCCGAGTACGCCTACCGCTTCCACGGCGCGTACGACGTGGTCTGGTGGGTGGACGCCGACCCGATGCAGTTCATCGACGTCCGTTTCGCCGACCTGGGCCGCCGGCTCGGCCTGCCCGACCTGCAGAACGTGCCGGACAACACCCGGGCGGTGCGGGACTGGCTCAGCCACGGCGGCGGCCGGGGCGTCGACGGGCCACCGCTGCGCTGGCTGATCGTCTTCGACAACGTCGACCAGTACGAGCACGTCCGGGAGTTCCTTCCCCAGGGTGAGGGGCACGTGCTGGTGACCACCCGCAACCCGGACTGGGCCGACCTGGCCCGCGCGGTCGACGTGGACGCCTTCCAGCGCGGCGAGAGCGTCAGTCACCTGATCAGCCGGACCAGCCGCCGGGGCATGACGGTGGCCGAGGCGCAGCAGGTCGCCGAGGCGGTGGAGGACGTGCCGATCCTGGTGGCGCTGGCCGGCGCGTGGCTGGCGGAGAGCCCCGACTCGGTCGCCACCTACCTGGCCGGGCTGGCCCGCACCGGCCCCGACAGCGACGTGTGGGGCCGTTCGCTGGCCGGCCTGCGGGAGCAGTCCCCGGGCGCCTACCGGCTGCTCCAGCTCGGTTCGGTGCTCGCCCCCGACATCGCCCTCGACCTGCTCTACGGCGACCAGGTGGCGAAGGTCATCGCCCCGCACGACCCGCTGGTCGCCGCGCAGGTCACCGACCGGGTCTCCGAACGGGACATCGCCGCGGCGCTGGTCCAGCGGATCAACCGGCTCGCCCTGATCAAGGTGGACCTGCTCGCCCAGCGGGTACAGATCCACCGGCTGCTCCAGGCGGCGCTGCGCTCCCGGATGTCCGAGCGGGAACTGGCCGAGGTCAAGCACGACGTGCACCGCATCCTCGCCGGTTCCCGCCCCTCCGGCGAGGTGGACGACCCGGCCTTCCAGTCCGGTTACCGGCACCTGTGGCCCCACCTGGACGGTTCCGAGGCGGTGTCCTGCCACGACGACACGGTCCGGCAGTTGGTCATCGACCGGGTCCGGTACATCTTCCTCAACGGCGGTTTCGAGCAGGGCGCGCAGTACGCCCGGGAGGCCGACAAGACCTGGACGACCATGCTGGAGGGGTTGTCCCCGGACACCGGCGCCCACCGTTCGCTGCGGGTGCAACTGCTCAACCTGCGCTTCAACCTGGGCAACCTGCTGCGCAGCCTCGGCCGGTTCGAGCAGGCCCGGACCCTCGACGAGGAGACCCTGCGCCAGCAGCAGGACCTGATCGGCGAGAGCCACCCGTACACCCTGATGACCGCCGGGGGGTACGCGGCGGACCTGCGGGCCCTGGGCCGTTACCAGGACGCGCTGGAGCAGGACCTGCTGACCCACGGGGCGTCCGTGGAGGTGTTCGGGGAGGACCACCGGCGCACCCTGAACGCGGCCAACAACCTCGCCGCCTCCTACCGGCTCTCCGGGGACTTCACCCGGGCACTCGACACCGACCAGACCACCTACCGCCGGCTGCGCGTCGTGCTCGGCCCCGACCACCCGCGGACCCTGCTGTCGGCCAGCAACCTCGCCCGCGACCTGCGGGAGACCGGCGACTACCAGGGCTCGGTGGCGTTGCTGGAGGAGGTGATCGAGGGTTACCGCCGGCTCTTCGGCGACCAGTTCCGCGAGTTGCTGATCAACCAGGCCAACCTGGCCGCGTCACTGCGCAGCACCGGCCGGATCGCCGAGGCGGGCCGGCTGCTCGACGACGCCTACCTCCAGCTGCGCGCCACGGTGGGGCCGACCAACCCGGACACCCTGCTGTGCCGGTTGAGCCGGACGGCCAACCTGATGCTCCAGGACCAGGCGGCGCAGGCCCGGTCGGAGCTGGAGGAAATGCAGCGGACGCTCACCCAGGTGTTCGGGGCACGGCATCCCTACACGCTGGTGTGTGAACTCAACCAGGGGGTGGCGCTGTGGGACACCGGGACGCAGGATGAGGCGTACGCGATCACCATGGCCGCGGCCGACGGGCTGCGCGAGGTGCTCGGACCGGAGCATCCGTTCAGCATGGGCGCTGACAACAACGCCGCCGTCTTCACCCTCCTCAGCGGGCAGCCCGAGGAGGGCTTGACCCGGTTGCAGGCCGTGGTGGCCCGGCTGACCGCGGTGCTCGGGGCCGACCATCCGGACACGTTGCGCAGCCTCGGTAACGTGGAGACGGCGCGGCAGGCGGCCAGCGGGGGAAAGGTCAGCATCGGGCGGATACGGCTGGCGGACCGGCTCGCCGACCGGATCGGGCAGGAACACCCGAGTGTGGTGGTGCTGCGCGACGGGCGGTACGTGCGGCGGGTCCTCGACCCGCACCCCTACTGACCGGGCCGGGCACCGATGAGCACGTCGGTGCCCGTCGGCACCTGCCCTTCGCCGAGCCACCGCAGGATGCGGGGGAGTTGCCCCATGGCGTCGAAGTGGGCCGCGCCGGGCTGCACCTCGATCTCCGCCCCGGGAATCCGGGCGGCCAGCCAGCGGCCGTGGCTGGCCGGGGCGAAGGTGTCGTCCGCACCGTGCCACAGCCGTACCGGGGTGACCACGGTGTCGATCGCGTCGAGGTCGAACTTCCAGTCGCGGCGCAACGCCAGCACGTCGTCGATCCAGCCGTACGGGCCGGCCCGCAGCGCCTCCTGGTAGGTGTCGAAGATGATCCCGCGCAGCGCCGCGTCGTTGATCGCCCGACGGTCGGGGGGACCCATCTGCGCCATCAGGTCCCGCAGCAGGAACCGGGGGTCCTCGGCGGCCCGGGCGGCCCGCTGCCGGATCTCCTCGACGACGATCTCGGTGTCCGGGCGGCCGTTGCCGAAGCCCCGCTGGTTGTCGCCGTTCATCCCCTCGAACCAGTCCAGCCCGATGGCCTCCGAGGGGGCGAAGCTCACCAGCACCGCGACCCGGCTCACCCGGCCGCGCAGGCGTTCGTCGGCGGCGCAGGCCAGCGCGTGCGGCCCGCCACCGGAGCGGCCGGCGACCGCGAACCGGTCCAGTCGGAGCTGGTCGGCGATGGCTTCCACGTCCCGCGCGGCGTCGGCCACGTCCCGGCCCTCGAACCGGTCGGAGTCGCCGTAACCGGGGCGGTCGTAGGCGATCAACCGGATGCCCATCCGGTAGAGCACGATGCCCCGGGGTTTCGGCCCCCGGCGGCTGCCGGGTGTGCCGTGCATCAGGAAGACGGGGAACCCGTCGGGAGCACCGGTCTCCTCGTACGCCACCCGCTTGTTGTCCGCGCGGTGGGCGTATCGCGGCCCAGGCTCACCTTCTCGGGTCACTGTAGCCTGCCTTCCAGTGCCACTACCAGCCAATACTCGCAACCCGCATCGAGCGAAAACGATGTTTTCGTCGGCCCCGTTCAGCCTTTGAGCCTAACGGTCGGGCCCGGCACACCGCTATGCCGAGCCCGAACAACCGGCCGGATCTGTCGGAAACGACACCTGTCGGCCCGTCCGGTGGGAACGTCCGGCCGAACCGTCAACGGCGTTCAGCAGGCAAGGGGTCGGATATCCGACGGCGCGTCGACCAGGGCGGCGCGTGGATCGGCGTAGCGCCACTCCACCCGGTACTGCGCCCGCAACCGGGGCCGCGGCACCACCCACTCGTACGCGATCCGCCCCTGCCGCTCCCGACCGTCCGGGCGCACCTCGGCGCTGCTCTCGGCGGTGAACGAGGTCTCGTTGCCCCAGACCGTCGGACCCGTCTCGGCCGGGAAGTCGAGCCGGATCACCAGATTGCGGGTGGGCAGCCGGATGTCCCGCTGCAACCAGTCGCCGAACTTCCACGCCGGCACCCGGTAGGCGTAGTCCACCACGGTGCGCTGGCCGGGATAGAGCGGCATCGGGGTGCCCCCACCGTCGAGCAACAGCACGATCTTGAGGAAGGCGTCCCGGCTGCGCCCGACCCGCCACCGCATCGGCTCCGGCTGGTCGACGCCGATGCTCGCCCGGAAGTCGACCTCGTCGATGGTGAGCGGATGGCGACCGTGGAAGACCGTCGACCGGGCCGGATCATCGGGGAACCGGTCGATGTCGATCTGCACCGTGTGCCTGGTGATCGGCTCGGTGCCCACGCTGTGCAGCACCCGCCGGAACCGGCACTCGTACACCCCGTCGACGAGGGAGAGGCTGGCCTGCTCGTCCTCGATCACCAGATGCGACCCGGCCGGGGGCGGAACCGCGGTCGGGCCGAGCGGGGAACGGCGTCCCCCCGGGCCCCGCCGGTCGGCGAAGGCCACGTACTGCTGCCAGATCCGGTTACCGCTGTCCAGCACCAGCTCCACCCGCCTGGCGAACTCCTCGGTGGGCTGGTGCCGGCCGTTCTCGATGTGGCTGACGTACGACGGGTCGAAACCGGTGCGTTCGGCCAGTTCCTTCTTGGACATGCCCCGCTGGTGACGCCAGTGGGTCAGTTCCCGAACGAATTCCGCCGCCGCATCGTCCTGTGTGGAGCCTGCCATGCCCCCGTCCTCGCTGTCGGGCCTCAAGTCTGTCCCACCCGTGGCGTCCGCGCCAGGGGTGCCCCCACCCGACTCCACCCGACGGGCCGGAGCCCGGGCCGCCGGACCCGCTCCACGACAGCCACCGGCGCTGCCGGCAGGATGGCCGGCATGGACCCCGCCGTACGCCGCTACCTCGCCGACCTGCTCGGCGTCGCCCGCGACCTGCTCGGGTCGGAACTGGTGGGCGGCTACGCCGCCGGGTCGGTGGCGCTGCACGCGTACCAGCCCGGCCGCAGCGACGTGGACGTGGCGCTGGTCTGCCGGGACGCGCTACCCCGACCGACCCGGCAGGAACTGGTCACCCGACTGCGACACGAGGCGCTGCCCTGCCCGGCACGCGGCCTCGAACTGGTCGTCTACACCCGTTCGGTCGCCGGCTCGGGCACCTGCGAACCGGGTTTCGAGGTGGAACTGAACACCGGGGCGGCGATGCCGACGCGGGTCACCCTCGACCCGGCCGAGCGGCCCGCCGCCGACGGCCGCTTCTGGTACGCCCTGGACCGCAGCATCCTGCACCAACGGGGCCACCCGTTGACCGGCCCGCCGGCCGCAGCGGTCTTCGCCGACCCGTCCCCGGACGACCTGCGCACGCTGATGGTGGCGGCGCTGCGCTGGTGGCTGGCCCGCCCCGCCCCGCCCGGAGACGCCCCGGCCCCCGGCGCGGAGGACGCCGTGCTGAACGCCTGCCGCGCGCTGGTCCGGCTCCGCGACGGCGACTGGCTGTCCAAGACCGCCGCCGGCCACCGGGTGATCACCCTCGGCCGCGACCCCGGGCTGGTGCGCCGCTGCGTCGACGCCCGCACCGGCGGCCCGCCCCCGTCCGCCGCCGCGGCCCGCGCCTTCCAACAGCGGGTGCTGGACGAGATCACCGCCGACTGACCACGCGACCCCCCCGGCGTCGCCGTGACCGGCCCGCACGGGGCGGCCCGAGGCCGGGCCGCCCCGTGCCGGCTCAGCGTCGGAGCAGGGCGAACACACCCCAGCCCAGGTACTCCCGCCGGTACCTGACGTGCCGCAACGGGTCCTCGGTCAGCTCCTGCCGCAGCGACCCGGCGAGAGCGTCGTCGGGATGGGCGTCCAACCAGCGGCGCAGGGTCAGCCAGTGCGCAGCGGCGTACCGGTCCCAACTGTCCTGGTCGGCGAGGACCATCTCGACCACATCCCAGCCGTGCCCCTGCATCCGGCCGATCAGCCCGGGAAGGTCGTCGAAGTCGTCCCGCACGGTGGCGTGGCAACCGGCGACGGTCTCCCGGTCCGGCGGCTCCCGCCGCCAGTAGGGCTCCCCGACCAGCAGCATCCCGCCCGGACGCAGCGCCCGCGCCAGCAGGTCGATGGTGCCGGTGACACCCCCGCCGATCCAGGTCGCACCGAGACAGACAGCCACGTCGACCGGCCCGGGGTGGACGTACCCGGCGGCGTCGTCGTGGACGAAACGGACCCGGTCGGCCACCCCGAGGGCGGCCGCGCGATGTCGGGCGGCGGTGGTGAACGCGGTGCTGATGTCGACACCGGTGCCCCGGACCCCGTGCGCGCGGGCCCAGGTGCAGAGCAGCTCACCCTTGCCGCTGCACAGGTCGAGCAGGGCGTCGTCGGGGCGCAGCCGGATCACCCGCCCCAGGGTGGCCAGCTTGTCGGCGTCGAACGGGTTGAGGATGCGAAGGTCGCCTTCGCGGATGACGAAACTACGGTCGAGATCCATGTCGATGACTCCGGAGGTGCGTGGACGGACGCGGAAAGCGGACGGTCGGCACACGGAGCACGGGCACGGGACACACCTCGTTCGCTGGTCGTGGTGACGGGGCCGTCAGGCTACGTCCCACCGGCCCGGGGCGACAGCGAATTCGCCCCGGGCCGTACCCGTTCGTCAGGCGTTGGTCGGCACCTTGCCGGCGGGCGGTTCGGTGGACGCCCCGACCGGCGGCTCGGCGGGCTGCCGGGCCGCCACCGTCGGGTACTCGGCGGTCTCCCCACCCCCGGCGGCGGCCGCCATCACGGCGGCGGCGGCCAGGTCAGCGACCCGCTTCGCCTCCCGCTGCACCCGGGCCCGCACGTCCTTGGCGTGCCGCTCCACGCTCTCGGCGGCCTGCCGGGCCTCCTCCAACCGTCGGTTCTCGGCGGTCAGGTCGCGACGCACCTCCTCCAGCCGCTGCCGGGAACGCGCCAACTCCCGCTCGGTGGTGTCACCCTCCTGCTGGATCTCGGCCAGCTGCGCGCGGGCCGTCTCCAGCTCGCCCTGCACCTCGGCGAGGGTCTTCTGCCGGTCGGCGATCTCCCGCTGCACCGTGGTCAGCTGCTCCTGGTGGCTGCTGGTCTGCTCGTCGGCCCGCTGACGGACCTCGGTGGCGTACTGCTGCGCCTCGGCGATCAACGCGGCGATCTGCTGCTCGGCGGCGCTGTGCTGGTTGGTCAGCTCCCGCTCCGCCGCCGCCCGCTGCTCGGCCAGCTCCTGCTCGGCCGCGGCCCGCCGCTCGCCGACCTCCCGCTCCACCGTGGCCTGCCACTGGGCCAGCTCCTGCTGGCTCTGCGTCCGGGCCGCCTGGATCTCCTGCTGGATCTGGGTCCGGGCCGCCTTGGTCAACGCCTCCGCGGCGGCCCTGGTCTGGGTGATCTGCTTCGCGGTCTGCTCGCTGATCCGCTTGGCCTCCTGCTGGGCCCGCTCGTGGGCGGCCTCCCCCTCGGCCCGCAGCTTCTCGGCCCGATCCCTGATCTCGGCCAGCTCGGCGTCGGCGGCCGACCGGCGTTCCTCGTACGCCTTCTCCTGCTCGTCACGGCGGGTGGCGAGTTCCTCGTCCAGGTCCCGCAGCGCCTGCGCGGTCCGGTCCCGGGCCTCGACAAGCGTCTTCTCCGCCTCACCCTGGAGCTGGTTCGCCCGCTGGGTGGCCGAGTCGGTGATCAGCGCGGCCTGCTTCTCGGCCAGGGCGAGAATCTGATCCACCATCGGGCCGAGGTCGCGGAAGGACGCCCGGTCCACCTGGGCGGGGCGCTGGCGCAACTCGGTCAGCTCCGCCTGCAACCGCTGGATGTGCGCGGTCAGGCCCTGGATCTGACCGGTCGCCTGGGCCCGTTCGGCGGTCAACGTCGACAGCGCGCCGTCCATGTGTTCGACGTACCGGTCCACCTGCCGCTTGTCGTAGCCCCGCAGGGCGAGCTCGAAGCTCGGCCGTGCCGACCCGTCGTCACGCGACGCGTACGAATCCTCCCCGGTGGACATATGGCGCCAGCCTCCGTACTCCTCGGTGATCCAGGTCCGCGCGGGCGCCCCCACGGCCCGCGATGGGGCGAAACACTACCGGCGACCGATGTTCCGGGTGACCGGGCCCCGGTGGGGTCCACCCACCGATCCGGGCCGGCCAGCGGGTCCGCCGCACCCGCTCCGGATCGGCGCGCGTCAGTGCGGTCGTCGGTCCCGCCTCTGCGGCGCCTGGCGGTACTTCGTCCGGTCAGCCCGGCGGCGGGCCCGGGCTGACAGCAGCGTGCGACGGCGAGCCTTCCCGGCGGTGACGGACCGGAGCTGAGGTCCGCTGTGCCGCAGTGCAGCCGGGGCGTCGAGGAGGGGACGTGGTCGCCGACCGTGGTCGCAGGTTCTGACCGTTCGGCCACCCGGCCCTCACCCCAGTGGTCTTTGCGCAGTTCAGCGACGGTCGCCGCCCGGGGGCGTCAGCCGGTCCGGGGCTACCGGCACGGTGTGTGACCGGGGACGCCCGCTGCCGATTTGACGATCAACTCGGCGGGCGCGTAACTTTCTCTCTGCCAGCGCGGAACGGACGAAACAGGGCGAAAGACCTGGAGGCCGGAGCGCGGTATCTGATCTCGGGTGGTGCTTCCGGATCGGCCAGGGGTCGATGCGACGGGGCGAAACCGACCGGGTAGTGTGTGACGTCGGCAGGGAACCGGGCGAGCGTGTGGGAGACCGCACCGGCCGGCCTGGCGCAAATCATGAGGGCTTCCGGTGTGAGCCGGGTGTGTTCGTGGTGTGTGGAAAATGTGGTGGAAGTGGTGCGGATCGCTACAGAGCGGTTTGACACGGCGGATACCACCGGGTAACGTAGTAAAAGTGCCCAGCGCGGGAGCGCGGGGCGCAGTGAGCGAAATGCCCCGGTCGGGTCACCGTTAGTGCGGTGGTTTGGGTTGGTGTGTGGTTGTTCTTTGAGAACTCAACAGGGTGCTTGTAAAGCCAGTGCCAATTGTTTTATACCCCGGGTCGGCTGAATCTTCGGGTTTGGTTGGCTGGGATTCCTTTGGCAACATTTGTTTGTTGTCGGGATTGCTGTTCAACAGGTTTTTGTTGGAGAGTTTGATCCTGGCTCAGGACGAACGCTGGCGGCGTGCTTAACACATGCAAGTCGAGCGGAAAGGCCCTTCGGGGTACTCGAGCGGCGAACGGGTGAGTAACACGTGAGTAACCTGCCCTAGGCTTTGGGATAACCCTCGGAAACGGGGGCTAATACCGGATATGACCTTGCTCCGCATGGGGTTTGGTGGAAAGTTTTTCGGCCTGGGATGGGCTCGCGGCCTATCAGCTTGTTGGTGGGGTGATGGCCTACCAAGGCGACGACGGGTAGCCGGCCTGAGAGGGCGACCGGCCACACTGGGACTGAGACACGGCCCAGACTCCTACGGGAGGCAGCAGTGGGGAATATTGCACAATGGGCGGAAGCCTGATGCAGCGACGCCGCGTGAGGGATGACGGCCTTCGGGTTGTAAACCTCTTTCAGCAGGGACGAAGCGCAAGTGACGGTACCTGCAGAAGAAGCACCGGCCAACTACGTGCCAGCAGCCGCGGTAAGACGTAGGGTGCGAGCGTTGTCCGGATTTATTGGGCGTAAAGAGCTCGTAGGCGGCTTGTCGCGTCGACCGTGAAAACTTGGGGCTCAACCCCAAGCCTGCGGTCGATACGGGCAGGCTAGAGTTCGGTAGGGGAGACTGGAATTCCTGGTGTAGCGGTGAAATGCGCAGATATCAGGAGGAACACCGGTGGCGAAGGCGGGTCTCTGGGCCGATACTGACGCTGAGGAGCGAAAGCGTGGGGAGCGAACAGGATTAGATACCCTGGTAGTCCACGCTGTAAACGTTGGGCGCTAGGTGTGGGGGGCCTCTCCGGTTCCCTGTGCCGCAGCTAACGCATTAAGCGCCCCGCCTGGGGAGTACGGCCGCAAGGCTAAAACTCAAAGGAATTGACGGGGGCCCGCACAAGCGGCGGAGCATGCGGATTAATTCGATGCAACGCGAAGAACCTTACCTGGGTTTGACATGGCCGCAAAACTTGCAGAGATGTGAGGTCCTTCGGGGGCGGTCACAGGTGGTGCATGGCTGTCGTCAGCTCGTGTCGTGAGATGTTGGGTTAAGTCCCGCAACGAGCGCAACCCTCGTTCGATGTTGCCAGCGCGTTATGGCGGGGACTCATCGAAGACTGCCGGGGTCAACTCGGAGGAAGGTGGGGATGACGTCAAGTCATCATGCCCCTTATGTCCAGGGCTTCACGCATGCTACAATGGCCGGTACAATGGGTTGCGATGCCGTGAGGTGGAGCGAATCCCAAAAAGCCGGTCTCAGTTCGGATCGGGGTCTGCAACTCGACCCCGTGAAGTCGGAGTCGCTAGTAATCGCAGATCAGCAACGCTGCGGTGAATACGTTCCCGGGCCTTGTACACACCGCCCGTCACGTCACGAAAGTCGGCAACACCCGAAGCCGGTGGCCCAACCCTTGTGGAGGGAGCCGTCGAAGGTGGGGCTGGCGATTGGGACGAAGTCGTAACAAGGTAGCCGTACCGGAAGGTGCGGCTGGATCACCTCCTTTCTAAGGAGCACCATCCGGCGAAAGCTGGTATGGAGCCCGCGGCCCGCGAATGTCGGGTCGGGGTGCTCGGATGGCGGAGACACTGGCAAGTCTTTCCCTGGCAACGGCCGGGTGACCTAGTACAGCTGCTTCGGTGGTGGGAACGGTTTTCCTGGTGCGGCTGGTGTGGAGATGTAAGCACCCTGTTGGGTCCTGAAGGAACAACCCGCGTGGTTGTTTTTTCGGAGGGACTGTTCTGGAGCGTGAGCTTCGGTGGTCTGCCAGGCATGGCCTGGTCTCGCATACCGGATTCTGTTCTGCCTGTGGGTGGGGTGGGGTTGCTGGTGTGGGGCTTGTGGGTTGTGGGTTGGTTGTTTGTTGAGAATTGCACAGTGGACGCGAGCATCTTTGTGGTCAAGTTGTCAAGGGCGAACGGTGGATGCCTTGGCACCAGGAGCCGATGAAGGACGTGGGAGGCCGCGATAGGCCTGGGGGAGCTGTCAACCGAGCTGTGATCCCAGGGTGTCCGAATGGGGAAACCTGGCACCAGTCATGTGGTGTCACCCACATCTGAACACATAGGGTGTGTGGGGGGAACGCGGGGAAGTGAAACATCTCAGTACCCGTAGGAAGAGAAAACAAATAGTGATTCCGTGAGTAGTGGCGAGCGAAAGCGGATTGAGGCTAAACCGGTTGCGTGTGATACCTGTCAGGGGTTGCGTGGTCGGGGTTGTGGGACCCTGCTGAACAGGCTGACACTTGTTCGAGGAGTTATAAAGTCAGTGGCTAGCCGAATGGTGTGGAAAAGCCAACCGTAGTCGGTGAGAGTCCGGTAGGTGAAAGTTGCTGATCTTCTGTGGGTGTTCCCGAGTAGCGGCGGACTCCTGAAATCTGCCGTGAATCTGCCAGGACCACCTGGTAAGCCTAAATACTTCCTGGTGACCGATAGCGGACGAGTACCGTGAGGGAATGGTGAAAAGTACCCCGGGAGGGGAGTGAAATAGTACCTGAAACCGTTCGCCTACAATCCGTCGGAGCCTTGCGGGGTGACGGCGTGCCTTTTGAAGAATGAGCCTGCGAGTTAGTGGCATGTGGCGAGGTTAACCCGTGTGGGGGAGCCGTAGCGAAAGCGAGTCTGAAGAGGGCGTTGTAGTCGCATGTTCTAGACCCGAAGCGGAGTGATCTAGCCATGGGCAGGCTGAAGCGCGGGTAAGACCGTGTGGAGGGCCGAACCCACCAACGTTGAAAAGTTGGGGGATGACCTGTGGTTAGGGGTGAAAGGCCAATCAAACTCCGTGATAGCTGGTTCTCCCCGAAATGCATTTAGGTGCAGCGTCGTGTGTTTCTTGCCGGAGGTAGAGCACTGGATGGTCTAGGGGGCCTACAAGCTTACCGAAATCAGCCAAACTCCGAATGCCGGTAAGTGAGAGCGCGGCAGTGAGACTGCGGGGGATAAGCTTCGTAGTCGAGAGGGAAACAGCCCAGATCACCAGCTAAGGCCCCTAAGCGTGTGCTAAGTGGAAAAGGATGTGGGGTCGCATAGACAACCAGGAGGTTGGCTTAGAAGCAGCCACCCTTTAAAGAGTGCGTAATAGCTCACTGGTCAAGTGGTTCCGCGCCGACAATGTAGCGGGGCTCAAGCACACCGCCGAAGCTGTGGCATTCACATGATACTTCGCATCTCCTTGATGGGGTGTGCAGGTGTGTGGATGGGTAGGGGAGCGTCGTGCCGGGGGTGAAGCAGCGGGGTGACCTAGTTGTGGACGCGGCACGAGTGAGAATGCAGGCATGAGTAGCGAAAGAAGGGTGAGAAACCCTTCCGCCGGATGACCAAGGGTTCCAGGGCCAGGCTAATCCGCCCTGGGTGAGTCGGGACCTAAGGCGAGGCCGAGAGGCGTAGTCGATGGACAACGGGTTGATATTCCCGTACCCGCGAAAGAGCGACCCTGACGAACCTCGTTGTGCTAACCACCCGAACTGGCTGATGTCTTCGGACGGATGTTGGGGAGCGTGGGAACCTGGCGGGTAGTAGTCAAGCGATGGGGTGACGCAGGAAGGTAGCTGAGCCCGGCCGGTGGTTGTGCCGGGGTAAGCGTGTAGGCCGTGCCGTAGGTAAATCCGCGGTGCATTGAGGCTGAGACGTGATGCCGAGCCGATTCAGGTGAAGTCAGTGATCCTATGCTGCCGAGAAAAGCCTCTAGCGAGTTCTGAGCGGCCCGTACCCCAAACCGACACAGGTGGTCAGGTAGAGAATACCGAGGCGATCGGGCGAACTGTGGTTAAGGAACTCGGCAAATTGCCCCCGTAACTTAGGGAGAAGGGGGGCCGGAGACGTGAAGCCCCGTGCGGGTGGAGCGTTGTATGGCCGCAGAGAGCAGGGGGAAGCGACTGTTTACTAAAAACACAGGTCCATGCGAAGAAGTAATTCGATGTATATGGACTGACGCCTGCCCGGTGCTGGAACGTTAAGGGGACCTGTTAGCTCTTTCGGGGGCGAAGCGGAGAACTTAAGCGCCAGTAAACGGCGGTGGTAACTATAACCATCCTAAGGTAGCGAAATTCCTTGTCGGGTAAGTTCCGACCTGCACGAATGGCGTAACGACTTCCCCACTGTCTCAACCACAGGCCCGGCGAAATTGCAGTACGAGTAAAGATGCTCGTTACGCGCGGCAGGACGGAAAGACCCCGGGACCTTTACTATAGCTTGACATTGGTATCTGAATGGGCTTGTGTAGGATAGGTGGGAGCCGGTGAAACCTGTACGCCAGTATGGGTGGAGGCAATCTTGAAATACCACTCTGGTTGATTCGGGTATCTAACTTCGGACCGTTATCCGGTTCAGGGACAGTGTCTGGTGGGTAGTTTAACTGGGGCGGTTGCCTCCTAAAGGGTAACGGAGGCGCCCAAAGGTTCCCTCAGCCTGGTTGGCAATCAGGTGTTGAGTGCAAGTGCACAAGGGGGCTTGACTGTGAGACTGACAGGTCGAGCAGGGACGAAAGTCGGGACTAGTGATCCGGCACTTGCGTGTGGAAGCGGTGTCGCTCAACGGATAAAAGGTACCCCGGGGATAACAGGCTGATCTTCCCCAAGAGTCCATATCGACGGGATGGTTTGGCACCTCGATGTCGGCTCGTCGCATCCTGGGGCTGTAGCAGGTCCCAAGGGTTGGGCTGTTCGCCCATTAAAGCGGTACGCGAGCTGGGTTTAGAACGTCGTGAGACAGTTCGGTCCCTATCCGCCGTGCGCGTAGGATACTTGAGAAGGGCTGTCCCTAGTACGAGAGGACCGGGACGGACGAACCTCTGGTGTGCCAGTTGTCCCGCCAGGGGCACGGCTGGTTAGCTACGTTCGGAAGGGATAACCGCTGAAAGCATCTAAGCGGGAAGCCTGCTTCAAGATGAGGTATCCCACCCCACTTTGTGGGGGTAAGGCCCCCAGCTAGACGACTGGGTTGATAGGCCGGAAATGTAAGCTCGGTAACGGGTTGAGTTGACCGGTACTAATAGGCCGAGGACTTGACTACGAATATGCTACGCGTCCACTGTGCAACTCTGAACAAACACCAGACAACCCCCCACGGGTGAAGGTTTTCGTGGGTGTGTGTGTTGTTTGATATGTTCATAGTGTTACGGCGGTCATGGCGGAGGGGAAACGCCCGGTTACATTCCGAACCCGGAAGCTAAGCCCTCCAGCGCCGATGGTACTGCACTCGGGAGGGTGTGGGAGAGTAGGACACCGCCGGACAACCTTTCCAGTCGAGGGCCGCCCCATCCGGGTCGGCCCTCGACTGCTGCCTGCACCCATTACCCGGGACCTGTCGGACGTCCGGCAGGTCCCGATTCACCCCTGTCGTCGGCTGATGCATTTCGGCCATTTTCCCGCCGTCCGGAAACGGGTCGTCATTCCGACAGTCACGCCTGGTTCGGGCTGCATTTGGGAAAATATGACGGATGGACGAACTGACGAACGGGAAACAGTCATCGTCGGGTCCGGGCCGGGCGGCAGAAAGCGATGAACCGACGATCCGTGTCGTGGTGGTGGGGCCTCCGGGACTATTGCGTACCGCCCTCGCGGCGATCCTGGCCGCCGCCCCCGGGTTCGAATTGGCCGGGGAGAGCGATCCCGACCACCACCTGACGGACGGAGTCGTCACCCGACGTCCCAACGTCGTCCTGGTCGACCTCGACGCGATCGAGGATCCGGCCGTACTCGCCGGGCGGTGGCATGCCCGGCTGCCGGAATGCGCGGTGGTGGTGCTGACCTCCCGGCGGACCGCCCGGGCGCTGCGCCGTGCCCTCGGGGCGCGGGCCCGGGGGATCATCGCCAAGGACGTCCCGCCCCAGGAACTCCTGGACCAGCTTCGGCTCATCGCCGAGGGACAGCGGATGATCGACCCGGTGACCGCCCTGGCCGCGTTGGACGCCGCCGTCAACCCCCTCAACGACCGGGAACGTGAGGTGACGGCCGCTGCCGCCCGGGGCATGTCGACCAAGGAGATCGCCGGTCATCTGCACCTGGCACCGGGCACCGTCCGCAACCACCTGTCCACCGTGCTCCGCAAGACCGGGGCCCGCAACCGGTGGGAAGCGGTCCAGCGGGCCCAGGACGCCGGCTGGATCTGACCACCCGTGAGAAGGGGTGTCGGACCAGTTACGGATTGAATAAGATTCCGAACCGTGCGTCATCGGACGCATGCATTTTGTCAACACGGGTGTGATCTCGGGAGTCGCTTATGGTTCGCACACTGCTCGCCCTCCAGGGCGGACTGCTCCGGGGCGCCCTCGCCCAACTGCTCGCCGCCGAACACGACATCGAGATCGTGGGCGAGGTGGACAGCCCGCACCAGCTGCGGGCGGCGGTCCGGGCCGAACGCCCCGACGTGGCAGTGGTCGAATTCGACATGTTGACCGTGACGGAACTGGTCCGGCTGGCCACCCTGGGCGTCCCGGAATCCGTCGTCGGCGACACCCCGGCCGCCGGCGACGAGTCCACCGCCACCGTCCCGGGTCCCCGCCCGCCGACGGAACCGATCACCGTACCCGTGGGTGCCCTGCTGGTCCTCGTCGAACAGCGCCGGGCCGGCCGACTCGGGCCGGTGCTCGCCGAGCACGGCCACCGGATCGGCTTCCTCAGCCGCGACGTGCCACCCGGCCGGATCGTCGACGGGGTGCGTCAGCTCGCCGAGGGACGGGTCGTGCTCGACCCCGACCTGGTGGTCGCGGCCCTTGAGGTCGCCGACAGCCCGTTGACCAACCGGGAACGGGAAGTGCTCGACGTGGTCGCCGAGGGGCATCCCGTCCAGGAGATCGCCGAACGGCTGGTGCTGTCGGCCGGCACGGTACGCAACCACCTGTCGCGGATCATGGCGAAGACCGGCGCGCGGACCCGCTGGGAGGCGGTGCGGATCGCCCGCGACTCCGGCTGGCTGTGACCGGCACCGGCCCCGACACCATGCCCGGCACCGGCACCCGGCCGGTGACACCTACGTCCGGGCCGCCGCCGACGTCCCGTCCGATGCCGTCCAGCAGGTGGCGGTGTCCGACGGTTCGGTCTCGCCGTAGCCGACCAGGGCACGGTAGGCCGGTGAACGCTCCAACAGCCCCTGGTGGGTGTCCAGCAGTGCGGTCCGCCCGTCGAGCAGCAGGACCCGCCGAGCCCGCAGCGCCGAACTGACCCGGTGGGCGATCACCACCAGCGTGCCGGGCCGGGCGGCGAAAGCCGTCTCCAGCCGGGCCTCGGTGGCCGGATCCAGGTGACAGGTCGCCTCGTCGAGGATGGCCAGCGGAGCGGGGGAGAGCCAGGCCCGCAGCAACGCCACCTGCTGCCGTTCCCCGGCCGACAGGTCCGTCGGGCGCAGCGGCGCGTCGTACCCGCCGAGCCGGGTCAGCAGTCCGGTCAACCCCAGCCGGGCCGCCGCCCGGTCCACCACGTCGTCGGCGACGCCGGGGGCCAGATAGCCGAGGTTGTCGCGGAGTGAGCCGGTGAAGACGTACGCCTCCTGGGGGATCAGCACGCGCCGCCCGGCCAGTTCACCGGGCGTCGCCCCGGTCACCGGGGACCCCCCGACGTGCACGGTGCCCGACTGCGGGTGCAGCACCCCGGCGATCAGCCCCGCCAGGGTCGACTTGCCGATCCCGCTGGCCCCGACGATCACCAGGTGGTCCCCGACGGGCACGTCGAGGTCGAGGCCGTCGAGCACCGGATCGGCGTGCGGCCCGTACCGGAAGGTGACCCCACGCAGCGACAACGCCGCCCCGGTGTGCTGCGGCGTGGGACGGGGCAGCAGCGACCCGGCCGGGCCGGTGTCGGCCGGCGCGGCGGTACGCAGCAGCCGGTCCAGGGTGACGGCGAACCGGAGACCACCGGCGGCGACCCCCTGCACCAGGCTGTGCAGGGCCGGCTGCACCCCCCGCGTGACATAGACGAGCGCGCCCAGCAGCGCGCCCGGCCCCAGCCCCTGACGGACCAGCCACGGCGCGGCCAGCAGCAGCACCGGCACCGGCAGCCAACCGCCCAGCGCCAGACTGAGGCTGCGGGTCGCCGCCATGGTGGCCAGTCGTCGCTCCACCCGGGCCTGCGCGTCGACGGACCCGCCGACCCACCCGGTGACCTGGTCGCGGGCCCCGCTGGCGGTGACGTCGCGGTGGCCGCTCACCGCGGTCACCACGGCCCGGCCGAGCTGTTCGTCGGCCAGCACGTACTCCCGCTGCCGGGCCACCATCACCGGCAGCGCCACGGCGAACAGTCCGAGACCGGCCAGCACCGGCACCGCGACCAGCAGCGCCACCGGCGCGGCCAGCGAGAACAGGCCGAGCACCGCGGCGCCGAGGGCGAACAGGAAGCCCCGCACCACCATCAGCAGCCCGGCGTAGGTGTCCCGGACCAGTTCCACCTGGTGGGTGAGCCGGGCCACCGCCGCGTCGTCGGCCCGTCCGCCGGCCGCGCCGGCCACCGCGCCGCGCACCACCCGGCGCAGCAGGTCGTCGCGGAACGGCTCCACCACCGCCCCGAGCAGCGCGTACGACCGGTTGGTGCCGGCCGCGCCGACCAGCACGGCCAACCCCAGCAGGGCCAGCCAGGCCAGTCCGACGCCGGGCCGCCCGGCCAGGAAGCCGCTGTCCACGGCCCGCGCGGTGAACAGCCCGGACAGGGCGGCCGGCAGCACCTCGGCGGCCGACCAGCCGGCCAACCGCCACAGCTGCGTCCGCCGGTCCCGCAGCGCGGCCCGGGTCACGCCGACGACAGTGGTCACGACCGGAACACCTCCCGGTAGTCGGGGTCGGCCCACAACGCCCGGTGTGGGCCGACGGCACGTATCCGCCCGTCGGCCACCCACGCGACCAGGTCCGCCCGGGCGGCCATGCCGAGCCGGTGGCTGACCACCATCCGGGTACGCCGGTCACCCGGCCCGGTCAGCGCCCGGGTCACCTGGTACTCGGTGGCGGTGTCCAGGCTGGACGTGGCGTCGTCGAGGATCAGCAGCCGTTCGGCGCGCAACGCACGGGCCAGCCCGAGCCGTTGCCGTTCACCACCGGACATGGCGACCTCGGCCAGCGGGGTGCGGTACCGGTCGGGCAGCCGTTCGACGAAGTCGTGGATGGCGGCGGCGCGGGCCAGCGGCACCGGGTCCGCACCGGCCCCGACGGCGGCCCCGACCGTGTCGCCGACCAGCACCGGACGTTCGAACCCGTAGCCGATCGCGGCGTGCAGGGCGGCCGGGGTCAGCTCCGGCAGCGGCACCCCGTCCAGGAGCACCACCCCGTCGTCCGGGTCGCGCAGCCGGCCGGCGACGGCGGCGAGCAGGGACTTGCCCGCACCGGAGGCGCCGACGACGGCCAGCAGCGTGCCGCCCGGCACCCGCAGGTCCACCCGGTCGAGCAGGGCCCGGCCGTCGGCGTCGCGGACGGTGACGCCGCGCAGTTCCAGGGTGCCCGGCCCGGACGCCAGGGGCCGGTCGCCGTACGGGCGGGCGGGTTCGGTGAGCACGTCGGCGGCCCGGCGGCAGCCGGCGCGTACCCGCACGGCGGTGTTGAGGGCGGCGACCACGGTGCCGAGACCCGCGCCGAGGGCGGCGTACTGGATGGCGGCCAGTAGCTCCCCGGGGGTCAACCGACCGGCGGTCAGCGACACCCCACCGACGGCGACGATCGCGACCTGGAGCAGCGGGTTGAGCACCGCGCCCCGGGTCGCCGCGCCGGCGAGCACCGTCCAGGTCCGCGCCCCGTGCCGGTGCAGCGCGGGCAGGGGGGTCAGCACCCGGTCGACCTCCCGTTCGCCGGTGCCGGCGGCGGCGATGGTGCGCGCCCCGGCCAGGGCCTCCACCAGCCGGCCGGCGAGGCCGCCCTGGGCCTGCTGGTAGCCGGCGACGGCGGCGGAGGCGTCGGCGACGAAACCGCGCAGCAGCAGGCCGAGCAGGAGCAGCCCGGTGACGAAGGTGACGCCGAGCCACGGGTCGATCAGGGTGAGCGCCACCAGGCTGCCCACCGGCGGCAGCGCCACGGTCGCGGCCGTGACCAGCGTCGGGGCGGCCTGACCGGCGTCGGCGACCTGCCCCACCACGCGGCCGGCGAGGTCACCCACCGGGCGGCGGGCGGCGGTCTGCGGGGCGAGGGCGAACAGGTGCCGGACCAGGGTGTGCCGCAGGTGGGCCACCGACCGGGCAGTGGCCGCGCCGGTGCCGTAGTCACGCACGACGCCGACGACGACCAGCAGGGCGATCAGCCCGACGACGGCGGCCAGCCAGCGGTTCGGGGAGTCCTTCGGCGCGGTGCCGACGGCGGCGTCGACGGCCCGGCCCAGCACGGCCGGTAGGGCCAGTTCGGCGGCCGTGCCGGCCACGGTGACCACGGCCAGCGTCGGGGTCCACCAGCCGGCCGCCCGGACGGCCCGCAGCAGGAGCCGGTCGGTCGGTGTCATCGCGTCCCCTCCCACGCCGCGCGGCCCCGGACCGGCGGGTGCCGGTCCGGGGCCATGCGATACCGGTCGATCAGTTGCAGGTGGTGACGCTCAGCGAGCTGTCGCCGCAGAGCAGGAGGCTGGCCTGGCTGCCGCCGCCGGTGCGCTCGGTGGCCGGCAGTTCCATCGCCTGGAGGTCGAGCAGAGCCATGGTCTTACCTCTTTCTGTCGGTGTTCGGTGCGGATGTGCCTGGTGTGAATCCGGTGGGGTCGTCGGGTCGACGACCGTCGGTTCAGTTGCAGGTGGTGACGCTCAGCGAGCTGTCGCCGCAGAGCAGCAGACTCGCCCGGCTGCCACCGCCGGTACGCTCGGCGGCCGGCAGCTCCATCCCCTGAAGGTCGAGCAGGGCCATGTCTTTCCTCCTTTCCACAGTCGTCGGGTCGGGTTGCCCCGGGGTGACCCCCGGGGAGCGGGTGGGCCGTCAGTCGGCCGGGGTGGGGTCGCCGGTCGACGCCAGCAGCGGTAGCCGGACCGGATCGGTGGGTCGGCTGGCGGCCACGGCGGCCAGCACGCCGGCGGTGCCGGTGGCCAGGTCCATGGAGAGCCGCAGCAGCTGGTCGCCGGGGAAGGCGGTGCCCCCGGCGTACGGCAGGGCGTGCCAACCCAGCAGGCGGGCCTGGGTACGGGCCACGTCGTACTCGCCCCGGCCGGCCAGGTAGGCCACGATGCCGGCGCGTCCGGCGAACAGCCCGGACTGGGCATAGAACGGGAAGTCGGCGCAGCGGCGGATCGCGTCGGCCTGCTCGCGCAGTGCCTCGTCGGGCCGGTGGCGCAGGTACCTGTCGAGCACCAGCCCCACCCCGACGCTGCCCTCCGCGAGGTACGGCATGGTCCGCCAGCCCTCGTTGACCTCCAGGTGCCCGTCGTCGCGGCGTACGCACCGGCGCAGGTCCTGCCGCAGCGCGATGGCGGCGTGGTCGAGCAGCCGCTCGTCGGGTTCCCGTTCGTGCCGGTCCAGCAGCATCAGGGCCGCGCCGGCCCCGCCGCGCAGCAGCCCGGCGTACGGGTGCCGGCCGCCGCTGACCTCGGCCACCGAGTCGACGTCGCCGAGCCGGTCGACGACCAGGTCGACGGCCCGTCGGGCGGCGGCCTCGTAGCGGTCCTCGCCGGTCAGCGTGGCGAAGTGGGTCAGGTTCAACGCGATGCCGGGCAGGCCGCCCACCAGGTCGTTGCCGAGTTCCGTCCACGGTTCGTCGAGGCAGCGGTCGAGCAGCCGGCGGGCCTCGTCGCGGTGGCCGAGCAGGTCCAGTACGTACGCCACCCCGTGCAGCCCGTCGAAGAAGCCGAGGCGGCTGCCGGAGGCGGGTTGCCGGACCCGGTCGATCAGCCAGCGGACGTGGTCGGGGTCGACGGGGACGCCGGTGGCGTGCAGCGCCCAGAGCACCCCGGCCGCGCCGTGGGCGAGGTTCAGCCCGCCGTCGTTGCCGCTGAACTGCCTGATGTCGCCGGGGAAGAGCCGGTCGTCGCGGTGCGGCGTGGCGCTGGCGGTGATCGCCCGGACCAGCCGGTCACGCAGGCCGGGCCAGTCGTCCGGGTCGACCCGCACCAGGTCCGGGTCCGGCCGGTGTGCGGTCGGGGTCGCCGTGCCGGGCGGGTCGGCGGCCGGTGGGTCGCCGACGATGACCGCGACGGTCTCGTCGAGCACCGCCCGGTCGACCGGGAAGTGCTCGGCCACCACGTCGGCCAGGTGCGCCGCCTTCTGCGGGGCCAACCGCAGCATCGCGGTCAGCGGCAGGAACAGGGCGAGTCGCAGGCAGGCCAGGGCGTACCTGTCGACGTCGGGGCCGACCCGGTCGCGGGGCGCGGCGAACGCCTGGTTGCGCAGCGCCGGGCGGCCGGCCTCGGCGGCCGGCGCGGCGACCTCGAAGTCGATCAGGGTGACCGTGCCGTCGTCGCCGACCATGATGTTGAACATGTGCAGGTCGCCGTAGACGATGCCGTGCGCGTGGATGGCCTCGACCGCCTCGGCGACCTGCCGGTGCACGTCCAGCGCCCAGCGGGTGTAGTCGGCGCGGTCGGCGTCCGGGTGCACCAGCGGGTAGCGCTGCACGACCACCTGGTTGAGCGGGCGGCCGTCGACGAACTCCAGCGCCAGGAACTCGTGCCCGCCGAAGCTGAACTCGTCGTGCACCCGCACCAGGTGCGGGACGTCGGCGAGTTGGCGCAGCACGCTGGCCTCCCGGTGCAGCCGGGTCACCGCGTCCGCACCGGTGGCGTCCAGGCCGGCGTACGGGCGGGCCTCCTTCAGCACCACCCGGGTGTCGGTCCGGGTGTCCCGGGCCTCGTACAGGCCGCCGCCGTTGGAGAAGTGGATGACCTTCTCGATCCGGTAGGGCAGTTCGGTGGTGCTGGCGGCGTTGCGGGCGGCCAGGTGCGGGGCGAGGAAGTCGGGCAGGGTCACCCAGTCGGGCAGGTGGAACACCGGGTCGCGGCGGTCGGGCACCAGGGTCCCGGTGGCATCGGCGATGGCCGGCACCACCTGACCCTCGGGCGACAGGCAGTAGCGGGCGGCGAAACCGCCGTAGCGCAGGTAGACCGGGCCGTCGCCGTAGCGCAGGTCGCTGAGGATGTAGGGGCCCTGCTCGCCGTCGAGCAGCGCCGCCAACTCCTTGGCGGTCAGTTCCAGTTCGGCGTCGTCACGGGGGTAGACGGTGACGAACTTGCCGCTGCCGCCCCGGCGGGCGTACTTGCTGTTGCGCATCAGCAGCATCCGGGGGCCGCGCAGGTGCTTGAACGGGATGCCGCGCGGCTGGCAGTAGTCCATCACCTGGGTGAGCACCCGTTCGGCGTTGTCCAGTCGGGCCGAGACGTGGATCTTCCAGCCCTGGGCGGGCAGCGTGCCGCCGACCGGGGCGTGGATCAGCCAGTCGTCCTTGACCTCGCACTCCCAGCCGGCGGGCTGCGGGCGGTCGGTGGCGTAGCCGATGCCGGTGGCGGTGGCGCTCGCGCTGGACAACGAGTCGTAGAAGAGCGGGTCGACCGCGCAGTACGCGTCGTATCGGTCGTCCATCTCGGCTGCCTCCCATCCCCTGATCGGTTGATGTCAATCCTGCGATCGGCGGGCCGTCGCGCACAGTGCGATGCGTCATCGACCGACGGTGAGATTCCGGCCGGAAACTCGTGACAATGGCGGAGTTTGAAATCGCGAATACGGCATCACCTGCGGATCGGCCCGGACGTCGGCCCCGGCCCGCGCGACCGCCGGGCCACCTGTGGGAAGCCATGACAGAACCGCCGGTCGGCCGGGTCCGTGGTGGACCCGGCCGACCGGCGGAACGGGAAACGCGACCTACCGGCGGTCGGCGTACGGGTGCCGGGCCAGGCCGGCGTGCACCATCGTGGTCAGGGTGACGATGTCGTAGACCGGCACCCCGAGCCGGGCCTGGATCAGGTGCGCGAACGGCACCAGGTCGGTGCACTCGATGACCACCGCCCCCAGGTCCGGGCCGGCCAGGGCGTCCGCCCGGGCCACCACCTCGGCGGCCAACCGGTCGACGTCGAGGGCGTCGCGCCGGCCCTCCAGCATCACCTCACGGAACTCCGGCGCGTCGGCCATCCCGGCCACCCGGATCGGCACGTCCTGCGCGCCGACCGCGGCCAGGTGCCGCCGGGTCAGCGCCGCCGCGTCGGCGGTCAACACCCCGACCGTCCGGGCCGGACCGAGCATCCGGTGCACCATCGGCAGCTGGAGCAGGCTCGACGAGTGCAACGGCACGTCCACGGCGGCGGCCAGCTCCGCCTGGAACAGCACCAGGAAACCGCACGCCCCGGTGATCGCGGCGACCCCGGCGCCCTGCAGGTCCCGGGCGGCCGTGACGAACGGCGTGAGCAGGGTCGGATCGGCCTCGCGGACCAGCCGTTGCGGGGTGGCCCCCTCGACGACCCGGTACACCACCGGGAAGTCGAACGTCGCCGGGTTGCGGATGTGGCCGGGGATCTTGTCGAAGCTGGTCTGCAGGCAGAGCACCCCGATCGCCGGGGCGCTCACCGGTGCCCCCGCCGGTGCCGGTCCACCGCGAACGTCGCCAGGGGCACGTCCGGCGTCGCCCCCGTGACGAGCTGGGCGAGCAGCCGCCCGCCGGCCGGGGCGAGCCCCATCCCGATGTGCCCGTGCCCGGTCGCGACGCTGACGTTGCGGTACGACCCGAGCCGGCCGATCAACGGCAGGCTGTCCGGGGTGCACGGCCGCAGCCCGCTCCACACCTGCACCCGGCCCCCGGTGTCGCACCCCGGCAGGTACGACCGCACGGTGCGCCGGATACCGTCCACCCGACGCGGGGACACGCTGGTGTCCAGGCCGGTCAGCTCCAGCGTCCCGGCCAGCCGTATCCGGTCGCCCAACGGCATGACGGCCACCTTCCCCTCACTGAGCAGAACCGGCAGGGTCGGGGTGGCCGGGCCCGCGTCGACGGTCACCGCGTACCCCTTGGCGGGTTGCAGCAGCAGGCCGACGCCCAACTGCCTGGCGCACGCCACCGACCACACCCCGGCGGCGAGCACCACCTCACCGGGGCGCAGGTCGCCCCGGCTGGTGCACACGGCGCGGACCCGGCGGTCGACGGTGTCGAAGCCGCGTACCTCGGTGTCGGTGAGGATCTCCACCCCGGCGGCCCGCAACAGCCGGGCGAACGCGACCAGGAACGCCGGGATGCGCAGCGCGGCACCCTCCTCGTTGAGCAGCGCCCCGGCGACGGCGAACTCGACGCCCGGTTGCAGCCGGGCCAGCTCCGCCCGGTCCACGGTGCGCAGCGGCACCCCCCGGGCCACCGCCGCCGGCAGCGACGCCCGCGCCTGCGCGTACCCCTGCGGCGTACGGCAGGCCAGCAGCATGCCGCGGGCGGTGAGGGTGCCGGCCAGCTCGTCGTGTGCGCAGACCTCCCGCAGGATGGCCAGGCTGCGCTGCTTGAGGTCGAGCAGCACCTCGAAGCCGGCGCGGGCCTGCCGCTGCGTGCAGTTGCGGCGGAAGTGCCACAACCAGGTCAGCAGCTCCCGGTCGAGCCGGGGCCGGACGTGGAACGGGCTGTCCGGGTGCAGCAGCCAGCGCAGCCCCTTCGCCGGCACCCCCGGCTCGGCCAGCGGGGCGGCCCCCTGGGTGCCGACGAAACCGGTGTTGCCCGACGAACAGGCGGCCGGGTCGCCGACCTCACCCCGGTCCACCACGGTCACACTCAGCCCGGCCCGGCGCAGGAACCAGGCGCAGAACAGCCCGGCCACGCCCGCGCCGACGACCAGGACGTCGGGATCGGACCGTGCGGGTACGTCGTGCGGCGCGGGCGTCGTCGCCATCTCGGCCCCCGCTACAGGGTGACGACGAAGAAGCAGGTGGGCAGGTTGACCACGACCCGTTCCCAGATCTCGGCGCACAGCGCCCGCCCCGGCTCGGCGAAGGTGCCCGGCGGCGGCTCGGCGAACCGGATGGTCGACCGGCCGGCGTCGAACAGCACCGCGCCGTGGCCGAAGTCGCCGACGATCGCGGTGCCCGGGTCGACCAGCCGGGTCCGGACGATGAAGACGCCGTTGTCCTCCACGTCGCGCAGCAGGTGTCCCTCGCCGAGCAGCCGGTAGTAGTCGGCCGGGTTGATGATCAGGCCGTCGGCGGTGCTGCCCATCTGCTCCACCTCGTTGCAGGCGGCCAGGATGGTCGACGCGAACGGCGCGGGGTCGGTGAGCCGGCCGAGCTGCGGCATGTTCAGCAACCCGCCCTCGCCGCGCAGGATGGTGTGGTTCTCGGCGGTGGCCAGCCGCACCACCAGGCGGTAGTCGATGAACTGGGCGAAACCCACCGGGTCGGCCCACAGCTCGTCGGGCACCTGCACCCAGGCCCGGGTGGTCAGCAGCTCCGGGATGGGGGAGCGGTGGAAGTGGTTGGCGGCCTCCCGGCGCAGGTCCGCGCCGTCCACCACCGGGTCGCCGGGGCGCGGTGGGCTCTCGTGCCAGTAGAACTCCTGCGGCTCCCGGGACAGGTCGACCACCTTGAGCATGTTCCGCGACGGGTAGCGGGGCTTGCGTCGGGAGCTGGTCAGCGAGTCGGTGATGGTGACGTCGTAGTCGACGCCGGTGTCGAAACCGTCCTTGGCGAACGCTTCGACGAACAACCCGCCGGGCGACATCTGGGTCCTGCGTTCGGCGACGACCTCGGCGATCGTCCGCTTGACGGCGTCGGTGCGCTGCATGACTGCCCTCCTGGTCTGAAGCTGGTACGCGGGTCGGTCAGGCCGGCTTGCGGGCGACGAACATGCCCCAGCCGAACTCGCCCCGGTCGATCGCCGCCTGGATCTCGTCGCAGGAGGCGGCGAAGCCGAGGATCCACCGCCGGGCCGCCTCGTCGTCGCTCCCGGCGGCCCGCTGCCGGGCGGTCTCCCCGAGCACCCGGTACGTCTGCCGGATGTGGCTGTCGAGGCTGCGGGCGACGGTCACCTCGAACCCGGCCGCCGTCAACGCCTCCCGGTAGCCGTCGAGGGAGTAGCCGCTGCTCCACCGCACCCGGTCGTAGACGTGCCGGCGGGCCGCCTCGCCGACCTCGGCGACGGGTTGCAGGAAGTCGGTGACGGCCAACGTTCCGCCGGGGGTGAGCACCCGGAACATCTCCGCGTGGCTGCGCGCCTTGTCCGGCACCAGGAACAGCGCGTCCTGGCTGACCACGTGGGTGAAGCTGCCGTCGGCGTACGGCATGGCGGTGGCCGAGCCGTGCCGGAAGGCGACCGGCAGGCCACCCCCGCGTTCGGCCAGTTTGGTCTGGGCGAAGCGGACCCGTTCGATGCTCAGGTCCAGCCCCTCACCCCGGCAGCCGGTGCGCCCGGCCAGCCGCAGCAGGAAGTTGCCGCAGCCGCAGCCGACGTCCAGCACCGTCGAGGACGCGTCGATGCCGGCCTCGGCGGCGAGGATGTCCGACGTCCGGTCGGCCGCCGCCGGGTAGTCGGTGTCGTCGGCGTCGGCGAAGTAGCCGGTGTGCAGCACCCCCTCGCTGTCCCAGAAGCTGAGGTACGTCTGGGTGGTCTGGTCGAAGAACTCGGAGACGTCCCGTTCGGTGAACTGGCTGGTCGTGGACATGCGGGCACTCCTTCGTGCGCGGGTCGGGGCGTCGGGCCGGCCGGAGCCGGGCAGGCGGTGGTCGGGGAGGGCGGTGGTCAGGCGTAGGTGTTCCGGCCGACGCCGGTCAGGTGGGGCAGCTCCGGGCCGGTCGCGGCGGCCCCGCCGTCGATCAGGTGCACCCCGGCGGTGACGAAGGAGGCCCGCTCGCTGGCCAGGAAGGCGGCCACCGCGGCCACCTCGTCCGGCCGGGCCAGCCGGCCCACCGCGCTGTGGTGGCCCATCGCCGCCAGCCGGGCCTCCACGTCGCCGTCGGTGGCGAGCCGGGCGGCGGCCCGTTCCATCGGCGGGGTCCGCACCCCGCCCGGGGCGAGCACGTTGACGGTGATGCCGTCGCGGCCCACGTCGACGGCGAGGCCCTGGGCGAAGCGGACCAGCGCCGCCCGGGTCACCCCGGAGAGCACCAGCGGCCCGATCGGCACACAGGCGGTCTCGGAGGCGACGAACAGCAGCCGTCCCCAGCCGGCGGCCCGCAGGTGCGGCAGCGCGGCGGTGGCCAGCGCCACCGCCGGCAGCAGCACCCGGTCCACGGCGGCCCGGTAGTCGTCGACGGCGAAACCGCTGGCGGTGCCGACCGGCGGGCTGCCGCCGCCGGCCACCAGCACGTGCACCCCGCCCAGGTCGGCGGCGACCGCGTCGACCCAGTCGCGGGCCGCGTCGGGGTCGGTGAGGTCGACGCTGGTGGCGCTGACCCGACCGGTCGCCACCTGCGCCACCTCCCGTTGCGCGGCGGCCAGCCGGTGCGGGTCGCGTCCGCAGATCGCCACCTGGGCGCCCTCGGCGGCGAACTCCTTCGCGCAGGCCAACCCGATGCCGCTGGTGCCACCCGCGACCAGGGCCACCCGCCCCTTCAGCCCGAGATCCACGCCCGTTACCTCCCGTTGTCCGATGTGCTGCCGACCGTCGCCGGGGCGGGGCCGGGGGAGCGGTAGCCGTACCGGCCGAACAGCGGCCAGGCCAGCGCCGTCGCGGCCCACCGCCGGCCGGGGGACAGGGTGCGCCGCCAGCCGTCGTCGGAGTCCCGGATGAGCGTCGGCCCGGTGCGGAACCGGTCCGGGTTGCCGGTGACCGTGTGGTTGGTGTGCAGGTGCACGGTGCGGCCCTGCACCGGGTTGCCGGCCGGGTCGGCGGCACAGCGCCGCAGCAACGCGTCGACGGTGCCGGCCGGGTCGGCGGTGAACTGCTCGTAGCGCAGGAACATCGACCGGTCCGGGTACCGACGGGTGATCGCGGCGGCGGCCCGGTTGAAGCCGTGCCAGTAGCCGGTGCTGCGGGCGGCGGACATCGCATAGACGTACTGTTTCGGCTCCCGCCACGAGTGCGCCACCGCCCGGGGGTCGCGGACCAGGTGCACGTAGTACGGCCGGACGCCGGGCAGGTGTGCCAGCAGCGCGGCCTCGCCGGGGATCTTCGTGGTGTCCACGATCACCCGTGCGCCGGTCCGGTCGGCGATGCCGTGGTAGACCCGGCCCATCAGGTCGGCGTGCGCGCGGATCTCGTCGTCGTACAGGCCGCGGCGCAGCACCCGCCAGGTGTGCCGGGTACGCACCCGGGACCACTGCCGCCGGATCACCGTCGCGGCGTGCGCGTCCGGGGACGTCCCGGCGGGGCGGCCGATCGGCAGCACCGTCGACCAGATCGGGCAGCCGGTCAACGCCTCGCCGCAGCCGCACCGGTCGTTGACCCCCCGGCCGGTGGCGTTCTTCCACAGGAAGTGCAGCTCACCGACGTGGAAGAAGCCGGGCACCTCGTTGAGGACGTTGCCGATGATGGTGCTGCCGTTGCGGCACCAGCCGGTGATGCACAGGACGGTCAACGGCTCGCTCATCCGGGGCGTACCTCCGTGGGTGTGGTGGGGCGGCCGATGCGTACCGCCAGGGCCGCCGCGACCAGCGCGCAGGCCGCGCCGACGGTGAAGACCGCCGGGTAGCCGAAGCCGGCGGCGACCAGGCCGGTGACCGGCCCCCACACCGCGAGCCCCAGATCCCAGAACGAGGTGTACGCGCCGATCGCCGCGCCCTGCCGGGCCGGGTCGGTCCGGTTCATCACCATCAGCGCCAGCGACGGATGCAGCAGCGAGAAGCCGACCCCCATGACCACGCTGCCGGCCACCGCGACCGGCAGGTTCGGGGCGACCGCGACGACGGCCAGCCCGACCGCCTCACCGACCCCGCACCAGGCCGCCACCCGGCGCGGGCCGAGCCGGTCGGGCAGGTGCCCGATGACCAGCCGGGTGCCGGCGTAGACGGCGCTGAAACAGCTCAGCACCACCACCCCGTGCCCGATGTCGCGGGCGTCGAGGTGCAGCACCACGAACGCGGCGAGCCCGGCGTAACCGGCGGCCCCGAAGGTCAGCGCGATCCCGGGCAGCAGCGCCGGGCGCAGCAGCAGGCCGCCGCCACCGCCCGTCGGGGTGGTCCGGGGTGGCGTCGGCACCACGGCGACCAGCCCGGCGGCGAGCAGCGGCGCGGCGGCGCTGAGCACCCACACCGCGGTGAAGGAGACCTGTTGCAGGGTCGCCCCGAGGAACGTGCCGGCGGAGATGCCGCCCCACATGCTCACCCCGTACAGGCCGATGAGCTGGCCGCGTCGGTGGTGGGGGGCGAGCGCGACCGTCCACACCGCACCGGCGGTGAACAGGGCGGCCTCACCGGCACCGAGCAGCAGCCGTACGGCGACCAGCGCGGGCACGCCCAACGGCAGCAGGTAGAGCAGGCCCCCGGCGGCGACGACCAGCGCCCCGGTCAGCATCACCGTGCGGTGGCCGTACCGGTCGGCCAGCGCGCCGGCGACCGGGCGGACCAGCAGCGCGGTCACCGCCGTCACGGTGACCACCAGGCCGACGGTGAAGTCCCCGGCGTCGTGCCGGTCGCGCAGGAACGCCGGGAGCACCGGGATGACCGCGGTGAGCCCCAGGTAGCCGGCGAAGAGACCACCGAAGATGCCCACCATCGCCAGCCGGGGGACGGTGGTGTCCCGGGTCGGGGCGGTGGTCATGCCCGCACCGACTCCACCCCGACCGCCGCCGGTGCTGCGGCGGCCACCTTGCGGACCGCGCGGATCAACTGGTCGCAGTCGTCGGGGGTCAGGCTGGACGACAGTGGCACGTCGACCGTCTCGGCGAGTAGCCGGGCAGTTCGTGGCAGGGTGGCCCGGATCCGTGCCGGGTCGCGGTCGTCGTACATGAACCGCCAGTTCCAGAAGGCGCGCACGTTGAGGTCGTCGTCCGCGCCGATGTTGCGGGCGTCGATGCCCTCGGCGCGCAGGGCGCGGGCGAACCAGCCGGCGTCCCCGCCGGGCACCCGGAACACGAACGCCTCACCGAGGTACGCCCCGGGCGCGACCGGGTTGCGGACCGCGATCCCCGGCAGGTCGGCCAGTGCGCCGCTGACCTGGGCGTAGTTGCGGTGGAACAGGGCCAGCCGCTGCGGCAGCCGGGTCAGCTCGGCGCGCAGTAGGGCGGCCCGGATCTCATCCATCCGCAGACTGAGCAGGGGCAGATCCAACCCGTCGACGGGTGGCTCGGTGCCGGGGAAGTGCCGCCGCAGCCGCCCCTCGTACGCCCCGGACAGCGCCACCGCCCGGCCGAACAGGGTGCTGTCGTCGGTGACCAGGAAGCCGCCCTCACCGCAGTTGAGCGCCTTGTCGGACTGGGTGCTGAACGCCCCGGCCACGCCGAACGTGCCGAGCTTGCGGCCGTGCAGTTCGGCGCCGAGCGCGGGCACCGCGTCCTCGATCAGCGGTACGCCCATCTCGGCGGCGAAGGCGGCCAGCGCGGCGACGTCGGCGGCGAAACCGCGCATGTGCACCACGAGGATCGCCTTGATCTCCGGTCGCCAGCGGCGGCGCAGGTCGTCGAGGTCCATCCGCAGGTCGTCGTCCACCTCGACCAGGAATGGTCGGCACCCGGCCAGCACGATGGCGCTCGGGGTGGCGACGAAAGTGAATCCCGGGCAGGCCACCAATGAGCCGGGCGGAACGGCGGCACCCATGATCGCCAGGGCGAGCGCGGCGGTGCCACTGGATACGGCGAGGGCGTGCCGGGTACCGAAATAGCGGCACAGTTCCGCCTCGAACTGCCCGCACTCTGTTTCCGACTC
Source organism: Micromonospora sp. WMMD734 (assembly GCF_049178975.1). NCBI lineage: Bacteria > Bacillati > Actinomycetota > Actinomycetes > Micromonosporales > Micromonosporaceae > Micromonospora > Micromonospora sp. WMMD734. The sequence continues at coordinate 1,977,046 of NZ_JBMHMK010000001.1, forward strand.
GTTGCGGTGGTCGTAGCGGAAATAGAGGTGGCTGCGGATAGCGCGCATCGCCGCTTCCTCGTCGTCGGAGCAGACGTGCACAGCGCCTTTGTCGTAGGTGGGCCAGGGGGTGCGGCGGATCGGTGCGCCACCGTGCAGGGCAAGCCGTTCATGCAGCTCAGCGCCGTTCGACGCCGGCCGGGGCCGGGTCGGCGCGGGATCTTCGTCGTTCCCGTTCACCGGTGTGCTCCTGACTGCCTGCGGCAGTTTTCCCGACTGGTTCGACAGGGAATTGCGCACGGGGCATCCGCCTCGCGGGCAACCGCGTCGAAAAGCCGGAACAACTACCAGATCCGACATTTTTGCGGGCCGGGAATCCGGTGAACAACATGATTGCCCTCGGGGTGCGGGCCGTCAACCATGTGCCGGGAATGAGCGTCGACTTAACACCCGTTGAGGTCAGTCGGCGATGACCGTGGTGGCACACAGTGACCACTGCGAATGGCGAATGTCGGGCATTCCGCCGGGTCGGATCGTCCCGGCCTGCCGTTATGCGCCGCCGGCCGGGGCGCGGCCTCCTACCGTGCGTGTGGGCGGCGCGGCTCGGAGCCGTGACTGCGCCGGACGGGTGCCCCGCCCCGAGCCGGAGGACGGGTCGGCTCCTGCGGCCGGGGCCCGGCCGTCGTGCCCGGACCCCGTCTCCCGCTAACTCCGGGGTGCGAGAACCTGGACCGGGGTGGGACTGGGCTCGGTACCGCCGTCCCCGAGTTGGCCCTGGCCGTTGGCACCCCAGGCGACCACCGTGTAGTCAGGCTGCAGCGCCAGGCTGTGGTAGTCGCCGGCGGCGATGTCCCGGATCCCGTACAGGAACCGCTCGCAGGGGGCGGTCTGGCCCACCGCGCACACCTGCCCCGGGACGGGTCGGCCGGTGAACGTGCCGTCGCCGAGCTGACCTGTGAAGTTGTCGCCCCAGGCCAGGACGCCACCGCTACTCAGCTGCGCCATGCTGTGGGCCGGGCCGGCGACGATGTCGCGGATTCCGTACAGGAACCGTTGGCAGGGGGCGGTCTGTCCCACCGCGCACACCCGCCCCGGAACGGTCCGGCCGGTGAACGTGCCGTCGCCGAGCTGACCTGTGAAGTTGTCGCCCCAGGTGACGGGGCCGCCGTCACCCAACAGCGCCATGCTGTCGGCGACGTTGGCAGCCACCGATCTCGCCGCGTACAGGAAGCGGGTGCAGGGTGCGACCTGTCCCACCGCGCACACCCGCACCGGAGTGGCGCGGAGGACTGTGGTGCCGTCACCCAGCTGCCCGAGCTGGTTCCAGCCCCAGGCGAGGGCTAGCGCGTTGTCGGCCACCGCCACCGTGTGGACCCAGCCGCCGGCGATGGACCTGACTCCGCTGAGGAACTTCGTGCACGGTGCGACCTGCCCCACCGCGCAGACCCGTACGGGAGTGAGGCGGGTGTAGATGGTGCCGTCGCCGAGCTCGCCGAAGGAGTTGTAGCCCCAGGCGACGGCGGAGGTGTCGTCCAGCACCGCCAGACTGTGGGACGCGCCGGCGGCGATGGACCTGACCCCGGTCAGGAACCTGGTGCAGGGTGCGACCTGCCTCACCGCGCACACCCGTACCGGGGTGGGGTGGTTGTTATGGGTGCCGTCACCGAGATCCCCCCAGTTCTCGCCCCAGGCGACGACGGTGCGGTCCCTGAGCAGGGCGAGGTTGTGATTGCTGCCGGTGGCGATGGCGATCACGCCGGTGAGGAAACTGGTGCAGGGAGCGCCCTGTCCCACCGCGCACACCCGCACCGGGGTGGTGCGGTCGACGGTGGTGCCGTCGCCCAGCTGCCCGGACTGGTTCCCGCCCCAGGCGACGACGGTGCCGTCCGAGCGCAGCGCGAGGCTGTGGCTCTCACCGGCACCGATGGCGGTCACGGCACCGAGTTTCGCCGGTGACCGCCCCGTTCCGGCGTAGGCCGGCACCGTGGCGGTGACGGCACGTTCGCCGGGTGCGCCGTCGGCGTGTGCGGCGGACGCGTCACCGATCGCCGCCACCATCGCGAGTAATGCGACCCCGACGGCGAGGGCCGATCGTCGGCAGTGGACCGTCGTCATGGCGACGGTGGGGTGTGACGACCCCTCGGATGGCCGGCCGCTCATTCTTCTCTCCCTCCGAGGGTCGCATGGACTTGCGCCGACCTGATCAGGAGGGGCCGTCAGGTGGGGGCGGGGCTTCGCCGTTTACGGGAACTGAATAACCCTCGGGGAAAGCGTCGTCGAGGTGCGGGAACGTGATCGCCGTTCACCTTGTCGTCGGTAGATTTCCGGGCGGGTTCAGCGGAAATATATACCGCTGCCGAATGATCAGAAAATAGGCGTATCGAATGAGTAATCTGCTCACCATTCTTCGGTGTCGCCGTCGGGGTGGCAGCCCGGGGCACGAATGGGCGTACTGCCGTGGTGCCCGGCGGGGCGGGCCGGTGGCTGCGCCGCCGGGTGGCTCGGCCTGTCCGGCCGGCGGCAGCCACCGGCCGCCGCGCGTGCGGGGTGATCGGCCGGGGCGTTCGGAAACAGGTGACCGTCAGACGGTGTAGAGGACCTTCACGCCGCTGATGGTGGTCGCCGAGACGGCGGTGCCGCGGACATTGGAGTTCAGGTTGCGCCACCCGTTGTTGCTGGCCGCCTCGTGCACCATTCCGCCGATCACGGTGTAGATGATCTTTACGCCGTTGAAGCTGATCGCGGCCAGGGCGTCGGGGCTGACCCCGGAGATGCCGGAGTTGAGGTTGCGCCAGCCGTTGATGCTGTTCGCCTCGTGCACCCAGCCGCCCACGACCGTGTAGATGTACTTGACGCCGTCCATGCTGATCACGGCGAGGGCGTTGTTGCTGACGCCGGAGATGCCGGTCCACAGGTTGCGCCAGCCGTTGTTGCTGGCCGCCTCGTGCACCAGGCCCCCGACCACGGTGTAGATGATCTTCACGCCGTTGTGGTTGATGGCGGCCAGGGCGTCGGGGCTGACCCCGGAGATGCCGGTGTTCAGGTTCTTCCAGCCGTTGGCGCTGGACGCCTCGTGCACCCAGCCGCCGACCACGGTGTAGATGTACTTGACGCCGTCCACGTTGATCACGGCGAGGGCGTTGTTGCTGACGCCGGAGATGCCGGTCCACAGGTTGCGCCAGCCGGTGTCGCTGGAGGCCTCGTACACCAGGCCGTTGTTGACCGTGTAGAGCAGCTTGTTGCCGCCCATGACCATGGATGCGGTGGCCGAGCCGGTGATGCTGTTCACCGGTAGCATCTGCCAGCCGCTGTGGCTGCCCGACTCGTACACCTGACGGTTGGCGGCCTGGCCGCAGTTCTGGCTGGTCATGTTCCGGGCCGGCGAGGTGGGCCCGGAGACGTAGAGCGGGCCGGTCGACGGGCTGCCGTCGGAGGTGATGCCGGACGGGACCCCGTTGAAGTACGCCTCGGTCTTGACGCCGTCGCGTACCTGCTCGTAGTGCAGGTGCGGGCCGGTGGAGTTGCCGGTGCTGCCGACCCGGCCGAGCTGCTGGCCGGTCGACACCCACTGTCCGGCGGCGACCATCGGGGTCTCGATCATGTGCAGGTAGAGCGTCCGCCACCCGCCACCGTGCTCGATGACCACGTACCAGCCGCCACCGCTGCCCCAGCCGGCGAACGAGACGGTGCCGCTGTAGGAGGCGAGGACCGGCCGGCCGTTGCTGGCCCCGCCGGTGAAGGTCAGGTCGATGTCGTAGTCGTCGTGACCGTAGTAGGTGGCCATCCGCCAGGTCTCGCCGCAGGGCACCGGCATCTGGAAGTTCGGCCGGGGGCCGGCGGCCCGGGCCGGGGTGGCCACGACGGCGGCGGCACCCGCGAGCGCGAGCACCGCGACGCCGGCGGTCGCGAGCGTCAGCCGGGCGGAGGCGAGGAGTCGGGTGAGTGGACCCGTCATGCGCGGTTTCCTCCAAAGTGGAGCAAAGGGTTGAAGGATGTCGATCCTACGGTTCCGCACCCGGCCAGAGGGCCCGCGCCGCTCAGCCGACGGCGACCGAGACGGCGACCGCCACCATGATCACGGCGATCGTCGCGTCGACGGCCCGCCACGCCGCCGGGCGGGCGAGCAGCGGCCCCAACCGGCGCGCGCCGAGGCCCAACCCGGTGAACCAGGCCAGGCTCGCCGTCACCGCGCCGGCCCCGAACGCCCACCGGTTCGGGTCCTGGTGGGCGACCGTGCCGAGCAGCATCACCGTGTCGAGGTAGACGTGCGGGTTGAGGAACGTGAACGCCAGGCAGGCCAGCAGCGTCGCCCGCAACGTGGCCGGGGGACGGTCGACCGGGCTGAGGGCGGTGGGGCGCAGGGCGCGGCGGGCGGCCAGCAGCGCGTACCCGAGCAGGAACGCGACGCCGCCCCAGCGGACGGCGACCAGTACGGCCGGCGTCGCGGTCAGCGCCGCCCCCAGGCCGGCGATGCCGGCGGTCATCAGGGTGGCGTCGGCGGCCACGCAGACCGCCACCACCGGCAGTACGTGCTCCCGGCGCAGCCCCTGGCGCAGCACGAAGGCGTTCTGCGCCCCGATGGCGACGATCAACGCGAGGGAGAAGCCGAAACCGGCGAGCACGGAACCCATGGCGGCCACGCTAGAACGGCGGCCTCCTGCACTCCAGCTAAAGATTCTGCACCGCCGTTAGAATCGCTTATGTCGCTCGACCCGGTCCAGTTGGCGACCTTCCAGGCCGTCGTCACGCACGGCAGCTTCGACGCCGCCGCGCGGGCGATGAACGTCACCCCGTCGGCGGTCAGCCAACGCATCAAGGCCCTCGAACAGGCCGTCGGGCAGGTGCTCGTCCGCCGTACCCGGCCGGCCGTGCCGACCGCCGCCGGTGCCCCGCTGGTCCGCCTCGGCGGACAGGTGGTGCTGCTGGAACAGGAGGCCCTCGACGCCGCGCGCGGCACGCTGGGCGACGGCACCCGCACCTTGGTCGCCGTCGTGGTCAACGCCGACTCCCTCGCCGGCTGGTTCCTGCCGGCCCTGACCGCCGTGCCCGACATCCTGGTCGACCTGCACACCGACGACGAGGGGCACACCGCCCGGCTGCTGCGCGACGGCACCGTGATGGCGGCGGTCACCACCGAACGCGTCGCCGTGCAGGGCTGCCGGGTCTTGCGCCTCGGCGCGATGCGCTACCTCGCCGTCGCCACCCCCGCCCTGCACGCCGCGAGCTTCGCCGACCGCGACCCGGCCGCCGCGTTCCCGACCGCGACCATGATCCGCTTCGACCGCAAGGACACCCTGCAACACCGGTTCGCCCGTACGCTCACCCGCCGCGACGTCGACCCGCCGACACACTTCGTGCCCGGGACGGCCGCCTTCACCGAGGCGATCCGGCTCGGCCTCGGCTGGGGCCTGCTCCCTGAGGCCGTCGCCCGCCCCGAACTGGCCACCGGACGCCTCGTCGAACTGGCCGCCGGCCGGCACCTCGACGTGCCGCTGTACTGGCAGTACTGGCGACTGGAGTCGACGGCGCTGGCGGCCTTGACGGCGGCGGTCCGGGCCGCCGCCGGCACCGCGCTGCGCTGACCCGTGCCACCCCACGGCGTGCCCAGCTCGACCCGACCGGGGGCGCGGCGGTTCGCCCGCTCAGCCGGGCACCGACCCGGCGACGAAAGTCCTGCGGTACACCTGCGGTGACACTCCACTGAGCCGCTTGAACTGCACCCGGAAGTGCGCCGGTGAGGCGAAACCGACCAGGTGGGCGATCCGGTCGACCCCGTGGTCGGTGCGTTCCAGCAGCTCCTGAGCCCGGCGGATACGCACGGTCGCGACCCACTGCATCGGGGTGAGGCCGGTCTCCTGGTGGAAACGGCGGTTGAGCGTCCGCACGCTGAGCCCGGCCCGGGCGGCCACGTCGGCCAGGGTCAGCCGCTCGTTCGCGTGCGACTCCCACCATTGCAGCACCGGGCCGAGGCCCGCCCCGCCGGGGTCCGCGCCCGGGTGCACGATGAACTGCGCCTGCCCGCCGTCGCGGTGCAGCGGGGCCACGGCCTGCCGGGACGCGTCGGCGGCGACCGCAGCCCCGTGGTCACGGCGGACCAGGTGCAGGCACATGTCCACGCCCGCCGTCGCTCCGGCGGAGGTGACGAACTGGCCGGCGTCGACGTACAGCACCGCCGGGTCCACCCGGACGGCCGGGAACATCGCCTGGAACAGTTCGGCGGCGGCCCAGTGCGTGGTGGCCCGTCGACCGTCGAGCAACCCGGCGGCGGCCAGGGTGAACGCGCCCACGCAGATCGAGGCGATCCGGACGCCGGCGGCAGCAGCCGCCCGCAGCGCGTCCAGCACCGCGCCGGGCACCGGCGCGGCCGGGTCGTACCGGCCCGGCACGATGACGGTGTCGGCGTCGGTGAGCGCGTCGAGGCCGTGGTCGACGGCCAGCCGCAGCGGGCCGGCGTCGACCACCGGCTCGCCGCCGCAGACCAGCACCCGGTAGCCGGCCCGGCCGCCCGGCAACCGCACCCGGCCCAGCACCTCGATCGGGGTGGCCAGGTCGAACGCGATCGTGCCCGGCAGCGCGAGGACCAGCACGGTGTGCACGACGGCACCTCCCCGGGATCGTCGGCGGACGGCAAGAAACAGTCGGACGATGGCAATCGTGCCACTGGCCGGTTCAGGCGGTGCGGTCGAGGATCGGTGGCATGTTGGTACAGATCGTGTTGTTCGACGGATTCGACCCGCTCGACGTCATCGCGCCCTTCGAGGTCCTCGCCGCCGGCGGCGACACCGTCGGCGACGCCCTGGCGGTGGAACTCGTCTCGGCGCAGGGTCCGAGGGAGGTGGTCAGCGGCACCCGTGGCCTGACGCTGCGGGCGATCGCGCCGCTGGACCCGACCCGGCCGGGCTACGTCGTGGTGCCCGGTGCCAGCGGGCCGAGCACCGGCGACCCCGACGAGGGTGCGGTGACCATCCCCGTGCTGCTGGCCCGGTTCGCCGACTCGGCGGCCGTACCGCTGCTGCGCGCCGCCCTCGACAACCCCGACGTGACGGTGGCGGCCGTCTGCGGCGGGTCGCTCGCCCTGGCCATGGCCGGCCTGATCGAGGGCCGCCACGCGGTGACCCACCACCTCGGCATGGACGTGCTCGACGCCACCGGCGTACACGCGGTGCCGGCGCGGGTCGTCGACGACGGCGACCTCGTCACCGCGGGCGGCGTCACCTCCGGCCTGGACCTCGGGCTGCACATCCTGGAACGGGAGTTCGGCCCCCGGGTCGCGCACGCCGTGGAGACCCTCTTCGCCTACGAGCGACGCGGCACCGTGTGGCGTGCCGCCGGCCACCTCCCCGTGACGGTCTGAGGAGAAACGGTGGCACATCCCGTCATCGGCACCTGGGACGTCAGCCTGAAGACCCCCATCGGCACGCTGCGCGCCACCTACGTCTTCCACGACACCGGCGGGGTGCCCGCCGGCACCGCGTCGACGGCGGCGGAAACCGTGGCGCTGACGGCGGTGACCTGCGCTGGCCCCCGGGTGACCTGGCGACAGTCGGTGACCCGGCCGATGCGCCTGCACCTCGACTTCGACGTGGTGGTGGACGGCGACACCCTGGCCGGTCATTCCCGCGCGGGGCGACTGCCCCGCACGGTGGTCACCGGCACCCGCCGCCCATCCGACAGGTGAGGACCACCGCCCTGCGCAGCAGCCCGCCCCCGCTGCTGTGGCCGGGGTCGGCCTTACGGGGTGTCGACCGGGAAGACGCTGTCCATCAGGTACTGACGGTCGAGCGCACCGGCCAGGCAGGCGGCGGTCCAGCCTTTGCCGAGATCGAAGCGCTCTTGGCCAACCTCGACCGCCTCGGAGACGGCAGCGCGAACCCCTGACCTGCGGGTTCGTCGAGCAGTGGGCTACGCGGTCTGCTGCGGCGGGCCAGCGACGAAGACACCGATGCCCGCGCGGCCGACCAGTTCGTCAAGCTCGATCATCGAGTCGAGAGCACGGCGGATGGTCACGTGGCTCGTGTCGTACTCCTCGGCCAGGAGACGCGCAGAGGGAAGCTTGCTCCCTGGTGGGTAGATGCCAGCCTTGATCTTCGCGCGCAGGTCATCTCTGATCTGTCGCCAGAGTGGCTGTGCGTATGGCATGAGGTCAGCAAAGCAGCCGATTTCGGGGACGTATAAAGCATCCCCATGCTGTCTTTACAGGCTTTACAAGCTTGCTAGGATCTCTCCAAGTCGGCGAGGGAGGCGGCATGGGTAGGCGGTGGAAGTGGTTTCTGCGGGCCGGGACGGTCGCGGTGGACCTGACCGGGCAGGTGGTGCCCGACGGGAACGATCCGGGGCGCTGGCGGCGCAGGACGGTCGAGGGCGTCGTACCCGATGGGGTGGTGACGTCGCGGTGCGACGGCGCGCTCGGTCACGCGCGGCGGGCGGGGGAGACGCCCAACCAGCGCGCGGACCGCTACCGGGTGCGGGTGCCCCGCCAGCGGCGGGCGGGTTCCGATGGTTGAGGCCACCGGCTCGTCCGTGCCGCGCCGGCACCTCGGGCGGGTGCTGCGGGAGCTGCGCATCGCGGCGTGCATGACGCTGGACGCGGCGGCTGAGGCGCTGGAGTGCAGCCGACACAAGATGTGGCGCATCGAGAGCGGCCTCGGCATGGTGCGCGCGGTCGACGTGCGGGCCATGTGCGAGCTGTACGGGGCGCGGCGCGCGCTGACCGCCGCGCTGGTCGCGTTGGCCGGCGAGACGCGGGGGAGGGGCTGGTGGCACGCGTACGGCGACCCTGTACCCGAATGGTTCGACCTCTACGGCGGCCTGGAGTCCGCCGCGTGCCGGCTCCGCGAGCACGCCGGGGCGCTCGTCCCCGCCCTGTTGCAGACCCGGGAGTACGCCGCCGCGACCTGCCCGCACCGGCCCGGCGCGACCGGCGAGGAGCGGGAACAGCCGGTCGAGGCGCGGCTGCGGCGGCAGGACCTGCTCCGGCGGCGACTGCCCCGACCGCCGCGCTACGAGGTGCTGCTCGCCGAGGCGGTGCTGCTGCGAAAGGTGGGCGGCGCGGCGGTGACGGCCGGACAGCTCCGGCACCTGGCGGAGGCGAGCCGGCTGCCGCAGGTGTCGATCCGGGTGCTGCCGCTGGCCGCCGGGGCACACGACGGGGCGCTCACCGGCTCGTTCGTGCTGCTGGAATTCCCGCTCGGCCTGCGCGCCGACCCCGACCCGCCGGTGGTCTACCAGGAGTCATTGACCGGGGCGCTCTACCTCGACCGGCCGGCGGAGTGGGCCGCCTACGAGCAGGTCTGGGCGGGCCTGGACGGGGTGGCGCTGGACGAGGAGGAGTCACGCCGGCTGATCCTCACGATCGGCGAGGAGCTGCACCCCGGATGACCGGCCCCGATGACCGTGGAGCCTCGACGAGGATCGGGGCCGGTGAGGCACACCGGCATTCGTGTCGTCGGCGCGGCGCGGACGGAGACCCCGACCCGTCGGGTGCGTGCGGAAGGATGGGGGTATGCAGAGCTTCCTGACCCCGGAGCAGATCGCCCACCGTACCCGCCGTGCGGTCGACGCGGCCGTCCACGCCGGACGCGCCCAAGGGCTCGACGTGACCGACCCGCACGTCCTATACGAAGCCTTCTCCGTGGTCGTGCACCTCGCGCCGTCGCCGGTCGTGGCCCGGGTGCCCACCGTCCTGCCCGCCTATGCGGACCTCGACAGTGTGGCCGGTCGGCAGCGGGCGGAACTGGACGTGACGGCATGGCTCACCGAGCGGGGCGTCCCGGTCATCCCGCCCAGCCCCCTCGTGCCCCGCGAACCCGTCCGGCACGACGGCTTCTCGATGACGTTCTGGCAGTTGATCGAGCTGGCCCCGGCCGGGGAACCCGACTACGTGGCGAACTGTGGCCTCGTACCCGAACTGCACGCCGCGCTGCGCGACTATCCGGGGGAGCTGTCGTTCCTGTCCGCCGCCGAACCGCAGTTCGTCGAGGACGGTCTCGTCGCGCTCGACGGCCAGCCCGACCTGATCGACCCGGCCGACCTGGACCGCGCCCGCCGGGAATGGCAGGTGCTGGCACCACTCGTACGCTCCCGCGAGCTGTTCGAGAAGACGTTCCCCGGGGTCGACCTGCAACCGGTCCACGGCGACTCCCCGGTCGTCAACATGGTCGCCGGGGTCGACGGGTACCGCTACGCCGACTTCGAGATGGTGACGCTGGGGCCCGTCGAGTGGGACGTCGTCGGCGTCGGCCCGGAAGGGGAAGCCGCCTACCGGAGTGCGGCGCAGCGCCGGACCATGCGGGACCTCGACGAGGGGGTGCTGCGGTTCGTCACGGCGGTGGGGATCCTGCGGGGCGTCGCCTGTCTCGCCCTGGCCCCCCAGTTGCCGATGCTGGCGGACGCCCTCGGCGGCATGCTCGACCAGTGGCGGTCGACACCGTTCGCCGGAGGGCTCGGCTAGCGGGGGCGACGAGCCCAGCGCAATCGTGCTGCTCGCCGCCTTGTTCGTGGCCTGGTCGGAACCTCAGCCGCCTACGCTGCGACTCGCGGTAACGGCTGCGCGACCGCGCCTGGGCCGACGCCCGCCATAGCCCGAGGACAGGAACTTCGCAGCGCCGTACCCGTGGTATCTGGTACGGCGCTGCTGACGGCCGACGGTGCGGGCGTCGCTGTCAGCCGAGATCGTGTTCCGCCGGATCGGTGTTGAGGACCCAGGCGAGCGGCATGGTGGCTCGGAGGGTGTATTGGTCGCCGTCCAGACGGTGCATCGTCACCGTCTGCGCCTGGTCCTGATCGACCATCCAGTACTGGGGAATTCGTGCGGCGGCGTACTCGCTGCGCTTCGTCACGGTGTCCACCCCCTCGGAACCTGGTGAGACGATCTCGATGACGAGCAGTACGTCGGCCACCGGAAGCCAGACCCCGTCGGCCTGTTCCTTGCTCCACACCACCAGGTCCGGAATACGTCCACCGACGCCGCCGTGCCGTCCCGGAATGCGCAACCCGACCGCTTGGGCGACCCGGTCCGCCGGTACGCCGCCCTGAGCGAGCCACAGCATCAGCCGGGTTGCGATGATGGCATGGGCGTATCCCGGCGGCGGCATGATCGAGAGGACTCCCTCGGGACTGATCTCGTACCGGTGGTGTTCGTCCGCAGCCATCATCGCGGTGAGATCGTCGAGCGTCACGACAGGGGGCATATGTCTGCCGACCGCCTCCGAACTCATGGCACACATCGTACCGGTCAGTGAGCCGGGCACCCGGCAGGCCGCGCCTCATCGTCGGCGGTCATGCGACGTGCGATGGTCAGGGCCGGTGGTAGCCGAGGCGGTGCAACGCGTCTTCCGCCTCATCACGCTGACCAGGCCATGTCCGTCGCAGCGGAAGCGTCAGGCGTCGCGACGCCGTTGCATGTCAGTCGGGATAGCCGGCGGAGTAGGTGGCGTCCACCAGTTCCTGAAGGTGGCGGACCACGCCGGGCTTGTCCTTACTCTCCGGCAGTTCGTGATTGCCGGCGGCCACCAGATCGCGTCGCCAGTGACTGACGATCTCTGCCTGCGCGGCGGGTGGCAACTCGTGGACCCAGACCGAGCCGAGGTTGTTGTCGACGACCTCTCGGAGTTGGTCGGCGACCTGCCTGTCGGAGAGCCTTGCGACGAGGAACTCCAACGTCCAGTCGAACAGTCCGCCGGTCGCCGTCCAGTCGACGCCGGGCTTCAGTACGATGAGGCCAGCCATCATTTCCCCACAAGGAACACTCGCGGGCCAAGGCCGCGATCCGCTATGAACCGCTCGATCGTAGCGATCTGCTCCGCTGAGAACTGCGAAACGTCGACCGGTACGAGGTCGGCCTTGGTCAGATGGCGCGCGATCTGATACTGCAATTGAGGCCACTGCTGGTCGAAGTAATGGCCTGGGAAGTTGCCGACCGCATCGTAGGTGCGTCCATTGCCGTCGACCCAATCGGCGGACGAGCCCACCGGTGCCCGGGACAACGTCACCTCCAACTCCCGCTCCAGCCGGGCAGCCGTCTCGGCCTCACCGGGCCGGAATCTGCCGGTCGCCGGATCCATGCCCAGGGCGCGGAGCCGTTCTTCCTCGTCCAGATGCGGCGGCGGCTCGGGGCTGCGGGGAGTGGCGGGAGAAGGCGCGTCCCTTCCTCCTGCCGGATAGTTGCGGTGAAGCCGGCCGAGGAGTTGCTTGAGCTTTTCGATGAGGCCGCCGAGGCGGCGTAGTTCCGGCAGCAACCGCCGCAGGCTCGCCAGCAGCCCGCGCAGCAGCCGGGCGATCCGGGCCGCCCACGATCCCACCAGCGTGGTCACCTGCTCCACCACCCACGGCGTGGCGAGCCCGCCGGTGGCGAGCAGTTCGCCCGCGTACACGATGAGGCGGGAGACGCAGGCGGCGATGGCGTCGCGGACGAGGAGCCGGACGGCCGCGACGAGCCCGGCGGCACCCTCGGTGGCGGCGGCGAGGGTGTCGGCGCCTTCGGCGAGGCCGGTGATCGCCCGGTGCTGCTCGGCGGCCCAGGCCCGGTAGGCGGTGGCGGCGCTGCCGGCCCAGTCGGCGACCTCGGTACGCGCCGCGTGGGTCAGTTCGGCGGCGTCCTGCCGGAGGGCTACGGCGACGTTGCGCCAGGTCTGGGCGTGGGCGGTGATCTGTGCGGGGTCGCCGGCCAGCCAGTCCAGGGCTTCGCTGAGCGGCCTGACGTGTTCGATGAGCCAGGCGATGCCGTACTGGAGCAGGGCGCCGACCGGGTCGGAGACCAGGGCGAGGGCGTCCAGGCCGGCGCTGACCACGCCGAGGCTGCCGTCGATCCAGCTGCCGGCGCGGACGCCCTGGGCGATGAGTTCGATGTCCTCGCAGATCCAGATCCCGGCCCACGCGCTGGGGCCGGCGTCCGAGGCGGTGGCGACCAGCGGGTTGCCGGTCACCGGCCGTCCCGTATCCGGTCGAGGTGTCGGGCGGCCCGGCTGTCCGTGGCCCGGTAGCCCACGGCGCTGGACCGCAGCTTGGCGGCGGTGTCCCGGACCGATCCGGCAGCGGTGCCGACGCCGTCGACCAGGGTCTGCTGGAGGCCGTCGAGCAGCGCCGGCATGATCGCGCAGAGCTGCCCGTACGCGTCGGCGTCGAGCCGGACGTGCCGGCCGGCCCCTTGGGCGGTGTCGAGGCTGTCGGCGCAGCGGTCGAGGTGGGCGGCGTGCCGGTTCAGGTCGTCCGGGTCGACCCGGATGTGGTCACCGCCGGGCATCCGGCGTGCCGGCCCCGGTGTCGAGTCGCCGCCGGTGGAACTCGATGATCGCCCGGGTGGCCGGGTCGTCGACGCCGAGGGCCCGGGTGGTGGCCTCGGTGAGCTGCCGCAGCAGGTCGGTGCGGGCGGCCCGGGTGGTCGCCATGATCTGCCGGGCGGTGTGGGCGGCGGAGCGCTGCCGGGTCTGTTCGTCGAGCCGCAGGTCGACCAGCAGGCCGGTGGAGTCGACGGTGACCTCGATGGTGCGGTCGGAGCTGCGGGCGGTGCCGGTCAACGCCTGTGCGCTGACCGACAGGGCCCGTGCCCGCTCCGCCTGCCCGACGAGCGAGGACTCCCACTCGTCGAGCCGGCGTGCGGCAGCGTCCAGTGCCGACTCGTCCGCCCACATCCGACCCTCCCCAGGGGACAGTGGCCCCGACGCCACCTCGCCCGGTGGCGTCGGCCCGCCGTGGTCGACCGACCCGACGTCACCGACACGGTATCAACCGGTTACGCGCGGCAGTGTCCCGTCGGTGGGAGCCTGGCGTCCGGCGGTGCCGCTGTCCGCCCCTGATTGCTCCGATCAGGGCCGGGGGTTGCCGGGCGGCCCCCGAGCGTCCATTATGCTCACAGCGCGTACTGGCAACGATGCCCTCGGTAGTCGCGCACCCTGTGAGTGAAGGGAATCCCGCGTGAACTGGATCGCCCGGACGGGCCTGCCGCTGCGGCGGCGGGGCCCGGGAACGACCACCCCCCTGCGCGCCGTCCTGGCCGCCCTCGCCGTCCTGCTCGCGGGGGTGGCCGCCACGGTCACCGTCGCCACGCCGGCCAGCGCCGCGACCACGACGATCTGCAAGAGTTCCCCGATCCCCGCCGGCTACGTGATCGTGGCGGAGGGGTCGTCCGCGTCCTGCCCGTACAGCTTCCCCAACACGTGGACCATCACCACGCCGTCGACCACCTCGACCACCGTCGTGTGCAAGGTCTCCACCATCCCGACCGGCTACGTGATCCTGGCGGAGGGGTCGTCGGCGTCCTGTCCGTACAGCTTCCCCAACACGTGGACCATCAAGATCCCGCCGACCGGCTCGGCGAGCGTGATGTGCAAGGCGTCCACCCTGCCGTCCGGTTTCGTGATCGTCGCGCAGGGCTCGTCGGCGTCCTGTCCCTACAGCTTCCCCAACACCTGGACCATCACCACCCCGTCCACCACGGGCATCACCACCATCTGCTCGGCCTCGCCGATCCCCGCCGGTTATGTCGTGGTCGGCGCCGGCTCGTCGGCGTCCTGCCCGTACAGCTTCCCGAACACCAAGAACATCAGGCTGCCCTGACGGGCGGGCTCGGGCCGTGGCTCCGGATGGGGCCGTGGCCCAGCTCACCGCCGCCGCCGTGCGCGGACGTCGCGTCGGCCCGGCCCGGGTGCGTAGAGTTCCCGGGTCGGGCCGGCGGTCGGCCCCGGACGCGAGGGCGGGACGATAGCGGACATGACGGTGGACAACGTCGGACAACCGGTCCCCGACGCCGGCGCCCCCGGTGTCGACCAGGGCGACCTGGCGGCCGCGCTGCGGGTCTTCGCGGCGCTGGAGTCGCTGCCCAGCGACCACCCGGACGTGGTACGGGTGCAGCGGGCCACCGCCCGGCTGTTCAAGATGGTGAAGCAGCGGCGGCGCGAGGAGCGGCGGGACGCCGTCCTGGCGCACGACCGGGCGGTGACGGCCGCCACCGCCACCGGCGCCCCGGGGCGGATCGACGACGAGACCAAGGGCATCCCGTTGGCCTCGCCCACCGCCGGGGACACCGCCGGGACGCTGATCAACCCGCGCGGCTGCTACATCTGCAAGACCCGGTACCGCCAGGTGGACGCGTTCTACCACCAGCTCTGCCCCGACTGCGCCACCGTCAACCGGGAACGCCGCGACGCCCGGTGCGACCTGACCGGGCGGCGGGCGCTGCTCACCGGGGGCCGCGCCAAGATCGGCATGTACATCGCGCTGCGCCTGCTGCGCGACGGCGCGCACACCACGATCACCACCCGGTTCCCGCACGACGCGGTCCGCCGGTTCACCGCCATGCCGGACAGCGCCGACTGGCTGCACCGGCTGCGCGTGGTCGGCATCGACCTGCGCGATCCCGCCCAGGTGGTGGCGCTGGCCGACTCGGTCGCCGCGCAGGGTCCGCTGGACATCCTGATCAACAACGCCGCGCAGACCGTACGCCGTACCCCAGGTGCGTACGCCCACCTGGTCGCCGCCGAGTCGGCGGCGCTGCCCGAGGGGCCGCTGCCGGAACTGCTCACCTTCACCGGCGGCCGGGGCGTCACCCTGGCGCTGCCCGAGGGCACCCTGCCGACGCCCACCATCGCCCCGCACGCCCTCACCGCGCTGGCGTTGACCGGCCGGTCCGCGACGCCGGAGCGGATCGCCGCCGCCACCGCCGTCGACGCCGGTGGGCTCGCCCCTGACCTCGGGGACACCAACAGTTGGGTGCAGCGGGTGCACGAGGTCGACCCGGTCGAGCTGCTCGAGGTGCAGCTGTGCAACGTGACTGCCCCGTTCGTGCTGGTCAGCCGGCTGCGGCCGGCGTTGGCCGCCGCACCGACCGGGCGGGCGTACGTGGTGAACGTGTCAGCGATGGAGGGGCAGTTCGCCCGGGGCTACAAGGGTGCGGGGCACCCGCACACCAACATGGCGAAGGCGGCGCTGAACATGCTCACCCGCACCAGCGCCGAGGACATGCGCGCCGACGGCATCCTGATGACCAGCGTCGACACCGGCTGGATCACCGACGAGCGCCCGCACCCGACGAAGATGCGCCTGGCCGACGAGGGGTTCCACGCCCCGCTGGACCTGGTCGACGGAGCCGCCCGGGTGTACGACCCGATCGTGCGTGGCGAGCGGGGCGAGGAACTGTACGGCTGCTTCCTCAAGGACTACGCGCCCTGCGCCTGGTGAACGGCGCGGGGCGGCCGGAGCGGTCAGGCCACCCGGGGGACCGGCAGCACGCCCCGGTGGGCGGTGCCCGAGATGTCGCCGGTCTGGTCGACGGCCGGTGACCGGGGCGCGACCCGGGCGGTGGCCGGACCGGCGGCGGGCGGTACGACCGGCAGCACCGTGGTCGGGGTGAGCGACGCCTCCACCTCGGCGAGCACGGCGCGCAGCCGGGACACGTCGTCGACGGCCATCCGGAACGACCCCCGGCAGGTGGTGCCGCTCCACAGGGACAGCACCACCGCGCCCCGCTCCGGGTGGTAGCTGACCCGCATCGTCCGTTCGTCGGCCCGCACGTCGGTGAACAGGTCACCGAAGCTGGGCATCGGCAGTACCTCTCCCATCGACCCAGGATGCCCGAACCGACGGTGCCGGGAAAGCCCCGACGGATCAGTCGGGCAATCGGGGCATCTCCAGGCCGGGACGGCGGCCGAGCAGGGTGGCCCGGGTCAGCGCCGCCGCCCCGAACCGGTCCCGGACGGCGTCGACGGCGGTGTCCAGCTCGATCTCCCGGTCGGGGGTGAACGGCAGTTCGGGCTGCACCGGGGCGTCGTCGAGGTTGCCCACCGCCACCCCGAGCAGGGTGATCCCCCGCCGGGCCAGC
Organism: Micromonospora sp. WMMD734; assembly: GCF_049178975.1. Taxonomy (NCBI): domain Bacteria; kingdom Bacillati; phylum Actinomycetota; class Actinomycetes; order Micromonosporales; family Micromonosporaceae; genus Micromonospora; species Micromonospora sp. WMMD734. The sequence goes on from NZ_JBMHMK010000001.1 coordinate 1,993,838, forward strand.
TCGGGGCGGGCGGCGTGCAGCAGTGACCGGGCGACGGCCAGCAGCGACGCCGTACGGTCGGTGGCCCGGCGCAGGGTCCGCGACCGGGTGGCCGCGGTGTAGTCGGCGAACCGCAGCCGCAGGGTCACCGTCCGGCCGGCCCGGCCGGCGGCCCGCATCCGGCGGGCCACCCGGTCGACCAGCCCGGCCAGCGTCGCGTCGACGTCGGCGGGGGAGTGCGGCCCGGACCCCAGGGCGTGCTGCGCGCCCATCGACGACCGGCGGCGGCCCACCTGCACCGGCCGTGGGTCGCGGTTGTGGGCCAGCGCGTGCAGGTGCCGGCCCGCACCCGCGCCGAGCAGCGAATCCAGGGCCGGGACGTCGAGGTGGGCCACCTGCCCGACGGTGTGCAGACCCCGGGCGCGCAGCTTCGCCGCGGTGACCGGGCCGACCCCCCAGAGCCGCTCCACCGGCAGCGGGTGCAGGAACGCCAGCTCACCGTCGGGTGGCACCTCCAGCAGCCCGTCCGGTTTGGCGACCCCGCTGGCGACCTTGGCGAGGAACTTGGTCCGGGCCACCCCGACGGTGATCGGCAGCCCGACCTGTTCGCGGACCGTCCGGCGCAGCCGGGCGGCGATCTGCACGGGTGGCCCGCTGAGCCGGCGCAGCCCGCCCACGTCGAGGAACGCCTCGTCGACGGAGAGCCCCTCCACCCAGGGGGTGGTGTCCCGGAAGATGGCGAACACGGCCCGGCTCGCCGCCGTGTACGCGGCCATCCTCGGCGGCACCACGACCGCCGTGGGGCACAGCCGCCGGGCCTGCCGGGCACCCATCGCGCTCTGCACCCCGCAGGCCTTCGCCTCGTAGCTTGCCGCCAGCACCACCCCGCCGCCGACGATCACCGGTCGGCCGCGCAGGCGGGGGTCGTCGCGCTGCTCGACCGAGGCGTAGAAGGCGTCCAGGTCGGCGTGCAGGATGCTGGCTCCGGTCGACACCAGACCATGCTCGCACACATGTTCGAAAAAGTGTGCTGAGCTGCCTGAACCGGGGTCAGCGCCGGGCGGTGGCGGAGGGCGGGGCGCTGCCGCCCCGGGGCGCCTCGCCGGCCATCAGCCGGGTGATCTCCGCCCGGTCGGCCGCCGACGGCAACCCCCACTGCGGCTGGTAGCCGTAGACCTCCCGCAGCGGCCGGGCCGAGGTCCGGCCGTCGAGGATCTCGACCGCGTCGGTGTCGATCAGCCCCGGGTGCTCGACCCCGCACGCCTCGGCCACCTTGACCAGGTCCCGGCGCAGGGTGCCGATGTAGTTGGCCGCCCGTACCGACTTGCGCGCCGGGTCCAGGCCCCGGGCCAGCCAGGCGTTCTGGGTGGCCACGCCGGTGGGACAGGTGTCGGTGTGGCACTTCTGCGCCTGGATGCAGCCGATCGCCAGCATCGCCTCCCGGCCCACGTTGACCAGGTCGCAGCCGAGCGCGAACGCCACCACGGCATTGTCCGGCAGGCCCAGTTTGCCCGCGCCGACGAACACGGTCTGCTCGTGCAGCCCCCGCTCGGCGAAGGTGCGGTAGACCCGGGCGAAGCCCTGCTGGAACGGCAGCGACACCGAGTCGGTGAAGATCAGCGGTGCGGCGCCGGTGCCGCCCTCGCCGCCGTCGACGGTGACGAAGTCGACGCCCCGGCCGGTGTCGCGCATCAGCGTGGTCAGCTCCTCCCAGAACCCCAGGTCGCCGACGGCGGACTTGATGCCGACCGGCAGCCCGGTCTCGGCGGCCAGCAACTCCACCCAGTCCAGCAGGCTGTCGCAGTCGGAGAACTCGGCGTGCCGCGACGGGCTCACGCAGTCCTGCCCGGGGGTGATGCCCCGGGTGGCGGCGATCTCGGCGGACACCTTCGCCCCGGGCAGCAGCCCGCCCAGGCTGGGTTTCGCGCCCTGGCTGAGCTTGATCTCCAGGGCGCGCACCGGTGCCCCGGCGACCAGGTCGCGCAGCCGGGCGAGGTCGAACCGGCCCCGGGCGTCGCGGCAGCCGAAGTACGCCGTGCCGAGCTGGAAGACCAGCTCGCCGCCGTGGCGGTGGTACGGCGACAGCCCGCCCTCGCCGGTGTTCTGCAGGCAGCCGGCCAGCGCCGCCCCCTGGTTGAGGGCGGACACCGCGTTGCCGGACAGCGAGCCGAAGCTCATCCCGGAGATGTTGACCACCGACCCGGGACGGAACGCCTTCGCCCGTCCGCGTGGCCCACCGAGCACCTTGGCCGCCGGCAGCCGTACGTCGTGCCCGGCGGTCGGAACCGACGACGGTACGGTCCGGGCGAACGTGCGGTGTTTGATGATCGGGTAGCCGGGGCTGCGTTCGATGTCGTTGTCGGTGCCGAACCCGAAGTAGTTGTTCTCCTGCTTGGCCGAGGCGTAGATCCACCGCCGTTGGTCCCGGGTGAACGGCCGTTCCTCGTCGTTGCCGGCGACGATGTACTGGCGCAGCTCCGGCCCGATCGCCTCCAGCAGGTACCGGGCCCGCCCGACCAGCGGGAAGTTGCGCAGCAGCGCATGGTCACGTTGCAGGACGTCGCGGGCGGCGAGGCCGGCGACGGCGGCGGCGATCACGGGTGCGGTGCGGCGGGCCCACGTCATGCCGGCCACATTCTCCGCTGCCGCCGCCGCCCAAACGCCCCTGGCCGCGTGGCGGGTGGTCAGCGCCGCAGCGACTGCCGCACGATGCCGCCGACCAGCGCGCACCAGGTGTCGGTGGAGACCCGGCCGGTGCGGGGCAGGCCGTGCAGCGCCTGGAGGTCCTGCACGGCGCGGCGGGTGGCCCGGTCGTAGCTGCCGGTGACGGTGACCTCGGCGTAGCCCTTCCAGTTCAGGATGAACTGCACCGCCTGCACCGGCAGGCCGGTGGCGTCGCGGTCCAGTTCCGGCGCGAGGGTCTCCCAGGTGGGGGCGGTCAGGGTGGCGTCAACGTCGACCGGGATGCCGTTGCGGGCCTGCCAGTCGCCGACCGCGGCGACGGTGGCGGCGTCGAACGTGCCGCTCGGGGTGACCGGATAGCCCCGGTGGGCGAGCAGGTACTGGGCGACCTGGACGCCGGGGGCGTTGACGAAGCGCCACAGGTCGGGCCAGCGGCGGGCCGGCACGTCGGTCAGCCGGGTGCCGAGCCGGCGGAAGACCTCCCGGCGCACTGCCGGAAAGAGGCGGTAGAACTGCGCGCCGGGGCACTGGGTGACGCGGAAGTCCCAGTGGCCGAAGATGTCGTGGGCGTGCAGGCCGTACTGCCGGCAGATGGTGGTGCAGAGCCGGACCAGGGAGTCGAGCAGCGCCTGCGGCGGGGTGTCGGTGACGTAGGTGCCCTCGTTCTCGATGCCGATGGCCCGGCCGTTCTCGCCGGGGCAGTGCGCCGAGACCATCTGCCGGTCGCCGGCCCGCAGCCGTTCCAGGCTGCCGTGCCGTCCCTCCAGGACGTACCCGCCCCGGCTGATGGTGAAGTGCTGGCCGGTGTCGGACCAACCGTTGCCGTCCATGTGCAGGTCCTGGCAGTCGTGGGCCAGGGTGACCGCCTGCTCGCGGGAGTAGTCGGTGACGTTCGGGAAGGCCATGTGGTGCACGATGATCTTGTTGGTGGGGATGGTGCTGACCGACAGCGGGTCGGCCGGCGGGCGGGCGTCCCACCCGTCGCAGCCGATGATCCAGTCCAGGTCCGCGCCGGGGGCGGCGGCCCAGGCGGCGTCGGGCAGGGCCAGGTCGGACCCGACGACCGCGACGGTGGCCGCGCCGAGGCCGGCCCGCAGCAGCGTACGACGGTCGAGAGCGGGGCGTACGACGGACATGGCATCTCCTCGGCGGCCGGCGACGGCGCTGGCGCGGACGTGAAAACTAGCTCCAGCGATTTCGCGTGAGATGGAGGATATTGCCACCTCGGCGGTCGGCGCTAGAGGGCGTCATCGATCGATTCTGCCCATCGTGGCGGTGTGCCGGGCAGAACTGTCCGAATTTCCTGCCGTCGGGGGCGGTCCCGGGTCGGCCGCTCAGTCGGCGGCGGCGAAGCCGTCCAGGGCGGCCAGCAGGTGCCGCCGGGTCTGCGCCGTGCCGAAGTGCCCCGCCCCCTCGACCACGTGCAGGCGCGAATCCGGCCAGGCCCGGTGCAGCTCCCAGGCGGTGGCCAGCGGGCTGCCCAGGTCGACCCGGCCGTGGATCAGCACCCCCGGGATGCCGGCGAGCCGGTCGGCCCGCCGGATCAGCTCACCCTCGGCCAGCCAGGCCCCCTGTGAGAAGTAGTGCGCGCAGATCCGCACCATCGCGGTCCGCTCGGCCGACGGGCGGTCGCCGTACGGGTTGCCCACCCCCTCGGCGGAGACCACCGCGTCCTCCCAGGCACACCAGTCCAGCACGGCACGCTCGCGCACCGCCCGGTCCGGGTCCGCCAGCAGCCGGGCGTACGCGCCGACCACGTCGTCGTCCGGGCCGACGCCGCCGCCGGCGAGGAAGCGTTCCCACTCGCGCGGGAAGTACCGCCCGACGCCCCGGTAGAGCCAGTCGATCTCCGACCGGCGGGTGGTGGTGACCGCCGCGATCACGATCGCCGACACCCGTCGGGGGTGCCGCTGCGCGTACGCCAGCAGCAGCGTCGAGCCCCACGACCCGCCGTGGAGCAGCCACCTGTCGACGCCCAGGTGTGCACGCAGCCGCTCCATGTCGGCGACCAGGTGCGCGGTGGTGTTGTGCCGCAGGTCGGTGGCCGGGTCGGCGGCGTGCGGGGTGCTGCGCCCGCAGTTGCGCTGGTCGAACAGGACCACCCGGTAACGGGCCGGGTCGAAGTACCGCCGGGCCAACGGGCCGCAGCCCGAGCCCGGTCCACCGTGGACGACCAGCGCGGGCCGGCCGGCCGGGTTGCCGCAGACCTCCCAGTAGACCTTGTTGCCGTCGCCGACGTCGAGCATGCCCTGGTCGTACGGCTCGATCGGCGGGTAACGCTCGTCCATCGGTGGGCCTCCCCGGGCGATATACAACAGCACTGTTACATTACGGCATGCCCGACGACGCGTCCGACCCCGCACTGCTCGGCACCCGGCTGCGGCACCTGCTGGAACTGCTCGACGGCGACGTCGCCGCCTGCTACGCCGACCTCGGGCTGCCCGGCTTCCGGCCCCGCTACACCCCGGTGCTGATGGCGCTGGACCGCCTCGGCCCGGCGTCGATCCGTACCCTGGCCCAGGCGACCGGGGTGACCCACTCCGCGGCCAGCCAGACCGTCGCCCGGATGGCGGCCGACGGGCTGGTCACCCTCGCCCCCGGTGTCGATGCCCGGCACCGCGTCGTCACCCCCACCGACCGGGCCCGGGACCTGCTTCCTGTCCTGCATGCCGAGTACGCCGCCACCGCTGCCGCCGCCCGCCGGTTCGAGGCGGAACTGCCCTACCCGCTGAGCCGCCTCGTCGACGAGGCCCTGGCCGCGCTGCGGCGACGGTCGATGCGGCAACGCGTCGCCGACGTCGCCCCGCAGTTCGCCGGCCCGACCGGCCACGACCCGGGGTCACCGGCCGGCGACCCCGGCCGGTGACCGGAACCAATCTCCGGAGCCGGACGTCCGGCCGCGCGGAAACAACCGTTGCGCCGATGGACCGCAGCTCGACCCGGGTAAGAATGATCAGTGTGGCCCTGACCTGTGACCAGTCCCGGCGGACCGGAGAGGCCGGCGGGTGACCGGCGACTGGCGGTTGTCCGGCTACACCCCGGTACGGCAGCTCGGCACCGGCGCGTCCGGGCGGGTGCTGCTCGCCACCCACGACGCCACCGGCACCCCGGTCGCCATCCGCTACCTCACCCCGTCCCTCGGCGACGACCCCGCCTTCCGGCTGGCCTTCCGGGAACAGGCGCGGCTGCTGGTCGACGTCGACGACCCGCACGTCTGCCGGCTCTTCGAGTACGCCGAGTCGCACTCCGCCGCCGCGATCGTCGCCGAGCTGGTCAACGGGGTGACGCTGCGCCACCTGCTGCGCGCGCACGGCCCGGTCCCGCCGGAGGCCGCGCTCTGCGTCCTCAAGGGCTCGCTCGCCGGCCTCGCCGCCGCGCACGCCCGGGGCGTGGTGCACGGCGACCACCGGCCGGAGAACGTCCTGGTCACCCCGGACGGGCGGTGCAAGCTCACCGACCTCGCCATCGTCCTGCCCACCGCCATCGGCCGCCGGCTGGCCCCCGAACAGTGGACCGGGGCCCCGGCCGAGCCGGCCGGCGACATCTACGCCGCGACCGCCACGTTCGTCGAGTGCCTCACCGGGCGACCCCCCTACGACGGGCGGGACCAGGCCACCCTGCGCGCCCAGCACAGCGCCGCGCCGATCCCGGACGTCCCGACCCCGGCACCCGTGCACGACCTGCTGCGGCACGGGCTGGCCTGGTGCCCCGCCGACCGTACCCAGCCCGCCGAGATCTTCCTCGCCGAGCTGGAACACACCGCCGCCCGCTCGTACGGCGGGGAGTGGGAGGAGCGTGGCCGGCGTCAGCTCGCCCAGCGGGTCGCGCTGCTCGCCGCGTCCCTCCCGCTACCCGACGGGGGCCCCGGAGCCGGTGACCCGGTCGACGCCCCCGACGCGGGGCCGGACCCGACCCGGCGCGGCGGCCCGCGTAGCGTCCTGGTCGGGGTGGGCCTGACCGCCACCCTGCTGGTCGGTGTCGTCGCGCTGGGCGTCGCCGCCGGCCGGTCCGGTCCGCTCACCCTCGCCGACGGCACCGCCGGGCCGGGAGCGACCGCCGCCGCCACCCGCAGCCCCGCGCCGCTGGCCGCCGCGCCGGCGATCACCGTCGTGCCCGCCGAGCCGAGACCCACCCCCACCCCGGCGGCGAGCACCACCGGCGCGTCGCCCAGCACCGCCCCGACCCGGTCCGCCGCCGCGACCACCACCCGGGTACGCACCCCCAGCCCTGCGCCGCCGACGACGCCGAACGTCCCGCTCCTGCCGCCGGACGTGTCGCCGCCGACGGTGTCCACACCCGACGTCAGCCCGATCACCGTGGCGCCGCAGGGCTGCCCCGACGCGGTCACCGCGACCACGGTCACCGCGACGGTGGTCGACGACCGGGCCGCCGGCGACCTGCTGCGGGTGGTCTTCCGGTACACCCTCGACGGTGTCACCCGGACCGTCGGCATGGACCAGACCGCGCCTGACGTCTTCCAGGGCGCCCTCGGTGACCTGCCGACGCCCCCGGCGCTGACCCGGATCCCCGTCCAGGTCGTCGCCGTCGACGACGCCGGCAACGCCTCGGCGCCCACCGGCGCGGTGGTGGTGTCGCTGTTGCCCGCCTGCACGTCGAGCTGACCGGGACGGCCCCGCGCCGCGATGCCCGGCCGGACCGCCGGGTTTCCGTCGACCGGGTCGGGGGTAGCTTCGGGGGCCGACCGAGCTGACGGTGGAGGACCACGGATGACAGACAAGTTCAGCGATGCGGTGGGCGACGCCCTGCGGGCGGTGATGCTCTTCCTGCCCAAGGCGGTCGCCTTCGTGGCGATCCTGGTGGCCGGCTGGCTGATCGCCAAGGCCGTCCGCAGGATCGTCGACAAGGTGCTGGAGCGGGTGCACTTCGACCGGGCCGTCGAACGGGGCGGGATCAAGACGGCGCTGGCCCGTTCCCGCTACGACGCCAGCGACATCGTCGCCAAGCTCGCCTACTACGGGGTGCTGCTGGTGACGCTCCAACTCGCCTTCGGTATCTGGGGTCCCAACCCGATCTCCGACCTCATCGCCGGGGTGATCGCCTGGCTGCCCCGGGCGTTCGTCGCGATCGTCATCGTGGTCGTCGCCGCCGCGATCGCCAACGCGGTCAAGGACATCATCAGCAGCGCGCTCGGCGGGCTGTCCTACGGCCGGGTGCTGGCCAACATCGCCTCGGTGTTCATCCTCGGCCTGGGCGTGATCGCCGCACTCAACCAGATCGGCGTGGCCACCGCGGTCACCACGCCGGTGCTGGTCGCCGTGCTCGCCACCGTCGGCGGCATCCTCGTCGTCGGGGTCGGCGGTGGACTGATCCGCCCGATGCAGGCCCGCTGGGAGTCCTGGCTGACCCGTGCCGAGCAGGAGTCGCGCACCATCGCCAGCCACGCCCGCGCCTACCAGGCCGGCCGGCGTGACGTCGAGGCCCGGCTGGACCCGTACGCGGAGGCCGAACGCACCCAGCCGGTCCCCACCGCCACGCCCACCCCGCCCGCGCCGGTCCCCACCCCGCCCGCGCCGGTTTCCACCACGCCGCCTGCGGCGGTGGACGACGACGCCGAGCGTACCCAGGTGGTGACCCGCCCCGACGACGTCGAGGCGACCCAGGTCGTGCCACGCCAGGCCGGACCGGCCGACGGTCCCGCCACCGACAGCGAGGCCACCATGGTCATCCCGCCGGTGGACCCGGAGATCCCCCGCCGCTGACCGTGCCGCGCGACGGGGGCGGACGCCGGAGCAGGCTCCGCCCCCGTCGGCAGGCGGACCCCGCGCCGGGGCCGCGCCACCGGCCGCAGCCGGCTAGCATCGGGCGCATGACCTGGCGATGGTGATCCGGCACTGAGGGCCGAAACCGTGGACCGCCACGGACGCCGTACCTTCCGCGTCCGTCACGTCCCGGGAAAGGCCCTGATGAACCCCCTCTCCGTGCGGGTGCCCGACACCCGTGTCCGCAGGCTGTCCGCCACGCTCTACGGCTACCTGTTCCTCAGCGATCTCGTCCTGCTCTACCCGGTGTACGTCCTGCTGTTCAGCGACACCGGGCTCACCGTCGGGCAGATCTCCGCGCTCTTCGTGATCTGGTCGGTGACCGCGATCGTGCTGGAGGTCCCCTCCGGGGCCTGGGCCGACGCGGTCTCCCGACGTCTGCTGCTCTGCCTCGCGCCGCTGCTCACCGGGGGCTGCTTCGCCCTGTGGGTGCTGGCCGGGTCGTGGTGGGCGTTCGCGCTCGGTTTCGTCCTCTGGGGAGCCGGCGGCGCGCTCGGCTCCGGCGCCCTGGAGGCGTTGGTCTACACCGAACTCGACAGGCTCGGCGCGGCAGCCCGCTACGCCCGCACGATGGGTCGGGGCCGGACCGCCGGCATGCTCGGGGTGCTCGCCTCGCTGGGCCTGGCCGGCCCGGTCCTCACCGCCGGCGGGTACCGGGCCGTCGGTGCGGCGAGCGTGCTGTCCGCCGTCCTCGCCGCGGCCGTCGCCACCCGCTTCCCGCGACACCGACCCGCCCCGCCACCGTCCGCCGTGTCGTGCGACGAGGTCGGGCCGGGCTGGTGGGCGAGCCTGCGCGCCGGCCTCGTCGAGACCCGCGCCGATCGACGGGTACGGGCGGCCGTGCTACTCGTCCCGGTGGTGACGGCGGTCGGAGGCACCCTCGACGAGTACACCCCGCTGCTGGCCCGCGACACCGGCGTCGCGGCGTCCACGGTGCCGCTGCTGCTCCTGCCGGTCTGGATCGGGATGACCGTCGGCGGCCTGCTCGCCCCGGCGGCCCAACGCCTGACCGACCGCGGCTACGCGGCGCTGCTCGCGCTGGCCGCCGTCGCCCTGGCCGCCGGGGCCGCCGTCCGGCATCCGGGGGGCTTCCTGCTGCTCGGGGTGGCGTTCTGCGCGCTGCAACTCGCCACCGTGCTCGCCGACGCCCGCCTCCAGCACCGGATCACCGGTCCGGGACGGGCCACCGTCACCTCGGTCGCGGGCATGGGCACCGACCTGGCCATGGTCATGGTCTACGCCGGGTACGCGCTGGTCGCCGCGAGCGGCGGGCACCCGGTGGCGTTCGTCGCGGCGGCCGTGCCGTACCTGCTGGTGGCCGGGGGTTTGGCGGTGTCGGGCCGGGCCGGGGAGCGGCCGACGACGCCGGTGACGCGGTGAACCGCCCCCGGCCGGGAGCGGGCGCCGGCGGCGGTGCCGCGATCAGTCCGGTAGCGCGTCCAGGTAGACCCAGGTGCCGTCCTCGCGGACGAACCGGCTGTGCTCCGCCATCGTGCCCGGCTGCCCGGCCTCGCGGTAGTGGGCGCGGAACGTCACCGTGCCGGTGGTGTCCAGCAGGCCGCCGCGCGTGCTGTCGACGATCTCCAGTCGGGTCCACCGGGTGGCGAGGTTGAGGTGCAGCCGGCGTGGCCGGGTCGTGGAGTGCCAGCTGCGCAGCAGGTAGTCGGCATCACCGACGACGAAGGCGCTGAACCGGGAGCGCATCAACGCCTGCGCCGTGGGGGCCGTGCCCTCGCCGGCGTGCAGCGGCCCGCAGCACTCGTCGTACGGCAGGCCGGTGCCGCAGGGGCAGGGCCGTTGCGATGCGTGTTTCGCCACCCGCCCATCCTGCCGTAACCGTCGCACGGGCCGACCAGGGGTCGGCCCGTGCGGGTACGGCGGTCAGGAGGCGTAGCCGCGGCTGGCGATCCAGTCGCCGAGGTCGTCGATGTCGATGCGGTAGGAGGCGGTGTCCGGGTTGGCGGAGTCGGCGATGGTGACGGTCCGCCCGTCGTCGTGGTAGCCGGTGACGCTGATGTAGTGGCCGCCCTCGAAGGAGTGGGTGTTGCCGTCGGTGTCGGTGGCGGTGCCGGCGATGTTGGCGACCACGGCGCGGCCGTCGTCGACGGCGCGGACGATGTCGGCGCGCAGCCTGTCGGTCTGCTTGTCGTCGGCCTTGCTGCTGCGGATCTCGGTGCTGCGGTACGCGTCGCGGCCGGTCTCCCGGTTGAGCACCGGGGTGATGTCGTTGATGCTGTCGGTGCCGTCCTCGGTGGTGCCCATGTGCTTGGCCATGGTGTCCACGTCGATGTTCTTGCCCTGGACGCTCAGCGCGTTACGGGCGGCGGCCGGGCCGCAGTAGTAGAAGTTCGGCTGCGCCTCGTAGTCGACCTTCAGCTCGCGCTCGCCGGCCGGCCGGCGGTCGGCCTGGAGGGCGGCGGGACGGTCGGTCCCGGCGGCGTGGGCGGCGATCGCGGGGCCGGCGACGCCACCGGCGGTGGCGGCCAGGCCGGCGACGGTCAGGGCGGTCTTGCGCAGGATGTCGGTACGCATGGGGATGCTCCTCTGCGTCGGGGGTGCGGTGGACGCGCTCGGGGGAGAGCGCGTCGCGGAAGTCAGAAGGGAAGCGCGCGGCGGTCGGGGGGACCTGCTCGGGCGTCCGGGGGAGGTGTAACCAACCCGGTGGCGACCGCATTCCGTGGTCGGTGTTCCGGGGCCTGCTCCCACGGGGAGCGGCGGTGGTATGCCAGGTACAACGCCCCGGCCCTGGCGACGATTCCGCCGTGGGGGTGGCCCCGGCCACGCGACACCGGTCCCGGAGGCGACATGTCGGCGGCGACCGGGCGCCCGGCCGGCCCGCCCACCGGACACCGACGGCGACGTCGCCCCGTACCGGGCGGCGGGCCGCGCCGGCGGACGGTGGCGACCGGCGCGAACCCGACATTCCGCGCGCACGGTGAGTGCCCGGGACGAACCGGGACGGCGGGTCAGAGCCAGCCGGAGCGGCGGAACAGCCGGTGCAGGGTGAACGCCGCGGTCGCCATCAGCGCCAGCGCGGCCGGGTAGCCGTACCGCCAGGACAGTTCGGGCATCCGGGCGAAGTTCATCCCGTAGACCCCGGCGACCGCGGTCTGGGTGGCGGCGATCGCGGCCCACGCCGCGATCTTGCGCATGTCGTTGTTCTGGTCGACGGCGAGCTGGGCCAGCCGGGACTGCAGGAGCGAGTTGAGCAGCTCGTCGTAGGTGGTGATCCGGTCGACGGCCCGGGTGAGCCGGCCCTCCACGTCGACGTACCACCGGCGCAGCCCCGCCGGTAGGCCGCCGTCGGGCGCGGTGACCAGGGCACGTAGCGGCTCCTGGAGCGGCAGGACCGCCCGCTTGAACTCGACCAGCTCCCGTTTGAGCTGGTAGATCTGCTGGATGTCGACGGCGTGGTCGGGGGCGAAGACGCTCTCCTCGACGCGTTCCAGGTCCCGTTCGAGGTGGGCGGCGACCTCCAGGTAGAGGTCGACCATCCGGTCGGTCACCGCGTACGCCACCGCCCACGGGCCCTCGGCGAGCAGCGACGGGCGGCCCTCGATCTCGCGGCGGACCGGCGCGAGGGCGCCTGACGCGCCGTGCCGGACGGTGATCACGAACCGGTCGCCCAGCAGCACCATCACGTCGCCGGTGTCCACCACGTCGGAGGTCGCGGTCAGCTCACCCTGGGCGACGTAGGCGGCGGTGCGCAGCACCAGCAGGGTGACCGGGCCGTGCCGCTGCACGGTGGGGCGGTGCCCGTCGGCCAGCGCCTGCGCCACGGTCAGCTCGTCGAGGCCGAAGACCTGCCCGACGGCGGCGAGCACCGCCGCGCCCGGGTCGTGCAGGCCCAGCCAGACGAAGGCGTTGCGGCTGCGCCGGGAGCGGGCGTACGCGTCGGCGTAGTGCGGCCGGCCGGCCTCCCGGCGATCGTTGACGTAGACCGCGCAGTCGACCACGGCGTCCGGGTTGACCCGGCGGGCCGGGCGGCCGGGGGCGTCCCCGGGACGTCGGCGCAGCCGGCCGACCAGGGTGCCGAGCCGGGGCCCGAGCAGGGTCGTCAGGGCTCGCCGCTCCACCGGGTACCTCCGCCTCGCCGCCCGTCCGCCGGCCCACCGTAGTGGGTCGGCGCGACGCCGGGCGGGGCGGGTCAACCGACGGCGGTGGCCCGCACGACGACGTTGTCGGAGTAGTCGCGGGACCGTTCGTCGAACCGCCCGCCGCAGGTGACCAGGCGCAGCGTCGGTCCCGGTCCGCCCGGCCCGTAGACCAGCGCGGTGGGGAAGTTCCGCTTCGGGTACGCCCCGACGCCGTCGACCGCGAACCGGACCACCCGCCCGTCGGCGCGGGTGATCCGGACGGCGTCCCCGGGGCGCAGCCGTCCCAGGTCGAAGAAGACCGCCGGCCCGTCACGGGTGTCGACGTGCCCGACGACGACGGCGTTGCCCGCCTCGCCGGGGCTGGCCCCGGGCCGGTACCAGCCGGCGACGGTGGGCTGGTCCAGCGGCGGCACCTCCAGGGTGCCGTTCGGGTCGCCGGCCACCGGCACCAGGTCGGCGTGTACGCCGATGGCGGGGATGTCGATGTGCACCGGCGTGGAGCGGGGCAGGGCCGGGATCGGGGAGCGGCTGGTGTTGCCGCCGCTGACGTCGATGCTCGGCTGGGGTGGTCCGACCGGTCCGAGGGTCAGCCCGGCGGCGATCAGCGCGATCCCGGCGGTGCCGCTGAGGGTGACCGCGGTGACGGCGGCGCGGGTCCGGCCCGCCCATTCGCGTACGCCCATCGCCCGTCCTCCCCGACGTCCGATGTGGTCGGGTGCCCGTACCGGTTCGGTGCGGGCACCCGTCCCCAGGGATGGTGTGGCGCGTCGTCGACCGACGCCTGTGGTGTGGTCAGGCGACGGTGCCCGCCGCCGCCCGGCGTCGGCGGCGCAGCAGCACGGTGGCGCCGAGCGCGGCGGCCCCGGCGAGGGCGCCTCCGGCGGCCAGCAGACCGGTGTTGCCGGTGTCGCCGCCGGCCCCGGCGGGGGCCGCGCCGATCGGCGTGACGGTGAAGGTGGCGCTGCCGGCGGAGCTGCCGTCGCCGCAGGTGGCGGCCACGGTGTAGCTGCCGAGGGTGAACCCGGCGGTGAAGAGTTCGGCGCTCAGCCCACCGCCGGCCGCGGCGGTGGTGGAGCGGACGTTCTGGTCCCGGTCCGGGCCGGTGACGTGGAAGATCACGTCACCGGACTTCGGGTTACAGGTCGCTGCGGTGAGCACGACCGTCCCGCCGACCGGCGTGGTGGCCGGCGACACCGTGGTGTCCGCGAGTGCGGCGGTCGGGAGCAGGAGCGTGCCGAGGCCCACGCCGAGCGCCGTGGATACGAGGATCTTCTGTGCCTTCATACGCGTCTTCCCTCACTTTTCGTCCGCTGTCTGCGTGGGACGTCGTTCGGGTGGCCAACTCCGCAACTAGCACCGGTGTGCCCAACACTAGGAGGGATGGGCCCTCCTACCGGGGTAAATGAGAAATCTTCGTTGCCGTCACGTGTTTTCCCGTCCGCCGGAGAGCGGCGGAATTGCCGGGACACCGCGGACAGCCGTGCCCACCCCACAACCCAGCCTCCTAGGATGCCTTAGGCGTGGTGACCCGCATGCCACGCGCACAGGTCGACGAACCCGCCGACCTGTGCGCAGGGGTCAGCGGCGGCGGGCCTGGAGGGTGTAGGTCTGGGGGAGCCGCCACGGGCGTTCGGTCAGCCGCCACTCGCCGTGCTCGTCGCGGGTCTGCCGCCCCGGCAGCGCGTCCCAGGGCGCGCTGTCGTGCTCGTGCAGCATGGTCAGCTCCAACCCGGCGTCGAGCAGGGCGGTGACCACCTCGCCGAGCCCGTGGTTCCACTCATGGGTGGTGTTGTGGGTGAAGGTGGCCTCGGTGCTCACGTAGGTGCCGCCCTCGTCCCACACCAACGGTTCGGCACGCTCGAAGTACGGGTGCTCGACCGCCAGCACGCCGTCCGGGCGGGTCTCGTCCAGGGCCCACAGCATCGGGTGCCCCTCGCGCAGGAACAGCCGCCCGCCCGGACGCAGCAGGGCGGCGACCACGCCCGCCCAGCGGCGGATGTCCGGCAGCCAGCACAACGCGCCGACCCCGGTGTAGACCAGGTCGAAACCGCCGACGCCGAGCACGTCGGGCGCGTCGTACACGTCGGCCTGGACGAAGTCGACGGCCGCGCCGGTGCGCCCGGCCAGCGACCGGGCCTCAGCCAGGGACGCGCCGGAGAAGTCCAGGCCGGTCATCCGCGCGCCGAGCCGGTGCAGCGACACGGTGTCGGTGCCGATGTGGCACTGCAGGTGCACACCGCGCAGCCCGGCCACCTCACCGAGGCGGGGCAGGTCGAACCGGACCACCTCGCTGAGGTGGGTCGGGTCGGCGGCGAACCGCTCCACGGCGTAGTCCGGGGAGGCGGCGTGGGCGGCGGCCCGGTCGTCCCAGCTGGCCCGGTTGAGGGTGCGGTAGTCGGTGCCGGGCGTCTGCCGGCCCGGCTCGTCGTCGTCGGTCACCGGCTGACGGTGGCAGATGCGGCAGGTCGGCTCAACGGCAATTCGGGGGCCGGTCTCGTCCGGGCCCGGTGGACGGCGGTGGGTGTCAGCGCTGCCTGGTAGGTTGCCGGCCCGTGACGGGGGAGGGACTGGACGCCCGGTTCGGCAGGCTCTGGGCGGCGACCACGCTGTCGGCGCTGGGCAGCGGTATGGCCACGGTGGCGGCCCCGCTGTACGCGGCGGCCCGCAGTGACGATCCGCTGGTGGTCGCCGCCGCTGCGGGCGCGGCCTGGCTGCCCTGGCTGCTGTTCGCCCTGCCCGGCGGGGTCCTGGCCGACCGGCTGGACCGGCGGCGGTTGATGGTCGTCATCGACTGGGTGCGGGTGGTCGCCCTGCTGGCGCTGGGCGTGGCGATGCTGGCCGGACGGGCCGGGATTCCACTGCTGTACGCCGTGCTGTTCGTGGCGAACACCGGTGAGATCGTGTTCCGGTCGGCCAGCCAGGCGATGCTGCCGACGATCGTACCCACGGCCCGGCTGGAACGGGCCAACGGCTGGCTCGGCGGCGGCACCACGGTGGCCCAGAGAATGCTGGCGGGCCCGCTCGGCGGGTTCCTGTTCGTCCTCGCCGAGAGCCTCCCGTTCCTCGCCAACGCCGGCACGTACGCGCTCAGCGCGGTGCTCATCGCCCTGATCGGCGGGTCGTTCCGGGGCGGCGGGGACGCCGTCCCGACGGGGACCCGGTCGGTGCGGGCGGAGATCGGCGCGGGCTTCCGGTTCCTGATCGGCCAGCGGCTGCTGCGGGTGATGGCCGTGCTGATCGGCCTGCTCAACCTCACCCTGACGGCCGCGATGGCGGTCCTGGTGCTGGTGGCGACCGAACGTCTCGGCCTGGACTCCGTCGGCTACGGGCTGCTGTTCACCAGCCTGTCGGCCGGCGGGCTGCTCGGCGCGGTGGTCGGTGACCGGCTCATCGCCCGGGTCGGTGCGACCTGGACGGTACGGGTCGGGTTGCTGGTCGAGGCGGGGCTGCACCTGGCGTTGGCCGCCTCGACCAGTGCCTGGCTCGTCGGGTCCGCGCTGTTCGCGTTCGGGGTGCACGGGGCGCTGTGGGGGATCGTGTTCCACTCGCTGCGGCAGCGGCTGACCCCGTCCGAGCTGCGTGGCCGGGTCGGTGCGACGACGCTGTTCGTCGCGGCCGGCGGCAACTGCGCGGGCGCGCTGCTCGGCGGGGTGGTGGCCGGCAGGTTCGGGCTGACCGCGCCCTACTGGACGGGGTTCGTGGTGGCCCTCGTCGTCGCGGTGGCGACCTGGCGGGTGTTCGACCGTGCCGCCGTGGCCGCCGCCTACGCCGGTACGCCGTCCCGGTCGGCCGCCGCACCCGGTGCGGTCACCGGGTGAGTCGGGCGGGGAGCCCATCCGCAGGCCGTCAGGCGGGGACGGGCAGCACGGTCCGCTCGGCGGCGCTGCGGTGCGCCAGCTCGATCAGTTCCACCGTGCGTACCGCGTCCCGGGGGTCTACCGGCAGTGGTCCGTCGCCGCGTAACGCCGTCGCGACCTGGGCGTAGAAGTCCTGGTAGCGGCCCGGTTCGGTGGGTGTCGGGCGGAGGTCGTCGCCCGCACCGAGCAGGCCGTACCGGTCGGGGGTGACCTCGCCCCAGCCGGGTGCGTCGGGCCGGCCGCCGTGGCGCAGCGCGTCCTCCTGCCCGTCGAGGCCGTGGCAGGTGTATCCGGCTCGGTCGCCGAGTACCCGCAGCCGGGGGCCGGGTTGGGCGGTGACCGCGCTCATCCACAGGTGGGAGCGGACTCCGCCGACGTGGGTGAGCGCCACGAACGCGTCGTCGTCGACCTGCGCGCCGGGGCGACGCCGGTCCACCTCGGCGTAGACGGTGTCGACCGGGCCGAACAACTGCACGGCCTGGTCGACGAGGTGCGCGCCGAGGTCGTAGAGGACCCCACCGGCGTCGGCGGGGCTACCGCCCTCCCGCCAGCCGGCCCGGATCTGCGGTCGCCAGCGTTCGAACCGGGACTCGAACCGGGTCACCCGACCGAGCGCGCCGCCCTCGACCAGCCGCCGTACGGTGCGGAAGTCGCCGTCCCACCGGCGGTTCTGGAACACGGTCAGCGGCACGCCCCGGCGGTCGGCCTCGTCGACCAGGGCGCGGGCGTCGGCGGCGGTGGCGGCGAGCGGCTTGTCCACCACGACGGGCAGCCCGGCGGCGAGCGCCGCCCGGGTGTGGGTGACGTGGGAGCTGTTCGGGGTGGCCACTACCACCAGGTCGAGGGTGTCCGGGTCGGCCCACAACGCCCCGGCGTCGTCGACGACCCGGGCGTCGGGGTGCTCGTCGGCGACCTGCTGCCGGCGCTGCGGGTCGGCGGTGACGACGGCGGCCAGCCGCAGCCCGCCGGTGGCGGCGATCAGCGGGGCGTGGAACACCCGGCCGGCGACGCCGTAGCCGAGCAGCCCGACCCGCAGGGGGTGCCGCGTGCCGTCCGTCATGTTGGTTCCCCGATCGTCGCCGCCGGTCGTCCGGTCCCACCGAACCTACGCGCCGGTGGGTGCGGGGCCGGTGTCAGGCCGGCGTCGGGTCGGTCACCCAGCCGGCGACCAGCACCAGGCCGGTGGGGCGGTGCACGGCGAGGAAGCCGAACGGCCGGTCGACGTCGAGGCGTACCCGTCGCCGTCGGACGGTGGCGCGGGGGGCCGCGCCGCCGGCCCGCATGGCCAGGGCGGTGACGGCGGCGGCCCGTAGGCCGGTGGCGGTGAACTCGGCGTGGGTGCTCTGCCGGGCGGCGGAGACCGACAGTCGGGGGCTGATGTCGGGGAAGTGGTCGCCGTCGCGGGCGGCGGTGGCGAGGCCGAACAGGTCGGCGTGGTCGAGCAGGTCGTGTTCGCCGGTCACGGTGAATCCGACGGTACGTACCAGCAGCTCCGGCCGGTCGTCGTACCCGTCGACGGTGTCCTCGGTGACGCCGGGTCCGGCCGGTGCGGGCAGGGTCGCCGGGTGGTCGAGCGCCCCGATCGCGGCGGGGAGGACCCGGGCGGCGGGTTGCCCGTCCGGGCCGAGGGCGAGCAGCACGTCGACGTCGGCATCCCCGGGGACGGTGAGCAGGCTGACCGGGCCGGCGGCGGTGTCGGCGACCCGCAGTGTGGCCGGGTCGCCGCCGCCCCGGTGCAGTCCGGCCAGGGTGCGGCCCTGCCACGGGCCGGTCGTCGGCCGGTAGGGGGCGGGGTGGAACGGGGTGGCCCAGTCGACGAGCACGCTCAGCGCGGTGGCCAGCACCAGCGCGGTGCCGGGCCCCACCGGGACGGGCATCCGGGTGATCAGGCCGTCGGTGTGGTCGTGTGCCCACCGGTCGAGTCGCGGCTGGTCGACGCTCGGGTCGCCGGTCAGCTCGCCCCGGGTCGCGGCGTCCATCTCGGTCAGCCAGCGGCGGCCCAGGGGCAGCCCGGCGCGGGACCAGAAGCCGGCCGCGAGGCGGGTGGTGGGGGAGTCGACCGGGGTGACCGGGGTGGGGGCGACGGCGTGCAGTTCGTCGCGGGCCGGGCTGGTGGCGAACCGGGCGAGCTGGGCGAGCAGCGGGTACACCCCGAAGCCGGACAGGACGGTCTGGCGGTCGTCCAGTCGGGACGCCCAGCGGGCGGTGAGGGTGTTGGCGGACGGGGTCATGGGGCGGGACGCTACCCGGCCGCCGCTCCGGCGCCACGGTGCACGGTCGGCGGCACGGTGGGGCGGTCGCGGGCCGGGATGCGGGTGGCGCGTGGTGGGTGGGGTCCGTGCCTGCGGCCCGGCCGGGGTGTGACAGCGTGACCTGGTGGGTGTGCGGGAGGTCGACCTGGCCGTCGTCGGTGGTGGCGGGGCCGGTTCGCTGGTGCTCGCCGCGTTGGCCCGGCACGAGCTGCCGGGGCTGCGGGTCGCCGTGGTGGACCCGGTACGCAAGCGCGGCCAGGACCGCACCTGGGCGTTCTGGGGCATCCCCGGCGGTGATCTGGAGCCGATGCTCAGCGCCAGCTGGTCGCGGGTGGAGGTGACCACCGCGGCGGCGGCCCGGGTGCTGGAGCTGACCCCGCTGCGGTACGCGATGCTGCGGTCCGCGCCGCTCTACGAGCGGGCTGCCGAGGCGGAACGGCGGCTCGGCGCGACCCGCCACGACGTGGCGGTGGGGGCGCTCGACGACGACGGCACGGCGGTGACGGTGCGCGACACCGACGGGCGGGCGGTGCTGCGGGCCGGTTGGGTGCTCGACTCGCGTCCGCGTCCGCCCCGCCGGCCCGGCCGGACGGCCTGGTTGCAGCACTTCCGGGGCTGGTGGTTGGAGTCGTCGACGCCGGTGTTCGATCCGGGGCGGGCGGTGCTGATGGACTTCCGCACCCCGCAGCCGGCCCGGGGGGTGTCGTTCGGTTACGTGCTGCCGGTCAGTGACCGGTACGCCCTCGTCGAGTACACCGAGTTCTCCCCGGCGGTGCTCACCGACGCCGGCTACGACGCGGGCCTGCGCGGCTATGCCGGCCTGCTCGGGCTGGACCTGGCGGCGCTGACGGTGCGGGAGGTGGAGGACGGGGTGATCCCGATGACCGACGCGCCGTTCGACGGCCGCCCGTCACCCCGGGTGGTGCGCCTGGGCACCGCCGGTGGGGCGACCCGCCCGTCGACCGGGTTCACCTTCTCGGCGATGCACCGGCAGGCGGGGCAGGTCGCCGCGGCACTCGCCGCCGGCCGTGCGCCGGTGCCCCGGCCGGCGTACCCGGGGCGGCACCGGTGGATGGACGCGGTGGCGTTGCGGGCGTGGGACTCCGGGGCGGTGGGCGGGCCGGAGTTCTTCGACCGGCTCTTCGACCGGAACCCGGCGTCGCGGGTGCTGCGGTTCCTCGACGGGGCGACGAGCCCGGCGGAGGACGTGGCCCTGATGCGGTCGAGTCCGCTGCTGCCGATGACCTCGGCGGTGGTCGGTGACGCGGTGGGCCGGCTGCGCGCCCGGCTGAGCCGGCGCTGAGCCGGGGCGGCGGTCAGCCGGCGGCCCGGACCGCGTCGCGGATCAGCGTCCGTAGGCCCTCCATCGGGTCGCCGTCGTTCGCGCCGAGCCGGTTGCGGGTCGCCGCCACCGACAGGCCCAGCTGCGGGTACGCGTAGGCGAGGCTGCCGCCGCTGCCGGAGGTGCCGAACGAGCCGTCGTCGTCGACGGCGTAGCCGAGGCCGAACGCCATCTCCTGCCCGAACACCCACTCGACGCCCCGGACGGCCACCGCGCTGACCTGGCGCAGCCGGTCGGCGGAGATCAGGCGTACCCCGTCGACGTCGCCGATGAGCGCGGCGTAGAGCCGGGCGGCGGCGCGGGCGGTGAGGGTGCCCACGGCGGGCACGTCGGCGCGCAGCACGTCGGGTCGGCTGCCGATGGTGGCGTCGGGGTGGACGGCCGGTGGGGCGACGGCGTCGAAGTGCGGCAGGTGGGCGGAGGCGAACGCCATCAGGTCGGCCAGGCCGTTGTCCTCCAGGACGGCCAGCCGGGGCAGGTCGGCGTCGGGCACCCCGAAGAACAGTTCCCCGGTGACGCCCAACGGGGCGGCGACGTCCTCGGCGAGCACGGCGGAGACCGTCCGGCCGGTGGCCCGGCGGACCACCTCGCCGACCAGCCAGCCGTACGTCCACGCGTGGTAGGCGATCCGTTCGCCGGGTGCCCAGCGGGGCTCCGCGTCGGCGATCAGCGCGCACATCCGGTCCCAGTCGGTGAAGTCGGCGGGGGTGACGTCGGCGGGGAGGGCGGGGACCCCGGCGGTGTGGGTGAGCACGTGTCGCAGGGTGACGGTGTGTTTGCCGTGCCTGGCGAACTGCGGCCAGACGTCGGCGACGCGCAGGTCGTAGTCGAGCCGGCCCGCTTCGGCGAGGACGTGCACGACGCTGCTGGTCAGGCCCTTGCCGGTGGAGACGCTGAAGATCGGGGTGTCGGCGGTCAGCGGCCGGCCGGTGGCGGTGTCGGCGGTCCCGGCGGTCTCGTCGACGATCAGCCGCCCGTGCCGGTAGGCCGCCACCTGCACGCCCGCCTCCCGGCCGGAGTCGACGAGCGTGTGCAGGGTCCGGCGTACCTCGGCCCGGAGGGCGTCTTCGTCGATGGTCACGGTCGCCGACTCTGCCAGAGCCGGTCCGGGGTCGCCGCCGCATTTCCGGTCGGTGCCGGCGACGTCGGGTCGCCGGGGTCCGTGTCCCTGCGGCGGTGTCCGGGTGGGGTGCCGGTAGGTTCGGCGGCATGGTGGACGGGGTGGTGGAGATCTGGACCGACGGGGCGTGCAGTGGCAACCCGGGGCCGGGGGGTTGGGGTGTGCTGCTGCGCTATGGCGGGCACGAGCGGGAGCTGTGCGGTGGCGAGGCCACCCCGACCACCAACAACCGGATGGAGCTGACCGCGGCGATCGAGGCGTTGGAGGCGTTGACCCGGCCGGCCACGGTACGGCTGCACACCGACAGCACGTACGTGCGCAACGGCATCACCAGTTGGCTGGCGTCGTGGAAGCGTAACGGGTGGCGTACCGCGGCGAAGCAGCCGGTGAAGAACGCCGACCTGTGGCAGCGGCTGGAGGCGGCCTGTGCCCGGCACGAGGTGAGCTGGCACTGGGTGAAGGGGCACAACGGTCATCCGGAGAACGAGCGTGCCGACGCGCTGGCCAACCGGGGGATGACGCAGGCGCGGGCGGCGGTGGGCGTCGCCCGCTGAGCCCCGGGCCGCCGTGCGCCGATGCCCACCGTGTGGCCGCGACCGCGACCGCGCCGGGGCCGGTGGCGGCGTGCTACTCGGTGGGCGGGTGGGCGGCCTCCTCCTCGGCGGGGTCGCCCGCACCGGAGACCGCGGCCACGTCGTAGCCGGCGCGGCTGGTCTCCCGGGCCGACAGGTGTTCCTCGGCGGGCAGGTCGGCGAAGTCGTCGCCGGTGTCCCCGCCGTCGCCCAGCGACTCGCCCGGCGGGCGCAGCGACGCCTCGTACGCCGGCACGCCGTCCGGCTCGTCGGTGTCGGCCCGGTCGGTGCGTGGTTGTTCCGTCATGCCGACCTACCTGCCCGCCCTACCGCCCGGCAAACCCACCCACCGGGGGCCGCCGTCAGCGGCGGGGGCGGCGCGGCCGGCGGGCCGGGGTGAGCGGCACCACCGTGGTCCAGTGCGCGGGGCGGCGTAGCCGTGTCGGCAGGGCGGTGTGCCGGTCACCCCGGGCCGCCTCAAGCTGGGACTGGTGCAGGAACAGGGTGTCGGACAGGTCGGCCCCGCGCAGGTCGGTGCCGCGCAGGTCGGCGCCGGTGACGTCGGCTCGGCGCAGGTCGGCTCGGCGCAGGTCCGCGCCGAGCAGCCGGGCCCCGCGCAGGTTCGCCCCGACCAGGTCCGCGCCGCGCAGGTCCGCGCCGAGCAGCAGCGCGCCCCGTCGGTCGGCCCCGCCGGTGCCGGCACGGGCGGCTTCGCTGGCCGCCGCGAGCAGCGGGTTCACCAGGTCGCGGTGGGCGTCCACGTCGACCGTGGCCAGTTCCTGCCCGGTGCCGCCGGCCAGCGTGTCGGTGGCGTCGCGGGCGGCGCGCAGCTCGTCGTGCAGCGGGCCGGCGGGGGTGAGGGTGAGTGCCTCGGTGAGATACCAGAGCAGTTCGTGCAGGGGCCGGGTGACGGTGAACGCGGCGAACATGCCGGCGGCGGTGGCCGGGTCGGTGCGCCAGTCCCGGCCGGCGAAGGTGACCTGGCTGACCCGCTGGCCGGCGCCGAAGCAGTCGAACACGACGCAGCCGGGGTAGCCGCGTTCGCGCAGCTCGTCGTGGATGCCGCAGCGGGAGTCGGCGCGCAGGTGGTGGCAGGCGCGGCCGGCGGGTTTGTCCCGGGCGAAGTCGGCGGAGGCGGCGAACGCCGGGGCGACGCAGCACAATCCGACGCAGCGGGCGCAGTCCGCCCGCAGCCCGGTGGTGTCGGCCATGCTGTCCGTCGTCTCCCTCGTACGGTGGTGGTTGCCGGCACTGTCCGGGCCGGTCCGCCCCGGCCATTGTCCGCCGGGCTCCGGACCGCCGATCGGGAGGGTCCGCCCGCCGATCGGGGCGACGGGTACGGCCGGGCGGTCCGGGTGGACGGGAGGGTCAGCGGCACCCGCCGCCCCGGGAGGGTGGGATAGGGTCCGGTCACCGCCTCGGACCCGGGAGTTGCGATGTCCACCGACCACGTCGACGTGCTCATCGTCGGCGCGGGGCTGTCCGGTGTCGGTGCCGCCTGCCACCTGCGACGCACCTGCCCCGACACGACGTACGCGGTCATCGAGGCGCGGGACGCGGTCGGCGGCACCTGGGACCTGTTCCGCTATCCGGGCGTACGCTCGGATTCGGACATGTTCACCCTCGGCTACGCGTTCCGCCCGTGGGCCGCACCGCAGGCCATCGCCGACGGCGAGACCATCCTGCGCTACGTGCGCCAAACCGCCAGGGAGTACGGCGTCGAGGAGCACATCCGGTTCCGGCACCGGGTGCGTCGCGCCGAGTGGGACAGCAGCACCGCCCGCTGGACGGTCCACGTGCACCGCGACGACACCGCCGAGGACATCGTCCTGACCTGCGGATTCCTCTTCTCCTGCACCGGCTACTACCGGTACGACGCCGGTTACACCCCCGACTTCCCGGACGTCGGGCGGTACACGGGCCGGCTGGTGCACCCGCAGCACTGGCCCGACGACCTCGACCACACCGGCCGGCGGGTGGTGGTGATCGGCAGCGGGGCCACCGCGGTGACCCTGGTGCCGGCGCTGGCGCGGCGCGCCGGGCACGTCACCATGCTGCAGCGTTCCCCCACCTACGTGATCGCGTTGCCGGCCCGGGACCGGCTGGCCGACGTGCTGCGCCGCCGGCTGCCCGCCCGCGCCGCCCACCGGCTGGTACGCGCCAAGAACGTGCTGTTCGGCACCGTCAACTACCAGCTCGCCCGACGTGCGCCCCGGATGGTGCGGGCGTTCCTGCGGCGGGCCGCGAAGGGTCGGCTGCCCGCCGGGTACGACGTGGACAGGCACTTCTCGCCCCGCTACGACCCGTGGGACCAGCGGCTGTGCGTGGCACCCGACGGTGACCTGTTCGAGGCCCTGTCCGCCGGCCGCGCCTCGGTGGTCACCGACACCGTCGAGGCGTTCACCCCCGGCGGTGTCCGGCTCGGCTCCGGCGTCGAGCTGCCCGCCGACATCGTGGTCACCGCCACCGGCCTGCAACTGCTCGCCTTGGGTGGGATGACCCTCAGCGTCGACGGTGTCGACGTCGATCTCGGCGCGACGGTGGCGTACAAGGGGATGATGCTCTCCGGGGTGCCGAACTTCGCGTTGACCATCGGCTACACCAACGCCTCGTGGACGTTGAAGGCCGACCTGGTCGCCACCTACGTGTGCCGGTTGCTGCGTCACCTGGACGCCACCGGCCAGCAGGTCGTCACCCCGGTCGAGCCCCCTGACGGCGACCTGTCGCCGCTGATCGACTTGCGGTCCGGGTACGTGCTGCGCAGTGTGGACACGCTGCCCCGGCAGGGTGCCCGCGCGCCGTGGCGGCTGCACCAGAACTACCTCCGCGACGTCGTGCTGATGAAACACGGTCGGCTCGTCGACGAGGGGGTGCGTTTCTCCCGGGCGACCGCCGACACCCCGGTCGGCTGAGCCCGTCACCCCGTCCTATCGTCTCTTTCCCGCAGCAAGGAGGCCGCGTGCGTAACTTCGACTTCACGGCCGGGACCGCCGTGGTCACCGGTGCCGCCAGCGGAATCGGCGAGGCCCTCGCCCACGGGTTGGCCCGGCGTGGCAGCGACCTGGTCCTGCTCGACCGCGACGGCGACCGGCTCGACGCGGTGGCCGCCGCGGTCCGGGCCGCGCATCCCGGGCGTCAGGTCGACACCCACCTGGTCGACCTGGCCGACCTGTGCACCACCGCCCGGGTCGCCGAGGAGGTCATGGCCCGGCATCCCCGGGTCCGGTTGCTGGTCAACAACGCCGGGGTGGCCCTCGGTGGCCGTTTCGACCAGGTCACCATGGACGAGTTCCACTGGGTCGTCGACATCAACTTCCGGGCGCCGGTGCAGCTCACCCACGCCCTGCTGCCGGCGTTGCGGGCCGAACCCGGCGCGCACCTGGTCAACGTGTCCAGCCTGTTCGGGTTGATCGCCCCGGCCGGGCAGACCGCCTACGCGGCCAGCAAGTTCGCCCTGCGGGGCTTCACCGAGGCGCTGCGGCACGAGTTGGCCGACGACGGCATCGGGGTGACGTCGGTGCACCCCGGCGGCATCGCCACCCGGATCGCCCGCAACGCCCGGGTCGGCGTCGGGGTGCCCCGCGAGGAGTTCGACGCGGCGCGGCGGCAGTTCGAGAAGCTGCTGTCCATCCCTGCCGAACAGGCCGCCGAGGTGATCCTGCGCGGGGTCGAACGTCGACGCGGCCGGGTGCTGATCGGCTGGTCGGCGAAGCTGCCCGACCTGCTGGCCCGGGTCGCGCCCGGCTCGTACGGCCGGCTGGTCGCCGCCGGGGTCCGGCTCGCCGGTGGTCCGGGCCCACGGTCGGTGTCGACCGCCCGGGTGGCGGCCCCGGTGCCGGCGGAACTGCCCGCCGGTGAGGTCGCCTGACCACCGGCCGGGGCACGACGCCCCCGACGGCCGGGACGGTGGCGGCGGGAGGACGGCCGGTCAGGGCGGGTTGCCGCCCCGCTTCTCCTCCTGCGCCAGCACCGCCTCCCGGCGTTCCGGGTCGTCGCGGGCGGCCAGTTCCGCGGCGAGCCGCGGGTCGCCGACCAGCCGTTCCCGGTTGTGGTGCAGGAACGCCGCGAACCCGCCGGTGTACGGGCAGGCGAGGTCGCCGAGTTCCCGGTCCGGCTGGTAGCGGCAACCGGTGCAGTAGTCGCTGATCTCGTCGATGTACCGCCCATCCACGGCGTACGGGCGGGTGTCCACCCGGGCCAGGTCGGCGTACTGGCTCATGCCGAGCACCGTCGTGTTCATCACCCACTCGGCGCCGTCGACGAAGCTGCGCTGGAACCAGTCGACCAGTTCGGTGGGCCGCCAGCCGCGCTGCAACGCGTGGTTGCCGAGCACCAGCAGCCGCTGGGCGTGGTGCGCCCAGGCCCGGTCCCGCACCCCGGCGAGCACGTCGGCCAGGCAGCGTGCCTCCACCGCGTCGGCGTCGAGGTCCTCGAACCACTGCGGCACCGGTTCGGTGGCGGCGAGCCAACCGGTGCCCCGGTAGGGCGGGTCGACGTACCAGTAGAGCTGCCAGAGGAACTCCCGCCAGCCGAGCACCCCCCGGACGAACGCCTCCACCGAGGCCAGCGGGGCGTCGCCCGACCGCCACGCCGCCTCCGCCCGGGACACCGCCGCCGCCGGGTCGAGCAGCCCGAGGTTGAACGCGGCGGAGAGCATCCCGTGCGCCAGCACCGGGTCCTCGGCGCTCATCACGTCGCCGTAGCGGCCGAACGCGGGCAGCCGGTGCCGCAGGAAGTGGGTCAGCCGATCTTCGGCCTCGCTGGCGGTGGCCGGATGCGAGCGGGGGGCGTCCCGGCCGACGAACCGCACCCCGTCGCGTTCCCACCGGTCCAGGTCGGCCCGCACCTCGGCGTCGATGTCGTCCTCGACGATCGGTGGTGGCGGCGGCACGTCCAGGGTGCGCCCGGGCGGGGCGGTGCGGCCACGGTCGGCCGGACCGGGGCTGGTGAGCACACCGTGGCGGCGCTTGGCGTAGCGGTAGAAGTCGACCATCCGCAGGGGGCCCCGCCGGGGCCGGTCCGCCCAGTCGGTGAAGTCGGCCCGGTCGGTGATGAAACCCCGGGGCGGCAGCACCGTCAGCCCCGGCACGGACCTGACGAAGTCCCGGGTCGCCCTGGTGCTCGGGTGGCAGACCTCGACCGGGCCGTCGACGGCCGCCAGGGCCTCCCGGAACGTCGCGGTGCGCAGCAGCACCGCCCGGTCGCCGAGTTCGGCGGCGCGGTGGCGCAGCGCGCTGAGGATCAGGTGCGCCTTCTGCCGGTGCAGCCGCCGACGCCGGAACAGGTCGGCGACCTCGACCAGCAGCACCGGTTGCTGGTCGTCGTCCAGGAAGTGCGGCCCGAGTTGATCGGCGAGCAGCCACCGGCGGGGAGACATGCGTCGATTGTGCCCAGCCGTCCGGTCACCCCACGTGCCGGGGTCGATCGGTCGCGGTGATCGCCCCTGCCAGCCCGCCCGGCGACGCGCCGTCGGGCCGGGTGCGTCGGGCAGTGGCGCGGGCCACCGGCGGCGCACCCGCCGCCGCCCGCCGCCCCGACGCCGACGCACCATGGTGGTATGACGGATCGTCGTACGCGGATGTCTTGCTGCCGCAGCACGCCGCCGACCAGCCGGTCCCCGGCCCGCTACGGCGACCACGCCGGCCGGGCCGGCGCGGCGGGCGTCGGCCCGGCACGCCGGTGAGCGTGGCCCCCGCACCCACCGTCCGGCGGGCCACCGTGGTCTGGTCGGTGGCCGTCACCGCCTACCTGGCGGCGGTGTTCCACCGCAGCTCCCTCGGGGTGACCGGGGTGGAGGCCACTGACCGGTTCGCCATCAACGCCTCCGCCCTCGCCGTGTTCTCGGTCGCCCAGCTCGCCGTGTACGCGGCCATGCAGATCCCGGTCGGCATGCTGCTGGACCGGTACGGCTCCCGCCGGCTGCTGCTGGCCGGCGGGACGCTGATGGTCGCGGGGCAGCTCTGCTTCGCCGTCGCCATCGACGTCCGGCTCGCCGTCGCCGCCCGGGTGCTGGTGGGCCTCGGCGATGCGATGACCTTCATCAGCGTGCTGCGGATCGTCGCATTCTGGTTCCCGGGCCGCCGCAACCCGCTGCTGGTGCAGCTCACCGGCATGGTCGGTCAGCTCGGTGCGATCCTCGCGGCGGTGCCGCTGGTGGCGCTGTTGCACCGGGCCGGTTGGACCCCGGCGTTCCTGGTCGCCGCCGGGCTGGGGGCGACGGCGGTGCTGCTGGTGCTCGTCGCCGTCCGGGACGCCCCGCACGTCGGGCCGGGGGTGGCGGTCACCCCCGCCCTGTCCGCCGTGCGGCGGGAACTCGCCGCGGCCTGGGCCCAGCCGGGTACCCGGCTGGGCCTGTGGACGCATTTCGTCGCCCAGTTCTCCGGGGCCGTGTTCGCGCTGCTGTGGGGTTACCCGTTCCTGGTGCAGGGGCAGGGGTTGACGCCGACGGCCGCCGCGTCGCTGCTCAGTCTGATGACGGTCGGGACGCTGGTCGCCGGGCCGGTGGTCGCCCACCTGTGCGCCCGGCACCCGTTCCACCGTTCGGCGCTGGTCCTCGTGGTCACCGCGGCCAGCGCCGCGGTCTGGGCGGTGGTGCTGGCCTGGCCGGGCCGTTCGCCGTACTGGCTGTTGGTGGTGCTGGTGCTGGTGCTCGCCCTGGGCGGCCCGGGCGCGGTGATCGGTTTCGACTACGCCCGCACGTTCAATCCGGTGCACCGCATCGGCAGCGCCATCGGCATCGTCAACGTCGGCGGGTTCGTCGCCTCGATCGTGCTGGTGCTGGCGATCGGGGTGGTGCTGGACCTGACCACCCCGGCCGGCGCGTCCGATCCGCCGCTGTCGGCGTTCCGGTGGGCGTTCGCGGTGCAGTACCTGCTCTGGGCGTTGGGCGCGGTCCAGGTGCTGCGCTACCGCAACGCCGCCCGCAGGTGGGTGCGGGCCACCGACCCCGGCCCGTCGGTGACGGCGGTGTGCGTACCGCCGGGGGAGCGGCCCGACGGCGGCGGTGAGCGGCCGGCGGGTGGCGGGTCCGGCGGACCGATGGGTCGGGCGGCATGATCGCGGTAGGTTCGGCGGTGAGCGGGACCCATCCGGCCGTCGGGCCGGCAGGCAGGGAGGACACAGCGTGAGCCAGGAAGTCCGGGGCGTCATTTCACGGAGCAAGGGCGCTCCGGTCGAGGTCACCACGATCGTGGTGCCCGACCCGGGGCCCGGCGAGGCGGTGGTGCGGGTGCAGTCCTGCGGGGTCTGCCACACGGACCTGCACTACCGGGAGGGCGGCATCAACGACGACTACCCGTTCCTGCTCGGCCACGAGGCGGCCGGGGTGGTGGAGCAGGTGGGCGAGGGCGTCACCGACGTCGCGCCCGGCGACTTCGTGGTGCTCAACTGGCGTGCGGTCTGCGGGCAGTGCCGGGCCTGCCGCCGGGGCCGGCCGTGGTACTGCTTCAACACCCACAACGCCGCCCAGAAGATGACCCTCACCGACGGCACCGAGCTGACCCCCGCCCTGGGCATCGGCGCGTTCGCCGAGAAGACCCTGGTCCACGCCGGCCAGTGCACCAGGGTCGACCCGGCCGCCCGGCCCGCCGCCGTCGGGCTGCTCGGCTGCGGGGTGATGGCCGGCCTCGGTGCGGCGATGAACACCGGGCAGGTCACCCGGGGTGACTCGGTGGCCGTCATCGGCTGCGGTGGGGTCGGCGACGCGGCGGTCGCCGGCGCCGTCCTGGCCGGCGCGACCACGATCGTCGCGGTGGACACCGACGGCCGCAAGCTCGACTGGGCGCGCAGGTTCGGCGCCACCCACACCGTCGACGCCTCCGCCGAGGACGCCGTCGAGGCGATCCGGGCCGCCACCGGCGGGTTCGGCGCGGACGTGGTGATCGACGCGGTGGGCCGACCGGAGACCTGGAAGCAGGCGTTCTACGCCCGGGACCTCGCCGGCACCGTGGTGCTGGTCGGGGTGCCCACCCCGGAGATGACCGTCGACCTGCCGCTGCTGGACGTGTTCGGCCGGGGCGGCGCGCTGAAGTCGAGCTGGTACGGCGACTGCCTGCCCAGCCGGGACTTCCCGCTGCTCACCCAGCTCTACCTGCAGGGTCGCCTCGACCTGGACGCCTTCGTCACCGAGGAGATCGCCCTGGACCAGGTGGAGGCGGCGTTCCACCGGATGCACGACGGGGACGTGCTGCGCTCGGTGGTGGTGTTCCCGTGACCCGGGTCGACCACGCCGTCACCTCCGGCACGTTCTCCCTCGACGGGCAGACCTTCGACGTCGACAACAACGTCTGGGTCGTCGGCGACGACACCGAGTGCGTGGTGCTGGACGCCCCGCACGACGTGGCCGCGATCCGTCGGGTCGTCGGCGACCGGCGGGTGGTGGCGATTCTCGCCACCCACGCCCACGACGACCACGTCCGGGTCGCCCCGGAACTGGCGAAGGTCACCGACGCGCCGATCCTGCTGCATCCCGCCGACCGGGTGCTGTGGGATCTGGTGCACCCCGGGCTGGCCCCGGACGGGGAGCTGACCGACGGGCAGGAGATCACGGTCGGGGACACCGTGCTGCGGGTGCTGCACACCCCCGGGCACAGTCCCGGCGCGTGCAGTTTCCACGCTCCGGCGCTGGGGGCGGTGTTCACCGGGGACACCCTGTTCGCCGGTGGTCCGGGGGCCACCGGCCGGTCGTACAGCGACTTCGCCACGATCGTGGAGTCGATCCGGACCCGGCTGCTCACCCTGCCGGCGGACACGGTGGTGCACACCGGGCACGGCGACGACACCACCGTCGGCGCGGAGGCCCCCCACCTGCAGGAGTGGTTGGCCCGCGGCCACTGAACCGCGGCGGCCGGGCGGCGGGTGCCGCCCGGCCCCACCGGCCTAGGATCGGCCGGGTGACCGACGACGACCGCCCTCCGGGCGTACGACAGCTGCGCCTGGTGGTGGAGGCCGAGGACTACGACGCGGCGGTGGCATTCTTCCGGGACGCCCTGGGCCTGCCTGAGCAGGCCGCGTACTCCGGTGCGGGGGAGGCCCGGGTGGTGATCCTGGAGGCGGGCCGGGCGACGCTGGAGATCGCCAATCCGGCGCAGAAGCGGATGATCGACGACGTCGAGGTGGGCCGTCAGGTGGCCCCGAGGCTACGGCTGGCGGTCGAGGTGGACGACGCCGCCGCCGTGACCGGCCGGCTGGTCGCCGCCGGGGCCACCGAGGTCGCCCCGCCCACCGTCACCCCGTGGCACTCGCTGAACTCCCGCCTCGACGTGCCCGCCGGCCTTCAGCTCACCGTGTTCCAGGAGTTGCAGGATCTCGACGAGCGGTCCACCGCCGACGGCTTCGGCATCGACGGCTGACGTCGGCGCGGAGGCGTCCGCCCGGGACCTGCCGCCGCCCGGTTCCGCCGTCCTGACCCGGTCCACGCCCGCTGGGCGTTGTCGCGCCGCATGGGCGGCTTGTCCGGTATGAGGCCCCGGGGAGTGGGTTGCCGGTGACCCGGGCCACAGCCCGACGTGGCGTGCGCATTTCCGGAATGACGGACAGGGGCGGTGGGTTGTGTTCCCCGTACGCCGGTCAGCACACCTCCGGCCGGCGGGGCAGATCCCCCGAGGCCCGCTCACCCCGGAGCGCGTCGCCACGATCGAAAGGGCAACCATCGTGAAGCCTGACTTCACTCGATGGCTCCCGGCCATCGCGAAGGACCGCAGGACCGCACTGAGCATCGCCGGCGTCGCCGCCCTCGGCGGCCTGGCGTTCGGGCCGGCCGCCGTGGCCGCCCCCGTCACCAGCGGCCCCCACGAGGGCGCCCGCGCCGCGATCGACCTGGCCACCGGCAAGGGCCGGCAGGGCGTCACCGTCGAGTCCGGCCTGACCACCGGCACCCCCACCACCGAGGTGCCGGCCGGCAAGCCGAGCACCGACGACCTCATCCCGCGCGGCGTCGAGGGCGCCCAGTCCCGCGTCCCGCTGGACGACGCGCAACTCGCCAACGCCAGGGAGATCGTCGCCGAGGCCAAGCGCAGCGGCGTGGGCGAGCGCGGTGCGGTGATCGGCGTGGCCACCTCGTTGCAGGAGTCCAAGCTGTACAACCTGGGGCACCTCGGCGCGTACAACGACCACGACTCGCAGGGCCTGTTCCAGCAGCGCCCGTCGTCGGGGTGGGGCACGCCCGAGCAGGTCACCGATCCGCGGTACGCCTCCCGGGCGTTCTTCGGCGCGTTGAAGAACGTGCCCGGCTGGGAGGACCTGCCGCTGACCGCCGCCGCGCAGACCGTGCAGGTCTCGGCGTACCCGTACGCGTACGCCCAGTGGGAGCAGCAGGCGGCGGACATCGTCCAGCAGCTCTGGTGACCCGGGCCCGACCGGCCGGTCCCCGCGACGGGGCCGGCCGGTCGGCGTCTGTCCGGGTCAGGCCGGCGCGTCCTCCCGGCGCAGCTTCGCCGACCCGGCACCGACGGAGAACCCGGCGGCCCAGCGGCTCGCGCTGTCGGGGCTGGTCCGGTCGACCAGGTGGTACCAGTCCATCCGGCAGCGCTGCGGGGTCACCTCCAGCACGCCGTAGCCGTGCCCGTCCAACTCCGTCCACTTCACGTGCGGGTTCGTCGAACGCAGCAGGGTCGCGCCGAGCAGGCTCAGCCCGTTGCCGGCCGGCAGCCCCAGGACGTCGTCGAGGTTGTCGCTGGTCACCGACGGCACCACGAACTCGGCGGCGGCCGGGTTGGTCAACCCCGTCGAGCGGGTGGTCACCTCGCTGGCCCACGAGGTGTGGATGTCGCCGGTGAGGAACACCACGTCCCGGGTGTCGGTGGCCCGCAGGTGGTCGACCAGCCGGTTGCGGTCGGCGTTGTAGCCGTCCCACTGGTCGGGGTTGAGCACCGCGCCGTTCTGCGGGATGCCGAGCAGCTTGGCCAGCGGGCCGAGCAGCCACGCCGGCAGCGAACCCAGGTCGACCCGGGCCATCATCACCGGATTGCCGACCAGTTTCCACTGTGCCGTCGAGCCGGACAGCCCGTCTTCGAGCCACCGTAGCTGGGCCGTGCCGGCGATGGTGCGGGTCGGGTCGTCCACCGCCGTGCCGCCGGCCTGCTGCGACCGGTACGACCGCAGGTCCAGCATGGACAGGTCGGCGAGTCGGCCGAAACGCAACCGCCGGTAGATCGCCCCGTCCGCGCCGATGCGCACCGGCATCCACTCCTGGTACGCCTGCCGGGCGGCGGCGACCCGGTCGGACCACGCGCCCTCGGAGCCCGGGGTGTGGTTCTCCGCCCCGCCCGACCACGCGTCGTTGGCGACCTCGTGGTCGTCCCAGGTGATCACCCAGGGCACGGCGGCGTGCAGCGCCTGCAGGGCCGGGTCGGTCTTGTAGAGCCCGTGCCGGACCCGGTAGTCGGCCAGGGTCAGCGTCTCGTGCTCGGGCACCACCGGGCGGACCACGGTGCCGCCGGCGTCGAATTCGCCGGTGCCGTACTCGTAGAGGTAGTCGCCGAGGTGCACGACCAGGTTGAGGTCGCCCCGGTCGGCCAGCCGCCGGTAGGCCGCGAAGTGCCCGGCCTCCCAGTTCGCGCAGGACACCACGCCCAGCCGCAGCCGGTCGATGGCCGCGTCGGCCGCCGGGGCGGTCATCGTCCGGCCGGTGGGCGACCAGGTGTCGCCGTGGCCGAACCGGTACCAGTACGTGGTGGCCGGGGCCAGCCCGGTCACCGCCACCTTGACGGTGTGGTCGCGGGCGGGGCCGGTCGGTGCCACGCCCTGCGCGGTGACCGTGGCGAAGTCGGGGTCGGCGGCGACCTGCCAGCGCACGTCGACGTCCGGGCCGAGGCCGGAACCGGGCAGGGCCTGGGCCACCGGGGTGACCCGGGTCCACAGCAGAATGCCGTCCGGCAGTGGATCGCCGGAGGCGACCCCGTGCCGGAACGCGCCGGCCGCCGCGTGGGCGGGACCGCTCGCGGCGAGGGTGGCGCCGGCGAGGACGGCGGTGCCGGCGGAGGCGCCGGCAAGGCGCAGTAGGGTACGACGGTCGAGGGTGTTCGTCATGGTCTATGTGTCTACCGGCTGTCGCGGTGCGTCCGCAGCCCCGTGCGGTCAGTGTTCGCCGACGGTTCCCCGGGGGTTGGTGTCGCCCGTGAACGGCGGCTCAGCGACGGTGCGCGGCGCGGTGGTTGAGCACGATGTCGGTGGCGGCGGCGACCAGGGCCAACGCGACGATGCCCATGGCCAGCAGCAGGGAGTGCCGGAACGCGGCGGACCACTGGCCGTCGGTGCTGGCCAGCGACGAGAAGAACAGTGCGCCGACGGCGGCGATGCCGGCGGCGGAGCCGATCCGCTGGCCGGTCTGCAACATCCCGGCCGCGCTGCCCGCCTGCGGCACCGGCACCTCGGACAGGGTCAACGTCTGGTTGGGGGTGATCACCAGGCCGCTGCCCAGCCCGGCGAGCAGCAGCGGCAGCGCGGTGAGCAGCGGGATGGAGCCGTGCGGGTCGCCGCGTAGCACGAACACCACCCCGCCGAGCCCGACCAGCACCATGACCAGCCCGATCCCGACCAGCGGACGGCCGAACCGGGTGACCAGCCGGCCGCCGAGGGCGGCGGCCAGCGCCGACCCGAGGGCGAACGGGGTGATCGCCAGGCCGGCGGTCAACGCCCGGTAGCCGAGCCCGTTCTGCAGGTAGAGGGTGAAGATGAAGAAGATCGCGGTGAAGCCGCCGAAGTAGATGAGCGCGATCACCGCCCCGATCGTGTACGACCGCAGCCGGAACAGCCCCAGGTCGAACAGGGGGGTGCGGGTGCGCCCGTAGCGGTGTTCCCACCATCCGAAGGCGGCCAGGACCACCAGCCCGGCCGGGATCAGCGCCCACTTCCACGGGCTGGGCCACTGTTCCCGCTGCACCAGCGGCAGCAGCAGCAGCGTCACGCCGACGCCGAGCAGCAGCACCCCGACCGGGTCGAGTCGGTGCCGGTCGAGCCGGCCGGCGGCCCGGGTGGGCAGCAGCCGCCAGCCGAGCAGCACCGCCAGCACCCCGACGGGGACGTTGACGAAGAACACCCACCGCCAGCCGTGGTCCTCCCCGCCGAGCTGGATGAGCAACCCGCCCAGCAGGGGGCCGACGGCGGTGGAGATGCCGATGGTCGCGCCGAGCAGGCCGAACGCGCGACCCCGCTCCGCACCCCGGAACAGTTGCTGGATCAGGCCGGTGACCTGCGGGTTGACCACCCCGGCGGCGACGCCCTGCAGGAGCCGGGCGGCGACCAGCCAGGTCGGGGACTGGGCCAGCCCGGCCAGCGCGCTGGTGACGGTGAACAGGGCGACCCCGACGACGAAGGCGTTGCGGCGGCCCCGGGCGTCGCCGAACCGTCCGGCCGGCACCAGGACCAGCCCGAAGGTCAGCGCGTAGCCGGACAGCACCCACTGCAGGTCGCTCGGGCTGGCCTGCAACGCCCGGTCCATCGACGGGACGGCGACGTTGACGATGCTGACGTCCAGCAGGGTCATGAACGCCGCGACGAGGCCGACGCCGAGGGCCTGCCAGCGGCGGCGGTCGTCGGGGTGGCCGGTCACGGGACCGTCGGTGTCGGGGCGGTCGGGCGCGGACCGGTGATCGGGCATGCCGCAGCGCTACCCGGGGGCCGGTGCGGCAAACCGGGGGGTCGGCGCGGCGCTGCGGCGCTCACGCCGGCTGGCGGGCGCACCAGCGGGGGCCGAAGTCCAGTCCGGCCAGCGGCGAGTCCTCCCGGTGCAGCAGGCCCTTCTCGGTGAGCTGGTGCAGGGGCGCGTGGACGTCCTGCTCGGCCAGCCCCGCCTCCGCGGCGATCAGGTCGGGGTACGGCACCTGGCCGCGCGTCTCCAGCACGCTGACGGCCTCGTAGACGCGTACCTCGACCTCCGACAGACGTACCTGCTGCATGGTGCCCTCCTTGCCGTGACCCCGGCCGGCCGGTCGGGCGGTCCGGGTGGCGCGGCTTACCCGCTGGCCGCCCGACAATGCCTGCCCGACGGCCGGTCGTGCGCGCCCCCGGGCGGGCCGGTGCCCTACCCTGGACGGCATGATCATCTGGGATCTCGTCGTGGTCGGTGCCGGGCCGGCCGGGCTCAGCGCCGCCCGGGAGGCCGCCGCGGCCGGCGTGCGGACGTTGGTGCTGGACCGGGCCGTGCACCCCCGCTACAAGACCTGCGGGGGTGGCCTGATCGGCACCTCGCTGTCGATGGTGGCCGGCCGGATCGAGGTGCCGGCGCACGACCGGGTCGACCGGGTCACCTTCACCCACGACGGTCGGTGGGGCTTCACCCGCCGGCACGGCACCCCGCTGGTGACCATGGTGCGCCGTGACGAGTTCGACGACCGGCTGCGCGCGGCGGCGGTGTCCGCCGGGGCCGAGGTCCGCGAGGGCGTCGCCGTACGCGCCCTCGACCAGGACCCCGACACGGTACGCGTCCGCCTGGCCGACGGCTCCGAGGTGACCGCCCGGACGGTGATCGGGGCCGACGGTTCCGCCGGGGTGACCGCCCGGCACGTGGGCGTCCGGTACGGCCAGGTGGATCTGGGCCTGGAACGGGAGCTGCCGGTGTCACCCGCGCAGGCGGCCCGCTGGCGGGGACGGCTGCTGCTGGACTGGGGCCCGTTCCCCGGCGCGTACGGCTGGGTGTTCCCCAAGGGGGACCTGCTCACCGTCGGTGTGATCGGGGCCCGGGGCGAGGGCGAGCGCACCCGCGCCTACCTGCACGACTTCCTCGACCGGCTGGGCCTGGCGCAGGTGCCCGCCGCGCACGACTCCGGGCACCTGACCCGGTGCCGGGCCGACGACTCGCCGCTTGCCCACGGCCGGGTGCTGGTGGCCGGGGACGCGGCCGGCCTGCTGGAGCCGTGGACCCGGGAGGGGATCAGCTACGCGCTGCGTTCCGGGACGCTGGCCGGCGCGGCGGTCGCCGCCGGTGACCTGGACCGCTACCCCCGCGACGTGCAGGAGCGCCTGGTGCCGTCGATGCGCGCCGGGCGGCGGATGTTGACCCTGTTCGCCCGCCGCCCGGAGCTGTGCCACGCGTTCGTGGCGACCCCGGCCGGCTGGTCGATGTTCGTCCGGTTCTGCCAGGGCCGGCTGAGTTTCGACCGGACCATGGACCGGCTGCCGGTGCGGGCTGTGGCGGCGCTGCTGGACCGGCTGCCCGCCCGGGGCCCGCAGCCGGCCGGGTCGCCCGTTCGCTGAACCGCCGGCCGGCGGGCGGGGTCAGGGCACGATCACCGCGCGGCCGTGGATGTCGCCGGCCCGCAGCAGGTCGTACGCCTCGGGCGCGCGCTCCAGCGGGAAGGTCTGCACGTCGGCGGCGAGCAGCCCGGCCCGGCCCAGGGCGATCACCTCCTGGAGTTCGGCCCGGGTGCCCCAGAACGGGACCGTGACGCTGGTCCCGAACGGCACGGTGGGCGGCTCGTCGGCGACCGGCCGCACCGGCAGGGTGCCGCCGCCCAACCCGACCAGCAGCAGCCGGCCGCCGGTGGCGACGACGCCGCGGGCGGTGGTGAGGGTGGCGTCCACCCCGACGCAGTCGATGACCACGTCCGCGCCGTCGGGTGCCGGCCCGACCAGTTCCCGGATCCGGTCGACCGTGTCGGGGCCGGCCGGCACCACGTGGTGCGCGCCGACCCGGGTGGCCAGGTCGAGGGCGGCGACGTTGCTGTCCACCGCGATGATCCGCACGGCGGTGGTGGCGGCGAGGATCTGCACCGCCATGTGCCCCAGGCCGCCGATGCCGATCACCACGACCGACGTCCCCGGCCGCAGGGCCGGCCGGGCCAGCTCGATCGCGTGGTACGGGGTCAGCCCGGCGTCGGTCAGCGGCGCCGCCTGGGTCACTTCCAGGTCACCGACGGGTAGCAGCCGGGAGGCGGGCACCACCACGTGCTCGGCCAGCCCGCCGTCGCGGCTGAGCCCGATCCCGCCGACGGGCACGGTGCGGCACTCGTTCTCCCGGCCCCGCAGGCAGCCCCGGCAGGTGCCGCAGCCGATGATCCCGTAGACGGCGACCCGCTCCCCGGCGGACCAGCCGGTGACGCCGTCGCCGAGGGTGTCCACGGTGCCGGCGATCTCGTGGCCGAGGGTGATCGGGGTGGGGTAGAGGCCCGGCGGGGAATCGAGGATGTGCAGGTCGGAGTGGCAGGCACCGACCGCGCCGACGCGTACCAGCACCTCGCCGGGGCCGGGCGTCGGGGTGGGCACCTCCACCTGTTCGAGCACCCCGGGGGCGGTCATCCGTACCGCGCGCATGGTTTCGTCCTCTCGTCGCCGACCGGTTCCCGCGCGCTTACCCCTCCCGCCGGCCTTGATGCCGGGCGCACACTACGGGTCATGAGCGAATCGTTGACCGACGAGCAGCACGCTTTCCTGCGGCACGTCCGCTTCGGGGAGTTGCCGCCGCCGGTCCGCCCCGAGGACCGGACGGCGTCGACCGAGACCGACCCGCCCCGCTACCAGCCCGACCCGACCCCCGGCCGGTACGAGCAGGACCTGCGTTCGGGCGGCTGAGCATGCCGACGGGCCCCGGGGTGCCACCCCGGGGCCCGTCGGTCCGGCCGGCGTCGAAGCGACGGCCGGG
Source organism: Micromonospora sp. WMMD734 (assembly GCF_049178975.1). Taxonomy (NCBI): domain Bacteria; kingdom Bacillati; phylum Actinomycetota; class Actinomycetes; order Micromonosporales; family Micromonosporaceae; genus Micromonospora; species Micromonospora sp. WMMD734. The sequence goes on from NZ_JBMHMK010000001.1 coordinate 2,032,095, forward strand.
CGGCTCAGAAGACCGGTACGCCCGCGCGGACCAGCCGCCAGTTCGGCACGAAGAAGTCGGCCGGGTCGATGGTGCCCTTGGCCTGTGCCCAGTCGATGAGCAGCTGGCGGATCTCCTGCTGCGCGTTGTAGACCTGGGTCTTCACGATGCCGGGGAAGTTCCCGCCGCCGCTGCGCCGGTAGTTGTTCACCGCGACCACGAACTGCGCGTCGGCGGCGACCGGGGTGTCGGTGTCGGGCAGCACCAGCCGGGTGATCCGCTGCCCGACCGGCCGGGAGACGTCGACGTCGTAGTCCAGCCCGGAGATAACGTCGTAGTTGTAGTCGGGCACGGCCGGGTCGCTGATCGTCGCCGGGTCGACGGGTGCGCCGACGGGCAGCGTGGTGAAGTACTTCGCCGAGTACTCCAGGTACGCCTTCACCTCGGCGCCGGTGAGCACCACCGCCTCCAGGGTGTTGTCGTAGACGTACAGCCCGGCGACGTCGCGGATGCGCACGTCGCCCTGCGGGAAGACGGCGGTGCGGCTGAACGGCGCGGCGATCGACAGCACCGGCAGCGCCGCGTACGGGCCGCCGGTGAGCGCGGCGGTGACCACCTCGGTCTGCACGTGGTTGATGAAGTCGAGGATCGGGGTGTCCCGGTAACGCGACTCGGCGGCCGACAGTTCCTGCGTGGACCGGGCGACCACCGTGTTGACGTACCCGACGGTCTTGTCGTGCTGGCCCCGCACGGCGGCGAGCACCGTCGGGTCCTCGACCACGGTGTTGGTGTTGAGCATGGTGGCGCCCTTGGCGACGACCTTCCAGCGGCCCCGCTCCCGGGTCAGGGTGAAGTCCATCCGGGTCAGCCGTTGCCCCCACTTGGACGGTTCGGCGGTGAGCACCTGCGCGCCGGTGGCGGTGTTGGTGACGAACTTCTCGACCACCTCGTTGTGGGCGTGGCCGAACAGGATCGCGTCGATGCCGGGGACCTGTTGGGCGATCAACGCCACCGGGTTCTCGTTGGGCAGCTCCGGGCCGTAGCTGGAGGTGCCGCTGTCGCCACCGTGGGCGGAGATGATGACCAGGTCCGCGCCCCGCTGCCGCATGACCGGCACCCACTTCGCGGCGGTCTCCACCATGTCGGGGAAGACCAGCTTGCCCTCGACGTTGCCCTTGTCCCAGATGGCCACCCCGGGGTTGGTCAGGCCGAGGATGCCCACGGTCAGGGTCGGCGAGCCGGGGCCGCCGGGCCGCACCCGCTTGAGCACGTACGGCTGGAACGCCGGCCTACCGGTCCTCGCGTTCACCGCGTTCGCGGCCAGCGCCGGGAAGCCCAACTGGTCGATCCAGGTCGCCAGCAGCGGCAGCCCGTAGTTGAACTCGTGGTTGCCCAGCGTCACGGCGTCGTACCGCAGGATGTTCATCGCGCGGGCCATCGGGTGCGTCGCGCCGGTGACGGTGATCGGCTCCTGCTTGGCGTAGTACGTGGCCAGCGGGGTGCCCTGGATGGTGTCGCCGGCGTCGAGGACCAGGGTGGCCCGGCCCCGGCGCTCGGCGCGGATCTGGTTTACCAGGGTGGCGAGCTTGGCGATCCCGACGTCGTTGTGCTTGCTGTCGTCGAACTCGGCGTCGCGGTAGTAGTCCCAGTTGTAGACGTTGCCGTGGGTGTCCGAGGTGCCCAGGACGGTCAGGTCCCAGGTCTTCGGACCCTTCGGGCCCTGCCGCCCGGCCGCCCGGGCCGGCGCGCCGGCGATCAGCGGGGCGGTGGCCGCGGCGGCGGCGACGGCCAGCACCTGACGGCGCGAAGCGCCGGAGGAGGAGGTCATGGGGGTGCCCTTCGACGGGGATGGACGCGCCTCGTAAGCGCCGTTGCGCACCATAACGAGCAGCGGTCACTCCTGCCACAGTGGCCCGCACTGTTCGGCCACCGCGCCGTCGACGGTCACCCGCCTGTCACACGGGCGTCGTCAGGTGCCCGGCGCGGGTTGTTTCCGGCCGGTCCGCGGGGGTAGGTGACCAGGTGACCCAGAAGGGACCAAACCAGACAGGGGAGCCGCACGGTGAGCCAGGACCAGTACACCCCGCAGGACCCGAACGCCCAGTACGGCCACCAGGAGGGTCAACCGGCGCAGCAGCAGTCGACGCCCGGCCGGACCGACCGGATGGGGCCGGAGCCCGACCACGGCGAGTCGTCGTACCGGGGCAGTGACCGGTTGGCGGGCAAGCGGGCCCTGATCACCGGCGGTGACTCGGGCATCGGCCGGGCGGTGGCGATCGCGTTCGCCCGGGAGGGCGCCGACGTGGTGGTGTCCTACCTCGACGAGGACGAGGACGCCGACGCCCGGGAGACGGTCCGGCTGGTCGAGCAGGCCGGCCGGCGTGGGGTCGCGGTGCGCACCGACCTGACCGACGAGCAGCACTGCCGTGACCTGGTCGACCGGACGGTGACCGAACTCGGCGGCCTGGACATCCTGGTGAACAACGCGGCCTACCAGATGGCCCAGGACGACGGCATCGAGGCGATCAGCACCGACCAGTTCGACCGGGTGATGAAGACCAACCTGTACGCGATGTTCTGGCTGTGCCGCAGCGCCCTGCCGCACCTGAAGGAGGGCGCGACGATCATCAACACCACCTCCATCCAGGCGTACGACCCGTCGCCGCCGCTGCTGGACTACGCCACCACCAAGGCGGGCATCGCCAACTTCACCAAGGGGCTCGCCGCGCAGCTCGCCGACCGGGGCATCCGGGTCAACGCGGTCGCGCCCGGCCCGATCTGGACGCCGCTGATCCCGGCGACCATGCCGCCTGAGAAGGTGGAGAAGTTCGGCACCGACACCCCGCTGGGCCGGCCCGGGCAGCCCGCCGAACTGGCACCCGCGTACGTCTTCTTCGCCTCGCAGGAGTCCAGCTACGTCACCGGGGAGATCCTGGGCGTGACCGGCGGCCGGTTCACCAGGTGATCCACCCGTCCGCCGGGCCGGGACGCCGGCCCCGGCCCGGCGGTCAGCGGGGCCAGTCGGCCAGCCGGCGGCGGACCTGCGCGATCCGCGCCGGGTCCAGGCCGTAGCGGGCGAGCCGCCGGTCCGGCAGCCGGTCCAGGTAGCGGCCGGCGGCCCGGACGTCCTCGTCGGCCAGCGCCGGGTCCACCTGCCGGGCCAGCCTCAGCAGCTCGGCGACCGGGTACTGCGCCAGCGCGGCGGCGACGTCGATGTAGTCGCGGGCCTCCCGCCGGTTGACCAGGGCGGCGGTCTTGTTGGCGATCAGGTCGCGGACGTCCATCACCGGGCCGAGGTCCATCACCACCGGCGAGCGGTACCGGTCGAGGCGGGCCAGGCTGAGCCGGATCTGCCGGTCGTCCCGGCCGACCACGAAGTCCCGGATGTCCCGGTCGAAGCCCTCGAACAGGTCACCGAGGTCGCTGTCCGGGTCGGCCGCCGCGACGGTGTACCCGGCACGTTCCAGCGCGGCGCACACCTCCGCCGCCGCGGCCTCGGCGGCCCCCTCCACGTCGGCGAACAGGTCGACGTCCTCGGTGGGGCGGGTGACCAGGCCGTGCGCCGCCCACGCCACCCCGCCGCCGAGGACGAACCGGTGCGGCCCGGCCGCGGTGAGGGCGACCCGGGCGACCTCCCGGTAGAAGTCGTGCAGGTGGGTCACGCGGTCCGCAGACCCCGGTGCCGGCTCTCCCAGGCCGACCGGACCCCCCGGGGCAGGTTGAGCCGCCGCCACACCCGGCGCAGGGTGCGTCCGTCGATCAACGCCCGCAGGTCGTCGGCGCGGGTGGTCTCGCGCAGCACGTTCTCGTACAGCCAGAGCAGGTCGTCCGGGTCGGCCAGGTCGAACGTGCGCTCGCTGCTCCACATCAGCCGCACCGGCAGCTCCACCGTCCCGCCGGTGGGGCCGGTGAGCTCCGCCAGGGTGCGCGCCACCACCACCGGCCGGCCCGGCCGGGCCAGCGGGGTGGCGGTCGCCAGGGTGGCCTGCATGCTGTCAGGGTAACGCCGCCGCGACCTGCTCCGGCACGCGGCTTTCCGCAGGACGTCGTCGGCCGTGCCCGTCGCGACCCGGCGGGCACGGCCGACGCGGGGTATCCTGGTCGGCAGGAGCGTCGGTGTGTCCAGTGTCCCCGGGCCTCACCTGAATTGCCGTCGCGGAGTTCCGTTCGGCTGGAGCCGCGTTGCGCCACGCGCCGAGAGGCGACATGCACACCGGCGCTCCGCCACCGTGATCGCTGCCCCCGACCGGACCGGTCGGGGGCAGCGCCGTGTCGGTGGGCAAAGATCCTCGCATCCTCCGCCCCGCTGGCCTATGTTCAGAGGGTCGGATCAGGCGGGGAGGGAGGGGCGCGGTGGGTCTGCGTACCTTCATCGCGGGCTGGCCGGTCTACCGGCAGCTCACCGGCACCGACCCGCTCGGCCGGGGCGCGGCGGCGCAGTCGGACCGGTCCGCCGGGTTGACCGCCCGCACCGAGACCGCCGACCGGGTGGTCCGCTCGGTCTGCCCGTACTGCGCGGTCGGCTGCGGGCAGCGGGTGTACGTCTCCGACGGGCAGGTCACCCAGATCGAGGGCGACCCGGACAGCCCGATCTCCCGGGGGCGGCTCTGCCCGAAGGGCTCGGCCAGCCGGAGCCTGGTGACCAGCCCGCTGCGGCAGACCACGGTCCGCTACCGCCGGCCGTATTCCACCGAGTGGGAAGACCTGGACCTCGACACCGCGCTGGACATGATCGCCGATCGGGTCCTCGCCGCCCGCGAGCAGACCTGGGAGGACGTCGACGGCGACGGCCGGCCACTGCACCGCACGCTGGGCATCTCCAGCCTCGGCGGGGCGACGCTGGACAACGAGGAGAACTACCTCATCAAGAAGCTGTTCACCGCGATGGGGGCACTCCAGATCGAGAACCAGGCCCGCATTTGACACTCCGCCACCGTCCCCGGTCTGGGGGCCAGCTTCGGTCGCGGTGGCGCGACGGACTTCCAACAGGACCTCGCCAACGCTGACGTCATCGTCATCCAGGGTTCGAACATGGCCGAGGCCCATCCGGTGGGCTTCCAGTGGGTCATGGAGGCCAAGCGGCGCGGCGCGAAGGTCTTCCACGTCGATCCCCGGTTCACCCGCACCAGCGCGGTGGCCGACGCGTACCTGCCGATCCGGGCGGGCACCGACATCGCCCTGCTCGGTGGGGTGGTGCGCTACATCCTGGACAACGAGCTGGACTTCCGGGAGTACGTGCTGGCGTACACCAACGCGGCGACGATCGTCAGCGAGCAGTTCGCCGACACCGAGGACGGCGACGGCCTGTTCTCCGGCTACGACCCGAACACCGACAGCTACGTGCAGACCAGCTGGCAGTACGCCGGGCACGAGGGGGACTCCGGCAGCGGGCACACCGCCAAGGAACGCGACGGCGCGGCGGGCCTGGTCCACGAGTCGCACGGCGCGCAGGTGCACGGGCAGGCCCAACGGGACGAGACGCTCCAGCATCCGCGCTGCGTCTACCAGATCCTGCGCCGGCACTTCGCCCGCTACACCCCGGAGATGGTGGAGCGGGTCTGCGGCATCCCCCGGGAGAAATTCCTGGAGCTGGCGCGGGCCTGGACGGAGAACTCCGGCCGGGACCGCACCGGCGCCCTGGTCTACTCGGTGGGCTGGACCCAGCACAGCGTCGGCGTGCAGTACATCCGCACCGGGGCGATCATCCAGTTGCTGCTGGGCAACATGGGTCGTCCGGGTGGTGGCATCCTGGCGTTGCGCGGGCACGCCAGCATCCAGGGCTCCACCGACATCCCGACGCTGTTCAACCTGCTGCCCGGCTATCTGCCGATGCCGCACCACGCCGACCACCCGACGTTCGACGACTGGGTGGACAGCATCCGCCACCCCGGGCAGAAGGGTTTCTGGGGCAACGCGCGGGCGTACGCGGCGAGCCTGCTCACGGCGTACTGGGGGGACGCGGCGACGCCGGAGAACGACTTCTGTTACGACCACCTGCCCCGGATGACCGGCGACCACGGCACCTACCAGCAGGTGCTGAACATGATCGACGGCAAGATCAAGGGGTACTTCCTGCTCGGCCAGAACCCGGCGGTCGGCTCGGCGCACGGGCGGGCGCAGCGGCTCGGCATGGCCAACCTGGACTGGCTGGTGGTCCGCGACCTGTTCATGATCGAGAGCGCCACCTTCTGGAAGAACGGCCCGGAGGTGGCCACCGGCGAGATCGTCCCGACCGAGTGCCGCACCGAGGTGTTCTTCCTGCCGGCCGCGTCGCACGTGGAGAAGGAGGGCACCTTCACCCAGACCCAGCGGCTGTTGCAGTGGCGGGACAAGGCCGTCGAGCCGCCTGGCGACGCCCGCTCCGAGCTGTGGTTCTTCTACCACCTGGGGCGGCGGCTGCGGGAGAAACTGGCCGGCTCCCCCCACCGGCGCGACCGCGCCCTGCTCGACCTGGCCTGGGACTACCCCCTGCACGGCCCGCACGCCGAGCCGAGCGCCGAGTCGGTGCTGCGCGAGATCAACGGCTACGACGTGGCCACCGGTCGCCCGCTGTCCTCGTTCACCGAGGCCAGGGACGACGGCTCCACCGCTGTGGGCTGCTGGATCTACTCCGGCGTCTACGCCGACGGCGTCAACCAGGCCGCCCGGCGGAAGTCCCGGCACGAGCAGGACTGGGTGGCCGCGCAGTGGGGTTGGGCGTGGCCGGCGAACCGGCGCATCCTCTACAACCGGGCGTCGGCCGACCCGCAGGGCCGCCCGTGGAGCGACCGCAAGAAGTACGTCTGGTGGGATCCGCAGGCGGGCGAGTGGACCGGCTACGACGTGCCGGACTTCGAGAAGACGAAACCGCCGACGTACCGCCCGCCGCAGGGGGCGTCGGGCCCGGCGGCGCTGGCCGGCGACGACCCGTTCGTCATGCAGGCCGACGGCAAGGGCTGGCTGTACGCGCCGAGCGGGGTGCTCGACGGTCCGCTGCCGACGCACTACGAGCCGGCGGAGTCGCCGATGCGCAACCCGCTCTACGGCCAGCAGGCCAACCCCACCCGCAAGGTCTACGCCCATCCGGTGAACTCGGTGAACCCGAGCCCGCCGCAGCAGCACAGCCAGGTCTTCCCGTACGTGTTCACGGTCAGCCGGCTCACCGAGCACCACACCGCCGGGGCGATGAGCCGGACGGTGCGCCCGCTGGCCGAGCTGCAACCGGAGATGTTCGTGGAGGTGTCCCCGGAGTTGGCCGCCGAGGCGGGGCTGGCCCATCTCGGCTGGGCGCACCTGATCAGCGCCCGCGCCGTGATCGAGGCGAAGGTGCTGGTCACCGACCGGCTCACCCCGTTGCGGGTGGACGGTCGGGTGATCCACCAGCTCTGGCTGCCGTACCACTTCGGGTACGAGGGGCTGGTCACCGGCGACTCGGCCAACGACCTGTTCGGCATCACCCTGGACCCGAACGTGCTCATCCAGGAGAGCAAGGTCGGCACCTGTGACGTCCGGCCGGGCCGGCGACCGACCGGCCCGCCGTTGCGGGACCTGGTGGAGGACTACCGTCGACGTGCCGGCATCGTGCCCGGTGAGCGTCCGCCGACGGTGACGACCCGGGTCCGCCGGCCGGCGGGTCGCAGCGACGACGGGCCACGGGAGAAGGGCGCCGACCATGCCTGACGGCAACAGCCTGTACGGCCCGCTCGATCCGGCCCCGGACGCGGGCTGGACGTCCGCCGGCCCCCGGATGGGGTTCTTCACCGACACCAGCGTCTGTATCGGCTGCAAGGCCTGCGAGGTGGCCTGCAAGGAGTGGAACGCCGTCCCCGAGTCCGGCTTCGACCTGCTCGGCATGTCGTACGACAACACCGGCGCGTTGACCGCGAACTCCTGGCGGCACGTGGCCTTCGTCGAACAGCCGGTCCCGGCCGGGCACCGCAGCGCGGCGTTCGCCGGGAACCCGACAGGCGGTTCGGCGGCCGCGACGTCGGCGGCGGTCGCCGCCGGCACCGGCAGCACCGGCGGTACCACCCCGGGCGTACCCCCGGGTGACCCCGACGCCGCCGCCCGGATGGCCAGCCCGACCACCGCCACCCCGGACGCCACGGCGGCCGGGTCGGCCACCCGGTTCCTCGGGATGCCGGGGGCCGCGCCACCCGGCCGGGGCACCGGTGCCGAGTCCCGCACCGACTTCCGCTGGCTGATGATGTCGGACGTCTGCAAGCACTGCACCCACGCCGCCTGCCTGGACGTCTGCCCCACCGGGTCGCTGTTCCGCACCGAGTTCGGCACCGTCGTGGTGCAGGAGGACATCTGCAACGGCTGCGGCTACTGCATCTCCGCCTGCCCGTACGGGGTGATCGATCAGCGCAAGGGCGACGGCCGGGCGTGGAAGTGCACGTTGTGCTACGACCGCCTCGGCGCGGGGATGACCCCGGCCTGCGCCCAGGCGTGCCCGACCGAGTCCATCCAGTACGGTCCCCTCGACGAGCTGCGCGGGCGGGCCGCGCAGCGGGTCGCCACGCTGCACGAGCGGGGCGTGCCGGAAGCCCGGCTCTACGGTCACGACCCGACCGACGGTGTCGGCGGCGACGGCGCGTTCTTCCTCCTCCTCGACGAGCCCGAGGTGTACGGCCTGCCCCCGGACCCGGTGGTCACCACCCGGGACCTGCCCCGGATGTGGCGGCGGGCCGGGCTGGCGGCGCTGGCCATGACGGCGGCGGCCGTCGCCGCGTTCGTCGGAGGATCGTCGTGAGCGCGGGCCGGATCCCGGTGGGGGAGCGGTTCCGGGGCTTCCGTGCCCGGCTCGCGGCCGACGGCGTGCGCTCCTCCACCCGGCTCGGCCACGGCGCGAAGGTCGGTGCCGGGCCGGCCGGAGCCCTCGGCCCGGCCGACGCCGCCGACGCGCCGGTCGTCGTACCGCCCCGGGACGTGCCGCCGGTGGCGCGGCGGCGGGGCGGGCGCGGCGGCGAGGAACTGCGCGTGCCGGAGGCGGAGTTCACCTCCTACTACGGCCGGCCGATCCTCAAGGCCCCGGTGTGGCGGTGGGACATCGCCGCGTACCTGTTCACCGGCGGGTTGGCCGCCGGGTCGTCGCTGCTGGCCGCCGGGGGGCAGCTCACCGGCCGGCCGGCGCTGCGCCGGGCCGGTCGGGTCACCGCGTTGGGCGCGGTCGCCGCCAGCGCCTACTTCCTGATCCACGACCTCGGTCGGCCGGCCCGGTTCCACCACATGCTGCGGGTGGCGAAACCGACCTCGCCGATGTCGGTGGGCACCTGGATCCTCACCGCCTACGGTCCGGCCGCCGGGTTGGCCGCCGTCGCCGAGGGTGCACCGCTGCTACCGGCACGCGGGGTGTTCTCCCCGGTGCGTCGGCTGCTGCCGCCGGCCGGGCAGGCCGCCGGGCTGGCCGCCGCCGTCGTCGCGCCCGCGCTGGCCACGTACACCGGGGTGCTGCTGGCCGGCACGGCGGTGCCGTCCTGGCACGAGGCGTACCCGGAGCTGCCGACCATCTTCGCGGGCAGCGCCCTGGCCAGCGGCGCCGGTGTGGGGCTGCTCGCCGCGCCCTGCGCCCAGGCCGGGCCGGCCCGTCGGATGGCGGTGGCCGGGGCGGCCCTGGAGCTGTGGGGCGCGCACTCGGTGGAGACCCGGCTGGGCCTGCTCAGTGAGCCCTACCGGCTCGGTACGGCGGGTCGGTTGCTGCGCGCCGGTCGGCTGCTCACCGCCGCCGGGGTGGTCGGGGCGCTGGCCGGGCGGCGCAGCCGGGTGCTGTCCGCGCTGTCCGGCACGGCGCTGCTGGCCGCGTCGGTGGCCACCCGGTTCGGCATCTTCCACGGTGGGGTGGCCTCGGCGCGGGATCCGAAGTACACGGTGCTGCCGCAGCGCGAACGCTTCCGCCGCCGGCAGTCCGGGCTGGTCTGACACCCGCCGCACCAGCGGGGCGGGCCTGTGGTTGACTCGGGGGCGGAGGCGTTCAGGCGGCTGGTGCCCCTCCCAGCCTTCAAAGCTGGTGTGGTCCGGGATCCGGGCCAGGCGGGTTCGATTCCCGTCCGTCTCCGCCAACCACCGGGGGGATGACACGCATGGGTGAGGCGGCGGCCGATCCGCGTCGGCGGGTGCCCCGCACCGACACGCTGCTGGCCGATCCGGCGTTGGCCGCGGCGGTGGCGACCCTCGGCCGGGCCCGGGTCAAGGCGGCCGTCGGCCGTGCCCAGCAGCGGGCCCGGCACGGCGAGATCACCCCCGGCGAGGTCCGCGACGCGGCCCTCGCCGCGCTGCCCGCCCCGACCCCCCGGGCGGTGCTCAACGCCACCGGGGTGGTGCTGCACACCAACCTCGGCCGGGCCGTGCTCTCCCCGGCCGCCGTCGACGCGCTGGTCGCCGCCGCCGGCAGCACCGACGTGGAACTGGACCTGGTCACCGGCCGGCGGGCCCGGCGGGGCCGCGACGCGCTGGCCGCGCTGGCCGCCGCGGTGCCCGACGCCGCAGCCGTGCACGTGGTCAACAACGGGGCGGCGGCCCTGGTGCTCGCCGCGACCGCGCTGGCCGCCGGCCGGGAGATCGTGGTCAGCCGGGGCGAACTGGTGGAGATCGGCGACGGGTTCCGCCTGCCCGACCTGCTGGCCAGCACCGGCGCCCGGCTGCACGAGGTCGGCACCACCAACCGCACCACCCGCGACGACTACGCCCGGGCGGTCGGCCCGGACACCGGGTTCGTGCTGAAGGTGCACCCGTCCAACTTCGTCGTCACCGGCTTCACCTCGGCCGTCGGGGTCGACGAGCTGGCCACCCTCGGCGTGCCGGTGGTCGCCGACATCGGCTCGGGTCTGCTCACCGCCGATCCGCTGCTGCCCGCCGAGCCGGACGCGGCGGGCACCCTGCGGGCCGGGGCGCACCTGGTCACCGCCAGCGGCGACAAGCTCCTCGGCGGCCCGCAGGCCGGGCTGCTGCTCGGCGACGCCGACCTGGTCGACCTGGTGCGTCGGCACCCGCTGGCGCGGGCGCTGCGGGTCGACAAGCTGACCCTCGCCGCGTTGGCGGCCACCCTGCACGGGCCGACCACTCCGACCCGCGACGCCCTGCACGCCGACCCGGCCGTGCTGCGGGACCGCTGCGAACGGCTGCGCGACGCCCTCGGCGCGGCGGGCCGCAAGGCCGAGGTGGTGCCCAGCGTCGCCGTGGTCGGCGGGGGCGGCGCACCCGGCGTCGAGCTGGACTCGTGGGCGTTGAGCCTGCCCGAACGGTACGCCGCCGCGCTGCGGCTGGGTGATCCACCGGTGCTCGGCCGGGTGGTCCGGGGACGACTGCTGCTGGACCTGCGCTGCGTCCCCGCCGACGCCGACGACACGCTGCGCGACGCGGTGCTGCGGACGGCCGACTAGAGATGCACGTCCTCGCCACCGCCGGGCACGTCGACCACGGCAAGTCCACACTGGTCCGGGCGTTGACCGGGATGGAACCGGACCGGTGGGCCGAGGAACGCCGCCGGGGCATGACCATCGACCTCGGCTTCGCCTGGACCACCCTGCCCGGCGGCGACCCGGTCGCCTTCGTCGACGTGCCGGGGCACGAACGGTTCGTGCCGAACATGCTGGCCGGAGTGGGGCCGGTGCCGGCCGCGCTGGTGGTGGTCGCCGCCGACGAGGGGTGGATGCCGCAGTCGGCCGAACACCTGGCCGCCCTGCACGCCCTCGGCGTGTCCCACGGGCTGCTGGTGGTGACCCGGGCCGACCTGGCCGATCCGGGGCCGGCGACGGCGCAGGCCCGCGCCCGGCTCACGGCGACCTCGCTCGGCGCGGTGGAGGCGGTGGCGGTCAGCGCCGTCACCGGCGTCGGCCTGCCGCAGCTGCGCGCCGCCCTGGACCGGCTGGTCGCCCGGCTGCCTGCGCCGGACACCGCCCGGCCGGTGCGGCTGTGGATCGACAGGGCGTTCACCATCCGGGGCAGCGGCACCGTGGTCACCGGCACCCTCGGCGGCGGCGAGCTGCGCGTCGGCGACCGGTTGACGCTCGCCACCACCGGTGAACCGGTCCGGGTGCGGGGCCTGCACCGGCTGGGGACGCCCGCGCAGCGGGTCGCCGCAGTGGCCCGGGTCGCGGTCAACCTGCGCGGGGTGCCCCGGGAACGGCTCGGGCGCGGCGACGCGCTGCTCACCCCCGACCGGTTCCACCGCACCGACCTGGTCGACGTGCGGCTGGCCGGTGATCCGGCAGGTGACCTGCCGGCCACGCTGACCCTGCACGTCGGGTCGGCGGCCGTTCCCGCCCGGGTCCGGCCGCTGGGCGGCGACACCGTACGGCTGCGGCTGGACCGTCCGCTGCCGCTGCTGACCGGGGACCGGGCGTTGCTGCGTGACCCGGGCCGGCACCACGTCTGCGGTGGGGTGACGGTGCTGGACGTGGCCCCGCCGCCGCTGTCGCGTCGGGGCGCCGCCGCCGCCCGCGCCGCCGTCCTGGCCGACCTGGACGGGCGTCCCGACCTGGCCGGTGAGCTGCGCCGCCGGCGGCTCGTGCGGGCCGCCGAGCTGACCCGGATGGGTGTCACCGGCGACGCCACCCCGGTCGTCGGGGACTGGTTGGCCGACCCGGGGCACTGGCGGTGGCTGGGGGTGCGGCTGGTCGAGGAGGTGACCGCCTGGGCGGCGGCGCACCCGCTGGAGCCGGACGCCCCGACCGAGGCGTTACGCCAACGCCTCGGCCTGCCCGACCGGGCTCTGGTGGAGGCGCTGGTCCGGCCGCCGTTGACGCTGCGGGCCGGCCGGATCGGCGTCGGCGTGCCCGGGCTGCCCGAGCCGGTGGCCCGCGCCCTCGACCGGGTCCGGGGCGAGTTCGCCGCCCACCCGTTCCGCGCCCCGGAGGCCGACCGGCTCACCGCGCTGGGCCTGGGCCCCCGGGAGGTGGGCGCCGCCGTGCGGGCCGGTGCGCTGCTGCGGCTGGCCGACAACGTGGTGCTGCTGCCCGACGCCGCCGACGCCGCGGTGCGGGTGCTCGCCCGGCTGCCGCAGCCGTTCACGCTCAGCGCCGCCCGGCAAGCCCTGGACACCACCCGCCGGGTGGCGGTGCCCCTGCTGGAGCTGCTCGACCGGCGCGGGGTGACCCGACGGCTGCCCGACGACGCCCGGCTGGTCGTCGGCTCCGGTTGACCGGCAGGTGTCTGCGTGACGTGATGGCGGCGAACAGCCTCGGGCCCGGCGCGGGGTCGCCTACCGTGACGCCATGGACCCTTCGGCGGTCTGGCGGGACCGGAACCATCGCTGGCGGATCGAGGCGTACCGGGCGCCGGACCTGCGGTTCGCCATCTTCGCCACCAACGGCACCACCGAGTCGGCCCCGCTGTGGTTGTTCGGCATGGCGGCGCTGGCCCGCTGGTTGATGAGCCACGCCATCTCCCTGGACGACCTGGAGACGGTCTGACCGGGGGTGTCGCCCGGACGGGGGAATCCGCTCGGACTGTCCGCCTGCGCGGCGGGGGCGCGCTTACGGTGCGGGGCGTGAAGGACCGAGGAATACGGACATTTCTGGCGGTGCTCGCCGGCCTCGCGGTGATCTACTTCGGGGTGACCGGGCACCGCTCGACCGAAGACGGTGGCGGGGTCTCCGGCGGTGTGGTGCTGTTGGCCCTGCTGGCCGCCCTGCTGGTGTGGTACCTGACCAAGCCGGCGGGCAACAAGCCGGTCGACTGACCGGGCACGCCTCAGCGGGCGGCGGCGGTGCGGGTCACCTCGCCCGCCGACTCCTCACCGAGGGCCACCCGGACCAGCGCCGACGCGAGCCGGCCGAAGTCCGGCTCGGCGACCAACCCGGCCAGCCCGTGCGGGTCGGCCGGCAGACCGAGGCGTCTGGCCCCGGCCAGGGTGCGCCGGTCGGCGTACGGGCGGACGTCCGGCCAGACCGTCTGCGCCTCCCGTAGGAAGATGTCCGCCCCGGTGGGGCCGATCCCGGGGAACTCGGTCAGCCGTCGCCGCAGCGCCGCCGGTTCACCTCCGGTCTCCCGGTGCATCCGCCGCAGGTCGCCGTGCCAGCGGTCCAGGCACAGCCGGGCGCCGGTGCCCAGCATGGTCGCGGTCCGCTCGTCGTAGCGGCGGTAGTGGCCGCGGCCCAGCGCGTCGACCCGGTCCTGCCAGCCCGACGCCTCCATCGCCTGCGGGGTCCGCCAGCCGGCGGCGAACAACTCGCGGGCGGCGGCCACCGCCACCTGGGCCCGGATCCGGGTGCTCAGCAACGTGGTGAGCACCAGCAGTTGGTAGAGCGGACCGGGCCGGTCGGCCAGCGTGATGCCGGCGTCCTCGGCGTAGGTGCTGCCGTGGCGGGCCAGCAGCGTCCGGGCCACCCGTCGGTCGTCTCCCATCACCCGGTACTACCCGCCCTGACGCCGCTCAGCCCTGCTCCGGCGCGGCGGTCGGCATGCGCACCGTCCTGGCGGGTAACCCGGCGGCGGGCGCGGAGCATCCGCGCCCGTCCACCCGGAAGGAGACACCCGTGACGAACGTGCAGCAGCCCGAGATGCGCCGCGACGGGAAGAACCCGACCGTGCAGGACAGCAAGGTGCCGGGCGCGTCCGGTCGCCCGGCCAACCGGGGCAGCTCGGCGGGGGACCGGGGCCGCCCGATGCCCCGTGGCCAGGCGTCCCCGTACGGTCCGGGCGGGTCGACCGCCGACGACGACAGCGACCGCCACTGACCGCGTCGCCGCCCGACCGGGCGGCGACGCACGGACGGCCGGGCCGCCGCCCCGGTTGGCAAGCGGCGGCCCGGCCGCGCCGTCTCACTTCGGGTCGCCGGGTCCGCGTTCGCCCTTGGGCCCGTAGGCCCGGTCACCCCGGACCATGCCGCGCTGGCCCCGGTCCTCCTGGAGGATCCGGTTGGCCACCTGGTTGGCCTCCTGGTCGGACGCGCGTCCCGACTGTTCGATCAGGTCACGCAGCCGCGCCCGTTCCTTGTCGTACGCGTTGCTTCCCGGCCGTGGTCCTGGCATGTCGCCTCCTCGGTGGTCCGCCTGCGGTACCCGCGCCGACTACCCGTCCCCGGCGCGGTCAACCACCGTCGACCGCGCGGTGGCTCACCGGCCGGTCGACGGTGTGTGGTCGGGGGTGCGTACCACCGCCACCGGGCAGGCGCTGCGGTGCAGCACCCCGTGGCCGACCGAGCCGAGCAGCAGCCCGGCCAGTTCACCGTGGCCCCGACCGCCGACGACCACCAGTTGGGCCCGGTGGGACGCCTCGGTGAGGGCGGCGACCGGGCGGGCGTGCACGGGTTCCCGGTCGATCGGCAGGCCGGGGTGCCGTTCGGTGAGCCCGGCGAGGCTTGCGGTGAGCACGTCGTCCTCCTCGTCGCGCAGCCGGGCCTCGTCGTACACCAGGGGTTGGAAGTCCCCGGGGCCGGCGGAGGCCGGATGGGTGTACGCGTGCACGGCCCGCAGCCGGACCCCGCGTGCGGCGGCCTGCGTGGCGGCGAAGTCCACCGCGGCGCGGGAGGCCGTCGACCCGTCGACCCCGACCACCACCGGTCCGTCGTCGGCCGGGGTGCCCCGGGCGACCAGCACCGGGCAGTCGGCGTGGGTGCTGACCTGGATCGCCACCGAGCCGACGACCAGCGCGCCGAACCCGCCGAGGCCCCGGTCGCCGAGCACGATCAGCGCCGCGGAGGGGGAGGTGCCCAGCAGCACCGCCGACGCCTCGCCGTCGATGATCTCCCCGGTCACCCGGAGGCCGGGGTCGACCGTCCGGGCCTGTGTCACCGCCGTCTCGACGAGGTCCTGGGCGGTGCGGCGCAGGCCGCCGCCGGGTGGGTCGCCGGCGACCGGGTCGACGGGTGTGTGCAGCAGTGGCCAGATGAAGCCGTGTACCACCCGCAGCGGCCGGCGCAGGCGGGCCGCCTCGGCCGCGGCCAGCCGGACGGCGCGCAGCGCCGGTTCCGAGCCGTCCACGCCCACCACGATCGCCGCGCCGTCCGTCGGGTCCACCGTGCGCACCTCCCGCCCGGTTCAGTATCGCGGCTGGCGGGGGCCGGGCGGGCCGATACCGGCACCGTGACCCGCCCGGTGCGGTGCCCCGGGCGGGCCGCTTCGTATGATGCTTGCTCTGTAGCAAGAATTTCGGAGGACAACCATGCCGGACGCGCTCGCAGCGATGTCGCGTGCGCTACGTGAGGCCCCACCCGACCAGGTGGTGGAGGCCGTCGATCGAGCCCTCCGGTCGGAGCTGGCCGCGGTACGGGTCGACGCGTTCCTGGCCGACTACCGGATCAGCGGGCTGTGGTCGGTGCTCGACCCGGAGGTGTCCGCCGGCTCGCTCACCGGTCAGAGCGCCGCGCAACGCTGTTTCAGCGGCCAGCACCCGGTGCGCGACCCGTCCGACGGCGGGCGCTGCCGGGTCTGGGCGCCGCTGACCACCCGGGGGGAGCGGCTGGGGGTGTTCCTGGTCGAGCTGGTGGGCAGCCCGGACCACCCGACGGTGGAGCTGATCGCCGACCTGGCCGTCGACCTGGCCACCACGTTGCGGGCGGCCGACCGGGAGACCGACCGGTACCGGCGGACGCGGCGTCGGGAGCGGCTGAGCATGGCCGCGGAGATGCAGTGGGAACTGCTGCCGGGGCGCAGCGTCACGCACGAGGCGTTCCTGCTGGCCGGGCAGCTCGAACCGGCGTACTCGGTGGGCGGTGACCACTTCGACTGGTCGGTCGACCCGGGGCGGCTCACCCTCACCGTCCTCAACGGTGCCGGCACCGGCCTGGCCGCGGCGATGCTGACCGCGCTCACCGTCAACGCCATCCGCAACGCCCGCCGCTCGGGCGGCGGGTTGGTGGAGCAGGCGGAGCTGGCCTCGGACACGCTGTTCTACCAGCACCGGGGACAGCGGCACGTGGCGACGCTGTTGTTGTCGGTGGACACCGCCACCGGCCGGGCGCGGGCGGTGGACGCCGGTTCGCCGCGGGTGCTGCGGCTGCGGGGGACCACTGTCGAGCGGATCGCCCTAGAGCAGCAGCTGCCGTTGGGCATGTTCGCCGAGACCCGCTACACGGTGCAGGAGTTCGACGTACTGCCCGGCGACCGGCTCTTCGTGGTCAGCGACGGCGTGTACGACGCGCGACCGGGGGGTCAGGAGGCCTACGGTGAGCGGGCGATGGCCCGGTCGATGCGGTCGACTCGGCTGCAACCGGCGACGGAGGCGGTTGGTACGGTGATGCGCGAGCTGTTCGCCTATCATGCCGACACTGATCTACGTGACGACGCCGTCGTCGTGTGCCTGGACTGGTGCGGGCCGGGCGGGCGGCGCGCACGGTGATCGGCCGTCAGCGACTTACGACAGCGGACAATCGCAGGGGACAGCGGGTGGAGCGACCTCCGGATCTTGCTGCGGCGATCGATGCCGCGGCCGAGGCGTTCGTGGGTGTGCTCGATTCGGCCACCTCCCGGCACCAGGTGGCGGTCCCGCCGACCCAGCTGCGGGTGCTCGCGTTGATCCGGGACCGGCCGGAGACGAACGTCAACGGGTTGGCCGAGTTGCTCGACGTGGTGCCCTCCTCGGCCAGCCGGCTCTGTGACCGGCTGGAGGCGACCGGGTTGCTACGCCGCACCCCGGACCCCCGGGACCGGCGGGAGGTGCGGCTGGTGCTCACCGCCGCGGCGGTGACCCTGCTGACCGAGCTGCGGGAACGCCGGCACCGGGCGGTGCAGGCGGTGCTGGACCGGATGCCGCCCCGGGCCCAGCACGAGCTGCTGCTGGCACTGCTGGCGTTCGGCCAGGCGGCGGCCGCGGGCACGCCCACCGCGCAGCCCGACACCCCGGCCCGCACCGCATGAGTCGTTCCGACGACCTCCGCTATTGTCCTAGGATGCCTTAGCGGTGGTGACACACCACACACACCGCCGGACCGCCCCGACAAAAGCGCGCCCCACCCGCCCCGCCAGGAGCGCCCGATATAGTGGCTGCCGGCCCGGGGTGTCGAGCGCCCCGGACCGCACCAGGGGGAGGTCCCGGCCCGGGATCACCGAGACACCGGCACCCGCCGGTCCGGTAAGCGCACGGCTGACCGTGGCGCCCACGAGGGCGCCCGGATCGTGCTGCGGGGGGAGGTTCGGTGTCACGTCGGCCGGCTCGGGCAGAGCATCCGCGCGGACCGGGCGGTGACGCCACGGCCGACCGGGTGTTGACGTTGCCGAACCTGATCAGCTTCGTCCGGCTGCTCGGCGTACCCCTGTTCCTCTGGCTGTTCCTGGTCGTGGAGGCGGACGTGGCGGCGATCGTGGTGCTCGCCATCGGCGGCACCTCCGACTGGGTGGACGGCTGGATCGCCCGCCGGCTCGGGCAGGTCAGCCGCCTGGGCGAGCTGCTCGACCCGCTGGCCGACCGGCTCTACATCCTCGCCACGCTGCTCGCCTTCACCGCCCGGGAGGTGGTGCCGTGGCCGTTCACGGCGGCGCTGCTGGCCCGGGAGGCGCTGCTGCTCGGTTCGTTGGCGGTGCTGCGCCGGCACGGTTACGGGCCGCCGCCGGTGCACTACGTCGGCAAGACCGCCACCTTCCTGCTTTTGGCCGCGTTCCCGGTGCTGCTGCTGGCGGCGGCGACCACGTCGGTGACGGCGACGACCGCCGCGGCCATCGGCTGGGGGCTGGCCTGGTGGGGTCTGGTGCTGTACTGGGTGGCCGGCGCGATGTACGTGGTGCAGGCAGCCCGGCTGGTCCGCGCGGCCCGGCGGGGGGCCGCCGCGTGAGCGCGCCGGGGGACGGGTCGAAGCGGCCGGCGCGGTTGTTCACCCCGGACTTCCTCACCGAGTTGTTCCAGAACCCGCTGGACCCGGGTTACGCCGACGCGGCGGCCCGGCGGCGGCAGGACCCGGCGTCGACCGCCGGGTGGCGGGGCGCGTCCGCGCGGGCGGTGGCGGTCGTGGTGGTGGCCGTGGTGGGGTTCCTGTTCGCGGTGGCGTACCGGGAGACGATGGCCGACGAGCCGAGCCGCAGTCAGGCGCGGGCCGCGTTGATCGCGCAGATCAAGCAGCGGGAGGCGGAGACCGACGCGATGACCGCGCGGGCCGCGCGGCTGCGCGAGGAGGTGGGTCGGCAGCGGGACGCGGCGTTGAGTGGTTCGCAGGCGGCCCGGTTGCGCAACCTGGAGGCGGGCACGGGGCTGGGGCGGGTGCGTGGTGACGGGGTGGTGGTGACGTTGGCCGACGCGGCGGCGCAGGACGACGGCGCGGTCAACGGTGACTCGGCGGCGGGTCCGTCGCGGGTGATCTACTCGGATCTGCAGAAGGTCGCCAACGACCTGTGGGCCTCGGGTGCGGAGGCGATCGCGATCAACGGGCAGCGGTTGACGGCGACGTCGACGATCCGGTCGGCGGGGGCGGCGATCCTGGTGGACTTCCGTCCGGTGACCAGCCCGTACGAGGTGTCGGCGATCGGGCCGCGGTCGTTGCGGGACCGGTTCGACGACAGCCGGTCGGCGTATCTGATGCGTCGGGTGGCCCGGGACACCGGGTTGTCGTTCGAGGTGCGTCGGGCCGGGGACCTCACGTTGCCCGCCGCGCCGGAGCCACGGCTACGCTACGCCCAGCCGTCGGTCAGTCCGAGTCCGTCGCCGGCGGGTTCGGGCGCTGTCGGTTCGTCCGGTGCCGGGTCGTCCGGTCCGGGTTCGTCTTCCCGCCCCTCCGGAGGTGTCCGATGATCGCGGTGCTGGCGTTGCTCGCCGGTGTGGTGCTGGGGGTCTATCTCGACCCGACGGTGCCGGCGGCGTTGCAGCCGTACCTGCCGATCGCGGTGGTGGCCGCGTTGGACGCCGTGTTCGGTGGGGTGCGGGCGAAGTTGGACCGGATCTTCGACGACAAGCAGTTCGTGGTGTCGTTCATCTCGAACGTGCTGGTGGCGGGTCTGATCGTGTATCTGGGTGACCAGTTGGGGGTGGGTGGGCAGTTGTCCACTGGTGTGGTGGTCGTGTTGGGGGTGCGGATCTTCGGGAATGTGGCGGCGATCCGTCGGCACCTGTTCCGGGCGTAGGTTGGTGTCGTGAGCGACGAGCATCGGGAGACGGGTACCGGGTGGCCGCAGCCGGTGGAGCCGGTGCGTCCGGTGGGGCCGGCGGGTGAGCCGGATCCGCGGCCGGACGCGCCGGATGCGGACGAGTTGAGTCCGTTGGTGCCGGGGGAACCGTCGCGGGAGCAGCCGTCGGAGTCGGGTGACGACGACGGGGCGACGGTGAACCTGGCGGAGGTGGCGTCGGCTGAGGCCGGGTCCTCGGCGCAGCCGTCGGCGGGTCCGGTGGGGCGGAAGGTGTCTCCGGCGGGGGTGATGATCGCGGCGTTGCTGGCGTTGTTGGGGTTCACGTTGGTGGTGCAGTTGAAGACGACCTCGACGGATCCGACGTTGGCGGCGACCCGGCAGGAGGATCTGGTGCGGATCTTCTCGGATCTGGATTCCCGGGAGAAGCGTCTGCAGCAGGACATCGAGGGCCTGGAGGACAGCCAGCGGCAGTTGCGTTCGGGTGAGCAGGGTCGGCAGGCGGCGTTGGAGGAGGCGACGAAGCGGGCCGACGAGTTGGGCATCCTGGCGGGTACGTTGCCGGCGCGGGGGCCGGGGTTGGCGGTGCGGTTCGAGCCGGGTGGCAAGCCGATCCGGGCGGACCGGGTGTTGGACGCGGTGCAGGAGTTGCGGGGTGCGGGTGCGGAGGCGATGCAGATCTCGGGTGGGGATCGGGCGTCGGCGCGGATCATCGCGTCGACGTACTTCCTGGACGGGGCGGGGGATGTGTTGGTGGTGGACGGGCGGCCGTTGACGGGTCCGTACACGATCACGGTGATCGGTGATCCGGAGACGATGCGTACCGCGTTGAACATTCCGGGCGGGGTGGCCGCATCGGTTCGCGGTGACGGCGGTAACGTGAGCGTCGAGGATCGTGAGGTTGCCGAGGTTTCGGCGCTGCACGCGCCGTTGAAGCTGGAACACGCCCGTCCGGTCTCCTGACCGGCGCGGCCGCGCCGGGTGGTCCGGTGCACCGATGGATGAGGGACGCGCTGGTGATTCCTGAGGATCTGCGTTACACCGCCGAGCACGAGTGGGTGGTGGGTGCCGAGGGCGGTAACGTCCGGGTGGGTATCACCCAGTTCGCGCAGGATGCGCTGGGTGACATCGTGTTCGTCCAGTTGCCGGACTCCGGTGTGGTGGTGGAGGCCGGTGAGTCGTTGGGTGAGATCGAGTCGACCAAGAGTGTGTCGGAGATCTACGCGCCGGTGAGCGGGACGGTGGCGGCGCGCAACGAGGCGTTGGCCGACACTCCTGAGGTGATCAATTCTGATCCGTACGGTGCGGGTTGGTTGGTGGAGATCGTGCCGGCGGATCCGGCGGCGGTGGACGGGTTGTTGACCGCTGACGCGTACCGTGAGCTCACTGAGAGCTGAGTGGTGTCGTGCCGGGCGTGGGTGATTCTGCCGCGCGTCCGGTTGCCCTGCATTTCGGCGCTGGCTAGGCTCGCCCAGTCGACCGAGAACCCCAAATTGGTGCAGTGTTGGGTAATTGCCTTCGTTGGGCAGGGGGAGCCAGTCGTCGGGTGATCTTCCCGGGGGCCGTACCCGCCGTTATCCTGTGCTGACCGAAACTGATCCGTGAGGTGGTCCCATGACGCGCCCAGGCGACGAGTTCCCCCCGCTCGACGTCACTTCGACGCTCAATCTCGGTTCGTTGGACGAAGTGCTGGAGGGTCCGGACACCGATGTGGTGCCGAGTCGGATGTCCGGCTCGTTGCCGCCGGGTATGGCGCTGCTGGTGGTTCGTCGGGGCCCGAATGCGGGTGCCCGGTTCCTGTTGGACCATGATGTGACGACGAGTGGCCGGCATCCGGACAGTGACATCTTCCTGGACGATGTGACGGTGTCGCGGCGGCATGCTGAGTTCCATCGGGATGCGGGGACGTTCACGGTGCGGGACGTGGGGAGTCTGAACGGCACCTACGTGAACCGGGAGCGGGTGGAGGCTGCCACGTTGAGCAATGGTGACGAGGTGCAGATCGGTAAGTTCCGGGTGGTGTTCATTGCCGGTCCTCGCCCGGAGGAGGAGGCCGGCCGGGGGTGAACGAGCCTGCGGCCTCCATGCCGTCCGGGTCGGCCCGGTCGCACCCGCTGATGAGTATCGGTGAGGTGTTGGGTCAGCTGCGGGTGGAGTTTCCGGACGTCACGATTTCGAAGTTGCGGTTCCTTGAGGCCGAGGGTCTGGTGGAGCCGCAGCGCACGGCGGCGGGGTACCGGAAGTACAGCTGGGATGATGTGGCCCGGTTGCGGTTCGTGTTGACTGCGCAGCGTGATCAGTATCTGCCGTTGCGGGTGATTCGTGAGCAGTTGGCGCAGTGGGACGGTGGTGAGGAGTCGCCGGGTCGGCAGCGGCCGACGTTGGTGGCGGTGGGTCCCGGTGGTGAGGTGCCGGGCCGGTCGGTGGAGGAGCCTGAGTCGCAGGTGCGGCTCGGGCGGGCCGATCTGGTGGCGCGTAGTGGGATCGCCGAGTCGACGTTGGGTGAGTTGGAGCGGCTCGGGGTGTTGGTGCCGGATCCGCCGGGGTGGTATGACGCTGATGCGTTGATCATCGCGCGGGCGGTGGCGGGTCTGGCGGCGTACGG
Organism: Micromonospora sp. WMMD734; assembly: GCF_049178975.1. Classification (NCBI taxonomy): domain Bacteria; kingdom Bacillati; phylum Actinomycetota; class Actinomycetes; order Micromonosporales; family Micromonosporaceae; genus Micromonospora; species Micromonospora sp. WMMD734. The sequence continues at coordinate 2,054,646 of NZ_JBMHMK010000001.1, forward strand.
GTTGGAGCCTCGTCATCTGCGGGGTTACCGGTCGTCGGCGGATCGTGAGGTGGGTTTGTTCGCGCAGTTGGTGGCGCCGTTGGCGCGGCAGTCTGATCCGGCGGCGCGGGCGCGGGCGGCGGAGACGGCGCGGGAGTTGGTGGCGTTGTCGCAGCAGTTGCATGCGGCGTTGGTGCGGGTGGGGTTGCGGTCGACGTTGGGTCGGTGAGGGTCGGGTTGGTGTGTGCGGAAGGTTCTGCCCCGGGAAGCGTGCCGTAGGCTTGCCGGGGTAATCCTTTTCCGGCGTGGTGCGCGGGGCTGGTGCGGTGGGGACGGCCGTGTCGCGGTCCGTGTACCGTGCAGGGACGGGGCGCGGTGCGGTGTAGGTGACAACGACACGGAGGCGGCGGTGCGCGAGCTGAGCGTGGTCGGGGTTCGGGTGGAGCTGCCGAGCAACCAGCCGATCGTCCTGCTCAGGGAGGTCGAGGGCGACCGCTATCTGCCGATCTGGATCGGTGCGGTCGAGGCCACGGCTATTGCTTATGAGCAGCAGGGGGTCAAACCGGCCCGGCCGTTGACGCATGATTTGTTGCGGGACGTGCTGGCGGCGTTGCAGGCGCCGTTGCGGGCGGTGGAGATCACCGAGTTGAAGGAGAACGTCTTCTACGCTGATCTGTTGCTGGGTGACGGGGTGCGGGTGTCGGCCCGGCCGAGTGATTCGATCGCGTTGGCGTTGCGGGTGGGTGCGCCTATTCGTTGTGCGGAGCAGGTCCTCAGTGAGGCGGGGATCGTGATTCCCGACGAGCAGGAGGATGAGGTGGAGAAGTTCCGGGAGTTCCTGGAGCAGGTGCGGCCGGAGGATTTCGCGGGCTGATCGCTGGCGTGGTGGTGGGTGCCGTGGTGGCGGTGCCGGTGGTGTGGTGTGTCGTCGCGCGGCGTGTCGCGGCTGTTTCTCCGTGGTAACCCCTTGGTGCGGCGTTAGGGTTGCCGTGTCGAGGGGTGTGCGTCGGTGGAACCGGCGTGTTACCGCACTGACGGGGAGGTTGTCGGGATGCACGAGCCGCGGGAGCCTGAGCCAGGTGTGGAGCGGGGCGAGTCGGGGGCGGTGTCGTCGTCGGTGCCGGTGGACGGTGACGGTGCGGTCGGGTACCGGGGTGTGACGGCCTGTCATGCGGCGGGGATCAGTTACCGCCAGTTGGATTACTGGGCGCGGACGACGTTGGTGGTGCCGAGTGTCCGGGACGCGTCGGGTTCGGGGACGTCCCGGTTGTATTCGTTCCGCGATCTGGTGGTGTTGAAGGTCGTGAAGCGGTTGCTGGACGCCGGGGTGTCGTTGCAGAACATCCGTAAGGCGATCGAGGCGTTGCGGTCGCGTGGGGTGGAGGACCTGGCGGGGATCACGCTGATCTCGGATGGGACGACGGTGTACGAGTGCCGGTCTCCGGAGGAGGTGGTGGATCTGTTGCAGGGTGGTCAGGGGGTGTTCGGGATCGCGATCGGTGGGGCGTTCAAGGAGATCCAGGGTTCGTTGTCGCATCTGCCGGCGGAGCCGGCGGTGCCGGGTGGTGGTGAGGTGGTTCCGGCGGTGCAGGAGGGTGTGTCGTCGGGGGTGGTGGGTGACGAGTTGGCGGCGCGGCGGGCGCGGCGTCGGGCGGGTTGATTCAGGTGGTGTGGACGCCGCGGCCGGGTTCCGGTCGCGGCGTCGTCGTGTCCGGGTGGGGTTGGTTGTCGTATCGATGTGGGGTGTGACCTGGGGTGGTGGCTGTCCTTGGTGGACGTTCCCGGGTGGAGGGCTGTTGTTGACAGGTGTGGTCCGGCGAGGAATCCTGTCCAGGGCGATCACCAGAGACGCCGGCTGGGTCACGGTGAGTGACGGTTGGTGGTGGCGTCGAGCTGATGCGTGGAGCATGGTGCGGGGGTCGCATCCGTGGTCCCGCCGAGGACGGGAAACGAACCGAAGTGCATATCGATCACTACGGCCTGGGTTCCGCGCGGGCCGGCGGTGCTGTCGCCGATCATGCTGCCGGGTTGCGTTGCCCGGTCACCGCCGCGTCGTCTGCCGGGCCGGTGGGCTCCGATGGGGACGTGTTGGCCGAGGCGACGCAGTTCCTGGAGGCGTTGCACGCCGAGCGGCAGTTGCCGGGGTTGGCGGCGCGGTTGGCGGAGGTGCGTGAGGAGGTCGCGTTGACCGGCTCGTACCGGCACACCCGGGAGGAGTTGGTGTACGGGGCGAAGGTGGCGTGGCGGCAGTCGGCGCGGTGTGTGGGGCGGGTGCGGTGGGCGGGGTTGCGGGTGCGGGACCGTCGGCATGTGACGACGGCGGCGGGGATCGCGCAGGAGTTGTCGGCGCATCTGGCGGCGGGGGACAACGGGGGTCGGATCCAGTCGGTGATCACGGTGTTCGCGCCGGACCGGCCGGGGGTGGGGCCGCGGGCGCGGATCTGGAACGACCAGTTGATCAGGTACTGCGGTCATGTGCGTGCCGATGGTGGGGTGTTGGGTGATCCGGCGCAGGTGGCGATGGTGCGGGCGGCCCGCCGGTTGGGGTGGCGGCCGCCGCCGGTGCCGGGTCGGTTCGATCTGTTGCCGTGGGTGATCGAGACGGCGCACGAGTCGCCGTCGGTGTGGGAGGTGCCGCGGGAGTTGGTGCGGGAGGTGGCGTTGAGTCATCCGGACCATGAGTGGTTCGCGGATCTGATGTTGCGTTGGCATGCGCTGCCGGTGATCAGTAACATGCGTCTGCGTATCGGCGGGGTCGACTACAGTTGCGCGCCGTTCAACGGTCACTATCTGGGTGACGAGATCGGGACCCGCAACATGGGCGACCGGGAGCGGTACGACCAGTTGCCGGTGGTGGCGGCGGGGCTGGGGTTGGACACGTCGCGGGAGGACACCCTGTGGCGGGAGCATGCGGCGTTGGTGTTGAACCAGGCGGTGCTGCACTCGTTCCGGGTGGCGGGGGTGCGGGTGTCCGATCCGCACACCGAGTCGGAGTTGTTCATGAAGTTCTGCGCGCAGGAGGAGCGGGCGGGTCGGCCGGTGCACGGTGACTGGTCGTGGTTGAACGGGAGTGTGGGGTGGGCGGCGTTGCATGCGGTGCATCACCGGTACTACGACACCCGCGTCCCGAATCCGAATCTCTGGCAGACTGACCGCGTTTACGATCCGGATGGTGTGGTGGCGATGACGTTGCGTGAGCGTCACGACGTGGCTCGCGCGCAGGAGGACTGACGATGGACAGCGCGGCGTTGCGCCAGAGTTGGAGCCAGTTCTCCGCTGCCGGGCCGGAGGCGGCGAAGTATTTCTATGCCACGTTGTTCGTGGTGGCGCCGGAGGCGCGGTCGATGTTCCCGACGAACATGCAGTACCAGGAGGACAAGCTCCTGGCCGCGTTGGGGCACATCATCACCAGTTTGGATGATCCGCAGGCGTTGGCGGTGTTCGCGCAGCGGTTGGGTGCGGATCACCGGCGGTTCCACGGCCACGACCAGCGGGGCAATCCGGTGGTGTTGGGGGAGCGGCACTACATCTGGGTGGGTCAGGCGTTGCTGGCCACGTTGGAGCGTTTCCTCGGCCCGTACTTCACGCCGGCGTTGCGGGCGCAGTGGGCGGCGGCGTACGAGTTGGTGGCGAAGATGATGCTCGACGGGGCGGCGGAGGCGGAGCGGTCGTCGCCGCCGCACTGGGAGGCGGAGGTGGTGACGGCGGAGCGTCGTCGCGCCGACATCATGGTGTTCACGGTGCGGCCGAACTATCTGTGCAACTACCGGCCGGGGCAGTCGTTGCCGGTGCAGGTGCCGCAGTTGCGGACGTGGCGGTACCTGTCGCCGGCGAACGCGCCGCGGGCGGACGGGACGATCGAGTTCCATGTGCGGGCGGCGGGCCGGTTCTCCACGCATCTGGTGCGTCGGTTGCGGGCGGGTGAGCGGTTGTTGTTGGGGCATCCGACGGGGGCGGCGTTGTCGTCGTACGACAGGTCGCCGCACCTGCCGTTGTTGTTGATCGCCGGGGGGACGGGGTTGGCGCCGTTGCGGGCGGTGGTGGAGGCGGTGCAGCAGGGTGCGGGGCGGCGTACGACGTTGGTGGTGGGTGGTCGTACCCCGGATGACCTGTATGACGAGGCGGCGTTGTCGCGGTTGGCGGCGATGCCGCCGGCGGCGGGTTGGCAGCATGCGGGTACGGGCTGGTTGCGGTATGTGCCGACGGTGGAGACGGGGTGGGGTTGGCAGGGGGCGATCGGTCGGGCGGGTGACACGGCGGTGCGGTTGGGGCCGTGGGCGGACACGGAGGTCCTGGTGTGTGGGAGTCCGGAGATGACCCGGGACACGGTGGCGCTTCTGGTGCGTTCGGGTGTGGCGCCGGAGCAGATCCTGACGGAGAGCTATGATCATTCTCTCTATCCGCCGCTCGCCGAGGCCGGTGCTGTGGGCCTGCGCGACTTCAGTGGGACAGGTGCCCGATGAGCGTCGACCACTCCGACCGGGTCGGGGCCGAACAGGGTGAGGTCGCCCGCCAGTTGTCGGTGTTGGAGGAACGGCGGTTCCGGGGCAGCCACTGGTTGTCCGCCGACGAGGTCGAGGCGGTGGTGCGGGCGGCTGACGACCGGATCGGGTTGTTGACGGCGGAGTTGGAGCGGCAGCGGCGGGAGAACCAGGGGCTGCTGAGTCAGGTGGAGATGCTGCGGCACGGGACGTTGCCGAGCACCGCACCGCAGGGGCCGGATCCGATGACTGTCGAGTTGGCGATGCGGGCGCAGGACGAGGCGAACCGGACGATCGGTGAGGCCAGCGCGGAGGGCGCGGAGATCATCGCTGATGCGCGGCGGCAGGCGGAGGAGATCCTCGCCGAGGCGCACCGGCGGGCCGGTGAGGTGGGTGCGTCGGTGTCGTCGGTTGCGGGTCCGTCGCCGGAGTTGGCGGGGAAGTTGCAGGCGTTGGAGGAGCGGCATGCGGCGGCGTTGGCGGCGGTCGCTGCGGCGCAGCAGCAACTCAACCGGTGGCAGTCGTATCTGTCGGCGCAGTCGGAGCAGTTGCGGGCGGACGCGGCGGCGGCCGGTGGGGCCAGCGCGCAGTTGCGGGCGGTGCTGGGCGGCTGATCCGCGCCGGTCGGGACGTGTGTGCGTGCGGGTCGCCGCCGGTGGGGTCGCTGAGGCAGCATGGGACGGGTGACGGAGACGATCGACGCGGTGGCTGCCCTGGTGGCGGCCGGTGGGGTCGTGGTGGTGAGTGGGGCGGGTCTGTCCACCGAGTCGGGTATCCCCGACTACCGGGGGCCGACGGGTGTGGCCCGCCGGCACACGCCGATGACGTATCAGGCGTTCGTCGGGGATGCGGCGGCGCGGCGACGGTACTGGGCGCGTAGCCATCTGGGGTGGCGCACGATCGTGGGGGCGCGGCCGAACGCCGGGCACCGGGCGGTGGCCCGGTTGCAGGACGCCGGCCTGGTCGACGGGGTGATCACCCAGAACGTCGACGGTCTGCACACGGCGGCGGGCAGCGGGCGGGTGGTGGAGTTGCACGGTCGCCTGGACACGGTGGTGTGTCTGGGTTGCGGTGACCGTACGTCCCGGGGGGAGCTGGACCGGCGGCTGGTGGCGGCGAATCCGGGTTTCGACGCGGCGTTTGCGGTGGTGAACCCCGATGGTGACGTGGATCTCGACGACGACCGGGTGGCCGGGTTCCGGATGGTCGACTGTGGGTGTTGTGGCGCGGGGATGCTGAAACCGGACGTGGTGTTCTTCGGGGAGACGGTGCCGGCGGCGCGGGTGGCGCGGTGTTTCGCGATGGTCGATGCGGCGCGGGCGGTGCTGGTGCTGGGGTCGTCGTTGACGGTGTTGTCGGGGCGGCGGTTCGTGCTACGGGCGGCGAAGTCGGGCATTCCGGTGGTGATCGCCAACCAGGGTGTGACCCGTGGTGACGGGTATGCGGCGCTGCGGGTGGACGCCCCGTTGGGGCGGTTCCTGCCGGTGCTCGCCGACCGGGTGGCGGCGGTCGTGCCACCCGGGTCGGGTCTGCTGGCGGCGGGTTGATCTCGCACGGGTGGGGGTACGACATCCGCCGGTAACAGGGGCGCTGGTAGCGTTGACCATGCCGACACCACCCGCGCGGGAGAGATCGCCCAGCAGTATCCGGGCGACGCCGAAGGGGCAGATTCTCCCCGGAACCTCTCAGGCAGAAGGACCGCGACGGGCAGGCACTGTGGAGCGCCCGTGGCGTGACTCAGGGGGAGGCCGATCCGTCGACCTCGCCGCCTGAGTCAGGAGCGTCACGCATGACCGTAGAGCAGTTCGCCGACCGGCACATCGGTCCCGGTCCGCACGACGAGCGCCGCATGTTGGAGGCCGTCGGCTACGGGTCGATCGACGAGCTGATGGACGCGGCGATTCCCGAGGTGATCCGCTGGCACGGGGCGTTGGATCTGCCGGCTCCGGCCACCGAGCGGGAGGCTGTCGCGGAGTTGCGGGCGTTGGCGTCGCGGAACACGGTGGCGGTGTCGATGATCGGCTTGGGCTACCACGGCACCCACACCCCGGCGGTGATCCGCCGTAACGTGCTGGAGAACCCGGCCTGGTACACGGCGTACACGCCGTACCAGCCGGAGATCAGTCAGGGCCGGTTGGAGGCGCTGCTGAACTTCCAGACGATGGTGACGGACCTGACCGGCCTGGCGACGGCGAACGCGTCGATGCTCGACGAGGCGACCGCGGCGGCGGAGGCGATGACGTTGGCGCGGCGGGCGTCGAAGAGCCGTAGCGCGGTGTACGTGGTCGACGCGGACGCGTTGCCGCAGACCGTGGCGGTGCTGTGCGGGCGGGCCGAGCCGTTGGGTATCGAGGTGCGGGTGGTGGACCTGGACACGCAGGAGTTGCCGGCGGAGTTCTTCGGGCTGCACCTGCAGTATCCGGGGGCGTCGGGGCTGGTGCGGGACCATGCGCCGCTGGTCGACGCCGCGCACGCGGTGGGCGCGGTGGTGGCGGTGGCGGCGGACCTGTTGGCGTTGACGCTGCTGCGGGCGCCGGGGCGGATCGGGGTGGACATCGCGGCGGGCACCACGCAACGGTTCGGGGTGCCGATGGGCTTCGGTGGGCCGCACGCCGGTTACCTGGCGGTGCGGGCCGGGTTGGAGCGGATGCTGCCGGGGCGGCTGGTCGGGGTGTCGCGGGACGCGGCCGGTGCCCCGGCGTACCGGTTGGCGTTGCAGACGCGGGAGCAGCACATCCGGCGGGAGAAGGCGACCAGCAACATCTGCACGGCGCAGGTGCTGTTGGCGGTGATGGCCGGCATGTACGCGGTGTACCACGGGCCGGACGGGTTGCGGCGGATCGCCGACCGTACCCGGTCGATGGCGCTGCGGTTGGCGGCGGGGTTGCGTGCCGGTGGCGTCGAGGTCGTCGACGGGGTGTTCTTCGACACGGTGACGGCGGTGGTGCCGGGTCGCGCGGGGCAGGTGGTGGCGGCGGCGCGGGAGCGGGGGGTGAACCTGCGGTTGGTCGACGCCGACCGGGTGGGGGTGTCGTGTGACGAGACGACCACCGGGGGGCACCTGGCGGTGGTGTGGGAGGCGTTCGGGGTGGACCCGGTCGTCGGGGACGTGGCGGAGGCGGTGCCGGCCGGGTTGGCGCGGGACACCGACTTCCTCACCCATCCGGTGTTCCGCAGCCACCATTCGGAGACGGCGATGCTGCGGTACCTGCGCCGGCTGGCGGATTTCGACTACGCCCTGGACCGGGGCATGATCCCGTTGGGGTCGTGCACGATGAAACTGAACGCGACCACCGAGATGGAGCCGGTGACCTGGCCGGAGTTCGCGCACCTGCACCCGTTCGCCCCGGACGAGCAGACCGCCGGTTACCGGGAGCTGATCGGGCAGTTGGAGGGGTGGCTGGCGGAGGTGACCGGCTACGACGCGGTCAGTGTGCAGCCCAACGCCGGGTCGCAGGGGGAGTTGGCCGGGTTGTTGGCGATCCGCGCGTACCACCGGGACCGGGGTGACGGGCACCGGGACGTGTGTCTGATCCCGTCGTCGGCGCACGGCACGAACGCCGCGTCGGCGGTGATGGCCGGGATGCGGGTGGTGGTGGTCGGGTGTGACGCCGACGGCAACGTCGACCTGGTCGACCTCGACGCGAAGATCGACAAGCATCGGGACGCTCTCGCGGCGATCATGGTGACGTACCCGTCGACGCACGGGGTGTACGAGACGGGCATCGCCTCGCTGTGCGCGAAGGTCCACGACGCCGGCGGTCAGGTGTACGTCGACGGGGCGAACCTCAACGCGTTGGTCGGGTTCGCCAAGCCGGGCCGGTTCGGGGCGGACGTGTCGCACCTGAACCTGCACAAGACGTTCTGCATTCCGCACGGCGGCGGCGGGCCGGGGGTGGGTCCGGTGGCGGTGCGGGAGCACCTGGCGGCGTACCTGCCGGGTGACCCGGGCGGTGAGCGGACGGCCGGGTCGGCGGCGATCTCGGCGGCCCGGTACGGGTCGGCGGGCATCCTGCCGATCCCGTGGGCGTACCTGCGGATGATGGGTGCGGCGGGGCTGGCCCGGGCGACGGGGGTGGCGGTGCTGGCCGCGAACTATGTGGCGGTGCGGCTGCGGGAGCACTTCCCGGTGCTGTACGCGGGCAACAAGGGCCTGGTGGCGCACGAGTGCATCCTGGATCTGCGGCCGTTGACGAAGGCGACCGGGGTCAGTGTCGACGATGTCGCGAAGCGGCTGATCGACTACGGGTTCCACGCGCCGACGATGTCGTTCCCGGTGGCGGGGACGCTGATGGTGGAACCGACCGAGAGTGAGGACCTGGCCGAGCTGGACCGGTTCTGCGACGCGATGATCGCCATCCGGGCGGAGATCGACAGGGTGGCGTCGGGTGAGTGGCCGGCGGGGGACAACCCGCTGAGCAACGCGCCGCACACCGCGGCGATGGTGTCCGGGGACGAGTGGCCGCACCCGTACCCGCGGTCGGTGGGCGCGTACCCGGCCGGGATGGACCCGGTGGGGAAGTACTGGCCGCCGGTGCGGCGCGTCGACGGCGCGTACGGCGACCGGAACCTGATGTGTTCGTGCCCGGCGCCGGAGGCGTTCCAGGACTGAGGCGCGGTGCCGGGGCGGCGGTCGTGCCGCCCCGGTGCGGCGACCGGGGGAGGGCGGCCCCCACGTGGGGGCTAGCCTGGTGCGACGGGTCGGCGTGGCCGACGCGTCGTGACCGGGTCAGGCGACGAGGGCGTGCCGGGCCGGACCGCGGTGCGGGGCGATGGTGCTGCCGTCAGGGAGGAGTTCGCCGGTGTCCTCGAAGACGATGACACCGTTGCAGAGCAGGCTCCAGCCCTGCTCAGGGAAGCAGGCGATGACGCGGGCGGCGTCCCGGTCGGTCGCTTCGGCGGAGGGACAGGGGATCTGGTGCTGGCACATCGGGTTCTCCGGACTGTGGGGGCACTGTGTCATGGTTCACATGACCAGTGACGCACAGTACCAAGGGACCGCGCGCCGGATCGAGCAGGCTTCCGCCATGTTGCCCGGAAATCCGCTGAACGGATGAGGAAGAATCAGCCACCCGGCGTGGAAACGCTCCCAACGGCCCCCGTCGACGTACCCGCCGTACCGGAGCGCTGCCGCAGCGTGCTCGTGGAACGGGACCGCTACCTGTGGCACGTCACCGACGGTGGCGACCCGGCCGCCCAGATCGCCGCCTTCCTCACCGCCCACGGCCTCCCCGTCGACGACCTGACCCGCCCGGCGACCCACCGCACCGACGGCCCGTGCGGCGCCGCCCTGTTCGTCTCCGCCGCCGCCGGCGCCCGGATGGCCGGCGCACCCACCGGCCCCGCCAGCCCCACACCTGCCCTGCCCGACGTCGCCGTCGTCGTCTACGACCACGGCCCCCGCCGTCCGCCCCCCACCGCACCGGCACCCGACCGGCTGCGGCTCGGACCGTGGCGGGACAGTTGGACCCCCACCGGGCACGCCGACGCCGTGCGCGCCGTCCGCGCCGCCATCGGCCGCGGCGACGTCTACCAGGTCAACGTGGTCGGCCACGCCGCCGCCACCTACACCGGCGACCCGCGTCCCGCCCTGGCCCGCCTCGCCGGCCTGCCCGGCGCCCGCTACGGCGGCACCCTGCACGGCGACGGCTGGAGCATCGGCTGCGCCTCACCGGAAACCCTCGTCGCCGTGCACGCCGGCCGGGTCGTCACCCGCCCCATCAAGGGCACCCGCCCCGCCACCCCGGCCGGCCGCCGCGACCTGCTCACCTCCGCCAAGGAACGCGCCGAACACATCATGATCGTCGATCTGGAACGCAACGACCTCGCCCGCATCGCCCGCACCGGCTCGGTGACCGTCGACGACCTGTTCACCGTCCGCCGCTGGTGCGACCTGTGGCAGGCCGAGTCGACCGTGTCGGCGACCCTCGCCGACGGCACCGGCCTGACCGACCTGCTGCGCGCCACCTGCCCCGGCGGCTCGGTCACCGGCGCACCCAAACACGCCGCGCTGGCGCTGATCGCCGCCCTCGAACCCGTCGGCCGGGGTGCCGGCATGGGCGCGTTCGGCTGGATCGGCCCCGGCCACCTCGACCTGGGCCTGACCATCCGCACCGCCGCCGCCGACCACGACCGGCTGCACCTGTGGGCCGGCGGCGGCATCACCTGGGACAGCGACCCCACCGCCGAGGTCGCCGAAGCCGCCGCCAAGGCCGCCCCGGTACGGGCCCTGCTCGCCGCCGGCTGACCACCCCCGGGCCGTTAGGGTGACGGGCATGCACGTCGAGTACAGCGGCACCGGCGACCCCGCCCGCAGCCTCGCCCTGCTGTGGCGCACCCGCGAGCGGGCCAGCCGCAGCGGCGACCTCGGCGTCGACCAGATCGTCCGGGCCGCCATCGACGTCGCCGACGCCGAGGGCCTCGCCGCGCTGTCCATGCGCCGGGTCGCCGAACGCCTCGGCGTCGGCACCATGTCCCTCTACACCCACGTGCCCGGCAAGGGGGAACTGCTCGACGTCATGCTCGACACCGTGCACGGCGAAACCCCCCGCCCCACCGACGTTCCCGGCGGCTGGCGCGGCCGCCTGGAACGCATCGCCCGCGACAACTGGGCGCTGTACCTGCGCCACCCGTGGCTGCTGCAGGTCGCCACCACCCGCCCCCCGCTGGGCCCCCAGGTCACCGCCCGCTACGACTACGAGCTACGCGCCGTCGAGGGCGTCGGCCTCACCGACCTGGAGATGGACGCCGTGGTCACCCTCGTCGACTCCTACGTCCACGGCGCGGTGCGCGGCGCGGTGGAGGCCGCCCAGGCCACCGGCCGCACCGGCCTCACCGACGAACAGTGGTGGCACGCCCACGCCCCCTACCTGGAGAAGGTCATGGACCCGGCGCGGTTCCCCACCGCCGCCCGGGTCGGGGCCGCCGCCGGGCAGGAGTACCAGGCCGCCACCGACCCGACCCGCGCCTTCGAGTTCGGCCTGGCCCGCGTCCTGGACGGCATCGCCGCCCTGATCGCCGACCGGTGCGCCGGATCACCGCCGCCGGCGACCCCCCGATAACCTTCCCGGCATGACCGTACGCCCGATCCGGATCATCGGTGACCCCGTCCTGCGCACCGCCTGCACCCCGGTGACCCGCTTCGACACCGCCCTGCAACACCTCGTCGACGACCTGATGGACACCCTCACCGGCGAACCCGGCCGGGCCGGTGTCGCCGCCCCGCAGATCGGCGTCGACGCCCAGGTGTTCGTCTACGACGCCGACGGCCACCGCGGACACCTGATCAACCCCACCATCGAGCTGTCCGACGACACCGAGGACGACGACGAGGGCTGCCTGTCCATTCCCGGCCTGTACTTCCCGACCCGCCGCGCCCTGCACGCCACCGTGCACGGCGTCGACCGGCACGGCGACCCGCTCACCATCTCCGGCAGCGGCTTCCTCGCCCGCGCCCTGCAACACGAGACCGACCACCTCGCCGGTCGGCTGTACGTCGACACGCTGCGCGGTGACGTCCGCCGCAAGGCCCTGCGGGAGATCCGCGCCGGCCGGTTCGACTCACCCCGCCGACACCGCTGAGCCCGCCCCGACGGCCAACGCGTACTCACCGAACCCGGTCACCCGGGTGAACCCCAACCGTTCGTAGAGGCGCACCGCCACCGTGTTGTCGGCCCGCACGTTCAACGTCACATGGTCGACGCTGCCGGCCAGCCGGGCACACAACGCGGCCACCACCGCCGCGCCCAGCCCCCGCCCCCGCGCCGCCGGACGGGTGGTCACGTTCCCCACCGCGGCCACCCGGTACGTCGGCGACCACACGTGCACCCCGGCCACCGCCACCAGGGCGTCACCGTCGCGCACCCCCAGGTAGTGGCCGGTGTCGAGCATCCGCGCGTCGAACCAGTTCCCCGGGTACGCCACCGCGTACAGCTCCCGCAGCGCCGGCAGGTCCGCCGCGCCGAGCACCTCACCCGCGGCGGCGACACCGGCCAGCCGCCCCGGATCGGTCAACGCCATCCGCAGGTGCGCCCCCGCCGGGGTGAGCACGTACCGGCCGGCGAGGACCCGCTCCAGGCCGGGGGACAGGTGCGCGTACAGCCGGGCCGGCAACACCGGGGCCACCTCGTCGAGCAGCGCCGCCATGGCCGCGCCGTCGCGTTGCGCGGCGAACGCCAGCAGCACCGGCTCGGCCGCCCCGTGGTAGAGCAGCACCACCTGGTCGCCGCGCCGGAACCACGACGTGTACGGCCAGAAAAAGTCGTCCAGGTCACCCAACTGGTAGGCGTGCAGCACCGGATCGCGGCGCAGCAGGGCGGCCAGCACGGCACGGTCGTGTTCGGCGCGCACCGGCACCGCTCAGCAACGACCCGTGGGAAGGTTCTCGTCGGCCCACCGGGCCAGCTCGTCCAGCGCCGGCAGCAGCGCCGCGCCCCGCCCGGTCAACTGGTAGCTGACCCCCAGCGGGGGACCCTCGCGCACCGTGCGGCTGACCAGGTCCACCCGGGCCAGCTCACCGAGCCGGTCGGACAGCACCGACTCGCTGATGCCGGGCAGCGCCCGGGTCAGTTCGGCGAAACCCGCCGGCCCCTGGGCGAGGGTGCCCAGGATCATGCCGTTCCACCGCTTGCCGAGGAACGCGAACGCCCGGGACAGCCCCCCGGGGCAGGCGCGGGGCCCGCCGTCGGTCGGGGAGCACGTCGTCATCGTCCCAGCATACGTGGTCCGCAACTCACCCTAGCCACTTCGAAAAAACTAGCTGCTACTGTGGTCGCAGCAAACGTCGAACCGACCGGAGGACACCATGACCGACGTACTGCCCGACCACCTCATCACCCTCGACCCCCAGGCCCAGGCCCAACTGTTCACCGAAGCCCGCACCGCCAACACCTTCACCGACACCCCCGTCAGCGACGAACAACTCCGCGCCATCTTCGACCTCGCCAAGTACCCACCCACCGCCATGAACGTCCAACCCCTACGCGTCCTGTTCGTCCGCCCCGGCGACGGCCGCGACCGCCTCCTCACCCACGTCGCCGAGGGAAACCGCGCCAAAACCGCCACCGCACCCGTCGTCGCCGTCCTCGCCGCCGACACCGACTTCCACGAACACCTCGACACCGTCTTCCCCATCCGCCCCGGTATGCGCGAACACTTCGCCGCCGACCCCGCCACCCGCGACGGCATGGCCCGCTTCAACGCCGGCCTCCAGGTCGGCTACTTCCTGCTCGCCGTCCGCGCCGCCGGCCTCGCCGCCGGACCCATGGGCGGATTCGACGCCACCGGCGTCGACAACGAATTCTTCACCGACACCGGCTGGAAGTCCCTGCTCCTGGTCAACATCGGCCACCCCGGCCCCGACGCCTGGCACCCCCGGCTGCCCCGACTCGACTACGACACCGTCGTCCGGCACGCCTGAACCACCAGCCGAACACACCAGTGGCTGGCCCGCCGAGCACCCCCGCTCAGCCGGCCAGCCACTGGTCGTAACCCAACCGCGCCACCAACGCCAACACCACCACCAGCAACACCACCCGCACAAACCCCGCACCCCGACGCAACGCCATCCGCGCCCCCACCACCGCCCCCACCACATTGCACACCGCCATCGCCGCACCCAACGCCCACCACACGTGCCCGGTCAACCCGAACACCACGAGCGCACCCAGATTCGTGCCCGCGTTCACCACCTTCGCCATCGCCGACGCATGCACGAAATCCGACCCCAGGACCGCCGTGAACGCCAACACCAAAAACGTGCCCGTACCCGGCCCGATCAACCCGTCATACAGCGCGATACCCAAACCCGCCACCCCCACCGCCACCACCACCCGCACCGGCGTCCGCCGCTGCGGCGCCGCCACCACACCCAGCGACGGCCGCGCCAGCACGAACACCGCCACCGCCACCAGCACCACCAGCACCACCGGCCGGTACACGCCACCCGGCACCGCACCCGCCAACGCCGCACCCAACCCCGCCGTCAACACCGCCAACCCGGCCGCCGGACCCGCCACCGCCCAGTCCACCCGCGTCCGCCGCGCATACGTCACCGCCGCCGTCGACGTACCGAAGATCGCCGCCACCTTGTTCGTCCCCAACGCCGTCGCCACCGGCACCCCCGGCGCCGCCACCAACAACGCCGGCAACAACAACAACCCACCCCCACCCACCACCGCATCCACCCACCCCGCCAGGGCAGCAGCAGTCAGCAGAGTCGACAACGACACAGGATCCACGGCCGGCCATTCTGCCCACCCCACCCGACCACCCACCCACCCGAGTGGCCCACCTCACCGCCCACGCCGCCTGCGCAACCACACCCCCACCACACCCACCGCCACGAACACCAGCACCGAACAACACAACAACTTGATCATCCAGTAACTGTCCCACGCCACGTAGGGTGCACACGTGCGCCTGGCCACCTTCAACCTGCTCCACGGCCGCTCCCTGACCGACGGACTCGTCGACCCCGACCGGCTCACCGCCGCCGTCCACGCCCTCGACGCCGACATCCTCGCCCTCCAGGAAGTCGACCGCGACCAGTCCCGCAGCGGCCACCACGACCTCACCACCATCGCCGCCCACGCCCTCGACGCCCCCGAACACCGCTTCGCCGCCGCCGTCGTCGGCACCCCCGGCGAACACTTCCGCCCCCTACGCCACGACGACGACGGCCACGGCGAACCCTGCTACGGCATCGGCCTGATCAGCCGCCACCCCGTCCGCAGCTGGCACGTCACCCGCCTCAACCCCGCACCCGTCCGCTCACCCATCTACGCCCCCGGCCCCGGCGGCGGCCTCATCCTCCTACGCGACGAACCCCGCGTCGTTCTCGCCGCCGTCCTCGACACCCCCCACGGACCCCTCACCGCCGCCGCCACCCACCTGTCCTTCGTCCCCGGCTGGAACGCCCACCAACTCCGCCGCGTCGTCCGCGCCCTACGCGCCCTACCCGCCCCCCGCATCCTCCTCGGCGACCTCAACCTCCCCGCCGGCCCCGCCCGCCTGCTCACCGGCTGGCAACCCCTCGCCCGCCACCCCACCTACCCCGCCACCGCACCCCGCGTCCAACTCGACCACATCCTCGCCGACCCCCACGACCGGCACCGACTACCCCCGGTCACCGCCACCGCCACCCCCCGCTCCACCATCTCCGACCACCGACCCCTCATCGTCGACCTCGGCTGACCCCACACCCGCCACCCGCTGCGCCGCCCGCAACGCGTTACGGAACAACATCGCCACCGTCGTCGGACCCACCCCACCCACCCGCGGCGTGATCGCCCCCGCCACCCGAGCACACGACTCATCCACATCCGGCAACAACCGACGACCCTCGTACCGCACCCCACCACCCACCACCACCGCACCCGGACGCACATGCTCCGGCCGCACGATCCCCGGCACCCCCGCCGCCGCCACCAGGATCTCCGCCCGCCGCGTGTACCGCGGCCAGTCCGCCACCCCCGTGTGCACCACCGTCACCGCCGCATTCGCCGTCGGCCGCTTCTGCGCCAACAACATCGCCAACGGACGCCCCAACGTCGCACCACGCCCCAACACCACCACCTCCCGCCCCGCCACCGGCACCCCGTGGAACGCCAACAACGCCTCGATCCCCGCCGGCGTACACGGCACCGGACCCGGCAACCCCAACGCCAACCGGCCCATGTTCACCGGATGCATCCCGTCCACGTCGGAATCCGGATCCAACACCTGCAACGCCCGGTCATAGTCCAGATGCCCCGGAACCGGATGCTGCACCAACACCGCATGCACCCCGGGATCGTCGTTGAAATCCCGCAACACCCGGTGCAGATCCGCCTGCGACGCCGACCCCGACAACCGCACGTGCGGCGACGCGAAACCCAACTCCGCCGCCTGACGCTGCTTTATCCGGATGTACCCGGCACTCGCGTCATCGTCACCCACCAGCACCGTCGCCAACGCCGGCACCACCCCGGCCGCCCGCAACGCCGCCACCCCCGCGGCGACCTCGGCGAGAATCCGCTCCGCCACCGGCCCACCCGGCAACAACCGGGCCGTACCAGACGTGGGGGAGAGCGAAGAAGAAACAGACATGGCTCACCTCGACCACGGAGGCCCAGGCGGTCGACCCCCGCGACGAGCTCCCCGATGGTTGACCCATCCCCGTGCCGCCAGTCGCGTCCACCCACACCATGCCACAACCACCCACCCCGTACGCCCACGCCACACCGGCCGTTCCCAGGCCCCGACGCCGACAAGCTGATCCGGCCCGGGAACGGACACGCTGGTGCCGAGCAGGTCGGCGAGCTCGGCCGGGTAGCCGGGGCGCTCGCGCAACGCGAGCAGCAGCCGGGCCCGGACCACCCCACCCTCAACCCGGACGCCCCTCCGACACCAACCCCGCCAACACCCGGTTCGTCCGGTTCGACCGCACCGCCGCCCGCTGCTGACCCGCCGTCACCTCGATGTACGTCTGCGACGACGCCAACGACGCATGCCCCAACAACCGCATGATCTCCGCCGCCCCCGCCCCGTCCTCGGCCAACCGGGTCGCGAACGTGTGCCGCAAAGCATGCAACCGCGCCCCCGCCGGCACCCGATCGGTGATCCCCGCCCGCCGGTAACAGGAATCCACCAGGTACTGCAACCCGCCCCGACGCAGAGGATCACCCCGCCGGTCCACCAGCAACACCCCGTCCGGGCGTACGCTGCGCGCCCCGAACCGCCGCCGCCGACTGTCCAGGTACGCCGACACCACCTCGTCCAACTCCGGCTCCACCGGCACCACCCTCGGCCGACCACCCTTACCGGCAACCGCCACCCGCCGCTCACCGGCCCGCCCGGACAACGACGACACCCGCAACGCCAACAGTTCCGCCAGGCGCAACCCCGCGCACAACGCCAACGCCAGCACCGCCACGTCCCGCTCCGGCCACGGATCACGCTGCCGCGCGTCCTCCCGCGACACCGACGCCAACAGCACCTCCGGGGTGTCCTCACCCCGCAACGGCTTCGGCTGGGGCAGTGGCGCGCGGGGACGTCCCACCGCCGGCATCGGATTGCCCGCCACCACCTGCTCGGCCACCAGGAACGAGAAGAAACCGTTCCAGCTCGACCAGGCCCGGTGTACCGACGCCGCCGCGCGGGGCGCGGCGAACTGGGCGAACGCCGCCCGCATCACCCGGGGGGAGAGGGCGGAGATCGTCAGCTCGTCGGGGGACAGGGGAGGGGTGCACTGCGTGCCGGCCAGCGCCGCGACGGCCCGCAGATCCCGCCGGTACGCCTCCTGGGTGTGCGGGGAGGGCTTCCGGGTGGCCCGCGCGGTCAGGAACTCCTCGATGAGTCGTCCAACCGATTCGTCCTGTTTGTCATGCATAAGGGATATTATGCAGCTTTCTCGGGTTGTCGACCACCCAGGGGGAGGGGAGCGGCGGGAGACTGCTCCGTCGATCGCTCACACGCCATGGGTGCCGCCAGCGCCCCCCGGCGGAGGATGCTGCGGCCGGACGCAACCCAGCGCACTGGTGGGGCGTGACGCGGACATCGCAGCGAGCCGGCGAAATCCCGGACCGACAGCTGCCGCCGGCGGCCCACCCGTACGACGTCGCTGCGGCGGAAGGCGCCGCCCGTCGCGTGTCGCTGAGCCACCGGACCCGTCTGGTCGCGGTCCGACCCGCAGCGGCTTCCCGGTCGCAGGGGACCCCCCTTCCGGGCGACTTTACATAATGTGCATTATCGAATCAGAGCCGGGGCTGGTCGGGTCGCCATGCGGGACCGCCGATGTGGCCCGGAGGCCACCACGACGGTCTGCAGGAACTCCCTGGTCGTCTACCTCCCACGGTGGTCATCGTCGGGTCGAGGTGAACGGGTGAGGGCGACGTCCGTCCCGGCGTGTTTCGCGGTGGCCGGGTCCGGCGTCGGCGCGCGCCGACCATCGCCACCGGGCGGCTGCGGCTGCCGTACGTCGGCCACGTCTCCCCCGTCCCCATGTTGATCAATTGGATGGCCGACCCGGCCGGTTCCGGCCGCCGGACCGGCGGTCATGGGGGCGCTGGCGGCCTCTCCCCTGTCGACCCGGTCGACGACCGCGCTGGTGTGCTGTTCGTCGGGAGTGGCCGGACGGCACGCCGGTCAGAGGCCGCCGGCGACGCGCAGCACCGCGCCGGTGGTGTAGGTGGCGTCGGGTCCGAGCAGCCAGGCGACGGCGCCGGCGACCTCGTCGGGTTCACCGGCGCGGCCGAGCGGGATGCGCCCGGCGGCGGTGTCGGCGCGGTCGGGTACGCCGGAGTCGGCGTGGATGTCGGTGCGGATGATGCCGGGGGCGACGGCGTTGACCCGGATGCCGCGGGGGGCGAGTTCCTTGGCCAGGCCGATGGTGAGGGTGTCCGTGGCGGCTTTGACGGCGGCGTAGTGGACGTATTCGCCGGGGCTGCCGAGGGTGGCGGCGGCGGAGGAGATGTTGACGATGGCGCCACCGTGGGTGAGCCGGCGGGCGGCCTGTTGGGCGCAGAGGACGTAGCCGATGAGGTTGACGTCGACGACCCGACGTAGGTCGTCGGGGTGCAGG
Organism: Micromonospora sp. WMMD734; assembly: GCF_049178975.1. Classification (NCBI taxonomy): domain Bacteria; kingdom Bacillati; phylum Actinomycetota; class Actinomycetes; order Micromonosporales; family Micromonosporaceae; genus Micromonospora; species Micromonospora sp. WMMD734. Next base: position 2,073,666 of record NZ_JBMHMK010000001.1, read on the forward strand.
TCGGTGAAGGGGCCGATGGGGCTGGTGACGCCGGCGTTGTTGACCAGTGCGGTGAGGGGGCCGAGGTCGGCGGCGGCGGTGAAGAGGCGGTCGACGTGGGTGGGGTCGGTGGTGTCGGCCGGGACGGCGGCGGCGTGGCCGCCGAGGCGGTGGACGTCGGCGACGACGGTGGCCGCGGCGGCGTGGTCGTGGCGGTAGCCGATGACGAGGTGGTGGCCTTCGGCGGCGAGTCGGCGGGCGACGGCGGCGCCGATGCCCCGGCTGCCGCCGGTGATGACGGTGACCGCGGTCATTTCCTGCGCTCCCCTGCCGGTCCGGTGTGGTGGTGTGACGGTACCTGCGTGTCGGCGTGGTGGGCAGGGTGTGGGTGCTCACGTGGCGCGGTGGCGCGGCGGTGGGTGGGGTGATCGCTTACGCTCACCGCGTTTCGGACGGATCGGATCGGTGGAGGTGCGTGGTGGGTGTGAGTGTCGGCGATCTGGTGGAGGAATTCGAGCTGCCGGACCAGACGGGTACGCCGCGGCGGTTGTCCGAGTTGTTGGCGTCGGGGCCGGTGGTGTTGTTCTTCTATCCGGCGGCGATGACCCGTGGCTGTACGGCGGAGAGTTGTCATTTCCGGGATCTGGCGGCGGAGTTCGCGGCGGTGGGGGCGCAGCGGGTGGGCATCAGTCGGGATCCGGTGGAGAGGCAGGCGGAGTTCTCCCGGATGCACGGGTTCGACTATCCGTTGTTGTCGGATGTCGACGGTGTGGTGGCGCAGGCGTTCGGGGTGCGGCGGCGGTTGCCGTTGGGGCCGTTGAGCACGCGGCGGATGACGTTCGTGATCGGTCGGGACCGGCGGGTGCTGGCGGTGGTGCACAGTGAGTTGGGGATGAACGAGCACGCGGACGAGGCGTTGCGGGTGCTGGGGGGCTGATCTTCCGGTTGTCGTGGTGGGCTGGTATCAAGGCAGGATCAGACACGTGTACGAAAGAGGGCTGTGATGGCGGGCCAGGGTTTGTCCGATGACGAGGTACGCGGTATCCGGGAGGCGTTGACGGCGGGGCGGAAGCCGAGGGTGGTGTTCACCGCGTCGGCGGGGCAGATTGCCGGTCAGGTGGGTCAGGTGGTGGAGTTGACCGATCCGGCGGTGTCCGACGAGTTCGTGGTGGTGCGGTTCGGGCGCGACGAGTTGCCCTTCTCCCCCGCCGATCTGGCGGTGGCGCCGCGGGGTGCGGGTCGTCGGGTGGTGGAGGCGAAGTCGGAGCCGGTGGTGGAGCAGGTGGAGCCGACGGCGAAGGTGGAGCCGGAGTTCGTGTTGGACACGCCCCGGGTGCCGGTGCAGAGGCGGGAGGAGCCGAGGGTGGAGTCGGAGCCGGTGGCGGAGAAGCCGGCGGTGCGTCGGCCGGCGAAGGTGGCGAAGCCGAAGGGGCCGGCGGGGTTGACGGTGACGTTGGCGTACGCCGATGGCGAGTGGACGGTGGCGGCGCAGCAGGGGGCGAAGGCGTTGGCGAAGCCGTACGTGGTGAAGCCGGCGGAGGCGTTGCGGATGGTGGCGTTGGTGGATGTGCCGGGGGTGCAGGAGGCGGTGGAGCAGATCCTGTCGGCGGAGCGGTCGGAGGCGGAGCAGCAGGCGGAGAAGTTGCGGGCGGAGTTGGCGGAGATCGAGGCGCGGTTGGCGGAGTTGCGCGAGGCCCGTTGAGGTTGGTTCGTGGTGGGCGGCCCGGCGGCTGTTGCGGCGGTCGGGGCGTCACCGCGGCGCGGGTGGGTGGGTGTGCCGGGCTGGTGTAGCGGCCGGGGTGGTGGGGTGCGTGGTGGCCGGAATCTGCGGGGTGTCAGAAGTAGTCGCCGAGTTGGGCGGGGCCGGGGGCGGCGAGCAGGTCGAGGGGGGTGGGGTCGGTGCCGGCCGGGTGGTGCAGCAGGCCGGCCTGGGCGATGGTGCGGGCGGTGGCGGTGCCGGTGTAGAGCAGGGCGAAGCCGCGGACGGTGAGGTGCAGGTCGGCGGGGGCGGTGGTGCGGCGTAGGTCGGCGTGGCCGTCGGTGATCTCCAGCTGCCAGGTGCCGGTGTTCCAGTCGGCGAGCGGGTCGTCGAGGGTGAAGGTGGCGGTGCCGTGCAGGTGGGTGGGCCAGCCCCGGTCGCGGACGGCGCGGGTGACGTCGACGGGGCGGTGCATCCAGGTGTCCTGGTGGTGTTCGCGGGCCTTCTCCACGGGCAGGTGGGGGGTGAGGGGGTCGCCGGGGAGCAGGGTGAGGCGCAGGGTGGGGGCGACGCTGTGCCAGCTGGCGAGGATGCCGACGAGTTCGCGGGCGGCGTCGGCGGTGGTGGCGGCGAGGTCTTCGACGGTGATGGTGCCGTCGTCGCCGTAGTGGTTGCGGCGGTTCCAGCCGGCGTAGCCGACGAGGTGGCCGTGGTGTTCGACGAGGGTGAGGCCGTCGTAGGGCAGGGTGTTGTCGGTGGTGTGGCGGGTGCGGTGGTGTTCGTGCAGGGGTCCGTTGCGGGCGAGTAGGCCGCGGCGGTGGCGGATGGTGTGGGTGTGCAGTTCGTCGACGGTGGTGAGGTCGGCGGGGGTGCCGGGGCGGACGGTGAGGTGTGGGCTGGGGTGGTGGCGGGTGAGTAGGGCGGTGGGGAGGTTGACGGTGCGCAGGGTGCCGGCGGTTTCCCAGCCGCAGGCGCGGTAGGGGGCGGCGACGGTGGGGAACAGCGCGCTGATGGCGGCGCCTCGGTCGTGTGCGCCGCGCAGCAGGGCGGTGAGCAGGGCGCGGGCGGTGCCGCGGCCGCGGGCTTCGGGGGTGACGGCGACGCCGGCGATGTCGGCGGCGGCGATGGTGCGGCCGTCCCACCACTGGTGGTGGTGCAGGTCGATGGCTTTGCCGATGAGGCGGCCGGTGTGGTCGAACGCGCCGTAGCGGGTGATGCCGGGGGTGGTGGGGGGTGGTGGTGCGGGTTGCGGGTCGGAGCCGAAGGCGGTGCGGCCGAGGTGCCAGGCGGCGGCGTGGTCGTCGGCGGTGAGTTCGCGGATGTGGGGGTCGTGCGGCATGCGGCGACGATAGCGGTGGGTGGGTGGGGTGGCGACGGGTTTGTGGTGGACGCGTTGCGGGGCCGGTGCGACCCCCTCGCTCCGGCCCCGCGTCCCCGCGCCCCTCGCGCGTCTCTCAGTGTTGCGGGATGTTCTGTACCCCGATTCGCTTGCGGAACACCCAGTAGGTCCAACTTTGGTAGGCGAGGACGATCGGGGTGAAGACGACGGCGACCCAGGTCATGATTTTGAGGGTGTAGGGGGTGGAGGCGGCGTTGGTGGCGGTGAGGGTGCCGGTGGGGTCGCCGGTGGAGGGCATGACGTTGGGGAACAGGGCGGTGAAGAGGGTGGCGACGGCGAGGGCGATGGCCAGGGCGGTGCCGGTGAAGGCCCAGCCTTCGCGGCGTACGCGGGCGGCGGCGAGTGCGCCGAGCAGGGCGAGGGCGGCGCCGGCGGCGAGGGTGATGGCGGCGGGGTTGGCGCGGATGGTGAGGGTCCAGGTGAGGAAGGCGACGGCGGCGACGGCGGTGCCGGCGCCGAGTCGGACGGCGAGGGTGCCGGCGCGGTGGCGGATGTCGCCGGTGGTCTTGAGGGCGAGGAAGACGGCGCCGTGGGTGAGGAAGAGGCCGAGGGTGGTCAGGCCGCCGAGCAGGGCGTAGGGGTTGAGCAGGTCGACCAGGCCGCCGACGTATTCGTGGTCGGCGTCCAGTGGTACGCCGCGGAAGATGTTGGCGAAGGCGACGCCCCAGAGCAGGGCGGGGATGGCGGAGCCCCAGAAGATGGCGTGGTCCCAGCGGCGTTTCCAGGTGGCTTCGGGGCGCTTGTGGCGGTATTCGAAGGCGACGCCGCGGGCGATGAGGGCGAGCAGGATGAGCAGTAGGGGGAGGTAGAAGCCGGAGAAGAGGGTGGCGTACCACTCGGGGAAGGCGGCGAACATGGCGCCGCCGGCGGTGATGAGCCAGACCTCGTTGCCGTCCCAGACGGGGCCGATGGTGTTGATGAGGACGCGGCGTTGCCTGTCGTCGCGGCCGAGGACGGGTAGGAGCATGCCGACGCCGAAGTCGAAGCCTTCGAGGATGAAGTAGCCGGTGAAGAGCACGGCGACGAGGAGAAACCAGATGGTGGTGAGTTCCACGGTGGGGCTCCGGGTCAGTAGGCGAAGGCGAGCGGGCGCTCGGCGTCGTCGGTGTCGTCGGGGGTGGGGGTGACGTCGGGTACGCCGGCGCGGGCGTAGCGCAGGAGGAGTTTGAATTCGATGACGGCGAGGACGGCGTAGATGAGGGTGAAGGCGGTGAAGGAGGTGAGGACTTCGGTGAGGGAGACGGTGCGGGAGACGCCGTCGCGGGTGAGCATTTCGCCGAAGACGATCCAGGGTTGGCGGCCCATCTCGGTGAAGATCCAGCCGAAGGAGTTGGCGAGCAGTGGGAGCGCGGGCATGATCAGGCCGGCGCGCAGCAGCCATCTGTTGGTGGGGGTGCGGCCTTTGCGTTGGGTCCAGAGGATGAGCAGGGCGATGGCGGCGGCGGCGAGTCCGAAGCCGATCATGAAGCGGAAGCTCCAGTAGGTGACCGGGATGATCGGGGTGTAGCTGCCGGGGCCGTACTGGCTGGCGTACTGGGCCTGGAGGTCGTCGATGCCGTGGACGGTGCCGTTGGGGTCGCCGGTGCCGAGGTAGGACAGCAGATAGGGGATTTTGAGGGCGAAGATTTCGCGGCTGCCGTCGAGGCTGCCGACGGTGAGTACGGAGAACGAGGCGGGGCTTTCGGTGGTGTAGAGGCCCTCGGCGGCGGCCATTTTCATGGGCTGCACCTGGGTCATGATCTTGCCTTGGATGTCGCCGGTGAGGACGACGAGGGTGGCGGAGATGAGGACGACCCAGGCGCCGAAGCGGGTGGCGTGGCGGTAGGCGTCGGTGTCGGGGTTGTCGCGGCGGCGCATGAGGTGCCAGAGGCCGACGGTGGTGACGAGGGAGCCGGCGACGAGGAAGGCGCCGGCGAGGGTGTGCGGGAAGGTGATCAGGGCGACCTTGTTGGTGAGGACGGCGACGAAGTCGGTGAGTTCGGCGCGTCCGGTGTCGGGGTTGAGGCGGTAGCCGACGGGGTTCTGCATGAACGAGTTGGCGGCGAGGATGAAGTAGGCGGAGAGGTTGGTGCCGATGGCGGCGGCCCAGATGCTGGCCAGGTGCAGGCGTTTGGGGAGCCGGTCCCAGCCGAAGATCCACAGGCCGATGAAGGTGGATTCGAGGAAGAAGGCGACGAGGGCCTCGATGGCCAGGGGTGCGCCGAAGATGTCGCCGACGAAGCGGGAGTAGTCCGACCAGTTCATGCCGAACTGGAATTCCTGCACGATGCCGGTGACGACGCCCATGGCGAAGTTGATCAGGAAGAGTTTGCCGTAGAACTTGGTGAGTTTGAGGTATTTCTCGTCGCCGGTGCGGTGCCAGCGGGTCTGGAGGATGGCGACCAGGACGGACAGCCCGATGGTCAGTGGTACGAAGAGAAAGTGGTAGACGGTGGTGACACCGAACTGCCAGCGGGCGACGTCCAACGCGTCCACCGGGATCCCCCTGCCGTTGATACTACGAGACGTAGTAGATACTACTGCGTGTCGTAGGTTGTCGGGCAGGGCCGGGGGGCCCGACCCGGCCCGGGACCAATGACCCTGATCACCACGGGCCGCACGACCCGGGTCCGGTCCTCCCCCACCCCCGTGCGACCATCGGCGACTGATGGACACCCCGCGCCCCGGCTGGCAGCCACCACTGTTCTGGCGTGCCGCCCAACTGCTCGCCCGGCTGGTCGTCGCCCTGTTCGCCCGGCTGGAGGTCAGCGGGGACGTCCCGGCGCACCTGCGCCGGGGGCCGCTGATCCTGGCCGCCAACCACATCAGCCCCTTCGACCCGATCGTGCTGGGCGCGGCCTGCCGGGCCCGGGGCGTGTCGCCGCGCTTCATGGCCACCGGCGGGCTGTTCCGCACCCCGGGGCTCGGCGCGCTGATGCGCCACGCCGGGCACCTGCGCGTCGACCGGGGCAGCACCGCCGTCCGGCAGGCCCTCGACGACGCCGCCGTGGCGGTCGCCGCCGGGTCGGTGGTGCTGGTCTACCCGGAGGGACGCATCGGGCTGGACCCCGGTATGTGGCCCGAACGCGGCAAGACCGGCACCGCCCGCCTCGCGATGGCCTGCGACGCCCCGGTGGTGCCCGTGGCCCAGTGGGGGTCGCACGAGGTGCTGCCCTACCGGGCGCCCCGGGGCATGCTGCGCGCGTTGGCCCGGGCGCTGGTGCGCCGCCCGGTGATCCGGGTCCGCTTCGGCGCGCCGCTGCACCTGCACGACCTCTCCCCCGCCGCGCCCGGCGCGGCCCGCCGGGGCACCGACCGAATCATCGACGCGATCACCGACACCCTGGTGCCGCTGCGGCCCGACGAACCGGACCGGCCCCGGCACGTCGACCCGGGACGCCCCGTCGACACCAGCCGGGTGCACCGCCGGCCCACGTCGGCCTGACCGCCGCCGGTCGGCCACCCGGCGGCCACCGGCGGCGGGCATACTGCGCTGCGTGTCGACCCGACCCGGTTACCTGGACGCCCCCACCCCGCTGGCCTTCGCGCACCGCGGCGGCGCCGCCGACGGCGACGAGAACACCGTCGCCGCGTTCACCCGGGCCGTCGAGCTGGGCTACCGGTACGTGGAGACCGACGTGCACGCCACCGCCGACGGGGTGTGCGTGGTCTTCCACGACGCCACCCTGCGCCGGGTCACCGGGCAGCGGGGCCGCATCGCCGACCTGCGCTGGGCCGACCTGGCGACGGTGCGGGTCGGCGGCGCGGCGGTCGTGCCCCGGCTCGACGAGGTGCTGGCCGCGTGGCCGCAGGTCCGGTTCAACATCGACGTGAAGGCCGACGGTGGTGTCACCCCGGCGGTGACGGCGGTGACCCGGGCCGGCGCGGCCGACCGGGTGCTGCTGGCGTCGTTCAGCGACGCCCGGTTGGCCCGGCTGCGCGCGGCCACCGGCGGGCGGGTCGCCACCGGCCTGGGCATGCGCGGGGTGGCCCGGTTGTGGCTGGCGTCGCGGCATGGCCGGCCGGTGCGGTTGCCGCCGTCGGTGGTGGCCGCGCAGGTGCCGCCGCGGTACGCGGGGGTGCCGGTGGTCGACCGCCGGTTCCTGGCCTACTGCCACCGGTTGGGGGTGCAGGTGCACGTCTGGACGATCGACGAACCTACCCGGATGCACGACTTACTGGATCGTGGTGTGGATGGCATCATGACCGATCACGTCGGCCTGCTGCGCGACGTCTACCGCAGCCGCGGCCTCTGGGCCGCCTGAGCCCCGAGGACCCCGATGGCCGACCCGGTCGCCACCACCCCCGCCCCCGTCGACACCCCGGCGGGACTGCGCCGGGAACGGCGTGGCTGGTACCTGTACGACTGGGCCAACTCGGCCTTCCAGACCACCGTCATCACGGTGTTCCTCGGCCCGTTCCTCACCACCGTCACCGAACTGGCCGCCGGCTGCGAGCTGGGCGCGGACAGCTGCGACGGGTACGTGCACCCGCTGGGCGTCCGGGTCGCCGCCGGCTCGTACTACCCGTACCTGATCTCGTTGTCGGTGCTGTTGACCGTGTTCGTGCTGCCGGTGGTCGGGGCGATCGCCGACCGGACGGTGCACAAGAAGCGGCTGCTGGCCGGGGCGGCGTTCACCGGCGCCGGGGCGACCATCGCGATGGCGTTGGTCACCGGCGAGCGGTACCTGCTCGGTGGGGCGCTGTTCCTGGTCGCCAACATCGCCTTCGGGGCGGCGGTGGTGGTGTACAACTCGTTCCTGCCGCAGCTGGCCGGCCCGGACGAACGCGATGCGGTGTCCAGTCGCGGCTGGGCCATCGGCTACCTCGGCGGTGGTCTGCTGCTGGCGTTGAACCTGGTGGCGGTGACCCTGCTCAGCGAGGACGACAACCCGCAGCGCACCCTGGACCTGGCCCGCTGGTCGATCGTGTCGGCCGGGGTGTGGTGGGCGGCGTTCACGTTGGTGCCGTTGCGGTGGCTGCGGGAGCACCCCACCGCCGAGGCGCTGCGCGGGGCGGGCCGCAACGTGGTCACCGACGGGTTCCGGCAGTTGGGGCGGACCCTGCGGGAGATCAAGGCGTACCCGTTGACGCTGTTCTTCCTGCTGGCGTTCCTGGTCTACAACGACGGCATCCAGACGGTGATCACGCTGGCCAGCCAGTACGGCACCGAGGAGTTGCGGCTCGGGCAGAGCACGCTGATCGTGACGATCCTGCTGGTGCAGTTCCTCGCGTTCGGCGGGGCGTTGGCGTTGGGGGCGTTGGCCCGGCGCATCGGCGCGTGGAAGACGGTGCTGCTGTCGCTGGTGCTGTGGACCGGGGTGATCATCGGGGCGTTCCGGTTGCCCGCCGAGGCCCCGCTGCCGTTCATGATCCTCGGTGGGGCGATCGGGTTGGTCCTCGGCGGCAGCCAGGCGTTGAGCCGGTCGCTGTTCAGCCAGCTCATCCCCGCCGGCAAGGAGGGCGAGTACTACGGGTTCTACGAGATCAGCGACAAGGGCACCAGTTGGCTCGGCCCGCTGGCGTTCGGGTTGGTCTTCCAGCTCACCTCCTCCTACCGGGTGGGTCTGGTCTCCCTGCTGATCTTCTTCGTGGTGGGGTTCGCGTTGCTGGCTGCGGTGCCGATCCGCCGGGCCATCGTCGCCGCCGGCAACACCCCGCCCCGGGTGCTGTGACCATCGGCCCGATCCACCCGCGCCGATGGGCTAGGCTGCCCCGACGTGACCGACGACGCCGCTGCCACCCCCACCTGCCTGGCCCGTCCCCTGCCCGGCCCGGATGACGGCGGGGCCGGCTGCGCCGCCGCGCGGGGCGTCGACGGCCGCCCGTTGCACGCCGCCGCGTTGAAGTTCTTCTGGGGTCCGATGGACTGCGGCAAGTCGACGATGGCGTTGCAGATGAACTACAACCATGCCCGGCAGGGTCGGCGGGGGCTGGTCACCACCCGCATCGACAGGTCGTTGGGGCCGCAGGTCACCACCCGTATCGGGTTGGCCCACACGGCCGTGGAGGTGACCGACGAGCTGGACCTGCGGGCCCTGGTCCGCGACACCTGGGCCGAAGGGGTCCGCATCGACTACCTGATCTGCGACGAGGCGTCGTTCTACGACGTGGCGCACGTCGAGCAGATGGCCGAACTGGTCGACGGCTACGACGTCGACGTGTACGCCTTCGGCCTGGCCACCGACTTCCGGTCCTGCCTGTTCCCGGCCGCCCGGCGGCTGTTCGAGCTGGCCGACGAGGTGGCCCGCATCCAGGTGGAGGTGCTGTGCTGGTGCGGGCGGGAAGGGCTGCTCAACGCCCGCGTCGTCGACGGGCGGGTGGTCCGCGAGGGCGCGCAGGTCGTCATCGGGGACACCGTCGACACCGCCGACGTGCGCTACCAGGTGCTGTGCCGGCGGCACTACCGCTCCGGGGACCTGGGCCCGCGCGCCTGACCGGGCCGGCGGGTCAGTACGGGTCGCCGCAGACCCGCCACCCGTCGTCCTCCTTCACCACCGGCAGCCGGCGCTGCTCGGCGGCCCCGCCGTCGCGGGTGACCCGCACCGCCACCTCCCCGGCGGGCCGGCCCCCCTTGGTGCGGACCGACACGTCGAGGATCTCGTAGCCGGTGACCACGGGTGGGGTGCGGACCCAGCCGGCGAACCCGACCTCGCTCCACCGGCTGCGGGTCGGCGCGCACAGCCGCCGGTAGGCCCGGTCCACCTGTCCGGTGGACAGCTCCCGGAAGAACCCGTCGGCGGTCTCCCGCACCGGGCCGGTGGCGCCCGCCACGACCTGCACGTTCCACAGGCCCAGCCCGGCCACCCCGACCAGGCACAGGCCGACGGCCAGACCACCCAGGAACAGGCCGGTGCGTACCGGGCGACGCCGCCGCGCCGGTCGGGTCCACGCCTGCTGCACACTCATCACCTCGACGGTAGGCGGACGGGCCGGGGCCGCGCAGGCGGTTCGTCCCCTGTCGCGCCGGCGCGGCGATCGTCTACCGTCGGCGCACACCCCTGGTCAAGGAGCGACGGATGAGCCGCTACGTGCAGCCGGTCCCGGACATCGACGACCCGTAGGCCGGGGACGGGTTGCTGCGGTCGTGGCTGACCCGGCAGCTCGGCGCGGCCGGGCACGCCGCCGCCCGGGACCGGCTGACCGCGTTGGCCGCCGACGTGGTCGGGCCGTTGCGCGCCGCACACGCCGACGCCGAGGCCCATCCGCCGACGTTGGTCCGCTACGACCCGTGGGGTGCCCGCGTCGACCGGATCGACACCAGCGCCGGCGGGCAGGCGCAGCGGGCCGTTCGCCCTGGCCGGGCACGCGTTCGCGTTGCTCGGCCGGGTGGAGGTCGGTGGCGATCCGCAGGCCGCCGCCGAGCTGCGGGTGGTCGCGCCGTTGGCGAAACTGGCCACCGGTCGGCTGGCGGTGGCCAGCGCCGCCGAGTACGGGGAGGCGTTCGGCGGGGCCGGTTACGTCGAGGACACCGGTGTGCCGAGGTTGCTGCGTGACGCGCAGGTGCTGCCGATCTGGGAGGGCACCACGAACGTGTTGGCGGTGGACGTGCTGCGCGCGGTCACCCGGGAGGACGCCGGCACGCCGCTGCTGGCGCGGCTCGCCGGGGCGGTGGAGCTGGCCCGGCCGTTGTCCCCGGTGTTGGCCGACACCCTCGCCACGGCGGTCGGGGAGCTGCGGGTCACCCTGGGTGAGGTCACTGCCGACCCGGGTGCGGTCGCGGTGCTGGCCGGTGCCCGCGGTATCGCCCTGCGGATGGCGTACGCGCTGGCGGCGGCGTTGCTGGTCGAACACGCCGCCTGGGGTGACGGGCAGGCCGAGGTGGCCGCCCGGTTGTGGGCCCGGCGGTGGCTGCGGCACGAGGACATCGCCGCCGACGCCCACCACCATCTCGACCTGCTCGGCTGAGCCCGCCGGGGGTCTGTCGTGCCGGCCCCGACGGGGTCAGTGGTCGGTGAGCGTGCCGTGCAGGAACAGGTCGACCAGGACTGTCGTCGACGGCGCTGCGGTGGCCAACGGTCCGGGTGGGGACAGCAGACCGAGGAAGAGGTCGGCGAGCTGGTCGGCGGGTAGCCGCAGCCGGTCGGCGTCGGGGGTGAACAGCGTGGCCACCGCTGCGCGGACCGCCGCACCGGTGGGCGGTGGGATGTGCCGGGACCGGCCGGCCGCGTGCAGGGCACCCAGCACCGCACCCAGCCGGGCCAGGTGGGTGCGGATGACGGTGGCGGCCTCGGTGAGCCGGTCGGCGAGGGGCCGGGTCCGCTCGACCCGCGCCAACCGCTCCAGCAGCGGGTCGGGACGCAGGACCTCGGCGACGCAGGCGTCGAGCAGCGCCTGTTTGTCGGCGAAGGCACGGAACACCGTGGCCTCGCCGATCCCGGCGGCGCGGGCCACCTCGGCGGTGGTCAGGGCGGTGCCCCGGCGGGTCAGCAGCGGCAGGGCGGTCTGCACGATCATGGCGCGACGTCGGTCGGCGCTCATGGCCGGCGCGCGCCGCCGACGTCCCCCGGATGCCGTCATGGCACCAGGCTCGGGAGTGAGCGCTTACTCCGTCAATCGGTTTTTTTCAGCTGCGCCGCCGCGCCCGGGCCGCCCAGATGACGTACGCCGGATCCCGGTCGAGGTTGTGCCGGTCGCGGTCGTAGCGGCGGGTGGTCCGCGGGTCGGCGTGGCCCATCGCGTCCTGGACGTCCTCCAGCGGCACCCCCTCCTCGCGGGCGGTGGTGGCGAAGGCGTGCCGCAGCGAGTGCGGGGACAGCTTCGCCGCCGCCGCGATGCCCGCGGCTTCGGCCAGCCGGCGCACCAGCCGGAACACCGAGTGCCGGTCGAGGCGGCCGCCGGTGGCGGTGGCCAGCAGCGGGCCGGTCAACGCGTCCACGCTCACCCCCGCTGCCGCCGCCCGGTCGGCCAGGTAGGCGTCCACCGCGTGGGCGGTGCCGGGGGTGAGCGCCCGGCGGCGGGCCTTGCCGCCCTTGCCGACGAAGCGGACGCTGCGGTGCCCGCGTTCGGCGCCGAGATCGGCCAGGTCGAGCGAGACCAGCTCACCGACGCGCAGGCCGAGGTCGGCCAGCAGGGCGACGGCGGCTCGGTTGCGGGCGGCGGTCGGGCCGGTGTCGGTGTCGGCGGCGGCGAGCAGCGCGTCGACCTCCTGCGGGGTGAGCCCGACGGTTGCCGAGTGGTCCCGGTCGATGCGGGGCCGGTCGGCACCGGCGACCGGGTTGGCCTCGACGGCCCGCAGCTTGACCAGGAACTCGTACCAGCTGGACAGGGCGGAGAGCTTCCGGGCGACGGTGGCCGGGGTCAACGGTCGGCCGCTGCGCGCCGACGGGGTGGCCTCCAGTTGCCGGGCGTAGGCGTTGACGGTGAGGAAGTTGGCCCGCAGCGGGTCGAGGTCAGCGGCGGCGCACCAGGTGAGCCAGCCGGCGATGTCGCGCCGGTACGCGTCGCGGGTGTGTGCCGACAACCGCCGGTTACGCAGCCACGCCTCGGTGAAGTCGACGGGTGTGCCGGTGAGCGCCGGGTGGGTCGAGGCGTGGGGCAGGACGGGGACGTCGGGACGCGGCATGCGAGAAAGACTCTCAGCCCTGCTGGGTAATCACGGTGAGGCGCGCCCGAGCGGATTGCCCGACGCCCGGGCGCGACGGTGTTTGGCCCGGTGGGGGCCGTGTCGACCCCCACCGTGGGCGTGCCGGTCAGGCGGTGATCTGCCGGCGGCCGTTACCGGCGGTGACCGGGACCCGACGCGGCTTGGCCCGCTCGGCGATCGGGATGCGCAGCGTCAGCACCCCGTGCTCGTAGCTGGCCTCCAGCCGGTCGGTGTCGAGGGTGTCGCCGAGGAACAGCTGCCGGGAGAAGGTGCCCATCGGGCGTTCGGCGGCGACGAGTTCGACGGTGTCGGTGGTGGGACGGCGGCGCTGCGCGCGGACGGTCAGCACGTTGCGCTCCACCGTGCAGTCGATGCTGTCGGGGTCCACCCCGGGCAGGTCGAACGCGGCGTGGAAGTGGTCGCCGTCGCGCCAGGCGTCCAGGTGCATCACCGCGGGGCGGCTGGTGGTGCCGAAGAGCTGCTCGGCGAGCCGGTCGATCTCACGGAAGGGGTCGGTACGCATCAGCATGGTCGTGCCTCCTCGGTTTCCTCGGGCCGAAGGTCCTTTGAGTTGAGTCGGGTCGGCTCAACTCGTACTTCAGTATTTACCTCGTGGCGGCGCGTCCGTCAACCCGGCCGCGCCGCCGCCGCCGTTCACGGCCCGATGCGTCGGCGGCGGGGCCGTCGGGTGGCGCTCAGGAGGGCTGGACCTCGTCGAACAGGGCGAGGGCCGCGGCCGGGTCCGGACCGACCAGACGGTCCAGACCGGCAGCGGTGATCGCCGCCCACCTGGCGGCCCTGGCCCACATCCGTTCCTCCCAGGCCCGCACCACCGTGTCCAGGTCGCCCCCGTCGGCGGCCACGGACTCCGCCAGTTCGGCGCCGTCGAGCATCGCGAGGTTCGCGCCCGCCCCCAACGGCGGCATCAGGTGCGCGGCGTCGCCCAGCAGTGTGACCCCCTGCACGTGCGCCCACGTGTGGGACACGGGAAGCACGTGCAGGGGGCGGTGGACGAACGCGGCGCCCCGGCCGAGCAGGTCGCGCACCGGTTGCGCCCACCCGTCGAACAGGGCCAGCAGGACCCGTCGGGTCGCCTCGACGTCGGTCAGATCCAGCCCGGCGTGCCAGTCCAGCGGCGCGCGGAACTGGGCGTACACCTTGACGTGGCCGCCACTGGTGCGTTGGGCGACGATCGCGCGGTTCACCCCGTACACCCCGACCGCGCCGTCGCCGATCAGCCCGGCGAGGTCGCGGTGGCGGGCGTCGACGTCGTCGAGGGAGGTCTCGACCGCGGTGACGCCGGTGTAGCGCGGGGTCGCCGGCGACACCGCCGGCCGCACCCGCGACCACGCGCCGTCCGCGCCCACCACGAGATCGAACGTCTCCTGTCGCCCGTCGGCGAAACGCACCGCCGCGCCGTCCCCCGGCGTCACGCCGGTAACCTGCTGCCCCCACCGCACGTCGAGCGGGCCGAGCAGCAGGTCACGCAGTTGTCCACGGTCGATCTCCGGATTGGCCCGCTCGTCCGGGTGGGGCCGCCAGTCCCGCAGCACTGTTCCCGCCGGGTCGAGGATGCGCATGGCCTGCCCCTCGGGACGCGACACCGCCCGGAACCGGGCCAGCAGCCCCGCCTTGTCCAGCGCCAGCTGACCCAGCCCTTCGTGCAGGTCCAGCGTGCCGCCCGGGGGGCGGGCGTCGGGCCCCCGATCGCGTTCCAGGACGACGACGGGATGGCCGAGGCGGTGCAGGACCCGGGCGAAGGTGAGGCCACCGGGGCCGGCACCCACCACGGCGATACGCTGTCTCATGGCGATACACTGTATTGACTGCGCCCGTCTCGCCGCCACCAGCCGGAGGTGATCCGTGACCGTGTGGGACCGGCCGACGCCGCCACCTCCCCCGGTGCCGCTCGACCGGGAACAGATCGTCGCCGCCGCCGTCGCGCTGGCCGACGAGGGTGGCCTCGCGGCGGTGTCGCTGCGCAAGGTCGCCGCCCGCCTGAACGCCGGCCCGATGCGGCTGTACGGCTATATCGCCACCAAGGACGAGCTGCTCGACCTGATGGTCGACGCCGTGTACGCCGAGATCCTCCCCGCCGGACAGCCCGCCGGCTGGCGCGCGACACTGCGGGTCGTCGCCCACGGCACCAGGCGGACCGTGCTGCGCCACGAGTGGCTGGCCGACCTGCTCGGCGGCCGACCCTCCCTGGGGCCGAACGGCCTCGCCGTGGCCGAGGCCCAACTGGCCGCCCTCGACGGTCGCGCCGACACCGACACGGTCCTGCGCGCCGTGGAAACCGTCGCCGCCTACGTCATCGGCGCGCTCCGACGGGAGATCGCCAACCTGCGGGCCGAACGCGCCACGGGCCTGTCCGAACGCGACCGGCAGCGCGCCCACGGCCCGCAGGTGACGAGGATCCTGGCCACCGGCCGCTATCCGGCGCTGGCCCGGGCCGTGCACGACGGCACCGAGGTAGACGCCGCGACCTCCTTCGCCACCGGCCTGGACTGGGTCCTTAACGCCGTGGCCGCCCGACTGTCCGGGTGACCCGGGAAATCCGGCTGTCGGCGAAGACGTCGCTGGCGAGCGTGTGCCCATGCCCACCGAACTGTTCGCCGTCGCGACGGCCACCGGAGCCCTCGGCCGTCGCGCCCGTCACCCAGTTGCGGGAGCGGGGCGGGATACAACAGAACAGTCATTATGGTGCTGCACTGTTATGCCCTTTTTGGCGGCTCTAATTATCGTATTGCAGTTATCGGTAATACGATAATTAGAGCCGGATGATCGGCTGGCTGTCGAAGCGGTCCCCGCGCCCCGCGGCGGCCGGCACGCCGCCGCTGGGCGAGGATCAGGTCGTGTGGCGGATGACGGAGCCGGCGATCCGCTCGGTGAGCCCGGGTGCGAAGAACGGGTGGTGGCCCATCCCGGGCACGATCTCCAGCCGCGCCGTGGGGATCTGCGCCGCGAGCGCCTCACCATGGGCCTGCGGGAACAGCGGGTCGTCACTGCCGTGCAGGACCAACGTCGCGGCCGTGATGCCGGACAGCGACGCCCGCCGGTCGTCGTCCCAGCGCCGACCGGCCAGATCGTGGTTCGCGGCGGCGGCGAGGTTGTCGGCCCGGTCGTGACAGTGTTCGACGAACCGTCGTGCGGCCGGCTCGTCGAAGGGCAACACGTCGCCGTTGAGCACCCGCCAGGTCTGCACGTCGGCGTCCACCCGCTGCCGGGCCGTCGCCCGGGGTGCCTTCGCCGCGTCCATGAGGTGGGCGAGGAACCGCGCCGTCGGAGGGGGAAGCGCATCCGGTGCCGCCGGTTGACCGGCCAGCGCCCGCGCCCACGCCGGACCGGGGTTGTTCCCCATCGGAGACGAAGCCATCGCCGTCAGGGTGCGGACCCGGGCCGCCCGGTGCACGGCGAGCCACTGCCCGATCGCCGCCCCCAGCGAGGTCCCCACGACGTGCGCGGCGGCGACACCGTACGCGTCCAGGACGCCGACCGCGTCCGTGGCCAGGTCAGCCAGCGCATAGGGGCGCGTCGCGAAATCGACGGAGTCGGAACGGCCGGTGTCCCGGTGATCGAACCGGATCACCTGCCGGCCGCTGTCCACCAGGGCTTGCACCAGTTCGTCGGGCCAGCCGATGCCCTGGGTGGACGTGCCCATGACCAACAGGACGGTGGGGTCGTCGGGGTGACCGAAACGCTCGGTCCACAACCGCACCTGCCCGCACCGAACGAACTTCTCCTCGCCAGTAAGCATGCCGGCACCGTAGCGGTCACCGGTCGGCACGTGAGCCGCTACCCGTTGTAGCGACAGAAGACGCTCGTGGGATAATTAGGAGGGGCAGGACGAAGCCTGCGGCGAGCCGGACTGCGGCCGCACGCCGGCCGGCCGGAGAATTGACGGGTGACGACGGCCTTCGGGGCGCGGCAGATGGCCGGACCCTCCACCGATCTGCACTACTACCTGGTCCACGATGGTGCCGGCGGGCCCGAGGGGCTGCTTGTCGAGGAGTTCCTCCTCGCGGTGGACCACTCCTGCGTCGGGCTGGTGAGTGCCGGCTGGCACCGCGCGCAGGGCCGGTGGTCCGACGCGTCGGCCACCAGCCGGCGGGTGCGCGTCGATCCCGCGCTGTGGGCCCGGGTGACGCCTGCCGGTCGGGCCGGGGCGGCGACGCTGTACCGGAGCCTCTGCGGTGCCGACCTGCCGGGCGAGACCGCGCTGCGGGCGTGTTTCGGCGTGCCCTGCGTACCGCCGTCGCCGCCCCTGCTGCTGCACCGGCCCGAGGCGACACCGGGGTTCCGCGAGACGCGCGTCTACCGGATCCTGTTCGTCGGCGCGCTGACCCACGGTGGCCTGGCGGCGCTGGGCGAGGGGTGGCGGATGCCGGTCACCGGCGATCTCGGGGAGCCCGGGGTACGGGTCCTGGGCACGGTGCGCCGTCGGCTCGGCCGTGACGCCTTCCGCTGGGAGCTGCGCCGGGTCGCCGCGGGCGCCGCCTGGGGACTGGATGTGACCTGCGATCTGGCGGGCGGGCGTGACGAGGCGGTCGGTGTGCTCCTGCGCGGCCTGACCACGCAGGTGCGGCAGCAGGGGCTGATCCCTGTCACCGTCGACCGGTTCCGCTGACCGTCACGGCGACTGCCGTGGGTGGCTCAGCCGGGCCAGGGACCGGGTGAGCCATTCGGTCAACAGCGTGCGTTCGGCGTCGGTGAGGCCGGGCAGGTCCGGCGTCACCGCTGCGAGGGTCACCGCGGCCGTGCGCAGGGTCGGGTCGGGGGGCGCCGGGGTGGTGGTGAGGATGCCGCCGAGCACGGCGTCGAGCACGGCGTCGCCCAGTCCGGGGTCGCGCTGCGGTGCGGGGGTGCCCAGCAGGGTGAGGATGACGCCGGTGCCGGCGGCGTGGACCATCATGGTGGCCCGCTGCTCGTCGACCCGTAGCAGGCCGGCGGCGGCGAGCCGACGTATCCGGGAGCGCAGCACCGCGAGGCCGGCCACCGACGCCGGGGACGGGTCGCCGGGCCCGCGCGTGCCGAGCAGCCGGAACAGCTCGGGGTTGGCCAGGCCGAACTCCAGGTGTGTGTGCCATCCGGCGCGCAGGTCGGCCACCGGGTCCCCCGACACGTCGTCGGCCGTCTTGGTGGCGACGTAGGTGGCCATCACGTGTTCGGCGACGGCGTCGACGAGGCCGTTCTTGTCACCGAACAGCCGGTAGATGGTGGGTGCCTGCACGCCTGCGGCCTGGGCGACGGCGCGGGTGGTCACCGCGGACGCACCGTGCTCGCGCAGCAGGCGGGCGGCGGCGACGACGATGTCGGTCCGTACGTCGTCGCGGGGCGGGGGGTCTGGCGTCACCGTCACGGATCAACGATAACAGCACCTTGTTAGCGGTGAAATATCAGTGTTAACGTCTCTGGCGTAACGTTGATTCGTCGAAGGGTCGTCATCGTGTTCGTCATCACCGGCGCCACCGGGCAGCTCGGCTCCCGGATCGTCGACCAACTGCTGGCCCGGGTATCCGCCGCCACCGTGGGGGTGAGCGTGCGCGACGTCGACAAGGCTGCCCACCTGGCCGAACGCGGCGTGCGGGTCCGCCGGGGGGACTTCACCGACCCCGCCACGCTGGAGCAGGCCTTCGCCGGGGCCGACCAGGTGCTGATCGTGTCCGCCGCGATCCGCGGCGGCGACGCGGTGGGAGCGAACCGGGCCGCCATCGACGCCGCCCGCGCAACCGGAGCCACCCGCATCCTCTACACCAGCCACCAGGCCGCCTCCCGCGACTCACTCTTCCCCGCCCAGGTCACCCACGCCGTGACCGAGGAGCACCTGGCCGCGACCGGGGTGCCGTTCACCGCGCTGCGCAACGGCTTCTACGCGAGCACCCTCGGGTTCGTCATCGGCGACGCCGTGACCACCGGCCGCCTGGTGGCACCGGTCGACGGGCCGGTGTCCTGGACCGCGCACGACGACCTGGCCGAGGCCGCCGCCATCGCGCTGGCCGGTCGGGGCGGACTCGACGGCGTCACCCCCGCGTTGACCGCCGGGGAGGCCCTCGACCTGGCGGCGGTGGCCGACATTCTCACCGACCTCACCGGCCGCACCGTCACCCGGGTCGTCCTCGACGACGACGAGTGGCGGTCCACCGCCGTCGCCCGGGGCATGCCCGAGGCCGCTGCCGACTTCACCCTCGGCATGTACCGGGCGGCCCGGCGGGGCGAGTTCGCGGTCACCGACCCGGCCCTTCAGACTCTGCTCGGCCGGCGTCCGACACCGGCCCGGTCGGTGGTCGAAACTCTCGTCGCCGCCGGCCCGCAGCCCGTACGGCCGGTCTGAGCCGCGCCGCGCGACCCGGCACGCGGGCCACTGTGGTGCGAGGATCGGCCGTATGCCCACCGACGAACGGCTGACCGGTCGCGGGGTCCGCGACGCGGTCGACGAGGCGACCCGCACACTGGGCCCGTACACCGGACGGGACTGGACCGGCCCCGCCGGGGGCCTGGACTGGTCGTGCCGGACGACCGCCGCGCACATCGCCCACGACCTGCTCGGCTACGCCACCCAGCTCACCGGCCGGCCCGACACCGGCTACCTCCCGCTCGACCTGCGGGTCCACCCCGACGCCACCCCGGCGCAGGTGCTGGTGGTGGTGACCGCCTGCGGGGGGCTGCTCGCCGCCGCGCTCGACACCGTCCCCGCGCACACCCGCGCCTGGCACTGGGGGCCCTGCGACCCGCCCGGCTTCGCCGCCATGGGCATCGCCGAGACGCTGCTGCACACGTACGACATCACCCGGGGGCTGGGGGTGGCGTGGCGGCCGCCGGCGGCGTCCAGCGCGGCGGTGCTGGGGCGGCTGTTCCCCGACGCGCCCACCGGTGACCCGGCCGACGTGCTGCTCTGGATGACCGGTCGGGCGACCCTGGGTGAGCGGCCCCGGCGCGTCTCGTGGACCTGGCGGGCCGCCGTCGACTGATCCGGCGGCTACCCCGGCGGTCGCCGCCACGGCCAGCGGAACCGGGGGCGTCGTGCCGGGGGCGCGGGCGTCGGAGCGGACGGAGCGGGGACGGCGCGGGTGGCGCGGTGGGCCCGCCACCCGCGCAGCACCGCCTCGGTGTCGACCGGGCGGACCGCCACCCGGGGCCCGGCGGGATACCGCAGCCACGCCACGATCTCCTGGTTGAGCAGCCCGACGAACTCCCGGACCGACTCCTCGGTGGGCAGGTCGCGAACCTCGTCGGGCACCTGCTCGACCCGGCGGCGCAACTGCAGCGGGGTGGGCAGCAGCAGATCGGTGGGCAGCGCCTCCCGCTCCAGGAAACTCGTGATCCACCAGGACTCGTCATAGGGCAGGTCACGGCCGGGGATCGGCTTGCCCGCGCCGGGCAGATTGTCGAACTCGCCCCGTTCCTGGGCGCTGCGGATCTGCGCCTCGACCGAAGCCTCCCACGCGTCCACCATCCTGCGGACACCTCCCCCGCCACCGTATCCAACCGGCCGTCACCGGTGCAGCGCCTGCACGGCGGGAGACATTCCCGGCGTTCAGCGGTGGTGACGCACGTGGCGGTGCCCGTCGAGGGGGAACGGCGGCCGGGCCGGCAGCACCTCGACGAACGGGAAGCCGCTCTTCTGCGCCACCCGGCAGGACGCCGGATTGTCCAGTTGGTGCAGCAGTTCCAGCCGGGCCAGCCCGGTCGCGGCGAACCGGGTGAACGCCCACCGGCTCACCGCGTCCACCGCCCGGGACGCCACCTGACGGCCGCGCGCCGGCCCGGCCGTCCAGTAGCCGATCTCCGCGTCGGCGCGGCCCGGCGCGACGTCCTTGAGCAGGACGCAACCGACCACCAGGTCGCCGTCGGGCGCGGGTTCGCAGACGGCGAAGCTGAACCGGCGGCCCGCCGCCCAGCCCTGCCGGTTACCGTCGACCCAGCGTCTGGCCTGCGCCGGGGTGGTCAGCGGGTTACGCGTGCGGGCCCGCAGCTCTGGATCCCGGTACGCCTCGACCAACGCGTCGACGTCGTCGTCGCGCCAGCAGCGCAGGACCAGGGCGGGCGCGGTGACGGTGGGGGCGGCCCGCAGGGTCACAGACATCTGAGCAGTGTGGCCGTTGCCGTGCGGTGTCCGGAACCCCTGCCGGGTCAGGCACGGGACGTCGCGCGACGACGACGCGGCGTAGGGTGCGGGGTGGGAACGACGGACGGGGGCGCGATGGTCACGGTCGGTGCGGTGGCGGGAATCGCCCTGGTGGCGCTCGGTCTGGTGCTCACGCCGGGGCCGAACATGGTCTACCTGGTCTCCCGGTCGGTCAGCCAGGGCCGTCGGGCCGGGCTGGTCTCCCTGCTCGGGGTGGCCGCCGGCTTCGGCGTCTACCTGGCCGCCGCGGTCGCCGGCATCGCCACGGTCTTCGTGCTGGTGCCACCGCTGTACACGGCGGTGAAGCTGGCCGGGGCGGCGTACCTGCTGTGGTTGGCCTGGCGGACGCTGCGCCCGGGTGGGCGCTCGGCGTTCACGCCGCAGGCGCTGCCGGTGGACCGGCCGCGTCGGCTGTTCGCCATGGGGCTGCTCACCAACCTGCTCAACCCCAAGATCGCCATCTTGTACGTGTCGTTGCTGCCGCAGTTCGTCGACCCCGCCCGAGGCGACGTGGCGGTGCAGAGCCTGCTGCTCGGCGGCACCCAGATCACCGTCGCGTTGGCGGTGAACACGCTGATCGTGCTGACCGCCGGGTCGGTGTCGACGTTCCTGGTGCGCCGGCCGGGCTGGGCGCGGGTCCAGCGGTGGGTGACCGGCAGCATGCTCGCGGCGATGGCGGTACGCATCGCGGCGGACCGGTCCCGGGCCGCGGTGGCGGCCGGCTGACCCCGCTCAGACCGCCGCCGGCCGGGGCGTCGCCGTCGGTAGTTGCCGGTTCACCGGGCCGTCGACGGCGGCCACGGCCAGCCCGATCGCATAGAACATCACCGACAGGTTCATGTCGGTGAAGCCGTAGAACGGGGCCAGGGCGAGGGCGACCACCGGCACCACGCTCAGCCACCGGCCGGCGGCGGACACGGCGACGGCGGTGCTGCGGACCAGCACCACGAGCAGGGCCAGCAGCATCAGCAGGGCGGGCACGCCGTGGCTGTACATGGTCAGCCAGACCTGACCCTGGGTGCCGAGGGGTTCCGCGCCGGTGGTGGTGTCGGCGGTGCGGGGGGCGCCGTAGCCGAGCAGCGGCGAGTGCAGGACCGCGTCCAGGGTCTGCCGGTAGAGGTCGGCGCGGTCCCGGGTCGAGTCGGTGTTCTCCACCCGATTCATGATCATGTCGCCGACCGGGACGACCAGGGTGACCACCCAGGCCACGGCCACCGCGGCGGTGATCGTGCCGATGAGCCGGACGTCGCCGCGCAGCAGGGCGCGCAGTCCCAGGTAGGCCAGGCCCACCCCGAGGCCGATGAACATGCCCCGGTTGAGGGTGAGGAACGCCGGCACCATGGCCAGCGGCAGGGACACCAGCAGCACCCGGCGCAGCGGCCCGGTGCGCACCGCCGACAGGTACGCCAGCACGCACGGCACCAGCAACGCGAATCCCGTACCCCAGTTGTTGGTGTACGGGTACGGGGCGGCCGTGCGGTAGTACGGGTTGCGGCCGGTGGGGTTGAACTCGGTGGAGTGCACGTGGGTGACCGCCCGGATCATCCGCTGCCCGGCCAGCCCGTCGGGCAGCAGCACCTCCACCGGGGTGGTCAACGCCAGCCGGGGAGCCAGCACGCCGAGCCAGCCGAGCGCCACCATCCCCAGCCAGAAGAACAGCACCGGTTGGAACAGCCGGTCCCAGCGGGCCCCCTGCCGGGCGGCGGTGTAGACGTACAGGTAGACCACGAGGGCGGTGACGACGAAGCCCAGCCGCAGGCCGTAGACGAGCAGGCTGCTGGCCTTCTCCAGCCGGGTGGCGCTGACCATGATGAGGCCGACGAGGACGAACCACAGCGCCGAGCCGGGTGGCCAGGACACCCGGCCGTGGGTGAGCAGGACCACCGCCAGCAGCATCCCGAACAGCGCCCAGCCGAGGTAGAGCCCGCCGAGCAGCCACCACAGCGGCATCGCCGCGAACATCAGGTACAGCGGCCAGAGTGGCAGTGCGCGCGGCGGCACCGCGTTCCTCGTCCTCACCGGGGCAAGGTTAGGCGGGTGGGGTCCGGTCGGTCATCGGCGGAGTGGCTGGGACCGACGCCATCGGGGCCGGTTGCTCGCGGATCACCGCCAGGCCGCCGGCCGGCAGGACCACCGTGCCGTCGGCGGCGATGCCGGTGAGCAGGTCGACCCCGATGGCCGGCACCCGCTGCGGCCGGTCGGTGTGGTTGAGCAGGAACAGCCAGCTCGCCTGCGGGTGGGCGCGGCGTACCGCCTCCACGCCGGGTGGGGCGTCCGGGCAGACCGGGACGACCCCGGCGGCCTGGGCCACCTGGGTGACCAGCTGCCGGTAGGTGCGGTCGTCGGGTCGGGTCGACAGGTACCAGGCGGTGCCGTCGCCGACCCGGTGCCGGGTCACCGCCGGTCGGCCGTCGAGCACCCCGCCGACGTACGTGCCGACGGGTTCGGCGCCGTCCAGGTGCACGGTCTCCGACCAGATCCGGCCGGTGCCGCCGCCGGAGAGCAGCACCTGTTCGTCGGCGGCGAGCGGATGGAACTCCTCGACGCGCAGGCCGAGCAGCTCGCGGTACGCGCCGGGGTAGCCGCCGAGGTGTACCCGGCCGTGCGGGTCGGCGACGCCGCTGAGGTAGCCGACCAGCAGGTGCCCGCCCGCCTCGACGTGGTCGCGGACCCAACCGGCGGTGGCGTCGTCGGCGAGATAGACGGCGGGCAGGACGAGCAGCCGGTACCGGTCGAGCGGGTCGCCGGGGACGAGCACGTCGCAGCCGTAGCCGGCCCGCCACAGCGCCCGGTGCGCGGCGGCCAGTTCGGCGTGCCCGTCGAGCAGGGTCGAGGGCATGCCGGGGTGGCGCAGCGCCCAGCTGCTGGCGGCGTCGAAGGCCAGCGCGACCGACGCGGTCACCTCGCCGGTGGTGACCTCGGCGAGCCGGTCGAGGTGTTCGCCGAGGCGGACCGTCTCGTGGAAGACCCGACTGTCGGGGCCGGTGTGCGGCACCAGCGCGGAGTGGAAGCGTTCCGCGCCGCCGGCCGGGGCCCGCCACTGGAAGAACATCGCCCCCCGGGAGCCCCGGGCGACGTGGGACAGGCTGTGCCGGGCCATCCGGCCGGGTTCCTTGGTGTGCGAGCGTCCGGTGGTGTGGATCTGGCTGGCGGCGCTCTCCATCAGCAGCCAGCTGGCGGGCCCGTCGGCGGGGGTCGCGCCGGGTCGGGTGGTGGCCCGGCGGCGGCCGTGTCGCGCCCAGCCGCGGGCCAGGTCGGCGGCGAGGGCGGTCTGTTCCTCGGCGCCGCCGTCGACCGCCGTCGGGTAGTGGTCGACGGCGACCAGGTCCACCTCGGCGGCCCAGCGGGCGTGGTCGACAGGCACCCAGTCGCCCAGGACGTAGTTGGTGGTGACCGGCAGCGCCGGGTTGGCCGCCTTCAGCAGGTCACGTTGTTCGACGTACGCGGCGAGCAGGGTGTCGGACCAGAACCGCCGGAAGTCCAGCAGCTGGCCGGGGTTGCCGAGGTACTGGGTGGCCCGGGGGGTGCTCACGTACGCCCAGTCGGTGTAGTGCTGGCTCCAGAAGCTGGTGGCCCAGGCGGCGTTGAGGGTGGCCAGGTCGCCGTGGCGTTCGACGAGCCAGCGCCGGAACGCGGTCTCGGCGTGCGGGCAGTGGCAGGTGGTGCCGTACTCGTTGTGCACGCGCCACAGGGCCACGGCCGGGTGGTGGGCGTAGCGGGCGGCGAGGGTGGCGGCGATGCCCCGGGCGGCGGCCCGGTAGGCGGGGGCGGCGGCGCAGTAGGTGTCGCGGCTGCCGTGGTGCAGCCGGACGCCGTCGGCGGTGACCGGCAGAGCGTCGGGGTGGGCCAGGGAGAACCAGGGCGGTGGGGAGGCGGTGGGGGTGGCCAGGGCGACCCGGATGCCGCCGTCGTGCAGCAGGTCCAGCACCTCGTCGAGCCAACCGAGGTCGTAGCGGCCGGGGGCGGGTTCGAGCCGGGACCAGGCGAACACGCCGACGGTGACCAGGTTGACCCGGGCCCGGCGCATCAGGGCGATGTCCTCGCGCCAGGTGGCGGCGGGCCACTGCTCGGGGTTGTAGTCACCGCCGTGGCAGAGCCGCCCGTCGTCCCACATACCCACCATCCCGTCGACTTTGTTTGATAGGCGTCCAAACTATGGAGGTGATTTACCCATGTCAATCGGGTTGATCGCAGGTCAATCGAAGTCCCTCGTTGACAGTTCGTTGGGAAGGCAAAGAAACTGTCGGTACCGCCGGAAAAGCCCCGAGGAGACGCCGATGCCGTACCGACCGCCGCTGGTCCCGTACGAGACGTTCGTGGCCGACCCGCCCGACCTGCCCGTACGGGAACCGGGCGAGGACGGGGTCGCCACCGTCGGCCGGGCCGAGGTCGTCGCCACCGACGGGCACGGGGTCACCGTCAAGGCCACCCTCTCCGACGGCGGCAGCCTGGTGGTCCGCCTCGACGCCGCCGGCCACGGCGTGATCCGGGTCCGCCTCACCGAGGACCCGCAGGCCCGCAGCCGCTCGGCCCGCGCGGTGCCCCTGGTCCACCCCCGGCCCCACCCCGCCGCGATCACCGTGGACGACACCCATGTGCTCATCGACGCCGGCGCGGTCGTCGCCGAGATCCGCCTCGACCCGTGGCATCTGCGGTTCCTCACCCCCGACGGGCGGGTGCTGCTCGACCAGGACCCGGGCACCCGGGACATCAGCGGCCGACGCCGCACCCTGCCGTTCGGCCGCAGCAGCGTCGACGGCGCGCCCGTCGCCTGGCACGAGAGCTTCGTGGCGTTCGGCGACGAACGGTTCGTCGGCTTCGGGGAGAAGTTCACCCCGCTGGACAAACGCGGCCAACGGGCCCTGATGTGGAACTACGACGCCTTCGGCGGGGAGTCCGACCGGTCCCACAAGAACGTGCCGTTCTACCTGTCCGACCGGGGCTACGGGGTGCTCGTCGACAGCGGCATGCCCGTCGAGTTCGACATGTGCCAGTCCACCCACAGCGCCGTGCAGATCCTCGTCCCCGACGACCTGCTCGACTACTACGTGCTCGCCGGCCCCACCCCCGTCGAGGTGCTGGACCGGTTCGACGAACTGACCAGCCGGCCGTACCTGCCGCCGAAGTGGGCCTTCGGAGCGTGGATCTCCTCCGGGTTCTACCCCGACAGCCAGCAGCGGGTGCTGGAGCGGGCCCGCCGCATCCGGGACCGCGACATCCCCTGCGACGTGCTGCACCTGGACTGCTACTGGCAGGTCGCCGGCCGCTGGTCGGAGCTGCGCTGGGACGACGAGGCGTTCCCCGACCCGGCCGGGATGCTGGCCACCCTCACCGGGCAGGGCTTCCGGGTGTGCCTGTGGATGAACCCGTACCTGATGACCGACAGCCCGCTGTACGCCGACGCGGCCCGCGCCGGCTACTTCCTGCGCCGCGCCGACGGCGGCACGTACGTGGCGGACGTGTGGCACGGCAGCTACCCGGCCAGCGCCATCGTCGACTTCACCAACCCCGACGCCGTCGACTGGTTCCGGGGACTGCTGCGGCCCCTGCTGGAACAGGGGGTGGCCGTGTTCAAGACCGACTTCGCCGAGGGCGTGCCGGCCGACGCGGTGGCGCACAACGGCATGACCGGCGTCGAACTGCACAACGTCTACACCCTGCTGTTCAACGACGTCGTCGCCGACCTCACCGGGGAGGTCGCCGGGCACCGTACGGTGTGGGCCCGCTCGTCGTACCTGGGCGGGCAACGGCACAGCGCGCAGTGGAGCGGCGACGTCAACGCCACCTGGCCCGGCCTGGCCAGCACCCTGCGCGGCGGGCTGTCGCACGGGCTGTCCGGGGTGCCGTTCTGGAGCCACGACACCGGCGGTTTCCACGGCACCCCCGAGGCGGACCTGTACGTGCGGTGGACCCAGTTCGGGGCGCTGTCGCCGCTGGTCCGGCTGCACGGCACCACCAGCCGGCTGCCCTGGGACTTCCCCGCCGACACCGAACGTGACGCGGTCGCCGCGCTGCGGCTGCGGTACCGGCTGATGCCGTACCTGTGGTCGGCTGCCGTGGAGGCGGCACGCACCGGCGCGCCGATGATGCGGGCGCTGCTCGTCGACACGCCCGACGACCCGACCGCGTGGACCACCGACCTGCAGTACCGGCTCGGCACCGACCTGCTCGTCGCCCCGGTCATCGACCCGTCCGGGCGGCGGGCCGTCTACCTGCCCACCGGCGACGACTGGATCGACGCCGGCACCGGCGAACGGCACGGCGGCGGGCGGCACCTGCGGGTGGCCGTGCCGCTGCACCGGCTGCCGCTGTTCGTCAGGTACGGCGCGCTGGTGCCGCTCGTCCCGGCCGCCGGCACCGTCGGCGACGGCCCGTTCGACGACGTCACCCTGGTCAGCTGGGGCGGCGTGGACGCCAGCACGGTGCTGCACGACGTCGACGGCGACACCGTGGTGCGGGCGCTGCGTGACGGTGACACCCTGCGGGTACGCACCGACGGGCCGCTGCGGGTGCGCCGGGTGAGCGTGGTGGGCGACGACGCCCCCCGCCGGCTGCTGCTCAACGGCGAACCGGTCGCCCCGACGCCGTTCGTGCCGTGGTTCCCGCCGGACTGACCCCACCGGGCCGGGTGGCTGTCCGGGCTCCGGACGTGCCGCTAGAGTTAGTTGAGTTTCCAGCCGAACAGACGTTCCGACGGTGCACCGGCCCGCCGACGGCGTCGCCCACCGGCCGACCCGGCGTGCCCGTGCGGGGTCGACGGTGGGCGATGATGCACCGGCACGGCACCACCCACCGTCGGGCGCAGGGAGCGGACAGACCGTGATCAGCATCCACAACGAACCGCAGGCGACCGACCTGGGCGACGTCCGGGTGGCCAACCGGGCCGTGGTCCTGCGGCACGTCCGCCTGCACGCGCCCTGCTCCCGGGCCGACATAGCCGCCGCCACCGGGCTCAACAAGGCCACCGTGTCCAGCCTGGTGGGCGAACTGCTCGACAGACGACTGGTCCGCGAGACCGGGCTGACCGGCAACCGGGTCGGCCGCCCCGCCACCATGCTCGTCCTCGACGGCGCGCAGTACGCGGCGCTGGGCCTGCAGATCGGCGCGGACGATCTGGTGGTGGTCGCCGTGGACCTGGGCGGCAACCGGCTGCTCACCTGGCGACGGGCGTTCCCCACCTCGACCGCCTCCCCCGCCGACACCGTCCGGGCGCTGGCCACCCTCGCCCGACGCGCGATCGGCCGGGTCACCGGGCAGGGCCGCACCGTGCTCGGCCTCGCCGTCGGGGTGCCCGGCCTGGTCGACACCACCGGCGGGGTGCCCCTGGCCAGCGGCCTCGGCTGGCGTGACGTGCCGCTCGCCGCCGACCTGCGGGCCGCGCTGCGCGAAAGCGGGTTCACCGTCACGGTGGACACCGACGCCAACCTCGCCGTGCTGGCCGAGCAGCGGCACGGCGCGTACGCCGGCGCCACCGACCTGGTCCACGTCACCGGCGGGGTCTCCGTCGGCGCGGGGGTCCTCGCCGGTGGCCGGCTGCTGCGCGGTGGCCGGGGCCACGCCGGTGAACTCGGCCACCTCAGCCTCGACCCGGCCGGGCCCCCGTGCCCCTGCGGCCGACGCGGCTGCCTGGCCGCGTGGACCGCGCTGCCGGCCGTGGTGGCCCGCCTGCTGCCCGACACCACCCGGGACGGCCCGGTCACCGACTACCTGCCCGAACTCGACCGGATCGTGGCGACGGCCCGGCAGGAGGAACCGGCGGTGCTGGCCGGGCTCGCCGAGATCGGCAGGCGCCTCGGGCACGGGGCGTCGATCCTGGCGAACCTGCTCAACCCCGAGGCGATCGTGGTCGGCGGGCACTTCGCCACCCTGGCGCCGTGGCTGCTGCCGGCCGCCCGCGCGGAACTGGTCACCCGGACCCTCGCCCCGCAGGCCGGGGGCTGCCGTCTCGACGCCTCCACGCTGGACTCGGCCGCCACCGCGCTCGGCGGCGCCACCGCCGCGTTGGCCGCCATCGAGGCCGGTCGACTCCCCGTCGACTGATCCGGGTGCCGGTCACCCCTTGACCGGCCGACGCGCAGGTGCCAACCTCGAACCGCCGCCCCGTCGTTCGGGCACCCGGGGCGGCGTGTTTTCCGCAGTCGTCGAAGCGCTTCGCCGCTCCGGGCCGACGACCGCCACCACCCTCACCGCGCGATGCCGCACGTCACCACGGCCGTCGAAACGCTTCGACCGCCGGCCGGACGCCTCACCGCGATCCACCGGAAGGTAACCGCAGATGAACGACCCCACCGGACCGTCCCCCGAAGCGCACGCCGACGACCTGCTGACCCGGCTCACCCTGCCGGAGAAGATCGGCCTGCTGCACCAGTGGCAGGCCCCCGTGCCCCGGCTCGGCCTGCCCGGCTTCCGCACCGGCACCGAGGCGCTGCACGGGGTCGCCTGGCTCGGCCCGGCCACCGTCTTCCCGCAGGCCATCGGCCTGGCCAGCAGCTGGAACCCCGACCTGATCCGGGCCGTCGGCGACGCCGTCGGCACCGAGGTACGCATCAAACACCAGGCCGACCCCGCAGGCGTCGGCCTCAACGTGTGGGCACCGGTGGTCAACCCGCTGCGCGACCCCCGCTGGGGCCGCAACGAGGAAGGCTGGTCGGAGGACCCGTGGCTCACCGGCCGGCTCGCCACCGCCTACGCCCACGGGCTGCGCGGCGACCACCCCCACCGGCTGCGCACCGCCCCGACGGTCAAACACTTCCTCGGCTACAACAACGAGACCGACCGGGCCACCACCTCCAGCGACCTGCCACCCCGGGTCCTGCACGAATACGAACTCCCCGCGTTCCGCGCCCCCCTCGCCGCCGGTGCGGCGGTCGCCGTGATGGCCTCCTACAACCTGGTCGACGGGGTGCCCGCCCACCTGAGCCCACTGCTGAACGGCGAGCTGCGCCGGTGGACCAGCGACGAGGTGATGGTCGTCGGCGACGCCGGGGCCGTCACCAACCTCGCCGGCGTACAGCGCCACCTACCCGACCACGTCACCGGCTTCGCCGCCGCCCTGCGCGCCGGCATCGACAACTTCACCGAGGACGACACCGACAGCGCACCCACCGTCCAACGCCTGACCGAAGCCCTGCGCCGGGGACTCGTCGACGAATCCGACGTGGACCGGGCCGTCCGGCGCATCCTCACCATCCGTATCCGCCTCGGCGACCTGGACCCACCCGGGCAGGACCCGTTCGCCGGGGTCTCCCCCGACCTGCTCGACAGCCCCGCCCACCGGGACCTGGCCCGCGAGGCCGCCCGCCAGTCGATCGTGCTGCTCGACAACGACGGGCTGCTGCCACTGCCCACCCGCACCCCACCGCGGGTCGCGGTCCTCGGCCCGCTCGCCGACACCGTCCACGAGGACTGGTACAGCGGCACCCTGCCGTACGCCGTCACCGTCCGGGAGGCACTGGCCCGGGAACTACCCACCGTCACCCACCATTGTGGCGCCGACCGGATCGCGTTGCGTGTCGGCGACCGGTACGTCCGCTGCCCCCGCTCCTCCGAGGGCGGGCCGCTGACCGCCGACGACGGCCGCGACGGCACCTGGTTCGACGTGTTCGACTGGGGGCAGGACATGGTGGCGCTGCGCGCCGTCGCCAACGGCCGGCACGTCGGCGCCGCCGACGACGGGGCACTGGCCAACGACCGCCCCGGACCGGGCGGCTGGATCGTGCGGGAAACCTTCCGCTTCCGGCACCGCCCCGACGGCACCGCCCTGCTGCACCACCTCGCCACCGGCGCGTACGTGCGGGTCGACGAGGGTGGGCGGCTGCGCGCCGACGCCACCGACCCGGACACCGCCACCGCGTTCACCGTCGAACTCGTCGCCGACGGCGCGGCCGAGGCCGCCGCGCTGGCCGACGCCGCCGACGTGGCCGTCGTCGTCCTCGGCAACCACCCGATGGTCAACGGCCGGGAGACCGAGGACCGGGTCGACCTGGCCCTGCCCGCCGGGCAGGAACGGCTGCTGCGCGCCGTGCACGCGGCGAACCCGCAGACCGTGCTGGTGCTCACCAGCAGCTACCCGTACGCGGTGGGCTGGGCGCACGAGCACCTGCCGGCGGTGCTGTGGTCGGCGCACGGCGGTCAGGAACACGGCACTGCCCTGACGCAGGTGCTGCTCGGTGCCGCCGACCCCGGCGGCCGGCTCACCCAGACCTGGTACCCCGATGCCGCCGACCTGCCCGACCTGCTCGACTACGACGTGATCGGCGCCGACAGCACCTACCTCTACTACCGGGGAGAGCCGCTGTACCCGTTCGGCCACGGCCTCAGCTACGCCCGGTTCGACTACGCTGACCTGCGGGTCGACACGCCGACGGTCAGCGCCGGCGACGAGGTCGAGGTGAGCGTCGAGGTCACCAACACCGGCGACCGGGAGGGCGAGGAGATCGTGCAGCTCTACACCCGGCAGCGACGCTCCCGGGTCAAGCAGCCGCTGCGGCAGCTGCGTGACTTCACCCGGGTCACCCTCACCCCCGGCCAGCGGCGCACGGTCACCCTGCGGCTGCGCGTCGACGACCTGACCTGGTGGGACGAGCAACGCGGCGGCCCGGTGCTGGAGGACGCCACCCACACCCTGCTGGTGGGCCGCTCCGCCCGCGACATCCGCGCCGTCGGCGCGGTGACCGTGCACACCCGCGCCGCCGCGCCGCGGCCCCGCCCGGCGGTCGCCGCCGGCGGTACCCGGTGACCGGCGCACCCGGGCGCAGCCGCAAATCGCCCGACCAGGTCACCATCGTCGACGTCGCCCGGCACGCCGGGGTGGCGGTCAGCACCGTGTCGTACGTGCTCAGCGGCAAACGGGCCATCTCCGAGGTGACCCGCACCCGGGTGCTGGCCAGCATCCGGGAACTGGGCTACCACCCCAACGCCGGGGCGCGGGCGCTGGCCAGCCGCCGCGCCAACACCATCGCCCTGGTCCTGCCGCTGCGCGCCGGCATGCAGGTGCCGGTGGTGATGCAGTTCGCCATCGCGGTGGTCACCACGGCCCGCCGCTTCGACCACGACGTCCTGCTCGTCACCTCCGACGAGGGACCGTCGGGGCTGCGCCGCATCGCCGGCAGCGCCATGGTCGACGGGATGCTGGTGATGGACGTCGAGTTGGACGACTCGCGGGTGCCGCTGCTGCGGGACCTGACCCGACCCAGCGTCCTGATCGGCGTCCCCGCCGACCCGACCGGCCTGACCTGTGTGGACCTGGACTTCCACCGCGCCGGTCAGGTGTGCGTGGAACACCTGGCCCGGCTCGGGCACCACCGGGTGGCGCTGCTCGGCGCACCCGCCGCCGTCTACGACCGGGGCACCGGCTTCGCCCACCGCACCCGCGCCGGGGTGGCCGCCGCCGCCGACCGGCACGGCGTCACCGTCGTCACCCAACCCTTCGAAGAGGGGCCCGCCGCGATCCGTCAGGAACTGGCCGACCTGCTCGACCGGCACCCCGACCTGTCGGCGCTGGTGGTGCAGAACGAGGCGGCCGTCGGGCCGGTGCTGGCCTGCCTGCCCACCCTCGGCCGGCGGGTGCCGCAGGACATGTCGGTGGTGGCGATCTGCCCCGACCAGTTCGCCGAACAGGCCGCACCCCGGATCACCTCGGTGCCGGTGCCCGCCGAGGAGATCGGCCGGCAGGCGGTGGCGTTGCTGATGCGCAAACTGCACGACGAGGCGGTGCCGGAGGTGACGCTGCTGCCGCCCCGGCTGACCATCCGGGACAGCACCGCCGCACCGACGGCCCGGACCCCCCGGTGACCGGCGGGCCACCCCCGTCGGCACACCAGGTCTGGGACGACGCACCGGCCGTCGACTGGACCGACGCCTTCCTCACCGGAAACGGCGAGTACGGGCTGATGGTCCCCGGCGACCCGCACGCCGAACGGCTGGTGGTCAACCACCACCGGTTCGTGCTGCCCAACGGCACCCACGACGCGCGGGCCCCGCACCTGGCCGCACTGCTGCCCCGGATCCGGGAACTGGTCCTCACCGGCCGCCGCGCCGAGGCCGGTGAACTGCTCACCGGCGGCCGGGACCTGGCCTGGACCCAGTCGTACCATCCGGGGTTCGCGCTGACCGTCGACGCCCCCGCGACGCCGGTGCGGGACTACCGGCGGCACACCGACTTCACCACCGGCGAGGTGGTGGTGCGGTGGTCCGGGCGGCGGCGACGCAGTTTCGTCTCCCGCGCCGACCGGCTGGTCGTCACCCACCTCGACCAGGGCGACTGTGTCGTCGGGGCGACAGGTGACCTGCCCGGCCGCCCCGACACGGTGCACTACGACACCACCGCCCACCGCCACGACGGGCTGGTGTTCCTGCGGGTGCGGGGCCGCTACCCCGACGTCGGCGGCGCGTACGGCTTCGAGGCGGTGACCCTGGTCCGGGGCGACGCCGAACCCGCCGGTGACCGGGTGCTGGTACGCGGGCCGGCGCTGCTGACCACCGCTGTGGAACGCACCGCCACCGCGGCGTGGCCCACCGCCGCG
Source organism: Micromonospora sp. WMMD734 (assembly GCF_049178975.1). NCBI lineage: Bacteria > Bacillati > Actinomycetota > Actinomycetes > Micromonosporales > Micromonosporaceae > Micromonospora > Micromonospora sp. WMMD734. The sequence continues at coordinate 2,106,957 of NZ_JBMHMK010000001.1, forward strand.
CAGCAGCGGCGACTCGCCGACGGCCCGGCCGACTACCCGACGCTGCTGGCCCGGCACGTCACCCGGCACACCGGCCCCTACCGGCGGGTCGACCTGGACCTGGCGGTGTCGGCGGCGGACCGGGACCTGCCCGTGGGCGCGCTGCTCGCCCGGCAGGCCACCGCCGGTGACCGGTTGGACCCGGCGCTGCTGGAACGGCTCTTCCACGCCGGCCGGTACCTGCTGTTCAGCGCCAGCGGGGTGCTGCCGCCCCGACTGACCGGCATCTGGACGGGTTCCTGGGACGCGGCCTGGGCGGGGGACTTCACCACCGACGCGAACCTCAACCTGCAACTGGCCGGCGCGAACGTCGGCGCGTTGCCGGAGGTGACCGCCGCGCACGCCCGGCTGGTCCGCGCCCAGGTCGGGCACTGGCGGGACAACGCCCACGCCGTCTACGGGGCACGGGGCCTGCTGGCGCCCAGCCGCACCGACGGTGAACACGGGCACCTGTTCCACGTCCACCCGCACTGGCCGTTCACCGCGTGGCTGGCCGGTGCGCACTGGCTGCTGCACCCGCTGTACGAACACCACCAGGTGACCGGGGAACCGCTGGGGGAGGTGGCCGGGTGGCTGGCCGAGGTGGCGGACTTCTTCACCGACGTGCTCACCGACGTCGACGGGCAGCCGGCGCTGGTGCCGTCGTACTCGCCGGAGACCGGTCCCCTCGACGACGCCGGCCGGCCGGTGCCGGTCGCCGTGAACGCCACCATGGACGTCGCCGCCGCCCGGCACGCGATGGCCGTCGCCGCCGAGGTGACCGGGTCGCAGCGGTGGGCGGCGGTCCGGGACCGGCTGCCCGGCTACCGCATCGACACGCGGGGCGCGCTGGCCGAGTGGGCGTGGCCCGGCTACCGCCCCGACGACGACCACCGGCACGTCAGCCACCTCTACCCGGTGTGGCCGACCGGGGAGATCGACCCCGACGACACCCCGGAGCTGGCGGCGGCGGCGCACCGGGCGTTGACCGTCCGCGGCGACGAGGACGGCTCCGCCCACGGCACCCTGCACCGGGCCCTGGTGGCCGCCCGCCTCGGCGACGGGCCGCTGGTCGGGACGTACCTGCGGCGGATCGTCGCGGCGGACATGTTCTTCCGGTCGTTGATGAGCGCCCACAACCCGGGCCGGGTGACCTACAACGCCGACGCGGCGCACACCCTGCCGGCGGTGCTGATCGAGGCGCTGGTGCAGTCCCGGCCGGGCCTGCTGCGGCTGCTGCCGGCGCTGCCGCCGGGCCTGCCCCGGGGGACGCTGCGCGGGGTGACCTGCCGGGGCCGACTCACCGTCGACGAGCTGACCTGGGACGACGGTCGGGTCACCGCCCGGCTGGTCGCCGCGACCGGCCAACGGATCCGGGTCCGCAGCCCCCACGGCGACACCGGCTGTGACCTGCCGGCGGGCACCCCGGTGCGGGTGACCCACCGCCGGTGACCCGCCGGGTCACAGCGCGTCGGGCCGGCACAGGGCGGGATGCCGCTGGCCGGGACGCGCCCACCAGGGGGCGGCGTCGGGGGCGGCGGCGGTGTCCAGCCGCAGCCGCGCCCACTCGTCCAGCTCCGGCAACGCGTCGGGGGCGAACCAGCCGACCTCGGTGGACTCGTCACCGTCGGCGCGGGGCCGCCCACCGACCGGCCGGCACCGGAACCACACGTTGAGGTACTCGCAGACGTCACCGTTGGGGTACACCACCGGGTGGGTGGCGACCCCGGCGATCCGCTCGACGACGACCCGCACCCCGGTCTCCTCCCACACCTCCCGCACGACCGCGTCGGCGGGCTGCTCACCCGGGTCGACCACACCCGCCGGCAGCGACCAGCGGCCGTTGTCGGCGCGGCGGGCCAGCAGCACCCGCCCGGTGTCGTCGTGGACCACCCCGGTCACCCCGGGTAGCAACAGCAGGTCGTGCCCCACGTGGGCGCGCAACTTCGAGATGTACGGGGAGACGGCCACCGGCCCACGGTAACGGTCCCGGCCGGCCGGGACCTACCGGTGGTGGGGGCGCGCCCGGGCAGCCTCTAGACTTCCCCGTCGATGGACCCGCAGCCCACCACCCCCGACGACCTGCGTCCCTGCGCGCACTGTGGACGTGACGTGCCGCAACGCGCCGGCGCGGGACGTCCCTTCCGGTACTGCCGGGACAACGACGGCGCCTGCCAGCGGGCGTCGCGCAACTCGCGGATGCGCCACCGCAACGCCCCCGGCCTGCCCGGTCAGGTGGCCCGCACCTGGGAGGTCGTCGACCGGCTCGACCAGGTGGTGCAGACCCTCACCGAGGCGTTGCACGCCGAGTTGTCCCCGGCCGGGGTGCAGCGGCAGCTCGCCCAGGCCCGCGCCGACGCCGCCGCCGAGATCGCCGCCGCGCACACCGCCCGCGACGAGGCCCGTGAGGCCGCCGAGACGGCCGCCGCCGACACCGCCCGCGCCCGGCAGGAGACCCGGTCCGCGCTCGCCGCCGCCGATGCGGCCCGCGACCGCGCGGAGCAGGCCGACGCCCGCGCCGCCGCCGCCCAGGAACAGACCGAACAGGCAGTCGCCGCCGCCGACACGGCCCGCCGGGACACCGCCGCCGCCCAGGCGCTACGGGTGCAGGCCGAACGGGACCGCGACGCCGCCCGCCACGAGCTGCGGGCGCTGCGCGCCGACCGGGACGCCGCCCGGCAACTCGCCGCGGACCTGACCGTCGACCGGGACGCCGCCCGCGCCGACGCCGCCCGGCACGCCACCGACGCGCAGCGGGCCGCCGCCGACGCCACCGCCGCCCGCCAGGAGACCCGGCAGGCGCAGGCCGCCGAGGCGGCGGCCCGCGCCGACGCCACCGCCGCCGCCGACCAGGCCCGGCAGGCCGAGGCCGCGGCGCAGGCGGCCCGCCGTGACGCCGACGCCGCGCGCACCGACGCCACCGCCGCCCGGGAGGAGGCCGCCGCGCGGACCGCCCACACCGCCGAGGAACTGGCCGCCGTGCTGGCCCGGGTGGACGCCCTGACCGCCGAGCTGACCGAGGCCCACGCCGAGTTGCAGCGGGCGCACCGGGCATCGGCCGCCGACCGGGCCCGACTGGCCGACCTGGACCGGGCGTTGGCCGACGCCGACGCCGCCCAACGCCGCGCCGGTCAACTCGCCAACCAGGTCAGTGACCTGGCCACCGCGTTGGCGCGGCTCAGCGGTCAGTCGGGCTGAGCCACGTCGGCCGGGGCGGCCGCCACCTCGACCCGGGTGTCGTGGAACGTCGGCCCACCACCGAGGTCGGTGTCCCGGACCCCGGTGACCGCGTTGACGGTGCTGCCGCCGGGGCTCAACCGCGCCCAGTACGCCTTGTAGGTGAACGCCAACCCGGGGCGGGTGGCGTCGTCCACAGCGACGGTGGCCAGGAACTCCCCCCGGTCGTTGTGCACCCGCGCCGGGTCGCCGTCGGCCAGACCCCGGGCGGCGGCGTCGACGGGGTGCAGGTGGATACGCGGCGGGCCGGTACGACCGAGATGCCACGGCAGCGACGCGAACGTCGAGTTGAGGAAGAACCGGCCCGCCGGGGAGATCAACGCCAGGGGGAACCGGCGGGCCAGCACCGCGTCACCCACCTCCACTGGCGGGGTGTACCCGACGAGCGGGTCGACGCCGTGCGCGGTCAGCCGCGGATCGTGGAACCGGGCCCGCCCGTCGAGGCTGGGGAACCCGCCCGCCGCGTACGGGGCCGACCCCACCGCCACACCCGTGGCCCGCACGTACGTACGGCGGCTCAACTCGTCGTAGTCGATGCCGGTGTCGTCGAGCAGCTGCCGCACCAGGTCCTCGTCGCTGTCGCGCAGCCGCGGATGGTCCAACCCGAGGGCAGCGGCGATCCGCCGGAAGATCTCCGTGTTGGGCAGCGCCTGACCCGGCGGGTCGAGCACCGGCCGGTTCAGGGTGGCGTAGTGGTGGCCGTAGGAGGTGTGCAGGTCGAGGTGTTCCGGCTGCATGGTGGCCGGCAGCACCACGTCGGCGAAGTCGCAGGTGTCGGTCCAGCGTTGCTCCAGCACCACGGTGAACAGGTCGGCGCGGGTCAGGCCACGCCGCAACCGGTTCTGGTCGGGCACGGTCGCCACCGGGTTGGTGTCGAAGACCACCAGCGCGGTGACCGGCGGATCGGCCTCGTCGGTGAGCGCCGCGGCGAGCCGACTCATGTTGATCGACCGGGCCGGCGGCGCGGGCATCCCGGCGGGCCGGGCGACCCGGTCGGCGTCGATGCGGTGGTGCCCGCTGGTGGTGGCCAACGCCCCACCACCGGGATACCGGAAATCCCCGGTGAGCAGGGGAATCGCCGCGATGGCGCGGACCGCCTGCCCGGCACCGGCGTGCCGTTGCAGACCCAACCCGACCCGGATGGCGGTGGGACGGGTGGTGGCGATCCGCTCGCCGAGGTCCCGCACCACGTCGACGTCGAGACCACACTCGGCGGCGGCCCGCTGCACCGGCCACTGGTCGAGGCGGGCCTCCATCCGCTCCCAGCCGACGGTGTGCGCGGCCACCCACGACCGGTCGACCGCGCCGACGTCCCGCACGTGCCGCATCAACCCCAGCGCCAACGCGGCGTCGGTGCCGGGCAGTGGCGCCACGTGCTCGTCGCTGCGGGCGGCGGTGTCGGTGCGCAGCGGGTCGATGGTGACCACGTGGGCGCCCCGCTGCTGGGCCTGCCGCACGAACGGCCAGTGGTGCAGATTGGTGGCGAGCAGGTTCGCCCCCCACAGGATGACCAGTTTCGCCTCGACCACCGACTCCGGTTCGAAACCGACCGACCCGCCGTACACCGACCCGAGGGCGGCCCGGGACGCGGCCGTGCAGATGGTGGTCCGCAGCCGCGACGCCCCCAGGTGCGCGAACAGCCGCGGACCCATCGACCAGCCCTGCACCAGCCCCATCGTGCCGGCGAAGTAGTACGGCAGGACCGACTCCGGGCCGTGCACGTCGATGCTGGCGCGTAACCCGTCGGCGACCCGCCGGACCGCCTCCTCCCAACTCGCCGGCCGGTACGACACCGGCCCGACACCCTTCGGGCCGACCCGCACCAGGGGGGTGGTCAGCCGGTCGGGGCCGGTGACCGCGTCGAGGTAACGGTTCACCTTGCCGCACAACGCGCCCCGGGTGAACGGATGCTCCGGATCGCCACGCAACCCCACCGGACGCCCGTCGGTGACGGTGAGCTGCCAGACGCAGGTGTCGGGGCAGTCCAGGGGACACGCGCCGGGATGCACGGTGGTGGCCATGCCGCGGATGCTATCGCCACCGGCGGCCCCGCACGGCCCGTCCCGGCGGCCCCGGCGGCCCACGGCGGCTACCATCGCGGTGCACACACCGATGTCGACCCGGCCGGGGCGAACCCGCCGGGTCGGTGTGGTGGCCGGCTACCCTTGCGGGGGTCGTCCCATCCGCCGGGCGGGAATGCCCCGGCGGTGACCGGCCGTTACACCGGAAGACCAGCACCACGAGCGAGGGGAAGTCGAACATGGGCGAGCGCATGCTGCGCGGTAGCCGGCTGGGCGCGGTCAGCTACGAATCCGACCGCAACACGGAGCTCGCGCCGCGCCAGACCCGCGAGTACCTCTGCGCCAAGGGCCACCAGTTCGAGGTGCCGTTCGCCGTCGACGCCGAGGTCCCCACCACCTGGGAATGCAAGTTCGACGGCAGCGTCGCCCGGCTCGTCGACGGCACCGAACCGGAACAGAAGAAGGCCAAGCCGCCGCGTACCCACTGGGACATGCTGCTGGAGCGGCGGTCCATCGCCGAGCTGGAGGACATCCTCGCCGAACGGCTCCAAGAGGTCCGCACCCGCCGCGGCCGCGCCTGACCCACGATCACCACGACGCCCCCGGAACACGTCCGGGGGCGTCGTGGTGTGTCAGGTGTTCAGGGCCGGCGGGGCTCCACGATCTCCCCCTCGATGGCCCGCCCCCCGTCGACCACCTGCGGAGCCACCACATCCTCCGGCGGCGGCGCGGCCGGCTCCCCCCGCCGCACCCGCACCGTACGCGGACCGAACAGGTCACCGGCGACCATCGACGACACCCGCCGCTCGGTGGCCCGCTGCACCCCGGCCCGCGCCAACCGGCGCACCGGCGGCACCAGCAGCAACACCCCCACCAACCCACTGAGCAGGCCGGGGATCGCCAGCAGCAACGCACCGGCCAAACCGACCAGCCCATCGGTCACCTGCCGGCCCGGCGGCTGCCGGGACTCCACCGACGTGCGGAACCCCCGCCAGGCGCGCATCCCCTCCCGGCGCAGCAACACCAACCCCAGCAGGGACGCGGCGAACACCAGCAGCACCGCCGCACCGAACCCGACGGTCCGGCCCACCCCGATGAACACGGCCAACTCCGCCACCACCGCCAACAGCAGGGCCGGTGGCACGAACCTCAGGTATCGGCGCATCTCACCTCATCCGCGTCGCGCGGCACCCGCTCACCGCCACCGGCCGGACAATGCCCGCGGGGCGACAGGCCCGCCCCTCCAGCATGCCACGCCCCCACTCACGGCCACCGGTCGTGACCACGACGCCACCGCACCGGCCGCCGGTCCCGCAACCCCCACGTGGTGATCCGCCACAACGCCTCGGCCACGATCAGCGGACTCATCTTGCTGGCCCCCCGCTCCCGCTCGACGAACGTGATCGGCACCTCCACGATCCGCACCCCCGCCCGGTGCGCCAACCGCGACAACTCCACCTGGAACGAATACCCCTGCGAACACACCGACGAAAGGCCCATCGCCCGCAACGCCGACAACCGGTACACCCGGAACCCGCCCGTCGCATCCGACACCGGCATCCCCAACGCCATCCGCGCGTACAGGTTCCCGCACCGCGACAGCAGCAGCCGCCGCCACGGCCAGTTCACCACCCGCGCCCCACCCACCCACCGCGACCCGATCACCACGTCGGCGTCCCGGGCCGCCACCAGCAACGCCGGCAGGTCCTCCGGAGCGTGCGACCCGTCGGCGTCCATCTCCACCACCGCGTCGTAGCCATGCTGCCGCGCCCACCCGAACCCCGCCAGGTACGCCGCCCCCAACCCCTGCTTACCGGGCCGGTGCAGCACGTGCACCTGAGCGTCGGTGCCGGCCATCGCCTCGGCCAGCGTCCCCGTACCGTCGGGGCTGTTGTCGTCGGCGACCAGCACGTCCACCGCCGGCGCGGCCCGACGCACCCGGGCCACCACGTCGGCGACGTTGTCGGCCTCGTTGTAGGTGGGGATCACCACCAGCACCCGGCCCACCCCCGGCTGTCCCGCGGCTGCCTCACCCACGTCCGTCCCCCGTTCCTACCGGCTCACCCGCCGGTGGTGACCTCCCGGCGACGCCGCACCGCCCCCGCGACGACCAGGGCCACCACCGCCAACCCGGCCAACGCCACCTCCGGCCACCGACCGGCCCGGGTGGCCGGGGTACGCCCGTCGGCGAGCGTCACCTCCCGCACCACCACCGCCCGGGTGTTGAACCCGGTGGCGTCGCTTACCCGCCCGTCCGGGGCGACGAACCCGGACACCCCGACCGTCGAGGCCATCAACGCCGCACGACCGTGCTCCACCGCCCGCAACCGCACCATCGCCAACTGCTGCCGGGCCTCCGCCACGTCGAACGTGGCGTTGTTCGTCTGCACCACCAGCAACTGCGCCCCACCGTCGACGGTGTCCCGCACCAGCCCGTCGTAGGCCACCTCGAAACAGATCACGTCACCGAGCACCACCGGACCCGCGTCGACCACCCCCGGCGTCGACCCCGCGACGAAATCGGCCCGCACCCGGTCGACCTGCTTGGACACCGCACGCGCCACCGACCGCATCGGCACGTACTCGGCGAACGGCACCGGATGCCGTTTCGTGTACACCTGGCCCAGATCCGGGCCGCTGCCCGGCCGCCACAGGATGCCCGCGTTGCGGACCTCACCGTCACCCGGGCCGGCCAGCACCGCCCCGACCAGGATCGGCGCGCCGACCGCATCGGCCGCCTGCGAGATCCGCGCCCCCGCCGCGGCGTTGCGCAACGGGTCGATGTCCGAGGAGTTCTCCGGCCACACCACCAGGTCGGGCCGCCGCTCGGCACCGGAGGCGACCCGCTCCGCCAACGCCACCGTCGCGTCGACGTGGTTGTTCAGCACCGCCTGCCGTTGGGCGTTGAAATCCAGACCCAACCGGGGCACGTTGCCCTGCACGATCGCCACCCGCACCGACCGGCCACCCGAATCGGCCCCCGACGGCACCAGCCACCCCACCGCCACCAGCGCCACCACCCCCACCGCCGCCCCGACCACCGGCTGCCACCGCACCCCCGGCCACCGCCGCCACACCGCCACCAGCAGCAACCCGCCGACCACCGCCACCACCCCGGTGACCAGCGGCGCACCCCCCAACCACGCCCACCCCAGCAGCGGCGACGCATCCTGACTGAACGCCAACCGCCCCCACGGGAACCCCCCGAACGGGGTACGGTCCCGCAGCGCCTCCTGCCCCACCCACAACACCCCGGTCACCGGCGGCCACGCCCACCGCCACCGGTCCACCACCGGCGACACCCACGCCGTCGCCGCCCCCAGCACCGCCAGGTAGCCGGCCTGCAACAACGACAGCAGCACCCACGGCAGCAGCCCGGTGTGCAGGTTCGTCCACGCCAGCAGCGGCGCGAACAACGCCACCCCGGTCAGGAAACCCAAACCGGCGCCCGCCCGCAGCCGCCGCCGGTGCGTCACCGCCGCCAACCCGGCCACCCCGACCGCCGCCAACGGCCACCACCCGTACGGCGGGAACGCCGCCAGCAACGCCACCCCGGCGGCCACCGCCACCGGCACCGCCACCCGCAACGGCACCGGCGACGCCACCGGCCGCACCACAGTCGGGGTACGCGTCTCATCCCGGTCGAGCGTCGTCACCGGCACCTCACCACGATCACGGGCCGAAGGCTACCCGCCCCAGCCCGGCACCCCGACGCCACCGAGCCCGAACCAGCCGACGTCGCCGTGCGAAGCGGTGGGCGGACACGAAATCGGGGCGCGGCCTAAGCCGCGCCCCGATGCTCCCAGGCCCTTCCCGGCCGGTGGGGCGAGAACGAGCGACGCCGACCTTCGGACCGACCCGACGGTGGACTGGCTGCCCCCGCCTGGCCGTTGTCTACTGGCCGTGCCCCTCACCCTGCCCGTACACCGGTAACCGCGGCCGGTTCGCGCCGCCCCGCCGACCCCCGCCCGCTGGACCTGGCCGCCGCGACGCGATACACCAACAATGTCGCTCGGCCAGCGGACGAAGGGACGAAGCGAACAACAGCCGCTTCCCGTAGTAGGACTCAAAGACGGTACGGCCTACACCCCCGCCGCTGTCAACCCACCCCCGGCCAGTCGCCCCCACCAACCCGGCGTGTCGCGTCGGCGCGGCTCAATCCCCACCCAGATGCCGCCGCAGCAACGCCCCCGCCGCCCCCGGATGCTCCCCGGCGAGCAACCCACCGGCAGCCAGCACATAATCCACGTCCACCACCGGCCGCGCCGCCCGCGGCAACGGCCACCCACCCGCATGGTCGGTCAACACCTGCGTCAACACCCCCACCGCCGCCCCCGCATCGGCGTGACGCAGCACACCCCCGGAACCCACCAACAGCCGCACGTCCCGCAGATCCCGCCCGGCCCGCTCCCCCGTCGCCGCACCCCGGGCATGCCGCCGCAACGCCACCGTCGCCGCCAACGCCGCGAACCGCCCCTCCACCGCCCGGTCCCGACCGTCGACGGGCAGGAACCCCGGCTCGGCCGCCCGCGCCGCCGCCGCCGCCCCCAACGCCTCCTGCCCCGCCGCATCCAACAACCGCTCCTCCACCGCCGCCCGCACCACCCCCGGCGCACTCCACCGCATCCCCAGGTCACCCTCCACCGTGCGGGCCCGCCACAACGACCCCGCCACCTCCCGACCCGGCCCGTCGGCCCGCTCGTCCGGCGTCAACACCGAATACACATCCGTCGTCGCCCCACCCACATCCACCACCACCAGATCACCACCCACCACATCGGCGAGGACCTCCACCCCGGTCAACACCGCATCCGGGGTCGCCGCCCGCACCAACCGGCCGAACCGGGCCCCCCGCGACAACCGCTTCCCACCGATGACATGCCGCAGGAACACCTCCCGGATCGCCGCCCGCGCCGACGCCGGCGCCAACACCCCGATCCGGGGCAGCACATTGTCCGCCACCGTCACCGGCACCCCCGCCGCCGCCAACACCCCCCGCAGCGTCTCCCGCACCTCCACGTTGCCCGCCAGCACCACCGGCACCCGCCACCGGGCCCGCGCCAACCGCGTCGCGTTGTGCGTCACCGTATCGACGTCCCCACCGTCGGTGCCCCCCACCAGCAACACCACGTCCGGGCGGGCCGCCCGCACCGCCGCCAGCTCCGCCGCCCCCAACCGGCCCGCCGCCACGTGCACCACGTTCGCGCCCGCCGACAACCCCACCCGACGACCCGCCTGCGCGGTCACCAACGGCTCGTAACCCACCACCGCCAGCCGCAACCCACCACCCGCCGACGAACACACGAACCACGGCAACGCCCCCGCCGCCCCCGCACCGGCCCCATCGGCCGCCGCACCCACCGCCGCATCCAACCCGTGCAGCACATCGGTCCCCACCGACGTAGGCGCCGACGCCGCCCCCACCAACCGGCCCGCGTCCAGATCCACCACCGCCGCCTTCGTCCAGGTCGACCCGACGTCAGCGCAGACCGCCAACCTCACGCCGCCGCCGCAACGACCACGGTGCCCGTCGCCGTCACCGCCACCACCGGCTCCGCCAACACCTCCGCCGCCGACGCACCCCGCTCCGGCCGCCCCCGACACACCACCCGCGCCACGAAATCGATCCCCCGGCTACGGGTACCCACCCGCACCACCGTCGCCGTCACCTCCACCACGTCACCCGCCCGCACCGACGACACGAACTGCACATCCGAATACGACGCGAACAACCCCTCGTCCCCATCGGTACGGATACACACCTCCGTCGCCACGTCCCCGAACAACCCCAACACGTACGCCCCATCCACCAGGTTCCCCGCATAGTGGGCATGCGCGTACGGCACATACCGCCGATGCGTCACCGTCAACCCCAACCGGGCACCACTCATCCCCGCGCCTCCCTGCTCGTCACCAACGCATGCACCAGATACGACGCCACCTCACCCGGCGTGGTACCCCGACCGAAGATCCGGTCCACCCCCAGCTCCGCCGTCATCGTCTCGTCGAACCGCGGCCCACCCACGATCAGCAACGGCCGCCTCCCCGCCGGCATCGCCTCCCGGAACGCCGCCGACATCTCCCGCGTGTTGTGCAGATGCGCATCACGCTGCGTCACCACCTGCGACACCAGCACCGCATCCGCCCGCTCCCGCCGCGCCGCCTCCACCAACTCCGGCACACTCACCTGCGCACCCAGATTCGACACCTTCAACTCCCGGTAGTACTCCAGACCCTTCTCCCCGGCGATACCCTTCACGTTGAGGATCGCGTCGATACCCACGGTGTGCGCATCCGTGCCGATACACGCCCCCACCACCGACAACTTGCGCCGCAACCGCCGCTTCACCACCGCGTTGACCTCCTTGGCCGACAGCAGCGGAAAGTCCCGCTCCACCACCTGCACCTGCGCCAGGTCCACCAGATGGTTCACCCGCCCATACACCACGAAGAACGTGAACCCGTCACTCATCGGCTTCGCGTGCACCAGCATCGCCGGATCGATGCCCATCCTGTTCGCCAACTGCACCGCCGCACCCTCGGCCCGCTTGTCGTGCGACACCGGCAACGTGAACGACACCTGCACCATGCCGTCACCCGTCGTGTCCCCGTACGGCCGCACCACCGTCTTCTCACTCATGATGGTTGCCGCTCCAGGATCTCCGTGGCCGGGTTGTAGTAGTCCGCGTCGTGCCGCGCCACCCCGGACAGGCCCTTACCCCGGTCCGCCGGCCGCTTCATGATCCCGAACGTGCCCTCGGCGATCGCCGTCAACAACGACTGCTCCCCGATCCGCTCCAGCAACTCCACCGCCTCACCCAACACCCGGTGCGCCCGCTGCTGGATGAACCCACCCGACGCCGGCACGAAATCCTCGTGCAGCCCACCCGCAGCACCCAACACGTACCGCACGTTCTGCAGGGCGATGTCCCGGTCCGACAACCACGGCGTCACCACCGCCTCGGTCATCATCCCCACCAGCAGGATCCCCTGCCCCGTCATCGTCCCCACCAGATTGAAGAACCCGTCCAGCAGATTCCCCCGGAACACGTCACCCGTCATGTGCTTCGTCGGCGGCATCCACTTCAACGGCGCATCCGGAAACAACTCCCGCGCCAACAACGCATGCGCCAACTCCAACCGGAACGACTCCGGCACATCCGGATTGATCTCGAACGCGTGCCCCAACCCCAACTGCCCGTCAGTCAACCCCGCCTCATGCGCGAAGAACTCGTTGAGCAACTGCGACACCGTCACCGTGTGCGCCTCCTCGACCGCGTCGGCGGTCGTGAGGTAGTTGTCCTCACCGGTGTTGATGACGATCCCCGCCCGCGCGTGCACCTGCCGCGAAAACCGCTGATCCACGAACGTCCGGACCGGATTGATGTCCCGGAACAAAATCCCGTACATCGAGTCGTTGAGCATCATGTCCAGCCGCTCCAGACCCGCCAACGTGGCCATCTCCGGCATACACAGGCCCGACGCGTAGTTCGTCAACCGCACGTACCGACCCAACTCCCGCGACGACTCGTCCAACGCCGCCCGCATCAACCGGAAGTTCTCCTGCGTCGCATACGTGCCCGCGAACCCCTCCCGGGTCGCCCCCTCCGGCACATAGTCCAACAACGACTGACCCGTCGACCGGATCACCGCGATCACATCCGCACCCGCCCGCGCCGCCGCCTGCGCCTGCGGAATGTCCTCGTAGATGTCACCCGTCGCCACGATCAGATAGATCCACGGCCGCTGCTTCGGATCCCCGAACCGCCGCACGAGCCGATCCCGCTCGGCCCGCCGCCTGTCGATCCGCCGCACCCCCGCCCCCACCGCCCGCCGCGCCGCCCGCCGCGCCGCCGTGGCCGCCCTGCCCGTCGGCACCGCGAACCGCACCGACCCGGCAGCGGCCTTCTGCGCCAGCAGCGTCACGTCCCCGTGCTGCTCCCGCACCAGCGCATCGAACACCGGCAGCGCCACCCCGTGCCCCAGACCCACGTCCGCCACCACCGTGTCCACCAGCCGGTTCACCCACGGAATACCGTCCGGGTCCGCACCGGTCACCCCGGCCAGCCGCAACACCGCCCGCTCCACCGACACCGTGGTGTGGGTACGCGCCAACTCCACCACCGGCTGCCCGGCCCGACGCGCCAACTCCCGCGCCCGCGCCACCAGCGCCGGATCCAGGTCAAGCTTCGCCGTCACGACACGCCTTCCTCATAGATGACCTCGCCACGCAGCACCGTCGCCCGACACACAGGCAACGGCGTCGGATCCCCCGGACCCCGCAACTCCGGATCCCCGGACTGCAACACCGGCAACCCCCGCTCCACCCCCGCCGGGGCCTCCCACACCGCGAACGTCGCCGGCGCCCCCTTGGCGATCACACCCTCGTTGTCCAGATGCACCGCCCGCCACCCACCCCGGGTGTGCGCTGCGAACGCCGCCCGCACACTCATCCGCTGCGCCGGATTGTGGTGCGCCGCCGCCGCCCGCACCGAACCCCACGGATCCAACGGCGTCACCGGCGAATCCGAACCGAGAGCCAACGCCACCCCCACCCCGTGCATCGCCCCCATCGGGTTCGACTCCCACGCCCGGTCCAACCCCAACCGCGACTCGTACATCCGGCCCGCACCACCCCACAACCGGTCGAACGCCGGCTGCACGCTCGCCACGATCCCGTACTCCACGAACCCGGCGATCAACCGCTTGCTCATGATCTCCGCGTGCTCCACCCGATGCCGCGCCGCCCGCACCCGGTCCGTGCCCAACACCGCAGCCGCCGCCGCGAACCCCGCCAACACCGTCCCGATCGCCGCATCACCGATCGCGTGGAAACCGCCCTGCACCCCGTGCGCCGCACAGTCCACCAGATGGTCACGCACCTGATCCGCGCTCAGATACCCGTGCCCACACCCCTCACCATCGCGGTACGGCCCCGACAGATGCGCCGTACGCGACCCCAACGCCCCGTCCGCGAACAGATCACCACCCGCCCCCACCGCCCCCAACTCCCGCGCCCGCGCCGCCCCCGACAACTCACCCCAGTACCCGTACACCTCCGGCAACCCCGCACCCGACAAACCCAACAAACCCGTGAAATCCTCCTCGTCGGAGATCTCCGGCCCACCACACTCGTGCACCGCCGCGATCCCCAACGACGCCGCCCGCGCCAACGCCACCCGCTGCGCCGCCACCCGCTGCGCCCGCGTCACCCCCGCCCGCGCAGCCGCCCGCACCACGTGATGCGCGTCCCGCCGCAACCACCCCGACGCGTCGAAACCCGGCAAACCAGCCACCTGCGGACACGCCGCCAGCAACGCCTGCGACACCAACGCCGAATGGATCGACGCCTGCGACAGATACACCCGCCGGCCACCCGCCGCCCGATCCAACCGCGCCGCATCCGGCAACGCCGCATCCACCCAACCCGACTCGTCCCAGCCGTGCCCCAACACCACCGCATCCGACGGCAGACCCGCCGCGAACACCGCCACCGCATCCAGCAACCCGGCCGCCGACCGCACCGACGACAGATCCAGACCCGACAACACCAACCCGGTGTCCGTCGCATGCACGTGCGCGTCCACGAACGCCGGCGTCACCAACGCCCCGTCCAACTCCACCACCCGGTCGGCGGCCGGCACATCCGCCTCACCACCCAACCAGGCGATCCGCCCGTCCCGCACCAGCAGCGCCGTCGCGCTCGGCTCCGCCGGACAGTGCAGCACTCCACCGCGGTACAACGTCGAGGGGTTCGTCATGGCACTCAGTCTGCCGCCAACCGGGACGCGAAGAGACCACGTACCCCCGGCTCCGAGCGCACCAACCCCAACGCCAACTCCGCATGCCCCGGCACGTAACCGTTGCCCACCAGCATCGTCACGTCCGCCGCCAACCCCTCCGCACCCAACGCCGCCGCCGCGAAACTCGTCGCCATCGAGAAGAAGATCACCGTGCCGCCGTCCGCCGTGGCCAACACCGCACCGTGCTCACACCCCGGCACGTCCACGCACACCACCGTCACGTCCGCCGGCCCACCCAACGCCGTCGTCACCGCCGATGACAACCCCACCGGATCCCGCGCGTCAGCCAACGCCACCACCGACGCCAGACCCGCCGCCACCAGCGCGTCCCGCTCCGCCGCCACCGGCACCACCCCCACCGTACGACCGGCACCCGCCCGCCGCGCCGCCGCCAACGACAACGACCCGCTCTTACCGCCCCCACCGATCACCGCCACCGACACCGGCGATCCGTCACCGGCCCGCTCCCGCCGCGCCACCTGCTCGGCGACCACCCGGGCCGTCAACGCCGGCGCACCACACACGTCCAGCACCGCCAACGCCAACTCCGGATGCAGATCCGCCGGCAGCACCGCCGCGATCGACCTGGCGAACAGGATCGCGTACCCGTCGCACGGCACCTGCTCGCTGCGCCCGTCCCAGCGGGCCAACCCGTCGAGGATCACCAGCGGGGTCAGCGTCAACGACACCAACGTCGCCACCCGGTCACCCACCGCCAGCCCCAACGGTGACCGCCGACCGACCTCCTCCACCGTGCCGATCAGCATCCCGCCCGACCCGGTCACCGGATTCTGCATCTTGCCCCGCGCCGACACGATCTCCAGCACCTCGGCCCGGACCTTCTCGCCGTCCCCACCGTGCTTCTGCGCCAACTGCCGGAAACTCGCCGCGTCCAGGTTCAACCGCTCCACCCGGATCCGCACCTCGTTCGGGGCGATCCGCGGCTCGGCGTCCAACCGCCAGGCCGCCTGCGGCAGCACCCCCGCCGGTTCCACGACGCGGTGCAGACCCACCGGTGACGTCACGCCGACCTCCCCTCTCCGCCGCCCGAAGCCCCGACCAGGACCCACATCGCGGGAAAACTTACGGCAGACTAATTTCTTCGCCGGATATTTTCCAGTAGCCTTCGGGATCTACCAATCATCGACCGCCGGTCACCCCGGCCGAACACAGCACGAGGAGGGGCCGTGACCCGGACCCAACCGATGGCGACCATCCCCGGGCCCCGCCCCGCCCCCGCCGCCACACCCACCGCCGGGCAGCCCTACGAGTACCGCCGCAGCCCCCTGGTCGAACCCGACTGGACCCGCTTCCCCGGCTGGCGTGACGTCACCCGCGAGCAGTGGGAGAGCGCCCAGTGGCAACGCGTCAACTGCGTCAAGAACATCAAGCAACTGCGCGCCGTCCTCGGCGACACCGTCGACGAGACCTTCTACGCCGACCTCGCCGCCGACCAGCAGGCCCTGGCCACCATGTCGATGCTGGTGCCACCCCAGATGATCAACACGATGGTGCCGTTCGCACCGATGACCACCGAGGCGTTCCGCGCCGACCCCGTCCGGCGCTACATGATCCCCGTCGCCGCCGACCGGCGCACCGACTGGCCGTCGCACCCCTACGCCAGCCGCGACTCACTACACGAACACGACATGTGGGTCGCCGAGGGCCTCACCCACCGCTACCCCACCAAGGTCCTCGCCGAACTGCTCTCCACCTGCCCGCAGTACTGCGGGCACTGCACCCGGATGGACCTGGTCGGCAACTCCACCCCCGCCGTCGACAAACTCAAGCTCACCCTCAAGCCCGTCGACCGCTACGACGCCCACATCAGCTACCTCAAGGCCCACCCCGGCGTCCGCGACGTGGTCGTCTCCGGCGGCGACGTGGCCAACGTCCCCTGGCGCAACCTTGAGTCGTACCTCATGCGGCTGCTCGAACTCGAAACCGTCCGCGACATCCGGCTCGCCACCAAGGCCCTGATGGGCCTGCCCCAACACTGGCTCCAGAACGACGTCGTCGAGGGCCTGGAACGGGTCGCCCGCACCGCCGCCCGCCGCGGCGTCAACCTGGCCATCCACACCCACGTCAACCACGCACAGTCGATCACCCCACTGGTCGCCAGGGCCACCCAGACCGCCCTCGACGTCGGCGTCCGCGACGTCCGCAACCAGGGCGTCCTCATGCGCGGCGTCAACGCCACCGCCCCCGACCTGCTCGACCTCTGCTTCGCCCTGCAGGGCGAAGCCGGCATCCTGCCCTACTACTTCTACATGTGCGACATGATCCCCAACGCCGAGCACTGGCGGGTCCCGGTCTGGTACGCCCAGCAGCTCCAGCACGACATCATGGGCTACCTGCCCGGCTACGCCACCCCCCGGATCGTCTGCGACGTGCCCTTCGTCGGCAAGCGCTGGGTGCACATGCTCACCGAGTACGACCGGGAACGCGGCATCTCCTACTGGACCAAGAACTACCGCACCTCCATCGAATCGGCCGACCTGGCGGCGCTCGACAAGCGCTACGCCTACTACGACCCGATCGACACCCTCCCCGAGGCCGGCCAGCAGTGGTGGACCGCGCACCGCGACGACTGACCCGCACCACCCCGCCGCCCCCGCGACCCGGACCGGTCACCGGCGCTGCGGCCGTCACGCCCCGCGCGGGGCGTACATGATCACGGCGACACCGAGCAGGCAGATCGCCGCGCCCGTCAGGTCCCACCGGTCCGGCCGGAAGCCGTCCACCACCACGCCCCACGCCAGCGACCCCGCGACGAACACCCCGCCGTACGCGGCCAGGATGCGGCCGAAGTTCGCATCAGGCTGAAACGTCGCCACAAAACCGTAGACGCCCAACGCGAGCACCCCGCCGGCGATCCACCACAACCCCCGGTGCTCCCGCCAGCCCTGCCAGATCAGCCACGCCCCACCGATCTCGGCGAGCGCGGCCAGCACGAACAACACCAACGAACGGGCGACCAGCATGCCCGCACGCTAACCCGGGTGGCCCCCGTACCGTGCCCAGGGGCCACCCGGCCGGCGCGGACCGTCAACGCATGGCGTCCCGTACGTCCCGACCGGCGTCCTTGACGTGCTCGCCGGCCTGCCGGGCCCGCGCCTCGCTCTGCTCGGTCGAGCCCTCGGCCCGCATCCGCTCGTTGTCGGTCATGTCGCCGAGCCGCTCCTTCGCGGCGCCGGTCAGCTCCTGGGCCTTGTTCTTCGCCTTGTCGGTGAAGCTCATGTCGCCTCCTGTCGCTGCGGCGGTCACGAGGCAGGAGCCCCGCACCGGTGGCGTCCCCGATCGGGCCGGGACGAAACAAAATCGCGCCGTAGGCGCTGGTCAGAAGGGGTGCGCCGGGGCGCACCACCCCTAAGGCATCCTAGGACAATAGGTGACCGGCCGGGACCGGCGGATGCTGGTTGACTGGGCGGATGAGCGAGATCATCCTGATCCGGCACGGCGAGACGACGTGGAGCGCCAGCCGACGGCACACCTCGTACACCGACCTGGAGCTGACCCCCGACGGTGAGCGGCAGGCCCGCGCGCTGGCCGGGGTGCTGACCGGGCAGCGCTTCGCCACCGTGCTCGCCAGCCCCCGACGCCGGGCGCTGCGCACCGCGCAACTCGCCGGCCTCACCGTCGACGGCACCGACGACGACCTCACCGAATGGAACTACGGCCGGTACGAGGGCCGCACCACCGCCGACATCCACACCGAACGCCCCGACTGGAACATCTGGACCGACGGCTGCCCCGACGGGGAGTCCCCCGACCAGGTCGGCAACCGGGTCGACCGGCTGCTGGCCCGGCTCACGCCGCTGCTGGCCCGGGGCGACGTGGCCCTGGTCGGGCACGCCCACCTGCTCCGGGTCGTCGGCGCCCGGTGGATCGGCCTGCCCGCCGAAGGCGGCGGCAAACTACGCCTGGACACCGCCACCGTCAGCGTGCTCGGCCACGAACACGGCCGACCGGTCATCCTGCGCTGGAACGGCCGCTGAACGGCCGCTGCGGCAGCTACGCCGGGGCCTCCGCGCCGCTGCGGCCACGGCCCCGCAGCTCGCCCACCTCCACCTTCGGTGGACGCCCCTCGTACGGAGTGGACAGCACCACAGTCGTGCGGGTGGTGACGTTGGCGGCGGTGCGAATCTCCTGGAGCACCCGTTCCAGGCCGGCCGGCCCGGCCACCCGCACCAGGAGCAGGTAGAAGTCCTCCCCCGCCACCGAGTAGCAGGAGTCGATCTCGGGCAGGTGGGCCAGCCGCTCCGGCGCGTCGTCCGGCTGCGACGGGTCGAACGGCCGGATCGCCACGAAGGCGGTCATCGGCAGGTCCAACGCCTCGAACGACACCCGGGCTGTGTACCCGTTGATCACGCCGCGCTGTTCCAGCCGGCGGACCCGCTGGTGCACGGCCGAGACCGACAGGCCGACCCTCTCCGCTAGATCCGTGTACGACAGGCGGCCGTCGGCGGTCAGCGCGGCGACGATGGCACGGTCGATCTCCTCCACCCGTGCAACCTACCCGGTGGAGCGCTCCCCTGGCGACGACGTCCCGCCCGATGTGACGCTCAGCGGGCCGCCCGGTCGCGCACCGCGTCGGCCGCGAAGTTGAGCACCTCGGCCAGATCCTCCTCGTCGAGGAAGGGCAGATCGGTGAGGATGTCCGTCACCGACATCCCCTCCGCCATCATCGCCAGCAGGGTCGCCACCGGGACACGGGACTGCCGCACGCAGGGCGCGCCGCCCATCACCTCGGGGTCGATGGTGATCCGGGGAAACGTCACCGGCACAGGCTAGTCCCTCGCCAGCGCCCGCGAGATCACCAGCCGCTGGATCTGGTTGGTGCCCTCGACGATCTGGAGCACCTTCGCCTCCCGCATGTACCGCTCGACCGGGTGATCGGCCACGTAACCCGCCCCACCGAGCACCTGCACCGCGTCGGTGGTCACCCGCATCGCCACGTCGGTGGCGAACAGCTTCGCCTTGGCCGCCTCGATCGAGTACGGCCGGCCCGCGTCGCGCAACCGGGCCGCCGCCAGGGTCAACGCCCGCGCGGCGGAGATCTGGGTGGCCGCGTCGGCCAGCAGGAAACCCACCCCCTGGAAGTCGACGATGGCCCGACCGAACTGCTGCCGCTGCCGGGCGTAGCCGACGGCGTAGTCCAACGCCGCCTGGGCCAGACCGACCGCGCAGGCGGCGATGCCCAGCCGCCCCGAGTCCAGTGCGGACATCGCGATGGTGAAGCCCGCGCCCTCCCCGCCGATCAGCCGCTCGGCCGGCACCCGGGCGTCGTCGAAGGCGATCTGCGCCACCGGCGACGAGCGCAGCCCCATCGTCCGCTCGGCCGCCTGCGGCACGATGCCCGCCGTGCCCCGGTCGGCCAGCAGGCAGGAGATGCCCTTCGGGCCCGGCCCACCGGTGCGGCAGAACACGTTGTAGAAGTCCGCCACCTGCGCGTGCGTGATCCACGCCTTGACCCCGGTGACCCGGTAGTCGTCGCCGTCGCGGACCGCCCGGGTGGTCAACCCGGCGGCGTCCGAGCCGCCCTGCGGCTCCGACAGGCAGTACGCCCCGAGCAGTTCCCCACCCACCAGCTCCGGCAGGAGCTTACGTTGGGCGTCGGTGCCGAACGCGGCAAGCGGATAGCAGGACAGGGTGTGCACGCTGACCGCCTCGGCGACCGCCAACCACCGACCGGCGAGGACCTCCAGCACCTGCAGGTAGACCTCGTACGGCTGGGCCGCGCCGCCGTGCTCCTCGGCATACGGCAGGCCCAGCAGGCCGGCCCGGCCCAGGGTGCGCAGCACCTCCCGGGGGAACTCGGCCCGCTCCTCGAAACCGGCGGCCCGGGGCGCGAGTTCCCGGTCGGCCAGTTCGGTGGCGAGGTCGAGCAGGTCGTGGGCCTCGTCGGTGGGAAGGATGCGGTCGACAGTCATAGCGCGATGAGCTCCAGAGGTGGGTGAGCCGCCGCCCGCCGTCCGCCGGGCGTCACCCCGCCAGCTTAACGGTCGTTCGGGTCGGGGCCCAGTCCGGCGGGGGCCGCCGCCGCCGCGGTGAACCGCGCCCGCCACGGCCACGTACCACCTGACGCCTTCCCCGGTCCCGACGAGCCCGACCGGAGTTCCCATGCATCGACGCGCAGCACTGACCTCGACGGGGGTGGCCCTCGCCGCGCTCGTCGCCGGCTGGGCGGCCCTGACCGTCCCCACCGCCAACGCCGACACCGACGCCGCGCCACCGGCCGCCACCAGCCCGACGCCCACCAGCCCCGCCGGCAGCGGGACGCCCGACCCGACACCGGCCACCCGCGAACCCGCCGCCGGACAACCGGCCGCCGCGCCCGCCGGGTCACCCGTGGACCGGCACGGTCGGCTGCGGGTGTGCGGGGTGCACCTGTGCGACCAGGCCGGCGAGCCGGTCCAGTTACGCGGGATGAGCAGTCACGGCCTCCAGTTCTTCCCGGACTGCCTCAACCCCGACTCGCTGGCCGCGCTGCGCACCGACTGGCGTGCCGACTTCGTCCGGGTGGCGATGTACGTCCAGGAGGGCGGGTTCGAGACCGACCCGGCCGGCTTCACCAGCCGGGTCGACGAGGCGGTGGAGACCGCCAGCGCGCTCGGCCTCTACGTGGTGGTCGACTTCCACGTCCTGACCCCCGGCGACCCGCTGGTCAACCTGGACCGCGCCCGGTCGTTCTTCGCCGACGTCGCCACCCGGCACGCCGGCCGGACCAACGTGCTCTGGGAGATCGCCAACGAACCCAACGGGGTCGACTGGGCCACCATCAAGAGCTACGCCGAGCAGGTCATCCCGGTGATCCGGGCCGCCGACCCGGACAGCGTGGTGCTGGTCGGCACCCGGGGCTTCTCCTCCCTCGGCGTGTCCGAGGGCGCCGACGAGACCGAGGTGACCGACGACCCGGTCGACGCCGGGAACATCATGTACACCTTCCACTTCTATGCCGCGTCCCACCGGGACCTGCAACGCGACACGGTGGCCCGGGCCGCCCGGAGCCTGCCGCTGTTCGTCAGCGAGTTCGGCACCCAGACCTTCACCGGTGACGGCCCCAACGACCTGGACAGCGCCACCACCTGGCTGGACCTGCTGCAACGCCTGAAGATCAGCTACTCGATGTGGAGCTACTCCGACGGTCCCGAGAGCAACTCGGTGTTCCGGCGGGGCACCTGCGCCGGCACCGACTTCACCGGCACCGCCGTGCTGACCGAGTCCGGGCAGTTCATCCGCACCCGGCTGCGGGGCTGACCGACCGCCGGGTCCGTCAGCCGGTGACGGCGACGCCGACCCGGCGGACCCGCTCGGCGTGGGTCAGCACGTCCACGCCGTCGACGTACTGGTCCACCGCGCCGACCAGCGGCCGGTCCCGCAGCGCCGGGTCGACGATCGCGGCCCGCAGCGCGGTGGCCAGGCGCGGCGCGTCCAGCACCAGGAAGGGCCGCCCGTGGAAGGGCCGGGCCGCGACGTCGACCGGCCCGGCCAGCCCGGTGTCGTTGGTCCACCCGGCGACCGTCTCCAGCGCCCGCACCAGCCCCGCCTGCCGGTGCGGCCAGTCACCCGGCCCGAGCGCGTCCGCCAACGCCGCTACCACCGGGGCGGCGTCCGGCAGCGCGGCGAACACGCTGCCGAGCCACTTGTCGTACGGCGGCCAACGCCGACGGGCCAGCAGCCCCAGCCGCATCAGGTCCCGGGCCACCCGGGCGGCCACCAGCCGGCTGCCCAGCGCGTCACCCACCTCGGCGCACCTGCCGACCAGGTGCTCGGCCTGCCCCACCCGGGTCCACCCGGCGGCCAGCACGTGCCGCCACACGTCGTCCGGATACCAGGCCAGGGCGGCCCGGACCGCGCCGACCGCGCCGCCGGGCAGTCCGTCGTGGAACACCGCCCCGCCGGTCACCTCGGCCAGCCGCTGGGTCGGCAGGGTCAGCCAGTCGGCGGTGGTGACCGCGACTGCCGGGTCGAACCCCAACCGGTCCCGAAGCCAGTCCCGCCAGGGGAACACCTGCACCCCGCTGCGGTCCCCGGCGACATCCGGCACCCCCAGCCGGGCGGTCGGCCAGCTGAGGAACCGGGTCGGCCGGCCCAGGAAGCGCGACGGCAGGTCGGCCAGCGCCGCCCGCACCGACCCCACCTCGGCCGCGTCGGCCAGGAAGACCTGCGCGCGGGGCCCCCAGTCGTGGTCGGTGGAACGCTCGGTGTCCCGACCCAGCAGCTCCGAACCGCCGTCGAGCAGCCCGGCGGAGTACCGCAGGCCCGGCAGACGCTGTGCCAGCAGCGGTCCGACGACCTCGTCGTGGAAACGCCGGCACAGCACCAGACCGGGCACGAAGTCCATGCCCGCAGTCTCACCCGGCGGGCACCGGGCCGTCACCCCGGTTTCCCGACGGCACGACCACCGGGTGGCCGCCGGACGGCAGCGGCACGGTCCCGGGCACCGCGCCGCTGCCGTGGCCGGTGCGGCCGGTGGGCGTCCCCCATCTCGTCGGTGGGGTGTGCCAGGCTGTCGGCGTGGCAGACCAACAGCCGATCCTGCTGATCGACGCCCCCAGCCTCTACTTCCGGGCCTACTTCGGGGTGCCCGAGTCGGCGGCACGGACCGACGACGGCCAGCCGGTCAACGCGGTGCGCGGGTTCCTCGACATGCTCGCCCAACTGGTCCGCACCCGCCGGCCCGACCGGATGGTCTGCGCGCTCGACCACGACTGGCGGCCCGCCTGGCGGGTGGAGCTGCTGCCGTCGTACAAGGCACACCGGGTCGCACCCGAGGGCGGCGAGGAGGTGCCGGACACCCTCTCCCCGCAGGTGCCGGTGATCCTCGACGTGTTGGCCGCGATCGGCATCACCGCCGTCGGCGCGACCGGCTACGAGGCCGACGACGTGCTGGGCACCCTGTCGGTCACCCAGCCCGGCCCGGTCGAGGTGGTCTCCGGCGACCGGGACCTGTTCCAACTCGTCGACGACGACCGCCGGGTCCGGCTGCTCTACATCGGTCGCGGGGTGGCCAAGCTCGACGACTGCGACGACGCCGCCGTCCGGGCCCGCTACGGCGTCCCCGCCGACCGGTACGCCGACTTCGCCGCCCTGCGCGGTGACCCGAGCGACGGGCTGCCCGGGGTGCCCGGGGTGGGCGAGAAGACGGCCGCCCGGCTGATCGACCGCTACGGTGGCCTGCCCGGCATCCTCGCCGCGCTCGACGACCCCGGCTCCGGGTTCGCCCCGGGGCTGCGCGCCAAGCTCGACGGTGCCCGCGACTATCTGGCGGTCGCCCCGAAGGTGGTCCGGGTCGCCACCGACGTCCCGCTGCCGGCGCTGCCGACCGCGCTGCCGGCGGCCCCCGCCGACCCAGACCGGCTGTTGGAGCTGGCGAAGCGGTGGAACCTGGCCGGCTCGTGCCGGCGACTCGTCGACGCCCTCGCCGCGCGGCCCTGAGACCCCGGCACCCCGACCCCGGTCAGCGGGGCGGCGGGGCGTCCCGGCGGGACGGGAACGGGGTGCCCGGCCGGCCCAGGGTGGTCGACCGGGCGCGCAGGCCCACCGGGTCCGGGGCCGCCTGCGGTTCGACGACCGGCGCGCCTACCTGCCGGGCCTGCAGGTAGGCGGCGGCGGCCCGGTCGTCGTCGGTGGGCGCGGCCAGCAGCGCGTAGACCAACCCCACCACCACGAAGATCACCGCGAGGACGATCGGCACCAGCAGGGTGCTCACCCCCGCGCCGGTCACCTCGCCGCGCTGCCCGTGCAGGTGCACCGACAGCGCGCTCATCCCGGTGAAGTGCATACCGTTGACCGCCACCCCCATCACCAGGGCGGAACCGGCGATCGCCAGGCCCCGGCGGACGGTCATCGCCAGCCACAGCGCCACGGTGGCCGCGACGATGGCGATGGCCACCGACAGCCCGACCCGGGTGGCGTCGTAGTTCAGGTCACCGTTGAGCCGCATCGCGGCCATCCCGGTGTAGTGCATGGCCGCGACGCCGATCCCGGTGAACAGGCCACCGCCGAGGACCTTCGCCGCGCCGAGCCGGCCAGTACCGACGATGGCCAGGCCGATCCCGACGGCGGTGACGGCGATCACCGTGCTCGCGGCGGTCAGCGGCACGTCGTACCGGATGCGGGTGCCGGTGACCGCGAACCCGAGCATGGCCATGAAGTGCATCGCCCAGATCGCGGTGCCACCGATCGCCCAGGCGGCCAGCAGGCCCCACCAGAAGCGCTGACCGGAACCGGTGGCGGTACGGATCCGCCCGGCACACACCAGACCGAGGAACGAACCGAGCACCGACAGCGCGTAACTCAACGCCGGTGTTATCCACCCGTACTCAAAGTGATTGATCTCCGCCACGGCGGTCTTCCCCCCACTCGTTACCGGCGCGTAGGCGACCGCGCCGGAGCAATGATCGGGGAGGCTCCGAGCAGGCGCAACAGTGCCCCCTCGGCAATCCGGGGGGTGTCGTCACGGTGACCGTGTGATGCGTCGGTTCACCCCCCGGCGGTGACCGAAAGTGATGATCAGGCGGAGGTGTAATGGGCCAGTACGCCCCGGTTCACGGCGGCGATCGCCTGCCGGGCGGTCGCCCGCAGCTCCGTCGACGCCCCGCCGGAGTCGGATAGTTGACCGAGCAGGTCGGCGACCTGCCGGGCCCAGCGGACGAAATCCCCCGCCGGCATCTCGCCGTCGAACTGGTGGCCACTGGCGAGCACCTTGGCCAGGGTCTCCCCCCGCGCCCACCGGTAGATCGGCCAGGCGAACCCGAGATCCGGCTCCCGGGTCGCGGTCAGGCCCCGCTGCGCCTCGTCGGCCTCGATCTCGCCCCACAACGTGAGCGTCTCGTCGACCGCGTCGGCGACCGGCCCACGCGGCAGCGACGCCCGCTCGTCGACGTCCCGCCGGGCCTCGAACACCACCACCGACACGGCGGCGGCCAGCTCCGCCGGGGACAGGCCGTCCCAGACACCCCGCCGCAGACACTCGGCGACCAGCAGGTCGGCCTCCGTCCAGATCCGGCCGAGCATCCGACCGGCGTCGGTCACCCCACCGTCGGCCGACAGGTAACCCCGGGCCGTCAGCAGGGCGACGATCCGGTCGAAGGTCCGGGCCAACGAGCCCGTCCGCCCCGACACCCGCTGCCGCAACTCGTCGGTGTCCTTCTCCAACCGCCGTCGCCGCTCCGCCCACCGGGCGTGGTCCTCCCGCTCCGGGCAGGCGTGACAGGGATGCCGCCGCAACTCGGTGCGGAGCTGGCTGAGCCGGTGGTCCTCACCGACGGCCTGCCGGGACCGGCCACCCCGCCGGCCACCGTGCCGATCCAGCCCGGTGCCGCTGACCTCGGCGGCCAGATCCCGCCGGGCGGCAGGCGACCGGTGGTTGAAGTGCTTGGGCACCCGGATCCGGGCCAGCACCTCGGCCGGGGTGGTGAAGTCGCCGGGACTGACCCGACCCGCCCAGCGGTCCTGGGTCAGCACCAGCGGCCGGGGCTCACCGAACCCCCCGGTCGCCGGATCCAGGACGACCGCGAGCCCGGCCCGCCGCCCCGACGGCACCCGGATCACGTCACCGACCCGCAACCGCTCCAACGCCGCCACCGCGGCGGCCTTGCGCTGGGTCTGCCCCTGCCTGGCGATCGCCCGCTCCCGGTCGGCGATGGCCACCCGCAGCGCGAAGTACTCGTCGAAATCACCCTGATGGCAGGCCGCCTCCGCGCCGTACGCGTCGATGGTCTCGGTGTTGCGCTGCACCTGACGGGCCAGCCCGACCACCGACCGGTCCGCCTGGAACTGGGCGAACGACGACTCCAGCAGCGCCCGCGCCGGCTTCGCCCCCACGCTGCCGACCAGGTTGACCGCCATGTTGTAGGACGGACGGAAGCTCGACCGCAACGGATAGGTACGGGTGGAGGCCAGGCCCGCCACGTGCCGCGGGTCGGTCTCGGGCGACCACACCACCACCGCGTGCCCCTCGACGTCGATACCCCGTCGACCGGCCCGCCCGGTCAGCTGCGTGTACTCCCCCGGGGTGAGATCGACGTGGGCCTCGCCGTTGAACTTGACCAGCCGCTCCAGCACCACGCACCGGGCCGGCATGTTGATCCCCAAGGCCAGGGTCTCGGTGGCGAAGACCGCCTTGACCAGCCCCCGGACGAACAACTCCTCGACGACCTCCTTGAACACCGGCAACATCCCGGCGTGGTGGGCGGCCAGGCCACGCTCCAACCCGTCGAGCCACTCCCAGTAACCCAGCACGCTGAGGTCCTCGCCGGGGATGGCGGTGACCCGGGACTCCACCACCCGACGGATCTCGGCGCGTTCCTCCACCGAGGTCAGCCGCAGACCGGCCGCCAGGCACTGCTGCACGGCGGCGGCGCAGCCGGCCCGGCTGAAGATGAACAGAATCGCCGGGAGCAGCCCCTCCCGGTCGAGCCGGTCGACGATGTCCGGACGCAACGGCCCCCGCCAGCGCGGCCCCCGCCGACCGCCGCCGGGGCCCGTGCTGCGCCCCTCCCCCAGTTCCAGCCGGCGGGTCTGCTCCCGGGTGTAGCGCAGCAGTTCCGGGTGCACGTCGTGCTTGCGGGCCGCGTCGGCGTCGTGGAACAGGTCGAACATCCGCCTGCCGACCAGCATGTGCTGCCACAGCGGCACCGGCCGGTGCTCGCTGACCACCACCGCCGTCTCACCGCGCACGGTGACCAGCCAGTCGGCGAACTCCTCGGCGTTGGAGACCGTCGCCGACAGCGACACCAGGGTCACCGAGGAGGGCAGGTGGATGATCACCTCTTCCCAGACCCCGCCCCGGAACCGGTCGGCCAGGTAGTGCACCTCGTCCATCACCACGTACGCCAGGCCGGTCAGGGCGCTCGACCCGGCGTAGAGCATGTTGCGCAGCACCTCGGTGGTCATCACCACCACCGGGGCGTCCCCGTTGATCGCGTTGTCACCGGTGAGCAACCCCACCTGCGCGGCACCGTAACGCTGCACCAGGTCGTGGTATTTCTGGTTGGACAGCGCCTTGATCGGCGTGGTGTAGAAGCACTTGCGCCGGGCCGGCGGGGTCGACGACCCGTCGGCCGCCGCCGTGGGCGTGCCGCGCAGCGCCAGGTGCACCGCGAACTCGCCGACCACCGTCTTGCCCGCCCCGGTCGGGGCGCAGACCAGCACCCCGCTGCCCCGCTCCAGCGACTGGCACGCCTCGCGCTGGAAATCGTCGAGATCGAACCCCAGGTCGAGGGCGAACTCTTCCAGGGCCGGGAACTGGGCGGCCTGGGCAGCCCGGCGACGTGCCTCGGCGTACCGCTCGGCGGGGCTCGACATGCCAGCAAGATTAATCGGTGCCACCGACACCCACCGCCAAGGCCGTCCGGCACGGGCGTCGGGGCGGGTCGGTAGGGTGCACGACGTGCCGGATCATGCCGAACCGTCCCCGACCCCGAACGGCGTCACGCACGCCACCCGGGCGGGCGCGTCCCGCCATCGCGTCCAGGCGGTGCTCGTCGACTTCCACGGCACCCTCGCCCAGGTCGAACCGGCCCACGACTGGGTGGTCGCCGCCGCCGCGACATGCGGGGTGGAGCTGGAACGGATGCGGGCCACCGCGCTTGCCGACCGGCTGCTCACCGCCGGCCGGGCCGGCGGCCCGCTGCCGGCCCGGGTACCGCCCCGGTTGGCCGAGCTCTGGGCCGACCGGGACCTCTACGAACATGCCCACCGCGCCGCCTACACCGGGCTGGCCGAGACGGTGGACGCCGGGATCGAGGGCTTCGCCGAGGCGCTCTACGAGCGGGTGCTGGCCCCGGAGGGCTGGGTACCCTACCCGGACACCGCGCCCGTGCTCACCGCGCTCCGCGACGCCGGGATCCCGGTGGCGGTGGTCAGCAACATCGGCTTCGACATCCGCCCGCTCTTCGCCGCCTGGGGCCTGGCCGACCTGGTCGACGCGTACGCGCTGTCGTACGAGGTGGGGCGGTGCAAGCCGGACCCGGGCATCTTCCTGCGCGCCTGCGGGATGCTGCGGGTCGACCCGGAACGGACCCTGATGGTCGGTGACACCCCGGCCGACGCCGGGGCGGTCGCCGCCGGCTGCGGGGTGCTGGTGCTGCCGGCCGCCGGACCCGGCCGCCCCAGCGGCCTCGGCACCGTGCTCGACCTGGCCCTGCCCTCCCCGTGACCGGCACGTCCGGCCGGGCGACGGCGGTCGGGCTGGTGCTCGGCGGGGCGTTGTCGGTGCACTTCGGCTCCGCCGTCGCCGCGCTGCTCTTCCCCCGGGTCGGGGTCCCCGGCACGGTCACCCTGCGACTGGCCATCGGGGCGGTGCTGATGCTCCTGGTGTGCCGGCCCCGGCTGCGCGGACACGACCGGGCCGACTGGCTCGCCGTCGGCGCGTTCGGGCTCGCCCTGGCCGGCATGAACTCGGTCTTCTACCAGGCCATCGAACGGATCCCGCTCGGGCCGGCGGTGACCCTGGAGGTGCTCGGGCCGCTCACCCTGTCGGTACTGACCGCCCGTCGCTGGACGGCCTGGTGCTGGGCGGGTCTCGCGCTGGCCGGGGTGGCGCTGCTCGGCCGCGGCGGCTTCGACCGGCTGGACCCCGTCGGCGTCGCCCTCGCGCTCGCGGCGGGCGCGCTGTGGGCCGCGTACATCGTCTGTTCGGCGTGGGTCGGCGGCCGGTTCCCCCGCGCCGACGGGCTGGCCCTGGCCCTGGCCCTGGCCGCCGTGGTCACCCTGCCGTTCGGGCTGGCCGACGCGGGGGCTCGGCTGTGGCACCCGGGGGTGCTGGCCCTCGGGGCCGGGCTGGCGCTGCTCGCCTCGGTGCTGCCGTACACCCTGGAGCTGCTGGCGCTGCGCCGGCTGGCCACCTCGACGTTCGCCGTGCTGATGAGCCTCGGTCCGGCGCTCGCCGCGCTCGCCGGCTGGCTGATCCTCGGTCAGGCCCTGCACCCGGTCGAGGTACTGGCGATCGGCCTGGTGGTCGTCGCCAGCATCGGTGCGGTCCGGGCCGCCGCCCCCCGCGCCGGTGGGGCGACGCCACGGCCGGGTACGCCGCTCAGCGCAACAGACGTACCGCCCGGGGCACCGCGCTGATCCGGACCGGCAGGTCGAGGGACCGTTCGCCGTCGGCGTACGTGGTGATGCCCTCGGCGGCCAGTTCCACCGTGTGGGCCCGGAAGCTGCTCGCCAGCGGATGCGTCACGTGGGTGCCGGCGTAGATGCGCGGTTTGACGCGGATCAGGGTGCGCCTGTCGAAGCGGCCACCGACCACCACGTCCAGCAGCCCGTCGGTGAGGTCGGCGGCGGGGCAGATCCGCATGCCGCCCCCGTACCGGGAGCCGTTGCCCACCGCCACCAGGACCGCGTCCACCTCGTGCCCGACGCCGTCGAGGCGCAACGTGTAACGGCGCGGACGCAACCGGGCCAACTCGACCAGGATCGCCAGGTCGTAGCGGCGGGGGCCGCGCGGCCAGCGCATCCGGTTGGCCCGCTCGTTGACGATCGCGTCGAAGCCGGCGGCGAGAACCGCCCCGTACCAGCGGTCGGTGCCGTCGCCGCCGGTCATCCGGGCCAGATCGACCGGGTGGGTACGGCCGGCCCGCAGCGCGGCGGCGATCACCGCGACGGCGGCGAGCGGATCGGTCGGGAAACCCGCGTCGGCGGCGAAGTCGTTGCCGGTGCCGACCGGCACCGGGGCGAACGGCACCGCCGTACCGGCGACGGCCTGCAGGGCACGGTGGACCGTGCCGTCGCCACCGACCGCGACCAGCGCGGACGCCCCGGCGGCGACCGCCGTGCGGCAGGCCTCCTCCGCCCCGGCGGGGTCGTGCGCGGTGAGCAGCTCCACCGGGCGGCCGGCGGCGGCGAGGCCGTCGAGAACCCGGGGCAGCAACGCCCGGTGCCGGCCCCGGCCGGCGACGGGGTTGGCGAGCACGGCGACCGGGCCGGCAGTGCGGAGATCGTCTGCGGTCACGGCGAGCACCGTACCGACTCGAGGCTCCCCGTCGGCTGGCCCCCGACCCCTCTCGACGGGTCGTGCGGACCGGGCCACTACCCCTAAGGCATCCTAGGCTGCTAGGTGGGGCGACCGGGGCAGGGGGAACGTGGTGGCTGTCATGTTCTCGGAGAGAATCCAGAGCTGGCGGGCACGTTCGGGGTCGCGGGCTGCCTTCGACGGGGTGGTGACCCTGGGTCGGCCCCGGGACTGGGTCACGCCGCTCGGTGAGATGTAGCTGTTGCCGGGCAGGTCGGCGGTGGCGGCGTGCACGGTGGTTCGGGCACCGCCGGCGTCGGACTGGGACAGCGGGCGTAGCAGGGCGTTCGTCCAGCGGACCGCCCGGCTGCCGCCGTGGCTGAGCAGGTTGGTGGCGGCCAGGCCGGGGTTGGCGGCGGTGGCGAGCACGGCCGAGCCGGACGCGGTGAGGCGACGCTGGAGTTCGGCGGTGAAGAGCAGGTTGGCGAGCTTGGACTGGGCATACGCCGAGAACGGCCGGTAGGGGCGGCTCCTCCAGTGCGGATCGTCCAGGTCCAGGGTGCCGGCCTGGTGCCCGCCGGCGGACACGGTGACGACCCGGCCGGTGATCCGCGGCAGCAGGAGGTTGGTGAGGGCGAAGTGACCCAGGTGGTTGATGCCGAAGTGCGGTTCGAAGCCGTCGACCGTCAGACCCGGCGGTGGCATCATCACTCCCGCGTTGTTGATCAGCACGTCGACCGGTTCGGTCCAGGCCGCCGCGAACGCGCGGACCGAGGACAGGTCGGCCAGGTCGAGACGCCGCACCTCGGCCCCGCCGGGCAGGTCGGCGGCGGCGGCACGGCCCCGGCCCAGGTCGCGGACCGCGAGGACGACCCGGGCGCCCCGGGCGGCCAGGGTACGGGCGGTGGCGCGGCCGATGCCGCTGTTGGCTCCGGTGATCACGACGGTACGTCCGGCGAGAGATGGTGTCATACGTCGAGGGTCGTCCGGTGCCGGTCGGGTAGCCAGGGCCCGCCGCTACGGTAGGAACGGCGTTACCAGGCAACCCGCCGGGAGCCCGGCCATCATGGGGCCATGACGAACGATCTCGGCAGTCTTCTGCGGGCGTGGCGGGACCGGTGTTCCCCCGCCGACGTGGGCCTGTCCGGGCACGGGCGACGCCGGGCGCAGGGGCTGCGCCGTGAGGAGCTGGCCGGTCTGGCCGGGGTGAGCGTCGACTATCTGGTCCGCCTGGAGCAGGGCCGGTCACGGCGGCCCAGTCAGCCGGTCGTGGCCGCGCTGGCCCGCGCGCTGCACCTCGACGAGGCAGAGAACGCCCTTCTGCACCAGGCCGCCGGGCTGCCGGTGCCGACCGGGCGGGTGGTGCCGGTGCACATTCCACCAGGGGTCCAGCGGCTGGTCACCCGGATGACCGACTACCCGGTGGCGGTCTACGCGGCGGACTGGAGCCTGATCACCTGGAACACCATGTGGAGCGCTCTGTACGGTGACCCGGCGGGCAGTCCACCCGCCGACCGCAACGTGATCCGGGCGACCTTCTGCGCTGCCCCGAACTGGGCGAACATCCACGGGCCGGACGAGGAGATCGACCGGGCGCTGGTCGCCGACCTGCGTCAGGCCGTCACCACCTATCCGCAGGACGAGGCGCTGCGTGCCCTCGTGGCCGAGGTCTGCGCGGCCAGTTCGCGCTTCCGGCGCCTGTGGCAATCGGGTGCGGCCGGACGGCATGTCAGTTCCCGCAAGACGGTGCGCCACCGGCTGGTCGGTGAGCTGGAGCTGGACTGTGACGTGCTGAGCGTCACCGGCTCCGACCTGCGGATCACCGTCTACACCGCGGCGGCCGGCAGCGCCGCCGCCGAGCGCCTGGATTTCCTGCGGGTCGGCGCGGTGCACACGGTCGGGCCGTGAGGCGGGTCCGGGCGATCGGCGTCAGCGACGTCACGCCGGACAGTCAGTCCGCCACCGCCCCGGCCACGTTGGCCGGGGCCCTCCGCACGTGCGTCGAACGACAGGAACGCCGAGATCATCCTCGGCGTCACCATTCGTTCCGCGATTCCTCACCGACGGAACGTACGGGGCAAGGATGGTCGGTGCGCGTCCTTTCGATCTGACGACGTCAACGACTCAGTTCCGGTCCGCCGACGTCGTCCGGCACGGACGGTTGGGACGCCGGCGGCGGGTGGACGCGTTACGGCGGGTGATGCGTCGACGTCATCAGCTCGAAAGGACGCGAACCACCCACCGGTCCCGCCCGCCGGTCCGGGCCCACCGTCTGCTCCCCGTCGCCGCAGGAGCCCCACGCCGGCCGGAGCCGGCGGTGGCGCACGCCACCGCCGCGCCCGGTCCGGGTCGGACGGGTCAGCCGTGGGCCTTCTGCTGGCAGGGGACGCAGAACCGGGCCTGCGGCAACACCTCCAGCCGTTCGGCCGGGATCGCCACCTGGCAGCGTTCGCAGCGGCCGTAGCTCCCCTCGGCGATCCTGCGCAGCGCGCCGGCCAGGTGGTCCAGGCTCTGCCGGGTGGCCGCGATCAACGCGCCCCGGGTGTGCGCCTCGGCCGGGTCGCCGGTGTCGGCGGTCAACTCGGTCAACCGGGCGGTCTGCGACGCGAACTGGTCGGTGAGGCTCTGCCGGAGCATGGTCAGCCGGCGCTGGTCGGCCTGGTCGTGCAGATCGGTGCTCATGGACGGGTCCTTTCGGAAAAAGAAAAAGGGCCGAAGCCTGCTGGCTTCGCCCTGGTGGCCGTTGCGGAGAATGCGCGGTCTCCGGGTGGGCCACGCCCGGCGGGGATCGGGCTCGGCCGCCCCCGGCCGACCACGACCACCGCCACCGGGGAACCGATGGCGGTCGGGCGGGGGCTGACGGCCGGGAACATGCGGCCCACCATAGGCCGTGTCCGGGAGAAAACCAACGGATAACCACCGTCGGACCGCCCACTCCCGGGCCGCCGTCGGCGGCCCGGACGACCGGCCCGACGGCTGTGCTTACATGGGCACCATGGCACAGCCGGTGATCCTCACCATCGACGACGACCCCGCCGTCTCCCGGGCGGTCGCCCGTGACATCCGCCGCCGCTACGGCGACCGCTACCGGGTGGTCCGGGCCGACTCCGGCACCGGCGGGTTGGAGGCGCTGCGGGAGATCAAGCTGCGGGGCGAACGGGTGGCGGTGATGCTGGCCGACTACCGGATGCCCGAGATGAACGGCATCCAGTTCCTGGAGGCCGCGATGGACCTCTTCCCCGCCGCCCGCCGGGTGCTGCTGACCGCGTACGCCGACACCGAGGCGGCGATCGACGCGATCAACGTGGTCGACCTGGACCACTACCTGCTCAAGCCGTGGCACCCGCCGGAGGAGAAGCTCTACCCGGTGGTGGACACCCTGCTGGAGGCCTGGGCGACCAGCCCCGACCAGGCC
Organism: Micromonospora sp. WMMD734; assembly: GCF_049178975.1. Taxonomy (NCBI): domain Bacteria; kingdom Bacillati; phylum Actinomycetota; class Actinomycetes; order Micromonosporales; family Micromonosporaceae; genus Micromonospora; species Micromonospora sp. WMMD734. Next base: position 2,141,412 of record NZ_JBMHMK010000001.1, read on the forward strand.
AGCGACGAGATCCGGGTGGTCGGGCACCGCTGGTCGGCCCCGTCGTTCGCGGTCCGCGACTTCCTCGCCCGCAATCTGGTGCCCTACCGCTGGCTGCTCACCGACGACCCGGAGGGCGGTCGGCTGCTCGCCGCCGCCGGGGCCGCCGCCACCGACGTACCGCTGGTGGTCACCCCGGACGGCAAGGCGCTGGTCGCCCCGACGGAGGCGGAACTGGCGGCGGTGGCCGGGCTCACCGTCGCCCCGTCCGCCGACTTCTACGACCTGGTGGTCGTCGGCGGCGGCCCGGCCGGGCTCGGCGCGGCCGTCTACGGGGCGTCGGAGGGGCTGCGCACCGTGCTGGTGGAGCGGCGGGCCACCGGCGGCCAGGCCGGGCAGAGCAGCCGGATCGAGAACTACCTCGGATTCCCCGACGGGGTCTCCGGCGCCCAGCTCACCGACCGGGCCCGCCGGCAGGCGCTGAAGTTCGGCGCGGAGCTGCTCAGCACCCGCGAGGTGGTGGGGCTGGAGAGCGCCGGGGCGGCCCGGCTGCTGCACTTCGGCGACGGCAGCACGATCGCCGCGCACACGGTGGTGCTGGCCACCGGGGTCTCCTACCGGGTGCTCGACGCGCCGGGCCTGGCCGACCTGACCGGGCGCGGGGTGTTCTACGGCGCGGCGTCGACCGAGGCGCCCAGCTGCGTCGACCAGGACGTCTGGATCGTCGGCGGGGCCAACTCCGCCGGCCAGGCGGCGGTGCACTTCTCCCGGTACGCCAGCCGGGTGCACCTGCTGATCCGGGGCGCGGACCTCACCGCGTCGATGTCGTCGTACCTGATCCAGCAGTTGGACCGCAACGACCGGATCGTGGTGCACCCGCACACCGAGGTGGTCGGTGGCGAGGGCGACGACCACCTGGAACGGCTACGACTGCGGGACACCCGCAGCGGCGACGTCCACGAGGTGGACGCCTCGTGGCTGTTCATCTTCATCGGCGCGGAGCCACGCACCGAATGGCTGGACGGGGTGCTGGTCCGCGACGGGCGGGGCTTCATCGTCGCCGGCCCCGACCTGACGGCGGGTGGCCGGAAACCTCCAGGTTGGACCCTCGCCCGTGACCCGTACCACCTGGAGTCGAGCCTGCCGGGGGTGTTCGCCGCCGGTGACGTGCGGGCCGCCTCGGTCAAGCGGGTCGCCTCGGCGGTCGGTGAGGGTGCGATGGCCGTCTCGCTGGTACACCGTTATCTGGAGGCACAGTGAGCGACTCCGACGAACGACTCACCCCGGAGCAGCTGCGCGAGCTGTTCCTGTTCGCCGCCCTCGACGCCGGCCAGCTCGACTGGCTGGCCGAACACGGCCGGGTCGAGCACCGGGCCGGCGGCACCGTCGTCTACGCCGAGGGCGAGCCGGCGACCTGCTTCTTCACCCTGCTGTCCGGCACCGTGTCGATGAGCCGACGGGTACACGGCGACGACCTGGAGGTCACCCGCACCGACCAGCGCGGCGTGTACGGCGGGGCCACCCAGGCGTACCTCGGCGGGCAGGTCGACCAGGTCTACCTGAACACGCTGCGGGCGGTCACCGACGCCGCGTTCCTGGTGCTGCCCGCCGAGACGTTCGCCCACGCGGTGCGTACCTGGTTCCCGATGGCCATGCACCTGCTGGAGGGGCTGTTCTTCGGCATGCGCGACACCCAGACCATCATCGGCGAGCGGGAACGGCTGCTCGCCCTGGGTTCGCTGTCGGCCGGGCTCACCCACGAGCTGAACAACCCGGCCGGCGCGGCGGTGCGGGCCACCTCGGCGCTGCGCGACCGGGTCGCCGGGATGCGGCACAAGCTGGCGATGATCGCCGACGGCCGGCTCGACGGCAGCCGGCTGCACACCCTGGTGGAGTTGCAGGAGGAGGCGGTGAAGCGAGCCGCCCGCGCGCCGCAGCTGTCCCCGATGGCGGCCAGCGACGCCGAGGACGCGTTGGCCGACTGGCTGGACGAACAGCGGGTCACCGCCGGCTGGGACCTGGCGCCGACGCTGGTCGCCGCCGGTCTGGACACCGCGTGGCTGGAGCAGGTCCGCGAGGTGGTCGGCCAGCAGGACCTGGAGTCGGCGGTGCGGTGGCTGTCGTACACGCTGGACACCGAGCAGTTGATGGCCGAGATCGACGACGCGGTCACCCGGATCTCCACCCTGGTCGGCGCGGCCAAGCAGTACTCGCAACTGGACCGTGCCCCGCACCAGGTGGTGGACGTGCACGACCTGCTCGACGCCACCCTGGTCATGTTCAAGGCCAAGGTCCCGCCGGGGGTCCGGGTCGTCCGGGAGTACGACCGGGACCTGCCACCCGTCCCGGCGTACGCGGCCGAACTGAACCAGGTGTGGACGAACCTGATCGACAACGCCCTGTCGGCGATGGGCCCTGCGGGCACCCTGACGCTGCGCACCGGTCGGGCCGGCGACCTGCTGGCCGTCGAGATCGTCGACACGGGACCGGGGATTCCCGAGGCGGTCCGGCCGCGTATCTTCGAACCGTTCTTCACCACCAAGGCCGTCGGTGAGGGCACCGGGCTGGGACTCGACATCTCGTACCGGATCGTGGTCAACAAGCACCACGGCGACATCCGGGTGGAGAGTGCGCCGGGGGCGACCGTGTTCCGGGTGCTGCTGCCGTTCACCGCGCCGGCCCGCGCCACCGACGCCCCGGGACGCTGACAGCGAACCGTTCCGTCCAGGGCCTGCGTGATCGCGCGGTCACGGAGGATAATGGTTGGTCGCCGGTGGGGGCAAGTAGTGGTTCCCCTTATGTCGCGCGGGAGAGGCCCGGCCATACGCTCGGCCCGGGGGGTCTGCCGTCCGCCGCAACCGGCCGGTAGGTCGCCGTACCCCGTCCCCGACGCAGGCGGAGGCCACCGTGACCATCGACCGGTTGACGACCGGGCCGGCGACCGCCGGTACCCCGGTCGGCTACACCGTGGAGGAACTCGCCCGCAAGGTGGGCATGTCGGCGCGGAACATCCGTGCCCACCAGGCCCGCCGACTGCTGGCACCCCCGGTACGCCGGGGTCGGGTAGCGCTCTACGACGACTCCCACGTCCGCCGGCTGGAGGCCATCCTGACCCTGCAACGGCAGGGCTTCAACCTGGTCTCCATCGAGGCGATGCTCGGTGTCCGGGCCGGGGACGACACCCCCGACGGGATGACCGCGATGCTGCAACGGCTGGCTGCCGAACGGCCCGCGTTGACCCACGCGCTGACCCGGCACGGGGTGATCGGGCGGGCGCCGGACGGGACGGTGCGCACGGTGCGGCCCCGGCCGTTGCGTGCCGCGTTGGACCTGCACCGGGTCCGGATGGGCACGGTGCCGGCGTTGCAGGCGCTCAGTGAGGTGCTCGACAGCGTCCAGCCCCTCGCCGACGAACTGGTCGCGGCGGTCACCGCCCGGATGTTGACCCTCGCCCCCGAACTGGGTGGCGGCGGGTCCCGGCCGTCGTGGTCCGACGGGGACCGGGAGACGATCCTGCTGACCCAGGGGGTGGTCAACGTGCTCACCGAGGCGTTCCGGCTGGCGGTGGAGCACCAGGCCGAGGCGCACATCGCGGGCCTGCTGGACAACAACGGCCCGCAGGCCGGGCCGGTCGGGAACGGCGCTCTGGTCGACAAGGGCTGACGCCGCCCGGACCGGGATGCGGGCCTCAGCGGTCGGTGTCGTCGAAACGGGACACCCAGGCGACCAGACCGGACCGGGACTCCACACCCGCCTTGCGGTAGATCCGGGTCAGGTGCGCCTCCACGGTACGGGGGCTGATGTGCAGCTGACGGCCGATCAGCCGGTTGGTGACGCCGGTGCTGGCCAGTCGGGCGATGTGCCACTCCCGGTCGGTCAGGGCGGTCTCGGCGAGCGCCCGCACCGGCCGGGCCAGACGCAGGCCGACCCGTTCGGTGCCGCACCGGGCGGCCAGTTCCTCTGCCCGGCGGCGGGCCCGCACGGCGGGGCCGTGCTGGTCCACCGCCTCGGAGGCGCGGGCGATGGCGACCAGGGCGAGGCTGTGCCGCAGCGTCATGCCGGCGGCCCGGAACCGGTCCGCCGCGGTGCGCAGGTACGGCAGCGCCGTCAGCACCTCACCCCGGGCGAGCAGCACCTCCCCGTACGCCGATTCGGCGAAGGCGTGCTGGCCGGGCAGGCCGAGCAGGTCGGCGTCGGCCAACGCGGCGCGGGCCCGCCGGTACGCCTCCGGCAGGTCCCCGGCGGCCAGGGCGGCGGCGCAGAGCAGTTCGTGCCACATCGGTCGCAGGGAGGCCTGCAGGCGGGTGAGCCGGCTGTCGCCACCGGCGTCGGTGAGCATCTCCACACAGGTGGCGGGGTCCCCGGCGAGCAGCGTCGCGGTGGCCAGCGCGGTCGCCGCGGTCCGTCCCGACCAGCTGTCGAGGTCGTTGGCGAGGTCCACGGCGGTGCGGGCCAGGGCCACCGCCCGGTCGTCGTCGCGTGGGCCGCCCCGCCACGCGGTGGCCTGTGCCTCGAAGGCGAGGGCGAAGCTGAGCAGGGAACGGCTGCCGATCCGGCGGGCGATGCCGCCGGCCTCGGTGGTCAGCCCGATCACGGCGCCGAGCTGGCCCCGGTGGTAGGCGACCTGGCTGCGGCCGAGCAGCAGTTGGCACAGGCCGTCGTCGCGGTGGGCGTCGCGGACCAGGGCGATCCCCCGGTCGAGGTGCCGGGTGGCATCGGCGGGGCGTTCCAGGAACAGCTCGGCCAGCCCGAACGCCAGCAGGCAGTCGGGACGCTCGCGCAGGTCCCGGTCGGGCAGCGCGTCGACGATCGGCGCGCCGGCGGCGAGCAGCTCCCGGGCGATCTGCACCTCGCCGTCGTGGGCGGCGGCGAGTCCGCGTACGGCGAGCAGGCCGGCCCGGTCGATGCCGCTGGCCGCACCGTCGGGTGCGCCGCCGGGCACCGGTGACGGGTGGCCGGACAGGATGCCGATCGCGCCGAGTTCGGTGGCGAGCTGGTACGCCCCGGCGGTCGGCGTGGGTGTGCCGACCAGTTCCCGGCGGCTGATCGCGGCGGCCTCGGCATAGTTGCCGAGCAGGCGTTCCACCCGTACCCACTGGGCGACGGCGGCGACCCGGCGGCCGGTCGGGTCGACGGGCAGCTCGGGCACGACCTCCCGCAGCAGGGTGCGGCTCTCGGCGAGGTTGCCCATCTCGCCGGTGATCCGGGCCAGCAGCAGGGTGACGTCGTGCCGGCAGTCCGGGGAGCCGGCCGGGGGGCGTACCGCGCGCAGTGCCGTCCGCAGCCAGCGGACGGCCAGTTCCGGGGCGTCGCCGCGGATCTGCTCGGCGGCCCGGCAGAGCACGTCGACGTAGGGTCCGACCGGCCGGCCGTGGGGCAGGCCGAGCAGGTGTTCGGCCTGCGCCACCCGCTCGGCCGGCGGGGCCTGCCGGGCGAGCAGCACGGTCAACGCCCGGTGGTGTGCCTCCGCCCGCCAGGCCGGGTCGGTGTCCTGCACGACCGCCACCCGTAGCACCGGGTGCCGGAAGGTGAACCGTGCGGTGGCCGGGACGACCCGCAGCAGGTCCCGGCGGACCAGTCGCCAGGCGGACTCGGTCACCTGCGGGGCCGGCAGGCCGGCGACCTCGGCGAGCAGGTCCACTGCGCAGGGTGTGCCGCACACGGCCGCGGCACGCAGGCAGGTCGCGTCGACCGGGGACAGGCCGGCCCACTCGGCGCGCAGGGTGGCCACGGCCCGGTCGGTGAGTCGGGGCCCGGTGGTCGACGGGGAGTCCTGGTCGCCGTCGGCCGACCCGACGCCGTCCAGCGCGGCGAGGTAGCCGGGGTTCCCGGCGGCCTGGTCGTGGCGGCGGCCCAGGTCGGTGGGGTCGTCGTGCGGGTACAGCTCGACGGTGTCGGCGAGGCTGAGCGGTCCCAGTTCGATCCGTTCCCGACGCCGGCCGCCGGGGACACCGTCGTCGGGCGGGCCGAACGGCATCGCGGTGTCGAGCTGGCGCGGCCGGTAGACCAGGATCAGCAGCAGCGGCGCGGGCACCGGGTAGCGCAGCAGGTGGGTGACGAGCCCGGTGGACGAGCTGTCGGCCCAGTGCAGGTCGTCCAGGACCAGGGCCAGCCCGTCCCGGGCGGCGAGGGTGAGCAGCCGGCGGGCCAGCTGGTAGGTGCGGAACTGGCGTCCGTCGAGCGGGCCGACGCCGGGCACGGTCGGCAGGCCGTCGGACACGTCGGTGGGGTGCTGCGGGTCGATGCTCACGGGGTGGGGGGCGCCGAAGGCGTGCCGGAAGACGTGGAACGGGATGTCCCGTTCGGCCTCCACGCAGGTGCCGACCGCCCGGGGCAGGGCCGGCACGCAGCCGTCCAGCGCGGCGTGGACGAGGCGGGTCTTGCCGATCCCCGGGTCGCCGACCACCTCGCACACCACCTGGGTGCCGGTGCGGACGCTGTCGGCGTGGGCGGCGCGGATGCGGGCGATCTCCGGCCGCCGTCCGACGAATGGTGAGCCGGACAGCGCATCCTCCAGCCCAGCTGCCGTCACGCAGATCACGGTTTTCCCTGCGACACTCCAATGGGGATTGCCGGGACTATACCGGTGGTCGGAAACACGAGGAACATCGATGTCGCGGGGGCGACCGAACGGTTCGGCCTGCTGACCGTACGGGTGGGGGAACCGGCCGTTCCGCCGTGGCGTCGGCGTCGCATCGCCGGTCGGTGCTCAGCCGGTGGGCGGGGCGACCCGCAGCGCGGCGATCAGTCGCAGCTGCGCGGTACGGGACTCGTCGATGCGCCGGGCCAGGTCGCGGACGGCCGGGGCGACCGCCACCGCCAGGTGCGCCCGGGCCAGCGCGGCGGCCTGCCGTTGCTGGGGCACCAGCACCGCCACCAGGGCGGCGTCGTAGCCGGCTTCCGGGGTGCCGCGCAGCAGCGCCACCGGGTCGCCGGTGCCGCCCGGGTCGGGGTGGTTGTGCCGGTGCTGGCCGGTGTCCGGGCCGGCGGTGGCGATCCACCGGCGGGCCTGGGCCACCTCGTCGGTCTCGGTGGCGTCGATCGCCGCGACGAGGATGCGCAACCGGGGTTCCCGGATCCGCTGCGGCGCGGCCCGGACGATGGCCAGGGTCCGCTCCTGGTGGGCCGTCATGGCGTGCAGGAACACCAGGTCGAGGCCGTCGACCACGGTGGTCGTGCCCGACGGCGTCGGCGCGGGGGCGGCCGGGGACCCGGCGGGCGCGCATCCGGCGAGCAGCAGGGCCGTCACGGCGGCCACGGCACCCAGGCGTCGGCGGCCGGGCCCGCCGCCGGCTGATCGGGGGCCGGTGGCGGGTGGGGGCGCGACGCCCGGTCGACGCGGCGGCATGGTCGGCGGCCGGGTCAGATCCGGGTCCACAGGGCGGGCACGTACGGCGGCTCCCAGCCCGGCAGGGCGGTGTGCGCCTGCCGGCACCGGTAGCTCACCGCCTGGTAGGTGACCACGTCGCCGACCTGGTAGCTGCGGCCGGCCGTCCAACTGCCACCGGCGGTCGGCGGCGCGGTGGGGGTGGGGGTAGGCGTACGGGTCGGGGTCGGCGTGGGGCCCGGGGTGCGGGTCGGCGACGGGCCCGGGGTGGGGGTGGGGCCGGTCCCGCCGATCTGCACGTCCACGCAGGAGTAGAAGGCGTTGGCGGTGTCGGCGATGTTCCAGACCGCCAGGATCTTCTGCCGGCCGGTGAAGCCGCCGAGGTTGACGGTGTGCGAGACGGTGGCGTCGGGTTGCCGGCCGCCGCCGTCGACGACGCCGACCCGGGTGCCGCCGATGAAGTACTCCCAGTTGCTGGTGGCGTGCCGGGCGGTGTTCACCCAGGTGAAGGTCACGGTGCTGCCGACCGGGGTGGCCGGCCAGCCCCGGTTGTCGTCGTTCAGGACGTCGAACTGGGTGATCCCGGCGCTGCAACTGCGCAGCCCCTTGACGCCTTCGACGCTCTGCGGCTCGTAGCGGATCTGACCGCAGTCGGGCACCTTGCCCTGGGCGCAGAGGGCCTGGCGGCTGGGTGGGGCGGAGACGTAGCCGTGGGCCTGGGCGGGCGCGGCGAGGCCCAGGGAGGTGACGACGGCACCTGTCGCCACCAGGGGGACGGTGATGGTTCGACGCATGACGCACTCCTCGACGGTCGAGCCGGTCCGGGCGGGCTCGGTGGACCTCGGGTGGACCCGGGCCGTCCGGCGACCCCGCACCCGGTCGGATCGGATCCACCTCGGGACGACTGTCATCACGGTAAATTAAAGATTGTTAACAGTAAAGCGTCCTTACGATTTTTCTCCGCTCGGCCGGTGGACGCCGCGGAGCCGACCGTCCGCGAGGGCGGCCGAGCCTAGCCGTCGAGGCGCAGCAGGCAGCGCGGGTCCTGCACCGTCGTCGGCCGCTGCCGACGGGCCAACGCCTTGAGCAACGACTCCCGCAGCGGCAGGCCGAAGAGTTCCGCCGAGTCGCCCGGCAGATCGACCAGGCTGGGGCAGGACACCCGCGACCTGATCTGGTCGTTGGCGACGATCTCCACCCCGCCCCGGTCGGACAGCACGGTGGTCGACTCGTCGTCCGTCGAGACGACGTACCCGCGCAACTGGCGGGTCGGCGGGTCGGTGTCCGGATCGCCCGCGGCCGGTGACCCCGACGGGCCGGTGGTGGGCGGCGCGGCCGTCGGCACCGCCACCTGGATCGCGGTGGACGGCAGGATCGGCGTGCTCACCACCGTGTGCAGCACGCCCATCGTGAGTAGGACGGCCAGCACGGCGGCGGTCCGGACGAAGGCCGCCACCCGGCCCGGACGCAACGGCCCGTCGGCACCGGTCAGCAGCAGCACGGCCGGCCAGCCGGCGATCAGGGCGAGCGCCTCCTCCCCCTCGACGAGGGCCGCCGCGACGGCCGCCCCGACGATCGCGACGCAGAGCAGCAGGCCCGCCAACGCCCAGCCGCGAGCCGGTAGGAACCCGCCGTTGCGCCCGTCGGCCCCGCGTCGACCGACGACCCGCAGCGCCAACGCCCAGGCCGGGGCGAACACCAACGGGGTGCTGGCGGCGGCGGCCAGGATGCTGCCCCACACCACCCATCCCGGTGCCCGGGCCGTCCAGCGCGCCACCGCGTACCGGTCCCGCAGCCGCCGCCGGTCGGCATCGTCGACCGCCGCGCCGAGCACCACCGCGCCGATGGTGAAGACCAGGGCGGGCAGAGCGGGGAAGACCCACACCACGGACAGGCTGACCGCGGCCAGGAAGTTGATCGGGTTGACGCTCTGGGCCAGCATCAGGGTGAACTGGCGGTCCCCACCGGACTGGATCCACAGGTACAGCGCGGACACCGCGACCGGCACGCCGACCAGCAGCGACCACACCCCCGACGGAGCACCGCCCGGTTCCGGCTCGCCCGACGGGGTGGGCGCGGCGGCGACCGGCCGGCGGGTCACCACCCGCCCCAGCGTCCGGCGTCGTCGCCGGTGCGCCACCGTCCGACCCCGACGCGCCGCCACCACGGGTGGCACCACCGCCGGCAGACCGACGATCCCACCCGTTCCGTCCTGCCCGTCGCTGCCGTCGCGCAGCAGCCGCCCCGGCGCGTACGGTTGCGAACCGGTGAACCCCGCCCTGCGCAGGGTGTCCTCCATCGCCCTCTCCCAGGCTCCGCGCTTGCCCTTCCGCCAGCTGGCCACCAGGAACGAGTCGACCAGGGCCTTCAGCGCGGGATCGTCCCGGGCCACCCCGATGCCGTACGCGGCCGACGCGGTGCCGGGAATATCGTCTATCCTCCACCCCGGTTCCGCGGCCCAGACCAGGCCACGCAGCAGGATCTCGTCACCGGCCACCCCGTCGGCCCGGCCGGCGCGTACGGCCGCGAAGCACTGCCGCAGATCCCGGGCGAGCAGCAGGGGGTTTCCCAGCCGGGTGGCGTCGGCCGCGGCGCCGGACCCCGGCACCACGCACAGCCGATCCCGCCCCGGATCGGTTGGCCGGTTGCCGCGGGTGGCCAACACGGTATAGCCGATCAGGTAGGGGCCGGCGAACTCGACGACGCGTTGCCGCTCCGCGGTGATCACCAGACCGGCGAAGGCGACGTCGACCCGGCCCGAGGCCAACGCGTCCAACCGTTCCGTCGGCTCCAGCGGCACGAATTCGACGGGCACCCCGATCGACCGACCCAGATAGGTGGCCAGGCTGGCTTCGAAGCCGGTGAACCGGACCTTGGCTTTCGGGTCCTCGACGTTCGGTGTGTCGACCCGGGTGCTCAGCAGGGGTTGGTCGGCCAGCACGCCCGCCCGCAGCGCGCGGCCGGCGATCGAGGAACGCCGCAGGTAGTCCGCGATGGTCGGGCTCTTCGACGCGACCAGGGAGAACGCGGCGGTGGACACGGCCACCAGCGCCAGCGCCAGGAACGGGCCGCTCCCGCGCCACGGGTCCGCCCGCAGAGGTATCCGGCCGGGCAGGCGGCGGACGCGCGCAAGCATGGGCACCATCCCGACGGGTGACGAGCGGCAGCGGCCCGGCCTCGTCCCGTTCCCCGGCCGGGTCCACATCGGAGTCGTACTCAGATCACCAGCCTGTCGACCGGCCCGCATCCCCCGGTCGGCCAGGCCGGTTGTCGGTAACCGGACCCGGACCGTGCGGGGTGCCTGCCCTCCCCGGCGACAGCGCCGTCGGGTGGCCGGTCAGGGCCGGAGCCGGCCGGGCGGGGTGGCGTGCCTGGCCTCGCCGCGGGCGCGTTCCCCCGGGCGGAGCCGGTCGAGGTACCGGCTGCGGGCCAGCGGGAGGCACCCGGCAGGCTCGATCCGGTCGTCGCCCTCGGGGGTGACCGGTCGGGTGACCCGGGACGCCGGCAGCGCCGACCGCCCTTCGGCTGGCGTCAGGTGGCGATGTCGGGGTAGGGCAGCGAGAAGTGGGCCAGCCGCAGGCCGTACTGCTTCTGGTAGGCCATCGGCTCGGGGTGGTCCCGTTCGAACATGGCGATGAACAGGGTCAGGGTGAGGAACGGGTGCGCGCCGAGGGCGAAGAGCCGGACGTGGTCGTGGCTGGCCAGCGCGTCGCGTTCCTCGTCGGTGAAGCGCAGCCAGGTGCTCGCCTCACCGGCGTGGCAGTTGAGGACGGCGTTGGCGCGTTCGGTCTCCCACCAGGTCACCGTGCCCAGCGGGTCGGTGCGGTAGCGCTCGACCAGCTCCGGGTCGCGGTCGACGGTGTAGAGGAACTTGTCGACCAGGTAGCGGCTCATGCCGGCGCTCCGTTCGGGTACCAGGTGAAGTACGCCTCCATGGTGTGGAACAGGTCCAGGGTGTCCACGTGGTCGGCCTTGGCGCCCGCGCCGGCCACCCCCATCATCAGCATGAAGTCCATGAAGCCGTGGGTGGCGTTGCCGGGGGCGTGCAGGCTGTCCAGGGTCACCTCGGACAGGCAGCCGTCGAGGTCGCCGTTGGCGATCCACTCCACCGCCCGGCGGTCGAACTCCGGGTCCGGGCCCTGCGGGCCGAACTGGCGCGGCCCGCCCAGCTCCAGCGACAGGTGGCCGGTGCCGATGACGGCCACCCGCAGGTGGCTGGGCCAGCTCTCGACGATCTCCCGGATGGCCGCGCCGAGCTGCACGAACCGTTTCGGCTGCGGCAGCGGCGGGGCGAAGATGTTGGTGTAGATCGGCACGATCGGCAGGTCCGCCTCGGGCCGCAGCGTGATGATCGGGCAGGTGATGCTGTGGTCGATCCGTAGCTCGTTGCTGAAGGCCAGGTCGAACCCGGCGTCCAGGCCGGCGCGCAGCACGTGGGCCGACAGGTCCTCCTGGCCGCGCAGCAGCATCTTGGGCAGCCCGAACTCGCGTTCCTCGTTGTACCAGTTGGCGTCGTAGAACGGGGCCTTGCCGACCAGGAACTGCGGCATGTTGTCCAGCCAGAGCTGGTGGAAGTGGTCGGAGCCGACCATCACCAGCACGTCCGGCCTGGCCCGGGTGAGGGTCTCCCGGAAGGCGAGGATCTTGCGGGCCCACTCGTCGGCGAACGGGGGCCGGTCCTCGCCGGTGGCGGTGGTGGCGCGGTAGTAGAACGGGTGGTGGGTGGAGGCGATGACCGCGACGACCTGGGCCATGGCCGCTCCTCTCGCAGACGGTAAAGGTGGTGGGGGGATCAGTCGGCGTCGTCCGGCACGTACCGGGCGTTGCGGTCGACGGTGTGGTAGATGTCCATGCCGAGCGGGCGGCGGCGCTCCTCGGCGAGGTGGCCGAGCAGACCGGCGGTGCGGGCCAGCAGGGCGAAGCCGCGTAGCAGGTCGATCGGCAGGCCGAGGTCGGCCAGGGCCGCGCCGCACACCCCCGCGCCGTTGAGCGGCAGGGTGCGGCCGAGCACCTGCGGGTGGACCCGGCCGATCGCCTCGAACAGCCGCAGGTGCGGCCCGCGCAGCCCCTCCTGCTCGGCGATCGCGATCAGCACCGGGGTGCGCGGGTCGGTCTCCTTGTGCACCGGGTGGCCGAGCCCCGGCACCAGACGCCTGGCGGCGCGGGCGGCGCGCACCGCGTCCAGGGCGACGGCGTCCCAGCCGGCGTCGTCGGTGGGCGGGTCGGTGAGACCGGCGAGGGTGTCGGCGAGGAACCTGCCGCAGTCCTCGGTGACGCCGAGGAAGCGGGAGCCGCCGCCGAGCAGGCCGGCGGCGATCGCGCCCTGCAACGCCTCCGGCGCGCTGAGGTACGTCAGCCGGGCGGCGATCGCCGTGGGGGTGAAGCCGTGGTCGGCCAGGGCCACCAGGACGGTCTCGAAGACGCGTACCTCGCCGGGGCCGGGGCGACGCCCGGCGACCAGCCAGAAGGCCAGTTCACCGAAGCCCACCCGGCCCATCAGGTCGCCGGCCAGGTCCTGACCGAGCAGCCGGATGGTGGTCGGGTCGGAGGTGCCGATCGAGGTCGGGAAGTCTAGCTGCCGGTCAGCCACGCGCGGATCTCCTCGCCGTGTTCGTCGAGCGCGGGCGGCGGGGTGCCGTACCGCGCGGGGGTGTCCGAAAGGGTGATCGGGTGCCGGATGCCGGGCACCGCGGCGGCGCCCTCGCCGACGGTGACCACCGGGTCCAGCCCGAGGCGTTCGGCGAGCGCGACCCCGCCGTCGATGGTGTTGATCGGGGCGCAGGGCACCCCGGCGGCCATCAGGTCGGTGAACCACTCGTCGCGGGTGCGCCGGCGCAGCCGTTCGACCAGCAGCGGGCGCAGCTCCTCCCGGTTGGCGGTGCGGTCCTGGTTGCGGGTGAACCGGGGGTCGTCGACCAGCTCCGGCAGGTCGAGCACCTGGCAGAGCCGGCGGAACTGCCCGTCGTTGCCGGCGATGACGATCAGCTCGCCGTCGGCGACCGGCAGCGGCTCGTACGGGAAGAGGCTGGGGTGGGCGTTGCCCATCCGGAAGGGCACCACTCCGCCCGCGACGTAGCCGCTGCTGTGGTTGACCAGGCCGGACAGCGCCGAGGAGAGCAGGTTGACCTCGACGTGCTGGCCGCGCCCGGAGTCGTGCCGGTGGTGCAGGGCGGCGAGGATGCCGATCGACGCGTGCAGCCCGGCCATCACGTCGAACACGGAGATGCCGGCCCGGTAGGGCGGGCCGTCCGGGTCACCGGTGAGGCTCATCAGTCCGGAGATCGCCTGCACCATCAGGTCGTAACCCGGGTAGGCCGCGCCCGCGCCGGTGCCGAAGCCGCTGATCGAGGCGTAGACCACCCGCGGGTTGCCGGCGGCCACGGTGTCGTAGTCCAGGGCGAAGCGGCGCAGCCCGCCGGGCTTGAAGTTCTCGATCAGCACGTCGGCGCGGGCGGCCAGCTTGTGCGCCACGGCCAGGTCGTCGGGGTCCTTGAGGTCGAGCGCGATGGACCGTTTGTTGCGGTTGATGCCGAGGTAGTAGGTGGAGACGTCGTCGCGGACCGGGGGCATCCAGGTGCGGGTGTCGTCGCCGCCGGGCCCCTCCACCTTGATCACCTCGGCGCCGAGGTCGGCCAGCAGCATGGTGGCGTACGGCCCGGCGAGGATGCGGGAGAAGTCGGCCACCACGACGCCGTGCAGCGGACCGGTCCGGCCCGGTGTCTCCTCTGCCATACCCCACCCCTCACGTTGACCGCCAGGCGGACGAATGTCCGCTGAGCCAGTTTCCCGACGAGCCCGGGGGACGTCAACCACCCCGAAGGAATTCTCGGGAAACTCCCAGCTCTACGCCCTGGTAAACGACCAGACATGCGACGGTAACGTGCCCTTGACATGGCCGGTGACCGGTAACACACTGGCGAAACCTGAACTGACCGTACAGCGGACAAGCGTCCGCAAGCACCCCGAACGGAAGTGGCGGCGATGAGCGCGAACGAGGGGCGGACACCGGCGGCGGGCCAGCCGGTGGTGTTCCGCAACGGCCTGGTGCTGACCATGGACGACGCCCGCACGGTGCTCCCCCGCGCCGACGTGCTGGTGATCGACGACCGGATCGCCGCCGTCGGCCCGGAACTGGCCGTGCCCGAGGGCACCTGGGAGATCGACGCGGCCGGCGGCATCGTCATGCCCGGCATGATCGACACCCACCGGCACATGTGGCAGACCGCGATGCGCGGCTACGGCGCCGACTGGACACTGACCCAGTACTTCGTCTGGTACTACCTGGAATCCGGCAAGCTGTTCCGCCCCGAGGACGTCCACGCCGGCAACCTGCTCGCCGCCATCGAGGCCGTCGACGCCGGGGTCACCACCACCGTGGACTGGTCACACGGCCTGCAGACCCCGCAGCACGCCGACGCCGCCGTCGACGCCCTGGAGGCGGTGCCGGGCCGGTTCGTGCTCGCCTACGGCAACCTGCAACAGGGGCCGTGGCAGTGGGCCACCACCCCCGAGTTCCGCGACTTCGTCACCCGCCGCATCCACGGCCGGGGCGACCGGCTCGGCTTCCAGATGGCCTTCGACGTCACCGGCGACCCGGCCTTCCCCGAGCGGGCCGCCTTCGAGGTCGCCCGGGACCTCGGCGTGCCGGTCACCACCCACGCCGGCGTATGGGGGGCCACCAACGACGACGGCATCCGGCTCATGCACGAGCACGGGTTCATGACCGAGTCGACCGTCTACGTGCACGCCGCCACCCTCAACCGCGACTCGTACCACCGGATCGCGGCCACCGGCGGCTCGGTCTCGGTGTCCACCGAGAGCGAGCAGAGCGCCGGCCAGGGCTACCCGCCCACCTGGCAGCTGCGCCACCACGACATCCCGGTCTCGCTGTCCATGGACACCAGCGTCTGGTGGAGCGGCGACCTGTTCTCCGCGATGCGCGCCACGCTCAGCGCCGACCGCTCCCGGGAACACCTCGAGGCGCACGGTCGACAGGAGACCGTCACCCACTGTCACCTGCGTGCCGAGCAGGTGGTGGAGTGGGCGACCCGGGGCGGTGCCCGGGCGCTCGGCCTCGACCACCTCGTCGGCGCCCTCACCCCGGGCCGCCGGGCGGACGTGGTGCTGATCAAGAACGACCGGTCGCCGGTGATGTTCCCGATCCTGCACCCGTACGGCCACGTGGTGTTCCAGGCCCAACGCGGCGACGTGCACACCGTGCTGGTCGACGGTCGGGTGGTCAAGCACGAGCACCGGCTGGTCGACGTCGACCTCGCCGCCGCCCGCGCCGCCGTGGAACGCACCGTCGAGCACCTCACCGACGCCATGGGCGTCGACGCCTGGGAGAAGGGGATGAACCCGGACGTCCCCGAGACGGCGGTGCTGGACAACCCCTACACCTACACCGAGTGGGACGCCGGCTCGGCACAGTGGAAACATTAGCCATCCGACGCACCCGGCGGGTGACCGCCCGCCGGGTGCGGGGCAGCCAGCGAAGGGACTCCATGGGGCGCGAGACCGGAACCGACTTCATCGAGGCGCTGGCGCGCGGCCTCGACGTGCTGCGCTGCTTCCGGCCGGGCCAGCCGACGATGACGCTCAGCGAGATCGCCGCGGTGACCGGCCTGGCCCGCCCCACCGTCCGCCGCATCCTGCTCACCCTGGAGGAACTGGGCTACGTGCGGGCCGCCGACCGGGGCTTCGCGCTCACCCCCCGGGTGCTGGAGCTGGGCGTGGCGTACGTCAACTCGCTGAGCATCTGGGACGTCGCCCGCCCGCACATGCGGCAGCTGGTGACCGAGACCGACGAGTCGACCTCACTGGCCCAGCTCGACGGCAGCGACATCGTCTACGTGTCCCGGGTGGCGGTGCCCAAGATCGTCACACTCGCGGTGACCATCGGCACCCGGTTCCCGGCCGTGGCCACCTCGATGGGCAAGGTGCTGCTGGCCGCCCTCACCCCGGCGGAACTCACCGCCGTGCTGGCCGTGCCGAGCCGCTCCGGCATCGCCGCCCGCTGGCAGCCCGACCGCGACGAGCTGGACCGGGAACTGCGTGAGGTGCGGGCGCGCGGCTGGGCCCTGGCCGACCAGGACCTGGCTGCCGGCATCCGGTCGGTCGCCACCGGGGTACGCGACGGCGACGGCCGGGTGGTGGCCGCGCTCAACGTCACCGTGCACGCCGCCGAGACCTCACTGGAGCGGCTCACCGACGACCACCTGCCCCGCCTGCTGCGCACCGCCGCCGCGATCAGTCAGGACTGGGCCCGGCTCGACACCGTGCCGATGGCGGTGCGACGGCCCGAGCCGGTCCCGCCGGCCTGAGCCGCCCGCGCCGAGCCGACGATCGCCGGATAGACCTGCTCCACGATGGTCAGCAGGGTGGCGGTCAACAGCAGGTGCACCTGGTCGCGGTCCAGCGCGCCCCGCTGGAGCCACTCCCTGGCGGTCGAGATGGCCAGCCCGCCGTACGCCCGGATCATGCCGCGCAGCTCGGCCCGGCAGGTCGTGGCGTCGGCCAGCCCCACCGCGACGAGCACGCTGTCCGCCGCGACCTCCTCGGCCTCGGTGAGCACCCGGGCGACGTCGGCGTCGTGGCCCATGTCGCCGGCGGTCACGGCGGCCAGCCAGGAGTCCCGGTGCCGGGACACCACGTCGAGGAACCAGGTGACGCTGGCGTCGACCCGGGTGCGCAGGTCGCCGTCGGGCAGCCGTTCGACGGCGACCCCGGGCACCGTCACCATCACCCGGACGACCTCCAGGTAGAGCTGCTTCTTGGTGCCGAAGTAGTGGTTGATCAGGCCCCGGGCCACCCCGGCCTCGCGGGCGACGTCGGTGGTCGACACGTCCGCGTACGGGCGCGCGCCGAACAGCCGTACCGCGCAGGCGAGGATCTGTCCCCGCCTGGCGTCGGGCTCCAGCCGTCGTCGCCGGGGGTCGGTGTCAACGCTCATCCGCCGAACCCTATCGGCAGGTCGGCGCGGCGTGTCCCGGGTCGGCGGGCCGGTCCCGTCGCCCGGGCGGCGACCGGCGGCGACCGGGCCGACGACGGACGATGATCAAGGATTGTTGACACGTCGCCAACAGGGCGTGAGGGTGGAACCATGCCGACGCCTGGACTCGACACCTACACCCCGCCGTGGCGCGCGCCCGAACACGACGACCTCGCCGACCTCGCCCGGGACTTCTTCACCCGGGAGGTGCTGCCGCACACCGAACGGCTGCTGGCGCAGGGCCACCCCGACCGTGACCACTACCGGCGCGCCGGCGAGCTGGGCCTGCTCGGCCTGTCCGTGCCCGAGGAGTACGGCGGGGGCGGCGGCGGCTTCACCCACGAGGCCGTCCTGCTGCACGAGCAGACGCACGTCGGGGAGAGCACCCTCGGGCTGGCCGTGCACAGCGGCATCGTCACCGGCTACCTGGTCGCCTACGGCAGCGCCGAGCAGAAACGGCGCTGGCTGCCCGGCCTGTGCCGGGGGGAACTCGTCGGGGCGATCGCGATGACCGAACCCGACGGCGGCTCCGATCTACAGGCGATGCGGACCCGGGCCGTGCGCGACGGCGACGACTACCTGGTCACCGGGGCCAAGACGTTCATCAGCAACGGCGGCCTCGCCGACCTGGTCATCCTGGCCGTCAAGACCGACCCGACGCAGGGCGCCGCCGGCATCTCCCTGCTGGTCTGCGAGGTCGACGCAGAGCCCGAGGGATTCCGGCGGGGCCGGCTGCTGTCCAAGATCGGGCTGCACGGCAACGACACCGCCGAGCTGTTCTTCGACGGGCTGCGGGTGCCGGCGGCGAACCTGCTCGGCGGGGCCGAAGGGCTCGGGTTCGGCCAGATGATGCGGCAGCTCCCCCAGGAACGCCTGGTCATCGGCATCGGCGCGGTGGCGGCGATGCAGCGGGCCGTCGAGCTGACCACCGCGTACGTCAAGGAACGCACCGCCTTCGGCAAACCGCTGATCGGCCACCAGAACACCCGGATGGTGCTCGCCGAGTGCGCCACCCGGACCCGGGTCAGCCGGGTGTTCCTCGACGACTGCATCGGCCGTCACGACCGTGGCGAGCTGGACGTGGCTACCGCAGCGATGGCGAAGGCCTGGCTCACCGAGGGACAGTGCGAGGTCGTCGACAGGTGTCTGCAACTGTTCGGCGGCTACGGCTACACCACCGAGTACCCGATCGCCCGGATGTACGCCGACGCCCGGGTGCAGAAGATCTACGGCGGCACCAACGAGATCATGAAGGAGCTGATCGCCCGTGCCCTGTGACCCCGACGCGCCCACCGGCGGACCGCTCGCCGGGGTACGGGTGGTGGAGCTGGCGAGCCTCGCCCCGGCCCCGTTCGGCTGCATGGTGCTGGCCGACCTCGGCGCGGACGTGGTGCGCGTCGACCGGCCGGGCGGCGTCGGCCCGGGACGGCTGAGTGTCCCGGCGACCGGCCCGCTGCACCGGGGGCGGCGGGTCACCACGCTGGACCTGAAGACCCCCGCCGGGGTGGCCGACCTGCTGCGCCTGGTCGACCGGGCCGACGTGCTGGTCGAGGCGTACCGGCCGGGGGTGGCCGAGCGGCTCGGTTTCGGGCCGCGGACCTGCCGGGACCGCAACCCCCGCCTGGTGTACGCCCGGATGACCGGCTGGGGGCAGGACGGCCCGCTGGCCGCCCGCGCCGGGCACGACATCGACTACATCGCGCTGGCCGGCGCGCTGGAGCCACTGGGCCGCCCCGGCCACCGCCCGCACGCCCCGCTGAACCTGCTCGGCGACTTCGCCGGGGGTGGGATGCTGCTCGCGACCGGGGTGCTGGCCGCGCTGCTGGAACGGGAACGCTCCGGCCTCGGGCAGGTGGTCGACGCCGCGATGGTCGACGGGTCGGCGCTGCTCACCGCGTTCCTGCACGGGATGCTCGGCGCGGGCCGGTGGACCGCGCCCCGGGGCGGCAACCTGCTCGACGGCGGGGCACCGTTCTACGACACCTACCGCACCGCCGACGACCGGTTCGTGGCGGTGGGCGCGCTGGAACCGGCCTTCTACACCGCGCTGCTGACCGGGCTCGGCCTGGCCGACGACTCGACGCTGCCCGCCCAGTACGACCCGGCCGGCTGGCCGGAGCTGCGGCGGCGGTTCGCCGCCCGGTTCGCCGAGCGCACCCGCGACGAGTGGACGGCTGTCTTCGCCGACCTCGACGCCTGTGTCGCGCCGGTGCTCGCCCCCACCGAGGCGCACCGCCATCCGCACAACGCCGCCCGGGGGACGTTCGTCGAGGTGGACGGCGCAGTGCAGCCGGCACCGGCGCCCCGGTTCGCCCGGACGCCCGCGCCGCCGCCCCGGCCGGCACCGGACCCGGCGGACCCGCTGGACGTCGCCACGGTCCTCGACACCTGGGCCGACCGACCGTGACCTGCCGACCCGGCCGGCCGGCGACCACCGGTCCGGCGCCCGACCGGGTGTGGCGGTGGGCGACCGGCGGGCAGTCGAGCCGGAGCGGCGACGGACCGGGCCGGTCAGCCCACCGGGACGGCGGGAGCCGGGCGGGCGGGGGTGGCGGCCGGTAGCTGGCGGTCGTGCCACCGGCTGAGCAGGGCCAGCGAGGTGACCGCCCCGACCAGCGCGAGGAACATGTCCCACTGGGTGTCCCAGACGTCGCCCTGGGTGCCGAGGAAGTCGTCGGCGGCGGCGCCACCGGCCACCGAGGACCACCACTCGATCATCTCGAAGAAGGCGCTGAAGGCCAGGCAGGCGCAGACCACCAGCGGGGCGAGCCACCGGCTGCCGCGCAGCGGGGAGCGCCGGACGAGGATCTCGCGGACCAGGATCGCCGGGACGAAGCCCTGCACGAAGTGCCCGAGCCGGTCGTACGGGTTGCGGGACAGGTCGAGCGCGTCGCGTACCCAGTCGCCCAGCGGGACCCGCGCGTACGTCCAGTGGCCGCCGACGACGAGGACCAGCGCGTGCGCCGCCAGCAGGCAGCACAGCAGGGTGGTCAGCGGGAACCGCCGCCACACCAGCAGCACCACCGGCACGCCGACGAGCACCCAGACCGTCTCCAGCAGCCAGGTCAGCCGGTCGTACGGCCGAATGCCGGACAGCACCAGCGCCACGACGACGAGACCCAGCAGCACCGGCGGGACGAGGGTACGGGCCCGGGTCACGGCGACCACCTGTTCGATGCGTGGGGGCCGCCCAGTCGCCGCCCGGCCGCCGACGATAACAGCGCCCGCACCCGCTCGCGGTCGCCGGGCCGGATGCTCCCCGCCGGCCCTGACCCGTCCGCTGCTGACCCCCGGGCGGGGGCGTCAGCGGCGTGTCGGTGGCATGTCGGCGCGGTGTCAGCCGGCGGGCGCACGCTGGCCGGCATGACAGCTGAGTTGATGATCGAAGCCGAGGGCCTGGTCAAGTCCTTCGGCCGCACCCGGGCGTTGCAGGGGGTGGACCTCGCCGTGCCCCGGGGCACCGTGCTCGGGGTGCTCGGCCCCAACGGGGCCGGCAAGACCACCGCCGTGCGCATCCTGTCCACGCTGCTGACCCCGGACGCCGGCACCGCCCGGATCAACGGCCTCGACGTGGTACGCCAGGCCGAGCGGGTCCGGCAGTCCATCGGCCTCACCGGCCAGTACGCCTCGGTCGACGAGGACCTGACCGGGCGGCAGAACCTGGAACTGTTCGGGACGCTGCTGGAACTCGGCCGGGCCGGCGCGCGGCGGCGGGCCGCCGAACTGCTCGACTGGTTCGACCTGACCGCCGCCGCGAACCGGCCGGCCAAGACCTACTCCGGGGGGATGCGCCGCCGGCTGGACCTGGCCGCCAGCCTGGTCGGCTCACCGGAGGTGATCTTCCTGGACGAGCCGACGACCGGCCTCGACCCGGCCAAGCGCGAGGACATGTGGGACGTGGTCCGGTCGCTGGTGGCCAACGGGGCGACCGTGCTGCTCACCACGCAGTACCTGGAGGAGGCCGACGCGCTGGCCGACGCGATCACGGTGATCGACCACGGCCGGGTCATCGCCCACGACACCCCGGACGGGCTCAAGCGGGTCGTCGGCGGGCAGACCCTGGAGGTGCGCCCGACCGACCCGGCACAGCTGGCCCCGACGGCGGCGATCCTGTCCGCGGTGGGCTCCGGCGCACCCGCCGACGAGATCCGCAGGGGTGTGCTCGCGGTGCCGGTCACCGACGACTCCGCGCTGACCGCGAGCGTCGCCCGGCTGGCCGCCGCCGGCATCGCGGTCACCGAACTCTCGCTGCACCTGCCGAGCCTCGACGAGGTCTTCTTCACCCTCACCGGCCGTACCGCGGCCGACGACGACACCACCCGTACGGAGGTCGCCGCATGAGCACCCTGACCGGCACCCCGCCGCGCACCGGGCCGACGCTGTCCACCGTCGTGGCGCACCCCCGGCCGCTGCGCCTGCTGCGGCACTCGCTGGCGTTGGCCAAACGCAGCCTGATCAAGACCTGGCGCACCCCGGAGGCGTTGATCGACGTCACCCTGCAACCGGTGCTGTTCCTGGTCATCTTCGTGTACGTCTTCGGCGGCGCGGTCGCCGGCTCCACCCACGACTACCTCCAGTACCTGCTGCCGGGCATCCTGGCGCAGACCATCGCCACCGGGTGCATCGCGATCGGCGTCAACCTCAACACCGACATCGCCAAGGGCATCTTCGACCGGTTCCGGTCGCTGCCCGTCCCCCGGTCCGCACCCCTGGTCGGCGCGGTGTTCGGCGACGTGGTGCGGTACGTGATCGTGACCGTCTCGACCCTGGGGATCGGCTACCTGCTCGGCTTCCGGGTCGAGTCCGGCCCGGTGCGGGCCCTCGCCGGGTGCCTGCTCGCGGTGCTGTTCGCGCTCTGCCTGAGCTGGCTGCCGGTCTACGTCGGGATGAAGGTCCGCACGCCGGGCGCGGTGCAGGGGGTGATGTTCGCGCTGATCATGCCGTTGAGCTTCGCGTCCAACGTGTTCGTCGACGCCGGCACCCTGCCCGGCTGGATGCAGGCGGTGGTGACGGTCAACCCGCTGACCCACCTGGTGACGGCGATGCGCGGACTGTTCCTCGGCACCCCGGTCGGCAACCACGTGTGGTGGACGCTGCTGTGGTGCGCCGGCTTCGTGGCGGTGTTCATGCCACTGGCGCTGCGCGCGTACCGTCGGCGGGTCTGATCCGGCCGAGCAGGTCGTCCATCAGCTCGCCGATGCGGGCGGCGGCCGCGGGGGCCGGCCGCGCCCGCCACCCGGCCAGCAACGGCTCCCGCCGCGCCTCGTCACCGAGGGCGGCGGTGAGCCGTTCCCCGATGCCCGACGGGAAGAACGCCGCCGAGTTGCTGCCCAGCCGGGTGCCGAGCGCGAACAGCTCCCGGGCGGTCCCGACGTCGTCGCGCCAGGCGGCGAGTTCGGCACCGCCCAACGCCCAGGTCCCGATCACCGGCAGGTCCCGCGACGACAGCGCCTCCGCGCCGGCGGTGGCCAGCAGCTCGGTGGCGCGGAGGTCGACGTCGCGCCGGGCGGCCGGCCACACCTCGGCGATCCGCAGGCGCAGCACCGCCACCGCGACCCGCAGCACCACCCGGGGCTGCGGCGGCGGGCCGGTCCAGCCGGCCAGCGAGCGGACCACCGCGTCGGCGTGGTCGAGCGCCTCGGCGTGCCGCCCGCGCTGCCAGGCGAGGCGGGCCAACCCCAGGCCCGCCTGCGCGGTCTCCACCTCCTCCCCCCGGCCGGGGGTCGCCGTCTCGACCAACCGCCGCTCGGCCGCCGGGTCACCGCGCAGCGCGAGCTGCACATCCAGCACCACCCGGGCGGCGCGGACGTCCTGGGTGGCGCCGATCAGTTCCATGTGGTGCACGCCGCGCGCCAGCCACTCGGTGGACCCGCCGTCGGCGGGGGTCAGGCCGTGCCCGACGACCTGCGCCGCCATCGCCATCCCCCAGTGGTCGCCGGCCGTCTCGAACCGGCGGTACGCCTGCTCGGCGTCGGCCACCGAGGCCGTCGGCAGACCCCCGCTGTCCCCGATCGCCGCGCGGGCGAACAGGCCGAAGCCCTGCACGTACGGGTCGGGATGCTCGATCAGGGTGGTGGTGCCCGGCAGCGCCTGCTCCGGGTCGAGCTGGTCGAACGCCGGCAGCACCGAGGCGAGCACCGCGTGCCGGGAGGAGACCTCCCGGGGCCGCTCGGCCAGCAGCCGGCGCAGGGCCCGGCGGGCGAGCACGGCGAGCCGCAGCGGGCCGGTGATGCCGGCGTTGACCACCACCAGCAGGCACATCCAGGCCAGCCGGTCGGCGTCGGGCAACGACCGGCCGCTGGCCCGGCCGGAGACGATCGCCGAGCCGCCCCGCCGCTCGGGGGCGTCGAGGTGCAGCAGGCCCTGGGACCAGCCGGAGACCTCCAGGTGCAGGCCCCGCACCGCCCACAGGTGGAACAGCGGGGTGGCGATGTCCACCACCGCCGGTTCGTCGTCGTGCCCGGCCGCCCACCGCAGGCCGGCGACGAGATTGTCCTGCTCGGCGGCGCACCGGTCGAACGCGTCGAGCTGGTCGGGACCGATGAACCGGTCGAGCAGCCCGACCGCCTGCCGCCGGGCCCAGCCGACCAGGCCGGCCATGGCCGGGGCACGGTCACCGGCGGCGTCGAGCCGGGCCTCGCCGTACTCGCGGACGGTCTCCAGCATCCGGTAGCGGGGTGGGCCGTCGCCCTCGACGAGGGTCAGCAGGGACTGTTCGACCAGCCGCGCCAGCCCACGCCGGACGTCGGGGAGGCCGGCGACGGCGGCGGCGAGGTCGGCGGTGAACGGGGCGGGGACCACCGCGACCCGCTGGAGCAGGTCCCGGTCGGCGGGGGCGAGCAGTTCCCGGCTCCAGTCGACCATCGCCCACAGGCTCGCGTGCCGCTCCGGCAGGCCGCGCAGCGCGGCGTCGAGCAGCGCGAACCGGTCGGTCAGCCCGGCGAGCACGTCGTCGATCGGCATGTGCCGCAGCCGGGCGGCGGCCAGTTCGAGGGCCAGCGGCAGGTTGTCCAGCCGGTGGCACAGCGCCAACGCCCGGTCGGTGTCCCAGGTGGGCACCGCACCCCCGGCGCGGGCCCGGGACTCGACAAGCGCCACCGCGTCGGCGTCGGGCAGCACGGTCAACCGGTGGACCCGCTCCCCGGCCAGGCCCAGCGGCGCCCGGCTGGTCGCCAGCACGGCCACCTCCGGTGGGCTCACCGCGAGCAGGTCCGCGACGACCGCCGCCACCGGGTCCAGCAGGTGTTCACAGTTGTCCAGCACCACCAGGCCGTCGAGATCCGGCGCCAGGGCACGCAGCCGCTCCTGTGGGGTGAGTACCCGGCGGTCGAGGCCCAGGGTGCCGCCGGCCGTCGTGGTGTCCGCCCCGCCAAGGGTCGCCAGGACGGCGGGCAGCACCTCCTCGGCGGCCCGCAGGCCGGCCAGTTCGATCACCCGGGCCGGTCGTCCGGCCGCCACCGCCCGGCGTACCACCTCGGCGGCGAGCCGGGTCTTGCCCGCGCCGCCGGTGGCCACGACGGTCACCAGGGCCGCCTCGGTCAGCGCCGCCTCCACCGCCTCGACGTCGTGCTCCCGGCCGACGAGCGCGGTAACCGGCCGCCGCCATGCCGCCGGCAGGGCCGTCCGGGCCGGCGACGCCGGGGCGGCCGGGGGGCTCAGTTCACCCCGCAGCAACGCCAGGTGGACCTCGCTGATCACCGGCGACGGGTCGGTGCCGTAGCGGTCGGCCAGTTCGGTGCGCAACCGCGCGAGCACCTCCAGGGCCTCGGCGTCGCGCCCCTGGGCGGCGAGCATCCGGACCAGCAGGGCGGCCGACGGCTCGTCCGGCGGGGTCCGCGCCACCAGCCGCCGCAGGTCGCCGTCGTCGTACGGGCCGGGGCCGGTCAGCGCCGCCTCGGCGCGTAACGCGACCACGTCGGCGAACAGCCGGCTGGTCTCCCCGGTGTCCCACTGCGGCACCTCGGGGAACAGCGCCCGGGCCGCCTCGGCGGCGTCCCGGGCGGCCGGGCCGGCACCGTCGCGCAGAGCGGCCCGGCCCCGCTCCAGCAACGACCGGGCCGCGACCGCGTCGACGGTGACCTGCTCGGCGGGCAATCGGTAGCCACCCGGCACGGCGAGCACCGGGAGCCCGAGCCGGCGGACCCGGGAGACCAGGGCCTGCACCGCGCCTGTCGCGTCGTCCGGCGGCGTGCCGTCCCACACCGCGTCCACCAGCAGCGGGGTGGAGACCGCCCGGCCCCGCGCGTCGACCAGCGTGCGGATCACGGCGGCGAGCCGTTCGCCCCGGATCGGCCGGCCGTCGACAGTGAGCGGGCCGAGGATGCTGATCTGCACGGGTCCAGCATCCCTCACCGGGATGCCGCTGCGTCGTCGTCCCCGGGCCAGCGGTGGGCCCACCGCGCCCGGACGACCCCGACCAGCACCGCCAGCAGCAAGCCGGCGACGATCACCCCGACCCCCAGCAGCAGTGACCAGGTCCCGCCGACGGCCGCCCGGGGACCGGCGGCGGGGGCCGCGCCCGGGGACACCGCCGTCGGGGACGCGCTGGACGCTGCCGGTGCCCGGTCGGATGCCGTCGGGGCGGGCGGGGACGACGCGGCCGGTGTGCGGGCCGCCGGGCGGGCGTAGCGCAGCACCGTCGGCCGGGTGCCGGGCGGCTGGCCGGCGGTCTCGGAGACGGTGAGCAGGAAGCGGCCGTCGCGGCTGTAGCTGACCGACTCGCCCTGCGGCTCGTCGGGCAGCGCCACGATCCGGGGCGTGCCGCCGGTCAGCGCGGCCACCACGTCGCCGTCGGTGACCTCGTACTCGAAGGCGTCGGCGTAGCTGCGCAGCACCACCGCACGGCCGTCCGGGGCGACGGCCCCGCCGGTGACCAGCCGACGACCGAAGAACGAGTACGGGTTCGGGGTGGTGGTGAGCGGCAACCGGACCTGCCCGGCCAGCGTCAACGGCACGGTCGCGCCGGCCCGCAGCGGCCCGGCCGGCAGGTAGACGCCGGCGCTGCCGCCCTGTTTGGTCACCACCACCGGGCGGCCGGCCCCGTCGAGCAGCAGCGCCTCCGCGTCGTGCGCCCCGTCGGGGTAGGTCAGGCGGTGCAGCACCGGTCGACGGGCTCCGGGCGGCAGTGTCCACAGCGCCACCGTCGACCGGGTCCGGTCGTTGTCGCCGATGTCGGCGACCCAGACCGTGCCGTCCGGGCCGACCGCCAGGTCCTCGGTGTCGCGGGGCCGCGACGGGTAGGCCACCGTCCGCACCACCGCGCACCGGGTGTCGAGGAAGAAGATGCGGCGGTGGGACGCCTCGTCGGCACCGTCGTTGACCATCACGAACCCGGAGTCGGTGGCCACCATGCCGGAGATCTCGGTCAGCCGCCCGTCGCGGATCCGGCACACCGTGGTTGGCGTCGCCGCGCGGGCCGGGCCGGGGACGGCCACCGTCGCCGTGCCGACCACGAGCAGCGCGGTGAGCAGCGCCGACCCACGGGTGGCCGTCCGCCACGCCATCGACCCTCCCCCGCCGTGGCCGGCGACGCCCGCCGCCGACGATCCGAACACAGGAGCTTGCCGGTCGTCGTACGCCGCGTCAACGCCGCCACCGGGCCGGGCACTGAGGTGTACGCCACCGCGCGGTGGCCCCGGACGGGCCGGTGCGGCCGGCGGCCGGTGACTAGCCTGGGTCGGTGCCTCCACGCCTGCCCCATCCGGACCCGGGCACCCCGGACACGGCGGGGCCGCTGCGGTACATCTGGTGGCTGGTCCGCTGCCAGCCGTGGCGGGTGCTGCGCGGCTCGCTGTTCGGCACGGCCTGGATGGTGGGGCTGTCGGTGCGGCCGTTCCTGGTCGCCCGCGCCGTCGACGACGGGCTGCGCACCGGCGACCTACGGGCGTTGCTCGGCTGGGTCGCCGCGATCGTGGCCGCCGGGGCGGTGTTGGCCTGGCTGGGCATCATGCGGCACCGGACGATGACGTTCATCCGCGAGGACGCCAGCGCCCGCTCGGCGGCCGTGCTGCTGCGGCAGCTCGCCCGGGTCGGCGCGGTTCTTCCCCGCCGGCTCGCCGCCGGTGACGTCGCCACCGTCGGCGGGTACGACATCGTGCGCACCTCGCAGGTGCTCACCCTGACCGGCCCGGGGGTGGGGGCGGTGCTGGCGTACGCGGTGGCGGCCGTGGTCCTCTGGTCGATCGACCCGGTGCTGGCGCTGGTGACGCTGCTCGGGGTGCCGGTGGTCGCGTTGGTCGTCGGCCCGCTGCTGCGCCGCCTGGAGCGGGCCGAGGCGGTCTACCGGCAGCAGCAGGGCGAGCTGACCACCCGGGCCGACGACATCGTCGCCGGCCTGCGGGTGCTCGCCGGGGTCGGCGGCCGGCACCTGTTCGCCCGCCGGTACGCCGCCCGGTCGCAACGGCTGCGGGCCGAGGGTTACCGGGTCGGCGCGGTGCTCAGCTGGGTCGACGCGCTGACCACGGTCATCCCGGGCGTGTTCCTCGCCGTGGTGGTGTGGTTGGCCGCCCGCACCGCCGTGGCGGGCGGGATCACCGTCGGGCAACTGGTGGCCGTCTACGGCTACGTGGCCGTGCTCATCGTGCCGGTCTGGTTCCTGCTGGAGGGCAGTTACCAGCTGATCCAGGGCCGGGTCGCGGCCCGGCGGATCGTCGACCTGCTCCGGCTCGACCCCGACCCGGTGGGCGGCCCGCCGACATGTCCCGCCCCGGCCGGCCCGGCCCCGCTGCATGACCCGGACAGCGGGCTGACCGTCCCGGTGGGCCGGCTGGTCGGCGTCGCCGCCGACGACCCGGCCGACGCGGTGGCCCTGGCCGACCGGCTGGGCCGGTACGTCACCGGCGCGGTCACCTGGGGCGGAGTTGCGCTGACGGCCGTCGACCTCGACGAGGTGCGCTCCCGCATCCTCGTCGCCGACCACGACGGATACCTCTTCGCCGGGACGCTGCGGCAGGTCCTCGTCGGCCCGCACGACACCGTCGACGACGCCCGGATCGACGCGGCGTTGCACGTGGCGTCGGCCCGCGACATCGTCGAGGGGCTGCCCGACGGCCTCGACGCCCCGGTCGGCGAACGGGCCCGTACCCTCTCCGGCGGTCAGCGGCAGCGGGTCCGGCTGGCCCGTGCCCTGCTCGCCGACCCGGAGGTGCTGATCCTGGTCGACCCGACATCGGCGGTGGACGCGCACACCGAGGCCCGGGTGGCGCAGCGCCTGCGGCAGGCCCGTACGGGACGCACGACGGTGTTGCTGAGCACCTCACCGGTGCTGCTCGGGCACGCCGACACGGTCGTCCACCTGCGCGCCGGCCGGGTCACCGGCACCGGGACGCACGCCGCGCTGCTGGCCGCCGACCCGGACTACCGGCGGCTGGTCTCCCGCACCAGCGGCACCGACGACACGCCTGCGGGGCGGACCGGCCGATGACGAAGCTGCCGGTCGCGGGCCCGACGGTGGTCCGGCGGGCCGCCCGTGACATGCTCGCGGGCGACCGGTGGGCGGTCGTCGGGGTGCTGGCGTTGCACAGCGCCGCCGCCCTCGCCGGGCTGGCCGCGCCGTGGCTGATCGGGCGGATCGTCGACCAGGTCACGGCCGGAGCCGGGGCGGGCGCGGTGGACCGGTCGG
Organism: Micromonospora sp. WMMD734; assembly: GCF_049178975.1. Classification (NCBI taxonomy): domain Bacteria; kingdom Bacillati; phylum Actinomycetota; class Actinomycetes; order Micromonosporales; family Micromonosporaceae; genus Micromonospora; species Micromonospora sp. WMMD734. The sequence goes on from NZ_JBMHMK010000001.1 coordinate 2,170,329, forward strand.
CGCTGGCCATCGGCGGTTGCGTGCTGGCGCAGGGGCTGCTCGCCCGCTACGCCCAGTACGCCGGGCACCGGTTCGGTGAGCGGGCGGTCGCCCGGCTCCGCGAGGACTTCGTGACCCGGCTGCTGGGCCTGCCCGTCTCGGTGGTCGAGCACGCCGGCACCGGTGACCTGGCCACCCGCAGCTCGGTGGACGTGTCCACGGTGGGCACCATGCTGCGCGACGTGGTGCCGGTGGTGGTCATCGCGGGGACCCAGTTGACGCTGCTGTTCGGCGCGGTGTTCCTGCTGGACCCGCTGCTCGGCCTGGTCGCGCTCGCCGGGCTCCCGTCGATCGCGATGGTGGTGCGCTGGTACCTGCGCCGGGCCGCCCCGGCCTACCTGGCCGAGGGGGCGGCGACGGCGGAGCTGACCGAGGCGCTCACCACGACCGCCGAGGGCGCGCGGACCATCGAGGCGCTGCGGTTGGGCGGCGACCGGGTCGCCCACGGCACCGCCCGGATCGGCGCGGTGTGGACCACCCGGCGGGCCACCCTCGCCCTGCGGTCGGTGTTCTTCCCGGTGGTGGAGGGCAGCTATCCGATCCCGATCGCCGCCGTGCTGATCACCGGGGGTGTGCTGCTGTCGCGGGGGCGGGTCAGTCTGGGTGAGGTGGTCGCCGCCGCGCTCTACCTGCAACAGGCGGTCGACCCGCTGGACCGGCTGTTGCTGTGGGTGGAGCAGGCGCAGCGCGGCATCGCCTCGTACGCCCGGGTGCTCGGGGTGGGGCAGGTGCCGCCGGAACCCCGGGGCCGGGCGGCCCTGCCCACCGGGCGCGTGGTGCAGGTGCGCGGGGCGACGTTCCGGTACGCGGACGGTCCGCAGGTGCTGCACGGCATCGACCTGACGGTCGCGGCGGGGGAACGGCTGGCCGTGGTCGGCCCCTCCGGGGCGGGCAAGTCCACCCTGGCCCGGTTGCTCGCCGGCATCGACGTGCCCGCCCGGGGGGTGGTGAGCCTCGGCGGGGTCGCGGTCACCGACCTCGACCCGGCCGAGCGCCGCCGCCGGATCGCCCTGGTCACCCAGGAACACCACGTCTTCCTCGGTACGCTGCGGGACAACCTGGCGTTCGCCGCGCCGGGCGGCACCGACGCGCAGTTACGGGCGGCCCTGGCCGCGGTGGGGGCCGACTGGTACGCCGACCTGCCGGACGGTCTCGACACCCCGCTCGGGGCCGGGGTGCGCGACCTGGGCCCGGCCGAGGCCCAGCAGGTGGCGCTGGCCCGGCTCGTGCTGGCCGACCCGGACATCCTGATCCTCGACGAGGCGACCGCCGCGTTGGACCCGACGACCGCCAGGCGCACCGAACGGGCGCTCGGTGCGGTGCTGGCCGGCCGTACGGTGATCGCCATCGCGCACCGGCTCAACACCGCGCACGACGCCGACCGGGTTGCGGTGCTGGAGGACGGCCGGATCACCGAGATCGGCCGGCACGACGACCTGGTCGCCGCCGACGGCGTCTACGCCTCCCTCTGGCGTTCCTGGCACGGCCACTGACCGGCCACCACCAGTTCGAAAGTTTTCCCTGCCTATGTAGCCCATGGGCAGGGGTTCGACGCCCAGGACCACTTGAAGTTTCCGAAACATTTCCGTAAAGTCATCACGGTCGATGTGGTGGACGGTGGCCCCCGTCGTCGGCAGGCAGGTCCGGGCGGCAACGCCCGTCCCCCGCCCGGACCCCTGCCGCCACCCGGTGGCCGCGCGCCGTAAAACCGTTGTCGCCCACCGGCGGAGGTCGCTACGGTGCCGGGATGCTCCCGCGACACCTGACGTTGACCCTGGACGCGCGGCACCCCACCCGACTGGCCCGGTTCTGGGCCGACCTGCTCGGCCAGGACACCGTCGAAGACGGCACCGACGGGGTCCGCCTGCCCGGCACCGACACCCGACCCGACCTGCGGTTCGTGCCGGGCCAGCCGCACCGCACCGGACCCCACCGGATGCACCTGCACCTGACCAGCGACAGCCCCGACGACCAGCGGCTACAGGTCGCACGGGCGATCGCCCTCGGCGGCAGCCACCTCGACGTCGGGCAGCGCCCCGAGGAGACGCACGTCGTGCTGGCCGACCCCGAGGGCAACGAGTTCTGCGTCATCGGGCCGGGCAACACCTTCCTCGCCGGATGCGGCCGGCTCGGGGAGGTCGCCTGCGACGGCACCCGCGAGGTCGGCCTCTTCTGGAGCCGGGCGCTGGGCTGGCCGCTGGTGTGGGACCAGGACCAGGAGACCGCCGTCCAGGCACCGCACGGCGGCACGAAGGTCGCCTGGGGCGGGCCGCCCGTCGCCCCGCAGCGGGGCCGCAATCCGCAACGGTTCGACCTCGCCGCCGCCGGCACCGACCCCCGCACGGAGGTCGACCGGTTGGTCGCCCTCGGAGCCACCCGGCTCGACGCCACCGCCGACGGGGTCGTCCTGCTGGCCGACCCGGACGGCAACGCGTTCGGGGTGACCGTGGGCTGACCCCCACCCCTCGGGGCGGGTCCGCCCGCCTACCGGGGCGTGGCCGCCTCCCGCAGCCCGTCGTACAGGGCGCGCGCCACGGCGGCCGGGACGTAGCCGGCGCGGGCGCTGTCCACGTACACCACCCGGTAGCCGTCGGCGGTGTGCAGCGTGCCGCCGCCGTCGAGCAGCCGCCGCTGGTTCGCCGCGGACAGGTTCTGCCCCGGGTTGGCCACCAGCCACCGCCGCGCCGGATCGGCCCGGAACGCCTCACGCAGGCCCGGCAGCAGCGACAGGTAGCTATCGCCGCCCGGCGGCTCGGGCGCGGTCACCGGATAGATGGTGACCACGTTCTTGCCGGCCGCCGCCCGGACCAGCGGGGAGTTGGTGACCAGCCCGGCGTACGCCGCCCGGGACATCATCACCTTCAGCATCACCAGCGCGAACCCGGCCTGCCGGGTGCCCAGGTAGCTCTTGACCGTCTCGTTGTCGGGAATCAGCCGCCCGAACGGCTCCCGGGCGCCGGCCAGCGGCACCGTGTCCAGGGTCTCGTCGTTGCCGACCAGCGGGTCCAGCAGGTACCCCTCGCCGCCCGGGTCGGCCGGCAACGCCGCCCGCAGATCGGGGTGCCCGTTGGTCCCGGCCCAGGCGAGGAAGGCCACCAACTCGGTGCGCATCGCCACCCGCGCCCGGGCCACCGCCGCCTCGTCGCTGGTCGTGGTGTTCGTCGGGGTGAACCGGAAGGCGCTCGGGTAGCCGGCCAGCCGGTCGACCAGGACGTCGGCGGCCGGCAGACCACCCGTCGGCGACGAGCCGGGCGTGGGCGTCGACGGCCCGGCGGCCGACGGTCGGGGGTCGCCGGGCCCGGCACAGCCGACCAGCAGTCCGCCCAGGGTGAGCCCCGCCAACCCCAGCAGCCGGCGGCGGCTCGGCCCGGTCACGACCCGTCCCCGAGCTGGCGGCGCAGCAGGGCGGCGTACGCGGCCTCGGCGATCAGCTGGCAGCGCCGGCGGGACACCCCGAGGGCGGATCCGGCGGTGAGGATCGCGTCGCGGACCGCCTCGGCCTGGGCCAGCACCTCCGGGGAGACCACCACGTCGGTACGGCGGGAGCGCGGTCGCCACCGTCGCCACAGGCGTCGCCAGCCCCGCTCGGCGGCGGGGGCCAGCACCTGGGTCAGCGCCGCCGCCAGCACCGGGTAGACCACCGTCACGAGCAGGCCGTCATCCAGCCCGACGCCGATCCGTCCACCGTGCCACCGCCCGCCCCGCCCCGGTGTCCCCAGCTCACCGGCGAGCCAGGCGGCGGTCACCTCGGGCAGCAGCGCCGACTCCTGCGGCGCGGCGGCCAGCACCACCTCCCGCGCGAGGTCGCTGAGCAGCATCGGCCCCGGCCGGGCCGTCAGATCCGTCATGGTGCACCGCCGATCGGTCGCAGGGTCGGTAGGTCGATGGTGGAGGGTCGCCGCCAGCGGGTCGGGTACCGGCGGGTCACGGTCAGGAATCGAGGGCGTGCACGACCAGACGGGCACCGACCACCGCCAGGTCGTCCAGGAGCAGTCGCTCCTTCGGCTCCAACTGGTCGCGGAACGGGATACCAAGGGCGATCTCGGCGGACAGCACGGTGCGCCCCACCGCGACGACGACCCGCGTCCCACCGGCGACGGCGGGCAACCCGCCCACCGTCGACGAGTCGGTGATCCTGACCCGCAGGCTGTCGTACGGCAGGTCGGCGCGGGGCATGGCCACCGTCCACCGGTGCGCGACGCCACCGTCGGCCAGCGCCGACGGGTACGACCAGCGGGGGCAGGCGGTGACGGCCTGCCGGGCCGCCGCGAGCACCCGGGCCGCCGCGTCGGCCGACGGGTACGACGTCAGCCGCAGCTGGAAGGTCGCGCCCAGCGGTGGCAACGTGGTGGCCGGCACCGCCAGTACGACCGTGCCCTCGGCCGACGCCGGCCGGGCCCGCTCGGCGCGGGCGTCGGCGGCGAACCGGTCGGCGCAGGCCGACGGCCGCACCCCCGCCGGGTCGGTCACCCCGAACGGGCTGAGCCCCGACGCGGGAGTCCAGTCCGCCGGCAGGCTGCGTCGCGCCTCGGCCAGGGCGGCGTCGACCGCGGCCCGGTCCAGCGGCCGGCCCGGGTCCCGGGCTGCCGGTCGAGGACGTCCGTCGTCCGGCGCGGCGGGTTCCACCCGGGCCGACCGCAGCAGATCCCAGTCGCCGGCCCGCCCGGTCACCGGCGCGGTCCAACCCGCCGCCACCCCACCGGCCACCGCCACGGCCACCAGCGCCGCGAGCACCGGCGGCGGCCAGGACGCCCAGGGACCGTGGCGGCGCGCCGGCCGGCGGCGGCGGGCCCACGCCCGGCACCCGGTCCACAGCTCACGCAGGAGCAGCACCGGGGGCGACGTGACCACCAGCGCGGCGAGCAGCAGCCACGCCGGCCGTTCGAGGAAGGCGAGCAGGTGCGCCGGCGCCGGGCCGACGCCGGCGACGACGTCCCGGGCGAACTGGACGGACCCGGCGGCGACGGTGACCCCGACCCCGGCCGTCCAGGCCACGGCGGTGCCCCGGACCCCCCGGGCGAGCAGCACCACCGACGCGACCCACCAGCCGGCCGACGCGCACAGCCACCAGCGGAGGAACAGCAGGAAGAAGGCGTCCCCACCGGCGGTCCGGCCGGCGACCAGCTCGGTCGCGGCGAGGCCGGCGACGACCGCCGTACCGCCGGTCAGCAGGATCAGCGCGATCAGCCGCCGGGGGCCGGCGGCGACCGGCGCGGGCGGCGCGTCCGGCGGGGAGGCCGCCGGGCGCGGTGGCCGGCGGGCACGGGTCGGCCGACGTACCAGCAGCAGGGCGGCCAGCGGCACCGCCGGTAGGGCCACCCGGGCGGCGAAACCGGGGGTGCTCCACAGGGCCCGGTCGATCGGCCCGCTGTGCCAGGCCCAGTGGCCGAACACCAGCAGGGTGGCGGTGGTCAGGACCGCCGTCAGCAGGGCCGCCACCGCGAGCACCGTGACCACCAGGGTCAACCTCCGGCGGATCCCCGACGGCACCCGCGCCACCGCCTCGGCGAACCCGACGGCCACCGTGCCGACCCCGACCAGCACCGGCAGCAGCGCGGCGAACGCACCGAGGTGGAAGCCGGCGAGGAACACCCCGTACACCGGGCTGGTCGCCCCGAAGCCGGGCAGGAGGTATCCGCCGGCCAGCCCGAGCCCGGAGCCGAGCATCCGGGACCACCGCCGACGTACCGACGCGGGGCGGCGGGACCACAGCGGCACCACGACCACGGCCCAGCACAGGGCCGCGACGGCCATCGCGACGTCACCGGCGTCGCCCGGCGCAACCGCGCCGACCCCGTGCGTCAGCGGCCGCAGCAGCGACTGGAAGCCGAACATCGCCACCAGGCCGGCCACCACCGCGACGGTGAAGCCGTCCTCCCAGCGCGGTTCCCGGTCGAGCGCCCGGACCCGCTGCGCGCCCGTCGGATGGCGGGCCAGCCAGCGGCCCGGCCACCACCACCGCGCCCGACGGGGCGGGTCGTCGTCACCACCGGCGGCGGCCAGGGCGTCGCGCAGGTCGGCGTGGTCGACCGCGAACCGGTCGGCGGCGTGCTCACGGCGGCGCAGCACCGCCGCCCGCGACAGCAGCGTCCCGGCCGCGAACAGCGCGGTGACCGGCAGGGTCAGCACGTAGTACCGGGTCGCCGGCCCCGGATCGACCAGCACCGGCGTCACCACCAGCACCAGGACCGGCAGGATGAGCCCACCGGTCCACCGGGTCGCCGACGCCCACGCCACATCCCGGGCCCGCACGTGCGCCAACTCGTGCAGCAGCACCAGGTCGAGCAGGTCCGGGCGGCCGTACGCGTGGGCCACCGGCACCACCACCAGCGGCCGGCCGAACGGCACCGCCGTGGTGTACGCCTGCCGGACGCCGACCGGTGCGACGACGAGCCGGGGCCGACGCCGGTCGAGCCCGAGCGTGTCGCACCAGTGCTCGAAGCGTTCCCGCACCACGGCGACACCCCGTTCACCGGCCGGGCGACGGCGGACCCGACGCCACACGGCGTGGCGCGCGGACAGGCCGTCGAGCAGCACGGCCACCCCGGCGAGCCCGAGCACCCCCACCGCCCCGCCGAGCTGGGCCAACCCCCGGACCAGCTCGAAACCCGCGGCGCACCGGTCGTACCGCGCGCCCCGACCGAGTAACCGGGCGGCCTCCCCGCCGTCCGGCGGGAGGTCGTCGAGTGCCGCGCACGCCTGGACCTCGCCCCAGCGGCCCAGGTCGTGCACGACGAAGACGGCGTCGCCGGCCGCCACCCCCACCCCGGCCAGGCAGAGCAACATCAGCAGGTGCAGCCAGCGCAGCCGGGTGGGCCGGCGGCGACGCGGCAGGCCGGCCGGCGGCGGACCCGGCACCGCTGCGGCACCGGACGGGGCACCCGCCGGTGGGGCGGTGTCGACGCGGACGACGGGTGGGGCGGCGTCGGCCGGGGGTTCCGCATCGGTCGGGAGTGGACGGTGGTCGGTGCTGCCCATGCGTCACCCGCTTTCCGCTCGGCGGCGGCAGGGCGAGCGTAGGGTGCCGGTCACCGCAGGGCTGTCGGATCTCCGATCGTCGCCTGACACACCACCCGGACCGGCGGGGTCGCGGCAGCCGGGCGTCGCCGTCGGGTGGGCCGTCCGGCGCGGCCGGCAGCCGGGCGGGGTCAGTCGGCGAAGGTCACCGTGGTCAGCTCGGCCAGGCCGGAGATGGTCAGGACGCTGGCCAGCAACGGGTTCGCCACCACCCGCAACCGGTCGACGTGGGCGAACAACGCGGCGAGCGCGGCGCTGTCGAGGTACTCCACCCCGGTCAGGTCCACGGTCAGCAGGTGCCCGTCGACCAGCGCGTCGGCGATCGCCGCCCGGAACCGGTCGGCGTTGCTCATGTCGATCTCACCGGCGACGGTCACCAGCGGGGCGCCGTCGGGCTGCCGGCCGGTGGCCAGGTCCAGGGGCGTGTTCATACGGGAATCCTCGTGTGCAGCTCGACGGTGGTGCCGGCGTCGGTGGTCCGGATGTGCACGTGCGACATCAACGCGCGCATCAGGTTGATGCCGCGTCCCCGGTCGTGGTCAATCTCGGGCACCTTCCACCGTCCGGAGTCGACCACCGTGACGAACAGGTCGGTGCCCGCGGCCACCGCGAGCAGCCGGATCAGCCCGGGACGGGCGTCGCGGTGACCATGCTCGACCGCGTTGGCGCAGGCCTCACCGGTGGCCACCAGCACATCCTGGGCCAGGTGCGGGTCGGCACCGGTGCGGCGCAACCACTGGCGCAGGGTGGAACGCACCGGGGCCATCTGCGACCGGTCGGCGGGGAACGACAGCTCCAACGGTGCCGGGTGACGGTAGAGCAGCAGGGCGATGTCGTCGTACCCGCCCTGCGGGGTCATCCGTTGCATCACCCGGTCGGCGAGCTGCTCCACCCCGGCGGTGTGGTCCTCCCGGACGGCGGAGGCGGCCAGCGCGATGCCGGTGTCGAGCGACTGGCGGCGGCGTTCCACCAGGCCGTCGGTGTAGAGCAGCAGCACGGCCCGGGGCGGCACGACGGCTGCCGCGTCGGGGCGGCCACCGCGCGACGGGATGCCCAGCGGGCTGCCCCGGCCGGCGGCCAGCAACTCGGTGTGGCCGTCGGGGTGGGTGAGGATCGCCGGTGGATGCCCGGCGCTGCTGTAGGTCAACTTCCCGCTCTCCGGGTCGAGGATGCCGCAGAACACGGTGGTGCAGGCCGCGCCGGGCAGCATCCGGGCGAACCGGTCCAGGGCGGTGAGCACCTGCGCCGGGCCGGACGCCTCCAGCAGCAGCGCCCGGCAGGCGCTGCGCAGTTGGCCCATCACGGCGGCGGCGGGCAGGCCCCGGCCGACGCAGTCGCCGACGACGATGCCGATCCGGCCGTCGGGCAGGTCCACCGCGTCGTACCAGTCGCCGCCGACCTCCAGGGGGCGGGTCGCCGGCTCGTAGCGGACGGCGAACCCGGCGGGCAGTTCGGCCGGGCCGAGGATGGAGCGTTGCAGGGCGACCGCCACCTCCCGTTGCTGGTCGGCGGCGTGGGCCCGGTGTAACGCCTGCCCGAGCGCCCCGCACAGCAGCAACAGGAGCATCTGGTCCTCGGTGCCGAAGCCGCGTGCCGGGTCGAGTTCGAGCCAGATCACCAGCGGACCCTGCGGCGAGTCGACGGTGGTGCCGACGCCTGCGGGCCGGGCCCCGATGGCGGCGTCGATGGTGATCCGCAGAGGCGGCTGCGCCCGCAGCGCGGTGACCGTCTCGCGGACCGGGTCGGGCAGTTGCCCCCAGTCGGTGCCGGGGGTGGCGGTCACCGCCGGTGTGCCGTCGGGTGCCCAGAGGGTGGCGACCGTCCGGTGGGCCTGCCAGAGCTGCCGTAGCTCCTCGACGCCGGCGCGCAACGCCTCGCTGGTGCTGGCGGCCCGGGACAGCCGCTGGTTGAGGGTGCTCAGGGCGGTTTCCCGCTGCACCGCGTACCGTTCGGCGGTGACGTCGCGGATGGTGCCGACGACCATCCGCCGGCCCTGGTCGTCGGTGACCGCGTTGAAGGCGACCGCCGTCCAGAGGCGGTGCCCGTCGCGGTGCCGCAGCGGCACCACGAACGATCCGTGGGCGACGGTCATCGCCTGGGCGAACGCGTCGGCCACCAGCCGGTTGGCCGAGGCGTCGGCGACGTCGTCGGGCCACCACGGATAGCGGGGTCGGTAGGGCAGGCCCTCGGGGCCGTAGCCGAACAGCTCGGCGAAGGCGGTGTTCATCTCGACCAGCGCGCCGTCGGCGTCCAGGACGAAGAACCCCTCCTGCAACGAGTTGATCATCGCGGTCCGCCAGTTGGCGTGGTGGTTACGCAACCGGGCCAGGTCGACGTTGGCCCGGACCCGGGCCAGCAGTTCCTCGGCGGAGAACGGCTTGACCAGGTAGTCGTCGGCTCCGGCCTCCAACCCCTCGACGGCGGCCTCTCCGCCGGCGCGGGCCGACAGCAGCAGCACCGGCACCCCCATGGTGCGGGGTTCGGCGCGCAGCGCGGCGACCAGTTCGAGCCCGTCCAGGCCGGGCATCATCACGTCGCTGACGATCAGGTCGGGCGGTGCGGTGCGGGCCTGGGCCAACGCGGCGAGCCCGTCGCCGACGGCGGTGACGTCGTAGCGGGACCGCAGCAGCCGGTGCAGGTACTCGCGCATGTCGGCGTTGTCGTCGGCGATCAGCACCCGGGGTCGGTCCGCGCCCGGCAGGTCGACCGGCGACGGCTGCGGCGTCGGCCGGTCGTCGGTGCCGGCGGCCGGCAGCCAGCGCAGCGCCTCGGCGACGAACGGTTCGGCGCTGTCCGACGGCACCGGCGCGCCGACGCCGGTGACGACGTGTTCGGCGGGCAGGTGGGCGACACCGTACGGCAGCCGTACGGTGAAGGTGGTGCCGACGTCCGGGGTGCTGTCCACGGTGATCGTGCCGCCGTGCAGGCCGACCAGTTCCCGGACCAGGGCCAGGCCGATGCCGCTGCCCTCGTGGGACCGGGAGCGGGCCTGCGGCACCCGGTGGAAGCGCTCGAACAGCCGGGGGATCTCGTCGGCCGGCACCCCGATGCCGGTGTCGGCGACCTGCACCGTCGGGGTGCCGTCGCGGTCGGCCACGGTGACCCGGATGCCGCCGTGGAAGGTGAACTTGAGGGCATTGCTGAGCAGGTTGAGCACCACCTTCTCCCACATCGCCCGGTCGACGTGCACCGGCCCGGACAGCGACGGGCAGTCCACGTCGAGGGTGAGGCCGGCGCGTTCGACGGCCGCCCGGAACACGCTGGCCAGCTCGGCGGTGAACCGGGACAGGTCGACGGGCTCGTAGCTGGCCTGCATCCGGCCGGCCTCGATGCGGGAGAAGTCCAGCAGCGCGGTGACCAGTTTGCCCAGCCGCAACGCGTTGCGGTGCATGACGTCCAGTTCGTCGCGGACCTGCGCGTCCCCGTCGCCCAGCCGGGCCCGCAGCTCCTGCAACGGGCCGCTGATCAGCGTCAGCGGGGTGCGGAACTCGTGGCTGATGTTGGAGAAGAACGCCGTCTTGGCCCGGTCCAGCTCGACGAGTTCCTCGGCCCGCTGCTGTTGCACCTCGTAGGCGACCGCGCCGTTGATCAGGGCGGCGCTCTGCTGGGCCACCAGGTCGAAGAAGGTGCGGTAGCCGTCGTCGAGCGCCCGGCCGGCGCTGGCGGCCAGCACGACGACGCCGATGTCCTCGGCGCCGGTCTCGCCGTGCAGCGGCAGCACCATCGCCTCGGTCGGTGCGGTCTGCCAGCCGCCGGCCGGCAGTTCGCCGGCCCGGTCGAGCAGGTCGGTGACGTGCGCCGGGCGACCGTCGGCGAGCACCTGCGCCACCGGCCACACCGCAGCGGTGGCCCCGCCCGCCCGGTCGACCTCGCCGGCGCGGGTGCTGGCGGTCAGCCGTAGCCCGCCGTCGCGCCCCCGCAGGTAGACCGCCGCGTACGGCACGTCGGCCCCGGCCCGGCCGAGCGACCCGGCGACCAGCTCGCACGCCTCATCGACGGTGCGGGCGGTGCCGGCCTGGGCCCCGAGGTCCTGCAACGCGGCGAGCCGCCGCTGGCCGATGACCCGTTCGGTGGTGTCGCTGACGGCGGTGAACACGCCGCGCACCACACCGTCGTCGTCGTGCAGCGGGCTGTAGGAGTACGTCCAGTAGGTCTCCTCCCAGTAGCCGTGCCGGTTCATCGGCAGCAGCAGGTCCTCCGACCAGGTGGCCTCGCCGGTCTGCACCACGCCGTGCAGCATCGGCCCGATGATGTGCCAGATCTCGCCCCACACCTGGTCGCCGGGCTTGCCGAGGGCCGGGTGTTTGCTGCCGAGCAGCGGGCCGTAGGCGTCGTTGTAGAGGAAGCGCAGCTCCGGGCCCCACCAGACGATCATGGGGAACCGGGAGGTCAGGCAGATCCGGGTGGCGGTGCGCAGGCTCGCCGGCCAGTCGTCGACCGCGCCCAGCGAGGTGGCGGGCCAGTCGAAGGCGCGCATCCGGGCCGCCATCTCGCTGGCACCGGTGAACACGGAACGCCCCGCCTCAGCCTCGGCCATCGCCGCCCCGCCCTCCCGCACGTCTCGCGCAGGGACGACCGCGTGTCCGCGGTTCGTCGCCGGCCACCGGCAGAGTCTCCTGCCGTTGCGGCACAGCATGCCGTATGCGTCGCCGCAGCAGAAATCGGACGGGACGCGAAGGTCCGGCGTCTCCCGGTCCGACCCACCGCACCGGACAAGTCGGTTTCGGGAAAGTTTCGGTTTGTCGACGGCCCACTGTCACTCGGGCCGGCACCAGGGTAGGTGCTCCCCGACCGGCCGGCTCCGGGCGGTCGCATCGCCGCGACGACCAGGGCGTCACCCGACCTCCGAAACTTTCGGGCTATGCTGCCGACGGGCGTACGACTGCGGAGGAGATGGGCATGGCGGAGGACCGGGCGACGCTGTCGGAGATCGCGACCGCCGCGGGGGTGTCCGTGCCCACCGTCTCGAAGGTGCTCAACGGTCGACCCGACGTCGCCCCGGCGACCCGACGTCGGATCCAGGACCTGCTCGACCGGCGGTCGTACACCGCCCGCCGGGCGCCCGCGGTGCCCGGCGCGGCCGGCCTCATCGACCTGGTCTTCCGGGATCTCGGCAGCCCCTGGGCGATGCAGATCCTCGACGGTGTCGAGGATCTGGCCTACCGGGCGGGCGTCGGCGTGGTCGTCTCCGCCGTGCACGGCCGCAGCCGCAGCCGCCCCGACCGGCGGTGGATCGAACAGCTCTCCAAGCGCCGCTGCGACGGGGTGCTGCTCGTGCTCTCCGACCTGTCCCCCAGCCAGCAGGGCCAGCTCGAAGAACTGGGCATCCCGGTGGTCATCATCGACCCGGCCGGCCAGCCCGGCGCGGGCATTCCGTCGGTGGGGGCGACGAACTGGTCCGGCGGGGTGGCCGCCGCCGAACACCTGCTCGACCTGGGTCACCACCGGATCGCGGTGATCGGCGGCCCGCCGACGGTGCCGTGCAGCCGGGCCCGGGTCGACGGGTACCGGGCCGCGATGAACGCGGCCAACCGCAAGATCCCCGCCGGGTACGTCCGGCACGGCGACTTCACCTCCCCGTCGGGCTACCGGGAGATGAACGCCCTGCTGGACCTCGCCCAGCCGCCCACCGCCGTGTTCGCCTGCGCCGACGAGATGGCCCTGGGGGCCTACGAGGCGCTCTACGAGCGCGGCGCGCGGGTCCCCGACGACATCAGCATCGTCGGCTTCGACGACCTCGACTCGGCCCGCTGGGCGGCCCCGCCGCTGACCACCGTGCGTCAGCCGCTGGCCGAGATGGCCGGCATGGCGACCCGGATGCTGCTCTCCCTGGTCGCCGGGGAGGGGCTGGACAGCCACCGGATCGAACTGGCCACCCCGCTGATCGTGCGGCACAGCACCCGCCGGCTGGCCTGACCGGGCGGGTTCCCGCCTGCGCAGGCGTCCCGGCCGGGCCGGGGCACCGGCGCGGGATCAGCGCGGCAGGGAACGGGCCAGCCGGAAACCGACGTCGTCGATCCGCAACGTCGGGTGGCTGCGGCGGCGTACCGAGGCGCGGCAGCTCCAGTGCTCGTCGAACCAGCCGCCCCCGCGCAACACCCGGTAGCTGCCGTACACCTCGGCGTCGTAGACGTCCCAGCACCACTCCCAGACGTTGCCGAGCAGGTCGTACAGGCCCCACGGGTTGGGGGTACGCCCGGCCACCGGGTGCGGCCGTTCCCCGGAGTTGCCCCGGTACCAGGCGATCTCGTCGAGCGGGCCGTAGCGCGGCCCGGTGGTGCCGGCCCGGCAGGCGTACTCCCACTCGGCCTCGGTCGGCAGCCGGTAGCCGTCGGCGGTGGAGTCCCAGTCCGCGCCCTCACCGTCGTCGTGCAGCCGGTAGGCGGGCGTCAGCCCCTCCCGAAGGGAGAGCGCGACGCAGAACCGCACGGCGTCCGCCCAGGACACCCCCTCCACGGGCAGCCGGTCGCCCGCGACGGTGCTCGGCCGTTCCCCGGTCACCCGGGCGTACCAGCCCTGGGTGACCGGGACGACGCCGAGCCGGTACGCCGGCACCTCGACCGACCAGCGGCGCTCGGTGCGGCGGTCGGACAGGGTCACCTGCCCCGCCGCGACGGTCACCATCGCGGTCAGCGCGTCGTCGTCCACGGCAGCCGAGCCTACCGAGGACCCGGCCGGGCCGGCCGGCTCGGGCCGCTGCCCCACCGACGACCGGCACCGGGTGTCAGGGGCGGTCCGCCGACGGCCGTTGCCGGGTGACGGCGTCGGTCAGCCGACGGCCGCCGCCGCGGCGCGACCGGCGGTACGGCCGGAGAAGAGGCAGCCGCCGAGGAAGGTGCCCTCCAGGGCGCTGTAGCCGTGCATGCCCCCGCCCCCGAAGCCGGCGACCTCGCCTGCCGCGTACACCCCGCCCAGTGGTTCGCCGTCGGGGCGCAGCACCCGGGCGGACAGGTCGGTGTGCAGGCCGCCGAGGCTCTTACGGGTCAACACGTGCAGTTGCACCGCGATCAGTGGTCCGGCCGCCGGGTCGAGCAGCCGGTGCGGGGTGGCGACCCGGATCAGCCGGTCACCCCGGTAGCGGCGGGCCCCCCGGATCGCGGCGAGCTGGGCGTCCTTGCCGAACGGGTGGGCGATCTCCCGGTCCCGGGCCTCGACCAGGGCGGTCAGTGCGACGGGGTCGAGCTGCGGCCCGTCGGTCTCGGCGGCCAGCTTGTTCATGCCGGCCACCAGCTCGGGCAGGGTGTCGGCGACGACGAAGTCGGCCCCGTGCCGCTTGAACGCCTCGACCGGGCCGGGTGCCCCTGGCCGGACGCGTTGCAGCACCTGCCGGACGCTGCGGTCGGTGAGGTCGGGGTTCTGCTCGGAGCCCGACAGCGCGAACTCCTTCTCGATGATCTTCTGGGTGAGCAGGAACCAGCTGTAGTCGTGCCCGGTGGCGCGCAGGTGCCGCAGGGTGGCCAGGGTGTCGAAGCCGGGGAACAGCGGCGCCGGCAGCCGCGCCCCGGTGGCGTCGAGCCAGAGCGAGGACGGGCCGGGCAGGATGCGGATGCCGTGCTGGGGCCAGATCGGGTCCCAGTTGCGCAGCCCCTCGGTGTAGTGCCACATCCGGTCCGGGTTGATCACCTGCCCGCCGGCGGTCTCGGTGATGGCGAGCATCCGGCCGTCGACGTGGGCGGGGACGCCGGTGACCATCCGGGTGGGCGGGGTGCCGAGCCGGGCCGGCCAGGCCCGCCGGACGAGGTCGTGGTTGCCGCCGATGCCGCCGGAGGTGATGATCACGGCTTGGGCGTCGTGCTGGAAGTCGCCGACGACCTCCCGGGAGCTGCTGCGTCCCCGGGGCGCGTCGTCGGGGGCGAGCAGCGCGCCGCGTACCCCGGTGACGACGCCACCGGTGGTGACGAGTTCGTCGACCCGGTGCCGGAACAGCAGCGTCACCCGGCCCTGCTCGACGGCCCGGTGTACCCGCCTGGCGAACGGCTCGACCACGCCGGGGCCGGTGCCCCAGGTGACGTGGAACCGGGGCACCGAGTTGCCGTGCCCGTGGGCCGCTCCCCCACCCCGCTCGGCCCAGCTCACCACGGGGAACACCCGGTGCCCCATCGACCGCAGCCAGGCCCGCTTCTCCCCGGCGGCGAAGTGCACGTACGCCTGCGCCCACTGGCGCGGCCAGTGGTCCTCGGGCCGGTCGAAGGCGGCGCTGCCGGTCCAGTCCTGCCAGGCCAGCTCGACCGAGTCGCGGATGCCCATCCGCCGCTGCTCGGGCGAGTCGACGAAGAACAGCCCGCCGAACGACCAGAACGCCTGCCCGCCGAGGTTGTGCTCCGACTCCTGGTCCACCAGCAGCACCCGGCGGCCCGCGTCGGCGGCCTCGGCGGCGGCGACCAGGCCGGCCAGGCCGGCGCCGATCACGATGACATCCGTCTCCATGCGCCGACCCTAGGTAGCGCGGTGCCAAAATGATCCGTGCCGGGGCGCAGTATTCACCGCCGGAATTATCACCCCGATGACAAAGGATGGCCGATCGTGTCGGACGCCCTGCTCGACATCGAGCCCGGTCTCGCCGGTCTCGCGCCGTCGGTCGGCGACCACCTGCGGGGGTTGCGCGGGCCGCTGCACGAGCGGATCCTCGGCACCGTCCGGGCCGCGATGGCCGCCCAGGGCCGGTCGCTGACCGGTGGGCAGGGGCAGGGCCTGGCGCTGGGCGTGCAGACCGCCGTCGACACCTTCGTCGACGCGGTCGCCGACCCGGGTCGGGAGCTGACCGGGACCCGGGAGGTGTTCCATGCCCTGGGCCGCACCGAGTACCGCGAGGGGCACCGGGTGGACGCGCTGCGGACCGTGCTCACCCTCGGGGCCCGCGACATCTGGGCCTTCCTGGTGGAACACGCCACCGCGCCGGGCGGACCCGGCAGGCAGGCCACCGCGCCGACCGCCCCGGCGCCGGCCGACCTGTACGTGATCGCCGGGGCGCTGTTCGGCTACGTCGACGCGCTGGCCGGGGCCGCCGCCGAGGGGTTCCTCGCCGAGCAGCGCGACACCGCCCAGGACTGGGCCACCACCCGACGCCGGCTGGTCACCCTCCTGGTGCAGCCCGACCCGCCGACCGGGGCGGCACTGCACGCCGCCGCCGACGCGGCCCGCTGGCCGTTGCCGGCGACCGTTGCCGTGTTCAGCGTCGACGGCACCGACGCCGAGCACGTGGCCCGGAGCATCGGCGCAGGCGCGCTGGCCGCCGTCGTCGGCGACGCCATCCGGGTGGTGCTGCCCGATCCCGGTACGCCGGGACGCCTGGACCGGGCCCGGCAGGCGCTGGTCGGGCGGCGGGCCGCGCTCGGGCCGACGGTACGGCGGCAGCGGGCGCGGCTGTCGTACCGGCTTTCCCGCCGGGCGCTGACCCTGCACCAGCACGGCGCGCTCGGCCCGGACCCGGTGGTGTCCTGCGACGACCATCTGCTCACCCTGCTCACCGCGTGGGAACCCGGCCTGGCCGGGCACCTCGCCGGCACGGTGCTGGCCCCGCTGGCCGGGTTGCGGCCGACCACCCGCCGGGCGCTGGCCGAGACGCTGCGCGGCTGGCTGCGCCGGCAGGGGCAGGTGGTGGCGGTCGCCGCGGACCTGCACACCCACCCGCAGACGGTCCGCTACCGGATGCGGCAGCTGCGCGGCCTGTTCGGCCCGGCCCTCGACGACCCGGACGCCCGTCTCCTGCTGACCCTCGCCCTGCACCTGCACCCGACGGGTGAGCCGGATCGTTCCGGTGACGGTTGAACCATGTGATCACGAAATACGAACTACTGTGCGTGCGTACCACCCGTTCCGCCGTCCTGCTGGGGTTCCTCCTCGCGCTGCTGTCCGTACCGCTGACCCCGGCGACCCCGGCCGCGGCGCACGCCGCGCTGGTCGCGACGAGCCCGGTCCGCGACGCGGTGATCGGCACCCCGCCCTGGGAGGTGGTGCTGGTCTTCAGCGAGTCGGTCTCCCCGGTCGTCGGCCGGGTGCAGGTGCTCGGCCCGGACGGGCGGCGGGTCACCGCCGGCGAGCCGGTCGCGGACGGCGCCACGCTGCGCATCCCGGTGCGGGTGTCGAACCGGCCGCTCGGCACCTACCTGGTCAGCTACCGGGTGATCTCGGCCGACAGCCACCCGGTCGCCGGCAGCTTCGCCTACTCGGCCGGTGCGCCGTCGGCGACGCCGCCGGAGCCGGTGAGCGTGGACGAGCGACCCTCCGGCGGGTGGACCCCCGCCGCCCGCTACGTCGGTTACCTGGGTCTGGTGCTGGCGGTCGGCCCCACGCTGCTGGGCGCGGCACGCTGGCCCCGTCGCCGCCGCCGAGCGGTGACCACCACCGGGTACGTCGGCCTGGCGCTGGTGGCCGTGGGCACCGCCGGGACGTGGGTGGCGCAGGCCGCCGACATGGTCGGGGTGCCGGTCGGCGGCCTGACGCGCGGCGACCTGACGGCGGTCGCGGGCAGCGACGTCGGCCCGGTGCTCGGCGCGCGGCTGGCGCTGGCCGGAATCGCCGCCGGGCTGCTGTCGGCGGTGGCCGGCGGGCGGGCCGGGCGTGGCCGGCGGACCGCGCTGGCGGTGGTGGGTCTGGCCGGGCTGGTGACCTGGCCGCTGGCCGGGCATCCGGTGGCCTCGCCGCTGCCGCCGGTGAGCATCCTCGCCGACCTGGTGCACCTGGCCGGGATGAGCGTGTGGCTGGGCGGGCTGGTCACCCTGGCGGTGTTCGTGCTGCCCGGCACCCACCGGCGGGTGCTGGGCCGCATCCTGCCGGCCTGGTCGCGGTGGGCGACCGTCGCGGTGGGGTGGCTGGTCGCCTCCGGCGTCGGGCAGGCCGCGATCGAACTCGGCCGGCCCGGCGCGCTGGTCGGCACCACGTACGGTCGACTGCTCTGCGCCAAGGCGGCGCTGCTGGCCGCCGTGCTCGGCGTCGCGGCCTGGCAGCGGCGGATGGTGCGCGACGGCCGGGCCGCCGACCGGCCGGGCCGGGTGGCGCGGGCCGCCGGGGTGGAACTCGCTGCCACGGCGGTGGTGCTGGCGCTGACCGCCGTGCTGGTGCAGACCCCGCCCGGCCGGACCGCCGACACGCAGGCCGCCCGCGCCACCCGCGAGGGTGTCGCGCAGACTCTCACCAGCGCCGGCTACACCCTCCAGTTCGACATCTACCCGGTCCGGGTGGGGGTGCCGAACTCGCTGCACGCCTACGTCTACACCCCGCAGGGGCAGCCGCTGCCGGTGGCCCAGTGGACGGTCAGCCTCGCCCTGCCGGCCGCCGGGATCGAACCGATGACGGTGCCGGTGGAGAGCCCGGAGCCGCACCACGGCAGCGCCGAGATCAGCCTGCCGGCGCGCGGGGACTGGACGATCCGGTTCACCGTCCGCACCAGCGACATCGACCAGGCCACCGTCACCGCCACCGTCCCGGTCGGCTGACCCGCGGCCGACCCGACAGGGTACGGGGTGACTGGTCCACCGGCCCTTACGGGTCGCCGGGCCGATCGGCTAGCCTGCATCGGCCCGGGTGTCCCCGGGCGGAGGGAGGACACCATGACCACACCGACATCCCGACACGTCGCGCAGGAGCGGGACGCCACCGATCCGCTGGCCGGCCTGCGGGACCGGTTCGTGGTGGACGACCTGCTCTACCTCGACGGCAACTCGCTGGGCCGGCTGCCGGCCGCCACCGGCGACCACCTGGCCGACCTGGTCCGCGACGGCTGGGGCACCGAATTGGTCCGGAGCTGGCCGACCTGGATCGAGTGGCCGCGCCGCATCGGTGACCGGATCGCCGCCCACGCGCTGGGCGCCCGCGACGGCGAGGTGATCGTCTCCGACTCGACCTCGGTCAACCTCTACAAGCTGGCCGCCGCCGCCCTGGACGCCCGGCCCGGTCGGGGCACGATCCTGGCCGACGCCCAGGAGTTCCCCACCGACCGTTACCTGCTGGAGGGGTTGGCCGCCCAGCGGGGGCTCGCCCTGCGGCTGCTCCCCTCCGACCTGGACGAGGGGCTGGACCAGGCCACCCTGACCGAGGCGCTCACCGAGGACGTGGCGCTGGTGGTGCTCTCGGCGGTGTCGTACCGCTGCGGGGCGCTGCTGGACGTCGCGGCGGTGACCGAGGCGGCCCGTCGGGTCGGCGCGCTGGTGCTGTGGGACCTGTCGCACGCGGTCGGCTCGGTGCCGCTGGACCTGACCGCCGCCGGGGCCGACCTCGCGGTCGGCTGCACCTACAAGTACCTCAACGGCGGCCCCGGCGCACCGGCCTTCCTCTACGTGCGGCGGGAGTTGCAGGAGTCGCTGCGCCAGCCGATCTGGGGCTGGTTCGGCCAGCGCGACCAGTTCCGGATGGGTGCCGGCTACGATCCCGCGCCCGGCCCGGAGCGGTTCCTGGTGGGCACCCCGCCGGTGCTCGGGATGGCCGCCCTCGACCCGGCCCTGGACGTGCTGGCCGACGCCGGGATGGACCGGGTCCGGGAGAAGTCGCTGCGGCTCGGCGAGCTGATCATCGAGTTGGCCGACGTCTGGCTCGTCCCGCACGGTTTCCGGCTCGCCTCCCCGCGCGACCCGGACCGGCGCGGCGGGCACGTGTCGCTGTACCACCCGGAGGCGCTGCGGATCTCCCGGGCCCTGGTCGACGCCGGGGTGGTCGGCGACTACCGGGTGCCGGACCGGCTGCGGCTCGGCCCGGCGGCGCTCTACACCCGCCACGTCGACGTGTGGGACGCGATGGACCGGCTGCGGGACATCGCCGAGCGGCGGGCCTGGACCGGGGTGCCGGCGGAGCCGTCCCGGGTCACCTGAGCCGATCCGGGCAGATCCCGGATTCTCCCCGCCTCGCCGTCGACTTCGTACCAGCATGTCGGGTGGAGGCGGGGGGTGCCGTGGACGTCCTGGTCCTGATCGTGGTGCTAGCCACCACCGTGCTGGTCGGCACCACCATCGGCGGCCGGTACCGGGTCGCCCCGCCGGTGCTGCTGATCACCATGGGTGGCCTGCTGGCGCTGCTGCCCCCGCTGTCGGACGTGGTGCTCGAACCCGAGGTGGTGCTGCTGCTCTTCCTGCCGGCCGTGCTCTACCGGGAGAGCCTGGTGATCAGCCTGCGGGAGATCCGGGCGAACCTGCTGGTGATCACCTCGCTGGCGGTGGCGCTGGTGGTGGTGACCATGGTGGCGGTGGCGCTGGTCGCCAAAGGGCTCGGGATGACCCCGCAGGCGGCCTGGGTCCTGGGCGCGGTGCTCGCCCCCACCGACGCGGCGGCGGTGGCCGGCCTGGCGAAGCGGATGCCCCGCCGGATCCTGACCACCCTGCGGGCGGAGAGCCTGGTCAACGACGGCACCGCGCTGGTGCTGTTCTCGGTGACGGTCGGGTTGATCGTCGGTGGCACCGCGCCGGGGGTGTTCGGCTTCCTGGGCCGGTTCGTCGGCTCGGCCGGCGGCGGGATCGTCGCCGGGCTGGTCGTCGGCCTGGTGGTGGTGCTGATCCGACGCCGGTTGGACGACCCGCTGCGGGAGGGCGCGCTGAGCGTGCTCACCCCGTTCGCCGCGTTTCTGCTGGCCGAGGTGGTGCAC
Source organism: Micromonospora sp. WMMD734 (assembly GCF_049178975.1). Lineage (NCBI taxonomy): Bacteria > Bacillati > Actinomycetota > Actinomycetes > Micromonosporales > Micromonosporaceae > Micromonospora > Micromonospora sp. WMMD734. The sequence goes on from NZ_JBMHMK010000001.1 coordinate 2,190,955, forward strand.
GCGAGCGGGGTGCTCGCCGTCGTGGTGGCCGGGCTGCTGCTGTCGTACTTCAGCCCGAGGATCATCCGGGCCCGGTCCCGGGTGTTGGCGTACGCCTTCTGGGACCTGTCCACCTTCCTGATCAACGGCGCGCTCTTCGTGCTGCTGGGCATGCAGATTCCCCGGGCGGTGAACCACGTGACCAGCACCTCGCTGGTGCGGTCGGTGGCGATCGCCGCCTCGGTCACGCTGATGGTGGTGGTGGTCCGGCTGGTGTGGTTACAACTGTTCTCCTACGGTCTGCCGGTGGTGGGTCGGGGTGCCGGGGTGAGCCGGCGGGTCCGGGTGGCGGCCGGCTGGGCGGGGTTCCGGGGGGCGGTGTCGCTGGCCGCCGCCCTCGCGGTGCCGGTCACCACGGCCACCACGCACCAGCCGGTGCCGGAGCGTGATCTGATCATCTTCTGCACCGCCGTGGCGATCGTGTCGATCATGCTGGTGCAGGGCATCACCCTGCCGGCGGTGGCCCGCTGGGCCGGCCTGCGCGGCGACGAGGCGCGCGGGGACGAGGTCCGGCACGCCCGCCGCCGGGCCACCGAGGTGGCGTTGGCGGCGCTGCCGGACGTCGCCGCCAACCTCGACGTCGACGGGGCGGCGGTGGACCGGTTACGCACCGACTACCAGCGCCACCTGGACCTGGTGACGGAGTCCGGTGGCGGACGGGAGGCCGACCGGGCCCAGGAGTTGGACACCCGGCTGCGGCTGGGGGTGCTGGAACACAAGCGCCGCGAGGTGACCCGGCTGCGCGACAACAACGAGATCGACGACAGCGTGCTGCGCGAGGTGCAGGCGGCGCTGGACATCGAGGAGATCCGCCTGCTCGGCCCGCAGACCGAGGACTGAGCGTTTCTGCGGTGGTGCGCACGCCACGTCGGACAAGCACGTCACCAGGACGATCAGCCTCGTTGAGCAGGCGGAAGCTGCTGTCTGCGCATTGTCCGCACGTAGCTGGCGAACTTCCCAGACCTCGACCGTAAAGGAGGATCGGGTGGACAGCGTGCAGGACGAACCGGCCCCGAGTCGGGGTGAGCAGATCCAGGCCGCGGAACACGAGGCTGCGCGGCAACGGCTTCTCGCGCAGGCCGAGGCCGAACGGATACCGGCGGAGGAGACGACCCGGGCGCTGCCGGACCGGCGGTGGCGTCATGGACAGTAGCGAGCCGTTGCCGGTGGGCAGGCGGGAGGCGTACTGATGGGGGCGGCGCAACCTGTCACAGCGGGTGTTCGCCGACCGGTCGGGCAGGTCGAAGAGCCGGGCGGACAAGGTCGAGCGGGTGGTCGGAACCCTGGACCGGGTGTCCACCGTCCAGGACATCGCCGCCGTGCCGCGGATCGACCCGGCGGCACTGCTCGGCCGGGTCGGCTTGCATTGACAGTCGCGCATGGGCGGGGTTACGGTGCGCCAGGAAAGCGCTTTCACGCACCGTCGCCCGCCTCCACCCCGTCCCCGGAGGTTCATCCGCCATGCGCAGAAACCGCCGCCCGCTCGTCGTCGCCGCCACGGCGCTCGCCGCCGCGCTGCTCGCCCTCACCCCGCTCGGCGGCGCGCAGGTCGCCCATGCCGCCACCCTGTTCAGCGACGACTTCACCGACGGCGACCTCGCCGGCTGGTCGAGGTCCGGCGGCACCTGGTCGGTGGCCGCCGACGACAGCCCGGCGTTACAGCAGGCCAGGGCCGACACCGGCGACGCACGGCTGTTTGCCGGCAGCGCGTCGTGGGCCGACCAGGCCGTGCAGGCCCGGGTGAAGCCGCTGACCCTGCCCGGCAACGGCATGGTCGCGCTGCTGGCCCGCGCCAGCGGCGCGACCAGCTACTACCGGCTGGCCCTGCACGCCGGCGACCAGGTCCGGCTGGAGGCGGTACGCAGCGGCCGGGTCACCCCGCTGGGCGCGGTGTCCCACCCGGTGACGGTCGGCGGCTGGCACACGCTGCGGATCGAGGTCGCCGGGACGGTGGTCCGCGGCTGGGTCAACGGTGTCCCGGTCGGCTCCGGCACCGCAACCCTGACCGCGACCGGCCGGATCGGCGTGCAGACCGGCAGCGCCACCGCCCGCTTCGACGACGTGCTGGTGACCCGGGGCGAACCCGCGCCGACCAGTGCGCCACCGAGCCCCACCGCCACCCCGTCGGACACCCCACCGCCCACCGGCCCGACGCCCACGCCCACCGGGCCGGCCGAGGGATCCTCGGTGGTCGCCCCGGACGGCAGCGGGGACTTCACCAGCGTGCAGGCGGCGGTGGACGCGGTGCCGGCGGGCAACGCGAGCCGGTACACCATCACCATCCGGCCGGGCACCTACCGGGAGACGGTGACGGTCCCGGCCGGCAAGCCGTACGTGTCGTTCGTCGGGTCGACCGGGAACGCCCGGGACGTGGTGATCGTCTACGACAACGCCTCGGGCACCCCGAAGCCGGGCGGTGGCACGTACGGCACGTCGGGCAGCGCCTCGGTGACCATCGACGGCAACGACTTCACCGCCAGGCACCTGACCTTCGCCAACGACTTCGACGAGGCGGCGCACGACTACAGCGCCGAGCAGGCGGTGGCCGTACTGACCCGGGCGGACCGGCTGGTCTTCGACGACGTGCGGTTCCTGGGCAACCAGGACACGCTCTACCACAACAGCGCCTCGGTCGACGCTGTCGGCCGGGCGTACTTCCGGGACTGCTACGTCGAGGGCGACGTCGACTTCATCTTCGGCCGGGGCACCGGGGTCTTCGACGGTTGCGAGATCCGGTCGCTCGACCGGGGCTCCACCAGCAACAACGGGTACGTCACGGCGGCCTCCACGATGATCGCCAACCCGTACGGTCTGCTCTTCACCGGTTGCACCCTGACCACCGACGCGGCGGCGGCGCAGAGCGTGCACCTCGGCCGGCCGTGGCACCCGAGCGGGGACGTCAACGCGATCGGGCAGGTGGTGTTCCGCGACAGCGTGCTCGGCGCACACGTGAAGGACTCCCCCTGGACCGACATGTCCGGTTTCTCGTGGCGCGACGCCCGGTTCGCCGAATACCGCAACAGTGGTCCGGGGTCGACGGTCACCGCCGACCGGCCACAGTTGACCGACGAGCAGGCCCCGACCCACACCCCGCAGCGCTACCTGGCCGGCACCGACGGCTGGAACCCGATCCCCTGACGACGGTCCCGCCCCGGCGGCCCGACCCGACGTCGGGTCGGGCCGCCGGCCGCCCGGCCCAGCCCAGGCGGGCGGCACGCCCACGCGCAGGCATTTACATTAAACAAAGTTAACTGATAGCCTCCCGGCCATCGACGAGGAGGTATGTCATGCGACTTCGACCCGGGACGACAGCCTGGCTGGCCGGTGCGGTGCTGCTCGCCGCCGCACTGCCCGCCGCGAACGGTTTCGCCGCGCCGACCACCGCCACGGGTGCCGCCAGCGCCCTGGCGGCCTGTTCCGCACCGGCCTGGGCCGAGGGCGTCAGCTACCCCGTCGGCACCCGGGTCAGCTACCTCGGCCGGCTCTACGAGTCGCTGGTGGCCCACACCCCGCCGGCCGGCGCCGGCTGGAACCCGGCAGCCGTGCCGGCCCTCTGGCGGGACCTCGGCGTCTGCACCGGCACCCCCTCCCCCACCCTGACGCCGAGCCCCACCGCCACGCCCACCCGGCCCCCGACCCCGACACCCACCCCGACCCGCACCCCGACCCCGACACCCACCCCCGGCACGACGACACCGCCGCCGGACGGCACGGGCTGCGCGCTGAAGGCCCGGCCGACAGGCAAGGTGCTTCAGGGCTACTGGGAGAACTGGGACGGCGCGGCCAACGGCGTCCACCCGCCGCTGGGCTGGATACCGATCACCGACGCCCGGATCACCGGGCACGGCTACAACGTGGTCACCGCCGCCTTCCCGGTGATCCGCTCCGACGGCACGGTGCTCTGGGAGGACGGCATGGACGCCACCGTCAAGGTGCCCACCCCGACCGAGATGTGCCAGGCCAAGGCCGCCGGGCTGACCCTGCTGCTGTCGATCGGCGGGGCCACCGCCGGCATCGACCTCGGCTCGACCACCGTCGCCGACCGGTTCGTCGCCACCGTCGTGCCGATCCTCAAGCGCTACCACTTCGACGGCATCGACATCGACATCGAGACCGGGCTCACCGGCAGCGGCGACATCACCCGCCCGTCCACCTCACAGGCCAACCTGATCCGCATCATCGACGGCGTGCTGGCCCAGATGCCTGCCGGCTTCGGCCTGACCATGGCCCCGGAGACCGCGTACGTGACAGGCGGCAGCGTCACCTACGGCTCCATCTGGGGCGCGTACCTGCCGGTCATCAAACGGTACGTCGACAACGGCCGGCTCTGGTGGCTCAACATGCAGTACTACAACGGCAGCATGTACGGCTGCGCCGGTGACTCGTACCCGGCCGGGACGGTGGCGGGCTTCACCGCCCAGACCGACTGCCTCAACGCCGGCCTGGTCGTCCAGGGCACCACCATCCGGGTTCCGTACGACAGGCAGGTGCCCGGCCTGCCCGCGCAGCCCGGCGCCGGCGGTGGCTACCTCGCGCCGGCGTCGGTGGCGCAGGCGTGGAACACCTACCGGGGCGGCCTCAAGGGGCTGATGACCTGGTCGGTGAACTGGGACGGGTCCAAGGGCTGGACGTTCGGCGACAACGTCCGCACCCTCCAGGGGCGCTGAACCCACGGGTCGGGGCCCCGCCCACCGCGGCGGCCCCGACCGGACGGCGACCCGCCCGCAGCTAGGCGGTGACGTCGTCGAGGACCAGCCGGGCCCGACGGGACAGCGCCTTGACGCACAGCACCTGCGGCAGGGCGGTGGTGCCCCGCAGGCGTTTGGCCTCGTCCGAGCCCACGCCGTACTCCAGCACCGAGGTGCCGGCGTCGGCGAAGCCGTAGCGCATCGGCAGGTGGTAACCGACCAACGAGTACATGGGCAGGCCCTGGCAACGCTCGTAGTCGAACCCGGCATGGAAGCCGTACAGCCGTCCCTGGTGGTGGATCCACATGCTCATCGCCACCGGGGGACCGGCGTCCCTGGCCGCGGTGAACACCAGCGCGTCGGTGTGCCTGGCGATCGCGTCGAACCACGCCTGGAACTGCTCGTAGCTGGAGCACTGCCCGTACTTCTGTTCGAGCAGGTGGGCCAGCCGGGCGGCGTGATCCACGGTGGCTGCGTCGAGCGGCTCGACCGCAGTCCGCACGCCGGCCCGTTCGACGGCCGCGAACTCCCTGCGCAGCCTGTTCCGCTTCCGTGACGGCAGCGACGCGACGAACTCGTCGTAGTCGCCGTGACCGCACTCGAAGATGTGCCGGGCCGGGGCGGCGAACTCGACGAAGCCCGCTTCCCGCAGCGTACGCCGCAGCCCGGTGTCGGCCGCGTCGACGAACGGGAAGAACACCGCCGCACTGCCCCAGTCATCGGCCAGGTCGACCACGGCGTCGACCAGCTCCTGCCGGGCGCGGTCGGTCCGCCCGGCAGGGGCGTGCGGCGGGGTGAGTATCGACGAGTTGAACCAGGTGCCGCACATGAGGGACGGCTGGAGCGCCCCGGCGAGCACCTCGGCAGGGTGCCCCAGCACCGGCGAGTCCGCCGGGAACATCTTGTCCAGCCGGACGGTCTCGTCGTCGACGTCCAGGCCGAACTGCTGGACCGTCACGCCGGCCAGGACCGTCTCGCCCTCGGCCCGGACCAGGCAGCCGTTCGCCCTGGGCACCCAGGGGCCGACGGCCTCCCGCTCGACGGCGAGCCAGGCGGGGGCGTTGAACAGGTCGGCGGACCCACACAGTTCGGCCCACGCCGTCATGGCGGCCGCCTCGTCCAACCGCAGCAGCCGGACCCCGGTCACGCCGCAGCCTCCATCGTGCTCACCCGCACCGCGCAGACGAACCACCCGTCGGCCGCGGGCGGGCGCGGGTTCACCGGACCGCAGCAGGGCGGCCGGGTGACCGACGGCGTCGTGGCAGCCGGCGGCGGCCCGCCCGACGTGGCGGTGACCGGCTGCGGCGCACCGCCGGGCAGCACGCGGTCCGCCGATGGTGCGGGATAAGTCGACACCCTTGCGTTCACACTGGTGTCACAATCGCCATGCCAGCTCCTGACAGTCCGCACGCCTCGTCCTGATTCCGCTGGCCCGATCCCCATTCCGCCTGGTCCGGCGGATCGCGGACAAGCCGGCACCGAGCGCGCAGTTTAACAAGACCATGGTCGATAGACGCCACCCCCTATCGCGGGGCCAGCGATGGTATCGTCCCCTTCGGACAGTCATTAGGGCAACCGGCGTTCGGGAGCCCCCCGAACATGCGGTTGGTGTACATTCACGGCAGTGACTGGCCATGACTTCGGTCCTCGGGAGCACAACTCCCAGGCCGCACTTCATGAAGGTGGTTCGTGACTGTGAATGCCGTGGCGTCCGCGATGTCGCCTGCCCACGAAGCTTCTCACTGGCTATTGGATAAACTCACCAACGGGGGGCGACTGTCATTCCGGCTGGCCTGTTCACGGCTGACCTTGTGGGAATCGATTCTCGTGCAGCAGGTCCTCGGTCGCCCCGACGTCGAGGTCGTGCACGAGCGGCCGACCACCGGCCCGTCGGTCCGGGTCACCACGGCGGTGCTGTCCGGACTCGCCTTCTGGCCCGCCGAGGAGGAGCCGCCCGAGCACGCCGAGACGCTGGGCTGGTTGCGGCTACCCCCCGAGGTGCTGGAGATGGCGGCCGAGGAGACCCGGGTGCGGCAGGCCCGGGAGGACGCCGAACTCCTCGCCGTCGATGCCGTCCTGCGTGACTGGGTCGCCACCGGAGAACTCGACCGTCGACTGGTCGAGCTGGCCGACCGGGTGGAACGGGTCGAGACGGTGTACGTGCTCGTCGGGCGGGAGGTCTTCTCCAAGTCCGACGCGGGCTCCAACACGTTGACCCGCGACGCGCTGCTGGAGAAACTACGCAACCGGCCGCCCGAGCAGTGGCGCAGCGCCGACCGGCTGTTCGTGGTCGCCGCGCACTGCCTGTTCACCAGTGGCCGGTCGGTCCGGTTCGAGGAGTTCAACGCCCGGCAGCTCTCGGCGACCGCGCTACGCGACTACCTCACCGACCGCTATGCCACCTACTGCACGGCAACGGGTCACGAGCCGTCCGACCTGCACCGGCTGTCCCTGACGGAGCTCGCCGAACGGGTGCGGGCCCTGATGGTGGAGGTCGACCACTCACCGTGGATGCGCTACCGCCGCATCAACGGGCTGACCTTCGTCAAGAACGAGTACCTGGCGGACATCCCGTTGCCGCGCGATCCGGCGACGGTGCCCGAGCTGGTGGCGGAGCACGGCCGGGTCAACCTCGCGGTGTCCCTGTCCGGCGACGTCCGCGCCGACCTCCGGGCGATGACCATGGCCGCAGCGGCCCTGGACGCGGCGAGTGCCGGGCCGGACGCCGACGACGGCGGCGCGATCGGGGAACTGCTGGGCGCGATCGTCCTGTCCGCGGTCACGGCGACCGACTCGGACTACGGAATGAGCAGCGCCGTGCGCGATCTGGCCCGCCTGCGCGGCGCCCGGCCGGGTGCCCCGGACGGCACGCTGGCGTTGAAGAAAGCCAACTTCTTCTGCTGCTGCCTGCCACATCCCACCCGAATGCGTCCGCTCGCCACCGAGGAAGAGACGGTGCCCATCCTGTGGCGTGCCGCGCAACGGATGATGTACAACCGTTGGCACTTCGCGCCCGGCGAGTTCGACCGTGCGGTGATACCGCAGCAACGCCACTACTTCTTTCCGCCGCAGGTGCCCGACATCGCCGAGCACGCGGAACACCACCACGGCGGGCATGTGGCCTCCCGGGTCCGGTTCTCGATTCGGGCCCCCGGCGCGCAGGTGTGGCGACCGCCGTTCGAGATATTCGGGCACGGATACCGTGGTTGTTACGACATCAGACTGGTGCGTATGGAAGGGCCGGCGTACACGATGTCGGAACTGCGGACGGCCGTCGAGCACTGCTCACTCGTCGACGTGCTGTGGCGCACCCTGGCCGACGGCGTGGAGCGCGACGCGTTCCCGGTACGACCGGTCGGCGGGTTCGACAAGACGTGGTACGAGTCGCGCGGCTGGCAGCGGATGCGCCCGTACCCGCTCGCCGCCGGTCTGCTGGCCGGAGCATCCCCGCAATGACGGCCGACCCCGTGCTGACGCCGGCACCACCGATGACCTACCGGCAGGTGCTCACCACCCGCAACGTGCCTCAGCTCCTGCTGTCGGCCTCGTTGTCCCGGCTGGCGTCCGAGATGCTGTTGTTCGTCGTCGTGCTCTACGTGCTCGCGCAGTTCCGTTCCCCGGTCCTGGCCGGGTTGAGCGGGTTCTTCCTGACCCTGCCCGGCTTCCTGGTCAGCCCGATGGCCGGCGCGCTGCTCGACCGGGTGGGCGCCGCCCGCGCGGTCATCCTGGACAACCTCGTCAGCGCCCTCCTCATCGGCCTGATCGCGCTGGCCTCCGTGGGTGACTGGCTCACCCCCGCCGTGCTGCTGACCCTGCTGGGTCTGTACTCGCTGACCAGCCCGCTCAGCGCGGGCGGGATCCGGACGCTGTTCCCCCGGTTCGTGCCCGACGACGCCTACGACAAGGCCAACGCGCTGGACCTCAGCACCTACTCGGTCATCGAGGTCGTCGGTCCGCTGGTCGGTGGTGCCGTGATCGCGCTGATCGGCCCCGACCCGGCGCTGGTCCTGGTGGTCGCGATGTACGTGCTGGCCGCGCTGAGCCTGCTGCTGCTCCGGGGGTCAGCGGCTGAGCCGCCCCGGCCGGAACGCCGGCACCTGCTGCGCGAGGCGTGGGAAGGCATCACCTACCTCGTCCGCAACCCCACCCTGCGCGGGCTCGCCCTGTCCTACTCCTGCTACCAGGTCACCTTCGGGGTCCTCGTCGTGGCGGTGCCGGTCTCGGTGGCCCAGCGGGTCGACGGCGCAGGACCCACCGAGCAGTACGCCGGCGCGCTCTGGAGCCTGGTGGGTCTGTGTGGTGCGGTCGGTGCGCTGACCGCGGGCAAACTGCTGCGGGCCGGTCGGGAACGGCTGCTGCTGATCGTCACCACGGTGCTCTCCGCCTTCGCGGTCTACCCGCTGGGCGCCATCGCGATGCTCGCCACCCTGGCGGTCGGGCTGGCGCTATTCGGTCTGCTGGAGGGCGCCCTCAACGTGAGCGTGCTGTCGCTGCGGCAACGGCGGACCGATCCCGCGCGGCTGGGCCGGGTCATGACGGTCTCCATCAGCATCAACCTGATCGGGTTCCCGGTCGGCACCGCACTCGGCGGCGTTCTGGTCGAGCGTTCCGGGGCGCTCGCGTACGCGGTCGCGGCGGGCTTCGCGCTCCTCGCGGCGCTGTGGGGTGCCCTGGTCATCCCCCGGGAGGCGGCCGGGCGGGAGGCATGGTGAAGCCGGTCCCGCTCGCCGCGTCCCGGCGGGGCGACGGACCGCTGCTGGTCTGCCACCCGGGCGGCCCCGGAATGCATCCGGACTACCTCGACGCGGTCTACACGCTCGCCGACCGCCACGAGGTCGCGCTGCTGCATCCGCGCGGCACCGGCAGCAGCCCCCGGCCGACGCGCCCGGACGCCTACTCGGTGGACGAGTACGTCGCCGACGCCGTCGCGTGGATCGAGGCGTGCGGCGACGCACCGGTGCATCTGCTCGGCCACTCCCACGGGGGCGTGGTGGCGACCCGGGTCGCCGCCGCGCGTCCCGACCTGGTCCGCACGCTCGTCCTGCTCGGCACCCCCGCCTACGGCGGCGACCGCGCCGAGGCCGAAGCGGAGGCGCTACAGGCCGCGCGGGCGGCGGAACCGGAGTGCGCAGCGGCCCGGCAGGCACTGGCCGAGCAGGGCGACGGGTACCCACCGGAACGCGACCTGGGCCGGTTCATCGCCGCCATCATCCCGCTGTGGGTGGCCCCGATGACCGCGCACGCCAGGCGGTGGCAGGCCCGGGTCGCCGAGCAGCCGGTCAACCTGCACGCCATGCGCTACTTCGAGGAACACGTCTTCCCCGACCTCGACGCGGTCACCGCCGACCTGGCCCGGGTCGACTGCCCCGTGCTGGCCCTCGCCGGGGACCTCGACGGTTGGGCCGGGCCTGCGCATCTGGCCCGGCTCGCCGGGTGCGGCCCGAACGTGCGGACGGGGATTCTCGACCGCTGTGGACACATGTGCCACGTCGACCGCATCGACCACATCACCGACCTGGTCACCACGTTTCTGATCGAACACGAGAAAGGCCCAGCATGACAACCGCGCTGTGGAGCGAGGACGATTCCGCGTCGTTCATCCGCTTCGCCGAACACTTCGTCCCCGACCGTGCCGAGCAGATGGCCGTCATCAGTGCGATGGTGGGTCCGCTCGGTGACGGTGTGGCGCTGGACCTGTGCAGTGGGCCCGGCGCGCTCAGCCGTCGGCTCCTGGTCGACCACCCCGCCTGCCGCGTGGTGGGTCTCGACGCCAGCGACGCGATGCTCACCGAAGCGTCCCGGGAACTGGCCGGGTTCGGCGACAGGTTCGGCGTCGAGCGATTCGAGCTGGGCGCCCCCGACTGGCGACGGCGCGACGTCGCGCCCGCGGCGGTGGTGTCGTCGTTGGCCGTCCACCACCTCACCGGGAAGGAGAAGCAGCAGCTCTACCGGGACGTGTACGACATGCTCGCCCCCGGCGGCTCGCTCGTGATCGCCGACCTCGTCGAACCGGTCGGCCCCCGCTCCCGGGAACTGGCCCGCCGGATGTGGGACGAGTGGGTGCGGGACAACGCCGACCGCACCGGCCTGGGCGACGAGCCCTACCGGGCGTTCCACGCTCTCGAGTGGAGCTGCTTCGAGTACCCGGACGAGCTGGACAAGCCGTCCCCGCTGCCCGACCATCTCCGCTGGCTCGATGACGTGGGCTTCACCGACGTGGACGTCTACTGGATGAAGGCGGGCCACGCCATATACGGCGGCACCAAGCAGCGGAGCGGGCGCGATGGCTGAGACCCGGTCGTATCCACTGTGCCTGTTCGCCAACCTGGTCAACGAACTCATGGTGCGGGTGCCCGACGAACGGCACGCCCGTGCCCTGATCGCCGTGTCACCGCGGAAGATCTGGCTCACCCGACCCGGTGACGTCGTGGTTCTCCCCGTGGAGCCACCCCGGCAGTTCTGGGAGTACGCCCACGAGACGCTCGGCCTACAGCCCGGTGACGTGGAGCTGCTGGTCGCTGACTCGACCCCGCTGCGCCCCCTGGCCCACCGGCTGCGCGACCTCGACCTGGTGGAGTCGCTACGTGGGCTGCTGGCCACGCGGCCGGGCGTGCGTGGCCTGCCGTTCGCACTCGACCGCCCGACGCTGGAGCTCTTCGCCGAACTCGGTCTCGACGTGGACGGTTACGCCGACGGCGTGCCGGACGCGGCGGTGGAGACCGCCTACCGGCTCAACACCAAGTCCGGGTTCCACGACCTGGCCGAGCGGTTGCACATTCCCACCGTGCCGGGGGTGTTCTGCGCCGACCGGACGGAGCTGCGCGCGGCGCTCGACCGCCTCCTCGGTGCCGGCAAGGGCGCCGTGGTCAAGCTCGACCGCAGCTCCAACGGCTTCGGGCTGCTGTTCGTCCATCCCCACCAGCGCCCCGAGCTGGACGACCTGCTCGACGCGCAGCTCCGGTCGCTGGCCGGGCAACCGGAGGGGTGGCTGGTGGAGGAGCTGCTGCAGGTGGACGAGGTGCTCACCGTCGAGATGTGGTCGGCCCAGGACGGCCCGGTGGTGGTGCACACCGGGCAGATGAACACGCCGAACGGCAGCTTCAGCGGGCAGCTCACCCCGCCGTCCCGGTGGACCGGTCACCTCGACGAGCTGTCTGCGCACGGCCTGGCCTGGGGCGCCCGACTGCACGCCGCGGGTTACCGTGGCCCGTTCGACCTCGACGCGATCACCTCGGCCGGCCGGCTGTTCGTCACCGAGACGAACGTACGTCGCACCGGCACCACCTACCTGGAGTTCCTGGTGCGCCGGCTCGTCCCGGACGACCGGCAGGTGGTGTGGCTCGCCGACTCACGCGTCGGCTCGCGGGAACTGAGCTTCGCCCAGGCGGTCAAGGCCCTCCAGTCGGCGGGCATCGCCTTCACCGACGGCACCGGCGTGGTGCTGACCGCCGACACCCGGGCGCTGGACCGCAAGTGGCGGTTCCTGATCGTCGGCGCCGACCACGACCACGTCGGCCGGATCGAGAAGCAACTCAACAACATCCTCGAGTTGGGCTGACCGTGCTGCACGGAGGCATACAGCCGCATGCGAGCACGACGCACCACGTCGGTCTGCGCTCGACGGTGGAGATTCCGGCGGGGACGGTGGTGTGGTTCCCCTGCGTCAACTGTCCGACCTGGACGCCGGCGCAGCGCACGCTGCTCCCCGCCGACGTCGACCGGCGGCTGGACACCTGGGGGCACCTGCTCGGGGACGGTTCGCTGCTGGTGCCGTGCGCGGGCGCGGCCATGATGAACCACTCCTGCGCGGCGAACGTCCTCGACTTCGGCCTGGACTTCGGGATAGCGGTCGCCGACATTCCCGTGGACACCGAGGTCACCTGTGACTATTCGACCTTCTTCGCCGACGAGGGCTGGTCGATGCGCTGCGACTGCGGCACGCCCGACTGCCGGGAAGTCGTCGCGGTCGCCGACTACACACGCACGGACCTGCGCCGACGATGGACCGAGCAGATCGACGAGGCGCTGCGGTCGGCGTCCACCGTGCCGCAGCCTCTCGGCCCGCTGCTGGAGACGTGGAGCGAGACCTGGCGTCGTGTCCTGGCCGGGGTGACCTCGCTCGGCCAGGCGTCATCGGGCCACTCGATCGTACGGCCGGGATTCCTGGCGATGCGCTCGTAACCGCAGCGGCTGACCCTGCGGCCGGTGGACCGGCAGGACGCGCGGGAAGTCCGACGGTCGGGTCCGCCGCACGACGCGGCGGCCGGCCCCACGAGGGGACCGGCCGCCGCCGGGGCGTCACCGCCAGGTGTCGTTGGTGCTCCACGAGCCGCCCGACCCGACGGTGGCGCTGCGGTTGCCACCGGACTCCCAGGTCACCGTGCCGTCAGGGTTCTTCTTGAGGTACTTGTACTCGAACGTGGTGTTCGCCGGCAGAGCGACCGTGGCCCGCCACGACGGGTACGCCGCCGAGGAGAGCGCCACCGCGTTGGCCGGGTTCCACGAGCCCAGCGCCGCGACGCTGCCCACCACGAAGACATTCTGTCCGTACGAGGTGGTGGCGGTGACGGTGAACGACGCCCCCTGGGTGCCGGCCGGGTCACCCCGGAAGGTGTCGGTGACCGACGCGGTGCCGCTGCCCGGTGTGGTCAACGTCCGGTTGCTCCCCGACTCCCAGGTCACCACGCCGGCCGTGGTCTGCTTGAGGAACTTGAACTCCACCGCCGTGGCCGCCGGCAGGTTGACCACCGCCCGGTACGTCCCCCCGCCCAGCGCGGTCAGCTTGACCGCGGCGGCCGGAGCCCACGAACCCAGCGCCGGCACACTGCCGACGACGTAGGCGTCCTGACCACCGGCGAGGGACGCGGTGACGGTGAAGGTGGTGGCGACCGTGCCGGCCGGCGCGGTCGGCGTCGGCGTGGCGCTGGCCGTGGGTGTCGGGGTGGCGGTGGGCGTGGTCGCCGGGCCGCCCTTCGCGTTGACGTGCAGCGCCACCGCGCCGTTGGCGGGGATCTGCACGGTGGCCCGGCCGCCGTTGACGGTCACCGTGGTGCCGGTGCAGCCGGACGTGCCGCGCGCCCCGGAGATCACGTCGCAGTACGACCCGTCGGCCAGGCCGGTGGTGAAGGTGGCGGTGCTGGCGGACCCGGAGTCGTTGATCCCGATCCAGGCCCGGTCGCCCCGGTGGAAGCCGATGACGTTGCTGTTGACCACGGTGAAGTCGGAGACGGTCTTGACCGACTTCGCGGTGTTCGCCCAGCCGACCATGCCCTTGATCCCGGTGGACCGGGTCAGGCAGTTCCAGCTGTTGCCGCAGACGGTGTCGGTGACGTACCCGTTGCCGTCGGCGGGCGGCGACTGGTTACGGTTGGACCAGGTGAAGCTGTCGTAGACCGACGGCTTGCCGTGCGGGTAGGCCAACGCGAAGTAGTTGGCCAGGACGTAGTCGCTGCCGTCGCGGTAGGACAGCACCACCCCGTCGCGCTCCAGGTCGTGGTTGGTGACCATGGCGAACACGTTGGCGCTGGGCGCGTCGAGGTTCCAGCTCCCGACGTTGGCCAGGTTGGCGATCGAGCCCTGGAACGCCGACTTCAGGCCCTTGGCGTACCCGAAGTCGAGCACGTCGCCGTTGCCGATGAAGGCGCGGGCCTTGAGGGCGTCGTTGCTGGCCCCGTCGAAGATCTCCTGGGCGACGTACGGACGCTTGTTCTCGGCGGTGGTGTTGCGCACCTTGCCGAGGATCGCGGCGAAGTCGTCCTTCTTGACGTGCTTGACCGCGTCCACCCGGAACCCGTCGACGCCGAGGCCGACCAGGTCGTTGAGGAACCCGGCGATCTTGGTGCGGACGCTGTCCTTCTCGGTGTAGAGGTCGGTCAGGGACAGCAGCTCGCAGCTGGTCACCTGGGCCTCGTTGTTCCAGTCGTTGATCGCACCGGAGGTCGGGCAGTTGTCACCCGGGCGGTGGAAGTCGCCGGAGCCGTAGGGCACGGCCGGGAAGCTGTAGCCGGGGCCGGAGAAGTCGGTGCCGGCGTACCCGACGACCGACTCGGGGTTGTTGGCGCCGGCCATGTGGTTGACCACCGCGTCGACGTACACCCGTACACCGGCGTTGTGGCAGGTGGTGACCATGTCGGCGAATTGCTGCCGGGTGCCGAACCGGCTCTCCAGCCGGTAGGAGACCGGCTGGTACACCTCGTACCACGGGTGGACGCCGTCGGCGCTGCTCGGCAGGCTGACCGACTCCTGCGGCGGGGCGACCTGGACCGCGCCGTAGCCGGCCGGGCCGAGGTGGTCGGTGCACGCGGCGGCGACGGAGCGCCAGTTCCATTCCCAGAGGTTGGCGGTGACCTCGCTGTCGTTGAGGGCCGTGGCGGCGGTCGCGGGGGCGGTGGCCGGCAGCGCGCTCAACGCGGCGAGGGAGGAGGCGGTGACAGCGAGGGCGAGGAGGCCCCGTCGCAGACGGGTTCCCCGGGGGACGCGGGGTGTGGACATCAGGAGTGGACCTGCTTCCGGGGGTCGAAGAGGCACTGGTGGGTGTGGACGGCCGTCCGGTGGAGAAGACGATGCGGCATCGATGAAAGGTTTTGCAAGACCTTGCGGCAAAGTTTTCGACATCTGCCGGCAATGATCCGCAAGACCTTGCACCCTTTGGCGCGGCCGGCTCACCCTGCGTCGCCATCACCCCCGTGTCGGGGAGGTCAGCCCGGGGTCGCGACGGGAACCCGGCGTCCTGCGTACCCGCCCGGACGACACGGACCGGGCAGTCTCCTGACCGGCCCGGCCGTGCGCGTCGGTATCGACGCGCACGGCCGGGCCGGCGGATCACCGCCGGTCAGCGTCCCGGCGGCCGGGTGCTCACATCGGGTTCCAGCCGTCGCTGCCGGCAAGGTAGCGCTGCGGCGTGTAGGTGGCCGCCTGCGCGTCGGTGAGCTGCGGACGGTTGCCGTTCGTGCCGGCGCCGGGCCCGGTGTTGCGGTACTCGCGGAACCGCGCGTTCTGCCACACGTTGCCGGACATGTCGGTCCAGGGCTGGGCGGTCTTCAGGGTCGCGCTCAGCGTCGACTCCCGGTAGAGGACCTGGGCGTCCGGCCCCCACGGGCGACCGAGCTGGGTGGTGTTGTTGGTCGCCCCGGTGATCGTCGACCGGTAGATCAGCATCCCGTACGTCTTGCTGGCCGCCGTCCGGGCGGCGGTGATCGGCCCGCCGGTCGACCGCTTCTCGTAGAGCGAACTGCCGTCGATGACGATCGTGCCGCCGCCGAAGATGAAGTCGACGGTGCCCTCCACGTAGGAGCCGACCACGTACGCCCGGGTCTTGTCGTTGACCAGGAAGGTGTCCTGGTCGCCGAGGAGCCGCACGTTGCGCAGCACCGCCCGGTCGGCGTTCAGGTGCAGCGCCACCGCCTGCTGGTCGACCCCCGAGGTGTTCTCCACGAAGTCGTTGGCGATGGTCAGGTTCTCGGCGACGAAGTTCGCCCCGTCGACGAACATGCTCGCGCTGTTGAAGGTGCCGTAGGTGGTGCCGTCCGGCTTACGGGTGCCGGCCGAGTTGTTGTAGACGAGCACGACGTTCGACGGCGACGAGCCGAGCCCCCGCAGGGTGACGTTGGTCTTGTTCGACGCCACCCGGACGACCTCGCGGTAGGTGCCGGGCTTGATGGTGATGGTGGTGCGGCTGGAACTGTTCGCCGGCACCGCGTCGATGGCGGCCTGGACCGTGCGGTACCTGCCGGTGCCGTCCGAGGCGACAGTCGGCGTCCCGCTGGTCGGTGGCGGCGTCGTCGGCGGCGGGGTGGTCGGCGGCGGAGGCGTGGTGGGTGGCGGCGTCGTCGGTGGCGGGGTGGTGGGTGGCGGGGTGGTCGGCGGTGGCGGGGTCGTCGGCGCGGCGGTGGTGGGGGTGGTCGTTCCGGTGCAGGCCGTGCCGTTGAGCGTGAAGCCGGCCGGGTCGGGGTTGCTGCCGGTCCAGGTGCCGTTGAAGCCGACGTCCACGACGCCGCCGGTGGCGATGGCGGCGTTGTAGTCGAGGTTGGTGGCGACCACGGTGCCGCTGGCCGGGCTGGCGGTGAAGCCCCACGCGCTGGTGATGGTCTGCCCGGCCGGGAAGGTCCAGCCGAGCCGCCAGCCGCTGACAGGGTCGCCCAGGTTCCTGATCGAGATGGCGGCGGTGAAGCCGCCGTCCCACTGGGCGCCGACCTGGTAGGTGACCTGACAGCCGGCGGCGGCCTGCGCCGAGACGGCGGTGACGACACCGGCGACGAGGGTGGTGGTGACGGCGGTGGCGACAATCGACGCCGCCCGCCGGGTGCGATTTCTCACGAGCGAACTCCCAGGGGTATCCGACACGGACAGCCGTGGGAGCGCTTTCCTGAGCCTCGCACACCCGACTTCCGCTGTAAAGCGTCACCGGCCGGGCACCCCCGGTAGGCGCGGGTCGGACCG
Organism: Micromonospora sp. WMMD734; assembly: GCF_049178975.1. Classification (NCBI taxonomy): domain Bacteria; kingdom Bacillati; phylum Actinomycetota; class Actinomycetes; order Micromonosporales; family Micromonosporaceae; genus Micromonospora; species Micromonospora sp. WMMD734. The sequence goes on from NZ_JBMHMK010000001.1 coordinate 2,208,120, forward strand.
GCCAACCTGCGGCTGATCATCCTGTCGGTCGGGCCTGTTACGGTCGCGCCGCTGTCACACCAGTCGAGCCGGAGGTAGGCGTGATCCGTTCGCACATGTCGTCGTTCGCCGGAATGCCGGTGGTTGCCTTCACACCGGGGATGACCCTGCCCGACGACCCGTCGGCCGTCGCCTGGCGGCTGGAGGTCGAGGACTTCGAGGCCGAGCCGGAGGAGTTCGCCGGCCTGGTCACGGCGCTGCGGGCCGAGGTGCCCGGCGAGGCGGTCCGCGCCCTGGTCATCGGCGAGTGGGGTTCGGCGTACGAGCGGGCCCTCCCGGTCGACCTGCTGGCCGACGCCGCGAAGGACTGGACCGCCCTACGCGCGGTGTTCCTGGCCGACCTGGTCAGCGAGCAGTGCGAGATCTCCTGGCTCACCCACGGCGACCTCACCCCGCTGCTGGCCGCCTACCCGGAGCTGGAGACCCTGTGGGTACGCGGGGCCAACGAGCTGACCCTGCAACCGGTGCGCCACACCGGCCTGCGGGAGCTGGGCTTCCAGACCGGCGGCCTGCCCGGTGCGGTGACCCGCGCGGTGGGCGACTGCGACCTGCCCGCCCTGCGCCGGCTCGACCTGTGGCTCGGCCGGCAGGACTACGGCGGCGACACCGGCGTCGACGACCTGGCCGTCATCCTGTCCGGCGACCGGCTGCCCGCGCTACGGCACCTGGCGGTCTGCAACGCCGAGTTCGCCGACCACGTCGCGAAGGCGGTGGCCACCGCCCCGGTGGTGTCCCGGCTGGAGGTGCTCGACCTGTCGATGGGGGTGCTCACCGACCCGGGTGCCGAGGCGCTGCTGGCCGGGCAGTCGCTGACCCACCTGCGTCGCCTCGACCTGCACCACCACTTCCTCTCCCCCGAGGTGGCACAGCGGCTGACCGACGCGCTGCCCGGCGTCCAGGTCGACCTGGACGACCCGCAGACCCCCGACGAATACCACGGCACGGTCTACCGGTTCACCGCGGTCGGGGAGTGAGCGACGATGACGTTCGGTTCCCACGCGCAGACGTTCGCCGGGCTGCCGGTGGTCGAGTTCCCCGCCGACGGTCCACCGCCCGCCGTGGACGGTCCGGTCTGCTGGCGGATCGCCGACTGGCACTTCGACGGCGACACCCGGCAGGACATCCTGTCGGAGCAGTTCCGGGACCGGTTCGACAGGTTCGTCGAACAGATCGGTGACCGGGTCGAGGCGCTCGTCGTCGGGGCCTGGGGATACGCGGCGTTCCACCACGCCCCGATCGCCCAGCTCTGCGCGGCTGCTCCCCGGCTGCCCCGGCTGCGGGCCCTGTTCCTCGGCGACATGGTCGTCGAGGAGTGCGAGGTCTCCTGGATGCGGGTCGGCGACGTCAGCCCGTTGCTAACGGCATACCCGCAGCTTGAGGTGCTGCGGGTACGCGGCGGCGAGGACTTCAGCTTCTCCCCGGTGCGGCACGGGCGGCTGCGGACGCTGTCCGTGCAGAGCGGCGGGCTGTCCCGGGAGTTCGTCGCCGCGGTGCTCGCCTCGGAGCTGCCCGCGCTGCACCACCTGGACCTGTGGCTGGGTACCGACGACTACGGCGGCGACACCACCGTGGCCGACCTGGAGCCGTTGCTGGCCGGCAAGCTCTTCCCGGCGCTGCGCCGGCTCGGGCTGCGCAACTCCGTGATCACCGACGAGTTGGCCGCCGCGCTCGCCACCGCCGCCGTGGTGCCCCGGTTGGAGCGGCTCGACCTGTCGCTGGGCACCCTGTCCGACGACGGGCTGGCCGCGCTGCTCGCCGGGCAGCCGCTGACCCACCTGGCCGCCCTCGACCTGCACCACCATTACCTGTCCGAAGAGGCCGCCGACCGGGTGGTCGCCGCGTTGCCCGGCGTCGAGGTGGACGTCTCCGAACCGCAGGAACCGGACGAGGACGACGGGGAGACCTACCGCTACACGGCGGTGTCGGAGTGACATGCGACTGACCGTGGTGGGCAACCCCGACAACCGGCGGGTCGCGCTGTTCCGGCGGGCCGTACGCGAGGCGGGGTTGCCCGACCCGGCGGTGCTGCCCTGGGCGCGGGTGCTCACCGGGGCGACCCCGCCGGACGCCGACGCCCTGGTCCGGGTCGACTCCCCCGGCGAGGACGCCGAGGTGGACCGGCTGCTGCGCGGCGCGGCCACCCCCGCCCGGCACGGGGAGCTGATCGGCCTGGCCGACACGTACGCCGGGCTGGTGGCCGGGATGGGCCGGGTGGCCGCCGGGGGCGCGACGCTGCTCAACCACCCCGACGACGTGGCGGCGCTGTGCGACAAGCGCCGCTGCCACGCGTTGCTGTCGGCCGCCGGGGTGCCGGTGCCGGCGGCGCTCCCGCCGGTCGGCGGCTATCCGCAGTTGCGGGCGGCGATGACGGCGGCCGGCTGGCACCGGGTGTTCGTCAAGCCGGCGCACGGCTCGTCGGCGGCCGGCGTGATCGCCCTCGCGGTCGGGCCGCGCCGGGTGCAGGCCGTCACCCCGATCGAGGTCACCCCGGACGGGCTGTTCAACTCGCTGCGGCTGCGCCGCTACGACGACGAGGCGACCGTCGCGGCCCTGGTCGACCGGCTCGCCCCGGAGGGCCTGCACGTGGAGCGGTGGCTGCCCAAGGCCGGGTTGGCCGACCGGGTGGTCGACCTGCGGGTGGTGGTGGTCGCCGGCCGGGCCACCCACGCCGTGGTCCGGGCCGCCCGGGGACCGCTGACCAACCTGCACCTGGGCAACGCCCGTGGCGACCTGGACGCGCTGCGGGCGGCGGCCGGCCCGACGGCCTGGGCGGCGGCGATGCGGACCTGCGAACAGGCGGCGGCCTGCTTTCCCCGGTCGCTGCACGTCGGGGTCGACCTGATGTTCCTGGTGGGCTGGCAGCGGCACGCGGTGGCCGAGGTCAACGCGTTCGGCGACCTGCTGCCCGGGGTGCTGGCCGACGGCCGGGACACCTACGCCGAGCAGGTGCACGCGCTGACCAGCGGCCGGTGGGACAGGTGGCGGGAGGAGGCCGGATGCGCACGCTGATCGGCAGTCACGACATCTGCCTGGTCACCCTGGACACGCTGCGTTTCGACGTGGCCGACGAGTTGGCCGGGGCCGGTCGGACACCCCGGCTGGCCCGGGTGCTGCCGGGCGGGCGGTGGGAGCGGCGGCACTCCCCCGCCAGCTTCACCTACGCCGCGCACCACGCCTTCTTCGCTGGTTTCCTGCCCACCCCGGTCGGACCGGGCCGGCACGAGCGGCTCTATGCGGCGGCGTTCCCGGGCAGCGAGACCGCCGGGGACGACACCTGGGTCTTCGACGCCCCCGACCTGCCGACCGCGCTGGCCGCAGCCGGTTACCACACCCTCTGCCTGGGCGGGGTGGGCTTCTTCAACCGGCGCAGCCCGCTCGGGTCGGTGCTGCCGGACCTGTTCGCCGAGGCGTACTGGGAACCGGAGTTCGGGGTCACCTCCCCCACCTGCCTCGACGCTCAGCTCGACCGGCTGGCCGAGGTGCTGCCCGGCCAGCCTGCCGACCGGCCGGTGTTCACCTTCCTCAACGTCGCCGCCCTGCACCAACCCAACCGGCACCACCTGCCCGGCGCGGCGCACGACAGCCGGGACAGCCACGCCGCCGCCCTGGAGTACGTCGACTCCCGGGTCGACCGGCTGTTCGCCCTGCTCACCGGGCGGGGACGGCCGGTGTTCACGATCATCTGCTCCGACCACGGCACGGCGTACGGCGAGGACGGGCACACCGGCCACCGGATCGGCCACGACGTGGTCTGGACCGTCCCGTACGCCCACTTCACTCTGCGACCGGGGGAATGGTGACCAGCACCGACACGGGCCTCGACGGCTCGCCGTACCAGCAGTACCTCTACGCGTACCCGCACAAGACCTCCTACCGGGCGCTGCGGCCCCGGCCGCTGCTCGCCGACGTGTGGCGGGCCGAGGCCCGCGACGCGCTCTTCCTCTACGTGCACCTGCCGTTCTGCGAGATGCGCTGCGGCTTCTGCAACCTGTTCACCCGGGCCAACGCCCCGCAGGAGCAGGTGACGGCCTACCTGCGGCAACTGCGCCGACAGGCCGGGCGGATCGCCGACGCGCTCGGCGACGACGCCGGGTACGCCAGGGTGGCCTTCGGCGGGGGCACCCCCACCTACCTGACCGCCGACGAGCTGACCGACCTGTTCGACATCGTCACCGGCACCTCCGGGGCGCGGCTGCCGGGCGTACCGCTGTCGGTGGAGACCTCGCCGGCCACCGCGACGCCGGACCGGCTCACGGTGCTGGCGGCGCACGGGGTGCAGCGGGTGAGCATCGGCGTGCAGAGCTTTCTCGACGTCGAGGCACGGGCCGCCGGCCGGCCGCAGCGCCGCGCGGAGGTCGAGACGGCGCTCGGTGCGATCCGGGCCGCGGCGGTCCCGGTGCTCAACATCGACCTGATCTACGGCATCGACGGGCAGACGGCGGCGACCTGGCAGGAGAGCCTGGACGCGGCGCTGGCCTGGCGGCCGGAGGAGCTGTACCTGTACCCGCTCTACGTGCGGCCGTTGACCGGGCTGGGTCGGCGGGCACACGGCCGGGCCGACTGGGACGCCCACCGGCTGGCCCTCTACGAGCAGGCGGTGGAGATCCTCGGCGCGGCCGGCTACCGGCAGGAGTCGATGCGGCAGTTCCGCCGTGTCGACGTGCCCGCCCCGGACGGGCCGGACTACTGCTGCCAGGACGACGGCATGGTCGGGCTCGGCTGCGGGGCGCGCTCCTACACCACCGCGCTGCACTACTCGTTCGATTACGCGGTCGCGGTGTCGCAGGTCCGGGCGGTGCTGGACGACTACCTGGGCCGGCCGGCGGACGACTTCCGGTACGCCGAGTTCGGGTTCGCCCTCGACGGCGCCGAGCAGCGCCGCCGGTGGCTGCTCAAGTCGCTGCTGCGCGCCGAGGGGGTCGACGCGACGGCCTACGCCGCCCGGTTCGGCCGGCCGCCGGGCGAGGACTTCCCCGAGCTGGGACGCCTGGCCGACCGGGGCTGGGCGGACGCCGACGGGCTGCGGCTCACCCCGGCCGGGCTGGCCCGCTCCGACGCGATCGGCCCGTGGCTGACCTCCGCCCGGGTCCGGCAGGCGATGACCGGGTACGTGCCCCGGTGACCGGCCGGCCGCTGTTGCCGCCACACGCCGGCACGTCCCGCACGGCGCTGCCGCTGCACCCCGTCACGCCCCGGGCGGCGCAGCCGGGCTGTTCGGGTGCCGGGGGTGCCGACGTCGGGATGGAGCTGGCGGTGCTCTACCGGGGGCCGTTGGCGAGCTGCAACTACGACTGTCCGTACTGCCCGTTCGCCAAGCGGATCGACCCGCCGGAGCTGCTGCGCGCCGACCGGGCGGCGCTGGACCGGTTCACCGGCTGGGTGGCGGCCACCACCGACCGGCGGCTGTCGGTGCTGTTCACCCCGTGGGGCGAGGGGCTGACCCGCAGCTGGTACCGCGACGCCATGGTGACGCTGTCGCACCTGCCGCACGTCGACCGGGTGGTCATCCAGACCAACCTGGCCGCCCGGGTGGACTGGCTGGCCGACGCCGACCTGGCGACGGCGGCGCTGTGGACGACGTACCACCCGGGGCAGGTCACCCGGGGGCGGTTCCTCGCCCGCTGCGCCCGGCTGTCCGAGCTGGGCGTGCGCTACTCGGTGGGGGTGGTCGGCCTGCCCGAGCACCTGGCCGAGGCGCGGGCGCTGCGCGCCGCCCTGCCCGGCGAGGTGTACCTGTGGGTCAATGCCGCCGACGGGCACCACTACACCGCCGGGCAGGAGGCGACCTGGACGGCGCTGGACCCGCTGTTCGGCTGGAGCGTCCGTCCGCACCCGTCGCTCGACCGGCCTTGCCACGCCGGGGAGACAGCGATCTCCGTCGCGGGCGACGGCACCGTGCGCCGCTGCCACTTCCGGCCCGCGCCGATCGGCAACCTCTACGACGGGTCGTGGCGGGCCGCCCTCAAACCCCGGGCGTGCGACGCCGCGCTCTGCGACTGCCACATCGGGTACGTCCACCTCAAGCCGCTCGGGTTGCGCGACGTGTTCGCCGGTGGGCTGCTGGAGCGCATTCCCGCAGCCTGGCCGGCACCGGGCCCCGAACGCTGAGTGGCCCGGCCGGTCAGCGGGTGCGTTCGGCGCGGCGCAGCAGCCCGGCGGCGAGCAGCCCACCGGCCAGGACCGCCACCGCCCCGGCGGTCTGCCCGGTGACCAGCGCCGATGAGAAGGCGTCGGTGACCCGACCGCGTTCGGTATCGCCTGCGGCGGCCAGCGCGGCCGGGTACGACCCGGCGCCGGCCACCGCGACCGGCGCGAGCGCGGCGAACCGGGCGTTGAGCACCGCGCCGAGTACGGCGATGCCGAGGCTGCCGCCCACCTCGGCCATGGTGCCGTCGATCCCGGCGCCGACGCCGGCCTTGGCCGGGGGGATGGAACTCATCACCGCCTCCACGATGGCCGGGTTGGCCAGCGCGCAACCGAAGCCCATCACCAGCAACCCGGTCAGCAGCACGGCGTAGCCGTCGGTGCGGACGTGGGTGACCAGGGTGAGGCCGGCGGAGAGCAGCACCATGCCCAGCGCGATGGCCCCGGGCACCCCGAGCCGGCGGATCAGGCGGGTGGCGACCCCGCCGAGGTTGAGCAGCACGATGGACAGTGCGAACGGCACCATCCGTAGCCCCGCCTCCCAGGCCGGGTAGCCGCGGACGAACTGGAGGTCCTGGGTGAGCAGGAACAGCGCGCCGGTGGACCCGAAGGTGATCAGGACGACGCCGGTGACCGCGCCGACGAACCGCCGGTCGGTGAAGAAGTGCATGTCCAGCATGGGAGCGGCGATCCGCCGTTCCCACCAGACGAACGCGGCCAGCAGCAGCACGCCGACACCGGCCGCGCCGAGCACCGGCGGTGCGGTCCAGCCGCGCTCGGGGCCGTCGATGATGGCCCAGACCACGCCGGTGAGGCCGGCGGTGGACAGCAGCACCCCGCCGATGTCGGGCCGGCCGCCGACCGGGTCGCGGGATTCCGGCACCAACGCCAGGCCGGCCACCAGGCAGACCAGCACGATGGGCACGTTGACCAGGAAGATCGCCCCCCAGGGCAGGTGGGCGAGGATGATCCCGCCGATCGGCGGGCCGGCGGCGTAGCCGAGAGCGCTGGTGGCCGCCCAGATGCCGATCGCCCGGGAGCGTTCGGCCCCGTCGAAGACCTGCATGGCGACGGCGAGGGTGGCGGTGACCAGCAGCGCCCCGCCGACCCCCATGCCGGCGCGGGCGGCGATCAGCTGGTCACCGGAGCGGGCCAGCCCGGCGGCCAGCGAGCCGACGCCGAACAGCACCAGGCCGGCGACGAGCATCCGGCGGCGGCCGTAGCGGTCGGCGGCGCTGCCCGCGGTGAGCAGCAGCCCGCACTGCACCAGCGCGTACGCGTTGATCATCCACTGGATGTCGGTGGTGCTGGCGTCCAGTTCGGTGGTGAGCACCGGCACCGCCACGGTGAGCACGGTGTTGTCCAGCACCACGGTCAGCTGGGCGAGGCAGAGCACCGCCAGGATCAGCCAGCGCGACCGCAGCGGCGTCGCCGGGCCGGGGGGCGCGGCGGGCAGCGCGGTGGTCATCGGGGCGGGGCGTAGCGGGCGAGCGGATTGGTCAGGGTGCCGGCGAACTGGAGCGCCGCCGACGGGTCGGCGAGGTCGACCATCTGCTGGTTGTTGCGCAGTTGCAGCCGGTTGAGGCAGGACAGGGTGAACTCCGGGGCGAACAGGTCGTGCCGGCGCAGCCGGTCGGCCAGGTGCGGCACCCGGGCGGCGTAGTCGCTCGCGCAGTCGGCGACGGTACGCCAGAAGTCGTCCTCGTCGAGCACCCCGGCCCCGGCCAGCACGGCGTTGAGGTGGCGGAAGAAGCAGTCGAAGACGTCGGTGAAGATGGTCAGCAGCTGCTCGTCGTCGGGGATGGCGGCGCGGACCCGGCGCACCAGCGGTGGCAGGTCGGCGTCGGGGTCCATCACCACGATCTCCTCGGCGATGTCCTTGAAGATGACCCGCTCCACCACGCCGTCGTGCAGCACCAGGATGACGTTCTCGCCGTGCGGCATGAAGGCCAGCCGGTGCGCGTAGAAGCTGTGCAGCAGCGGCACCAGGTAGGCGTCGAGGTAGCGGCGCAGCCACTGCCGTGCGGGCAGGCCGGACTCGGTGATCAGGGCGGCGGCCAGCGACCGTCCCTCGCGGTCGGTGTGCAGCAGGGCGGCCATGGTGGACAGTCGCCGGCCGGGGGCCAGGCCGGGCACCGGGCTCTCCCGCCACAGTGCCGCCAGCATCTTGCGGTACGGCGAGTAGCGGTCGGTGGCCGCCTCGTACTGCGGGTGGCGGTAGCCGACGGCGGCCCGCTCGCGCAGGATGGTCAGCCCGGTTCCGGCGAGCACCGGGTCGCCGGTGACCAGGTCGAGAAGCCAGTCGTTGATCGCCGGGGTGGCCTCCATGTAGGCCGCCGACAGGCCGCGCAGGAAGCCCATGTTCAGCACGGACAGCGCGGTCTTGACGTAGTGCCGGCGCGGCTCGGTGACGTTGAAGAAGGTCCGGATGGACTGCTGCGGCAGGTACTCGTCGGGGGCCTCGCCGAGGCAGACCAGGCGTCGGCGGGCGACCTCACCGGCGAAGGTGACGGCGAGGCGGTTCCACCACTGCCACGGGTGCACCGGGATGAGCAGGTAGTCGTCGGGGTCGACGCCGGCGTCGGTCAGGGTGGCGGTGAACCGGGCCAGGGTGTCCGGGCCGAGTTCGGTGTGCAGCAGGGTGGCGTAGTCGAGGTCGGCGGCGCTGCTGAAGGTGGCGTGGTCGCGGTGCGCGGCGACCCAGACCAGCCGCACCGGCCGGCCGGCCTCCGGGGCGTACGCGTGGTATTCGCCGATACCGAAGCCGATCCGGCCGTTGTTGGCCACGAAGCACGGGTGGCCCTCGGTCATCCCGGTCTCGATGGCCTGGAAGTCGGCGCGGGCCAGTTCGTCGGCGTCCACCGCCGGCCGGGTCAGCTTGAACGCCGTGCCGGCCAGAGTGGAGGTGATCTCCTCCAGGTAGACGGGGAGCACTTGGTCGCTGAGGCCGAGCGCGCCGCGTAGTTCGAGGCAGAGGTCGACGGCGTCGAGCGGCAGGTCCTCGTCGCCGCGTCGCCGGGTGATGCTCTCCGGGTCGATCTGCCAGTGGTCGAGGGTGAACCGGCGGGCGGTGAAGCGGTACTCGACCGTGCCGTCGTCGGTACGGACGGCCCACCGGTCGTCCCCGGTGGCGGCGGGCTCGATCAGGCGTTCGTGGGCGAATTCGGCAAGCGCCTTGGCGACGAGCAGCCGGTTGGCCTGGGCCCAGGTGGCCGGGGTCAGGTGGGCCACGGATGCGGCGGGGTTCACGCGGGCACGTCTCCTCGGGTGGCGGCCAGGAACTGGTCGCGGGTGCAGACGCTGAGCAGGGCGTCCTTCTCCGGTTTGCGGATCGGTCCGACGACGGTGAAGCCGACGGCGGCGTTGAGGGCGTGCACGGCGGTGTTGCGCACGTCGGGTTCGACGACCACCCGTCGGGTGGCCGGGTCGGCGAACAGCCAGTCCAGCACGGTGGTGATGACGGCCCGGGTGAAGCCGTGCACCGGCCGGTCGGTGGGGGCGCAGAGGAAGTGCATGCCCACGTCGCCGTCAACCGGCGGGTAGAGGCCGACCAGTTCGACCCGGGCCGGGTCGTAGCGTTCGGCCAGGAACGTCGGTTCCCCGCGCCAGCAGCCGAGGTACGCGTCGTGGTGCGGGTGGTCGGCGATCGCCCGGTACTCCCGGGCGACCCGGTCGACGTCGGCGTCCTGCATCAGCCAGAACGCCGACTTCGGGTGGGTGACCCAACGGTGCAGCAGCCCGGCGTCGCCCTCCGGGTCGAGGGTGCGCAGGGTGAACTCGCCGAGGGCCGGGTCGTACCGGCGGTGCACGACGGTGGTCACCGGGTGCCGCCGGCCGGGACGCCGAACTCCTGGAAGGCGATCCGCTGCTCGATCGGGTAGTGCTCGCGTCCGGTCAGCTCCCGGATGATCCAGGAGTTGCGGTACGGGCCCATGCCCAGGTCGGGTGAGGTGATGCTGTGGGTGTGGGTGCCGGCGTTCTGCAGGAACACCTCCCGGCCGGTGTGGTCGATGCTGTAGTTGCGGGCCACGTCGAAGCGGCCGTGGGCGTCGAAGCGCAGCCGGTCGCGGATCGGGTCGAGGAACTGCGGCACCCGGTAGTGGTAGCCGGTGGCCAGCACCAGCCCCTCGGTGTCGAGGGTGAGGTCCCGTTCCTGTTCGATCTGGCGCAGCCCGAGGGTGTAGCGGCCGGTGGCCCCGTCGTAGCGGACGCTGGTGAGTTCGGTGTTGGTCAGCAGCCGGGTCGGCACCGGCCCGTGCACCCGGTGGGCGTAGAGCAGGTCGAAGATGTCGTTGATCAGGTCGGCGTTGATCCCCTTGAACAGGCTCTTCTGGGTGCCCTCCAGCCGGTAACGGGTCACCTCGGGCAGGGCGTGGAAGTAGTCCACGTAGTCCGGCGAGGTCATCTCCAGGGTGAGCTTGGTGTATTCGAGGGGGAAGAAGCGCGGCGACCGGGTGACCCAGTTGAGCTGGTAGCCGCAGGTGCCGAGGTCGGTGAGCAGGTCGTGGTAGATCTCGGCGGCGCTCTGGCCGCTGCCGACGACGGTGATGCTGCGTTTGGCCCGCAGCGCCGCCCGGTGCTCCCGGTAGCGGGAGTTGTGGATGACGTCGCCGCCGAGGTCCCGGCAGGCGTCCGGGACGTACGGCGGGGTGCCGGTGCCCAGCACCAGGTGCCGGGCCCGGTGGGTGACCGGTTCGCCGTTCACCACGGCGTGCACCACGTACCGCTCGTCGGCGGGGTCGTACTCGACCGAGGTGACCCGGTGGCCGAAGCGCACCGAGGACAGCTTCGCAGCCGCCCAGCGGCAGTACTCGTTGTACTCGTGGCGCAGCGGGAAGAAGCTCTCCCGGATGTAGAACGGGTAGAGCCGGCCGACCTCCTTGAGGTGGTTCAGGAAGGAGTACGGCGAGGTCGGGTCGGCCAGGGTGACCAGGTCGGCGATGAACGGCGTCTGCAACCGGGTGGCGTCCAGCAGCATGCCGGGGTGCCAGTCGAACTCGTCGCGGGCTTCGAGGAACAGGCCGTCGAGGTCGTCGAGCGGCGCGGTCAGGCAGGCCAGCCCGAGGTTGTACGGGCCCAGCCCGACGGCGATGAAGTCGTGGGTCGACACAGGGGTTTTCTCCAGGGCGGGGTGGTCAGCCGACGGGGCTGGGCAGCTAGGCGGTGGCGCGGGTGCGGGCGTACCAGCCGGCGTGTTCGGCGATCAGGTCGCACACGTGGGCGATGTCGTCCAGGGTGGTCTCGGGGTTGAGCAGGGTGAGTTTGAGGTGGTGGGCACCGTCGACCTTGGTGCCGGCGACCAGCGCCGCGCCGGAGGCGGCCAGCGCCTCCCGGGCGTACAGGTTGGCGTCGTCGACGACGTCGCGGCCGGCACCGGGGGGCAGGTAGCGGAACACCACCGTGCTCAACTGTGAGCGGGTGACCACCTCGAAGCGGGGGTCGTCGGCGAGCAGCCGCCAGGCGGCGGCGGCAAGGTCGACCACCTCGTCGAAGAGGCTGCCGATGGCGTCGGGGCCCATGATGCGCAGGGTGAGCCAGAGCTTGAGGGCGTCGAACCGGCGGGTGGTCTGCAGGCTCTTGTCGACCTGGTTGGGGATGCGCCGCTCGACCATCCGGGCCGGGTTGAGGTAGTCGGCGTGCCAGGTGGCGTGGCGCAGTACCCGCCGGTCTCGGACGACCAGGGCGCTGGAGCTGACCGGCTGGAAGAACGACTTGTGGTAGTCGACGGTGACCGAGTCGGCCCGTTCGATGCCGGTCAGCAGGTGCCGCCGGGTGGGCGAGACCAGCAGACCGCAGCCGTACGCGGCGTCGACGTGCAGCCAGACCCCGGCGGCGGTGCAGATCTCGGCGATCCGGTCCAGCGGGTCGATGGTGCCGAAGTCGGTGGTGCCGGCGGTGGCGACCACGGCGAGCACGGTCTGGCCGTCGCGGCGGCACCGGTCGAGGGTCTCGGCCAGTTCGTCGGTACGCATCCGCCGGCCGGCGTCGGTGGCGATGGTGAGCACCGCGTCGGCGGCGAGGCCGAGCAGCTTGGCGGCCTTCTGGACGCTGAAGTGCCCGGCGGTGGAGGTGATGATCCGTAGCCGGGACAGCACCTCGGGCCGGCTGGGCCGGTCAGGGCCGCCGCCGACGATCCGGGCGTACGCCTCCTCCCGGGCCAGCAGCAGCGCCTGGAGGTTGGACTGGGTGCCGCCGCTGGTGAAGATGCCGTCGGCGGCCGGGCCGAAGCCGATCCGCCCGGCGGTCCAGTCGACCAGCCGGCGTTCGATCAGGGTGCCGCCGGCGCTCTGGTCCCAGGTGTCCAGGGAGGAGTTGACCGCGCTGAGCACCGCCTCGCCGAGCAGGGCGGGGATGACGACCGGGCAGTTGAGGTGGGCCAGGTAGCGGGGGTGGTGGAAGTAGACCGCGTCGCGCAGGTAGACGTCGTGCAGTTCGTCGAGGGCGGCGGTGGTGTCGCCGAGCGGTCGGTCCAGGTCGATGCCGGCGACTCGGGGGGCCAGCTCGTCGGGGGTGATGCCGGTGCCCGGCCGGTCGACGCCGGCCACCCGGGCCGCGACCCGGTCGATGCCCTCGGTGACGGCCCGGCGGTAGTCCTCGACGGTGCCGGCGGTGAACAGGTGGGCGCGGGGTGGGGTGGGACGCGTCCCGGTCACGGGGGCCTCGATTGTGGATCCGGGCAGGCTCATGAGCAGTCCTCGACGGTCGGTGACGGGGGCGCGGGCGGGACGGGGGCGGGTCAGGTCGTCCCGGCAGCCCAGTTGATCTCGCCTAGTTAGGTTATCCTAACCTAAATGCTTGTCAATGCTGACACCCCGCCCCCCGAGCACCGGTTCAGCCGACCGGGGTGACGTCCGGAACCGCCGGCTCGGCCGGCCGGATCGTGCCGGCCCGGAACCGGCGCTGGTGGCCCAACCCGACCAGGACGCCGACGGCGACCAGCACCACCGAGGCGAGCGCCACGGCGGGATACCCGACCCGACCGGCGGCGGCCAACCCGACCGAGGCCGCCAGGAACGAACAGATCAGCCCGAACGACGACAGCACGGTGAAGTCGGTGCCCCCGGTGCCCGGCCGGGAATAGTCCATGTTGACCACGTAGAGCACGACGTTGGCCACCGTGTAGGCGGCCATGAAGCAGCACAGCGCGGCCACCGTCGGCCCCAGCGGCGCCCGCCCGTTCAGCAACGGCAGCAGCATGACGGTGGAGACCCCGAGGGCCGCTCCCCCGACGACGAGCAGCCGTGCCCGGCCGAACCGGTCCACCCCGACCCCGGCGAGCAGCCCGGCGACGATCGCCGGGGCGCTGATCACCACACCGGTGACCACGCCGATGCGGGAAAGCGACCAGCCCGCGTCGACCAGCGCCGGGGTGACCAGGGCGTAGGCCGCCCCGGCTCCGGTGTAGACCAGCGGCACCACGCCGAAGGTCCACCAGCGGCAGCCGGGCTGCCCGAACACCGACAGCAGCGCCCGGTACGCCTGTCCGGCGCCGGCCACCCGGGCCACCCGGTCCGGTTCCCGCAGCCGCCACACCACCAGCAGGCCGACGGCGGTCAACGCGGCCAGCAGACCGATCGCCGGCAGCCAGCCGAACCGGTCGTAGACCAGCACGCACGCGCCGCCGCCGAGCAGGTTGCCCAGGTAGCTCGCGGCGACCTGGATGCCGTTGCCGGCGCCCCGGGTCCCCTCCGACAGCACCCGGACGGCGACCGCGTCGACGGCGATGTCCTGGGTGGCGGAGAGGAAGACGTAGGCGGCGCAGATCGCCACCACCGGGCCGAGCTGCCGGGTCGGGTCGGCGAACGGCAGCAGCGCCAGCAGGGTCAGCACCAGACCGGCCTGCAACGGCAGCAGCCAGGACCGGTAGTGCCCGAGCCGGCGTGAGCCGTACCTGTCGATCAGCGGGGCCCAGAGGAACTTCAGCGGCCAGACCAGGCCGACGAACTGGAGCAGGGCCAGGGTGTCCAGCGAGGTGCCGCCGTCACGCAGGATGGCGGTCAACCCGACGGTGATGAACCCGATGCCGAGGTACTGCGTGACGTAGAGCGTGGTGAGCGTGCCGAGGCGTCCGGTCACCGCGCGCTCCAGTAACCCAGCGCGGTGAGCTGCTGCTTGCCCACGCCGAGGGTGCGCCGCACGTGCCGGGCGAGCGCCCGGGTGCTGCCCGCCTCGCAGGCCAGCCAGTAGTGGGCGTCCGGGGTGGCCGGCAGTTCCGCCCGGACGGTGTCGACGAGCTGCTGCCCGTCCTGCCCACGCGGCACCCAGGTGACCCGGTGCTGGTCCCCGGCGCGCGGGGTGAGCGCCTGCTCACCGGGGTGGGCGTACTCCAGCCAGACCGTGGCGGGGATGCCGACGGCGGCGTCGAGCAGGCTGTTCACCGCCGGCAGCGAGGCGGCGTCACCGACCAGGTAGAGGTGCGCGGGGGCCGGGTCGGGCAAAGCGAAGGCGCTGCCCTGGAGGGTGGCCACGATGGTGTCACCGACCTGCGCGCCGGCCGCCCAGCGGGCCGCACAGCCGTCGTGCAGGGCGAACTCGAGGCTGAACCGGCCGGCTGCCGGGTCCGGGTCGACCAGGGTGTACGCCCGCTGGTGCGGGCGGCCGGCGTCGTCGAACCAGAGCCGGATCCACATGGTGGGGTGCACCTTGGCCGCCGCCAGCAGGCCGCCGTCGTCCATCAGCAGCCGCTGGTAGTGCTCGCCGACCGGCTCGGTGCCGCGCACGGTCAGCCGGAAGTCCCGGCCGCCCATGGCCTTGAGCACCAGGGCCTCCCAGTTCCGTTTCACACGTCCTCCAGGTAAGGTCCGCCTAAGTTAGGCGAGGGTAACTTACCTGGGGAGTCCTGTGGAGAGTGGGACCGGCACCGAACCGGACGGTCGTCCGGCCACCGGCGTGCACCGCGACCGGTGGGGCGTACCGCACCTGTGGGCCGACACCGTCGACGAGCTGGCCCGATGGCAGGGCCGGATCACCGCCACCGACCGGGGCTGGCAGCTGGAGGTCGAACGGTGGCGGGCCGAGGGCCGGCTCGCCGCCCACGTCGGCCCCGGCGAGCTCGGCTGGGACCGGTTCGCCCGGCGGGCCCGTCTCGACGACACCGCCCGACGCTGTTTCGAGCAGCTCACCCCGGCCACCCGGCGCTGGGTCGCCGCGTACGCCGACGGGGTCAACGACGCGTTGCCGGCCGGCGCGGCGGCAGCCCCGGAGTTCGCCGCCACCGGCAGCACGCCCGGCCGGTGGCGACCCTGGTCGCCGCTGGGCGTGTTCCTGGTCCAGCACATCCTGTTCGGCACCTTCCCGCAGAAGCTGTGGCACGCCCACGTCGCCGCCACCCTCGGCCCGCACGCCCGCGACCTGTTCGCCGTCGAGGGGCCCGGCGGCTCCGGCAGCAACGCCTGGGCGTTGCCCGCCGACCCGGTGACCGGCCGCGCGCCGGTCATCGCCGGTGACCCGCACCGGCTGCTCGAACTGCCCGGCATCTACCAGCAGATCCGGCTCGCCTGCCCCGAGTTCGACGTGGTCGGGCTGGCCTTCCCCGGCGTGCCGGGGCTGCCGCACTTCGGGCACGCCGGTGACGTCGCCTGGGCGGTCACCAACGCGATGGCCGACTACCAGGACCTCTACCGCGAACAGCTGCGCCGCGACGGCGACCGGGTGCTGGTCCGCGACGCCGACGGCTGGGTGCCGGCCCACCGGCACATCGAGCGGATCGAGGTACGCGGCGGCGCGACCGAGACCGTCGAGGTGATCGAGACCCCGCGCGGGCCGGTGATCGACCACGACCGGCACACCGGCGAGGCGCTCAGCCTGCGCACCCCGACCCGGGTGACCGGGAACCTCGGCTTCGAGGCGCTGCTGCCGCTGCTGCGGGCCCGCACCGCCGACGACGTCGCCGACGCGCTGCGCGGCTGGGTCGAACCGGTCAACAGCGTGCTCGTCGCCGACCGGCACGGCACGGTGCACCAGCTCGTCGCCGGACTGGTGCCCGAACGCGACGACAGGTGCCGGCGGGAACCGGTGCCCGGCTGGGACCCCCGCTACCGGTGGCGCGGCGACTACGCCACGCCCAAGCCCGTCGAGGTCGGCGAGCCGGTGGTCTGCGCCAACGACAGGCGCGACGACACCGCCGCGCTCGGTGTCGACTTCGCCCCGCCGCACCGGGCCCGCCGCATCCGTGCCCTGCTCGCCGACGGCGTCGCCGCCCCCGACGTCCACATGGACACCCGGCGTGGGTCGACGGTCCTGCGGGACCTGCTCGCCCGGCTCGACCCGGCACCGCTGAGCGCGCCGGCCCGACAACTACGTGACCGGCTGACCGGATGGGATGGTCGGATGGCCGCCGACAGCGTCGACGCCGGGGCGTTCGCCGCCTGGCGGGCCGCGCTGGTCCACCGGCTGGCCGCGCACCCCGCGCTGGGGCCGCTGCACTCCCCCGGCGGCTTCGACCCCCTCTTCGCGCCATGGACCGACCCGCTGGCCCGCATCGGGCACGCCGTGGAGGGGGTGGTCGCCGGACTGCCGCGCCTCGGCGGCGAGGTCGAACCCCTCGCCGTCGCCGCCCTGGAGGACGTCGCCGCCGACGAGCCGGCCGGGACCTGGGGACGGCGGCACCTGCTGCACCCGCTGCACCTCGGGGTGTCCGACGCGGTCACCGAACGGGTCGCCGCGATGCGGGCGGCCACCGTGCTCGGCGGTGACACCGACTGCGTGCTGGCCACCTCCAGCGTCCCCGGGGTCTCCGACGCGTGCTGGCGCGGGCCGGTCGCCCGCTACGTGTGGGACCTCACCGACCGGGCGGCGAGCCGCTGGATCGTCCCCTTCGGCGTCTCCGGCCGCCCCGACGACCCGCACTTCGCCGACCAGTTGCCGCTGTGGGCCACCGGTGGGCTGATCCCCGTCGGCACCGACTGGCACACCCTGACCGCACCCCGAGACGAGGACCCCGTGACCTACCAGGAGCAGATCCCCGGCTTCGGTGAGCTGACCCTCACCGTGGTCGACCCGGCCGCCCACGCCACGCTGCTGCACGGCTGGGTGACCGAGCCCCGCGCGACGTTCTGGGGCATGGGGTCGTACACCGTCGAGGAGGTACGCGAGGTCTACACGTTCATCGACGGCCTGAGCACCCACCACGCATACGTGGTCGGGTTGGACGGCACGCCGGTGGGTCTGTTCCAGACCTACCAGCCGGAGGCCGACCCGGTCGGGGAACGCTACCGGGTACGCCCCGGCGACATCGGCATGCACCTGCTGCTCGCCCCGGGCCGACGGCCCCCGCGCGGGCTCACCGACGCGGTCGGCCCGGCGCTGGCCCGGTTCCTGTTCCGCGACCCTACCCGGCTGCGGATCGTGGTCGAGCCCGACGTGCGCAACCGGTTCGCGCTGCGCCGGCTGGAACGCGAGGGGTTCACCTTCGCCGACGAGATCGACATGCCCGACAAGCGCGCGCAGTTGGCGTTCCTCACCCGGGAGCGGTTCGAGGCGGACCACCCCGTCCCGGCCTGAACCCACCAACGGCCCGTACGGCGGGGCGGACCCGGCCGGTGCGGTGCCCGGGCACCTGGGCGGTGCCCGACGGCCCCGGTGGACCGCACGGGCGGGCCCGGCCCCGGCGTGGTGCGGCGAACAGGCTGTGCCGGCGCGGTGGTCAGCTGCGGGGCCCGGGAAGAGGCCGCCGCTGGCGTCGAGGACCTGCCCGGTGACCCAGCGTGCGGCGTCGGAGGCGAGGAACGCGACCACGTCGGCGACGTCACCGGGAGCGCCCAGCCGGTCGAGGGCCGTCATCGAGGTGATCAGGTCAGCCACGCCCGGTGTGGCGAAGGCCGGTCCGTTGGTCGCGGTCCGGGTGGCGCCCTACCGGTGTGCGCCGAAGACCGCCAGTGGGCGTCGTTCTCCCCACCACCTCACATGGTCCGCTGTTCGTACCATCGGCATGGTGAGAGACACATCATGGATCACGATGTTTGCCGCAGCACTGTTCCTTGTCGCCCTCGCACTGTCCGCCCTTTTTCTGCGGCGGCGGATCACGATGGGACGCAAGGGCCGGCCGGACGACACCGACGTGATGCGCACGGCTCGCCACGCCATTCACGAAAGCGCAGGCGACCGGCGTCGTCGGGAACGCGGAAGTCTGCGCGGCAAGGGGTACGGCGGGAACAACGCTCGGGCCTACGATGCCGGCTTCACGAGCGACACCGGCGGCATGCCCTAGCCTGCCGTGGTGACCGGTCCGGTACTGCGGTGCGAGGCGGGCTGCGTCTCGGCAGCAGATCCGGACAGACCGCCCTCGCATCGTTTCCGGTGAGGTGACGGGCCCTCGTGGGCTCGCATCGGACCAGGAACGTGCACGTGACCAGGTCACTCCGTTGACAGAAAGGCAGCCCCCATGACGGTCCTCACCCGGAACCTGGATGAGGTAGGACTCTGCAGTCACTGCGACAACGCACAACGGGGGGAGGCGGTCCCCACAGCTGCGCTCGCAATCTCCACCCGCCTGACGCCCTACACCGCGCTGCCGCGAAGGCTGCCATGGTTCGCGGGAGCACGCTGGCGCGAACGTCTCGCCAACGTGCTGATCTTCGCCTCGGTACCAACGGCACTGTTCTGGGCCTGGTACCTCGCTGACGGCAACAACCATATTCCACCGCAGTACGACCTCCTGTTCTTCACAGTTCCGTTGTCCGCGCTCTTCACGCTCATCGGACCAATTGCCTTTCAGCAGGGTGAGTTCGTCTACGAACGCCTTCTTCGCACAATCTCACAGGAGGGCACCGAAGGCGGATGGAACATTGCGGAGATCCAGCAGAGAGTCGACCAACTGGATCGGTTCTATTATCGGATCACGATCCCGCTGTCCGGCGTAGCGACCGCGGCCACTGGATACGTCTTCTACCAGATCCGGGACATCGCACCGATCAAAGGCACCGCTGCCACACTTGGCGCACTCGTCGTCCTCGCCTTCACGGGCCTCACGACCGGAACGGGCCTGTGGGGCGCCGCCAAAGTCGCCCTCATCGTCAACACGATCACCAAGACCGCAGATCCGAAGTGGTCACCGTTCCGCGAGTCACAAGGCATCCATGAGCTGTTCAGATTCGCCTGGTCCACCGGGGTGCTTTTCAGCCTCAGCAACATCACCGTCCCCGCACTCCTGGTGGTCATGCCCCGCCTCCCCCAATCCGCGAAGGTCATTTCCATTAGCTTCATCGCTCTCACCTTCGTGGGCGGGATGCTGCTGTTCACCCTCACCTCACGATGGCTGTTCGCCTTGACCAGCAGGGAGCATGACCAGGAACTGGAACGACTCGCTCCCACGCTCGAGCGGTTCGCCGATCAGATCCCGGCGGTTTTCAGCATGTCGACCAGCGAAGTCATCAGGCTGCGCCATGGGCTCGAGGCAACGCTGCTGCTCCGCCAGCAGATCGAACAGACCACTCCTGCCCCGATCTCCCACCGGACCGTGCTCGCAGCCACCACGACGCTGGTGATACCGGTCATGCTTACCCTGCTCCAGACCATCGCCTCGAAACTCTGAGGAACGTCCACCGTGACAGGTTGAACGCCGTGATCGAGCACACAGGACAGTTCGGTACCGACGTATCTGTCGACCCCCTCGACGCGACAGGCTCTGTAGTCAGCAGTCACCGTGGCCACACCGACGAGGTCCGCCACGGTCACGTAATCCGGTCGCCTGCGGGCCGGCGGGCGGGGGACGATGTGGCGATGTCCGGCACACCCGAGGGGTTCACCTACCGCCTACGCAAGAACGGGGACGTGGAACTGCTGCACCACGGCCGCCTCGCCACCGTGCTGCGGGGCGTCGCCGCAGCACGGTTCCTGACCGACGTGGACAGCGACGACCCGCAGGAGCTGATGGCCCGCCTCACCGGCAACTACCGGCACGGCAACGAACGGACCGCCAAACGGCACCCCCGCAACCGGAACCGCTGACCCTGCGCACACCCGTCCCGGACCGGGACCGTCAGCCGTCGACGATCTGCTCGCGGAGGATGTCGGCGTGCCCGCAGTGCTGGGCGAGTTCGCGGAGCACGTGCAGATACACCCACCGCAGCGGGACCGGTCCCATCCGGTGCCCGGACAGGACATCGTCCAGGCCCAGCGTCGCGGTCGCCCGGCGGGACGCCGCGCAGGCCGCCCGGTACGTGTGCCGCACGCTGGCGATCGTGTCGCCGTCGTCGAGCACGAACGACTCCTCCGACGCGACGGGGATGCCCAGCTCGGCGCGCGACCGGCCGGTGACGGCCTCGTCGAACCAGACCCGTTCCACGAAGGTCGCGTGTTTCACCAGGCCCAGCAGCGTGGTCCGGGAGGCCACCAGCGAGCGGCGGGCCTGTTCCTCGGTCAGCCCCTCCAGGCAGCCGTCGAGCGCGGCGCGATGCTCGTCGAGGAACGTCTCGAACTGCGCAGGCAGCGGCTGGGCGACGACGGCTTCGGCGAAGGTCGGCGGAAAGGCGGGCATGCGGGACAGCATCCCAGACTCGCCGGCCGTCGACTGCCCGGGAATCCTCCTGACATAGTGTCGGTCGGACCCGCCCGGGCACGTGGTGGCCGAAGGACCGTCGGAAGGAGGGCCGGGAGATGACCAGGTGTCCGGTCCGCTCCGGCGACGGGACGACGGGCCAACTCACGGGCGGCGTAGACCGATGCCGGTGACGGACCCCGCCGACGGGAAGGTCGACTTCCGGCGGACCCTGGACGCCTACCGGGCGCACAAGGGCCGGTTCCGGCTGGTCGACGTGCCCGACATGCAGTACCTGATGATCGACGGCCGGGGCGACCCCAACAGCGCACCGGCCTTCACCGGGGCGGTCGAGGCGCTCTATCCGGTGGCCTACCGGGTGAAGTTCGCCAGCAGGCGGGAGCTCGGGCGGGACTACGTGGTCCCGCCGCTGGAGGGCCTGTGGTGGGCCGAGGACATGACGTCCTTCACCAGCGCGCGGGACACGTCGCGGTGGCGTTGGACGCTGATGCTCATGGTCCCCGACTGGATCGCGCCGGGCATGGTCACCGCCGCCGTCGCGCTGGCCGGGGCGAAGCGGCCACCCGGTCGGCTCGACGACGTCCGGCTGGAGCGGCTGGCCGAGGGACGGTGCGTGCAGACCCTGCACGTCGGTTCCTTCGACGACGAGACCGCCGTGCTGGCCCGCCTGCATCACGAGTTCGTCCCCACCCACGGACTGCGACTGACCGGCACCCATCACGAGATCTACCTGAGCGACTTCCGTAGGGTCGCGCCCGACCGCAGGCGCACCATCCTGCGGCAACCGGTCGCCGCCGACACCCGGGCCGTCGGGGAGCGTCGCGGAGCGACCGCCGACGGCAGCGGCCAGCCGACGCGGTAGCGCAGACCCCTGGGGTGCGCCCACGGTCCGCGACCCGACGCGAACCACGGAAAGTGACGGGATCCGATATCACTTTCCGTGCTGGCTGCGCACACCGTTGGGGAGCGCGTGCGCGAGGCCGGCCGCCGGGGGTGGCGTCCGGACCCCGGAGAGTGACGGAACGGCCGGTCGGTGCCGCCGGTCGGACCGGACCGCGGGACGGTACGGCGGGAGGCCGTGGAAGTGTCGTACCCGTGGGCCATGATCTTGTGGTCACGGCGACGCCGGCCCGGCCGGCGCACGCCATCAACCATGGTCGACGCCGGGTTTCCGGCGGGTGGGAGGACGAGCGGTGACGGACGCTGACGAGGCCGCGTGGCGGCGGCGGAGCGTGGTGGCGGTGGTGCCGCCGGCCCGGCCCCGCAAGCTGGCCAAGGTGCCCTTCGTCGAGCTGGCCGACGGGCGGTTACAGGGAGTGGTGTCCAGCGGTTCCGACATCGAGCGGGTCTACGTCTCGTCGGTGACCGCCGGTGACCACGCCTACCACTGCAGCACCAACAACAACCGGCCCTGCGGCGGACTGCGCGGCGCGCCCTGCAAGCACCTGGAGGCCCTCGCCGACGAGGCCGTCCTCCAGTACGGCGTCGACCGGGTCGCCCGCTACCTGCGGGTGGACGCCGGCGACGGTACGCAGACCGGGGTCGAGCTGCTGTCCCGGCTGGACGCCCGGCACGAGCCGACCTCCGCCGCCGTGGTGTTCAGCCGGTTCCTGCGCCACCTGGCCTACCTCGAACTCCCGGCCAGCGCCACGGCACTGCCCGAGCTGCACTGGTTCCCGTCGACCGGGGCAGGTCGCTGATGCTCGGCACGCAGCTGGCGCAGCTGCACGGCGACGCCCCCACCGGGCTGGCCGACGCCGACGACGTGGTCGCCGGATTCGACGAGGCCCTGCTGCGGGGCTTCGCCCGGGTCGGTGAGGCGGACACCCTCGCGCTGACCGCACTGGCCGGCGCGGTCGCGGGCACGCCGCTTCGTGAGCGGGTGGCCGAGGCGGTGGGCAAGGTGACCGCCGGGTCCGGCGGTCAGGAGCACCTGGCCGCCCTGGCCGGAGCCCGTACGGCGCTGCTGGGCGCGAACCACGACGCCCTGACCGCCCGGTTCGACACCGCCCTCGGGCGGGAACGCACGGCGTGGACGGCACCCGCCGGTGGGCCCGCCGACGGCTCCCCCGCCCGCGCCGCCGCCCGGTCCTGGCTGCACGAGACGGCGCTGGCCGGATGGCGGGGCATCGACCACGAACTGCTCTCCGCCGTCGGCACACCGGTCGAGGCGGCGCTTGCCGAGCCGCAGTCGCGCCGGCTGGCGGTGCTGCTCGACGGGCTCGCCGCCGAGCTGCGGGCCGGGTTGCCGGTGGCCACCATGGCGCAGCCGCCGGTACGCCGCTGGGCGGACCTGTGGTCCCGTGGCGTGCTGCTGGCCCAGGACGGGCCGGTCCCCGACCCGACAACCGGCACCACCCTGGTCAGCGGTCGCCTGCTGCCGCTCGGGGTCGACATCCACGAGCACGAGACCGCCGTCCAGGTGCAGCTGCACGCGATCCTCGAACCGGCCGACGCCGGCACGCCCCGGCTGGTCCGGGTCACGGTGGGCGCGGCCAAGGTCGCCACGATCGGTGGGCCGGCGGTGTGGCGGCTGCTGTCGGCGTACCCCGTGCTGCTCACCGCGATCGCGCAGCGGCGGGCGCTGACCGTGACCGACCTGCCCGCGTACGGCGGCGACCTGCACTGGGTCGACGAGCAGGCGCAGGCCGGCGAGCCCGCCGACCCGTTCGCCACCGCCCGGGTGCTGCTCGGCACGGCGACGGCGGCGGCCACCCCGCCGCTGGACCGGCACCCGGCGGCGATCGCCGAGCCGGTGCTGCTGGAGGGTTACACCGTGCACGACGCCGGGGCGACCGTCGACCTCGGCGGGCAGCGCCTCGCGGTCGCCCTGGACCGGCTGCCTGCCGGTGGGCCGCTCACCCCGGCGCTGGTCGCCGCCTCGTCGTCCTGCCTGGGCCTGGCCCGTTTCGACGGCGGCCGGTGGCTGGTGCAGCCACTGGCGGTGCAGGCCACCGTCAAGCGCCGACCGGTCGAGGCGCACAACGGCGACTGGGCCGACGGGGTGACCGACCCGAAGGTGGCGAAGGCCGAGGCCAGGGCGGGCGACGCCGTGGCCGTGCTGCGCGAACGCGCGGGACGGTTGCTGCGCCGATGAGCGAGCCGATCCCGCCGACCGATGCCGTGACACCGGGCGACGCCGTGACACCGGGCGACCTCGCCGCCGCCAACCGCCGGCAGGTGCTCTACTGGCGGCTGCTGGGGCGGCTCTTCGACCCCGACGAGCAGCCCACGCTGGAGTCGGCGAGCGTGGCCGTGGTCGACGACCTCGGCCTGCCCGCCGCCCTGCTGGACCCGACCGTGTCGGTGGACACGGTGGTGCAGCGCTTCCCCGCGCTCGCCGACGAACTGCGGGGCCTGCTCGCCCCCGACCCGGCCGGCGACCGACCCGCCGAACCGGCCGGCTCCATCGACGATCGGCCGGGCGACGACACCGCCACCGACGCCGTGGTCCCGCAGGTCCCGGCGACGGAGGCGACCACCGACGGCGCAGGCGCGCCGGGCGGGGGTGACCCTGCCGACGGCGGGGGCCACCGGCCCGGTGAGGCCGAGGTACGCCGGGCCGCGCTGGTGTCGAAGCTGCTGCTCAACGTCTTCGGCACCGGGTCCGGGCCGGTCAGCGCCGGCCAGTTGGCCCGGTGGCAGGCCGACGCCGGCTGGTTCGAGCAGGCGCTCGGCTGCCCTCCGGGCGAGCTGCGTCGGCAGGCCGGCGGGTTGGGCGCCACCCTCACCGGCCTGGAGGGCGACCTGGTCCGCCGGATGCACCTGCGGGAGGTGCTCGCCGATCCGAAGCTGGCCGCCCAGCTCACCCCCAGCATGTCGCTGATCGAGCAGCTGCTGCGGGACAAGTCCAACCTGTCCGGGGTGGCGCTGGCCAACGCGAAGTCGCTGATCCGGCGGTACGTCGACGAGGTCGCCGAGGTGCTGCGGACCCAGGTCGAGCAGACCACCGTCGGCACGATCGACCGGTCGGTGCCGCCGAAGCGGGTCTACCGCAACCTCGACCTCGACCGCACCATCTGGCAGAACCTCACCAACTGGAGCCCGGAGGACGAGCGCCTCTACGTCGACCGGCTCTACTACCGGCAGACTGCCCGCAAGACCACCCCGTCCCGGTTGATCGTGGTGGTGGACCAGTCCGGGTCGATGGTCGACTCGATGGTGAACTGCACCATCCTGGCCTCGATCTTCGCCGGGCTGCCCAAGGTGGACGTGCACCTGATCGCGTACGACACCCGGGCGTTGGACCTGACCCCGTGGGTGCACGACCCGTTCGAGGTGCTGCTGCGCACCAAGCTCGGTGGCGGCAACGACGGGCCGGTGGCGATGGCGATGGCCCGCCCCAAGATCGTCGAGCCGCGCAACACGGTCATGGTGTGGATCTCGGACTTCTACGAGTTCGACCGATCCCAGCCGTTGTTCGACGGCATCGAGGCGGTGCACCGCTCCGGGGTGCGGTTCATCCCGGTCGGCTCGGTCAGCAGCTCCGGCCAGCAGAGCGTCAACCCCTGGTTCCGGCAGCGCCTCAAGGACCTGGGCACCCCGGTGCTCTCCGGTCACATCCGCAAACTCGTCTTCGAGCTCAAGAGCTTCCTCACCTAGGAGAATCACCCCTCATGTCCGAGATGTTGCGTGCCCCCGCCGAGGTCAAGTACGCCGACGAACTCGACTACCTGGAGTCGGTCGACACCGGCCCCAAGCCGTTCTCGTGGCGGTTGAGCCCGCGCATGGTGCGGCTGTTCGTCCTCGGCTCGGAACGGGCCGACGGGCTGGATCGGGAGATCCCGCAGAAGTGGTTCGGTGACCGCAGTTTCGTCGAACGCAGCATCGTGACCCTGGCGTCGGACCGGGGTCTGCTGCTCATCGGCGACCCCGGCACCGGCAAGAGCTGGCTGGCCGAGCTGCTGTCCGCCGCGATCTGCCGCAACTCGACGCTGGTGGTGCAGGGCACCGCCGGCACCACCGAGGACCACATCAAGTACTCGTGGAACGTCTCGATGGTCATCGCCAAGGGCCAGTCCCGCGAGTCGATGATTCCGTCGCCGATCATGACGGCGATGGAGCAGGGCGTGGTGGGCCGCTTCGAGGAGCTGACCCGTTCCACCAGCGACGTGCAGGACGCGCTGATCTCCATCCTGTCGGAGAAGTACGTCTCCATCCCCGAGCTGAACGACGACAACATCGTCTTCGCCCAGCCCGGTTTCTCGATCATCGCCACCGCGAACAGCCGCGACCGGGGCGTCAACGACCTGTCCTCGGCGTTGAAGCGCCGGTTCAACTTCGTCCGCATCCCGGTGGTCACCAACAAGCGCAGCGAGGCGGAGATCGTCCGGTTCCGCACCGAGGAACTGCTGCGCCGGCACCGCATCGAACTGGACGTGCCGCCCACCCTGCTGGACATCCTGTTGCAGAGCTTCGCCGACCTGCGGGCCGCCGCCGCGTCGGCGACCAGCGACGACGAGAAGCTGGAGTCGGCGCTGTCCACCGCCGAGCAGATCGGGGTGCTGGAGGACGCCATCCTGCACAGCCAGTTCTTCGGCGACCGGGCCCTGCGGGTGGAGACGCTGGCCTCCTCGCTGGTGGGGTCGCTGGCCCGACGCAGCCCGGAGGACCTGGCGATCCTCAACAAGTACCTGCACGGCGTGGTGGAGCCCCGGGCCAAGAAGAACGGCGAGGGCTGGGCCGGCTTCCTCGACGGCGGTCGCCAGGCGATCGCTTCGCTGTCGTGACCACCGCCGACACCGGCACCGCCGCGCCGCCCGGCGTCGCCGGGGCCGCAGCCGGCGGGGTGACCACCGGGCCGTTCGGGGCGCTGCGCGAGCAGCTCACCGACGCGGCGGCCACGTTCGCCGGTTCCGCCGACGCGCTGGCCGGCATCCTCGCCGGGATCGTCGACGACGTCGACCGGGCGCTGGGCGAGCGGTTGGAGATCTTCCCGGTCTGTCACCACTCGCCGGCCTCGGCGCTGGCGATGGTACGCCGGCTGCGGCACAAGCAGCCCAAGGTGATCTATCTGGAGCTGTGCGAGGATCTCCAGCCGCTCCTGGGTGAGCTGCGCAACTGCCGGCTGCCGGTGGCGGTGCAGGCGTTCGCCTCGGAGCTGGACGGTTTTCCCGCCGAGTGGGGGCCGCTGAGCGTCGTCGCGCCGGTCACCGAGGCGTCCGCCGAGTACCAGGCGATCGCGTACGCGCTGGAGACACCCGGGGTGGAGCTGGTGCTGGTGGACCGCTCCACCGACCACGTCTTCCAGTGGTCACCGCGCGGCGACGCCGGGGCGGGCACCGATGCGCCGGCCGACACCGTGCCGGAGGTGGCGGGCGGCGAGGCCGGTGAGCAGACGGCCCTGCACGGCGACGCGGTCGGCGTGGAGATCGGCGACCTGCGGCCCCG
Source organism: Micromonospora sp. WMMD734 (assembly GCF_049178975.1). Classification (NCBI taxonomy): domain Bacteria; kingdom Bacillati; phylum Actinomycetota; class Actinomycetes; order Micromonosporales; family Micromonosporaceae; genus Micromonospora; species Micromonospora sp. WMMD734. Next base: position 2,235,190 of record NZ_JBMHMK010000001.1, read on the forward strand.
GTTCGCCGAGCTGGAGGCGTACCTGCTGCACCACGGCAAGGTGCGGCACTGGTCGGAGTGGTGGGACCAGTACGTCGAACGGCCCCTCGCCGACGCCGACCACGACACCTACCGGCAGGTGATGGTGCTGATCGGCAGCCTGTTCCGCCGGCTGCGGCCGGCCGGGTCGGACCGTACCGAGCGCGACGAGGACCGGGAGCGCTACATGTGGACCCGGATGCGGGAGCACCTCGCCGCGTCCGGGGCCGACCCGGCGGACTGTCTCTACGTGTGCGGCGCGTTCCACGCCGCCAGCCGGGTCGAACAGTTCGGCCTGGACTCCCCCGCCCCGGATTTCGCGATCACCCCCCGCACCGGCACCCGCTGGCGGTACGGGCTGATCCCGTCGAGCCACTCGGCCATCGAGGCGCAGTTCGGGCTGGCGCCGGGGTCGGTGTCGATTGCCGCCGCCAACTGGACGCGGGCGGTCAGCCGGTCGGGTCTGACGCCGTACCGGCTCGACGGCCAACGGGGCGGCAAGGGCGGCCGGGGCAGGCGCAAGGCCGCCCCGCCGGTCGCCGCGCCGGCCGGCCCGGTCGCCGACCGGCTCACCGGCTTCCTCGCCGCGCCTCCGGCGCTGGACGGGCTGGACGAGGCGGAGCTGCGCGGGTGGTGCGTGGACATCGTCCGGTTGGCCCGCCGCAACGGGTACCTGGCCAGCACGGCCGACGCGATCGCGGTGTTCGAGACGTCGATCCTGCTGGCCGGGTTGCGCAACCGGGCCCGGCCCACCCCGTACGATTTCGCCGACGCGGCGGTGACCTGCATCGAGAAGGACGTCGTGCCGGGGCGGCGGGACGTGCGGCGGCTCTGCGAGATCCTGCTCGGCGGGGACCGGATCGGGCAGGTCGGCTACGACGCCCTGCCGCCGCTGGCCCGCGACGTGCTCGACCGGCTGCAACCCCTCGGCCTGGACCTGGAGAAACGCACCATCCAACGGGCCCTGCTCGACCTGCACGCCACCCCGGCGCTGGCCGGCTGCTCGGATCTGCTGTGGATGCTGCGGCACCTGCTGCCCGCCGACGCGGTCCGCCCGATCATGGGTGAGCGCCGGTTGGGGCACCGGTCGATCCAGGAGAGCTGGGATCTGGCGTTGGGCCGGCACCAGCGGGCGCTGATCGAGCTGGGCTACGAGGGGGTGACCGTCGAGCAGGTGCTGGAGCAGCGGCTGCGGCGGTCGGTCCGGGGCCCCGACGCGACGGCCGCCGGCGCCCTCGCCGCGGTGGAGGACGCCATCCGGTTGCTGGACAGCCCCCGACTGGTCGACGAGTTGGGCGCGCGGGCCGTGGAACTGCTGTCCACCGAACGCACGGTGGACGACGCCCCGGAGGTGCTGCGGCGCATCCGCCGGTTGCTGGCCCACCACCGGGCCACCGCGCCGACCCTGCCGGCCTGGTGCGAGGCGTTCGTGACGACCGGGTACGCGCACTACTGCACCCTGCTGCCGACCGCGTTCGTCGAGGAGGAGACCGGGGTCCGGCAGGTCGGGGCGATGCTCGGCTTCCTGTTCAGCATGGAGAGCCTGGCGCTGTCGCTGGGCTGCGACCGGTCCCAGCTCGAACTCGCGGTGGCCCAGTCGCATCCGGAGAGCCCGGCCAAGGTCGCCCTGCTCTGGGCGGCCCGGCACCAGCTCGGCCTGCTGCCGCTGGCCGAGTTGCGGCAGCGCTGCGCCGACCTGCTGGGTAACCCGCTGGTGGTGCCGGCGTTCCCGAGGTACCTCTCCGGTTTCGTGCACGCGCTGGAACCGGTGCCGGGGCTCGCGCCGTTCGTGGTGGAGACGATGTCCACCGCGTTCGCCCGGTTGCCCGACCCGGTGCTGCTGCCCTGGCTGCCCACGCTGATCACCACCCTGCGCGAGCACGGCCCGGAGCTGGTGCCGCTGCTGGTGCGGGAGGCGGCACGCACCTTCCCGGGGACGCTGCCCGAGTTGGACGCCTGGGTGCCGCCCTGGATGGGACCGCCGGCCGGGCCCGCCCCGGTGACCCGGCCGGGCGCGCCGACGGGTCAGGTGCACGCCCTACTCACGGCGCATCCGGTGGCGGTGGACGCGGTCGCCGGGCTGCTGGGCTGCGACGGCGGCTGGTCGGAGCCGGTCGACACCCCGGCGGGGTCGGCGGCGGCGACGCTGCTGCTCGCCCATCCGGACACGGTGGAGGCGGTGTCGGTGCTGCTCGGCTGAGGGCCGGCGGGTGTGCCGAGGTGGCTGCTGGCCCGGGTGCCCGCCGGTCACCCGTGGGGTGCCGCCACCGCAGGTGTGGTGGCGGCACCCCACGGCCGGGTCACCGGGTGGGGGTCGTCGCCGGATCGCCGGGGTGGGTGGTCAGGGCCGGGTCACGGCGTGTACGTCACACCCGGGTAGTCGGCCTGCGCCTGGACGAACTGCGCCTGCCAGTCGGCGGGCCAGCCGCCGAATGCGGTGGTGGCCAGCGGCTTGAGGCTCACGCCGGCCGCGGCGCTCCAGAAGTGCACGAACTCCCCCCAGTTCAGATCCCGGGCGTAGACGCCGTCGAACTGGTGGAAGTGCTGGGACAGCAGCTGGAAGAACTTGTTGAGCACGACTTTGCCGCCGTAGTTCTGGTAGATCGGGTAGAACCAGTCCCGGAACCAGTACGTGTTGGCGACGGGGAAGTTGTCCGAGGTGAGCAGCTTCGCGTTCTTCCAGCGGGTGGCGTCGGTGGTCCGGCCGGTGCCGACGTAGCAGTCGTACTGGAAGATCTCGGCCCACTTGCTGTCGCCCCAGATGCCGTACGCGGGTGAGCCGTTCACGCCGAACGCGGTGAACTCGACGGTGTGGTTCATCTCGTGGGAGATGACGTCCTCGTTGAGGTCGGTGTTTCCCCAGCCGCCGCCGCTCATGTCGTTGACGTCGCGGAATGCCGTGTTGGGGTCGAACTGGCTCAGCGCGAACCCGCCCGATCCCGCGTCGTCGTGCAGCACCTCGTACAGCCGCTGGCCGCTGAGGTTGCCGTAGTTGGCCTGGACGTACTCCCAGATCTGTTTGGCGTAGTCCTTCACCCAGGTCAGGTCGGTCGAGGCCAGTCCCGGGTCGCGGTAGACGGCCACGTTGGCGTCGTAGTAGTAGCGGGTGAGCGTCTCGTTGGGGGCGTGCCAGGTCTCGGTCCAGGTGGTGGCCGGGGTGGCGCCGAGGGTGGTGGTGTCGGCGGTGGCGTAGCCGGAGTTGCCGGCCACCCCCTCGGCCCGCAGCCGGTAGTAGTAGTGGGTGCCGGCCGGCAGTTTCAGGTTGTGGAACTTCGTGGTGCTGGCCGGCAGCACGTACGCGGTGCTCCAGGTGGTGCCGTTGGTGGAGCGTTCCAGCCGGTAGGCCGTCTCCCAGCGGGTGTTGTCGGTCCAGGTGAGCCGGATCTGGTCGGTGGCCGCGGTGGCGATCAGGCCGGTGGGTGCGGCCGGTGCCGGGGTGGTGGCGGTGGTGGTCCCGTAGATCTGCCATTCGCCGATCTGCATGTTGACCGACCCGTTGGTGGCGGTCACCCGCAGCCGGTAGTAGCGGTAGGCGGTGGTGTTGCTGAACGAGTAGGTGTTGCGGTGGAAGCCGGTGATGAACGTCTGGTTGCTCTGGGTGTCCAGCGGCGCCCAGCTGCTACCGGTGGTGGAGGCCTCGAAGACCCAGTTGCGCGGGTTGCGGTCGGGCCAGTCGTTGGCGGAGGTGACGGCGTAGCTGGTCACCACGGCCGCCGTGGTCGCCTCGAACTGGATCCAGCCGGCCCCGCTGTAGGTGAAGTACTTGCGGTAGGGCGTGTTGTCGATGACCTTCTCGATGCCCTCGTCGCCGGTGGTCGACCACTGATCGGTGATCGTGCCGGGGGTGTCGGTGATGTCCACCGCGGCGGCGAGGTGGACACCGGCCAGCTGGCTCGGGGTCCCCGCGAGGAGCAGGACGATCGCGGCCACCGCGGCGAGCAGGGGCAGTGCCGTGCCCGGGGGGCGGCGGCGGATCGGGTCAGCGCGCATGGAGTGGGTCCTCTCGGCGTGGTCGGTCCTGTCCGGTGCATGCCGGGAGTCGATGCCACCTCCCGGTGACCCCCGCGCACGCGACATGACGACCCGCCCGGCGTTTCTCGGGACCGGGTCGTGGAATAGGTGGCGGGGAATGGCTCCGAAATGGATTCGCCAGGAGCTTGACGAACAGGCCGGACGACACCGGAATAGCATTCGATGTGGATGCCGCCGACCACTCCCCGTTGACCTTCTGCGCACCGAATACTAGTTGCGGCATAGCAAGCGGTCAATGAGACCTCTTTCTCACCAATGACCCGGAAATGCAACCGCATAGATATCCCACCCGTGGGAGGCGACCCGGGACGGCAGCCGGGGCCACGACAGGTGATGGCCCGGCCACCGGCCGGGCCGGGCGCGCGGCGGCGCTGGCCGGCCGTCGTTCACCTCCCTCCCGCACGCCGTGCAGCGGCCGTTCACCCTCCTCTCGGAGGCTTCGTCACCGACACGGTCGACATCCGGATCACGTGGAGGGCTCCGCAGTGCAGCACAGGGATTCCGAGGACGCCACAGGCGGTCAACTGTCCCGCCGCCAACTGGTGAAATACGCGGGCGTCGGCGCGACGCTCGCCGCCGCCGGCCCGTTCGTGGGCGTCGAGGCGGCCCACGCCGACCCGGACCGGCAGGACCAGGCGACGGCCGGGGCAGGTCGGGCCGATGACCGGAGCTGGCGGGCCGGCGACCACCACATCCACTCCGAGTACAGCGGGGACTTCGACACCTCGACGAACCCGCCGACGTTCCGCAAGGGCGCCGACGCGGTCTACCCGATCGTCACCAACGCGATCATGGCGAAGAACTTCGGGCTGACCTGGGCCATGTGCACCGACCACGGTGGACCGACGCACTCCAAGGTGAACCTGGAGCAGGCGTACCCCGATCTGCTCCGGTCCCGCCGGCTGGTGCCCGAGGTGTTGCAGTTCTGGGGCATGGAGTTCGACGCCCCGGCGATGGACCACCACACCCTGATGATCCCCCGGCACGCCGACGAGGCGAAGCAGCTCTTCGAGCTGGAGAGCCGGTTCGCCAAGCGGGACCCGTTCCCGGCCGACCCGGGCCGCGACACTGAGGCCAAGATGGTGGAGTTCCTCAAAGTCGCGCGGACAATGCCGCACAAGCCGCTGGTGATCGCCCACCACACCTCCCGCTCGGCGACCGGGCTCGGGGTGTACGGGCAGGACCTCCCGCACGAGTTCCGCAACGGCAACGACGCGGCCCCGGACGTGTACGTCGGCTTCGAGGGCGCCCCGGGCCACCAGGCGGGCCCACTCAACGGCAGCGCCCGCGGCGGCTACGGCAACCACCCCACCTACGGCGGCTACGACCAGGCGACCGCCCGGGTCGGCGGGCTGTGGGACGCGCTGCTCGGCGAGGGGCGACGCTGGTGGATCACCGCGACGTCCGACTCACACGTGCACTGGACCCGGGGCGGCACCGACTTCTGGCCGGGTGAATACAGCAAGACCTACGTGCTGGCCCGGCAGGAGTACCACGACATCATGGACGGCCTGCGCCACGGGCGGATCTTCGTCACCACCGGTGACCTGATCAGCCGCCTCGACGTCACCGCCAGCAGCCAGGGGCACTCGGCCGGAGCGGGCGAGACCGTCACCGTCAGCCGCCGCGACCGCACCGACGTGGACGTCGTGATCCGGTTCCGGCCGCCGGCCGGCACGAACGCCAACGGCGACCGGCCGCAGGTCCGCCGGGTCGACCTGATCGTCGGCCGGGTGACCGGTCCGAGCGTCGACCGGGACGCCGACACCAACCCCACCACCGCCGTGGTGGCCCGGTTCGGTCCGCGCGACTGGCGGCAGCAGGGCGCGCAGTACGTCATCCGGCACACCCTGCGCGACGTCGGGGTCGACAGCTACCTGCGGGTGCGCGGCACCAGCACCGACGAGGCCGAGCCGCTGGCCGACGGGCTGGAGAGCCCGTGGAACGACCTGTGGTTCTACTCCAACCCGGTGTTCGTCCGGGTGCGTTGACCGTCCGGTCCCGGCCCGCCGTCGGCGGGCCGGGACCGCCCCCACCGGGTCGACGACGTTGAATATGATCCGGGGTGCGGCGGGAGCCTCCCCGGCGGGCCTCGGTCCACGGTGGACGCCGGGACTCGCCACCAAACGCCCGTGTTCGAGCGGGTGTGGGGCAATTGGCGAATCGCGTACCGGCCCCGGGTTGTGAATCTTGACCACCCGAAAGCGCAGGTCATACGCTCCGGGCACCCTTGATTCATTTCCCGGGAAGGGAAACGAAACGCCTCATGCGAACGCCGATAATCCGCTCCGCCTCGCTTTCCCGCCAGCGGTTGGCCAGCGCCACCGCCATCGTCCTCCTGGCCGGAATCACCCCCCTGGTGGTCGGCCCGTCCGCCTCCGCCGCACCCCCGACGACGTGTAGCACCGATCCCGCCGACCGCCTGGCCTCGGTGCCCAGCCCGGAGAGCTTCCTCGGCTTCCCGCTCGGCACCGGCCAGGAACGGGTGGTCACCAACGAGGAGGTGCGGGGCTACCTCGACGCCGTCGACACCGCCTCGAAGCGGGTCGTCACCGGCGTCATGGGCACCAGCGTGCTCGGCCAGCCGCTGCCGTACGCGATCGTGTCCAACGAGCGCAACGTCCGGCCGGCCGTGCTCAAGGGCATCGCCGAGGACGTCCGCTCGCTGCGCGACCCCCGGACGGTCAACCAGCAGCAGGCCGGTGAGATCGCCGAGGCGGCCCCGGCCATCGTCTGGGTGACGGCCAACGTGCACGGCGGCGAGAAGAGTGGCACCGATGCCGCCCTCAAGACCCTGTACGAGCTGGCCGCCGGGCTCTCCTGCGAGGTCGAGCAGCGCAACGACAACCTGATCACCGTCATCGTGCCGACGCAGAACCCGGACGGCCGCGACGCCAGCCGCCGGCAGAACGAGTACGGCTTCGACATGAACCGGGACTGGTTCGCCCGCACCCAGCAGGAGACCGACGGCAAGCTCGAACTGATGCGGAAGTATCCGCCGCAGGTCTTCATCGACGCGCACGAGATGGGCGGCCGGCAGTACTTCTTCCCGCCCAACGCCGACCCGATCCACCACGAGATCTCCGGCGAGGCGGTCGACTGGATCAACCGGATCGGCGAGGCCAACAAGGCCGGCTTCGGCTACAACGGCGCGTGCGACGCGACGGTGACCACCGAGTGCTACTTCAACTACTCCACCTACGACCTGTTCTTCATGGGGTACGGAGACACGGTGCCGGCCGCCGGCTTCGGTGCCGCCGGGATGACCTTCGAGAAGGGCAGTTCGTCGGCGGTGGCCGACCGGGTGCAGCAGCAGTTCCACACCCAGTGGTCGACCCTCGGTTGGGCGGCGGCGCACAAGGGTGAGGTGCTGAACGGCTGGTACAAGGTCTGGAAGGACGCGCTCGCCCAGGGCCGGGCCGGCGCGCTGGAGCCCAACGAGGTGGTCCAGCCGACCAACACCGTGCAGTTCCCGGTGCCGGCGCAGACCATCAGGTCGTACTTCCTGCTGCCCGACCGGCAGCTCGCCGACGCCCGCCAGCTCGTCGAGCGGCTGCGCCGGATGGACGTCGAGGTCTACCAGGTCAAGAAAGCCGTCAAGCTGCCCACCGCGAAGCTCTTCGGTGGCCGGTCGGCGACCAACCTGACCGTGCCGGTCGGGTCGTACTGGATCCCGATGAACCAGCCGCAGAAGCACTGGATCCAGGCGATCATGGGTGAGGACCCGTACACGCCGTTCCCGTACTTCTACGACGTGTCGTCGTGGAGCAACCCGCTGCTGATGGGTGTGAACGCCGTCTACACCGGTGCCGACGTCAAGCCCAACGCGGAGCTGATCGACAAGATCCAGAACACCGGTGGCGGCAAGATCCTGGCCGCGCCGCCGCTGAAGGGCTCCTACACCTACGAGCTGGACTCCGCCGCCGCGGCCGAGTTCACCTTCACCCTGCTGGGCAGGGACGTGCAGCTGGTGCGGGACCTCGACAACGGCCAGGTGGGGATGCCGGCCGGCGCGTTGACGCCGGAGCTGAACACCACGGCCAAGAAGCTGGGCGTCACGCTCACCCCGTACACCACGGCGGCCGTCGGCACCCCGATCAGCCGGCCCGACGTCGGCCTGTTCCAGGGCACCGGCATCTCCACCACCTCCGGCTCGCACGGCGAGGCCCGGTACGTGCTGGGCAAGCGGTGGGGCCTGAACCTCACCCCGGTCACCACCGCCGACATCAACGACAACACCCCCGCCTTCACCGGCCGGACGGTGCTGCTGGTGCCGGACGGCAGCAACGCCACCGGCGGGCTGACCGCGACCGGGCAGGCCAACCTGCGGGCCTGGATCGCCCAGGGCCACACCTACCTGGGCCTGCGCAACGAGGGCACCCGGATGGCCCGCGCCGCCGGTCTCACCTCGACCACCGAGAAGCCGAAGCCGACCGGCTACACGGTGATCGGCTCGCACCTGCGGGTGGACGTGGACCCGGACAGCCCGGTCGGGCTGGGGCGGCCGGCTGAGGACTTCGAGTTCAACAACAACGACCCGATCCTCACCCCGAGCAGCACCGGCCGCAACGTGCTGCGCTACCCGAGCGGGGACACCTTCTGGGCCAACGGCTACACGGTGCAGGGTGACGCGCTCAAGGGCACGGTCGCGGTGGTGGACGAGCCGACCGGGGCCGGTCGGGCGGTGCTGTTCGCGTTCAACCCGCTGTTCCGGGCGTACAACGAGAGTGGCCTGCACCTGGTGGCCAACGCGCTGCTGTACCCGGGCGGCGGCACGGCGGCCCGGACCGCGTCGCCGGTCCCGGTCGACCCGGCCCGCGCCGCCGCGGCGGCCGCCCCGGTCGCCGAGAACCTGGGCGGACAGTGGCGGCCGTTCACCCTCCAGGTGGCCGCCGGCGACCTGGCCCGCACCGAGGCGGTCGTGCAGCGGTACACCGACACCGCGCGGGTCACGGTGGCGGACGGCTCGGCGTACCTGGTGATCCCCAACCCGGCGGGTCTCCAGATCGACGAGCACCCGTTCCTGGGTGACCTGGTGCGGACGCTGCGCGCCGAGCAGGTCCCGCTGCGCTCGCTGGTGGGCTGATCCCGACCGGTCGGGGGCGGGCACCGTGCGGTGTCCGCCCCCGACCGTCCCGGCACCCCGCGCGACGCCGGGCAGGACGCGTCGGCTAGGAACATCGCATGCCCCGCTACCTGCTGTTTCCCGGCCGACATCACCTGCTGACCCGGTTCCAGGCCGACTATCTGCACCGGCTCGCCACCACCGGTCACCACGACACCCCGGACGGCGACCGGGCCGCCGACGACGGGGTGACCGTGGTGTGGGCGGTCACCTCGGCCAACCACGAGAACACCCGTCGCAACCCCGTCCCCTACCACCGGCGGGAGGCGGCGATCGAACGGTTCAGCGTGCTGGCCGGCCTGCGGTCGGTGGTGGTGCCGGTCTTCGACACCGCCGAGACCGACCGGTTCGCCGAGGTGACGCTCAAGAACGTGGCCGCCGCCGCCGGCCTGGGGCTGACCCCGGCGAACACCGTGGTCGCCTGTTCGACGCCGCAGGTGGCCGCCATGTACGCGAGGCTGGGGTTCCCGATCGCCGGGGTGGAGGCCGACGTCGACCCGGCACCGGCCCGCCCGTGGGACGTGCTGCTGCGGCTGGCCGCCGACGACCCGTCCTGGCGGGAGCTGGCCCACCCGGCGACCCTCGACGTCTACGCCCGCTACCGGCTCGACGACCTGGTCCGTTCGGTGGTCAACGACCCGGTCGTCGGCGACGAGGGCGGGCTGACCGCCACCCGCGACTACCGGACGTACGCCGAGGCGTTCGCCGACGCGGCACAGCGTAAGTGGACGGCGGTGCGCGAGCACGTACGGCCCGGTCGGATCGTCGACGTCGGCTGCGGCGCGGGCGCGGTGCTGGAGTTGGCCGACCGGGAGCCGGCGCTGCGGGAGAGCGACCTGATCGGGGTCGAGGTGGCCCGGCACCTGTACGAGGAGTGCGTGCACAAGAAGGCCCAGGGCTTCTTCGCCAACCCGAACGTCTTCTTCTACCGCCGCAACGTGCTCGGCGGGGCGGTGTTCGCGCCCCGCTCGGTGGACACCACGATGACCTTCGCGCTGACCCACGAGATCTGGTCGTACGGCGACCGGATGGCGTCGCTGCGCCGGTTCGTGCAGGCCATCTACGACCACACGGTGCCCGGCGGGGTGTGGATCAACAGCGACGTCTGCGGGCCGGACGGCCGGGACCGGACGGTACGGCTGCGGCTGTCGACGACCGACGGGGCGAACCCGACCCGGCCCCGCGAGGATCTGGCGTCACTGCCGGCCGACCGGGTGGCCGCGCACCTCGCCGGGCTGTCCACCCGGGCCCGGCTGGACCAGTTCGCCGTCGACTACCGGTTCCCGTTCGGGTTCCGCCCGGTCGACGACGGCACCGGTGCGGTGGTCGAGCTGCCGCTCGGCGCGGCGATGGACTTCCTCACCCGCAAGGACTACACCGACAACTGGCTGTCCGAGACGCAGGAGGAGTTCTGCGGGCTGGAGTGGGCCGACTGGAAGGCCCTGCTGGCCGACGTGGGGTTCGAGGTCGACCCGGCCAGCGGCCCGTACCGCAACGACTGGATCGTCACCCACCGGCTCGCGCCGACCGCGGCGCTGTCGACGGTGGACGGGACCCCGCTGGACTGGCCGGTGACGCACGTGCTGCTGGTCGCCCGCCGGCCGGTCAACACCTGATCCGGCGGCGGAAAGACGGAAGGCCGGGGGCGGGAGGGATCCTCCCACCCCCGGCACCGCCGTCAGGGGCCGGGTCAGGACAGGAACTTGTCCAGCGCCGCCTCGATGGTGCCGCTGTCCGGCGCCGCGTACGCCTTCATCGTCGTCTTGTTGTACGAGATGAAGCTCGGGCACCGGGTCGCCGGGGCGTTGACGGTCCCGCCGTCGCCGATCTTCTCCGCGGTCTTCGCCGCGTAGAAGGTCAGCTGGTAGCGCGACGAGATGTACGAGACGCTGACGTTCTTGCCGTCGCTGGCCTTGTAGTCGCACTTCTTGGGCGCGCCCTCGCTGCCCGGGACCATCGACATGCAGCCGACCACCGACACGGTGGTGAAGTCCGCCGACTTGGCGTAGTACCGCTTGTCGGAGCCGACGATCTTCGACGACCAGAACGTCGGCCGCTCCGGGTTGTTCGAGAAGACGTACGCCTTGGCGGTGGACGGGCCGCTGTAGGTGGCCGCGTTGAGGATCGGGCTGCCGTCACAGACCGACGACAGGTCGCTGGAGTAGCGCGCGGTCACCGCGTTGTTGTTGTTGTTCGGCTGCTCCGTGGGCGGCTCGGTCGCCTGCGGGGTGGACGAGGTGTCCGTGCCGGGCCCCGGGTTGGCCGCGGTCGCGCTCGGCGTCGGGGTCGGGTCGGGCTCGTCGTCGTTGCCGACCAGGGCGAGCCCGATCCCGGCGCCGCAGAGCGCGAGGATGAGGACCACCGCGCCGACGATGAGGCCGATGACCAGGCCCCGGTTCGACTTCTGCGGCGGCACGGGGACACCGAACTGCGGGGCCTGGCCGAACTGCGGGGCCTGACCGTACTGCGGGGCCTGACCAGGCTGGCCGTACGCCGGGTAGCCGGCGGGCGGTGCCGGCGGCCCGCTCCACGGGGTGACGTTCGGATCCGGCTGTTCTCCGTACGGAGGGTGACTGTTGCTCATCTGAAGCCCTTATCGCTGTCGACGGTACCCAGGCACTGGATCATCGGTCAGGGTAGTGAGCGGCACAAACCGAGGCGCTGATTGTCGGACGGCAACGAACCCCGGCCGACCACGGGCCGGCGGGATGCGACTACTTTCCGTGGCAAAGCGCGATCCACCCTGCCGCCTACCGACCCGTCGCGGGTGCCTCCGGCAGCGAAAAGTGGGGTGCAGAAAAGGGATTCCGCCCGGATCGCGCCTTCCGTGCCGGGCACCGCGAGAAGGGTTCATAATGTGATGCAGATCACGCATCACGATCTCGACAACCGCGACGCCCGCTGTAAACGCCAACGTGGCGCGGATCTCAGGCTCGTCCACTATATATCGATGTTCATGAGATTGAAGTATGGGCATGCATCGGTGGACCGGCTTATCGTGAGGCTCATGAGAAGGTCCCGCCCGTCCCCGCGGGCACCCCGCGTCCACCGCACGAGGAGGCGGCCCATGCCTGCCGCGCCCCACCCCACCACCCTCCGCCGGATCGTCCTCGCCCTCGCCGCCTGCGCGGCCGTGCTCGCCCCGCTGACCCTCACCGCCCCCGCCGCACGGGCCGCACCCGTCACCGTGGTCAACGGCACCCAGTTCACCGACACCGCCGGCGTCGGCGTGCACGCGCACGGCGGCGGCATGATCAAGGTCGGCGACTACTACTACTGGTTCGGCGAGAACCGCAACGACAACAACACCTTCCGGTACGTGTCGGTCTACCGCTCCACCGACCTGCGCAGCTGGGAGTTCCGCAACAACGTGCTCACCCAGTCCTCCGCCGGGGAACTGGCGACGGCCAACATCGAACGGCCGAAGGTGATCTACAACGCCGGCACCGGCCAGTACGTGCTCTGGATGCACTGGGAGAACGGCGTCGACTACAACCAGGCCCGGGTCGCGGTGGCCACCTCCAGCACGGTCGACGGCAACTACCGCTACCTGGGCAGCTTCCGGCCACTGGGGCACGACTCGCGGGACCAGACGGTGTTCCGCGACGACGACGGCACCGCGTACCTGATCTCGGCCACCCGCAACAACGCCGACCTGAACATCTACCGCCTCACCGCCGACTACACCGGGGTCGCGTCACTGGTGCGGACGCTGTGGCCGGACAACTACCGGGAGGCCCCGGCGATGTTCAAACGCAACGGGGTCTACTTCCTGGTCACCTCGGGCGCCACCGGCTGGTCACCCAACCAGGCCCGGTACGCCACCGCGAGCAGTGTCGGCGGCACCTGGACCAACCCCACGAACTTCGCCGACGGCACCACCTACGACTCCCAGTCGGCGTACGTGCTGCCGGTGCAGGGCAGCGCCGCCACCTCGTACCTCTATCTCGGCGACCGGTGGGCCGGCGCGACGGGCGGCCCGGTCAACCAGTCCCGCTACGTCTGGCTGCCGCTGAACTTCCCCACCGCCACCTCGCTGACCATGAGCTGGTACCCGCAACTCACCATCGACACCGCCACCGGCGTGGTCTCCGGGGTCAACGGCGGCTACACCTTCGACACGCTGCGCGCCCGGCACAGCGGCAAGTGCCTGGACGTGCTCGACCGGTCCACCGCCGACGCCGCCGCGGTGGCCCAGTACGCCTGCAACAACGGCACCAACCAGCAGTGGCAGCTGCGCGACGCCGGCTCCGGGTACGTCCAGATCGTCGCCCGGCACAGCGACAAGTGCCTCACCGTGGCCGGCGGATCCACCACCGACAGCGCGCCGGTGCAGCAGTTCGGCTGCCAGTCGGGGCGCACCGACCAGCAGTGGCAGGTCCGCGACGCCGGCTCCGGGTACGTCCAGTTCGTGGCCCGGCACAGCGGCAGGTGCCTGGACGTCACCGGCTACTCCACCGCCGACGGCGCCCGGGTGATCCAGTACGCCTGCGGCACCGCCGCCAACCAGCAGTGGCAGCGGGTCGGCGTCTCCTGACCGACCCCGTCCGCCGTCCCGCCTCCCGCAGGCCGGGACGGCGGACGACCACCGCCCCGCGTCCCACCAGCCCCGGAACAAGGTGTGACGATGCCCTCACCCCAGGTATCCCCCCGGCGACGTCTACTGGACCGGACAACAGACGTCACCGCGGGGGTACGGGGTGCGGGACAACACGCAGGAACAGCTTCACCGGCTCCGGTCACTGCGGATCGCCGCCGGGCTGACCATCGATGAACTCGCCGTCCGCTCCGGGGTGAGCCCCCGGACGATCGGCGGGATCGAACGACACCGGATCCGCCGCCCGCACCAGGGCACCCTCCGGGCGTTGGGCGCGGCGCTGGGCCTGGACGGGGTGGACGCCGACCAGCTCCGCTCGGCCGGCGGACAGGTCGCCGGGGTCACCGGTCTGCCCGGGGTGACCACACACTTCACCGGCCGCCGCGACGACCTCGCCTGGCTGGCCGCACGGCTGGAACACCGCCACGCGGTACAGCTGATCGGTCTGCCCGGGGCGGGCAAGACGGCGTTGGCGGTGCAGGCCGCCACCGACCTCGCCTGGCGGTTCCCCGACGGGGTGCGCTTCCTCGGGCCGGTCGCGGACGCCACCGCCGCGACGATCGCCCGTCGGCTGCTGCCACCTGCCGACGCGTCCTCGCACGGGCCCGACCCGGTGGCCATCGGGGCGTACCGGGACCTGCTGCGCCGCCGGCGGACCCTGGTCGTGCTGGACGACGTGCGCGACGACCACCAGGTCGGGCCGCTGCTGCCGCCCGACGCCCTCGGTGTCACCCTGATCACCGGCCGGCACCCGCTGACGGGCCTCGCGGTGACCGACAGGTGGCTGGTGCCGCCCCTGCCGGCGGCCGACGCGCGGGCCGCCCTCGACACGATGGTGGACGGCACCGCGCCCGCACCCGCGGTCACCGCGCTCGCCGCCGGCTGCGGCGGCCTGCCGCTGGCCCTGCGGGTGACCGCGAACCGGCTGCTGACCCGGCCGCAGTGGAGCGCACAGTGGCTGGTCGACCGGTTGGCCAGGCCGGAGCGGGTCCTGGACGCGCTGGTCGCCGGTGACCTGTCGGTACGCGACGCGTTCGAGCGCACGTACGCGGGGCTGCCGGCCCGGGCCCGCCGGGCCGTCCGGCTGCTGACCCGGCCGGCCGGCCCGGTCCCCGCCGAGGCGGGCTTCCTCGACCTGGCCGAACGGGGCTGGGTCACCGCCGGCCGGGGACACCGCTACGAGCCGCACCCGCTGGTACGCGCCTTCGCCCGCGTCGCCACCGGCACCTGACCGCCCGGATCGACGCCGTCGGGGGCGAGTTCGGCGAGCAGCGTCGCGGCCCGGCCGGCCAGATCCGGATCGTCACAGTCGTCGGCCAGCTCGATCGCCCGCCGCAGGTACGCCGGGGCGTCCCGGGTCTCCCCCGTGCGCCGCAGCGCCTCGACCAGTTCCACCGACACCAGTGCCTCGAACGCCGGCATCGCGCTGGCCCGCAACCGCGCGACCGCCTCCCGCAGCGCGGTGACACACTCCGGCCACCTGTCGAGAGCGGCGAGATCACCGGCGATCCGTCGGCAGTTCAACGCGTCGGTGGCGGCCCGGGCGAAGGCCGCGATGGGATAGCGGGGGTCGCGGAGCAGGCATCGCGTCCGCTGGTGCACCCGCAGCGCCTCGGTGGGTCTGCCGAGCGACAACAGCGAGGTGCCGAGCGAGGCCATCGCCTGCGGCAGACCCTCCGGATCGCCGGCGCGGCGCAGCAGCACCCATGCCTGTTGCCGCTGCCGCAGCGCCGCCGCGTGGTCGCCCAACCCGGTGTGGCCGCTGGCGGCGTAGAGCAGTGCCCAACCCTGCTGGGCCAGGTCGCCCGCGTCGACCGCCCGGTCCAGGGCCCGCATGGCGGTGGTCACGCTGCCGGCGTACTCGCGCTGGCAGATCGCCTGCGCCCAGGACAGGTAGTTGAGATGGACCGCCTCGGTGCGGGGGTCACCCAGCCGGGCGGCGGACTCGGCGGACAACCGGAAGACCTCCGGCCAGAGGTCGAGATGGACCCGGCTGTCGGAGAACCAGTGCAGCGCGTCGACGGTCTCGACCACCGGTCCGTACAGGCCCTCGGCGGCGGCCGACCGCAACGCCCCGAACCAGTTGCCCCGTTCGGCGTCGAGCCACGCCGTCGCCGCCCCGCGATCCCGGAACTGCGTCAGCGACGGCGGTCCGTCCGGTTCGAAGTGCCGCCCCGCCGCCGTGGTCCGGGAAAGCCACCAGCGCAGCGAGGACGTCCGCAACGGGCCGGCCGCGTCCGGCTCCTCGGCCGTCAGCCGGTCGGCGGCGAAGGCGCGTACCAGGTCGTGCAGCCCGTAGCGGTCCGCCGGCACGGCCGCCACCAGACCGCTTTCCACCAGGGCTTCCAGCCGCTGCTCGGCGTCCGCGTCGGGGACGTCGGTGACCACGGCGACCGGGTCCGGGCCGAAGTCCGGACCCGGCATCAGCGACAACCGCCGGAAGGTCCGCCGCAGGTCGTCCCCGAGCCGCCGGTACGACAGGCTCAGCGCGGTGTGGATGCCGGCGGTGTCGGCGTCGATCACCCGCAGGCGGGCCTGCTCACCGGTGAACCGTCGGTTCAGTTCCGCGACGGACAGACCCGGCTCGGCCGACAGCCGTTGCCCGGTGACACGCAACGCCAGGGGCATGTGACCGCAGTGCCGGGCCAGCTCGCTGAGCTCGGCCGGGTCGACGGCGACGGGCCCGGCGATGGCCCGCAGCATCGCGGTGGAGTCCTCGGCCGGCAGCGGCTCCAGGGACAGCCACTGTGCGGGGTCCAGACCGCTGAGTCGCCGTCGGCTGGTGAACAGCACGAGACTGCGTCCGGCCCCGGGCAGCAACGGCCGGGCCTGCGCCTCGTCGGCGGCGTTGTCCCACACCACCAGGGCCCGGCGCTCACACAACGCCGACCGGTACGCCGTCGCCCGCTCGTCGCAGCCGGCGGGGATCCGCTGTTCCGGCACGCCGAGCGCCCGCAGCAACCGGTGCAGCGCCTCGCCGGGGGTGGTCGGGACGTCGTCCATCCCGCGCAGGTCGACGAAGAACCGGCCGTCGGGGAACTCCGTGGCCAGGTCGGCCGTGGCCCGCAGCACGAGGCTGGTCTTGCCCACCCCGGCCGGCCCGGTGACGACGACCACGGTGGCCTGCTGCCGGTCACCCGGCGGGCGGCGGGCGAGGTCGCCCAGCGCCCGCAGCTCCCTCGCCCGGCCGCTGAAGTAACGCGGCGGATCGGGCACGGCCGGCCGGACGGAGGTGGCCTCGACCAGGCGGCGACGCTCGTCGTCCGGCACGGCGAGGACCTCGAACAGGACGGTCAGGGTGCGCCGTTGCGGACGCCGGACCCGGTCGCGTTCGATGTCGCTGATCGCCCGGGCGCTGACCCCGCACCGCTCGGCGAGCGCCTCGATCGACAGGCCCGCCGCCACGCGGCAGCCACGCAGGACAGCACCCAGCGACGGGCTTCCGGGTGCGCTCGGTCGTTCGGGTGCGCTCGGTGTCGGCTTCACCGAGCACACCCTCACAGAACACCACCCGCGACGCCAGGCATCGATCAGTGACTTTTCGCACCGGTCCGATCACCCGCCATTGAGCCGGCACGTCTGGTACCCGTCGTAGGTGCACGCCCGGGCGTACGCGTCACCACTGCCGTGGGTGTCGACACCGATGTAGCGGGTCCCACATCTCGATACACTGGGCGGTCTGCCGGTGCCGACCGTCACCCTGGCTCCGCCTGTCGTCGGTCCGGACCGCCGCCGTCCGACTGTCCCTATTACACCGACGTCTGCCGATGGAAGCCATGCAGAACGGCAGGCGGAACCGTCGTCCGGCCACCGGTGTGGTCACCCTTTCGTGACGTCACCGGGCCGACCGGGAACTGCCGTCGAGTGCGGACGATTTTTCGCCCGCTACCGGTGCGGCGTCAGACGTCAGACCATTCACGTCAGTTTTTCGCGCCGGATAATGCGCCGCCTTTCGACCGGCACCGGCCGGCTGACCTCGGCGGCCACGGACATCGGTATCGCCGGATTGGCTGCGGGCCGCGCCGGAACTGTTCCTGTGCGGCGTCGAATTGCGGAACCGTTATGCTCCACGGGAAGCACGGCGCATTCCCGCGTCGCTGCCGGAATTCGGCGTTGAGGGCGGGCATGAACATCGGGGAGATCGCCCGGCGGGCCGGAGTGTCCCGCAGCACCGTGTCCTACGTGTTGAGTGGGAAGCGGGCGGTGTCGGCGACGACCCGGCAGCGGATCCAGGCGGTCATCGACGAGCTGGGCTACCGGCCGAACGCCAGCGCCCGCGCGTTGAAGGAGGGACGCACCCGCACCCTCGGACTGGTCATCCCCCCGGCCAGCCAGCGCCTGACCGACATGCAGCTGGGCTTCGTCGCCAGCGTCGTCGAGGCGGCCGCCCGGCACGATCTGGACGTGCTGCTGTCCCCGTCCGGCGGCGACCACGACCGGTCGTTCGAGCGGATCGTCACCGGGCGGCGGGTGGATGGGGTGGTGCTGATGGAGATCCGGCTGACCGACGACCGGGTGACCCGGCTGGCGAGGGCGGGCGTGCCGTTCGTGACGATCGGCCGGACGGCCGAACCGCATGGGATGAGCTGGATCGACGTCGACTACGCGGCGTTGATCTCCCGCTGCGTGCACCACCTGGCCGACCTGGGGCACCGTCAGGTGGCCCTGGTGAACCGGTCCGCCGAGCTGGTCGCGGCGGGTTACGGCCCGAGCCACCGCGCCCTGGCCGGTTTCCGGGCGGCAGTCGACGAACGGGACCTGACCGGTGTCGACGTCTGCTGCGGCGACGACACCGCCTCGGGCGAGGCGTGCGTGACGCAACTGTTGGCGACCCATCCGCAGGTCACGGCGGTGGCCACGATCAACGAGGCCGCGTTGCCCGGGATCCGGCGGGCGTTGGACGCCGCCGGTCTGTCGGTGCCTGGCGATTTCTCCGTCACCGGGGTCGCCGCCCAGCACTGGGCCGAGGACTTCCACCCGCCGCTGACCGCAGCGGACGTGCCGATGCGCCAGATGGGGGCCGAGGCGGTGACGCTGCTGCTGGAGCTGATCGCCGCGCCCGGCGGCACGCCCCGCCACCGGCTCTACGCCCCACCCATCTCGCTGCGGTCCAGCACCGGTCCCCGGCCCCGCTGACCCGGGCCGGTCCGGCGGTCACGACCCGACGCCCGGCGGGTTCCGGCGCTCCTGCCGGGCGCCGGCGAGCACGAGATAACTGCTGGCCGTCCAGGTGTACGCCCGGTCACGCAGCCCCGTGCCGGTCTCGGCGTCGAAGTTCTCGGCGAACCCGGACTTCTCGCACAGGGCCAGGAACCGCCGGCTGACCTCGTCGGCCAGTGCGGTGTGCCCGGCCCGGCGCAGCCCGTCCTCGACCAGCACGGTGGACGGGGCCCAGATCGGCCCCCGCCAGTAGCCGTCGGCGAGGTAGTGCGGCGAGTCGGTCGGCTCGGTGGCCAGCCCGTGGGCCGTCAGGTGGGCCGCGACGCCCCGGGCCAGCGCACCGGTGAGCGGGGCCGGCAGGTCGTCGCCGAGGATGACCGGCATCAGGTCGAGCAGGCTGCGGCTGGCCCGGCGTCGCCCGGTGTGCGGGCTGCGGGCGGTGAACCGTTCGCCGTCCCACAGGTCGCGCAGCAGCGCGGTGCGGACCCGGTCGGCCTCGGCCGACCAGCCGGCGGCGGGCTCGCCCAGCTCGGTGGCGAGGTCGGCCAGGCAGCGCAGTTGGACGACCAGGAACGCGGCGAGGTCGGCGGTCTCCAGGACCCGGCCGTCGTCGAAGGTGGTGGCGTTGTCCCAGCCGCTGTCGTTGCCGTGCTGGTAGTGGGGCAGGTCGCGGCCGAGGGCGCGGCGGGCGTCCAGCCAGAACCGGGTCCACCGGGCCAGCCGGTCGTACGTCCGGGCCAGCGCCGTCCGGTCCGGCGGGGTGGGCAGCCGGCGGCGCAGCTGGCCCAGGGCCCAGCCGTGCACGGGTGGCTTGACGTAGTTGTGCAGCACCTCGGAGTGGGTGACCGAGTCGGGCAGGGCGCCGGCGGCGTCCTGGTGGTCGAACGGCAGGTGGAACTGGTGCCAGGCCAGCTCGGGTTCGCCGGCGGCCAGGGCGATCGCGTTGAAGCAGTGGTCCCAGCTCCACACCTTGTCCATCCAGTGCTTGGACATCAACACGGCCGGCCGGGTGACGAAACCGGCCGGCTCGACGGTGGCCGACCACAGCACGTACGCGGCCAGTTCGGCGGCGGGGGTGTCGGCGTCGCGCCAGGGGGCGACCGCGTCGACGAAGGCGGCGAACTCGGCGCTGCGCTCGCGGCACAGCTCGTCGAAGGTGCCGGCCGGCCGGTAGGGGGGCCGGGCGGTGGCGTACTCCTCGACCGCGATCTCCCAGGGCCGGTCGGCGGGGAGGTCCAGCCACCTGTCGGCGACGCCGAGCGCCTCGACGCCCACCACGTCGCGCAGCGGCGCGGACAGCCCGGTGACCCGGTAGCGGCGGCCCGTCTCGTAGGAGGTGAACACGACCGACCCGTCGACCGGGTCACGGTAGAGGTAGGTGCCGCTGAACGGGGTGAGGGTGCGGGCGGCGGCGGCGATCCGCAGGCCGAGCCCCCGGCCCCGCAGCCGGAGGGTGTCCGGCCCCTGGTAGCCGACCTCGATCCGGTCGTCGCCGGCGTGCCAGCTGAGCAGCACGGGGGTGGCGACGACAGTGGCGTCGGCGTGCGGGGCCAGGCGCAGCACCGGGTGCATGCCGTTCTGGTGGGAGACCAGGTGCAGGTCGTCGGCGTACGTCTTCTCGGCCACCACCGGAGAGATGTCGAACCAGGAACCGCGGTAGCTGAACGGGACGTCCTGGAGGGAGAACTCCGGGCCGGACGGTACGTCGGTCATGGCAGGTGACGCCCTTTCGTGGTTCGGGTGGTCAGCCTTCGACGGTGCCACGTCGGGCCACCAGCGGCGGACAGCGGGACCGACGCCTCGAATCGATTCGAACGAAGATAGGTCCGCCCGCGCCCGGGGGTCAAGGAGGACCCCGCTGGTCCGGGCCAGCAGGTGCGCCTGGCTGACCGAAACGCAGATCATCTGTGGAAACACCCCCTTCATCGGACCGTCATTACATTGACATCCTTCATCATCTGACCCTACGATCCCTTGCGAATCGATTCGCCCACGAAGCCCTCCCGGAGAGCGTCCCACGCCCCACAAGGAGCCGCCGTGAACACCCCGTCCCACCGCCGGCCCGGACGAGCCCGCGCGATCACCACCCGGATCGCCGTCGGCCTGCTCGCCATCGCCGCCACCGCCGTCGCCGCCACCCCGGCCCGGGCCGCCGACGAGTCGATCAGCGTCAACTTCGCCAGCACCGACGGCACCCCCACCTACCGGGCCTCCGGCTGGATCTACGGCATGACCGAGAACGCCAGCGGCCCGGCCGACCACTTCTACCGGGACGTCAGGTTCCAGTCCATGCGGGCCGGGGGTGCCCAGCTGCCGGGCAGCGGTTGGGTGGGCGGCAACTACGACCGCCGGTGGAACTCCACGCTCGCCCAGGCCCGGCGCACCGCCGCCCTGGGCGGCCAGTTCGTCATCCTGCCGCACGACCTGTGGGGCGCGGACGGCGCGGGGATCTCCCGCTTTCCCGGCGACAACGGCAACTGGACCGACTACGACGCCTTCCTGACCCGGCTCATCGGCGACGTCCGGGCGGCCGGGCTGCGGGTGCAGTGGGACATCTGGAACGAACCCAACATCACCATCTTCTGGAACCGCCCGATCTCCCAGTACCTCGAACTGTGGCGGCGCACCTACCAGCGGCTGCGCGCCGAGTTCCCCGACCAGCTCATCGTCGGGCCGAGCTGCGCCTGTGTGCCGTCGACCAACCACGCGTTCTGGAACCAGTACCTGGACTTCGTCCGCTCCACCAACACGGTGCCGGACATCGTCAGCTGGCACGCGCTGCCCGGCGACCCGGTCGCCAACGTCGCCGCCGCCAACGCCACCCTCGACGCGCGAGGTATCGCCCACCCCCGGCCCTACCAGATCAACGAGTACGGCGCGAGCAACGAGCAGAACCCGGCGGACGGCGCCTGGTACATCGCCCGGCTGGAGCGGGCCCGCACGGACGGCCTGCGGGCGAACTGGGCCAGCGCCGGCAACCTGCACAACGACCTGGGCAACCTGCTGGTCCGCAATGCCGCCGGCCAGCACCAGCCCAAGGGCGAGTGGTGGGTCTACCGCTACTACGCCGCGCAGACCGGGCAGATCGTCGCGGTGACCCCCAGCCAGTCCTACGACGCCTTCGCCACCCGGGCGACCGGGGCGGCGAAGGTGCTCGTCGGGGGCGGTCGGACCACCGGCAACCTGACGGTCAACCTGCAACGGCTGGACGCCACCGGCGGCATCGTGCAGAACAACCAGGTGCGGGTGCTCACCCAGCGCATCCCCTACAACAACGGCGGTGCGGTGCAGGGGCCGGTCACGGTGTCGAACACCGTGGTCACGCTGACCAACAACGCCGCCTCGGTGACCCTGCCGTACGGCAACCCGAACGACACGTACACCGTCACCGTGCTGCCGCCCACGGAGACCGGCTTCACGTCGGTGGCGGTGGCCCAGCACTCCCAGCAGTGCCTGGACAACACCGGCTCGGGCACCACCGACGGCAACCCCCAGCAGCAGTTCCCCTGCGAGGGCGGCGACCAGCAGTTGTGGAACTTCCGGCCGGTCGCCGGGGTGGCCGACACGTACACGGTGGTCAACCAGCACAGCGGCAGGTGCCTGGACGTCAGCGGGGCGTCCACCGCCGACGGCGCGGCCGTCGACCAGTGGACCTGCCAGAACGGCCCCAACCAGCAGTTCACCCTGCGCCGGGTGACCTACGGGGGCAACGATCCGCACGACTACCAGCTCGTCGCCCGGCACAGCAACAAGTGCGTCGACGTCAACGGGGTCTCCACCGCCGCCGGGGCGCGGATCCTGCAGTGGACCTGCAAGCCGGTCAGCCAGAGCAGCCCGCTGAACCAGACCTGGCGGCTCTGGGGCCGGTGACACCGCCGGCCCGTGCGACCGGGGCCGGACACACCCCCCTTCAAATTGATTTATGTCACTGTCTTGGGTGATCCTGGGAGGGCTGGCGAACCGATTCGCCACCACCACCCGAGGGCGGGTCCACCCGGCCCACCCCGTCGACGCACCAAGGAGCCGCCCCGTGCGCACCCCGTCCCCGAACGGACCGGTCACCGGTCCCGTCCCCCGGTCCCGCCGCCGACACCGGCTGACCCTGCTGGTCGGCGCGCTGGCCGGCCTCCTCGTCATCGCCGGGGCCGCCCCCGGTGTCACCTCCCCCGCCGCCGAGGCCGCCGCCGCGGCCATGGCCGCCATCGAGCCGGGACAGAGCACCCGGATCGTCGGCACCGCCTCCGGGCGCTGCCTCGAGGTCCCTAACTCCAGCACCACCAACGGCACCCAGACCCAGCTGTGGGACTGCCAGGGCGGGGCCAACCAGACCTGGACCTGGACCACCAACAGGCAACTCACGGTCTACGGCAACAAGTGCCTGGACGCCTCCGGCCGGGGCACCACCGCCGGCACGGCGGCGATCATCTGGGACTGCAACGGCCAGACCAACCAGCAGTGGAACGTCAACGCCAACGGCACCATCGTCGGCGTGCAGTCCGGCCTGTGCCTGGACGCCAACGGCAACGGCACCGCCAACGGCACCAAGATCCTGCTGTGGACATGCAACGGTCAGGCCAACCAGCAGTGGACCTCGCCGACCACCCCGCCCACCACCACCCCGCCGACCACGCCGCCGCCGACCACTCCCCCGCCCGCCGGCGCCCTGCCGTGCGACCTCTACGCCGCCGGTGGCACCCCGTGCGTGGCCGCCCACAGCACCACCCGGGCGCTCTACGCCGCCTACGCCGGCAACCTCTACCAGGTCCGCCGCTCCTCGGACAACACCACCCGCAACATCGGGCTGACCGGCACCGGCGGCACCGCCAACGCCGCCACGCAGGACGCTTTCTGCACCGGCACCACCTGCGTGGTGACTGTCGTGTTCGACCAGTCCGGTCGCGGCAACGACCTGTGGTACCAGGGCTCCAGCGTGGTCCCCGGGTCGCCGCAGAGCCGGCCGGCGGTCGCGACGTCGGAGTCGCTGACCG
The DNA here is from genome assembly GCF_049178975.1 of Micromonospora sp. WMMD734. NCBI lineage: Bacteria > Bacillati > Actinomycetota > Actinomycetes > Micromonosporales > Micromonosporaceae > Micromonospora > Micromonospora sp. WMMD734. Next base: position 2,259,110 of record NZ_JBMHMK010000001.1, read on the forward strand.
TCGGCGGCGCGAAGGCGTACTCGCTCTACATCAACCCGGGCAACAGCTACTGGCGTGACGGCCACCTGACCGGTATCCCGACCGGCGCGGCCCCCGAAGGCATGTACATGGTCACCAGCGGCACCCACGTCAACAACGGCTGCTGCTTCGACTACGGCAACAGCGAGACCACCCGCAAGGCCGACGCCGCCGGGGCGATGGACGCGATCAACTTCAGCACCCAGTGCTGGTTCGGCGGCTGCTCCGGCTCCGGCCCGTGGGTGCAGGCCGACCTGGAGTGGGGGCTGTTCCCCGGCGGCAGCAGCTCCTGGAACCCCAACCAGCGGGCGTTCCCGCACAAGTTCGTCACCGCCACCCTGAAGAACAACGGCACCTCCCGCTTCGCCATCAAGGGCAGCAACGCCCAGTCCGGCAGCCTCTACACCCTCTACGACGGGTCGCTGCCGCCGGGCTACAGCCCGATGAAGAAGCAGGGTGCGATCATCCTGGGCAGCGGCGGGGACTGCTGCAAGCCCGACGGCGGCGCGAACCTCAGCGCCGGCACCTTCTACGAGGGGGCGATGGTCGCCGGCTACCCGTCGGACGCCACCGAGAACGCGGTGCAGGCCAACATCACCGCCGCCGGCTACCGCTGACACCGGCCACGGGTCGTCGCGCCGGTCACCGACCACGGTGGCCGGCGCGGCGGGTCGTCGGCGTGCGACACCGGTGCTACCCGGCCGGCGCGCCGAGGCGGTGGTCCAGCGCGGTGTGCCGGCGGCCCGCTCCGACGGTACGGACGGCGGCGGCCAGCGCCCGCCGGGAACCGACCAGGACGACGAGTTGCCGGGCCCGGGTGACGGCGGTGTAGAGCAGGTTGCGTTGCAGCATCATCCAGGCGCTGGTGGTCAGCGGCACCACCACCGCCGGGTACTCCGAGCCCTGCGAGCGGTGGATGGTCATCGCGTAGGCGTGGGCCAACTCGTCCAACTCGTCGAACTCGTAGTCGAGGCTCTCGTCCTCGTCGGTGCGGACGGTGAGGGTCTGCTCCTCCGGGGTGATCGCGGTGACGATACCGAGGGTGCCGTTGAAGACGCCGGCCTGACCCTTGTCGTAGTTGTTGCGGATCTGGGTGACCTTGTCGCCGATGCGGAACACCCGCCCACCCATCCGCCGCTCCGGTTGGCCCTCCCGGTGCGGGGTGAGCCGCTGTTGCAGCAGGGTGTTCAGCGCGGCGGCGCCGGCCGGCCCTCGGTGCATGGGCGCGAGGACCTGCACGTCGCGGCGCGGGTCGAGACCGAACCGGGAGGGGATCCGGGTGCACGCGACGTCGACGGTCAGCGCGGCGGTGGCCTCCGTGTCCTCGCAGGCGAACAGGAAGAAGTCCGGCAGGCCGTCGAGCAGGGGTGGCCGGCCGGCGTTGATCCGGTGCGCGTTGGTGATCACGCCCGACTGGGCGGCCTGACGGAACACCCGGGTCAGCCGCACCCGGGGGACGGCCGGCGCGGTGAGCAGGTCGCGCAGCACCTCCCCGGCGCCGACGCTGGGCAACTGGTCGACGTCGCCCACCAGGAGCAGGTGCGCCCCCGGCGGAACCGCCTTGACCAGCTTGTTGGCCAGGATCAGGTCGAGCATGGACGCCTCGTCGACGACGAGCAGGTCGACGTCGAGCGGGTTGTCCCGGTCGTGCACGGCCTCCCCGCCGGGACGCAGTTGCAGCAGCCGGTGCACGGTGGCGGCGGGGTGCCCGGTCAGCTCCGACAGCCGTTTCGCGGCCCGCCCGGTCGGCGCGACCAGGGTGATCCGGGCCTTCTTCGCCGCCGCCAGCGCGACGATGGACCGCACGGTGAAGCTCTTGCCGCAGCCCGGCCCGCCGGTGAGCACCGCGACCTTCGCGGTGAGCGCCAGCCGGACGGCGTGCTCCTGTTCGGGGGCGAGGTCGTTGCCGGTGACCGCCCGCAGCCAGGTCAGCGCGCGGGGCCAGTCGACGTCGGTGAAGTGGGGCAGCCGGTCGGCCCGGTCGTGCAGCAACCGCAGCAGCGAGGTGGCCAGCGACTGCTCGGCGCGGTGGAACGGCACCAGGTAGACCGCCGGCACCGGCTCGCCGTCGTCGCCGGGCAGGAACTCCCGGACCACACCCTCCTCGGCGATCAGGTCGTCCAGGCAGCGGGTGACGAGGTCACCGGGGACGTCGAGGATCTTCGTGGCGTCGGCGACCAGTGCCGGGGCGGGCAGATAGCAGTGGCCCGCGTCGGTCGCCTCGGACAGGGTGAACCGCAGGCCCGCCATCACCCGCTGCGGGCTGTCGTGCGGGATGCCCACCGCCTGGGCGATGGTGTCGGCGGTCTTGAAGCCGATGCCCCACACGTCGGCCGCCAGCCGGTACGGCTCCTTCGTCACCACCTCGATCGACGCGTCAGCGTACTGCTTGAAGATGCGTACCGCGAGCGACGTCGACACCCCGACGCCCTGGAGGAAGACCATCACCTCCTTGATCGCCTTCTGCTCCTCCCACGCCGCGGTGATCTTCGCGGTGCGTTTCGGCCCGAGCCCGGCGACCTCGACCAGCCGGGCGGGCTCCTCCTCGATGATCCGCAGGGTGTCCAGGCCGAAGTGCGCCACGATCCGCTCGGCGAACACCGGCCCGATGCCCTTGACCAGGCCGGAGCCCAGATAGCGACGGATGCCCTGGATGGTCGCCGGCAGCACCGTGGTGTACGAGTCGACCTCGAACTGCCGGCCGTACTTCGGGTGCGACGACCAGCGCCCCGACAGCCGCAGGCTCTCCCCGGGCTGCGCGCCCAGCAACGCGCCGACCACGGTCAGCAGGTCGCCGCCCCGGTCGGTGGCGACCCGGGCCACGGTGTAGCCGGTCTCCTCGTTGACGTAGGTGAGCCGTTCGAGGACCGCGTCCAGGGTGGCGAGCGGTGGGCGGGCGGGGGCGGTCACCCCGTCATCGTGCCGGGTGCCCGTCCCGCCCCGTCCACCGCCCGGACGCCGACCGGCGTCCTCCCCCGCCGGGTGGGCGGGAGAGGACGCCGGGTGCCGCGGTGCGCCTGGTCAGCCGATGGTGAGGTCGCCACCGGACGCGGTCAGGGTGATCTCCCGGGTGGACGCGCCGGTCCAGTCCGAGGAGAAGAGCAGCCGGTCACCGTCCCAGACGGTGATGCCGATCCCGTCGCGCCGGCCCGGCTCTCCCCGGTCGGTGGCCGTCACCCGCATGGTCAGGCCGGTGGCCACCGCGACCGGGTCCTGCGCGGTGGAGATGTCGTACAGGGTCACCTGGTAGCGCAGGTCGGCGACCGGTTCCCCGGCCACCGTGGCGACGCCGAACGACTCCAGCGCGGTGCTCTGGAACTTGTACCGCTTGCCGCCCGACTTGTAGCCGACCTTGGCGCTGCCGACCAGCTTCTTGCCGTTGTTGATCCGGCCGTCCAGGGTCACCTCGATGCGCCGGTCGTCGTCGAGCGGGTAACCACCGGCGGTGGCCCCGCCCTTCAGGTAGCCCGAGCCGGCGACCGACACGCCGTACCCGCCGGCCACCGTGACGGTGGCCGGCACGCTGCCGGTGTACGCCCCCGACACCGTGGCGGTGACCGGGTGCACGCCGAGCGGCAGCACAGCGCGGCAGCTGGCCGAACCGTCGTCCGCCGCCGCGCCGAACGGCGTCGCGACCGCCGTGCAGAGGGTCTCACCCCCCTCGGTGAAGGTCACCGTGGCGTTGCGGACGTCACCGCCACCACCCCGGACGGTGGCCCGCAGCAGCACACCTGTCGAGTCGGCGTCGGCCACCGGGGAGGCCAGGGTGTCACCGGTGTAGGTGACGGTGGCCGCCCGGACCTGGGTGATGGCGAGGTCGGCGTCGCTGAGGTCGAAGAAGACGTTGCCGACCGCCTCGATCTTCAGCCGGCCCCGGGCGGTGTCCACGTTCGGCAGCGTCACCGTCGCCGCCCCGGTGTTCGGGGTGCGTTCGGCCAGCACGTACGGGAAGGTCGCCCCACCGTCGGTGGACAGCGAGATCTTCACCTCACTCACGTTGACCGGCGCGGTGTCCGTGCCAGCCACGTCCCAGGTGACGGGCACGGTGCCGCCGCCCAGGTGGGCCGCCGGCGTCGCCTGCGAGGTGACCAGGAACGGGCCGGCCTCCGGGGCGAGGGTCAACGCCACGTCGGCGCTACCGATGCCGCCGCCGCCCGGGTGGTGGTCCCGGCCGGTGAGCCGGAAGTGCAGGGTCCGGTCGTTGGCGACGCCGACCCAGTCGGCGGTGGGCAGGAACTCCGAGTAGCAGTCCACCGTCGCGGCCGGCACGTTGCTCGCCCCGCCGGTCGCCGGTGGGGCCGGCGCGGTCGGGCAGGCCCCGGTGACGGCGTTGGTGTTGTTCGCGGCGATCTGGGCCAGATCCGGGAAGTGCCGGGTCGGATCGGTGGTCACCGCGTTCTCACCCGGCGAGTGGTACTCCAGGGTGTCGGTCGGGCTGACCGCCGCCGCCACGCCGAACTGCCGGAACAGCGGCCCGTTGGTCTTGGTGTTGTTGACCAGCGCGGTGCCGGCGCTGCCGCCCCGGTCGTTCTGCTCCCACAGGTAGCTGACGGTGTCCCCGTCGGCGTCGGTGGCGCTGCCGCTCAACGCGAACGGGGTCCGCGTCGGGATGGTGTACGCCGCCGCCGGCACGCTCACCACCGGTGCCCGGTTGCCGGTCTGCGCGGTCTGGAAACCGTTGTTGCCGGCCGCGCCGCCCCGGGCGGTCTCACCGACGAAGCCGGACGCCCCCACGAACCCGGTCAGTTCGAGCGCCGGCACGTCGACCCCGGCCAACGGGCCGGCACCGAAGGTGACCTGGAATCCGGTGTCGTTCGGCGCGCCGAGCCCACCGAAGGCCGTCACGGTGACGGTGGCACCGGCCGGCCAGCCGGCGATCGACTCGATGGCCGCCCGGATCCCGGCCGCGGTGTAGTTGCCGCCGCGCACCACAGGCACCGACGACTGCCCCGCGTAGCTGATGGTGAACGCGTCGCCGTCGGTGTCGAAGCCGGACAGCGAGACGGTCTGCACCTCGTTGAGCGCCGGGCGGGTGCTCGTGACGAACGTGCTGATCTCGGTGTAGCTGCGCTGCGACCAGTACGGGTCGCTGTGCGGCTGGAGGTTGTCCTGCTGGCAGATGCCCGCGTACGCCATGATCGACGAGCCGCTGCCCGGCTCGTAGGAGTTGGCGGCGCTGCGGTTGCCGCCGGAGCAGTTGTACTGGGTGCCGTTGAAGGTGTGGTTGCCGGCGAACTGGTGACCGATCTCGTGCGCCACGTAGTCGACGGCGTAGAAGTCACCGACCGGGGTGGGCAGGCCGGTGCAGCCGCGCGCCTTGCCGTCCAGGCCGACCACGCCGAGACCGGCGACACCGCCACCGGGCAGGCCCAGACCGATGTGCCCGACGTCGTAGTTGCCCGCGCCGACGAGCTGACCGAGCACGATCCGGTTGCGGTTGAGCAGCGAGCTGGTGCACGAGGAGATCTGCGTCGGGGTGTAGCAGGCCGCCGCGCCGCACGGTCCGTTCGCCTCGGTGGCCAGGGCTGCGGTGTTCAGGTTGGTCTTGTCGGTGTCGTTGACCAGCACCAACCGGATCGCCGTCTCGTCCTCGTAGATCTGGGTGACCCGGTTGATCAGGGTCACCTTCGCCGCGGTGACGTTCTCCGCGCCGAAGAAGGTGGCGTACGACGGGTCGGTGACCAGGGCCAGCCGGTAGGTGCGCAGGGTGACCGGCGGACCCGCCGGCTCGTCCGCGGTCACCTCCGGCGACAGCGCCCCGGCTGCCGCCGCGACGTCCTCCCGCTCCACCTGGGCCGGGTCGGTGTCGAGCAGGTCGCGGGCGTAGTAGCTGGCGTAGACGCTCTGGTCGCCGTGGTAGTACGGGTCGAGGTACCAGCTGCCGCCGGTCGACCGGACCGAGGCGTGGAAGCCCAGCGGGGTCAGGTCGGCCCGGATGGTCGCCGTCGGGTCGTCCAGGCCCCGGCCGACGTACGTGCTGATCTCGGGGTGCCGGGCGGCGAGCCCCGGCTCCATCACCGGCGAGTCGACCAGGGCGAACCGCTGGAAGCCCCCGGTGGGGGTGGGCAGCGCGACGGTCAGCGCCGGCTGCGACCGTCGGGCCGTGCCGGCCCGTTCGGCCGGCACGTCGGCCAGGGTGTCGGCCAACGCGGCCCGGTCCAGGGTGTAGGCGGCGAACCGCTCCGCGCGGATGTCGGGGGTACGCCCGTCGCGGGCGTTGGCCGACGGCTCGCTCGGCAGCTGCCGCCAGGGGCCGGAGTCGGCCGGCGCGGCGACCGCCGCGGAGCCGCCGATCAGCGGCAGCGCGGTCGCGACCAGCACCGCGGCGAGCAGGCCGGCCAACCGCCGGCGGCCCGAACCAGCGGGATCGGGGGGTGGAACCGTCATCGAGGGAGCCTCACTTCACCAGGTCGGGGAACGGGCCGGATGGCGTGGCGTTCGTGGGCCACACCGGGCTGTCCCGGAGAAGCACACGCTATGACGGGTCCCCTGTCGACAGACATCATCCGTAAAGTCGAGGCGGCGGCACGGCCCGGCGGTGTAGACCCTCCCCAGTGGAGTCGGCGTGGTGGGCAGGCGGCCAGGGACCGGTGCGTCGCGGCCGGACCCCGCTGACCGTGGCGGGGTGCCACCGGCTCGCCGACGCGGGCGCGGCCGGGACATTTGTCCTGGCCGGACGGGTATCGCCGGCTCTGCCCCGCCGGTCCCCGACTGCCTAGCGTGACAGGCATGGATGACACTGCGGTACGCCTGACCGGGCTCACCCGGCGGTTCGGCCCCGTCCGGGCCGTCGACGGGATCGACCTGACCATCGCGTCGGGCAGCACGGTCGCCCTGCTCGGCCCCAACGGTGCCGGCAAGACGACCACCCTCTCGCTCCTGCTCGGCCTCGCCCCACCCGACGCCGGAACGGTGACGCTGTTCGGCCGGTCACCGGGCGAGGCGGTCCGGGCCGGCCAGGTCGGGGCGATGGTGCAGGACGCCGGTTTCGTCCCCGGTGCCACCGTGCGGGACCTGGTCGCCCTCGCCCGGGGGTTGTATCCCCGGCCGCTGGACACCGCCCGGGTGCTCGCGCTGGCCGGGCTGACCGACCTGGCCGACCGCCGGCTGGACCGGCTCTCCGCCGGCGAGACGCAGCGGGCGCGGTTCGCCTTCGCGTTGGCCGGTGACCCGGACCTGCTGGTCCTGGACGAGCCCGGCGCGGCGCTGGACGTCGCCGCCCGGCAGGCGTTCTGGGCGGCGATCCGCCGGTACGCCGCCGACGGTCACACCGTCCTGTTCAGCACCCACCACCTGCACGAGGCCGACGAGTACGCCGACCGGGTGGTGCTGCTGGCCGGCGGGCGGGTGGTGGCCGACGGCCCGCCCGCCGAGATCCGGGCGGTGGCCGGCGGCCGTACGGTGGCCTTCGACCTCGCCGACGGGTCGGTGGCGGGCCTCGACCTGCTGCCCGGCGTCCGGTCGGTGCAGGTCCGGGGCGGTCGGGTGGCGCTCACCACCGACGACGCCGACGCCACCGTGCTGGCCCTGGCCGCCGACCGGGGCTTCCGGGGCCTGGAGGTCACCGGCGTCGGGCTGGAGGCGGCCTTCCTCACCCTCACCGCCGCGGAAGGGAACCACTGACATGCGCGCCTATCTGCACTTCGAGCTACGCCGTCTGGCCCGGGACCCGCGGCTGGCGCTGTTCACCGTGCTGGGCCCGGTCGTCACCTACGTGATCTTCTCGGGCCTGCTGCCGGCGGGTGACCGGCTGGAGGGCGTCACCGCCGCCGCCGCGCTCATGGTCGGCCTGGCCGGCTACGGCGCGATGGCCGGGGTGCTCTCGGTGGGCTCGTCGGTGGCCCAGGAACGCGCGGTGTGCTGGCTGCACCAACTGCGGGTCACCCCGCTGTCCCCCCGCCGGGTGGTCGCGGTGAAGGCCCTGGTCAGCACCGTGAGCGGGGTGCCGTCGCTGATCGCGGTGGGCATCGCCGGCCGCCTCCAGCACCACGTCGAGCTGCCCGCCGGCAGGTGGGCGGCCCTGCTGGTGCTGATGTGGGTCGGCACGGTGCCGTTCGCGCTGCTCGGGCTCGCCATCGGGTACGGCCTCACCCCGCAGCTCGCCCAGCCGGTCAACTTCCTCGCCTTCCTCACCCTGTCGGCGCTCGGCGGACTGCTGGTGCCGGCGGCGTACTTCCCCGACCTGCTGCGGCACCTGGCGCACACGCTGCCGACGTACCGGTTCGCCGAACTCGGTTGGCGTACGGCGGCCGGCCTGGCCCCCGACCCGACCGGACTGACGGTGCTCGCCGGGTGGACGGTGGCCTTCGGCGTACTCGCCGCGGTGGCGTACCGCCGGTCGACCGCGCGTCGCTGAGATCCCGCTACGGTGTCGACCATGTCCGGTGCCACGATCGCGGCTCCCGCCACCGGTCGCCGCCGGCGGGGATTGCTGCTGGTGGCGTCGCACACGCTCTGGTTCTGGCTGCTGCTGCCACCGTCCACCGCGATCGCCCACGGGCAGGTACGCCCGACGGCGGTCGCGGCGGCCGGGCTGGTCACCTTCGCGCTGCTCTACCTCGCGCTGGTGGCGGTGCCGGTGGCCGACCTGGTGGTACCGCCCGTGCTGTTCCACCTCGGCTTGCTGGTGTTCGCGGCGCTCGGGGTGGGCCTCGCGGGCGCGTACGCCGGCGGCCCGGAGGGCTGGCTGATCCTGCTGACGTACGTCGCGACGGCCGGTGCGGTCGGGCTGGTCCGGCCGGTGCAGGGGTTCGCCTGGGTCGGCGGCAGTGCCGCTGCCGTCCTGACGATCGGGCTGGCGCACCGGGTGCCGGTCGGTGACATCGCCGCCTCGGCACTGATCACGGTGCTGGCAGGCGCCATGACCCTGGCGTTCACCCGGACGGCCCGACTGGTGGCGGAGCTGCGCCGCGCCCAGCAGGAGCTGGCCCGGACGGCGGTCGAGCAGGAACGGCTACGGTTCGCCCGGGACCTGCACGATCTGCTCGGCCACACACTGTCACTCGTGGTGGTGAAGGCGGAGGTGGTACGCCGGCTCGCCCCGGCCGATCCGGGGCGGGCAGCGGCCGAGGCCCGGGACATCGAGCGCATCGGCCGTACCGCGCTCGCCGAGGTACGCGAGGCGGTCACCGGTTACCGGGACCGCAGCTTCGGACGGGAACTGGACGGTGCCCGGACCGCCCTCGCCGACGGGGGAATCACCGTCACCGTGCGGCAACCCGGTCGGCCGCTGCCGGTGGAGGCGGACGACGCGTTCGGCTGGGTGCTGCGGGAAGGAGTGACGAACGTGCTGCGGCACAGCCACGCGTCGCGGTGCGAGATCGAGGTGCGCGCCGACGCCGAGGAGTCGGTGCTGACCATCGGCGACGACGGTGTCGGCAGCCGGGTCGAGCCGGGCAACGGCCTGCGGGGTCTCACCGAGCGGCTCGCACGGGCCGGCGGGGAACTGCACGTCACCTCCGTCCGTGGCGGCGGACTGCGGCTCACCGCCCGGATTCCCACCGGCCCGGACGGGTCGGCGCGCGGATGATCCGGCTGCTGCTCGCCGAGGACCAGGGCATGATGCGGGGCGCACTGGCCCTGCTGCTCAACCTCGAACCCGACATGGAGGTGGTGGCCGAGGCCGGCACCGGCACCGCCGCGTTGGCGGCGGCGCTGCGGGTCCGCCCCGACGTGGCCCTGTTGGACATCGAGATGCCCGGCGGCAGCGGGCTGGACACCGCAGCGGCGTTGCGGCGGCAACTGCCCTCCTGCCGGGTCCTGATCCTCACCACCTTCGGGCGACCCGGCTACCTGCGTCGGGCGATGGAGGCCGGGGCGCGGGGATTCCTGGTCAAGGACGGACCGGTGGAGGAGCTGGCGGTGGCGGTCCGACGGGTGCTTGCCGGTGAGCGGGTGGTCGATCCGGCGCTGGCGGCGGCGGCCCTGGCGACCGGCCCGAACCCGCTCACCGAACGGGAACGGGAGGTGCTCGCCGCCGCCGTGGACGGTGCCACGGTGGCTGACGTCGCCGCCCGGCTGCACCTGTCGGAGAGCACGGTCCGCAACTACCTGTCGGCGGCGATCGGCAAGACGGGCACCCGCAACCGGATCGAGGCGGCCCACACCGCCCGCGCCAACGGCTGGCTCTGACCGGCTCCTGACCCCCGGCCGGGGAGCCGGGGTCAGCCGGCTGGCCGATCGCCCCGGATGCGGGCGTGCAGGTGCATGTCGTGCCGGCCGTCGGCGTACACGGCGCCGCTGCGTTTGGTGGAGAGGGGGACCCGCACGCCTCCTCCTCACCTGGTGCGGTGGGCCGGTGTCAAACGCCGGCCGGCGGGTCGAGGTCGACCTCGACGCGGGGGATGCCCCGGTGCGTGGCGAGGCGTTCCGCCTGCGCGACGATGCCGTCGCGGGTGGCTGCGGACAGCTTCCGCCACGGCTGGACGGCGAGTGTCAGCGTCCGGCCGGCCTTGCGGGGCCGCCAGGTGCCGACGATCTCACCGCCGGCCAGGACGGCCCCGGGGCGGCCCAGCACCGGCCACAGCTGCTTGGCGTGGGCCGCGTCCGGCACCAGGGTCGCCCGGTCCCGCGCCTGCAGGAAGAGGTCGTACGGGCCGAGCAGGCGCACGGCCGTGGTGTCGGCGACAGCGGCGAGCGCCGGCTCGTCGGCGGCGAGCAGCGAGCGGGCCTCCCCGTCGACCCGTACCTCGACCACGTCCTGCGGCCAGCGGGCCCGCACCTCCCGGACCGGGGCGTCGAGGTAGTCGGCGACCTGCCTGGGGGTGGCCGGGCCGAGCAGCCGCAGGTAGGCGCGGACCAGGTCGAACCGGTCGCCGGGCGGGGCTGGCCGGGTGAACCCGGGGATGCGGTGCAGCACCGGCGGCGAGGTGCCGGGACGCAGCTCCAGCCCGGCCCGCACGGCCGCCAGCCGGAACGGCATCTCGTAGAGGTGGGTGGCGGCGCAGGGACGACAGAACCGCAGGTAGGGCTCGGGCAGCAGCTCGGCCAGCCGCCCGGAGACGTCGCCCTTGACCGTCGGGGTGGTGACCACGGCCCGCATCCGCGCGGCCACCTCGTCGAGGGCGGCCAGGTTGCCGATGCCGGCGGCCTTCAGTGGCCGGGCGGCGTCGTAGATGCGTTTGCCCGCGTCGGCGTCGGAGTACGGCGCGACCGCCCCCGCCACCTCGGCCACGTCGGCGCGACGGTAGAGGTGCGGCGCGCCGCGGACGGTCCAGAGCAGGACCAGGTCGTCAACGACCGGTGCCGTGACCTCGACCCCGCGCAGCGCCAGGGCCCACCGGCCGCCGTCCGGGCCGGTGTCCTGCACCCCGAGGTCGAGCACGGCGGTGTCCGCGAACGTGCCCCCGGCCCGGTCGAGTTGCTGCGCGTGGACGCGGAACTGCACCACCTGCCGCCGGTCGATCATCCGGCCAGCCTAGGCGGCACGCCCGACAGAACCCGGCACGCCCGGCCCGGACCAGCCGACGGCCCCGACCCGGCACCTCCCGGTGCCGGGTCGGGGCCGGTACCCGCCGCTACTCCTTCAGGCCGATGTGGTCGATGGGCGCGGCCCGCAGCAGCCGCCGGACCGGCCACACCGTCGTCGCCAGCGCCAGCAGGGCGACCCCGCCGAGCACCGCCACCGCGCCCAGCGGCGGCACGTACGGCACCGGGCTGCCGGTCAGCGCGGCGACGATCGCGCTCAGCGTCAACGCCGCGAGCGTCGCGCCGATCAGCACCGCGCTGCCGAGCAGCCCGACCTGCTCGGCGTGGACCATCCTGCGGATCTGCCGCCGGGTGACCCCGACCAGCCGCAGCAGTGCCAGTTCACGGCGGCGGGCCAGCGCGGCCAGCACCATCGTGGTGGCCGAGGCCAGCGCCGCGTAGCCCACCAGCACACCGATCAGCAGCCGGTTCAGCCAGGCGCCCAGCGCCAGGTCGGTGCCGATCAGCCGGGTCCGGGTGGCCGCGTCGCGCACCTGCCCGCCCGGCTGCCCGGCGGCCCAGGCGGCCAGCGGCGCGTCGGCGGCCGGATCGGCGCGGACCAGGATCTCGTCGACGGTGGTCCCGGCGGTGTGCCCGGCGACCGTCCCGGTGGCCAGCGTGACGTCACCGAAGCCGAGGCCCCGGCCGTAGACCGCCACGACCCGCAGGGTGACCGGGGTGCCGTCGCCCAACCACAGGTCCGCCCGGTCGCCGACCCGCCACCCGGACGCGGACGCCTGCGACGCGGACAGCGCGACCGCGCCCATGGTCAGGTCCTTCAGGTCGCCGTCGCGCACGTCGAGGTCCATCGTGTCGGTGAGGCCGACCGGGTCGACGGCCTGCGCGGGGACCGACGTGATGCCGTCGAGCGACGACCGCACCACCACCTGGGTCCGCCGTACCCCGGTGGCGGCCCGCACCCCGGGCAACGCGCGGATCTGGCCGGCGGCGTCGGCGGGCAGCCCGCCCGGCGCGGTCAGCACCTGCCCGGCGAGCGTCCCCGCGCCGCTCTGGGCGACGGTCTGCCGTTCCAGGTTGGTCTGGAAGAACCAGACCGAGCCACCGAGGCCGACGGCCAGCACCAGGAACGTCAGCACCGTCGCCGTCCCCCGGGCGGTGGCCCGCAGGTTCGCCGCGGCCAGGTAGCCGCCGACCCCCCAGAGGCGGGGCAGCGCCGGGGTGAGCAGCCGCGCGACGTACCCGTTGATCCACGGCGCGAGCAGCCCCACCGCGACGACGAACAGGTAGAGCATGCCGACCGCGCCGGCCAGCGCGGCCGTCGAACCCGTGCCGCCGGCGGCGACTGCCCCGGACGAGACGGCACCGGCCAGCGTCAGGCCACCGGCGACCAGCCGCACCAGGCCCGGAGGGCGGGATTCGACGGCACTCTCGCCGAGCGCCTCGACCGGCTTGATCGCGGTGACCCGACGCCCGGCGACCAGGGCGGCGAGCACCGCCACCAGCACCGCCGTGCCGGCGGCGGCCGGCACCGCGAGCAGACCGCCGGCCATCGGGAAACCGGCCGGGACGAAGCCCCGGTCGACCAGCTCACCATGCACCCAGCGGGCGGCCAGCAGGCCGGCGGGCCCGCCGAGCGCGGCGGCGACCAGGGCGAGCAGGGCGGCCTCGGCGAGCAGTAGCCGACGCACCTGGCCCGGGGTGGCCGCGATCGCCCGCAGCAGCGCCAGGTCCCGGCGGCGGTGCCGGACGGAGAGCCCGATGGTGCCGGCCACCACGAACACGACCAGCAGGATGACGTACCCGCCGAAGGTCGAGCCGATGGTGACCAGCAGGCTCCGGGCGGCCAGCTCCGCCGGCTGCTCCACGGTGCCCCGGTCGACGCCGACGTGGACGGTGGCACCGGTGGGCGTGGCGACCCGGCGGACCGCGTCGGCGATCGCGCCGGGGTCGACGTCGGGGGCGAGCCGCACACCGATCGCGTCCACCCGGCCCGGGTGCGCGGACAGCCGGGCCGCCTGCGCGTCGGTGAAGAACACCGCGTCGGTGCCGGTGTCGACGGTGGCGCTCACCCGGTGGGGCCGGGCGACCCCGCCGACGACCAGGTCGATCCGGTCGCCGGCCGACGCGCCGAGCCGGACGTCGACCGCCACCTCGTCGTCGGCGCGGGGCGCGACGCCCGTGGTGACCGGCCGGCCGGCGAAGGCGTACGTGCCCCAGCCGTGTCCGACGGCCGGGGGCACGCCGATCGGCACCCGGTCGTCGGCTGTGACGTCCGCGACGCCGGGCAGCCGACGGACGCGTTCCACCAGGGCGGCGTCCACCGTGCCGCCCTCGGGCAGGGCGACGGTGCTGGTGGTGGTGTCGCCACCGAGCTCCCGCGTCCGCTGGCTGAGCGTGGGGTGGGCGACGATCAGGTCGGCCGTCGCCCAGAGCCGTGGCTCCGGCCGCCACCGCAGCCCGGACTCGACGAGGGTGCCCATGACGACCAGGATCGTCACCCCGGCGAGCAGGGCGAGCAGCGTCGCGACGGCCGGGCCGGCGCGGTGGCGCAGCAGCCGGGCGGCGAGCCGGATCATCGGCCGGCCCGCCCGTCCAGCGCCGCCAGCCGTTCGGCGATCCGGGCCGCCCCGAGCTGCGGCAGATCGGCGACGATCAGGCCGTCGGCCAGCACCAGCACCCGGTCGGCGTACGACGCGGCGACCGGGTCGTGGGTCACCATCACCACGGTCAGCCCGTGCTCGTCGACGATCGCGCGCAGCAGCGTCAGCACCTGTGCCGCGGTGTGCGAGTCGAGCGCCCCGGTGGGCTCGTCGCAGAAGACCACCTCGGGTCGGGTGGCGAGCGCGCGGGCGATCGCCACCCGTTGCTGCTGGCCGCCGGAGAGCTCGGCCGGACGGTGGCGCAGCCGGTCGGTGAGCCCGACCCGTGCCACCACCCGGTCCAGCCAGGCCCGGTCGGGGCGGACCCCGGCCAGCCGCAGCGGCAGCACGATGTTCTCCTCGACGGTCAGCGCGCCGATCAGGTTGAACGCCTGGAAGACGAACCCCATCCGGGTCCGCCGCAGCTCGGTCAGCCGGGTCTCGGACAGCGTCGACAGGTCGGTGCCGCCGAGGACGACCTGGCCGGAGGTGGGCCGGTCGAGCCCGGCGGCGACGTGCAACAGGGTGCTCTTACCGGACCCCGAGGGGCCCATCACGGCGGTGAAGGTGCCCCGGTCGAAGCCGACGTCGACCCCGGCCAGCGCGGTCACCGGGCTGGAGCCGGACGGGTAGACCCGGGTGAGCCGGGCGACGCGCACCGCCGTGCCGACGGGCCCCGCCGGGTCGGCGGTCCGTACGGGGTCGATGGGGTGTGCCGGATGGACTGGCATCCTGGTGGCCTCTTCCGTGTCAGCGGGTGTGTACTGCGCGCACCAGGAACGCTATGCAGGTGGAGGACCGGGAACCATCCAGCGGGCTGCCCGACCGAGGTACCGCAGGCGCTACCCCCGGCCGCCGTCGAGGTGGCGCAGCACCGCGGTGACCCGGCGGTCGACCCGGTCGTCCGGGGGGAGCTGGAGCTTGGCGAAGATGCTGCGGATGTGCTTGTGCACCGCCCCGTCGGTGACGAACAGGCGCTCGGCGATCGCCGTGTTGCCGAGCCCTTCGGCCATCAGCCCCAGCACCTCACGCTCGCGCGGCGACAGCTCGGCCAGCGCGGTGTCCGAGCGGCGGTTGCGGGCCAGCAACTGCCCGACCACCTCCGGGTCGATCACGCTGCCGCCGTCGGCGACCCGGTGCAGCGCGGCGAGGAACTCCTCCACCCGGCCCACCCGCTCCTTGAGCAGGTAGCCGAGCCCGACCGCGCCGACGGAGAACAGGTCGGTGGCGAACGCCTGCTCGACGTACGCCGAGAGGACCAGCACCGCGAGGCCGGGCCGGCGGCGACGGGCCTCCACCGCGGCCACGATGCCCTCGTCGGTGTGCGTCGGCGGCATCCGCACGTCCACGATCGCCACGTCCGGCGTGTGGGTGTCGACGGCCGACAGGAACTCACCCGGGGTGCCCGCCGTGGCGACCACGTCCAGGTCCTCCGCCCGCAGCAGCAGCGCCAGCCCCTCCCGCAGCAGCGGGTCGTCCTCGGCGATCACGATCCGCACGGCAACTCCACCTCCAGTCTCGTCGGCCCTCCCGGTGGGCTGGTCAACATCATCCGGCCGTCGTACGCCCCGACCCGCCGACGGATGCCGGTCAGCCCCGAGCCCCGGGTCTCGTCGGCGTCGCCGCGCCCGTCGTCGGTGACGGTCACCAGTAGCCGGTCCTGCCGGCGGCGGACGGTCACGTCGACCCGGCCGGCGCCACTGTGCCGGACCACGTTGGTCAACGCCTCCGCCACCACGAAGTAGGCGGTGGCCTCCACCGAGACGGCGCAGCGTACCGGCACGTCGACGGTGAGCCGGCAGGGCACCGCGCAGTCACCGGCCAGGCCGGCCAGGGCGCCGGTGAGGCCCCGGTCGTCCAGCACCGGCGGCAGGATGCCCCGCACCACCGTACGCAGTTCGCCGAGCGCCTGTTCCGCCGCGTCCTGCGCCTGCCCGAGGATCTCGTCGGCCCGGTCCGGGTCCCGCCGCACCGCCCGACGGGCCGCCCCCAGCAGCACGTTGACCGCGACCAGCCGGTTCTGGGTGCCGTCGTGCAGGGAGCGTTCGATGCGGCGCAGTTCGACCGCGTGGGCGTCCAACGCCGCGGCCCGGGTGGCGGTCAGCTCGGCGACCCGCAGCGACAGGTCGAAGCCCGGCGGCGGGGGCAGCAGCCACCGTCCCGGCCGGGCCTGGAGGCGGGCCAGCGCCGGGACGAACGCGAGCGTGGCGGCCAACCAGCCGAACCCGAGCAGCCCGACCATCAACGCCTCGCCCAGCCCGTCGATGCGCCACCAGACGATCCCCGGCGCGCCGGCCTCGGGTGGCAGCAGCCGGTACCACAGCGGGAACGTGAGGTCCTGCACGGCGTAGAGCGGCATGCTCAGGCCGAGCAGCCCGCCGATCAGGCCGGTGACCGCGTGCAGCGCGACCCAGCCGAGTTCCCGGCGGACGAACGGGTCGCGTGCCGCCACCCGCAGCTCGGTCGGCACCGGGCCCGGGGCGGGGACCGGCGCGCCCCAGCGGGACAGCCGGGCCCGCTCACGGTCGGCCACCGCGCGTACCGCCCGCAGCGTGCCGGGTACCGCAGGCAGCCCCACCCAGACCAGACAGGCCGTCGCCACGACGATCAGTTGGAGCAGGGTGGCCAGCGCCAGCAGCGCGGTGCCGAGCCCGCCGACGAGACGGGCGACGGCGTCGACGGTGGCCCGGGCCCGGTCCCGCAGGTGTGTCATCGGAAGACCTCCCGCGCCAACATAGGCCACCGGTCGCCCGGCCCGGCACCGTCGGTGCGGAAAGTACCGCCTGCTGTACCACCGTCGGTCGTGCTGGCGGGATCGTGTCCGGCCCACCGCAGCGCCTAGCGTCGACCTGGTCGAACACCGGCCCGTCCGAGGAGGCAGCCATGACCGATCCGTACCGCATCGCCGACGCCCCGACCCGACCGCCGCAGCCGGCGGCCGACCGGCTCCGCCCGCTGCTGTGGCTGGCGCTGGCCGTCAGCGTCGTGGCGAACGTGGTGCTGACGACCGTGCTGGACAACCAGTGGGCCGGCTCGGCGTGCGGCCTGCTGGCGGTGCTCTGCGCCGGGACGCTGATCGCCCGGCACCGCCGCACCCGGTGACCGACGCCGGGGCCCGCCACCGGTCCGGGGGCGGTGGCGGGCGCGGGCACCCGTCGGGTGGTCGGGACGTGCCGGGGTCGTCGGTCACGGTTCCCGGTCGCGGAGCATCAGCACGTACGTCGCGGTGAGCGCCACCGGGCGGTCCGGGTCGGCCGCCAGTTCCGCCAGGGCCCGCGACGCCCGCTCCCCCGGGATGCCGGCGAGCGCCTGGGTCAGCCGACGGCGTACCGGCGACGCGACGGAGTCACCGGTGAGGCCCGCGACGAGCGCGGCGGCGATCCGGTCGGCCGATCCGGTGTCGACGGCCAACGCGGCCAGCGCGTCGGCGGCCTCGACGTCGTTCGCCTCCTGCACGACCATGTCGACGAGCGTCGCGACGGCCTCGGGCACGCCCCGGGCACCGAGCGCGAGCGCCGCGCACCTGCGGACCGTCACGTCGTGGTGGGCGAGGGCGTCGCGCAGCAGCGCGGTCGCGGCGTCGTGCGGGATCTCCACGAGGCACCGCACCGCGCGCTCGCGTACCGTCGCCACGGGCGCGTCGAGCCCCTGCGCCAGTAGCGGCAGTCCCGCCCCGCCGGCCCGCGCCACCGCCCACCGCAGCGCCCCGGCCACGTTCGGGTCGGGTTCGCCCAGCGCCGCCTCCACCAGGGCCTCCACCGCGACCGCCCCGGCCGGGGCCAGCGCGGCCCGTTGCCGCCGCCCCGCGTGCGGCGAAGCCAGGGCCCGCAACAACGC
Source organism: Micromonospora sp. WMMD734 (assembly GCF_049178975.1). Classification (NCBI taxonomy): domain Bacteria; kingdom Bacillati; phylum Actinomycetota; class Actinomycetes; order Micromonosporales; family Micromonosporaceae; genus Micromonospora; species Micromonospora sp. WMMD734. The sequence goes on from NZ_JBMHMK010000001.1 coordinate 2,277,031, forward strand.
GACGGTCCGCAGGACATCGGTCCAGTCGGCCGGCTCGGCGGCGTCGATGCGCTCCAGCCGGGTGAGTAGCCGCGTCTCGTCGGCGATCCGTGCCCGGGTCCGCCGGATCAGGTCGTCGACGAGCGTCGTCGGGGTGAAACCCGGATCGTCGAGCGCCTGCCCCACCGCACGCAGCGACAACCCCAGCGACCGCAGGCTCTCGATGTGGAAGATCCGCCGGACGTCCGCACCTGAGTACTCGCGGTAGCCCGCGCCGGTGCGTCCGCCCGGCCGTACCAGGCCGAGCGACTCGTAGTGCCGCAGCATCCGGACGCTGAGCCCGCAGCGCCGTGCCACCTCACCGATCAGCACCGCCACTCACCCCTGCCGGTCGGCGTGGCCGAGCGCCACGACCCGCTTCGCCTCCTCGATCGAGAACGCGAAGCCGGCGTCCGGGTCACGCATCAGCTGCCGGGTGGCGGCCGCGTGGGCCCGTACCCGGGGGTCGGGGTGGGACGCGGCGGCGTCCAGCACCGGCGTGACGACCTCGCCGAGAGCGGCCAGGGCACGGGCCAGGCTCAGCCACGTCCCCCGGTCGCCCCGCCCCAACTGGGTGGTGAGGATCCCGGCCAGGCCGGCTTCGGCGCCGGACGGCACCAGCGCGACCGCGGCCCGCCAGGCCGCCCGCGCCACCTCGTCGTCGGCGTCGGTGAGCAGCGCCACGGTGAGCGCCGGCCAGGCCGCCCTGTCCCCGATCTTGGACAGGGTGTGCAACGCCTGGCTGCGGGCCTGCGCCTGCGGGGACCGGAGTTCGGCGACCAGCCGGGGGACCGTCACCGCCGCAGGGTGCCTGGTGAGCGCCCAGGTCAGCATCTCGCGTACCGAGAAGTCCGGTTCCACCGCGCACCGGGCGACGAGCGGGTCGACGTCGCGCGGGTCGGGGGCGCTGCCCAACGCGAGCGCCACCCGTAGCCGTACCGACGGGTCGCCGCCCGCCAACCCCCGTGTCCGGTCCGTGTACGCCGCCGACCCGGTCATCGTGACCACCTCCGGGTCACAGTGAAGACCCTGCCACCGTGTCAGGGTCAAGCCGGTCCGGGGCGGGCATGGTGACTGTCGGCGCGACCCGCCGGGTCAGTGGGCCCGCTGCGGCGTCGCCCCGGTCGGGGTCGACGCCCCGGCCGGGCGGCGGGAGACGAGCACCCCGAAGGCCGCTGCCGTGAAGAACATGAGGCTGCCGTAGACCACCGACGGCATCGCCATCGTGGCGTTGTCCAGCAGCGTCGGGCTCATCCCGATGGTGATGGCCAGGGTGGCGTTGTGCAGGCCGATCTCGAACGAGGAGGCGACCGAGTCGCGGTGCCCGGCCCGCAGCAGGCGCGGCGCGAGGTACCCGACGGCGAGGCTGACCAGGTTGAACAGGGCGACGATCACGATGATCTCCCCGAGGGTTGCCAGCACGTCGTCCCTGACGCCGAGCACCGCACCCACGATGACCACGGCCAGCACCAGGACGGAGACGACCTTCACCGGTCGGTGCATCCGGGCGGCGAACGTGGGGAACCGACGCCGCAGCAGCATCCCGATCGCGATCGGGACGAGCACCAGCGCGAAGACCTGGACCACCTTGCCGAACTGGAGACCGATCGTGGCGTCCGCACCGGCGAAGCCGGCCACCGACAGGTTGACGATCAGCGGGAGGGTGAACAGCGCCAGCACCGAGTTGATCGCGGTCAGCGACACGTTGAGCGCGACGTTGCCCCGGAACAGGTGACTGTAGAGACCGGCCGTGCTGCCACCCGGCGAGGCCGCCAGCAGCATCATCCCCACCGCCAGCTCCGGCCGCAGGTCGAAGGCGGTCACCAGGCCCAGGCAGACCACCGGCAGGAGCAGCATCTGACACCCGAGGCAGATCAGCACGACCCGGGGGTGGCGGGCCACCCGGCGGAAGTCCTCGACGGTCAGGCTGAGGCCGATGCCCAACATGACGATGCCGAGCGCGACCGGGAAGAGGGCGAGCGACAACCCGGAACCCATGAATCCACCACCCTCCCGGGAGAAAACTGGCTTGTCTCGTTGGAGGATGGCACCGCAGGTGTCCCCGGGCACCTCCCGGCATGCGCACCCGTGACCGTCAAGGCCGCAACCAGCGCCGCGCACCCGCCCCGACCAGGCAACTAGGCGGCCCGGGGTGTCGGGTAGTTGTCGCGGCGCAGTCGGGTGCCCGCTAGAGGTGGGCGCGGCGTGAGCGGAGTGTGACACCAGCCGACCCGCCACTGCGAGACGAGGTAGTCATGCCCGTCACCCCGACCTATCCCGGCGTGTACATCGAGGAAGTCGCGAGTTCCGTCCGCCCCGTGATCGGTGTGGCGACCGGGGTGGCCGCCTTCGTGGGATACGTCCGGACCGGACCGGAGAACCGGGCCGTCCGGGTGAACACCTTCGGCGAGTTCGAACGCCGGTTCGGCGGGGTCGACCGGGACTCCGAACTCAGCCTGGCCGTGCAACAGTTCTTCCGCAACGGCGGGGCCGCCGCCCTGGTCGTGCGGGTGCCCCGGGCCGACGCCCGGGCCGCCTCGGTGACCCTGCTGGACAAGGTCGGCGTCGGGGCGAAGTCCGCGCTGCTGCTGGACGCGACGAGCACCGGCGCGTGGGGCAGCGGACTGCTCGTCGACGTCGACCACGACGGCGTCGCCGACGCCACGTCGTTCAACCTGACCGTCACCGACACCGCCACCGGCGACACCGAACGGTTCACCGGGCTGTCCGCCGACCCGGCCAGCGCCGCGTACGCGGTGGCCCTGCTCAACGACCCGGACCGGGGTTCGGCGCTGGTCCGGGCACGCGCCGGGGCCGCCGGGGCGGGCCGGCCGACGCCCAGCGGCACGGCCGGCACGGCGCTGGGCACCCCCACCGTGGACGCCGCGAAGAACTACCGGCTCACCGTGCAACCCGACCGGCCCACCAAGCCGGACCCGAACGACCCGGCCAAGACCGTGCCGGCGGTCGCCCCGGTGACCGTGACCGTGCTGGACAAGGGCGAGCGGTTGCCGTCGTCCCCCGCCGGGGTGGCCGCGCTGCTGCAACGGAAGGTCAACGCCGCGTTGGGCGCCGCCGACGGCGCGGCCGGCCTGCGGGTCCGGGTGGCCCCCACCGCCGCCGGCGGGCTGCGTCTCCTCGGCGACGTGGACACGGTGGTCGCCCCGACGGCGGTGGACGCGGCCTTCACCGTCGCGGGGGTCTCCCCCGCCGGGGACGTCGCCGACGGCGCGGCCCTGCTGGGCCTGGCCGGGACGACCGCCAACGTCGGCCGGTTCAGCCCGCTCGGCGTCAAACGGCTCGGCCAGGGTGACCTCGTCACCGGCTCCGACGGCAGTGTCCTGCCCGGCACCGGCGCGCTGATCGGCAGCGAGGCCGCCTACACCGGCATCTACGCGCTACTCAAGACCGACCTGTTCAACCTGCTCTGCATCCCCGACGCCACCCGTGCCCGGCACGGCAACCCCGCCGCCATCGACAACGGGCTCGACCCGGAGGCCGTCTGGTCGGCCGCCTACGACCTCTGCGAGCGCCGCCGGGCGGTCCTGCTGGTCGACCCGCCGCCCGGGGTGGACGACCCGGACCGCGCCCTGGACTGGATCAACCAGCTCGGGGTCAAGGGGCCCAACGCGGTGGCCCACTTCCCCCGGCTGCGCATCCCCGACCCCACCGACGGCTTCCGGCCCCGCACCGTCGCCCCCGGCGGCACCCTCGCCGGCCTGTACGCCCGCCAGGACACCGAGCGGGGCGTGTGGAAGGCGCCCGCCGGCACCGAGGCGCAGCTACGCGGGGTGACCAACCTGGTCTATCCGCTGACCGACGCCGAGAACGGGGTGCTCAACCCGTTGGGGCTCAACTGCCTGCGTACCTTCCCGGTGACCGGCACGGTCAACTGGGGGGCCCGCACCACCGCCGGCGCGGACGCGCTGGCCAGCCAGTGGAAGTACACACCGGTGCGCCGGCTCGCCCTGTTCATCGAGGAGAGCGTCTACCGGGGCACCCAGTGGGCGGTCTTCGAGCCCAACGACGAGCCGCTCTGGTCGCAGCTGCGGCTGAACCTGACCTCGTTCATGCAGGACCTGTTCCGCAAGGGCGCGTTCGCCGGGCGGACGCCCCGGGAGGCGTACCTGGTGCGGTGCGACGCGGAGACCACCACCGGCGACGACCGGGACCGGGGCGTGGTCAACGTGGTCGTCGGGTTCGCCCCGCTCAAACCCGCCGAGTTCGTCATCGTGCGGATCCAGCAGCTCGCCGGCCAGAGCCCGTCCTGAGAGGTGTGAGTCATGGTGCAGTTCGCGGTCAACCCGACGCGCTTCGACCCGTACAAGAACTTCAAGTTCCGGGTGAAGTGGGACGGCCGCTACGTGGCCGGGGTGAGCAAGGTCAGCGCGTTGAAGCGGACCACCGAGGTGGTCAAGCACCGCGACGGCGGCAACGCGTCGACCAGCCACAAGTCGCCGGGTCGCACCGAGTTCGAGGCGGTCACCCTGGAACGGGGGCTGACCCACGACGCCGAGTTCGCCCAGTGGGCGGGCCGGATCTGGGCGCTGCACGCCGGGGCCGGCGCGGAGGTGTCCCTGGCCGACTTTCGCCGGGACATCACCATCGAACTGCTCAACGAGGCCGGCCAGGTCGCCCAGTCGTACCGGCTGTTCCGCTGCTGGGTGTCGGAGTACCAGGCGCTGCCGGAGCTGGACGCCAACGCCAACGCGGTGGCGATCGAGCACATCAAGCTGGAGAACGAGGGCTGGGAACGCGACGAGGCGGTCGCCGAACCGGCCGAACCCCGGCTCGGGTCGTGACCGCCGGGGGCCCGCCGTCGACCGAGGTGGCGCTGGTCCACGCCTGGGACGACGCGCTCGGCCAGCCCGCGCCGCGCCGCGGGTTGCTGCTGCTCGGCCGGCCCGACGCCGACCGGCTGCCGGTGGGCGAGGTGACGGCGCTGCTGCTGGCCACGGCCGGTGGCTGGACCGGCGGCCGGGTGGCGACCACCGTGGACTGCCCGACCTGCCCGCAACGGCTGGAGGTGACCCTCACCGTCGCCGACCTGCTGGCCGCCGCACCACCGCCGGCCGACCGGAGCGCCGGCCCGTTCACCCTGCGGTGGCGGGGGCACCTGCTCACCCTGCGGCTGCCCACCACCGCCGACCTGGCCGGGGCGGCGCGGTCAGGTGACGCGGCGGCGGCTGAACGGTGGCTGCTCGACGCCTGCCTGCTCGACGCCGACCCGCCGCTGGCCGACCCGTCCGCCGCGCTGCCGGCGGTGTCCGCCGCGATGGCCGAACGCGACCCGCTCGGCGTCGTCGCGGTCACCCTGACCTGTCCGGGCTGCGGCGGCGGCACCGAGGCGCTGTTGGACGTGCCGGCGTGGGCGTGGCACGCCGCCGACGTCCGGGTCCGCCGGCTGCTCGACGAGGTGCACCGGCTGGCCCGCGCGTATGGCTGGTCCGAGGCGGAGGTGCTGGCGCTGGGTCCGCACCGGCGGGCGGCGTACCTGGAGCGGGTGCCGTGAGCGGCTACCTGGCCGCGCTGGCCGCCCTGGCCGTCGGGACCGCGCCCCGGCTGCGTCCCCGCCCCCTCAGCCGGTTCGAGCCGCAGGAGCCGGCAGCTGACGGCTTCCTGACCGAGCAGGAGCAGGAGCGCTGGCCGGCCACCCCGCCGCCGGCCCGACCGACCGGCACGCCGACGCCGCCGCCGTCACCGCCGTCGCCCGGGGCGTCGTCGGTCACCCCGCCCGCCGCCCCGGTGACGCCTGTCATCCCGGTGGCGACGCCGACCGCACCGCAGGCGGGGGCACCGGCCCCCGGCCCGGCCCGGCCGCTGCCCCCGCCCGCTGCCCGCGCTGCGGCGTCGGCCCGGCCGGCGGCCGTACCGGACCCGCCCGTGACGACCCGGGCGGCCGGACCCGCGCCCACGACGGCCGCCCCGCACGCGCCGTCCCGGCCTCCTGTCGCCCCGACCGGGCCGGCCGCGCCGCCGCACCACCGCCGGGACGACCCGCACCGGCCGGCGGCCCGGCCCGGCGCACCGGCATCCGCCCCGCCGGCCCCGGCCGCCACCGCACCACCGGCCGCCGTCCGGATGGCACCCACCGCCGCGGCCGTCACGCCGACCTACCGTGCGCCGGCCAGCCGGGCCGAGGCACGGACACCGGAACCGGTCGCCGTGCACGTGCACATCGGTCGGATCGAGGTACGCCTCACCCCGCAGCGGCAGCCGGCGACGCCCCCGGCGGTCGCCGCCCCGACGACCTCCCCGGCACCCGCCGTCGCCCCGGGTCCGGCACCGGAACTTGAGGCGTACCTGCGCGGATCGAGGGCGACGCGATGAGCACCGGGTACGCCCTCGCCGCCGTCACCGCCGTGCTGCGCGGGCAGGTGATGGCGTACCTGCGGGCCACCGGCGCGTCGTCGGCGGTCGGCGGGGTGTCCGTCTCCGCCGGCCCACCCGACCGGGTGACCGTCGGCAACCAGGAGGGCAACCAGGTCAACCTGTTCCTGAGCCGGGTGACCCGCAACCCCGCCTGGGCCAACCTGGGGCCGCCGCCGCGCAGCGCCGGCGGGGACGACGTCGCCGCGCCGCCGCTCGGTGTCGACCTGCACTACGTGGCCAGCGTCTACGGTCACGACCCACTGACCGGGGAGATCCTGCTCGGTCATCTGCTGGCGATGCTGCACGAGACGCCGGTGCTGACCCGGGCGGCGATCCGCCGGTCGCTCGCCCCCGACCCGCCGGACCCGACGCTGCCCGCCCCGGTGGCCGACTCCCGCCTCGCCGAGCAGGTCGAACTCCTGCGGGTGAGCGTCACCAACAGTCCCGGCGGTGAGGAGAGCTTCCGGCTCTGGTCGGCGTTCAGCGCGCCGTACCGCAGCAGCGTCTTCTTCGACGTGTCGGTGGTGCTGATCGACCCGCTGCGCGGCGCGCGGGAGCCGCTGCCGGTCCGTACGGTCACCGCCGGCACCGTCGACGTCGACGGTCCCGAGGTCGACCAGGTCCGCGCCGACGGGCCGACCGGCACGCCGGTCACGGCCGGCGCGACCCTGGTGGTGACCGGCCGCCACCTGGCCGGGCCGGACGTGCGGGTGCGGATCGGGACGGCCTCGGCCAGCCCCGCCACCGTCACGGCGGGCGAGCTGCGGCTGCCGCTGACCGCGTTCGACAGGCCTGTCGCAGCCGGTATCCGGGGCCTGGTCGTCACCCATGCGGTCGCGCTGGGCGACCCGCCCACGCCCCGGCCGGCGGTCAGCTCCGACGCGGTGCCGGTCACCTACCGGCCGACGATCACCGTCGCCCCCGCCGACGTGGTCGTCGAGTCCAGCCGCACGGTCGACGGGGTGCTGTTGCGCACCGGCACGATCACCGTCGACGTCGTCCCCGAGGTCGAGGCCGGCCAGCAGGTCACCCTCGGGCTGACCGGGGTGGGTGGCGCCATGCTCGCCGCGCCCGCCGACAACGGGGTGCCGCCCGGTGGGCAGCGCACCGGGCGGATCGGTTTCACCTTCCGCGACGTGCCCACCGGCAGCTACCTGGCCCGGTTGCGGGTCGACGGGGTGGACAGCCCGCTGCACGCCGACCCGACCGGCCGGTACGACGGCCCCGCCGTGGTGCTGTGATGCCCGCCCCGCGCCCGGCCGCCCGCTGGCCCGCCCCGCCCCCGGTGGACGCGGGCGACGACGGACTCGTCGCCGAACTGGACCGGATCCGTCTGCTGCTCACGGGGAAACCGGCGGCCGAAGCCCCGACCGGCGGCTCCCCGCTGGACCGGATCGGCACCGGGTTCGGGCTGACCGGCTTCGAACGCGACATGCTGGTCGCCACGGTCGCCGGTGAGTTGGGTCTGCTGGACCGGCCACCGACGTTCGCCTGGTGCTTCGACGCCCTGCCCGGCGGGCACTGGGACGCCCTCGCCGCCGACCGGCCGTTACGCGCGGCCCGGCTGGTGGAGCCCGGTGACGGTCCGTTGCCGCACGCCCCGCTGCGGGTCGACGAGCGGGTCCTGCACGAGCTGCACGGCGTCGGCCGGCTCGACGAACGGCTCCGGCCCTACCTGGTGGCGCTGCCCGTACCGCCGGCCACCCTGCCGGCCAGCCGCCGTCGGGCCGTACGGCAGCTCTGCGCCACCTGGCAGGCAGGCCGACACCCGCTGCGGGTGTGCGGTCCCGACCCCGCCGACCGGATCGACGTGCTGGCGGCGGCCTGCGCGACGGTGGGCCGGACCGGGCACCTGGTGGCCGCCGCCGACCTGCCCCGCGCGGTGCCCGACCGGGACGCCTTCGCCCGGCTGTGGAACCGGGAGGTGGTGCTCGGCGACCCGGTGCTGGTCGTCGAACTGACCGGCGACGAGCCGCCGGAGGCCCTGGCCACCGTGGAGCACCTGCTGGCCCGGCTCATCGGTGACGTGGTGGTCAGCGTGCCCCGCCCCGTCGCCCTCGACGGGGTGACCCCCGGGCCGACGGTGGACCGGCCGACCCGGGCCGAACAGCGGGCGCTGTGGGGGGAACTGCTGCCGGGTCGGGCCGCGTCGGCCGCCGCCGGCCTGGCCCGCGAGTTCGACCTGGGGCACCGGGAGATCATCGGCTCCGCCCGCCCCGCCGCCGGGCCGGACGGCGACCCGGTGACCCGGGCCCGGGGCCTGGTCCGCGAGCGGGTCCGCCGCGACCTGGACGGGTTGGCCGAGCGGATCGACGTGCGGGCCGGCTGGGACGACCTGGTGCTGCCCGCCCCGGCCCTGGCCCAGTTGCGTCAGTTGACCGCCGCCGCGGCCGGCCGGGCGCTCCTGGTCGAGCAGGGTTTCGCCGGCCGGACCGGTCGGGGCCTCGGGGTGGCCGCGTTGTTCGCCGGGCCCAGCGGCACCGGCAAGACCCTCGCCGCCGAGGTGGTGGCCGGGGTGCTCGGCCTGGACCTGCAACGGGTCGACCTGGCGACCGTGGTGAGCAAATGGATCGGGGAGACCGAGAAGCAGCTGCGGCGGATCTTCGACGCCGCCGAACGGGGTGGCGCCGTGCTGCTGTTCGACGAGGCCGACGCCCTGTTCGGCCGCCGTTCCGAGGTCCGCGACAGCCACGACCGGTACGCCAACATCGAGGTGTCGTACCTGCTGCAACGGATGGAGCGGTACCGGGGCGTGGCGGTGCTGACCACGAACATGCGCACCGCCATCGACCCGGCGTTCCTGCGTCGGCTGCGGGTGGTGGTGCCGTTCGGGCATCCCGGTCCCGCCGAACGGGCCGGGCTGTGGCGGCGGGCCTTCCCGCCCGGCGCGGCCACCGCCGACCTGGACCTGCCCCGGCTGGCCGAGCTGGACCTCACCGGCGGGGACATCCACACCGTCGCGCTGCGTGCCGCGCTGGTCGCCGCCGGGCAGGGCGTCCCGGTCGGGATGCGGCACGTGCTCGACGCGGTCGCCGCCGAGTACGCCAAGCACGACCGGCCGGCCGACCCGGGACTGTGGTCGTGAACCCCGACGTCACGACCATCGAGGTCGACATCCGCCGGCTGGTCGTCACCGGCGTCGACGCGCCGGTCGACGCCACCCTGGCGGCCGAGGTGGGTGCCCGGCTGACCCGGCTGCTGGCCGAGCGGGGACTGCCGTCGACCGTGGCCCCGGTGACCGAGGTGCCGGCCACCGCCGACCTGCCGACCGCACTGGCCGAGGCGATCTGGGTCCGGTTGCGCCTGCCCGGGTGGCGGCGGTGACCGCCCCCGGCCCGGCCGAGCAGCGGGCCCCGCTGCCGGCGACGGAACCCGTGGCGGCACCCGACGACGCCCTCGCCACGCTGACCCGGGACCTGGTCGACAGGTACGCCCCGGCGCTGGGGCTGCGCCCCGACGCGGTGCGGGTGCGTCTCGGCGGGGACGGTCGGCGGGCCGCCAACCACGGCGCGCGGGGGCTGCTCGCCGACGGCACGGTGCACCTGGCCCCGGGTTTCGACCCGTCCCGGGCCGCCGGGCGGGCCCTGCTCGTACACGAGTTGGGGCACCTGGCGCAGGCGGGCGGCACGACGGCGGACCCGGGGCGGCGGGTCGCCGACCCGGAGGGCGAGGCGCGGGCGCTGGCCGACGCCGCGGCGGCCGGGCGGGCCCTGTGGCGGCCGGTGGCGTGGCTGCCGGCCGGCGCGGTCGCCGCCGACACCGGTGCCGTGGCCACCCCGCCGCGCCCGGCCAGCCCGCCGGCCCCCGACCGGGCGCCGGCCGACGAGGCCGGGACCGGCCCGTTGGAGGCGGAGCTGGGCGCGCTGGTGGAGCGCCGGTACCTGGCGGAACGGGCCCGCATGGTCGACCTGCTCGACGGCCTCTGGGTCTCCGGCGACGACGTGCGGGGCTGCCTGCGGATCCTGGACACCCTGCCGTTCGTGGTCGCCCGCAGCCTGGTGCACAGCCTGCCCGCGCCCCGGCGCACCGACCTGGCCGGCAACCTCGACGACGACCACCACCGCGCCTACCCCCGGGCCGCGCTGGCCGCCCTCGGTGGGCAGACCCCCTACCTGCTGCGGGTGCTGGAAGCCGACAACGTGCACGGGTTGAGCACCGACGGGCTCGACCCGGTGCAGCGGCGCACCGCCCTGACCGTGCTGCGGGCCCTGCGGACCAGCGTGCTGCGGGAACTGCTGGGCGGTGACCGCAAGGCGCACTTCCGGGCGTTGCTGGCCGAGCGGCCCCCGACGGGCGGCGACGCCGACGCCCTGCGCGAGCAGATCACCGTGCTGGGCGGGGCGTCGGCCGACGACGAACGGCTCGACCGGGACACCGACCTGGCCGCCCGGCTGCGTCGGGTGCAACTGTCGATCGACGACCGCCGGGCCGACGAGGCGCTGCGTCAGCTCGCCGACCTGGCTCCCGCCGCACCCACCGCCGGCACCCCGGCCACCGCCGCGCCGGCCGCCGCCGGGCCGCCCGAGCCGGGGCCGAGGCTGCGGTACGCGGTCCGCCAGCTCGACGACGGCGGCCACCTCGACACGCTGCTCGACCACCTGCCGTGGGAGGAGAAGCGGGTCGACGCGCCGCTCGGCCCGCGGCTGCTGGTCGTCCTCGCCGCCCGCGCCGAGCACCGCAACCTGGCCCGGGTGGAGGGCCTGCTGTCGTACGGGCTGTTCGACTGGGCGATCCGCGACCACGAGGCCCGCTTCGCGTACCTGCTGCTGCGTAGCCTGCCGCTGGCAGCCCAGGACCGGTGGCGGCGGCTGGACCAGGGCAGCTGGTTCGACCGGTTGGAGGAGAACATCCCCGCCGCCGACGTGCTCGGCGGCAGCTACACCGGCGTGGGCACCCTCGCCGAGCCGCTGGATCGGCGGCGGCGCAGCGCCGGGCAGGTCGACGCCGACCGGCTCGTCGCCGACATCCACCGGACCGTGCAGGGCGGCCTGGACGGGGTGAACGCCGTCGAGCTGGTCCGCCGGCTGATCGGCTACGACCGGCCGACCGGCGCGACCGCCGGCCCGGATGCCCGGGGGCGGGAGGCGCTGCGGACCGCCGTGCACCGGTTGGACGCGCTGCGGGACCTGGATCGCATCCTCGCCGCGCTGCCGGACGCGTACCTGACCCACGAGATGTGGCGGGCCGAGCTGCTCGACCTGCTCGCCCTGCGCGACCCGGCGCACCTGGAGCGGCAGGCCCGCGGCCTGCTCGCGATCGGGCTGACCGACTGGGCGGTGAACCCCCGGGAGGCGTGGCTGGCGTTCCAGCTGGTGCGCAGCCTGCCGGTGGCCGACCAGGCCCGGCTGGCCGCCGACGACCCGGACCGGTGGGCCCGGATGCAGTCCGGGATGACCCCGCAGATGCGGGCCTCCCTCGCCACCACCGCGATCTCCGGTCCCCGCCGGGTCGAGGCCCGCGACCAGTTGCGGGACCGGCTGCGCGACGACCGGCTCTGGCGGGCCGGGCGGGTCACCGAGCTGCGGTCGCTGATCATCCAGGCGTACGCGTTGGACGACCGGCGCTGGGTGTTCCTGCGTTCCCGGGAGCTGCGCGCGGACCTGCTGCCCGACCTGGCGACGCTGGTGGCGGAGCTGCGGCTCTACCACGCCACCCGGCGGCCCACGTTCGAGCCGGAGTCGTTGCGCACCGACGGGCTGCCGACGGTGGTGGGTGACCTGGCCCGGCTGGTCGCGGTGGGGCTGAAGCTGCTGTTCCTCAGTCGCACCGGGTTGAGCCTGTTCACCGACGAGGTCACCGTCGACGAGTTCGACCTGCACGACGCCCAGTGGATCAGCGGCGACCTGGGCGGCGCCCGGCTGCGCGACACCGACCGGGAACGCGCCAACCGGCTGTCGCTGTCGGTGGACGCCCGGCAGGGGGTGCTGCGGGTCCGGCTGCCCCGGCTGGAGCTCGACGGGGTGAACCGCACCTTCACCGGCAGTTCGCTGCGCACCGGCCGGATCACCCTGACCGACCTGGACATCGTCGCCTCGTTCTCCGACCGGGGCTACGAGCGGCCGGTCGGCGCGCAGGCCGGGATGGGCGCGCTGAGCGTCTCCGACGTGGTGTACGCCAGCGACGGCCTGCCCGGCGGGCTGCTCGGCCTGACCCGCTTCGGGCTGTCCACGCTGGCCTTCCGGTCCGGGGCGACCGGGCAGGAGAACGTGACCGAACCGGGCCGGCACGGCTGGGTCGGCATCCCGGTCATCGATCCACTGATCCACCTGCTGCACAACGTCATCTCGTTCTACGGTGGACTGCCGTTCCTGTCCAAGATCAGCGACGCGCTGCTGGCCCCGTACACGGCGGGGGCGCCGTTCCTGGCCCAGCAGTTCACCTCGCTGACCGCCGGGGAGATCTTCACCCCGCTGGCCAACGCGACGATCGGGCTGCTCACCGACGGGGTGTTCCGGCCACCGCGGACGGTCGGCGAACGGGTCACCGACGCGGTGGAGATGATGCACTCGCTGCGGGTCAGCTTCTCCAGCGCCACCGCCGAGGGGCTCTCCTTCGCCGGCCTGCAACAGGTCGGCCGGATCGAGGTGGGCCGCACCCTGATCGGGGTGGCCACCAGCCTGCCGGCCCGGCTGCGCGCCGAGCGGGAGTCGCTGCGGCTGCGCCGCGACACGGCCACCGGCACGACACGCGCCGCGCTGGACGAGCGGCTGCGCGCGGTCGACAGCCAGCTCACCACGCTGGAGCCGGCCGAGCGGGAACTGCACCGGTTGGAGGCCCGGCACCGCTGGCACGCCGAGTCGCTGTCCGAGGCCGAACGTCGCCGGCTGGTCGAACTGTCCGACCAGCTCCGCCAGACCGTCGGCGGGTCGATCGACGTCGGCGGCATCCGGGTCACCGGGCTGACCGGCCGGGTCGAGGCCGCCGGGGTGGAGATCGACCCGATCCACGCCGAGGCGTCCCTGCCGTCGCGCGCCGGGGAGTACCTGCCCGACGACGAGCTGATCACCCGGTTCCGCCGCGACCGCGTCCCGGCCGACGCGGCGACGACGGCCCGGGGCAGCACCGGGTCGGCCACCCTCACCGGGGTACGCCTGCTGCCCGGACCGGCCGGCGCCCCCGCGCTGCGGCTGACCGCCGGGGACCTGCCCACCCGCGCCGACGTCGCCGCCCAGCTCGCCGCGCTACCCGACGAGCCGCGCTGGGCGCAGCGGCGGGCCGAGCTGACCGGTTGGCTGACCGACCTGGACCGGTTGCGGGAACTGGAGTCCCTTTCCGCCGAACCGGTCGACCCGGCCGGCCGCTACCTGCCGGGGCACCGCACCCGGGCCCAGGAGCAGGAACTCCAACTGCTACGGGAACGGGCCCGCCGGTACTTCGCCGTCACCGTCGGCGGGCTGACCGTCGGCGGGCTCGACGTCACCCTGGACCCGGCCACCCTCGGCGTGGAGCTGCGGTTGGCCGAGCTGACCGCCACCGACGTCCGCGCCGGAGCCACCGCCGTGGAACGGTTGGCGGCGTCCCGGCTGCGGGTGCGTGCCGACCTCGACACCGTCGGTGGCGGTGCGCTCCCCGCTGAGCTGGCCGGCCCGGCCGCCGCCGCAGGGTTGCCGATCGGCCGGACCGCCGTCCGTTTCGGGGTCGGTGAGCTGGCGGTGACCGGGTTCTCCGGGCCGGGCGTCGAGGCCCGGCGGATCGCCTTCACCGCACCGGTGCGCGCCGACGGCTCCCCCGGCGAGGCGATCCACGGCCGGGTGCTGCCCGTCGGTGACGACCTGCGCCTGCCCGACCTGGTGGTGGAGCAGACCGAGCTGACCGGGCTGGCGCTCAACTCCCCCGGTCGCAGTCTCTACGCCCGGGGCAGCACCCGGATCGGCCGGATGAGCCTCGACGTCCAGGTCCGCACCGGCGTGACCGCCACCGGCCGGCAGGTCCGTGGCGCGCTGGTCCGCAACCTGGTCATCGACCGGATCGACGCCGACCGGATCGGCATGGACGTCACCGACCCGGCACCGGGGATGAGCGTCGAGGTGGTCTCCGGCGCGCTGATCGGGGTGCGGCTGCGCGATCTCGACGTGGACCTCACCGGCGAGGAGCTGACCTACACCGGGCGGTTGACCGTCGGGCAGCTCGACCGGCTGCGGTTCGCCGTGGTGTCCCGCGCGGTGCAGGGCGGCCCGACCACGATCACCGGCACCGTGGACGGCCGGCCGACCGCCTCGAACGCCGCGTCGGTCACCGTGGACCTGGTCCGGGCCGGCCCGCATCAGGTCGACCCGGTGGCCGGCCGGATCGTCAGCGACCCCATCGACAGCCAGCGCATCCAGCTCGACGGGCTGACCCTCACCGACACCACCCTGCGGACCCCGGACGGCGCGGTCACCGTACGCCGGGCCGGGCTGGGTGGCCGGCTGGTCACCGAACGGGCCGGTGGGCTGCGCTTCGAGGACGTCGGCCCGGCCCGCATCGAGCTGGGCGCGATCGACTGGCGGGCCGGCGACGGGCGGATCGTCTCCCGGGGGCCGACCGTGCTGGACGGGTTGACCGCCAGCGGTCGCTGGGACAGCACACCGGAGCAGCGCGACGCCGCCGGTCGGGTCGTCCCGGCCACCGCCGCGCTACACCTGGAACGGCTGCACATCGCCCGGATCACCGGCCGGGACCTGCGCTACCGCGACGGGGTGCTCGACGTCGGCCTCGGCCGGCCCGAACCGGTCCCGGCCGGGGAGCCGGACCGGCCGCCGCTGGAGATCCTCGACGTGGACCTGCGCGGCCTGCGCTGGTCGGCGGCGGCGGGGGTGACCGCCGGACGGCTCACCACCGGGGCCACCCGGGTGGAGATCGCCGGCCGGATCGACGCCGCGCTGCACGTCGACGGCACGTTGTGGGCCGCCCAGCTCACCCTCGCCTTCGGCCGGGGTGGCCGGATCCAGGCCCGGGTGGTGGGCGGTGAGGCTCAGCTCGGCGTCGGTCCCCGGCCGGGCGAACACGACCAGCAGGTCAGCATCCAGGGGCTGGACACCGGTGTGGTCAGCATCGGCCCGGACCACATCGAGATCGGCCCGGACGGACAGCCGGGGCTGAACCTGGCCACCATCTCGGTGGACGCGCTGAACTGGCAGGGTGCGGCGCTCGGCCTGCGCATCCCGTCGGGCGCGGGGGCGATCACCCTGCTCGGCATCAGCGCGCGGGCCCGGGTCGACCTGTGGCCGGCGGGCACCTCCGGCGGCCGGTTCCGCCGGTTGCTGCTGCGGGAGCTGGTGGTGCAGCAGACCCGGGCCAGCGGGCTGCTGGTCGACCTGCACGACGGCACCACCATCCGGCTCAACCCGGACGTCGAGGCGGTGCTCGGGGAGCTGCGACTGGTGCCGGCGGCCGGGCAGGACGGCTTCCTGGTGGAGGCGACCCGCACGGCGGAGGGGATGCGGATCCTCGGCGGCCTGCGGATCGGGGCGATCGAGGCGGCCCGGGTCGGCTTCGACATCGGCACGTTCCTGTCCGGCGGCACGGCCGACTTCACCGCCGGTGGGCTCAGCGTCGACTTCCTCGACCACGGCGGGCTTCGACTCACCCTGGCGCAGCCCACGCTGACCGCGATCAGCGCCCAGGTCACCGCCGACCCGCGCCGGCAACTGCTGTTCCTCGGCGCACCGACCGGCCGCCCCGAGTACGGGCTGCGGTTCACCTCGATCGGCTACGAGCAGGACCCGGCCGGGTCGGACGGCACGACGGCCCCGGGCAAGCGGATCGCCGTACGCGGTGGTGAGGTGACCGGGCTGAGCTTCGCCGACAGCGGGCTCGGGTTGTCCGTCTTCGTCGAGCAGGGGCTGCTCGGCGACCTCACCCACGACCTGACCAGCGGGTCAGGGGAACTGCCGTCACTGGACATCCGCAACGCCCGGTTCGTGCTGGATCTCGCCACCATGCTCGGCGGCGGATCCCCGATCCCGGCCCCGCCGCCGGCCCGGACCACCAGCGCGCAACGCCGGGCCGCCCTGGCCGGGAAGTGGGACGCCCTGGTCCGGGTGTTGGACGCCTACCGCATCGGCGAGGTGCTGGACAGCCTCAACGGGCACATCGACTTCGACGTCACCCACGACGGGTTCCTGTGGGGTGAGCGGAGCTGGGAGGTGCGGCTGACCCTGCGCGACGGCGCGGTCGACTACCGCCGGCTCACCGGCGCGCTGCCGTGGTGGACCCCGGGCCGGTTCATCGTCGAGGGCGACGACCTGGTCTACCGGGTGCACCTGCCCAGCTTCGGGGCGGAGGGCGCTCCCCCGCCGGACAGCGACGTCGACCTGCTGCGGTGGCAGCTCGACACCGGCGAGGTCAGCCAGGCCCGCACCGAGCACCTGGTACGCCTCAACCGGCTGCTGCGGCCGACCGCCGCCTCCCGCGACGACCTGCTGCACACCGTCGCCCACGTGCAGAGCGACGAACCGTCGACCGGCCCGCCCGGCATGTTGGCGATCGGCAACGTCGACGTGGACCTGTCGGTCAACAATCCCCGGGAGATCACCCTGCCGCTGGGCGGCGGCAACGAGATCGTGCTGGCCCCCGACGCGCTGGTGCACCTCGCCGTCGGCGGCGGGGTACGCCGGGCCGCCGGTGGTGGCGGCCGGCCGGGACGGCTGCGCCCGGTGTCGTTGCAGAGCGCCACGGTGGCCCGGGTGAACCTGCTCTTCGACGGGCTCGGCCTGTCCACCGGGCAGATCCGGATCACCGGGCTGACCGACTGCACCGTCGACTTCAGCGGGTTGGACCCGCTGCTGATGCAGGGCCGGATCACCCGGGCCGTGGCGGAACGGATCCGCTGGCGGCGTCCCACCTCTGGAGGCACCCCGTGACCAGTCCCCTCAGCCCCCGTCTGCTGCGCGCCGGTCTGGTCGTGCTCGACCCGGACAGCGGGCACAGCCGCCGGGTGATCACCCTCCAGTACAACCCGGACGCGTTGACCCGCGGCTTCCAGCTCAAGACCGCCGGGGCCGAGGGCGGGGCCCGGGGCGAGGCGTTGCGGATCACCGGCCCGCCGGTGCAGACGCTCACCCTGGAGGCCGACCTCGACGCCGCCGACCAGCTCACCGACCCGCAGACGGCGGAGCTGGGGCTGACCGCGCAGCTGGCCGCCCTGGAATCGCTGGCCTACCCCAGCCTGGCCGCCGTGCAGGACGCGGCGGCGCTGCTGGCCGCCGGAACCCTGGAGGTGGTGCCACCCCCGGCGCCACTGGTGCTGCTGGCGTTCGGACGACGCCGGCTCTGGCCGGTACGGATCACCGAGTTGACCATCACCGAGGAGGCGTTCGACCCGATGCTGAACCCGATCCGCGCCAAGATCCGGCTGGGTCTGCGGGTGCTGACCGTCAACGACGTGGGCACCGACGGCCGGGCCGGTGGCCTGGCCATGGCCGCCCACCAGCAGCTCGAACAGCTCGCCGGCCGGGCGCGCGGCGGGCGGCTGGCCGACCTCGGCATCGACCGGCTGCCATGAGCGACCCGGCCGACACCGATCCGGCCCTGGTGGCCGCCCAGGGCCGGGTCGCGCAGACCCTCTTCGCCGCCACCGGCGCCACCGGCGGCCAGCCCACGCCGGGAGCCCTGGCCCCGGACAGCCGCTACGCCGCCGTGGGCACCACGGTCACCGTCGATCAGGAGACCGGGCAGGAGATCGTGCACCTGCGTCGCCGGTTCGTGCCGCCCGCCGAGCGGCTCGCCACCGCCGGCTGGGAACCGGTCGCCGACGGCGACCGGGTCGACCTGCTGGCCGCCCGTACGGTCGGCGACCCCACCGCCTTCTGGCAGCTCTGCGACGCCAACGGGGTGTTCGACCCGGCGGAGCTGATCCGCCCCGGCCAGGTGGTGCGGGTGGCCCTGCCCGAGGGGTTCCCGGGGAGCCTCGATGCCTAGCGGGGTGCGGTTGCAGGTGCTGATCGGGCCGCTGACCTTCCGGCCGGCCCCGATGGAACTGGTGGCGGCGGTGCAGGAGGCGCAGGTCACCCAGAACGCCGGGCAGCGTTCGGGGTTCCAGCTGCGCCTGGCGCTGGGCCGGGGGTCGCTGGTGGAGCGGATGCTCGCCGACGGCAGCCTGGACCCGCCGACCCGGGTGCTGCTGGTGCTGCACGTCGACGGGCGGCCGCAGGTGCTCTCCGACGGGGTGGTGACCCGGCACGACGTGGCCCGCAGCAACGACGCGGGTGCGTCGACGCTCACCCTCACCGGGGTGGACGTCAGCCAGATGATGGACCTGATCGACCTGTCGGACCTGCCGATGCCGATGCCGGCGGAGGCCCGGGTGCTGACCCTGCTCGCCCCGTTCGCCGCGTACGGGGTGGTGCCGATGGTGGTGCCCAGCGTGCTGGTGTTCGCGCCGAACCCGGTGCAGCGGATCCCGGCGGTACGCGGCACCACCTTCGCGTACGTGTCGCAGCTCGCCGACGAGGTGGGCTACGCGTTCTACGTGGAGCCGGGGCCGACCCCGGGGATGAACACCGCGTACTGGGGGCCGGAGGTGCGGGCCGGTCAGCCGCAGCCGGCGTTGACGGTCAACGCCGACGCGGGTGCCAACGTGGAGTCGTTGTCCTTCTCCTTCGACGGGGTGCAGAAGACCGTCTACCTGCTCACCGCGTTCCCCGAGCAGGTACGGGTGCCGATTCCGCTGCCGGTGCCGGACGTCAGCCCGCTCAACCCGCCGCTGGGCCGCAAGATCCCGATTCCGCTGTCGTACCGGCGGATGAACGTCGGACGGTCCAACCCCGACGGCACCGACGACGCCACCGCCCGGATGGACGTCGTGCAGACCCTCGCCCGGGGCCTGGCCCGGGCCGCCCAGTCGGCGAACGTGATCACCGGGTCCGGCTCGCTGGACGTGCTGCGGTACGGCCGGCTGCTGCGCTGCCGGCGGCTGGTCGGGGTCCGGGGCGCCGGCCGGGCCTACGACGGTGAGTACGTGGTGCGCAGCGTGACCACCACGGTCAAGGCGGGCGAGGTCAAGCAGCGGTTCACCCTCGGCCGCAACGCCCAGGTCTCCATCTCCGGAAGGGCACAGCCATGACGACGAGGTACTACGGCAAGTATCGCGGCACGGTGGTCAACCACCTCGATCCGTTGCAGCAGGGCCGCATCCAGGTGACCGTCCCGGACGTCACGCTGCCCCCGTCGAGCTGGGCGATGCCCTGCTTCCCGCTGGCCGGCATCCAGGCGGGCATGTTCGCCGTGCCGTTGCCGGGCACCGGGGTGTGGGTGGAGTTCGAGCAGGGCGACGCCGACCATCCGATCTGGACGGGCTGCTGGTACGGCTCCAAGGCGGAGATCCCGGCACTGGTGTCGTCGGCCCCGCCACCCACCCCACCGATCGTGTTGCAGACCCCCGGCCAGGCCACCCTGATGATCTCCGACGCCCCCGGCCCGACCGGTGGCATCCTGCTCAAGACGCTGACCGGGGCGATGATCTCGATCAACGACACCGGGATCATCATCTCCAACGGCAAGGGCGCCTCGGTCACCCTGGTCGGCCCGACCGTGGCGATCAACCAGACCGCGTTGACGGTGACCTGATGCCCGGCCCGCTGCTGCACGTCGGGGCGGTGCTGACCTGCCCGCACACCGGCCCGGTCACCCCGCAGACCGGCAACGCGCGGGTGCTGGTCGGCGGCCTGCCGGTGGTCACCGCCACCGACGCGTACCCGGTCACCGGGTGCACCTTCCAGGTGCCGGTGGGCGCGGGCACCAAACCGCAGCCCTGCGTCCAGCTCCAGTGGACCACCCCGGCGGCCCGGGTGCTGGTCAACGGGCAGCCGCCGGTGCTCGGCACCAGCGTCGGGCTCGGGGTCAGCGCGGAGGGCATCCCGCAGGGTCCACCGACGGTGGCCGGCATCCAGGTGCGGGCGGTGGCGACATGACGTACCCGGCGTTTCCGTGGCGGCCCGACAACCGGGGCCGCTCCGGGCTGGCCGGCCCGGAACGGCACGTCGCCGACCTGGTGGAGGCGGTGCTGTTCACCGCGCCCGGGGAGCGGGTCAACCGGCCGGACTTCGGCGCCGGCCTCGGCCAGTTGCTGTTCGCCCCGGTCGACGACGCGGTGGTGGGCACCGCCGAGTTGCAGGCCCGCAGCGCGTTGCAGCGCTGGCTCGGCGAACTGATCGAGGTGGACGACGTCCGGGTCGACCTGGCCGAGGCGGCGGTGCGGGTGCACGTCGCCTACCGGCTGCGCGCCACCGGCCGTCCGGCGCAGGTGGCGGTGGAGAGGGGTGCGGGATGAGCGTGCTCTGTGACGACGACGAACGGCGGGCCGAGGTGGCCCGGCCGGGCAGCGCGTTCAACGGCATCGACTGGGTCGAGGTGGACGCCGCCGACCAGCGGCTGCTGCACGTCGGTTTCCTGCACCCGCTGCCCGGCCAGGCCGGCGGGGTGCCCGCCGGCGCGCCGCTGGCCGTGGCTAACGTGGTGGTCGACGGCGGGGTCCGGATCACCGGCGTACGGGTGCTCGGCGTCGCCGCCGCCGGGGCGGAGCTGACCGTCCGGGTGGACCGGGCCGGTGACTTCTCCCCGTACACCCTGCGGTTGGTGCGTTCGGCGGTGGACGACCGGGTGCCGCCCGGCTTCGACCCGGTGCTGTCGGCGCAGGGTTTCTCGTTCAAGGCCAACTGCCCCAGCGACCTGGACCCGGCACCGGCCGCCCCACCGGCGTCGCCACCGCCGGCCAGCACCGCACCGGCGGACTACCTGGCCAAGGACTACGCCGGCTTCCGGCGGCTGATGCTCGACCGGCTCGCCGCCCTGCCCGGCGGCACCGACCGGCACCCGGCCGACCCGCTGGTCACGGTGGTGGAGGCGCTGGCCCACGTGGCCGACCGGCTGTCCTACCGGCAGGACGCCGCCGGCACCGAGGCCTACCTGGGCACCGCCCGCAGCCGGATCTCGGTGCGCCGGCACGCCCGGCTGCTGGACTACGCGGTGCACGACGGTTGCGCGGCCCGCGCCTGGCTCAGCGTGCGGGTGGCCGCCGGGTCGGACGTGGAGAGCCGGGGCCTGCCCGCCGGGACGCCGGTGCTGGCCGCCGACCGGGCCACCCCGGCGGTACGCCCCGCCGACGCGGCGGCGTTGCCGGCCGACGGCGTGACCGGTTTCGAGACGTTGACCCCGCTCGTCCCCCGGGCCGCCCGCAACGAGATCGCCCTGTACGTGTGGGGCGGCCGGGACTGCGGCCTGCCCGCCGGGGCGACCCGGGCCACCCTGGTCGACCTGCCGGCGACCGGCCTGGCCGCCGGTGACCTGCTGCTGCTGGAGGAGGTGCGGTCCCCGCTGACCGGGCGGCGCGTCGACGCCGACCCCACCCACCGGCAGGTGGTCCGGCTGGTGTCGGCGAACCCCACCACCGACCCGGTGACCGGGGTGGCCGTGCTGGAGGTCGGGTGGAGCGCCGCGGACCGGCTGGCCTTCCCGCTGACCGTCACCGCCTCCGTCGCCGGTGCGGGCACCGACCACCTGGTGACCTGTGCGGTGGCCCGGGCCAACCTGGTGGCCGTGCAGCACGCCAGCGCGGTGTCCGGGCAGCTCCCGCCGGCCGCCGAGCACCGGTGGCGGCCGGTGTTGACCGACGAACCGGTCGCCGCGGCGGTGCCGTTCACCACCGACACCCCGGCCAGCCAGGCCCTCGACCAGGACCCGCGGGCCGCGGTGCCGCTGATCCGGTTGGAGACCACCGAGGGCAGTTGGCGGCCCCGCCGGGACCTGCTCAACGCCGACCGCTTCGACCAGGGTTTCGTGCCGGAACGCGAACGCGACGGCCGGGTGAGCCTGCGCTTCGGCGACGACGTGTCGGGGCGGCGACCACCGGCCGGCACGGTCTTCCAGGTCGCCTGGTGGCGCGGCGGCGGGGCGGCCGGCAACCTCGGCCACGATGCGCTGACCACCCTGGTCACCGACCGGGTCGGGCTGCTCGCCGCGACCAACCCGCTGCCCGCCGTCGGTGGCACCGACCCGGAGGACGTCGAGCACGCCCGGCAGCACGCCCCGGTCGCCTTCGCCACCCAGGAGCGGGCGGTGACCACCGACGACTGGGTGGCGGCGGCGCGGCGGCTGCCCGAGGTCGCCAACGCCACCGCCCGGGTCCGCTGGACCGGCTCGTGGTGGACGGTGTTCCTCACCCTCGACCTGACCGGCGGGCAGCGGCTGGTCGACGAGCCGGAGCTGGCCCGTCGGCTGGCCGGGCGGCTCGACCGGTTCCGGGTCGCCGGGTACGACCTGCAACTGCGCGACCCGGTGGACCTGCCGGTGGAGCTGCGGCTGTGGGTATGCGTCACCGGCGGCGCGTTCCGTTCGGACGTGCGTCGGGCCCTGCTGGACCTCTTCTCCGCCCGGGACCTTTCGGGTGGG
The DNA here is from genome assembly GCF_049178975.1 of Micromonospora sp. WMMD734. Taxonomy (NCBI): domain Bacteria; kingdom Bacillati; phylum Actinomycetota; class Actinomycetes; order Micromonosporales; family Micromonosporaceae; genus Micromonospora; species Micromonospora sp. WMMD734. Next base: position 2,299,789 of record NZ_JBMHMK010000001.1, read on the forward strand.
GCGCGCGGGTTCTTCCACCCCGACCGGTTCAGCTTCGGCACCCCGCTCTACGTCAGCCAACTGCTGGCCGCCGCGGTCGGTGTCCCCGGGGTCACCGACGTGCGGGTGACCGAGCTGCACCCGGTGGGGGTGGCGGCCGGCGGGGAACTGGCCGCCCGGGTGCTGCGGGCCGGCGACACCGAGGTGATCCGCCTCGACAACGATCCCAGCGTGCCGGAGCACGGCATCCTGCACCTCGACCTGGTGGGTGGACTGTGACCTCACGAGTGGGCCGGGAACCCAATCCGCCCGGCCGGACCGCCATCGGCTACCGGCTGGGCCGGCAGGCGGACTTCGCCGCCGAGCTGGTCGACCGGCTCTCCGGCCGGCCGGAGCTGGCCGGGCTGACCACCCGGGAGGTCGACGACCCGGCGGTGGCGCTGCTGCACGCCTGGGCGACCACCCTGGACGTGCTCGCCTTCTACCAGGAACGGATCGCCAACGAGGGTTTCCTCGGCACCGCGACCGAACGCGGTTCGGTGCTGATGCTGGCCCGCGCGATCGGCTACGAACTGCGCCCCGGGGTGGCCGCGACGACCTGGCTGTCGTTCACCGTCACCGCCACCCCCGGCGCCCCGGAGGGGGTGCCGATCCCGGTGGGCAGCCAGGCGCAGAGCGTGCCCGGCCCCGGCGAGCTGCCGCAGGTCTTCGAGACGGTGGCCCCGCTGCTGGCCCGTCCGGAGCTGAACGCGGTGGGCCTGCGGGTCACCGCGCCCCGCGCGCCCCGGCCCGGCGACGACACCCTGCACCTGGCCGGCGTCGACACGGTGCTCACCCCGGGCACAGCGCTGCTGGTGCTCGGCCCCGACTGGTACGACGTGCGCCGGGTGCGCTCGACCACGGCGGTGCTGCAGGCGGTGGTGGCCGCGTCCGACGGCGGCGCGGTGGTGCCGGCGTACACGGTGGTCGGGTTGGACGCGGCGGTGACCGCCCAGCAGCTCGGCACGGAACTGCGCCAGTCGGGACGGGAGGTCCAGGTGCACCTGCTGACGCAGCGGGCGGCGCTCTTCGGCCACCAGGCACAGCCGTGGTCGGCGCTGCCGGTGGCGTTGCGGGTCGGCGAGCTGAACCCGGGCACCAACCAGGTGCTGCCGGGCGCGTACGCCACCCGCAAGGACACCTGGGTGGACGCCGCGCTGGGCAAGGACGAGCGGACGCTGCACCTGGACCAGTCATACCCGTCGGTCGTGGCCGGGTCGTGGCTGGTGCTGGAGACCGCCGGGGTGCCGCAGGTGCGTCGGGTCGACGCGGTGACGGAGTCGCCGGTCGCCGACTTCGGCATCGCCGCCCGCACCACCCGCGTCACCGTGGTCGGCGGCGACTCGAACACCTTCTCCCGGCGGACCACCACCGTGCTCGGCGGCAGCCGGCTGCTCCCGACGGCTGCCCCGCCGCTGACCGCCCCGCTGGCCGCGACCGCGACCCTGGAGCTGGCCCGGCCGATGCCCGGACTGCAGCCGGGCCGGCCGCTGGTGCTCACCGGCGTCGAACCGGACGGCGGGCCGGTCGGCGAGGTGGTGACGGTGCTGCGGGTGCGGGACGCGACCACCGTGGACCTCACCGCGAACGTGACCCGGCGTTACCGGCGCGACAGTGTCCGGGTGCTGGGCAACGTGACACCGGCGACCCACGGCGAGAGCCGGGCCGAGGTGCTGGGCAGCGGCGACGCGCGGCAGGCGTTCCCCCGGTTCACCCTGCGGCACGCGCCGCTGACCCACGTGCCGGCCGCGACCGCCAGCGGTTCCCGCACCACCCTCGCGGTCTGGGTGGACGGGGTGCGCTGGCAGGAGGTGCCGGTCCTGCTCGGGCAGGCCCCCGCCGCCCGGGTCTACACCGTGCGCCGGGCCGACGACGGCGTCGTCACGGTCACCTTCGGCGACGGCCTGACCGGGGCCCGGCTGCCGACCGGACGGGACAACGTGGTGGCCACCTACCGCAGCGGCATCGGGCGGTCGGCCGACCTCGCGCCGGGCCGGTTGACGATCCCGCTGTCGCGGCCGCTGGGTCTGATGGAGGTGGGCAACCCGGTGCCGGCCGCCGGGGCCGACGACCCGGAGGGGGTGGACCGGGCCCGCCGTAACGCGCCGCTGGCGGTCCGCACCCTGGGCCGGGTCGTCTCGCTGGACGACCACGCCGACTTCGCCCGCGCGTTCGCCGGGATCGGCAAGGCCCGCGCCGACCTGGTCTGGGACGACGCCCGGCAGCTCGTCCTGCTCACCGTCGCCGGCCCGGACGGGGCGGAGATCCCGCCGGACGCGCCGGTCCGCGCCGACCTGCTGCGGGCGTTGGACGCCGCCCGCCAGGCGACGGTGCCGGTGCGCATCCTCGGTCACCACCGCCGCCGGGTGGCGGTGACCGCGCGGCTGCTGCTGACCCCCGGGTACCGGTTCGCGGCGGTCTCGGCAGCCGCCCGCGCGGCGCTGGTCGCCGGGTTGAGCTTCGACGCCCGCGACTACGCCCAGCCGGTGCGCGCAAGCGAGGTGCAGGCGCTGCTGCACCGGGTGCCGGGCGTCGCGGCGGTGGTGCTGGAGCTGCTGTACGACGCCGGGCAGTCGCCGGCCCGGCTCGACGTGATCACCGCAGCACCGGCCCGTCGGGTCGGTGACGTGCTGCTGCCCGCCGATCTGCTCACCGTGGACGCCGGTGACGTCACCCTGCTGGAGGCATCGTGAGGGTCGAGGAGATCTGGGACCTGCTGCCGGCCGCCCTGCGCAGCCGGGACGAGGCGGCCGGCGGGATGCTGCGCGCCCTGGTGGAGGTGCTGGCCGACCAGGCCGCCGTGCTGGACACCGACATCGACCAGCTCACCGACGACTGGTTCGTGGAGACCTGCGCCGAGTGGGTGGTGCCCTATCTCGGCGAGCTGGTGGGGGCGGGTCGGTTGCATCCGCTGGCCGACGGCGGCGGACTGTCCGACCGGGCCCGGGTCGCCGACACGATCCGGTTCCGCCGGCGCAAGGGCACCGCCGCCGCCCTGGAGGAGCTGACCCGGGCCAACACCGGTTGGAGCGCCGCCGTCGTCGAGTTCTTCGAACGGTTGGTCGCCACCCAGCACGTCAACCACGTCCGCGCCGCGCCGGCCACCGCGTCGATCCGGGCCGCCGCGCCGTTGGAGCTGGTCGGCGGTCCGTTCGAGACGGTCTGCCGGACGGTGGACGTGCGGGCGATGGACACCGGTACCGGCCGCCCCAACATCGGCCACATCGGCCTGTACGTGTGGCCGTTGCCGTCGTACCGGCTGGACCGGGCGACGGCCGCGCCTGTGGTGACGCCGGCGGACGGCAGGTGGTGGATCGACCCGGTGGGGGTGGGCCGGCAGTTGACCGGGCCGACGGTGACCGAGCCGGACATCGACCACCGGGCCGACGAGGCGAACGTGCCCGGTCCGCTGCGTCGCCGGCCGCTACGCGACGAGTTGGCGGCGTTGGCCTCGGACAGCCCGCCGTCGGCGGAGCAGCGGCGCTGGTTCCGCGACGACGACCCGTCGTTCGTGGTGTGGATCCAGCCCACCCCGGCCGACGAGCTGCGCCCGGTGCCGCTGGACCTGCTGCGCATCTGCGACCTGGCCGGCTGGGAGCTGCCGACCGGCAGCGTGGTGCGGGTCGACCCGGTGCGCGGCCGGATCACCGTCGCCGCCGGCCGCCCGGTGCACCGCCTCGCGGTCTCCTGGTGGTACGCGTTCAGCGCCGACGTCGGCGCCGGCCCGTACCCGCGCCGGGGTGACCTGGGGTCGGCGGACGGGCCGGTGGACTGGCAGCTCGCGGTGAGCGTGACCGAGCCGCCGCGCGCCGGGGAGGTGGTCGCCTCGCTGGGTGAGGCGGTGACCGCCTGGCACGACTTCCAGGCCGCGCATCCGGGCGGCACCGGCCGGATCGTGGTGCTGGACAGCCACCGTTACCGGGAGAACCTGTCGGTGCGGGTGGGGCAGGGCAGCCGGTTGAGCGTGCTGGCCGCACAGTGGCCCCGGCCGCCGGACCGGCCCCGCCGGCAGACCGACCTCGACCCGGTCGGGGTGCGGCCCTGCCTGCTCGGCGGGGTCGCGGTCACCGGCGTCGGCGTCGGGGACCGCCCGGGTGAGCTGGTCGTCGACGGGCTGCTGGTCGCCGGGGCGGTGACCGTCACCGCGCCCGATGACGGCGGACCGGGCCTGGGTCTGGTCGAGCTGCGGCACTGCACCCTCGGGCCGGCGGCGACCGGGCTCGGCGTCACCGCCGGCAACGACCGGACCCGGGTGGTGGTGCACCGTTGCGTGACCGGGGCGCTGACCACCACCGACGGGCCGCTGACCGTGACCGACTCGCTGGTGCACGGCACGATCGCCGCCGGGGACGCGGCGGCGGAGCTGACCGGGGTGACGGTGCTGGGTGCCACCACGGCGCGGGTGCTGACCGCCACCGACTGCCTGTTCGACCAGCCGGTGACGGTGGCCCGCCGGCAGCAGGGGTACGTCCGGTTCAGTTACCTGCGGCCCGGGTCGGTCACCCCGCGCCGTTACCGCTGCCAGCCGGATCTCGCCCAGCAGGCCCGCCCCGACGACCCGGACGTGGCCACCCGGGTCGGTCCGGCGTGGGCGAGCACCCGCTACGGCGACGCCACCTACGGCCGGCTGGCCGCCACCGCCGCGCCGGAGCTACGTACCGGGACGGAGTCCGGGGCCGAGCTGGGGGCGTTCCGCCGTGCCCTGACCCCGCACCGTCTGCACAACCTCACCCTCGCGCTGGCGGAGTACCTGCCGCTGGGGCGGGTGGCCGCTGCCCTGCCCGTCCTGCCGACCGGAGGAACCACACCATGAAGGGCGACATCAGCCGCGTCACGTTCGACCGGCGGCGGCACGCGACGAGCGTCCGCAAGCAGCAGGGCCGGGTCGACCTGGACGCGGACTGGAACGAACAGCAGGACATCCAGGCGCACCTGCGGGCCACCGCGCTGACCGACGTGGTCGGCGCGGCCGGCGCGCCGCTGGTCGGCGGGGCGTTCGGATTGACCGGCGGGGCCGACCTGACGCTGTCGGCCGGCCGCTACTACCTCGACGGGGTGCTCTGCGAGAACGACACAGCGGTCTCCGTGTCCGCCCAGCCGGACCTGCCGGCGGCCGGGCCGTTCGTCCGTAAGACCGACGGCACCTGGCTGGCCGCCGGCGCCCCGGTGCCGCCGGGGGTGTACGCGGCGTGGCTCCAGGTGTGGTCGCAGCACGTGACGGCGATCGAGGACCCGGCGCTGCGGGAGGTGGCCCTCGGTGGGCCGGACACCACCACCCGGCTGCGGACCGTGTGGCAGGTGCGGCTGTTGCAGGCCGGGCCGCCGAACACCCCGGTCGGGTGCGCGGACACCCCGCCCGGTTGGGCGGAGCTGACCGCCGCCTCGACCGGCACCCTCGCGGTCCGCGCCGATCCGACGGGCAGCTCCGGCGGTGACTGCGTGATCCCGACCGGCTCGCCGTACACCGGGTTGGACAACCAGTTCTACCGGGTGGAGATCCTCACCGGCGGGACGCCCGGCACGGCCGGTTACGTCTGGTCGCGGGACAACGCCGCCACCGTGGCGACGTGGGAGAGCATCGACGTCGACGTGCTGACCGTGAAGGTCCCCGGCCGCGACGGCAGCGCCGGCTTCACCAACGGCTCCTGGGTGGAGCTGACCGACGACGGCCGGGAGCAGAACGCCCTGCCGGGCACGCTGGTGCAGGTCGACCGGGTGGAGGGGGACCGGATCGTGATCCGGCCGGGCACCGCCACCGGCAGCCTCGACCGGGCCGACTTCCCGTCCCGTCCCCGGGTGCGCCGCTGGGACGGCCGGGGCACCGTGCCGGCCGGCGGTGGCGAACTGGACCTGGAACTCGGCATCAGGATCCGGTTCTCGGCGGCGGGCAGCTTCCGCACCGGCGACTGGTGGTCGTTCCCGGCCCGCTCGGCGGTGCACGACGTGCAGTGGCCCCGGGTCGGCACCACGCCCGTCGCGCAGACCCCGCACGGGCCGCGCCGGTCGCACGGCCGGATCGGCATCGTGAGCTGGGACGGCAGCCAGTGGAGCGTGCTGCGCGACTGCCGGCCGGTGTTCGCCCCACTGACCGGGCAGGCCACCCTGAGCCTGCTCGGCGGGGACGGCCAGGAGGCGGTGCCGGTGCCGGGCAGCCCGGCGACCCTGGTGCCGCTGGGGCACGACCTGGTGGCCGGGGTGGCCATCGGCGGCCAGCCGGTCGCCAAGGCGCGGGTCCGGTTCACCGTCACCGGCGGGGCGGGCCGGCTCACCGCCGGGGCGGTCACCGCCGCCACCGTCACCGTGGAGACCGGTGCCGACGGGCGGGCCCGGTGCGCCTGGCAGCTCGACTCCGCCGCCGCCACCCAGGAGGTCACCGCCCAGCTCCTGGACGAGGCGGGGCAGCCGGCCCACCTGCCGGTGACGTTCACCGGCGCGCTGTCGCGTGCCGACCGGGTGTCGTACGACCCGACCGGGCGGCCGTCGCTGGCCGGGGCGACCACCGTGCAGGCCGCCATCAACCAGCTCGCCGCGTCCGCCACCGGTGGCTGGGCGACGATCACCATCCGACCCGGCATCGACTGGGTGCAGGCGCTCAGCACGCTGCCCCCGGGGGACGTGCTGATCTGCTTCGCCCCCGGCCTCTACACCAGCACCGTGCCGGTCACCTTCACCGGCCGGGCCAACATCCGGGTGCTGGGCAGCGGGCCGGCGAGCCGGATCCGGGTGCAGGGGCAGGAGTACGCACTGATGTTCGTCAACTGCGGCACCGTGTCGGTGGCCCAGCTGGCGGTGGAGACCCCCGGCCCGGCCGACGTGCCGGGGCGGCTCGGGCCGGTCTCGGCGATCAACTGCGCCGACGTGACGATCGACCAGTGCCAGCTCACCGGGGTGGCCGGCGCGTCGCCGCGGAGCACCTGCCTGACCGTCCGCAACGACCAGGGCACCGCGCCGGGGAAGGTCCGGGTGCTCGACTCGGACTTCCTCGTCGGTCACGGCCAGCAGGGGGTGCTGCTGGTGAACCCGGACCACGCCGTGGTCACCCGGTGCCGGTTCTCCTGCCCGCCCCGGCCGGCCTCGCTGACCCTGGCCGAGCTGGTGAAGGACGAGAAGTTCCGGGGTCAGCTCGCCACCCAGCTGGTGGGGCGGCTCGCCCTGGACCGGGACGACCGGCTGGAGACGGGCGAGTGGAACACGGCGTTGCGGGTCGGCCGGTGGGGCGTGCGGATGAACTCGATGGTCCCGCTGAGCGAGTGGAGGACCCTGTCCACGCTGCGCCCACCGACCGAGGAGGAGCTGCGTACCGCGCAGGGCGCCGGGGCGTACGTGCTGCGGCTGGCGGACGTGGCCACCGAGGATCCGGCCCAGCTGCCCTCGTACCGGCGGCAGCTCACCTCGCTCAAGGGGCGGCTCGGGCAGAACGCCGGGCGGATCTTCGACACCGACGAGGGCCGCAAGACGCTGCGGGACTACCTGGTCGGTGAGGGCATCGACGTGCGGGAGGCCGACGGGATCGCCCGGGACCGCCGCGAGGTGGCGTTGCCCGTGCCGGGGGCGAGTCTGCGGTTCGACTCGGCGTTGAGCCAGGGCGCCTGGGAGGCGGCGGTGGCGGCGTCGCCCCCGTCGCGTCCGGTGCAGACCCCGTCGGCGGCGGCCCGGCACCTGCGCAGCGTCGCCGACCGGATCCTGCTGGAGCCGGCCTTCGGCGAGAGGTACGCCGGCGGCTACCGGCAGGAGCTGACCGCTGCGGCGGAGGTGTCGGTGGGGGCCTGCGCGGTGGTGATCGGCGGTGGCACGGTCGTCGGTGACGTCGAGGTCTCCGACTGCCGCATCGACCAGATCGCCGAGGGCGTGCACATCGGTGTGTCCTACCACAAGGGACCGCCGATCCAGGCCCGCACCATCCGGGTCACCGGCAACGACATCCACCTCTACAAGGCGTGGTGGCGCAACGCGGGCACGATCCGGGGCATCAAGATCGGCAGTGTCCGCAACGTGTTCGTCTCGGACAACCGGATCTCGGTGGCCGCCGGAACGGGCGTCGGCATCTGGGCCTTCGCCGCCGGCGGCCCGATCATGGCGATCCGCGACAACCTGGTGCAGAACTGCGAGCCGGCGATCCTGTGCAACCCGTCCTGGTCGGGCGCGCCGGCGAAGCGGCTGTGGTCGGTCACCGACAACGTCTCGCTCAACGGCTCCATCCAGGTGGGCGGGGGTGCGCGCAGCACCGGCAACGTCAGTTGAGTGTCGCGAGGGCGACTGCGTCGGCCCGGTAGCCGGGCCTACGCTTTCGGTGACTGCCACTTAGCGCGGTTGCGGATTGCAGATGTGGTCTAGGGGTTCAAATCCTCTGGTAGTCGCCAACAAGCGGCGGGGCGGGCCTTCGGGCCCGCCCCGTTCGTCGTCTGCGCCCCCGGCCCGCACCCCCGGCGGGCGGGCCGGCCCGCCCGCGCACCCCGGAAACCGGTCACCGTAGGCACAACCACGTTTATGAACGGTGACGCGACAGTTAAATTCGTACGGGGTTCGCCACACATACAAGAACCGGCCGGACAAAACACTCCTGCCTGACAATTGTTTCGTCACACCGGGTCACCTCGGGCCACACAAAGCCGACTGAGCTGCAAAAACGGCCGTTCACCGGCAGGCGGTTCGCACCGCACGACCGAGCTATTGACCATGCGCGATGGGTCGCATATTGTTCCCGGTGCAAGTTCCACCGACGAGATAAACACCGCCAGAATCAGCCGCCAGCCGTCGGCAATCGACGCAGTCTTTCCGCTGCCCGTCGTGTCGGGTCAACCGCGCACGTATTCCACCCGACCCACAAGGAATCCCCGTGGAAATACTCACCCCTTCCTGGCGCACCCTGGCTCTTTTCGACGGAATAGGTGGCCACCAGGGAAACCTGCTCCCCCTCCTCGGCACGCTGCACGCGCAACCGGAGAACGCACTCTTCTTCGACCGCATGTTCCGGGCCCTCGACGACCTGCGGGAGCATCTGGGCCCCGTACCCGAACCGGTCGTCCCCGCCGGGAGCCGGCTGCGCCGGTGGTTGACCGCCCCCGCCACCGCGCCGCCCACCGGCACCGACGACTCGGTCGTCGCCGGGATCTGCGTCCACCTGATCCAGCTGTGCGACCTGCAACCCCGGCGGGCCGCCCTCGACACCGTCACCGCCGCCATCGGACACAGCATCGGGCTCCAGGCGGCCATCGTCGCCGGCCTGCGGCCGAAGCGGACGGACGCCTTCCTCGCCCTGGCCGAGACCTCGCTCAAGCTGGTCGCGTTGAGCCTCGCCCGGGGGCACCAGGCCACCACCGGCCGCCAGGTGCCCACCGAGCTGACCGAGCAGTACGCCACCACCGGCGACCCACGGCAGCGACCCGGACCGATGGCGCTGGTCAGCGGCCCCTCCCGGGCGGATCTCGCCGCCCTGGTCGACCGCTACCGGCGCGACACCGGCCGGTCGGTAGCGGTCGGCCTGGTCAACACCCCCACCACCGGCGTGCTCAGCGGGCACACCGAGGACCTGCTGCACTTCCACGCCCACCACGAGGCGGTGTTCCGCGGCGGCGCGGCGACGTGGACGTTCCTCACCAACACCCTGCCGTTCCACAGCCCGCACCTGGCCGCCGCCGCCGACCAGGTACGCCGGGACCGGACCTTCGTCGGCCCCCTGCCCGCCGCCGGTGAGCTACGGATACCCGTGTACGCGGCGGACGCCCCCCGGACCCTGCCGCCCGACGCCGACCTGCTCGACGAGTTCGTCGAGCAGGTGCTGGTCCGCCCGGTCGACTGGGCGACCGCCAGCGTCCACGCCGTCACCGACGCCGGCATCACCACCGTGCTGGACTGTGGCCCCGGCCCCGCCGCCCGCCGGTTCACCAGGGAGTGCCTCGGCGGCCGGACGCTGCGCTTCGAGTCGATCCGACGAGCCTCCCGGCGACCGTGAAAGGACACCACGTGCACTGTCTACTGTTCCCGGGCCAGGGGGTGCAGCGCCGCGGGATGGGCGCCGACCTGTTCGGCCTGTTCCCCGAGGCCACCGCCAGGGCCGACGAGATCCTCGGCTGGTCCATCGAGGAGCTGTGCACCCGGGACCCGCACCGACGCCTGCGCGACACCCGTTACGCCCAGCCCGCGGTGTTCTTCGTCAACGCCCTGCTCGCGCAGCAGGTGATCACCGAACGACCCGGGCACTACCGGTACTTCGCCGGCCACAGCCTCGGCGAGTACAACGCGCTGGTCGCGGCCGGGGTGCTCGACCTCGACGTCGCCCTGCGGCTGGTCGACCGGCGAGCCGAGCTGATGTCCCAGGTCACCGGCGGGGGCATGTCGGCGGTGCAGGGCCTGCCGGTGTCGTTCGTCAGGCGGGCGTTGACCGAGACCGGCCTGCCCCGGGTGTTCGTGGCGAACCTCAACGCCGACACCCAGAGCACGATCGCCGGGGACCGCGCCGAACTGGCCGTCGCCGCCAAGGCGATCGGCGCGCTGCCCGGGGCCCGGGTCGTCCCGCTCAACGTCAGCGGCCCCTTCCACACCCCGCTGATGGCGGCGGCGGAGCAACGGTTCCGGGCCGTCCTGGACGGCTGCGACTTCGCCCCCGGGCACACCCCCGTGGTCTCCGGGGTCACCGGGGACGTCTTCGACACCGACCGCGCCGCCGAACTGCTCGCCCGGCAGCTGTCCACCCCCGTGGAGTGGGTCCGGGCGGTCACCACCCTGCGCGCGGCCGGCGTCACCGGGTTCGACGAGGTCAACGGCAAGACCCTCAGCGCATTTCTCACCCGCATCGCGGAGAGGTGATTCACCGCATGGACACGGATATCGCGGTCGTCGGCCTGTCGGTCGAGGTGCCCGGGGCCGACGACCTCGACACCTTCTGGCAGATCATCAGTTCCGGGGCGAGTCTCACCCGACCGTTTCCCACGAACCGCCGGGAAAAACTGGCCGAATACATCAAATATCTCCGGGCGACGAGCATCGAACCGGTGAACGAGCCGGACGTCGAATACCACAACGGTTGTTTCCTCGACGAGGTCGACACCTTCGACCACACCGTGTTCGGAATGAATCCCCGGCAGGCCACGCTGACCGACCCGCACCACCGAATGGTCATGCGGGCCATGTTCCTCGCCTTCGAGGACGCCGGATACGGTTTCGACCGGCTCCGCGGCAGCCGGACGGGGGTGTTCGTCGGTTTCGCGGTCAACCCCGGCTCGACCTATCTGGACTACATCTGCCGGGTCGACCCGAACAACGGCCAACAGGCCATCACCGGCAACATCCCGGCGATGCTGGCGAACCGGCTGTCGCACCTGCTGGATCTGCGCGGCCCGAGCCTGGTGGTGGACACCGCCTGCTCGGCCACCCTGGTCGCCGTGCACCAGGCCAAGAACGCGCTGCTCGCCGGCGACTGCGAGATGGCGGTGGTCGGCGGCGCCCGGATCGTCTTCTCCCCCGTCAAGCACCCGCACTCCAACATCGGCATCGAGTCCTCCGACGGGGTCACCCGCACCTTCGACGAGGCCGCCGACGGCACCGGCTTCGGCGAGGGGTCCGGTGCGGTCGTGCTCAAGCGGATGTCGCAGGCGCTCGCGGACGGCGACCGGATCTACGCGGTGATCAAGGGCAGCGCGGTCAACCACGACGGCAACACCGAGGGCATCACCAACCCCGACTCCGACTCGCAGGCCGACCTGCTCGACGCCGCCTGGCGCAACGCGGGCGTCAACCCCCGTACCCTCGGCTACCTGGAGGCCCACGGCACCGCCACCCGGGTCGGTGACCCGATCGAGCACGAGGGGATGAAACGCGCCTTCGCCAGGTACACCGGCGACCGGGGGTTCTGCGCGGTCGGCACCGTCAAGGCCAACGTGGGGCACCTGTTCGAGGGCTCCGGGGTGATCGGCCTGATCAAGGCCATCGCGGTGCTGCGCAACCGGATGATCCCGCCGCAGGCCAACTTCAAGAACCCCAACCCGAAGCTCGACTTCGCCGCCGGGCCGCTGTACGTCTCCACCAGCCTGCGGCCGTGGGAGTCCCCCGACGGCCCACGCCGCTGCGGGGTCAGCGCCTTCGGCCTCGGTGGCACCAACGCCCACGTCGTGCTGGAGGAGTACGTCGCGCAGGCACCGGCGGCCCCCGCCGGCCCGGGGCCGTTCCTGTTCACCCTCAGCGCGGCCACCCTGAAGTCCCTGGTCCGCCTCGGCGAGCGGTACGTGCGGTTCATCGACGCCGCCGGCCTCGACGGCGTCGACATCGCCGACGTCTGCCACACCAGCCAGGTCTCGCGCAGCGGGCACCGGCACCGGGCGGCGTTCGTCGTCCACGACGTCGCCGACCTGCGCCGGCAACTGGTCGCCTCGCTGGCCGACGGGGCGTCGCCGCCGCCGGACGGCCCGCTGGGCGACGAGGCCCGCCGCTACCTGGCCGGCGCGCCGGTGGACTGGCGTCGACTCGCCGACGGCAACCGCCGGATCGTCAGGCTTCCCGGGTACGCCTTCGACACCACCCCCGCGTGGGTGCAGTTCCCCGACACCTGGCGGGCGCAGCTGTCCCTGGGCACCGTCGAGGAGGAGCACCCGGTCACCCACGACGTCGTGTTCGCCCCCGCCCCCGACCCGGTCCCGGCGACGTCCGGGGCACGGGTGCTGGCCCTGGTCGACCCGGACACCGACGCCGGGCGGTTGCTCGCCGCGGCCGGACTGGACGACCTGCGGGTGCTGCGGCTCGGCGAGCCGGTACGCCCCGGCGGCGCGCCCTTCGACGCCCGCTCGGTGGAGTCCTTCGCCGAGATCGCCCAGCTGGTCGACGACGACGGCGTCACCCACCTGGTGCACGCGCTCGGCTTCGACGCCAACCCCGCCGCCGACCTCGCCGGACTCGACCTGCGGACCGGCAAGAACCTGCACAGCCTGTTCCAGCTGACCAAGGCGTTGATGGCGGCCGGCGTCAAGCTGGAGCTGACGGTGCTCACCCGACGCGCGGTCTGCGCCCACGACGGGGAACCCGACGTGGTGGTGGAGAACGGCGCGCTGGTCGGCTTCGGCAAGGTGATCGGCCGGGAGTACCCGTACCTCGGGGTCACCCACCTCGACGTCGACCCGGGTGTGTCGCCCGACGCGGTCCGGGCGGAGATCCTCTCCCCCGAACACGGGGTGTTCCTGTGGCGCGACGGGCGACGCCTGCACGAGGTCTTCGTGGAGGTGCCGCAGGTCGACACCGACGGTCCGCAGAGCTACCTGCGGCCGGGCGGCACCTACCTGATCACCGGCGGCACCGGCGCGCTCGGCCTGGCCGTCGCCCACGCGTTCGCCACCCGGCAGCCCGACGTGACCCTGGTGCTGCTCAGCCGCTCCGGTCTGCCGCCCCGCGACCAGTGGCGGGAGCTGCTGGCCGCGCCGGCCGGCGACGCCCGCGCGACACGGGTACGCGCGGTGCGGGAGCTGGAGGAACTCGGCGCGCGGGTGCGGGTGGTGGCCGCCGACGCCGGTGACCCGGACGCGCTGGCCGCCGCGGTGGCCGACGTCCGGGACGAACACGGCCGCATCGACGGCATCGTGCACGCCGCCGGACTACCCGGTGGCAGCACCGTCATGTTCCGGGACCTCGCCGACTTCGACGCGGTGGTCCGGGCGAAGCTGCACGCCGCGTTCCTGCTCGACCAGCTCACCGGCGACGACCGGCCGGACTTCGTCGTGCACTTCTCGTCGGTGGCCTCGGTGTTCCCCGCCCCCGGCCAGGCCGACTACGCGGCGGCCAACTACTACCTGGACAACGTGGCCCGCAGCCGGGCCGGCGGGCCGACCCACGTGATCGCGCTGGACTGGGTCGCGTGGAAGGAGATCGGCATGGCCGTCGACCACGGCACCAGCGGCGACACCATGTTCCGGGCCCTGCCCACCCGGGTCGCGCTGGACGTCCTCGACGCGGGCCTACGCTCCGGCCGGTCCCGACTGTTCGCCGGGGAGCTGCACTACCGGGGGGAGCTGATCCACCTGCTGCGTTCCTACGACGTACGGCTCTCCACCGAAATCGACGCGAAGGTCGAGAAGGAGATGCAGGCGTTGGAGCAGCGGCTGCGACAGGCCGCCGACAAGATCAGGGCCACCGTCGACGCGGTGGGCGTCGAGTTGGCGGGCCGGCCGGAGGGCGGGTACACCGACGTCGAGCGGTCCGTCGCGCAGTGTCTCGCCCTCGCCTTCGGCTATCCAACGCTCGACATCGAGGCGGATTTCTTCGACCTGGGCGGCGACTCCATCATGGCCGCCTCGGTGGCCAACACCATCGCCGTCCGGCACGACGTGCAGTACGACGTCGCGGACCTGCTCGCCGACCGGACCGTCGCCGAGATCGCGTACCACGTCGAGGACCTGGTCGCCTTCGCGGAAACCGCCTCCTGAACGACACCGATCGGAGGGTGGCATGTCGGACATGACTACCGGGCCGGCGCTGCGGCGCATCGTCGGCTTCGCCCTGCCGCTGACCGCGGCGAACCTGCTGCAACAGGGCTACCTGCTGGTCGACAGCGTCGTCGTCGGCCGTTACGTCGGAGTCGAGGGGCTGGCCGTGGTGGGCGCCTGCGGGCCCCTGTTCTATCTGCTCAACGCCATGTTCATCGGGCTCGGCACGGCGTTCACCATCCGGTTGGCCCACCTGACCGGCGGCCAGCAGGTCGACCGTCGCCGCGACGTGGTCGCCGCCCTCACCCTGCTCACGGTCGTCTGGTCCGTCGGTTGTGTGATCCTGGCGACGCTGCTGGTCGATCCGGCGCTGGCGGTGATGGGCATCGACGGGCGGCTCGCCGCCGACTCGGCCCGGTTCTTCGGCACCCTGGCGCTCGGCTTCCCCGGGATCTTCGGCAGCGCCGCGGTCAGCGCCTACTTCCGTGGGCTGGGTGACTCCCGGTCGGCGATGTGGGTGCAGGGCGTCGGCAGCATCGCCAACGTCGTCCTGGTGCTGGTCTTCGTCGCCGTCCTCGACGGGGGTGTGGTCGGCGCGGCGTTGGCCACCGCCGTGGCCAGCACGGTGGCCCTGGTGGTCGGGCTGGTCTGGGCGGCGCGCGCCCATCCGGTGCGGCGCGGCGGGCCACGGCCGGCCCTGCGCCGGGAACTCGTCGACGCCGCCCGGCTGGGCCTGCCCCTGGCCAGTCAGCACATCGTGCTCGCCGTCGGGATCATGGTGCTGGTCGGGATCATCCAGTCCTACGGGGAGGTGGTCCTCGCCGCGTTCACGATCGTCTCCCGGATCGAGTTGTTCACCGGCATCCTGTTCCTCGACTTCTCGGGGGCGGTGACCGCCTTCGCCGCGCAGAACCTCGGCGCGGGGGAGCTGGCCCGGGCCCGCACGGGGCTGCTGCGCACGCTGCGGTTGACGGCCGTGCTGTCGGTGCTGGTCGCCGGGGTGGTGCTGGTCGCCCGCGCCCCGCTCGCCGCGCTGTTCACCGACGATCCGGCCACCCGGGAGCTGACCGGACGCTACCTGACGATCATCTATCCGTTCCTGCTCCTCTACACCGCCATGGTGGTCATCCACGGCTACCTCAACGGTGCCGGCCGGACGACCGCGCCGCTGATCTGCACGCTCATCGCCTTCGTCGCCGTACAGATCCCGTTCGCCTGGCTGCTCAACGGACCGTTCGGCATCGACGCCGTGATGTGGGCGGTGGTGGCCAGTTGGACGGCCGGGCTGACCTACAGCGTGTTCTGCCTGCGACGGGTGCTGTTCGTCCGGCCCGCGCCGGCGGCGGTGCCCGCCGCGACCTGATGCCCCGCCCATCCCCGCCCGTGAGGACCCCCATTGATCACGCACCGCACCGCCGAGGTGACGTTCCACGCGGGCCGCAGCCGGACCGCCCACCTGACCTGGGGCCAGCAGGGCACCTGGGACGTCCTGCGACAGTGGCTGCCGGAGATGAAGCCGTTCTTCGTGCTGACCCGGTGGCTGGACGTACCCCTGCTGCTGGAGGTCGACGACGTGCTGGCGCAGCTCTCCCACCTGCTCCAGCGGCACGAGTCGCTGCGGACGCTCTTCCCGCCGGGGGTCGACGGCCAGGGCAGCCAGCACGTCCTCGGCGAGGGCGTGGTCGAGGTCGAGGTCGTGGACCGGCCCGACGGTGACCCGGTCAGCTTCGCCGACATCGTCACCGACTGTCTGGGCCGGGCCGGCACCCGGCCGTTCGCCCACGACACCGAGCTGCCGATCCGGTTCGCGGTCGCCACCCACGAGGGCATCCCCGTGCTGCTGATGTTCGCCGTGTCCCACCTGGCGGCGGACCACCTCGGCGCGGATCTGCTGGCCGCCGAGTTGGCCGCGCTGCTGCGGGCCAGGACCGACGGCGACGCCCCGCCGCCGCCCCGACCGGCGGTGCAGCCGGTCGACCTGGCCGTCTTCGAACGCTCCCCGGACGGGCAACGCCTCAACGTCGACGCGCTGGCGCACCTGCGTCAGCAGCTCCGCCGCCTGCCGGCGGATCCGCTGCCCGGGCGGGTCACCCCGGCCGGCCCCCGGTACTGGCGCGGTGAACTCGCCTCCGACGCCGCCGCCGTGGCCCTGCGGCTGGCCGCCCGACGGCTGCGCACCACCACCTCGGTCACCCTGCTGGCCGTCGTCAACGCGCTGGTGCGCACGTTCTGCGCCACGCCGGTCTATCCGCTGGACATCATGCAGAGCAACCGGGTGGAACCGGAGCTGCGATACACCGTGACCAGCCTCAACCAGGCGGTCCGTACCGCCATGGAGGTCTCCGGCGACAGCGTCGGTGACCTGGTCGGGCACGCCCGTGCCGCGATGGGGGCGGCGATGCGGCACGCCCGCCACGACGGCCGGGCCGCCGCTCAGGTGGCCCGCGCCGCCGCCGAGGCCGCCGGGCGGCCCCTGCCGGTCGGCGGGCAGTTCAACGACAGGTGGTCGCTGCAACCGCGACCCGCCGGCCCGGTGCCGGACCCGCAGGTGTTGGCCGGGCTGGCCGCGACGACCACCTTCGCGTGGCCGCAGCGGGCCGCCGCCGAGGCGATGCCGTTGTACGTCGACGCGAGCGGCACCGCCGAGCGGATCCACCTGTCGCTGATGGCCGACACCGCCCTGCTCGCCCCCGCCGACATCAGGGGTTTCCTGTACGCCGTGGAGCAGGTCGCCGTCGAACTGGCCCGGGACGACGTCAGCCTGCGCCGGGTGACGGAGATCTTCGACAGCCACCGGCTCTGCGAGGTCCCCGGCCCTCCGCACACCCCGTGACCGTCCCCGCCCCGACCGCCTCGTTCGCGACCGGGCAACGGGGCGACCGGTCCGGCCGATCCTCGTCAGTGCACGACGACGACCGCCGAGGGCGGTTCCAGGTCGGCGAGCCGCGACGGGCGGACCACGAGGAACAGCACCGCCAGCGCCGCCACCATGCCCCCGGCCACGACCAGCGCCATCGCCACCGCGCCGTTGCCCAGCACCCCCACCATCGGGGCGGCCACCGCGCCGACGCCGAACTGCACCGCGCCGAGCAGGGCCGAGGCGGTGCCGGCGGCCTCACCGTGGCGGGACAGCGCCAGCGCCGGGGCGTTGGGCATCGCCAGTCCGGCCGCCGCGAGCACCACCCACAGCGTCACCAGCAGGGCGGGCAGCCCACCGAACCCGGTCGCGGCGAAGGCCAGCAGGGCCAGCCCGGCCAGGGTCCCGATGCTCAGCGAGGTGACCAGGATGCGCTGCGGCGAGTAGCGGCGCAGCAGCCGTACGTTGTACTGGGCGGCGCCGATCAGGCCCACCGCGCCCGCCCCGAACGCCAGTCCGAACTGCTGCTCGTCGAGCCCGTACCTCTCCTGGAGGACGAACGACGAGCCGGCCACGTACGCGAACAGCGCCGCCATGGCCAGCCCGGCGACCACGACCAGCCCCACGAAGGTCCGGTCGCGCAGCAGCGAGCCGTACAGGCTCACGGTCGACCACGCGCCGCCGCGTTGGCGGCGCTCGGCGGGCAGGGTCTCGGGCAGGCCGATCACGGCGACCACGACGAGCAGCACACCGAAGACGGCCAGGGTCACGAAGACACCCCGCCAGTCGGTCCAGCGCAGCACCCCGCCGCCGAGGGTCGGGGCGAGGACGGGGGCGGCGCCCATCACCAGCAGCAGCCGGGACAGCAGGGTGGCGAAGGCGGTGCCGCTGAACAGGTCCCGCAGCACCGCCATCGCGACCACCGTGGCGGCGGCGACACCGAGGCCCTGCACCACCCGCAGCGCGCCGAGGACGACGATGTGCTGGGCGACGACGCAGAGCGCCGACGCCACGACGTGCAGGGCGAGGCCGGCGATCAGTGGGCCCCGGCGGCCGACGGCGTCGGAGAGCGGCCCGATCAGCAGTTGACCGAGGGCGAGCCCGGCCAGCGTGCCGGTGAGGGTCAGCTGGACCGCCGCCGAGGTGGTCATCAGGTCGGCGGCGATGGCGGGCAGCGCCGGCAGGTACATGTCGATGGTCAGCGGGCCGATGGCGATCAGCGAGCCGAGGACGAGGACGAGCCGGACCCGCTGCCGGCGGGTCATCAGGTCTCCGGGCGTCGGCGCGACCTTGGCCAGCCGGTCGTGGGCGAGGTCGGTCATCGGGGAAGCTCCGCCCGGTCGTGGTGCGGCCGGGCGTGAGACGGTACGACTGTCACACCTGGCTTCAAATCCGGACCCGCTGGTCTGATTCCCGCTCCACCGAGAGGTAACGCGGGTCACAGCCGATGGTCACGGCTCAGGCCGGGTCCACGCGCCCCTGCCGCCAGTACCCCATGAAGGCGACGGCGTGACGGTCCATGCCCCGCTCGGCGACGAGGTGCCGGCGCAGGGCGCGGATGACACCGGCCTCCCCGGCCAGCCAGGCGTAGACGGGCACGGGCACGGTCGGGGTCGGCACCTCCCACAGCGGGGCCACGTCGACGTCGACGTCGACGACCGCTGCGGCGGGCACCGTGGCGGTGCGGGTCAGCAGCCGCTGTGCCGCCGCGGCCACGGCGGGCAGCAGCCGGCTGCCGTGTCCGCCGCCGGCACGGGCCAGCCAGCTGACGGTGACGCCGGGTGGGGCGGACACCGGCAGGACGTCGGCCGGGTCCGGCACCTCCAGCAGCACCTCGCCCCGGGCGTCGAGGGGCAGGCGTTCCAGGATGGCGCTGATCGCGGGCACGGCGGTCTCGTCACCGGCCAGCAGCAGGCGGCCGGCGGGCGGCGGGCGGAACTCGATGCCGCCGTGCTCGCCGTCGTAGCCGGCGTCGGGTCCGAGCAGACCGGCCTCGTCGCCGGGGCGGACCCGCAGCGCCCACCGGCCGGCCGGGCCGTGGTCGCCGTGCAGCACCAGGTCCACGTCCACCTCGGCCAGGTGCGGCCGGACCGCCCGGACGGTGTACGTGCGGATCGGGCAGCGCTCCTGCTCGGGCAGGGCGCGCCAGTGGGTGTACCAGTCGTCGCCGCCGGGCAGGTGGACACCGGGCCGGCCGGGCAGCGGCAGCACCAGCTTGATCCGCTGGTCGTACCCGTTGTCGGCGAACCGGTCGAGGTCCGGGCCGGTGAAGGTGACCCGCAGGAACGACGGGCTGAGCCGACGCGCCGCGCGTACCTGCACGTCGAACAGCCGCCAGGGGGCGACGGGCAGGGTCGCGGTGCCGGTGGGGCGGTGCCGCTCCCCTGCCGGGCGAACTCGATCACCAATCACATAGGCGAGGCTAACCTAACCAGGAAGATGAATGGCGACCCGGGTCACCCACCCCCCGTTCGGGGCACGTCGCCACCCGACCGGGCAGCCCCGACCCTGGTCAGCGGGCCCGGGTGGCGCGGTCGAGGAAGAGCAGCCGGGCCCGCTTCTCCGGCAGGTCGATCTCCGGCCCCGGCACGAAGCCGGCGCGGACCAGCCGGTCGATGGCGCGGGCGTTGCGGGCGTCCGGCTCGGCCACGATCCGCAGCCGGGTCGGGTCGGCCAGCACGAACGCCAGAAAGACGTCGAGGAGCACCCCGGTGAAGCCGGGCTCCCGCCCACCGTCCGGCGGGCCGATGAGCAGGTGGATGCCGAAGTCACCGGGGCGTACGTCGTAGCAGCGGCCGACCGGGTCGGCCGCCGGCTCGTAGGTCTGGAACAGCGCCGCCGGCCGGCCGTTGCGGTGGACCAGGTAGGCATGGTGGGTGGTCAGTGAGTCGAGGTACGCGTAGATCTCCCGGACCCGCTCCCGGCTGGCCCCGCCCATGCCCCAGAACCGGGACCGCTCCCGGGTCACCCAGTCGTGGATCACCGCGACGTCCCGGTCGGGGTCCACCGGCCGGATGGACACCTCTCCGAACCCGTCGACCCGGCACGAGGTGGAGGTCGGCGTGGTGGTCATGGCACTCCTTCCGGGCGACGGGCCCGACCAGGCCGTCACTTTTCGCTGTCGAAACGACACCGTCGGCGACGAGTCAGGCAGACCTCACCACAACTTCGGAAAGTACGCAAATGAGCACCCGGAGCAATCTTCCCGCCGCAAGCCCCCGCGCGCCGACGGCGACACCGCAACGGCGACACCGGAATACCGCGCCCGACCACCGGCGATCGGCCACCGCATCCAGGGCGGTCACACCTGTGACGCGTCAGGCATCCCCCGGTATTGACTCACGTAATTTGTTCTGTTAGCACACCCATGCCCGGCGGCAAAGGCGGACTTTCGCTCGGCAGGCCGATGCTCACTATTTGTGGAACAGGGGGTGACACATTGCTGTTCGTCGTTGAATAATTGCCGTTGTCGAGTGCCGATCCCGGTGCGCGCCGGCGTTTACCGAAGGGACAGCCGTGAAACGTGACCAGTCACCGGTGCTGCCGGGCGACGGCTCCACGGACTACGCCCGTTACATGCGCACCGACGAGCTGCTCGCCCTGCAACGCCGCCCGGAGGAGGTGCTCCACCGCGACGAGCTGCTCTTCCAGGTGGTGCACCAGTCCGCCGAGCTGTGGCTGAAGCTGGCCGGGGCCGAGCTGACCGCCGCCGTCGGGCGGACCGGGGCCGCCGACCCGGCCGGGGCGGCGGCGCTGCTGGCCCGCGCGACGCTCGCGGTGCGGCTGGTCACCGACCAGTTGGAGATGTTCCGGCACCTGTCGCCTGTCGACTTCCAGACGATGCAACCCGCACTGGGCAACGGATCCGGCGCCGAGTCGCCCGGCTGGCGGCAGGCCGCGACGGTGAGCCGACAGCTCGGCCGGGCCTTCGCCGGGCACCTCGCCACCCGGGGCGGCCGGCTCGACGCGCTGGCCCCGGACGACCCGACCCGGCGGCTCGCCACCGCGATGATCGCCTGGGACGAACAGGTCCACCGGTGGCGGGCGCGTCACTACGAGGTCGCCCTACAGGTCGGCGGGCACGCCCCCGGCGGCACCCCGGGCAGCGCGGCGACCGTGCTCGCCAAGCTCCTCGGGCACCGGTTCTTTCCCGAGCTGCATCCGGGCCGGGCGGGCGTCGGCGTCCCGGTGTCGGCGCATTCGGGCACCACCGAGGCATGACGAGCCGCGCCACTCGAAGAAATCGTCGGCGCTCCCCCTGACACATACCCCTCCGAGGTGCGGTTCGTGCATGAGCTGACGAGCTGGTCGTCCGGTACGGCCGATCCCGAGCAATTTCCCTACCATGCAGTGGTCACCGAATTTCATCGCGTCGGTAAACACTTCGTCAAAAAGCAACTTCTCGTCCAGCTGGACCAGGCCCGCGCCCGGGTGAACGCCCGGGCCACCCCCGCCCGCGAGTTGTCCGCCTTCCTCGACGTGGCGCTCGACAAGTGGGACGCCCGATACGACTACCGCAGCTACCTGGCCCTGCCCCTGCTCCCCCTGCCCACCGCGTCCCCGGAGACCGGACCGGTCGGGCGGGCGGCCGACGAGGTCGACCGGGCCGGGCCGGGCAGCGGGCGGTGGGAACGCGACAGGCTCCTGGTCGACCTCGTCGCCGACGCCCTCGCCTTCGAACTGGCCGCCTCGACCGACGCCATCGACCTGCTCCCCGAGCAGCGGCCGGGCCCGGCGCTGGCGGCCAAGCGGTGCCGGCTCGGGGTACGCGCCGTCGCGGCGGCCCTGGCCCGGCTCGGTCACGCCGGGGCGGGCACCGGGCAGGACCCGGTCGCGGCAGCGGTGGCGCTGCACCGGCTCGCCGTCACCGGCCGCGACCCCGGCCGGGAACGCGCCCTGCGGTTGAGCATGCTGCCGGTCTACGTCTCCCACGACGAGTACCTGTTCATCCGGGTGCTCCAGGCGTACGAGTGCGTCTTCGCCGGGGTCGC
This sequence comes from Micromonospora sp. WMMD734, assembly GCF_049178975.1. Taxonomy (NCBI): domain Bacteria; kingdom Bacillati; phylum Actinomycetota; class Actinomycetes; order Micromonosporales; family Micromonosporaceae; genus Micromonospora; species Micromonospora sp. WMMD734. The sequence continues at coordinate 2,322,060 of NZ_JBMHMK010000001.1, forward strand.
CGAGGAACTGTGGGGCGCGATCGTCGCGTTGGACACGGGCCGGCCCCGCCCGGCCGCCAGCCGGCTGGCGTACGCCAGGGAGCTGATCAGCGGTGCCGGCGGGCTGTTCTCCCTGCTGGCCACCATGCAACCGGCGGCGTTCCGGACCTTCCGCGAGTACACCGAGGGGGCCAGCGCCATCCAGTCCCGCTCGTACAAGATCATGGAGTCGCTGTGCCGAACACCGGAGGCGGAGCGGTTGGACTCCGCCGCGTACCTGTCGGTGCCTGAGGTACGCGAGGTGGTGCGGGCCGGCCAGCCGTCGATCGACCGGGCCTACCGCGCGGCGGTCCACGCCGGATCGCTGCGCGGGCCCGACCTCGACCTGGTACGGCAGCAGATGGCCGCCTTCGCCGAGGCGGTGCTGACCTGGCGTCGCACCCACCACCGGTTGGCGATCCGGATGCTCGGCGCCCGCGCCGGCACCGGCTACACCGAGGGCACCCCCTACCTGGCGGCCGTCCGCGCCGTCCCGGTCTTCACCACCGTGTCCACCGAGAACCGTCCACCCCGGACCGAACCGATCGGAGGCTGCTGCGAGTGAGCGCACCCGCAACCCACCCGGCGCATTGCCTGGACAGCACCGCACACGCCGCCCTGCGCGCCGAGTTCCCGGTGCTGGAAACCTGCGTCTACCTGAACAACAACTCCACCGGCGCGACACCCCGGGGGGTCGAACGGGTGCTCGCCGACTACTGGGCGACCCTGCGCGACTGGCGCGACGACGTGTGGCAGGGCTGGCACGTCGGCCTCGACCGGTACGCCGACTCGGTCGCCGCGCTGCTCGGCGCGCCCCCGGGCAGCGTGGTCACCGACGCGAACCTGAGCACCCTGCTGGCCCGGGTGCTGTCCTGCTTCGACTACCGTCCGCCGCGCGACCGGATCGTCACCACCGACCTGGAGTACCCGACGGTGCCGTTCATCGGCACCGCGTTCGGCCGCTACGGCGCACGGCTAGACGTGGTCGGCACCGGCGGACCCCGGTTCGACGAGGACGCCCTCGAAGCCCGCATCGACGAGCGGACGCTGCTGGTGTGCGTACCCCATGCGAGTTTCTCCTCCGGGGCCACCGTCGACCTGGCCCGGCTGGTGGCCCGCGCCCACGACGTCGGCGCGCTGGTGGTGGTGGACGCGTTCCAGACCGTCGGGGCGGTCCCGCTGGACGTGACCGCGCTCGGCGTCGACATCGTCCTCGGCGGCGCGCACAAGTGGCTGTGCGGGGCCGGCACGGCCTTCCTCTACGTCCGCCCCGACCTGGTCGAGCGGCTGGCACCGGCGGCTACCGGGTGGCAGGCCGGCGACCGGGCGTTGACCTTCCGGGTGTCGACCGGGTGGGCGGCGGGGGCGCAACGCTTCGCCGGTGGCACGCCGTACCCGTTGACCTCGCTGATCTCCCAGGTCGGCCTGGACCTGCTGGCGGGCGTCGGGATCGGGGCGATCCGGGCGCACTCGCTGGCGCTGACCCAGCGGGTCCTGGACCGGGCGGCGGCGGCCGACATCACCGTGGTCAGCCCCACCGACCCGGACCGCCGGGGCGGGGTGGTCTGCCTGGACGTCCCCGACGGCGAGGAGGTCAAGCGGCGGCTGGCCGCGCGGAACATGATCTGTAGCTGGCGGGGCTGGCTGCGGGTCGGGCCGCACGTCTACAACACCCTCGACGAGGTCGACACGTTCATGGACGCGCTGACCGAGGAACTGGGCCGGTGAGCGTCACCCTGTCCCCCCGGGCGCTGATGAGCCTGCTCGTCAACGGTCCCAAGGCCGTCGACGTGCTGGAGACCGCGCTGACCCTCGGCCTGCTCGACGCGCTGGAACCCGGTCCGGTACGCCTGGACGCGCTGGCCGACCGGTTCGGGGTGCGCCCGCTGCGGCTCTACAAGTTCCTCGACTGCCTGGAGAGCCTCGGCTGCGTCACCCGCCACGAACCCGACGACGACATCGCCGGGGCCAGCTACCGGGCGGTGCCGGGGCTGCGCGACGCCGTGCTGGCGGTGGTCGGCCCGGACGCGATCGAACGGGACCGGGACCGCTACCCGTGGCGGCTGCTGCACGGCCGGCTCGCCGAGAGCCTGCGTGGCGAGGTCGGCATGACCGACGACGACTTCGCCTGGCCGCCGAAGACCGACGCGCAGACCGCCGACTTCGAACGCAGCATGGCCGCCGGGCTCGGCCCGGTGATCGAGACGCTGCGCCGGCACGCCGACCGGCTCTGGTCGGACCGGCGACGCCTGCTGGACGTCGGCGGTGGCGACGGCACGCTCGCCGCGCACATCCTCGACACCGCCGACGGCCTGCGGGCCGACGTGTTCAACCTACCGGCGGTGGCGCCCCTGGTGGCGGCCACCCGGGTCGACCGGGGGCATCCCGACCGGTTGGGCTTCGTCGACGGCGACTTCCTGGCCGGGCCGCTGCCGACGGGCTACGACGCGATGGCGTTCGTCCGGGTGCTGCACGACTGGCCGAACGACGTCGCCCGCCGCCTGGTCGAGCAGGCGTACGCGGCACTGGAGCCGGGCGGGCTGCTGGTCATCGCCGAGGAGTTCCGCACCCCGGACCGGCTGGCCGTGCAGTTCTTCTGGAGCTACTTCCTGATCGGGGTGGACAGCTGCGTCAGCCGGCTGCGGGAGGTCGAGTTCTACACCGGGCTGCTCGCCGAGGTCGGTTTCACCCGGGTAGGGGTGCTGCCCGGCGGGTGGGAACTGGTCACCGCGTACAAGCCGGGGTGACCGGCGGCCGGGCCGGCGGACCGTGCTGGCCCGCCGGCCGGGCCGGTCAGGGGCGGCGGGCCAGCACCGCGCCGTTCGCCCCGGGGGCTTCGAACGGCACCGTACGCACGTCGACGAAGCCGACGTCGGTCAGCCAGGCCCGGTACTCCGCACCGGAGTAGTTCTTGCCGCCCTCGGTCTCGACGAGCATGTTCATGCCCATCAGGGCGGCCTCCGGCGGGCCGGTGCGCTCGTCGTTGAGCAGCAGCTCACTGATGACGATCACCCCGCCGGGCGGCAGCGCGGCGAAACACTTGGCCAGCAGCGCCCGGTTGGTTGGTTCGTCCCAGTCGTGCAGGATCATGCTGAGCAGGATCACGTCGTGCCCGTCGGGCAGGGCCGGGTCGGCGAGGAAGTCACCGGCGACCGTGCCGATCCGGTCGGTCAGGCCGGCCTCCGCGATCCGCTCCCCGGCCCGTACGCACACGTGCGGCAGGTCCAGGATCGTCGCCCGCAGCTGCGGCAGCCGCAGGCAGAACTCGATCGGGAACGCCCCCGCGCCGCCGCCGACGTCGAGCAGCCGCCGGTGCGCGCCGAAGTCGTACGCGTCGGCCAGGGCGCGGGCGGTGAACCGGGAGGTGGCGAACATGGCGTCCCAGAACTGGGCCACCAGCTCCGGGTCGGTGGTGTCGAACAGCGAGTCCTGCTGCTGCGGGTCCCAGGTGAGCGGCCGGTTGCCGCGCAGCGCCTCGCCCACCCGGTGCCAGGGCAGGTAGGTGCGCAGGTCGGAATAGCGCACCTGGGCGCCGAAGTAGTACGGCTGCCCCTCGACCAGGAACTGCTCGGCCAGCGCGGAGTTGCGGTAGCCGTCGCCGGCCCGCTCCAGCAGCCCCAGCGACGCGCTGGCCGACAGCAGCAGGTCGGCGGGGCGTTCGTCGAGCCCGAACTCGGCGGCGGCCTGCGCCACGGTGACGGTCCGTCCGCCGGCCAGCCGGGTGAACAGGCCGAACTCGACGCCGACGGCGAGGGTCTTGAAGCCCCAGACGCCGGCGACGAGGTGCATGAGAGGAGTGGGAGTGATCATGGGAACATCAGATCATGGAACGGTGACGCGGTGGCACGCGCCGGTCACTATGGAGTAATGATTCGCTTCGTCCTGAACCTGCTGTGGCTCATCCTCGGCGGCGGAATCGTGCTGGCGCTCGGCTACTTCGTCGCGGCGGTGGTCTGCTTCGTCCTCATCATCACCATCCCGTTCGGGGTGGCGTCGCTGCGGCTGGCGTCGTACTCGCTGTGGCCGTTCGGCCGTACCCTGGTCACCAAGCCGGGGGCCGGCGTGCCGTCCGGGCTGGCGAACGTGCTGTGGGTGCTGCTGGCCGGCTGGTGGCTGGCGCTGTCCCATCTGCTCGCCGGGATCGCGCTCTGCGTCACGATCATCGGCATCCCGTTCGGCATCGCCAACTTCAAGCTCGTCCCGGCGGCGTTCTGGCCGCTCGGCCGGGAGGTCGTCGAGGCCCCCTGACCCCGCGGCGTCGCCCCCGGCCCGGACCGCGACGATCCGGCGTCGTCCGGGGGCACCACGGCCGCGACGGTCGGGGGTACGCCGGTCAGGGCCGCCGGTCGGCGTGCAGCCGGTCGAGGTGGGCGGCGAGTTCGTCGGTGACCAGCAGGTCGGTGCGGATCCGGTCGTGCGGGTAGCCGGCCCGACCGATCATGTGCGCGGCGACCGGCGCGGTGGCCAGCTGGAACGCCCCGACCAGCACCAGCGTGGTGACGTCCACCCCGGTCCGCAGCCGCAGAGCGCAGCCGAGCAGCACCAGCAGCAGGCCGAGCACCTGCGGCTTGGCGGCGGCGTGCATCCGCGACAGCAGGTCGGGGAAGCGGACCAGGGCGACCCCGGCGGCGAGGCTGAGCAGCGCGCCGCCCAGCAGACAGACCGCGGCCACCACGTCCAGCACCGCGTCGACGCTCACCTGTCGTCCCGGCGGGTGGCGAAGCGGGCGACGCTGACCGAACCGACGAAACCGAGGATGGCCAGCACCACCAGGATCGGCAGCGCGGTAGCGTCCCGGCTGTAGGCGGCCTCGGTCGCCACCGCGGCCACCACGATCGCCAGCAGCACGTCGGTGGCGACCGCCCGGTCGAGCACCGACGGCCCCCTGACGATCCGGGTGAGGGTGAGCGCACCGGCCACCGCCAGCAGCACGGTGACGATCACGGCGACAGCGGTCATCTCGAACTCCCTTCCAGGGTGGACGGTGTGTGCTCCCGGACCAGCCGTTGCTCCTGCGCCGAACCGATCGCCGCGATCAACCGGGCCTCCAGCTCCAGCACGCCGTCGCGGAAGCGTTCGACCTCGGCGCGGTCGCGTACCCCGAGCACGTGGACGTAGAGGATGCCGGCGTCCCGGTCGACCTCGACGATGAGGCTGCCCGGCACCAGGGACAGCGCCTCGGCGGTCAGGGTCAGGTTGAGGTCGGAGCGGACCCGCAGCCGCACCGCGATGATCGCGCCCAGCGGGGGGTGCCCGAACCGCAGCGCCAGGGCCGCGATCTGCACGCTGGCCACCACCAGGTCACGCAAGAACCGCAGCGCGAACCGCAGCAGCGGCACCGGGTGCACCCGCCCGGTGAAGGTGACCGGGGGTAGCGGGAAGACGGTCAGCACCACCAGCCCCACGACCAGCCCGCCGAGCACGTTGGCCCAGCTCAGCGTCCCCCAGAGCAGCACCCAGACGGTGACCAGGACGATCATCGCGACGGCCCGGTTGCGGCGGCGGGCCGCCCGGGTCAGCGGCCGGTCCTCGGGATGATCCGGGGCCGGCCCACCCCCGGGAAGCGGCGGCGACGGTTCCCCGGGCGGCGGCGACCGGTCCGGGGGGCGCTGCGGCGGCGGATCGTGGCTCACGGGGTCCCCCCGGGGTAGACGGCCTCGACGTACGGGGTGCGCCGCAGCAGGTCGTCCGCGGCGTCGGAGCTGATGTCGAACAGCGGCCCGGCGACCACGGTCAACGCCAACCCCAGCACCACCAGGGCGACCGTCGGCGCGATCATCAGGCGGGGCAGCATCGCGCCCGGGTGGGCGTCGCGGTCCGGCCCCCGGTAGGGCTGCTCCACCCCGTCGGTGCGCACGGTGTGCACGCTGTCCTGCGGTTCGGGCATGTCCGGATGCGGGCGACGCCAGAACGCCAGGTTCCACACCCGGGCGATCGCGTACAGGGTGAGCAGGCTGGTCAGCAACCCGCCGGCGACCAGCACCCAGGCCAGCGGGCCGCCGTCGTCCACCCCGGCCTGGACCAGGCCGAGCTTGCCCAGGAAACCGGAGAACGGGGGGATGCCGGCCAGGTTCAGCGCGGGCACGAAGAACAGCACGGCGAGCAGCGGCGACAGCCGGGCCAGCCCGCCGAGGCGGTCCAGCGCGGTGCTGCCGCCCCGGCGTTCGACCAGACCGGCGGCGAGGAACAGGGTGGTCTGGATGGTGATGTGGTGCACCACGTAGAAGATCGCGGCGGCCAGCCCGAGCGACGAGCTGAGCCCCACCCCGAACAGCATGTAGCCGATGTGGCTGATCAGGGTGAACGACAGCAGTCGTTTGATGTCGGACTGGGCGACCGCGCCGAGGATGCCGACCAGCATGGTCAGGGCCGCCACCACCAGCAGCAGGTCGGCCGTCCGGCCGCCGGGGAACAGCAGCGTCTCGGTGCGGATGATGGCGTACACGCCGACCTTGGTGAGCAGGCCGGCGAAGACGGCGGTGACCGGCGCGGGCGCGGTGGGGTAGCTGTCGGGCAGCCATGCCGACAGCGGGAAGACCGCCGCCTTGATGCCGAAGGCGAGCAGCAGCATCCCCTGCAGCACCAGCCGCAGGTCGTCGGGGAGGGCGTCGAGCCGGTCGACGAGTTGCGCCAGGTTGAGGGTGCCGGTGGCCGAGTAGACCAGCCCGATCGCCACCAGGAAGATCAGCGACGACAGCAGGCTGACCACGACGTACGTGGTGCCGGCCCGGATGCGGGTCTCGGTGCTGCCCAGGGTGAGCAGCACGTAGCTGGCGACCAGCAGGATCTCGAAGCCGACATAGAGGTTGAACAGGTCGCCGGAGAGGAACGCGTTGCACACCCCGGCGGTGAGCACCAGGTAGGTGGGGTGGTAGACCGACAGCGGGGTGTCCTCGTGCCCGTCGGCCATGCCCTGCCCGATGGAGTACACCAGCACGCAGAGGGTGACGGCGGCGGACACCACCAGCATCAGCGCGGCGAGCTGGTCGGCGACGAGCACGATGCCCAGCGGCGCGACCCAGCCGCCGACCTCGACGACGAGCGGCCCGTCGATCGAGGAGCGGACGAGCAGGGTGGCGGCCACCGCCACGGTCGCGGTGAGCACGGTGAGGCTGACCCACCGCTGGGCCCGGGGGCGGCTGGCCAGCAGCAGGGTCAGGGCCGCGCCGAGCAGCGGCATCACCACCGGCAGTGGGACGAGGTAGTTCACGCGTCCCTCCCCCGCTCGCCGGCCGCCGCCGCCACCGAGGTCGGCGAAGGCCGCCGGCTGTCCGGGTCGGGCCGGCCATCGCCGTCGGGCTGGTCGTCGGAGTCGGACTGGTCGGCGTCGTCGGTGCCCGGCCCCTCGTCCCGGTCGGCCAGGTCCATGATCCGGCGGTCCTCCACGTCGTCCTGCACCTCGTCGTGGCCGTTGAGGTGCCAGCTGCGGTACGACAGCGCCAGCAGGAACGCGGTCATCCCGAGGGTGATGACGATGGCGGTGAGCACCATCGCCTGAGGCAGCGGATCGCTCATCTCGTCGGCGTCGGTGGTGCCGACGATCGGCGGGCCGCCGGCCCGGCCACCGGTGAGCAGCAGCAGGTTGGCCCCGTTGCCGAGCAGGATGACGCCCATCAGCACCCGGGTGAGGCTGCGTTCCAGCAGCAGGGTCACCCCGGCGGCGAAGAGCACGCCGACCACCACGATGTAGGTGAGGTTGGGGGTCACACCAGCTCCTTGTCCCGTACGTCGTCGTGGGCGTCCTCCTGCTGGCGGTCCATCTCGGCGCCGAGGCTGCGCAGGATGTCCAGCACCAGGCCGACCACGATCAGGTAGACGCCGACGTCGAAGAAGACCGACGAGACGAAGTGGACCTTGCCGAGCAGGGGCAGGTGCAGGTCGAGCACCGCGCTCTGCAGGAACTCCCCGCCCAGCGGCATCGCCACCACGCCGGTGCCGACGGCGAGGAACAGCCCCGCGCCGAGCACCGCCCCGGCGTCGACAGGCGCGGCGGCGTTGAGTTCCCGCCGGCCGCCGGCCAGGTAACGCACGGCCAGGGCCAGGCCGGCGACCAGCCCGGCGGCGAACCCGCCGCCGGGGGCGTTGTGACCGGAGAAGAGCAGGTAGACCGAGAACAGCACGATGGCGTGGAAGAGCAGCCGGGTGACCACCTGGAGGATCACCGAGTGCCGGTGCGCCTCGAAGCCGGCGGTCAGCCAGCGCGGCCCGCCGGTGGTCGCCGGTCGCGGGCCGGGGACGGCGCTGCGCCGGTCCAGGTCGCGGGAGCGGCGGAAGATCAGGCTGGCCACCCCGGTGGCGGCCACCACCAGCACCGCGATCTCGCCCATGGTGTCCCAGGCCCGGATGTCGACCAGGGTCACGTTGACCACGTTCTTGCCGCCGCCGTAGGAGACCGCCTCGTCGGGGAACCGCTCGGAGACCGGGATGGCCAGCCGGCCGCTGGACGCGACCCAGGCCATCCCGGACACGACCGCGCCGACGGCGACCCCGAGGGCGATCCGGCCGCGCCGGCTGCGGCGGATCGGCCGGGCCGAGAACTTCACCGGCAGCCGACGCAGCACCAGCACGAACATGACGATGGTGACGGTCTCCACCAGGAACTGGGTCAGCGCCAGGTCCGGTGCGCCGTGCAGGACGAACATCAGCGCGGTGCCGTAGCCGGCGACCCCGACCAGGATCATCGCGGTGAGCCGGCGCAGCGCGCGGGCGGCCATCACGGCGGCCACGATCACCAGGGCGGCGACGACAGCCTGCAACGGGGTGTCCCAGGCGCGGAACTGCCGGGGCCACGGGCCGCCGGTGAGCAGCGCCCCGCCGGGCAGCAGCACCAGCACCAGCAGGATGATCCCGAGATAGAACGGCAGCGAGCCCCGCTGGGTCGCGCCGGTCAGCTCCACCGCCAGCCGGTCCACCCCGGCGACCAGCCGTTCGTAGCCGGCCGCGCCGTCCAGCGGCGTCCACCGGGTGGCCCGCAGCCGACCCCGGTGCAGCAGCAGGAACAGCCCGGCACCGACCGCCACCGCCAGGGCGGACAGCCCCAGCGCCGGGGTCAGGCCGTGCCACAGCGCCAGGTGGTAACCCGGCCCGGCGGTGGAAAACCCGTCGGCGTACGGGGCGAGCAGCCCGTCGAGGGCCGGGGCGGCGACACCGACGACCAGCCCGGCGACGGCGAGCAGCGCCGGGGCGGCGAGGAACGACAAGCCCGCCGGATGCGCTTCGGTCGGCGCGACACCGGGCTTGGCGGCGAACGCCCCCCACAGGAACCGCAGCGTGTACGCCACGGTCAGGGCCGAGCCGGCCACCACCCCCGCCAGCACCAGCAGGTCCGCCGGGCCTCCGTGCTGCAACGCGTCGAGGGCGGCCTCCTTGGCGACGAACCCGGCCATCGGCGGCAGCCCGGCCATCGACGCGGCGGCCAGCACGGCGACCCCGGCCAACGCCGGCGCGCGCCGGCCGAGCCCGCTGAGTTCGTGCAGGTCCCGGGTGCCGGTGGTGTGGTCGACGATCCCGACGACGAGGAAGAGGGTGGCCTTGAACAGGGCGTGCGCCAGCACCATGGCCGCGCCGGCCAGTGCGGCGTCCCGGGTGCCGGCCCCGAGGATCACCATCAGCAGTCCGAGCTGGCTGACCGTGCCGTAGGCGAGCAGCAGCTTCAGGTCGGTCTGGCGCAGCGCCACCCAGCCGCCGAGCACAAGGGTGGCCAGGCCGGTGCACAGCAGCACCACCCGCCAGGCGGTGACGTCGGCGACCGCCGGGCCGAGCAGCGCGACCAGGAACACCCCGGCCTTGACCATCGCGGCGGCGTGCAGGTAGGCGCTGACCGGGGTGGGGGCGGCCATCGCACCGGGCAGCCAGAAGCTGAACGGCACGATCGCCGACTTGCTGAGCGCGCCGAGCAGGATCAGCATCAGCGCGGTGACCAGGTAGCCGCCGCCGGGCAGGTCGGTGGCGACGACCGACCAGCGGTAGCTGCCGGCGTGCTGGCCGAGCATCACGAACCCGGCCAGCATGGCCAGCCCGCCCAGGGTGGTGACCAGCAGGGCCTGCATGGCGGCCCGCCGGCTGGCCCGCTTCGCCGGGTCGTAGCCGATCAGCAGGTACGAGAAGACGGTGGTGAGTTCCCAGAAGACGTAGAGCAGCAGCAGGTCGTCGGAGACGACCAGGCCGAGCATGGAGCCGGCGAAGGCGACGAAGACCGCGGCGAAGCGACCCAGCCCGGGGTCGTCGGAGCGGAAGTACCTGGCGCTGTACGCCAGCACCAGCGCGCCGACCCCGCCGACGAGCACCACCATCAGCCAGGACAGGGTGCCCATCCGCAGGGCCAGTTCCAGGCCGATCCGGGGCACCCACGGCCAGGTCTCCACCACCGGCTCACCGGACCGCACCCCACCGGTACGGGTCAGCGCCCAGACCAGCGTGGCGGCCGGGGCCAGCGCGACGGCGTAGAGCGCCCGGCGTCCGAAGCGGCGTACCAGCCCCGGGGCGACCACGGCTGCCAGTGCGTGGACCGCCACCAGGACCAGCACATACCCTCCTCGAAGTTCGGTGTCGGGTCTCGCCCGCCCGCTCGGGGCTGCGCGGGACCGGCGGCGCGGGGACGGGCGTCCCCGGGTCGCGCGGCCACCGCGACGGTGGCGTCACCCTGGTTGGTCGTTCGGTCTGTCGTGGGGTCCGGTCAGTGACCGGCGAGCACGTCCGCGGCGGAGGTGGTGGCCGCCTCCGTACCCGCGACGACCACCTCGTCCCCGGCGAGCAGGACGACGTCGTCGCCGGGGGTCGGGATCACGCGGCCGGCGCGGACCACCGCCAGCAGCGACAGCGGCCGGCCGGACAGCGCGGTGTCCCGCCAGCGTTTTCCGTCACCGACGCTGTCCACGGCGACGGGTATTCGCACCACGGTGACGCCGGGCAGCTGGCGTTCCAGCTCGGCGAGGTGGTCGACGGTGACCGCCTGGTTGAGCACGGCGGCGACGGCCTGCGCCTCGGACTGGTCGAGCACCAGCGTGGCGAGGGCGGTGTCGCCGTCCTCCGGGTGGTAGATCACGATGTCGCGCCGACCGCCCGGATGGGAGATGACGCTGGCCCACTGGCCGTTCGTGGTGGCGAAGCGCTGGCAGAGTCCGACCCCGGGAAGAACCGTCCGTTCGAACCGCATGCCTACCTCCCTCGCCCATCACCGAAGGGGCGTCCGGCCGGTAACGGCCGCGCGCCCCTTCATCCCTATCATGATCAGGGCGTGATCGCCCACCGCCACCGTCCCGACCAGTGGGAGACGGCGACGTCGGGACAGTGCCGGGATCGACGGCCGACGCCCGGGGACGACCGCCGGAGGGCGGGTCGCCCGGTCAGCGGGCGTCGGTGCGCTCGGCGGTCGGCCGGTGGCGGGCCGCCGGCTCGTCCCGGTCGATGCGCAGCTCCCGTTCCAGTTCGGCGATGACCGCCCGCAGGTCGTCCAGGCGCTGGGTCAGGGCGATCCGGTCCACCTCGTCGGGCACCCCGTCGCCGTCGGCGTCGTAGCCGGGCGCCAGCCGCTCGGTCATCTCCAACCGGCGGGCCTCCTCCATCGAGTTCACGATGACCGCGATCAGGATGTTCAGCAGCAGGTTGACCGTGATGAGCACGTAGCTGACGTAGTAGACGAGGGTCCACGGGGACAGCGCCAACCCCTGCTCGACCAGGTCCGGCAGGGTCTCCAGGGACAGCAGCACGAACAGGGTCAGCAGCGACCTGCCGATGTCGCCGTACTGCTCCGGGTAGGCCCGGCCGAAAATCAGCCAGCCGGCCATGCCGTAGACGTAGAGGGTCACCATGGCCAGCGCGAGGAACCCGCCGACACCGGGCAGGCTGCGCCACAGCGCGGCCACGATGGTGCGCAGACCCGGCGAGAAACGCACCAGGCGCAGCACCCGGGCCACCCGGACGACCCGCAGCAACGCCGAGTCGCCGTGCAGCCCGGGCAGGAAGATCGCCGCGATCACCACCAGGTCGAACACGTTCCAGCCGTGCCGCAGGAAGTCCTGCGGCCGACGCCCGTACGCCAGCACCCGGACGGCGATCTCGGCGACGAAGGCGGCCCGGAAGCTCAGCTCCAGCCAGTGCAGCGCAGGTCGGGCCGCACCGAGATCCGGGTAGGTCTCGACCCCGAGCACCGCCGCGTTGGCCATGATGAGTACCACGATCGCCGCCTCGAACGGGCGCGAGCGGGTGATCCGGGCACACCGCTGGGCGAGACCGGCGGGGCGGACGGGCGGCGGATCGGCGGGACGCCGTCGGGTGGGGACGGGCACGGACGGCACCTGTCACCCGGCCCCGGGGCGGTACGGGATCGTGGCGGCCATCCCGACACCCTATCGGCCACCCGGGACGGTGACCGTCGGTGATGGACCGGGCACCCGGCCGCCGGCGATCGCAGGTTCTCGTCCCGACATTGAACGACCAGCGCCCCGGCTTCGTACCACCAGGCGAAGGGAGCTGCTCATGAAGCGCACGACCCCGTTGCTCACCCTGCTGACCGGGACGGGCATGGCCGCCGTCCTGTTCGCGATGAGCGCCCAGGCGGCACCGCGTACGGTCGATGCCGGTGCGGCCGCGCCCGCGACGAGCCCGCCCGAGGCCGCCGTGGTGTCGCCCGCCGCCCCGGCCGCGGAGCCGGACGCCGACCCGGCGGCCGAGCCGGACGCCACCCCGGCGGCGCCGGCGGGGGGCCAGCCCGGCCCGGCGCAGACCACGCCGCCGACCACGCCGCCACCGGCGAAGCAGGCCGACTCGAACTGGACCGGCCGACTCGACGGCGGCGCCACCATCGCGATCACCGTCACCGACGGCAAGGCGGTGGCGTACGTCTGCGACGGCAAGAAGCTGGAGGTGTGGCTCAACGGCACCGCCGCCGACGGCCGGATGAAGCTGACCGGCAAGAAGGGCGAGGTGCTCACCGGGTCGTTCGGCGACGGCGTCGCCTCCGGCGAGATGGTGGTGGGTCAGCGCCGGTGGAAGTTCACCGCCAAGCAGACCGGCAAGCCCGACCCGGTGCTCTACCGGGCCACCGCCCAGCAGCGCCGCGCCGGCGTCGACGGCGGCTGGATCATGCTGCCCGACGGCAGCCAGATCGGGGTGGTCACCCGCGACGGTGTGCCCGTGTCGGCCCCGCCGCTGGACCCCGCGTTCGGCACCACCATCCTCGACGGCCGGACCGTCACCGCGTCACCGGTCGTGGCCGACCCGGGGTCCGGTGCGTGATGACGACGGCACGCCGCAGGTTCGAGATCGACGTGGGACGCGACCTCGACGACGGGCCGCCCGTCCGGGTCCTGTCCGACCCCCCACCCGCCGTGACCCCGCCCGCCCCGATCGGCGTGCCGTCCACCGGCTCCGGTGCCCCGCCCGCCTCGCTGCTCGTGCCGCTGCTGGTCGGGGCGGCGGTCGCGGTGGCCCTCGGGGCGTACGGCCGGATGCACCAGCCCACCGGGATCGCGGTCAACGTGGCCGGCTTCTCCAGCCCCCAGACGGTCAAGGTCTGGCTGGGCACCGGAGCGGCCTTCTTCGCCGTGGTGCAGTTGCTCAGCGCGTTGGCGATGTGGGGCCGGCTCGGTGGCTTCTCGCCCTCCTGGGCGGGTGGGCTGCACCGGTGGAGCGGCCGGGTGGCGTTCCTGCTGACCGTCCCGGTGGCGGTGCACTGCCTCTACGCGCTGGGTTTCGCCGACTACGACCTGCGGACCCTGCTGCACTCGCTGCTCGGTTGCCTCTTCTTCGGGGTGTTCACCATGAAGATGCTGGCGCTGCCCAAGCGGGGGCTGGCCGGGTGGGTGCTGCCGGTCGTCGGTGGGCTGGTCTTCACCGTCCTGATGGGGATCTGGGTGACCTCGTCGCTGTGGTACTTCACCACCTTCGGGGTGGGCACGTGACGCGCGACGGGCTCGGGGCACGGGAGAGGAACGACGGGCAGATGTGCGACGAGCGTGGGACCGGGTGCGCGTCCCGGCGGGCGGTGCTGGCCGGTGCCGGTGGGGTGGGCGTGACCGCCCTGCTCACCGGCTGCCAGACGTATGGCGAGCCGACCACGCCGGCCGCGGCGCCGCAGACCGGCGGATCGGCCGCCGCGCCGGCCGACGCCTCGCCGGGCGGCAGCGCACCGGCCGGGCCGTCCGCCGGGGCGAGCGGCTCCCCCGCCGGTGGCGGCGAGCAGCCGCCCGCCCCGGCGGCGCTGGCCGCGGTGGCGGACATCCCGGTCGGGGGCGGCAAGATCTTCAAGGCCGAGGGCGTGGTGGTGACCCAACCGGCCGCGGGCACCATCAAGGCGTTCTCGGCGACCTGCACCCACCAGGGCTGCACGGTCACCTCGGTCAAGGACGGCACCATCGTCTGCGGCTGCCACAACAGTGTCTTCGGCATCGCCGACGGCGCGGTGCGCAGCGGCCCGGCCGGGAGCCCGCTGCCGCCCCGGGCGGTGACGGTCGACGGCGACGACATCCGGCTGGCCTAGATCGCCGAGTCCAGCCACGCCATCCGGCGGTCCAGCCAGTCCCGCAGGTAGTCGAGCTGCCCCTGCCACGTGTCGGCGGTCGGGGTGACGATGGGTCCGATCTTCTCGGTGGTCAGGTTCGGCCACCGCTGGAAGTTGCGGTCGGCGGCGTTGGCCAGCGGCGCGGTGAGACCGGCGAGGCGCGCGTCGAGCCCGGCGGCCGACAGCGGGCCCCGCCGCAGCTCGGCCCAGCGGGCCCGGACCAGCGCCATGAACCCGGGGTCGGTGACCAACCGGTTGATCCAGTTGTTGGGCTTCGGCCACCGGGGCTGCTCGTACTGCCAGCCGGTGGTCTCCAGGTTGTCCCCGCCGCCGATGCCGTAGGTGAGGTCGAGATCCCACAGCGGCCCGGCGGTGATCTTGCCACCCCGGTCCTTGTAGAAGTACGAGCTGCGGGCGTAGGCGTCGAAGTTGCGGGTCAGTTCGTTGAGGATGAACGAGTCGACGAACGATCCCACGTCGATCCAGGCGGGATAGCCGGTCACCGGATCGGCGAAGTCGCGGGACTGCATCAGGTCGTTGAACTGTTGGAGGTGCCCGGTCAGCCAGGCCTGCTGCTCCGGTTGCAGCGGCGAGGGGTCGACCACCTCCAGGTAGTGCCAGCAGGTCGCGGGCCGGCCCTGGCACTCCAGGGTGGGTTCCTCGGCCGTCAGCCACTCGAACTTGACGATGTACCCACCGGTGATGGCCGGCAGGGTGACGTCGTCGGGGTCGAGCTCCTTGAGGTCGAGCCGGTTCTTGGCGTTCTTGATGGTTTCGACGATCAGGTAGACGCCCTGGTAGTCCTCGGCGGCCACCGGCCGGTCCGCGACGTTGTGGTAGAACTCGACGAAGGCGTACCGGGGCGCCTGGAATCCGATCTCGCGGGCCAGGTCGAAGGTGAACGCCTCCCGGATCAACGCCTTGTCGGTGTAGGGCCCGCGCAGCACCCAGTCGGACTCGGCCGGCATCCCGAGCACCGGCAGGTCGACGTCGTCGTCCTCGTTGTCGCGGAACTCGACCCGGTAGGGCGCCTTGTCGAACAGCGAACTCGACGTGCCGCGCAGGTGGTAACCGATCCGGGTGGCGAGGGTGGGTGGCGTCGCGAGCGACGCGTGTCCGCCGGTCGGCGCGAACAGCAGCGCGGCGGCGTCGACGAACTCCCGTCCCGGCGCACCCCGGCCGTACCCGTCGATCAGCAGGATCGGCAGGTCGAGGCTGACGTCCACGGCCCGCTCGACGTAGAGGGCGGTGCCGGGGTCGCCGGTCGCCACCCCGTCGACGAACGCCCCGGCCCGTAGCTGGGTGGTGGCGGAGACAGTCAGCGGGGTGTCGTCGTAGCGTGGGGAGTCCGCGCGGGGCAGTGACCCGTCCGTCGTGTAGCGGATCTCGGCGTCGGCCACCGTCGTGCGCAACGAGACCGCGAACGCGTCCCGGAAGGTGCCGCTCGGCACGGAGAAGACGATGTCGCCGGTCAGCTCGTCGGCCGGGTCCGCCGCCGGGGCGGCGGTGGCCGGCGCGCCGGCCGGCCGGGCCGGGGTCGGCGACGGGACGCCGGCCACCCCGAGCGAGATCGCGGTCACGACGCCCAGGATCCGGGCCGGCAGATTCCGCACAGTCACTCCCCTGCGTCACGGGCGGCTGGAGCACACTCCGATCCATCTACGCACGCCGATGTTACAGGGGATGTCACTTTCGGTGATCAGTCCTGCACTCTCAGACCGCGAGCGCCTGGCGGACCGACCGTTCGGCGTCCCGGCCACCGTCGCCGGTGGCGGTGACCCGGCCGGACTCCAGCACGTAGTGCCGGGTCGCCACCCGCAACGCGAAGCCGAGGTGCTGCTCGACCAGCAGCACCCGGATCCCGGCCCCGGTGGTCAGCTCGACGATCCGGTCCTGGATCTCGGCGACCACCGACGGCTGGATGCCCTCGGTGGGCTCGTCGAGCAGCAGCAGCCGGGGCCGGGTGACCAGCGCACGGGCGATGGCCAACTGCTGACGCTGACCGCCGGAGAGCAGCCCGGCCCGCCGCCGCAGCAGACTCCGCAACGCCGGGAACAGGTCCAGCGCCTCGGCGGTGGCGGCGGCCCCGTCGCGCCGACCGTCGGCCACCAGCCGCAGGTTCTCCGCCGCCGTCAGGTGCGGGAAGCACTGCTGGCCCTGCGGCACGTACGCCAGGCCCCGGGCGACCCGCTGGTGCGGGGCGAGCCGGGTGACGTCCTCCCCGTCGAGGGTGACCGTGCCGGCGCGGGGGCGCAGCAGCCCGACGGCGACCCGCAGGAGGGTGCTCTTGCCCGCGCCGTTGTGGCCGAGCACGGCGGCCACCCCGTCGGCGGGGACGGCCACGTCCACCCCGTGCAGCACCTCGCTGCGGCCGTAGCCGGCGTGTATCCCACGCAACTCCAACATCACGCCTCCGGTGCGGTGTCGACGCCGAGGTAGACCTCCTGCACCCGGGGGTCCGCCTGGACCTGGGCGACGGTGCCCTCGCTGAGCACCTTCCCGGCGTGCAGCACGGTCACGCTGCGGGCGAAGCGGCGCAGGAAGTCCATGTCGTGTTCGATGACCACCACGGTGCGGTCCCGGCTGACCGTCTCCAGCAGGACGCCGGTGGCGTCGCGTTCCTCGTGGCTCATCCCGGCGACCGGCTCGTCGAGCAGCAGCAGCCGGGCGTCGGAGACCAGCAGCATGCCGATCTCCAGCCACTGCTTCTGCCCGTGCGCCAGCGCGCCGGCCGGCTGGTCACCCCGGTCGGCCAACCCGATCGTCTCCAGCGCGGCGGCCACCTCGTCGGGGATCCGGTTGCGTCGTCGGGCCAGCGTCCACCAGCTCCGGGTGGCCCCGGCGGCGATGTCGAGGTTCTGCACCACGGTCAGCTCCTCGAAGACCGAGGCGGTCTGGAAGGTCCGGCCGATGCCGAGCCGGGCGATGCGGTGCACGTCCCGGCCGAGCAGTTCCCGGTCGCCGAAGCGGACCGAGCCGGTGGCCCGGACCAGCCCGGTCACGGCGTCGACCACCGTGGTCTTCCCCGCCCCGTTGGGGCCGATCAGGAACCGGATGTCCCCGGGCGGCACGTCGAGGTCGACCCCGTCGACGGCGGTGAACCCGTCGAAGGTGACCCGCAGGTCGCGTACGCACAGGCCGTCGAGCTGCGTACCGGTCATGCCGCCGACACCTCCGTTCGGGCCTCGGCCGGGTCTGCCACCCGGCTCCGCCGCCACCACCGCGCGCCGGCCGGGTCCGACCGGCGCTTGCGGGCCAGCACCCACAGCGACGCCAGGCCGCCCGGCAGGAACGCCACCACCAGCACGAACAGCAACCCCTGCAGGTACGTCCAGGTGCCCGGGAACCGTTCCGACAGGGCGGTCCGCGCCCAGGCCACCGCCACCGCGCCGAGCACCGGGCCGAGCAGGGTGGCCCGGCCACCCACCGCGACGCCGATGACGAACTCGATGGACGGCACGATCCCGATCAGCGCGGGCGAGATGATCCCCACCGCCGGGACGAACAGCGCCCCGGCCAGACCGGCCATCCCGGCGGCGATCACGTAGCCGACGAGCTTGACGCCGGCCGGGTCGTAGCCGAGGAAGCGGACCCGTTCCTCGCCGTCGCGGACGGCGACCAGCAACTCGCCGTAGCGGCTGCGGATGAGTTGCCGGGCCAGGGCCAGCAGCGCGAGCAGGCTGGCGGCGATGATGAAGTAGACCATCCGCTGGTTGACCGGGTCGTCCAGGTCGTACCCGAAGAAGCCCTGGATGTCGGTGAGGCCGTTGGTGCCGCCGGTGGTGCCCTGCTGGCCGACGAGCAGGATCACCATCGCGGCGGCGAGCGCCTGACTGAGGATGGCGAAGTAGGCGCCGCGGACCCGGCGGCGGAACACCAGCGAGCCGAGGCCGAACGCGACAGCCATCGGCAGCAGCACGGTGGCCGGCAGCGCGATCCACGGGCTGGCGAACGGCCGCCACCACAGCGGCAACTCGTCGAGCTGGCCGTAGAGCTGCATGAAGTCGGGCAGTTCGCCGGGGCCGGCGTCGGCGAGCTTGAGGTGCATGGCCATCGCGTAGCCGCCGAGGCCGAAGAACACCCCCTGGCCGAGGGTGAGCATGCCGCCCCGGCCCCAGGCGATGCCGATACCGACCGCGACCATCGCCACGCACAGGTATTTGGCCAGCAGCGACAGCCGGAAGTCCGACAGGGTCAGCGGAGCCACGGCGAACAGCAGCGCCGCGCCGAGGGCGAACCCGGCGGCGGTCCGGGCCGGGCCCTCGAACCGGCGGCCCCGCCAGCCGCCGGCCGGGGTGCCGGCAGCGCTGGCGGGATCGGTGCCGACCAGCGGCGCGGCGGTCATGCGAGGCTCCTGGTACGCAGGGTGAACAGCCCCTGGGGCCGCCACTGGAGGAACGCCACGATCGCCACGAAGACGATCACCTTGGCGACGCTGAGCGTGGTGAGGTACTCGCCGGTGGCCTGGAGCACGCCCAGCGCGAAGGCGACGATCACGCTGCCCTTGAGCTGGCCGATACCGCCGACCACGACGACCAGGAAGGCGTCGATGATCAGGTTGGTGCCCATCGTCGGGCCGATCGGCCCGAGCAGGGTCAGCGCGACCCCGGCGACGCCGGCCAGCCCGGAGCCGATGAAGAAGGTGGTCCGGTCGACCCGGGCGGTGGGGATGCCGGAGACGGCGGCGAGGTCGCGGTTCTGCACCACCGCGCGGATGCGTCGCCCGAGCGGGGTGAGCCGCAGCGCCAGGGTCAGCGCCAGCACGGCGGCCAGCGCGAGGGCCAGGATGAACAGCCGGTTGTTGGCGACGGTCAGCCCGCCGGGCAGGGAGATGTTGCCGGTCAGCAGCGCCGGGGCCCGGGTCTGCACGTTGGGGCTGCCGAAGACGTCGCGGGCCAGTTGCTGGAGCATCAGCGAGACGCCCCAGGTGACCAGCAGGGTGTCCAGCGGGCGGGCGTAGAGGCGGCGGATCAGCAGCACCTCCAGCAGCACGCCCATGACGCCGGCCACCGCGAAGGCGACCGGCAGCGCCACCAGCAGCGACCAGCCGGCGGCGGTCACGGTCTGCTGGAGCACGTAGGTGGTGTAGGCGCCGGCCATGATGAACTCGCCGTGCGCCATGTTGATCACGTTCATCTGGCCGAAGGTCAGCGCCAGGCCGAGGGCGATGAGCAGCAGCACCGCGCCGATGCTGATGCCGGTGAAGAGCTGACCGAAGAGGACTGTCACGTTCGCGCTCCGAAGTGGTGGGTCGGCCCGGGCGAGGGTGCCTCCCGCCCGGGCCGGGATCGGTCAGCTCAGGCCGCTCGCCCAGGGGTAGCTCTTCAGGTACGGGTCGGGCGTGATCGGCTGGCCCGAGTTCCACACCTCGGTGATCAGCCCGTCCGCGCCGACCTTGCCGATCCGGGCGGTCTTGGCGATGTGCTGGGTGGGGCCGTCCACGGTGACCAGGCCCTCCGGGGCGTCGAAGGTGATGCCGCCGGAGGCGGCCCGGACCTTCTCCACCTCGAACGTGCCGGCCTTGTCGACCATCGCCTTCCACAGGTACACCGCGACGTAGGCGGCTTCCATCGGGTCGCTGGTCGGCTTGTCCGCGCCGTACTTGGCCTTGTACGCGGCGACGAACTTCTGGTTCGCCGCGCCGGGGGTGGTCTGGTAGTAGTTCCAGGCGGTCAGCTGGTCCTTGAGGTACTGGGTGCCGATGCCCTTGACCTCCTCCTCGGCGATCGACACCGACACCACGGGCATGCTCGCGGCGGTCAGCCCGGCGGAGGTGTACTCCTTGAAGAACGCCACGTTGCTGTCGCCGTTGAGGGTGTTGAACACCGCGTCGGCCTTCGACGAGCGGACCTTGTTGACGATGGTGCCGAACTCGGTGGAGCCGAGCGGGGCGTAGTCCTCGCCGAGCACGGTCATCCCGTTCGCCGCCGCGTACGCCTTGATGATCTTGTTGGCGGTACGCGGGAAGACGTAGTCGCTGCCCACCAGGTAGACCGACTTCTTACCCTGCGCCTTGAGGTAGTCCAGGCCGGGCACGATCTGCTGGTTGGTGGTGGCCCCGGTGTAGAAGATGTACGGCGACTGCTCCAGCCCCTCGTACTGCACCGGGTAGAACAGCAGCGCCTTGTTCTTCTCGAAGACCGGCTTGACGGCCTTGCGGCTGGCCGACGTCCAGCAGCCGAAGACGGCGGCGACCCGGTCCTGGGAGATCAGCTTCTCGGCCTTCTCGGCGAAGGTGGGCCAGTCGGACGCGCCGTCCTCACCGACCGGGACGATCTTCTTGCCCAGCACGCCGCCGGCGGCATTGATCTCCTCCACGGCGAGCATGATGGAGTCCCGCACGGTGACCTCGCTGATGGCCATGGTGCCGGAGAGCGAATTGAGCAGGCCGACCTTGACGGTGTCGCCGGACACGTCGGCGCTGACCCCGGCTGTCGACTTCTCGTCGGAGGTCTTGCTGCCACAACCGGCGAGCGCGGCGGCGGCAATCAGTGTCATGGCGCCCGCCAGGATGCGGCGGCCCCGGAACTGTGACATTCATTCTCCCTGCGGAGCGATGTTCGCCGGATAGTTTCCGTGCCGGCCCACACTGGCCGGCAGATATTGCTGTCAATGATTGGTAGGCGGTGCGGTCGCGGTGCACGTCGGCGGCCTCGTCGCGCGACGGGTGGGGCGTCACGGCGGCGGTCCGCAGTGGACTTCCGGGCAGCAAAAGCCTCTGCCCACTTGATTGCCGCCACGTTTCCCGGCCCTTAATTGACTGTTTCCCGGGCCGATCTCGACACACACAAAAAAGGCCACCGCACAATGCACGATGACCGATCACAAAAAGCGCAAAGCCCGCCCGACACAGGGTGGAACCCCAACCACCAGACCCACCCAACAATACGCAGGAATGGCGATTACTTCACGCAGGAAGCATCCTAGAACCCCCACCCACCCCCCTGTCAACACCCCCCACTCCCCCACCCACCCCGCGCCCCGCGCCCCGCCCATCCCCCGCCCGCGTGATCAAGAGGTTTACGTCAGCCGTGGCGCTGGAACTGACGTAAACCTCTTGATCACCGGGGACAACAACCGGGACAAGCGGGGACAACCGGGGGCGGGACGGGCGGGAGGGGGAGCGCGGGGGTCAGAGTTCGGCCAGGACGGTGAAGTCGAGGCCGTCGGCCTCGGCGAGGTAGATGCGTTGGCGCACGTGCCGACGGCGCAGCTGCAACTCGCCCCGGGGGCCGTGGTAGGTGACCGCGTCCGCCGCCGCCCCGATGGCGCGGACGTCCAGGGTGCGGGCGCGGGCGATCAGGGCGGCGAGCAGCATCACGCCCTCGTAGCAGGACTCCCCCAGGCTGCCCAGCGGCGGCGCGTCCACCCCGAACCGGCTGGCGAACGCCCCGTGGAAGTCCAGGTTCTCCCGGGTGACCAGGCCGGCGAAGAACCCGGCCGTGCTGAACAGCCGGCGGGTGCCGCCGACACCGCTGGCCAGCAGCATGTTCTCGTCCATCAGGGTGCTCAGCCGCAGGCACCGCTGGTCCAGTGCGGAACGGCCGAAGGCGCGGTTGAACCGGACGGCGTCGGCGCCGACGAGCAGCATCAGCACCGCGTCGGCCTCGGCCCGCTCGATCTCCCGCAGCACCGGCCCGAAGTCCTCGGTGCCCAGCGGCAGGAACGCCCGCCCGCACACCCGCGCCCCGTCGTCGCGGGCGTACCGCTGGGCGGCCTGCGCGGTGCGGCGCGGCCAGACGTAGTCGTTGCCCACCAGGTACCAGCGGCGTACCCCCTGCTCCCGGGCGAGCAGCCGCATCGCCGGCCGGAGCTGGGCGTCGGGCGTCTCGCTGGTCAGGAACACCCCCTCGGTACGCTCCCCGCCCTCGTACAGCGCGGTGTAGACGTACGGCACCCGGTGCGCGATCCGGGGCGCCACCGCCTGCCGGACCGACGAGATGTGCCAGCCGGTGACCCCCTGCACCGCGCCCGTGGACACCAATGCCTCCACCTCGGCGGCGACCTGCGCCGGTGGCGCACCGCCGTCGACCGGCACCAGCCGCAGCTCCCGGCCGAGCACCCCACCGGCCCGGTTGACCTCCTCCACCGCCAACTGGGCGCACAGCTCACAGGTGGGGCCGAACATGCCGGCCGGGCCGCGCATCGGGAAGACCAGCGCGACACTGACCACCGACCGGTCGACGGTCAACCAGGGGGCCGCCCCGGCCGGGCCGCCCGGGCGGGGCGACGGCTCCGGCACGCCGTGGGGGCCGGGCACCGGCACGGACATGCTGACATGATTGCCGGCAACCCTGGCGGGCCACCAGACCCGACCGAAAACCGGGACGCTTCGGTAACATGGCAACCCACCGAACGGGGAGAGACATGGCCGACGATCCCACGACGCCCGTCGACCTGATGCGCGCGCTGACCCGCGCCGAACGGCTGCTCGCCCGCCGGGTCGGCGCGGTGCTCACCACCGAGGGGCTCACCGTCGAGGCGTGGCGGGTGCTCTGCCGCCTCGCCGACGGGCAGGGCCACCCGATGAGCGAGGTCTCCACCGAGGAGTCGTTACCGCCGGGCACCCTGACCAAGATCGTCGACCAGCTCGTCGACCAGAACCTGGTGCACCGCCGGATCGACCCGTTCGACAGGCGACGCATCCGGGCCTACCTGACCCCCCGGGGCCGGCGCGAACACGAGCGCATCGACGCCCTCGTCCGGGTCGAGCTGGCCGGGATCATCGATGACGCGGAGCTGACCGGGCAGCTCGTCGACCTGGTCGCCCGGCTCGACCCACGCCGGCAGCCGGTCCGGGCCGGCTGACCGGAACGACCCGGTCCACCAGGGATTCCGCCCGGCGCATGGCCGGCGGCGATCCGGCGCGGGTGCCGACACGACAGGTCGCCGACCGGCTCGCCGGGCGGCAGCGACGCCCGGCAGGAAGCCCTCGCGGTCGACACCACCGCACCCCGCGCCGCCCGGGCCGAGGGCGGAAGCGAGGCAGGGGCCCGGCCGGTGACAGGTGCGGGGTGCGGGCTGCTAGGCGACCGGCACCACGTCGGTCCCGGTGCGGGCGGTGGGCCGACGCGGACCTGCCCCCGGCACCCCCGCTGCGGCTACGCCCCCGGGCGGGCTGTGCCCGTCGGCCGGGGTGGTGAGCAGGGCAGGCGGGCTGTGCGCGTCGGCCGGGAAGTCGAGCAGGGTACGCAGGGTGTGCGCGTCGACGGCGGTGGCGGTGAGCAGGGCCGCCGGGCCGCCCGCCAGCGGCAGCCAGGCGGCGGACGCCCCGGGGCCGGCGGGGAGCACCCGGCCCCGGGGCTGACCGCCGCCGTCCACGGTGGCCGGTCCCGACGCGGCGGCGGGACCGACCACCAGCAGTGAACCGGTCGCCGTCGCCCCGCCCAGCACCGCCGGCCCGGCCCAGCCGGGAGCGGCCGGGCCGACCGCCAGGGACTGGCGCAGCAGCGGCCGGCCGGCGTGGTCGACCGAGGTGGCCACCACGACGTCACCGGCGGGTTCGCCGTACCGGCCGCAGACCAGTTCCTCGCGCCAGAGCAGCCGGGCCCCCTCGGCGAGGGTCACCCGGGACTCGGCGACGTGGTCGCAGCCGGCCGCCGCGACCAACTGCTCCGGCAACCAGTGCAGGGTGCCGCCGTCGTGCACCACCGCCTCGACCCGCATCCGGGAGACCGCCCCTGCCCGGCCGGGCAGGGCCACCGAGGCGGCGACGGTACGCACCCGCACCGTCGCCCCCGGCCCCACCTCGACGCTCAACCGCAGGTCGTCACCGGCCAGCGGACCGGCCGCGCCGCCGACGACGTACACCGTGGGGACGCCCTGTTCGGCGGCGGCCTGGCGCAGCAGCAGCGGCGACTCGCCGCGCAGCTCGCGCAGCACGGTGCGGCCTTGCCGGTCGGCGACCGCCACCACCCGGGCGACCGCGCGCATCAGGCGACGGCCAGCCGGCCGCGATGGTGGGACAGCTCGTGGCGGACCCAGTCTGCCACCCCGGTGGCCAGCGGGTCGCCCACGATGGACAGGAACACCGTCGGCAGGTCCCCCCGCCGGGCCCGGGCGTCGCGGTCCATCACCGACAGGTCGGCCCGGACCAGCGGGGCCAGGTCGGTCTTGTTGATGACCAGCAGGTCGGCGGCGGTCACCCCGGGCCCGCCCTTGCGGGGCACCTTGTCGCCCCCGGCGACGTCGACCACGAAGATCTGCCGGTCGACCAGCCCCCGGCTGAAGGTGGCGGTGAGGTTGTCCCCACCGCTCTCCACCAGCACCAGGTCCAACGGCCCGACCCCGTCGACCAACTCGTCGATGGCGTCGAGGTTCGCGCCGATGTCGTCGCGGATCGCGGTGTGCGGGCAGCAGCCGGTCTCCACCGCCCGGATCCGCGCCGGGTCGAGCACCCCGGCCCGGCGCAGGAAGTCGGCGTCCTCGGTGGTGTAGATGTCGTTGGTGACCACGCCCAGGCGCAGCTCGTCGGCGAACGCCCGGCACAGCGCCGCGACCAGCGCGGTCTTGCCCGACCCGACCGGCCCGCCGATGCCGACCCGCAGCGGGCGGGCGGTGGGCGGCAGCGGGGCGTGCGGGTCGACCCCCGGCTCGGGGTGGGTGTGCGGCACGGTCTCGTCGTGCGGGATCGACGCGTGCGGGGTCGGCGATACGGTTTCAGGACGCAAAGAGACGCACCTCCCAGGTGGTGTGGACTTCGGCGTGGATGTCGGTGAGCGGGGCGGCCGGGGCCGGCAGCCACTCGGGTGGATCGTCGGCGGTGGCGACCGCGCGGGCCGCCGTGGCGTCGCAGTCGACGGCCAGCGCCGCCAGCACCGCGTGCACCCGGTACGGGTCGAGCCCGAGCAGTCGTACCCCCGCGCTGGCCGGTCCGGTGACCGAGCCGTACGCGGCGACGGTCGCGACCGCCACCGGGTCCAGGCCGGCGGCGGCGGCGACCAGGCCGAGCACCAGCGGCTGGTGTGGCCCGGACGGGTCGGCGGGCAGGGCGTCGAATCCGCCGCCGGGCCAGATCTCCCGCCCGGCCCGCAGCAGCGCCCGGCCCTGCCGGCGGGAGACCGCCCGCAGCGCCGGGGCGGCGGTACGGGCGTCCAGTTCGGCGTCCAGTCGGGCCAGCGTCGCCCTGCGGTCGACCACCCCGGCGGCCCGGTGCGCCGCCACCGCGAACGCGGCGGCGACCAGCCCGCCGGTGGCCAACCGGCCGCGCAGGAACCCGGCCAGGGTGGCCGGGTCGGTGACCAGGCCGGCCGCCACCGCCGCCTCCAGGCCACCGGAGTGGGCGTGCGCCCCGGCGGGGAACCTGCCGTCGGCCAGCAGCAGCACCAAGCTCGACGGGGTCATCAGAACAGGTGGTACCGCTGGGCCATGGGCAGTTCGACGACCGGTTCCGGGTCGACCACCACCCCGTCGATGCGGACGGTGAAGGTGTCCGGGTCGACCTCGATGCGCGGCAGCGCGCCGTTCTCGGGCAGGTCGGCCTTGCCCCGCGAGCGTACGTCGGCCACCGGGACCAGCGGGCGGCGCACGTCCAGCCGCAGGCCCGCCTCCAGCGCGGCCGGCGCGACGAACGTCACGCTGGTCGCGGCCGGCACCACGCCGTACGCGCCGAACATCGGCCTCGGCAGCATCGGCTGCGGGGTGGGGATGGAGGCGTTCGCGTCGCCCATCTGCGCGTACGCGATCATCCCGCCCTTGACCACCAGGTGCGGCCGGACGCCGAAAAACGCCGGGTCCCAGAGCACCAGGTCGGCGAGCTTGCCCGGTTCCACCGAGCCGATCTCCCGTTCCAGCCCGTTGGCCATCGCCGCGCAGATGGTGTATTTCGCCACGTAGCGGCGGGCCCGATGGTTGTCGGCCGGGCCGTCGCCGGGCAGCGCGCCCACCCGGCGCTTCATCACGTGCGCGCTCTGCCAGGTCCGGGTGATCACCTCGCCGACCCGCCCCATCGCCTGCGAATCCGAGCCGATGATGGAGATCGCCCCGATATCGTGCAGCAGGTCCTCGGCGGCCATCGTGGACGGCCGGATCCGGCTCTCGGCGAACGCCAGGTCCTCCGGCACCGACGGGTTGAGGTGGTGGCAGACCATCAGCATGTCGAGATGCTCGGCGAGGGTGTTGCGGGTGTACGGCCGGGTCGGGTTCGTCGACGACGGCAGCACGTTCGGCTCCCCGGCCACCGTGATGATGTCCGGCGCGTGCCCACCCCCCGCCCCCTCGGTGTGGTACGAGTGGATCGCCCGCCCGGCGATGGCGCGCAACGTGTCGGCCACGAACCCGGCCTCGTTGAGGGTGTCGGTGTGGATGGACACCTGCACCCCGGACGCGTCGGCGACCCGCAGGCAGGCGTCGATCGCCGCCGGGGTGGTCCCCCAGTCCTCGTGGAGCTTGAAGCCACCCGCACCGGCCCGCAACTGCTCCCACAGCGCCTCGGTGGAGACCGTGTTGCCCTTGCCCAGCAGCAGCACGTTCACCGGGAAGGCGTCCAGTGCCTCGTGCATCCGGGCCAGGTGCCAGGCGTTCGGGGTGACCGTGGTGGCCCGGGTGCCCTCGGCCGGGCCGGTGCCCCCGCCGACCAGGGTGGTGATGCCCGAGGTGAGCGCCTCGGTGACGATCTGCGGGCAGATGAAGTGCACGTGGGTGTCCACCGCCCCGGCGGTGAGGATCCGCCCGTTGCCGGCGATCACCTCGGTGGACGGGCCGATCACCAGGTCCGGGTGGACGCCGGGCATGGTGTCCGGGTTGCCGGCCCGGCCCAGCGCCACGATCCGCCCGTCGCGCAGCCCGACGTCGGCCTTCACCACCCCCCAGTGGTCCAGCACCACCGCGCCGGTGATCACCGTGTCCAGGGCGCCCTCGGCCCGGGTGGCCCGGGACTGGCCCATCGACTCACGGATCACCTTGCCGCCGCCGAAGACCGCCTCGTCCCCGCCGACGCAGTGGTCGACCTCCACCTCGATCAGCAGGTCGGTGTCGGCCAGCCGGATCCGGTCGCCGGTGGTCGGGCCGTACAGGTCGGCGTAGCGTCGCCGGTCCACGGTGCTCACCGGCCCGCCTCCGCGTCGCGCGGGTCGGACCCGTCGGCGTCCGGCCCCGGGTCGAGGGGGCCGGCGACCTCGCCGCGCAGCCCCGGCACGATCCGGGCCCCGCCCAGCGGCACCAGGTCGACGGTACGGCTGACGCCCGGCTCGAAGCGCACCGACGTCCCCGCCGGCACCGCGAGCCGCTGGCCGTACGCGGCGGCACGGTCGAAGCGCAGCCCCGGGTTGGTCTCGGCGAAGTGGTAGTGCGAGCCGACCTGGATCGGCCGGTCGGCGGTGTTGACCACCAGCAGGGTGGTCACCGGCCGCCCCACGTTGATCTCGACCGGCCCGTCGCCGGGCAGGATCTCCCCGGGGATCACGGGATCGGGTGGTGCACCGTCACCAACTTGGTGCCGTCCGGGAACGTCGCCTCCACCTGCACCTCCCCCAGCATCTCGGGGATTCCGTCCAGCACGTCGTCGCGGCCGAGCACGGTCCGGCCGGCGGCCATCAGGTCGGTGACGGTCCGGCCGTCCCGGGCGCCCTCCAGCAGGAAGGCGGTGATCAGGGCGACGGCTTCGGGATAGTTGAGGCGCAGTCCGCGCTCGCGCCGGCGGCGGGCGACGTCCGCGGCGACGTGGACGAGCAGGCGGTCCTGCTCGTGGGGCGTGAGGAACACGGGATCTCCCGGGCGGCTCGGCGTGTTTCCCACCGTAACGGCCGGAACCGGGCCAGGGGCGCGGAACGGGCACAGGGCAGGAGGACACACGGGACCGCCGACGGGCCACCGGCAGGATGCTCCGGGGCCCCACCGGCCCCGGCCCGCCACGGGGCCACTCGGCGGTGGTGGTTGGGAAGGACCGCACCGCCAACCGCTGGTCCGACGGTAGAGGATCACCCCGGGCCGTGGCAACGCCCCGCCGGCCCGACCCGTTCCGCAGGCGTGCCCGGACGGGTCGGCCGCAAGCGCCACGAACCCGCAGCCGGGGTGTCGAGCCGTCCCGCCGCCGGCTGCGGCAGCGGCACGGCTGACCCCCGGGCGGGACAGCCGGGGGTCAGGTGCCCGGGGTGACCGCCGCCAGCCACTGCTGGGCCAGCACGGCGTGACCGGACGGGGTCAGGTGCACCCCGTCGTCGGTCCACACCCGGTCGTCGACATCGGCGGCGTCGAACCGCGCCTGCACCGCGAGCAGCGTCGCGTCGAACTCGGCGGCCAGCTTGCGTACCGCGTCGATCTTCGGGTCCAGGTCCTCGTGCCAACGCCGCTGGTCGTCGTCGACAGGCAGCAGGAACGGCTCCATCAGCACCAGTCGGACGCCGGGCAGCGCGTCGCGGGCACCGGCCAGCAGGTGCCGGTAGTCGGCGGTGAACTCCTCGACGGTGGTGGTCTCGCCGCTGCTGTACCGCCGCCAGGTGTCGTTGATGCCGATCAGCACCGACACGACCTGCGGGGACAGTGCCAGGCAGTCGTCCGCCCAGCGGGCCCGCAGGTCGCGTACCCGGTCACCGCCGACACCCCGGTTACGGAACGTCGCCCGGCACTCCGGGTGCCGCGCGGTGAACCAGGCGGCGGCCATCATCGCCCAGCCCACCCCGAGGTCGGCGGGATCGCTGCGGTCCCGTCCGGCGTCGGTGATGCTGTCGCCGATGAACAACACCCGGCCGTCGCGCGGGATCTCCACCGTCATCCGTCCGCTCCCCTGTCGTTGTCGGACGCCCATCATCCCCCGCTGTCCGACCCGGACACCAGCCGAGAAGTCGACGCGGCGGGTGGTGTCCATCGCCGGTGCGGGCCGGCCGACCGGTACAGTGGTGCTCCGCATCCGACGCCCCACCGGGTGTCGTGCGTGAGCGTCAAGCAGCGGCGCGGTCCCCGGCCCGTCCCGGCGGTTGCACCCGCGGCCCACCGGCATGGACCGATCATCACGCGCCGCCGGCTCCGGCCGGTGGTTTCGCGCCGGTTCGCAAGGACGTCAGACGCCATGCCGCAGTCACCGCTCGACCTCACCGAGGCTGTCCTCCGGTTGGGGTCCATCCGCCACGACGAGATGGGCCTCGACGCCGTCCTGTCCCGGATCACCGAGGTGGCCCTGGAGAGCATCCCGGACGCCGCCGAGGTGACGGTGACCCTGGTGCACGGCACCGAGGCGACCACCGCCGCCCACACCGGCGAGGTCGCGCTCCAGCTCGACAGGTGGCAGTTCGAACACGGCCGTGGCCCGAGCCTGGACGCGGCCACCACCGGCACGGTGCTGATCGTGGCGGACATGACCGAGGAACGACGCTGGCCGGAGTGGGCGGCCCGGGCGCACGCCGTGGGGGTGTGTTCGTCGATGTCGCTGGGCCTGCCGATCCAGGAGGCGGTGGTCGGTGCCCTCAACCTCTACGGCACCCGGCCGCACGCGTTCGGTCCGCTGGCCGCACCGGCCCGGACGTTCGCCGACCACGCCGCGGTGGCCCTGGCCAACGCCCACCTCTACGACAGCACCGCGACCCTGGCCGGGCAGATGCAGGAGGCGATGCGCAACCGGGCGGTGATCGAGCAGGCCAAGGGCATCATCATGGGGCAACGCCGGTGCACGGCCGACGAGGCGTTCGCGCTGCTGGCCCGGGTGTCACAGAACTCCAACCGCAAGCTGCGGGACGTGGCGGAGGCGCTGGTGCGGCAGGTCACCCGGCCGGTGCCCGGTCAGCCCACCGCCGCTGACCGCTGACACAGGACGGTTCAGCGGCTACCGGCGGTGGCCCGACCGACGAGGGCGGCGGCGACGTCGCGCAGCCGGCGGTGGGAGTCCTGGGAGAGCTTGGCGAGGATGCCGAAGGCCTCGTCGGCGGTGCACCGGCGTTGCCCCATAATGATGCCCTTGGCCTGCTCGATCACCGCCCGGCTCTCCATCGCCGAGCGCATCTGGTCGGCCAGGGTCGCGGTGCTGGCGTAGAGGTGGGCGTTGGCCAGGGCCACCGCCGCGTACGCGGCGAACGTCCGGGCCAGTTCCACCGTCTCGGCGTCGAACGCGTGCGGCCGGGTGCCGTAGAGGTTGAGGGCGCCGACCACCGCCTCCTGGATCGGCAGGCCGATCGCGACCACGCTGCCGACGCCGGCGTCGACGGCCCGCGTCGCCCAGCCCGGCCAGCGTTCCTCGGTGCCGGTGTCGGACACGACGAGGGTGTCGCCGGTGACCGAGGCGTCCAGGCACGGCCCGTGGCCCTGCCGGTACTGCCACTCGTCGAGCCGCAGCGCGTTGTCGCCGGTGACGGCGACGCTCTGCGGGCTGCCGCCGCGCAGCAGGGTCACCGACGCCTCGGACACCCCGCGTAGGCTGCGGCAGGCCAGGTCGGCGATCATCCCCAACACCTCGTCCACCCCCACCTCGTCGAGGCGGATCCGACCGAGTCGGGTCAGGGCGTCGTGCGGGGAGAGCGGGGGCGCTGCCATCACGCGACTCCTTTCCGGCGGACGTCCCCACGCCGCGGTGGCGGGGACGCGTGGCGCGTCGGCCCCCGGCCCGACGGTGGGCCCGGCGCACCGGGGTGCGCGACAATCCGCACCATACCCGCACCCGGAGCCGGCCGCCTCCGCACGAACCACTGGCCGGTGACCCGTAGGGGCCGGTCAGGCCAGGTAGGCGGGCGGCACCGCGTCGGTGAGCCACACGCCGTTGGCGCTGCGGTAGAAGGTGTGGCCGTCGCGGGCCATGGCCGCCGCGTCGACGGTCAGCACCACCACCGCACCACCCCGGCGGGCCCCGACCCGCCGGGCCGTCGACACGTCCGGCGACAGGTGTACGTGGTGCCGTGCGCCCCGGTTGAGCCCGGTGGCCCGGATCGAGTCGAGGGCCGCGGCCCCGGTGCCGTGGTAGAGGCGGGCGGGTGGCGGCTGCCCGGTCAGCCCCAGGTCGACCGGGTAGGAGTGGCCCTGGCTGGCCCGGATGCGGTCCACCCCGTCGGCGTCCCGGGTCACCGCGAACCGTTGCTTGTCGTTGTCGGCGACCACGGCGTCGAGGGTGGACCTGTCGATCCGCAGGGCGGCCAGCAGGTCGCTGACGGCCACCCACCCGCCCGGGTCGGGAGCGAGTCCGAACCGGGCGGGTCGGTGGCGCAGGGCCAGTGCGATCCGTTTGCTGGTCCGCACCAGCGTGTGGTGATCCATGTCGAGCATTGTCGGGCCGGTGGCGGGCCCGCTCCACCGGTTATCCGGTGCCGTGCCCGCCCGTCGCCGCCGGGTCAGCCGGCGACGCGCAGCGCCTCGGCGAGGGTGATGGGCCGGCGACCGAGCAGCTTCTCCAGGTGCTCCACCGGCACGTACAACGCCCCGTGGGCGATGCCCCGGTCGGCGTCGGCCAGGGTGGCGGCGTACGGCTCGGGCAGCCCGGCGGAGACGAGCACCTCGGTGTACGCCGGCACCGGCAGGTCGGTGTAGCGGACGTCGTGTCCACTCTGGCGGGACACCTCGGCGGCCAGTTCGGTCATGGTGAACGCCTCGCCGCCCAGTTCGTAGACCTGACCGGCGTGGCCCTCGGTGGTGAGCACCACGGCGGCGGCCTCGGCGTAGTCGGCCCGGGTGGCGGC
Organism: Micromonospora sp. WMMD734; assembly: GCF_049178975.1. NCBI lineage: Bacteria > Bacillati > Actinomycetota > Actinomycetes > Micromonosporales > Micromonosporaceae > Micromonospora > Micromonospora sp. WMMD734. Next base: position 2,354,169 of record NZ_JBMHMK010000001.1, read on the forward strand.
GCTGACCCGGCCGTCGCCGGCCGACCCGGCGACCCCGTGGGCCAGGTAGTTGGCCAGTTGACCTGTGTAGTTCTCCAGGTACCAGCTGTTGCGCAGCAGCACGTACGGCAGGCCCGAGGCGCGCAGTTCCTCCTCGGTGGCCCGGTGTTCGGCGGCCAGCAGCAGGTCGGAGGTGTCGGCGTGGGCGATGCTGGTGTAGACGACCAGGCCGACGCCGGCCTGTCGGGCGGCCTCGATCACGTTGTGGTGCTGGGGCACCCGCTGGCCGACCTCGCTGCCGGAGACGAACATCAGCTTCTCGGCGTCGGTGAAGGCGGCGCGCAGCGAGTCGGGGTCGGTGTAGTCGGCCGCCCGGACCACGACACCCCGGTCGGCGAGGTCGGCGAGCCGGTCCACGGTGCGGCCGAGGGCCACGATCTGCCCGGCAGGTACGCCCCGACGCAGCAGGGATTCGACGATCAGGCGACCCAGGTGGCCGGTGGCTCCGGTGACGACGACGGACATGGCGCTCTCCTTCGGATGACGTGTTCTTGTCGTACTGGCCAACACGCAGGTGGGAGCCGATACTTCCCGACGGAGAGTAGGCACCTTGAAGTTTGTGACGCACTGATGGAGAGTAAGGGGATGCGACCCGACCCGTTCCAACGCGACTGCGGCAGCCGGCAGGTCATCGACCGGATCGGCGACCGGTGGAGCGTGCTCGTCGTGCTCACCCTCGCCGACGGCGAGCGGCGCTACGGCGAACTCGCCGAACACATCGACGGGATCAGCCAGAAGATGCTCACCCAGACCCTGCGCGGGCTGGAACGCGACGGCCTGGTCACCCGCACCGTGCACGCCAGCGTCCCGCCCCGGGTCGACTACGCCCTCACCGACCTGGGCCACAGCCTGCTCGACCTGGTCTCCGGCCTGGAAGCCTGGGCCACCACCCACCTCGCCGACGTGCAGGCCGCCCGGGTCCGCTACGACGCCGAGGTCCTGCGCCGCCCGCCGGCCACCACGCGACCCGCCCGACGGTAAGGGGCGGACGTGAGGGCCGTCATAACGGGTGGACGACCGGCGGGGCGCTGCTGCTAGATTTCGGGCAGGTCATGAGCGCCAGCGTCAAGCCCCGGCTCGCTGGCCGGCAACCCTCCGCCACGGTGGGGTGCTCCGGGTGAGGACCAGGCACCGGTGAACGGCCCGGTGCAAGCGTGGCCTGGTCACCCAGGTCGACACCGATCAGGGAGAACCCGTGTCGAACCACTCACCCGCCCCGCCCGGCGACGGCGTCACCGTCGTGACCCGACCCGGCGTCCGGTCCGTCGGCGTACGGCTGGTCAGGCGGCGACACGTCGACCTCATGCGGGTACACAGCGACTCCTGTCGCCGCTAGTCGAACCCCTCTTCCCGTGACACCTCAGCGGGATGCCCGGCGGGCATCCCGTCGGCGGCGCGCGTCCGCCGCCGCCCGACCACCTCCGGAGACACCCGTGCGATTCCTTCCTGCCCTGCCCACCCCCCGACTGCCCCGCGCCGCGTGGAAGCGGGTCGCCGCGCTCGGCGTCGCCGCCCTGCTCGCCGGCACCGCGCTGACCGCCTGCGGCGGCGACACCGAGCCGGCCGACAACCCGTACGGCCTGCTCCAGCCCGGTGTGCTGCGCGCCGGCACGCTCACCGACGCCCCACCGAACGTCTACCTCAAGGACGGCAGGTTCACCGGCTTCGACAACGACCTGCTCGTCGCCGTCGCCGGCAGGGTCGGGCTGACGGTCGAGTTCGTCGGCACCGACTTCTCGGCGCTGCTCTCCCAGGTCAACAACCGCAAGTTCGACGTCGGCAGCTCCTCGATCACCGTCACCGAGGCCCGCCGCAAGACCGTCGACTTCGGCAACGGGTACGACTTCGGCTACTTCGGCCTCGACGTGCCGGCCGGCTCCCCGCTCACCGGCTTCGACCAGCTCGCCGGCAAGCGGGTGGTGGTCGTGCAGGGCACCGTGCAGGACGACTACGCCACCTCGCGCAAGCTCGACCCGGTGCGGGTGCCCGACTACAACGGGGCGATCAACCAGCTCAAGGCCGGCACCGCCGACGCCTGGATCGCCCCCGCCGAGATCGGCGAGAAGTCCGCCGCCGACAGCAACGGCAAGATCACGGTGGCGGCCACCGAACTGAGCCCGGCCCCCACCGCGTACGCCGTCGCCAAGGGCAACGACGCGCTGCGCGAGGCGCTGGACAAGGGCCTCGACGAGGTCATCGCCGACGGCACCTGGACCCGGCTCCAGCAGCAGTACTACCCGGGTCGGCCGATCCCGGCCGGCTTCACCCCCGGCAGCGGCGACGTCACCGCCCCGGACGCGACGACGCCGTCGGCCTCGGCCACCTCCTGACGGTACGACCAGACCAGCGAGCGGGGCGGTAGGAGAAACACGATGGATCCGTTGAGCACCCTGTGGGAGACGTTCTTCAACGGGGAGTCCATGCGCGAGGCGCTGCCCGAGATGCTGACCGTCGGGCTGCCCAACACGCTGATCCTGGCGGTCTCCGCCGCCCTGCTCGGCTCGGTGCTGGGCATGGCGCTGGCCGTGGCGGGCATCTCCCGTACCCGCTGGTTGCGGTGGCCGGCCCGGGTCTACACCGACGTGTTCCGGGGCCTGCCGGCCGCCGCCACCATCCTGCTGATCGGTGTCGGCCTGGCCCCGCTCGGCATGCAGGTGTGGGGGCCGAACCCGTACCCGCTGGGTATCCTCGCGCTGTCGCTGATCGCCGCCGCGTACATCGGGGAGATCTTCCGCTCCGGCATCCAGAGCGTGGAGGCGGCGCAGCTGGAGGGGGCCCGCGCGCTCGGGTTCTCCTGGGGTGAGGCGATGCGCCTGGTTATCGTCCCGCAGGGGGTACGCCGGGTGCTACCGGCCTGGGTCAACCAGCTGATCGCGTTGATCAAGGACTCCAGCCTGGTCTACTTCCTCGGCCTGCTGGCCAGCCAGCGGGAACTGTTCCGGATCGGGCAGGACTACGCCGCCAACACCGGCAACCAGTCGGCGCTGCTACTGGCCGGCCTGTGCTACCTGCTGCTGACCGTCCCGTTGACCCATGCGGTCAACGCCATCGACCGCCGGCTGCGCCGGGGCCGGACGGTCACCGTCGACCCCGACTCCGACCCCGACGACGACGGCGGGCTGGCCCTGGCCGGCGAGACCGCCCTACCGCGACCGCGTCCCACCCGAAAGGATCCCCGATGACCGCCGGCACCGCGACCACCACCCCGGTCAGCCTCGCCGTCCGTGACGTGCACCTGGCCTTCGGGACGAACCGGGTGCTGCGCGGCGTCGACCTGGACGTCGCCCGGGGCGCGACGGCCTGCGTCATCGGCCCGTCCGGCTCCGGCAAGTCCACCCTGCTGCGCACCGTCAACCGGCTGATCGAACCGGACACCGGTGACGTCCTGCTCGACGGGCGCAGCGTGCTGCGCGACGACCCGGACGCCCTGCGGCAACGCGTCGGGATGGTCTTCCAGCAGTTCAACCTGTTCCCGCACATGACCGTGCTGCGCAACATCACCCTGGCCCTGCGCCGGCTCAAGAAGCTGCCCGAGGAGGAGGCGGTCGCGCTGGCCCGTTCCCAGCTGGCGCTGGTCGGCCTCGCCGCCAAGGCCGAGTCCCGACCCGCCCACCTCTCCGGCGGGCAGCAGCAGCGGGTCGCCATCGCCCGCGCGCTGGCCCTGCAACCTGAGGTGATGCTCTTCGACGAGGCCACCTCGGCGCTGGACCCGGAACTGGTCAAGGGGGTGCTCGGGGTGATGGCCGAGCTGGCCGCCGGGGGCATGACGATGGTGGTGGTCACCCACGAGATGGGCTTCGCCCGCTCGGTCGCCGACACCGTTGCGTTCATGGACCACGGTGTCGTGCTGGAGGCCGGCGCACCGGAGGCGGTCTTCGAGTCACCGCAGCACCCCCGGCTGCGCCGCTTCCTGTCCCAGGTGCTCTGAGACGGCGACGCCGCTCCCGGCAGGCGGGAGCGGCGTCGGATGGTACGGATGACCCGGCGATCAGGTCATGTCGTCGTAGCGGCGGTCGATCGGCTTGGGCGGGGCCACCGGCTCGGAGGCGTGCACCGGCTCGGACAACGCCAGCTCCGGCGTGGCCACCACCGGGTCGTCGTCCAACTCCAGCGGCGACACCTCGTCGTCACTCAGCCCCGCGTAGGAGCCGTCGCGCCGCTTCCTGCGCCGGTCGTTGATGAACGCCACCCCGACCGCGACGAAGTACAGCAGCGACAGCGAGAGGGCCAGCAGCGTCATCCCGAACGGACCCGGGTCCGGAGTGGCGATCGCGGCGAAGGCGAAGCAGATGAAGATGACCGCCCGCCACCAGCTCAGCAGGCGCTTCGCGCTCGCCACGCCGGTGAAGTTGAGCATCAACAGGATCAGTGGGAACTCGAACGCCACCCCGAACAGCAGGATCATGTTCGTGACGAACGAGATGTAGCGGGTCACCTCGAGCTGGGTGGACAGCCCGGTGACACCGGACTCCATCAGGAACGCGAGGCCCTTGTCCACCACCAGGTAGGCCAGGACCGCCCCGGCGGCGAACAGCGGCGCCGCGATCGACACGAAGACGTACGCCCACTTGCGTTCGTGCCGGTGCAGGCCGGGCGCGATGAACGCCCACAGCTGGTAGAGCCAGACGGGCGCGCCGACGATCAGGCCGATCCAGAGCGCCAGCTTGAGCTTGAGGATGAAGCCGTCCGCCGGTGACAGTTGGAGGAACTGCTGACACTCGCCCGCCGCGTCGAGGGCACCGGGCAGCTGGCAGTACGGCTCCTTGAGCAGATTGAACGCGGGCTGCGCGAGCCAGAAGCCCACGATCAGCCCCACCACGATCGCCAGCGAGGCACGGAACAGCCGGTTCCGCAGCTCGCGGACATGTTCCATGAGCGTCATGGAACCGTCGGAGGCCCGTTCGAAGGTGCTGGGGCCACGTTTACGGAGTGCGAAGGCCACGGTGATCGGGCCCTTCGGTCAGTTGTCGCGGACGCGCTGCACCGGGTCGACCGGCGGGGCGAGCGGCTGCTGCTGGGGCTGCGGCGGGGCGTACTGCTGCTGAGGCTGCTGGGCGTACTGCTGCTGGGGCTGCGGCGCGTACGGCTGCTGCTGCACGGGCTGCTGCTGGGGCGGCAGCGGCTGGTAGCCGGCCTGCGCGTCGGCCTTCTCGGCCAGGTCGCGGTCGTCGTCGGCCAGGCTCTTGGTCTCCGCCTTGATGATCCGCAACGAACGGCCGAGCGAGCGGGCCGCGTCGGGAAGCCGCTTCGCGCCGAACAGCAGGATCAGCACGACCACGAGTACGGCGATGTGCCACGGCTTGAGGGCACCCATGGGAAGCTCCAGTCGCTCTGTGTCGAAGGGTGGGGTCGTCGCCCATCGTACGTGCGCGACGGGCTGCTGCCACCCGCCGGGCCACCGCTGATGCGGCCCGGCCGGTGAAGTCTTGACCACCGCTGAGTGTCCCGTCAACCACCTGTACGGGTGCAGAGCCGCGTGAAACGGACGTCGGGCGGACGGCGGGCACGCGATTCACCGACCGGCGTCGATCACTCTCCGCGCCTGGCATCGATCGGTTCGCGCCCTCGACCCCGGTCAGTTCCCGCGCTTGGCCTTGATCAGTTCGAGCCGCTGCTGGGTCGTCTCGGTCTGCCGCTGCAACGCCTCGGCCCGCTCCTGCAACGCCTCGGCGCTGTGCCGCAACGCCTCCGCGTCGGCCTGACGACGCTGCAACCCCACCGCCGCCCGGCGCAGCCGGGGCAGCCGCACCAGCACCGGGCGCACCGCCAGGGCCAACACGACGAGCGCGAACAGCAGCACCGCCAGCACGATCCACTTCACCACGGCGGTCAGCCTACCGGGACGTCACCGCGCCCGCCGGGCCGGCCGGGGCGGGCGTCGCGTACGCCTCCAGCGCGGCGGTGGCCTGGGCGCGGACCTGGGTGGCCAGCTCGACCGGGGCGAGGACGGTGACGTCCGGGCCCAGCCCGAGCACGAAGCGGCGGGCCCAGTCGAGATCGGTCACCCGCAGCGACACCAGCCAGTGGTCACCGTCGACCTCGACCCGCTCACACGGGTAGTACTCGGTGATCCACCGCTCCCCCCGCCCGATCCGCAGGGTGATCAGCGGCAGGTCCGCAGACGGCTGGAACACCCCCTGCCGCAGGTCGTGCGGGCGGGCCTGCGGCGGCACCACGGCCGGCTCGTCCAGCTCGACGACCGCGTCGATCCGGTCGGCCCGGAACAACCGGACCGCCTCGGCGCGGCGGCACCACGCCTCGACGTACGCCCGGCCGTCGACCATCAGCATCCGCAGCGGGTCGATGACGCGGTCGGTGCTCTCGTCCCGGGCGGCGGTGTAGTAGGTGATCCGCAGCGCCCGCCGTCGCTCGACCGCGGCCCGCAGCTCCTGCACCCGCTGGCCCTCGCCGGGCAGCCGGACGGCCACCGGGGCGCCGACCAGGTCACCGGCCGCGTTCTCGATCTTGGCCAGGGCCCGTTCGACGGCCTCCCGGTTGGCCACCCCGGGCGTCTCGGCGAGCATCCGCAGCGCCACCACCAGGGCCAGCGCCTCGTCCGGGGTGAGCCGCAGCGGCCGGTCGATGCCGGCGTCGTAGGTGATGGTCACCCGGTCGCCGTCGAAGGCCATGTCGATCAGGTCACCCGGGCCGTAGCCGGGCAGCCCGCAGACCCAGAGCAGCTCCAGGTCCTCGCGCAGCTGCCGTTCGGTGACGCCCAGGTCGCCGGCCGCCTCGGCGATCTCGATGCCCGGCCGGGCCAGCAGGTAGGGCACCAGGTTCAGCAGCCGGGCCAGCCGGTCGGCGGAGGTACGCGCGGCGGGGCGGGTCACCTGGCACCCCCGGCCACGGCCAACTCGTCGTGCCGCACGGCGATCTCCTTGAGCCGCTGGATCACCGCGTCGCGCACCTCGGGTGGGTCCAGCACCCGGACGTCCGGGCCGTATCCGACCAGGTGTCCGGCCAGCGACTCCGGATCGGCGTAGGGCAGCACCAACCGGTCACCGTCGGGGCCGGGCACGCACTGCACCGCCCACCGGCGCAGCCCGGCGGCCCGCCCGGGGGTGGCCAGCACGGTGGCCCGACCGGTCCGCTCGACCGGCCCGGACCAGGCGGCCACGTGCGAGATCAGGTCGACGCCGGCCGGGGGCTCGTAGCCACCTGGCGCACCGGTGACGCGCACCGCGCCGGTCACCCGGGACAGCCGGAAGCAGCGGGTGGCCGCCCGGTCCCGGTCGTGGCCCACCACGTACCAGCGGCCCCGCCAGCAGACCACGCCCCACGGTTGCAACCGGCGGCGGGTCGGCGCGTCCCGGTCGGGCACCCGGTAGTCGAAGGTGACCTCGCGGCGGTCCCGGGCGGCGGCGGTGAGCGGGGCGAACGCCGGGTCGACGGTGACCATCGGCTCCAACCCGAGGGTGGCCTGCGGATCGACGTCCACGCCGGCCGCGCGCAGCTTGGCCAGCCCCGAGGAGGCGGCGGCGGCCAGCCCGGCGTGCTGCCACAACCGGGCGGCGATGCCCACCGCGGCGGCCTCGTCCGGTTCGAGCGGGATGTCGGGCAGGGCGTACTCCCGGTGGGCGATCCGGTAACCGGGCTCGGCGTCGAACACGCTGGCCGTCCCGGTCTCCAGCGGCACCCCCAGCTCGCGCAGTTCCGCCTTGTCCCGCTCGAACTTACGCTGGAACGCCTCGTGTTCCCGGGCGTCGTCCGGATCGTGTTCGTAGCCGGGCACGGTCGCGGCGATCTGCGCGGCGGTCAGGAACCGCCTGGTGGACAGCAGACAGATCACCAGGTTGACCAGGCGTTCGGTACGACTCCGCGACACGGGGTGAACGCTAGCAGCCCGGACGGGATACCCGTGCACCCACGCCGGACCGGGCCCGCCCCACCCGACCACGATCCCCGCCCCGCCCTGCCCTGCTGCGCCCCGTCCTGCTGCGGTGATCAAGAGGTTCGCGTCATCCGTAGAGATCAAATTGACGTAAAGCTCTTGATCACCGGGGCACGAACCGCCGGCCGCTGCGGGCGGAGGCGGGTTCACGGAACTACGGTGACCGCATGTCGGAAGCCGCAGTCAAGAACGAGAGCGTCGGCACGGTGGTGGTGGCCGGGGCGGCGAACCTCGCCATCGCGGTGGCGAAACTGGTCGCCGGGATCCTCTCCGGCTCCGCGGCGATGCTCTCCGAGGCGGCCCACTCGGTCGCCGACACCACCACCGAGGTGCTGCTCTACCTGGCGCTGCGCCGGGGGGCCCGGCCCGCCGACGTCCGGCACCCGTTCGGGTACGGCAAGGAGAGCTACGTCTGGGCGTTCCTGGCCGCGCTGTTCACCTTCGTGGCCGGTGCCGGCTTCGCCATCACCCACGGGGTGACCACCATCCTGGTCCACGAACACAGCGGCGACTACCTGATCTCGTACGTGGTGCTGGCGGTCTCCTTCGCCATCGAGTCGGTGTCGCTGGCCCGCGCGGTCCGCCAGGTACGCGGCGAGTCCCGCCGCTGGGGGACCACCCCGCGCCGGTTCCTGCGGCTGACCGCCGACACCACCGTCAAGGCGGTGTTCCTGGAGGACAGCGCCGCCCTGATCGGCCTGCTCATCGCCGGGGTCGGGCTGGGTCTGTCGCAGTGGACCGGCGACGAGCTGTTCGACGGCATCGCCTCGATCCTGATCGGCCTGCTGCTGCTCGTGGTCGCCGCCATCCTGGCCAGGAGCAACATCTCGCTGCTGGTCGGCCGGGCGGTGCCCGAACGGCTGCACCGCGAGATCGAACGCGAGCTGGCCGGCCTGCCGACGGTGGACCGGGTCGACACCCTACTGACCATGCAACTCGGCCCGGACGACATCCTGGTGGCCGCCAAGGTCGACTTCCGGGACGAGGCGACCGGGGCCGACATCGAGGCCGCCGCCGACGAGGCCGAACGGCGGCTCACCGACCGCTACCCGGAGATCGGGTACGTCTTCCTCGACCCCACCCGGTCACTGCCCGGCTCCGGCCGCCACGCCCGGCGTACCCAGGAGGTGCCCGGCCCGGTGGGCGACGCCCCGCTGGGCACGGCGTACCCCGGCCCGGTCGGCGGCACGCGACCGGCCGACGGGCCGTCCGATCAGGAGCCGGACGGGCGGGGCTGACCGGCCACGGCCCCGGACGCGGCCGGCCGGATGGTCGGCGATAGCGTGCCGGGCATGGTGCGATGGCGGTCCGGGACGGTCACGGCGGTACGGCGACGGTGGGCCGGCGCGGTGGAACTCGACGTCGCCCTGCCCGACGGGGCCAGCATGCGCGCGCTGGCCTACCCGGAGCTGGTCGGCGACCCCGTCCCCGGCGACCGGGTGCTGCTCAACGCCGGCGCGCTGCTAATGGGCCTGGGCACCGGCGGGTACGCCCTGGTGGTCGCCCTGCCCGACCGGCTGCCCGCCGACCCGCCGCAGGCCGGCGACACCCGCGACGCCGGTCACCTGGTCAAGGCCCGGTACACCCCGTTGCAGCCGATCATGCTGGGGGTCGACGAGGAGGCGTCGCCGCACCACGCGCTGCTCGCCGCCGTCGACGACCTGGACGGGTTGCCGGTGGTCACCGCCGACCTGCACTCCGCCCTGCCGGCGATCCTCGCCGGCATCCACGCCGACGCCCCCCGGGCCCGGGTGGCCTACCTGCTCACCGACGGGGGCGCGCTGCCGGCCTGGTTCTCCCGCACCCTCGACGGGCTACGCGACGCGCTGGTCGGCACGGTCAGCGTCGGGCAGGCGTTCGGCGGGGATCTGGAGGCGGCCACCCTGCACACCGGCCTGCTGGCCGCCCGGCACGTGCTCCGCGCCGACGTGGCGATCGTCGCGCAGGGGCCGGGCAACCTGGGCACCGGCACCCGGTGGGGGTTCTCCGGCGTCGCCGTCGGCGAGGCGGTCAACGCGGTGGCGGTGCTGGGTGGCCGGCCGGTCGGTTCGCTGCGGATCTCCGACGCCGACGCCCGCCCCCGGCACCAGGGGGTGTCGCACCACAGCCTCACCGCGTACGGCCGGGTGGCGTTGGCCCCGGCGGAGCTGGTGGTGCCGGATGGCCTGCCGCCGGAGCTGGCGGCCCGGGTGGACACCGCGCTGGCCCCGCTGGCCGACCGGCACACCCTGGTCCGGGTCGGCACCACCGGCCTGGACGCCGCGCTGCGCGCCCTGCCCGTGCGACTGTCCACGATGGGCCGGGGTCTGGACGCCGACCACGCCTACTTCCTCGCGGCGGCCGCCGCCGGCCGGCACGCCGCCGCGCTGCTCGGCTGACCGGTCCCGGCACCGCCCGCCGGGGCGGTCGACCCCGTGGTCAGGCCGTGTAGCCGTGCTCGACGATCCGCGCGGCCGTCGCCTCGTAGCCCTCACCCTCGGGGGCGTAGGTGCCCAGCCCGTCGACGTACCGGTTGAACATGCAGAACGCGGCAGCGATCAGCACCGTGTCGTGGATCTCCAGGTCGGTGGCGCCCTCGGCGCGGGCCGCCTCGACCAGTTCGGTGGTGACCTGCCGCCCGTCGGCCTGGACCGCCGCGCCGATGCGGAGCAGGGCCCGCAGCTTCGCGCTGATCGGCGCGGTGTCCGGGTCGGCCCGCACCTGGTCGACCAGGGTCATCCCGGTGGGCAGTTGGGCGGCGGCGAACGCCGAGTGGGAGGCGCAGCAGAACCGGCACTCGTTGAGCCCGGAGACGTAGGCGGCGATCAGTTCCCGCTCGCCCGGCGTCAGCGTCGGGTGCGGGGCGCGCAACAGCACCTCGGCCAGCTCGTTCAGCGGTTTCGCGGTCTCCGGCCGGTAGCGCATCGGCCCGGTGATCCCCGGGAACGCCTTCTCGTCGAGACCAAGATCGATATGCGCCACCGGCACCCCCTGATTCGTCGGCCGCCTCCGACGGGCCGCCGTCGCACCAGGGTGCCAGCACCGGGCGGCCGGCTCATCTTCCAGATTGCTCGATCGGTCGGCGGCGGCGGCCCCACCGGGCGGTGCACGGCGGGGGACCGCGACGGCCCCGCGTCAGCCGACCAGGAAGATCAACGCGAGCCAGCCGACCACGATGACGACCAGCGCCACGGTCAACACCCAGGTCGGCACGGTGTACTCGCCCCGGCGGTTGCGGGCGATCTCGTCGCGGATCTTCGCCCGGCGGCGGTCGATCCAGTTGAGCCGCTGGGTGTCGCCGCGCTCGCGGTCGGCGGATTCGGAATCGTTCATCGCCCCGCCAGCGTACCGGTGGGCCGGCGGCCGTCACCGACCGCCGGCCCACCGGTCACATGCTCGCGATCAACCGCTCCACCCGCTCGTCGTACGCCCGGAACGGGTCCTTGCAGAGCACGGTGCGCTGCGCCTGGTCGTTGAGCTTCAGGTGCACCCAGTCGACGGTGAAGTCACGCCGCTTCTCCTGGGCGTGCCTGATGAACTCGCCACGCAGCCGGGCCCGGGTGGTCTGCGGCGGGGTCTCCTTGGCCTCGAAGATCTCCGGATCGGTGGCCACCCGGTCCACCTGGCCACGCCGTTCCAGCAGCCCGTACAGGCCCCGGCCCCGACGCAGGTCGTGGTAGGCCAGGTCCATCTGCGCCACCCGGGGGTGCGACAGCGGCAGGTCGTGCTTGCGCTGGTAGCGCTCGATCAGCCGGAGCTTGCTCACCCAGTCGATCTCCCGGGCCACCGGGTCCAGGTTGCCGCTCTCCACCGCGTTCAGCACCCGCCCCCACAGCTCCACCACCCGCTTGGCGGTCTGGTCGCCGCCGCGACGCTCCACGAACTCGGTGGCCCGCGCCAGGTACTCCTGCTGGATCTCCAGCGCGCTGACCTCCTTGCCGGAGGCGAGCCGCACCTTACGCCGGCCGGTGATGTCGTGCGACACCTCCCGGATGGCCCGGATCGGGTTCTCCAGCGACAGGTCGCGCATCACCACGCCCGCCTCGATCATCCGCAGCACGATGTCGGCCGAGCCGACCTTGAGCAGCGTGGTGACCTCGTTCATGTTGGAGTCCCCGACGATGACGTGCAGCCGCCGGTAGCGTTCGGCGTCGGCGTGCGGCTCGTCGCGGGTGTTGATGATCGGCCGGCTGCGGGTGGTCGCCGAGGAGACGCCCTCCCAGATGTGCTCGGCCCGCTGGGACAGGCAATAGACCGCCCCGCGCGGGGTCTGCAACACCTTGCCCGCCCCGCAGATCAGCTGCCTGGTGACCAGGAACGGGATGAGCACGTCGGCCAGCCGACCGAACTCACCGTGCCGGGAGACCAGGTAGTTCTCGTGGCAGCCGTACGAGTTGCCGGCCGAGTCGGTGTTGTTCTTGAACAGGTAGATCTCACCCGCGATGCCCTCGTCGTGCAGCCGCTTCTCCGCATCGACGAGCAGGCCCTCCAGGATGCGCTCACCGGCCCGGTCGTGGGCGACCAGGTCGGTGACCGAGTCGCACTCCGGAGTGGCGTACTCCGGGTGCGACCCGACGTCCAGGTAGAGCCGGGCCCCGTTGCGCAGGAACACGTTGCTCGACCGGCCCCACGACACCACCCGGCGGAACAGGTACCGGGCGACCTCGTCTGGGGACAGCCGCCGCTGCCCGCGATAGGTGCAGGTGACGCCGTACTCGGTCTCGAGGCCGAAGATTCGCCGCTCCATGATGTGACACTAGCCGCCCGGAGGGCCGGTTCGTCACTGTCACAGCACAGGTAGTGTGCTCCGGTCGCTCAGATCCCGTCCGAGTACGACATTCCGTCCGGCCCCAGCCCGGCCACGAACTCCCGGCAGGCGGCGTAGTCCGGCAGCGTCCCTGCCGCCCTGACCTGCGCGAACGTCGGCGCCGCCGCGTCGCGGGCGGACAGTTGCGGCACCTCGGCGGGCCACTCGATGCCCAGCTCCGGGTCGAGCGGGTGCACCGCGTGCTCCCCGGTCGGGTTGTAGGTGGTCGAGCAGAGATAGTTGAGGGTCGCGTCGTCGGTCAACGCGCAGAAGCCGTGCCCCAGCCCCTCGGCCAGGTAGACCGCCCGCCGGTCGGTGTCGTCCAGCCGGACGCCCTCCCAACGGCCGAAGGTCGGCGAACCGGTCCGCAGGTCCACCACCACGTCGAGCACCGCGCCCCGCACACAGGTGACGTACTTGGCCTGCCCGGGCGGGACGTCGGCGAAATGGATGCCGCGCACCACACCCCGTCCGGAGATCGACAGGTTGGCCTGGGCCAGCCGCAGCGGATGGCCGACCGCCTCGGCGAGCTGGTCGAACCGGTACCACTCCATGAACAGGCCGCGTGGGTCACCGTGCTGCTGCGGGGTGACCTCCCAGGCGCCCTCGATGCTCAGCGGACGAATCTTCACCGCGCCCCCTCCGTTCCCGACTGTGCCGCGCGCAGCACCGCCTCGTCGTGCTTGTCGGCCAGCAGACCCAGCAGGTAGTCACCGTAACCGCTCTTGGTCAGCGGCTCGGCCAGCGCGCGCAGCTGCCCGTCGTCGATCAGGCCGGCCCGCCAGCAGACCTCCTCGACGCAGCCGATCTTCATGCCCTGCCGTTCCTCGATCACCCGGACGAACTCGCCGGCCTGCATCATCGAGGTGAAGGTGCCGGTGTCCAGCCAGGCGGTGCCCCGGTCCAGCACGGTGACCGACAGCTCGCCGGCCTCCCGGTACGCCTCGTTGACCGCGGTGATCTCCAGCTCGCCCCGGGCGCTGGGGGTGAGCTTGCCGGCGATCTCGACCACCCGGTTGTCGTAGAAGTACAGGCCGGGCACGGCGTAGCGGGACTTCGGCCGGGCCGGCTTCTCCTCGATCGACAGCACCCGGCCGTCGCCGTCGAAGTCGACCACGCCGTACGCCTGCGGGTTGGCCACCGGGTAGGCGAACACCCGCCCGCCGACCAGGTCGCCGTTGTCGGCCAACTGCCGGCCGAGGCCGACGCCGTGGAAGATGTTGTCGCCCAGCACCAGCGCCACCGAGTCGTCGCCGATGAAGTCCGCGCCGAGCACGAACGCCTGCGCGATGCCCTCCGGGCGGGCCTGGGCGACGTACTCCAGGCGCAGCCCCCACTGGCTGCCGTCGCCGAGCAGCCGCTGGAACTGCTCCTGGTCCTCCGGAGTCGTGATCACCAGGATCTCCGGCACCCCGGACATCACCAACGTCGACAGCGGGTAGTAGACCATCGGCTTGTCGAAGATCGGCATCAGCTGCTTGGACACCGCCCGGGTGATCGGCCACAGCCGGGACCCGGTGCCACCAGCGAGAAGGATTCCACGCACCGGGGGAGCCTACCGGGACCGGCGCGAACCGGACACCGGGGTCACGGTCCCCGGAGCTGCGGGCCGATGCGCGTACACTTCCGTCCCCGTGAGGATTCTCGTCACCGGCGGAGCCGGATTCATCGGGTCGGAGTACGTACGGATGCTGCTGGGCGTGCCCGGTGGCGACGCGTCCGGCGTGCCCGCGATCGAGCCCACGACGGTGACCGTGCTGGACAAGTTGACCTACTCCGGCAACCTGGACAACCTCGCCCCGGTGCGCGAGGACCCCCGGCTGCGGTTCGTCCGGGGCGACATCTGCGACCCGGCGACGGTCGACGAGGTCGTCGCCGGCCAGGACGTGGTCGTGCACTTCGCCGCCGAGTCGCACGTCGACCGGTCGATCGCCGGCGCCGCGCCGTTCGTCACCACCAACGTGCTCGGCACCCAGACCCTGCTGGACGCGGCGCTGCGGCACGGCACCGGCCGGTTCGTGCACGTCTCCACCGACGAGGTGTACGGCTCCATCGACTCCGGGTCCTGGACGGAGACCTGGCCGCTGGCCCCGAACTCGCCGTACTCGGCCTCGAAGGCCGGGTCCGACCTGCTGGCGCTGGCCTACCACCGGACCCACGGGATGGACGTGGTGGTCACCCGCTGCTCCAACAACTACGGGCCCTACCAGTTCCCGGAGAAGGTCGTTCCGCTGTTCGTGACCAACCTGCTCGACGGCGGGACGGTGCCGCTCTACGGCGACGGCGGCAACGTGCGGGACTGGCTGCACGTGCACGACCACTGCCGGGGCATCGCGATGGTGGCGCACGCCGGCCGCTCCGGCGAGGTCTACCACATCGGCGGCGGCACCGAGCTGAGCAACAAGGAGCTGACCGGGCGGCTGCTGGAGGCGTGCGACGCCGGCTGGGACCGGGTCGTCCCGGTGACCGACCGCAAGGGCCACGACCGCCGCTACTCGCTGGACATCAGCAAGATCAACACCGAGCTGGGGTACGCCCCGAGCATCGGCCTCGACGAGGGCCTGACCCGGACCGTCGCCTGGTACCGGGACAACCGGGCCTGGTGGGAGCCGCTGAAGACGGCACCGGCCGCATGACCCGGGTCCTCGTCACCGGCGCGGGTGGCATGCTCGGCCGGGACCTGCTCGCCGTGCTGGCCACCCGGGGCGACCTCAAGGTGACCGCCGCCACCCGCGCCGACCTCGACGTCACCGACGCCGGGGCGGTGCACGCCGCGGTCGCCGGGCACGACGTGGTGTTCAACGCCGCGGCGTGGACCGACGTCGACGGCGCGGAACGCGACGAGGCGGCGGCGACCGCGATCAACGGCGACGGCGTGGCCCACCTGGCCCGCGCCTGCGCCGGGCACGGTGCGCGGCTGCTGCACGTCTCCACCGACTACGTCTTCGCCGGTGACGCCGACACCCCGTACGCCGAGGACGCCCCCACCGACCCGGTCAACGCCTACGGCCGCAGCAAGCTCGCCGGGGAGCGGGCCGTGGTCCGATTTCTCCCCGAAACCGGCTACCTGGTGCGGACCGCCTGGCTCTACGGCGCACACGGACGCAACTTCGTCACCACCATGCTCGACCTGGCCGCCACCCGGCAGCACCTCGACGTGGTCGACGACCAGCACGGCCAGCCCACCTGGTCGTACGCGTTGGCCACCCGGCTGGTGGCGCTCGCCGACGCGGCCCTGGCCGACCGGGCACCCGCCGGGATCTACCACGGCACCTGCACCGGCCAGACCACCTGGTACGGGCTGGCCCGCGCCGCCTTCACGCTGGCCGGGCTCGACCCGGACCGGGTCCGACCCACCACCAGCGACCGGTTTCCCCGTCCCGCCGCGCGACCCGCGTACAGTGTGCTAGGGCACGACCGGTGGGCCGAGGCCGGCCTGCCCCCGCCGCCGGACTGGCACGACGCGCTGTCCGACGCCTTCGCCTCCCCGACTGCACCCGCCCCGTGGAAGGTCGCATGAAGCTCACCCTCGTCACCGGTCTGACCGGCCTGATCCTGCTCGCCACCATCGTCGAGCTGCTGCGCCGCCGGCAGCTCCGCGAGAAGTACGGCATGCTCTGGCTCGGCGTGCTGGTCATCGTCATCCCGTTGTCGCTGTTCCCCCGCCTGCTGGACAACGTGGCCGGCTTCTTCGGCGTGGTCTCCGGCGTCAGCCTGGTGCTCTTCCTCGGCATCGTCTTCCTGCTGCTGGTCTGCGTGCACCTGAGCTGGGAGGTCAGCGCGCTGGAGGAGGAGACCCGGACCCTGGCCGAGGACTTCGCCCTGCTCCGCGCGCAGATCGACGCGGAGCGCGCCGCCCGGCTCGCCGACGGCGCCCAGCTCACCGCAGCCACCCGAGACGAACTGGTGTCCCACGATGGTTAACGGCAAGCGCGTCCTGATCATCATCCCGGCGCTCAACGAGTCCGGGTCGATCGCCGACGTCGTCGGCGAGGTCCGGGGCGAACTGCCCGGCGTCGACGTGCTGGTGGTCGACGACGGCTCCACCGACCGCACCGCCGCCGTGGCCGCCGCCGCCGGAGCCCGGGTGGCGAAGCTGCCCTACAACCTCGGAGTGGGCGGCGCGATGCGGCTCGGCTACCGCTACGCCCGCGACAACGACTACGACGTGGCCATCCAGATCGACGCCGACGGCCAGCACGACCCCCGGTACGTGCCCAAACTGGTCGACCTGCTCGACGACAACGACCTGGTCATCGGTGCCCGGTTCGCCGGTGAGGGCGACTACTCCGTGCGCGGGCCCCGCCGCTGGGCGATGGTCATGCTGTCCGGGGTGCTCTCCCGGGTGGCCAGGACCCGCCTCACCGACACCACGTCCGGTTTCCGGGCCGCCAACCGGCGGGTCATCGAGATGTTCGCCGGCTGGTACCCGGCCGAGTACCTCGGCGACACGGTGGAGACCCTGGTGCACACCGCCCGGCGCGGCTACCGCATCCGTCAGGTGCCGGTGGCGATGCGCAAACGGATGGCCGGCACCCCCAGCCACTCCCCCGCCAAGGCGATGATCTACCTGGGCCGGGCCTTCGCGGTACTCACGCTGGCGCTCATCCGCCGGTGATGCGGCGGCTGCTCCACCTCGTCCCGCCCGGCACCCTCGCCGTCGGAGGCGGGCTCGCCCTGCTCGGGCTCGCCTCCTACGTGCACCTCGCGGTCG
Source organism: Micromonospora sp. WMMD734 (assembly GCF_049178975.1). Classification (NCBI taxonomy): domain Bacteria; kingdom Bacillati; phylum Actinomycetota; class Actinomycetes; order Micromonosporales; family Micromonosporaceae; genus Micromonospora; species Micromonospora sp. WMMD734. The sequence continues at coordinate 2,371,599 of NZ_JBMHMK010000001.1, forward strand.
CCGGACACGCCCTCGACCGCGCCGACTACTCCTCGCTGTCGGTGCTCTGGTCGATCGTATTCACCCTCGGCATCGGCGTGTTCATCCCCGTCGAGCAGGAGGTCGCCCGGGTCGTCGCCGCCCGCCGCAGCCAGGGGTTGCCCCCCGGCCCGGTGCTGGCCCGGGGAGCCACCGTCGCCGCCGTCGTGCTGGCGCTGCTGGTCGTGGCCACCCTGGCCGGCTACCGGGCGCTCACCGACCGGCTCTTTGCCGGTGACGCCACGATGGTCGCCGTGCTGATCGGCGCGCTGGTCGCGATGGCCGTGGCGTACACCACCCGGGGCGTGCTGTCCGGCCTGCAACTCTTCCCCTGGTACGGCACCCAGCTCGGGGTCGACGGCGGGGTACGCATCGCGCTGGTCGCCGGCCTCGGCGTAACCGGCGTCACCCACCCGGTCTGGTACGGCGCGGTGCTGGTCGTCGCCCCGCTGCTGTCGGTGCTGGTGACCCTGCCGCCGGTGCTGCGGGCCGTCGGCGGCGGCGTCCCGGTGGCCTGGGGCACCCTGCTGCGCGGCCTCGGCCTGCTCACCGTCTCCAGCCTGCTCTCCCAGGTCGTGGTCAACGTCGGCGTAATCAACGCCCGGCTGCTCGACCCGGCCGACGTGGCGACCGCCGGTGCGCTGCTCTCCGCCCTGGTGCTGGTCCGGATCCCGCTGTTCGTCTTCGGCTCCATGCAGGCGTCGCTGCTGCCCGGCCTGGCCACCACCGCCACCACCGGCGACGTGACCGGTTTCCGCCGCCTGCTGCGCCGGGCGCTCGGCGTGGTCACCGCCCTCGGCGTCGCCGGGGCGGTCGGCGCGGTGGCGCTCGGCCCGTGGCTGGTGCACCGGCTCTTCGACGCCCCCGGCGTGCTCGGCCACGGCGACTTCGCCTGGCTGGCCGTCGGCACCCTGGCCTACCTGTGGGCGATGGTGCTCGGGCAGGCGCTGCTCGCCCTCGACCGGCACCGCGCCCAGGCGGTGTCGTGGACGATCGGGGTGGCCGCCCTGCTCGCCGTCACGGCCGTCCCGGCCCCGGTCGCGCTCCGCGTCGAGCTGGCCTACGCCGTCGGTTCCGTCGTGGTGGCCGCCACCATGGCCGTCCTGCTGCTGCGCCGGGGCGCCCGCCCGGCCACCCCCACCCCCGGCCGGCCGCTCGACGACGTGGTGGCCGCCGGCGTCTCCGGAGGTCTGTAGATGTCCCGCCCCCAGGTGTCCGCGGTGATGCTCGCCTACGGCGCCGAGCCCTACCTGGTCGACGCCGCCCGCGCCGTGCTGGCCAGTGTCGACGTCGAGATCGAGCTGATCGTGGTCGACAACGGCTGCACCGGTGACGGCATCGACGTGGTCAAGGGCCTCGCCGGGGTGCGGGTGGTCCGGCCGGAGGAGAACACCGGCTACTCCGGCGGCTGCCGGGTCGGTGCCGCCGAGGCCACCGGCGAGTGGCTGGCCTTCGTCAACTCCGACGCCGTCGTCGCCCCCGACGCGTTGGCCCGTACGGTGGCGGTGGCCGGTGAGCCGGGTGTGGGCGCGGTGATGGCCTCGATCCGGCTCGCCGAGAACCCCGACCTGATCAACACGTCAGGCAACCCGCTGCACTACATCGGGCTGTCCTGGGCCGGCGGCAACGGCCAGCCGGCCAGCGCGCACGCCCGGCGGACCACTGTGCCGTCGATCAGCGGCTGCTGCTTCGTGATCAACCGGGCGCTCTGGCGGGAGCTGGACGGCTTCGCCGCCGAGTACTTCGCCTACCACGAGGACACCGAGATCAGCCTGCGGCTGTGGCAACGCGGGCTGCGCCAGGAGTACGTCCCCGACGCCGTGGTGGTGCACCACTACGAGTTCTCCCGCAACAAGCTCAAGCACTACCTGCTGGAACGCAACCGGCTGATCTCGCTGCTCACCGCGTACGAGACGCGGACGCTGGTGGTGCTGGCCCCGATGCTACTGCTCACCGAGGCGGCGATGCTGGTGGCCGCGCTGCTCGGCGGCTGGTCGCGGGAGAAGGCGCGCGGCTGGGGTTGGCTGTGGACCAACCGGGCCTGGGTGCGGGCCCGGCGTCGCCGCCTCCAGCAGGAGCGGATCGTCCCCGACGGGATCATCGCCGAGCTGATGACCGCGAAGGTCGACCCGTCGAACGTCGAGTCGCCACCCGGCATGGGCGTCTTCAACGTCATCGCCGCCGGCTACTGGGCGCTGGCGAAGCCGCTGCTGCGCAGGGCCTGACCGTCGACCCGCCGCCACCGGTGCGTGCCGGTTCCGGCCCCGGTGGGCGGGCGGCGGCGCGGATGGCGGATGGCATCCACGGGTCGGGGCCGGGGTTCTCGTCACCCCGGCCCCGACCCGTGTCACCGTCACGCTTCCGGCTTCTCCTGGGGCTGACCCTCCAGGTCGGCCGAGCCGGCCGAGGTGGTGGGCTTGTGCGCCTCCTCGGTCGGCACCGTCGGGGTCGCGGCCCGGCCGTCGGCCGGCGCGGCGTCACCTGCCGCGTCGCCCTCCAGCAGCGCGGTCAGCGCCGCGCCGGTGATCCGTCGGAAGGTACGCCCCACCCGGCCGCGGTCCAGGACCGCCACCTCCAACTGGTTGGGGGCGATCGTCCGGGCCGCACCACCCTCGCCTCCGACGCTGCTCAGCGCCTTCATAGCCACCCTGACCGCCTCGCTGAGCGACAGGTCGGGGCGGTGCTCGGACTTGAGCACGCCGGTGATCGCCTCGGCCTGACCGCCCATCGCCATCCGGCCCGGCTCGTCGTTGACCGAGCCGTCGTAGGTGAGCCGGTACAGCTCGTCTTCCTCGACCGTGGCACCGACCTGCGCCACGCAGATCTCCACCTCGAACGGCTTGGACTGCTCGGTGAAGATCGCGCCGAGGGTCTGCGCGAACGCGTTGGCCAACGCCCGGCCGGTCACGTCCCGCCGGTCGTAGCTCAGGCCGTTGAGGTCGGCCATCCGCACCCCGGCGCGGCGCAGGTTCTCGAACTCGTTGTACCGACCGACGGCGGCGAAGCCGATCCGGTCGTAGATCTCACTGACCTTGTGCAGGGCGCTGGAGAGGTTCTCCGCGACGAAGAGCACCCCGCCTGTGTAACTCAGGACCACCGCGCTGCGCCCCCGGGCGATGCCCTTGCGGGCCAGCTCGGAGCGGTCGCGCATGATCTGCTCGGGCGAGGCGTAGAACTGCATGGCCACGGCGGCGGTTCTCCTTCTGGCGCTGTGCTGACGACTGGGGCTGGTGGGGGTGGGGACGGCGTCAGCCGCCCGGGTTCTCCATCCGCCCGGCGACGACGGCCTCGGCGATGGTGGCCGTCTCGGCCTCGGTGAGCCGGTGGGTGCCCTCGGCGGTCGCCGTCATCACCACCGGGTAGATCCGCCGGGTCAGGTCCGGCCCACCGGTGGCCGTGTCGTCGTCGGCGGCGTCGTAGAGCGCCTCGACGGCGAGCCGGGTCGCGTCGTCGATGGACAGGCCGGCCCGGTAGCGCTTCTTCAACGCCGACTTGGCGAACAGCGAACCGGAGCCGATCGCGTCGTAGCCGGTCTCCTCGTAGGGGCCGCCGGTGACGTCGAAGCTGAAGATCCGCCCGGCCCGCGCGGGGTCCCGGGCGGCCAGGTCGAAGCCGGCGAACAGCGGGACGACCGCGAGCCCCTGCATGGCGGCACCGAGGTTGCCCCGGATCATCGCGGCGAGCCGGTTGGCCTTGCCGTCGAGGGAGAGCATCGCGCCCTCGATCTTCTCGTAGTGCTCCAGCTCGACCTGGAACAGGCGCATCAACTCGATGCCGATGCCCGCCGTGCCGGCGATGCCGACCAGCGAGTACGCGTCGGCGGGGTGCACCTTCTCGATGTCGCGCTGCGCGATCAGGTTGCCCATGGTGGCCCGGCGGTCGCCGGCCAGCACCACACCCCCGGTGGCCGAGATGGCCACGATGGTGGTGGCGTGGGGTGCCAGGTCGGCGGCCATGCCCGGCGGCAGCGGCCGTCGGCCGGGCAGCATCTCGGGGGCCACCCTGCTCAGGAACGAGGTGAAGGAGGACGTCCCCGCGTTGGTGAACACATCTGGTAGACGCCCGGATGGATCAAAGCCCGCTGCCACGTGGTTCCTCTCAGGTACGTGATCGCCCTGGCCAGCCTCGTGGGACTGTCACGGAACTGGCCAAGACCACCGTTGCAGTTGAAGCAGAGTATCCCGCGCACCCATCCGGTGCGGTGATCGTGGTCCACATGTTGAGGATCTTCCGCGCCGCAAACGGCGCAGACGCCGCCCTGCTCGGCGAGAAGCTCCCGGAACTCCTGCTCGCCGATCCCGTAGCGGCGGCGCAGGTGGTACCCGCGACTGCCGCCGTAGAGCCGGAGCTTGCTCTCCCTACCCTTCTCGTTGTGGCAGGGCTTGCAGTATCGGCCGTAGCCGCCGCGCCCCGACCGGTTACGGGGAAAGTCGTCGAGCGCTTTCGTCTCACCACACGTCGGGCAGCGACGGTGGCCATCCGGAACCACAGGTGGTTGGCGAACCTCCCGGCCGTGCTTCTCCCTCGTCCGCTTGGCATAGCTCACCTGGAAACGCAGGTTGAAGCAAGGCTTGCAATAGCTGCCCCGGCCATCGGGCCGACGGCTGTTCACGCAGAACTCATCGAGCAACTTCCACTCGCCGCAGTCTCGGCAACGACGGTGTCCGTCTCGATCGTCGAGCGGATAGGGCATGTCCGATTTAACCCGTTATGCCCTATTCACCCCCTTTCTGTACGTAGCCGCGCACAAATTCTTCGGCGTTCTCCTCCAGGACCGAGTCGATCTCGTCGAGCAGGTCGTCGACGTCCTCGGTGATCTCCGCGTGCCGTTCCGCCACCTCGGGGTTGGCCTCGGTGGTGACGTCCTCGATCTCCTCGGCCTGGTGCGACTTGCCCGCCTGCGACTGGCCGCCCTCTTGTGAAGCCATCTCGGTGCCTCCTCCACGATCGCCTGCGATGAACTTACCTCGCGGAGGCGACGAAAAGCCCGCCGCGCGCCGGCATCCGACGCACGACGGGCCACCGGCACCTGTCGGATCAGCCGCCGGTCAACGTCTCCAGCAGGTCCTTGGCGGTGTCGCACCTGTCGAACAACGCGCCCACGTGTTTGCGGGTGCCCCGCTCCGGCTCCATCATCGGCACCCGGACCAGCGACTCCCGGCCCACATCGAAGATCACCGAATCCCAGCTCGCCGCGACCACCTCGGAGGCGTACTGGGCCAGGCAACGGCCCCGGAAGTAGGCCCTGGTGTCCTCCGGCGGCTCGGTCATCGCCCGGCGGGTCTGCTCGTCGTCCAGCATGGTCTTCATCGAGCCCCGGGTCACCAGCCGGTGGTAGAGGCCCTTCTCCGGCCGGACGTCGGAGTACTGGAGGTCGACCAGTTGGAGCTTGTGCGAACCCCAGCCCAGCTTCTCCCGCTCCCGGTAACCCTCCAGCAGCCGCAGCTTGGCCACCCAGTCCAACTCGTCGGCGCAGAGGAACACGTCGCGGCCCAACCGGTCCAGCACCCGCTCCCAACGCTCCAGCACGTCCAGGGTCTGCGCGTCGGCGTCCGCGCCGTACCGCTCCTCCACGAAGGAGCGGGCCCGCTCGTAGTAGGCCCACTGGAGGTCCAGGGCGGTCAGTCGACGCCCGTCGCGCAGCCGCATCCGGTGGGTCAGGGACGGGTCGTGGCTGACCGCGCGCAGCTCGGCGACCGGATCGGCGATGCCCAGGTCGGCACCGAGCGCCTTCTCCTCGATCATGGTGAGAATCAGCGCGGTGGTGCCCACCTTGAGGTAGGTGGAGATCTCCGACAGGTTGGCGTCGCCGATGATGACGTGCAGCCGGCGGTACTTGTCGGCGTCGGCGTGCGGCTCGTCGCGGGTGTTGATGATCGGTCGCTTGAGGGTGGTCTCCAGCCCCACCTCGACCTCGAAGAAGTCCGCCCGCTGGGAGATCTGGAAGCCGCTCTGGCCGCCGTCCTGCCCGATGCCGACCCGACCGGCGCCGCAGACGATCTGCCGGGTCACGAAGAACGGCGTCAGGTACGCCACGATGTCGGCGAACGGGGTCTGCCGCCGCATCAGGTAGTTCTCGTGGGCGCCGTAGCTGGCACCCTTGTTGTCGGTGTTGTTCTTGTAGAGGTGGATCGGCTGGGTGCCGGGGATGGTGGCCGCCCGCCGGGCCGCCTCGGCCATCACCCGCTCCCCCGCCTTGTCCCACCGGACCACGTCGAGGGGGGTGGTCACCTCGGGGGTGGAGTATTCCGGATGGGCATGGTCGACGTAGAGCCGGGCACCGTTGGTGAGTATCACGTTGGCCAGGCCCAGATCCTCGTCGGCGAGCGCCTCCGCCGGGTCGTAGGCGGCCCCGGAGTAGGTGAACCCCCGGGCGTCGCGCAGCGGCGACTCCTCCTCGTAGTCCCACCGGGCCCGGCCGCCCCGGTTGAGTTCCGGGCGCGCACCGTACGCATTGACCACCTGCGACGAGGTGACCATCGGGTTGGCTCCGGCCTGACCGGGCACGGAGATCCCGTACTCGACCTCGGTGCCCATGATCCTTCTGACGCTCATCGACCTACCTGCTCCGCTCGCCTCACCCGGTCCGCCGTCACGTCGAGCGTAGTCCGCCTCACCGGGGAAGGGGGCACGCCGCTTCGGCCGGGTCGGGAGTCGCGGTCTCCAGGGTCGGCGGAGGCGGCTCGTCGGAGGGGGCCACGTCGCACTCGGGGACCGTCAACGGCACCCAGCTCAACCGGTGCCGCAGGGCGGGCTCGTCGCGCAGCATGCGGTGCACCCGACGTTCACCCTTGGGGTCGGAGGTGATGAACCGGATCGGGCCGGCCACCCGGCGGACGATGATGTCGGTGCGGTCCGGTTCGAGGAACGGCAGACTGTAGATGCCCGGATCGGTGGCCGCCGTGGTGCCGTGCAACGCCGACAGGCACAGCGAGATCAGGTAGGACCGCATCGGTCCCCGGTCGATGACCAGGGTGGTGGTGCCCGGCACCTCGGGATAGCGCTGTTGGGCGTCGGCGCACACCCAGGCCACCCGGGACGGCAGGGTGAGGTCCTGGTGGACCCACCGCTGCGCCCAGGTCTGCTCGTCGACCACCAGCAGGCTGCGGTGCCAGCCGGTCACCCCGCACAGCGCCACCGCGACCGTCATGGTGAGCGCGGCAGCGAGCACCCCCGCCGTGGTGCTGCCGACCCCTCGCCAGCTCAGGGCGGGTCGGGGCACCGGCAGCAGCCGGACCACCCCGGCGGTGCCGACGATGAGCAACGCGGTGGCCAGGTGGGTGCCCTTGACGAAGTAGTAGCCAGGGGTCACCCCGGCGTCGGTGTTGATCTGCGCGATGGTCAGCGGTAGGGCCGCGCCGACGACACAGACCAGCAGCCAACGCCGCCACGCCGGATCGGCGCGGGCGACCTGGACGAGCAGGGCCACCCCGACGATGCCGCCGAGCCAGATCAGCGCCCGCCAGCCCTCGACGGCCTGGGACGAGCCGATGACCAGCGCCTCGGTCTGCCCGGCCCGCAGCACGCCGAGCAGCGGGGCGATCAGGGCCAGCGCGGCCCCGGCCAGGCCGACCGTCAGCACGGTGAACCACCGGCGCAGCGCCTCCCGCCAGTGGGTGAGCACCCAGCACAGGACCAGCACGGCGGCGGCCGGCAGGAACAGGTAGTAGGTGAACCCGACGGCGGCGAGCAGGGCGCACAGCAGCACGACCTGTTCCCGGGTGCCGGGCACGGGGCGGGCGACCAGGGTGGCGATCAGGACGGTCAGCGTCAGGCCGAGCACCTCGGTGGGGTAGCCGGCGTTGAGCAGTCGCGGCAGCTGGGTGCCGAGCACCAGCGCGCCGACGACCACGGTGAGCACCGTGCGGTGCAGCAGGTGGATCGGGCCGGCCAGCCGTTGGGCCGCCCAGATCAGCGCGAGGGTGAACAGTCCGAAGCCGGCGACGGTCCAGCCGAAGTAGTGGGCGACGAGATCGTCAACGCGCGGCCCGGTGGGGGTCAGGAAACCGTCGAGCAGGGCGGTGGCCAGGTGCCAGCCCTGCGGGTAGTAGATGAGCTGGGCGGTGATCTGCTCCCGGGCGGCGGCCGGGTCCACGAAGGTGTAGCCGTCGAGGCGGCCCATCGCGTCGAACAGCGCCAGGTGCCGCCAGTTGTCCTCGCCCGCGCCGAGGACGGTGAGCCGGTCGGCGAGGTCGGTGGCCCGCTGCCAGGGTTGCCGCAGGTAGAACACCATGGCGGCGGCACCGGCCAGCGGAAACAGGTCGGCCCAGCCGGGTCGGGGCAGCCGGGGACGGCGGCGTAGCGCGGCGGCGGCGAGGACCAGCGCGGTGAGGGCGGTCCCGGTGAGCGGCACCGGCCGCATCCCCCAGGGCCAGACCGGGAAGACCAGGCCGGCGATCGTGGTCAGGCCGAGCAGCAGGCCCAGGGCGAGCATCAGCCGGTCGAGCAGGGTGCGGCCACCGCGTAGCAGGCTGGCCGTGGCGACCAGGACGATCGGCGGGAGCAGCCACTCCCGGTGCAGGGCGTGCCCGGCGACGGGCACGGCCCAGGCGGCGACGAGGGCGGCCAGCAGAAGGGGTATCCACCGCCAGCTGCGGCCCCGCCGGGGCGTCGGGACGGTGGGGGGCGTGCGATCCACTGCCGGGGACAGCGGCGGATCGGCGACGGACAGCTCGGGCGGCACGCGGTTCCTCGGAGTCGACTAGCGGTGGGGGAAGTCTAGCGACGAGTCCGGCATTCCACCCGCCCGGCGCGGGGTGGCGCGGTTAACAGTGGGTGACGCCGACGCCAGCGGGCCCGCGACGCGTCGCGTCGCGGGCCCGTCCGGTCGTCCGGTCAGAGGTACTGGCCGGTGTTGCTCGCGGTTTCGATGGAACGGCCGGCCTCGGTGCCCTTGCCGCCGGAGACGAGCGTACGGATGTAGACGATCCGCTCGCCCTTCTTGCCGGAGATCCGGGCCCAGTCGTCCGGGTTGGTGGTGTTGGGCAGGTCCTCGTTCTCCCGGAACTCGTCGACGCAGGCGTCGAGCAGGTGCTGCAACCGCAGCCCCTTGCGTCCGGAGGTGAGGAACTCCTTGATCGCCATCTTCTTGCCCCGGTCGACGATGTTCTGGATCATCGCGCCGGAGTTGAAGTCCTTGAAGTACAGGACCTCCTTGTCGCCGTTGGCGTAGGTGACCTCGAGGAAGCGGTTCTCCTCGGTCTCCGAGTACATCCGCAGGACGACCGCGTCGATCATGGCCGCGACGGTGGCCTGCGGCTCACCGCCGTGCTCGGCCAGGTCGTCGGCGTGCAGCGGCAGCCCGGCGAGGATGTACTTGGAGAAGATGTCCTTGGCCGCCTCGGCGTCCGGACGCTCGATCTTGATCTTCACGTCGAGCCGGCCGGGGCGCAGGATGGCCGGGTCGATCATGTCCTCCCGGTTGGAGGCGCCGATCACGATCACGTTCTCCAGGCCCTCGACGCCGTCGATCTCGCTCAACAGCTGCGGGACGATGGTGTTCTCCACGTCGGAGGAGACACCGGAGCCACGGGTCCGGAAGATCGAGTCCATCTCGTCGAAGAACACGATGACCGGGGTGCCCTCCCCGGCCTTCTCCCGGGCCCGCTGGAAGATCAGCCGGATGTGCCGCTCGGTCTCGCCGACGTACTTGTTGAGCAGCTCCGGGCCCTTGATGTTGAGGAAGAAGCTGGTGTGCCGGTCCTTGCCCAACCGCTCGGCGATCTTTTTGGCCAGCGAGTTGGCCACCGCCTTGGCGATGAGCGTCTTGCCGCAGCCCGGCGGACCGTAGAGCAGGATGCCCTTCGGCGGCCGGAGCTGGTGCTCCCGGAACAGATCGGCGTGCAGGAAGGGCAGCTCCACCGCATCGCGGATCTGCTCGATCTGCGACTGGAGGCCGCCGATGTCGGTGTAGTCGACGTCGGGCACCTCCTCCAGCACCAACTCCTCGACCTCGCTCTTCGGGATCCGCTCGTAGGCGTACGCCGAGCGGGGCTCGATCATGAGCGAGTCGCCGGCCCTGATCGCGGAGCCGATCAGGGTGTCGGCCAGATGGACGATGCGCTCCTCGTCGGAGTGCGAGACCACCAGCGCCCGGTCACCCGGAGCGCCCTCGGGACCCGCGAGGATCTCCTTGAGCATCACCACCTCACCGACCCGCTCGTAGCCGAACGCGTCGACGATGTTGAGCGCGTCGTTGAGCAGGACCTCCTGGCCGCGCCGCAACTCCTCGGCGTCCAGTGAGGGTGAGACGGCTACCCGGAGCTTCCGTCCGCCGGTGAAGATGTCCACCGTGCCGTCGTCGTGTCGCGCGAGGAAGACGCCGTAACCGGACGGCGGCTGTGCCAGCCGGTCGATCTCCTCCTTGAGCGTCACGATCTGCGCGCGAGCCTCCTTGAGGGTGCTCACGAGCCGGTCGTTGTTCTCGGTGAGCCGCGCCAACTGTGCCTGGGTGGCCGCCAGCCGCTCTTCGAGCTGCCGGACGTGTCGGGGGCTTTCGGTCAACTTGCGCCGCACCAGAGCGAGTTCCTCCTGAAGGAACGCGACCTGCGTGGAGAGATCGTGGGCCTCCTTCTCCCACCGTGCGGCGCGCGAGTCCGCGTCGTCACTGCGTGCCACGTCCCACCTCCCCGGGGGGCTTGAACGTTCTGCCCTAACACTAGCCGCTATGAGGCCGATTCGGTCCCACGCAACGCCCTCGTCACCGAACCTTGATCGCCACGGGACGCCTGAGGGGCAGGTCCAGCCGTTCGGGTACCGTCGGGGAGTGGGACGGGAGAACATGGGGGGTGCCGGGTGACCGACGTCGCTACCGACCAGTTGCAGGTCTGGGTTGACCAGGACCTCTGCACGGGTGACGGGCTCTGCGTGCAGTACGCACCGGAGGTCTTCGAGTTCGACGTCGACGGCCTGGCGTACGTCAAGGGCGTCGACGGTGAGCTGCGGCTCGCCCCCGGCAGCCGGGTCGACGTGCCGGAACACCTGCGGCTGGAGGTGATCGACTCCGCCAAGGAGTGCCCGGGCGAGTGCATCCACGTGGTGCGTGGCAGCGACGGCGTCGAGGTCGCCGGCCCGGAGGCCGAGGACGACTGAGCCGACGACGACCGGCTCCCGGGCCGGGGTGGCCCCGGCGTCGCCCACGGCCCGGTCACGGCGCTACAGCAGCGGGCGGCCGACCACCGAGGCGACCAGTCGGGCGAACTCCTCCAGCCGGGCGATCTGCCCGGCCCCGCCGTCGTCGAGGGTCTTGCCGAAACGTAGCGCGTCGTGCCGGGGCGCGCCGACCATGTCGTCGCCGGGCGGGGCCTCGTCCAGCGAGGTGAGCAGCAGGTAGACGTCGATGCTGTCCACCCGGACCTCGCCGTTCTCGGCCCGGGTGAGCCGCCGCCGGCAGCCCACCTCGGTGACCGTGGAGACCGGCACCACCCGCAGCGACGACGTCATCGACCCGGGCGGCCCCTCCCCCGGCGGCACGTCCTCGCCGTGCCAGAGCACCAGCCGGCTGCCGTCGCAGACGACGACCTCCTGCCACACCCCGTTGACCTCGTTGACGAACCGTTCCAGGGTGAAGCCGAGCACCGAGGCGCCCCGCAGCACGCCGCCGAGCGCCTCCAGGGCGATGTCCGGGTCACGCAGGTAGGCCCGCGCCGCCGACTCCAGATCCTGGTACGGCGACCAGTCGGGGAACACGGCCGGCAGCTCACCGCCGCCGAAGCCCGGCCGACTCATGCGCACTCCCTGCGGTCACACCGTCGGCCCGCACCGGCCGTCGGGTTCTGCCCGTTCACGCCCAGCAGCTCCGATCCGCCGTCACGGCCGGTCCACCCCGTCGGCTGCGGTGGCCGACGCGGCGGCGGTGGCCTGTGCCGCCGCCTCCCGGGCCGCCGCCGCCTCCCGCAGCGCCTGCTTGCGTTCCGCGTACGCCTCGGCGCCCTTGCTGGGCTTGCGGCGGCGCGGCGGCGCGGTGACGCCCGGAGCGAGCTTACGCGCGGAGACCAGGAACGCGGTGTGCGCGATCATCCGGTGGTCGGGGCGGACGGCGAGCCCTTCGGCGTGCCAGTCGCGCACCAGCGACTCCCAGGCCCGCGGCTCGGTCCAGCCGCCCCGCTCGCGCAGCGCCTCGACCAGCTCGGACAGCTGCGGGGTGGTCGCCACGTAGCCGATGAACACCCCGCCGGGCAGCAGCGCCCGCTCGACCATGTCGAGGGTCTCCCAGGGGGTGAGCATGTCCAGGATGATCCGGTCGAAACCGGTCTCCGGGCAGTCGGCGACGTCGCCGACGTGCAGCCGCCAGGCGGGGTGCGGCGCGCCGAAGAACGCCTCCACGTTGCGCCGGGCGATCTGGGCGAAGTCGTCGCGCACCTCGTAGGAGTGCAGCTCACCGCCGGTGCCGACGGCGCGCAGCAGGGAGCAGCTCAGCGCCCCCGAGCCGGCGCCGGCCTCCAGCACCTTGGCGCCGGGGAAGATGTCACCCATGGCGACGATCTGCGCCGAGTCCTTCGGATAGATCACCTGGGCGCCGCGCGGCATGGACAGCACATAGTCCGACAGCAGCGGACGCAGCGCCAGGAACGCCGTCCCGCCGCCGGCGGTGCTGACCACGCTGCCGTCGGGCCGCCCGATCAGCGCGTCGTGCGCCAGGATGCCCCGGTGGGTGTGGAACTCCTTGCCGGGCTCCAGGGTGACGGTGTGCATCCTCCCCTTCGGGTCGGTCAGCTGCACCCGGTCACCGGGGCGGAACGGGCCCCGGTGCACCGGGGGGAGTTCCGCGACGGCGGGGGGCGGCGGGGTGCCGTTGCGGGCCGGGAGGGTGGGGGGATGTGCTGCGGTCACCTGTTCGTCTTCCGTGTGGGTTCGAGGACCTGGGCGAGATCCGCGGTGTGCAGAACGCCGACCACATCTTCGCCTGACGTCACCACGTAGCGTGCGCCCGGGTGGGCCTGGACGGCCGCCATCAGCCGCTCGCCGTCGAGACCGAGCGGCACCGCCGGCAGCGCGGCCAGCGGCCGGGCCACCGCGTCGACCCCGAGCCAGGGCCGCCGGTGCACCGGTACGGCGTCCGCCGCGGCCGGGTCGACCAGGGCGACCGGCCGGCCCGCGCCGTCGACGACCAGCACGGCGGACCCGGGCGGGCCCTGCTCGGCGTGCCGGCGCTGCGCCTCGGCCAGCGGCGTGCCGGTGGGTACGGCGACGACCGGGCGGGCCAGCCGGGCCAGGTCGAGCAGCGGCACCCGGCGGCTGATCCGGGCGTACCGGATCGACTGTCCGGCGCCGCGCCAGAGGGTGACCGCGACCAGCAGCATCAGCGGCAGCGCCAGCGGCACCAGCACCCGCTGCACGGTGAGCAGCACGACCAGCCCGGCGGTGCCCAGCGCGACGGCCCGCCCGACCCAGCCGGCGACCTCGGTGGCCCGGTGCCGGTCGCGGGTGATCCGCCACAGCACGGCGCGCAGCGCCCGGCCGCCGTCCAGGGGCAGGCCGGGCAGCACGTTGAACACGGCGACGATGATGTTGCTCAACGCCAGTTGCAGCGCGAGCTGATGGGCCAGGGTGTGGTCGGGGGTGGCCAGCGTGGCGGCCACGGCGAGCCCGCCGAGCAGCGCCGAGACGGCCGGGCCGGCCAGCGAGACCAGCAGCTCCACCCGCGGGGTGGGGGCGTCCCGGTCCATCTCGGTGTAGCCGCCGAGCAGTTCCAGGGTGATCCCGCGCACACCGATGCCGTGACGCCTGGCGGTCAGCGCGTGCCCCAGCTCGTGCAGCAGGACCGAACCGAGCAGCGACACCACGAAGCCCAGACCGATCAGGTAGCCGCCGAGCGGGGACAGGCCGAGCCGGTCCCGGGCGAACTCGGCGTAGGTGACGGTCACCAGCAGGGTGAGCAGCAGCATCGACACGTTGAGGTGCAGCGGCACCCCGAACACCCGGCCGACGGTCAGGCCGCTGCGGGGCCGACGCGGCGGGCGGGGACGGGACTGCACCGCCCCGATGTTACGCGCCGACCCGATCATGCCCGGTGCGGCGAGCACGGCCCTGTCACACCGGTGTCCTAACCTTCGGGGCATGACGGCGGAACCGGTGATCGACCAGCAGCATCCTCCGGCGGCGCTGCCCGCCACGGTCCGGGCCTCGCTGTCGCCGTCACGGGCGGCCGACTTCAAGACCTGCCCGTTGCTCTACCGGTTCCGCAGCATCGACCGGCTGCCCGAGCGGCCCAGCGTCGAGCAGGCCCGGGGCACCCTGGTGCACGCGGTGCTGGAGCGGTTGTTCGACCTGCCGGCGGGCGGGCGCACCCCGCAGGCCGCCGGTGACCTGGTCGGCCCGCAGTGGGACCGGCTGGTCACCGAGCAGCCCGAGTTGGCCGGGTTGTTCGACCCGGGCGACGAGCCGGGCACCGCCGAGTTCCTCAGGTCGGCGGCGGCCCTGCTGGAGGGCTACTTCGCGGTGGAGGACCCGCGTCGGCTGGAGCCCGCCGAGCGGGAGAGCCTGATCTCCGCGGTGGTCGACGACGAGTTGCTCATCCGGGGTTACCTCGACCGGCTCGACGTGGCTCCCGACGGGGCACTGCGGGTGGTCGACTACAAGACCGGCGGTGCGCCGAGGGAGGCGTTCGAGGCGCGGGCGCTGTTCCAGTTGAAGTTCTACGCGCTGGTGCTGTGGCGCACCAGGGGCGTGGTGCCCCGGGTGCTGCGCCTGCTCTACCTCAAGGACGCCGAGGTCTGCGACTACTCCCCCGACGCCGACGAGCTGCTGCGGTTCGAGCGTACGGTGGTGGCGCTCTGGCAGGCCATCGAGCAGGCCACCGCGCGGCAGGATTTCCGTCCCCGGCCGAGCCGGCTCTGCGACTGGTGCAACCACCAGGCGCACTGCCCGACGTTCGGCGGCACCCCGCCGCCGTTCCCGCAGCGGGCCGGGGCGGCCGACCCGCTGCGCGACGCCCGGTCCCGACCGGCCACCCCGGGCGCCGACGAGTAGCGCCGGCACCCGCCCGGCGGAGGCGGGCTCCTCCGTGAGGAGGAGACGAGGTTCACCGTCGGCGACGACCGGACGCCCCGGCGGGCGGCTAGCGTCGCGGTATGACCGAGGGACCCGAGCGGTGGTGGGTACGCCGGCCGCTGGCCGGTGACGCCCTGTTCGCCGCCGCGCTGGTGCTGGTGGAGGTCGCCTTCGTCCTGCTCACCCCGCGCGAGTTCTGGCCCCGGCAGCTGCCGTCCGCGCTGGCCTGGAGCGTGCTGTGCGCGGCCCCGGTGGTGCTGCGCCGGATCGCCCCGTGGCCGGCGGTAGTGGCGGCGCTGGCCACCCTGGCGGTGCCGGCGGTACTCGGGCACGCGCCCACCACGCAGAGCCTGACGTTCCTGGTGCTGACGTACACGACGGCGGTGCACCGGACGGTGCTGCCGGCGGTGGTCGCCACGGTGCTGCTCTGGGTGCCGGTGGCCACCCTCAACGTGGTCACCCCGCTGGACACCGGGCTCGACGTCGGTCCGGCGTACCTGGTGCTCAACAACCTGCTCACCGCTCTGCTCGCCTACGCGGTGGGGCGGGCGGTGCGGGCCCGGCGCACCTCGCTGCGGGCGCTGCGGGAGCGGGCCCGGGCGGCCGAGGACAACCAGCGGGCGCTGGCCGAGCAGGCGGTGGCCGACGAGCGGCGACGGATCGCCCGGGAACTGCACGACGTGGTCGCCCACCACGTCAGCGTGATGGGGGTGCTGGCCACCGGGGCACGGCGGGTGCTGCACCGCGACCTGGCCGCCGCCGACGAGGCGATCACCACCATCGAGGACACCAGCCGGGTCACGCTGCGGGAGATGCGCCGGCTGCTGGACGTGCTGCGCACCGACACGGAGCCCGCCGCCGACCTCACCCCGCAGCCCGGCCTGGCCGGCATCACCGCGCTGGTGGAGCAGGTACGCGAGGCGGGGCTGCCGGTCGTCCTGGAGGTCACCGAGCCGGTGCCGACGGTCGACGAGGGAGTCTCACTGACGGTGTACCGGATCACCCAGGAGGCGTTGACCAACGCGCTCAAACATGCCGGGACGGCCACCGCGACCGTCCGGTTGGGCGTCGACGGCGGCGGCCTGACCGTGGAGATCATCGACACGGGGCGGGGACCGGAGCCGGGACCCGACCGGATCGGGCACGGTCTGGTCGGGATGCGGGAACGGGTGGCGCTCTACGGTGGAACCCTGCGGATCGGGCCTCGGCCCGGTGGCGGCTTCCGGGTGTACGCGAGAATTCCGGTGGAACCGGCCGGGACGGTCCCGGCGTGACGGGGGAACGGGGACAGCAGATGGGCCAGACGTACGGCAGCCCTGTGCCGTCCGCGCCGGACGGGCGGGCCGGACACCCGCCGGGGCGGCCGGTGCGGATCCTGCTCGCCGACGACCAGCCGTTGCTGCGCACCGGGTTCCGGATGGTGCTGGGCACCGAGGACGACCTGGACATCGTCGCCGAGGCCGGCGACGGGCAGGAGGCGGTGGAGTTGTCCCGCCGGCTGCTGCCCGACGTGGTGCTGATGGACATCCGGATGCCCCGGATGGACGGGGTGGCCGCGACCCGGGCGATCGTCGACGCCCGGTTGCCGGTGCGGGTGCTCATCCTCACCACCTTCGACCTCGACGAGTACGTGGTGGGGGCGTTGCGGGCCGGGGCGAGCGGCTTCCTGGCCAAGGACGTGCCGGCCGACGATCTGGTCACCGCCATCCGGACGGTGGCGGCCGGGGAGGCGGTGGTGGCGCCGCGCATCCTCAGGCGGCTGCTGGACCGGTTCGCCACCGTGCTGCCCGATCCGGCGGCGAGCCCACCGAAGGCGTTGGGCACGTTGACCGAGCGGGAACGGGAGGTGCTCGTCCAGGTGGCCCGGGGGTTGTCCAACGCGGAGATCGCCGCCGCGCTGTCGGTCAGCGAGACGACGATCAAGACGCACGTCGGACACGTGCTGACCAAGCTGCGGCTGCGCGACCGGGTGCAGGCGGTGGTGCTGGCGTACGAGTCGGGGCTGGTCCGCCCGAAGGCGTAGCCGGGCGGCGCCGGGTGCCCCTCGGGGCGTACCCAGGGTGAGGCCGGTGGGGGGACGGCAGCGTTGTCGCGCTCACCTACCGTGACGAAAGACGGCGTGACGCGGTTGACCGTGTCGTGGCGTCAGCGCCTGACGTCGGTGCCCGGGCTCCGCCGCAGGGTGGGACGGCGCGACCGGTCGCCGGCTCAGGGACAACCCTGAGCCGTTCTCCGGGCCGACCCGCAGCGGGAAATCCGCGCCGGGTCAGTCCGTGGTCGGACGGATCCGCGCCGACCGGCACCGAGGATGGGATCGACCCCACCGACCAGCGGGGGCGGTGGGGGCACACACAGCCAGACGGAAGAGGTAGATGACGTGACCGCGACGGTAGGCCGGCATGCGCAGGCCGCGGCCCGGGCGAACGACGTGTGGAAGGTGTACGGCACCGGCGAGGCGCAGGTCGCCGCGCTGCGGGGGGTCAGCGCCGAGTTCGAGCGGGGCAGGTTCACCGCGATCATGGGCCCGTCGGGGTCGGGCAAGTCGACGCTGATGCACTGCCTGGCCGGCTTGGACTCGGTGAGCAGGGGCACGGTGCAGATCGGCGACACCACGGTGACCGGGCTGGGTGACTCGGGGCTGACGAAGCTGCGCCGGGACAAGGTGGGCTTCATCTTCCAGCAGTTCAACCTGCTGCCGACGCTCACCGCGCAGGAGAACATCCTGCTGCCGATGTCGATCGCCGGTCGCAAGCCCGACCCGGCCTGGTACGACACGGTGATCGACACCGTCGGTCTGCGGGACCGGCTGGGGCACCGGCCGTCGCAGCTCTCCGGTGGCCAGCAGCAGCGGGTCGCCTGCGCGCGGGCGCTGGTCGCCCGACCCGAGGTGATCTTCGCCGACGAGCCGACCGGCAACCTGGACTCCCGTTCCGGTGCCGAGGTGCTCAACTTCCTGCGCAACTCGGTCCGCGAGCACGGGCAGACCATCGTGATGGTCACCCACGACCCGACCGCCGCCGCGTACGCCGACCGGGTGGTCTTCCTGGCCGACGGGCAGATCGTCTCCGAGCTGATCGAGCCGACCGCCGACACGGTGCTGGACACCATGAAGAAGCTGGACACCCCGGTCGAGGTGGCCGGCTGATGTTGCGGGCCACCCTCAAGAGTCTGCTGGCGCGCAAGGTGCGCCTGCTGCTGTCCGGCCTGGCCGTGGTGCTGGGCGTCATGTTCGTGTCGGGGGCGTTCGTGCTCACCGACACGCTGGGCCGCTCGTTCGACGCGGTCTTCGCCGACGCGTACGAGGGCATCGACGTCAACGTCGCCGGCAAGCCCAAGGTGGCGCTCAGCGAGATGCAGGGCGAGCAGGTGCCGGCGGCGACGGTACAGCGGATCGCCGGGGTGCCCGGGGTGGCCGAGGCCACCGGCGTGGTCACCACCGACGGGGCCCAGCTGATCGGCAGCAACGGCAAGGTGGTCACCTCGTTCGGGCCGCCGCAGCTCGGGTCGAACTGGCGGGGCGAGAGCGACCTGGTGACGCTGCGGGAGGGCCGGGAGCCCCGGGCGGACGACGAGATCGTCGTCAACGCGGCGCTGGCGCAGGCGGGCAAGGTGAAGGTCGGCGACCGGGTCGGGGTGCTGACCCCGCTGGTGCCGAAGGAGACCTTCACCCTGGTCGGGGTGTTCGGGTACAGCGGTGACCGGGACTCGATCGGCGGGGTCAACGAGATCGCCTTCACCACGCCTGTCGCGCAGCGGCTGCTGCTGGGCGAGCGGGACACCTTCACCAACGTCACGGTCCGGGCCGCGGCCGGGGTCGACGACGTCGCGTTGCGCGACGACGTGGCCCGTACGCTCGGCGACGGCTTCGAGGTCAAGACCGGCGCGCAGTTGTCGGCGGACGCCTCGGCGAGCCTGAAGGAGGGGTTGTCCTTCTTCAACAAGATCCTGCTCGGGTTCGCCGCCGTCGCGCTGCTGGTGGGCACGTTCCTCATCCTCAACACCTTCTCGATCATCGTGGCGCAGCGGACCCGGGAGCTGGCGCTGATGCGGGCGATCGGGGCCAGCGGCCGGCAGATCATCGGTTCGGTGGTGCTGGAGGCGGTGGCGATCGGCCTGATCGCCTCGGTGCTGGGGCTGGGCGCCGGCATCGGCATCGGTGCGCTGCTGGCGTACGTCTTCGGCAAC
Source organism: Micromonospora sp. WMMD734 (assembly GCF_049178975.1). NCBI lineage: Bacteria > Bacillati > Actinomycetota > Actinomycetes > Micromonosporales > Micromonosporaceae > Micromonospora > Micromonospora sp. WMMD734. The sequence goes on from NZ_JBMHMK010000001.1 coordinate 2,390,793, forward strand.
CTGGCCGGCGGGTTGACGCTGGCCGGGATCGGCGTCCCGGCGTCGGCGGTGGTCGGCTCGTTCGCGGTCGGCCTGCTGATCACGGTGGTGGCGGCGTTGCTGCCGGCGCTGCGGGCGGCGCGTATCCCGCCGATCGCGGCGATGCAGGACGTGGCCAACCCGGACCGGCCGTTGACCCGGGTCACCGTGACCGGTGGGGTGATCACCGGGATCGGCGCGGTGCTGCTGTTCCTCGGGCTCAGCGGCAACGCCGGGGACAACACCCTGGCGGTCATCCTGGGTGGGGTGCTGTTCGCCTTCATCGGGGTGGCGCTGCTGACCCCGCTGATCAGCCGCCCGGTGGTGTCCCTGCTGGGGGCGATTTTCGCCTGGTCGGTGCCGGGCAAGCTGGGACGGTTGAACTCCGGCCGCAACCCGCGCCGGACGGCGATCACGGCGGCGGCGCTGATGGTCGGCATCGCCCTGGTGACCGGGGTGACGGTGATCCTGGACTCGGCGAAGGGCAGCATCGGCGCGCTGGCCCAGGACACCATCAAGGCCGAGCTGGTGATCTCGGGGGCGTCGACCGGTCCGCGCCCGGCGAGCTTCGACCCGGCGGTGCTGACGAAGGTCGCCGCGCTGCCCGGGGTGCAGCTGGCCGACGGCGAGTACGGCGACATGGGCATGGTCGACGGGAAGGTCACCTGGCTGGCCGCGTCCAGCGACGTGACCGCGTTGCAGCGGATCTTCGGGGCGAAGGCGACCGCCGGTGACATCAGCCGGCTCGGCCCGGACCAGATGCTGTTCAGCTCGGACGCCGCCCGTTCCCGCAACATCTCGGTCGGGTCGACGGTGACCGTGCAGGCCTCCCGGGGTGAGCCGCGCACCTACACGGTCAGCGGCATCTACGAGAGTTCCGAGCTGACCAGCCCGGTGCAGTTGCCGCCGCAGGCGGTGAAGGACTTCGCCATCCCCAAGCCCAACCAGGGCTTCATCCAGCTCGCCCCGGGCACCCGGGTGGCGGACGTGCAGCCGCAGGTGGAGGCGCTGCTGGCGGACAGCCCGGAGGTGTCGGTGGCCGACCGGGACGCGTTCATCGAGCAGCAGACCGGGTCGCTGGACAGCCTGCTCACGATGATCCAGATCCTGTTGGCGCTGGCCATCGTGATCGCGGTGCTCGGCATCGTGAACACCCTGGCCCTGTCGGTGCTGGAGCGGACCCGCGAGCTGGGCCTGCTGCGGGCGATCGGGCTGCGCAGGGCGCAGACCATGCGGATGATCACCGTGGAGGCGGTGGTGATCTCGGTCTTCGGGGCGCTGCTCGGGATCGTGGTGGGCGTCGGCCTCGGTGCCGCGGTGGTCCGGGCGCTCAAGGACGACGGCATCACCGACCTGATCCTGCCGTGGGGCCAGATGGGGCTGTTCCTGCTGCTGGCGGCCGTCATCGGCGTGGTGGCGGCGGTGCTGCCGGCGGTGCGGGCGGCCCGGATCAACGTGCTGGGCGCGATCGCGCACGACTGATCCTGTCCGCCGTGAGGGGGGTTCCGCCGGCCGGCGGGCCCCCCTCGTCATGTCAGACGGCTCAGCCGGGTGGCTCGCCGAGCAGCGCCGCCAGCAGCTCCAGGTCCGCCGAGGTGAGGCTCTCCACCTGGTGTACGCCGTCGGTAGGCGGCACCGGCACCTCCGCCGGGACGGCCAACACCGCCGCACCGGCGGCGAGCGCGCTGGCCACCCCGGTCGGCGAGTCCTCGATCGCCACACACCGGTCGATCGGCACGTCGAGCAGCCGGGCGGCGGTCAGGTAGGGCTCGGGGTGCGGTTTGGTCGAGTCCACCTCGTCGCCGCAGACCACGGCGTCGAAGCTGTCCCGGCCGAGGGTGTCCAGGGCGACCTCGACCAGGGGCCGGCCGCTGGAGGTGACCAGCGCGGTGGGGATGCCGGCGGCGCGGACCGCCCGCAGCAGGGTCAACGCGCCCGGCCGCCAGCGCAGCCCGGTGCGGAACAGTTCCAGGATGCGCGCGTTGATCCAGTCGGCGCTGGCCTGCGGGTCCCGCTCGGGTTGGCCGAGGTCGTCATGGAGGATGCGCATCGACGCGGCCATCGCGGTGCCGATCATCGCCCGCCGGGCCGGGCCGCTGAGCGTCCCCCCGTAGACGGTGGCCAACTCGTGCAGGGCGACGTCCCAGAGCTTCTCGCTGTCGACCAGGGTGCCGTCCATGTCGAAGAGCACGGCGGCGGGGTGTGGGCTGCTCAGCGGAATCCTCCTGGCGCTCGCGGGTGGTCTCCGGGCGATCCTGCCAGGCGGGCCAGGACCGTCCGTCGCCGTACCGGCCGGACGTGACCTGCTCCTCAGCGCAGGTTGCAGGCGTCCAGGGAGCGCTCGTAGCCGCGGAAGAACCAGTCGGTGCGCTGTTCGGCGGTGCCGTGCGAGCCCTCGGCGAACCACGGCTGGTCGGGGTCGTCGCCGACGGCGAGCAGCCCCTCACGGAACTCGTCGAGGTCACCGGCATCGAGCCGCAGGGTGCCGTCGCGTACGGAGTCGCCGAGGTAGGCCCCGGCCATGCAGTCGGCCTGCAACTCCTGCTGGATGGTGAAGTTGGCGCGCAGGCCGAGGCGGACCTGGATGCCGTGGGCATACTCGTGGCCCAGCAGGTAGAACACGAACGCGTCGCCGACCTGCCGGAACGCCGACACCGACCAGTTGACGTCGTAGGCGATGAAGTCGCCCTGGGAGCAGTAGACCGCGTTGTTGCGGGGCAGCGCCTGCCCGGCGCAGGAGATCTCGCCCTCACGCTGGTAGGGCACGATCCGGCTGATCGGGCGGAACTGCTCGCCGGAGGTCCGGAACTGGGCGGCCCAGTAGCGTTCGGCGATGGTGACGGCGTCGGCGATGTCGCTCTTGAACTCGGCCACGCTGGTGGTGCCGTCGGCGCGGGTGGTCTCCGCCTCGGGCGAGGAGGGGGCCGCCGCCGGGCGCGACGACTGCCGGGGGGCCGGCTCCCGGGGTTCCTGCGGCGCGTTCTCCCCCACCCCGCCGGCCGCGCAACCGACCGCCACCACCAGTGCCGTCAACGCGGCGAGCAGTGGTCCGTGCGAGCGGCGTCGCGAGCCTGCCGTCACCGTGTGCCTCCCAGGCGTGCCGGTCCTGCGATCGGTGGTACCCCGACCGTGGAACGATCATGCCCGGCCGGCGTCCCGTTGACCATGGGTGAGCCAGGTCGGCCCCGCCGGACGGTCAGTGGTGCTCCTGGCCCCGATGGATCGTGTCGTTCTGGGCGAAGTGGCGTTCCGCCTCGTACCGGTGCTGTCTGGCCTGGGCGTCCCGCCCGGCGGTGCGGTCCTCGGCCCCGACGGTGCGGGCCCGGTCGCGCCAGGCGACCCAGCCGACCGTGCCGATCATCACCAGGGCCGCCGCCCCGAGCACGAGCCACATCGTCGTCATGAGGCCACGGTAGGTGACCGTCGCCACCCGCCCGGTCGGCGACTAGCCTCGCAGCCGGTGTCCGGATCGGCCCGGCGGCTCCGACGTCCCGGGTGTCCGGCCGCACCCGGCGGCCGAGAGGAGAGCCCGTGAAATACATGATCATGTTGTACGGCTCGCAGCGCGACTACGACGCCATGGCCGGCCGCCCCGGGGCCCAGCCGCCGATGACGCCGGAGCAGGTCGCCGCGATGCACGAGCACATGGCGGCGGTGCACCAGGAACTGGCCGAATCCGGTGAGCTGGTCGACGGGCAGGGGTTGACCGCGCCGGTGCACGCCCGCCGGGTGCGGCTGCGACAGGGCACGCCGGTGGTCACCGACGGGCCGTACCCGGAGACGCAGGAGGTGCTCGCCGGGTTCACCATCGTCGACTGCGAAAGCTTCGACCGGGCCACCCAGATCGCCGCCCGGTTCGTCGACCCGGACGCCGAGGGCGGGTACGTCGACGTACGGCCGGTCGCCGACGGCATCGACGACCTGGACGGCTGACCCTCACGCGATGGGACCGTCCACCGTCGAGGACCTGTTGCGCGTGCTCGCGCCGCAGGTCCTCGGCGCGGTCGTCCGCCGGTACGGCCACTTCGACGCCGCCGAGGACGCCGTCCAGGAGGCGCTGCTGGCCGCCGCGACCCGCTGGCCGGTCGAGGGGCTGCCGGAGCAGCCCCGAGGCTGGCTGGTCACGGTGGCCGCCCGGCGGCTGACCGACCTGCTCCGCGCCGAACAGGCCCGGCGACGGCGGGAGGACGACGTCGGCCGGGCGCAGCCGTGGTCCGCCCCGGCGGCCGACCACCGGGAGCCGGGCGACGACAGCCTGGTGCTGCTGTTCCTGTGCTGTCATCCGGCGCTGCCGCCGGCCGCCCAGATCGCATTGACCCTGCGCGCCGTCGGCGGGTTGGGCACCGCCGAGGTGGCGCGGGCGTTCCTGGTGCCCGAGGCGACCATGACCCGGCGGATCACCCGCGCCAAGCAGCGCATCCGGGACAGCGGGCTGCCGTTCGCGCTGCCCGGACCCGACGAGCGCGCAGCCCGGCTCGACGCCGTCCGGCAGGTGCTCTACCTGATCTTCAACGAGGGGTACGTCGGCACCACCGGCCCGCGCCTGTGCCGGGTGGACCTGTCCGCCGAGGCGATCCGGCTGACCCGGCTGCTGCACCGGTTGCTGCCCGACGATCCGGAGGTGACCGGGCTGCTGGCGTTGATGCTGCTCACCGACGCCCGGGGGCCGGCCCGGGTCGGCCCGGACGGTGAGCTGGTGCCGATGGCGCAGCAGGACCGCCGCCGCTGGCGGGCCGACCAGATCGCCGAGGGGGTGGCCCTGGTCAGCGCGGTGCTGCCGCGCGGCGACATCGGGCCCTACCAGCTCCAGGCGGCGATCGCGGCGGTGCACGACGAGGCAGCCAGCGCCGCAGCGACCGACTGGGCGCAGATCGAGGCCCTGTACGGGGTGCTGCTGGGGATGTCGGACAACCCGGTGGTGGCGCTCAACCACGCGGTGGCGGTGGCGATGGCCCGGGGTCCCGCCGCCGGGCTGCGGCTGCTCGACGCGCTGGCCGACGACCCCCGCGTCGGCGACGACCCCCGGCGGCACGCCGCCCGCGCCCACCTGCTGGAACGCTGCGGCAGGACCGCCGAGGCCCGGACCGCGTACGCGCACGCGGCCCGACGGTCGACGAACCTCGCCCGCCAGCGCTACCTGTACGGCCGGCTGGCGCGGCTGACCGATGCCGGGGACGGTGAGCACGGCAACGGATGACCGTCGGCGGGCGACGCTGCGATGGTGGGTGGGTCGCCTGGCCGGGCCCGTCACCGTCTTCGAACCTGGAGTGCTCGATGGACCATCAGCGCGATCTGCTGGGCGCCGCGACGAAACTGCGCGCCGAGATGGTGGACCGGCTGGGGGACCTGGTCGCGGCCGAGTCCGCCCCGGGCGACCTGCCCCACCTGGAGTCCTGCGCCGACCTGCTCGCCAGCTGGGGCGAGCAGGTGCTCGGCCGGCCCGCCGAACGGGTCGTCGTGGACGGGCTGCCGCACCTGCTGTGGCCGGCGGCCCGGCAACGGGTGCTGCTGCTCGGCCACTTCGACACGGTCTTCCCCATCGGCACCGTCAGGTCCCGGCCGTTCACCGTACGCGGGGACGTCGCCACCGGTCCCGGGGTGTGCGACATGAAGGCCGGGATCGTGCAGATGTTCACCGCGTTGGGCCTGCTGGCGGACACCTCCACGGTCGGCGTGCTGCTCACCTGCGACGAGGAGACCGGCTCCGGCACGTCCCGGCCGCTGATCGAGCGGGAGGCGCTGCGCTCGGACGCGGTGCTGGTCTGCGAGGCGGCCACCCCGCAGGGGGAGGTGAAGGTGGCCCGCAAGGGGGGCTCGGTGTACCGGGTCATCGTGCAGGGCCGGGCCGCCCATGCCGGGGTGGAACCCCAGCGGGGGGTGAACGCCACCGTCGAGGTGGCCCACCAGATCCTCACGCTGCGCGCCCTCGGCGCGGGGCACAGCGGCGGCACGTCGGTCACCCCGACGCTGCTGGCGGCGGGCACCACCACCAACACGGTGCCGGAGCTGGCCAGTCTGGCGGTCGACGTCCGGGCGTGGACCAGTGCCGAACTCGAACGCATCGACCGGGCCATCCACGAGCTGGTGCCGTTCCTGCCCGAGGCGACGGTGGCGGTGGAGGGCCGCATCGGCCGTCATCCGATGCCGGCGGAGCTGGCCCGGCCGCTGTTGGAGACCGCCCGGTCGGTCGCCGACCGGCTCGGCCTGCCGGCCCTGACCGGGGCGCACGTGGCGGGCGCGTCCGACGGCAACTTCACTGCCGCGCTGGGGGTGCCGACCCTGGACGGGTTGGGCGCGGTGGGTGGTGGGGCGCACGCCCGCGACGAGTACGTCCGCCTCGACCGGATGCCGGAGCGTACCGCCCTGCTGGCCGGTCTGGTCGACCAACTGTCCACGAAGGATAACTCCTGAGCGCGGTCCGGCCGGTGGGCCCGTAGGCTACCCCCTGTCGGCGAGCGACCGACGGGCAGGGGTCGAACGCGCGCATGAGCACGGCACAGCGGTCAGGGTCGTCCATTCCCCGGCTCGGCGTCGAGGAGGAGTTCCTCGTCGTCGACGCCGAGCGGGGCGAGGTGACGCCGCAGGCCGCCACGGTGGTCGACCGGGCCCGGGCGGAGCTCGGCGGCCGGGTGGGTGGCGAGATCACCGAGTTGCAGATCGAAACCCGTACCGAGCCCTGCCACGCGGTGGCGGAGCTGCACGCGCAACTCGTCGGGGCGCGTGGCGCGTTGCAGGCGGCGGCGGGTCGGGACGGGCTGCGGGTGGTCGCCACCGGTTCTCCGGTGCTCGGCCCGGCGGTGCCGCCGCCGATCACCCAGGGGCCACGGCAGGACCGGGGCAACGCCACCTACCGGGGGTTGCACGACGACCTGGCGATCTGCGCGGTGCACGTGCACGTGGAGCAGCCGGACCGCGACCGGGCGGTGCTGGTCGGCAACCACCTCCGTCCGCACCTGCCGGTGCTGCTGGCGCTCACCGCCAACTCGCCCTACTGGCGCGAACGCGACACCGGCTACGCGAGCTGGCGCAGCCTGACCTGGCAGCGCTGGCCGGTGGCCGGGCCACCGCCCTTCCTGACCTCGGCCCGGCAGTACGACGCACACATCGACCTGCTGCTCGACGCGGGCGCGATGGTCGACTCGGGGACGATCTTCTGGGACCTGCGGCTGTCGGCCCGCCATCCCACCCTTGAGGTGCGGGTGGCCGACATGCCGATCACCGCCGCCGAGTCCGCCGGGTTCGCGGCGCTGGTCCGGGCCCTGGCGATGGTCGCCGCGACGGCCGTCGAGCGGGGCGACGAGGGGCCCCGCACCGACCCGGATCTGATGCGGCTGGCGTACTGGCGGGCGGCACGCGACGGGATGTGCGGCCACGGCGTCGAGGTCGGCACCGGCCGGCTGCTGCCCGCCGGGGTGCTCGCCGCGCAACTGGTCGAGCTGGCCCGGCCGGCGTTGGAGGAGACCGGCGACGGCCCCCGGGTGCAACGGTGGCTGGCCGGGCTGGCGGTCGACGGCGACGGCGCGGCCCGGCAGCGGGCGGCGGCGGCCACCAGGGGCCGGCTCACCGACGTGGTCGCCGCGCTGGTCGCCGCGACCGCCGCGGACGGGCCCGGCGGGCAAGACAGCACACTGGCGTAACGACGAACCGGCCCGCCTCGGAAATGCTGGGAGCAGCCGGCCCGCGCGGTCCCCGCGTCCACTGTGGAGTGGGACACGACCGGGTCCGGCCGCGGCTCTGCCAGGGAGGCGACAGATGGCCGACACGGTCCAGCTACCCACCGTTCCGATCCGACTCGAACGCCGTCCGGCAGCGGACATGGTCCGCGCGGCGGAGGCGTTCGCCGAACAGATGGCCCGCCGCCGGTCGGTGCGCGACTTCGCTCCCGACCCGATACCCGAGGGGGTGATCGAGGCGGCGATCAGGGCCGCCTCGACCGCCCCCAGCGGGGCCAACGTGCAGCCGTGGCGGTTCGTCGTACTGACCGATCCGGCCCGCAAGCGCCGGCTGCGCGCGGCGGCCGAGGCCGAGGAACGCGACTTCTACCAGCGGCGCGCGCCGCAGGAGTGGCTGGGTGCGATCGCCGCGCTCGGCACCGACTGGGAGAAGCCGTTCCTGGAGACCGCACCCGCCGTCATCGTCGTGTTCGAGGTGCACCAGGGGCCGCACAGCCCCAAGCCGTACTACGTCAAGGAGTCCGTGGGCATCGCGGTCGGCCTGCTGATCACCGCGCTGCACCAGGTCGGTCTGGCCACCCTGACGCACACACCCAGCCCGATGCGGTTCCTCAACGAGGTGTGCGGACGCCCGCCGGAGGAACGACCGAACCTGGTGCTGCCGGTCGGGTACCCCGCGCCGGATGCGCGGGTGCCCGACCTGGCCCGCAAACCGCTTGACGAGATCATGATCCGTCAGTGAGGTCCCGGCTGAGGAAGCGCACCAGTGGCTCCACGTGCCGGTCCGGCCGCCGCCACTCGGCCAGCAGATCCTCCAGCAGGTGCTGCTCGGCCACCAGTTCGCCGTGGCGGTACCGCCGGATCACCGGGTGGATGAAGGCGCTCTCCCGGGCCCGGTCCGGGGTCGGGTGCCGCTCGATGGCGAACACGTCGCCGTAGTCGTCGCGGCCCCAGCGCAGGGCCAGGGTGTAGCAGTGCGGGGAGTCGGCGAACCGCTGCACGGCGTAGTCCTCCGGCAGGTCCTCGTGGTGCCGGAAGTCGCCCGTGGCGTCGTCGCGGACGAAGACGTCGCAGAGGTACTCGAACTGGGTCCACAGCGCCGAACTCCAGTTGACCCGGTCCAGCATCACCTTGGTCAGCGAGGCCGGCTCGCCCGACACGGTGCCCACGGGCAGCGGCACGTCGTCGTACCGCTCCCGCAGCAGCCGGGTGAAGGTACGCAGGTTGTACCGGAACCCGTCGATGAACGGCGACGAGGCGTGCTTCACGTCCCGCGCCTGGGCGATGGTGCCGGCGAAGTACAGGTCGTCGACGTTGCTCGACTGCCAGTCGGGACGCAGGCCCGGCATCCGGCCGTCCCGCACCATGTCCGGGACGCAGGAGGCGTCGAACAGGGAGGTGTCCATCCGGAATCCGGTGCAGCGCAGCACCTCGTGGTAGTCGAGTTCGGCGGTCTCGCCCTGCGCGTGGGTGTAGGTGATCGAGACCCGGAACCTGCCGTCGACAGGCCGGATCTCGTCGATGGTGCAGTCGAGCACCGAGTGCAGCGTCTTGAACTGGTAGCTGTCGAGGATCGCGCCGTACTGGCCCCGGACGTCGCCCGGGTGCTTGGTGTTCCAGGCCAGCCGCAGCGGCTGCCGGCTGGCCAGGTGCACCATCGACGCCTTGCCCAGGATCGACGAGGCGGTCTCGAACGCCGAGTTGCCCTTGCCGATGATCAGGACCCGCTTGCCGGCGTACCGGTCGGGGTCGACGTCCATCTCCTCGTAACCGGTGGCGTGCTCGATGCCCTTGATGTCCGGCACGAACGGCCGCCCCCAGCCGGTCGCCACGATCAGGCACCGCGCCCGTACGACACCCCGGTCGGTACGGACGGTGAACCCGTCGTCGTCGCGGGAGATCTGCTCGACGGTGGTGCCGTAGCGGACCCGGAGCTGGTGTACCCGCTGGAACTCGGCGAGGTACCGCACCAGGTCGTCGGCGGCCGGCAGGTACTCCTGGCTGAAGTTCGGGAACAGCAGTTCCGGATCGTCGTTGAGCAGCGAGTTCCAGTCCCACCGCAGTCGGATCTCGGGGTCGCTGCTGTCGGTGTGCACCTTGTTCAACGAGATCAGGCGGCGGTGGCGCGGGAACCGCCGGAAGAAGCCCCCCGGCTCGGCGCCACGTTCGAGCGTCAGGTAGTCGGCGCCCTGCTGCTGAAGGTAGTAACTCAGTTGCAGGCCGGCGGGCCCGGCTCCGACGATGACGTACGTGTGCGTGGTGTCGACCATCAGGTGAACCCTTCGGTGCGGAGGCGGTTGCTCCGACGATGAGGTGGACCACGAGATGTGTCAATGGTCGACGGCCGGGCGAACCGCAGCCGGACCCGCCGGGGGCGACGCGGAACCGGCCCGGCTACGACGCGATGGTGAACGCGGCCACCACGCCGTTGTGGTCGGAGTTGGTGCCGCTGACGATGCTGTAGTCGGTCATCCACATCTCGCGGTACTCCTCCAGCCGCTTCCAGAAGTAGATGTAGTCGATGTGCCGGTTGCCGTGCGTCCCGTTGGCCTTCTCGCCGTACAGGTTGTAGCAGGACCGCAGGTTCGGCAGCTCGTTGGCCTCGAAGACCTGCCAGGGGAACTTCTGGTACCCGTAGGCCCGGTCGGCGCTGAAGTCGACGTTCAGGTCGCCGCTGACGATGACCTGGCCGGAGTCCTTCTTGGCCGCCGCCAGGTCCTTCAGGGCCTGGAACTGCTGCTCGGCGCAGGCGGTGCGGGGCAGGTCCTCGGGCCGGCCGTTGTTCTCGATGCTGGCGTTGGCGTGCGCGTTGATGTGGTACACGCTGCGCCCGGTCGCCTTGTGCCGGTAACGGACCCAGTTGTTGTAGCGGGCCGGCGGCACCTCGCCCGGCCCGTTGGTGTCGCACACGAAGTTGGACCCCTTGTCGAGCACCTCGAACATGCTCTTGCGGGCCAACAGCGCCTCGTTGGCCGCCTGCGTCGGTTCGGGCGCGTACAGCCACCAGCCGTTGTCCGCGGCCCAGTCCTTCAGGTACGCCTTGCGGTTGCCGACCTCGTTGAGCCCGACCAGGTCCGCCTTGGCGGTGATCAGTTCCAGGTCGTGGACGAAGTCGGCCTGGTTCAGCTCGTTGAGGATGTTCAGGGTCGCCGCCTGGAAGGTGGAGTTCGCGGCGGCGGGAGTGGCCGGCACCAGGCTCACCAGCAGCACCGCCACGCCGACGAGGGCTCCTGCACCGCGCGCCGACCATCGTTCTCCGCGTGCCATGGCTGTCCTCTCCGGAGCGCTGACGACCGGCGCGACACGATCCGGCCATGAAGAAAGGTTACTTTGCCAACTGTGGCACGGTAGCTTAGTTTCAGCCTCCGGACAACGCACACACATTGTCCGCAGTGAATTGCCGATCCAGCCGGCGGAGCGACCCGGACACCCGCGACGCCCCCTCCGCCGCCGTCACGCCAGGGAGAGCCATGCACCTACGAAGGACCTGGCGGCCGGCGTTGGTCGCCGTCGTGGTGACGGTCGTCGCCGGCACCGCCGCCGCGCCCGCCACCGCCGCCACCCCGCAACCGGTGTACGCCCCCACGGGCGGGATCGCCGACCCCGGCGTGGTGCGGCACGGTGACAGCTTCGTCGTGTTCGCCACGGGTGGACGTGCCCCGGCCTACCGGGGTGAGACCGCGTCCGGGCCGTGGAGCAGCCTCGGCACGACACTCGGGTCGGTGCCGGACTGGGCCGACAACGGCACGGTGTGGGCCCCCGAGGCGGTTCACACCGCCACCGGTTGGGTGCTCTACTACTCGGTGCCGGCCAAGGGTAGGAACGGGCAGCGGTGCATCGGTGCGGCCACGTCCGACGTCGTCGGTGGGCCGTACACGCCGGTCGGCACCGCGCCGCTGATCTGCCCGGGCGGCGCGCACGGGGCCGACGACGCGGTGCCGGGGCGGCCGGTGGCCGCCGCCGGGGTGATCGACCCGTCCCCGTTCGAGGACGCCGACGGCCGACGGTTCGTGCTCTACAAGACGCAGCAGACGCCGTCGTCGATCCGGATGCTGCGGCTCGACGACACCGGCACCCGCTGGGTCGGCAACGCCAGCGGTGAACTGCTCCGCAACGACGGCATCATCGAGAACCCGGTGCTGCGGCAGCGGGGATCCACCTTCGTGCTGTTCGCCTCCCGGTACGGGTACGACAACTGCAGCTACGCCACCGTCTACCTGACCTCCACCGACCGCTGGGACTTCCACGGCCGGACCGAGCACCCGCTGCTCACCACGTCCGGCACCGGAATCTGCGGCCCGGGTGGCGCGGACCTCGTCCCCGCCCTGGTCGACGACGAGCAGCGGTTGTTCCTGCACGGGTGGGTCTGTGCCGGCACCACCCCGTGCCGGCAGCAGGCCGACGGTTCGCTGCCGGCCGACGCCCGCCGGGCGTTGTACGCGGCGATCTTCCGGTGGGACGGCGCGACCCCCCGGGTCGGCGCGTTCCTCTGACCCGGCCGGCGACGACCAGCGGTGGGCCGGTCGGGCCGCGCCCGGGGGTGGTCAGTCGTCGCGCCGCCGGCCCGACCGGCGGGTGCTGCGGGCGACCACGACGGCGGCGGCGAGGCTGAGCGCGGCGGCACCCAACTGCAACAGGCCGTCGAGCAGGTCGACGAGAGCGGTGAGAGAGGTGGAATCCACTGTGGCCTCCGGGGGTTGGTTCCCCCGCCGTCCGCGTGCTGCGGAGGCGGCCCCCCGGGCCCGACGGTGACAACCACGGGCACCAGCACGATTATGGCACGGCGGCCCGAACGACGTTCCCCGCCGGGCACCGCCCGTCGCCGGGCCCGGCCGGCACCGCGGTGACCCCGGCCGCTCAGAGTTGGCCGGGGAAGAAGCCGTACCGGGCCAGGGGTTCGACGATGTTCCGTTCCTCGTAGGACAGGTGCGACAGCAGGGTGTCGGTGAGCACGTCCACCGCCTGCTGCAGGCCGGTCAGCCGCCCCGGGTCCCCGATCAGCGCGACCAGGGCCCGGTCGACACCCTCGACGACCTCGTGGATCACGACGTGTTCCTGCTCCAGCCGGTCGATCACCGGGACCAGCCCCGGATCGGCCCGCCTCAGGTGCGGGAAGATCGCGTCGTCCTCCAGCCCGTGGTGCTGGGTGACCAGCGTGCAGTAGGCGGCGCAGTACGCCCCCAGCGTCCAGTTGTTCTGCCGCAGGGTCATCCGGTTGAGCGCGCCCCGGGCGTCCCCGGCGGAGACCACCCCCCGGCGGACCTGGTCGAGCAGGTCGCGGATCTCGCCCAACTCCCGGCGCAGGTGGTCGTGCACATCGACCAGGTGCCCGCCGACGGCCTGGGCCTGCGGGGAGTAGACGTACCCGGCCGGGGCGGGCGGGGCGACGGGCCGGGTCGACTCGTCCCAAAGCCGGTGGTCGCTGTGCCGTACCTGCGGCGCGGGGGTGGGGGTGACCGCGAGCCCCGCCACGCCCCCGGCCCGGACCGTCTCCCGCCGCCCCTGCGCCGGTCCCGTCGCCCCGGACGGTTCTGTCGCCCCGGTCGGCCCCGCCGTGCCGGTCGGCTCCCCCGGCGGCGGGGTGGCCGACGTCGAGCCGGCCCGCTCGGCGGCGACCAGCTCGCGGACGCCGGGGGCGACCTCCTGGGCGAAAAGCTGGATGCTGGCGGGGTCGTCGGTGCCGAGGACGAACCCGGAGGTGCCGTGCTCCAGCGCCAGGTCGGTCAGCTCCCGCACCCACTGCCGGGGCGGCCCGTCGAGGAAGCCCGCGCCGGTGCCGGTGAACCGACCGGAGACGTTCAGCAACCGCCGTACCCCGGCGGGGTCCCGCCCGGCCGCCGCCGCGCCCTCGTCGACCAGCGCGTTGAGCCCGGCCAGGTCGGCCGGCCCGTTCGGCAGGTACGCCAGGGACGGCAGCCAGCCGTCCGCCGTCCGCCCCACCAGCCGCAGCAACCTCGGCCTGTACGCGCCGACCCAGATTCCCACCGGGTGCGCCGGGGCGGGGCCGCGCTTCGCGCCGACCACCCGGTAGTGCTCGCCGTCGACGCGTACCCCGCCGCGCCGGTCGGCGGCCCACACCTCCCGGATGATCCGGATCGCCTCGTCGAGGGCGTCCACCGCCTGCCCGGGGGTGCGCCGTCGGCCCCCGTTGGCCTCGATGGCGTCCCAGAACGCGCCCGCGCCGAGGCCGAGCTCGACCCGGCCGCCGCTGAGCAGGTCGAGGCTGGCGACGCTGCGGGCCAGCACCACCGGCTGCCGCAGCGGCAGGTTGAGCACGTTGCCGGCCAACCTGATCCGGCTGGTCGCCGCCGCCAGGTAGGACATCAGCGTCCAGGTGTCGAGGAAACCCGGCTGGTAGGGGTGGTCCTGGAAGGTGACGAGGTCCAGGCCGACCTGCTCACAGAGCCGGGCGCGGGCGACGACCTGCTCCGGCTGCCGGGCGTCCGGGGTGAGGAAGCCGCCGAACAGCAGCTCGTGTCCGTAGTCGGTCATGACGTCGCCGTCACCTGTCCCCTCGTCGCGTGCGGCGTCGCCCGGCGGCCCGGCGCGGTGGGGCGACCGGCCCACCGTAGCGCCGACCTGCGCCCACCCGCCTGGCGGTCGCGGGTTTCGGGTCCGCGCGGGGCGGGCTGCCGGTGTGCTCAGACGTCGACGGTGAGGTGCACGGCCACCCGGTCGCCCACCGCGAGCCCTTCGGCCGCCCGCACCCGGGTCTTCACCGGCACCAGGTAGCGCCCGTCGCGGGGGAACAGCGAGGTCCGCCAGCTGGTGGCCCCGATCCGGGCGGTGACCGGGACCATGCCCCAGCCGTAACTGACCGCGGCGGACGCCGTCGACAGCGCCGCGCACTCGTCGTCGGGGACGGTGACGAAGTGCCAGGGCGCCGGCCCCTTCCACCACCACAGTTCACCGCTGAACGCCAGTTCCACCGGGTCAGGATAGGAACAGCGCCCCGTCCCGGCCACCGGGACGATCACGACTGGCGGAAGTTGCGGCACCTTGCGAGGCTAGGTGCCGTGTATGACTACGACCTGTTGGTGCTGGGCTCCGGGCCCAGCGGTCAGAAGGCGGCGATCGCCGCCGCGAAGCTCGGTAGGCGGGTCGGCATCGTGGACCGCCGCGACATGATCGGTGGGGTGTGCATCAACACCGGCACCGTCCCCTCCAAGACGCTGCGGGAGGCCGTGCTCTACCTCACCGGCCTGAGCCAGCGGGACCTGTACGGCAGCAGCTACCGGGTCAAGGAGGAGATCACCGTCGCCGACCTGGCCGCCCGCACCCAGCATGTGATCGAGCGGCAGACCGACGTGATCCGCAACCAGCTTGCCCGCAACCGGGTCGCGCTGATCACCGGCACCGGCCGGTTCGCCGACCCGCACTCGATCTGGGTGGACGGCGGCTCCGGCCACGACACCCGGATCACCTTCGACAAGGCCGTCATCGCCGCCGGCACCCGGCCGGCCCGCCCGGACAGCGTCGACTTCGACGACCGGACGATCGTCGACTCCGACGGGGTGATCAACCTGCAGGCCGTGCCGCGCAGCATGGTGGTGGTCGGTGCCGGCGTGATCGGCATGGAGTACGCCTCGATGTTCGCCGGGCTGGGCACGAAGGTGACCGTGGTGGAACGCCGGGACCGGATGCTCGACTTCTGCGACGAGGAGATCATCGAGTCGCTGAAGTACCACCTGCGTGACCTGTCGGTGACGTTCCGCTTTGGCGAGGAGGTCGCCGCGGTGGAGAAGCACCAGAACGCGGCGCTGTGCGTCCTCAAGAGCGGCAAGAAGATCGTCGCCGACACGGTGATGTACTCGGCCGGTCGGCAGGGGCAGACCGACGACCTGGCCCTGGACGCGGCGGGCCTGGAGGCCGACAAGCGTGGCCGGATCGCGGTGGACGAGCACTACCGCACCAGCGTGGAGCACATCTACGCGGTGGGTGACGTGATCGGCTTCCCGGCGTTGGCGTCCACCTCGATGGAGCAGGGCCGGATGGCCGCGCAGCACGCCTGCGGCGAGCCGGCCCGCGAACTCCAGGAGTTGCAGCCGATCGGCATCTACACGATTCCGGAGATCAGTTTCGTCGGCAAGACCGAGGAGGAGCTGACCAACAGCTCCACCCCGTTCGAGGTCGGCATCGCCCGCTACCGCGAGCTGGCCCGGGGGCAGATCGTCGGCGACTCGTACGGCATGTTGAAACTGCTCGTCTCCCCGCAGGACGGCCGGCTGCTCGGGGTGCACGTGTTCGGCACCGGCGCGACCGAGATCGTCCACATCGGGCAGACCGTGATGGGCTGCGGTGGCACGGTCGACTACCTGATCGACACGGTCTTCAACTATCCGACCCTGTCCGAGGCGTACAAGGTCGCCGCCCTGGACGCGGCCAACAAGATCCGCAACATCACCCGGATCGACGGCTGACCCGCCGCCCGGTGCGGGCACCGCGATCCTGCGGGACCCGCACCGGTGGGTGGGGACGGTCACCGGCCCCGGCACGCGGGGTGACGCACGGCAGGTCGGCAACTACGCTCGACGGGTAGTCAGCAGCCGATCGACAGGGCCCGCCGTGATGCCGAGAAGTCCCACAGTGGACGGGCAGTCGCCGGGTGACAGCCGTCGCCGGAGCCTCGGGGCGTTGCTGCGGCGGGTGCATCTCGGTGGCCCGGTGTCGCGGGCCGGCCTGGCCGAGTGGCTGGGCGTCAACCGCAGCACGGTCCTGTCGCTCACCACGGAACTGGTCGCGGCCGGCCTGGTGCGGGAGGACTCCGCCGAGCTGACCGGGCGGGCCGGGCGACCGTCCCTGATGGTCCGGCCGGCCGCCGACCGGGTCTACGTGATCGCCTTCGACATCGCGGTGGACCGGCTGGTCGCGGCCCGGGTGGGGCTGGGCGGGGCGATCCAGGATCGCCGCGAGGCGCGCCGGGCCCGCGCGGGCGTCGACCTGGACACCGTCGTGCGGGTGCTGGCCGACCTCGGCCGGCAGCTGCACGCCACGGCGGCGTCGGGGGCGGCCTGCGTCGGGATCGGCGCGTCGTACTGCGGGATGATCCGGCCGGGCGACGGGATGGTGCGCTTCGGGCCGGACATGGGCTGGGTGGACCAGGCGTTCGGCGCGGAGCTGGCCCGCCGGCTCGATCTCGGCCTGCCGGTCCTGGTCGGCAACGAGGCCCATCTGGGCGCGGTGGCCGAGCACCGGCGCGGGGTGGGTGTCGGGGTGGACAACCTGGTCTACCTGCACGGCGACGTCGGGGTCGGCGGCGGGATCATCGTGGGCGGCGAGCTGCTCGGCGGCGACGGCGGGTACGGCTCCGAGGTCGGTCACATGCTGGTCAACCCGTACGACGGCAGACCCTGCGGGTGTGGCTCACGCGGCTGCCTGGAGGCGGAGGTCGGCGAGCGGGCGCTGCTCGACGCCGCCGGTCGGCCCGGCGACCGGATCGGCCGGGACGCGGTCCGCGAGGTGGTCGACGCGGCGGACCGGGGCGATCCGGCGGCCCGGGAGGCGCTGCGGACCGTCGGCGACTGGCTCGGCATCGGGGTGGCGAACGTGATCAACCTGTTCAACCCCGGCATGGTGATCTTCGGCGGGATGCTGCGGGAGGTGTACCGGGGCTCGGCGGCGCACGTGCGGGAGCGGATCGCCGTCAACGTCCTGCCGGTCTCGCGTACCCGGGCTCGGTTGCGGGTGTCCGCCCTCGGCGACGACGCCACCCTGGTCGGCGCGGCGGAACTCGGCTTCACCCGGCTGCTCGCCGACCCGCTGGGGACGCCGGTCGGCTGAGCGGCCGGCCGAAAACCGGTTGGCGGAAGCGGTCCGGTGGGCCAGGCTGACGGGCATGACGTACTGACGGACACCCCCGCATCCCGCACGCCCGTGCCGCGCCACCGCGCCGTGGCGCCGCCGCACGCCATCGTGCCGCCGGCTGCCATCGTGCCGCCGCGTGCCGTCCGTCGTTCCCGTCACCCGAAACGAGCATTCGTGTCCGCACAGCATTCCCCGCCGTCCCCGACCACGGCCACCGTCACCGTCTTCGCCTCCCCCGAGAGCTGGATCGAGTCCGACGCCGTGCGGCAGTGCCACCAGGTGGCCGCACTCGACGGCATGCGGCGCGTCGCCGCCATGCCCGACCTGCACCCGGGCAAGGGCGCCCCGATCGGCGCGGCGATGGCCTCGACCGTGCTCTACCCGCACCTGGTGGGCTCCGACATCGGGTGCGGCATAGCCGTCTTCCCGATCGGCCTGAAGCGGGCCGTACCCGAGCGGATCGCCGCCCGGTTCCCGGACCTGGACCGGTCGCCGGACCCCGACGACCCGGTCTGGGCCGTCGCGCCCGGCGGGCCGCCCGCCGGTCACGTCGAAGGGCTCGGCACGGTCGGTCGGGGCAACCACTTCGTCGAACTGGCCCGGATCGACACCGTCCTCGCGGCGGACCACACGGACCGGCTCGGGCTCGTCGCCGGTGACCTCGTGCTCGTCGTGCACAGCGGGTCGCGGGGCCTGGGCGAGCGGATCCTGCGGGCGCACACCGAGGCCCACGGCGCGGGGCCGGCCCCCGACCCGGCCGGATACCTGGCGCGGCACGACGAGGCGGTCCGCTGGGGCGCGCTCAACCGGCGGGTGCTGGCCGCCCGGGTCGCCCACGCCCTAGGGGCCGAACCCACCGAGCCGGTCGTCGACCAGTGCCACAACCTGGTCGAGGTCCGCGACGGCGAGTACCTGCACCGCAAGGGGGCGGCCCCGGGCGACGGCCGGGACGTGCTGGTCGCCGGTACCCGGGGCACCCCGTCGTACCTGGTGGCCGGGCACGCCGGCCCGGCGGCCAACCACTCCGTGGCGCACGGCGCGGGGCGGAAGATGTCCCGCGCCGACGCGCTGCGCCGGGGCCGCGCCAAGCACACCGTCGCGCAGTTGCGGCGTACGCCGGTGGGTTCGCTGGTGGTGTGCGGCGACCGGCAACTGCTGTTCGAGGAGGCGCCGACGGCCTACAAACGCATCGAGCAGGTGATCGCCGACCTCGTCGCGCACGACCTGGCCACCCCGGTGGCGAGCACCGTCCCGCTGGTCACCTACAAGACGCCCGACCTCGGGCCGGACCGCCGGGACGAGCGTCGGCGGGGTCGTAGGTGAGCGTCCACCTGCTCCTGTCGGCCGGGCGCGGTCCACAGGAGTGCGAGTGGGCGGTGGCCCGGCTGCTGGGCCGGTTGGCGGCCGACGCCGCCCGGCACGGGGTGGACAGCCACCGGGTCGAGTCCGTCGCCGGCGACCGACCGGGCACCTACCGGTCGGTCCTGCTCCGGCTCGACGGGCCCGACGCGGCGACGTTCGCCGCCGGGTGGACGGGCACCCTGTGCTGGCAGGCGCCCAGCCCGTACCGGCCGGGGACCGGTCGGAAGAACTGGTACGTCACCGCCCGACCGTGCCGGGTGGACACCCCGAGCACCGCATTCGTCGAGGCCGACGTGTACGTCGTCGCCTGCCGTACCGGTGGACCGGGCGGTCAGCACCGGAACAAGGCCAGCACGGCGGCGCGGGCGACCCACCGCCCTTCCGGCACCGTCGTGGTGGTCGACAGCGAACGGCAGTTCAGCCTCAACCGCGCCGCCGCGCTGCGGCTGCTGCGGCAGCGTCTCGCCGAGGGTGACGCGCGTGCCGGCCGCGCCGTCACCGCCGCCCGCCGACGCCTGCACGACGAACTCGTCCGGGGCGACGCCGTGCGGGTCGAACGTCCCCGGCCGCCCGCCGCGACCGGGGCCGGTGTCAGGAGCCGTTCCGCAGGTCGGTCAGCCGGTCGCGGGTGAAGCGGAGGTCGTCGAAGACGACCCGGCAGCCGTCGCCGGTCGGCGACTGCGCCTCCAGGCCGATCGTGGCGGCGGTGGCCGCGCCGTCGATGCCGAAGTAGCGGACCA
The DNA here is from genome assembly GCF_049178975.1 of Micromonospora sp. WMMD734. Classification (NCBI taxonomy): domain Bacteria; kingdom Bacillati; phylum Actinomycetota; class Actinomycetes; order Micromonosporales; family Micromonosporaceae; genus Micromonospora; species Micromonospora sp. WMMD734. The sequence goes on from NZ_JBMHMK010000001.1 coordinate 2,410,390, forward strand.
TCCGCCAGGTCCGCCCGTCGACCGAGGCGTGGTACGCGAACGCGTGGTCGATCCGGGACACCCGCAGCCAGACCGTGCGGGCGTCGACGACGAAGGCGTTGGCGTCGTCGGCGACGCCCCGGGCGACCACCGAGACGATCATCGGTTCGCCGTCGGGAGAGAGTTCGAAGCAGAGCTTGCCCCAGTGCCGCTCGTCGACCCAGAGCAGCAGCACCCCGGCGTCGTAGGTGGCCGCGAAGTCGACGGTGACCCGGGCGCTGAACTGGAAGTCACCGTCGGGGGGCAGGCCGAGCAGGGTCGCCGCGTCGAGGGTCGCCCCGACCACCGGGTCACCCGCCGCCGGGTCGATGAAGATGTCGCTGCGTGGGGCCGCCGAGCCGGTCACCACGCCGTCGGCCTCGACGATCGTCCACGCCGCCTCGGGCGAGGGTGACAGGGCGAACGGCAGACCCGGGACGGTGCGGGTGGTGGTCATGACAGCCATTATCCGCCGCGGCCCCCCACGCGCGTCGCCCCGGTGGCGCGTCCGGGTGACGGTGCGCGACCGGGAACAGCGGGACCGGCGGACGCCGACCCCCGGCTCCCCCACCGGGCCGGTACGCACCGTCGTCGGTCGGGCCGCCTAGGGTGAGGGCATGGTAGAGCGAGGTCTGACCCTGATGGCGGTGCACGCGCACCCGGACGACGAGGCGACGAGCACCGGTGGCGTGTTGGCCCGGTATGCAGCGGAGGGCATCACGACGGTGTTGGTGACCTGCACCGACGGTGGTTGCGGCGACGGCCCCGGCGGGGTCAAGCCGGGCGAGCCGGGGCACGACCCGGCGGCGGTGGTGGCAATGCGGCAGGCCGAGTTGGAGGCCAGCTGCGCGGCGTTGAAGGTCAGTCACCTGGAGACGCTCGGCTACGCCGACTCCGGGATGATGGGCTGGCCGAACAACGAGTCGCCCGGCGCGTTCTGGACCACGCCGGTGGCGGAGGCGGCGCAGCGGCTGGCGGAGCTGATCCGCCGGTACCGGCCGGACGTGGTGGTCACCTACGACGAGAACGGCTTCTACGGCCACCCCGACCACATCCAGGCCCACCGGATCACCATGGCCGCCGTCGAGATGACCGACATCCCGGCGAAGGTCTACTGGACCACGGTGCCGCGCACGGCGTTCGCGGAGTTCGGCCGGGTGATGAAGGAGTTGGGCGTCGAGTGGGCCGAGCCGGACGCGCAGGACGCACCGGGGCCGCAGCTCGGCCTGCCCGACGACGAGATCACCACCTGGGTGGACACCAGCAGCTACGGCAACCAGAAGTTCGACGCGCTGGCCGCCCACGCCAGCCAGACCGAGAACATCTTCTTCCTGCGAATGGGCCGGGACCGGTTCGTCGAGCTGATGGGCCGGGAGACCTTCGTCCGGGTCCGCGACACCACCGGGGCGGCGCTGCCGGAGGACGACCTGTTCGCCGGTCTGCGCTGACCGATCCGGCGATTGTTGCCGGGGTGTTCCAGCCGTAACCGGGACGGAACACCCCGGGGGGTGACCCGCCGGCCATCACTTCGGAAAGATGGACAACTCGGTATGGTTATCCATCGACAACCGTCTTCCCAGACTCTCCACAGCCGACGATGATCGCGTCATCGAAAGATGCGAAAGCATCTCGGATCGGGGAGGTCAGTTTGAGATCAGCCCTAGCGCTGGCCGGCGTCACCATGCTGGTCGGCAGTGGTCTCGTGGTCACCACCACGGGCGCGTCCGCCGCTCCGCCGCCCACCGCGGGACCATCGCTGGTCGCCGCCGCCGACACCGCGCTCAAGGAGCACTCCCGCGACGTCAGGTCGTCGGCGAAGGACCGCTACGCCGTGCACAGCAGCAGGCGCGACGCCCAGGGCCGGGGCACGGTCCGCTACACCCGCACCTACGACGGGCTCCGCGTCTACGGCGGGGATGTCGTCATCCGCACCGGGGCCGACGGCGACTACGCCGGCAGCTCGGTCGGCCTGGCCGCGCCGCTGAGCCTCGCCACCACCCCGAAGGTCAGCGCCGCCAAGGCCAGCAAGGCGGCGACCACCGCGTTCTCCGGCCGGATCACCGGCACCGGCGCGGCGGAGCTGTTCGTCGACGCCAGCAGCGGGACCGGCCGGCTCGCCTGGGAGACCGTGGTGTCCGGCTGGGCGCCCGACGGGCAGACCCCCTCGAAGCTGCACGTGATCAGCGACGCGCTCACCGGGGCCCGGATCGGCTCCTACGACGAGATCGAGTCCGTCGTCGGCACCGGCAACAGCATCTACGCCGGCCCGGTCGCGATCGACACCACCCTGTCCGGGTCGACCTACAGCATGATCGACCCGACCCGGGGCAACGGCCGTACCTGCGACATGAACAACGGCACGTCGACCTGCACCACCTTCACCGACGCCGACAACGTGTGGGGCACCGGCGCGGCCTCGAACCGGCAGTCCGCCGCCGTCGACGCGCACTTCGGCGCGGCCACGACCTTCGACTACTTCACCGAGGTGCACGGGCGCAACGGCATCTTCGGCAACGGCACCGGCGTGCCGAGCCGGGTGCACTACGGCAACGCGTACGTCAACGCCTTCTGGGACGGCGCGCAGATGACCTACGGCGACGGCACGGGCAACGCCAAGCCGCTGGTCGCCCTCGACGTCGCCGGCCACGAGATGTCCCACGGCGTCACCGAGAACGTGGTCCCCGGTGGCCTGACCTACTCCGGCGAGTCCGGCGGCCTGAACGAGGCCACCAGCGACATCTTCGGCAACATGGTGGAGTTCTACGCGAACACCCCGGTCGACCCCGGCGACTACGAGGTCGGCGAGAAGATCGACATCCGGGGCACCGGCGCGCCGCTGCGCTACATGTACAACCCGACGCTGGACGGCTCGTCGCACGGCTGCTGGTCGACCAGCACCAACAGCCTTGACGTGCACTACTCCTCGGGCGTGGCCAACCACTTCTTCTTCAACCTGGCCGAGGGCTCCGGCGTCACCCCGTACGGCACCTCGCCGCTGTGCGGGTCGGCCCCGCCGGTGACCGGGATCGGCCGGGAGAAGGCGGAGAAGATCTGGTTCCGGGCGCTGGACGCGTACTTCGTGTCGAACACCCGCTACGTGAACACCGCCCAGCCGACCAACACCGCGCGGATCCACACCCTGTCGGCCGCCACCGACCTGTACGGCCTGTGCAGCACCGAGTACAAGGCCGTGATGGCCGCCTGGACCGCGGTGAACGTCACCGGCACCGAGTCGTGCGCCGCCAACGACTTCACCGTCGCGGTCTCCCCGCCGACGCTGACCCTCGACCCGGGCACCTCGGGCTCCGCCACCGTCAGCACCACGGTCATCCGGGGCACCGCCGAGACGGTCACCTTCTCGACCGGCCCGCTGCCGGCCGGGGTGAGCGTGTCGTTCTCCCCCGCCTCGGTCACCGCCGGCGGGTCGACCACCGTCACGGTCACCGCCGCCGCCACCGCCGGCAGCGGCACGGTGCCGATCACGGTGGTGGGCACCGCCCCCTCGGTGGCCCGCACGACCACGCTGAACGTGACGGTGAACGGGCTGCCGGGCTGCTCCGGCAGCAACGGCACCGACGTGCCGATCGCCGACAACTCGACGGTGCAGAGCACCATCGTGATCAGCGGTTGCGCGGCGACCCCGTCGACCGCGAGCAAGGTCGAGGTGCACATCGTGCACACCTACATCGGTGACCTCGTGGTCAGCCTGATCGCGCCGGACGGCAGCGTGTACACGCTGCAGAACCGCTCCGGAGGCAGCACCGACAACATCGACCAGACGTACACCGTGAACCTCTCCTCGGAGACGGCGAACGGCGCCTGGCGACTGCGGGTGCAGGACGCGGCGAGCCTGGACACCGGCTACCTCAACAGTTGGAGCCTGAACCTCTGACGCATCGGCGACACGGGCGGGCCATCCGGGGTTTCCCGGGTGGCCCGCTCACGCGTCGGCGACCCGAACCCACCCCGCTATAGTCATGTCTATCTATTGGTGTCGCCGTCCCGACGCCGGCAGCTCCCCCACCACCACCCCACCACCGAGGAGGTCCGGATGACTCCGTACCGCTCCCGCCTGCGGGCCTGGGCCGTCGCGTTCCTCGCGGCGGTCGCCCTGCCGGCCGCCCTGCTCGGCCCGCCGACGTCGGCGTCGGCCGCGAACACGCTGACCATGCTCGGCGCGGACGTCTCCTCCGTGCAGCGCAGCCTGGACCTCGGCGCGCGGTACTACGACGCGGCCGGCACCGCCCGCGACCCGCTCGACATCCTCAAGGGCGTCGGCGTCAACTACGTCCGGCTGCGGGTCTGGAACAACCCGGCCAGCGGCTGGAACAACAAGGCCAAGGTGCTGGCGTACGCGAGGACGGTCAAGGCCAAGGGCCTCAAGCTGATGATCGACTTCCACTACTCCGACACCTGGGCCGACCCGGGCAAGCAGTACAAGCCGACCGCCTGGGCCAACCACGGCATCGGCCAGCTCCAGACCGACGTCTACGACTACACCTACGACGTGTGCACCAGCCTGCGCAACCAGGGCACCACCCCGGACAGCGTGCAGATCGGCAACGAGATCAACGTCGGCATGCTGTGGAACGACGGCAAGGTCGTCAACAACGACTTCACCAACCTCAGCCTGCTGCTCAAGGCCGGTTACCAGGCCACCAAGGCGTGCAACGGCGGCACCCAGGTGATCATCCACACCGCCAACGCGGACAGCATGGACCACGCCCGCTGGTTCTACGACGGCATCCGGGCCAAGGGCGTGCAGTGGGACCTGACCGCCCTGTCGTACTACTGCATGTGGCACGGCACGCTGGCCAACCTCTTCAACGTCATCACCGACGTCCGCACCCGGTACGGCAAACCGGTGGTGCTCACCGAGACGGCGTACCCGTTCACCGCCGCGAACGCCGACTACGAGGCCAACGCGATCAACGGCACCGAACCCTGCGCGGGGCACCAGGCGAGCTGGACCGGCCAGGCCACCGAGTTCTCCTGGGTGCAGGACACCGCCCGCAACGCCGGCGCGATCGGCGTCTTCTACTGGGAACCGACCTGGTACGCGGTGCCCGGCAACGGCTGGGACCCGGCGAACATCAACGGCACCGGCAACCAGTGGGACAACATGGCCATCTTCAACTGGACCGGCCAGGTGAACCCGAACATCCGCTGGCGGCCGTAGGCCGGACGGTCGGCGGGCCACCGTCGGTGGCCCGCCGACCGGGCACTACCCTGGCGCGGTGCGATACGACGAGTGCGAAGCGGCCATCCGTGAGCTGGTCGACGCGGCCGACGAGGACGCCCTGCACGCCTTCGGGCTGGCGACCGTCACCCGCCTACTGGAGGCCGACCTGATCGACGAGGCCGGTACCGACGACCTCGACGAGGACGCCTGGGCGGCGCTGACCGCCGCGCGGGAGCGGATCACCACGGCCGACGCGAGCGAGCTGCGCGCCCACCTCGACCGCATCGACGAGGGCATCCTCGCCGACGGCGACATGGATCCCGGCCTGTTGATCGCCCTGTCGGCCCTCGAACACTGGACCAGCTACCTGGAGGAGCACCGGCGCGGCGAGCTGCACGAACTCGCCCTGCGCTCGGTCGAGGAGGTCGACTACCGGGTCTCGGCCGCGCTCGACGACTTCCTGGCCACGCCGGAGATGGCCGCCGAGTACGCGCGGATCAGGCAGTCGCTGACCGCCTGACGGGTCGATGGGTGGCGTGCCGGACCGACGGTGTGCCGCCAACCGGGTGGGTGGCGGCACACCGGTGTGCGCCTCAGTGCCGTGTGGTGTGCCCGCGCGCCGACACGACCGTCACCCGCCGGCCGACGGTCACCGGCCGCAGTTCAGCGTCAGCGGGCCCGGCGCGTTGGTCCAGACGAGCATGCCGAAGGTCGTGCTGCCACCCGGGGCCAGCGTCCCGTTCCACGAGGCGTTGCGCACCGTGACGTCGGCACCGGAGATGGTGAGCACGCCGTTCCAGAGGGCCGAGATGCGCTCGTCGCCCAACCACCGCCAGGTGACCTGCCAGCCGTTGAGCGTCTCCTCGGCGGTGTTGCGTACGGTGACCGTGGCCGCGTACCCGCCGGTCCAACGGTTGTCGATGGTGATCGTCGCCCGACACGACGCCGACCCGGCCGGCAGCGTCCGGACCGGCCCGTTGAGCACGTACGGGTCGTGCTTCTCCCCGGCGCTGAACCGGTACCAGTAGTCGCTGTCCGGGGTCAGCCCGGTGACCGTGATGTCCCCCTGCCGTTCCGGGCCGGACACCGCCGAGGCCACCGGGTTCAGCCACGCCGTCGCGTCCTCCCGGCTGGCGAAGAGGACCAGGGTCATCGGCGGGTTGTAGCCGCACGGCGGGGTCATGATCATCGAGTACCGGACGGTGATGCTCGTGGCGCTGGCCGACACGAACTGCCCGGAGACCGGCAGCGCCGGGGGGCAGGCGTAGGTGGGGGTGGGAAGGGGGGTGGCCGAGAGCGCCGGCTGGGCCTGGGCGCCGGTGAGCGTGCCGGCCCAACCGGCCAGGGTCAGGGTCGTGGTCGCCAGCACCACGCCGAGCGTGCGGAGCATCCGTACCTCCGAGAGGGTTGCGGGGGCACCGGCGGCCGGGACGGGCCTGGGGTGCCGGGCGGTGAGGGGTGGGTGATCTCTGCGCGACCGACGGCGGCCGTGGACCGGGTGGTGCCGGACGACACGGGCGGGGCGACCGGCCGGTGGTCACCGTCGCGGACTGCCCGGCGCGGGGTGGCGCGGTCGCCCCGCGTGTCCGACGGATCGGCGCACGAGTGGTCACGCTGGCTCCCGAGCGTGACGACGTCAGAACAGTCTGGCATTCGATGAGTGTCGATGCAATGCCCGTCCGGCCGGCCGGCGTGCCAGCCGGACGGGCGTGCCGCGCCGCCGTCCGACCGATCGCCCAGAACGGGTCGGATCAGCGGTTACGCGGCGGGGCGGCGCTGTCGCGGACGACCAGATCGGTGGCGAGTTCGATCCGCGGACTCTCGATCGTCTCGCCCCGGGCCAGCCGCAGCACGGTACGGGCGGCCAGCATGCCCATCTCGGCCAGCGGTTGACGGATCGTGGTCAGCGGCGGCGAACACCAGCGGACCTCCGGCAGGTCGTCGAAGCCGACCACGCTGACGTCGTCGGGCACCCGCAGGCCACGCTTGCGGACCGCCTCGTAGACGCCGAGCGCCATCTGGTCGCTGGAGGCGAAGATCGCGGTGGGCGGTTCGGGCAGACCCAACAGGTGCATGCCGGCGGTGTAGCCAGACTCGTGGTAGAAGTTCCCGGGCCGCACCAGCCGGTCGTCGATGGCGAGGCCGGCGGCGTCGAGCGCGGCCCGGTAGCCGTCCATCCGGGCCCGGCTGCACATCAGCTGCGGCGGGCCGGCGATGAAGCCGATCCGCCGATGGCCGAGGCCGAGCAGGTACTGGTTGGCGCGCAGGCTGCCCGCCCAGTTGGTGGCGCCGATGGTGGGGGCCTCCTGGGGGGCCACCCCGGCGGGGTCGACGATGACCACCGGCAGCCGTAGCCGGCGCAACTCCGCCTGCAACGGCGGCTCCACCATCGAGGTCACGAAGATGACCCCTTCGGTGGAGCGGGTGCGCATGTTGTCCAGCCACTGCTTGGCCGACGAGGTGCGCCGGTGGATGGCCGACACGACGGTGCCGGCCCCGCTGGCCTGCGCGACGTCCTCCACCCCACGGATGATCTCCACGGCCCACGGGCTGTCCAGGTCGTTGAAGACCAGGTCGATCAGGGCGGACTGGGTGCGTCGCGCCGCCGAGCGGGGACGGTAGCCGTGCCGGGTGAGCAGTTCCTCCACCCGTTCCCGGGTCTGCGGGGCGACGTCGGACCGACCGTTGATCACCCGGGAGACCGTGGGCACGGAGACGCCCGCCAACCGCGCGATCATCGCGATGGTGACGTTCCTGCCGTTCTCGGAGCCCACGGTCGCCCTTTCGGTCGGGGAACTACAGTCGCAGAAGGCTATCGCAGCAGGTCCGGGTCACCCCTTCACGCTGCCGGAGAGCCCACCGATGAGCTGACGTTCGGCGATGGCGTAGAAGCCCAGCGCCGGGATCATCGACAGCACGACGTAGGCGAGCACCTTCGCGGTGTCGTCGGAGTACTGCCCCTGGAACGCCTGGACGCCGAGGGGAAGGGTCCACCAGCTCTGGTCGGTGAACACCACCAGCGGCAGCATGAAGTTGTTCCAACTGCTCACCAGAGCCAGCACCGACACGGTGGCCAGGGCGGGACGGGCCATCGGCAGCAGCACCCGCCAGAAGAAGCCGAACGGGCCGCAGCCGTCCAGGGTCGCCGCCTCCTCGACCTCGCCGGGAATGGTCCGGAAGAACTGCCGCAGGATGATGATGGTGATGGGCAGGCCGAACGCCGCCTGCGGCAGGATCACCCCGAGCGGGTTGTCCAGCAGCCCCATCCCACGCAGCAGGATGAACAGCGGCAGGATCGCCACCGCGAACGGGAACATCAGCCCGATCGCGAAGATGGTGACCAGGAACTCCCGGCCCCGGAAGGCGAACCGCGCGAACACGTACGCGGCCATCGCCGCCGCGGCGACCACGACGAACGTGCTGGCCACGGCGATGAAGACGCTGTTGCCCACGTTGCGCCAGAACACCCCGGCGGTGACGATGTCGAGGTAGTTGCTCGGCGCCCACGGGTCGGGCAGGCCGAGCGGGTTGGTGGAGAGCTGCCCGTTGTCCTTGAACCCGCCGATCACCCCGAACCAGACCGGCACCACGATGAGCGCGCCGACGGCGATGGAGATGAGGTGCAGCAGGAGGCGGCGGGCCCGCTGGGCCGGGTTCGCCGGGCTGGTCATCGCTGGTCTCCTTGGACGGTGAGGGCGCCCTCGGTGTCCCGGCGCAGCACGATGCGCTGGTAGATGAGGGCGAAGACGAGGCTCAGCAGGAACATGATGATGCTGATCGCGCTGGCGTAGCCGACCTCGAAGCGGCGGAAGCCGTACTGGAACATCGTCACGGCCATGGTCTCCGAGGCGTGGATCGGGCCGCCGCCGGTGAGCACCCAGACCATGTCGAAGAGCTGGATGGTGCCGATGACCGACAGGAACACGCTGATCCGGATGGTCGGGCCGAGCAGCGGCAGGGTGACGTGCCGGAACGCCTGCCACGCGCTGGCCCCGTCGGTGACCGCCGCCTCGTTGAGTTCCTTGGGGATGTTCTGCCGGGCGGCCAGGAAGAGGATCATGTAGAGGCCGAAGTACTTCCAGGAGACCACCAGGAAGACGGCGTACAGGACGGTGTCCGGGTCGGCGAAGACGGCCCCCGCGTCGGCCCCCAGGAACCGGGAGATCGCGTCACCGAACCCCCGGTTGGGCGAGAACACCAGCTTGAACAGGACAGCGGTGGTGACCTCGGAGAGCACGTACGGGGCGAAGAAGATCACCCGGTAGACGGCGCGTCCCCGCAGCGGCTGGTTGAGCAGCATCGCCAGGCCCATCGCGACCGGCAACTGGACCACCAGGGAGAGCACGATCAGCACGAGGCCGTGCCACAGGTCGCCCCGGAACACCGGATCGGCGAAGGCCCGGGTGTAGTTGTCCAGCCCGATGAAGTTCTCGGGCAGACCGAAGCCGTTCCACTTGTAGAGGCTGGCGTAGCTGGCCACCACGATGGGCGCCAGCACCAGCACCAGGAACAGCAGCAGGGACGGGGTGAGGAAGATGGCCAGGGCACGGCGGCGGCCCGGCCGGGGCCGGCGGCCGGTACGGCGTACGCCGCCCGGCCCCGGCCCCGCCGGTCCGGTCACTCGGCCGCCGGGTCCCGCGTTCGACAGGATCGATGGCGTGGTCATGCCTGCTCCACTCAGTTCTCGCCGGCGGCTGGTGATCGGTGGGGGTGGGACGTCACTACTGGGTCTTCGCCACCTGGGTGATGTCCTTGAGGATCTGCGCCGGTGACTTGCTGCCGGCGACCAGGGCGGCGACGCTGTCGTTGACCTGCTGGCCGACGGCCGGCGGGTACGCCTGGTCGAGGTAGAGCTGGAAGCCGGTGGCGGCGGCCAGGCTCTCGGCGACGATCTTGTTGTTCGGGTCGGCGATGGCGTCGGTGGCTTCCTTGACCGTCGGCAGCACCGCGCCGGTCTTCGCGCTCCGGCGCTGGACGTCGACGCTGAGCAGCGTCTTGAGGAAGTCCATGGTGGCCGGCGGGGCGTCCTTGCCGACGGCGAAGCCGTTGCCACCGCCGAAGACCTCGGTGGCCGAGCCCTTGCCGCCGTCGACGGCCGGGAAGGGGAAGAAGCCGAGCTTGTCGCCGAGCCCCTTCTTGCTGGTCGAGCTGGACGCCTGCACCGACGGTGCCCACTGCCCCATCAGCTCCAGCGCGGCGCCCCCGTTGCCCATGGTGGCCGCCTGGCCGTCCGGGGAGCCGTACTCGGCACCGAGGAAGCCCTTCTGGAACGGCTGGAGGTCGACCAGTTCCTTGAGCCGCTCACCGGCTGCCGCGAAGTCGGGGGTATCGAAGTTCTTGTCCTTGGCGGCCTGCTGGAGGGCGCCCAGGCCGCCGATGCGCATGGACAGGTAGGCCCAGTAGTAGTGGGCCGGCCACTTGTCCTTGCCGGCCAGCGCCACGGGGGTGATCCCGGCGGCCTTGAGCTTGCGGACCACGTCGAGCAGCTCGGCCCAGGTGGCCGGCGGCGCGGTGATCTGCGCCCGGGCGAAGAGGTCCTTGTTGTACCAGAAGCCGACCATGCCGATGTCGAACGGCACCCCGTAGATCTTGCCGTCCACCGTGTACGGCTCCAGGGACAGCGGCAGCAGGGTGTCCTTCCACGGGGCGACGGTCTCGGTGAGGTCCTTGACCAGGCCCGCGTCGACCTGCTGCTTGAGCACCCCGCCACCCCAGGACTGGAACAGGTCCGGCGGGGAGCCGGCCTGGGTGGCGGTGGTCAGCTTGGCCTTGAACGCCTCGTTCTCCAGCGGCTGGATCTCGATCTTCACGTTGCTGTGCGCGCCCTGGTACTCCTGGGCCACGGCCGCCCAGACCGGCAGCATCGGCTCGGTGTTCTGGATATGCCACCAGTTGATCGTCTGGGGCGCGTCCGGGTCGTCGGACGCGTCGTCGCTGCAGCCGCTGAGCAGGTACGCGCCGGCACCGGCGCCGACGAGGCCGAGCAGCGATCTGCGGGAGAGGTGCGCTGTCATGATCCATCCCTTCAGGGACTCACGAGGTGCTCGGGCGCCGGCCGGGCCGGCGGGATTCGAAACGTGTATCTCCGGAACTTTCAGAGCGTCGCCGGTATTACCGATCGATGGCGGGCACGCTACGAGTTGTTTCCACGCGGGTCAAGACCTCTGTCCTATCGCGGCGAAAACGGCTAGCGTGTGCAGGGCTTCACCGAGCACGGACCTGATTTCGAAAGTTTCGAGAGCTGCCCCGAGGAGTGCACGTGTCGACCGACACCGCTGAAGTGGCGACCGCTGCCCGGTCGATCCGCAATCCCGTCCTCGCCGGGTTCCACCCGGACCCGTCGATCCTGCGGGTCGGCGACGACTACTACCTGGCCACCTCGACGTTCGAGTGGTACCCCGGGGTCCGCCTGCACCACTCGCGCGACCTGGTGCACTGGCGACCGCTCGGCGGGATCATCACCGACCGCCGCCTGCTCGACCTGCGCGGTTGCGGCGACTCCAACGGCGTGTGGGCACCCGACCTGACCTACCACGACGGGCAGTTCCACCTCGTCTACAGCGACGTGGCCAGCTTCGCCAGCGGCTACTGGGATCCGCAGAACTTCCTGATCACCGCGCCCGACATCACCGGCCCCTGGTCGGACCCGGTGAAGCTGCACGGGCGCGGCTTCGACGCCGCGCTGTTCCACGACGACGACGGCACCACCTGGCTGCTGGCCATGAGCGCCGACTGGCGGCCCGGCCGGGACCGCTTCGGCGGCATCGAGATCCAGCAGTACGACCGGGCCACGCGCCGCCTCGTCGGCCGGCCCCGCATCCTGTTCACCGGCACCCCGGTCGGGGTCACCGAGGGCCCGCACCTCTACCGCCACGACGGCTGGTACTGGCTGATCACCGCGGAGGGCGGCACGAGTTGGGAGCACCAGGTCACCGTGGCCCGCTCCCGCGAGCTGTTCGGACCGTACGAGGTGGACCCGGACGGCCCGCTGCTGACCTCGGTGGGCCGACCCGACCTGCGGTTGCAGAAGGCCGGCCACGGCAGCCTGGTCCGCACCCCCGACGGCGGGTGGTACCTCGCCCACCTGGTCGGTCGCCCCTACTCCCCGCTGGGCAGCTGCGTCCTGGGCCGGGAGACGGCGATCCAGCGGGTCGAGTGGCCCACCGGCGGCTGGCCCCGGATTCCCGGCGGGGTGCCCGCCGACGAGGTCGACGCCCCCGACCTGCCGGCACACCCGTGGCCGGCGGAACCCGACACCGACGACTTCGACACCGACGAGCTGGGCCCGGCGTGGTCGACGCTGCGCCGGCCGGCCGCCCCGGACTGGATCGACCTGCGGGCCCGGCCGTCGCACCTGCGGGTCCACGGTGGGCAGTCACCGGTGGGGCGGCAGGCCCCCAGCCTGGTCGCCCGCCGGGTCGGCGCGACCCGGTGCGCCCTGGAGACCGTCGTCGAGTTCGACCCGGTCGACCACCGTCAGCTCGCCGGGATCACCGCGTACTACAACACCCTGAACTGGCACCATCTCTACCTGACCCGGGCCGACGACGGCCGCACCGTGCTGGAGCTGCTCAGCTCCGACAACGGCCGGCGCACCGCCCACCCGGAGCTGACCGTGGACACCGGCGGCGTCACCCGGGTCGGCCTGCGCGCCGAGTTCGACGGTCCGGTGGTGCGCTTCGGCTACGACCTGGGCGCCGGCTGGCAGCAGCTCCCGGTCGAGCTGGACGCGACCATCCTCTCCGACGAGCACGCCGCCCTGATCATCGACGGCGAGCCGGCCGCGTGGGGGTTCACCGGGGCGTTCCTCGGGCTCTGGGTCCAGGATCTCGGCGGCGACGGCGGGTACGCCGACTTCGACCGGGCCACCTACCGGGAGCACTGACCGCCGGCGTACCACGACCGACCGCACCACGACCGGCTCCGGTGGAGCCGGTCGTGGTCGTGCCCGGAGCCCGTCGCCGTCGAAACGTTGCGACTCGGCGTCGGCGGCCTGACCAGGAGTTCCGGAAGTATCGATGGTTGACCCGGCGGGTCTGCGCTCGTAACGTTCCAGTCGACTTCCGGAAATCGATAGTGAACTATCGGTAGGTTCCGGCGCGGCCGTCCCCCGCGCGCATCGGTGGCCGCACCGCACCCCTGCCCCACCTCGCCGCCGTCGACCCGTCGACGGGCCTCGGGAAAGGAACGCAGATGATGCTCAGACGGTGGATGGCTGCCGGACTGGTCGCCGTCGCGACCGCCGGTGTTTTGAACGCCGTACCGGCCACGGCGCAGCGGCCGTACGACCCGACCGCGCAGAGCCTGCGCGCCCTGGGCCAGCGCCACGGCCTGTACGTCGGCACCGCGGTCGACATGGCCGCCCTCGCCGACCCCGCCGAGCCCCGCTACCGGGAGATCGTCCGCGACGAGTTCTCCACGGTCACCGCCGAGAACGTGATGAAGTGGGAGTCGCTGGAGCCCACCCGGGGCAGCTACGACTGGTCGGCGGCCGACGAACTCGTCGCCACCGCCCGGCGCAACGGCCAGAAGGTCCGGGGCCACGTGCTGGTCTGGCACAGCCAACTACCCAAGTGGCTCACCGACGGGGTGGCCGACGGCTCCATCGACAACACCGAGCTGCGGTCGATCCTGCGCCGGCACATCACCACCGTCGCCAGCCGCTACCGGGGCAAGATCTGGCAGTGGGACGTGGTCAACGAGGCCGTCAGCGACCCCTGGGACACCCCGTCCACCCTGCACTACAAGGGATTCTGGGCCGAACACCTCGGCCCCGGCTACGTCGCCGACGCGTTCCGCTGGGCCCGCGCCGCCGACCCGACCGCCCTGCTGTTCTACAACGACTACAACATCGAGGCGTTCGGCTCCGGCGACCCGGCCAACGACAAGACGCAGTTCGTCTACGACATGGTCAAGGGCCTGCTGGCCCGGGGCGTGCCGATCGACGGCGTCGGCAGCCAGGGCCACCTGGGCACCCAGTACGGCAACTACGACACCCTCCAGGTATCCGACGCGCTGCACCGGTTCGCCGGGCTGGGACTGTCCACCGCGTTCACCGAGGTCGACGTGCGCAGCCGGCTGACCGACGGGGTGCAGGCCGGCGACTCGGAGGAGATCAACCCCCGGCTCCAGGCGTCCGCGGCGAACTTCCACGTGCTGTTGCAGGCCTGCCTGGCCGAGCCGCGCTGCCTGTCGTTCACCGTCTGGGGCTTCACCGACCGGCACTCCTGGGTGCCCGGCACCTTCGACGACCCGCCGCAGGGCCTGGCCACCATCTACGACGAGAACTACCAGCCCAAGCGGTCGTACCAGCTGATGAAGGCCGACCTGATCTACGCCGGACCGCCGTACGTGCGGATGCGGGCCACGCCGAAGCCGCGCCGGTAGGCCGGCCGGTGGTCGCCGACATCCTCGACGCGGCCCGGGGCGGCGGACGGACGGTCAGCCTCACCTTCGACGACGGCCCGAACCCCACCGACACCCCGCGCCTGCTCACCGTCCTGCGGCGGCACCGGATCGCGGCCGTGTTCCTCCTCTGCGGCGGGCAGGTCGAGGCCCACCCCGAGGTGGTGCGCAGGATCGTGGCCGACGGCCACCACCTGGGCAACCACAGCATGCACCACGACGACATGTCCGCCTGGTCACCCGAGCGGATCGAGGCGGACCTGCGGGAGACCAACGAGGCCATCCGGCGGGCCGTGCCGGCGGCCAAGGTCCGGTACTTCCGGGCCCCCTACGGGGCCTGGGGGGCGACCCCGGCGGTGGCCGCCGCGCTGGGCATGCGACCGCTCGGGTGGCGGCTGGCCGTCGGGGACTGGGAGCCGCCGGGCACCGACGAACTCGTCCGCCGCCTGCTCGACGGGGTCACCCCCGGCGCGGTGGTGCTGCTGCACGACGGCGGCGGCGACCGCAGCCAGAGCGTCGCGGCGGTCGACCGGGTCGCACCCGTGCTGCGCGCACGACGCTGGCGGTTCACCCTGCCGGCCGATTGACCCGCTGCCGGCCCGCCCCGGCGGAGCGGGCCGACAGACCGGCCACGGCCGGTGCGGCTGGTGGGTGTGGGGGGTCGGGGTGTGCCCGCCCGCCCACCGCGCCGTCGGGGTGCCGCCGGTCCACGTCGCTGGACGCGGCGGCACCCCGACCTGGCCGGTCACGGCCGGCGTGACCTACCGGACGATCCCGGAGCCACCGCTGCTGCCGCCACCGCCGCGCCGGTGGTGGTCACGGGTACGGTCGGACACGTTGCGCCGGCTCACCGACTCGTGCGACGAGCCGCTGTCCCGGCCGCTGGTGCGGGAGGTGTGGTTACGGGAGGTGTGGTTACGGGAGGTGACCCCGCTCCTGCGGTGCGAACTGGCGGTGTCGGCGATCTCCCCCCGGGACTCCGTGTCCTGCCGGGAGCGCCTCGGCTGTTCCCGGGGGCCCCGGGTGACCATGAACCCGGAGCCCACACCGTGCACGATGGCCCCGGCGTTGCCGGCCGTGGTGTCCTGGCCCGGCGCGTAGCCGACGCCCCAGGTGAGCGCGCCGGCGGCGGCCACCGCGCCGTAGGCGGCCCGGACCAGGTCACCCTGCTGGCCGTTGCGCAGCGAGTTGATCACCTCCTTGCCCACCACGTACGCGCCGGGGCCGGCGGCCAGGGCCAGGCCCACACTGTTGGCCACCGCGTTGCCCCGCAGCCCGGCGGCACCCTGCACCCCGGGCGACGCGACCATCGACACGAAGTTGACGATCTTCTCGTCGTTCTCGTAGATCCAGTTGCCGGTCGCCTTGATCAGGGTCATCACCCGGTTCCCGCTGTCCAGCGAATGTTCGCTGGTTTCCCCCTCGCTCCACTGGACGCTGATCGAGTCACCCGGGCCGGGGCTGCTGCGACCCGAGGAGGTCGACGTGCTGTACGGCTGGCCCACGTCGGCCTGGTAGTCGGCCGCGCTGTACTGGCCGTAGCCCGACGGCATGGACGAGGTGCTCGGGGCGTCCTGGCTGTAGTTGCTGGGGGTGTAGCTGACCTGCGGGTTACTGGCCTGGCTGTAGACGCTCGGCGAGTAACTGATCTGCCCGTACTCGCTCTCGGTGGGCGGGTAGTGGACGCTGTAGCTCTCGCTGCCGGTGGGACTTCCGGTCCCGCCCGGTGGCGGCTGATGGGGTGAGGACACCTGGGCTCCTTGATGCTCGACCAGCGGTTGACACGCTCTTTACGACCGGCCCGGCGGGCCGGTTCAGCCGGCGGCGGGGGTTTCTCACCGGTTCGCCTGCCACGGCGTCGCGGTGGCCTTGCCGGCGGCCCGCTCGGTGATCGCCGCAACCTCCTGCCGGGCCTGCGCCGAGATCCGCGCCGCATCCGGCTCCTTGTACCAGGGCCGCAGCGTGATCACGGCGGGCCGGATACCGGTGGCGAGCAACAGTGCGGTCCCCTTCGGCAGAGCCCGGATCCGGTCCGGCGGCAGCACGTGCTCCTGCCGGTACGAGGTGGACCGCGACGAGCCGTCCCGGCTACGCGAGACGCTGACCGTGCTCACGTCGTGCTGCCCGACCAGCTTGGACACCTTCTCCACGAAGTCGGCGTCGTCGAGGCCCGCACCGAGCAGCTTGATGGTGGCCGCGCCCCACAGCGCGTCCATCCCGGCCTCCCCCCAGACCCGGGACCCCTGCCGGTAGCTCTGCAACAGGGTGACCACGTTGATCCCCCGCGATCCCAGGTGCGAGTAGAGGTCGGGCAGGTCGGAGATCCGGCACACGTTCGCCGCCTCGTCCAGCACCGCCGTCATCGGCGGGTCGAGCCGGCCGCCCATCCGTTCGGCGGCCACCACCCCCGCCCGCAGCGTCGCGTCGGCGAGGCCGGCGATCACCCCGGCCGCCGAACCGCCACCGTCCTTGGACAGCAGGAAGAGGGTGTCCCGGCCGAGCACATGCTGCTCCGGGCGGAACTGCGGCAGGTACGGGTCCGGGGACACCCAGGCCAGGATCTCCGGGTCGAGCAGGCACGCCACGCACTGCCGGGCCGTCTCGTAGATGCCGTCGCGGGTCTCCACCGCCCCGCGTACGGTGCCCTGGAGCTGCTCGGCCATCGCCGGCAGCCCGGCGTCACGCAGCAGGTCGATCGGGGTGCGGTCGGCCGGGTCGGCCAGCCAGCCGAGCAGCTCGGCGACGGGTACCCGCCCCCGGGCGGCGGCCAGGAAGAGCGCGGTCAGGGTGTTCTGCGCCGCCGAGATCCAGAAGTCCTTCTTGGCGGTGTCGTCGTTGACCGACGCTACGAAGTGCCCGGCCAGTCGGCGGGCCCCCTCGATGCTCGTGCAGTCGGCGAGGATGTCCCACCACATCCGCCGGGGCACGTGGGCGATGCCCTGCGGGTCGAACGTCCACACCGTACCGACGCGTTCCCGTTCGGCGCGGGTCACCGCGTACACGTCGGACTTGTTGGAGGTGAGCAGCACCGCGCCCCGGGCCCGCAGCACCCGGGGCACCGCGATGCCGGTGGACTTGCCGGCCCGGGGGGCCATCAGGTCCAGCTCCACGTCCTCGAAGGAGGAGCGCAGCTCCGGGCCGTTCGGCGCGAGGTCGCCGAGCAGGTTGCCGGTGTCGTCCGGGCTGAGCTGCCGTACCCCGGCCAGCGAGGGACGCAGTTCCCGGGCGCGGGCGGCGATCCCGGCGGGGGCCAGCGGGGCCAGGTCACGTACCCGGGCCAGTCCGACCCCGCGCCCGCGCAGGTCCAGCAGCCGGCGTCCGGCGAGCACCGCCGGCACCACCAGCAGCAGCGCCACCACCAGCATCCCGGCGTAGACCGGGTACGGCGACGCGCCGGGCCAGAGCGTGCCGATGTCGCCGGAGATCAACGCCAGGTACGCGCCGAGGGTGAACGGCGGCGGGTGCCAGCCGTGCCCGGTCACCGCGGCGCCCAGGGTGCCGCCCAGCCAGGCGACCGTGAACAACGCCGCGTTGGCGAGGACCACCAGGCAGAACGCCCAGAAGAACAGGTCGGCCCCCCGGGGCGCGCCCGACGACATCCGGCTCATGCCCGCCACCCCGGATCGCCCGCGAGGGCCTCGTCGGCGAGGTGGGCCAGCTCCGGCCGGGTGGCCAGGTTGCCCAGTTCCGCCTCGGCCTCGAAGACCGCCTGCCGGGCCGCCGCCCGCTCCGCGGCCTGCTGGGCGGCGTACCCGTTCTGCACCCAGCGTTGGTTGGTGTCGTGTAGCCGGCGCTCGGTGTCGGTGATGGACACCCGGATCGGGATGCCGGGCCGGCCACCCACCTTGATCAGGAACCGGCCCCGGCCGGGTGGTTCCTCGTTGCTGCCGGTGCTCGCCCAACCCGGCGGCGACGACCAGGACGAGACCAGCTCGATCTCCCGCTTGGACAGGCCGATCACCCGGCCCAGGTCGGTCATCTCGGCCGCCGGCAGCCCGGCGCAGGCGACGATCCCGGCCCGCTCCACGAAACCGCGCGCCTTGGCCCGGTCGGCGTCGGACCCCAGCGCCTCGGCGTCCTTGAGGGTGTGGGTGATCTTGGCGTCGCCGAGGCCGAGCGACCGGTTGAGCCGGGTCAGCGCGTCGATCCGGTCGACGATGCCGGAGGCGGCCCGTAGCGGTCGCCACAGCTCGTCCAGGATGGTGAAGAACCAGCGGCGCGGAGCCAGGCCGGCGTCGGCGAGGGCGTGCGAGGCGGCGACCGTGCCCAGGCCCTCGGACCAGGCGGCCAGCATCGCCGCCGCGGTGAGCTGGGTGTCGGACTCGCCGATGCGGGAGATGTCGATGCAGACCGCCGGGGCGTCCGGGTCGATCCGGGTGGAGGTGGTCGAACCGAAGGTGTCGCCCAACGCCCCGTCGAGGATGCCCAGCAGCGACCGGTGCAGCGGGTCCACCGCGTCGCGGTAGCGGCTCTCCTGCCCCCGGTCCAGGGTCACCGCGCGGACCCGGTCGGGTCCCTCCTCCAACACCCGCAGCAGGTCCGGCAGCAGCGGCGCCCGGCCCTGCGGCGTGCGTTCGCGCAGGTGCCGCAGGCAGGCCGAGAGCACCGACTGTTCGTGGTCGTCCAGGGCCCGGCCGCGCACGATGGTCAGCAGCGCCGCGACCATGTTCAGCACCCGGCCGTGCGTCTCGGCGGCCAGCGCCCGGCCGGCCCGGCCGCCGATCCGCTCGGCGGCCAGCCCCATCGCCCCCGGGTCCAGCACGTTGATCCCGCCGACGCCGCGCCCGATCGGGATCACCTGACCGCCGAGGGCGCGCACCGTGTCCGCGTAGTCCGGCTTGAGGTCGCCGAGCACCAGTGGCACCACGCCGGTCGCGGCCAGGCCCACCGCCATCCGGTTGATCAGGGTCGACTTGCCCAGACCGGGCATGCCCAGCATGAACAGCGACGGGTTGGAGATGTAGCGGGCCCGGGTGAACCAGGAGATCGGATCACCGCAGACCGTGGCGCCGGTGTAGAGGTGCTGGCCCAGCGGCACCCCGGACATCGGCGCCCCCGAGCCGGCCGAGAACGGCCACAGCCCGCACGCCTGCACGGTGGTGGCCCGCCACATGGTGGGCGCGTCCAGGTAGCCGACCCGGCCCCCGCCGGGCCCCTCCCAGCCCCGCGCCGAGGCGGGCAGCTCCCGGCGGGGCCGGGGCGGCCTGGTGTTCTTCGGCGGTACGGGGGCCCCGTCGTCCGGGTCGCCGGCCAGCCCGGTCAGCGCGGTCCGCGCCCCCGAGGTCCCGGCCGGCCAGCCCGCCCCGAGCCCGTCCGCGCGGACGGCAGGTGCGCCGCTCACATCGCCTCCTGGAGTTCGTGTGGCAGCACGGTCTGCTCCCACGGAAGGATTCCGGCCGGCAGGGTGCAGGTGAACGCCGCCGCCTGCATCCGGTGGGCCGGCCGCATCGCGATCCGGGTCGCCCCGGTCATGTTGCGGACCAGCACCGACGCGTCGTCGAGCTGGGACCGGTCGTCGACGGTGACGGTCAGCATCAGCGAGAACTCCACCAGCCCCGCCCCGGTGGCCTCCTCGGCGGCGGCCTGCTCGGCGGCGCGGACCTCGGCGGCGGCCCGCGCCTGCACCATTCCCCGCCCGGAGGTGGCCATGAACTGCGCCGTACGCCGGTCGGCCTCGACGATCCGGGCCGAGGTCGCCGGGTCGATCGGCCGGTACAGCAACGCCACCCGTTTGCGGCGGGTGCCGGCGGAGGCGTCGAGCATGGTGCGCAGCACACTGGAGCGCACCGTGCCCCGGGGCGCCAGGGTGAGCAGCCAGGTCCGGGAGACCCCCGAGTCGTGCTGGTAGGCGTCCACCGACTCG
Source organism: Micromonospora sp. WMMD734 (assembly GCF_049178975.1). Taxonomy (NCBI): domain Bacteria; kingdom Bacillati; phylum Actinomycetota; class Actinomycetes; order Micromonosporales; family Micromonosporaceae; genus Micromonospora; species Micromonospora sp. WMMD734. Next base: position 2,430,858 of record NZ_JBMHMK010000001.1, read on the forward strand.
ACCGCGGCGACCGGCCCGCAGTCGGCCCACTCCAGCCCGGTCTGCCCGTGCTCGGCACGGACACTGAGCACCTCGGCGGCGCAGGCCGGGTCGTACGCCACCCGGACCACCTCGGCGATCTGCTCGGCCGACAGCGGCTCGGCGACGCCCCCACCGGCCCCGATCAGCCCGGTCAGCAGGCTCGGCACCCGGATGGCCAGGTCGGCGACCACGTCCTCCGGATCCCGCCGCGCCCCACCCACCGGGGCGTAGGTGAGGGTGATGTACGAATTCATCTCCGACGACGCCGACGGGTAGTCGTCGACCACCTCCTCCAGCACCGCACGGGCGGCGGCGGGAGCGGCGGCGTCCAGCCGGGGCAGCACCTCCGCCGCGAGCCGGGTGCCCGGGTCCGGTGCGGTCTCCACCACCACCGCCGCCCCGCGCAGCCCCGGCTCGTGGGCGAGCCGGGACAGCCACTCCCCCCACAGCGACACCCACGTGTCGACCTGCTCCGGGTCGACCAGCGACCCGCCGTCGGGCTCGCACCGCAGCACGATCGTGTAGAGGTTGCGGCTCTTGTGGTGCAGCACCCCGAACGGCCTGTCGTAGGCGTCCCGGCCCTCCCGGGCGAGCACCCCGCTGAGCAGGCCGGGCGGCGGGAACCGGCCACCCGGCCGGGCCGAGAGCGGCCCGGAGACGTACAGGTGCTCCCGCCGGGACACCCGACGCGACCAGCCGATCCGCAACGTCAGGAGCTGGTACATGTTGCGGCCGTCCTGGGTGCGTACGGCCATCGGCAGCAGCGCCACCACCAGCGGCACGCCGACCACGAACGCCGCCTGTAGCGACGCCAGCGAGGCCAGCAGCACCAGCACCAGCCCGCCGAACACCCCGACCGTGCCGACCAGGCCGAGCGGGCCCAGCCCGGCCCGGCGCGGCCGACGCCAGTTGCCGTACGTCGGTTCGATGACGGCTTCCGTCGACATTGCCTCTCCCTCGTCTCACCAGACCACCACCCGGCCGGATCGTCCGGTCGGCGGCGGTCCGCGCTGTCAGTTGTGGCCGGCGTCGCCGTCCGCGCCCGACACGGTGCCGGCCACCATGTTCCGGCCGGTCCGGGCCGCCCGGTGCGCCCCGTCGATCGCCGCCCCGACCGGCCCGGCCAACCGGGCGGCGGAACCCGCCGCCGCCGTGCCACCGGCGGAGCTGCCCGCGTTACGACCGGACCGGCCCTCGCTGCCGGACGGTCCCTGCCGGCCGGTGTCGCCCCGGCTGCCCTGCGGCCCGCGTGCGCCGGACGGCGCGCCACCACCTCCGCCGCCCGAGGACAGGGCGGACCCGGCGACCCGTTTCGCGCCGGAGGCGACCATGCCGCCCGCGGCCGAGACGGCGGTGCCGGTCGGATCACCGGTGCCCAGCGCCGCCGTGGCCGGCACCACAATCTTGAGCAGCGCCGGCAGGGCGATCGCCGACAGCAGCAGGACGCCGATGCCGGCGATGCGGATGTGCGAGGAGTTCTGGGTCCGGCTGCCGACGGCGAGCATCTCCGCGCCGGAGAACATGATCAGACCGACGGCGGGCTTGTAGAGCAGCCAGGCCACCGTCCAGCCGATGTGCTTGCGCCACCAGCCGGCGCCCCAGTTCGTCATCGACGCGGCGGCGGCCAGCGGCAGCGTGCCGAGCATGATGGTCATCACGCCCAGCCGCAGGTAGAGCATCAGCACGTGCACGATGGCGGCGATCAGCAGCAGGAAGGCCAGCACCAGCAGCAGGAACGACTCGATGGACGAGCCGTTGTCCACACACGGCACACCCATGATCACCTGCATGGCCGCCGACTTGAGCAGGTGGTCGGAGAAGCCGTCGGAGAGGCTGGCCGCCCGGCCCACCACCCACGAGCCGGCCCCGGCGACCAGGATGACCCGCAGGAAGCCCTGCAACGCGGTCCGTCCGGCGGTGCCCTTGCGTTCCATCGCCATCCGGGCGGCGGCGAACAGCACCGACCCGATCGCCAGATAGGTCACGACCCACTCGATCTGGTCGCTGATCAGGCTCGGTACGTCGTCCGGCCCGCCCTCGGTCGTGGTGCCCAGCGTCGGCACCGAGGCGCTCAGCTCGGCGAAGATCGAGATCGCGGCGGCCAGCATCAGGTTGGCGATCATCCGGACCAGGGTGCCGATCGGGTCACCGAGGAACGAGAAGAAGCCGGTGATGATGTCCAGCGGACTGGGAGGTGAACACCCGCCCATCTACTTCCTCCAGAGGGTGTAGCCGGCGCTGCCGGTGACCGTGCCGAGCGAGGCGTGCACCACGCCGGCCCGCGACGGCGTCACCTTCCAGTCGCCGGCGTCCCAGCGCAGCTCGACCAGGGTCGCCACGTAGCCCCCGGCACCGGTCTTGACCAGCAACTGCACCCGGGCGGCGTCGGCCGCGTACCGGGACAGGGCGAAGCCCGCATAGCTGCCGCCGCCCCGGCTGGTGACCACCCCGGCGGCGGCCTCCAGCCGGGCCACCAGCACGTCACGGCCCGGCCCCGGCAGCACCTGCCGGTCGGCCACCGTCCGCCAGGCGGGCCCGGCCAGCTGGGTGGGCACGGCATGTGCCGCCAGCACCGCACCGATCGGGGTGTGCGCGAAGCAGCCCAGCACCCCGTCGGCGGTGCGCGACGGCCCCTGCGTCGCGGAGACCGGCACCCGGTCGCCGCCGTCGAGGGTCCGCCACGCCACGTCCTCCGGCGGCACCGCCGGGCCCGCCGTCACCACCGGTCGGGGTGGACACTGCGCCACCTGCGCCTCGGCGGCGGCGCGGGCCACCGGGTCGACGGACGTCTGCCGGGTCACCCCGGACACCCAGACCCCCGCCGCCAGCAACGCCATGCCGGCGAGGAACGCGACGGACAGCAGCCAGCCGCGCTCGGCCCAGAACGGCGGGTCCGCCGGAGACCGGCCTCGCCCGCCGGTCACTGCGGCTGGCCGGCGGTGGTGCCGGCGCCGCCGAGGAAGAAGTTGGCCAACGGACCCGCGACGGCGACCAGGATGCAGCCACCGAGCACCAGGCCCAGGCGGGACATGTGTTCGGAACTCTCACCCCGCTTCACCGAGATCGCCATCATCGTGCCGGTGATCAGCACCCCGGCCACCCCGGCTGCGGTGCCCGCCCAGGCGATCAGGCCCAGCAGCTTGTTCACCAGGGTGTTCAGCTGTCCCGGCGCGTTGGGGGTCGGGTTGATCCCGCCACCGGGTCCCGGGTCGGGGGCCATCGGGAGGCGGGCGAACAGGTAGGCCGCCGCGTACTGGGACAGGCTCGTGAACGTCATCGGAACAGCTCCTTCAGGGCAGGTGGCATCACCGGAGGCGTCGACGACGCTCCGGCGGTGACGGGGGTGGAACAGGGCCGGGCAGTGCGGGGTGCGCTGTCCGGCCGGCGACGGTCCGGCTCAGAGTCCGAGGTCGCCGAAGAACGTGACGAGCGGTCCGGCGGTCGCGCCGAGCGCGCAGCCCATCGCGACGAACACCGCCCCGCGGAAGTGGTCGCTCATTTCCCCGGGCACACCCCGGTTGAGTTGGATGGCCATCGAGATGCCGAGGATGAGCAGCCCGGCGACGCCCGCCGCGCTGACCCCCCAGGCGAGCAGGTTCAGCAGGTCGTCGGCCGCGCCACCGGCCGGGTCGTACGGCGGCGGGGGCTGGAAGGCCGGCAGCGGGGAGGGCGCCGCCGCCGGACCACGCGCCAGGAACGCGGCGACGATCCCGTACCCGGAGGTCACCGGGTCATCCCCTCGCCGGCCAGCCCGGTCGCCGCCCGCAGCCGGTCCAGGGCCTTGGGCATCCGGGCGGGCTGCTGTCCCAGCCGCCAGGCCGGAATCCACGGCACCCGGTGCACCGGCGCGACCGACCGCAGCACCCGGATGCGGCGGGTCAGTGCCGGCGGCAGCCGGCCCGGGGCGTCGGCCAGCAGCGCCAGGCCGACCAGCCGCATGCCGGGCGGGTGACGCCCCTCCCGCAGCGCGTTGAGCGCCCGGGAGACCGCCCGCATCCCCTCGGCGTTGGTCCGGCCGACCAGCATCACCGTGGCCGGTTCCGCCCGCGCGGGGTCCGGCCACCGGCAGCCGAGGTCGACGCCGCCGAAGAGCCGGGTCAGCGTGGTCGTGCCGGCGCCGCCGTGCGCCGCGATCCAGCCCAGCCCCGTCTCGGACAGGGACCGCCGGGACACCGCCGCCCCGGGACCGGTCCGGACGGACGGCGGCCCCGGTGGCATCCGCGGTGCCGGGTCGGTCATCGTCGCGGACCCCATGGCACCCACCTCCTGTCGAATGTCGCTCCACTTCGTCGACGTCCCGGTTGAACCACCTCGGGTCCGGACCCGTCAGTACGGCGGGCCGGGCGGTCGACGGACGCCACTACGACGGGCCCCGCCACCCGGTTCACGCCGGGGACGAACTTTTTTCCACCGCGGTGGTGACCAGCCTGGGAGGCGACATGGCAGCGTCCGACAACGACGGCGCGGAGCCGACGCAAGGGTCGAACCGGAGCAGCGCGGCGCTGATCGGCGCGGCCGTCGCGGCCGGGCTGAGCTGCCTGGCGACCCCGGTGGCCGGGGTGGTCGGGGCCGCCGCCGTCTTCGTGATCGGCGCGCTGGGCGTGCTGCTGGCCCCGCTCGTCGCGCTGATCCTGTTCTTCGGTGGCGGCGGTGGGTCGGCCGACCCGGTCAGCGCCGCCGACGACTCGCTGGCCGCCGCGCAGGGCGACGGCAAGGGCACGCTCGACCCCGACCAGGTGCCCGAGGGGCTGGCGGACAGCATCGAGGACGCCGGGAAGACCTGCACCCAGATCGGCCCCGTGGTGATCGCCGCGCAGATCGAGGTGGCCTCCGGGTGGGACCCGGCGAAGGTCGGCCCGAACGGGGAGAAGGGCATCTCCCAGCTGCCACCCGCGGTCTTCACGCAGTACGGCGAGGACACCGACGACGACGGCGACACCGACGCGGTCGACGAGGAGGACTCGATCGCCGCCCAGGCCAAACACGTCTGCGCCCTGGCCCGGCAGGCCCAGGCACTGCTCGACGACGGCGAGGCGATCGGCGAGGTGCTCGACCTGACGCTCGCCGCGTACGCCGTCGGCATCGACGAGGTACGCCGGGCCGGTGGCGTCCCCTCCACCAACGCCGCCCAGCTCTACCTCGCGCAGGTCCGGTCCCTGTTCGCCAAGTACCAGGGGCTCGGCGGTCCGCCGCCGTCGTTCCCGCCGACCGCCTCGCCCAGCCCCGCCTCGCCCAGCCCCGGAGCGTCGGGTGACTGACCCGTACCGACCGGCGGAACCGATCCGACCGGCAGACCGACGAGGAGTGTCCATGACGGTGACGACCCCGCAGGAGCAGACCCGTGCCGACGACGCGCCGCCTGAGGACCGGCCGCCCACCTCACCGTTCATCCTCTACCTGCGTGACGACGAGTACGTCGAGGAGTTGGAGCTGCTCAGCAACTGGGTCCGGCTGCTGCTCGTGCCGATCTACGCCCGGGAGGCGTCCTCGACCGCGCCCTGGTGCGGGCAGTGGTGGCGACACCCCGAGGCGGTGGCGCAGTTGCACGGCCTGTGGTTGGCGTGGCAGGAACTCACCGGCCCGGAGGCGGGGCTGTGCGGCCCGGCCAACTGGCACCGCGACTACCTGGAGCCGGTGCTGAACAGCCTGCGCAACCCGGCCGGACCGTTCGCCGGCTGCAAGGCGGGCGCGCACCGGGCGAAGGAGGTCCCGCACACCGACCCGTACTGACCACCGCGAACCCGCCCGCCCGGACCGGCAGGTCAGGGGCGGGCGGGTCGGTGGCCCGGGTGGGCTCAGCGGGAGATCGGGGCGGTGACGATCGCGGTGCCGTCGACCAGGCCCACGGTGACGAAGGCCAGGTCCGCAACCGGCAACGACAGTTCGCCGGTGACCTCCTGCGGGCCGGTCGAGGCGGTCCAGTCCCGCACCACGTGGGTGACGCCGTCACGGGTCACCGCGAACAGCCGGTACCGCAGGCCCTGGCGCAGGCCGGTGGCGGTGATCCGGATGGTGGAGCCGCGCCCCTCGTCGGTGGTGATCGCCACGGAGAGGCTCACCCCCTCGGCCGGCGCCTCCCCGGTCGCGGTGAGCACCACGCCGCTGTGGTCGCCGAAGCCGGTGACCGCGGCGATCCCGCCGGCCAGGACGACGGCCACCAGCGCGGCGGCCACCCCGCCCCAGAGGAGCATCCGGCGACGCCGGGCCGGGTCGCCGGGGCGGGTGCCTGCCGTGCCGGAGGCCGTCGCGGGCCGGTCCCCGCCGGGGCGGCTGCCCGCCCCACCGCCGGTGGTTCGCGGACCGGTGCCCCGGCGAACGCCCCGCCGGGGCGTCGCGACCGGGGCCACGTCGGTGAGCGGCTCGGCGGCCGGTGCGTCGGCCGTCGCCCCAGCGTCGTCGACGGTGGGTGGTGGCGGGGAGTCGGCCGGCGGACGCGCGACAGGCACCGGTGCCAGGGCGGCCGGCGGGGTCGGGACGCGGTCCGGCGGTGGGCCGAACTCGGGCGGCAGCGGGAACTCGGGCGGCAGGCCGGCGAGATCCTCCCAGTCGGCGGCGTCCAGCCCGCCGAGGGCGCTGGTCACGCCGCCCATCTCACCCGCCGTGGACAGGCACTCGTCACAACCGGCCAGGTGGGCCTCGAACGTGACCCGGTCGGCGTCGTCGAGCGCGCCGAGCAGGTAGAGGGCCAGGGCGGCGTGCTCGGCGGTGGGCTGGTCACCCCCGGTGCGCATCACGCCCTCCTTCTCGACCCGGAGACACCGGTGACGGTGTGACGACCCCCGGGACGGCAACCGTCCGGCGGATCGAGCGGGAAACCGACACGTCGCGTCATCACGACGACTCGGTCGGGCCGATCGCTGCGTGCAGCGCGCGCACCGCATAGTACGTCCTGGACTTTACCGTACCCTCCGGGATTCCCAGTCGCTGTGCGGCCTCAGCGACCGAGGAGCCCTTGTAGTACATCTCGACGAGCACCTCACGGTGTTCCGGTTTGATCTGCTGCAACGCCAGCCGGACGGTGTGGGTGCTGACCACCCGGTCCATCTCGTCGTCGGCCGAGGCGAGCCGGTTGAGGTCGGGGATGGCCACCTCGGGCGGACGGGACTGGCGGGCGCGCATCGCGTCGATGGCCACGTGCCGGGCGACCGTGTAGAGCCACGGGGCGATCCGGCGCGGGTCCTCCGCCAGCGTCTCCAGATTCCGCCAGGTACGCAGGAACGTCTCCTGGACCAGGTCCTCGGCGAGTTCCTGCCGGCCCAGGAGCAGTCGGGTGAGGAACCGCAGCAGCGGTCCCCGGTACTGCTCGTGGATCCAGCCCATCAGGGCCTCGGGGGAGGCCCGTTCGGTCGCCGCGTCGCCGGTCACCCCGGGCGCTTCGTTGGGCACCGCCGACACAGAACGCCTCCCCCTGACGTACGGGTCACCCCCGTACGGCCGCGCCGTCGTCTCGGCGTCGAGCCCGCCTAGGAAGGAAGCATAACCATGCTCATCGGACGGTCGACCGGGCCGTCGACCGGTCGGTCGGTGCCGCCGGGGTGCGGCGGTGGACGGTGCGGTGGCGGCCCACCGGTCGGTGTCGTGGCCCGGGGCGACGAGGGTGGCCGTGCTCATCGGGTGAAACGCAGCCAGCGGACGTTGACGAACTCCTCGGGTTGGCCACTGGCGAACGTGAGGTAGACGTCGTGCACCCCGGTCACCGGGGCGAGGTTCCCCGGCACGGTCACCCAGTTCTGCCAGCCTCCGGTGCCGGCCACCGCGATGCTGCCCACCGGCGGCAGGCCGGGGGCGTCGAGGCGTACCTCGATCAGGCCGGAGACGCCCTGCGGCGCGCCGGAGGCCACCCGCACCTGGAACTGGGTCGCCGGCTCGCGGCCGAAGTCGACTCCCCGGTACCCGGCCCAGTCGCCGTGGGCGAGGAAGCCCAGGTGCTCGCCGCCCTCGCTGGAGGGTTCGGTCCGTACGCCCTGCTGCCGGTCGAAGCCGGCGGCCGGGATCTCCTGGCCCACGCCCCGGGCGGCGACGACAGCCGCCGGCCCCTCCACGACGACCGGTCCCTCGACGACCACCGGGCGCTCGGCCTCGGGTGCCGGCTGTCCGGCCGCGCCCCCGCCGAACGGGGTCAGCGTGATGGTCATCTCCCGGGGCGCGGTGTCCTGGATGTAGGAGGCGTCGTCGGCGACGTCGTCGAACGGGAAGCCGTACGCGCGCCCGTCGGCGCTGTGCCGGTGCAGCACCCGGGAGTAGTGGTTGGTCACCGGATGCTGGTAGTAGGCGTCCCGGCTGGTGGTGGGCTGGTCCGGCTGGTCGAGCACCGACCGGTTGAACCCGGCCCCGAGGACCGCCGCCACCGGCCCGGAGCGCCCGTCGTTGGGTGCGGCGAGCGCCCCGTCGCAGTGGAACACGTTGAGCGTGGAGGGCCGGTCGAAGGCGCGTACCCCGCCGTCGAAGGTGAACCGCCCGTCGACCACCCGGCCCCGGACGGTGCCGGTCGGTCCGTGGACCCGCAGCTCGGTACGGCTGTACCGGTCCCAGGTCTCGGCGATGTAACCGTCGTAGTACGCCGGGTCGAAGCGGCCCGTCTCGATGCCCTTGCCCGGCGCGATGACGCGCAGCCCGTCGCCGAGCACCAGCCGTTCGAAGCCGGGCTGACGGGACAGCTCGGCGAAGATCGCGTCCCGCCCGCCGTCGACGAGCTTGCCGGTGGCCTGCTCCACGTCGCCGAGCAACCGGATCGACAGCGGAATGCTGAACATGTCCACCGTGGTGGTGTTGCAGAACATGCCGGAGGCGTTGTAGGTGAACTCACAACAGTCGTGCAGCACACCGAAGCTCGGGTCGTCGGCCACCCAGCCGACCGGGTACTGCAACGCCGGGCGGCCGTTGCCGTCGGTGACCACGGTGAACCGCAGCTCGCCGTCGATGGCGAAGTAGATCCGGCCCGACATCATCGGCAGGACGAACCGGGTCACCCCGGAGTCGGCCAGCCGGACGCCGATGTCGGCGACGCCGTCCGGGCCGTTGTGCGCCGGGTCGGCCGGGGTGAACCGTCCGCTCTCCCGGACGTAGCCCATCGCCCCGGTCTCCGGGTCGGTGCCGACGACGTACATCCGGATCGCCGGGTTGGCGAACCGGCCCGTGCTGTTCACCACGTTCAGTGGCAGACCGCCCGAGGCCCGTGCCCGCGAGATCAACGGGGCCGCCACCAACGGCACACCGACCACGGCGGCGCCGGCGAAACCCATCCCGAGTACCCTGCGGCGAGAAAGCATCCCAAGCTCCGATCAACGACACGGCCATCGCCGCCGTTGCCCGGTGTGACTCCGGCCCGGCCCGGCGGTAGCCACGTTGACGGCCCACTACGCCCCTCGGTTCAATGTCGACCGGACCAAAATCATCCGATCCGATTCGAGCCCGGTGAACCAAGGACATCGCGCATCCGTCACGACAGCGATGTCGCCACGCCGGAAGGGACACCTCCCGTGAAATCCGATCACCCCTCCGTACTCGCCCGACTGGGGTCGATCCCCCGTCGTACCGCAGCCTTCGCCGTCGCCGGACTCGCCGTGCTGTCCATGGTGGTGGCCGCTGTCGGCTGGGGCGCGGCCGAGGCCCGCGACGACGACCTGACCGGTCGGCCCGTCTCCCAGGAGCACCTGACGACCATCCAGGCCGCCGCCCGCTCGTGTCCGACGCTCACCCCGGCCCGGCTGGCCGGTCAGCTGATGGCCGAGTCGGGTCTGGACGGTCGGGCCGACCGGACCGCCTCCGGCGGGCAGGGCATCGCCGGTCTCGACGCCGCCGCGTGGAAGGCGTGGGCACCGTGGCCCGGGGCGGAACGCTCCGACCCCGCCGCCAACATCCTCGCCCTGGCCCACCTGATGTGCGACCTCAGCGGCCAGGTCCGGCTGGCGGACGTCCCGGGTGACACCTGGCGGCTCTCGCTGGCCGCGTTCCACACCGGCCTCGACGAGGTACGCGACGCCAAGGGGGTGCCCACCGACGCGGTGAAGTACGTCGACCAGGCCAGCGGGTACGCCGCCTACTACGCCAAGCTGACCGCGTTCGGCGGTTCCGGCCAGCCCCGCCCCAGTTCCGGCGTCCAGCAGCCCAAGGCGGTGCCCGGCAACTACACGGCACTCGTCGTGCGGGCCGGTTCGGTCTGCCCCGAGGTGACGCCGCCGCTGGTCGCGGCGCAGATGATGGCGCTGTCCGGGTTCGACGCCAACCTGCTCGGCCCGGAAGGACAGCGGGGCGTCGCGCAGTTCCGATCCGAGGTGTGGCAGGCGTACGGCCCCGCCGACGCCTCGGCCTGGGACCCGCAGGCGGCGATCCCGGCGGCCGGCACCGCCCTGTGCGCCCTGCACAAGGAGCTGTCCGGGCTGGAGGGCGACCCGTCGCTGCTGGCGCTGGCCGCGTACCGCAACGGCCCGGCCGCCGTCCGCCAGTCCGGCGGTGACCTGGACGCCGGGACGCAGGCGTACCTGCGGACCGTGCGGGAGCACACCGACTACTACACCCTCGACAACCGGCTGCGGCCGGCACCGCCGTCGGCGTCGCCGTCGCCCAGCCCGACCGGGACGCCCCCCGCGTCGCCGTCGCCCAGCCCGAAGGGCAGCTCGGACGCCCCGCCGCCGCCCGCGAGCCCGTCGGCCAAGCCGGCGGCGGCACCGACCCGACCGGCCGGCACCAAGCAGCTCGTGGGCAAGGAGACCGGGCTGTGCGTCACCGCCGGGACCAGCGACGGGGTACGGGCGGTGCTGAACAAGTGCCGGGAGGAGCGGTCTCAGTGGTGGGACTTCCGCTCCGACGGCAGTGTCCGGGCCAACGGGCTCTGCCTCGACGTGGCCTGGGGTGAGAAGAAGGACGGCACCCCCGTGCAGGTCGCCGTGTGCAGCGGCAACCCCGCCCAGAAGTGGGAGTGGATCGAGTACAACGGCCGCACCTCCCTGTTCAACCGGGAGACCGACCGCTGCCTGGACGTCGACGGGCACGGCGTCGGCGCGCCGATGATGTCCTGGATCTGCGTGTTCAACCCGAAGCAGACCTTCACCCGGCGGTAGCCGACCCGGCCGGCGGGCTCCGGTGGGCCATCATGGTCCGCCGGAGCCCGCCGCCTGTGGGCCGCCGTAGCCGGGCGCTGGCGTCAGCGGCCCGGCCCGGCGTCAGCGGCCGGGCCGTTGTTCCGGGCCTCAGCCGGCGAACCGGCGGCGGCGCAGGCGCAGGCCGAAGACCACACCGACGCCGCAGAGCAGCGCGACACCGAGGATGACGGCGAGCGCCGCGCCGTTGTTGCCCTGCTGCTGGCTGGCCACCTGGTTACGGTCGTCCACCGCCACCGACACCGAGGCGGCCGGGTTGATCATGCCGGAGCCGTACCTGGCGTCGGGGGCCGTGCCGATCGCGTCGGCGGTGCTGCGGATGCGCTCCTTGACCTGGGCGGCGGTCAGGTCGGGCTGGGCCGCCCGGATCAACGCCGCCTGCCCGGCGACGAACGCGACGGCGAACTCGGTGCCGGTGTTGCTGACCGCCTTGCCGCCGCCCACGCCGAGGCTCGCCACGTCCACCCCGGGCGCGACCACCTCCACCCCGCCCTCCACGTACTGCTCGGCGAGCTGGTCGCCGGCACCGACGCCACCGGTGAACAGCAGCGCCCCGCCCCCGGACCGGCCGGCCGGGGACGGCGGCGTCACCGCCTTGGTCGGCGCACCGGCCACCAGCAGGACGTCGTGGTCGAGGGCGGTGGCCACGGACGACGCCACCGCCGGGTCACCGAGGTCGACGTGCGAGCCGACCGCGACGACCGACGCGCCGGCGCTGACCGCCACCTCGATGGCGTTCGCCGCGTCGGCTGCCCGCGCGGCACCCGAACCGCGCACCACCCGTACCGGCAGGATGGTGGCGTCCGGCGCGATGCCCACCGGGCTGCCGTCGACGCTGCTGTCACCGGCGATGATGCCCGCCATCGCGGTGCCGCTGCCCAGGCAGTCGGTGTCCCCCCGCCCGTTGCCGACGGTCACGTCCGCGCCGACCGCCACCCGGCCGCTGAGCTGCTGCACGCTCGCGTCGACCCCGGTGTCGACCACCGCCACCTTGACCCCGTTGCCACGGGTCAGGGTCCAGGCGCTGTCGGCGGCCATCCGCAGCTGCGCCCAGTCCGACCGGCTGCTCGACCCGGTGGTGGCGGTGCACTTCGGACCGGTCGCGCCCGGTCGGGGGCTGCCGCCCGTCCGGGTCGGGCTCGGAGTCGGGCTCGGGCTGACGGCCCTGGGCGTGGGGTCGGCCCCGCCGGAGGGCCGGGCACTCGGGGTGGGTCGCTTGCCGGTCGGGAGCTGGCCGTACTTCACCCCCTCGCCGGCCGCGTCCCAGGGCAACACCAACTGCCAGCCGGCCTTCAGGCTGCCCGGGTCGGTCAGCCGGGACCCGTCGGGCTGCACCCGGCCGGTGTTGAGGTGGTAGATCTCCGCGGACCGTTCGCCGCTGCCGAGGAACCGCCGGGCGATCGCCGTGAGGCTCTCCGGCTGGCCCTGGTACTGCGCCGCGACCACGTAGTACTTCACGTACGGCTGTGGATCGTTGGCGGCCCTCGCCGCAGCCGGCCCGGTCGGCGTCATCAGCACGCAACCGGCCATCACCACCGCGAGCAGGCGGGCAAGGATCGAGCGCTTCGCCAGCACTGGGTGTCCCCCTTCAGTCACCATGGCCGAGCGTCACCGGCCTTCACCGTCTATTGCGGATGAGCGGCCGGTCCGTTCAAATCAATCTGAACCAGATTTCCATGATCCTCGTCATGAGGTCAGCCGAGGGTACCGGCCGCCGATGACGGGAACATCTCCTCGGGCCGTCCCCCGGTGGGGACGGGTGACCGGCAGGCGGACGTCCACCGGCGACGGTGGCGACGAACGACGGCCGGACGATCAGGTGCCGGTGGAGACGAAGGTGGGGCGGCGGTGAACGGGCTCGGGCGCACGGCGGAGCCGGTGGGCGGCAACGGCTTGGACCGGGTGCCGGCCACCCGCCGGTTCGACGTGCGCCGGCACCGCCGCATCGCCGGCCTGTACGACCTCTGGCTGGCCTCCGGTCCCGGCGGGCGGCTGGTGGTGCCCACCGCCCCCGGCCGGCCGCTCGACGCGCGGGCCGTCGCCACCCTGGTCCGGCACGGCGCGGACGCGGCACAGGACGTCCGGATCCTCGCCGACGACGGGGCCCGGCACCTCGACCTGTTCACCGAGGTGGCCGGGCTGCTCGGGCACGACGTGCTGGTCAGCCCGGACGGCTCGGACATCAGGCACGCCGTCGACCGGTCGACCACCGGGCCCGCCCGGCCGGCCGCCGACAGCGGGCCACTGGACGCGGTGCCACTGGACCGGGTGACCCGCCAGCCGATGGACTGGCTCGTGCTCCAGCCGCCGGACCTCGCCACCTCGCTGCCCGGCTGGTTCGCGGTGGGCGACGGGCTGGTCCGTCCCCGTACCGGGGTGGTGGGCCTGCCGCTGCCGGACGGCCTCGCCCTGGCCACCCGGGCCGACTTCGTGACCAGGCGGGCCACCGCGCACCGGCTCGGCGCGTCGACCGGGGTGGTCACCGTCGCCGTCACCGCCCGCTCCGGCGGTTTCCTGGTCGGCACCTACAGCGGCACCCAGGACGTGCACAGCGGCGGGCAGCTCGCCGCGCTCCTCGGCGACCTGCCGCTCTACGGCGCCGACCTGCGGCTCTGGTTGACCTGGCCGTCCGACGCCGACGAGCAGGCCCGGCTCGTCGCGGAGGTGGTCGAGCTGGCCGAGACGACCGGGGCCACCGTCTGGACCCCACCTGCGGGCGGCCGGGCCGAGCTGATCGACGACCGGCGTGACCTGCGGGCGTTCGACCCGACGGGCGCGGTCGCCAGGTGGCAGGCACACCGACCGAGGTACGCCGACGGCCCGTCGACCCTGGACGCGACCCCCGAGGGGCTGCTGGTGTCCCGGCTGGTCCGGGAACGGATCGTGGTCGCCTCACCCGCCACCGGGGGCGTCGACGCCGAAGCGGCCGACGGCCACCGGGCACCGGCGCGCGCCGACGACCCGGCCCCCGGACCGGACGGCACCGACGCGTCCCTTCCGACCGACCCGGCCGACCCGGCGTCCCGTACGCCGGTCGACGACGCCGGGGCGGCTGAACAGCCGGCCACGCCCCTCCCCCGGCCCGCCCTGGTCACCGAGAGCCGCCGCGCGGCCGACTACGGTCCACCCTGGTTGCGGCGCGGCCAGCAGGTCAACGCCGCGACGTTCGAGGCGTACGTCCTCGTCGAGGGTGACCCGGCGCGGGCGGTCAGCGACGGGGTGCCCGGCGTCGAGTTGTTCGTGGCCGCGTTCCTCGACCCCCGGTCCGCCCCCGCCGGCAGCGACCTGCTGCGGGTGCGGATCTCCCCCGGCGGCGCGATCCCGATGGCGGTCCTGCGGGCCCACGTGCCGGCACGGTTCAAGTACGTCCTGGGCAGCCCCGACACCTACCTGCTGCCGGCCGCCCGGCTGGACCGGGTCCGGCTGGTGGGCGGATTCCGCTCGGACGGGTTCAGCCGCCTGCTGCCCACCATGGACGCCGACGGCGAACCCCTGCGGATCCGGCCGGCACCCACCAACCGGTCGGTCGCCGGGTTGCCGAACGACGTCCGCCGCTGGCCCGGCTTCGGCACCCGGCAGGCGTACGCGCTGCTGCCGGCCCGGTCCCGGGGGCTGCCCCGGGGCTGGCTGCCGCTCTACCAGCAGCGGCCGGTGGCCCGGCCGGGCCGGTTGTTGGTGGAGGTCCGGGTGCCGGCGGGACGCACCGTCGACGTCGGGGCCACGCACACCATGCTGGCCGGGTTGACCCTGGTCGGGAGCAGGGTGGACCGGCTGCACCGGGCGGGGGTCGACCTGGTCCTCGGCAGCCGCTCGTACGACCGGATCGTGGTGCAGCGCGCCTACCGGGCGCAGGCGGGCGGCTGGCAGCGGATCGGGGAGGTCACCCCGGGGCCGCTGCCGTCCGCCGCCGCCGGCCTTCAGTCCGCCGTACCGGCCCGGGTGGTGGACCCGCCGTCGACCGTGGACACCTGAACCGACCACCGGCCGGCCGGCACCGGTCCGATCACCACCGGCACGCACCGCCCGCCGGTGTCCGTGGCGAGTCGCCGTGCCCCGGCCAGTTCCGCACCGGCCAGGCCGGGGGTGAACACCACGTACGGCGCGGGCGGCTCGGCGTCGGGGGCGGTCGCCGTCGGCAGCCCCGACAGGGTGCGGCACCCCTCCGGGGCCTGCCCGCCGAGCACGTCGCCCACCGTGGCCACGCCGATCCCGCCGGCCCGCAGCCGCCCGGCGAACAGGGCGGCCGTGCGCCGGCAGTCGTCGGTGTCGCCGACCAGGGTGAGCACGTCGGGTGCCCGCCCCAGGTCGACGTGTAACCGCCACGGTCCCCGGTGGCCCAGCACCAGGGGCAGGGTCGCCGGGGGCGCGGCCTCGTCCGGGCCGAGCCAGGCGTACGCGGGCGCACCCCGGCCCGCCGCGACCCCGACCAGCCGGACCCGGATCGGCCCGAGTTCGGTCTCCAGCTCGGTGCTCAGGTACGGGACCTCGTTGCCGGTCGGCACCGCCGGGCGTGGCAGCTCCGCCCCGGCCGGCACGTCGGCGGGCCCGACGGAGGCCACCGCAGCCGGTGCGACGGCGGCACCGGTCGGCGGTGGCGTCGGGGCCGGCGGCGGTGGGACGCCCACCGTCACGCCGACCGGCGGCGGGACGGCCGGGCGGTCGACCGTCGTCGGTCGGGGTGGTGCCGACTGTGGTGCCCGGGGCGGCCAGACCGGCTTCCCGGGCAGCCCGCCCACCGTCGCCGGGGGGCCCGCCGCCTCCGGTACCGCCACGGCGGTTCCCGGTCCCGGCAGTGCCGCCGGAGCCGGCGCTACGGTCGGTTCCGGCGCTACGGTCGGCTCCGGCACCGCGGCCGGTCCCGGCGCTACGGTCGGCTCCGGCACCGCGGCCGGTCCCGGCACTACGGTCGGCCCCGGCACCGCGGCCGGTCCCGGCAGGGAGACCGGCTCCGGCGGGACTGTCGGTTCCGGCCGGACCGACGCCTGTGGGCTCGCGGTGCCCGGCAGTGGTTCCGGTGCGGCTGCCGGGGACGACGCCGGCAGGGCGGTGGGCCCGGTGACAGTGGGCCGGGCGGCGGTGGGCCGGGCGGCGGTGGGCCGGGCGGCGGTGGGCGGTGCCGGCAGGACCACCGACGGCGGCGGAGGCAGCATCGGCGGGGTGACCGCCGGTGGGGCCGGTCGTCGGGCCGGTGCCATGACCGGCCTGGTGAGCGGCGGGGGCGACGGCGGCGACGGCGGCGCGGACGGTGCGGGCGTCGGTCGGGTGACCGGAGGCCGGCCGGTGCCCACCTCGTCGGCCACCGGCCCGGCGGCGAGTTCGGCGGGGGTCGGGGTGTGGTGCCGCTGCGGCGGCCACGGCCCGTCGTCCTCCAGCACCAGTCGGCGGGGCCCGCTTCGACGCAGCAGCAGCACTGCCACGGCGGCGAAGAAGACCGCCAGCAGCCCGGCGCCGACCCGGATCAGTAGCGGGTCCAACCCGCCGCCGGCCTGCGGGGGGTCGGGGGGCCGGGCGACCGCCCTGGTGCTCGCGACGACGGTCCCGGCCGGACGGGAGGGCGCTGCGGACGACGGGGCCACCGTACGCGGGGTCGAGGCGGGGCGGGTCGAGGCGCGTGGGCTGGGGCTGGCCGGGGCCGGTGACCGTGGGCCCAGTTGCGGCAGCCGGCCGATCCGTACCCCCTGGCCCTGCGCGTCCCTGGGCAGCACGAGCCGCCAGCCGGGATGCAGGACCACCCCGTCGGTGAACGTCTCGCCGTCGGGCTGGACCCGGCCGACGTTGAGTTCGACGATCTCCCGGAACCGGTTGCCGTTACCGAGGGTGCGCAGCGCGATGGCGTAGAGGTACTCCCGTTGCCCGTCCACGGGTGGCCCGACCACGTAGTACCGACCGGTTTCGGCCGGCACCGCATGGACCGGCCGCACCGCACCCAGCGGCTGCGCCACGCCCGCCGCCTGCGTCGGCTGTGCCGCCACGAGCAGCGCGATCCCGGCCAGCAGCACCGTGACAAAGGCCCGCCGCATCCCCACCATCGCTTTCCACACCCTTGGTCCCACCGACATCCTCCCGTCCCGGCCCCCTTATACGAACCGGGGTGCCGACGGTTCAACGCGAGCCGGATCGTCCTGCCCGGCGGGCGGCGGTGCGTACGGGTGCCGTCGGGTCCGGCTGGCGGCATGCCGCCCGCGCGCACCGCGCCCGACGGTCATGCCAGGATGTGGCGATGTCGTACCCCCCTCAGCCGTCGTACCCGTCCGCGCCCGGCCCAGCGCCGTTGACCGCCTACCCGCAGCCGATCCCCCCGCCGCCGGGGCACGCGGTGCTGGCCGTCTCGGTCAACCGGGGCCCGTACCTGGTGCCCGTCCCGTCCACCAGCCGGTTCAAGGTCGACGGACGGGTGGTGCCGATCCCCGGCGAGGGGACCTGGTACGTGGCCGTGCCGGCCGGCGCGCACGACATCCGCTACACGGACTTCATGGGCATCCCGATCGTCACCACCGCGCTCACCGTGCAGCCCGCGATGGTGTACCCGCTGTCGTTCCGCTTCGGCGGTTGGCGCAACCGGGTCCACGACGGGCAGGGCACCGACGTGACGAAGTTCGGCATGTGGTCGAACTACAGCATCCTGCTCGTCACGCTGGCCGTGCTGGGGGTGCTCTGCTGCGGGGGCTTCGGCCTGCTCAGCACGCTCTCGACCTCCCCCTGAGCCGGTCCGGGGCCGGTCGGTCCCCCGGGGCGGGGTGGTCACCGGCCGCAGGCGGGGTCGCGGCCCGGTCCCGGGTGCGTTGGATCAGCACCACGCTGACCAGCACCAGCAGGGCGGTGCCGAGGGTGGCTGGCGCGACGTGCTCGCCGAGCAGCAGGGCCGACCAGAGCAGGGTGAGCACCGGCTGTCCGAGTTGGAGCTGGCCGACCCGGGCGACGCCGCCCCGGGCCAGACCCGCGTACCAGGCGAAGAAGCCCAGGAACATGGAGACCACGGTCAGGTAGCCGAACGCCGTCCAGGTGCCGGTGTCCGCCCGGGGTGGGTGGGCCACGGCGGCGACGAGGGTCGCGGCACCGGTGACCGGCAGTGCGTAGAGCAGCGCCCAACAGATCGTCCGGGCGCCGCCCAGTTGGCGGGCGAGCGCGCCGCCCTCGGCGTACCCCAGGCCGCAGAGCAGGACCGCGACGAGCAGGAACAGGTCCGACGGGGCCGGTGCACCGTGCACCGCGCCACCGACGGCCAGGAAGGCCAGCACCGCCACCAGGCCGACGCCGCTGGCCAGCCAGAACGCCGGCGGGGGCCGTTCGCCGCTGCGCAGCACCGCGAAAACAGCGGTCACGGCCGGTAGCACGGTGATCACCACCGCGCCGTGCGCGGCGGTCCGTTCGGTCAACGCCAGCGAGGTGAACAGCGGGAACCCGACCACCACGCCGAGGGCGACGACCGCCAACCGCCGCCGCTGCACGGGGGTGGGTCGTGGCCCGCCGGTGCCGCCCAGATAGGCCCCGGCCAGCAGGGCCGCGCCGACGGCCCGGCCGAAGGCCACGAACCACGGGTCGAGCTGCTGCACCGCGACCCGGGTGGCCGGCAGCGACATGCTGAAGGCGAACACGCCCAGCGCCCCCAGCGCGAGACCGGTCAACCGGTCCACTGTTACCGTGCGGGACGCAGTAGCACTACCATGCTCTCTCATGAATAACGATAACGCAGCCGATCGCGTTATCCACGATCTGCGTCGGGCGGCGGCTGCCGCCGCGCCGGGCGACCGGCTACCGTCGGTGCGGGAGCTGACCGCCCGGCACCACGCCTCGCCGGTGACCGTCGCCGCAGCCGTCCGGCACCTGGTGGCCGAAGGGCTGATCGAGGCGCGCGCCGGCCGAGGCACCTTCGTGGCCGCCGTCGCGCCCCCGCAGCGGCCCGCCGCCGACGTTTCCTGGCAGACCGTGGCGCTCGGCCCCCGCCGACCCGGCGAGGACGAGATGCAGGCGCTGCTGGCGCTGCCGCCGGCCGGGGCGATCCCGCTCTCCGGCGGCTACCTCGACGCCGATCTCCAACCCGACGCCGCGCTCGGTGCCGCGCTGACCCGCGCCGCGCGGCAGCCCGCGTCCTGGCAGCGCGGCCCGACGTCGGGCCGGGCGGATCTGCGCGCCTGGTTCGCCCGGGATGCCGGGGGCGGGCTGCGCGCCGAGGACATGGTGATCTGCTCGGGCGGGCAGGCGGCGCTGTCGTCGACGCTGCGGGCACTCGCCGCGCCCGGCGACACACTGCTGGTGGAGTCCCCGACCTACCTGGGCGCGCTGGCCGCCGCGCGGGCCGCCGGGCTGCGGGTGGTGCCGGTGCCCGCCGACCCCGACGGGGTACGCCCCGACCAGCTCGCCGGCGCGTTCGCCCGGACCGGCGCCCGGTTGTTCTACTGTCAACCGTTGTACGCCAACCCGCACGGTGCGACGCTCGCCCCGCACCGCCGGGCCCTCGTGGCCGACGCGGTACGCGACGCCGGAGCGTTCCTGATCGAGGACGACTACGCCCGTGACCTCACCATCGACGGGTCGGCCCCACCGCCGCTGGCCGCCGACGACCCCGACGGGCACGTCGTCTACCTGCGGTCGCTGACCAAGTCCGCCGCCCCCGGATTGCGGGTCGCGGCGATCGGCGCACGGGGTCCGGCTGGCCACCGGCTGCGGGCGGCGCGGCTGCTCGACGACCTCTTCGTCGCCGGGCCGCTGCAACAGGCCACGATGGAGTTCGTCACCGCGCCGGCCTGGAAGCGGCACCGGCGGGCCCTGCGTTCCGCGCTGCACGCCCGCCGCGAGGCGTTGCTGGGCGCGCTCCGCCGGCACCTGCCCGCCCTCGCCGGGCAGCCGGTCCCGCGCGGCGGGCTGCACCTGTGGGTCCGGCTGCCGGAGGGCACCGACGACGTCGCGGTCGCCGCCGCCGCAGCCGCCGCCGGGGTCGTCGTCTTCCCCGGCCGTCCCTGGTACGCCGCCGAGCCCCCGGCCCCGCACCTGCGCCTGAGCTACGCCTGCGCCCCGCCCGAGGTGATGGACGAGGCCGTCCGGCGGCTCGCCCGGGTCCTGCCGGCCGCCCGCCCCGGACGCCGGGACGCCGACGTCACCGCAGCCGGCGGGCGGTGAACCGGGCCGGCGGGTCGGCGATGGCGTCCTGGGCGGCGACCAGCTGGATCTCCCGGGTGCCGGCCACGAGGGTCCGCTCCAGCACGGTGAAGACCGAGGCGATGGTGCGTTCCAGCGCGAGCGCCGGTGAGCCCGTCGTCCGCAGGTGGGCCAGGTAGAGCGCGGCGGTGACGTCGCCACCGCCGTTCGGGTTGATCGGCAGCAGCGGTGTGGTCACCGCCCAGGCGCCCTCGTCCGAGACGGCCACCACCTCCAGCGAGCCGGCCGGCACGTCGTCGTGCAGCACGCTGGTCACCAGGACGTCCCGGGGCCCGGTGGCGCGGACCACGTCGACGGCGTCCAGCACGGCAGTCAGCGAGGTGGTCGTCCGGCCGGCGAGGAAGTCCAGTTCGAAGTGGTTCGGGGTGATGATGTCGGCGCGCGGGACCACGACGTCGCGCAGATACTCCGGGATGCCGGGCCGGACGAACATCCCCCGGCCGGTGTCGCCCATCACCGGGTCGCAGCAGTAGACCGCGTCCGGGTTGGCCGCCCGGACCCGGTCGACCGCGGCGAGGATGACCGCGCCCATCGCCGGGTCGCCCTGGTAGCCCGACAGCACCGCGTCGGCGGTGCCGAGCACCCCCCGGTCGGCGATGCCCTCGATCACCTCGGCCACGTCGGCCGGGGCCAGCAACGGCCCGCGCCACGCGCCGTAGCCGGTGTGGTTGGAGAAGTGCACGGTGAGCACCGGCCAGACCTCGTGCCCGAGGCGCTGGAGGGGGAACACGGCCGCCGAGTTGCCGACGTGGCCGTAGGCGACGGAGGACTGGATGGACAGGATCTTCACCGGATCATCATGGCTGTTCCCCCTGACAGCCCGGGTACGGGCCCACCGATTCACCCCCACTGCCGGGTCGGGATTCACCCCACTGCCGGGCCGGAAGGCGCGGTTGCGGCCGGTCCCGCGCGGCGCACGCGGGGTCGGCCGCAACCGCGCTCAGGTCAGGTCGAGGGTGTACTGCGCGGTGTGTACCTTCCCGTCGACCTGGAAGTCGAAGAACGCCCGGTAGCGGCCCGCGCTCGGCGCGGTCAGCCAGAACCGCACCGTCCCGTCCACCAGTTCCTGGTCGGGGTGGACGTGCACATAGCCGAGGTCGCCCTCGCGTACCACCACCAGGTGCCCGTACGCCCCCAGGTAGCGCTCCAGGCGGGCCGGGTCGACGCCGTCTAGCCGGAAGGACAGCGGCACGGTCACCCCCACCGTGGGGCTGCCGCCCATCGTCACCGTGAACGGCCCGGCCGTCGACTGCGAGGCGGCCGGCGGCAGCGGGACCGGGGCGTGCGCGCCGGGCACCTGGTGGTCGACCCCCAGCACCAGCGGGACCGTGGTGCCGTCGACGCCGGTCACGGAGAAGTCGGCATAGATCCGGTAGCCACCGGGCCGGGTCAGCGTCAGCGGGACGCTCCAGGTGCCGTCCGAGGTCATGGTCGGGTGCAGGTGCTGGTATCCGCTCAGGTCCCGCCCCACCACGACCAGGTGCAGCGGCTTGTCGTGGACGACCGCGAACCGGGTCGCCGGTTTGCCGTCCGCGCCGACGATGCGGAACCGGTAGTCGGCGCGGACGCCGGCCGGTTGGGTCCGGGTCGTCGGCTGCACGGTGTAGCCACCGGCGTTGACCGACAGCCCGGTCACCTGCGCCTGGGCACCACCGGCGTCGCCGGGATGGGTGTGCGCCCCGGTGCCGGGCCCGTGCTGGTGCCCGTCCCCGGCCGAAAGCGCCGCACCGGTGGCCGGCGGGGCGGCGGTGGTGCCGTCGGCGGGTCGCGCGCCCGAGCCGATCCGGCCGAGCCCGAAGCCCGCCAGCAGGGCCACCACCAGCCCTCCGACCAGCAACGCGAGACCCGTGTTGCCCAGTCGACCCCCGGCATTCGGCGCGGCAGCGGCGGATGCCGTCTCGTCGGCGGCGGACGTCTCGGCGGATGCCGTCTCGGCGGCGGCGGGTGCCGTCTCGGCGGCCCCGGAGGTCGCTTCGGCGGACCCCGCCCTGGCCGTGACCGTCCCCGCCGCCGTGGCCGGAGCCGCCCCGGCGGGGAGTCGTCTCGCCTTGCCGGAGGCCGGGGCAGCCTTACCCGAGGCCGGGGCAGCCTGGGCCGCAGCCGGGACCGCCTGGGCCGAGGCCGCGCCGGTCCTGGCGGGGGTCGTCACCGGGGCGGTGACCACTGCACGTCGGGCGGCGGCGGGACGGGCCGTCTTCCTGCCACCGCCCGTCGTCCCACCACCCGTCGTCTTCGACCGGTTGACCCGGCTGCCGCCCCCCGACCGGGCGGCAGTCCGCCCGGGGCGGGGCCGACCGGCGGGCCGGGTGGCGGGCACCGCACGACGCCGCCACGCCGCGAAGCCGACGGCCGCCGCGACCAGCGCCGCCCCGCCGGCCCAGGCCAGCCATCCGAGGCCGTCCCCGTCGTCGGGGGCGGCGGCCGCCGGGGCGGCCGACGCGGCGGCGGTCACCGGTGCGGTCGGCACCGCGGACGTTGCCTGGCCGGGGGCGTGTCCTGAGGTGGCGTGCTGTTCGGCGGCGGCCACCAGCGCCGGGTCCGGCTGGTCGACCGGGGGCTGCCAGCCGGCTGGCGCGGCGGTCGGGCGTCCGGTGTAGCGGAAGGTCATGGTGCCCCGGACCGGCTCGCCGTCGGAGGCCACCGACAGGTAGCTGACCGCGTACTGGCCGGCCGCCGGCAGGTGGGCCAGGGTCACCACCGCCGGGTAGCCGGTGCTGTACTCCTTCGGCTCGAACGTGCCGTTGACCAGCAGGTACTCCCGGACCGGCTTGTCCAGGGGACGGGGGGCGCCCTGCCGCCAACCGTCGTCGACCCGGCCGCCGCCGGGCCCGGTGACGGTGAAGTACGCGTTCGCCGCGACCTGCTCGGTGAAGTACAGCTCCACCGTCGTCAGCGGCTCGGCCACCGTGGCGTTGGCCGCCGGGGTGGACATCGCCAGCGTGCCGTGCGCCTCTGCCGCAGTGGTGGGTAGCAGGACCACCGCCACCGCGAACACGAGGGCGAGCAGGCCGGCGAGGGTACGCCCGGCGGGTCCGGTGGCTGGAGCGGGACAGCGCATCGGATCATCCTCACGAAGAGCGGACTTCAATCAATAGTTCACTAACTTTTTACGCAGATAGCAAAAGTTTTGGCTATGGCGTCCCAAGCTGAGGTCAAGATGATCAAAACTCGGTCACGGCTGTGCACCACGTGCCCGGCCGGTCACGGTGGGCCTGCCGTCCCGATCCCGGTACGGATGATCCGCCGACGCCTCCCGTCCGTACCAGTGGGCGGGGGTGACGCCGGGTATGACGTACGCTCACCCGGGACCTACTACACCCCGTCGTTACCGTTGCCGGACGACGACGGGGGCAGGCAGGCGGCAGAACCGGACACGGAGGTGGCAGGTGGGCGACGACGACGCGGAGGTCACCGCGTGGGCGCTGGCCGCCGGTCGGGGTGACCGGGAGGCCGCGGCCCGCTTCATTCGGGCGACCCAGCAGCACGTACGACGGTTCGTCGCGCACCTGATCAGCCCGGCCGAGGCCGACGACCTCACCCAGGAGACCTACCTGCGGGCGATGCGGTCGCTACCGTCGTTCGCCGCCCGTTCGTCGGCCCGCACGTGGCTGCTCGGCATCGCCCGCCGGACCGCCGTCGACCACGTCCGGGCCGCCACGTCGCGTCCGCGTACGGTGCCGCTGTCCGAGTGGCACGACACGCCGGACACCCGGGGCAGCGGCTTCGACGGCGAGGTGGTCCTCAACGACCTGCTGCTGGCCCTGCCCGCCGACCGGCGGGAGGCGTTCGTCGCCACCCAGGTCCTCGGCCTGTCCTACGCCGAGGCGGCCGAGGTGTGCGGCTGCCCGGTCGGCACCATCCGGTCCCGGGTCGCCCGGGCCCGCGAGGATCTCGTCGCGGCGGTCGAGGGGAATCCCCAGGCGATCCGCCGCCGGCCGGGAAGCGCCGCCGGCTGACCGCCGACCCCGGGCCGCGACCTGGCCCGGGAGAGGTTACGGGAACCATCACGCCCTGCCGGCCGACTACCTGTACATGGGGTGTGAGCAGTGGCGGGAGATCCTGTCGGCACAGTTGGACGGCGAGGAGACCCCGGCCGAGCGGATGGCGGCGGACGCGCACCTGGACGGGTGCGCGGACTGCCGGATCTGGTGTGACCAGGCCGCGACGGTGGCCCGACGGTCCCGCCTGACGCTCTCCACCGCCGACCGCTGCGACCCGGCCGTCGGCACACCCCGTCGGCTACGGTCGACGACCGCCACCCCGGCAGGGCCGGCACCGGTGGGCACTGCGGCCCGTCCGGATCTCGCCGACGTCGTGCTGGCCGCGCTCCCCGCCCGCCGCCGGCTGCGGGACCGGCTCGTGCCGGGCCTGCGCGCCGGGCTGGCCCTCATCGGCGCCCTGCAACTGGTGCTGGGGCTGACCCAGGTCGGCCGGGGCCCGGCCGCCGGGCACGCCCACGGGGCGCTCGACACGCTGGCGTCCGGGCATTTGTGGCACGAGTCGGCCGCGTGGAACATCGCTGTCGGCGCGGGTTTCCTCGTCGTGGCCGCCCGACGCACCCCGACCGGGGGGCTGCTGCCGATGTTGAGCGCCTTCGTCGGCGCGCTCGTGCTGCTCTCGGCCAACGACCTGGTCACCGGCCGGGTGGAGCCGACCCGGCTGGTCAGTCACGGGTTCCTGCTCACCGGTTATCTGATCGTGGTCGCGCTGTCCCGGCCCCGGCTGCGGCCGGACGGCCCGGCGGGACGCGGCCGGGGTGACCGGCCCGCCTGGCGGCTGCGCGCGGACGACGTACCCACCGCCACCCCGACGTTGCGCCTGTTGCCGCCGCACCCGGGCACGGCGCGGACCCGCGACCGGTCGGCCGCCTGACCCGGACGCCGCCCGGCCGGCACGGCACCGCCTCCGCAACCCGGCGACGTCAACCGGTCCGCCAGCGGGACGGCCGGCACGGCGGTCGGGTCACCCGGGAGAGGACAATCCCGACCGGCCGGAACTATCGGCGACAGGTGACCGACCAACGGGACAGAGCATCGGCACAACGGAGGAAGAACCCATGCGTCCCACCGGTCCACTCGGCACGAATCGACGCGCGTCAGTCGTCTTCGCCGCCACCACCACCGCCGCCCTGCTGGCCGTGGGCACCGCCGGCTGCGGCCCGGCCGACCCGGCGTCGGGCCCCCGGCCGGGCGCCTCGGCCCCGGCGAGCACCCCCGCCGGGGTGATCGGCATCCGGGACCCGTGGGTGAAGGCGGCCGACAAGGGCATGACGGCGGCCTTCGGGACGCTTGTCAACGACAGCGACGCCGACGTCACGCTCACCGGGGCCAGCACCACCGTGTCGGCGCTGGAACTGCACGAGATGACCATGCAGGACGGCAAGATGATCATGCGGCAGAAGCAGGGCGGCATCGTGATCAGGGCGAAGGGCACCCACGTGTTGGAGCCCGGCGGCGACCACCTGATGCTGATCGACCTCCGCCAGCCGGTGCGGGCCGGCGACGAGGTCACCGTGACCCTCACCTTCGCCGACGGCCGGACCCAGCAGTTCACCGCCGTGGCAAAGCCGTTCACCGGGGCGCAGGAGAGCTACGCCCCCGGCCACGGCGCTCCCGTGCCGCAGCCGAGCGGACAGCCGGCCATGAGCGGACAGCCGACGACCGGACCGACGTCGTGACCGGACACCCGGGGGTCCGTGCGGTGGGCCGGCGTGGCCTGCTCGCCGGCGGGGCACTGGCGGCGGGGGGCGCGCTGGCCGGCGGCGCGGTGGTCGTCGCCGGGCGGGACGGCCCGAGCGACGGGCCGGGCGTGCCGCAACCGAGTCCGGTGGCGGCCGTCGGCAGCCTGGTCGAGCCGTTTCACGGGCCCCGGCAGGCGGGCGTGGCCACCGAGCCGCAGGCCCACGCCGCGTTCGTCGCGTTCACCCTGCGACCGGGAACCGACCGGGCGGCGCTGGGCCGGCTGCTGCGGCTGCTCAGCGATGACGCCGCCCGGCTCACCCAGGGCCGGCCGGCGTTGGCCGACACCGAGGCCGAACTCGGGCTGCTGCCGGCGCGGCTGACCGTGACCTTCGGTTTCGGTCCCGGCCTCTATCGGGCAGCGGGCGTCGACGACAGGCGGCCGGCGTCGGTGGCCGACCTGCCGGCGTTGCGGATCGACCGGCTCCGACCGGCCTGGTCCGGTGGGGACCTGCTGGTGCAGATCTGCGCCGACGACGCGGTCACCGTCGCGCACGCCCAGCGGGTGCTGGTCAAGGACAGCCGGCCCTTCGCCACCGTCGCATGGGTGCAGCAGGGCTTCCGGCGCAGCCCCGGCGTCGAGCCCGCCGGGCACACCCAACGTAACCTGTTCGGCCAGCTCGACGGCACCGCCAACCCCCGCCCCGGCGTCGCGTTGGACACCGCCGTCTGGGTGCCCGACGGTCCGGACTGGCTGCGCGACAGCACCACCCTGGTAATCCGCCGGATCAGCATGAACCTGGAGACCTGGGACCTGCTCGGCCGTACCGACCGGGAACTCGCCGTCGGCCGTCGGCTCGACACCGGCGCCCCGCTCACCGGCACCGGCGAGCACGACGAGCCCGACTTCGCCGCGGTCGGCGACGACGGGCTCACCGTCATCCCCGACTTCTCCCATCTCACCCGGGCCCGGGTCACCGACGACCGGTTGAAGATCCTGCGCCGCCCGTACAACTACGACGGTGTGCCCTCCCCTCAGGGGCACGCCGACAGTGGCCTGATCTTCGCCTCGTACCAGGCCGACGTCACCGCCCAGTTCCTGCCCATCCAACGTCGACTCGCCGACCGGGACCTGCTCAACGAGTGGACCACCCCGATCGGCTCCGCCGTATTCGCCGTCCCACCCGGTTGCCCGCCCGACGGGTGGATCGGCCAGCAGGTCCTCGGGTGAACCGGCCCATGACGACCAGGTCACCGTCCCGCCGGGCCGCCGGGCCGCCCCGCCGAGTCACCGGCCGGTTCGTCGCCGCGCTGCTGGCCGGCGTGCTGAGCCTGTTCGTCGCCGCCCCGCCGGCCCGGGCGCACAACGGCCTGCGGTCCGCCTCGCCGGCCCGGGACGCGACGCTGACCCACGCGCCCACCGCGATCACGCTGGAGTTCCTGGCCCGGCTCGACCCGACATTCACCACCATCGTGCTGACCGACGGGACGAAGCGACGTGTCCCTACCGGCGATCCGGTGGTCTCCGGCACGACGGGAGCCGTCCGGGTGACCGGTCCCCTGCCCAACGGGACGTACACCGTGGCGTACCGGGTGGTCTCCGCCGACGGGCACCCGGTGCAGGGGTCGTACCCGTTCACCGTGGCCGACCCGGCCGGTCCGGCCGCGCCGTCCCCCGGTCCGCCCACCGCGTCCCCCGACCCGCCGACCGCTGCGGCCGTCGCGGTGGGGCGCGGCGGCGGGCGGTCCACCGTCGTCGGTGCCGCCGGCAGCGCGGTAGTCGTCCTGCTGGCCGCAGCAGCCCTGCTGCGTCGGCGACGCCGGTCGCGGCGCCCCTGAAGCCACCCGCCGCCGCTGGGCCGCAGGCGGTCGCGGTCGGCAGACCCGTGCCGGCAGACGGTCGTCCCTTGTGGACCCGTGACGCCGCCGGCCCGTCCGGACATGTGCCGGGAACCGCGGGGACGTCCGCTGCGACTACCTCACCAGGCGGGGCCGATCGCAGGGAATCGGCTGACCCGCAGGCACGGGGCGACCATCGAATACATCCAACACATTCGATCGGATGGATATGTCTGTCACTGAGTTGTCCGACCCGCCGAGGCCGGAACCCGCCCCACCCGCCCGGCCGGCCCGGGGTGGCTCCCCGTTCGGCGCGCTGCTGCTGCGGCTGCACTTCTACGCCGGCATCCTGGTCGCGCCGTTCCTGGTGGTCGCCGCGTTGACCGGGCTCGCCTACACGGTGGCCCCGCAGGTGGACGCGGCGCTCTACGGCGAGGTGTTGACCGTGACGCAGGTGGGTGAGCGCCCGGTGCCGGTGGCCGACCAGGTCGGGGCGGCCCGCAACGCCCATCCGGAGGGCAGCGTCAGCGCGGTGCAGCCCGGCACCGGCGACCGGACCACGAGGGTGGTGTTCACGGTGCCGGAGCTGGCGGACAAGCAGCACACCGTGTACGTCGACCCGTACACCGGCCGGGTGCAGGGGCAGCTCACCACCTGGTTCGGGTCCACACCGGCCACCACCTGGCTGGACGACCTGCACCGCAACCTGCACCTGGGCGCGGTCGGCCGGCACTACTCGGAGCTCGCCGCGAGCTGGCTGTGGGTGCTCGCGCTCGGCGGGGTGGTGCTGTGGTGGCGTCGCCGCCGCGCCTCCCGGTCCACCGCGCGGCACCTGCTCGTACCGGACCTGACCGCCGCCCGCGGGGTGCGCCGGACCCGCAGCTGGCACGCCACCACCGGGATCTGGCTCACCGTCGGCCTGCTGTTCCTCGCGGCCACCGGGTTGACCTGGTCCCGGTACGCCGGGGCGAACTTCGGCGCCGGTCTCGACGCCCTCGACGCCCGCGCCCCGCAACTCTCCACCGCCCTCGCCGCCGGACCGGCTCCGGCCGACCCCGGTGGCGGCCACCACGGTGCCGCCGGGGCCGGCGGGGTGGTCGAGTCGGCCGCCTTCGACCGGGTGCTGACCGCCGCCCGGACGGCCGGGCTGGCCGGCCCGGTCGAGATCGCCCCCGGCGAGCCGGGCTCGGCCTGGACGGTCACCCAGGTCGACAACACCTGGCCGGTGGCCAAGGACCGGGTCGCCGTCGACCCCACGACGGGGACGGTCACCGCCCGCAGCGACTTCGCCGACTGGCCGCTGCTGGCCCAGCTCAGTGGACTCGGCATCCAGGCCCACATGGGGGTGCTCCTCGGCCCGGTCAACCAGATCCTGCTCGCCGCGCTGGCCCTCGGGCTGCTCTGCGTCGTCGTCTGGGGCTACCGGATGTGGTGGCAGCGCCGGCCCACCCGGGCGGACCGCCGGGCCCGCACCGGCACTCCGCCACCCCGGGGTGGTGTGCGGGGCCTGCCGTGGTGGGCGGTGCCCGTCGGCGTACCGGTGGTGGCGGCGATCGGCTGGGCCTTGCCCCTGCTCGGGCTGAGCCTGCTCGCCTTCCTCGTCGTCGACGTCGCCCTGGGCGTGGCGGCCCGACGTCGCCGCGACGCCGCCCCGCACCGGCCGGCGGATGACGTGCCGCCCCCGGCCGGCACGTCACATTCCCCGGGCGACGATTGACCGGTCGGGGGTCGCGCCGTTACGGTCGACCCACTATCTGCGGCGTCGCGAGGTAAGCCGGTGGGAATCCGGCGCGGTCGCGCCACTGTGAGCGGTTCCGTCGTCGACGGGTCCGTGAGCCAGGACGCTCGGTCGTCCGCAGCCTTGCGATGGGGACGCGTCATCCCCGGGAAGGTTCGAATCCCATGTCGAGTCCCACTCCTGCCCAGCCGCTGGTGCACCCCGTCGGGTCCACCCGTCTGTGGTGGACGGCCCTGGCCGTCGTCGGCGTACTCCTGCTGCTCACCTACCTGGTCGCGTTCGACCAGGGGGCGGTCTCGCGCAGCGGCATGTTCCTGCACGAACTGATGCACGACGGCCGGCACCTGCTCGGTGTCCCGTGCCACTGACCGCTGCCCACAACCCACCCACCTTCGTCACCGTCCTGCTCCGCGGGCTCCTCGCCGGCCTCGTCGCCGGTCTACTCGCGGGCGGTTTCGGCTACCTCGCCGGTGAGCCGCGCATCGACGCGGCCATCGCGATCGAGGAGGCCGCCACCCACACCGGGCCGGTGGCCGACGACCACCACGCCGAGGACCTGGTCGGCCGGGACGGGCAGCGGTTCGGCCTGTTCCTGGCCACCGGCCTGTTCGGGACGGCGATGGGTGGCCTGCTCGCGACCGCGTACGTGCTGCTGCGCCGACGGTTCCCGGCCGCCGACGACGGCCGGACGGCGTTGCTGCTGGCGGGCGGTGCCCTGCTCGGCGTAGTGCTCGTGCCGTTCGGGAAGTACCCGGCCAATCCCCCGGCGGTGGGCAACCCCGACACCATCGACCAGCGCACCGCCGCCTACCTGGCGTTGGTGGTGCTCGGCCTGGTGGCCGTCTGGGCGGGCACCCTGGGCTACCGGTCGGTCCGCGCCGACGCGCCGCCCTGGCAACGGTGCGGCGCGGCCCTCGGCGGGTTCGTCCTGGTCGCCGGCGTCGGGTACGTCGTCCTGCCGTCGTTCCAGGAGGTCCCGGAGGACTTCCCGGCAGCCCTGCTGTGGAACTTCCGGCTGGCCTCGCTCGGCACCCAGGTGGTGCTGTGGACCGCCCTCGGTCTGTTGTTCAGCGCCCTGATGAGCCGACGCACCGCAGGGCCGCGCCCCGGCGACCGGGCCCGTGCGCCGCTGACCGGTCAGGGCACGCCGGCCCGCCCGTGACCTCGACCAGCCTGCGGCTGGTCGCCCACGCCCACACCGGCGCGCTGCGGCGGGCGGTGTTCGGCGCGGGCGACGACGACCTGGACGAGGGCGGTCGACAGGCCGCCCTCGCCCTGGCCGGTCACGGCCGGACCGGGCCACTGGGCACCGTGGACACCTGTCTGACCAGCCCGGCGACCGCACCGGTGCAGACCGCGTACGCCCTGGGGTTACGGCCCACCGTCGAGGCCGCGCTGGCCGACTGCGACTACGCCGGCTGGGCCGGGCGCAGCCTGGCCGACGTCGGGGCGCGCGAGCCCGGGGCGCTGCGCCAGTGGTGGGAGACGCCCGGGGCGACGCCGCACGGCGGGGAGTCCCTCGTCGCGCTGCGCGAGCGGGTCGCCGGCTGGCTCGACGACCGGCTCGGGCCGGGCCGGCGGATCGTCGCGGTGACCCATCCGATGGTGGTCCGGGTGGCGATCGTGCACGCGCTCGGCCTGCCGATGGCCGCCCTGCCCCGGCTGGACGTCGCCCCCCTGGCGGTGGTGCGCCTCAGCCGGTACGGCCAGCGGTGGCAGCTCCGGTTCACCGCGCCGGCCGGGCCCGGAGACCGGCATGCACCATGACCGGCCGGTCCGCCTCCGGCGACCAAGGTGGCGGTGCGGGCCGGTGGCGGTGAGACTCGGTCCTGACCCCGCCCTACCCGGGCGGCGGGGCACGGCAACCGGCTGCGGGTAGGGTCGCGCAGATGACCGGTGATCCGTCGCTGCTCGCCGCCGACGATCCGTTGGCGGTCGCGGTGACCGGGGCGATCCGCGACGGTGACCTCGCCCGGCTGTGGTCGCTGCTCAGCACGCACCCGGGGTTGGCCGCCGGGCACATCGTCGACCGGGTCGGCGGGGTCCGCACCCTGCTGCACGTGGTCACCGACTGGCCGGGCCGGTTCCCGCGTGGTGCCGACACCGTCGCCGCGCTGGTCGCCGCCGGTGCCGACGTCGACGCCCGGTTCGCCGGTCCGCACCGGGAGACCCCGCTGCACTGGGCAGCCAGCTGCGACGACGTGGACGTCGTCGACGCCCTGCTGGACGCCGGCGCCGACATCGAAGCTCCCGGGAGCGTGATCGCCGACGGTACGCCGCTGGCCAACGCGCGGGCCTTCGCCCAGTGGCGGGCGGCGTTCCGGCTGGTCGTCCGGGGCGCCCGCACCACCCTCGTCGACGCGGCGACGCTCGGCCTGCACGACCGGGTGGAGCGGGCCTGCACCGGTGACACCCCGCCGTCGACCGACGAGATCGACTGGGCGTTCTGGGGTGCCTGCCACGGCGGGCGGCAGTCCTGCGCCGGGTACCTGTGGACACGCGGCGCGCGGCTCAACCGGGTGCCGCCGTGGGAGCACCGCACCGCCCTGGACGCGGCCGTCCGGCGCGGTGCCACCGAACTGGTCGGCTGGCTGCGGGCGCGAGGTGCCGTCACCGCCGCCGAGCTGGGCCCGCACCCGCCCGATGCCAACGGCTGACCCGGGTACACCCACCGCGCGTCCCGACGCGACGGCTGCGGGCTACTCCCCGGCGGCCAGCTGCTCCTTGGCCTCGTCGTAGCCGGCCGCCGCCGGGGCGTCGGTCGGCGCGTAGATCACCCGGATCACCCCGGTCGGGTACACCTCGGTCGTGGTCACCCGCAGGTGGTACGGGCTGCCCCCGTCGTCGAACAGCCGGCGGCCCTTGCGCGCCGCCACCGGGTGCACCAGCAGCCGTAGTTCGTCGACGAGACCGGCGGCGAGCAGCTGCTGCACCACGGAGATCGAACCGGGGATGAGGACGCCGCCGACACCGGGGTCGTCGCGCAGCGCCGTGACGACATCGACGAGGTCGCCGTCCAGCACCTCGGAGTTGCGCCAGGGCAGCTCCCTCGCCTGCCGCGTGACGACCACCTTGCGCAGGTCACCGAGCTGCTTGGCGAAGGGCGCGTCGTCGCCACCGGCGGCCTCCCGGTCGGGCCACGCCCCGGCGAAGCTGTCGTAGGTCTCCCGGCCGAACAGCAGCACGTCGGCGGCATCGTAGTCCGCGCTGACGGCCCGCCCCATGTTGTCGTCGAAGTACGGGAAGTGCCAGTCGGGGTCGATCTCGGCCACGCCGTCGGCCGAGATGAACAGCGTGGAGATGACCTTTGCCATCGGAAGGGTCCCTTCGGGTCGGTAACCGGACCGGCTCAGCATCCCAAACTCCCCGATCGGGCACCGCCCATCCCCGGTCGCCGGTCCGGCCTGTCGTGAGCAGGGCCTATCCGCGCAGCATGATCCAGTAGCGTCGGGTGGGGCCGAACCGGGTGTCCCCGACGCCTTCGAAGAGGCCGCCGCACCGCTCGATCGTCCGCGCGGAGGCGACGTTGTCGGTCGCGCACACAACCAGCAGCCGTTCCCGACCGAGTAGCCGCGCCTCCTCCATCATCCGTCGCACCGCCCAGCTGGCCAGCCCCCGGCGACGGGCGGACGGACGAATGCCGTACCCGAGGTGGCCGGCCCAGGGTGCCTGCTCGTCACAGTCGGGGCGCAGGGCGATCCCGCCGAGCACCTGCCCCCGCTCGATGATCCAGCGGTAGGTGCAGATGTCGCCGGGGGCCACGGTCCGGTCCGGCGGTGGTGTCAGTCGTACCAGCCACGCGGCGAACCCGGCCGGCGAGTCCACGTCGTCGGACGGGCACAGTCCGAACCCGTCCTCGTGCTGCCCCGGCCCCCACTCCGCGTGCGCTTCCTGCCAGGCGTCACGCAGGCGGGCGGTGGGGGGCGACCAGGTCGGGCACCCGCCGAAAGTACTCCCGCCGGACGGGGGATGCTGCGATCCCGTCGCCGGTGGCGGAAAAAGATCGTGGCGGGTGGTGAAACCCGGGGGCGGTTCCGGACGTCCTGAGGGGTGAGTCGGGCACCGGCGGCGACCATCGGGCCGGTACGCCGACCGCGATCCCCCACCAGAAGGAGCGGACGATGTCGACGAAACGATGGCTCGCGGGCGTCGGGTTGCTGGCCCTGACCGGCGCAATGGCGGCCTGTGCGCAGACCCGGCCCGAGGCCGAGGCGCCCGGGGCCGAGCCGCAGCGCAAGCCGGCGGCCGTGGCGGTGGGGCTGTCCGCCACCCCGCCGAAGACGAGTTCCGCCCCGCGCGGGTTCACCGGCACCCGGCAGTACACGATCGTCCGGGTCGGGTCGTTCGAGGGCGGCCTGTCGCTGACCGACTCCGGGCGGTTGGCCGAGGTCGACGACGACCAGGGGCGGCAGCTGTTCGTACCGACCCCGCTGGGCGGTGGGAAGTACCTGATCAAGGCGTACGCCCGGACCAGTGCCGGCCCGCTGTGCTGGCGGGTGCATAATCCGGGCAACAGCCAGCCGTTGGTGGTGCAGGCGGCCACCTGCCGCAGCGACGACGCGCGCCAGCAGTTCGAGATCGTCGCGGCGGCCGGCAGCACGCCGTCGTACCTGATCAGCAGCGCCGGGGCGTTCCTGCGGACCTCCGCGCGCTCCGGTCTCATCCTCGAGGAGTTGGGTGACGCCCCGCCGACCAGCAGTTTCCGGTTCACCGACAACGGGCCGGCACCGGCCGGACGGTGACGGTGGGCCGGGCGGGTCGGCCGGGGGCACGACGCCGGCCGACCCGACCGGAACGGGGCGCGACAGCGGCGGGCGGGGCCGGGCGCAGGGTGGGACGGGACCAGAGGCGAGCGGGTGGGTGGAGATCGTGATCGATGCGTGACGCCGAGGAGTTCGACGCGTTCTACGCCTCGTCGGCCCAGCGGGTGCTGGGGCAGGTGTACGCGATGGTCGGCAGCCGTACCGAGGCCGAGGACGCGGTGGCCGAGGCGTACGCCCGTGCCTGGAGCCGCTGGTCGACGGTGCGGGAGTGCGACAGCCCCGAGGCGTGGGTGCGCAAGGTGGCGTACCGGATCGCGGTGAGCGCCTGGCGCAAGACGGTGAACCGGGTGCGGGCCCACCGTCGGGAGGCGGTCGCCCAGCAGGTCGATGCGATCTCGGTCGATCATGTCGTGCTGGTCGAGGCGTTGCGGCGCATCCCCGGCGAGCAGCGCCGGGCGATCGTGCTGCACCATCTGGTCGGCCTCAGCGTGGCCGAGATCGCCGTGGAGACCCGGGCGAATCCGAACACCGTCAAGACCCGGCTGGCCCGGGGCCGCCGGGGCCTGGCCGGGTACCTGAGCGGCGACGAACAGCAGACGACGGCGGGGAGGGGCCATGGGGTCTGACGACATGCTCGACGACGCCCTGCGGGGGCTGGCCCGGCACGCCGGGCAGACCGGTCGGCTCGCCACGGTCGCCGAGGTCCGCCGGCGGGGCGACCGCAGGCGTCGGCAGCGGCACGTCGCGACGGCCGCGGTGGGGGTCGTGGTGCTGGGGACGCTGGGGGCCGGTTTCGCCGTGGCCCGCCTGGCAGGGCCGCCGCAGGCCACCGTGCCCGTCGGTCCGCCCGCCACGACGTCGACGCCGCCCACGGCGACCCCGTCCACCGGGCCGACGCCGCGTACCCCGGCCACCGGTGGCCCGACGCCCGGCGCGACGGATGCCACACCGCAGGGTTCGGCGACCGCCGATCCGTTGCGGCTCGGGCAGCGCCGGTACGCCCTGGTGCGGTCCGCGGCGGCGGAGGGCGCGGTGTCCCTGCTCGACGACGGTCGCCTCGGTGAGGTCGACGGCGACGAAGGCCGGTCGCTGTTCGTCTTCGTACCCCAGGGTTCCGGCACCTACCTGGTCCGGACCGCCGAACCGGACGCCGACGGCGACCTTGCCTGTTGGCAGGTCCGGTCGTCGGGTTCCCAGCCGCTCACCGTGGCCGGGGCCCCGTGTGAGCCGACGGAGCCACGGCAACTGTTCTCGATCACCGTCGACGGTACGGCCGGTGGCCAGCGGACCTACGCCGTCAGCAACAACTCGGCGTACCTGCAGTACTCCAGCCGTCGCGGGCTGATCCTCGAGGAACTGGGCGACGCCCCGCTGACGACGGTGTTCCGGTTCGTCGACAACGGCCCCGCACCGCAGGGCTGAGCCCGGCCCGGGCGCGGGTGGCCGCGCTCACCGTCGGGGCAGGCCGGCCAGCCAGCGGTCCAGTTCCGCCGGGGAGTCGAAGCGCAGCACAGGCGGCCCGGTGGGGTCGGTCTGCCAGGCCCGCATCCGGCGGCGGGCCCGGCCGTACGCGCCGACGTGCCAGAGCAGGATCGAGTCCCGGGACAGCACGCTGCGCAGTGTCTCCCGGTTGCCGTTGCAGATCACCTCGCCGGTCACCAGCCGGCGGAGGGTGCGGCGCAGCAACCGCCCGAAGGACAGCCAGCGCGGGTAGTCCAGGGCGACGACCAGGTCGGCGCGGCCCAGCGGCACGTCCCGCCACCCGTGGTAGGCCCCGTCGATGATCCACTGTTCGCCCTGGCAGATCCGGGTGATCCGGTCGCGTTGCTCGGCGACCGGCACCTCGACCCAGCCGGGCAGCCACAGCAGGTCGTCGACGGGGTGCCAGGGCAGGCCCAGCCGGTCGGCCAGTTCCGCGGCGAGTGTGGACTTGCCCGCGCCGTACACCCCGTAGACCAGGATGCGGGACGGAGCGCTCATCCGGGCAGCCTACGCAGCAGGTACGCGGTCCACACGGTGCGCCCGGGGCGGTCCGGCGCGACGGTCGCCGGGCGCGGGCGGCCGGTCGCCGGTCGGCACGGCGGGTGTCGATGCCTCTTGTCGGAATCTCCCGCCGTCCATTAGTTTGTTTAACATCCAGACCAACTAGCTCCACTTCCACCTGCGAATCCACCACCAGCCCTTTTCGAGGGGGAACCGATGAGACCCCAGCAACCCGGCTCGAAGGCCTCGCGCCGCCACTTCCTCGGCCTGGTCGGCCTCGGCACGGCCGCCATCGCCGGCGGCCCCCTGCTCGCCGGGTGCTCCGAGAAGCCGGCCGGCTCCGGCGCCGCGCAGAACCTGGACGCGTACGCCAACCTGCTGCCGACGCAGAAGGACCTCGCCCAGAGCATCAAGCCCGACATCATCGGCACCCGACCGGTGCCCGACGGCTACACGAAGTACCCGACCTCCCTGGTCGACGCGATCACCGAGCGGCCCGGCACCAGCGGCAAGGAGATCACCGCGATGACCCCGGCCTGGGGTCCGGCCCCACCCGGGATCGCCCAGAACGCCTACCTCCAGGCGGTCAACGCCGAGCTGGGCACGCCGGTGAACTTCACCATCCAGGACGGCAACACCTACGCCGACAAGCTCAACGCGATGCTCGGCGCGCGGGACGTCCCGGAACTGCTCTGCGTGCCGGGTTGGGAGGTGCAGAAGATCCCGCGCTTCTCCGAGGCGATCAAGGTGCTCTTCGAGGACCTCACCGACTACCTCAAGGGCGACGCGGCCAACGCGTACCCGATGCTGGCCTCGTTCCCCACCGGCGCCTGGCGCAACTCGCTGTGGAACGAGCGGCTGATGGCCGTGCCCAACCCGACCGACGGGCCGTTCCCGTGGGCGTTGTTCACCCGCAAGGACCTGCTCGACGCGCGCGGGCTGGCGGTGCCGGCGTCGCTCGACGACCTGCTCACCGTGGCCAAGCAGGTCACCGACCCGGCCAAGAAGGTGTGGGCGTTCGACAACGTCTTCGAGATGATCCAGATGTACCACAAGGTGCCGGCCTCCAAGCAGGGCTGGCGGCTGAAGGCCGACGGGACCCCGGAGTTCAAGTACGAGACCCCGGAGTACCGGCAGGCCCTGGAGGTGATGGCCAAGATCTACAAGGACGGTCTGGTCCACCCCGAGATCGTCGCCAGCAAGGGCGCGGACAACGTCCAACTGTTCGCCAAGAACGGCGCGATCGTCTTCTCCCGCAACGGGGTGGGCTTCTGGCAGGGCGCCCAGGCCGAGCACCAGAAGGTCAACCCCAAGCTGAACATCCAGCCGGTGCCGATCTTCTCGGCCACCGGCGGTGACCCCCTGGTCTGGGGCGACGACGAGCCGATCTCCTTCACCTTCGTCAGGAAGGGACTCGGCAAGGACCGGGTCGAGGAACTGCTGCGGATCATGAACTGGTGCTCCGCGCCGCTGGGTTCGCAGGAGGCGCAGCTGCGGGACTACGGGGTGGCGGGCAAGCACCACACCAGCACCCCGAACGGGCCGGTCAAGACCGACCTGGCGTTCAAGGAGATCGCCAACCAGTACTTCTTCATCAGTGGGCGCAACCCCACCATCGGCCCGTACCCGGAGACCCCGAACTACGTACCGGACCTGCTGAACTACTCCAACAACATGGTGAAGTTCCTGGAGAAGGACCCCTGGGACGGGGTGAAGCTGGAGATGCCGGCCGCGTACAAGGCCAACCAGGTGCCCACCGAGGACAAGTTCACCGACATGCTGCGGGGTCGCCGGCCACTGTCCGACATCGACGCCATCGTGCAGGAGTGGAAGGCCAACGGGGGCGAGGAAGCGCGGGAACTGCTCGCCAAGTCGCTACCCAAGGCCGGGCGATGACCACTCGCGACACCACCGTCGCGGCCGGGTCCGACCGGACCCGGCCCGACGGGCCCACCCTGGCGGGGCGAGAACGCCGTCCCGCCCGTCGGCGGCGGGTGCCGCTGCGCACCCGACTCGCCCGGGACTGGCAACTGCTGGCCATGGTAACGCCCGGCTTCCTCGTCCTGCTGGTCTTCAGCTACCTGCCGATCCTGGGCAACGTCATCGCCTTCCAGGACTACAACCCCTACCTGGGGGACAACCCGTTGCAGGCGTTCGCGCGCAGCAACTGGATCGGGTTCGGGCAGTTCCAGCTGTTGTTCGAGGACTCGGCCTTCTGGGAGGCGTTCCGCAACACCCTGGCGATCACCGCGTTCCAACTGGTCTTCTTCTTCCCGCTGCCGATCTTCCTGGCGATCATGCTGCACAACCTGCTGTCCAGCCGGTGGCGCGGCTTCGTGCAGACCGTCGTCTATCTGCCGCACTTCTTCAGCTGGGTGCTGGTGGTCACCTTCTTCGTCGCCATGCTCGGCGGCGCCGGACTGCTGGCGCAGACCATGCGCGACGCCGGGATGCAGCCGTGGAACGTGATGACCAACCCGGACACCTTCATCATCCTGGTCACCGCCGAGGCGGTCTGGAAGGACGTCGGCTGGGGAACCATCGTCTTCCTCGCCGCGCTGTCCACCATCGACACCAGCCTCTACGAGGCGGCGGCGGCCGACGGCGCCGGCCGGTGGCGGCGGCTGTGGCACATCACCCTGCCCGGTCTACGCCCGGTGATCGTGCTGCTGCTCATCCTGCGGCTGGGCGACGCGCTCTCGGTCGGCTTCGAACAGTTCCTGCTGCAACGCGACGCGGTGGGCCGGCAGGCCGCCGAGGTGCTCGACACGTTCGTCTACCACTTCTCCATCGCCACCGGGAACTACGGCTACGGCGCGGCGGCCGGCCTGTTCAAGGCCGCGATCGGGCTCGGCCTGATCCTGGCCGCCAACCGGGTCGCCCACCTGCTCGGCGAACGGGGGATCTACTCGAAATGACCGAGACCGTCGCACTGCGGGCCCGCACCGGACGCAACCGCCGGCCGGTGTGGGAGGAGCCACCGACCCGGATCGGCCAGGGGCTCAAGGCCGCCTTCCTGGGCCTGCTCGTGCTCAGCGTGCTCTTCCCGCTCTGGGTGATCCTGGTGACCAGCCTGTCCTCCCGGGAGACCCTCGCCGAGGCCGGCGGCATCGTCGTCATCCCCCGGGGCATCGACACCGCGGCCTACGAGACGATCTTCGCCGGTGGGGCGGTCACCCGGGCGCTGTGGATCAGCACACTGGTCACCGTCATCGGCAGCGCGCTGGCGTTGACGGTGACCGTGCTGGCCGCGTATGGGCTGTCCCAGCCGCGTTCGGTCGGCTACCGCTGGCTGCTGATCTACTTCCTGGTCCCGTTCCTGGTCTACCCGCCGCTGGTGCCGAAGTACCTGGTGGTGACCGGGCTGGGCCTCAAGGACACCATCTGGGCGCTGATCCTGCCGCCGGCGATCAGCGTGTTCAACCTGGTCGTGGTGCGGGGCTTCTTCCAGGCCATCCCGCAGGAACTGCTGGACAGCGCCCGGGTCGACGGGGCGAGCCACTTCCGTACCCTGGGCCAGATCGTGCTGCCGCTGTCCCGGGCGGTCATCGCCGTGGTGGGCCTGTTCTACGCGGTGAGCTACTGGAACGTCTGGTTCGACGCGCTGCTGTTCATCGACCGCAACGACATGTACCCGATCCAGCGGGTGTTGCAGAGCTACCTGCTGGCTGGTCAGGCCCCGCACACCTCCGGCGGCAGCACCGGAGTGTCGATGCCGCCGACCGAGGCCATCAAGATGGCGGTGGTCGTGCTCACCGTCGCCCCGATCGTCGCGGTGTACCCGTTCATCCAGCGCCACTTCATCAAGGGCGTGCTGATCGGTGCCGTGAAGGGCTGACCGGTCCGGGGCGGGGGCGGGTCGGCGGGGATGGCGGCCCGCGTGCGACAGTGGGCGGTCGTGAGCACCCTTGCCGTACGCGGGCTGACCCGCCGGTTCGGCGCGCTTGTCGTCCTCGACGACGTGCGCTTCGACCTCGACGCGGGTCAGGTCGCCGTCGTCGTCGGACCCAACGGCGCCGGCAAGACCACCCTGCTGCGCTGCGTCGTCGGGGCGGACCGCCCGGATGAGGGCGAGGTCCTGCTCGACGGCCGGCGCTGCGACGAGACCGACCCCCGGGTCCGGGCGGCGGTCGCCGCCGCCCTCGACGACATCGACTTCTTCCCCGACCTGTCCGTCGTCGAGCACCTCGAACTGCTCGCCTACGCCCACGGCGGCACCGCCGGACCCGTCGCGGAGGTGCTCGCCGAGCTGGGTCTCGAACCGGCCCGCGACCAACTACCGGCGACGCTGTCCAGCGGGCAGCGCCGCCGCCTCGCCCTCGCCTCCTGCTTCGTACGCCCACGCCGGCTGCTCGTCCTCGACGAGCCGGAGCAGCGCCTCGACGTCCGGGGCCGGGCCTGGCTGGCGCAGCGGCTGCTGCGGGAGAAGGCGACCGGCACGGCGGTGCTGATGGCGTCACACGACACCGACCTGATCGACGCGGTCGCCGACCGGCGGATCGAGATCGGCGGTTGAGGTGACGTCGACCAGGACCTCTCCGCCCGCGCTGGCCACGCCCACGCCCCGGCAGGTGCGGGCCCGGCTGCGCGACGCCCGCCGCCGGCACCATCCCGGTTCGCTCGGCGAGGTGCTCACCGACGCCTACGTCGTGGTGCTGTTCGTCGCCCTGTACGGCTGGTTCGCGGTCGCCGCGATCCGCGACCACCTGACGGCCCCGCAGGTCGCCCGCACCGACCCGGGCGACAGGTACTGGATCGCCGTCGCCGCCGTCACGGCGGGGGCCGGGCTCGTCTGGTGGGGCCTGCGGCTGACCGGACCGCTGCTGGTCACCCCGGCCGCACAGGCCTGGCTGGTCAGTTCCCCGGTGGACCGGCGGGCGTGGCTGCTCCCCCGGTTCGGTGCCCTG
Organism: Micromonospora sp. WMMD734; assembly: GCF_049178975.1. Taxonomy (NCBI): domain Bacteria; kingdom Bacillati; phylum Actinomycetota; class Actinomycetes; order Micromonosporales; family Micromonosporaceae; genus Micromonospora; species Micromonospora sp. WMMD734. The sequence continues at coordinate 2,472,042 of NZ_JBMHMK010000001.1, forward strand.
GTCGGCGGCGGCACCGTCGGCGGCGGTGTGCTGGCGGTGGCCGCCGCCGTCGCCGGCGGCCACGACCGCCCCGCCGACCTGGCCTGGGCGGCGGTGGCCGGGGTCAGCTGCGGGGCCACCGCGACCGGCTGGGCCGTGGTCGCCCAGAGCGCCCGCCCCACGCCCCGCTGGGCGCGACGGCTCGCCGTCGGGCTGCCCGCCGCCGGGGCGACGATCGCGGTGCTGGTGGTGCTCGGGCACGCCGCCGGACGGTCCCTCCCGCTGCTGCCGGTGCCGCTCACTCCCACCGTCGGCCTGGCGTTGCTGCCGGTCGCGGTGGCGTCGACCGTCAGCGCGTACCGGCGGCTGCCCCGGGTGGACCGGGCGGCGCTGACCACGGGGGCGCAGTTCGCCAACGCCGCCACCACCGCCGCCGTGCTGCTGGATCCGTCGCTGCTCGCCGCGCTGGTGGAGAGCCGCAGGTGGCGCGCGATCGGCCTGGTAAGCGGCCGGCCCCTGCGGGCCGGCGGCCGGTTCGCGGTGCTGCTCCAGACGGAGGTACGCCGGTTGTCGCGGCGTCGGGGCGCCCTCGTCGGCTGGGCCGGGGCGCTGCTGACCATGTACGCCGTCGCGGTGGCGCTGCCGTCGATCGCGGGTCCCGCGCACCTGGTCCTGGCGTACCTGGCGACCTGTCGGCTCACCGGTGGGCTGCGCGCGGTGAGCCGGTCGGCGGGGCTGCGGCGGTCCCTCGGCGGCAACGACGCCCTGCTGCGGCTGACGCACCTCGTCGTGCCGGGCCTCGGGGCCACCGTGTGGTACCTGGCCACCCTGCCGGCGCTGCGGCCGGTCCCCGTACCGCTCGACGCGGTGCTGCTGCTCGGGATCGTGACGGCCGCCTTCTGGGCCGGCACCCGCCCACCCATGCGGTACGGCGGAGCGGTGGTCAACACCCCGTTCGCGATGGTGCCCGTCGATCTGGTCCGGCAGGTGCTGCGCGGCCCGGACCTGGTCGCCGTGCTGGTGGTCGTCCAACTGCTCGCGGGGTGACGGCGGCGGCCGGACGCTCAGCGGGCCGGCAGGCAGACCCGGCCGGTGAACGCCGGGTCGGGTTGCCGGTTGCCCGCCCAGGCCGGGTTCGCCGCGATCGGCAGCGGCGGTGCCTGCCAGGCGGCGGCGAAGCTCTGCAACAGCGGGTACTCGGCCCGGGTGTGGGCGATCGGTTTACCGAGCAGGAAGTCGATCAACCGGTCCTGGAGCAGGCTGCGGTCCAGGAGGCCACCGTGCACGCCGGGGATCTGGTAGACCGGAATCCGGCTGTACTCCCCCGGCGGCGCCTCGGTGGCCGTCGCGGTGGGCAGGAAGGCGACGATCCGGACCCCCGGCACGGGACACATCAGCTGGTTGCGGTAGAACGGCGCGTCGTCGAGCAGCGACCTGATGAACGGCTCGTCCGGCCCGCCGCCGACGTCGGCGAGACCGAAGATGGCACGTAGTTGCCAGCCGGTGACCACCCCCCAGCCCTCATCGTGGTGCGGGGGCGGGTAATAGGCCCGGCCGGCGTAGATCAACGGACTGAACATGACCAGGATGTCGACCGCCGGGTCGTGCCGCCGGGCCAGATAGGTCCGGGCCACCATCGCCCCCTCGCTCTCCCCGATCAGCGCCACCTGCCGCCCGGTACGCCGGTGCAGCAGCTCCACCTGCCGGGCGAGCAGCGCCACGCTGTCCGCCATCGACCGGGTGGTGTCCGCCGACCCGTACGACAGCGGCCTGCCGTCGGGGTCGAGCCCCCGGTAGGAGAAGCGCTGCACCCGGGGGTCGGACGGCTGCTCACCGCCGTATTCGGAGCCGTAGCCGGTGAGCACGATCACCGCGTGGGTGACCGCGGCGGGCAGCGGTCGTTCCAGCACCGCCGTCCTGATCCACTGCTCGTTGCCCGGGACCAGCTCCGTCACCGGCGGGATGACCAGCGGCACGGCCACGGCCAGCAGCGCCGCCAGCGGGGTCACCGGCACCCGGGCCCACCGTAGCCGCGAGCGCAGCAGCGCCGCCCGGACGGTCCGGTTCCACAGCACCCCGTTGAGCGCCCCCGCCACCCCGGCCACCGGCACCGTCCACCAGCCGGGCACCACCCAGCACAGCGCGCCGGCCACGGTGAGCACCACGAAGTTCAGCAGTGACCAGCCGACCAACGAGATCGACGGCAGCCCCCGCCACCAGTGCTCCACCACGGCCACCCGTTGCAGGAACGGCGCGAGCAGGAACATCGGCAGCAGCGACGCCAGCAGCACCCAGGACAGGGCCACCACCGACGCCGCCACCGAGATCGCCGCCCAGGGTGCGACGAACCCGCCGACCAGCACGCCGAGCACGACGTTGCGGCGCAGCAGCCACCCCAGTGAGGGTCGGGGCACCCCCACCGGCCAGGCCAGCAGCACCAGGCCGGTGGTGAACAGGCCCCGGGCGACCAGCACGTAGGTCAGCCAGAGCACGAACTCCCACCACGACCGGTGGTAGACGTAGAGCCACCGCAGGTCGTGGTAGGTGTCGTACGGCCAGAGGGCGGTGAGCTGCGGGGGGATGCCCTGGGCGGCCCGGAATCCGAGGGCGACCAGCACGGTGGCCCCGATCATCGGCACCAGGCTGGTCACCAGCAGCAGCCCGACGAACCTTCGGTTCACGACCACCCCGTTCCGCCGTACCGTGCGCGATCGCGTCTCTCGAAGGCTCCACCGGAACGACGGCCGGCGTCGGCGAATCCGGCACATTGCCCCGGTTCGACCGACGCCGGCGCGTTCGGCGACGACGCGACCGCGTCGCCCGGACGGGCCCGGGTGGCGCGGCGGACGGCTGCCGGTCCGGGGTGCCCCGGACCGGCCCCGTCGCGGATCACTGGACCAGGCAGGTGCCCCCGTTGAACTGGAACGCGGCCGGGCGCGGGTTGCTCGCACCGGAGGTGCCCTGGACGCCGAAGCTGACCGTGCCGCTCTGCGGCACGGTGCCGTTCCAGGCGGCGTTACGGGCGGTCACGGCGACGCCGGACTGGGTGACCTGCGCGTTCCAGGCGTTGGTGATCCGCTGGTCGGCGGCGAAGGACCAGGTCAACGTCCAACTGGTGACCGAGAATCCCAGGTTGGTGATCGACACCTCGGCGGTGAACCCGCCGTTCCACTGGTTGGGCTGCCAGACGACCCGGCAGGAGACGGGCGGCGGGGTGACCGGCGGCGGGGTGACCGGCGGCGTGGTGGGCGGGGGCGTGGTGGGCGGGGGCGTGGTGGGCGGGGGCGTGGTGGGCGGGGGCGTGGTCGTCGGCGGCGGGGTCGTCGTCGGCGGCGGGGTGGTGGTGTCCTTCGGCGGGAAGCGCAGGATGCGGTCGTCGGTCGCCGCCGGGGTGCCGCGTCCGTCCCGGTTGCTGGTGGTGACCCAGAGCCAGCCGTCCGGCCCGTACTCGACGGTGCGCAGGCGGCCGTAGGTGCCGGTCAGCTCGGCCGTCGGGGTGCCGACCCCGCCGGTGCCGGTCAGCGGCACGGTCCACAGCCGGGTGCCGCGCAGGGCGGCGACGAAGAGCCGGTTGCCGGCGACCGCAGCGCCGCTCGGGGACGCCTCCGCGGTCGTCCAGACCAGCAGCGGGTCCCGGAACCGGGGGTCGTTGGCCCGCCCCTCGACCGTCGGCCAGCCGTAGTTGCCGCCGGGCACGATGAGGTTGACCTCGTCCCAGGTGTTCTGCCCGAACTCGGCGGCGTAGAGCCGCCCCTGGGCGTCCCAGGTCAGGCCCTGCACGTTGCGGTGTCCGAGGCTGTAGACCAGGGAGCCGGCCGTGGGGTTGTCCGACGGCGCCGACCCGTCCGGCCGCATCCGGAGGATCTTGCCGTTGCGGCTCTGCGGGTTCTGCGCGTTGGCGGTCTGCCCCGCGTCACCGACCCCGGCGTAGAGCATCCCGTCGGGGCCGAAGGCGATCCGGCCGCCGTTGTGGATGGTGGACCGGGCCAGGCCGGTGAGGACCGGCTCCTGGGTCTGCGGCGTGGTGAGCCGGAACCGGACGATCCGGTTGTCGGTGGCGGTGCTGAGGTAGACGTAGACGTAGCCGTCCTGGGCGTACCCCGGGGAGACCGCGAGGCCGAGCAGGCCGCCCTCGCCGGTCGCGGTCACCCCGGAGATCTGGGCCACCTGCTCCGGGGCCTGCCCGGGGCGGACCCGCAGCACCTGGCCGGAGTTGCGCAGGGCCGTCAGGGCGCTGCCGTCGGGCAGGAAGTCCATCCCCCAGGGTACGGTCAGGCCGGTGGCCACGACCTGCGGACGGGTGAAGTCGAAGTCGCCGAGGGCCAGGGTCGTGGCGGCCGGGGCCGGGCCGACCGGGGCAGCCCCGGCGAGCGTCGCGGTGCCGACGCCGGTGGCCGCGAGCCCCGCCGCGACCGCTGCCGCCACCATCGAACGGACTCTCACGTCGGGCACCTCCCAGACATTAAGTGACTTGCGTCAATATAGCCCGACCTCGGTGAAAGACGCAGCGCTGGACGAAACCGACGCCGGCGGCGGCCCTCCCGCCGACGCCTACCGGTACGGCGGGCCTGTCGGGGGCGGCGGCTAGCATCCGCCGGTGACCCTCACCCCTGACGACCTGACCGGTTACGTCGAGCGTGACCTCGACGCCGATCTCGCCCGCTGGTTCGCCGACCGCCCACCGGTCGTCGTGCCCGACTCGACCCGGCCGGTGACGCCGATGCTCGACCGGCTGCCACCGCCGGCCGCCTCGGCGTTGGCGGCGTTCGACCGCCGCGTCCGGTCCGGGCGGATGCCCCGGTTCCTCGACATCCACGACTGGTCCTACGGCTTCGACTTCGCCGGGAACGACTGCCGGCTCCTCGACGCCGACTACCGGCCGACGCTCACCGACGACGACGTCTACTCGATCGGCGCCGACGGCGGCGGCAACCTGCACGTGGTCCTCGCCACCGGGCAGGTCGGCCTCTGGTTCCACGAGGAGGAGGTCGTCGAGGGCGGCACCCGTTTCGACACCCTCGACGTCTTCCTCTGGTCGGTCGTGCGTTACCACGCGGTGCGGGCGGGCCGGCTGGAGCGGGCCGCCGTCGAGGCCGACTTCCGGTCGCTGGGCCAGGACGGCGTCCTGCGCCCCGAGGTCGGGCTGCTCAGCACGATGCCGTGACGCGCCACCCCGCCCCCGACACCCCCGATCCGTGACGCCGGCCGGGCCGGGGTGGGCACGCCGCCCGCTAGCGGGCCCGACCGGTGTCGCCGGACTGGGCCCACTCCTTGGCCAGCAGCTGGTAGGACCGCACCCGGTCGGCATGGTCGTGGGTGATCGTGGTGACCAGCAGTTCGTCGGCGTCGGTGACGTCCCGCAGGGTGCGCAGCCGCTCGGCGACCGTGTCCGGCGCGCCGACGAACCTGGTGTCCAGCCGGTCGGCGACGAGCTGCCGGTCGGCGTCGGTCCACGGCAGGGCGGCGGCCTGCTCGGGGCTCGGGTACGGGATCGCGCCCACACCGCTGCGGATGCTGTGCACCCAGTGCCCGTACGGGGTGGCCAGCCGACGCGCCTCGGCGTCGGTGTCGGCGACGACCACGTCGGCGGAGACCACCAGGTAGGGCTTCGCCAGCACCGCCGACGGCCGGAACGCCGCCCGGTACGCGGTGACCGCGTCGAGCACCGTCGCGGGGCTGACGTGGTAGTTGGCGGCGAACGGCAGGCCCCGCGCCCCGGCGAGTCGGGCGCTCTCCCCGCCGCTGCTGCCCAGCAGCCACACCTGCAGGTCCACCCCCTCCCCCGGTACGGCGTGCGCGTCGAGACCGTCGGCGTCCCGGTAGTCGCCGCGCAGCAGCGCGAGGATGTCGTCGAGCTGCCCGGCGAACCCGGGCGGTCGCGCGCCGGCCTGGTGCAGCAGCGCGGTGGCGAGCGCGTACCGGGGTGCGGCGGCGAGGTGGGCGTAGGAGAACGGGGCGGGGATCAGCAGCCCGTCGACCACCCGGGCCCCGGCCGGCGGTGCGACGGACGCGGCGGGTTCCCGGGCGGCGTCCGCGCGGGGCGGTCCGGACCGGCCGATGCCGAGGTCGATGCGGCCCGGGTGGAGGGTGGCGAGGGTGCCGAACTCCTCCACCACCGACAGGGCGGTACGGTGCCCCACCAGCAGCGCGCCGGAGCCGACCCGCAGCACGCTGGTGGCTGCGGCGACCTGCCCGATCAGCACGGCCGGCGCGGCGCTGGCCACCCCGGCGGCCAGGTGGTGTTCGGCCACCCAGTAGCGGCGGTAGCCGAACTGCTCGACCTGGCGGGCCAGGTCGACGGTGTGCCGCAGCGCGTCGGCGACGGTGCCACCGGCGGGCACCGGCGACAGGTCGAGCACGGACAGCGCGGTCGATGGCATGGGTGACCCCGTTTCTGCTCAGAGCGGCTCGGCGGCAGACGCCGGCGGACGGAAGGGACGGCTGGGGATCTCCCGGCGCAGCACGGGTGCCACCTCCGCCTGGAACAGCTCCAGGCTCCGCCGGTGTGCCTCGGCGGTCAGCCCGTCCTGGTCGGCCCGCAGGTGCATCACCTCGTGGCCGAGCTGCCCGTGCTGGCGCAACACCTTGTCGACGATCTGCTGCGGGCTGCCCACCAGCAGGGAGCTGCGGGCCACGGCGTCCTCGATGGTGGGGAAGACCGGCTCCACGCCGAGCCGGCGGGACGCGGCGACCCGGGCGTCGAAGATCGGCCGGTACGTCTCGACCGCCTCCTGTGAGGTGCGGGCGGCGTAGAAGCCGGCGGTGCCGGCCCCGACGAGGGCGTCCGCCGGGTCGTGGCCGTGGTGCACCCACCGTTGCCGGTAGTACCGGACCTGCTCCGCGTACGGCTCGATCGGGTTGACGACGTTGGCGGAGAAGATCGGGTCGCCGTGGCGGGCGGCCAGGTCGACCGAGTCCCGGCTGGTGGCGCTGCCGTGCCAGATCCGGATGGTCTCCTGCAGCGGGCGGGGCCAGGTCTCGGCCTCGGTCAGCGCCGGCCGGTACCGGCCCGACCAGGTGACCCGCTCCTCCCGCCAGAGCCGGCGGAACAGCTCGTAGCCCTCCCGGCTGCGGTCCCACTGGTCCTCGGCGGTGACGCCGAAGAGTCGGGCCTGGACGGCGCCGTTGCCCTTGCCGATGATCAGTTCCAGCCGGCCGTCGGAGAGGTGGTCGAGGGTGGCGTAGTCCTCGTAGGCGCGGACCGGGTCCAGCAGGCTCAGCGTGGTGACCGCGGTGAACAGCCGGATGGTGCGGGTCCGGGCCGCGATGTGGCTGAGCACCACCGGCGGCGCGGAGGAGATGAAGGGGCGTTCGTGGCGTTCGCCGACGCCGAAGCCGTCGAACCCGAGTTCCTCGGCGAGCACGGCGGTGTCGACCACCTCCCGGAACCGTCCGGTGGTGCTCCGCAGTCGCCCGGTGACCGGGTCGGGCAGGTGGGTGATCAGCGTGACCAGCAGGACCTTCATGCCGGGACCGGAGCCTTCCGTCGGGTGCCGGGCTGGATCACCAGCGCGAAGCACCGGGAGTAGGGCAACGCATCGTACGGCGGGAAGACCGCGATCGGCCGGTAGCCGGCGCGTTCGTAGCGGCGGACCGCGTCGGGCTGACGGTCACCTGTCTGCAGGACGATCCGGCCCGCGCCGAGCTGCCCGGCCGCCTCCCGGGCGGCGTCCAGGAGCTGATCGGCGATGCCCCGCCCCCGGTGGGCGGGTGCCACGTACATCCGTTTGAGTTCCAGGTCGCAGCCGTGCCAGCGCAGCGCGGCGTGCCCGACCGGGGTGGCGTCGGCGGTGTAGGCCACCCCCGTCCAGGCCACCGAGCCCGGCGCGAACACCCGTTCCGGGGGCAGGTGGATCGGGTCGTACGGGCGGTCGGCGTACCGCTGGCGCAGCTCCCCGGTCATCGCGGCCCGCAGGGCCACCGCGTCCGGGTCGTCCGGGCGCAGCCGGCAGACGGTGACCGGAGTCGCCTGCGCGGCGGTCACGCCGCACCGACCCGGGTGACCGGGCGGGCGGCCCGCAGGCCGAGATGCTCCCGCAGGGTGGTGCCGGTGTACTCGGTGCGGAACACGCCACGTTCCTGCAGCAGCGGGACGACCCGGTCGACGAACTCGTCGAGCCCGCCCGGGGTCAGGTGCGGCACCAGGATGAACCCGTCGGCGGCGTCGGACTGCACGAAGTGGTCCATCTGCTCGGCGACCCGCTGCGGGGTGCCGACGAACGACTGCCGGCCGGTGACCTCGATGACCAGGTCACGGATCCCGAGCCCCTTCTCCCCCGCCAGCGCCCGCCAGCGCCGGGCGGTGCCGACCGGGTCCGGGTACATGCCGGCGCGGCCCCGGCTGATCGTGACGGCGTCGACGTCGGGGTCCTCCGCCGGCAGCGGGCCGTCCGGGTCGTAGCCGGACAGGTCCCGGTTCCACAGCTGCTCCAGCAGCAGGATCGCGGTCTGCGGGCTGACCTGCTGGCGACGGATGTGGTGGGCCCGTTCCTGCGCCGCGGCGTCGGTGTCGCCGAGCACGAAGGTCGCCCCGGGAATGATCTTCAGGTCGTCCGGGGTGCGGCCGTACCGGGACAGCCGGGCCTTGACGTCCCGGTAGAACTCCCGCCCCTCGGCCAGGGTGCCGTGCCGGGAGAAGATGGCGTCGGCGCTGGACGCGGCGAACTCCCGGCCCTCGGGCGAGTCGCCGGCCTGCAGGATCACCGGGTGCAGTTGCGGGCTGCGCGGCACGGTGAAGTGCCCGGCGATGTCGAACTGGTCGCCGTGGTGGGCGAAGACCCCCGGGTCGGCCCCACGGACGTACCTGCCGGTGGCGCGGTCACCGACGACGGCGTCCGCCGGCCACGACTCCCACAGCCGGCGGGCGACCCGGACGAACTCGGCGGCCCGCTCGTAGCGCAGCGACCGGTCGAGGTAGCCGCCCCGGCGGAAGTTCTCCCCGGTGAACGCGTCGGAGGTGGTGACCACGTTCCAGGCGGCCCGCCCGACGCTGAGGTGGTCCAGGGTGGCCAGCTGCCGGGCCAGCTCGTACGGCTCCCGGAAGGTGGTGTTCAGGGTGCCGGCCAGCCCCAGGTGGGTGGTGACGGCGGCGAGCGCGGCCAGCACGGTGAGGGTGTCCGGCCGGCCCACCACGTCCAGGTCGTGGATCCGGCCGCGTTGTTCCCGCAGCCGCAGGCCCTCGGCCAGGAAGAAGAAGTCGAACCGGCCGCGTTCGGCGGTGCGGGCCAGGTGGACGAAGGAAGCGAAGTCGATGTGGCTGCCGGAGGCCGGGTCGCTCCACACGGTGGTGTTGTTCACGCCGGGGAAGTGCGCGGCCAGGATGATCTGCTTGGGCATGGGTCCTCTCCGGGGGTCAGCGGGGGCCCGCGACGGCGTACCGGTTGGCCGGGCGGGGCAGCCCGAGCAGGTCGCGCAGCGTGCCACCGGGGTAGCCGGCGCGGAACAGGCCCCGGTCCCGCAGCGCGGGCACCACCGCCCGGGTGATCATGGTCAGGTCGTCGGGCAGCACGGCGGGACGCAGCCGGAACCCGTCCACCCCGGCCCGCCGCCACGCGGCGAGCAGGTCGGCGAGCTGCGCGGGGCTGCCGGTGAAGGTGGCCGCGTCACAGGTGTGCGCCGTCCCGTGCAGCTCGTCCAGCCGGTCCCGACGCCGTCGGGCCGCCGCCGGGGTGTCGTCGAGCAGCACCTGCAGGTCGGCGAGGATCCGCAGGGGCGGCCCGCCGCGGCCGATGGTCTCCTCGACGGCCCGGACCTCGGCGACGACGGTCTCGGCGTGCGCGGCGTCGGTGGGGGTGACGACCACGACGTCGGCGTGCCGGGCGGCGAACGTGTACGGCACCGTCGCGTGGGCCAGCACGGCGACCACCGGTTGCCCCTGCGGTGGCCGGGGAACGATCGACGGGCCCTTGACCGAGAACCACCGGCCGGTGAAGTCGGTGTAGTGCAGCCGGTCCCGGTCGATGAACCGGCCGGTCGGGGCGTCCCGGATCTCCGCGTCGTCCTGCCAGCTGTCCCAGAGGCGGCGGACCACCTCGACGGCGTCGGCGGCCTCGGCGAACAGGTCACCGACGAGTCGTGCCCGCTCGGGTTCGGCCAGTCGGGTCGGGTCCGGCGGCAGCTCCCGCCGACCGAAGTGCCCGGCCTCGGCCCGGTGGGCGGAGATCCGGGGCCGCCAGCCGGCCCGGCCGCCGCTGACGTGGTCGAGGGTGGCCACCGCGGTCGAAACGTGGAACGGCTCGGTGTGCGTGACGCTGGTGGTCGGGACCAGCCCGATGTGCCGGGTCAGCGGGGCGATCCGGGCCGCGACCAGCAGCGCGTCGAGCCGGCCCCGGAGCTGGTCGACCCGGCCGTCCGGCCCGTCGGGCAGGGACGACTGGAGGTCCAGCGAGTCCTCGATGGTGACCAGGTCCAGCGCGGCCTGTTCGGCCTGCGCGACCAGGGCGGCCCACCAGCGGGGGAACAGCGGTGCCGCCGGGTCGGCGTGGGACAGCCGCCAGGCGGCGGGATGCCAGCCGAGGCCGTCGAGGGCGACGGCCAGGTGCAGGGTGGGTTCGGGCATGGGTTCTCCTCCTCGGTCAGCCGGCGATGACCAGCGTGGGCAGCGCGTCGAGCAGGGACCGGGTGTGGTCGTGCCGGGGGTAGCTGAAGACGTCGCCGACGGGGCCCTGCTCGACCACCGCGCCGTCGTGCAGCACCAGCACCCGGTCGGCGAGGTGGTGCACCATGCCCAGGTCGTGGGAGATGAACAGCAGGGCGGTGCCGTCGGCGGCCCGCAGGTCGGCCAGCAGGTCGAGGACCTGGGCCTGGACGCGGACGTCGAGGGCGGAGACCGGTTCGTCGCAGATGATCAGGCTGGGCCGGGGGGCGACGGCGCGGGCGATGGCGACCCGTTGCCGTTGCCCGCCGGACAGCGACCGGGGGTGCCGGTGCAGCAGGTCCGGGCCGAGGCCGACCCGGCGCAGCAGGGCGACCACCCGGTCGGTGCGGTCCGGCCCGGGGTCGAGGTTCTCGGCGACGAGCCGACCCACGGTGTACCGGGGGTCGAAGGAGCCCAGCGGGTCCTGGGAGATCAGTTGCAGTCGGCGGCGCAGCGGCCGGCGGGCCCGCTCCGGCACCCCGGACCACCGGGTCGACTCGAAGGTGACGGTGCCGGCGTCGGCGGCGAGCAGGCCGGCGACGAGCCGGGCGACGGTGCTCTTGCCGGACCCGGACTCACCGACCAGCCCCAGCGTCTCGCCCCGGGCCACGCTGAACGACACGTCCCGCACGACGGTGTGCGGGCCGTACCGTCGGGTCAGGCCGACCGCGTCGAGCACGGTGTCGTCCGGGCGGACGGCGGGCCGCGCCGGCAGCGGGGTCCGCGCCAGTGCCGGCACCGCGCAACCGTCGCGGACCCGGGCCGGTTCGCTGAGCCGACGTCCCCGGGACGAGGCCGACGGCACCGCCGCGAGCAACTGCCGGGTGTACGGGTGCTGCGGCGCCTGCAACAGCCGGCCGGTCGGCCCCTCTTCGACGATCCGGCCGTCCCGCATCACCAGGACCCGGTCGGCCACCTGGGCGACCACCGCCAGGTCGTGGCTGATCAGCAGCAGACCGACCCCGGTGGCCCGGCGTTCGGCGAGCAGCCGCAGGATCTGCGCCTGCACGGTGACGTCCAGCGCGGTGGTCGGTTCGTCGGCGACGAGCAGCACGGGTTCCCCGGCGATCGCCGAGGCGATCAGCGCCCGCTGCCGCAACCCGCCGGAGAGCTGGTGCGGGTACTGTCGGGCCCGCCGGGCGGGTTCGGGCACGTGTACCTGGTCGAGCAGGTGGGTGACCCGGCCGGCGCGTTCCCGTCGGCCGACGATGTCGTGCGCGGCGAGCACCTCGCCGATCTCCGCACCGACGGTGCGCAGCGGGTCGAGGGAGACCAGCGCGTCCTGCACCACCAGCCCGGCGAGCCGTCCGCGCACCCGTCGCCAGTCCCGTGGCCGGTAGCCCCGCACGTCCCGGCCGGCGAGGTCGAGCCGGTCGGCGCGGACCCGGGCGTCGACGCCGGCCAGGCCGACCAGGGCACGGGCGGTGACGCTCTTGCCCGAGCCGGACTCCCCCACGAGGGCGACGCACTCGCCGGCCCCGACGGTGAGGTCGATGCCCCGGACCGCCGCCACCGGGCCGGTCGGCGTGTCGAAGGTGACGTGCAGGTCCTCGACGGCGAGCAGCGGGCCCATCAGGGACGCCGCCCGTCGAAGCGGGTCTGCCAGTGCCGGCCGACGACGGTCAGCGCGACCACCGTCGCGGTGACCGCCGCACCGGGCAGCACCGTCATCCACCAGGCCACCTGGAGGTAGTTGCGCCCCTCGGAGAGCATCGCGCCCCACTCCGGCGACGGTGGTTGCGGGCCGAGGCCGAGGAAGCTGAGCCCGGCGGCGGCCAGCACCGCCTCGCCGAGCCCGATCACGGCGAGCACCGGCACCGGGCCGAGCACGTTGGGCAGCACGTGCCGCCACACCAGCCGGGGACGGGACAGGCCGAAGCTGACCGCCTGTTCGACGTAGTCGGCCCGGCGGACCAGCAGGGTCTGCCCGCGTACCACCCGGGCGTGGTGCGGGAGGGTGGCGATGCCGATGGCGACGACCAGGCTGGCGGTGCCGGGGCCGGTGACCGTGATGAACAGCAACGCAAGCAGCAGCAGCGGGAACGCCGACAACGCGTCGAAGGACCGGCTGAGCGTCTCGTCGGCGAACCGGTGGGCCAGTCCGGCGAGCAGCCCGAGCAGCACCCCGCCGGTGACCGCGATCCCGGTCGCGGCGAGGCCGATGGTCAGCGAGTGCCCCGCGCCGTGCACCACCCTGGTCCACACGTCCCGGCCGAGTTGGTCGGTGCCGAACCAGTGCGCCGGGTCGGGGGCGGCGAGCGTGGCGCGCGGGTCGGCGGCGAGCGGGTCACCGGGGGCCAGCAGCGCCGGGAGGACCGCCGCGACGACCAGCAGGACGAGGTACGCCCCGGCGACGAGCAGGCCGGGTCGAGGCCGGGTGCGGCGTCGGCCGGCGGGGGTGGACGGGTCGGTGGCGAGCGGGACCGCCGCGCCGGCGGTGGGCGTGGGCCCCAGGGTGACGGTCATCGTCAGCTCCTTCGCAGGCGCGGGTCGACGAGCAGGCAGGTCAGGTCGGCGGCGGTGTTGACCAGCACGTAGACGGCGGCGGAGAGCGTCACCACGGCCAGCACCACCGGCATGTCCTTGCTGGTCACCGCGCTCAGGGTGACCTGGCCGAGGCCGGGGCGGCCGAACACCTGCTCGACGATGACCGCGCCGCCGAGCAAGACGCCGAACAGCCAACCGGCGAGGGTGACCGCCGGCAGCAGCGCGTGCCGCAGGGCGTGGCGCAGCAGCACCGTCCGTTCCCGTGTCCCCCGGGCGCGGGCGGTCAGCACGAACGGCTCGTCCAGCGCCCGGTCCAGGCCGTCGCGGAGCACCTGGGCGAGCAGGCCGGCGATGGGCAGGGCGAGGGTGAGCGCCGGCAGCGCCAGGGCGGCGGGCCCCCGGTCGCCGGCGACGGGGAACAGCCCGTTCCGGAAGGAGAGCACGCTGAGCAGCACGATGCCGATGAGGAACGGCGGGGTCGAGACCAGCAGCAGCTCGGCTGCGGAGCTGACCCGGCGCGGCCACCGCCGGCGACGGCCTGTGGTGCCGACCGCCACCACCACGGCCAGCAGCACCCCGAGGCCGGCGGCGGCGACGGCGAGCGTCGCGGTAGGGGCGAGCTGCTCGCCGATGACCTCGGCGACCGGGCGTTGCAGCAGGTAGGAGCGGCCCAGGTCACCCCCGGCCAACCGCCACAGGTAGTCGAGGTACTGCACGGCCGGCGGCCGGTCCAGACCCCACTCGGTGATGATCTGGGCCCGGATCTGCGGGGTGTCCGCGCCGTCGCCCACGATGCTGTCCACGGTGTTCCCGGGCGCGGCCAGCAGTGCCAGGTAGGCGGTGGTGGCGGCGGCCCACAGCACGACGAGTCCGGCGGCGACCCGACGGGCCACCGCCCGCAGCAGGCTCACCGCGCGATCCACAGGTCGTACGCGCTGGCCGGCACCCCGGCGGTGGGCTCGAACCGCACCCCGCCGACGGCGGTGCTGGCGGCGATCTGGTCGGCCGGGGCGTAGAGCGGCAGGGCGAGCGCCTGCCCGGCGACGACCCGCTGTTGCAGGGCGGCGTAGCTCTCGGCCCGCCGCGCGGGGTCGGTGGCGGCCTGCCCGGCCTCCATGAGCCGGTCGAGCTGCGGGTCGGCGACCCGGGTGCGGTTGATGCCGCCGGCGGAGTGCAGCAGCAGGTTCAGCGCCGCCCCGGCGTCGGTGTCGGCGCGGGAGTTGTCGAAGACCTCGTACTCGTTGCGGTCGAACGCCTGCTGGGCGGTGCCCTGGTCGACCACGGAGACCTTCAGGTCGATGCCGGCGCTCTGTTTCACCGCCGCCTGCACGGCCTGGGCGAGCACGTCGCGGCGGTCGCGCACGTACGGGGCGGCCTGCACCAGCCGTACGGTGAGCCGCCGGCCGTCGCGGGTGCGGTAGCCGTCGGCGTCGCGGCCGGTCCAGCCGGCCTGGTCGAGCAGGCGGTTGGCCTTGGCGGCGTCCCCGCCGTAGCTGCCCTCCAGCCGCTTGTCGTAGAGCGGGCTGGACGGGCTGACCACGCTCCACGCCCGGGTCGCGGTGTCCCGGTAGACCGAGGCCAGCACGGTGTCGACGTCGAGGGCCTCCCGGAACGCCTGCCGGACCCGCAGGTCGTCGAACGGTGCGTGGGAGACGTTGAGGTAGTACGTGTAGGCGGAGCCGGAGTTCAGCTCGCGGGTCAGCCGCAGCCGCGGGTTGCCGGTGATCAGTGGCTGGTCGGTGGCGGGCACCCCCTCGATGAGCTGCACCTGCTGTGCGGTGAGGGCACCGACCCGGACCGCGGACTCTTTGAGGAACCGGTAGGTGATCTCGTCGAGGTGGGCGGGGCCGGTGTGGGTGGCGGTGGGCGGGGCCCAGTCGTAGCCGGGGTTGCGCCGGTAGTGCAGTTCCTGACCAGGGACGTAGCGGTCGAGCACGAACGGTCCGGTGCCGACGACGTCGACGCCGCCGGCCTTGAGGTTCCTGGCCTCCCGCAGCGACCTCGGGGACACCTGGGCGCCCTGCGGGGAGGCGAGGAAGTCGAGGATGAGCACGTCGGGGGCGGTCAGGGTGAGCCGTACGGTGTGCGGGTCGACGACCTCGACGGCCTTGAGGTGGCGCAGTTGCACGGCGGCGACGGCGGGGGCGTACCCGGGTTCGCGGAGTTTGTCGAGGTTGGCCTTGACGGCGGCGGCGTCGAACGGGGTGCCGTCGGTGAAGGTCACTCCGGTGCGCAGCGGGAGGGTGTAGGTCAGGCCGTCGGGGGTGATCTGCCAGCCGGTCGCCAGCCAGGGCACGGGTCGGCCCTGCGCATCGTAGGTGAGCAGTGACTCGAAGCTGTTCCAGACCAGCAGGCGGGCCTTGGCCTGCGCGTACTGGTGCGGGTTGAGGGTGATCGGTTCGGTCTCGACGGCCCAGGTGAGCGCGCCGCCGGGGCGGGGTCGCCCGGCGGCCTCGGCGGCCGGGGTGGTGGCGGTGGCGCAGCCGGCGAGGGCGAGCACGGCGGCGACGGCGAAGGTCCGCAGGGGGCGGACGGGCATGGCGGGTTCTCCTGTCCAGGCAGGCGATCGGGTACGCCGACACCCGGCCGGGCGCGGGGCGCGGGCCGGTGCGGTGTCGGGAAGGGTGCGGCGGTCAGCTCGGCGGTGAGCCCCACCTCGACGGACCGGGGTGGCGCGTCGGGTCCGGGTGTGGGTGCCGGGTCAGGCCAGACAGGAACTCGACCACACCCGACCGAAGTCGATGTGGCCGCGGATCGTCAGCCGCAGCTCGCTGGACATGGGTCGAGTCCACCTCGGGGTGCCGGAGGTGTCAACGGAACACGGGACGGATGTCGGCTAGCGCACCGAGGGGTGTCGATCCGTTGACGCAATACCTACTAAGGCTATAGAATTTACATAGATTGCGTCCGTCAGGCGGCGGGACGGCGGGTGACGCCCTCCGGGCCGCCGGCCAGGCCGGTGTAGCGGCCCCGGTGGTAGAGCAACGGCGACCCCACGTCGGCGTGCCGGATCAGCTCCGGCTCGGCGAGCACGATCGCGTGGTCGCCGACCGGCACCCGCTCGACCACCCGGCAGAGCAGCCAGGCCAGGGTGTCGTCGAGGATCGGCACCCCCTCCGGCCCGGCCTGCCACCGGGTCGGCGCGGCGAACCGGTCGATGCCGCTGGTCGCGAACGTACGCGCCAGGTCCTGCTGGTGGTGGGCGAGCAGGTGCACCGCCACGTGCCGGCTGCGGGCCACCGTGGGCCAGCTCGACGCCCCGAGGTTCAGGCAGAACGAGACGATCGGCGGGGCCAGCGACACCGAGGTGAACGAGGTCGCGGTGAAGCCGACCGCCGGGGCACCGGGGGCGGTGACCACCACGACCGTGCTGGCCTGGTGGCGCAGCAGCGTACGTAGGGTGTCGGCGTCGGCCTCGACCGGCGGTGGACGATGGTCGGAGTCGGTCATCGCAGGGGCCTCCCGCACGGGGGTCGAAGGGTCACGGCGGCACGGCGGACGCCGCGCGGGCCTACGGAATCGTCCCTGCCGGCGGCGACGGCGGTCGGCACCGCGATGCGGCGACCGCAGCGGGTCAGGCGGCGGGGGACGGCCCGGGACACCGCTGGGCGGCGACCCGCATCAGGTCGACGACCCGGCGGGAGGTGAACAGCCGGACGAGCAGCACCGGACCAGTTTCCTATCGAATCGATAGGATTTCAAGCCCCCGTCCCACGTGGGCTCCTCCCCCACTGACCCCGGGGTCAGGACCGGCGGAACGCCCGTGCTCCGCCGGCTGTCGCGCATCGGTCGCCGCCACCGCGACCGTCCCCCTACCCGGACCACCCCGGCCGCCCGCCGTCACCCCACCGTCACCCGGCGATGACCTCCCGCAGCCGGACGGCGAAGCCGGCCGGGTCGTCGGTGAAGCCGATGTGCCCGCCGGGGAACATGGTGGGCGGCACGCCCAGCGCGGCGGCCAGCGCACGGGAGCTGCGGTCGCACAGCTCTCCGGCCGACTCCTCACCGAGGCCGACCAGCACCCGGGTCGGGCCGGCGCGCAGGGCGGTGACGTCCGGCTGGTAGCGGGTCGTGCCGCGCAGCGTGTGCAGGTACTGGTAGCGCTCGTCGGCGGCGTCCTGCGGGTCCGGCTCGTGGCCGAACATGCCCTGGACCATCTCCTCGGGCATGACGATATTGGCGGTGGCGAGGAACTTCCGCCAGGCGCCCAGCCGGTCCCCCCGTCGGTAGGTGGCGATCATGTCGTCCTCCCGGGCCAGGAGTTCGTCGCGGTCGTCGAGCAGCAGCACCAGCGGCGGCTCGTGGGCGATCACGGTGTGCGCCACCTGCGGGTGCCCCTGGGCGAGCGCCAGCACGGTGACCGCGCCGCCGCTGGACCCGAGCACCGTCGCCGGGCCGGCGTCGAGGTGGGCCAGCAGCCGGGCCAGGTCGTCGGCGCGCAGTTCGGGCGTGGAGTCCTGCTGCGGGTCGTGCAGCCGGCTGCGGCGGATACCGCGCGGGTCGGTGGTGAGCACGGTGTGGTCGGTGGCGAGCAGGTCGGCCAGCGGGGCGAACGCACGGGCGTCCATCGGGGCGGCGACCAGCGCTACCAGGGGACCCTGGCCGCGTACCTCGAAGTGCAGGGTCCCGTCGGGGACGGCCAGGGTGGCGGTGGTCACCGGAACGGTCGTGGAACTACTCATGGTCGGGTCCTCCGGGTCGTGACGTGCGGCTCCTACCCGATGCAGACTCCCAGCGTGGGGCAGAATCGTCGGTCGTGAGCAGGATTCTTGCCGAGATCACGGCCGACGACCATGCCGCGACGCTGACCCGGGCCCGGGGCGGGGACGACGCCGCGTTCACCGCGCTGGTCGCGCCGTTGCGGCCGGAACTGCACGCGCACTGCTACCGGATGCTCGGTTCCCCGCACGACGCCGACGACGCGCTGCAGGAGGCCCTGCTGCGGGCCTGGCGCTCGCTGCCCCGGTTCGAGGGGCGCAGCTCCCTGCGGACCTGGCTCTACACCGTCGCCACCCGCACCTGCCTGGACCTGGCCACCGGCCGGGGGCGGCGGGCGTTGCCCGTCGACCTGGGGCCGGCCAGCGAGCACGCCGTGCCGGGCAGCGTCGCCGCCGACCACGTACGGTGGCTCGGTCCCTACCCCGACGCCGCCCTGGCCTCCGGCCCCGCCGCCCCGGAGGCCCGCTACGAGCAGCGCGAGGCCGTCGAGCTGGCGTTCGTCACCGCGCTGCAACACCTGCCCGGCAACCAGCGCGCCGCGCTGCTGCTGTTCGACGTGCTCGGCTTCACCGCCGCCGAGATCGCCGCCATGATGGGCACCTCCACCGGCTCGGTCAACTCGGCGCTGGCGCGGGCCCGCCGGGTCGTCGCCGAGCGGGTGCCGGCCCGCAGCCAGCAGCAGACCCTGCGCACGCTCGGCGACGCCCGGCTGCGCGCGGTCGCCGCCGGCTATGCCGCCGCGCTGGAGAACGGCGACGCCGATGCCCTGGTGGCCCTGCTCACCGAGGACGTCACCTGGTCGATGCCACCCCTGCCGAACTGGTACGCCGGCCGCGCCGCGGTGCTGGACTTCGCGCGGGCGATGCCGTTGGGCAGTTGTGGCAGGTGGCGGCACGTGCCGGTGGCGGCCAACGGCCAGCCGGCGGTGGCCAACTACCTGCGCGCGGGCGACTCCGGCCCGTACCTGCCGTGGTCGATCACGGTGCTGACGGTGCGCGACGGCCGGATCGCCCAGCTCGTGTCGTTCCTGGACGGCACGCTGTTCCGGA
This sequence comes from Micromonospora sp. WMMD734, assembly GCF_049178975.1. Taxonomy (NCBI): domain Bacteria; kingdom Bacillati; phylum Actinomycetota; class Actinomycetes; order Micromonosporales; family Micromonosporaceae; genus Micromonospora; species Micromonospora sp. WMMD734. Next base: position 2,490,912 of record NZ_JBMHMK010000001.1, read on the forward strand.
CGTTCGGCCTGCCGGCCACCCGCTGAGCCCGCGCCACCCGCTGAGCCCGGCCGGCCGAAAAGCCCGCGCCACCCGATGGGCGTGCGGCACGTCCGCCGGCCGGCGCGTCGGACCGCTCAGGCCAGCGGCGTGGTGAGGGTGAACGAGGCGTCGCCGGCGAAGGTGCTGCCGGCGGCGTACGGGTCGACCCGCAGCACGTAGTCGTAGTGGCGCAGGTAGCGGCCGGGGTGGTTCCACGACTCGAACGAGTAGCTGCCACCCCCGGCCAGCCCGGTACGGCTGCAGAAGGTGGCGTCCCCGGCGAAGACGGCGCTGCCGTCGTTGCCGGCGAGCCGCATCGTGAAGTCCCAGTGCCGCAGGTAGGAGCCATTGACCGCGCGGAACGAGTAGCAGGAGGCGTTGGCGAGCCCGGCGACGATCTGGAAGGTGGCGTCCTGCCGGTCAGCCAGCGCGCTGCCGCTGCTCAGCACGTCGATGCGGGCGACGTTGTCACGGTGACGGACGTAGCGGTCGGGGAAGTTCGCCGAGCGCAGCGAGCGGCTGCCGGTGGGCGGTGCGGAGTTGTCCCCGACGCTCTCCCGCAGCACGGTGAAGTGCCGCACCGTGCCGGACAGCCCGGCCAGTTCGGTCTTGCCGGTGAAGCCGTACAGGTCGCTGCTGTCGGCGGAGTAGTAGCGGCCGGCGCCGTACTGGTCGAAATAGATGCGCCAGCGGTTGTCGGGCAGCCGGACCAGGGCGGGACCCTCCAGGCCGGAGCCCCAGCCGGCCCAGTTGCCGGTGCCGACCCAGCTCCACGGGCCGGTCAGCGCGGGGGCGGTGGCGTGCTCGATGTACTTGGTGGTCTCGTTCTTCATGAAGTTGTGGTAGGTGCTGCCGACCTTGACGATGAAGCTGTCGATGTGGTTGGTGCCGATGCCGGCGAGCGCCGCCGGTGCGCTCCACGCCGGCAGTGCGGCGTTCGTCGCGGTGATCCGGTACGGCTGGAACTGCCCGGCGGTGCCGGTCTGCGATACGGAGACGACGATGTGCACGCTGCCGTCGCTGTCGACGAACCACTCGGGGGCCCAGGTGCTGCCGTTGGCCGGCGCGACGCCGATGGTGACGTTGCGCTGGAACGTCCAGGTCAGGTAGTCGCTGCTGCGGGCGATGCCGATGGTGTTGCCGGTCCAGCCGGTGGTGTAGACGAGGTAGTAGTAGCCGTCGGTGTGCTTGATGACGCTCGGGTCGCGGACCAGCCCGGACGGCGGGGTGTAGGCGTTGGCCCGCTGGAGGGTGAACCGGCTGGCGTCGGCCGAGTCGTAGACGTACATGTTGGATTCGCTGCTGTTGGTGAACGCGGTCATCAGATAGTGCGGGACCGGCCCGGCGGCGTTGGCCCGCGCCGGTACGGCGACCAGCAGGCCGCCGAGCACGCAGAGCACCGCCGCCAGGGCGCCGTACCGGAGACGTCCCATCGACACACCTCTCTCATTAAATCGACAGGTGTCATCCTGCACTATTGCCAATGGTTTTCGTAAGTGTTGCGATAAGCGCCATGGCCCGGACCTCCCGCGACATCCGTTCCGCCAACCGGCTCACCGTCGTCCAGCAGGTCGTCGCCGCCGGCACCACCAGCCGGCAACGCCTCGCCGTAGACACCGGGCTCAGCCTCGGCACCGTCGCCACCCTGGTCGCCGAACTCACCGACCTCGGGCTGCTCACCGAGGCCGGCCAGGAGGACTCCGGTGGCGGGCGACCGCGCGGCCTGGTCGCCGCCGACCCGCACGGCGGCCTGCTCGTCGGCGTCGACGTCGCCGAGACGTACGTGCACGTCGACCTCTTCGACACCACGCTGACCCGGCTGGCCGGAGCCGAGGAGGCGCTACGCCCCCTGGAACGCCGCCCCCACCAGGTGGTCCGGCACATCGTCAGCGGCATCGACACCGTCCTGGCCGGCACCGGGGCCCGGGTGCTCGGCGTCGGGGTCAGCGTCCCCGGCCAGGTCGACCGGGAGGGCGGCGTGTCGGTGTTCGCGCCCAACTGGAACTGGCACGACGTACCGCTGCGGGACCTGCTCGCCGACCACCTGCCGCTGCCGCTGCACCTGGACAACCCGCTGCGCGCGGCGGTGCTCGCCGAACTGTGGGCCGGGGCCGCCCGGGGCCGCGACGACGTCGCCGTGATCAACCTGGGCACCGGCGTCGGCGCGGGCCTCGCCTTCGGCGGCACCCTCTACCGGGGCAGCAGCAACAGCGCCGGCGAGTGGGGGCACACCACCCTGGTCCTCGACGGCCGGCTCTGCCGGTGCGGCAGCCGGGGCTGCGTCGAGGCGTACGTCGGCGCGCCCGGCATCATGCAGACCCTGCGCGACCTTGCCCCGACCAGCCCGCTGCTGCACCCCGAGGACCAGACCGCCACCCTCGACGCCCTCGCCGCCGCACTGGCCGCCGACGACCCCACCGCCGCGAAGGTGGTCGCCGAGACCGCCCGCTACCTCGGCGTCGCCGTCGCCGACCTGGTCAACCTGCTCAACCCGGAGGTCATCGTGCTCAGCAGCTGGGTCGCCGACCGGCTCGGTGACCGGCTGCGCGACGAGGTCCGCACCGTGGTCGCCCAGCACGCGCTGCGCCGCCCGCTCGCCGCCACCGGGATCGTCCGCTCCCCCGTCGCCGGAAACCCGGTCAGCCTCGGCGCAGCCACCCTCGCCCTGGAGGGCTTCCTCACCCAGGGCCGCTGAGCCCGCGCCAGCCCGGCCTGGCCTGACCGGCGCAATATCGGCGATCCAGCGGTATCGGACCGCTCGGATACCGCTGGATCGCCGATACAGGTAGTGCCGGGCCGGGACCTCAGTCCAGGATCGCCGTCGCCTCGACCTCGACGAGGACGTCGGGCTCGAAGAGATAGTCGACGCCGATGAGCGACGACGGGGGCAACGGCTGCGGCAGGCCGAGTTCCCCCGCGACATCCGCCACCCCGGCCATGAAGTCACCGATCCGCTCCGGCGACCAGTTCGTCACGTAGAACGTCAGGCGCACGACGTCGGCGAAGCCCGCGCCGGCACCGGCCAGCCCGTACCCCGTGTTGCGCAGCGCCTGGGCGACCTGACCCCGCAGGTCGCCGACGGCGACCGGCCGGCCGGCCTCGTCGCGGCTGATCTGACCGGCCACGTGGACGTGGCGCGACCCCGACGCGACCGCGACGTGGTGGTAGGGAACGGGCTGCATCATGCCCGGCGCGGAGAAAAGCTGAACACCCATCTGAGTTCCTCCCTCGTTGGTATCTCATGGATACCTGGTGCTCCGAGGACACTTCAACGAGACTAGGTGTCATGCCGGAAACCACACCCCTGCCGTCGGAAGCCCTCCAGATCACCCCGCCGCACCGCGAGCTGCTGGACCAGGTGCTCGACAAGTGGTCGTTGGAGGTGCTCAACCAGCTCTGCGAACGGCCCTGCCGGTTCAACGAGCTGCGCCACGCCATCCCCGCCGTGTCCCAGAAGTCACTGAGCGCCACCCTGCGCCGACTCGAACGCAACGGCATCGTCGCCCGCCACGTCCTGTCGTCACGGCCGGTCGCCGTCGAGTACCGCATCACCCCGCTGGGCAAGACGCTCCGGCACCCGGTCGACGTGCTCCTCGACTGGGCCGGGCGGCACCTGCCCGCCATCGAGGCCGCCCGCCGGACGTACGACGAGACCGGGTGAGGTCGCCGGCGCGCCGGAACCGAAGTCAGGAGGCCAGGCGGCGTATCCGTTCGGCGACGATGAAGGCGGCATCCTCAGTACCCTGACGAACCCTGGTGCCGGTGATCGCGTCGGCAAGCGCGACAAGCTGCTCCGGCCGCCGGCTTTTCATCCCGTGCAGCGGCAACCTCACCTCGAACACCGGATGCCCAGTCCTGACCAGCAACGACACGATGTCTCGCCGGCGGTCATCCTCGGCGTCGATGTCCGCCGTGGACAGATCGACCCATCGCGTCCGAAACCACAGGCGCTCACCGAGCATCGTCCCGTCCAGCCACACCGCGTAGGGGATCACCGCGACTATCGCCAGGCTGACAGCTCCCATGAGGTAGACGCCCAGCAGGAATCCGGCAGAGACGAACAGATGAGGCAGCAGTGAGCCCCACAGATCGACCGGACTCTCGGTGACCGACTCGACGATCAGGTACAGCGGCGCCCAAAGCAGAACCCCCGCCGTGACGACGAACGGCAGGCTGAGCACGAACGCGCTGACCTTCCTGGACGCGCCGACACCTACCGCCAGCCGAACCTTGGAACGTCGCCGCCACATGCCCGCCGATCCTATCGGCCCCAGGCTCGACGGCCCTGTCCCACTCAGCTGGAGGGGCCGTCGTCCACCTTGCCGCCAATCACGTCGACGTCACCAGAGCGGATCATCTCTCCCGGAGCCCCACCATCGCCTCGACGCCACTGTGCCCAGATCGAGGTAGATACAGGACCATGACCTCACTTGGCGTTGAAGTAGTTGGCCTCCGGGTGGTGCACCACGATCGCGTCGGTGGCCTGCTCCGGCACCAGCTGGAACTCCTCCGACAACTGCACGCCGATCCGATCCGCCCCGAGCAGATCCACCATCTTGGCCCGGTCCTCCAGGTCCGGGCAGGCCGGGTAGCCGAACGCGTACCGGCAGCCCCGGTAGTCGTTGCGCAGCAGGCCGGCCAGGTCGGTCGGGTCGCCGGTGGCGACCGTGCCGCCGCCCGGCAGGGTCAGCTCGGAGCGGATCCGCCGGTGCCAGTACTCGGCGAGCGCCTCGGTGAGCTGCACGGACAACCCGTGCACCTCCAGGTAGTCGCGGTACTCGTTGGCGGCGAACATCTTCGCGGTGTACTCGCTGATCGGCTGGCCGACGGTGACCAGTTGCAACGCCACCACGTCCAGCCCGTCGCCCTTGGGCCGGAAGAAGTCGGCCAGGCAGAGCCGCCGTTCCTGCCGCTGCCGGGGGAACGAGAACCGGGCCCGCTCGCTGGTGCCGTTCTCGTCCAGGACCACCAGGTCGTTGCCTTCGGAGTACGCCGGGAAGTAGCCGTACACCACGGCCGCCTCCAGCACCTGGTCGGCGATGAGCCGGTCCAACCAGTACCGCAGCCGGGGCCGCCCCTCGGTCTCCACCAGTTCCTCGTACGACGGGCCCTGGCCGCCCCGCGACCCGCGCAGCCCCCACTGGCCGAGGAAGGTGGCCCGCTCGTCCAGCAGCGCCGCGTAGTCGGCCAGCGGCACCCCCTTGACCACCCGGGTGCCGAAGAACGGCGGGGTGGGTACGGCCACGTCGGTCGCCACGTCGGAACGGACCGAGGCGTCGTCCAGCTCCGGCAGTGCCTCGGTGACCATGGTGCGCTGCTTCTCCCGGCGGGCCCGCCGGGCCGCCAGGGCCGCCTCCCGCTCCGGGTCGATCACGGGTGCGCCACCACGCTTGGCGGTCATCACCCGGTCCATCAGGGCCAACCCCTCGAAGGCGTCCCGGGCGTAGTGCACCTGGCCAGGGAACATCGCCCGCAGGTCGTCCTCCACATAGGCCCGGGTCAGCGCCGCCCCGCCCAGCAGCACCGGCCACCGCTCGGCGACCCCGCGCGACGCCATCTCGGCGAGGTTCTCCTTCATGATGACCGTGCTCTTGACCAGCAGCCCGGACATGCCGATCGCGTCGGCCCGGTGCTCCTCGGCGGCGTCGAGGATCGCGGTGATCGGCTGCTTGATGCCGATGTTGACGACCTCGTAGCCGTTGTTGGACAGGATGATGTCGACCAGGTTCTTGCCGATGTCGTGCACGTCGCCGCGCACGGTGGCCAGCACGATCCGGCCCTTGCCGCCGTCCTCGACGGCCTCCATGTGCGGCTCCAGGTAGGCCACCGCCGTCTTCATCACCTCGGCGGACTGGAGCACGAACGGCAACTGCATCTGCCCGGAGCCGAACAGCTCGCCGACGACCTTCATCCCGTCCAGCAGGATGTCGTTGATGATGGACAGCGGGGACCGGCCCTGCGCCATCGCGGCGTCCAGGTCGGCCTCCAGGCCGTTGCGCTCGCCGTCGATGATCCGCCGCTTGAGCCGCTCGTCCAACGGCAGCCCGGCCAGTTCCTCGGCCCGGGTGGCCCGCGCCGACGCGGCGTCGACACCCTCGAACGCCTCGATGAACCGCTGCACCGGGTCGTAGCCCTCGCGCCGCCGGTCGTAGATCAGGTCGAGGGCGACCTCGCGCTGCGCCTCGGGGATCTTGGACATCGGCAGGATCTTGCTGGCGTGCACGATCGCCGAGGTCAGCCCGGCCTGCACGCACTCGTGCAGGAACACCGAGTTGAGCACCTGCCGGGCCGCCGGGTTGAGGCCGAACGAGACATTCGAGATGCCCAGGGTGAAGTTGACCCCCGGATAGCGGGCGGCGATCTCCCGGATCGCCTCGATCGTCTCGATGCCGTCCCGGCGGGTCTCCTCCTGGCCGGTGGCGATCGGGAAGGTCAGCGCGTCGATGAGGATGTCCGACCGGTCCATCCCCCAACGCCCGGTCAGGTCGTCGATCAGCCGGGCCGCCACCCGGACCTTCCACTCCCGGGTACGGGCCTGTCCCTCCTCGTCGATGAGCAGCGCCACCACGGCCGCACCGTGTTCGGCGATCACCGGCATCACCCGCGCGTAGCGGGAGTCGGGGCCGTCGCCGTCCTCGAAGTTGACCGAGTTGACCACGCAACGCCCGCCGAGCATCTCCAACCCGGCTTCGATCACCGCCGGCTCGGTGGAGTCCAGCATGATCGGCAGGGTGGACGCGGTGGCGAACCGGCCGGCCAACTCCCGCATGTCCTGCGTGCCGTCCCGGCCGACGTAGTCGACGCACAGGTCCAGCAGGTGCGAGCCGTCGCGGGCCTGGCTGCGGGCCACCTCCACGCACGCCTGCCAGTCGGCGGCGAGCATCGACTCGCGGAACGCCTTGGAGCCGTTGGCGTTGGTCCGCTCCCCCACCATCAGCACCGAGGCGTCCTGGGCGAACGGCACCGGGTGGTAGATCGACGAGACGCCCGCCTCGTGCCGGGGCTCGCGCGGCACCGGGGTCGCACCGTGCAGCCGCTCGGCCAACGCCCGGATGTGCTCCGGGGTGGTGCCGCAGCAGCCGCCGATCAGCCCCACGCCGTAGTCGGCGACGAACCGTTCGAGGGCGTCGGCCAGCTCCACCGGGCTCAGCGGGAAGTACGCCCCGTCGGCGGTCAGCACCGGCAGGCCGGCGTTCGGCATCACCGACAGCGGGATCCGGGAGTGCTGCGACAGGTAGCGCAGGTGCTCGCCCATCTCGGCCGGGCCGGTGGAGCAGTTGAGCCCGATCAGGTCCACCCCCAGCGGCTCGATGGCCGCCAGCGCGGCCCCGATCTCGCTGCCCACCAGCATGGTGCCGGTGGTCTCCACCGCCACGTGGCAGATGATCGGTACCTGCTGGCCCAGCTCGGCCATCGCCCGCTTCGACCCGACCACGGCCGCCTTGACCTGCAACAGGTCCTGGCAGGTCTCGATGATCAGCGCGTCCGACCCACCGGCGATCAGTCCGGCGGCATTTTCCTGGTACGCGTCCCGCAACGTCGCGTACGGGGCGTGGCCGAGGGTGGGCAGCTTGGTGCCGGGGCCGATCGAGCCGAGCACGAACCGGGGGCGCTCCGCCGTGGCGTACGCGTCGGCGGCCTCCCGGGCGATCCGCGCGCCGGCCTCGGAGAGCTCCCGGATGCGCTGCGGGATGTCGTACTCGGCGAGGTTGGCGAGGTTGGCGCCGAACGTGTTCGTCTCGACGCAGTCCGCGCCGGCCGCCAGGTACTCCTCGTGCACGCCGCGCACCACGTCGGGCCGGGTCACGTTGAGGATCTCGTTGCAGCCCTCCAGCCCTTCGAAGTCGTCGAGGCTCAGATCGGCTGCTTGCAGCATTGTCCCCATCGCCCCGTCGGCGATGAGGATCCGGTCGGCCAGCACATCCCGCAACGAAGTCCGCACAGGTTCAGGTTAGTGCGAGGATTCCGACGATTGTCGACGCCCGACCCCGTCCCACTATGTGTCGATCCGCTCACCGGGCCGGTTCGTACCGGTTCGGGGCCGGGTGGATCGGCGGACCGGCGCGGCCGACGGGCCACGCGCCGCGCCGGGACGTAGGCTTGCGGACGTGAAGGACATCAGGGACGCCACCGTGCACGGCGGGCGGATGACCGGGCCGACCCCCGGCACCGTCGGCGACGAGCGGGGCGAGGTGACGGCGTGACCGAGTTCGACGGGCTGCCGGTGCTGCGGTCCCCGGTGGCGATCGCCGCCTTCGAGGGCTGGAACGACGCCGCGGACGCCTCCACCGCCGCCGTGGAACACCTGGAACAGGTCTGGCAGGCCCGCCAGATCACCGAGATCGACCCGGAGGAGTTCTACGACTTCCAGGTCAGCCGCCCGACGATCACGATGTCCGACGGCGAGACCCGCCGGGTGGAGTGGCCCACCACCAAGTTCGTGGTGGCCAGCCCCGAGGGCACCGACCGCGACGTGGTGCTGATCCGGGGCATCGAGCCGAGCATGCGCTGGCGCACGTTCTGCGAGCAGGTGCTGGAGATCTGCCACAGCCTGGAGGTCGAACGGGTGGTGCTGCTCGGCGCGTTGCTGGCCGACGTGCCGTACACCAGGCCGTTGCCGATCAGCGGCAGCGCCTCCGACGCCCAGGCCGCGCAGCGTTACCAGCTCACCCCCACCCGCTACGACGGGCCCACCGGGATCGTCGGCGTGCTCCAGGACGCCTGCACCCGGGCCGAGGTCGACGCGGTGTCGTTCTGGGTGCACGTGCCGCACTACGCCAACAACCCGCCCTGCCCCAAGGCGACCCTGGCCCTGCTGCACCGGGTCGAGGACGTGCTCGACCTGCCGGTGCCGATGGCCGACCTCGCCGAGGAGGCCGCCGAGTGGGAGCAGCGGGTGCGTGGCGCCGCCGAGCAGGACGCCGAGCTGGGCGAGTACGTGCGGGAGCTGGAGGAACGCGTCGGCGACGCGGGCATCACCCCGTTGACCGGTGACGAGATCGCCCAGGAGTTCGAGAAGTACCTGCGCCGCCGGGGCGGTTCCGCCGGCCCCACCGCCGGTTCCTGGTAGTCGTCCCCGTAGGGCCCCGGGCGTCGTGGCGTCCGGGGCCCTCGGCGTGTCCGGGGTGGCGTCGTCACCCCGTCTAGGGCATCCTAGGAACCTAGCTGTCAGGAGGAGGCGGGCGTGCAGATCAACCCGGGAGCCGCCGAGTTCCCGCACCGGCAGATCGCCGCGCAGCTCAAGGCCCAGGTGCGGCGGGGCGACTGGGGGCCGGGCGAGCGACTGCCGTCCATCCCGGCCATCGCCGAGATGTTCGGGGTGGCGAAGCAGACCGTGCAACGCGCCGTCGACCAGCTGCGGGTCGAGGGCATCCTGATCACCAAACCCGGCTCCGGTACGTACGTGCGGGGCACCCGGCGGCGGCTCAACCGGCTCTCCCGGGGCCGCTACGGTGGTTTCCGCGGCTACCACGCCGACCTCGCCGCGCGGTACCGCCAGCAGCTCGTCTCGGTCGGTCGGTCGCCCGCCCCACCCGAGGTGGCCGACGCGTTCGGGGTCGCCGACGGCACCGAGCTGCTCTGCCGCCGGCACCTGGTACGCACCGACGAGTCCCCGGTGGAGGTGGGCGCGTCCTGGTTCCTGCCGAAGGACACCGCCGGCACCTCCCTGGAGCGGGCCGAGGCGTTCGGCAGACCGCTCTACCAGGAGGCTGAGGAAGCCACCGGCCGGCGGTACACCACCGCCGCCGACACCATCAGCGCCCGCCAGCCCAGCCGGGAGGAGGCCGAGACGCTCCAGATCCGCCCCGACACGCCGGTGCTGCACCTGCTGCACGTCGCCTACGACGCCCACCGCAAGCCGATCGAGGTCGCCCAGGCCACCTGGCCCGGCCCGATGACCACGCTGACCGAGGAGTACCAGGTTCCCGCCCCCGCGCCGGACCCCGACCCCGACCCCGGACTGGTCCTCGGCTGATCCCGACCGGGCACCGCCCGCCCTCCGGTCCGGCCCCCGTCCCGGTCCGGCTCAGCCCCGGTCCGGTCCGGTCCTGTGCCGGTCCGGTCCTGTCCCGGTCCAGCCCCCGCACAGGGGCTGGGCCGCACAGGGGCTGGGCCGCACAAGGGCTGGGCCGCACAAGGGCTGGGCCGCACAAGGGCTGGGCCGCACAAGGGCTGGGCCGCACAAGGGCTGGGCCGCACAAGGGCTGGGCCGCACAAGGGCTGGGCCGCACAAGGGCTGGGCCGCACAAGGGCTGGGCCGCACAAGGGCTGGGCCGCACAGGGGCTGGGCCGCACAGGGGCTGGGCCGCACAGGGGCTGGGCCGCACCGTACAACGGCGGCGGCACGGCCGGCGGGACGGCACCGGGCGCAAGGGGGTCGGCCGCGCCTCAGGTGAGCGCGGTGACCACGATGACGGTCGCTCCGAGCGCGACGACGATCAGGGAGGCGACCACCCCGAGCAGGTCGGCGACCCGTACGGGGACGGTGGCACCGAGGGCCGCGCCGATCGTGGCGAGCCCGGTCTGCCAGAGCAGGGAGGCCAGCCCGGCGGCGACGACGAACACCCCGGGCCCCGTCCAGCTACCCGGCACGGCGTTCACCGTCCCGGCCAGGGCGAAGAAGTACACCAGGGTCAACGGGTTGACCGCGGTGAGGAGCACGAAGCGGACGTAGACCGGTCCGGCTGCGGTCCGGGCCGGACGTTGCCCGCCGGTGCCGTCCCGCTCGACTCCGCCGCCGCTACCGTCCCGCCGGGCCCCGCCGGTGCCGTGCCGCTCGGCACCGGCCCCACCGGTGAGCTCCCCCTCGGCACCAGCCCCGCCGGTGGGTTTCCGCCCGGCACCGGCCTTGCCGGTGGAATTCCCCTCGGCTCCGGCGGTGTCGGGGCCGGCCCCGGGGCGTGCCGGGGGGCGGCGCAGGGTGGCCAGTTGGTGGCAGCCCAGCCCGACGATCACCAGCCCGGACAGGTAGCGGGGGGCGTCCCCCCACGAGGCGATCACCGGCGCGAGCGCCGCCCCGGTCAGCAGCGCGCCGAGGCAGTAGAGGGTGTCGACGGTGGCGACCCCGAACGCGGCGGCCAGGCCACTGCGGTGGCCGCGCAGCATCCCCTCCCGGAAGATCAACACCCCGATCGCCCCCAGTGGCATGGCCACCCCCAGTCCGGCGGCGAACCCGGCGACCGCCAGGAACACGATTCCATCAGCCATCCGCCGAGTCTGGGGCACCCCGCCGGGTGCGACCGACAGATGAGCGGTGCCGACGTACGATTGTCGGTGTGGACCGTCTGGACGAGCAGATTCTCGGCATCCTCCAGGAAAATGCGAGGTGTTCGTTCAGTGAGATCGGTCGACGGGTGGGCCTGAGCACGAACGCCACCGCTGCCCGGGTCCGCCGGTTGGAAGCCGACGGCGTCATCCTCGGGTACACCGTCGTCACCGGCCACGAGACGCCGGAACTCCGGGGCGGGTTGGAGGTGTTCATCGACGTACGCCTCGACGTCGGGACCGACTACGAGACGTTCGTCGACGCCATCGCCCCGATCGAGCAGATCGTCGACGCGGTGCACATGACCGGGCCGTACGACTACCTGCTGCGGGCCCGGCTGCGGGACACCGCCGCCCTGGACACGTTGCTGCATCGACTCAAAAAGAGCTGCGGCGTGGTGCAGACCCAAACCCGGGTCGCCCTACGCCCACCCACCCCCCACCCCCACCCCCACCAACCCCCACCCCCAGGCCCAGGCCCCGGCCCAGGTCCGCTGCGTCGATCATGAAGTTGTGGGGCTCCGAAAACGTCGCATATCCGGGCTTAACCCCCACCACAACTCCATGATCGACGGGCGGGGCGGGGGGTGGGGCGGAGCCGGGGGGTGGGTGGGGGTTAGAGGCGGATGCCGAGGAGGGCGTTTATGGTGTCGGCGAAGAGTGATGGGGCCTGGGGGGCGTCGCCGGTGCCGGACAGCGCCGCCGCGGCCCAGTGGTCGGCCAGGGCGAGTGTGCCAGGGGTGTCCAGGTCGTCGCCGAGGCGCTCGCGTACCCCGGCGAGGAAGGCCGTGCCGGACGGCCCGGACGGCGCGGCGGCGGCCCGTCGCCAGCGGTCCAGGCGCTGCTGAGCGTCGGTCAGCACGTCGTCGGTCCAGGCCCGGTCGTCGCGGTAGTGGCCGGACATCAGGCCGAGCCGGACCGCCATCGGGTCGACCTGGTCGGCGCGCAGCCGGGAGACGAAGACCAGGTTGCCCTTGGACTTCGACATCTTCTCGCCGTCCAGCCCGATCATGCCGGCGTGCACGTAGTGGTCGGCGAAGGGGGCCGTGCCGGTGAGCCGCTCGGCGTGCGCGGCGGAACACTCGTGGTGCGGGAAGATCAGGTCGTTGCCGCCGCCCTGCACGTCGAGCCGGTCGCCGAGCAGGTTCAGCGCGATAACCGTGCACTCGATGTGCCAGCCGGGCCGGCCGGGACCCAGCTCGCCGCCCGGCCAGGACGGCTCGCCGTCGCGGGCGCCGCGCCACAGCAGCGGGTCCAACGGGTCGCGCTTGCCGGCCCGATCCGGGTCGCCACCGCGCTCGGGGAAGATCTCCAGCATCTGCTCCCGGGTCAGGTTCGACTCGTAGCCGAACGCCGGGGCGGCGGCGATGTCGAAGTAGACGTCGCCGGTGCCGTCGTCGAGCCGGTACGCGGCACCGTCCTTGAGCAGCTCCTGCACCCGGTCGGCGATCTGCGGGATCGACTCCACCGCGCCCACGTAGTGCGCCGGCGGGATGATCCGCAGCGCCTCCATGTCCTCGCGGAACAGCGCCGTCTCCCGCATCGCCAGGACCTTCCAGTCCTCGCCGTCGCGCTCGGCGCGTTCCAGCAGCGGGTCGTCGATGTCGGTGACGTTCTGCACGTACCGGACGGTCAGGCCGGCATCGCGCCACATCCGCTGCACCAGGTCAAAAGTGATCATGGTGGCGGCGTGTCCCAGGTGGGTCGCGTCGTACGGGGTGATGCCGCAGACGTACATGGTGGCGGGGCCGGCGGGCCGGCTCGGGTGGAGACCGCGCCGCGCCGAGTCGTACAAGCTCAGGGGCCCGCCGTCACCCGGCAGCCGTGGCACCTCGTGTCCCGCCCAAGACTCCATGACCGCCAGCCTAACGAGCCGCCCGGCCGCCGGAAGGAACCGCCCGGGTGATCAACACGACAACGGCTCAGATCGGCGGCCACGGCATCGCCGGCCACTCCTGCGGCGGCAGCGGGTACCGGCCGGTGTCGCGCAGCCGCCGCACCCGGGCGGCCACCTCGGCCACCTCGCCGATGGTCAGGTGCTCCGCCAGCTCCTCCCCCAGCTCGCCGGTGAGCTGCCGGTCGAGGGTGTCGAGCACCTGCACCGCGTCCGGTGGGAGCTGCCGGCCGGCCCAGCCCCACAGCACGGTCCGCAGCTTCTCCTCGACGTGGAAGCAGACCCCGTGGTCCACCCCGTAGATCCGGTCGTCCGCACCGGCCAGCACGTGCCCGCCCTTGCGGTCGGCGTTGTTGATGACCGCGTCCAGCACGGCCAGCCGGGCCAGCCGGGGGTCGTCGGCGTGGGCCAGCGCGTACGCCGCGCCGTCGTCGTCGCGGGCGGCGGCCACCGGGAACCAGCGCGGCGGCACCGCCTCGGCCGGCACGAAACCGACAAGCGGCTCGGCGTCGTCCGGTTCGTCGATCCAGAGCTGGCACGACCCGGGCCCCAGCGGCCCGTCGCGCAGCACCGTCGGCGGGACCAGATCCCAGCCGGTGGCCCGGGAGACCAGGTAGGCGCAGACCTCCCGGCCGGCGAGGGTGCCGTCGGGGAAGTCCCAGAGCGGGCGCTCGCCGCGCACCGGCTTGTAGACGCACCTGGCGGTACGGCCGTCGAGGGTCAGGATCGCCCGCAGGGTGGTGTTGGAGGCGTCGACCAGTCGACCCTCCAGCTCCAGCGCACCGTCGCACAGCAGCCGGAGCGCGGCGTCGGCGTCCTGACGCCGCACCTCCGACGACGTCACCGGTGGTAGCCGTTGTGCCGGGGGCAGAGGTGCCCGGCCGGGTCGAGCGGCTGGCCGCACAGTGGGCAGGGCGGGCGGCCGGCGTTGACCACCCGGCGGGCCCGTTCGATGAACTCGCGGGTCGCCTCGGGGGTCAGCCGAACCCGCAGCCGGTCGAGGTCCTCGTCCGGTTCCTCGTCGTCGTCCTCGTCGGCCTCGTCGTCGCCCAGCTCGACCTCGGCCTCCGCCTCACCGGCGGCGATCGCCTCGATCACCACGGTGGCGGAGTCCACGTCGAACGCCAGCCCGAGGGTGCCGACCCGGAACTCCTCGTCGACCGGATTGTCCAGCGGGTCGTTGTCGCCGACGGACACCGGGGACTCCGGCAGCTCGACGCCGAAGCGGCGCTGCGCCTCGGAGAGCAGCTCCTCCAGCTTCTCGGCGAGCAGGGAGACCTGTACCTTCTCCAGCGCGACGCTGACCAGCCGGCCGCCACCGCGGGCCTGGAGGAAGAACGTGCGCTCCCCGGGCGGCCCGACGGTCCCGGCGACGAACCGCTCGGGCGGCTCGAAGGCGTGCACCTGGTGGGTCATACCCACGACCCTATCCGGAGCGTGGAACGGTCGCGCAAGGCACCGACGCCGAATCAGCCGAGGGCGAAACGGCGCGACCCGTGCCCGGCGGCGACCGCCCCCGGTGGGCCGGCTCAGCCGGTGGCCCCCGCACCCCCGCCGACGGCCGCGTCGGAGTCGGCCGGCCGGGTCGCCCGACGCCGCCGCTTGGCCGGCGGCGGCACCAGGGAGGCCAGGTCACCGCCGGTGTCGTTGAGCCGGACCAGGAACGGCCGCAGCGGGGTGTAGCGGATCGCGGTGACCGAGGCCGGGTCGGCGACGATGCGTTGGAACAGGTCGAGGTGCACCCCGAGGGCATCGGCGACGATGGCCTTGATCACATCGCCGTGGCTGCACGCCAGCCAGACCGCCTCCGGCCCGTGTTCGGCGGTGACCCGGGCGTCCCAGGCGCGTACCGCGGCGACCGCGCGGGCCGACATCTGCGCCATCGACTCACCGTCGGGAAAGACGGCGGCGCTGGGGTGCTGCTGCACCACCGGCCAGAGCTTCTCCTTGGCCAGCTTCTTCAGCGGCTGCCCCTCCCAGGCACCGTAGCCACACTCGATGAGCCCGTCCTCGACCACCGGGGTGGCCTGCGGAAGGGCCAGCTCCAGGGTCTGCCGGCAGCGGATCAGCGGGCTGGTCACCACCGCCGAAAGCGGCAGGCCGCGCAGCCGCTGGCCGACCGCGCCGGCCTGGGCCCGCCCGGTGTCGTCCAGCTCGACCGGCTGGCGGCCGGCCAGCCCGCCGTCGGCGTTCGCGGTCGTCCGGCCGTGTCGCAGAAGCAGAAGGGTCGCCACGCCCCCACCCTAGGGGCAGCCGGACCGCAACCGGCCCCCGACACCGGCGGTGGTGTCGGGGGCCGTGGGCCGACACTGTCAGGTGGCGCTGATCGTGCCGGTGAGCAGCAGCGCCAGCACCAGGGTGCCGAGCGCCACCCGGTAGAGCACGAAGACGTACAGGGTGTGGTGCGCCACGTAGCGCAGCAGCCAGGCGATGGCCGCGTAGCCGATGCCGAACGCGATGATCGTGGCGACCACCATCTGCGCCACCGAGGGCACCGAGGTGCCCGGGGCGGCCGGCTCGAAGACGTCCCCGACGCTGAAGATGCCGGACATCACCACCGCCGGGATGGCCAGCAGGAACGAGTACCGGGCGGCGGCCTCCCGGGTCAGGTTGAGCAGCAGGCCGGCGGTGAGCGTGCCGCCGGAGCGGGACACCCCGGGGACCAGCGCCATCGCCTGGGCGAAGCCCATCACGATGCCGTCGCGCATCCGGAAGTTCACCAGGGTGCGGCTCTGCCGCCCCCAGTACTCGGCGAAGGCCAGCACGAAGGCGAACACGATGAGCGTGGTGGAGACCACCCACAGGTTGCGCCCGGCGGTACGGATCTGGTCCTTGAACAGGAACCCGAACAGCCCGATCGGGATCGAGCCGACGATCACGTACCAGCCCATCCGGTAGTCGAGGCTGGAACGCACCGAGCGGTCCCACAGCCCCATCAGCCAGGTCCTGGTGATCCGCCAGATGTCCTTGGCGAAGTAGATGAGCACGGCCGCCTCGGTGCCCAGCTGGGTGACCGCGGTGAAGGACGCACCGGCGTCCCGGTCGAAGAAGATCGCCGAGGTGATCCGCAGATGCCCCGACGAGCTCACCGGAAGGAACTCGGTGAGCCCCTGGACGATGCCCAGGACGATGGCCTCGACCCAGGTCACTCGCCGACTCCCGAGAGGTCGAGGGCCTCGGCGACGGTGCGCAGGGTCTGCACGCCGCTGTCCCGGTCGGCCACGAACAGGGTGACCGACAGGGTGGTCACCCCGGCGGCCGCGTACTCCCGCATCCGCTCGGCGATGCGTTCCTTGGGGCCGAGCAGCGAGGTGCGGTCGATGAACTCCATCGGCACCGCCGCCGCCGCGTCGCGCTGCTGCCGGGCCAGGTAGAGATCCTGCACCTGGCGGGCGGCGTCGGCGTAGCCCATCCGGGTGGCGAGCTGGTTGTAGAAGTTCTGCTGCCGGCTGCCCATCCCGCCGACGTAGAGGGCGGCGTACCAGCGGACCAGCTCGGCGCAGGCGGCCACGTCGTCGCCGACCACCACGGGCACCGAGGGCACCACGTCGAAGCCGGCCAGCTCCTTGCCGGCCCTGGCCCGGCCGGCGCTGACCGAGGCGAGCTGCTCGTCGGCGAACTCGGGGGCGTAGAAGACGGCCAGCCAGCCGTCGGCGATCTCGCCGGCCAGTTCCAGGTTCTTGGGGCCGACGGCGGCCAGGTAGATCGGGATGTGCTCGCGCGGCGGGTGGAAGCCCAGCCGCAGCGCCTTGCCGGGGCCGTCGGGCAGCGGCAGGGTGTAGTGCTCGCCGGCGTAGGCGACCTCCTTGCGGGCCACCGCCAGCTTGACGATGTCGACGTACTCGCGGGTGCGGGCGAGCGGCTTGCCGAACCGGACGCCGTGCCAGCCCTCGGAGACCTGCGGGCCGGAGACGCCCAGGCCGAGCCGGAACCGGCCGCCGGAGAGGGTGTCGATGGTGGCGGCGGTCATCGCGGTCATCGCCGGGGTACGGGCGGGGATCTGCATCACCGCGCTGCCCACGTCGATCCGTTCGGTCTGCCCGGCCATCCAGGCGAGCATGCTCGGGGAGTCCGAGCCGTACGCCTCCGCCGCCCACACCACCGAGTAGCCCAGGCGGTCCGCCTCCTGGGCAAGCGCCAGGTGGTCCGCCGGCGTACTCCACGCCGTCTGATATCCGAGGCTGAGCCCGAGTCGCACTGATCCTCCCCATCCCGCACCACAGGTCGCATCAGGTTACGCAATGCCCCGGGGCCCGCCGCCCACCGGCTCGCCACCGCAGCACGGACGCCCGGACGCCGGGGCGGGATGGACAGCCAGCGACCGGACCGGCGCGTCCGGTGCACACCGTGGCGTCGCGGACGGCGGTGACGGTCGGATCGGCGACGCGACAGGCAGAGATGCCGGCAGCAAGGATATCGGTTGCGCCGCGTTCGAAATAAGGTTCACCCATGCAACAGCGACCGCTCGGCCGAAGCGGGCTGGCGGTTTCCCGGCTCGCGCTCGGCACCATGACCTGGGGCCGGGACACCGACGCCGACGACGCGGCGGCCCAGCTGAAGAGTTTCCTGGACGCGGGCGGCAACCTGGTCGACACCGCCGACGTGTTCGCCGACGGCGACGCCGAGTCGGTGCTCGGGTCGCTGCTGGGCACCCTGGTCCCCCGCGAGGACGTGCTGATCGCCACGAAGGCGGGGCTGCGGCCGGGCAGCGGCCGGCGGCGGGACGGCTCACGCGGGCACCTGCTGCGCACGCTGGACGCCTCGCTGCGCCGGCTCGGCACCGACCACGTCGACCTGTGGCAGGTGCACGGCTACGACCCGGACACCCCGCTGGAGGAGACGCTGGCCGCGCTGGACCACGCGGTCGCCTCGGGCCGGGTCCGCTACGTCGGGGTGTCGAACTTCTCCGGCTGGCAGACCGCCCGTGCCGCCGCCTGGCAGGCGGCCTGGCCGGGGCGGGCGCCGGTGGTCGCCACCCAGGTGGAGTACTCGCTGCTGGAGCGGGGGGTGGAGCGGGAGGTGCTGCCGGCCTGCGCCGCGATGGGTCTGGGCGTGCTGCCCTGGTCGCCGCTGGGGCGGGGGGTGCTGACCGGCAAGTACCGCAACGGCCGCCCGGCGGACTCGCGGGCGGCCTCGGCCCACTTCGAGGCGTTCGTCGCCACCTACCTGGAGCCGCGCTGCTCCAGCATCGTCGAGGCGGTGAGCATCGCCGCCGGCGGGTTGGGCGTGTCGCCGCTGGAGGTGGCGCTGGCCTGGATCAGGGACCGGCCGGGGGTGACCGCGCCGGTCCTGGGCGCCCGTACGGTGGGGCAACTGCTCGGCGCGTTGCAGGTGGAACGGATGACCCTGCCGGAGGAGATCACCACGGCGCTGGACGACGTGTCCGCCGTGCCGGTCGGCTACCCGGAGCGCGAAGGCTGATCCCGCCGCCGGCGCACAAGGTGGCGGACCGGACCAAAAGCACACCGGTACGTGTCAATTCCACCGATCACCCTTTACCAACTGGCACTGCCCCATATTTGGTTCAGGCCGCTTGCGATGTTCCGTCCGAATAGGCGGCTTCGAACCTCCTGGCGCTGTTGGGCCGGGTTTCGGCGTCCGCTTTTCGGTGGGCCTGTCCGGAAAGAGATTCAGGCCCACGGAAACTGTCCGATCAGGCCGTCGGAAACATTGTGGCGAACCAATGACGGTGCTCTAATGATTGCGGCGTGAGCGACCCCCGCCGCGCCGTTTCTCCCATTTCGTTGGAGGACCCGTGGACCGTAAGACCGACGTCAAGCGCAAGCCCGCCAAGGTCGTCGTGCGCAAGCTCGAGCGGCTTGAGACCACCGTCGCCATCATCAGCGAGCCGGGCTGCCGCAACGACGTCTGCGGCTGACCCATCCCGTTTCGGCCGGGGCGCGGCAGGCCGCGCCCCGGCCGTCCATCGTCCAGGAGGTCTTCGCCCGATGCAGCGGCCCCGGATCAAGGGCATCCACAAGCCGGTACGGCTCCACCCGACCCTGATCAACATCGGTGGTCGGCAGCTGGGGATCGGCGCGGAGATCGACGACGAGGACGGCAGCCTCTGGGAGCTGCTCCGCCTGATGGACGGCACCCGGACCCGGGCCGAGGTCGTCGCCGCGTTGCTCGCCGCACGCCCCGAGATGGCCGCCGAGGACGCGACCGACGCGATGCAGACGATCATCGACGCCGGGTACGTCGAGGACGCCGCCGCTCCGCCTCCGCCCGAGCTGAGCCCCGCCGAGGTCGACAGGTACGACCGGGCGTTCACCTACCACGCCTGGGTGGATCTCACCCCGCGCAGCTCCCGCTACGAGGTGCAGGCCCGGCTCAAGGCCGCCCGGGTGGTGGTGCTGGGGCTCGGCGGCTCCGGGTCGGCGGTGGCCGCCTCGCTGGTGGCCGCCGGGGTCGGCACGGTGCACTGCGTCGACTTCGACGTGGTCGAGGCGGGCAACCTGACCCGGCAACTGCTCTACACCGAGGACGACATCGGCGCCCCCAAGGTGGCCACCGCGGTGGCCCGGCTGCGCCGGATGAACTCCCACGTCACGGTCACCGGCCAGGAGGCCCGGGTCGACTCGACGGCGGACGTGGCGGCGTTGATGCGCGACCGCGACCTGCTGGTGCTCTGCGCCGACCAGCCCCGGCACGCCATCCGGGAGTGGACCAACCGGGCCGCCCTGGCCACCGGCACGGCCTGGATGCTCGCCCAGTACGCCGGCCCGATGGCGGTGATCGGCCTCTTCGTGCCCGGTCAGACCTGCTGCGAGGCGTGCCTGCCGAGCGTCACCGACCGGCTGCGCGAGGAGTACGGCAGCGAGCCGGAGGAACTGTTCGGGTTCACCGGGCACGCGGTGATCGCCCCCACCGCCAACCTCACCGGGCACCTGGCCGCCCTCGACGCCGTCTACCACCTCGCCGGCATCCCGACGACCACCCGGGGCCGGATGTTCCACCTGAGCCTGACCGACCTGACCTACCACTACGTGGTCGATCCCCGGCCCGGCGCGAAGTGCGACACCTGCGGCTGGGTCCAGGAGGAGCGGTGAGCGTGCTCGGGTTGGACAGCCGCCCACCCGTGGCGCACCTGGTGGTCCGCCAGGAGGAGGAGGACGAGTACGTCGTCGGCGACCTGGCCAGCGGAAACTTCGTGGTGGTGCCGGAGGTGGGGGCGCGGCTGGTGGCGCTGTTCGCGGCCGGCCGGACCGTCGCCGAGGCCGCCGACGAGGTGGAACGCGAGACCGGTGAACCGGTCGACGCGCTGGACTTCGTCGAGGTGCTCGTCGAGGCGGGCATCATCCGCCCGCAGTCCGACGAGGGGCCGCCACCGGCGCAGGCCCGACCCTGGTCGGTGTCGCGCATCCCGGCCCGGCTGGTCCGGCCGCTGTTCGGCCGGGTGGCCTGGACGGTGTACGTCGGCGCGCTGGTCGCCACGCTGGCGATGTTCGTCGCCGAACCGTCGCTGCTGCCGACCTACGAGGACACCTTCATCTTCCCGGACGTGGTGCTCAGCCTGCTGATCACCAACGTCACGGTGGCCCTGCTCACGGTGGTGCACGAGGCGTGGCACGCGTTCGCCGGGGCGGCCGTCGGCGTCCGGTCGCAACTGCGGTTGGAACGCCGGGGGATCTTCCCGGTGCTGGAGACCGACCTGACCGGGCTCTGGGCGCTGCCGCCGGAACGCCGCTACGGCCCCTTCCTCGCCGGCATGGCCATCGACGGGATCCTGCTGTTCGCCGCCGTCGCGCCACGGTTCGCCTGGTCGCGGGGTTGGCTGGAGTTGCCGCCGGGAATGGTGCGGTTCCTCGCCATGGTGGTGTTCAGCCAGGCCGTCAAGCTGGCCTTCCAGACGCTCGCGTACCTGCGTACCGACATGTACCTGGTGATGGCCACGGCGACCGGCTGCCGCAATCTGCACGAGGTGACCCGGCTCAGCCTCAAGAAATGGATTCGTCGGCTGACCCCGGCCGAACGCACCGTGCTGCGCGACGCGCACGCCCGGGATCTGCGGGTGTCCCGCTGGTACCGATTGTTGTATGTCGCCGGAGTCATCTGGATGGTCTGGTTCGCCGTCCATTTTCTGCTACCGGGGGCGAAAGTGACACTCGGGTGGGCCGCCGGGGTGTTGACCGGAGCGCCGTTCGGCAGCGTCTACTGGTGGGAGGGAATTGCATTGGCCGCATTCGCCTCGCTGAACGTGCTGCTTCCGCTCGGGGTGGTCGTCCGTAATCGTTACCGCGCCGGGAAGTTGGCCACGTGAAACGCAGATGGCTCGGGCCGGTGGTCAGTGTGGTGGTCACCGTGCTCAGTGTGGCGACCATGTCCAGCCTCGGGGTGGGGGTGCTGGTCAACCTGGTCGGCGGGGACACCGCGCTGCCCTGCGACCGGCTGCCCGGCACGGCGCAACCGTTCGAGGGCGACCGGCACATCGCGTACGAGGGGGCGCCGCACGAACCGTACCGGACGCTGCCGCCCACGTCGGGGCCGCACTCGCCCCGGGTCGTCGTACCCGGCGTCTACCGGGACCCGGTGCCGGAGGAGCTCCAGGTGCACGCCCTGGAACACGGGCACGTGCTGGTGCAGTACGCCCCGGACGTCCCGGCCGGCGACGTCGAGAAGCTGGAGCGGCTCGGCCGCCGCCATCCCCGGGACGTGGTGGTGGCCCCCTATCCGGCGCTGGGCCACGGCATCGGGTTGACCGCGTGGCAGCGGCTGGACCGGCTGGACTCCTTCGACGAGCGGGCGGTCGAGGAGTTCGTCGAACGGCTCGCCGGCCGCTACGACCACTCCTGGCGGCACGGAGCGACGGACTGCGCGGTGGTGTGACCGATGGCGGCGGGTGGCGCGGCGCACCGGTCAAAGGGTGGCGCGGGGCCGCCGGGCTGGGCAGCATAGGGACCATGGACTACGAATACGCGCCGCTGCGGTTGCCGCCGAATGTCGACCGGTTGACCGCCGCGGCGCAGCTGGCGATCCAGGCGGAGTTCTCCGGGTGGGAGTTGGCCCGGGTGCAGCTGTTCCGGGACGGCACCCGCAAGGTGGTGCTGCGCCGCCGCCGGGTCAACCAACCCCAACCGGGCCTGTCCTACTGACCCTGCGGGCGGCGACTCCGCTGACCCTGCGGGCGGCGACGACCGGCACCCGGCCGGCCCGGGGCCGCCGGCCGGCGCGCGCCGGGCGACCCCGGTGCCGCCGCCGGGCGACCCCGGCCGGCGCCTAGTGCTGGTGCCCGGCGTGGTCGTGGTCGTCCTCGTCGAGGAACGGGTGCTCGTCGAGCCGGCCCACCAGCCGGTCGTCGGCGGCCGGGGTGAACGGGCCCACCGGGTCGTCGTCGTCGAACGACTCCAGGTCGACCGGGGTGCCGACCTCGCTGACCATCACCACCCCGTCCAGCGGCTCCAGCTCCGGCACGTCCAGGGCGGACAGCGATCCGTCGCCGCTCTGCAACAGCTCCAACACCGCCTCGCCGACCCCCTCGACCGGCGCCGGCTCGGCGTCCTCGGGGGTGCCCTCGCGGCGGGCCACCTCGGCGACCCGCAGCAGCGCCGACACGCTGGGCACCCGGTAGTCGCGGCGCTGGCGTACCGAGATGACCTGCGGGTGCGGGTCGGTGGCCGCGGCGTCCCCGGCCGCCCCGCCGAACCGCTCGTCGGCCTCGTCCGGGTCGATCGACTCGACGTCCCAGGGCGTGACCTCGCCGAACGCGTCGAGCAGCTGCTCGTCGTAGGCGAAGGAGGCGTTGTTCAACGCCACGTACGCCTGCCACACGTCGTCGTCGTCGATCCGCCCCTGCGCGGCCCGCACGGCCGTCAGGTGGGCGCGGGCCGCGTCGATCACGCGCTCCAGGGCGGCGTCCAGCTCACCGTGCTGGTCGGTCATGAGGCTGTCCCTTCGAGACATGGGGGAAGGTGCGGCACCGGTGCGGTCAGCAGTTGCGGAGGAACCGGTCGAGCACCCGCACGCCGAACTGTAGTCCGTCCACCGGTACCCGCTCGTCGATGCCGTGGAACAACGCCGAGAAGTTGAGGTCCGCCGGCAGCCGCAGCGGGGCGAACCCGAAGCAGCGCATGCCGAGCTGCGCGAACGCCTTGGCGTCGGTGCCGCCGGAGAGCATGTACGGCACCGGCCGGGCCCCCGGGTCCTCGGCCCGCAACGCCGCCGACATCGCGTCGACCAGGTCGCCGTCGAAGGTCGTCTCCAGGGCGGGCTGGCGCTGGATGTACTCGATCTCGATGTCCGGGCCGACCAGCTCGCGCAGTTGCCGTTCCAGCAGCTCGGACTGGCCGGGCAGGCTGCGGCAGTCGATGGTGGCGGTGGCCCGGCCGGGGATGACGTTGTCCTTGTAGCCGGCGGCCAGCCGGGTCGGGTTGGCGGTGCTGCGGACGGTCGCGCCGATGATGTTGGCGATCGGGCCGAGCTTGGCGATGGCGGTCTCCGGGTCGTCCGGGTCCAGCGCGACGCCGAGCACGTCGGACAGCTCGGTCAGGAACGCCCGGACGGTCGGGGTGACGGTCAGCGGGAACCGGTGCCGCCCGACCCGGGCCACCGCCTCGGCCAGCGCGGTGACCGCGTTGTCGTCGTGGACGAACGAGCCGTGCCCGGGGCGGCCCTTGGCGTGCAGCCGCACCCAGTCCAGCCCCTTCTCGGCCGTCTCGATCAGGTAGAGCCGCTGGGCGTCGCTGATCGAGTAGGAGAAGCCGCCGACCTCGCCGACCGCCTCGGTGCAGCCGTCGAAGAGGTCCCGGTGCTGCTGGACGAGGAAGTGCGCACCGTAGTCGCTGCCCGCCTCCTCGTCGGCGGTGTAGGCCAGCACGATGTCGCGGGGCGGGCGGACGCCGGTGCGCTGCCAGTGCCGTACCACCGCCAGCACCATCGCGTCGAAGTCCTTCATGTCGATCGCGCCCCGGCCCCACAGGTAGCCGTCGCGGACCTCCCCGGAGAACGGGTGCACCGACCACTCGTCGGGGTCGGCGGGCACCACGTCCAGGTGGCCGTGCACGAGCAGGGCGTCGCGGCCGGGGTCGACGCCGGGGATCCGGGCGATCAGGTTGGCCCGGCCCGGCGCGGACTCGTGGATCTCGGCGGTCACGCCGACCTCGGCGAGCTTCTCCGCGACGTACTCGGCGGCCCGGCGCTCGCCCGCGCTGGTGTCGTTGTCGCCGGTGTTGGTGGTGTCGATGCGCAGCAGGTCACGGCAGAGGTCGACGACCTCGACGGTGGGGTCGGGCGCGGCGGAGGCGGCATCGCTCGTCATCGCCTCTTTCTACCAGTCGCCGCCCCGGCCGCGAACGGCCCGGCCGCCCCGGCGGCGGCCACCTGGGACCACCCGCCGGACGGCGGGGCCGCACGCGGCGCGGACGTCGCCCCGGTTTGCCGATCACCGGGTACGGGTACCGGCGCTGGCGTCCCCGTTCCGCCCGTCGCACCGGCCGGCGACCCCCGCCGACCCCGCCGAGGAGGACGTCATGTCCGCCGTTCCCCTGCCTCCGCTGCCGCCGTCCGCCGACGACGCCTACCGTCCCGGTGGGCGCAGCATGGCCGACCTCGCCGACACCGAACACCGGCAGCTGCTCGCCCTGGTCGACGAGGTCACCGACGTCGCGGTGGCCCCCGGCCGGCGGCGCGAGGTGCTCCAGGTGCTCACCGCCATGGTGTCGCGGCACCTGTCGGCCGAGGAGCAGTACCTGCTGCCCACGGTGCGTGCGGCGCTGCCCGACGCCACCGTCCGGGTGGAGCGGGAGATCGCGGCGGACGCGGCGCTGCTGACCGCGCTGAAGGCCCTCGCCGGGCCGGACGACCCGACGCTGGCCGACGTCGCCGCCCGGATCCGGCGGCACGTCGCCGCGGTGGCCGAGCTGGTCACCCCGCTGCGCGAGGTGGCCTCCGACGCGGAGCTGATCCGGCTGGGCAACCGGTGGGAGATCGCCGAGGAGGCGGCGCCGACCCGGCCGCATCCGGGCACCCCGGCCACGCCGCCGTGGAACCGGATCGTCGAACCGGCCGTCGGAGTGGTGGACAAGCTGCGCGACGTGGTGACCGGTCGGCGTACCCAGCTGGCCGACCTGAACCGTCGTCCGCGAGAGTGATCGACCGGCCCCGATCCGTCAGGTTCACCGGCCCGGTTCGGTCCGGGGCCTTCCGTCTATCGACATGTGGCCATACCGTCACCATATGAATCTGGAGCTGCGTCACCTCCGGGTGGTCTGCGCTATCGCCGAGACGGGCAGCGTGACGAAGGCCGCGTCCACCCTCGGCCTGGCCCAGCCGGCCCTGACCGCCCAGCTTCAACGCATCGAGCGGGCGCTGGGCGGTCCGCTGTTCGAACGCGACAGGCGGGGTGCCCGGCCGACCGCCCTGGGCGAGCTGGTGCTGTCCCGGGCCCGGGTGCTGCTGCCGGCGATGAAGGGCCTCCAGGACGAGGCGGCCCGGCTGGCGGGGGCCGACGACGCCCTCGGCCGGTACCGGTTCGGCGGGGTGAACAGCCCGATCCTGGGCCGGCTGGTGCACCGGCTCGCCGCCGAGCAGCCGCATGCGCAGATCACCACGTACGCGTCGTGGTCGGCCGACGAGCTGGCCGCCCTGGTCGCTGGTGGCCGGCTCGACTTCGCGCTGACCGGCGTCTGCGGCGACGCCGCCCCACCTGCGGAGTTCGGGCTGGCCTGGCGGGAGGTGGCGGTCGATCCGGTGCTGGTGCTGTTGCCGTCCGCCCACCCGTTGGCCGACCGCGACGAGGTCGGCCTGGCCGAGCTGCGCCACGAGCAGTGGGTGGCCGCGCCGGGCGACGGCTGCTTCGGCGACTGCTTCGCCGCCGCCTGCGCCCGCGCCGGTTTCACCCCCCGCAAGGTGTACGAGACCGACGTGCGCGGCTGCATGGACCTGGTCGACGCCGGGGAGGCGGTGGCGTTGTGCCAGGCCACCTTCCGTCCGGTCGCCGGGTTGGTGACCCGGCGACTGGCCGGCACCCCGCTGCGCTGGCGGCTGCTGCTCGGCTGGCACCCGGAATCCCCGGCGGCCCGGGTCGCCGAGGCGGTGCTGGACGACGCGGTCGCCGCGTACACCGACTCGCTGGCCGCGCACCCGGACTACCTGGCCTGGCTGCTGCGGCATCCCGAGTTCGGGGCCCGGGACGCCGGCACGGCCCGCCCGGTCCCACGGGTGCGAACGGCGTGACGGCGGGTATCAGCCCTGCATGACCGATCTCTATCCGGCCGCCGACCAGCGGGAGCTGCTGCGTCGGGCGGCCAGCGCGCACACCGCCGCCGCCCGCGACGTCGAGGCGTTCCTGCGCCGGCTGCCCGAGGTGCCCGACCCGGCCGACATCACCGAGTACGCGACGCTGCTCACCCGGGAGGAGCAGACCCGCGCCGAGCGGCAGGACGCCGCCGACGCCGCGGGCCTGCAACTGCCCAGCCTGGAGGCCGAGTAACCCCACCGACGCGCCGGGCACCCGGGACGGCGTCCCGGGTGCCCGGGCTCGTGTTTTGACCGTTGTGTGGGGAGGGTGGGCAGGGTGGTGTGGTGTGGGTGTTCGTGGTGGTGTGGGGGTGGGGTGTTATTTGCCTTTGTGGATGGCGTTGCGGCGGATGACGGGGTAGCGGGTTCGGCGTTTGCGGCGTTTTCCGGCGGGGCGTCCGGGTCCGGGGTGTCCGGGTTTCGGGTGGCCTGGTGGTTGCCAGGCGTTGCGTAGAGCGGGCGAAACCTGTCGGCGGGTCTGGCCGGGGGTGGGGGTTGTGGTGGTGGTGGGTTCCCAGGGCAGCCGGTGGTGGGTGAGGTGGGTGCGGGTGCAGAACAGGTGGAGGTAGGCGTAGGCGTGTAGGCGGAGCCAGGTGGTCAGGGTGTCGGGTTGGCGGGGGTGGAAGTCCGGGGCGTGGGCGGTGGTCTTCAGGTAGCGGAAGTAGTGCTCGATGTCGTAGCGGGTCAGGTAGGTCATGACGAGGGTGAGTAGGTCGTGGCGGGTGCCGGAGTACCAGAGTGCGAGGTCGCCGGCGCGGCGGCTGGGGCGTAGGTGCTGGACTCGGGCGAGGAGCACGGTGCCTTCCACGATCGGGAGGGTGGTCTGGTCGGTGAATCCGCGGCTGGCGCGGGTGAGTTTGGGGTGGACGTGGTGCCAGGCCCGGACGGTGACGGTGCCGTAGATGTCGACCGGGCCGCTGACACCGGCGTCCGGGGTGAGGTCGGGTTCGCGCAGGGTCAGCCGGAATCCGTGTCGGCGGGGCCGGCCTCCGAGTGGGTGGGCGGCCCGGTGTTCGGGTCTGGTCCACATGGTCTGCGAGGTCGCGAGTCTGACCAGGACGTCCGCGGGAATCCTGCGTTCGCGGATCAGGTGGGTGATCCGGGCCGCGGGGTAGCCGGAATCGAGGAGGAACAGCGACGGGTCGCCCGGGCGGGCGCCGTCGGCTGCGCAGATCTGTGCGATGTGGCTGACGGTGACCTCGACCAGGTCGTCGTCGGAGGTGATGCGGTCGGCCAGGACCGGCACGACCCACGAGTCCGGGGTCAGCGTCAACCGGACGACGTGCTGATACCGCCACCCGGTCCTGATCAGCGCCGCGCCACGCGGGCCGCCCGGGGTGTACTGCGGTTGCCGGTCCGGGCTGGTGGCTGCGTTCGGCCGGGGCCACGCGGTGGTATCGACGGCATACACCCGCGGCAGACCGGACCGAGCGGCGATCCGGCACGCCGCCCGCAACGCCCGGCCGGTATCGATCTCGCCGTCGCGTAACGCCCGGTACGCCGCGGCGTGCCCGGTGACCGTGCCCAGCGACAGATGCGCCGGGCAGCCACACCGTCCCTGGTCCGCGGCCAGCTCATCGACCAGCGAGAACAACGTCCTCGACCGCGACACGAGGACACCCTCGTACAACTCCCGCCGCCACGAATCCAACAAGATCCGGCCCAGCTCGCTGTCACCGGCACCGGTAGCCGCTACGCTCCTCATCGAGAACCCTGCCCATTGATGATCTTTGTGTGAGAACTCAGATCATGGACAGGGTTCTCCCTGTTCCGCTAGACCTCGACCACCACAAATCCCCACGATGGTCAAAACACGAGGCCGGGCACCCGGGACGGCGTCCCGGGTGCCCGGGACAGCGTCCCAGGTCCGGTCGGCGGGTCAGCGTTCGACGAGGACGTCGTGGCCCAGGTCGAGCAGGGCGTGCCGCCACTCGTCGTCGGCGTTGCCGTCGCCGGGCCTCTCGTCCACCAGCACCCGGATGCGGTCGATCGCCGCCCGCATCACCTCGACGTCGGCCGGGGTGAGGTCGACCTTGCGCTTGCGCAGCACGGCCAGGATCTGCCGGCCGGGCTCGGGCAGGTCGAGGTCCGGGTCGGGGCCGAACGCCTGCTCGCCCGACCCCCGGGTCAGCAGCCACTGCCGCAGCTGCTCGGAGGGGACGTTCACCGCGGCGTGGAAGTCCTCCCAGATCAGCTCGACCTCCGGGTCGAGTCGCTGCTCACGTGCCATCACGCCTCCTCCTGCGGTGGTCCGGGTGGTGCCGGGTCCCCGTCGTCGGTCCACTGCCCCGGGCCCTCCGGCGGCACCTGGACCCGGGCCGGGTTCGCCGTCGGGGGCGCGAGGATGGGTGGGGTCTGCTCGGCGTACTCCTCGGCCTGCTCGGGTTCGGTCATCGCGGCCCTCCGGTCATCACGGCACTGAGGCTCATCGCGGCCCTCCGGTCATCGCGGATGCGTGGTGCTGGCGGGGGTGTGGTCGCGGTCGCCGGCCGACACGTCGAAGGCGAGCGCGCCGTCACGCGCGTCGACGGTGACCCGCTGGCCCGGGGAGAGCTGGTTCTCCAGCAGCATCCGGGACAGCCGGTTGTCCACCTCCCGTTGGATCACCCGGCGCAGCGGGCGGGCCCCGAACTCCGGCTGGTAGCCGTGCTCGGCCAGCCAGTCGGTGCCGGCCGGGGTGACCTCGACCTGGATGTCCTGGGCGTGCAGCCGGCGGCGGGTCTCCTCCAGCAGCAGCCCGGTGATCTGGCGCAGCTGCTCGGCCTCCAGCCGCTGGAAGATGATCGTCTCGTCGATCCGGTTGAGGAACTCCGGGCGGAAGTTCTCCTGGAGCCGGCGCATCAGCCGCTCCCGCAGCTCGTCGGCCTCCTGCTGGTCGCCCTGCGCGCCGACCCCGAACCCGACCGTACGCTGGGCGCCGGTGATCAGCTCCGAGCCCAGGTTGCTCGTCATGATCAGCACGGTGTTCTTGAAGTTGACCGTACGGCCCTGGCTGTCGGTGAGCCGGCCGTCGTCGAGCACCTGGAGCAGGATGTTGAACACGTCCGGGTGGGCCTTCTCGATCTCGTCGAGCAGCACCACCGCGTACGGGCGGCGACGGACCGCCTCGGTGAGCTGGCCGGCCTCCTCGTAGCCGACGTAGCCGGGGGGCGCGCCGACCAGCCGGGCCACCGTGTGCCGTTCCTGGAATTCGCTCATGTCCACCCGGACCATCCGGTCGGCCTCGCCGAACAGCGCCTCGGCCAGGGCGCGGGCCAGTTCGGTCTTGCCGACGCCGGTCGGTCCGAGGAACAGGAAGCTGCCCATCGGCCGGTTCGGGTCGGCCAGCCCGGTACGGGAGCGGCGGACCGCCTCGGCGATGGCGCTGACCGCGTCGTCCTGGCCGACCACCTTCTGGTGCAGCTGCCCCTCCAGGCGCAGCAACCGGTCCCGTTCCTCCTCGGTGAGCTGGCTGATCGGGATGCCGGTGGACCGGGAGACCACCTCGGCGATCTCGGTGGTGCCGACCGAGGGGACCTGGGTGTCCCCGCCGTCGCCCCGGGCCCGGCCGATCTGCGCCTCCAGCTCGGCGATCCGGTCGCGCAGCGCGGACGCCTTCTCGTACTGCTCGTCGGCGACCGCCTGTTCCTTGTCCCGGCGGACGTCCTCCAGTTGCTGTTCCAGTTCCCGCACGTCGGAGGCGGGGGTGCGGGTGCGCAGCCGGACCCGCGCGCCGGCCTGGTCGATCAGGTCGATCGCCTTGTCCGGCAGGAACCGGTCGGTGACGTACCGGTCGGACAGTTCGGCGGCGGCGACCAGCGCCTCGTCGGTGAACCGGACCTGGTGGTGGGCCTCGTAGCGGTCCCGCAGGCCGCGCAGGATGGCCACGGTGTCCTCGACGCCGGGCTCGGGCACCAGCACCGGCTGGAACCGGCGGGCCAGGGCGGCGTCCTTCTCGATGCTGCGCCGGTACTCGTCCAGCGTGGTCGCCCCGATCACCCGCAGCTCGCCCCGGGCCAGGGCCGGTTTGAGCATGTTGGACGCGTCCATGCCGCCCTCGCTGCCGGCACCGCCCGCACCGACCAGGGTGTGGATCTCGTCCAGGAAGATGATCAGCTCGTCCCGGTGGGCCCGAATCTCGTCGATGACCTTCTTGAGCCGCTCCTCGAAGTCGCCCCGGTAGCGGGTGCCGGCGACCAGGCCGGCCAGGTCGAGTTGGACGACCCGCTTGCCGAGCAGCGTCTGCGGCACGTCGCCGTCGCAGATCCGCTCGGCCAGGCCCTCCACGATGGCGGTCTTGCCGACGCCGGCCTCGCCGATGAGCACCGGGTTGTTCTTGGTCCGCCGGGACAGGATCTCGACCGCCTGTTCGATCTCGTCGGCGCGGCCGATCACCGGGTCGATCTGGTCGTTGCGGGCCAGGTCGGTGAGGTCCTGGCCGTACTGGTCGAGGGTGGGCGTGCCCCGGTCCGGTTTCGGGCCGGCCATCGGTCCGCGTTCGGCCCCGGCCGCCTGCAACGACTCGGGCTGGATCCGCCCGGCGGCGAGCATCCGGCCGGCGGGCGACTCGGGGTTGAGCGGCAACGCCATCAGGATGTGCTCGGGTCCGATGTAGTTCGCCCCCATCGCCCGGGAGAGCTGGTGGGCGTCGAGCAACGCCCGTTTCGCCGCCGGGGTGAGCGAGAGGTTCGGTGGCACCTCGCCGCGGGGGGCGCCGTCGGCCCGGCCGCCGAGCGCGTTGACCAGGGTGTCCGGGTCGGCGCCGGCCCGGCGTACCAGGTCGCGCAGCGGCTCGCGTTGCAACGCCGCCCAGAGCAGGTGGTCGGTGTCCAGGTCGGTGCTGTGCTTCTGGGCGGCCCGCCGGGCGGCGTCGGCCAGCATCTCCCGGGCGTCGGCGGTCATCAGCCGGGTGATGTCGACCCGATGGGCCGGCCGGCGTCCGCCCTCACCCCGGCCGAAGTACCGGGCCAGGAACTCGTCCCACGGGTCGGAGCCGAAGTCACCGGGTCCCATCATGTCTGTCCTCCGCTCCTCGGGCGCGGCCGGGCCGCCGAGGGCGGCACGCAGGCGCGACACGATCGCCGGTGGCTACCCGACGGTCGCCCCGACAAACGCCGACAGGTGGCAGGGTGGGGGCATGGACACCCATCCGCTGCTGATCGTCGACGGTGCGAACGTGGTCGGTTCCCGGCCGGACGGCTGGTGGCACGACCGGGCCGGTGCGGCGGCCCGGCTGCGCGACCGGCTGGTCCCGGTGGCCGACACCGGCGTACCCCCGGAGCTGCCGGCGCCCGTCGAGGTGGTGCTGGTGGTGGAGGGCGCGGCCCGCGACGTGCCGGGCGTGGCCGGGGTACGCACCGTCGCGGCCCCCGGTTCCGGCGACGACACCATCGTCGACCTGGTCCGCGAGTCGGCGGACCGGCGACGGCTGGTGGTCACCGCCGACCGGGAGCTGCGCGGCCGGGTGGGCGAGTTGGGTGCCGAGGTGTACGGCCCGCGCTGGCTGCCCTCCTGACCCCCGTCTGCCGCGTGGGTGGGCGGCGCGGCACCCCGCCGGGGCGGTCCCGTCGACGGGATTCGGTGTCCCGCTACCGGGACCGGGTCGACGGCTTCGCGCACGTCAGGGCGGTAAACGGACAACAGGGCGGCAACACCGCCAGGGCGGATGTTCTCTCCCCGTCGGGGATACGTTGTAATGGAGATCTCCCCGCCCCCTGGAGGTCACCCGTGGCGAGCGTCGCCGAGCTGAAGGCCGCGATCGACATCGCCCTCCAACAGATCGGTGACGGGCAGAGCGCCGTCCAGGCCGCCGGGGAGAAACTCGCCGAGGCGCAGCAGACCCTCGCCGGGGCGCTGGAGGGCAGCGGGCACGAGACCGTCGAGGCCGCCCAGGCCTCCCTCACCCAGGCCGGCCAGGAGCTGGAGGAATGTCTCGCCGCGACGCTCGTCGCGGTGGAACAGGCGCAGCTCTACGTGTCGTCGCTGTAGCGGGGCGTCGTGTCGATCGTCGAGGACGTCGGAGCCCAGGTACGGGCCGCCGCCGAGGAGTTCCCCCTGGCCCAGCTCGCCCTGGCCCTGGAGAAGTTCGGCCAGGCCACCGAGCGGCTGCGCTGGGTACGCCAGGAGTCGGCCAACCCGATGGGGGTGCCGGAACTCGCCGCCGCCACCGAACACGCCGAGTCGGCCGGACACGCCCTGCGGGTCGCCCAGGAACAGCTCTCCGGCTACCTGGCCGCCATCGGGCTGGCCCCCGACGGCCCGCCCCCGGCCCGTGCCGACGGTCCCGCGCCCCGCCACGACGGGCCCCGGGGCGACACCACCGCACCGCCGGCCGCCCCGGCACCGGACGCCGACGAGGACCCCACCGTCAAGCGCTGGTGGGCGGTCCGGGTGGCCGAGCTGACCGGCGGCCGGGAGGGTCCGCCCGAGCAGCAGCCGGACGAGCGGGTCGCCGACTCCCGGGAACTGCTGCACCGGGTCGTCGCCGGCATCCGCTCCGGCGACCGGGACCGGCTGCACCGGGAGCTGCGTGCCGCGCACGCCGACGTCGGCCTCGGGCTGGCCGCGATCGCCCCGCCGCTGCTGCGCGACCTCGCCGGGGAGCTGCTCGGGCATCCGCCCCGCGCCGACGACCTGCCCCGGCTGCGCCGGGAACTGGACGGCCGGGTCCGCGACCTGCTGCCCGGCCTGCCGCCACCGGTGCTGCACACCCTGCTCACCCGGGTCTGCCGGATGCCTCCGCCCCGCCGGGGCGAGGACGGGCAGGAGCAGCCGCACGCCGCCGACCCGGCGGTCACCGCCGGGGTGCTGACCGGTGTGCTGCTGGCCCGGCTCGGCCGTGACCTGCCCCGCGAGGACCGTGACCCGCAGCGGGAGCAGGTGCCGCAGCGGGCACCGGAACCCGACCGGTCGCCGCGCCGCCCTCCCGCCGACCGGCGCACCGAGCCGCGTCGGCCCGAGCCGCCCCCGCCGCGTCGGCCCGAGCCGACTCCCCCGCCCGCCGGGCCGGCCACCCACCGCCCGAGGAGCCCGTGGGCGGACGGCGGCCCCCGTGGCTGATCTGCGGGCCCAACTGGCGACGCGGGTACGCGGAATGCTCTCCGAGGCGCTCGGCGTCACCCGTACCCGGGTCGCCACGGCCGAGTCGGAGCTGGCCGCCGCCCGGGACCGGCTCGCCCGGGTCCGGCGGGCCGCCGCCGGAGTCCCGGAAAAGGTGGGCGTCGAACGCGACAGGCGGCTGGCCGAGATCGACAGGCGGCACGCCGCGCGGCTCGCCGAACTCGCCCACCGGGCCGCCGAGGCGGCCCGCCGGGAGGCCCCCGGTGCGGCCAGCGCCCCCTGGTCCCACTGGCAGGTCACCCCGGCGGGTCGCGGCGAGAGCCCCGGCCCGCTGCGGGTCGGCACCCTGCGGGTCGCCGACGCCGAACCGGTCCCGGCGCTGGTGCCGCTGCTCGACGCCGGACACGTGCAGCTGCACGGCGACGACCGGGAGGGCGCCGAGGCGGTGGTGTCGGCGCTGCTGCTGCGCGGGGTCGGCCGGACCGACCCGGGCACGGTCCGGCTCTACGGCTACGACCCCGAACACCTGGGCGGCGGGCTCGCCGGCTTCGCCCCGCTCGGCACCGCCGGACTGCTGACCTTCGTCGGGCCGGGCGGGCTGGCCCGGCTCCTCGACGACCTGGTCGAACAGATCCGCCGGATCAACGAGACGGTGCTGGCCGGTGAGTACGGCTCACTGCGGGCCCTGGCCGCGGCCACCGGACGGCGGCCCGAGCCGTGGCGGGTGGCGGTGCTGCTCGGCGGGGACGAGCTGTCCCGGCACGAACGCGGCCAACTCGACCGGGTGGTCCGCACCGGCGCGGCCTGCGGGGTGCACCTGGTGGCACACGGCATCGACCTGCCCGACGACCCCGGCCTGACCCGGATCCGCACCGACCCGGACGGCACCCGGATCGGCACCCCGCCCGGCCCCCCGGTACGCCTGGACCCGCCCCCGCCGGCCACCCTGGTCACCGAGACCTGCCGCGAGATCGCCGCCCGGGTCAACGCCGGCCCGCCGCCGACGCCCTTCACCGACCTGCTCCCCCCGCCGGAGCAGATGTGGAAGGAGGACTCGGCCCACGGGCTGACCGCGCCGATCGGCGAGGGCCCACACGGCCGGCCGGTGCTGCTGACCCTCGGCGACTATCCCCCGCACGCGCTGATCGGCGGGCCGTCGGGCACCGGCAAGACCAACCTCATCTTCGCCTGGATCGGCGCGCTGGCCGCCCGCTACTCCCCCGCCGAGCTGGAGTTCTATCTGCTCGACTTCAAGGAG
The DNA here is from genome assembly GCF_049178975.1 of Micromonospora sp. WMMD734. Taxonomy (NCBI): domain Bacteria; kingdom Bacillati; phylum Actinomycetota; class Actinomycetes; order Micromonosporales; family Micromonosporaceae; genus Micromonospora; species Micromonospora sp. WMMD734. The sequence goes on from NZ_JBMHMK010000001.1 coordinate 2,525,624, forward strand.
GGGGTGTCCTTCGCCCGGTTCGCCCAGGGCCGGCGCGACCCGAGCTGGCTGCCGCACATGCGGCTGGTCGGCATCAACGTCAACACCGACCGGGAGTTCGGCCTGGCGCTGCTGCGGTTCCTCGCCGAGGAACTGCGCCGGCGGGCCGACGCGGCCAAGAAGCACGAGGTCACCAAGCTGTCCGAGCTGCGGGCGGTGGACCCGGCCGGGCACTGGCCCCGGATCGTCGCGGTGGTCGACGAGTTCCAGGCGCTGCTCGCCGGCCGGGACGTGGTGGCCCGGGAGGCCGCCGACCTGCTGGAGGATCTCGCCCGGCGGGGCCGCTCGCAGGGCATCCACCTGGTGCTCGCCTCGCAGGACGTCCGGGGCATCGAGGCGCTGTGGGGCCGGCCCGCGCTGGTCGCCCAGTTCACCCTGCGCATCGCGCTGCCCAAGGCGCTGCGCATCCTGGCCGAACGCAACGACGCCGCGCAGGCGCTGCCCCGCTACCACGCGGTGGTCAACGCCGAGTCGGGCCTGACCGAGGGCAACGAGGTGGCCCGCATCCCGTCGGCCAGCGACTGGGAGACGTGGAGCGAGTTGCAGCACCGGCTGTGGCGGATGCGGCCCGCCGACGCCGCCCCGGCACGGCTGTTCGACGGTGACGCCATCCCCCGCCTCACCGAGGCCCCCGACTTCCGGGCCCTCACCCCGCCGCCGGGCGACGCCGCGCCGCGCGGCCCGGTCGCCGTGCTCGGGGAGATCATCGACGTGCAGTCCCGGTCGGCGGCGCTGCGGCTGCCCCGGGCGCCCGGCCGTAACCTCGCGGTCCTCGGCACCCGGGTCGACGAGGCGTGCGCGGTGCTCGACGCCGCCGCCCGGTCGCTGGCCCGGCAACACCGCCCCGGCACCGCCCGGTTCTCCATCGCCTGCCTCGACCCGGACGCCGACCCGGCGGCCCGCGCCCTCTACGAGGACCTCGCCGACGACGCCGCCTGGTACGACGAGGAGACCGTCGCCGAGCTGATGGCCGAGACGGCCACCGCGCTGACCCGCCCCGGCACCCCGGGCACCCCGCACTACCTGCTGCTGTTCGCCGTCGACGCGGCGGCCGGGGCGCTGGCCACCGGCTCGCCCGGGTCGACCGGCCTGGACCGGCTGCGCCGCATCCTGCACGACGGGCCGGAACGGCGTACCCACGTGTTGGCCTGGTGGCGGGGGGTGGCCCGGATGCGGGCCGACCTGGGCGGGCCGGCCGCCCGCACCGACCAGATCGGCGCGTGGGTGGCCCTGGACGTGCAGGGCGGCGAGCTGGGCTCGGCGCTCTATCCCGGTTCCGGCGGGCCGGACTGGTACCCGCGTCCGTGGCGGGGGCTGTTCTTCGACCGGGCGGTGCACCGCACCGGACAGGTAATCATCCCTTATGGACCGTCGCGATGAACCAACCGGTCCCCAGTGACACCTACGCCACGCACGTGCGCCGGCTCGCCGAGCTGACCGGCCGGGTGGCCGCCCAGCGGGCCGAGGCGCAGGCCTGGCACGACCAGCAGCGGGCCGCCGCCGAGCGGGCCGTCGCGCAGGCCACCGCCCAGCTCCACGACGCCGAGCAGGAGGTCGTCGACGCCCGCTCGATGCTGGAGCGGGTCGACGCCGAGGTCGGGCACCTCTGGGCCGAGCTGCGGTCCCGGCTGGGCACGAGGCGGACCGGCGACCCGCCGGGGCCGGCCCGGGACGTCACCGGCGACCCGGTGCCGCTGTTGCGCGGGGTCCGCGAGTTGCTGGATCGTACCGGCCAACGTGGTGAGCTGCCGGGGTCGGTGAACCCGCTGCTGGCGCTGTGCGGGGTGGCCGGTGCGGTCGTCGCGTACGCCCTGGGGGCCGCCGCCCGCGCGGTGGGCCAACGCTACGGCGGTGACCTGGCGGTGGGCATGCCGGTGCTGGCGCTGGTGGTGACGTTGCTCGGTCCGGTGGCCGGGCTGGCCCTGGCGAAGCGGTTGGCGGACCGCCGGCACGCGCTGCTCGGCCCCCGCCCGCTGGCGATCGTGTTGGCCGCCGGGGTGCTGACCACGGTGCTGCTGCTGGTGTCGGCCCGCTGACCGCCGCCGGGCGTCGCCCGGCGGCGGTCAGCGGGGCCCAGGACCGTGACTCACGCCGGGGCGGAGACCAGCGGCTTCACACCGGAACGGCGACCGCCTCGCGCAGCAGCCGGCGGGCCAGCACCAGCCGGTCCGCGTCGTCGTCCAGGCCGGGCAGGTCGCCCACCCGCAGCCCGGTGGAGCCGAGCAGGGCGTGCAGCGCCGGCCCGCACTGGTCGGGCAGGGTGACGGTGCGGTCCACCAACCGCAGCGTCACCCGGGCGTCGGCGGTCGGGGTGAGCTGCCAGCGCAACCCCGGCCGGGGGGCGATCCGGCTGTCGGCGGTGAGCGCGGTGAGCGCGGCGGCCTGTGCCAACGGCCGGATCGGGGCCGGGCGGGCGGCCGGCCAGGACCGACCCCGCAGCCGGGCGGCCACCGCAGCCGGGTCGGCCCGCAGCAGCCAGTCGCGCAACGCCTCCACCGTCTCGGTCAGCTCCGGTTCGATGGCGTCCGGGTCGGCCACGTCGGTGCCGAACGGCAGCCCGGCCCGCAGCCGGGGGTCCTCGGCGGCCAGCGCCAGCAGCTCCTCGACCAGGGCGTACCGGGTCAACGCGCGGATGCCGACGGTCAGGTGCAGCGAGCTGGTCTCCTGTGCCTGGGCGCTGTGCAGCCAGCCGCGCGGCAGATAGAGGGCGTCGCCCGGTTCGAGGACCACGTCCAGCGCCGCCGGCCCGTCGGCGGTGGCGGACACCTCGTCGGCCCGGCCGCCCCAGGGCTGCTTCTCCAGCGGGTCGATCAGCACCGGCGGGTGGATCCGCCAGTGCTTGCGGCCGTCGACCTGGAGCACGAACACGTCGTGGGTGTCGTAGTGGGTGGCGAACCCCTGGTTGCCCGGTGGGGTGAGGTAGGCGTTGACCTGCAACGGCTGGGTCAGCGCGGTGCCCAGGTCACGGGCGAAGTCGATCAGGGCGGGCCAGAGCCGGTGCAGCCCCTGCAACACCAGCGTCGCGCCGCCGGCGTACAGCTCCAGGACACGTTCGTCGAGGACCTGGTCGCCGATCTCCGCGCCCGCGCCGCCGCCGCCGGTGAACCGGGCCGCCGGCACCAGCTGGCCGTCGCGGGCCACCCGCAGGAACGGGGTACGCAGACCCCGCCGGCTGAGCAGCTCGTCGGCGTCGGCCGGGCTGAGCAGATCGGTGAACCCGTCGGGGTTGGGCAGCTCGGCGGCCCGCGACAACAGCGGCGCGCGGCCCCAGTGGGCGGCGGCGAACTTGGCCGGTTCGACGCTGACGCAGCGCTCCAGCGCCCGCGTCGCGGCCGACGGGACCGCCGGGCGGCCGTGGCCGCCCGGCGGGTCGATGGTCGTCATGGATGTCGGTCAGCGGGCGCTGCCGTCGGCGCCACCGTCGTGCTGACCGGGCGTCGCCCCGCCGTCGGCCGGACCCTCCGCGCTGCCGTCCGCACCACCGTCGTGCTGACCCGGGGTCGCCCCGCCGTCGGCCGGACCCTCCGCGCTGCCGTCGGCGCCACCGTCGTGCTGACCGGGCGTCGCCCCGCCGTCGGCCGGACCCTCCGCGCTGCCGTCCGCACCACCGTCGTGCTGACCCGGGGTCGCGCCACCATCGGCCGGACCCTCCAGGCCGCCGCCGCTGGTGGTCTGCATGTCGTCATCGTTCAGTGCCATGGGTGCTCCCTCGGGTGTGCCGCCCCGCCGCAGGGCGGGGTCTGTCGTACGCGGGTGGTACCCCCCACACGATCTTCTCTAACCACACCGTAGACGGCCCTTCCGACGCGCGGGACCGATCGCCGGCCCTGGACCGCACGGGCTCGGCGGTCCAGGGCCGGTCGGGTCAGGGAATCAGCCGTTGCAGGTCACGGGGCATGCCGGCCTTCACGTCCTGCCACTCCCCCTGGGTGACGTGCCGGCGCAGGGCGTCCAGCACCACCCGGGCCACCCGCTCGGGGCCGCCCTGGACGTCGTAGGGGAAGCCCTGCCGGACCTCGTAGAGGAAGTCGTCCCGGTTGAGTTTCACCGGTACGTCCTCCGGCCGCCACCCGTCGAAGTAGATGCCCCGGACCAGCACCGGGAGCTGGGCGGAGAACTCCGCGCACTCCTGCACCGTCATCCGGTCGCGCAGCAGGTGCAGCACGGTGCGCAGCGCCGCGTACGACTGGTTGCGCTGCGCCCGGGGCCACCCGTACGCGTCCTCGATGTCCTTGAGGATCAGGTTGGTCTTGTCCACCGAGGACTCGATCGCCGACATCAGCTGCTCGGCCATCGGGTCACCCCCCGTCCTTCGGCTCGCCGCCCCGACGCCTGTCGTCGGCGCGTCGGGGTGGGCCCGCCGGGCCCCGCCCCTGCCGGGCCGGGCTGCCGAACCGTCCGGGCCGCTCCGCTCGGCGGGTGCCGCCACCCGTGCCGACGACGTGCAGCACCGCGCCACGTCGGGGATCCGCCACCACCCGTGCCGTCATCTCGGTCACCTCCGTACCCGTGCGCGGTCTGTCCGACCGCTGCCCCGTCGGGCCGTCGACCTGACCGGGGCGTGCTCCGGCCGCGGGCGCGGCCGGCACCGTCGAGGCTGCCCGTCAGTCGGGTGAGCCGCCCTCACCCGGCCGGGGTGAGGTACGGCCGCCTGGTCACCGGGCCGATGTGGCGGCATCGCCACGCGGGGATGCCGCTACACCGACTCCCCGGAGTCGATCAGCGGTGCGGGTTGGGCGTGGTGGCCGGTCGGCTGCCGGGTCAGGCGGCCCGCCGCTCCCGGGTCTGCTTGCAGCCGACGCAGGAGGTGGCGGACGGGAAGATCTCCAGCCGCTCCATCGGGATGGGCGCGGTGCAGCCCTCACAGAAGCCGTAGGTGCCCTCGTCCAGCCGGGTCAGCGCGTGCTCGAACTGGGCCCGTCGGTCGAGGATGGTGCGCAGCAGGGACTGGGCGGTGTCCCGCTCGGCGGTCTTGGTGCCGCTGTCGGCCTGGTCGTCGCCGGCGGTGTCACCGACCTCCACCAGCCGCAGCACCTGGCTCTGCGCGACCGCCTGCTCGTACTCCGCGGACAGCTCGTCGTAGCGGGCCCGCAGGGACGCCCGGATCTGGTCGGCCTCCGCCGTGGTGCGGGCGGTACCGACGGTGTCGTGGACGAGCATCGCTGCCTGCCTTTCCTGGGACCGGCGCGACCTGAGGGCACGCTCCGGGCTCGGCGGGCACGGTGAGATCATCCGTGCCGTGTGAGTCCGGCGATTACCCACCGGCACGTCCCGTCAAACCACCGGTTCCGTCACCGTCGTGGCGGGCGTACCGGGCCCTCCCACCGGCCCGTCCCGCCGGCCCGGTGCGGGTCCCGCCGGCACGGCGGCTTCAGCCGGCCCCGTCGGTCCGTTGCACCAGGGCCGGGTGCCGGGGGTCGTCGACGCGCACGACCACGTCGGCGAAGGACTGCGGGGCGACCTCGTCGGCGTACCTGGCGAAGGCGGGCAGGGTCCACCGCTGCGCCGGATCGGTACGCCGGGCCAGCGCGGCCGGCGAGAGCACCAGGTGCACGGCGACGTCGAACGGCAATCCCCCGCCGAGCAGGAGCGCCCCGCTGACCAGCAGCACCGTGCCGGGTGACAGCTCCCGGTAGGCCGCCCGGCTGGCCCGGTCGGTCTCGGCGTCCCACAGTGAGGGCAGCACCCGTCCGGTACCGCCGGGACCTGCCGGGTCGAGCACCTCCCGGCGCAGGCCGGCCTCGTCGATCCAGCCCTCGTAGTAGGCGTCGGGGTTGGTCCGGCCGAACTCGAAGCGGACGGAGGCGGGCCGCAGGAAGTCCCCCGCGCGCAGGTGCAACGCCGGGCGGCCCCCGGCGCGCAGCGGGTCGACCAGCGCGGCGGCGAGCCCGTCCGGGGCGGCGGCGGGGGGACCGTCCACCGCGACCCGCAGGTGGGCCGGCGGCGTGGCCCCGTCGACGGTCGGCCCGGACGCGACCGTGAGGAGCCGTTCGGTCAGCTCGGCGACGAGCCGGTCGGGTGAGATCGGACGGACACGCATCCGACCATCGTGCCCCGTCGGCCGACGACCGACCCCGGCGCACCCGCGGCGGTGTCCGCCCGGACACACCTGTCGGGTCGTCGTGCCGGGCCCGCCGTCGACCCGGGCTCCGGTCCGGTCGACGGGACTCGGGGCGACAAAATTCTTGCCCGACGGTGGCTCCGGGAGCGGATGAACCCGCTCGTGGCCGGCGCACGGCACGACGCAGGCGGTCCGGTGGGGCTGCCCGACGGCGGCCGGCGGGCGGTGGCGGCGGTCCGGTGGGGCTACCCGACGGCGGGCGTTGGCGGCGGCGGGCCCGACGGGTCAGCCGGTGCGGTCGACGGTGACCCGGGCGTCGTCGGCGAGCCGGTAGCCCACCCCGTAGACCGTGGTGACCAACGGGACGTCGACGCCGACCTTGCCGCGCAGCCGACGCACGTGCACGTCCACCGTGCGCACCCCGGCGTGCTCGTAGCCCCAGACGGCATTGAGAAGTTGCAGCCGGGTGAACACCCGACGGGGGTGGGCCACCAGGTGCAGCAGCAGGTCGAACTCCAGCCGGGTCAGCGGCAGCGGCTCGCCGTCGCGCAACACCGACCGGGAGGAGGCCAGGATGTGCAGCATCGGAATGGTGGCGGCGAGGGAACGCCCCGCCGTCCGGCCGGCCGGGACCTGGTCGGGTCGTCGTTCGGCGGGAACCCCGGTGGTGGCGATGGTGCCCTCGCCGCGTTCCAGCATCTCCCGGGCCGCCTCCAGCAACCGGCGGGCCGGCGCGGTGAGTGACTCCTCGCTGGCCAGCGGGATGGAGAGGGTCACGGTGAGCACAGGGGTGGCCGTGGTGGCCGGGCGTCGCTGACCGCCGGGAGGTCGACCGGGGACCGAGGGCTGGGACGTATGCCATCCGGCGCGCGACGATGCGGGGCTGACCGACATGGTCCTCCTTGGGCTGGGTCCGGGTATCTCCCCACGGCCCGGGACGCCGCTGCATCGATGCTTCCCGGCCCCTGGACGAGGGTCAAGGGGCGACCGCGTTGCATGAATGTGACAATTGACGAACAGTTCGCAGCCGATCCCTCGCTCTGCGTACGAGCCAGATGATTACAGCAGAAGCGTCGAAGTGCCCGGATACGGGGGTGCCCGCCGGTTGGATCACGGCCGGCACGCCGCGACGCACCCGGCTCGGGGCGGGCCGGGTGCGTCAGGGAATGGTCGCAAGGTCAGCGGAACCGGTCGATCCGGACCCTCGCCTCGTCGGCGAGCCGGTAGCCCACCCCGTACACGGTGGTCACCAGCGGGTTGTCCGCGCCGAGCTTGGCGCGCAACCGCCTGATGTGCACGTCCACGGTGCGGGCGACGGCGTGTTCGTAGCCCCAGACGTTGGCGAGCAGTTGCAGCCGGGTGAAGACCCGGTGCGGGTGCTCGGCCAGGAACAGCAGCAGGTCGAACTCGATGCGGGTGAGCGGGATCTCCCGGTCGCCCTGACGCACCACCCGGGTGCCGGCGGAGATCCGCAGGGTCTGCGGGTGTTCGTCGGTCGGCACGGGCTCCCCGGCCACCGGCGCCGGCCGCGGGGCCGGCAGCGACGACAGCAGGCGCGGTGCGGTCGGCTCGCTCAGCCGGACCACCCCCTCCCCCGCCTCGGCCAGTTCGCCGAGCAGGTCGACCAGACGGGCCAGCCGGGGCGTCAGCGGCCCGGCGGTCAGGTCGAGGGTGATGGTCAGCGAGGGCGTGGAGCGGGGCCGACCCGGCACCACCCGGTCGGGACGGCCCGGCGGGTGCGGACGCGCGGTGAGGGCGACGAGGGACATGGGAGCCTCCTGTGTGGCGGTGCGTCCGCCACGCCCGGTGGGGCGCGACGGTCAGTGTGGCGTCCGGCCGGCGGTCACCGGCGGCGCGAAGGACGGGGTGCGGTGCGACGGCGTCGGGCCCAGGGCCGGCAGCCCGGCGATCCGCCAGGCGACGAAGCCACCCACCACGTCGGTGGCCCGGTGCAGGCCGATGTCCTGCAACGCGGCGGCGGCCAGCGACGAGGTGTAACCCTCCTGGCAGATCACCAGCACCGGCAGGTCGTAGTCGACCGCCTCGGGCAGCCGGGCCGGGCACCGTGGGTCGAGCCGCCACTCCAGGACGTTGCGCTCGATCACCAGCGCGCCCGGCACGGTGCCGTGGGCGGCCCGCTGGGCCGCCGGCCGGATGTCGACCATGAGCGCCCCGCTCCGGTGGGCCAGGTGCGCCTGCTCGGGGTCGAGCCGACGCAGTCGGGTACGGGCCTCGGCGAGGATCTCGTCGATGCCGCGGGAACCCGGGGGTGGGGCCGGACAGCTCTCGGTGAGGGTGCAGTGCTGCGGCATCGTCGCGGTCCTTCCATGGGCGAGCCGGCGGGTGGGGGAATCGGGGGCGGGCGGCGTCACCAGGCGACGCCGGCCCGGGCGACCTCGGCGACCCGGAGTCGCCCGTCGACGAGGTGGTAGCGGGTCATGTGACGCAGCGCGGGCAGGTAGACGTGCACGCTGACCGCCGGCTGGTCGCCGCGGTTGGTCACCGTGTGCACGTGCCGGGGGCCGAACCGGCGACCGGACCCGGCGGCGAGGCGGTGCGGACGCAGCCGCCCACCGGAGACCGTCTGCTCGGTCAGCTCACCGGCGACGACCAGGAAGGCGCCCGAGGAACCGCCGTGGTCGTGCAGGTCGGTGCCCTGGCCGGGTAGCCAGCTCAACGCCCAGACCTCGTGGTCGTCGGCCGAGGCGAGCCGGGTGTACCACCGCTGCGTCGGGTCGAACCGCAGTGGCACCGCCCAGGTGGCCGGGTCGGCGTACCGGCCGGCGACGGTGAGCAGGTCGGTGGCGTGGATGCTGGTCATGTCTTCTCCCGTGTGGTGCGTCCCCCGACACTCTAGACTGCAAAGCCTATAGGTTTAGTAGGTAATACCGCATGCTGGGACACGCCTGGCGGCCGCTTCCCGTCACCGGCGGTGACAGGGGCACGGGCCTCTAGGCTGGGCGGATGACCGAGGAGTTCGACGCCGAGACGCTGGCCTTCGCCCACCGGATGTTCGACCTGGCCCGCGCGGGCGAGGCCACGGAACTCGGCGGCCACGTCGACGCTGGGCTGCCGGTGAACCTGACCAACGACAAGGGCGACACGCTGCTCATCCTGGCCGCCTACCACGCCCGTCCGGAGACCGTCGCCGCCCTGCTGGCCCGGGGCGCCGACCACACCCGGGTCAACGACCGAGGGCAGACCGCGCTCGCCGCGGCGGTGTTCCGGCGAAACACCGACGCGGTACGCGCCCTGCTCGACGCCGGAGCCGACCCCGACCACGGGACCCCGTCGGCGGTGGAGACGGCCCGGTTCTTCGACCTGCCCGAGATGGTCACCCTGCTCACCACCCGCCACGTGTGATCGACCCGCCGGAACCGATGGCGCGCCGTCCCCACGCCGGATGCCCTGGCGTCACCCGCCACCACGGGTCCTTCAGGCGGGCCCGTCGGTCGGCTTGACCGCCTCGATCAGGAAGCGTCGGGAGTGGGCCACGAAAGCGCCCTCGGCACGGATGTGCGCGTGCAGCCGTTCGAGCTGTGGGCGGTACCGGTCGACGTCGAAGTCCGGCACGGTCCAGACCACCTTGCGCAGGAACCAGACCACCGCGCCGACGTCGTGGAACACCGCCCGCAGGGTGGCCTGCTCCAGCCGCGCCACGTGCAGGCCGGCGGTCCGGGCGGCGGCCACCGCCTGCGCGGTGTGCCGGGTGGCCGGCGGCGGCAACGGGCCCAGCACCGCCTCGCTCAGCTCCCGCATGGTGCCGGCGCCGATCTGCTGGGACAGGTAGCGCCCGCCGGGGCGCAGCACCCGAGCGATCTCCGCCCACCCGGTGTCCACCGGATGCCTGCTGGTCACCAGGTCGAAGGCGGCCGCCCGGAACGGCAGCCGGGACCCGGGAGCGATCTGCACCACCCGGGCGCCGACCCGTCGCAGCGTACGCCGGGCGACCGCGACGTTGGGCGGCCACGCCTCGGTGGCGACCAGCAGCGGCGGCGGCTGGGGCAGCTCGGCGAGCACCTCGCCGCCGCCGGTGTCGATGTCCAGCGCGGCCGTGACCGTCGCCATCCGCGCGGCCACCTGACGGGCGTAGCCCCACGGTGGACGCTCCTCGGTGGCCCGACCGTCCAGCCAGGCGAAGCCCCAACCGTCGACGGGGGCGGCGGCGGCCTCGGCGATCAGCTCCGCACAGCTCGGCTCGACCATCCGTCCACCCTGCGGCAGGGCCGTTCGGCACGGCAACCCGTTTACCGCAGGGCGGCGCGGACCCCCGCGACCACCGCCGGACAGCGCGACGGTGGTAGGGGCGGGGCGCGATCAGGGGGCGGGGCGGAGGATCTCCACGGTGGAGCCGGCGGGCACACCGTCGAGGCTGTCGAAGCCGGTGGGCTCGCCTCGGCCGGACTCGAACTGGCGCATCAGCCGGGCACCCAACCCGACGCCCACCGCACCGACGAGCAGCGCGACCAGCTCGGTCACCAGCAGCACCCCGGTCGCACCGCGCTGCGGGGAATCCGCCCGGACCAGGCAGGACAGCAGGAAGAGCGCGGCCATGCCCGCGTTGACCATGTTGAAGGTGACCATGGTGCGACGGTGCGGCCCCGGCCGTACGTCCCACAGATCGATCATGCCAGCCACCCCGGCGAGCCCGGCGGCCACCAGCGCGGCGACCGCCGTCCAGTAGCCGACCTCGCCGAGGAACGCCGGACCGCCCGCCACGTCGGCGAGGTCGAAGACGGTGGCGCTGACGAAGAGCCCGAACGGGAACGTCACCAGCATCGGTTGGATGGGATGCCCCTGCACCCTCAGGCGGCTCTCCATCGTTTCCTCCCCGGAATCGGCTCAGCTCACCGGTCCAGGGTGCTACCCGGGGGTCGCTCCGACGAAACGGTCGGGCCGGGATTCGCGGGTCCGGGGAGAAACGACACCGTCGGCCGCGGGCGTCCGGGAACCAGGGTCGGCGACCTGGCGGCATCCTCACGGGTCGATGCCGCCAGGTCGGCCCGGGTGAGTGGCTCAACCGGACCGGAGACGGTCAGGACTCGCGGGGACGGGAGACGGTGGTGACCAGCCGTTCGGCCACCTCCCGCAGCGGGATGTCCAGCGAGGTCGCGGCGCTGCGCAGCACGTCGAGGGCCTCCGGGGCCGGGCAGCCCCGCTGGGTCATGATCACCCCGACGGCCTGGCCGACGACGTTCTCCCCGAGCAGCGCGCCGTCGCGTTCGCCGGCCCGCTCGGCCCGCCGGGCCCGGTCCCGCACGGCGGCCAGCAGCAACCCCGCGTGCTCGGCGAGCAGCATCGCGGTGAGCTGGTGCCGGGTGCCCAGCGTGCCGGGCCGGCCGGCGTACAGGTTGATCGAGCCGATCGCCCGCTCGTCGACGTCCACCGGGGCGGAGATCACCCCCCGGACGCCGAGCCGGCGGGCGCGGTCGGTCCAGGTCGGCCACCGCTGCTCGACCGCCAGGTCCGCCGCGATGATCATCTCGCGGCGGCGGATGGCGTCCATCGCGGGTGACTCCGCGCCGTGCCCCAGGTCATCCAGCTCGGCCAGCCGGGGGTCCGAGGCGGCCACCCCGGCGGGCTCACCGGCCCGCAGCGCGGTGAAACCGCACCAGAGCACCCCCGGGACGGCGTCCGCGGCGATCCGGACCAGCTCGGTCAGCGCCTCGTCGAAGTCGTCGACCGCGATCAGGCCCGCGGTCAGCTCCCGCAGCAGGGCGGCCGTTTCCAGTACCCCGAGCGTGTCGATGGTCAGCTCCCGCATGTCCAGGTTCACCGGCCTGCGGGCTCCGTCGTACCCCTGCCGACCGGCACCGGCGTCGTTGCCTGTGTCATCGTGATGATCTCTCTCCCGAGTCGTGGGCCCCGGGCTACTACCCTCGCAAAACCGGGTCGAAACCGCGTAAAGGGAACCCCTCCGGCACATCCCGCGCCGGAGGGGTTCCCGGGTCGCTCAGCGGGCGGCGGCGAGCCGACGGCCGACGGAGGCGATCAGCCGGTCCAGTTCCGAGCCGAACGGGTTGTCGTGCACCAGGTACGTCCAGGTGGCGCTGGGCCGCACCAGCTTGGCGGCGTCCGGCTCCCAGTCCTCGGCGAACTCGGTCTCCTCGAAGGTCGCCAGGGTGCGCGTCTCGATCTCGGGGATGAGGTTGGTGAACGCCGGCACCGCCGCCCGGTGGAACTCGTCGAGCGGGTCGAGCCGGCCCAGCGCCCGCAGGTGCACGCCCTCGCGGACCTCGGACAACTCGGCCAGGTGTTCCGCCCAGAGCCGGTCGGTGTGGTAGAGCGCGATGGAGCGGGCCACCCGGGCCAGCAGGTCCTCGTCCATCTCGCCGGCCTTGTCGGGCATCCGGTCGAGCAGCATCAGCGCCGCCACGTCCGAGGTGAGCAGCCGCTCCCGGCGCTCGGCCAGGGCGATCCGCTGCTGCTCGATGACCACGCTGTAGCGCCAGGTGTTGCGGTGGATCTCGTGGTTGACGCCCTCGGCGACCCGCTGGGCGTGCTCCACCGCGTAGTCGACCTGCTCGTCGGTGACCAGACCGTCGGCGTTCATCCGGGGCGAGGCCGGGACGGTCTCGCCGGCATGCCGCACGACCAGGTCGTCCTCCAGGCTGACGAAGAAGACCGAACCGCCCGGGTCGCCCTGCCGGCCGGCCCGGCCACGCAGCTGGTCGTCGACCCGGCGGCTGTCGTGCCGGCCGCTGCCGATCACGTAGAGGCCGCCGAGTTCGGCGACCCGCTCCTGGTCGACCTGCTCGCTGCCGCCGAGCCGGATGTCCACGCCCCGGCCGGCCATCTGGGTGGAGACGGTCACCGCGCCGTACGCGCCGGCCTCGGCGATGATCGCCGCCTCCTCGTCGTCGTTCTTGGCGTTGAGCACCACGCACGGCACCCCGGCAGCCTGGAGGCCGGCGGCGAGCCCCTCGGACTCCTTCACGTCGAGGGTGCCGACCAGCACCGGACGGCCCGCCTCGTGGCAGCGCCGGATCTCGTCGATCAGCGCCTCCTCCTTCTCGGCCCGGGTCGCGTAGATCCGGTCCGGCTCGTCCTCCCGGACGCAGGGGGTGTTCGGCGGGATGACCGCCACCTCCAGGCCGAAGAACTCCCGGAGCTGGTCGCCGACCAGCACCGCGGTCGCCGTCATGCCGCACAGCTTGGGGTAGAGCGCGATGTACGCCTGCACGGCGATGGTGCCCAGCACCTCGCCCTCGGCGGTGGCGTCCAGCCCCTCCTTCGCCTCCACGGCGGCCTGCAGGCCGTCGGGCCAGCGGCGACGCTGGGCGACCCGGCCGCGCATCTCGTCGATCAGCTCCACCGAGCCGTCCCGCACGATGTAGTCGACGTCGCGGTGCAGCAGGGCGTGCGCGTGCAGCGCCACGTTCACCGCGGAGAGCTGGCCGACGTGCTCGGTGTCGTACAGGTCGATGCCGCCCAGCTTGGCCTCGACGGCGGCCAGGCCCTCGGTGGTGAAGGCGACGCTGCGACCGTCCTCGGCGACCGTGTAGTGCCGGCCCTTGCGCAGGCCGCGCACCAGCGCGGCGGAGGCGTGCACCGGGTCCTGTTCGCCGGCGGTCGAGCCGGCCAGCACCATCGGCACCCGGGCCTCGTCGATCAGGATCGAGTCGGCCTCGTCGACGATGGCGGTGGCCAGCGGCGGCTGGACCCGGTCGGCGATGTCGGTGACGAGTTGGTCGCGGAGGAAGTCGAAACCGGCCTCGCTGACCGAGACGTAGGTGACGTCGCAGCCGTACGCCTCCCGCCGCTCGGCCGGGGTGGACGCCTCGTTGACCCAGCCCACGCTCAGCCCGAGCAGCCGGTAGACAGGCGTCATCCACTCGGCGTCCCGGCGGGCCAGGTAGTCGTTGACGGTGAGCACGTGCACCGGGCCGTTGCCCAGGCGGACGTGCCCGTAGGCGGCGACGGTGGCGGTCAGCGTCTTGCCCTCACCGGTGGCCATCTCGGCGACCTTGCCCGACAGCAGCGCCATCGCGCCCAGCAGCTGCACGTCGTACGGCCGCTGGTCGAGGCCCCGGCGGGCGGCCTCGCGGCCGACGGCGCAGATGTCCACGTACTCCGTCGCGGCACCGGCGGCCTCGGTCAGCGCCTCGTCGTCCAGCGCCGACAGCTCGTCCTCGCGCGCGGCGATCCGCGGCAGCAGCTTCTCCAGGGGAGCCAGGTCGACCGTCGTCCCCGGGCGTTGGAGGAACCGGCGGAACCTGCTCTTCAACCGTTGCGACACACCCATGAGCGGCAACGGTACGCGAACCCGGGCGGAAAAGGCTGCCCGGTCCGCACGTTGCGATCCCGCTGTCCGGTTCCCGGCCCATCCGGGCAGGTCAGCGAGGTGCGGCGACGGCCCACCGGAAGGTGGCGGGCAGCTGGTCGACCGGGACGCAGGCTGACGGTCGTCGATGATCAGCCAGGCCAGCCCCGCGGGCGCGGGGAGGCGGGCGATCGCGCCGCCGGTCGGGCCCGGCGGGCCATCACCGCCGCGTGCGCGGGGATGCAGAATTACCGAGCTGGGGCGCTATAGATCAACTTCCTGGATGCACGTCACCGTGCCGCACGAGCCGACTCCCACCGGCTCGCGAAGTCGACGAAGCCGCGCCACGCCGCCAGGGTGAACGCGAGCACCCCGCCGTCCCGGTCCTTGGTGTCCCGCACCAGGACGGCACCGGGCAGGTTGCCCGCGACCTCGACACAGTTGCCGCCGTTGCCGCCGCTCTTCGTGCTCTTGTGCCACCGCGCAGCGGTCAGGTCCATGATGCAGCCGCTTCTCTCAGGAGATCCAAAGTCCGTCCACGAGGGAGCGCCTCCCCACGGATACGCTCCCACCGCCGTTCAAGGTTAACAAGGTCAGAGGGCTTGTCCAGAATCTGCGCCTGCGCCGGACCATCGACATGCGCCACTCTCGCCCCCTCCGGCAGGTCGGCGATCACGAACGGCCCGTCGAGCCCCGGGTAGCTCGGCGCGTCGGCCGGGACGACGTGCAGCTGCACGTTCGGCAGCTCGGCACAGGCGAGAAGGTGCCCGAGCTGGGCTGCCATCAGCGCCCGACTGCCACCGACCCGTCGACGCAGGACGCCCTCGTCCAGGACGGCGACCAGCAGGGGACTGCGCTCACGGTGCAGGATCGCCTGTCGACCGAGCCGCGCGTCGGTCAGGTCGTCCATCGCCTCGGCCGTCAGCGTTCCGCCGGTCAGCGTCGCCCGCGCGTACGCCTCGGTCTGGAGCAGGCCGGGCACCCAGGCCAGCTCAAAAGCCCGTAAGGTCGTGGCTTCCCGCTCGATGTCGACCCAGGGCCGGAACCAGACCGGCTCGCGCCGCTTGACGATGTCCGGCCAGAGGGCATCGACATCGCGCTCCAGCAGTTCTGCGACGGTGGCCCGGTGGCGACTCTGCGGAATGTGCCCAGGATTTGCCCACCGGGCGACGGTCTTCGGATGCAGACCGAGCTTGCCGGCGAGACTCTCGGCCGTGTAGCCCGCCTCGGTGATCGCCTTGGCCTGGCCGCCCCCACCTGCCGCCCCTTCACCGCAGTGATCAAGAGGTTTACGTCAAGAATCCGTTCCACCATGACGTAAACCTCTTGATCACCGGGGCGAGGCGGGCGGGGCGAGGCCGTCGGGATGGTCAGGCGGTGAGGACGACCTGGAGTTCCTGACGGCGACGTTCGGCCAGGTCGGTGAGGAGGGTGGGTGCCTGCGCGAACGGGACCACGGCCGAGACCAGGTGGGTGCGGATCAGGTCGCCGTACCGGCGCAGCAGGTCGATCGTCTCGGCGGAGAGGCGTTCCCGGTCCCAGGTGGGGGCGAGACCCCGGGGCACCCGGCCGATCTGCGCGCAGCGCAGCGACAGCCCGTTGTGGTGGAACTCCTCACCGAGCCGGACGGCGTCCGCGCCGCCCTGGTAGAACGCCAGGTCGATCACGGTGCCCTGGGGGCGCAGCAGGCGCAGCGCCAGGTGCAGCGCCCAGTCCTGACCCCGGCACTGGAACACCACGTCGGCGCCCCGGTCCCCGGCGCTGTGGTGCCACCTGGTCTTGAGCACGACGGCGGGGTCGTCGGCGTCCGGGTCCAGGGTCTCCAGACCGAGTGCCTCGGCGACCTGGCGGCGCTGCGGCGTCGGGTCGACCACCACCACCGAGGCGGCACCGTGCTGCCTGGCGAACAGGGCGGTGAGCAGGGCGACCACGCCGCTGCCGACCACCGCGACCCGTCGGCCGCGCACCCCGTCGCCGAGCGAGCGGACGTCGGTGCCGTACAGGTCGGCGGCGGCGTGCAGCAGCCCGTTGGCGCAGATCGGCCCCATGTGCGCCACGTAGACGCCGAGCAGCGGATCGAGATCGTCGGGCAGCGGCACGAACCGTTCGGCCAGCGGGTCGGCGACGTACCCGGTGCGGTGGCCGTAGGTCATCGCACCGACGGTGCCGACGGCGATCGCCGGGGTGCGGCTCTGCACCACCTCGGCGACCTGCATGTAGCCGAGCCGGGTGACCGGGTACGGCGTGCTGGCCGTCCCGGGCCGGAAGAGGCCGAGGCCGGTGTCGAAGGTGACGTTGAGGTAGGGGTTGGTGCCCTTGACGAAGCTCAGCTCGGTGCCGGCAGAGATGCCGCTGTAGCGGGTCCGCACCCGGACCGTGCCGTCGCGCAGCTCACCGGCCTCCTGTTCGGCCAGCTCGACCCGTCCCGGGCCGCTGACCACCACCACCGTGTCACGCATCGGCGGCCGTGCCCACGGGTGTCGCCGGCACGCCGCCGGCCACCGGCGTGAGCGCGGCCGGGCCGGTGGGCAGGGTGACGGGGCGACCGGTGCGGGCGCTCTGTGCGAGCGCGACCGCCAGTCGTTGGGTGCGCAGCGCCTCCGCGTACGGCACCCGGATGTCGTCGCCGACCCCGGCGACCGCGTCGACGAAGGCCCGGTCGACGGCGCTCCGGGCGGCGTCGGGGTCGGCCGGGAGGTGGCGTTCCCCGTCAGCGTCCCGGACGGTCAGGCCGTCCTCGGTCAGCGCCAGGGCCAGCCCGTCGGCGAGGATCTCCAGCCCGGCCCGGTGCTTCCAACCGAGCACGCAGGCGGCGGCGAGGGTGCCCACCGCGCCGGAGGCGAAGCGCAGCGTGGCGGCGGTCACCGAGTCGATGTCGGCGTCGTCGACCGGGGGCGGGTTGCCGTCGCCGTAGGCGGTCACCTCGACGGCCTCGCCGACCAGCGCCCGGGTCAGGTCCAGCACGTGGGCGGCCTGCTCGACCACCGGGCCGCCGGAGCGGTCCCGCACCGGCCACCAGGCCACCGGGGGCACCTTGTCCAGCCAGGCCCCGTTGACCATCCGCACCTGACGGTCGGCGAGCAGTTCCCGGGCCCGCGCCACCACGTGCAGGTAGCGCCAGTGGTGTCCGACGGCGGTGAGCAACCGCCGCTGCTCGACCAGGGCGGCGATCCGTTCGGCGGTGTCCAGGTCGACCGCGACCGGCTTCTCCACGAACATCGGCACCCCGGCGGCGATGACGGCCTCCTCCACCGGCCCGTGGGCGAACGGCGGCACGCAGACGTAGACCGCGTCGGGGCCGGCGGCCAGCAGGTCGTCGACGTCGGCGAAGGCCCGGGTCGAGTGCGTGTCGGCCAGCCGGGCGGCGGCCGACCGGGTCACGTCGGTGACCCCGACCAGTTCGACGTCGGCGAAACTCCCCAGCACGCGGGCGTGACGGTGCGCCACCCCACCGGCCCCGACCAGCCCCACCCGACACGTACGCATACCTGGCCCTCTCGACGCGGTCACCACCACCGCGCACAGCACTGCCCCGGCGCGGCGGGGCCAAACCCGGCGGTCACCGCAACACAGCGTTCATCTGCCGGGAACCAGCCGGTGGAGCCGCCGTGATCAAGCTGTTAGGCAATATCCAGTTAACGAATGTGCAGAGACGGGAAAACCAAGTCTGCGTTTTCCGCCATGGATCTGGGGGTTTGCCAGTGCGGGACACAGAACCGATCGTCTCCCCTGTCGTGGAGGCATGGGCCACCTACCGGACGACGTCGGCGCAGGACTGGCCCACGCGACGGCTGATCAGAGCCAAGGGGGAGAACCGGGTCAGCGTGGTGCTGCCCGCCCGCAACGAGGAAGCCACCGTCGGGGCGATCGTCTCGACGATCCGGGAACACCTGATGGACCGGGTCCCCCTGGTCGACGAGCTGATCGTGGTCGACTCCCGGTCGACCGACCGCACCGCGCAGGTCGCCCGGGCCGCCGGCGCGGAGGTGGTCGGCCAGGACGAGATGACCCGGGGCCTGCCCCGGCTGACCGGCAAGGGCGACGCGCTCTGGGCCGGGCTGGCCGCCGCCGAGGGCGACATCGTCGCGTTCGTCGACGCCGACCTGCGGGAGTTCCGGCCGCACTTCGTGACCGGCCTGATCGGCCCGCTGCTGGTCGACCCGTCGGTGGAGTTCGTGAAGGGCTTCTACCACCGGCCGCTGGTCGGCACGACCAGCGTCGAGACCGACGGTGGCGGGCGGGTGACGGAGCTGATGGCCCGGCCACTGCTGAACCTGTTCTGGCCGGAGCTGGCCGGTTTCGTGCAGCCCCTCGCGGGCGAGTACGCCGGTCGGCGCGAGGTGCTGGAGCGGGTGCCGTTCGTCACCGGTTACGGGGTCGAGACGGCCATGCTGATCGACCTGCTGGAACTTGTCGGCCTGGACGCGTTGGCCCAGGTCGACCTGGGCGAGCGCAAGCACCGGCACCAGGACACCGCGGCCCTGGGCCGGATGTCCGCGCAGATCATGCACACCGCCTGGGCGCGGTTGCAGCGGCGGGGCTGGGCCGCCCCGGGCACCCACCCCGGCACCCTGCTGACCCAGTTCCGTCGGGGCGGCTCGGAGGCACTGCCGAATCTCGACCGGGAGGTCGTCGTCAACGACGTCTCGGTGCAGGAACGCCCGCCCCTGGCCGAGCTGCGGCCCCGGCTGCCGCGTCGGCGGGTGGCCGCGTGACGACGCGCCGCACCGGCGGCGACGTCACCCGACGCGCGGGGTCGAGACCCGCCCGGGACCCGGTCCGTCCCGAGAGGAAGTCCCGACCATGAGCCTCACCGTGCTGATGAACGCCGGCCCGTGGCTGTCCGTGCCGCCACCCGGCTACGGCGGCATCGAGAACGTCGTCGCCACCCTGGTGCCGGAGCTGCGCCGGCTCGGGGTGAAGGTCGTGCTGGCCTCGGTCGGATCGAGCACCCTGCCGGTGGACGAGAAGTTCTCGGTCTATGCCGACGGGCAGTTCGCGGCGCTGCAACGGCCGTACAACCAGGTGTGCGGGGTGTCCCAGGCGCACCTGGCCGGGGTGGTCCGGCAGGTGCACGGCCGCGACGACATCGACCTGGTGCACGACCACGTGGAGGCGGTCGGGCTGGCCACCTTGACGGCGATGGGGCCGGCCGCCCCGCCGGTGCTGCACACCCTGCACTGGGACCTGGCCAAGCACCCCGAGCTGTACGGCACCCTCGACGGCGGGACACGGGTACGGGTCAACGGGGTCTCCGCCGCCCAGCTGGCCCGCGCCCCCCGGGCGCTACGGGAGCACGCCGTCGGGCACGTGCACCTGGCCACCCCGCTGGCGGTGCACGCCGACCGGACGCCCCGGCCGGTGAAGGGCGACTACACGGTCATCCTGGGCCGGATCAACCCGGGCAAGGGGCAGGACGTCGGCGTCCGGCTGGCCCGGCGTACGGGGGTGCCGCTGGTGCTCGCCGGCCCGGTCGGGCCCTACCACCGGCCGGCGGACCTGGCGGCGGCGGGCGACGGGGCCCGGCAGAACCCGGACGTGCGGTTCTTCCACGACGAGGTCGCCCCGCACCTCGACGGCGACCTGGTCCGCTGGGTCGGCACGGTCGCCGGCCGGGAGCGCGACGACCTGCTGGCCGGGGCGCGGGCGTCGCTGTTCCCGCTGCGCTGGGAGGAGCCCGGCGGGACGGCCGTGGTGGAGTCGCTGGCGCTGGGCACGCCGGTGGTGGCGACCGCCCGGGGCTGCCTGCCCGAACTGGTCGAGCACGGGCGTACCGGACTGCTCACCGACGACGAGGACGAACTGGGTGAGCTGCTGCTGGCGGCGCGGCGACTCGACCCGGACGAGTGCCGGCGGGAGGCCGCCGAGCGGTTCACCCCGGCGGTGATGGCGCGGCGGTACGTCGCCCTCTACGAGACGGTCCGCGCCGCGGCCCGGAAACCGCAGCTCCAGGCGGCCTGAGCCACCCGCCCCGACCGGGCCCGGACCGTCACGGTCCGGGCCCGGTTTCGGTCCACCGGGCCGCGGGTACCTGGCGGTTCTCCCCAGCACCACGAGCGGAATCGAGGGGCCGATGGTCAGCCGGATCACCTGCGAGGTCAGCGACGAGTCACCGGTGACCGTCGTACGCCTCGCCGGCGCGCTCGACCTGGGCACCATGCGCGCCGTGCACACCGTGTTGGACCGCTGCCTGACCACGCTGCCCGACGCGCTGGTGGTCGACCTGGGCCGGGTGACCGTGGCCGACCGGCTGGCGCTGTCGGTGTTCGCCGCCACCGCCCGGCAGGCCGCCGACTGGCCGGCCGTGCCGATGGTGCTCTGCTCTCCCCCGCCGGATGCCGCCGCCTGGCTGGCCACCTCCACCACCTGCCGGGTGGTGCCGGTGCGGCAGGACTGCGCGGAGGCGACCCGGTGGGCCGGGGCGACCGCCGCGCCCCGGCTGCGGGCCCGGTTGGAGCCGGTGGCGGGGGCCTGCCGGCGGGCCCGTGAGCTGGTCGGCGACGCGTGTTCCCGGTGGAACGTGCCGCACCTGGTGGAGCCGGCGTCGCTGGTGCTCAGCGAGCTGGTCGGCAACGTGGTCCGGCACGCCCACACCCCGATGCGGATCACCTTGACCCTGCACCAGCCGTACCTGCGGGTGGCCGTGGCCGACGGCAGCCGGACGGCGGCGCGGGCGGCCAGCCCGGACCTGTCCGCCGAGGGCGGCCGGGGGCTGCTGCTGATCCGGGAGATGGCGCAGCGCTGGGGCAGTTCCCCGCTGGCCGACGGCAAGGTGGTGTGGGCACTCCTGCCGGCGAATTGACCGAAATTCCCCCTGTCGCCTGGTTACATGGGCGGAGGGCGGGTAGTCGCGCCCGTCCTTTCTGTCGTCACGACGGGGTGAGAGAGCCATGCCCAGACGGGTAACCACGGAACCCGCCCGAGACCGGGGGCCGGCCATCCTCGCCCCGGCCCGGTTCGGCGGCTTCCCCGGACCGGTCCGCCCGACGCTGCCCGGCAACAAGCTGCTGCGGCTGCTCGGCACCACCGACGCCAAGCAGATCGGTCTGCTCTACCTGGCCACGGCGTTCGTGTTCTTCCTGATCGGCGGGGTGCTGGCCCTGCTCATCCGGGCCGAGCTGGCCCGGCCGGGAATGCAGTTCCTCTCCCCCGAGCAGTACAACCAGGCGTTCACCATGCACGGCACGATCATGCTGCTGCTCTTCGCCACCCCGCTGGTGTTCGCCTTCGGCAACTACATCGTCCCGTTGCAGATCGGTGCCCCGGACGTGGCGTTCCCCCGGCTCAATGCGTTCGCGTACTGGCTGTACCTGTTCGGCGGGACGATGGTCGTCGGCGGCTACCTCACCCCCGGCGGCGCCGCCGACTTCGGCTGGACCGCCTACAACCCGCTCAGCGACGCGGTGAACTCCCCGGGCATCGGGGCGAACCTGTGGGTGGTCGGTCTGGTCGTCTCCGGCCTGGGCACCATCCTCGGCGCGGTCAACCTGATCACCACCACGCTGACCCTGCGCGCCCCCGGCATGACCATGTTCCGGATGCCGATCTTCACGTGGAACATGCTGCTCACCGCCGTCCTGGTGATCCTGGTCTTCCCGCTGCTGGCCGCCGCGCTGCTGGCGCTGGGGGCGGACCGGCTGCTCGACGCGCACGTCTACGACGCGGGCACCGGTGGGCCGATGCTGTGGCAGCACCTGTTCTGGTTCTTCGGCCATCCCGAGGTCTACATCGTGGCGCTGCCGTTCTTCGGCATCATCACCGAGATCATCCCGGTGTTCAGCCGCAAGCCGATCTTCGGCTACACCGGTCTGGTGCTGGCCACGGTCGCGATCACCGTGCTGTCGATGACCGTGTGGGCGCACCACATGTTCGCCACCGGCCAGGTGCTGCTGCCGTTCTTCAGTTTCCTGAGCTACCTGATCGCGGTGCCCACCGGGGTGAAGTTCTTCAACTGGATCGGCACCATGTGGAAGGGACAGCTCACCTTCGAGACGCCGATGCTGTTCGCCATCGGCTTCCTGGTCACCTTCCTGCTCGGCGGCCTGACCGGGGTGCTGCTGGCCAGCCCGCCGGTGGACTTCCACGTCACCGACTCGTACTTCGTGGTGGCGCACTTCCACTACGTGCTGTTCGGCACCATCGTGTTCGCCGCGTTCGGCGGGGTCTACTTCTGGTTCCCCAAGATGACCGGCCGGCTGCTCGACGAGCGGCTCGGCAAGCTGCACTTCTGGACCATGTTCGTCGGCTTCCACGCCACCTTCCTCGTCCAGCACTGGCTGGGCGACGAGGGCATGCCCCGCCGGTACGCCGACTACCAGCCCGGCGACGGCTTCACCACGCTCAACATGATCTCCACCGTCGGCTCGTTCGTGCTCGGCGCGTCCACCCTGTTCTTCCTCTACAACGTCTGGAAGTCCTGGCGGTACGGCGCACTGGTGACCGTCGACGACCCGTGGGGCTTCGGCAACTCCCTCGAATGGGCCACCACCTGCCCGCCGCCGCTGCGCAACTTCGACCGGATGCCCCGGATCCGCTCCGAACGCCCCGCCTTCGACGCCAAGTACGGCCCACTCGTCGCCGACCTCGGCCGGGACCTGCCGCAACGCACCACCCGCCCGCCGCAGGAACTGCACGACGAGTTGCACCACGAACGGCACGTCCCCGAGTCGCCGGCGGCCGAGGGCGCGCACGGGGCCCGGGAGGCGGTGGAGTACCAGCCCGCCCCGCAGTCGGGCGCCCGCCCGGTGGTGGTACCCGAACCGGAGGACGTCCGCCGGCCCGGCTTCGCGCACTCCGACGCCCCCGAGGACGACCGGCCCGACGACACGGACCCCGACACCCCGCAGCGGTGGCGGCACCCGCACGACAGGGACGACCCGGGGCAACGCTGACCGACCGGCACACCGTCGGGCCGGCACCGCGAGGCGGTGCCGGCCCGATGTCGGCTCGGGCCGACGGGGTCGGTTCAGGCGTCCACGGTGGCGGGCAGGCCGGCGGCGGCCAGCGACCGGCGCACCGCCGGCCGCACCCGGGTCAGCCGCAGCGGCACCCCGGTCCGCAGGGCGGCGTCCCGGCCGGCCACCAGCGCGGCGATACCCCCGGCGTCCACCCCGCCCGCGCCGTCCAGGTCCACCACCAGCTCGCGGGGCTGCCCGGCGACCGCCTCCAGCATCATCCGGCGCAACTGGTCCGCGCCGTCGCGGTCGATCTCGCCCCCGACCTCGACCACGGTCCGCTCCGCGGTGCGTTTGACCGCGATCCGGTTGCGGCCGGTGTCCGTCTCGGCTGTGCCGTTGCACCAGGGCGGCGGGGTGTCGGCGAGCATCGCCTGACGCAGCCAGGTCAACGCCCGCGACAGCAGCCGGGACACGTGCATCTGGGAGATGCCGAACCGGGCGGCGATCTCCGCCTGGGTCTGGTTGCCGTAGAAGCGCATCGCCAGGATGCGCCGCTCCCGCCAGGGCAGCCGGTGCAGCAACCCGCTGACGGTCACCCGGTCGTCCACCGACTCCAGCGCGTTGTCCGACTCGCCGACCAGGTCACCGAACTCGGCGGAACTCTCCCCGCCGACCGGCGCGTTGAGCGAGGCGGGGCTGTAGCCGGCCGCCGACTCCAGGGCGGCGAGGATCTCCTCCTCGGGCGTCTCCAGCCGGGCCGCCAGCTCGGCCACGCTCGGCGCGCGGGACAGCTCACTGGTCAACGCCGAGGTGGCCTGCCCGACCTCCAGGATCAGGTCGCGCAGCCGGCGGGGCACGTGCACCCCCCAGGTACGGTCCCGGAAGTGCCGCTTGATCTCCCCGACGATGGTGATCGCCGCGTACGCGGTGAACGAACCCCGCTCGGGGTCGTACCTGTCGACGGCGTTGACCAGGCCGAGCCGGGCCACCTGTTCCAGGTCCTCCAACGGCTCACCCCGGCCCCGGTAGCGACGGGCCAGCCGGCCGGCGAACGGCAGGGCGAACCGGACCAGGTCCTCGCGGGCCTCCCCCCGGCGCTCCGGTGGCAGGCCGGCGATCCGCGCGGCGTACGCCAGCGCGGCGGCGTCCAGGTCCTCCAGCCCCCGGTCGGTCGGAGGTGGTGTGGTCGTGGTGGTCTGTCCGAACATCCGCGCCTCCCTCAGGAAGGTCCCCCGCCCGGATCGGGCCGGTTCGGCGCGTGGTGGCACCACGCACCGGGTCGGAAGTGGGGTTTCACGTGCCGTGCCGGGATCACCGGACACGCGCGGGCAACGACCGGCCGCCACGCGGCGGACCGTCGCGGCGAGCGGTCTTCCCGCTCCCCAGGTACTCAACCACGCGTCCCCGGGTTCGCGAGGATGTTTCGGTGTGCCGGCTCCGGCCGGGCGGCGCGGACACCCCCGGCGTCCCCTTTCCGGGCGACCCGCCGGCCCTCCCCGACCCGGCCGCGCCGTGGGACCCGGGCCGGTCAGGACACGGCCAGCCCCAGCGGCGCACCCGCCTCGCGCAGCCCGGCCAGCGCGTCACCGACGCTCAGCGGCGGCGGTGTCGGCAGGTCGTACGGCTGCCCGCGCAGCACCTCGGTGGCCCGCCGGGTGGCCACCGACGCCACCGGGTAGCCCCGGGCGGCGGTCCGGTCCAGGGCCCGCCGGCGACGGCCGAACGCCGCCACCGCCAGCCACTGCGGCAGCCCCGCCACGGCCGGTGAGCGCAGCCCCGGCGACTCCGGCAGCACGTCCACCGAACTGAACGGCTCACTGCCGGCGAGCCACCACTCCACCTCCTCGACGCTGCGCCGGGTGGCGTTCTCGCACCAGTACGGCACCAGCCCCGCCCGCACCACCTGCCACGGATCGAACACCCGGCCGCACTCGACCACCAGCCGGTCGCCCGTCTTGCCGGCCCGGCGCAGCCAGCTGCGGTACAGGTCGGCGGTGGCCGCGCTGAGCGCCCCCGGGTGCGGCACCCCCACCTGGCGCAGCTCGTGGCCCCGACCACCGGCCCAGTGCCCCAGCGCGCGGACGAACTCCGGTTCCACCCCGTGTTCGGCGGACTCCCCGGCGGCGGTGACCGCCGGCGGCTCCCACCCGTCCCCGGTCGCCCCGGCGGCCCGTAGCACCTGACGTAGGGCGGGCGAGTCCGGGTGGAAGTCCACCGGCCGCAGCCCGCTGGCCGGGCAGCCGAGCTGGAAGCTGTGCCCCTGCCCGGAGTCCGACACCGGCCACCGGCGGGCGTCGTCGACCAGCAGCACCGCAGCCCCGGGGGTCAGCCGGTCGGCCAGGAACCTGGCGTACGCCACCGGCAGCACCCGCCAGCGGGCCACCAGGCTGATCGCCGTGCCGGCCGACGCGCCCCGGCTCGCCGGGCAGTGCACCTGACGCAGGTGCAGGCCGGAGTTGCCGGCAAGGATCCGGGCGGCGAACGCGGCCCCCTGGTCGAGCGCGGCGGCGGGACGGTCCACCGCGCCGTGCGTCCAGTGGGCGGTCATCTCGAAGCCGGTGGGCAGCCAGGGCACCCCGAGCGCCACCGCGAGGTGCACGGCGGCGGCGTGCGGCGCGCCCAGCAGCACCGCCGGGTACCGCTGTCGGGGGTACTGGTCGGCGATCCAGCCGGCCACCCGTTCCCCGTCCACCTCGCCGGCCTGGGCGACGGTGAGCGGCCCCCGGCCGGCGTTGCGCGCGACGGCGAACCGGGAGGCGGACGTCGCGTGTCCCAGGTCGGCGCAGTCCACCCCGCGCAGCGCGCGGGCGGCGGCGGCCACCAGCACCCGTGCGGTGCTGCCGGCCGTGACGATCCGGTCGCCGGCCAGGCCGGCGCCCTGGGCCGTCGGCCCGGCCGGTGCCGTCCGCACCGGCTCCACCCCGCCTCGTTCGCTCACCACGCGGCCCGGCTTCCCGCCCCTTCGGGGTCTAAACGGGGCATCGCGCCCTGACCGGTGCGATCCCCGACCCGCCCGCCGGTACGCCCTACCGGTGCGCCCCGGTCGGCGACCGCCCAGCGCGGCCCGGGCCGGCCGGGGTGGGCGTCGACCGGACCGGGCACCGGGCCCGGAGACTAGACGAGATCCTCCGCCTCGACGATCTGCCGCTCGGCCGCCATCATCCGGTCCCGGATGCGTCGGGTGGCGTCGCCGTCGGCGAACAGACCCCGCAGGTCGGCCAGGGACGGCTCCGGAGCGCCAGGCGACACCGCCGGGTCCACCACCGCCTCCAGCACGCACGGCCGGTCGGCGGCGAGCGCCTCGTCCCAGGCCGCGCCGACCAGTTCCGGCCGGTCCACCCGGACGCCGTGCAGGCCGAGCAGCCGGGCCCAGCCGGCGTACGGCACGTCGGCGCGGCGACCGGGCACGCCCGGCTGCCGGCGGCCGTCGCCGAGCCCGGCGTGGTCCCGGTTGTTGAGCACCAGCACCACCAGCCGGGGATCGGCCCAGTCCTGCCAGCGGTGGGCCACGGTGATCAGCTCGGCGAGGCCGTTGAGCTGCATCGCCGCGTCGCCGAGCAGGGCGAGCACCGGGGTGTCCGGGCGGGCCAGCTTCGCGGCCAGCGCGTAGGGCAGGGCGCAGCCGAGCGAGCCGAGGGCACCGCAGAGCTGCGCGTCGACCCCGGGTGGCAGCATCAGGTGGCGGGCGTACCAGGAGAGCACCGAGCCGACGTCGACGGCGACCGACCCGGCGTGGGGCAGCCGGGCGGACAGTTCCCGCAGGACCAGTTGCGGGTTGACCGGCTCGGCCGGCTCTGCGGCGTGCGCCGCGGCCTGGCTGCGCCACCTGTCGACGGTGCTCTCGACGGTGGCCCGCCACTGCCGCTCGGGGCGGTCGGCGACCTGGCCCAGCAGCGCGCGCAGGGTCTCGGTGGCGTCGCCGACCAGCGGCACGTCCACCGGATACCGGGTGCCGATGCGTCGCCCGTCGATGTCGATCTGGATGGTGCGGGTCTGGCCGGGCAGCGGGAAGTAGTCGGTCCAGGGGTCGTTGGTGCCCACCAGCAGCAGGGTGTCCGCGCCGCCCATGAGCTGCGCGGCGGCCGTGGTGCCGACCTCGCCGAGCACACCGGTGTGGAACGGCAGCCGTTCGTCGAGGACGGGCTTGCCCAGCAGCGAGGTGGCCACCCCGGCGCCCAGCCGGTCGGCCAGCGCCACGATCTGTTCCGCCGCGCCCCGACCGCCCTGCCCGACCAGGATCGCCACCCGCTGACCGATGGTGAGCAGCGCCGCAGCGGCGTCCAGGTCGGCCTGGTGCGGCAGCACCCGGGCCAGCGGTTCGCCGGGGGTCGCGGTGAACACCCCGGCCGGGTGTGGTTGCAGGTGCGCCACGGCGGCCTCCTGCAACGCCCGGGGCAGCACCACGCAGGTCGGGCTCCGGGTCGCCGCGGCGGTCCGGAACGCCTGGTCGAGCAGGGCCGGCACCTGCTCCGGGGCACGCCCGTAGCGGACGAACTGGTGGCACACGTCGCCGAAGAGCCGGCTCAGCCCGATCTCCTCGTGCACCTCGCCGAGTGGCCCGGTGACGTCCTCACCGACGATCGCCACCACCGGTTTGCCGTCCAGCTTCGCGTCGTACAGGCCGTTGAGCAGGTGCACCGCGCTGGGGCCCTGGGTGGCCAGGCAGACCCCGATGCCGCCGGTGAACTTGGCGTGCCCGGTGGCCATGAAGGCGGCGCTCTCCTCGTGCCGGGCGGGGACGAACTCCGGGTCCCCGCCCGCGGCGTCCAGCGCCCCGACCACCGGGGCGATCGCCGCCCCCGGGCAGCCGAAGACGCGGGGCACCCGCCAGGCCCGCAACCGCTCCACGACCAGGTGTGCGACGGTGCGGTCAGCCATGGTCGCGTCCCGGGGTGGCCGGGTCGACGTAGCGCAGCACCGCGCCGACGCCGTCAGCCAGGTCGGGGGCCTCGTCCGGCCCGAGGACGGTCAGGTCGGCGTCGGTGCCGACCAGTGCCCGGACCAGGGCGGCGTCGGCCCGGACCCGTTGCGGGTCGGCCACGGCGGCGAGCTGGTCGGGCGCGGTGGCGATGTCGGTGGCCCGGGGGCCGATCCACAGCTCGCCGTCGGCCGACGGGTCGTCGACCAGCAGCATGGTGTCGACCTGGTTGCGTTGCAGGGCGGCCACCACCGCGTCCAGCCCGACGCCCACGTCCTGCTGGGTGCCGAACCGGTCCAGCGCGGCGCTGACGTGCTGGTCGGCGACCTCGGCGATGGTCTGCACGGTGACGTCGTCCATCGCCGCCGGGTCGGCGCCGCCGGCCCGGGAGCCGGCGTCGGTGCGGACCACCAGGTCCTGCCAGCGGGCCGGCAGCTGGGCGGCGATCATCCCGGTGGCCCGGACGTCCCCGGCGACCACCACCACGTCCGCGCCGACCCGGTCGGCCAGTTCGGCGGTGGCCGCGGCGGCGTCCCCGGCGTTGTGGTGCCAGGCCTCCGTCGCGGCCCGCTGGTAGCGGGACTGGGACCAGCCGCCGGGCTGCACCCGGCGCAGCGGGTAGCTCTGCCGGCCGGTGACGTGGGCCCGTCGGGGCACCCCGCCGGCGCTGACCGCGACGGCGTCCGCGCCGGTGCGGTCGGCGAGCACCCGGACCCAGGCGACCTGTTCCCCGCGCTGCGCGAGCAACGGCATGACGTGCGGCAGCGGGGCGTACGCGGCCAGATCACGCAGGGGCGGCGCGGCGAGGTACTCGGAGAGCACCACCCGGCCCCGGTTGGCGAACGCGGCGAGTCCGTAGTCGCCGGGCAGCGGGTCGTGGCCCCGGACCACCCGGTCCAGCGCCGCGATGGTCGGCTCGTCCGCGCCGTCGGCGGCGAGTTGCCCGGCCAGGGCCCGCCAGCGCAGGTCCAGCGCCGGACGCGCGTCCTGGGTGTCCCGGGAGGCGTCCAGGTAGACCGAGCACCACGGCCCGGGACGGTCGTAGAGCGGGTGCAGGAAGGACAGCTGCATGCTCGACCCCTTTCCGGCTCGGCCGCCCGCTTACCCGCGCCACCGGGGATGTCACCTCGGCCGGGCCGGGGGACGTGACCGTCGGTTCATTCATGTCATTCGACCCGGAAGACGGATACCATCAGTGAACGGAACCGGACTCTCGGTGGTGAACATGGACAGCGATCTCCGTAATCGGGTGATCCGCCCGACGCAGCGGATATTCACCGGGCGGGTCGTCCGGTTCATGGACGGCTACACCCGCGAGGTGCGCATCGGCCAGCCGGTGCTGGTGGCGGTGCTGACCGCGGCGAGCGTGGCGGGCCTGCTGGTGATGCTGGTGCGCACGGCGCTGTCGCAGTCCGGCGGCGGCGCCCGCCGCAAGTGGAAGGACCTCAAGAAGGGGCCGGAGTTCCTGGTCACCCCGGTCCGGCTGCGCGACGACCAGGGCCAGCTCTACGAGGTGGAGCTGCACGGGCACCTGGCGCAGAGCGCGGTGCACCCGTCCGACTGGGTGCAGCTCACGCTGCGCCCGCAGGACGTCGACCTGCCGCCCCGCATCGAACGGATCGTCAACCTGACCACCGGGCAGTTGCTCACCCCGCGTACCGCCACGGTGTGGAGCCACCTCGGCCCACCGCTGCTGATCCAGGCGGTGCTGGGCGCGGTGCTGGTGCTGCTGGTCGCCGCCGCCGTGGTCCTCGTCTGACGCCGACCGGCCGCGCCCGACCCGACGGGTCAGGGCCCGCGCGGCAGCAGGCGGCGACGGGCGGCCGGGGGTGGTCAGCCGACCGGGGTCAGCGGGCGCTGCTCCCCGGTGCTGCGCAGCAGGCCCCGGCGGGCGGCCCAGCGTTCGAAGAGCAGGGTGGCGAAGGGCGGCACCGCGCAGACCAGGGCGACGAAGGTGACCCCGGGCGACCACCGGTGCAGCCGGGCCACGGCGAGCACCAGCAGGCCGTACGCGACGAAGAGCGCGCCGTGGATCGGCCCGAAGACCTGGACGCCGATCTCGTTGCCCGGCGGGCCGTACTTGACCGCCATGCCGACCAGCAGGGCCAGCCAGGAGCAGGCCTCGGCGATCGCCGCCGCCACGAACAGCCGGGTCGTCTTCTCGCGCATCGCGCCATGCTATCCAGCAGCCGTGACCTGCCGGCCCGTGACGGGCGGCGGGCGACGGGGATCACCCGGGTCGCCGGTGGGTAGGTAAGGGTCCTTCGGTTCTTCCCGGTTCGCCGGGGACGTGCGAGGTTTGTCGGGACCAACGGTGACAGGGCGGTGGCCATGGGCGAGGAAGTCGGAGCGCGCACGTTCAGCCGGGAGGACCGGGCCCGCTACCGGGAGAAGGTCCGCCGGTGTCTGGACGTCTTCGCCGAGATGCTGCGGGAGTCCCGGTTCGACGTGGAGCGGCCGATGACCGGTCTGGAGATCGAGCTGAACCTGGTCGACGACGACTCCCGGCCCACGATGCGCAACGCCGACGTGCTCGCCGCCGTCGCCGATCCCAGTTTCCAGACCGAGCTGGGCCAGTTCAACGTGGAGATCAATGTCGCGCCCCGGCGGCTCGTCGGCACCGGCACGGCCGAGTTCGAGTCCCACGTCCGCGCCAGTCTGAACGCCGCGGAGGAGAAGGCCCGCACGGTCGACGCCCACATGGTGATGATCGGCATCCTGCCCACCCTGGAGCCGGGGCACCTGACCGCCGGAGCGCTGTCGTCGAACCCGCGCTACGCGCTGCTCAACGAGCAGATCTTCGCCGCCCGGGGCGAGGACCTGCGGATCGCGATCAGCGGGGTGGAGCGGCTGGCGACCACGGCCGACACGATCACCCCGGAGGCCGCCTGCACCAGCACCCAGTTCCACCTCCAGGTCAGCCCGGCCGACTTCGCCGGCTACTGGAACGCCGCCCAGGCGATCGCCGGGGTCCAGGTGGCACTGGGCGCGAACTCGCCGTTGTTCTTCGGCCGGGAGCTGTGGCGCGAGACCCGGGTGCCGCTGTTCCAGCAGGCCACCGACACCCGTTCCGAGGAGATCAAGGCCCAGGGGGTACGCCCACGGGTGTGGTTCGGTGAGCGCTGGATCAACAGCGTCTTCGACCTGTTCGAGGAGAACGTGCGCTACTTCCCGGCGCTGCTGCCGGTCTGCGACCCGGAGGACCCGGCGCAGACGCTGGCCGCCGGTGGGGTGCCGAGGCTTGCCGAGTTGCGGTTGCACAACGGCACCATCTACCGCTGGAACCGCCCGGTGTACGACGTGTGGAAGGGCCGTCCGCACCTGCGGGTGGAGAACCGGGTGCTGCCGGCCGGGCCGACGGTGGTGGACACGATCGCCAACGGCGCGTTCTATTTCGGGCTGGTCCGGGCGCTGGCCGAGTCGGACCGGCCACTGTGGTCGCAGATGTCGTTCAGCGCGGCGGAGGAGAACTTCACCAGTGGGGCCCGGCACGGCATCGACGCGCAGGTGTACTGGCCGGGGTTGGGTTACCTGCCGGCGACCGAGCTGGTGCTGCGTCGACTGCTGCCGTTGGCACACCAGGGGTTGGACCGGTGGGGGGTGGACCCGGCCGAACGTGACCGGCTGCTGGGCATCATCGAGCAGCGCTGCCTGACCGGACGTAACGGCGCGAGCTGGCAGGTGGCGACGTTGCACCGGCTGGAGTCGGCCGACCATCTCGACCGGCCGGAGGCGTTGCGTGAGGTGGTCCGCCAGTACGTCGAGCTGATGCACAGCAACCTGCCGGTCCACGAGTGGCCGGTAACCGATTGACTTTCGATAGGTTGCGAGCGATAGTCGATACATGACGACGGCGCGCTGGGCGGTCACCGCCCTCAGAGTCTTTCTCGTGGTCCTGTTCGCGGTGTTGGTGCTGTTCCAGACCATGTCGCTGCCCGGCCAGTTCGCCCACCTGGCCCGGGAGTCGCCCGAGCAGGCGTACCTGCGCTGGCCGGCCACCGCCGTGACGGTGTTCTGGGTGCTCTGCGTCCAGGTGGTGATCGTCGCCACCTGGCGGCTGCTCACCCTGGTCCGCAACGACCGGATCTTCAGCGAACCCGCGTTGGCCTGGGTGGACGCCATCGTCTGGGCGGTCGCCGCCGGGTGGCTGACACTGGTGGGCGTGTTCCTCTACGTCGGGTTCCACGCCGACGACCCCGGCCTGCCGATGCTGCTGTTCCTGCTGTCCGTCGGGGCGACCGTGCTCGGACTGCTGATGGTGGTGATGCGGGCGCTGCTGCGCCAGGCCACCACGCTGCGCTCCGACATGGAAGCGGTGATCTGATGCCCATCGTCGTACGCATCGACGTCGAGCTGGCCAAACGCAAGATGAGCGTCGGCGAGTTCGCCGAGCGGGTCGGGCTGACCCCGGCGAACGTGGCCGTACTGAAGAACGGCCGGGCCAAGGCGGTGCGGTTCAGCACCCTGGAGGCGATCTGCCGGGTGCTCGACTGCCAGCCGGGCGACCTGCTCGAATACGTCGACGACGGGGAGCCGACGTCGTGAGGTACCTGCTCGCCCCCGCCGCCGCCGCGCTCCTGGCCGCCGGGGTGGCCGGCGTCGTGCTCGGCGAGTCCGACGACTCCCCCGGGCTCCAGTTCCTGGGCGGACTGCTGGTCATCGGCGCGGTCGCCATCGGCGTCCGGCTCGCCCGCCGCCCACGCTGACGCCACCGAGCCGACCCGGGCGGGCGTGCCGGCGACGGCGGTCAGGGCGTCGGCCAGTTCCGCAGCAGGGCGTCGAGGGCGTCGAGGACCCGGGTCCAGCTCTGCCCGGTGTCGGGGACGCTGTGGTCGAAGCTGCCGCCCAGTTCGAGGTTGACGTAGCCGTTGAAGACGCTGCCGAGCAGCCGTACCGCATGGGTCTGGTCGGGTTCGGGCAGGTCGTAGCCGCGCAGGATGGCCCGGGTCAGCTCGGCGTGCCGCCTGCCGGCGCTGGCGGCGGCGGTGGCCGGGTCGAGCCTGAGCTGGGCGGCGGCCCACCGGCCCGGGTGGGCGCGGGCATAGTCGCGGTAGACGCCGCCGAGGGCGGCCAGCGCGTCCCGGCCGGCCCGGCCGGCGAGGGCGTCAGCGGCCCGGACGGCCAGCTCGTCGAGGGCCAGCAGGGCGATCCGGGTGCGCAGGTCCTCGGAGTTGCGCACGTGCGCATAGAGGCTCGCGACCTGCACGTCGAAGCGCCGGGCGAGCGCGGAGAGGGTCACCCGGTCGAACCCGACCTCGTCGGCCAGCTCCGCGCCGGCCCGGGTGAGACGTTCCGTGGTCAAGCCCGCACGTGCCATAACTCATTATGCGTTTGCCTAAAGTTTTTAGGCAAATTACCGTGACCGTCATGGAGCCACTGACCGAGCAGGAGATCCGTTCCGCGTTCGTCAACTGCACCAAGGGCGAGAGCAAGCGGCTGTACGTCCCCCGCGACCTGGCCGGGCGCCCCTGGCCCGACCTGGACTATCTCGGCTGGCGCGACCCCCGCGCCCCCGACCGCGCCTACCTGGTCACCGAGGTGGCCGGCCGGCGGACCGCCCTGGTGCTGCGCTGCCCCACCCCGACCACCAGGCAGCCACCGCGTGGCCTGTGCGCGATCTGCCTGACCTCACCCGCCGGTGGCGTCAGCCTGATGGTCGCGCCGAGGGCCGGCAAAGCCGGGCAGCAGGGCAACTCGGTGGGCACCTACCTCTGCACCGACCTCGCCTGCCCGCTCTACGTCCGCGGACGTAAGGACCCCGGCCCCGGCACCCGGATGCAGGAGTCGCTCACCACGGCCGAGAAGGTCCAGCGGCTGACGACGAACGTCGCCGCGTTCGTCGCCCGGGTGACCGGCTGACCCCGACCGACCGGGGCGGCGTGGCCGGCGACGGGACCGCGCGACAGCGGTCCGGTGCGCACCGGGCCACGCGGCGACGCTCACCCCGGGGATGACACCGCCTCGTCGAGCACCAGCACCATCCCGGCCCGACCCGCCACCTCGCCGAGGACCTCGCGCACACTGCGCCGACGGTCGAGCCGCGCCCCGACGAAGCTGACCGGGCCGTGGAACGACGCCCGCCCGACGCCACCGCCGAGCGTGAAGGTCGCCGCGGTGAAGACGCTCGCCGCGAACCGGGTGTCGCCGTGGAACTGGACGCCGGTGAAATCGGCGTGGCCGACGTGGCAACCGCCGAGGTCGAGGTCGACCAGGGTGGCCCCGCAGAGCATGAGGTCCATCCCCGGCCAGTGCGGCCCGCCCGGGGCGTCCGTCGACGGACGCAGCCGCGCCGCGAGGATCCGCTGCGCGGTGCGCCGCAGCTCCAGCTCGGCGGCCTGCCCGTCGGTGCGGGGCCCGGCCAGGTCGAACGACAGCGGCATCCGCAGGTGGCCGCAGACCGCGTCCACCACCCGCTGCCGCAGTTCCGGCCGGGCGTCGCCGAGGTCGGCGAGGGCCGCCAGCCCGGCCCGGCGCACGTCCGGGTCGGTGTCGGCGAGCTGGCCAGCGTACGGCCGGACGGAGTCGTCGGGCACCAGCTGCGCCCCGTCCGGCCCGGCCGGTGCCAGCGCCGGCGTCCAGCCCAGCGGCCAGCACACCGGGCCGTCGTCGGCCGCGCCGGCCCAGGTCGCGGCGGTGAGGTCCACGGTGGGCTGGTCGAGGTGGACCGGACCGGCGAACCGCGCCTGCCGGAACGTCGCGGCGGCGGCGAACCGCGCCTTGAAGAACCAGGTCGGACCAGCGAAGCGGGCCTGCCGGAACGACACCGGTCCGACGAAGCGGGCACCGTCGCCACCCTCGCTCCACTCCTGGTAGTCACCCATCAGCACGGCGACGGGCCAGTGCGGGTCGGCCTCGTTCGGCTCGTCCCAGGGGGCCGGGGAGGTCTCCTCGACGGTCTCCCAGGCCGGGTCGTCCTCCCACCACTCGTCCTCGCCCCGGCCGAACCAGGCGAACGCGGCGAACCGGGTGTCGGTGAAATCGGCGTCGGCGCGGAAGCGGGCCCGACCGAATGCGGCATGGTCGAGGAACCGGGCCCGGGTGAACCGGGCCGGGCCGTGCCAGAGGGTGCGGGCGAAGTCGGCGACACCGGTGAACCGGGCGTCGGCGAACGAGGTGGCCCCGAGGAACCGGGCGTCGGCGAACCGGGCCGCACCCAGCACCGCGCCGGCGAGGTCGAGATCCACCAGGGTGGCCGCCCGCAGGTCGAGGTCGACGGCGGACGGTGGTTCCGGGTTGACGCCCGGGTCCACCGACCCGGCCGGGGTCTGCGCCGCCGGGCGCAGCAGCACGGCCAGCACCCGGCCCGCCTCCCGCCGGGCGTCGGTGTCCCACCCGTCGGCGTCCGTCGACGCCCGCAGCCCGTCGGCGAGCGCCGCGACCGCCCGGGACCGCAGCCCGGGATGCCCGGCCACCAGGTCACCGAGGCTACGCAGGGCGGCGAGCCGGCCCGCGCCCGTCTCCTGCGTCACCGCGCGGACGGCTTCCTGAAACGCCGGTTCCGCCTGTCCGACCGTCACCCGACCTCCCCACCCGAGCCCCCGCCGGGACGCCCCGGCGTCGCGCAGGATAGCCGGACCGACCGACACCGACACCGACACCGGCCCCGGGCGGGCGGCGCGGCGTACGCGTCAGCCGCCCCGGGCGAACAGGGCCAGGCGTACCCGGTTCGGGCTGTCCGTCTTGGTCATCAGGCTGGTGATGTGGGTCTTAACCGTGGTCACACCGATGTGCAGCCGGTCGGCGATCTCGGTGTTCGACAGCCCCTCGGCCACCAGGGCGAGCACGTCCTGTTCGCGGGCGGTCAGCCCGGCCGCCGGGCGGGACGGCTCGGCGCGGGCGTGCACCGCCCGGCGGACCAGCCGTTGCAGCACCTCCTCGCTGAACGGGCTGCCCCCGGCGGCGGCCCGGCGCACCCCGTCGACCAGCTCGCCGGGCGGGGCGTCCTTGAGCAGGAACCCGCAGGCCCCGGCGGTGAGCGCGGGATAGAGGTGGTCGTCGTCGCCGAACGTGGTCAGCACCAGCACCCGGGTCGCCGGCCGGTCGGCGAGGATACGGCCGGTCGCGGTGATCCCGTCGACGCCGGGCATCCGCAGGTCCATCACCACCACGTCGGGGACGAGCCGGGCGGCCAGGGTGACCGCGTCGCGTCCGTTGTCGGCCTCCCCGACCACCTCGATGTCCGGCTGCGCGTCACAGAGCATGCGCAGGCCCGCGCGGATGAGGTGCTGGTCGTCGACCAGCAGCACCCGGATCACGACCGCCGCGCCGGGTAGGGACCGGCCGACCCGGGCGGCGGGGTCGCCGTACCGCCGGGAGGTGGGCCGGCGGCCGGGGACGGGCCGGCCTCGGTCGACGCCACGGCGGGCAGCACCGTGCGGACCCGCCATCCGGTGCCGGCGGGGCCGGCGTCCAGCCGCCCACCGAGCACCTCGACCCGTTCCCGCATGCCGGTGAGGCCGTGCCCACCGCCGGGTGGCACCGCCGCCGGCGCCCAGCCCCGCCCGTCGTCGGCCACTTCCCAGTGGACGGCGTCGTCGACCACCGACACGGTCAGCCGCGCCCGCGCGGACGTTCCGGCGTGCTTCACCACGTTGGTCAGCGCCTCCTGGGTCAACCGCAGCACCGCCAGCCCGCGTACCGCGTCGAGGGCGCCCACCGCCGGGGCGACGTCCGCCTCCACCGTAACCCCGGCCTGCCGGGCCCGGTCGACCGCCGCCCCGAGCGCGGCCGGCAGCGCCGACGGCTCGATCGCGGTCAACGTCGCGTCGCCGTGCGCCACGTCGGGATCGCGCAGCACCGCGACCAGCCCGCGCAGGTCCGCCAGCGCCGCCGTCCCGGTGGCGTGCACGTCGTCGAAGACGGCACCCACCCGGGGGTCGAGATCGGTGAGGACGTGCCGGGCGACACCGACGCGCAGCACCATCGAGGCCACGTGGTGGGCCACCACGTCGTGCAACTCCCTGGCGATGGCGCTGCGTTCGTCGGCGCGGGCCGCCCGCTGCTCCGACTCGCGGTGCAACTGCTCGGCCCGGTCCCGTTCGTCGGCCTGCCGGCCGAGTTCCCGGTTGGTCCGCACCACGGTGCCGATCAGCAGCGGCAGGCCGACGTCGACCAGCAACCCGAACACCGTGCCGGTGACTCCCCGGCCGGTGTGCCCGGACGGGTCGAACGCGGCGACCACGGTCAACGCCACCGCCGCCCACCATCCGGTGCGGGGTCGCCGGGACCGCATGGCCACCTCGAGCAACGCCCAGCTCGCCCCGACCTGGTTGATCGTGGTGTCGTCGAGGACCACGATCGCGGCCACCAGCAGCGCGGTCTGCGCCGTCAGGTTGAGCAGTGGCCGGCGGTGGGCCAGCAGCGCGACGGCGAAGGCGGCCGCCGCGAGCGCCCACTGCCGGCCCGTGGGTGGCTGCCCGGTCTTGGTGCCGAAGAGCAGGTAGCACAGGCCGCTGAAGTCGAGCAGGACCATTCGCACCAGCGTGTCCCGCGTGTCGAACAGCCGTCCCAGCCAGCCCACGCCGATCAGCCTACGGACCGCAGGACCGGCGCCGGACCCGCCTGGTGGGTGGCGGTCACGCGGCCAGCGCCAGGTCCGGACGACGCCGCCGGGACACCACCACCGCCGTCGTGGCGAGCGCGGTCGCGGCCACCAGGGCGGCCAGCGCGGCGACCGTGGTCAGGTCCGGCCGCAGCAGCGGCTGCCCGCGCAGCGCCTGCCAGGTCAACAGCAGCGTGAGTACGCCGTACCCGGTGCCCGCGACGGCCAGCAACCGGACCCGGTCGGTCTCGTCGAGCCGGCGGCCCAGGTATCGGCGCAGCAGGAAGGCCAGGATCGGCAGCGCCTGCATGGCGTGCAGCCCGACGAAGTGCCCGATCCGCAGGTCGCCGCCGGTGGTGCTCCAGCCGAGGACGGGCAGCCCCGGTCCGCCGTCGGGCACCCCGACGCTGTGCGCACCGGTGATGCCGGCGTCGGCCGACGCCTGGCCCGGCTGGGTCATCGGCACCGCCACCAGCATGCCCAGCGCGGACACGCCGAGCCCGAACCCCATCGCCCACCGGGTGACCCGGTCCCCGGCCCGCCGCACCAGCAGGGTGACCGCGACGACGACGTGCGCGACGAACAGCACCATGACGGCCGCGCCCATCACCCGCCAGAGCGCCGCGTTGAGCGGGCTGGTCGCGTTGTAGTGGCTGGTCGTGCCGCGCAGCACCTGCCCGACGATCACCGCCATCTCGATCAGGGCGGTGGCCACCACCACGCTGGCGGCCCACTCCCCGACCCGGCTGCGGCGGGGCAGTTGGGCCAGCATCCAGGCGAGGGTGATCCCGTAGACGACGAAGGACACGGAGAACTTGAACGGCTTGAGCCAGATCGGCACGCCGGTCAGCACCCGGGGGTCGGCGACCATACCGACGGCCGTGACCACGGCGAGCACCGCCATCGCGGCGCTGAGCAGAACCAGCGGGCGGTGCCGTCGGGCCGCCCGGGACATCAGGTGAGTCATGCCTGTAGACGTTCGTCGGTCGACGGCCCGACCGCGTCCGACCGGGAGCCCCGGTCACGACCCCCGGTCGGAGATCGACTCCTCCCCGGGGAGGAGGTGGGCCGCCTGCCGATTGACGGCATCGAAAACGGTCAGTACCGTGGGACGGAAAGCGCTTACCTACTCGAATTGACTGGTCAGCGCGTCGGGACCGGCCCCGGTCGTCCCGCCGGCAACATCTCGCGTCCGACGATCCGGGCTGGTCCGGCGCGAGGGCTCCCTCCCGTGACGGGCCGGTAGGGCGGGCCCGCCCGCACCGACCCCGCCGGGCACCGGAGTCGCCGGTCCCCCCGTGCGGGCTCCCTCACCACATCCACAGGAGAGAACCATGATCCTTCGCCAGCGCCGTACGGCGTGGTGGATCTCCGCAGTCGCCGCGACGGCGCTCACCACCGCCGGCGCGGTGGTCACCGCGAACGCGGCCCAGGCCGCCGCCGGCTGCCGGGTCGACTACACGGTGGCCAGCCAGTGGTCAGGCGGTTTCACCGCGAGCATCACCCTCACCAACCTCGGCGACCCGATCAGCTCCTGGGCGGCCACCTGGTCGTTCACCGCCGGGCAGCGCGTCGACCAGGGCTGGAACGCCACCTTCAGCCAGAGCGGCAGCACCGTCAGCGCGGCGAACGCCGACTACAACGGCGCCCTCGGCACCAACGGCACGGTCACGTTCGGCTTCAACGGCACCTGGACCGGCAGCAACCCGACGCCGACGGGCTTCGCGGTCAACGGGGTGGCCTGCGGCGGCCCCACCGCGCCCCCGACCACGGCACCGCTCACCACCCCACCCCCGACCACCCCACCCCCGACCACCCCGCCGCCCACCACGCCCCCGCCGACCACGCCGCCACCCACGACCCCGCCGCCCGGCGGCAGCACCCTGTACGTGGCGACCAACGGCAGCGCCGGCGCGGCCGGCACCCAGGCGAACCCGACCACCCTCGCCTCCGCCATCACCCGGATACCCGCCGGCGGGACGATCTACGTGCGGGCCGGGACCTACCAGCTCGCGCAGACCGTCACCATCGAGCCGGGCAACAACGGCACCGCCAGCGCCCGCAAGAAGCTGTTCGCCTACCCGGGCGAGAAGCCGGTGCTGAACTTCTCGGCGATGAGCGAGGACCCGGCCAACCGGGGGCTGGCGCTGAACGGGTCGTACTGGCACGTCCAGGGCCTGATCGTGGAGCGGGCCGGCGACAACGGGATCTTCGTCGGCGGCAGCAACAACATCATCGAGCGGACGGTGACCCGGTTCAACCGGGACAGCGGCCTCCAGCTCTCCCGGATCGCCTCCAGCACCCCCCGCGACCAGTGGCCGGCCAACAACCTGGTGCTCAGCGCCGAGTCGCACGACAACGCCGACTCCGACGGTGAGGACGCCGACGGCTTCGCAGCGAAACTCACCGTCGGCACCGGCAACATCTTCCGGTACGCGGTGTCGCACAACAACATCGACGACGGGTGGGACCTCTACACCAAGACCGACACCGGCCCGATCGGCCCGGTCACCATCGAGGACTCGCTGGCCTACAACAACGGGACGCTCAGCAACGGCACCCAGAACGGCAACGGTGACCGCAACGGCTACAAGCTCGGCGGCGAGGACATCGGGGTCAACCACATCGTCCGGCGCAACATCGCCTTCCGCAACGGCAAGCACGGTTTCACCTACAACCGCAACCTCGGCACCATGACCGTCTCGAACAACCTCGGCATCGACAACACCGAGCGCAACTTCTCGTTCGACGGCGGCAGCTCGGTGTTCCGGAACAACACCTCGTGCCGTAGCGGCAGCGGGTCCAACGACAAGATCGTCGGCAACAGCGACAGCTCCAACCAGTTCTGGAACGGCAGCAACGGCTCCCGCTGCGCGTCGTACACCGGGGCCATCGGGTGGTCCTTCGCCGCCGACGGACGGCTCGTGGTGACCCTCGGCGGCCGGCAGGTCACCCTGTAACCGCCGGTATCCGTCGGGTGGCCCGGCCGGTCGGACCGGCCGGGCCACCCACAGGCAGCCCCGGTCACCGGGTGGTGAGGCCGACCAGCGTGGCCAGTCGCGCGACGCCGGCCGTCGTCGGCCGCCCCCGGGCCAGCTCGGCGATCACCGTACGGCCCACCGGCCGGCACCGCACCTCGGCCGGCGCGATGCCGTCCGCGTCGATCAGCACCCGACCGGCCCCGAACAGGTCGCCGACCTGGAGGTACGCCCGCGCGGCGTCGACCAGGTAGGCGGCGCGGTACTCGGCCGGCAGGCGCCGCCAACCCTCCCGACGGACCACCTGTTCATGCCGGTGGACCGCCTCGTCGGCGTCGCCCGCCTCGATCGCCGCCACCACCCGGGCCAGCTCGACGGCGACCGGCCCGAAACCACAGTGGTGCGGATCGTCGCCGGCCCCGACCCGGACGGCGATACCGGCAGCCAGGTCGATCAACTCGTCGGCCCGACGGGGGTCACCGTGCTCGGCGGCGGCCAGTGCGGCCTCGATCAGCAACGTTCCGCAGAGGGCCTGCCGCACCGGCGGGGCGTCGCGTACCGGCCTCGGGGCGACCTGGCGCGCAGCCGCCACCGTCACCGCGAGCGCCAGCCGCCCACGGCCCAGCGCGCGCAGCGCCTGCCCCACCGCCACCGCCGCCGTCCCCGCCAGTGCCGGATCGTCACCGGCCACGGCCACCGCCCGGTCGGCGGCCAACCACCCGAGGTCGGCCTCACCGAGTTTCACCAGCACCGCCGAGGTGAGCCGGTACGTCCGCACCAGCAGTTCCGCCGCCCCCTCGGGCACTGTCGCGTGCCGGCTGCGGGCGGCGTCGAGCAACCCCGGCAGTGCCCGCACCACCTGTGCGTAGTGGGCGTGCTGGTAGGTCAACCAGGCGTGCGCGACGTGCCGTTCCAGTTCCGCCGACGACACCGCCGCCGCAGTGGGTTCGTAGCGGGCGAGGGCGGCGCGCAGCCCGTCCACTCCGTCCAGCGCGCCGGTCCGATCTGACGACGGCAGCTGGGTGCCGAGCAGGAGCGCCGGATCGATCCGCAGCACCTCGGCGATCTCCTGGATCACCGAGTACCGGTCCAGCGTGCGGACCCCCCGTTCGACCTTGTCCACCCAACTCTTCGACTTGCCGAGCCGGTCGGCGAAGACCTGTTGGCTCATCCGACGGCGCACCCGCCAGCGCGCCACCCGTCGCCCGACCGGAAGGTCGTCACCGCCCACGCCGCCACCGCCGATCCGACACGGCACGCGTCGTGTCCGCCACGGGTATCCGCTCCGCCTCGGCCTGCGCGAGCAGTCGACGCCGGGCCGCCTCCCGCTCAGCCGCATCGATCTGCTCGCCGCGATCCGCCCGGCTGGCGTCTTCCCCACCCGAATCCACCGAACACTGGTACCACTTCCACCAGGGCATACCACTCCCTCGCGCAGGTTTACGGAGACTCACCCAGGGTAATCCATCCTGTCCTACCTGTACAGCCTGTTCTATACGGGTTGCCCGTACTTGACGCTCATGATCGGGCTGGCTATCCATAAGGTCCGCGCATGGTTGACGAGATGTCTCCGGTGGCGTTCTACGTTCAGCTCGCAGACCTCCTCACCAAGGAGATCGACGCGGGCAGACTCAAGCCCCGCCAGCCGCTTCCCAGCGAAAGTCACCTTCAACAGGAGTACGGCGTCAGCAGGGGGACCGTACGGGCCGCCATCAGGCTGTTGCGTGACCGAGGACTGGTGGTGACCTTTACCGGTCGTGGCACCTACGTCGTCGATCGCTCGTGAACGGCTACGTCCCGACCTTCCGGGTGGTCATCAACGACATCCGGAAGTCGATCGCCTCGGGGCAACTGAAGGAGGGCGACAAGCTCCCCTCACTACCTGAACTCGCCCAGCAGTGAGACTGCTCCATCGGCACGGTGCGCCGGGCGATCGAGCATCTCCAGATCACCGGGGAGCTTCAGGGGCGACAAGGCAAGGGCACATACGTGACCGGGAAGCTGTTCGAAGGGTCCTGAGCGGACCGTCTAGGTTGCGGTGCTCGTCGCCCAGCGTGGGTCGGGCCGAGGAGTACATGTATGCACTCGGGCTTATGACACACAGGCATAAATATGCCTGACAGGAATACCCCTCCCACCCGTATTACGGTCCGCCGCGCCCGTCACCCAGCGTGACGACCGGTCGCCGGACAGGCCCCGGCGCTCCCGGCCGCCGCAGCGGCAGCGGCCCGTCGCGAGGCCGGCCCGGACACCAGGCCGAGGCACCACGCGCGCCCGACACGGGACCGGGCCACGGAACGCCGTCGCGGTCAGAGCGCCACGATCGCCGCCGTCTCCGCCGGCAACTCCACCCGGTCGCGCATCACGGTGACGCCCTCCCCGGTGGTGAGCAACACCCGACGGGCCACCCCGGGCAGGGTGACCCGCTGCGGCCGGCCGGCGAGGTTCGCCACCACCAGGCACCCGCCCCGGCGGACCACCAGGAACTGGTCGCCGTGGCGCACCTCCATCCGGTGCAGACGGGGGTCGGACAGGTCGGCCCGGCTCTTGCGCAGCGCGATCAGCCGCCGGTAGAACTCGTACATCTCGCGGTGTTCGGGTTTGTCCAGCTCGGCCCAGTCGAGCCGGGACCGCAGGAAGGTCTGCGGATCCTGCGGGTCGGGCACGTCACCGGGCGGCCAACCGTGCGCGGCGAACTCCCGCCGCCGGCCGGTGGCCACCGCCGCCGCCAGCTCCGGCTCGGGGTGGCTGGTGAAGAACTGCCACGGGGTGCTCGCCGCCCACTCCTCCCCCATGAACAGCATCGGGGTGAACGGCGCGGTCAGCAGCAGCATCGCCCCGACCCGCAGCAGCGCGGGCGACAACCCGGCGGAGATCCGGTCGCCGGTGGCACGGTTGCCGACCTGGTCGTGGTTCTGCAGGTACGCCACGAACCGGTGCCCGGGGACGGTGTGCCGGTCCACCGGGCGGCCGTGGGTGCGGTTGCGGAAGCTGGACCAGGTGCCGGCGTGGAAGAACGCCCCGGTCAGCACGTCGGTCAGGCACTCCAGTGAGCCGAAGTCGCCGTAGTAGCCCTGGCGTTCCCCGGTGAGCAGGGTGTGCAGGGCGTGGTGGGCGTCGTCGTTCCACTGCGCGTGCAGGCCGTAGCCACCCGCCTCCCGGGCGGTGATCAGCCGGGGGTCGTTGAGGTCGGACTCGGCGATCAGCGACAGCGGCCGGCCCAGGTGGGTGGCGAGCGACTCCACCTCGACCGCCAACTGCTCCAGGACATGCACCGCCCGGGAGTCGGGCATCGCGTGCACGGCGTCGAGCCGCAGGCCGTCGACGTGGTAGTCACG
Source organism: Micromonospora sp. WMMD734 (assembly GCF_049178975.1). Classification (NCBI taxonomy): domain Bacteria; kingdom Bacillati; phylum Actinomycetota; class Actinomycetes; order Micromonosporales; family Micromonosporaceae; genus Micromonospora; species Micromonospora sp. WMMD734. Next base: position 2,569,659 of record NZ_JBMHMK010000001.1, read on the forward strand.
CAGCCACATGAGCACCGAGTCGATGATGTAGCGGCGTACCCCGTCGGAGTGCGGGCCGTCCAGGTTGACCGTGCGACCCCACGGGTTGCTCTGCTCGCTCAGGTACGGCGCGAAGCTCGGCGCGTAGGCCCCGGAGGGCCCGAAATGGTTGTAGACGACGTCGAGGATCACCCCCAGCCCCTTGGCGTGGGCGGCGTCGACCAGGCGTTTCAGCCCGTCCGGCCCACCGTAGGGTTCGTGCGGGGCGAACCAGCACACCCCGTCGTAGCCCCAGTTGTGCTCGCCGTTGAACGCGTTGACCGGGAGCAGCTCGATCAGGTCGACGCCGAGGTCGACCAGGTGGTCGAGGCGGCCGATCGCCGCGTCGAAGGTGCCCTCCGGGGTGAACGTGCCGATGTGCAGCTCGTAGAGGATGCTGCCGGGCAGTTGCCGGCCCGTCCAGCCCTGGTCGGTCCAGTCGAAGGCGGCGTGGTCGTAGCGCCGGCTCGGCCCGTGCACCCCGGCCGGCTGCCACGCCGAGCGCGGGTCGGGCAGCGGGGTGTCCTCGTCGTCGAGCAGGAAAGCGTAGTCGGTGCCGGGGCCGGCGTCGGGCACCTCGACCCGCCACCACCCGTCCGGCCCGATCCGCATGTCGTGGTCGGCGACGCCGGGCAGGCGCAGCCGCAGCCGGGCGACGTCGGGCGCCCAGACGGTGAACTCGGTCATGCGGCAGCCTCCGCGGGGTCGGTGGGAGCCAGCAGGGCGGTGGGCGCGAGCAGAGCCACCGGATAGCTGCCCAGCAGATCATGAAGGAGCAGCTCAGACCCACTGTAGACCTGGCCGGTGAACACGTCGGTAACACTGTTGCCGGGCATCGACAGGCGGGTGTCGCGCCAGCCGCCGTCGCGGGCCAACCCCACCGGCAGCCGGGTGGCCACCGCGACCGCCCCACCCCGGTCGAAGGCGACCACGTGCGCGGCGGCCGGCCCGTGCGCGGCCACCGGCCGGTAGCCGTCGAACAGTTCCGGGTGGTCGCGGCGCAGCCGCAGCGTGCGCGAGACCACCAGCAGCTTGGCCGCGCCGTCGGCGGTCACCGCCGGCTGCCAGCCGGCATCGAGCCGGGCCAGCAACTCCCGGCGTACGGCGAAGTCGACCGGGCGGCGGTTGTCCGGGTCGACCAGGGAGTTCTCCCACAACTCGGTGCCCTGGTAGGTGTCGGGCACCCCGGGCATGGCGAGCTGCACCAGCTTCTGCCCGAGCGCGTTGGACCAGCCGGCCGGGGTGATCCGGTCGGTGAACGCGGTGATCTCGGCGTGCAACTGCGGGTCGTCGTACATCCGGTCGACCAGGGCGTGCAGGTCGCGTTCGAAGGTCGGGTCGGGGTCGGCCCAGCTCGTCGCGACCGACGCCTCCCGGGCGGCCTTCTCCACGTACGCGTGCAGCCGGTCCCGGCCGATCGGCCAGGCCCCCACGGCGGTCTGCCAGACCAGGTGGGCGAAGGCCGGATCGGCCAGCGGTGCCCGGGCCATCCAGTCGCCGACCTGCTCCGCCCAGCGGGCCGGCAGCTCGGCGAGCACGGCCAGCCGGGCCCGGACGTCCTCACCGCGCTTGGTGTCGTGGGTCGACAGCGTGGTCATGCCGGCCGGCCAACGGACCTGCCGGGCGGCGGCGAACCGGTGGAACTCCGCCGGCGGCACCCCGAAGTGGGCGGGTGAGCCGCCGACCTCGTTCAGCGCCACGAACCGGCTCCACCGGTAGTAGGCGGTGTCCTCCACCCCCTTGGCCATCACCGCGCCGGTGAGCTGCGGGAACCGGGCGGCCAGCTCGTGCTCGGGACGGCGCAGCAGCGCGGTCACCGCGTCCAGGGCGGCGGTGAGGTCGGGTCGACGCCGGCCCGCCTCGGCGCGGGCGGCGGCCAGGTGCCGGGCCCCGTGCGGCGGGTAGCCCCGGTAGACCGGGAAGCAGGCGGCAAGCTCCGCCAGGGCCGCCCGGGTGACGTCCCGGTCGAGCTCCGGGGCGAGCGCGGCGAGCCGACTCAGCTCGGCGGCGAGCAGCCGGGTGGCGGCGGCCAGCTTGGTGGCGTGGGTGAGGTCCTGCCAGGAGGTGTGGTGACCGGTGAGCCGGGCGTCGAGGGCGGTGAAGTCGCCCTCCGCGCGCCCGTCGACGAACAGCCCGCAGACCGCCGCCAGCGCGTCGTAGCCGGTGGTGCCGTCCACCGGCCAGTCCGGCAGCTCCTCGCCGTACTCCAGGATCTTCTCCACCACCAGCCAGGCGTGCGGGGCGGCGGCGCGCAACCTGGCCAGGTAGCCGGCCGGGTCGCGCAGGCCGTCGGGGTGGTCGACCCGGATGCCGTCGACCTCACCGGCGGACACCCAGCGCAGCACCTCGGCGTGGGTGGCGTCGAAGACCGCCGGGTCCTCCACCCGCAGCCCGGCCAGGTCGGACACGGCGAAGAACCGGCGGTACGTCAGCTCGGTGTCGCCGCGCCGGCAGGAGACCAGCTCGTAGTGCTGCCGGTCGTGCACCTCGCGGGGGCTGCCCGCGCCCGTGCCGTCGGCGACCGGGAACCGGTGCTCGTGGTAGCGCAGCTCCCCGTCGACCAGCTTGAGGTCGTCGACGGCGTCGGGGCTGTCGGCGAGCACCGGCAACAGCAGCCGGCCCCGCTCCCAGTCGATGTCGAACCAGTCGGCGTACGCCGAATCCCGACCCCGGCGCAGCACGTCCCACCAGGCCGGATTGGCGGCCGGCTGGGCGACCCCGGCGTGGTTGGGCACGATGTCGACGACCAGGCCCAGCCCGGCCGCCCGCAACGCCCGGACCAGCCGCTGCCGGCCGGCCTCCCCGCCCAGCTCCGGGTTGACCGCGCGGTGGTCGACCACGTCGTAGCCGTGCGTGGAACCGGGGGTCGCGGTGAGCAGGGGGGCGCTGTAGAGGTGGGTGACACCCAGCGCGGCGAACCAGTCGGCCAGCCCGGCGGTGGTGTCGAGATCGAACCCGGGTCGGACCTGGACGCGGTAGGTCGACCCGACCGTCGCCGTCGAGTCTGGTCGGGGCTGTGCGGGCATGTCAGACCGTCCTCTCCAGGACCACCAGGGAGCGGTCCGGCACGCAGACCGTGCCGCCCGCCTCGACCACCGTCGGCTTCTCCGGTTCCGGTTCCGCCGTGCTGATCACCAGCTCCCAGCGCTGGCCGAACTCCGCGCCGGGCAGGGTGAAGTCCAGCGGCGCGTCGTGGGCGTTGAAGCAGAGCACGAACGATGAGTCGCGGTGCCGCTGACCGTACTGGCCGCGTTCGGGGATGCCGTCGCCGTTGACGAACAGGGCCACCGAGCGGCCGAAGTCGTTGCCCCAGTCCTCGCCCGTCATCTCCCGGCCGTCGGGGGTGTACCAGGCCAGGTCCGGCAGCCCCGTCCCGGCGTTGCGGCCACCCACCGGCAGGCCGGTGAAGAACCGGCGGCGGCGGAACACCTGGTGCCGGTTGCGGAAGTCGGTGAGCCGCCGGACGAAGGCCAGCAGTTCGTCGTCGGCGTGTTCCCAGTCCACCCAGGCCAGGTCGCTGTCCTGGCAGTAGGCGTTGTTGTTACCACGCTGGGTACGGCCCAGCTCGTCGCCGTGGCCGATCATCGGCACGCCCTGGGAGAGCATCAGGGTGGCCAGGAAGTTGCGCCGTTGCCGGGCGCGCAGGGCGGTGACACCCGGGTCGTCGGTCTCCCCCTCGACGCCGCAGTTCCAGGACCGGTTGTGGCTCTCGCCGTCGCGGTTCTCCTCCCCGTTGGCCTCGTTGTGCTTGTCGTTGTACGAGACCAGGTCGTTGAGGGTGAACCCGTCGTGGCAGGTGACGAAGTTGATGCTGTGGAAGGGGCGGCGGCCGTCGTCCTGGTAGAGGTCGGCCGAGCCGGAGATGCGGGAGGCGAACTCGGCCAGGGTGGCCGGCTCGCCCCGCCAGAAGTCGCGCACCGTGTCGCGGTACTTGCCGTTCCACTCCGTCCACAGGGGTGGGAAGTTGCCGACCTGGTAGCCGCCGGGGCCGACGTCCCACGGCTCGGCGATCAGCTTCACCTGGCTGACCACCGGGTCCTGCTGCACCACCTCGAAGAAGGTGGACAACCTGTCGACCTCGTAGAACTCGCGGGCCAGGGTGGCGGCGAGGTCGAAGCGGAACCCGTCGACGTGCATCTCGGTCACCCAGTAGCGCAGCGAATCCATGATGAGTTGCAGCGAGTGCGGGCTGCGCACGTTGAGGCTGTTGCCGGTGCCGGTGTAGTCGACGAAGTAGCGTCGGTCCTCTTCGGACAGCCGATAGTAGCTGGGCGCGTCGACGCCCTTGAAGCTCAGCGTCGGGCCCAGGTGGTTGCCCTCGGCGGTGTGGTTGTAGACCACGTCGAGGATGACCTCGATGCCGGCGGCGTGCAGCGCCTTGACCATGCCCCGGAACTCCTGCACCTGCTGGCCGAGCCGGCCCAGCGCCGAGTAGCCGTGGTGCGGGGCGAAGAAGCCGATGCTGTTGTAGCCCCAGTAGTTGCGCATGCCCAGGTCGGCCAGCCGGTGGTCGTGCACGAACTCGTGCACCGGCATCAGCTCGACGGCGGTCACCCCGAGCTGCCGGAAGTAGTCGATCATCACCGGGGAGGCGATCGCCGCGTAGGTGCCGCGCAGTTCCTCCGGGATGCCGGGGTGGCGCATGGTCAGCCCGCGCACGTGCGCCTCGTAGATCACCGAGTGGTGGTACGGGGTGCGCGGCGGCCGGTCGTTGCCCCAGTCGAAGTACGGGTTCACCACCACCGACTTGGGCATGAACGGGGCCGAGTCGGTCTGCGACATCCGGTCCGGGTCGCCGCCCAGCTCGTAGTCGTAGACCGCGGGGTCCCAGGTGACCTCCCCGTCGACCGCCTTGGCGTACGGGTCGAGCAGCAGCTTGTGCGGGTTGCACCGGACCCCGTTGGCCGGGTCGTACGGGCCGTGCACCCGGTAGCCGTACCGCTGGCCCGGCTCGATCCCCGGGATGTACGCGTGCCAGACGTACGCGTCGACCTCACGCAGCTCGACCCGGCGCTCGGCGCCGGTGTCCCACTCGTCGAAGAGGCACAACTCGATCTTCTCGGCGACCTCCGAGAAGATCGCGAAGTTGGTGCCCATCCCGTCATAGGTGGCGCCCAGGGGGTAACGCTCACCCGGCCAGACCTGCATGTCGCTCCTTAGGCCCATGATCATGAGCGCACCGGCCGGGTCGGAGACCGCCGGTGCGCACGCCGCTAATGCCCCGCGCCCGGTCCGGCCAATCCACCCGTTCGGACGGCGCCCGACATCCACCCGTCCGAGGGGTCACGCACCGTCGGGTGTCGTCCGTCACGATAGGCCCTTTCGAGATGCGCCGGGCCGCCCGATGCCCTTTGCTAGACGCGACGCGCCCGCGCGGGCACGTCACCACTCGGCCCTCGGCCACCCCCACCACCGCCCCCTCTCGCCGTCACCGTTGCCGGCGTGATCGCGTGCGCATGGACGGAGATTGATGTGACCACCCTGCGGGTCAGCGAACAGCTCGCGACCGCTGTGGACCGGACCTGCCGGCCCACCCCCTCCTCCCGGCCCCCGGTCCCCCAGCAGGGCGGCGGCTCCGGCGTGCCCCCGCGCACCCGGCGCATCCTGATGCTCTCCTGGGAGTACCCGCCGGTGCTGGTGGGCGGGCTCGGCCGGCACGTGCACGCCCTGTCGGTGGCGCTGGCCGCCGCCGGGCACGAGGTCACCGTGGTCACCCGGCACACCGACGGCGCGCCGCTGGAGGAGTACGCCGACGGCGTGCGGATCGTCCGGGCGGCCGAGGACCCGGTGACCTTCCCGCTGGCCACCGACTCGTTGCTGGCCTGGACGATGGCGTTCAACCACACGCTGACCCGGGCCGCGCTGCGGGCCGCCGAATCCGGCGCGTACGACGTGATCCACGCCCACGACTGGCTTGTCGCACACACCGCCATGACGCTGCGCGCCCACCTGGACGTGCCGCTGGTCAGCACCATCCACGCCACCGAGGCCGGCCGGCACCAGGGCTGGCTGCCGGGCGAGATGAACCGCACCATCCACGGGGTGGAGCAGTGGCTGGCCGCCGAGTCCGGCCGGGTGATCGTCTGCTCCGGCTACATGCGCGACGAGGTCAACGCGCTGTTCGACGTGCCGATCGGCCGGGTCGACGTGGTGCCCAACGGGGTCGAGCCGCACCGGTGGAAGGTACCGGCCTCGGCGGTCACCTCGGCCCGTGCCCGGTTCGCCGGGGACGGGCCGCTGGTCACCTTCGCCGGGCGGCTGGTCTATGAGAAGGGCGTCCAGCATCTGCTCGCCGGCCTGCCCCGGCTGCGCGAGCGGCACCCCGGGCTGCGGGCGGTGATCGTCGGCGACGGGCCGTACAAGGCCGAACTGGAGGCCGAGGTGCACCGGCTCGGGCTCGGCGGCACGGTCGCCATGCCGGGCTTCCTCGGCGGCACCGACCTGCCGGCCGTGATGGCCGCCTCGGACTGCTTCGCGGTGCCCAGCATCTACGAGCCGTTCGGGATGGTCGCCCTGGAGGGGGCCGCGGCCGGCGCGCCGCTCGCGGTCGCCGAGACCGGTGGGCTGGCCGAGATCGTCGAGCCGGGGGTGACCGGGGTGACCTTCGCCCCGGAGGACCCGGCCGACCTCACCGAGGCCGTGCACGCGCTGCTGTCCGACCGGGAACGCGCCAGGGTGCTGGCCCGCCGGGCCCGTGCCATGGTCCACGAGCAGTACGGCTGGTCGGCGATCGCCGCGCGCACCGCGACGGCGTACGCCTCGGCGATCGCCGGGGACGCCGCGTTCACCGCCCGGCGTGCCGAGCAGCGGATGGCCACCGGTCGGGTCACCGCGCCGGTCCCGGCGGGCAACCTGCTGGTCGCCGCCGGCCTGCGCTGAGCCCGCCGTATCCACGACAAAGGCCGCCGACCCGCGACGGGTCGGCGGCCTTCGTGCGTGACCGGGAGGGTCAGCGCTGCCCGATGGCGGTGAACTCCCGCTCCGGGGCGCCGGTGTAGATCTGCCGGGGCCGGCCGATCTTGGTCTCCGGGTCGCTGATCATCTCGCGCCACTGGGCGATCCAGCCGGGCAGCCGGCCGAGTGCGAACAGCACCGTGAACATCTTGGTGGGGAAGCCCATGGCCTTGTAGATCAGGCCGGTGTAGAAGTCCACGTTCGGGTAGAGCCGGCGGGACACGAAGAAGTCGTCGGCGAGCGCGATCTCCTCCAGCTGCATGGCCAGGTCCAGCAGCGGGTCCGGCTTGGACATCCGGTTGAGCACGTCCTGGGCGGCCTTCTTGACGATGGCGGCCCGCGGGTCGTAGTTCTTGTAGACCCGGTGGCCGAAGCCCATCAGCTTCACGCCGTCCTGCTTGTCCTTGACCTTGCGGACGAAGGACGCGACGTCGCCGCCGTCGGCCTCGATCTTCTCCAGCATCTCCAACACCGCCTGGTTCGCCCCGCCGTGCAGCGGGCCGAACAGGGCGTTCACCCCGGCCGAGACCGAGGCGAAGAGGTTGGCGTTGCTGGAGCCGACCAGCCGGACGGTGGAGGTCGAGCAGTTCTGCTCGTGGTCGGCGTGCAGGACGAGCAGCATGTCCAGCACCCGGGCCACCACCGGGTCGACCTCGTACGGCTCGGCGGGCACGCCGAAGGTCATCCGCAGGAAGTTGTCCACGTAGCCCAGCGAGTTGTCCGGGTACAGCAGCGGCTGACCGATGGATTTCTTGTAGGCGTACGAGGCGATGGTGGGGACCTTCGCCATCAGCCGGACCGTGGACATCTCCACGTGCTCGGAGTCGAACGGGTCCAGGCTGTCCTGGTAGAAGGTGGAGATGGCGCTGACCGCCGAGGACAGCACGGCCATCGGGTGGGCGTCCCGGGGGAAGCCGTCGAAGAACCGGCGCATCTCCTCGTGCAGCAGCGAGTGCCGTCGGATCCGCTCGCTGAACTCGCCCAGCTGCTGCTGGGTGGGCAGCTCACCGTAGATGAGCAGGTACGAGACCTCCAGGAAGGAGGACTTCTCGGCCAGCTGATCGATCGGGTAGCCGCGGTACCGCAGGATGCCCGCGTCACCGTCGATGTAGGTGATCGCGGAAGAGCAGGAGGCAGTGTTCACGAAACCGGGGTCGTATGTTGTCATTCCGGTTTCCTTGAGCAACTTACTGACCCCGATGCCCGCAGGGCCCTCGACCGCGCCCTGCACCGGCATCGAAAGCTGCCCACCGGGGTGGTCGAGCTTCACTTCCGTCATGTGGTTCCTCGCTTCGCCGGCGAATCTTCGTTGAATTGCCTTCGCTTTTACCGTAATCGCGGTCGCGGGGATACCGCCCGCCGTGGTTCTGCGGTGAGGTATGCGTCACCCGTTTCCCGACCCGGCGGCCCGGAAACCCGCCCGGCGCGGGCGGGTCAGCCGGGAACGGACGCCCGGAACGGCACGGTAGAAAGCGGCGAAAGCCGACGAAAGCTTAGGAAAGTGTCAACCGGCGCAACGCACCGTCGGCACCCACCCGGTAGAGATCCAGCCGGTTCGCCCCGGGCCGGAAAAGATGGTCGTCGGGGAGGAACGCCGCGAACCGGCGACCCCCCGGGTCCGCGGGCACCACCGGGACGACCGCGCCGACCCGGCCGTTGACCGCGACCGCGAGCAGCGTGCCGTCGGGCACCTGCCGGGGCACGGTCCCCCACACCAGGGCCGGCAGCTCCCCCGCCGCCGGATCGACGTGGTCGAACGCGCCCAGGTGCGCCACCGAGGCGGTGCCGTCCGTCGGCTCCTCCCCCACCGTCGTGCCGACCAGCGGGTGCGGGACGGACGGCGCGGGACGGGTCGGCACCCCGCCGGGAAGAACCACCCGCTCACCGGGCCGGTCGTAGAAGTACTTCTCGGTCCGCTCCCGGGCGGGCTGCTCCGCCGACCGCCCGTCCAGCCGCCACGGGACCCGCACGTGCACCGCGTCGGCGATCGTGGGCAGCAGGTCCACGTGCTCCCAGTTGCGGTCGTCGACCCGGCCGGCGCGCTGACCTGGCTGCTTGACGAACAGCGGCACCCAGGCCACCTCGCCGGGCGCGTGCTCGATCGCGCCCATCCCCCGCCCCTGCCAGTCCGGGGCGAAACTCACCCCGTGGTCGGCGGTGAGCACGACCAGCGACCTGTCGTACAGGCCCGTGGCGCGCAGCGTCCGCAGCGTCTCGCCGACCAGCCGGTCGGTGTACCGCAGCTGGGCCAGGTGCCGGGCCCGGGCCAGGTCCGCCCAGCCCGCGCCGTCGTTGGGCAGGTCGTCCGGTGCGTCGTACCGCGCCCCGGACGGCAGGAACGCCCACGGCGCGTGCGGCATCAGCAGGTGCAGGAAGTGCAGGGTCGGCCGGTCGGCCGGACGCAGCCCGGCCAGGAAACTGGTGAACCGCGCCGGCTGGTTGTCGTTCAGGCTGTCCCAACGGAACTTCGGGTCGGCCGGGACCGGTTCGGCGGCGTCCAGGCCCACCTCGGCCGCGGTCTGCTCCCGGAACGACTCCTGCGGGTCGATGCGGCTGTCCACCGGGGCGGCGATCCGGCCCAGCAGCGCGCCGCTCTCCCGTACCAGCACGCCGAGCCCCTGTTCGGGGGCGACCGGCTGGTCACAGCGGCTGGGCGGGCAGAGCCGGGTGATGCTCTCCTGCGCCCGGATGTCGTACAGGCCGCCGAGGGCGGTGAAAAGGTTGTCCGGGTACTGCGAGTAGTGCGGGGCGGACGGGGTCGACGGGTAGCGGCCGGTCAGCATCGCCGGCAACGCGTACGGCGTCCACCCGCTGACGCCTGTCGCGTTGCGGTACCAGGTCGAGCCACCGGCCAGCTCGGCGAAGTTCGGGTAGCGGGCCGCGTCGATCCGTCCGTCCGGGCCGAGCAGCGACACCAGCGGCAACTCGTCCAGGACGATCATGACGACCGGCGGGTGCGAGCCCGGACCGGCCACCCCGGCGGCACCCTCGTGCGCGCGGGGCAGCACCACCGCCGAGGCGGGCGAGGCGAACAGGAACAACCCGACGAAGACCAGCGGCCCGAGGGCGGCCACCCGCAACACCCGGCCGGGCAGCGACCAGCGCCGGTGTGCCACCGCCCCGGCCGCCCCGGCCAGCACCGCCACCACCACCAGCGGTACGCCCCGCAACGGCGTCACCTGCCGGCCCACCTGCACCGCCAACGCGGCCAGCAGCAGCCCGACGATAACCGTGTGGGCACCCGCCCGGACCCGGGCCCCGGCCGGCCGGGTCGCCGCCCCGAGCAGCACCACGGCGGCACCGGGCACCAGCGTGACCAGCGCCACCAGCACCAGGACGTCCCGACTGGTGGCCCGGTGGAACAGGAAGAAGTCGGGGCTGCGCCCGAGCACGTCGAGCAACGGCTGGGTGACCACCAGACCGACCAGGGCGACCACCTCCGCCGCCCGGTGCAACTCGACCCGCCGGGCGGACGGCGCGCACCCCTGCGGCGCGGGTGGCGCAACGGAGGCGGGCCGGTTCGGCGCACCGGCGAGGGTCGGCTCAGCCACCCGCCACCGCCTGGTAGAGCGTCCGGGTGCCGGAGGGCAGTTCGCACTGACGCTCGATCCGGCAGTGGGCGTTCAGCAGCCGGGTGAACTCGTCGCGTCGGTAGTCGGGGAAGATCCCGGCCGGCTTGTTCGCCAGCAGCCGCCGCGCCATCGGGTCCTGCGGATCGACGAACTCCACCACCAGCCGGCCACCGGGACGGACGTACCCGACCAACTGGTCGACCACCTCGGCCAGCGGCACGTTGTGGCCGATCGCCAGGTGGTGCACCACGGCGAGGGCGAGCACCACGTCGGCGTGGGCGCGCTCGGCGAACCCGGCCCGTTCCACCCCCCGCCAGCCGCCGCCGGGCGACGGGTCGGCGAGGTCCATCACCAGCGGCAGGATGCGCTGGTCGCCCTCGGCCCGCAGCGCCCGGTAGAGGGCGTCCACCACGGCCGGGTCCTGCTCGACGGCAACCACCTGGGCGGCGTGCCGGGCGGCGATCCGCGCGTACCGGCCGTCGTTGGCACCGAGATCGAGCACCAGCCCGGCGGCGACGCCCGCCACCGCCGCCTCGACGAAGCTCTCCTTGGCGGCCCGGTCCGCCGTGGTGTAGCCGCAGGTGCGCTGGTAGTCGACCCAGTGGCCGCCGGCCACCCGACGGTCCAACCGACGGACCAACCGCGTCAACCGTCGTACGGTGGCCAGGGCCAGGTCCCGGGAGTAGCCGGCGTCGCGCAGTTGGGCGGCGACGGCGCTGCTGCTGGCCCCGGCGTGCCGGGCCTGCATCGCGGCGTGCAGGTGCACGTGCGTCGGCACCCCGGGTAGCAGCCGGCGCACGCCCCGGAACAACGGTCGGAGCTGATCGGGGGTGATGCCGTCGACCCGGGCCCGCAGCCAGGGCTGGAAGTCCACGCCCAGGTGGGCCTGGAGCAGCAGCGGATAGAGCAGGGTCTGGCAGAACTGCCGGTAGCCGGCCCACGGCTCGCCCCCGCCCAGCGGCGCGAACGAGCCGATGTCGATGAAGACGGGTGTGGCACCGCGCCACTGCAGGTTGTAGGCCGACCCGTCCTTGGTGGTGAAGCCCGCCTCCAGGGCCCGGTGCAGGATCTCCAGGTGCAGCAGGGCGGCATCCCGCAACATGCCGAACGACCATTCGTAGGGGTGCGAGACGAACGGGATGCGCTCGTGCCGCAGCACCATCGTCCACCCGGTGTCCGGCAGCGTCGCCGGGTCGACCGGGACGGTGCCGCAGACCTTGCCCTCGGCGAGTAGCGCGGCGAAGAACTCGCTGCCGGCGAGCGCCTGCCAGTCGGCGGCACCCTGCGGGCCGAGGCCGCGCAGCACCTGGTCGCCCAGGTGGAAGACCCGGTTGGCGGGGTCGCGGAAGGAACCGGGTTCCGGTTGGATGCGCAGGTCGGCGGTGGTCATCGGTACGCCCACCGGTCAGTTGCCGGCGGGCTGACGCGGCTGCCGCTCGGTCGGGGCGGGCTGACCGGTCGCAGCGGGCCCGGTCGCAGCGGGCCCGGTCCCGGAGGGCTGACCGGTCACGGCGGGGTCGGTGGCGGGGGACCCGGTGTGCCCGGCGGTCTGGCCGGACGTGGTGGCCTCGGCGGCTTCGGTGGGCTGGCGGCGGAACCGGGCCGCCACCCGCCGCCAGTAGAGCTTCGCGGCGACCGCTGCGCCCGCTGTTCCGCCGACAACCGCCTGCACGATCAGGCTGCCGGACCCCGCGTCCAGGTAGGCCAGGTGCATCATCGGGCCCGCTCCCTTCCCTCGCCGTCATGGACCGCCGACAGGTGCACCCCGATGGGGTATTTACACCTTAAAGGCGTATTGCTCCCCTGACACCGTACGTCGTCCGGTCCGGCCGCGAGGGGCACATGGTCTCCTCGGCCCGGTCCGTTCCGTTCAAGACCCCGGGGCTCGCCTCGCCCTACCCTGGCCACATGACGCCCCGTTTCGATCTCATCGGCACCGCGGTCAACGACATGGCCCGCACCCTGGAGTTCTACCGTCGGCTCGGGTTGGACATCCCCGCCGGGGCCGACCACGAGGACCACGTCGAGGTGACCCTGCCCGGTGGGCTGCGGCTGGCCTGGGACACGGTGACCATGCTGCGGAGCTTCCACCCCGAATGGACGCCCCCCAGCGGCAGCCCACGCGCCAGCCTCGCCTTCCTGTGCGCCGACCCGGCCGAGGTGGACCGGTACTGGACCATGCTCACCGAGGCGGGTTTCCACGGCGAGGTAGCCCCGTGGGACGCGGTGTGGGGCCAGCGGTACGCCATCCTGCACGACCCCGACGGCAACGGCGTGGACCTGTTCGCGCCCCTCGGCACCACTCCCGGCCGGAGCTGACCGACCGGCTCCACCGTCACGGGACGGGAGCCGATCCCCTGATGTCGCCGCGCTGCCGGACGCCCCCGGGTCTGCCGCGCCCCTCCCACCCCGCCTGCCCGCCTGCCCGCCTGCCCGCAGGAGGGTCCGCCCCGAGCAGGGGCAGGGGCAAGCGGGTCACAGGTATGTGGTGCGGGTCCTTTCGACCTGATGACGCTGACGGTTCACCCCGACCGGGCCGCCGACCGGACCGCCGACCGGGCCGCCGTCCGACACGCCCGTTCGCCGCACCTCCCCTGTTCGGTGGGACGACGACACCCGGGTGAAGGTCCCCCTGGCGAGGTGCGGCGGCGCAGGGCCCGTGCCGGCCGGGCGGATTCGGCGACGGCAGCCGGGGCCGGATCCGGCCCCGCAGCATCCAGCGCCCGGCCCGAGACACCCAAGTTCCCGTGGCGCAGCCTGACGACCAAAGGCACCCGAACCCCGACAGCCATCCCGCACATCGGCGACGCACCTGCTCGGCCACCCAGGAGCGAGAAGAAACCGCCCCACCTCGGCGCAACCGGACCACCAACCCGGACACAACAACTCGACCACCAGCCCACACATCAGTCACATGACACAACCCGACCACCAGCCCGCCAGACACACCAACCCCATCCGCCAGCCCGTACAGCGATGCGCATGCCACGCCAACCGAAGGGTCCTACGGCAGGTGGGCGGCTACCACCTGCCGTAGCCCGGCGGGTAATTCGGCAGCCCGGCGGTGATTCGGCAGCCCGGCGGGTGATTCGGCAGCGTCATCAGTTCGAAAGGACCCGCACCGCATATCGTCGGCCGGCCCGGCCGCCATGACGCGGGCCGGGTGGACGGCGACGCGGGCCGGCCGGACGGCGACGCGACCCGGGGCCGGCCGGGAGGCCGGTCAGGTGCGTCCACGGTCGGGTGACGGCCGGCCAGCAGGACTCGGATACAGCGGGTGGCCCGACGGGACCGCGGAGAACCCGACGACTCGGGCCACCGGCTGAAGGCGCGCGGCGCACGACCCGAGGGGGCGCAGCGCACGATCCGCACCGGACCGGGCGCGCGCACGCCCCGGGCGCACGACGCACGGCGCGAGGACACGACGGCACGACGCGCGGCGCGGGGGCACGAGATCGGTGGCCCGGTCCCGCCACGGCGGTGGTCAGCGGGCGAGCAAAGTGGTCGGTGCGACGCCGGCCAGGTCCCTCACCTCGCGGGTGAGGTGGGCCTGGTCGGCGTAGCCGGCGCGGGCGGCCACCTCGGCCAGTCCCACGCCACGCCGGGCCAGCGCCAGGGCCCGGTGCAGCCGCAGGATGCGGGCGAGGGTCTTGGGGCCGTACCCGAAGAGGGTCCGGCTGCGCCGGTGCAGGGCACGCGGGCCCAGGCCGATCTCGGCGGCGGTCGCGGTGACCGTGGCGCCGGCGGCGAGCAGCGCGGCCACCCGGGGGCCGAGCGGGTCGACGCCGCCGGACCGGGCGAGCCGGTCGGCCGCGACCACGGCCAGGGCGGCGGCGGTGGGCGCGGTGCCGAGCTGCTCGGCGAGCCGGACGGCGGCACGCCCCCAGAGGACGTCGAGGGGGACCCGGAGGTCCCGCAGTTCGTCGGCGGGAACGCCGAAGACGGCCGGGCCCACCCCGGGCGGCAGCCGGACGCCGCGCCACCGCTCCCCCGGCACCGACACGCTGAGCTGCGCCGTGCGGTCCGGGCCGGCGACCAGCAGGCCCGCCCGGCTGGACCAGAGCAGGTCGAGACAGCCGTCGGGCAGCACCCGGGTCGGTGGGGCGTCCGGGCGGCTCTCGCTCGCCCAGAGCACCGCGCCGTCGATCACCCCGGCGGGCCGTTCCCGGTACACGGTCCCAGCCTGCCACGCCGTCGGCCTATCACCGCGACCCGACGCCGGCGTCCCGGGGAACCGGACGGCGACGGACACCGCAACAGGCACGACATCAGCGCGTCATCGCCCCGGCCACCAATCCATAACTTCTACGGGTTCACGTTCTCGCAGCTCTTGTGCAGGACGAACGTTTGTGCAACCGTCATCACCTCGACTGAGCAATCGTTTGCGCAAGGGGGTGTGGCTGGTGCGGATCGCGGTTCTGGCAACCGGTGGGACGATCGCGTCGCGGTGGGACCCCGACGAGGGCCTGGCCGTGACCGACTCCGTCACGGACCTGCTGAAGAACGTCATCGGTACGACCGACGCGGAGATCCACGGCTTCGACCTGTCCTGCCGGCCGAGCTTCACGCTCTCCCTGGACGACATGCTGACCACCGTCCGGGCGGTACGGGCCAAGCTCGCCGACGGGTTCGCCGGGGTGGTCGTCACCCACGGCACCGACACGCTGGAGGAAGCCGCCTACCTGACCGGGCAGTTCACCGGACCCGACGCCCGGGTCGTGCTGACCGGGGCCCAGCGCGGTGCCGACGAGCCCGACTCCGACGCCGGGCGCAACCTCGCCGACGCGATCCGGGTGGTCACCGCGCCCCGGCCGCTCGGCGCGGCGACGGTCATGGGCGGCGTCGCGTACGCGGCGGTGGAGAGCCGCAAGGTGCACACCTCGGCGGTGTCGGCGTTCTCCGGCGGTACCGCCGGCGTGCTGGCCCTGGTCGACCCGGACGGCGTGCTGCGGGTCTCCACCGCCGCCCGGGGCGGGCACTACGCCCACCTGCCGGTCCCCGCCCGACTGCCCCGGGTGGACCTGGTCAAGCTCGTCGCGGGCGCGGACGGCACCCACCTGCGCGCGTCGCTGCACGCCGGTGCCGCCGGCATCGTGGTCGAGGCGTTCGGTGCGGGCAACGCCCCACCCGCGGTCGCCGAGGCCATCGCGGAGGCCGGCCGACGCGGCGTACCCGTGGTCATCACCAGCCGGACCGGCGCGGGCCGGGTCCGCCCGGTCTACGCCGGCGGTGGGGCGACCCTCGCCCGCGCCGGCGCGCTCTTCGCCGGTGACCTCACCGGCACCCAGGCCCGGGTGGCGCTGGCCCTCGCCCTGGCCGTCGAAGAACCCGGCGCCGTGCCGGAAGCCCTGCGCACCATGGTGGAAGGACGTCGCGCGTGAAGACCGAAGCAGTGACCATGAACGGGTACGGCGGCCCCGAGACGCTCACCCTCACCGAGGTCGACCTGCCGGACCCCGGCCCCGACGAGGTCGTGCTGCGGGTGCTCGCCGTCGCCGTCAACCACCTCGACGCCGACCTGCGCAGCGGGGTGTCCCGGATGCCGCTGCGGCTGCCGCACGTGCTCGGCCGCGAGGTCGTCGGCGTGGTGGAACGGCTCGGCTCCCGGGTCACCGGTCGGGCCCCCGGCGACCGCGTGCTGGTGCTGCCCAACACGCCCTGCGAGAGCTGCCCCCGCTGCCTGACCGGGCGGGCCAACCTCTGCCCGAACGCCGACATGCCCGGCATCACCAGGTGGGGCGGGTACGCCCGGCACGCGGTGGCCCCGGCGCGCGGTCTGCTGGACATCGGGGACCTCGACCCGGTGGTCGCCGCCGCCACCCCGATCTCCTTCGGCACCGCCTGGCGCACCCTGTACTCCATCGGCCGGCTCGCCCCCGGCGAGTGGGTCCTCGCCCCGGGGGCCGCCGGTGGGCTCGGGCACGCGGTGGTCCAGCTCGCCAAGCTGGGCGGCGCCCGGGTGGTCGGCCTGATCGGCGACCCGGCGAAGGCCGACTTCGTCTCCTCGCTCGGCGCGGACGCGGTGCTGAGTACCCGGAATCCCGACTGGGCCGCCGAGGCCCGGGAGATCACCGGAGGTGCGGGCTTCGACGTGATCGTCGAACACATCGGCGGCGACGTCTTCGAGGCCGCGCTGGGCACCCTCGCCCCCACCGGCCGGCTGATCGTCGGCGGTGGCCACGCCGGGGAGCACCCGCACCTCGACCTCATCGAGACCTTCCGCAACGAGTACGAGCTGCGCGGCTCGCGCAGCCAGCGCCCCGACGAGATCGCCCGGGTGCTGGGCCTGGTCGCGGCGGGACAGCTCACCCCCCGGGTCGACGCGGTCCTGTCGTTGGCCGACGCCGGCCGGGCCCACCAGGCGCTCGCCGACCGGCGGGTGCTCGGCAAGCAGGTGATCACACCGTGACCGGGCACCGGCGGGGGGATGCCCGCGGTGACGTGCTGGCCACGCTCGTCGCCGGTGCCGCCGAGGCGGCCGACACGCTGCTGGCCACCGGCGCGGGACAGGTGCTGGTGCGGCAGGTGGCGGCCCGGCTGACCGCCAACGCCGTCGCGGCCCGTGGGCACCTGCCCGCCGGGCTGGACACCGCCGGCGACCCGGACGGCCCGTGCAGCCTGCTGGCCGCGCCGGGCGGGACGGACCAGCCGGCGCGGGCCGCCGCGGTGACGGCGGCGGCGATCACCGTCAGCCAGTGCGACGAGGGTCTGCGCGAATCCCGGGGGCACCCGGGGCTGCACGCGTACGCCGCCGCGCTGGCCACCGCCGAGGCCGACGACCACAGCCTGCGGGTGTTCCTGCGGGCGCTGGCGGTCGGCTGGGAGGTGGGTGCCCGGCTCGGGCTGCTGCTCGGCGCACCCCGCCCCGGGGTGCACCCGCACGGCGGGTGGGGCGTCGGCGCGGCGGCGGCCGCCGCCGGGACCGTCGCCGGGCAGGACGCCGCCGGACTGGCCGCGACGGTGAACCTGGCGCTGACCGTGGCGCTGGCCGGGCCGGAGGCCGACACCCGGCGGGGGCACGCCGCCCACTACCTGCTGCCCGCCCTGGGCACCGCCAACGGGCTGACCGTCGCCCGGCTCGCCGACGCCGGGTTCCCGGCCACCGGCCCGGCGCTGCCCCACCTCGGCCGGACCGTCCACCAGGGCCTCACCGACCGGCCGGTGGACGCCGCGCTGCTGCCCCGACCGCTGCTGCCCGACGCGTACTTCAAGCCGGTCGGGGTGTGCGCGCACACCCTGACCGCCTGGACGATGGCCCGCGCGATGGCCCGGGACCTGCCCGCCGACGAGGTGGCGGCGGTGACCGTGCACACCTACGCGGGGGCGGCCCTGCTCGCCGAGCGGCGTCCGGCCGGCCGGCTGGCCCGCCAGTTCAGCATCCCGTGGGTGGTGGCCTGCGGGCTGCTCGGCACCGACCCGGGCGTCCCGGACGGGTCGGCGGACGACCGACGGGCCCGCGCCGCCCGGCTCGCCGAGCGGGTGACCGTACGCCACGACCCCGGCCTGGACCAGGGATATCCGGCGGGCCGACCGGCGGTGGTGGAGGTGACCACCCGCAGCGGTGCCCGGCTGACCGGGCGGGCCCGGTTCCACCACGGCGACCGGGAGGACCCGATGACGGCCGACGACCTGGCCGCCGTCGACGCCGCGCTGCTGCGTACCCCGGGGGTGCCGGGCGGGGCGGCCGAGCTGCTGCACGGGCTGGCCCGCGCGCCCGGGGCGACCCGACTGCGAGACCTCACCGCGCTGGTGCGCGGCGGGGCACCGAATCCGAACGGCGGTCCGCCGCCGGTTCCCGCTGGGGCCGGCCCATCCGGCAGAAAGGACACGACGACATGGTGATCAGAGTCGAACCCGGCACCGAGCGGGACTTCATCGGCTACGGCGGGGACCTCCCCCGCGTCGAGTGGCCCGGTGGCGCCCGGGTGGCGGTGAGCCTGTGCCTCAACTACGAGGAGGGCGCCGAACACAGCCTCCTCGACGGCGACAGCGTCAACGAGTGGGTCGGCGAGATCTCGTACACGCCGACCAGCGCCGAGCATCGGGACCTGTCCCAGGAGTCGGTCTACGAGTACGGCAGCCGGGCCGGTGCGTGGCGGCTGCTGCGGCTGTTCGACCGGACGCAGACCCCGGTGACCGTGTACGGCTGTGCCGAGGCGCTGGCCCGTAACCGGCCACTGACCAGGGCGTTCGTCGACGCCGGGCACGAGATCTGCTCGCACGGCCTGCGCTGGCGGGAGCCGTCGGGGATGACCGAGGACGAGGAACGCGCCGAGATCCGGCAGGCGGTGGCGACGATCACCGAGCTGTGCGGGGAGCGCCCGGTCGGCTGGTACTCCCGGTACGCCCCGTCGGACCGCACCCGGCGGCTGCTGGTCGAGGAGGGCGGCTTCCGGTACGACTCCAACGCCTACAACGACGACCTGCCGTACTGGGTGCAGGTGGCAGGGCAGCGGCACCTGGTGGTGCCGTACACCCACACCTACAACGACGGCCGGTTCGCCTTCAGCCCCGGTTACGGCAATCCGACCGACTTCTTCGAGAACTGCCGGCGGGGCATCGAGTACCTGTGGGAGGAGGGCGAGACCTCCCCCAAGATGATCTCGATCGGGCTGCACGCCCGGCTGATCGGCCAGGCCGGGCGGGCCTCCGCGCTGCGTGACCTGATCGCCTGGGCGCAGGACCTGCCCGGCGTCTGGTTCGCCAGGCGGCGCGACATCGCCGACTGGTGGCACCACAACTACTCCGACCTGCCGGCCCACGGAGGACAGTGACCATGCGTATCGAGATCGACAACGTGGCCAAGGGGTATCCCCGGGCCGACGGGAGCCGGCTGTCGGTGGTCGGCAGCCTCAGCACCACGATCGAGGCGCAGGAGTTCATCTGCGTGATCGGTCCGAGCGGATGCGGCAAGTCGACGCTGCTCGGCCTGCTCGGCGGGCTGCGCCGGCCGGACGACGGGGAGATCCGGTTCGTCGGGGAGCGCACCGCCGCCGGCCCGCTCACCTCGATCGTCTGGCAGGACTACGCGCTGATCCCGTGGCGCTCCATCGCCGACAACGTGGCGTTCGGCCTGGAACTGCGCGGGGTGCCCGCCGCCCGGCGGCGGGAGGTGGCCCGGGAGCACCTGACGATGATGGGCATCGAGGCGTTCGCCGACAACAAGCCGCACGAGCTGTCCGGCGGGATGCGCCAGCGGGCCGGGATCGCCCGCGCGCTGGCCAGCGACCCCGAGGTCCTGCTGATGGACGAGCCGTTCGCGGCGGTGGACGCCCAGACCCGGACCCTGTTGCAGGACGAGCTGCTCCAGGTCTGGTCGAGGCACCGCAAGACGGTCCTGTTCATCACGCACAGCATCGAGGAGGCGCTGCTGCTGGCGGACCGGATCATCGTGCTCGGTCCCCGGCCGACCCGGGTGGTCGAGGAGATCCGGGTGCCGTTCCCCCGGCCGCGTACCCGCGACGTCGAGTTGGACCCGCGGTTCACCGAGTTGAAGCGCCACCTGTGGGCGCAGTTGCGGGACGCCACCCTGGCGGCCGAGTGGGCGGAAGCGAAGGGGGACCGATGAGCGAGCAGAGCGCGCCGACCCGGGAGCGGGCGACCGACGAACCCGTGGTCCGCTACGCGGTGGACCCCCGCGCGGAACGCCCGCCGGGTCGCGGGTTCAAGCTGCTCAGCAGCGGGCTGGGCAGCATGGTGCCGGTGGTCGTGGTGCTGGCGCTGTGGCAGGTCGGCAGCATGGCCGGGCTGATCGACAAGACCTTCTTCCCGGCCCCGTCGGAGTGCGTGCAGGCCCTGGTCGACCTGTTCTCCTCCGGGGAGCTGCTGCCGAACATCGGGATCACCGCCCAGCGCATCCTGCTCGGCTTCCTGCTCGGGGTGATCCCGGCGACGCTGCTGGGCATCGCGATGGGACGGTCGCGGTGGGTGCGGGTGCTGATCGATCCGCTGATCGCCATCACGTACCCGATCCCGGTGGTGGCGATCCTGCCGCTGCTGCTGGTCATCTTCGGCACCGGCGGCCGGCCGATCGTGGTGCTCGCCGGCATCATCTCGTTCTTCCCGGCGGTGGTCAACGCGATGTCCGGGGTGCTCCAGGTCGACGAGCGGCTGATCCTGATGGCCCGCAACCTGGGCGCCGGTCGGCAGCAGATCCTCTGGAAGATCGTCCTGCCGGGGGCCCTGCCGTCCATCTTCGCCGGTATCCGGCTGGCCGCGGGGCTGGCCCTGCTGGGCACGATCGCCGGTGAGTTCCTCGCCGCCAGTGACGGCGTCGGGTCGATGACCTGGCGGTACTGGCAGATCTATCAGATCGACAACATGTACGCCACGCTCGCGGTGATCGCGGCGATGGGCTTTTTCCTCACCACGGTGACGCTGCGCGTGCAGCGGCGCTTCTTCAGCTGGACGGAGGGCCAATCATGACAATCAAGAACAAGGGTGTCATCGCCGCGCTGTTGGGGGCGAGCCTGCTGCTCGGCACCGCGGCCTGCGGTGACGACGCGGAGTCGACAGGCTCCGGCGGTACCGACAAGGTGACTGTCAACTCGCTGGAGATCCTCTCGCTGGCCCCGATGATGGTGGCTGACGCGAAGGGCTTCTTCGGCAAGCACCAGGTCGAGGTGGAGTTCAGCAACGCCGACATCTACTCCCGGCTCGCGGTGCAGGGTCAGGGCAAGCTGGACGTGAACATCCCGGGCACCGGTGGCGCGTTGTTCAACGCGGTCAACCAGGGGCTGCGGGTGCGGGCGGTGGCCGACCGGCAGCAGTACCGGTGTGCCTCGGACAACCTCCTGCTGGCCCGGACCCAGGCCTTCGACGGCGGCCTGAAGAGCGTGGCCGACCTCAAGGGCAAGAAGGTCGCGATCCTGGCCAAGGGCTCGACCACCGAGTACTGGCTGGACCGGGCGCTGGGTGAGGTCGGGCTCAAGCAGTCCGACCTGGGGCAGATTGTCACCCTGAGCTACCCGGACACCGCCAACGCGCTCAAGAGCGGTGCGGTGGACGCCGGCTTCGTGGTGCAGCCGCTGGCGTACCAGCTCATCACCGACGGGCAGGCCAAGCGGGTGCTGGCGATGAACGAGGTGGCCCCGAACCAGGAGCAGGGCCTGATCACCATGTCGCAGGACTTCATCAGCAAGCGGCCCGAGGTCGCGGCCCGGTGGATGGCCGGCTGGCTGGAGGGTGTGCGCTACTACCAGGACCCGGCCAACAAGGACGACGTCATCAAGATCGTGGCCGAGCGGACCAAGGTGCCGGCGGAGACGATCACCAAGCTGTACGGCACCGACCAGTGGCCGTACATGGACCCGAACGGCCGGGTGGACACCGCCACGGTGGTCGCCGAGGACGGCAAGTGGCTGCTCGACAACAAGATCATCGAGAAGCTGCCCGAGGTCGGTGAGTGGCACGACGGTTCCGTCGTCGACGCCGCTCTGAAGATCGTCGGCGAGGTGCCGGTCAACCGCGACTGCGGCAGCGTCCAGAAGCTGGAGTCCTGATGTTTCCCCGTCCGAGCCGGCTGGCCGAGGTGCTGCGCGACGGTGGCGTCGCCCTCGGCAGCCTGACCCTGCTCCAGGAACCGGCGATCGGCGAGATCCTCGGCGCGCTCGGCTACGACTTCCTGGTCGTCGACACCGAGCACGCCGCGGCCGACGAGCAGAGCGTGCTGGCGATGGTCCGGGCGGCCGGCTCGGCGGGGACCACCCCGCTGGTCCGGCTGCGCCGGATCGAGGAGAAGGACCTGCTCTGGTCCCTGGACAGCGGTGCCGGCGGCGTGGTGCTGCCGCTGGTGGAGACCGGCGCGCAGGCCGTCGAGGCGGCCCGGCTGACCCACTACCCGCCGGTCGGCGACCGGACGCTGTGCTCGGCGGCGCGGGCCGCCGGGCACGGCACCGCCCGGGGCGACTTCGACCGCTACCTGACCTGGGCCGGGCAGAACACCACGGTCGTCGCCCTGGTCGAGACCCCCACCGGACTGGCCAACCTCGACGACATCCTCGCCGCCGACCTCGACGTGCTGATGCTCGGCCGGGCCGACCTGTCGGTCAAGCTGGGCCTGGGCTACCAGCCCACCCATCCGGAGGTGGAGAAGCACGCGGTCGACTTCGTCGAGCGGGTCGTCGCCGCCGGCCGGGTCGCCGGCATGCTGGCCTACTCCGCCGAGGAGGCCCGCCGCTGGATCGACCGGGGCGTCCGCTTCGTCGTCTACTCCCAGCCGGAGATGCTGCTCTCCGACGCCTACCGGCGGGCCCGCGACGAGATCCTCGGCGGCACGTCGTGAGCCTGCTGGTGACCGGCGGAGCCAGCGGCATCGGCGCGGCGGTGGTCGCCACCGCCCGCGCCCGGGGCGAGACGGTGCACGTGCTGGACGTCTCCACCGGCGTGGACGCCGCGGACCCGGTCGCGGTCGGCGAGTTCGTCGACGCGATCGGCACCCCGACCCGGGTGGCCCACCTGGCCGGGGTGGTCAGCGCCGGTGGCATCGAACAGACCAGCCTCGCCGAGTGGGAACGCACCCTGCGCAACAACCTCACCGCCGCGTTCGTCGTCAGCCAGGCCGTGGTGCCCCGGATGGCGGCGGCCGGCGGCGGGTCGCTGGTGCTGATGAGCAGCCTCAACGCCCGCGACGGCGGCACCCGGCTGTCGGGCACGGCGTACGCGGCGGCGAAGGCCGGGGTGCTGGGCCTGATGCGCCACCTGGCCGTCGACTTCGGACCGCAGGGGGTACGGGTCAACGCCGTCGCGCCCGGCCCGGTGGCCACCCCGATGCACGACCGGCTCACCGCCGAACAGAAGGCCGGGCTGCGGGCCCGGATGCCGCTGGGCCGGGTCTCCTCGGCACAGGAGATCGCCGACATCGTGCTGTTCCTGCTCTCCGATTCCTGCGCCACGGTCACCGGCATGACCTTCGATGTGAACGGGGGCAGTCATCTCAGCTAGGTTGCCGGGTACGGGTACCGGTCCGGCACGGGAGGCACAGTGAACAAGCGGGTGACCCTGCGCGACGTCGCCGGCCACTGCGGTGTGCACGTCTCCACGGTCTCCCGGGTGCTACGCGGCGACGACGTCCGGGTCGCCCCGGCGACCGCGGCCCGGATCGTCGCCGCCGCCCGGGAACTGGGCTTCCACCCGGACCGTTGGGCGGCCAGCCTGCGCAGCGGCAAGACCGGGGTGATCGGCGTGCTGGTCCCCCGGATCACCGACATCGTGCTGGCCACCGTCTTCGAGGGCATCGACGCCGCCGCTGCCGCCGCCGGCTACCAGGCGGTGGTCAGCAGCAGCTGGGACGACGACGAGGCGCGGGCGGTGCGTATCCGGCGGTTGATCGGGGAACGGGTGGACGGGCTGATCATCGGCGACGCCCGCCGCAACGATCCGATGCTGGCCCGGCTGGCCGCCGACGGGGTTCCGTTCGTGCTGGTCAGTCGGGCCTCCCGGGGTTTCCCCTCGGTGACCGGCCGGGACCGCCTCGGTGGTCGGCTCGCCGCCGAGCACCTGATCGACGTGGGCTGCCGGCGGCTGGCGGTGATCGCCGGTCCCGGGCACGCCAGCACCTCCGCCGACCGGGTCGCCGGCTTCCTCGCCGCGGCGAAGGCCCGGGGCGTGCCGGTCGACCCCCGGTGGGTCGCACCGTCCACCTTCGACGTCGCCGGTGGGGCGTCGGCGATGGCCGGGCTGCTGGACACCGGCCGCCCCGACGGGGTCTTCGCGGTGAACGACTTCGCCGCGATCGGGGCGATGGGCACCCTGCGCGACCACGGCCTGCGGGTCGGTCGGGAGGTGGCGGTGGTCGGCTACAACGACATCGACGTGGACGCCCAACTCCTGGTGCCGCTCACCTCGATCCGTACCCCGCTGCGGGACATGGGCTCGCAGGCCCTGCACGCCCTGCTCACCCTGCTCGGCTCGGGCAGCACCACGTCGGTACGGCTGGACCCGGAACTGATCGTCCGGGCGACCACCGCCGACTTCTCCCCCGGGGCCACTGAGCCGGTGGCGCGTACCGTCGCGCTGCCCGAGGTGCCCCACGGAGAACACCTACGAGGGCACTCCGCAGGCGCGGTGGTCACCCCGGTGAACTGACGCCCGGCCGACCCGGTCCTGCGGCCCCCCGCCGCACGGCCGGTGCCGGCAGGGCGGGCGGGGCGCGGAGGTCGCCACGCCCCGCCGCCCGGCCGGTCAGGCCCGGCGGTGGTGCATCGCCAGGCGCAGCAGCAGGAACCGCAGCGCCGTCGCGGCCAGGTTCGCGACCACCAGCACGGCCAGTTCGACCGGCCGGGACGGGGTGCCGGCCGCGTGCAGGGCGGCGAGCGCGCCGCTGGTCAACGCCAGGCCGAGGGCGAAGGCGAGCAACCCCTGCAGGTGGTGCCGGCCGGCGGCCCGCCGGCCGGTGATGCCGAAGGTGAGCCGGCGGTTCGCCGCCGTGTTGCCCACCGCCGTCACCAACAGCGCCAGCAGGTTCGCCGGTTGCGCGCCGAGCATCCCCCGGGTCGCCACGAACAGCACCAGGTACGCCACCGTGCTGACCACGCCGACCAGGGCGAACCGGGCCAGCTGGCCGGGCAGCCCGGCCGGCACCCGCGCCGGTGCGGCGGCCAGCGGTGCCCGGCCCCACTGGGCGCGCAGCGCGGCCAGCGGCAACGCCCCGGTGACCAGGGCCCGCCCCAGCCGGCCGATGCCGCGCAGGTCGGCCAGGGCGGTGGCCACGATGTCGACCCGGCTGTCCGGGTCGTCGACCCAGTCCACCGGCACCTCGTGGATGCGCAGTCCGGCGCGCTGGGCGAGCACCAGCAGCTCGGTGTCGAAGAACCAACCGGTGTCCTGCACCAGCGGCAGCAGCTCCCGGGCCACGTCGGCGCGGATGGCCTTGAAGCCGCACTGCGCGTCGGAGAACCGGGCGGCGAGAGCGCCCCGCAGCAGCAGGTTGTAGGCCCGGGAGATCACCTCCCGTTTGGCGCCCCGCACCACCCGGGAGGTCCGGGCCAGCCGGGTGCCGATGGCGAGGTCCGAGTGGCCGGAGATGAGCGGGGCGACCAGCGGCAACAACGCGGCCAGGTCGGTCGACAGGTCCACGTCCATGTACGCCAGCACCGGGGCGTCCGACGCCGACCAGGCGACCCGCAGGGCCCGGCCGCGTCCCTTGGCGGTCAGGTGCCGTACCTCGACGTGCGGGAGTTCGGCGGCGAGCGCCTCGGCCACGGCGAGGGTGCCGTCGACGCTGGCGTTGTCCGCCACGGTGATCCGGAACGGGTACGGGAAGTGCGCGCTGAGGTGCTGGTGCAGCCGACGTACGCAGGGGCCGAGGTCGGCCTCCTCGTTGTAGACCGGCACCACCACGTCGAGCACGGCGGTCGGCGTGCCGGTCCGGGTTTCGACGGCGGGCCGGGCGCTGCCGATCGTGGTCATCACTGTGCCTCCTGTCCGGCGCTGGTCAGGTCGTAGACGGTGACTCCGTCGACGGTCTGCGCGGTGAAGTTCTCGGTGACCCAGGTGGTGATCTCCTGGGAGGCGGAGCTGCCGCCGTTGGCCCGGAAGCCACTCCCGCCGATGAAGTAGTGGATCTTCCCGGCCGCCACGTACTCCTGGAACCGGGCCAGGGTGGGCGACGGGTCACTGCCGTTGAAGCCGCCGACCGCCATCACCGGACGGCCGGTGGCGAGCTGGTAGCCGGAAGCGTTGTTGGAGCCGACGGTCGCCGCCATCCAGGTGTAGTCGTCGGCGTCGGCCGTCAACAGCGCCTTCAGCGCGGCGCTCGGCTCCCGGGAGTCGAGCAGGCCGCCCATCCCGCCGGCCATGCGTCCCTGGCCACCCCCGGTACGCCCACCGTCCTGACCGGTACCACTGTTCGGCCCGGTGCCGCCGTCCTGGCCGGTGCCCCCGTCCTGACCGGTGCCGCCGTCCTGGCCGGTGCCGCCGGGGAGGCCGGGGAACTGGCCGGTGCCGCCGGGGAAGCCGGGGGGCTGACCGTTCCGACCGGTGCCGCCGTCCCGGTTGCCGCCCGGGAAGCCACCACCGGGGAAGCCGCCACCACCGGGGAACTCCATGCCGTCGCCCATCCGGCCGCCGGGCCCGCCACGACCCGGGCCGAAGCCGCCCTGCACGGCCGGGCCGGCGGTCGGGATGGCCCCGGTGTGCGGGGTGCCGGCGGTCTGCGCCGCGTACGCCGCCGGGCCGGCCAGCGCGACCGACGCGCCCAGCACCAGCACCACCGGCACCAGACGCCGGGGCAGCCGCCGGGTGAGCAGGATCAGCACCGCCACGGCGAGCCCGCCGACCAGCACGGCCGGCCGTAGCCAAGGCTGGAAGTCGGCGCTGCGGCCCAGCAGCCGCCACGACCACCAGGCGGTCACCGCCAGGGTGACGGCGAGGATGCCGGTGGCGAACCACCCCCGCCACCGCAGCGACCGGCGACCACCGGTCACCGGTGCGGTCACGGGGGCCGTCGCGGCGTCGGCACCCGGGGCGGCGGTCGGCGCGGTGGGCACCGCGGAACCGGTGACCGGGGTGACGGTTCCGGCGGCGGCCCGGCGTTCCCGCCAGAGCAGGACGGTGCCGATGCCGACCAGCGCGCCGACCGCCGGGGCCAGGGCCACGGTGTAGTAGGCGTGGAAGATGCCGGACATGAAGCTGAAGATCAGCCCGGTGACCAGCAGCCAGCCGCCCCACAGCAGCAGCCCGGCGCGACGGCGGTCCGTGCGCGCCGCCCGACCCGCCAGCACCAGGCCGGCGACGAGCAGGATCAGCGCGGCCGGCAGCAGCCAGGAGATCTGGCCGCCGACCTCGGTGTCGAACATCCGCAGCCAGCCGGTCTGTCCGGAGAACGGCCCACCGCCGCCGCCCATCCGGCCACCGCCGACGCTGCCCTCCTCGTCACCGGTGATCCGGCCGAGACCGTTGTAGCCGAGGGTCAGCTCCAGGATGCTGTTGTTCTGCGAACCGCCGATGTACGGGCGGGCGCTGGCCGGGACCAGCTCCACGGTGGCCACCCACCAGCCGGCGGCGACGACCAGGCCCAGGCCGGCCAGCAGCAGCTGCCGGATCCGCCGCCAGAAGCCGGTCGGCGCGGCCAGCAGGTAGACCCCGGCGAAGACCGGGATCACCAGGAACGCCTGGAGCATCTTGGTGAGGAAGCCGAAGCCGACCAGCACCCCGACCAGCACGATCCACCGGGTGCTGGCCGTCTCCACCGCCCGGACCGTGGCGTACGCCCCGAGCACCAGCAACAGGACCAGCAGCGCGTCCGGGTTGTTGAACCGGAACATCAGGGTGGCGACCGGGGTGAGCGCCAGGACCGTCCCGGCGATCAGGCCGGCGGCCGGGCCGTACCAGCGGCGGACGGTGGCGTACAGGACGCCGACCGAGGCGACGCCGAGCAGCGCCTGTGGCACCAGGATCGCCCAGCTGTTCAGCCCGAAGATGCGTACCGACAGGGCCATCAGCCACAGCGCGGCCGGCGTCTTGTCGACGGTGATCGAGTTGGCCGCGTCGGAGGAGCCGTAGAAGAACGCCTTCCAGCTCTCGGAGCCGGCCTGCACCGCCGCCGAGTAGAACGAGTTCGCCCAGCCGGACTCCCCCAGGCCCCACAGGTAGAGCAGGCCGGTGCCGAGCAGCAGCACCGCCAGCGCGGGTCTCACCCAGCGCGGGTCACGTCGTGGTGGGGCGTCGTCTGCGCCCGGGTGGACCGACGCCGACCGGGCCGGCGGTACGGTCGCGGCGTCGGGCTGGCCCGACGGCGGTGCGGTCGCGGCGTCCGGCGCGCTGGCCGGCGTCGTCAGCAGGCTCTCGGTTCTGTCCATGCGGCCAGCCTGGCCGGGCCGGTTGGGTCGCTCCCGTGCCCTGGCTATGCGTTGGCTGTGGAATCCGGCGGCCCCGCCGCGCCGGCCTCCGGCAACGCGGGGGCGGCGGAATGACGCGACGAGGGCGCGGCGGAATACGGCGGCGTGGACGGGTCGGCGTCCCGCGGTGCGGGCCCGGTGGAGTCCGGCAACCGCACGGTGAAGACGGTGCGGCCCGGTCGGCTCTCCAGGGCGACGGTGCCGTGGTGGGCCTCCACCACGGCGGCCACGATGGCCAGGCCCAGGCCGGTGCTGCCGTGTTCCCGGGACCGCGAGCTGTCGCCCCGGGCGAACCGTTCGAAGACCTCGTCGCGCAGCTCCGCCGGCACCCCCGGGCCGTCGTCGGTGACGCTGATCTCCACTGCCCCGGGCACCGGGGCGAGCCGGGTGGTGACGGTGCTGCCGGGTGGGGTGTGCACCCGGGCGTTGGCCAGCAGGTTCGCCACCACCTGGTGCAGCCGGACGGCGTCGCCGGGCACCTCCACCGCCTCGTCGGGCAGGTCGAGCTGCCACCGGTGTTCGGGACCGGCCACGTGCGCGTCGCTGACCGCGTCGACCACCAGGGCGGTCAGGTCGACCGGCCCGGTGGCCAGCGGCCGGCCGGAGTCCAGCCGGGCCAGCAGCAGCAGGTCGTCGACGAGGCTGGTCATCCGGGTGCTGGCGGATTCGACCCGGCGCAGCGCGTGGGCCACGTCCGGGGGCACCCGGTCGCGGCCCCGCCGGGCCACCTCGGCGTAGCCCCGGATCGCGGCCAGCGGGGTACGCAGCTCGTGCGAGGCGTCGGCGACGAACTGGCGTACCCGGGTCTCGCTGGCCTGGCGGGCGGCGAGCGCGGCGGCGACGTGACCCAGCATCCGGTTCAGCGCCGCGCCCACCTGGCCCACCTCGGTACGCGGATCGGTGTCGGCGGCGGGCACCCGTACCGACAGGGCCACCTCGCCCCGGTCCAGCGGCAGCTCGGCGACCCGCCCTGCGGTGGCCGCCACCCGGTTCAGCGGGCGCAGCGTGGCCCGGACGATCAACGCGCCCAGGCTGCCGGCGACGAGCAGGCCGGCGGCGGCGACGCCCGCCTGGGCGACGACCATCCACCAGACGGTCTCCTGCACGAGACTCAGCGGGATGGCGAAGACCAGGATGTCGCCGCCGGGAACCTGGCGGGCCACCGCCCGGTAGTCGCCCCGCTCGCCGAGGTCGACGGTGTGCGGCCTGCTGTCGGCGGGCAACCTGGTCAGCGGGGCGACGTCGGCGGCGGTGAGCGCCTCGGTCGTGCCGGAGGCGCTGCGGATGCGGGCCGAGGGCTGCTCCTGCGGGATGATCCGCATCCCGATCGAGCCGACCGGGTAGGTCGGTGGCGGGTCGGGTTGCCCCTGCCGGCCGCTGGCCTGGTCGAGGGGGCGGGGCTGGCCCGGGGTCCGGTCCCAGGGCAGCCGGGTGTCGAATCGGCGGTTGTCCCCGACGAGCTGGGTGTCGACCTGGGTGATCAGGAAGTGCCGCAGCGCGACGGTGGTCAGCCCGCCGATGCCGACGCTGACCAGCGCCAGCAGCGCGACCACGGTGAGCACCAGCCGGCGACGCAGTGACCAGCCCGCCAACCGGTGAGCCAGCCGGCGGCGGAGGCGACCGACCGGGTCACGGCGCGGGCTTGAGGACATAGCCGGCGCCGCGCAGGGTGTGGATCATCGGCGCGCGTCCCACGTCGATCTTCTTGCGCAGGTACGAGATGTACAGCTCGACGACGTTGGCCTGCCCGCCGAAGTCGTAGTTCCACACCCGGTCCAGGATCTGCGCCTTGCTGAGCACCCGACGCGGGTTGCGCATCAGGTAGCGCAGCAGTTCGAACTCGGTGGCGGTCAGGGTGATCAGATCGTCGCCCCGGCGTACCTCGTGGCTGTCCTCGTCGAGGGTGAGGTCGCCGACGGTGAGCACGGCCTCGTCCCGGGCGGTCACCGCGAAGCCGGTACGCCGCAGCAGGGCGCGCAGCCGGGCGATGACCTCCTCCAGGCTGAACGGCTTGGTGACGTAGTCGTCGCCGCCGACGGTAAGCCCGGCGATGCGTTCCTCGACCGCGTCGCGGGCGGTCAGGAAGAGCACCGGCACGGTCGGGGTGTGCTCGCGCAACCGGCGCAGCACCTGGAAGCCGTCCAGGTCGGGGAGCATCACGTCGAGCACCACCGCGTCGGGCTGGAACTGGCGGGCCGCGCTCAGCGCCGCCATCCCGTTGCCCGCGCTGCGCACCTGCCAGCCCTCGTAGCGCAGCGCCATCGACAGCAGGTCGGTCAGGGTGGGTTCGTCGTCGACCACCAGCACCCGGACGGGTTCGCCGTCCGGGCGGCGCAACTCGATCCGGTGCGGTGCGGTCTGCCCCTCGGTCACCATGCCCCCATCGTGGGACCGGTTACTGGCGCTGCCCTGTGCCCATCCTGTGCGCCCGCTGTGCGCGCGGCCCCACTCGACCGTACCCGGCCGGGCGGCGTCGGGGGGCGGTTCCCCGGATCGCACCCGGCCACCGACGGGCCGGTACGGCGGGCGGCTACTGGCTCATACCGGTCGGGTAGGTGTGCACGAAGGACATCGTCCAGTGGTCGTCGCCGGCCGGCTGGTCCCGCTGGTAGAGGTGGTCGGGGCCGCCCCCGCCGGGGGCCGGTGGGGCGTCCGGGTGGCGCAGCACCCAGCGGGCGGGCGGCGTCCCGGCCGGGTCGGCCGGCAGAACACGGACCAGGTCGTGGGCCGGCCCGCCGACGAAGCGTACGGTCACCTCGCCCATCGGGGCCTCCCTCCGGCCGGCGGTCGCGGGCCACTGACGGCAAGCTACCGCACCCGGGGCCCGGCCGGGGTGGCTCGACCGGGTCCACCCGGGTCCGGGGCGCAGCGGGCACGGTTTGCCCAGCGCAGCGGCCGGGTACCGGCTCGACAGCGCCATCGCCACCCCGGCGACGCGGTCGGCATGGACGGGAGCGGGTCGATGAGGACGCTGGCCGGGCGGTACCAGCTCGAACAGCGCATCGGCATGGGTGGGATGTCGGAGGTCTGGCGGGCCCACGACGTCGTGCTGGACCGGCCGGTCGCGGTGAAGCTGATGTCCCCCGCCCACCGGGGTGAGCAGACCTCGGTCGAACGGATCAGGGCCGAGGCCCGGTCCGCCGCCCGGCTGGTGCACCCGAACGTCGCCAGCGTGCACGACTTCGGCACCTCGACGTCCCTGCCCGGCCGGGAGCTGCCGTACATCGTGATGGAGCTGGTGGAGGGCGAGACCCTCGCCGCGCACCTGCGGGCCGGCCCGCTGGACTGGCGGATCGCGGTCCGGGTCTGCGCCGAGGTGGCCGCCGCGCTCGCCGCGGCGCACGCCCACGGGATCGTGCACCGCGACGTCAAGCCCGCCAACGTGATGCTCACCCCGTCGGGGGCGAAGGTGCTCGACTTCGGTATCGCCACCCCGGCCGGAGCGCCCGACCACAGCCCGGACGGCATGCTGGTGGGGACCCCGGCGTACCTGGCGCCGGAGCAGTTCGACAGGCAGCCGGCCACCCCCGCCGCCGACATGTACGCCCTCGGTGTCCTGCTCTACTACTGCCTCACCGGACGACTGCCGTACGCGGCGGGGACCACCGCCACCCAGCTGGTCGGGTCCCGCCGCAAGATCACGCCGGAGCCGCTGCCGCCGGTCGCGGGGCTGCCGCCCGAGGTGGCCGACCTGTGCCGGCGCTGCCTCGCCGACGACCCGCGCGAGCGGCCCACCAGTCTGGTGGCGGCCCTGGAGCTGGCGGAGGTGGTCGACGCCCGGGTCTACGTGCCGATGCTGGCCTCGGTGCCCCGGCCCCGCGCCGCGCCGGTGTCGCCGTGGACCGAACGGGCGGCGGCCGAGGCGACCGAGGCGGTGGCGGTGCCCGACTGGTCCCGGACCGGACAGGTCTGATCCCGGCCGTCGGCGTGTCCCGGGCGTTTCACCCGTTCGTGGCCGGGAACCCGGCCGACGGATGAGGGGGGAACGCGATGCCGGATCCGAGTTCCTGGCTGCACGAGGCCAGCGCGACCGCCACGGGCGGGCACGTACGCACCGACGACGGCGAACTGTCCACCGCGCTGGCGTCGCCGCTCGCACCGCACTGCACCGGGTTGACCCCGGAGCAGCTGCTGGCCGCCGCCTTCGCCTCCTGCCTGCACCACGCGGCGGTCGAGGCGGCCGGGGAGATCACCGACGAGGCGCACACGGTGCAGGTGACCGCCGAGGCGAAGCTGGGGCGCGACGACGACGGCCGGTACCGGGCCGACGTGCACGCCAGCATCTCCTCGGCCGGGTTGAGCCGGGAGCAGTTGGCCGAGCTGGTCGCGTACGCCGACCGGCTGTGGCCGTTCTCCAGCGACGACAGCAGCCGGCACCGGCTGACGGTGAGCGCGGCCGAGAACGGCAGGCACTGAACCGGCGGATCCCGCCACGTCCGGGTGAGCCGGTCCCATCGGGTCGGCGGAACCGGCTCACCCGTTCGGCGGAGGCCCGTCCGGCGGCACCGCCAGGGCCGCTGCCCGCCCGATTCCTCCGTACTTCGACGGTCAGGACCGACAAGTACCGCCTAACCGTTTCGCGGCTTTGGTAAGGCGATACGGGGAATATCCGGGCGGATTCCGGCCGATTGTGGCGTAGGCCACCCATACCGCCGCCGGTCTGCGGCCGAAACCTCTCTAACCTCGTCGGGTGCACCCCGACGAGACCGCTGCGCGGCAACCGCCCCGGAACCGCCCGACCACCCCTTCGACCCCGGTGGCCTCGGACGAACGGAGGATCGGCCGGCACCGCGCACCGGAGCCGCCCCGCCGGGGTGCCCGTGCCGCGCTCGCCTCGACCCCCGCCCGGATCGCCCTCGTCGGGGGTGTGACCTGCTGCCTGGGGCTCGTCGCGCTGGCCGGGACGCACCGGGTCGACAGGCAGCCCCGGCCGGTGCAGGAGGTGCTGGCCGACCGGGCCACCGACGAGCAGCGGGCCTCCCGGGCCCGGGAGCGCACCGCCCTGCCGTCAGGCACCGCCACCTCCGCCGACCCCGCCCCGTCGGCGAGCCGCACCGCCACACCGAAACCCCAGCGGCCGGCCCGGCCCCGCCCGGTCGCCGGGCTCACCCCGCTACAGATGGCCAACGCCCAGGTGATCGTCGAGGTCGGCGTCGAGCTGGGGGTGCCGCGCCGGGGCCTGGTGGTCGCCGTCGCCACCGCGATGCAGGAGAGCGACCTGCACAACCTCGCCAGCGACGTGCTGCCCGAGTCGTACGAGCACCCGCACCAGGGCAGCGGTTCGGACCACGACTCGGTGGGCCTGTTCCAGCAGCGCCCGAGCAGCGGCTGGGGCACGGTCGCCGAGTTGATGCGCCCCGCCTACGCGGCACGGGCGTTCTACTCCGCGCTGGCCGAGATCCCCGGCTGGCGGCAGCTCAGCATCACCGCCGCCGCGCAGGCCGTGCAGATCTCCGCCTACCCGGGTGCGTACGCGCGGCACGAGGACCGGGCCACCACCGTGGTCGACGCGCTGACCTGACCCGGCCCTGTCGGCACCGCGGGTCGGGCGGCGGCGGGGCCGGGCCACGGCCGGCAGGGTGTCCGGTCAGGCGACCCGGGTGCCCGGCTCCGGCTGGTCGACAGTCACCTCGTCGGTGCCGGTGGCGACCCGGGTGGCCGGCACACCCCCGGCGGCTGCGGTCGGGGTGTCGACCGGCACCGGGTCGACGCTCAGCCCGGTCAGGATCTGGTCGACCCGGGCCGCCCGGTGCCGCCGTTCGTGCAGCGACGCCTCGAACTCGCGGCGGGCCTGCACCGCCTCGGCGTACACCCGCTCGCGCAACTGCCGGGCCTCCTCCCGGGCGGCGTCCAGCTCGGCGCGGGCGCGGGCCAGCAGCTCGTCGGCCGCCGGCCGGGCCGCGCCCCGGTCGGCGTCGACCCGCCGCCGGTCGACCAGCGCCAGGAGCAGGGTGGTCTCCTGGCGGATCTGGTCCCAGTCCCGCCCCGCGTCGGCGATCACCTCCGCCCGCGCGGCGAGGCGGGTCAACCGGACTCCGAGCTCGTCCAGGCAGGAATCGACCTGACGCCGGTCGTAGCCGGACTCAACGACGGAGAACCTCATACGTGTCGCCCCCCAGGAAGCTGGTACGTCTGTCCCAGCTCGATCCTCGCGCCAGCCGACGACCCCCGGGGCGGTTCGAGAAAAATGTTCAACAATTGCGGGGCGGCTCCCGAGACCGTCGTTCGGGGGACGCCCCGGGCTGCTCAGGAACGCTTCGGCAGCACCACGACCCGACCGAAGAACTCGTCGATCCGGCGTACGACGTCGTTGAAGTCGTCCAGGTCGATCGGTTTGGTGACGTAGGCGTTGGCCTGGAGGCTGTAGCTGCCCACGATGTCGGTGTCCGCGTTGGAGGTGGTCAGCACCACGATCGGGATGGTGCGCAGGTCGTCGTCCTGCTTCACCTCGCCGAGGACCTGCCGCCCGTCCATCCGGGGCATGTTCAGGTCGAGCAGGATCACGTCGGGTCGCCGGGCGTCGACGTGCCGCCCCTGCTGCCGCAGGAACTCCATCGCCTCCTGACCGTCACCGACCACGTCGATGACCTTGGCGATGCCGGAGTCCGCCAGGGCTTCCTCGATCATCAGCACGTCACCCGGGTCGTCGTCGACCACCAGGATGCGGACGGGGTTCGTGGCGCCTCGGTCCATGGGTCCAACCTGTCTGTGTCGGCGAGCGGGGGACGACGGTCTCGGTACCCCGTTGGCGGCCCGACCGAACGCGGTCACCCGCGGCGCGGGAACTGCGCGGTCAGCCGCTGGCGGGGAAATTTAACCCATCAACGGGTGGACGGCGACCGCGGGTCGGCGGTGTCGGGCTGAAAGAGCAGCACGTCGGCCAGGCCGGTGATCTGGAGGACCCGGTCCACCCGGCCGGTCGCCCCGCACAGCCGCAGCCAGCCACCCCGGGCGGCGGCGAGATTGTCCCCCCGGACGAAGGCCGCGATGCCTGTGGAATCGCAGAAGGTCAGCTCGGTGAGGTCGAGCAGCAGGTGCCGCTCACCGTCCGCGGCGAGCCGGTCGATCTCGGTGTTGAGTGCCCCGGCCGAGCTGAGGTCCAGCTCGCCGGCGAGCCGCAGACACACGCCGCCGTCGTCCCGCCCGGCATGCGTCACGGTGAAGGTCAACGTCGTCCCTCTCGCTCCCACCACAGGCAGACCCTTGCAGTGCAGCAAGTATACGCAGCGTTCCCCGGGGGGCCCGCGCGGCGCGTCAGTGCCGTACCCCGCCGGACGCCACGGTCGCCGCCGTGCCGAGCGCCAGGAACCGCGCCGCCCGGGGGAAGTCACGCAGGACGCGCCCGTAGTGACCCAGGGTGTCGGCGACCGACCCGGCCGGCACCCCCCGGCTGGTCAGGATCGACACCAGCCACGACACGAAGTCGGTGAACAGCGCCGCGTCGTCGACGTAGACGGCGGCGGCCAGGAAGTCCACGATGTAGCCCAGGTCGCCCGTCGTGGCGTCCCACTGCGCCGGGGTGTACTCCCCCACCGACGGCACCCGGGCCCGCAGGTCCGCCACCGCCGAGTCGATCAGCTCGCCGCGCCGCTTCACCAGGCTGGCGTACTCGTCGTCGGCGAGATGGGCGAGGTCCGCCGGGGGCACCCGGCGCAGGGCCCGCTCGTCGGCGACCAGGTCGGCCGCGCCCGGGGCGTCCGGGGCCCAGGCGACCCCGAGCCGCCGGGCCCACCGGCCGTCCAGGCCGAACCCACGCCCACCGACCACCACGGGTACGTCCGAACGCCGGCACGCCTCGACCATCCGGTGCGCCTGCGGCAACCGCATCGGCAGGGCGCAGGCCAACGCGACCGCGTGCGCGTCGTGCCGGTGCAGGTACGACACCAGGTGGGCGGCCGGCACGCTGGCCCCCAGGAAGGTCACCTGCCAGCCGCGCAGCCGCAGCACCTCGGCGACCAGCCGGGGCGGCAGGGCGTGCCACTCACCGTCCATGCAGGCCACCACGATCCGGCCCCGGGTCGGACGCGGATCGGCGTACCCGGCGACCGCCGCCACCGCCCGCTCGCTGATGTGCGTCGCGGCATGCTCCTGCGCCACGCTCCACTCGTTGCGGGCCCACCGCTCGCCCACCTCGGTCTGCGCCGGGGCGACCAGGTCGAGCAGCACCCGCTCCGCCGGGACGCCGACGTCGAGCAGCCCGGTGACCACCTCGATCGCGCCGTACTCGTCGGCCTCCTCCAGGCAGGCGAGGAAGTCGCCGAAGGCCCGGTACGGGTCGGCGGGGACGGTCACGGTCGGGACGTCCTCTCCCCGGCCGGGTCCGGCACAGCCGGCACGGAGTGCAGGTGCCGCCGGGAGCGGCCACCCGGTGCGGTGGCCCGCAGCGCGAGCACCGCGATGTCGTCGTGGTCGCCGTGCGCCAGCCAGTCGCAGGTGACCTGCTCGACCCGCTCGGCGAGCGCCGCGGCGGGCATCCGGTGACACCCGGTGACCACGTGGACCAGCCGGTCCTGACCGAACTGCTCGTCGCCGCGCCGACCGCCCCGGGCCTCGGTGACCCCGTCGCTGTAGAGCAGGCAGGTCTCCCCCACCGCCAGCCGGACGGTGACCTCGCCGATGCGGGGGTCGGGCACCACGCCGATCAGCATGCCGCTCAGCGGTACCGTCTCCACCTCGCCGCCGTCGCGCAGCACCAGCGGCGGCAGGTGCCCACCACCGGCCAGGGTCAGCGACAGTCCGCCGTCGCGGTGCGGACGCACCACCCCGAGCACCATGGTGGCGAACCGGCCCTGCCCGTGCGCCTGGGTGGTCTCCAGCAGGGCGTCGTTGAGCAGCTTGAGCAGCCGGCCGGGCCGCGACTCGACCCGGTAGAGCGCCTGCAGACACTGGCGGAGCTGGCCGGTGAAGACCGCCGCCTCCACCCCCTTGCCGGAGACGTCACCGAGGAAGAACACCGCACCGCCGTCGGCCAGCCGGTGCGCGCCGTAGAAGTCGCCGCCGATCCGCAGGCTCGCCTGGGAGGGCCGGTACGCCGTGCCCCACTGCACCCCGACCACCTCGGCCGGTTCCACCGGCACCAGGCTGGCCTGCAGGGTGTCGGCCACCTCGGCCTGGTTGCGGTAGAGCACCGCGGTGGTGAGCGCCGCGCCGGCCCGGGCGGCGAAGGCCCGCACCAGCTCCACGTCCGCGTCGTCATACCAGCGGGTACGCCGGGCCACCAGCAGCACACCCGCCGGGGCGTCCCGGCCGGGCAGCGGAACCACCCGGGCGGTCACCTCGCGGGCGCTGAGCCCCGGCAGCCAGCCGGCCTCGACCGCCTGGTCGGCCAGCCAGTCCACGGTGTGCGGCTCCACACCGGACAACCCCTCGACGATCGCCGGAGGCAGTGTGGCGGCGGGCAGCATGCCGCTGTCCACTGTGGGCGACTCGTCGTCGGCCCGGGTCGCCCGCCACCAGCGGGCCCGCCCGGAGCGGGGGGCCAGCACCAGCACCGCCACCTCGGCCAGGGTGGGCACCGTGAGCCGGACCACGGCGGCGGCGGCCCGGTCCGGATGCAGCGGGTTGCCCAGTTTCTCGCCGACCACGGCGAGGAAGGCCGACCGGGCCCGCTCGGCGAGCAGCGCGTCGGCCCGGGAGACGATGTCGGTGACGTCCTCGACGTACAGGCAGCTGCGGGAGCCGGACAGCGGCACCCGGCGGATGCGCAGCCGCCGGCCGTGGTGCCCGAACCCGTCGGGCTCGGCGGCGGCTGCGGTCAGCACGGCCAGACCGGCGGCGGCCAGCGGACGGCCGGGGGTCACCTCGGGCAGCAGCCGCCCGGCGACCGGGCTGACGTGCCGGACCACCCCGTCGGCGTCGCAGACGACCAGGCCCTCCCGGAAGTGTTCGACGACCTCGGGCCAGGCCGGGTCGACGCGGTCCGGGTCGGCCCGGACGGGGTCGGGGCCGCTCCGGTCGGGGGCCAACGGCGGCAGCCCGACGGACCGCGCCGCGGCCCGACCGGCACTCGGCGTGGAGATCCGTCCGTCGCCCGGCTCGAAGCCCCTGACGTCGGCAGCACTCACCAGCTGAGCCCCACTCCCCCTGTCGCCATCCGGCACATCCCGGATGTAGGTCGTATGTTCCAATCTGTTCCGCCCAGCCTACGCCGGAACGCGGGCACCGCCACCGCACGGCGTCCTGCGCGCACGCGCACCCCTGCGGACCCACCGGCGGGTTGTTACGATCCGGCGTAGTCCGGCCCGACCGTCGGCCCTGCGGAAAGGCGTGCTGTGGTGCCCCCTGGAAGGAAACCCGAGACCGCCCCGTTGACGATGTCGGTGGACCGTTCCGACCCCGCGACGCCGGTCCTGTCGGTCGGCGGTGA
Source organism: Micromonospora sp. WMMD734 (assembly GCF_049178975.1). Classification (NCBI taxonomy): domain Bacteria; kingdom Bacillati; phylum Actinomycetota; class Actinomycetes; order Micromonosporales; family Micromonosporaceae; genus Micromonospora; species Micromonospora sp. WMMD734. The sequence continues at coordinate 2,608,406 of NZ_JBMHMK010000001.1, forward strand.
GCTGGCCTACGCCACCTCCCGACCGGTGCGGGTGGAGGTGGACCGGCTGCTGGTGGAGCGCCCTGCGGTGGTCGTCTTCGACTTCTCCGGGCTGACCTTCATCGACAGCACCGGCCTGTCGGTCATCGTGCACGCCTGGCGGGAGGGGCAACGGGTCGGGACGCTGGTCCGGCTGCGGGCCGTCCCCCGCTTCCTGACCACCATCCTCGACATGACCGGGGTCACCGGCCTGCTGGCCCGTCAGGTGCCGCCGCAGTCCGCCCCCGCGCCGCAGCACCGGGCCGCGTCCGCCTGAACCGGTCACCGGGCGCAGAAACCGGGGCTGCGCACCCGGGGCGGGCCTGCGGGGGGACCGCCGGGCGAACCCCGGCGTTTCCCGATCACCTGATGCTGGGAACATGGGGGCATGCGCCCGCAGCTTCTGACCATCGAGGTGACCCGGCCCGACGCCGGCACCGCCCGGCTGCGGCTGACCGGCGACCTCGACTTCGACACCGCGCCGGAGCTGGTCGAGGCGGCGGCCAGGGTCCGCGCGGACGGTCACCGCGCGCTGGTCATCGATCTCAGCGGGGTCGGTCTGTGCGACTCGTCGGGGCTGAGCGCGTTCGTGGTGCTGCGCCAGGGTGGGGCCGGCCCGGTCCGGCTGACCGGCGTCAACGCCCGGCTCCAGCAACTGCTCGACCGCACCGGCCTGGCCGAGTTGCTGGCGGGGCAGGAGCAGCCGGCGGCCGGCGTCAACGACGACGTCCCCGAGGTGGGCTGAACCGTCCGGCCGCAGTGGCCCCCGACCCTGGGACCAGGGGCCGGGGGCCGGGAGGAGGGCCCGGGCGGCTCGCCGTCACGCGCTGACGGCGGCCTCCTGCGCCTCGACTGCCGGTTGCCGGCGCGTCCCGGTCGACCGGGACGCGGCGGACGACGGGGGTTCGACGTCCTCCGGAGGACCGGAATCGGGCAGTTGGAACAGGTACCTGACGAATCCCCCACCCGACTCGTTGTGCTCCGCCCCGGGCCACTGCCCGGCGCAGTCCATCCCCACCACCTCGCGGCCCGAGCCGTCGGCCTCCTCCACCAGCGCCCAGAGGCTCACCGGGTAGCACCGGGTCACCTCGGGGCCGACCTGCCAGCGGGAGTACCAGCCGGGACGGGCCGGGACGATCTCCACGATCCTCTTCATGACGACCTACCCTTCCGCGTTCCTCGGAAGACCTCCGGTCGCCCCGATGGTCCGTCCCGGACGGGTGAGCACCCCTCACCCCACGGGAGTGAAGCCGGGCCCCCGGGCGTACCGGGGCCGTCCGGCCGGCACCGGCTCAGCGGGTGCGCACCGGCACCTCGGGTGAGGAACTCTCCAGCGGCACGGCGTGGGCCGGGACCAGGCCGAGCTGCGTCGCCGGGCGGGGCAGCGCGGCGTCGAGCACCCAGTCGGCGCTCACCCGCGCCCGGTTGCCCGGCATCGCCAGCAGGTGGTAGCCCCGGGTGACCGCCTTGGCGGCCAACCCCGACAGCGACACCTTCAGCGGGTTCGCCGCCGCGTCCTTTCCGCCCAGGTCGACCACCCAGCCCAGGTCGTGGTGCTGGTACGGGCGACGCCTGCCGTGCCCGTAGGAGGCGGCGATGTTGTGTGCCGCGAGTTTGCCCTGCCGCTGGGCGTGCTGGGCGGTCATCGTGCAGAGCTGCCCGGGCCGGGTCAGGTCCGGCACGGCGGCGGCGTCGCCGCAGGCGTACACCTCGGGGAAGCCGGGGACGTTGAGGTACTCGTCGACCACCAGCCGGCCCTTCTCGGTACGCAGGCCCAACTCGGCCACGAACGGGTCGGGGCGGACCCCGACGCACCAGGCCAGCGTGCAGGTCGGAACGTACCCGCCGTCGGTGAGGTGCACCCCGTCGGCGGTGGCCTCGGCGACCGAGGTGCCCATCCGGACGTCGACCCCCCGGCGGCGCAGCACCCGGTCGGCGGTGCGCGACATCCGTTCGTCCAGTTCCGGCAGCACCCGGGGGGCGACGTCCAGCAGCATCCACCGGGGCCGGACGGTCAACCGGGGACGTTGGGCGTGCAACGCGTCGGTGAAGAGTTGCCCGTGCGCGGCGACCTCGGTGCCGGTGTACCCCGCGCCCACCACCACGAAGGTGGCGCGGGCCTGCTGCTCGGCCGGGTCCTGCGCCTGCTCGGCCAGCTCGATCTGGCGGACCACGTGGTCGTGCAGGTAGACCGCCTCGGGCAGGCCCCGGAAACCGTGGGCGTACTCGGTCACACCGGGGATGGGCAGCAGTTTGTTGACGCTGCCGACGCAGAGCACCAGCCGGTCGTAGGCGAGCTGACCCCGCTCCCCCTCCGGGTTGGTGAAACCGACCCAGCGGTGGCGCAGGTCGACCCGGTCGGCCTCGCCGACGACCACCCGGACCCCGGGCAGGGTGCCGGTCAGCGGGACCGAGATCCGGGTGGGCTCGACCACCCCGGCGGCCACCTCGGGCAACAGCGGCAGGTAGAGGAAGTAGTCGGTCGAGTTCAGCAGCACGATCTCGGCCCGCCCGCCGGCCAGCCGACGCAACGTCTTCGCCGCGTGGTAACCGGCGAAACCGGCCCCCACGATCACCACCCGAGGTTTCGTCATGTCCGCTCCCTTCCCGGCGGTCCGCACGACAAACGTGTCGGACGCCCCGGCACCCGCGCGCCGGGGCGGGCGGCGGGCGACCCGGGGCCACCGTCCGCGCCGCCCACGGCCCCGGTGGACGAGGCCGTCGCGGCCCGTTTGATACCTCAGTGACGGGCTCCCGACTGTAGTCACACCGGGTAGCCGACACCGTTGCTTTCGGGTGCACCCTCCGCTCACGCTGAGTTCCTGTTCGACCACCACCAAGGAGGGACAGATGAGAGTTCGTCGTGTCGTCGCCGTCGTACTGGCCGCCCTGCTGGCGGCCGTGGGGCTCGCGCCGACCGCACCCGCCACGGCGGCCACCGCGGACCGCTGGGGCTTCGCCTATGTCGACAACCCCACCGTCACCAGTTGGACCGTGCTGGACACGAGCCGGCAGTGGGGCACCTGGAAGACCGCCTTCCCGGCCGCCTGGGCCACCGGCATCAAACTCGCCCCGGGCCGGTTCCAGGTGCGTTTCCCGCAGATCGGCGCCGGTGCGCGCGGGGTGCCGCACGTGACCCCGGTGGACCGGGCCGGGCACTACTGCACGGTGGTGCGCTGGTTCCAGTCGGGCACCGACGAGATCGTCGACGTGCAGTGCTTCGCCCCCGGCGGTACCCGCGACGACAGCCGGTTCACCGTGTTGTGGACCGCAAGCTCCGGGGTGCTGCCGGCCGGCACCGCACACGCCTACGTCCAGGGCGGGGTCAGCGGCCTGGTCCAGTCGTACGTGTCGACCGGGGCCCCCGCCGCGCTGGCCCCGGTCGGCGTCGGACAGTGGTCGGTGAAGCTGCCCGGGGTCGGGCTGGCCGGGGTGCTCGCCGGCAACGTGCAGGCCACCGCGATCCAGCCGAACGCCGCGCCGCGCCGGTGCACCGTCGCCAGGTGGGGCGCCTCCGGCTCCGACGTGCTGGTCTACGTGTTCTGCTTCGACCAGGCCGGCGCGCCGGTGAACACCGACTTCACCCTGTCCTACCACCGGGGGCGGTCGGTGGTCGGGTCGTTGGCCCCGCCGACGTTCTTCGGCCACCTGGCCAGCGCGGCGGGCGGCCCCACCAACGACAACTCCCAGCTCGGGGTGGGCGTGAACACCATCGCGCCGCTCGCCCCGGCCGGCCGCTACCTGGTCACCTTCAAGCAGCTCGGGCAGAAGGAGACGCACGCCCAGGTCACCGCGCAGGGCACCGGGCCGAACTACTGCAACCTGACCCAGCCGTGGTCGTACGCGGTGGATGCCCCGGTGGACGTGATCTGCTTCGACAACACCGGCACGCCCGCGCCGTACCAGGTGCTCGTCGCCTTCACCTCGCGGATCTGAACCGGACGGTGCCGCCCGCCGGTGGGCCGGCGGGCGGTGCCGCGTGGGCGGACCACCGCCCGGCGACCCGCCGGCACCGCCGGGCGACCATCCCGCAAGTGGGCCGCTGGTGATCTCCACGGGTGGATCCGGTCGGCTAGCGTTGTCGGACCGTCGGGCCGACGGCCGAGCCACGAACGACGCGAAGGTGAAGCGATGCCGAAGGCGAGCATCCGGGACGTCGCCGCCGCCGCGGGCGTCTCGGTGACCACCGTGTCCCACGTGCTGAACAACACGTCCGGCACCCGGGTCAGCGCACAGACCCGGGAACGGGTCGAGACGGTGGCCCGCCAGCTCGGTTACGCGGCCAACGGGCTGGCCCGGGGACTGCGGCTGCAACGGTCGTACGCCCTGGGGCTGCTCGGTGACGTCGTCGCGGCCACCGGCCGGGCCGGGCGGCTCGTCCTGGGCGCGCAGGAGACCGCGTCGGCGCGCGGGTGGGTGCTGCTGCTCACCACCGGCCGCGATCCCGAGGTCGAACGGCGGGAGATCAGGGCGCTGGCCCGGCACCGGGTCGACGGGGTGCTCTACGCGACCACGGACCACCGGGTGGTGCGGGTCCCCGACGAGCTGCGCCCGATGCCGGTGGTGCTGCTCAACGCCCGCAGCGCCGACGCCACGATCCCCTCGGTGGTGCCGGACGAGCGCGGCGGTGCGGCGACGGCGGTACGGGAGCTGCTCGCCCACGGGCACCGGCGGATCGGCTTCGTCACCACCGTCGACGACGTCCCCGCCGCTCAGGGCCGGTTGCTCGGCTACCGGGAGGCGCTGTGGGCGGCCGGGGTGCCGTACCGGCCGGAGCTGGTGCGCGCCGACGCCGGTGACCCCGTCGGCGGGCACCGGGCGGCCCGGGCCCTGCTCGCCGCGGCCGACCGCCCGACGGCGCTGTTCTGTTTCACCGACGCGATGGCGATGGGCGTCTACCGGGCGGCGGCCGAACTCGGTCTGCGCGTCCCGCAGGAACTCTCGGTGGTCGGCCACGACAACCAGGAGGTCGTCGCCGACGGGCTGTTCCCCGCCCTGACCAGCGTGGCGTTGCCGCACCACGGGATGGGCGCGTGGGCGGTCGAGACCATGGTGGAGCTGCTCGACCGGCCGAAGGGCGCCCGCCGTCGGGTGGCCCGGCACGTGGCCCTGCCGGGTCAGCTGGTGCGCCGGGCGTCGGTCGCCGCCGCGCCGCGCTGATCAGCGCAGGGACGGCGGTGTGGTCGGCGGCACCGGCACCCGGAGGTAGCTGGCGCCGCGCAGGTCCAGCCAGGCCCGGTCGGGGGCCCGGACCAGCCGGAGCATCACCTCGGTGCAGGCCGGGCAGCGCCCCACCAGCCCGGGGGCGTGGGCGTAGACGCGCAGGCCGGCCAGCGGGCCGACCATGCCGCAGGACGCGCACCGTCCGGTCGCCGCGCTCAGGTCCACCGCGAACAGCTCCCGCAGCGGCCCGTCGAGCATGTTGCCGTCCAGGTAGGACATCTCGGTCATCGGTTCTCCTCGCCGGTCAGCCGGTCGGCCCGAACCGTTCGGTGCGGACCCGGCGGGTCGGGTGACCCAGCCCCACGAGCAGGTCCGCGACGGTCTCCACGAAGCCGGTCGGGCCGCAGACGTAGCACAGCGGCTCCAGGTCCGCCGGCCAGCCGTGGGTGTTCACGTCGGCCAGCCCGATCCGGTGCGGCTCGCCCCGCCACCCGTCGGGGGCATGCCGGGTGTAGACGTAGCTGACGTCCAGGCCGGCGTCGTCGCGGGCCCGGGTACGCAGCTCGTCGGCGTAGATCACGTCCGCCGGGGTGCGGACGGAGTAGATCAGCCGGAACGGCGCGCGGTTGCCGGCGGCCCGGCGGGCCCGCACCATCGCCATCAGCGGCACCACCCCGGAGCCCCCGGCGACCAGGAGCACGGGCGGGGTCTGCTCGGGTCGCCAGACGAACCAGCCGCCGACCGGGCCGCGCACCTCCACCGGGTCGCCCTCGGCCCAGGTGTCGGTCAGGTACGGCGACACCTCGCCGTCGGGCACCCGCTGCACGGTCAGCGCGATCCGGTCGCCGTCGACCGGCCCGGCGAGCGAGTACGACCGGGCCGCCTGGTAGCCGTCGGGGGCGGTGAGCCGGACGTCGACGTGCTGCCCCGGCAGGTGCCCCGGCCAGCCGGGCACCGACAGGACCAGGGTCTGCGCGGTGGGCGTCTCGACGCGGCGCTGCGCCAGCCGGGCCACCCGCCAGCCCAGCGGCGTGGCCGGCCGACCACCCGCCGAGGTCACCTCAGTCGCCCTGGTAGCGCTGCTCGCGCCACGGGTCGCCGTAGTCGTGGTAGCCGGCGGTCTCCCAGAACCCGGGTTCGTCCTCGACGGTCAGCCGCAGGCCCCGTACCCACTTGGCGGACTTCCAGAAGTAGAGGTGCGGCACCAGCAGCCGGGCCGGGCCGCCGTGTTCGGCGGGCAGCGGTTCGCCGTCGTAGCCGTGCACCACCCACGCCTGCCCGTCGCGCAGGTCGTCCAGCGGCAGGTTGGTGGTGTAGCCGCCGTACGAGTGGGCCTGGGCGTAGTCGGCGGCGGTGTCCACGCCGTCGAGCAGCACGTCCAGCGAGACGCCCTGCCAGCTGGTGCCGAACTTCGACCACCGGGTGACGCAGTGGATGTCCACCGTGGGGGTCTCCTGGGGCAGCTCCATCAGCTCCGCCCAGGACCAGCGGACCTCGTCGCCGGTCTCGGTGGTGAGGACGAACTCCCACCGGTCCAAAGGGACCCGGGGGGTCGGCCCGGCGGACAGCACCGGGAAGTCCTCGGTCAGGTACTGCCCCGGCGGCAGGGCCGGGTCGGTCGTCCGACGGCGGCCCTGGAAGCCCGGTGACACGATGCCCACCCGTCAGTCGTACCACCTGGGAGGCGCTGGCGGGAGGGTTCCGGCGGACCGGGCCACGACCGGCGGCGGCCCCGTCGCGGGCCGCCGCCGGTCGCGTACGGTCAGTGCTTGTCGACGACCACCTCGGCGTCGCCGGGCTCCCGGTCACGGGTGGCCCGCAGGCTGGTGAGGGTGACCACGACCAGCACGCCGATGATGACCCCGAGCGAGGCCAGCGTGGGGATCTCCGGCACGCCCGGCCAGATGCCGTGCGCCCAGTGCAGGCCGAGCTTGACGCCGATGAAGGCCAGGATGATCGCCAGGCCGTAGCTGAGATGTACCAGCCGGCTCAGCGCGGCGTGCAGCACGAAGTAGAGCGCCCGCAGCCCGAGCAGGGCGAAGGCATTGGTGGCGAAGACCAGGTAGGGGTCCTCGGTGATGCCGTAGACGGCGGGCACCGAGTCGACCGCGAAGACGATGTCGGTGGCGAGCACCGCGACCACCACGAGGGCGAACGGGGTGAGCGCCCGTCGGCCGTGCTGCCGGATCGTCATCCGGGTGCCGTGGTACTCCTCGACCACCGGCATGAACCGGCGCAGCAGCCGCACCGACCGCATCTTGTTGATGTCCACCTCCTGCTCGTGCCCGGTGAGGGCGTCGCGCAGGAGTTTGACCGCGGTGGCGATGAGGATGACGGCGAAGATCAGGAACGCGAAGTCGAGGGTCTGCAAGGCCGCCGCGCCGAGGGCGATGAAGACCGCACGGAGCACCAGCGCGCCGGCGATGCCGTAGAGCAGCACCCGCTGGGCCAGCACGGCGGGCACCGCGAAGGCGGCCAGCAGCAGCATGAACACGAAGAGGTTGTCGACCGACAGCGACTTCTCGACCAGGTAGCCGGTCAGGTACTCGACGCCCTGCTGGGAGCCGAAGCGCCACCAGACCCACCCGCCGAACGCCAACGGCAGCGCGATGTAGAACGCCGACCAGCCCAGCGCCTCCCGGATCGACACCTCGTGCGGGCGTCGGGTGACCAGGAAGTCGAGCACCAGCAGGGCGAGCACGCCGACGATGGTCACCGCCCACAGGGTGGGGGTGCCGACCGACGACAACCCACCGGCGGCAAAGTACGACAGATCGGTCATGGAGCCTCCTCGAACACCGTGCCATGTTCGAGGTCTCCTTCACCCACGTTCGTCGTGGGCAACCACCCGAGGCGCGCCCGGAGCGCGCCGTACTGACCGGAATGGTTCGTGGGAAGTACTCCCCTCGTGCCGACCAGGTTAGGCCAGGTCCGGACGACTCGCCAAGCCAGTCCCACCGTGGTTGCCCTGGTCAACCGCTGTGCGCCGCCCACCGACCCGGGCCCGACCGTGGGTCAGGCCCGGCGCGGGGCGCCCATGCCGGGGGCGAGGGCCGGCTCCACCAGGTCGCGGTAGTCGCGGGGCAGCCGGGTCACCAGATCGTCGAACTCACCACCGCTGACCGCCTCGTGCACGACGCCGAAGACCACCCGCACCCCGTCCCGGGCGGCCGGTTCGTCCAGCTCGGCCCGCCGCGCCACCCGGGCCACGAACTCGGCCGCGCCGAACTGCTCGGCCGCCTCCGTGCCGGGGCCCGGCCGCAGTGCCAGCCGCAACGGCGCGGGCAGCTGCGTCGCCAGGTCGAGCACCTCACCCCCGGTCAACCGTTCGGCCAGGGTGGCCAGCGTCGCGTGGACCAGCACCACCGCCCGCTCCGGGTCGGTACGGACCCGCCGGGCCACCTGGTCGACGAAGGTGTCGTAGTTCATGCGGGGCTCCCTTCGACATGAGGCGGCCCGGTTACCCGCCGGGACGACCCGGAAACGACACCGCCCACCGGGGTTTTCCGCCCGTGGGCGCGTGACCTGCCACCGGACGGGTAACCGCCGCCGATCGTGACCGGATCGAGGCGGCGAGGAGGCCCACCGATGGCCAGTCGGACCGAAGTCCTGCGGTACCTGTCCAGCCTGGACTACCCGGCGGCGAAGGACGCCGTGGTGCGTCAGGCCGAACGGGAGGGCGCACCACCTGACGTGCTGCGGGCGTTGCGGGCGCTGCCGCCGGTGGACTACGCCAACGACGCGGAGGTGGCCCGCTCGGCCCGGATCGATCCCGCCCCGGAGGTCGACCCCGCCCGGCGGGCACAGCAGGCGAGGGAGAAGCAGCACCAGCGGGTCGCGCAGCACCTGCGGAGCATCTGACCCCGAACAGGCGGGCGCCCCGGGTCACGAACCGCGACCTGGGGCGCACGCGTGCCTGTTCACCGGCGAACCGCCGGGTGGCCACCCGAACCGGGTGGGCATCGCTGCCACGATCATCATAGGTCACGCCATCACCCGTACGGCTGATTTCGGCGAGACTGTGGGCGAGCACACCACCGGGGCGGATCGGTCAACCGTGCAGGTCACCCCGGCGGTCCCGGGCCTTCAACCGGACGGTCGGCAGTTCCGGGGCGGGCAGCGGCGGGGCCGGGTCGTCGGTGACCCGCCCGAACCGGTCCCGACCGGCCATCCAGTCCGCCCGGGCGGTGGCCACCTCCTCGTGCGAGCGGCCGACGAAGTTCCACCACATGACCAGGGGCTCGTCGAACGGCTCACCGCCGAGCAGCATCAGCCGGCTGCCCGGCTCGGCGGTCAGCTCCAGCCGGTCCCGCCCGGTGCCGAGGTAGAGCAGCGCGCCGGGCTCCAGCGACACGCCGTCCACCCGGGCCCGGCCGGACATCGCCAGCAGGGCGTACTCGAAGCGGGGCCGCAGGCGCGGCGTCGCCGGGGCCGGGCCGTGCGCCGCCAGTTGCACGCCGAGCAGCGGGGTGTGCACCACCGCCGGGGACGCCTCGCCCGCCAGCTCGCCGACGAGCAGGGTGTGCTCCCAGTCGCCGGAGCGCCAGCGGGGCAGATCGGCGTGGTGGGCGAAGCCGGCGGCACCGGCGCGCGCCGGGTCGGGCAGCGCCACCCACAGCTGCACCCCGTGCATCAGCGGCGGATGGCTGGCCGGGGACCGCTCGGAGTGGGCGATGCCGTGCCCGGAGGTCATCACGTTGAGCTGGCCGGGACGGATCGGCTGGACGTTGCCGAGGCTGTCGCGGTGCACGATCTCCCCGTCGAGCAGCCAGGTCACCGTCTGCAACCCGGTGTGCGGGTGCGGCGGCACCTCCATGCCGGGCCGCTGCGCCACGTCGTCCGGGCCGAAATGGTCGACGAAGCACCACGCCCCGACCATCCGGCGGGCCCGCTGCGGCAACAGCCGGCGCACGGTGGTGTACCGGCCCAGCGGCACGTCGTGGCCGGGCAGCAGCACGCTGCCCGGGTCCTCGGCGGCGACGCCGGGTGGTCGGGTCTGTGCCGGCAACGATTCGGTACGGTCCACCGCCCGACTCTATGCCGGCCGGCCCGCGACGGCTCCGGTCCCGGCCGGTTCAGTCCTCGACGACGGTGACGGTGTTCGCCCCGGCCACCAGGTCGAGGTAGAGCCGGTCGGGCGACCGGTCCCAGTTCGGCGAGCCGACCGTAGCGCCCCGGGCCAACCCGTCGCGCCGGTCGCCGTACCAGACGACGCTGCCCGCGCCGGAGACGGCGCGGACCCGGACCGGGGGGCCGTCGGGCGCGTGGACGACGAACTGGTTGACGCCGCCGGTCATCCGGACGGTGCGGGTGCCCGTGGTCGGCGGCAGCCGCAGGTCGATGCGGGCCGCGCCGCCGATCAACTCCACCCCGGACAGCCGCGCGCCGGTGAGGTCGAGGACGTGGTCGCTGACCCCGCCGACCAGCCGCAACCGCCAGGTCAGCCGCGCGTTGAGCGTCACGTCGACGACGCCCCGGCCGGGCCGGTCCTTGCGGGTCACCCGCAGCTGCACCCGCTCACCCGCGACCTGGGGCCGGGGGGTGAGTCCGGCGTCGGCCGGGCTGCTGATCCGGTACAGGTCGGCACCGAGGTCGTCGGTGCGCAGCCGGAACGAGGTCACCCCGTCCACCAGCTCGAAGGTGGCCCGGCGCAGCCCGTCGACCGGCGCGGTCAGGGTCCGCCCGTCGGCCTCGGCGGCGCCCGCGCCGCCGGGGTCGGCGCTCACCGACGCCGGGGGTGCGGCGGCGCGGTCCCCGGAGGAGACGATCCCCAGCCGGTCGGGGTTCGCCATGGTCACCACCACCGCGATCGCACCGAGCGCGACCACCAGCACCGCGGCGGCGGCCAGCAGCCGCGCGCTGCGGGGCCAGGGTGAGCGGTAAGCCGGTTCCGCCGTCACCCCGACCGGTTCCCCGGTCACCTCGATCACCGGCTCGAAGACCGGTCGCTGCTCCCCTGTCGTCGGACGGTGCTCCTGCCCCGGCTCCGCCATCGTGCCTCCCCTGTCCCGGTCCCCGCACAGCAGTACGGCCCGGCCGCCGCAACGGATCATTCCGGGCGCGGTCGGTGTGCCCGGCCGCCACCCGGTCGCCGCGCCGGTCAGTCGGTGTCGCGGCCCCAGAGTCCGCCCCGGTAGACGGTCCCCCGGTAGGGCGTGCCGTCGGCGACGTCCGGCTGCCCCGCGACGTCACCCCCGGGCGCGGCATCGGCGGCCGGGCGGGCGTTGGCGGACCGGGCGTCGGCGGCCGGGGCGTCGGCGCGCGCGGCCCGCGCCCGGCGGACCCGGGTCACCACGAACCAGCAGGCGGCGGCGACGCAGACCACGATGACGACCTTCTGGAACGACCCGACGTACTCCTCGACGACGTGCCAGTTGTCGCCGAGCAGGAACCCGGCCATCACGAAGGTGGTGTTCCAGATCAGGCTGCCCAGCGTGGTGTACAGCAGGAACGTCATGATCGGCATCCGCTCCACCCCCGCCGGGATGGAGATCAGGCTGCGGAAGATCGGGATCATCCGGCCGAAGAACACCGCCTTGACCCCGTGCTTGAGGAACCACGCCTCGGTACGGTCCACGTCGCTGAGCTTCACCAGCGGCAGGCGGGCCGCGATCGCCCGCATCCGGTCCCGGCCCAGCGCGGCGCCGATGCCGTAGAGCACCCACGCGCCGACCACCGACCCGAGGGTCGTCCAGAGGATCGCCGACACCAGGCTGATCCGCCCCTGGGCGGCGGCGAAGCCGGCCAGCGGCAGGATCACCTCGCTGGGGATCGGCGGGAAGAGGTTCTCCAGCGCCACCGCCAGCCCCGCGCCGGGCCCGCCGAGCCGCTCCACCAGACCGGTGACGAACCCCACCGGCCCGTCCGAGGGGGGCTCGGCGGCGGAGACGACCGTACGGGGGCTGAGCGCCAGGGAGCGTGGGATCATCCGACAAAGTTACGAGCCGGTCGACGAATCGACCACGCGTACCGGCGACACCGCACCGGTACGCTGGGCCGGTGCCGGGACGACTGACCGAACTGTGGCGGTATCCGGTCAAGTCGATGCTGGGGGAAGCAATGTCCGACGCCACGGTGGACGGTCGCGGGGTGGCCGGCGACCGTCGGCTCGCCGTGCTCGACCACGACACCGGGCGGGTGGGCAGCGCGAAGCGGCCCCGACGCTGGTCGGCCCTGCTCGGCGTCCGCGCGACAGGCGACGCCCCCGACCGGGTACGCCTCACCTTCCCCGACGGCACCGTCCTGGACCATCCCGACGCCGGCCTGGACGCCGCCCTGTCCCGGCTGCTCGGCCGGGACGTCACGCTCACCGACGCGGTGCCCGCCGACGCCCTGCTGGACCGGGCCGACCCGGACGCGGTGCTGGCCGAGGGGGTGGACGCGGACGTGCCGGTGACCGGCAACCCGCTCGGTGGCGTCGCCCCGCCGGGCAGCCTGGTCGACTTCGCGCCGGTGCACCTGGTCACCACGGCCAGCCTGGACGCGCTCGGCCTGCCCCGGGAGGCGGTGCCGCGCTACCGGCCCAACCTGGTCGTCGCGACCGAAGCCCGGGGGTTCGTGGAGAACGACTGGGTGGGCCGGGAACTGCGGATCGGCCCGGAGGTGGTGCTGCGGGTGCTCGCGCCGACGCCCCGCTGCGCGGTGCCCACCCTGGCCCACGGCCCGCTCCCCCGTGCCCCGCAGGCACTGCGGCAGCCGGCGCGACGCAACCGGGTGGTCCCGCTGCCGGGCCTGGGGCCGCAGCCCTGCGTGGGGGCGTACGCGGTGGTGCTACGGGGCGGCCGGGTGGCCGTCGGGGACCGGGTCGAGCCGGCCTGACCGCACGGACGGGTGCCCGGCCGCGCACGGACGGCCGGCTTCCGGTCAGGGCTTGCGGCCGACCGCGCCGTACACGCTGACCTCCTCGACCGTCGGCCGGGGCTGCGGTTCGTCCTCGGCCCACCACTCGGCCACCGAGACGAGGCCGGGCGCGACCAGGTCGAGGCCGTCGAAGAAGCGGGCGAACTCGTCCCGGCTGCGCAGGTTGATCATCCCGGGCGGGTTGCCGCTCCGGTTGCCCGCCCGGGCCTGCTCGGCCACGGCGGGTGGCAGGTGGTCGTAGGTGGCGTGCGAGGCGGCCAGGTAGCTGCCCGACGGCAGCGCCGCGAGCAACCGGCCGACCACCCCGTACGGGTCCTCGGTCTCGGTCACGAAGTGCAGGATGGCCACCAGCATCAGGGCGACCGGCTGGTCCAGGTCGAGGGTGCGGCGCAGTTCGGGGTGGTGCAGGATCTTCTCGGGCTCGCGCAGGTCGGCGTCGATGTAGGCGGTGGCCCCCTCGGCCGAGCTGGTCAGCAGCGCCCGCGCGTGGGCCAGCACGATCGGGTCGTTGTCGACGTAGACCACCCGGGCCTGCGGAATGATCGCCTGGGCCACGTCGTGGGTGTTGTTGGCCGTGGGGATGCCGGTGCCGATGTCCAGGAACTGCCGTACGCCTGCCTCGCGGGCCAGGTGGGCGACGGCGCGTTGCAGGAACCGGCGGTTCTCCAGGGCGGCGGTACGCACGGTCGGGAAGGCCTCGGCCATCGCGTCGCCGGAGTCCCGGTCGGCCTGGAAGTTGTCCTTGCCACCCAGCCAGTAGTTGTAGCGGCGGGCCGGATGGGCGACCGAGGTGTCGATCCGGTCGCTGGGGTGCTGGGCGGCGCCCGTCGGGGCATCGGCGGTCACAGGGTCCTCCATGACTCCGCGCCATCCGATCGTCGATGGCGTCCGTCCACTGTCTCCGGTCGATCATCGTAGAGGCCGCCCTGACGGGGCCGGCGACCCGGTGCGGCAGTCACTGCGGGTACAGCTCGTCACGCAACCGGGTGAGCACCTCGGGCGTACGTTCCGGCGGGGTGGCCTCGACGCAGAGCCGCTCCATCGCGGCGGCGTAGTAGTCCAGGTCCTCCCGCTTGTCGAGGTAGAGGGCGCTGGTCAACTGCTCGATGTAGACGATGTCGGGCAGGTCGTCGTCGCCGAAGCGCAGGATGGTGAAGGCCCCACCGGCGGCGGCGTGGCCGCCGGCGTCGAACGGGATGATCTGGAGTCGGATGTGCGACGAGCGGGTCGCCTCGATCAGCGCGGTCAACTGCCCGCGCATCACCTCCGGGCCGCCGATCGGTCGGCGCAGGACGGCCTCGTCGACCACCGCCCACAGCTGCGGCGGGTCTGTGCGGTGCAGCACCTGCTGGCGTTGGATACGCAGCTCCACCCGCCGGTCGACCTCGTCGACCGCGGCCCCCCGGTGGCCGAGCAGGACCACCGAGCGGGCGTACTCCGGGGTCTGGAGCAGGCCGGGGACGAACTGCACCTCGTAGCTGCGGATCAGCGCGGCGGCGGCCTCCAGGCCCAGGTAGGACTGGAACCAGGCGGGCAGGACGTCGCCGTAGCGGTGCCACCAACCGGGGCTGTTGGCGTCGCGGGCCAGCTTGAGCAGTGCCTCGCGTTCCTGCACGGCGGTCACCCCGTAGAAGGTGAGCAGGTCGGCGACGTCGCGTTCCTTGAAGCCGACCCGGCCCAGCTCCATCCGGCTGATCTTCGACTCCGAGGAGCGGATCTCCCAGCCTGCGCCCTCCCGCGTGACACCCTTGGCCTCCCGCAGCCGGCGCAACTGCGCGCCGAGCAGCATCCGCAACACCGTGGGGCCGGTGGCCGGTCCCCCCTCGGCGGCAACCATCGTCACGTGCCCCGCCCCTCCGCGCATGCCCTTACACCCGATCGCGGTCCCTGGCCCCCGCCCGACCGACGAGTAAGCATGCCATGAACCGACGGTGAGGTGAACATCCTCCGGACGGATACGGTCCCGTGGGCGGGACCGTCGGGCCTCAGTCGATCAGATGGTCGAAGTCACCGTCGCGGGCGCCGAGGACGAACGCCGTTATCTCGTCCACCGTGTAGATCAGGGCGGGCCCCTCGGGGTGGCGCGAGTTGCGCACGGCGATGCCGGCTCCGCCGGGCAGTTCGGCCAACTCGACGCAGTTGCCGCTGGGGTTGCTGCGCCGGCTCTTCTCCCACCTCAGCGGGGGCAGCTGGGTGGTGGGGACGCCGTTCTCAGGCTGCTGCATGGGTGTCTTTCTGTCGGGGTGCGGAACCACTGTCGCGAGGGGACGTTGCGGTGTCGAAGGGGCGCTGCGACATCAGATCCGGCCGTGCTGCACGTGCATCTGCTATTGCATCTGCTTCGGACAGCGAGCATGATAGCGCACATGGACGGGTACTTATCCGTTCACTTTGGGTTACCAGACTCAGGGCTTCACCTGGGCAAACGACGACCCGGCGGGGCACGACGGCCGCCGCCGCGCGGGTCGTGCGCCGACATGCGAGGGAGGACCCGTGCCGGATCCGTTGACCGTCGCGTCCGGCGTTTCCGCAGCCGGAGCCCTGGTCTCGGTGTGGCAGCTACGCCGCCGGGCCCTACAGGCCGAGGCGGAACTGGAGCACCTGCAGGCCGAGCTGGCCGCGGAACGGCACGCCGCCAGCCACGACCCGCTCACCGGGCTACCCAACCGGCGGGCCTTCTACCGGCTGGCCGCCGCGCTGCTCACCGACGCCGGCGGGCAGCCCCTCATCGCGGTGGTCCTCGACCTCAACGACTTCAAGCAGGTCAACGACAGCTACGGGCACGCCGCCGGCGACCAGGTGCTGATCAGCGTCGCCCAGCGGCTGGCCGCCTTCGCCGGTGACAACCTGGTCGCCCGGCTCGGCGGCGACGAGTTCGCCGGCCTGCTGGCCAGCCCCTCGGTCGACCGGCGCTGGATCGACCACGCCACCCGGCGGCTCTGCGAGGCCATGGCCGCACCCATCCCGCTGGGCCCGTGCAGCGTCCGGGTCACCGCCTCGGTCGGGCTCGCCCCGGTCACCGGCCCCACCCAACTCGCCGACGCGCTCTGCCAGGCCGACGCCGCGATGTACCGGGCGAAGGGCGTCACCAGCCGGCAGTCACCCCGGCAACTGCTCGACGTCGCCCGCCTCGCCGAGTGCTGAGCCGCCGGGCCGAGGCGGCACCGCGCCACGACGTGACGGCATGACGGGACGGGTCAGCGCCAGCCGTAGCCGGCCCGCAGCGCCTGCCCGACCCGGTCGAAACGCCCCCGGTCCAGCACCGCGCCCTCGCGACGGATGCCGTCCTCGCGCATGGTGAGCACCCGGTCCAGCCGTACCCAGCTCGGACGGGCCTCCCGGTCCCACTCCCCCGGGCCCAGCGCCAGCCAGTGCCGCTGGCCGTCCCGCTCGCTCTGGCTGGACAGCATCAACCCGAACAGGGTGCGGCTGGACCGGCCGACCACCAGCACCGGACGGTCCTTGCCCTGCTTCGGGTCGTCCTCGTAGGGCACCCAGGTCCAGACGATCTCCCCCGGGTCGGCCTGCCCGTCCGGCTCCGGGGCGTACGACAGCTCCCGCCGTTGCAGGGCGCTGACCTGACGCCGCCGGGCCAGCTGCGCCGGGATCGGACCTGGGGTGGCGCGCTGCGCGCCGGTCACCCGGCTCAACCGGGACGCCACGTTCCTCAACAGACCTGCCACGGCGGGCAGCCTACCGCCAGCCGGGCCGGATCACCCGTCGAGGCTGTCCGCCCGGCGCAGCAGCACCGCCCGTTCCCGCACGTTGCGGCACAGCCTGGCGGCGAACTCCAACTCGGCACGCGCCTCGGCGGTCCGGCCGAGCCGGGCGAGCAGCTCACCCCGGACGCCGGGCAGCAGGTGCGACCCGGCGAGACGGCCGGTGGCGGCGACCTCGTCCACCACGGCCAGCGCCGGCTGCGGCCCGTCGACCATCGCCACGGCCACCGCCCGGTTCAGCTCGACCACCGGCGACGGCGCCACCCGGCCCAACGCCTCGTAGAGCAGCACCACCCGGGCCCAGTCGGTGCGCTCCACCGAGGGGGCGGCGGCGTGGCAGGCGGCGATCGACGCCTGCAACCCGTACGGCCCGAGGCCACGCCCCGACGCCACGGCCCGGCGCAGCGCGGCCGTCCCCCGACGGATCGCCGACCGGTCCCACCGCCGCCGGTCCTGGTCCGCCAGCAGCACCGCCTCGCCGTCGGCGTCGACCCGGGCCGGGAACCGGGCGGCGGTCAGCTCGCACAGGGCGAGCAGGCCGTGCACCTCCGGCTCGCCGGGCAGCAGCGCGGCCAATGTCCGGCACAGCCGGATGGCCTCGTACGCCAGGTCGGGGCGGAGCAGGTCGTCACCGGTCGTCGCCGTCGACCCCTCGGTGAAGATCACGTAGAGCACGCCCAGGACCGCGCCGAGGCGTTCCCGCCGCTGCGGTGGCTCCGGCAGCGCGAACGGCACCCGCGCGGCGGCGATCGCCTTCTTGGCCCGGGTGATCCGCGCCTGCACGGTGGGCACCGGCACCAGCAGCGCCCGCGCGATCTCCTCGCTGGACAGGCCGCCGACCACCCGCAGTGTCAACGCCAGCCGGGCCGGCGGCGCGAGCACCGGATGGCAGGCCACGAACATCAGCGCCAGCACGTCGTCGTCGACCCGGTCCGGGTCCCACGGCAGCTCCCCGGCCCCGGACACCGGACCGGCGAGCTGGCCGGCGAGCACCGCGTACCGGTCGTCGAGCGCGGCCCGACGGCGGAACGCGTCGACCGCACGCCGCCGGGCGGTGGTGAGCAGCCACCCCACCGGGTTCGCCGGCACCCCGTCACGCGCCCAACCGACCAGGGCCTGCGCCACCGCCTCCTGGGCGACGTCCTCGGCGAGCGCGAAGTCGCCGGTGTACCGGGCCAGCGCGCCGACGATCCGGGCCGACTCGATACGCCAGAGCGCCTCGACGGCCCGCCGGGCCGACTCGGCACCCGGCGGGTCGTCGGTGGGCACCGTGCTCAGAGCTGGCCGGTCCGCTCGCGCCACGCCCGCTCCCGGACGATGAACTCGTTGTCCTGCGGGAACTCGTCGATACCGGGGACCCGGCGCACCTCGCACTTGCTGCCGGGCAGCGCCGGCATCCGGCGGGCCCACTCGACGGCCTCGTCCTTGGACGCCACATCGAGCAGGTAGAAGCCGCCGAACAGCTCCTTCGTCTCGCCGTACGGGCCGTCGGTGACGACCGGGGTCTCCCCGCTGTAGTCGACCACCACGCCCTGCGCCGGGTCCTCCAGGCCCTCGGCGGCGACCAGTACGCCCGCGCGGATCAACTCGTCGTTGAACCGCCCCATCGTCTCCAGCATCTCCTCGAAGGGGATCTTCATCATCGCCGCCAGGGAATCGTCGGTGTTCCGCATGATCAGCATGTACTTGGCCATCGTCGCTCCTCGCTACCGGGTCG
The DNA here is from genome assembly GCF_049178975.1 of Micromonospora sp. WMMD734. NCBI lineage: Bacteria > Bacillati > Actinomycetota > Actinomycetes > Micromonosporales > Micromonosporaceae > Micromonospora > Micromonospora sp. WMMD734. The sequence continues at coordinate 2,626,883 of NZ_JBMHMK010000001.1, forward strand.
CCGTTCGACCCTCTCACCCCCAGGTCGAACGGGCACCCGGCCGGATCGACACGACCACCCGACGACTTTTTCTCAGCCGGGCCGGCGGGCCAGCACCAGCGTGGTCCGCAGGTCGAGGGTGACCGTGCCGCCGAAACCGTCGACCGCACCGCCGATCGCCTCGACGACCCGCTCCCGCAACCGCGGTGGCCGGCGCAACTGCGGCGAGAAGGTGCCGACCAGCCGCTGGTACTGCGCCGTGGTCAGTGGCACCGCCCGGCGCAACGCCACCGACCGGACGTCGGTGAACAGCCCGCTGTCGGTGATGTCGGCGTGGAACCAGTCCTCCGGCCGGTCGTGGTGCGGCACCGGGTCCACCGACTCGAACGCTGCCCGGATCGCCGCCGACTGGGCCGGGTCGACGTAGTCGTAGCGGTGGGCGAAGACGGCCAGGGTGCCGCCGGGGGTCAGCGCGTCGTGGGCCCGCCGGTTGCGGGTGCCCGGGTCGAGCCAGTGCCAGGCCAACGCGCAGGCCAGCAGGGGCACCCCGGCCGGGGGCGGCGACCACTGCTCGAACCGGGCGAGGACCACCTCGACGTCGGGGAACCGGGCGGACAGCACCGCCGCCATCCGCGGGTCCGGCTCGACGCAGGTCACCCGCGCCGGGTGGGCCGGTGCGTCCGGGGCGACCAGGTCGCGCAGCAGCGCGGTGGCCAGGCCGGTGCCCGCGCCGACCTCGACCAGCCGGGACGGGGGTTCGCCGTGATAGGCGAGGATGGTCGGGGCGAGGGCGGCCGGATAGCCCGGCCGGATCTCGTCGTAGTCGTCCGCCACCGCACCGAAGAGCTCCACCATGATCGCCATCGTCGCACCGCCGCCGCCCGGCCGGTGCCCCGTCGAGGGAGGCCCATGACCGAACTGCCCCGGGACCTGCCGGTGGTCGAACGCACCGCCGTCCGGCTGGTGGTCCGCGACCGGGACGGCCTGATCCTGCTGTTCCACACCCGTGACCCGGAACATCCCCGGCTGGGCACCTGGTGGGAGCTGCCCGGCGGGGGCGTCGACCCCGGTGAGACGTACCCGCAGACGGCTCTGCGGGAGCTGCGGGAGGAGACCGGCTTCGTGGTCACCGCCGCGCAGCTCGGCCCGCCGACCTGGCGACGGCGGGCCAGCTTCATCCACCGCCGGTTGCGCCACGTCCAGGACGAGGTGGTGCTGACCGTACGCCTCGACGCCGCCGCGCCGGACGTCGACGGCGCGGACCGGCTCGACTACGAGGTGGAGGACTACTTCGGGTTCCGCTGGTGGCCGGTCGAGGAGATCGTGACCAGCACCGCCCGGTTCTACCCGGGTCGACTGCCCGCCCTGCTCACCGCGTTCCTGGCCGGCGAACGGATCGACGAACCGTTCGAACTCTGGTCCTGACCGGGGTGCCACCGGCCCGCCCGGTGGGCACAGTGGGGGCATGACGACGCTCCCGTACGACCCGCTGGCCCGGTACGCCGCCCGGCTGCACGCCGACCTCGGCGACCGGCACCACGTCGCCTCCCCGCTCGGGGCCTGGCTGCTGCTGGCGCTCGCCGCACCGGCCGCCACCGGCGCACAACAGGCCGAACTGACCGAGGTGCTCGGTGTCGACGGGGCGGTCGCCGCGCGGGCCGCCGCCGCGCTGCTGGACCGGCCGCACCCGCTGGTGCCGTCGGCCACCGCCGTCTGGCACCGGCCCGGCACGGACCCCGGCCCGCTGGCCGGCTGGTGGGACGGGCTGCCCCGCAGCACCGCCACCGGTCCGCTGCCCGACCGGGCCGGCCTGGACGTCTGGGCGCGTGAGCACACCCTCGGGCTGGTCGACAGGTTCCCGCTGACCGTCTCCCCCCGGGTGCTACTGGCGCTGGCCGGCGCGCTGGCCACCCGGATCTCCTGGGCCACCCCGTTCGACCTGGTGCCCGGCACGGCACTCGGCCCCGACGACCCGCGCGGCGCGACCCGACCAGACGGCGCACCCGCGCACGGGCCGGGCGCAGGGCACGGGCCGGACCACGGGCGCGGGACGGCCGGGTCGGGCGGCGGCTGGGCGGGGCGGCTGACCCGGGCGTTGCGCAGCCCGGAGCACGGGCACCGGGCCTGGATCGCGGCGACCGGGCCGGCCGGTGACGTCGCCGTGCACGCCGCCGGTGCGGTGGAACGCGACGGGGCCGGCCTGGTGGTGCTCTCGGTGCTCGCCGACCCGGCGGTTCCGCCCGCCGACGTGCTCGCCGCCGGCTACGCGTTGGCCGGCGCGGCGGTCGACGGCGAGCCGGCCCGCCGGTCGCTGTTCGACCTGCCGCTGGGCACGGGTCCCCTCGGCACCCTGCGTGAGGAGCCGGTGCGCACCGCCGCCCGCGACGGCCGGGAGGAACGGCACCGGGCGGTGCTGCCCTGCTGGTCGGCCCGCGACGAGCACGACCTGACCGCCCCCGGGCTGGGGTTCGCGGCGGTGGGGCGGGCGCTGGGTGGGCTGCTCGGCGTCGACGTGGGCGTCGAGGCCCGGCAGGCGGTGGTGGCCGACTACGGCCGGTACGGCTTCGAGGCCGCCGCCGTGACCGGGGCGTTCGCCCTGACCAGCCTCCCGCCGCAGGGCGTACGCCGCAGCGTCGAGTTGCGGTTCGGGCACCCGTACGCGGTGCTGGCGGTGGCCACCGACCGCCGCGACGGCGAACCGGGGCCGTGGCACGGGCTGCCGGTCTTCTCCGCCTGGGTGGCCGAGCCCCGGGAGCCGGCGGACACCGACCTCGCCGACCCGGTCGAGTCCTGGTGACCGGCACCGGGGCGACCTGACCCGACCGGCACCGCCCGGGAGCCGGCACTGTCGAGGGGCCGACGCCACCGGGATCGCGGCGTGCGGGGACCGGCCGCCGCGACCAGGCCCGACCGCGACGTACGTCCCCGGGGCGGCACCGTCCCCGGGGACCGCCGCGGTCGGGGGTCCCGCTGCCGCGCGGGCACGACGGGTGTCGTCGTGCCCGCGCGGCTGGTCAGCCGGCCACCGACGCCGGTTCCGGGCGGGCCTTCGCCCGTTCGGCGAGCCGCCGCTGCCGCTCCTGCGCCCCGATCAGGTCGTCGGGGAGCGAGTCGGGCACCTCGATGTCGAACCGGCGCAGCGTCCGGATCGCGAACCCGCCGAGCGTGATCAGCACCAGGGCCAACCCGAAGCAGACGTACGCGAAGCCGATGCCCCGGCCGGGACCGGTGCCGATCACCGCGCCCACCGAACCGGCGAGCGCCCCGCCGTCGGCGAGCATCGGCTCGAACAGCGCGGTCGCACCCGGGGCGAGCAGCGCGAAGCCGATCGGCAGGGTCGACCAGGAGATCGTCTGGTTCAGGCTGAACACCCGGCCGTGGAACCGCTGCGGCACCTTCACCTGGACGATCGTGGCGTAGATCGACTGGGCGGTGGTCATCGCCATGGCCAGCCAGAACGCCCCGAAGGCGATCATGACGACGGAGGCGTCCAGGCCGATCAGCACACAGCCGACGGCGGTGCCCAGGTTGCCGATCAGCACCCCGATCATCCGCCGCTGCCGGGGCCCGCCCCACAGCGACATCAGCACCCCGCCGGTCACCGCACCGATCGCCTCGGCCAGCGCCACCTGCGCCACCTGGGTGGCGGTGCCGAACGACAGCACCAGCGGGGTGGTGAGCACCAGCGCCGGGGCCAGGAAGACGTTACCCAGCGCGAAGTAGCCGAGCATCAGCCGGAAGCCCCGGTGCCGCCACGAGTAGCGCAGGCCGTTGGCGATCGCCACCAGCAGCCGTTCCCGGGGCCGCCAGCCGAGCAGGTCGGGGAAGCGGACCACGGCCAGCGTCAGCACCGCCACCAGGTAGCTCGCCACGTCGATCAGCAGGATGCCCTTGAGGCCGATCGCGGCGAGCAGACCGGCCGCGAAGACCGGCATCAGCAGCATCGCGAACCCGCTGGAGAGCTGGGTGATGCCCATCGCGTGCCCCAGGTAGCGCTTGGGCACCAGCTGCGGCACCGCCGACTGGAAGGCGATCCGCTGGAACGACCCGGCCACCTGGCTCAACGCCACCAGCCCGTAGATGTGCCACAGCGCCAGGTTGTCGGTCCAGAGCAGGGCGGCCAACACGAGCTGGATGGAGCCGGACACGCAACTCGCGATCATCATGATCCGTCGCCGGCTGACCCGGTCGGTGAGCGCGCCGGCCACCGGCAGCATCAGCACCCCGCAGATCAGCGCCAACGCCCAGAGCAGGCCCAGGTCGGCCACCGACCCGGTCCGGGTGAACAGCCAGATCGGCAGGGCGAACGCGGTCAACGCCGAGCCGGTGGTGGAGACCAGCTGCCCGGCGGTGACCGCGACGAACCGGGCCATGCTCGGCTTCACCACCGCCGGGGCCGGCCGGTCGGTGTCGCCGACGCGCTGGTGGTCGGTGACCACCCAGCCGGCGTCCTCACCCCGGGCCGCCGGGCCCAACGCCGTCACGTCCCCGGCCCGCACGGCCGGGTGCACCTGGGTGACGATCTCGGCCAGCTCGTCGGCCCGGTACTTGAGGAAGAAGTGCCCGGCCTGGTCGAGCACCACCAGGCCAAGGGTGTCGCTGAGGAACTGCCACTCCGCGTACCGCTCGGAGTGGTAGTCGGTCACCGGGTCCTCCGAGCCGACCACCGAGACGATCGGCGCCCGCAGCTTCTCCGCGCCCCGGTCGAGCAGCCCGGTGAAGTACTCCTCCGACGCGCGGGAGTCGGCCCGCATGTTGCTGATGATCCGGTCGGCCTGCTCCGGCTCCAGCTCGTCGGTGTCCACCCCCATGCTCTTGAGCCAGCTCGCGTAGTGCCGGTTGCTGCTCAACTGCTCCAGCCGGTTACGCAACGCCGCGAAGGCGCCCTTCGGTCGGGCGAACGGGAACATCGCCCCGATGTAGACGACCTCCAGCTCCCGCCCGGCGGCCTCCACCTTGCGGGCCACCTCGGCGATGATCGCGCTGCCCACCCCGCAGTGGCCGTAGAGGGCCAGCGGGCCCTCGATCCGCTCCACGATCTCGGCGGCCACCCGGCTGGTCAGCTCGTCGAACGGCAGGGCGTCCTCGGTCAGCCCGACGTCGTGGCCGGGGATCGCCAGCGACCACAGCGCGTGCCCGGCGGGCAGCGCGTCGGCCAGCGGCTGGTAGACGATGGCGCTGCCGCCGCCGTACGGGACGCAGACGTAGCTGAGCACCCGCCTGCCGGCCGGGATCGGCTTGGTCAGCTCGTAGAGCAGCCGACGCGGGCCGGCCGCCTCGGCGTCACCGGTCATGAACGCGGCCAGCTCGCGGATGGTGCGCTGCTGGAACAGGTCCATCACGCCGACCGCCCGGCCGCCGTGCTCGGCCCGGCGGATCTTCGCCACCACCTGCGTGGCGAGCATCGAGTGCCCGCCCAGATCGAAGAAGTCGTCGTCGATGCCGAGCGTCGGCACGCCCAGCACCTCCGACCAGATCCCGGCGAGCAGCCGCTCGGTGTCGTCGCGCGGCTCCACCAGGGCCACCGACGCCTCGCGGGTGACCACCGGCGCGGGCAGCGCCTTGCGGTCGAGCTTGCCGTTCGGGGTCAGCGGCAACGCGTCCAGGGTGACGAACGCGGCCGGCACCATGTACTCCGGCAGGGTCTCCTTCAGCGCCGTCTTCAGCGCGGCATGCTCGGCCGCACCCACCAGGTAGGCGGTGAGCCGCTTGTCGCCGGGGCTGTCCTCGCGGACGATCACCGCCGCCTCGGCCACCCCGGGCTGCTCGCGCAGGGCGCTCTCGATCTCGCCCAGCTCGATGCGCAGGCCACGCAGCTTGACCTGGTGGTCGATCCGGCCCAGGAACTCGATCACCCCGGCCGGGTCGGCCCCGGTCGTCGGCCCCGCCGGGTCGGGCACCCAGCGGGCCAGGTCACCGGTGCGGTACAGCCGGGCGCCCGGCTCGCCGGAGAACGGGTCCGGCACGAACCGTTCGGCGGTCAGCGCCGGCCGCAGGTGGTAGCCACGGGCCAGGCCCACCCCGCCGATGTGCAGCTCACCGGCCACCCCGACCGGGCACTCCCGGCCGGCCGGGTCGAGCACGTGCAGCCGCAGGTTGGCGATCGGCCCACCGATCGGCACACCGGTCAACCCGGCCAGCAGCGCCGGGTCGCAGTGCCAGGCGCTGACGTCGATCGCCGCCTCGGTCGGGCCGTACAGGTTGTGCAGGGCGCAGTGCGGCAGCCGGGCGGTGAAGTCGACCGCCGAGGCCAGCGGCAGCTCCTCACCGGAACAGATCACCCGGCGCAGCGCGGTGGCCGCCTCCACCCCCTCCTCGGCCAGGAACACCGTGAGCATCGACGGGACGAAGTGGGCGGTGGTGACCCGCTCGGCCACCAGCACGTCACGCAGGTAGCCGGCGTCCTTGTGCCCGCCGGGCTTGGCCAGCACCAGCCGGGCCCCGGTACGCAGCGGCCAGAAGAACTCCCACACCGACACGTCGAAGCTGGCCGGGGTCTTCTGCAACACCGCGTCGTCGGCGTCGAGCCGATAGGTCTTCTGCATCCAGTCGAGCCGGTTGACGATGCCCCGGTGGGTGTTCGGCACGCCCTTCGGGCGACCCGTCGACCCCGACGTGTAGATCACGTACGCCAGGTGTTCCGGGCCGGCCAGCGGGGTCGGGTCGGTCGACGGCTGGTCCGCCCAGAGGGTCGGGTCGTCCAGCGCCAGCACCGTCGCGTCGACGGTGGGCAGCACGTCACGCAACTGCTCCTGCACCAGCACCACCGGCGCTGCCGCGTCGGTCAGCATGAACGCCAGCCGGTCGGCCGGGTACTCCGGATCCAACGGCAGGTACGCCCCACCGGCCTTGAGCACCCCGAGCAGCCCGGCGACCAGCTCCACGGAGCGCTCCGCGCAGACCCCGACCAGGGTCTCCGGGCCGACGCCGGCCGCCCGCAGCCGGTGCGCCACCCGGTTCGCGGCGGCGTTGACCTGCGCGTACGTCGTCGAGACGCCCTCGATGGTGACGGCCACCGCGTCCGGGGTGGCCGCCGCGGCCGCCTCGATCGGGCCGTGCAGCGTCTCGGCGGTCGGAAAGTCGGCGGTGGTGTCGTTCCAGGACGCCAGCAGCGCCCGCTCGTCGGCGGGGAGCAGATCCACCGCCGAGACCGGCACGTCCGGGGTGGCCGCGACCGCCCGCAGCAGGGTGCACCAGCGGTCGGCCATCCGGGTCACCGTGTCCCGGTCGAACAGGTCGGTGTTGAAGACCAGCTTGCCCCAGAGCCCGTCGACGGTCTCCACGGCGTGCAGCTCGAAGTCGAACCGGGTGGCCCGCAGCTCCATCGGGGTCCAGTCGAACGTCACGTCGGTGGCGTCGGAGACCCCGGTGAACCGGCCCATCTCGTAGTTCTGCAACACGAACATCGCCTGGAACACCGGCGAGCGGCTGACGTCACGGGGCAGGCCCAGCTCGTGGACCACCTTCGCGAACGGCACCTCGGCGTGCTCGAAGCCGTCCAGCACGCTGCGCCTGGTGCGTTCCAGCAGCTCGGTGAAGGTCGGGTCACCGCCCAGCTCGGCCCGCAGCGGCAGCATGTTGATGAACATGCCGACGACGTTCTCCAGCTCCGGGGCCGACCGGCCGGCCACCGACGCGCCGACCGCGAAGTCCTCCTGCCCGGCGTGCCGGGCCAGGAACACCTGGTAGGCGGCGAGCAGGGTCATGAACAGGGTGCCACCGGACTCCCGGGTGAGCGCCGTCAGCCGTCCCGTCTGCGCCGGGTCGAGCCGGAACTCGACGAAGTCGCCCCGGTAGGTCTGGGTGGCCGGGCGGGGACGGTCCAGCGGCAGCTCCAGCGGGGTGATCCCGGCCAGCCGGGACTTCCACCAGTCCAGATGCGACCGGGCCGCCGGGCCGCCCAGCTCCTGCGCCTCCCAGACCGCGAAGTCGCCGTACTGCACGGGCAGGGTGGGCAGCTCACCCCCCTGGTAGGCGGTGATCAGATCGCGCAGCAGCACGTCGACCGACCAGCCGTCGCCGACGATGTGGTGCTTGCTGAGGAACAGCACGTGGTCGTCGGCGGCCAGCCGGATCAGCAGGGCCCGCAGCAGCGGCCCGGCCGCCAGGTCGAACGGCGCGAGCGAGGCCGCCTCCACCAGTTCCTGCGCGGCCCGCTCGTCCGGGGCGTCGACCACGGTCAACGGCACCTCGACCGCGTCGGCGACCACCACGGTCGGCTTGCCGTCGGCGTCGGCGGGGAACCGGCTGCGCAGCGACTCGTGCCGGGCGGTCAGCGCGGCCAGGGCGGCGCGCAGCGCCGTGACGTCGAGCGGGCCACGCACCCGCAACGGCACCGCGATGTGGTACGCCGCCTCACCCGGGGCGAGCTGGTCCATGAACCAGACCCGCTCCTGGGCGTACGACAGCGGCACCTCGACACCCTCGGGCCTGGGCGTGATGCGGGCGGCGGGCGTGGCCTGCCGTCGGCGTAACCGTTGGGCGATCAACGCCGCCCGGGCGGCCTCCCGGGAATCCTTCAGGTCCGTCATGTGGGGGTGTCCTTCTCCGCCGCCAGCAACGCGGCGACCTCGGTCTCGGAAAGCTCGTCCAGTTCGGCGGCGATCTGCGCCTCGATCTGGGCGGCCAGGTCGGCCACCACGGGGCTGCCGAACAGCGCCCGCATCGGCAGGTCGACGTCCACCTCGGCCCGGATCCGGGCCATCGCCCGCATGCCGCGCAGCGAGTTGCCGCCGAGGGCGAAGAAGTCGTCGAGCGCGCCGACCTTCTCCACCTGGAGGATGTCGGCGTACACCTCGGCGACCAGGGTCTCGGCGTCGGTGCGCGGGGGGACGTAGCCGTCCCCGGCGACGGACTCCGGCGGCGCGGGCAGCGCGGCCCGGTCCAGCTTGCCGTTCGGGGTCAACGGCAACGCGTCGAGCCTGACGAACGCCGCCGGCACCAGGTGCGCCGGCAGCTCCCGGGCCAGCTCGGCGGCGAGGTGCGTCTCCTCGGCGGTGCCGACGTGATAGCCGACCAGGGTCGGCTCACCCGAGTCGGTGCGGACGGCCACCGCCGCCTGGTGCACCTCCGGGTGCTCCCGCATCGCCGCCTCGATCTCGCCCAGTTCGATGCGCATCCCCCGCACCTTGACCTGGTCGTCGCGGCGGCCCAGGTAGTCCAGGGTGCCGTCGGCCCGCCACCGGGCCAGGTCACCGGTGCGGTACATCCGCTGCCCCGGCGGGCCGTACGGGCAGGGCAGGAACCGCTCGGCGGTCAGGCCGGGCCGGCCCAGGTATCCCCGGGCGAGCTGGTCACCGGCGACGTACAGCTCACCGACCACCCCCGGCGGGACCGGCTGGAACGCGGCGTCGAGCAGGTACACCCGGCTGGTGGCGGTGGGCCGGCCGATCGACACCGGGCCGGCGGGCACCGGCTGCCCGGGGGCGATCCGGGCGGCGACGCAGCCGACGGTGGCCTCGGTCGGGCCGTACTCGTTGACCACCGCCACGTCCGGGTGCACGGCCCGCCAGTCGGCGAGCTGCTCACCGGTGAGCGCCTCGCCGCCGATCACCAGGTCGGTGGTGGGCGACAGGGCCTCCTCCAGCAGCGGCAGGTGACTCGGGGTGACCTTGAGGAAGGTCGGCCGGCCACCCACCCGCGCCGCCGGGGAGTCGATCCCGGCCAGCCGCACGGTGCCCCCGGCGGTGAGCGGACCGAGCAGCCCGGTGACCGTCAGGTCGAACGAGACCGGCGAGTGCAGCAGGGCGGTGCCGGCCAGTCCCGGGTAGGTGTCCCGGGCCCAGGCCAGGTACGCGGCGATCGCCCGGTGCTCCACCACCACACCCTTGGGACGGCCGGTCGAGCCGGAGGTGTAGAGCACGTAGCCGGGGTGCTCCGGGCGCAACGGGGCGACCCGGTCGGCGTCGGTGAGGTCCGCCCCGTCGGCGGCGGCACCACTGTCGGCGTACGGGCCGGCGACCCCGTCGACCAGCAGCGCGTCGGCCGGCACCAGGGCGGCGGTCTCCACCACGGCCAGCACCAGCGCCGGCGCGGCGTCGGTGAGCAGGTAGCCGATCCGGCCCGCCGGGTAGCCGGTGTCCACCGGCACGTACGCGCCGCCCGCCTTGAGCACGGCGAGGATCGCCACCAGCAGCTCCGGGCCGCGCGGCAGGGCCAACGCCACCCGGGACTCCGGGCCGACACCCCGGCCCACCAGCACCCGGGCCAGCCGGTTCGCGGCGGCGTTGAGCTGCGCGTAGGTGAGGCTGACATCGTCGCAGACCAGCGCGGTGGCCGCCGGCGTGGCCGCCACCTGCCGCTGTACCTCGTCGACGACCGTGGCCGACGGTCCGGCCGTGGCCGTCCCGGCCCAGCCGCCGAGCACCAGGTCCCGTTCGGCGTCGGCGAGCAGCGGCAGCGCGGAGACCGGCTGGCGCGGGTCGGCCACCGCCGCGTCGAGCAGCCGGACGTAGCGGGCCACCACCGCCTCGGCGGTGGCCCGGTCGAACAGCGCAGTCCGGTAGACCAGCCGGCTCTCGCCGGTGGTGATGTCGAACGCCAGGTCGTCCTTGGTGGTGCCCAGCTCCACCGGGTCCAGCCCGGAGTCGGGGATGAAGTTCAGCGCGGTCTGGAAGATCGGCTGCACCGACGGGTCCCGCTCCGGGGCGACCGCCTCGACGATCGCCTGGAACGGGGTCTGCCCGTGCTCCAGGGCGTCGACCAGCCCGTCGCGGACCCGGCCGAGCAGGTCGGTGAAGCGCGGGTCGCCGCCGACGTCGCAGCGCAACGCCACCGGGTTGACGAACATGCCGATCAGCGGGGTCAGCTCGGCGGTCTCCCGGCCGGCGGTGGAGACCCCGACCACCACGTCGGTGTCGCCGGAGATCCGCGACAGCAGCGCCGCGAAAGCGGCCAGCAGCACCATGTACGGCGTCGCCGCCGACCCGGCCGCCAGCCGGGTGACCCGGTCCAGCAGGCCGGCGGGCAGGTCGAAGCGCACCTCGTCACCGGCGAAGCCGAGCTGCGCCGGGCGGGGCCGGTCCAGCGGCAGGCCGGTTACCTTCGGGGCACCGGCGAGGTGCCCGGTCCAGAACGCGAGCTGCCGGTCCCGTTCCACGCCGGCGAGCTGGTCGCGCTGCCACACCGCGAAGTCGGCGTACTGGATGGGCAGCTCCGGCACGGCGGCCGGCACACCGGTCGACGCGGTCCGCGCGAACGCGGCGACCTCGGCACCGAACAGCACCGCCGAGTGGCTGTCGAAGACGGCGTGGTGCACCACCAGCAGCAGCGTCCACCCGTCGTCGAAGCGGATCAGCCGGGCCCGCCACAGCGGCGGCGCGTCCAGTGGGATCGGGGTCCGGGCCAGCTCGGCGCGCAGCGCGTTGGACCGCCGCAGCCGCTCCGGCTCGGTCAGCCCGCGCAGGTCGTCGACGGGCAGCCGGGGCGGCTCGTGCTCCCGGACCACCTGCACCAGGGTGCCGTCGTCGACCCGCAGGTGGGTACGCAGCGCCTCGTGCCGGGCGACCACCTGACCGAACACCTCGGTCGCCGCCTCGGCGTCCAGGTCGGCGGGCAGCCGGCACGGCACCGACACGTTGTAGACCGGCGAGGCCGGGTCGAGCTGGTTGGCGATCCAGACCCGTTCCTGGGCGAACGAGGCGGGGAAGGTCCACTCGCGGGTCATGCCGTCTGCTCCCGTACCGAACGCGGGCGCATGTCGGTCCAGACCTCGTCGACGTGGGCCAGGCACTCCTCGCGGCTGCCGGTGAAGCCCGCGTCGAGCCAGCCGGCGGGCAGGTCACGGTCGGCCGCCCAGATCGAGTACTGCTCCTCGTCGTTGCGCACGACCAGGAATCGGGTGTCGGCCATCAGTTCGCTCCAGCGGTGTCGGGGGTGTGCGGTTCGGCCATCGCGACGGCGATCTTGCGGGGGCCGGTGAACGGCTCCCGCCCGTGCGCGGCGGTCATGTTGTCGACCACCAGCACGTCGTCGCGCCGGTAGTCGAAGCGGACGCTGGCCGCCCGGTACGCGGCCCGCAGGTGGTCCAGCACGTCGGCGGGAATCTCGCCGCCGTCGCCGTAGTAGGTGTTCGCCGGCAGCCCCTCGGGGCCGAACATCGCCAGCAGCCCCTCCTGGTAGTCCTTCGGCAGGGTGCTCAGGTGGAAGAAGGTGGCGTGGTTGAACCAGCGCGGGGTGTCCGAGCCGGGCCGGTGGTGCACCACGTCGCGCACCGCCCGGGTCCGCAGCCCGTCCTTGCCCACCCACTCCAGCTCGATCCGGTTCGCCGTGGCGTACGCCTGCACCTGCGCCCGGTCGTCGGTGCCGAAGACGTCCTGCCAGCGGGTGCCGAAGTCGGCGTGGAAGTTGCGCACCAGCAGCCAGCGCCGCCTGACGAACTCCTCGCGGACCGCCGGGTCGATCTCGGCGTACACCCGGCGCACGTCGGCCAGCGGGGTCGCGCCGAGGGTCTGCGGCGCGGTGAGGCAGTAGAAGAACAGCGTCAGCGGCCAGCGCGCCTGGTACGAGTTCTCGTTGTGCAGGAAGATCTCCTCGTCCGGCGGGTAGTCGGTCGAGGTGTAGACCTTCCCCTTGATGGCGTGCCGGGGCGAGGACCGCTCGGTGTAGGTCAGCGGTTCGCCGGAGAACGCCCGTACCACCGCGTCGAAGCCGTCCACCCCGCCCACGTCGAAGCCGCGGAACAGCAGCCCGCCGTGCGCGACGAGGGTGGCCCGCAGCTCGGCCCGGCGGCGGTCGATCAGCTCGGTCAGGGCGGTGCCGTCGTTCTCGACGACGACCGGCAGCGTGGCGATCGTGTCGCTCATTGCGTGGTCTCCTGTTTTCTCGACGTCAGGCGCGGGGTAGCCGCGGGATGGCGGGGATGGTGGCCGGCGCGGCCGGTTCGTCGGCGGCGGCGGCCCGCAGCTGGGTGATGCGCTCGGCCAGGCCGGCCACGGTCGGGGTCTCGAAGAGGCTGCGCATCGGCAGCCGGACCCCGGTCGCCTTGCGCATCGCCGCGATCAGCTGGACCGCGACCAGCGAGTTGCCGCCGAGGGCGAAGAAGTCGTCGTCCACCCCGACCTCGGCCACCCCCAACCCGTCCCGCCACACCCCGGCGATGGTGACCTCCAGCTCGGTACGCGGGGCCGCCGAGCCGCCGCCGGTCGCCGTCGCGGCGGCGGTCGACGGCTCCGGGTCCTGCTCCAGGGAGTCGGTGGTGACCCGGGCGGCCCGCCGCCTGATGTCCGCCACCGTCCGGGTGGCGATCACCACCTGCGGGCCGAGGCCGGCGGTGAGGCTGCGCCGGAACGCCTCCGCCCCGTCGACCGGGCGGATGTCCTCGGTGGCCGCCCCGGCTGCCGGGTCGGCCGGGGCCGCGTCGGCGGCACCGGTCAACCCGCCGGTGACCGCGCCCTGGTCGACCCGGCGCAGCACGAAGTCGCCGATCGCGACGAGTTCCCGCCCCTGCGGGTCGGTCAGCGACAGGTCGGCGGCGACCACCTCGTCGGTGGCGCTGGCCCGGTGCCGCAGGTGGCTGTGGAACACCGCCGGCAGCGGCCCGCGCACCACGATCCGCCCGTACGACAGCGGCAGGTAGGTGCCGTCGCCCTGGCCCCGGCCGAAGGCGGTGGCCACGTCCAGCAGCGCCGGGTGCAGGCCCCACGCCGGCAGGTCGGCCCGGACCGGCTCCGGGGCCTCGATGCGGGCCAGTTCCTCGCCGTCGCCGAGCCGGTGCTCGGCCAGCGACGCCCAGCGCGGGCCGAAGGTCAGCATGCTGGTGCGGCCCCGACCGAACGAGGCGTCGTCGTCGACCCGCCGGCCGTCGACCACCGGCACCCGGGCCGGCGGGGCGGCCTCCACGGTCCAGCCGGCCGAGCCGCGCACGTGGGTGCGGAGCTGGCCGGCGGCCAGGCTGCGGACGGCGAAGTCGACGCCGTCCTCGGCCGGGGTCAGCTCGACCCGGTACTGGGCGACGGTGCCCTCGGGCACCGCGAACGGCTCCAGGAACACCACGTCGCGCAGCTCCACCACGGCCTGCGGGGCGGGGGCGGGCAGCCCGGCGGCCACCGCAGCCCGCACCGACTCCAGGTGGGCGGTGCCGGGCACCACCGGCACCCCGCCGATGCGGTGCTCGTCGAGCAGCCAGTGGGTGTCGGCGGAGACCAGCCCGTGCAGCACCGTCGACTCCGGTCCGACCACCTTCGTGGTGAGCACCGGGTGCTCCACCGGCGTGGTGACGGTGTCCCGGCCGGCGGCCCGGAACGCGGCTGGCGCGGCGGTCTCCACCGCCATGCCGACCTCCGCCCAGCCACCCCAGTTCTGCGCCAGCACCGGGGCCCGGAAACCCGCGCCGGAGCGGGCGAACGCGTCGAGGAAGGCGTTCGCCGCGCAGTAATCGACCTGACCGAAGCCGCCGATCACCGACGTGATCGACGAGCACAGCGCCACGAAGTCCAGCGGCAGGTCACCGAAGACCTCGGCCAGGGCGAGGGTGCCGGTGAGCTTCGGGGCGAGCACCCGTTCGGCCTCGGCCCGCTCCTTCACCTCGGCCATCCCGCCGCCGGGCAGACCGGCGGCGTGCACGATGCCGTCCAGCCCGCCGAACTCGGCCTCCACGGTGGCCCGGACCCGGCGCAGGTCGGCCGGGTCGGTGACGTCGGCGGCGAGCACCAGCACCGTCGCACCGGCCGCCTCCATCCGGCGGATCGCCGCGATGGCCCGGCCGGCCCGGTCCGCGCCACCGTGCACCGCCAGGTGGTCGTCCCACCGCTCACGTGGCGGCAAACCGGAACGGGCCAGCAGCACCAGCTTCGCCCCGGCCCGCCGGGCGAAGTCCTCGGCGAGGGTGACGCCGATGCCGCCCAGGCCGCCGGTGACCAGGTACCGGCCGCCGTCGCGCAGCGCCCCCGACCCGGTCTCGGCGGCGACGGTGACCTGCTCGTAGCCGGTCACCCAGCGGCGGGTGCCGCGCAGCGTCACCTCCGCCCGCTGCGGGTCGACCGGGCGGCGCAGCTCGGCGGCGAGCGCGTCGACCCCGTCGCCGGCCGGGTCGGCGTCGACCAGCCGGACGGCCAGGCCGGGCAGTTCGGCCGGCAGCACCCGGGCCAGGCCGGCGAGGGTGGCGTGCTCGGGGCGGACCAGGTCGGCACCGGTGACGTCGCCGACGCCCGCGGTGACCAGGTCGAGGGTGAGTGGCCGCTCCCCGGCGGTCGCCCCCGCACCGGCGAGCGCCTGCACCAGGTGCAGGGCGTCGAAGAAGCCGCGCTGCTGGGCGTCCCAGGCGGCGGTCGCGTCGAGGCCGGCCGGCGTGCCGTCCAGGGCGAAGGCGTGCACCAGCCGGGCCGGCACCCCGCCCGCATTCAACGCCGCGACCAGCGCGTCGTGGTCCTCCCGGTGGCCGGGGCGCAGCCGGTACCCGTCGTCGGTCGCCGTGAACGCCGCGCCGGGGCGTACCACGACCGGGTCGTCACCGGCGGCCCGCAGCGCGTCGAGGAGCGCCTCGGCGCGCGGACCGGCGGCGAACACCAGGCAGCGACCGCCGGGCACGGTCGCCGGGTCGGCGGCGGCCTGCCGCCACACCGGCACCGCGAACCACCGCTCCAACGGCTGCGGACCGGCGTCGGCCGGGGCGTCGGGCGTCACCGCCACCGGGTCCGGGTCGACCCAGTAGCGCCGACGCTCGAACGGGTACGTGGGCAGCGGCACCCGCCGGGCGGCCGGGTCGGCGTCGAGCCGCACCCCGGTCCCGGCGCACCACAGGGCGGCGGCGCTGGTGAGCAGGGTGGCCAGGTCGCCGGTGGGCTCGCCCGGGCCGGGCAGGCTGCCCAGCGGGGTCAACGCCCGCTGCTCCGGGGAGCCCTTGGCGACCTGCATCCGGGCCAGGTTGGCCAGTTGCCGGCCCGGACCACACTCCAGCAGCGCCCAGGTGCCCGCCCCGAGCAGGGTCGCCACGCAGTCACCGAACCGCACCGGCTGGCGCAGGTGCGCCGCCCAGTACGCCGGGTCGGTGGCCTGTTCGGCGGTGATCCAGGTGCCCGTCACGTTGGACAGGAACGGGATGGCCGGCGCGTGCAGCGGCACCGTCGCCATCAGCGCGGTGAACTCGGCCAGGATCGGGTCCATCATCGGCGAGTGGAACGCGTGCGAGGTGCGCAGCGGCTTGCTCTTCTTGCCGCCGAGGCTGTCGGCGAACGCCGCGACAGCCTCGCTCCCGCCGGCCACCACGCAGGTGCCGGGCCCGTTGACGGTGGCGATCGACAACCCCTCGGGCAGCCGGGCGGCGACCTGCGTCTCGTCGAGCGACACGGCCAGCATCGCCCCCGCCGGCAGCGACTGCATCAGCCGGCCCCGGGCGGCGACCACCCGCAGCGCGTCGGGCAGGGTCAGCACGCCGGCGACGGTGGCGGCGACGTACTCGCCGATCGAGTGGCCGATCATCGCCGCCGGGCGTACCCCGGCCCGCTGCCAGTGCAGCGCCAGGGCGTACTCGACGACGAACAGCGCCGGCTGGGTGTAGCGGGTCTCGGTGAGCTTCTCCGCCGCCTGCGGGTCCCGGCCGAGGATCAGGTCCCGCAGGTCCAGGCCCAGCTCGGGCCGGAGCAGCGCGGCGCACTCGTCGACGGTGGCGGCGAAGGCCGGCTCCTCGGCGTAGAGCTGCGCGCCCATCCCGGCGTACTGGGCGCCCTGGCCGGAGAAGAGGAACGCGGTGCGCGGTGCGGCACCGTCGACCACCCCGGACTGGCGGCGACGCGGGGTACGCAGCGCGGTCACCGCCTCGGCCAGGTCGGTGGCGACCACGGCCACCCGGTGCGGGTACTCCTGGCGGCCCACCCGCAGCGTGTGCGCCACGTCGGCGAGCAGTTCCGGCCCGCCGTCGGTGGCCGCGGCCAGGTGGTCGGCGAGCCGGGTGACGGCGCTGTCCAGCGCCGACGCGGTCTTCGCCGACACCGTCAGCAGGTGCGCCGGGCGGACCCGCCGGTCCGCGCGGTGGGCGGCCGGGGCCTCCTCGAGCACCACGTGGGCGTTGGTGCCGCCGATGCCGAACGAGCTGACCCCGGCCCGGCGCGGCCCACCGTCGGTGTCCCACTTGGTCAGGGTGTTCGCCACGTAGAACGGGGTGTCGGCGAAGTCGATGCCCGGGTTAGGGGTCTCGTAGTTGATCGTCGGGGGGATCAGCCCGTGCTCCATCGCCAGCACCGTCTTGATCACGCTGACGATGCCGGACGGCTGGCTCAGGTGCCCGATGTTGGACTTCACCGAGCCGATGCCGCACCAGCCCCGCTCGTCGGTGTCCCGGGTGAACACCGCCGACAGCGCGGCCACCTCGATCGGGTCGCCCAGCGCGGTGCCGGTGCCGTGCGCCTCGACGTAGCTGATGGTGCGCGGGTCGATCCCGGCCATCCCGACCGCCTGGGCGATCGCCTCGACCTGCCCGTCGACGCTGGGGGCGGTGAAGCCGACCTTCCCCGCACCGTCGTTGTTGATCGCGTTGCCCAGCACCACCGCGCGGATCGTGTCGCCGTCGGCGACCGCGTCGGAGAGCCGCTTGAGCAGGGTCACCCCGACGCCGCTGCCCCAGACCGTGCCGTTGGCCCCGGCGTCGAACGGCCGGCACCGGCCGTCGGGCGAGGTGAAGCCGTCCATGCCCAGGTAGCCGACGTGCGGCAGCTCCACGTTGACCCCGCCGGCCAGCGCCATGTCGCACTCGTGGTTGCGCAGCGCCTCGCAGGCCAGGTGGAAGGCGACCAGCGAGGTCGAGCAGGCGGTGTGCACGGTCAGGCTCGGCCCGCGCAGGTCCAGCCGGTACGACACGTTGGTCGCCACGTAGTTGGGCGAGTTGCCAGTGGCCAGCGAGACCGCGCCGTGCGGGTTGCCGCCGACGCGCTTGTTGCGCAGCACGTACCGGTGCAGGTAGGTGTTGCCGCCGGTGCCGGCGTACACGCCCACCGCACCGTCGTAGCGGGCCGGGTCGTAACCGGCGTCCTGCAACGCGGTGTAGCAGCTCTCCAGGAACAGCCGGTGCTGCGGGTCGGTCATCTCCGCCTCACGGCTGGTCATCCCGAACAGCCCGGCGTCGAAGGTGTCGTACCCGTCGATCAGCGGCGCCCGGTTCACCCAGCCCGGGTCGTCGACCTCGTCGGCGCTCGCGCCCCGGGCGAGCTGTTCCTCGCGGCTCAGCTCGGTGACCGACTCGACGCCGTCGACCAGGTTGCGCCAGAACGCGTCGACGTCGGCGGCACCGGGCAGCCGGGCGGCGAGCCCGACGATGGCGATGGGTTCGATGCCGTCGTCGGTGGGCGGCACGGTGGCGATCTCGTTCTGCATCGGGGTTGTCCTTTGTCGCAAGGTGCCGCCCGCGGGCGGTGGGGAGGGAGGCGTCGTCACGGTTGGTGCGGTCGGCGGGGTGGCGGGGGCCGACGGGTCCGGCCGCGCCGGGCGGCGGCGCGCAACGCGGCGCGGGCCAGCTCGGGTCGGTCGGCGGCCCCGTCGAGGCTGGCGGCGAGCGCCCGGACGGTGGGGTGCCGGAACAGGTCGAGCATCGTGATCGACCGGCCGGTGGCGGCGGTGAGCCGGGCGTGCACCGCCGCCAGCGCCAGCGAGTGCCCGCCGATGTCGAAGAAGTTGTCGGCGACCCCGACCCGGTCGCGTTCCAGCACCTGCCGCCAGATGCCGGCGATCAACTCCTCGGTCTCGGTCAGCTCGTCCGGCCCGGTCGGCACCGGCACGGCCGGGGCCGGTGCGGCGGCGGCCACGGTCATCGCGCCCAGCGCCGCCACCCGGACGGTCGGCCGGGGCAGCGCCACGGCCACCGTGTCGGCCGGGGTGTCGGGGTCGGCGGCGAGCGCGCCGACCAGGTCGGCGAGGTCGGCCAGGAGCGCGTCGATCCGGTCGGCGTCGAACAGGTCGGGGTTGTAGACCACGTCCACCCCGCACCGGCCGTCGCGCTGCACCACGTAGACGGTGATGTCGAACGGGGAGCCGGGCTTGGGCACCGGCAGCGTCTCGGCGGTGAGCCCGCTCAGCGTCAGCCGGGGGGCGGTGAAGTTGAGCACGTTGAACAGCACCTGCACCAGGGGCGCCCGGGAGGTGTCCCGCCCGACGCCGAGGGTCTCGACGAGCTTCTCCAGCGGCGCGCCCGGATGGGCGGTCGCCTCGTGCAGCTCGGCGGCGCACCTGTCGACCAGTTCGGCGAACCCGACCCCACCGCCGGTCGTGCCGTCGGGGCCGGTGCGCAGCCGCACCGGGACGGTGTCGATGAAGAAGCCGACCACGTCGTCGAAGGCGGCCAGCCGGCGGTCGGCGACGATCGCCCCGACCAGGTGGTCGTCGCCGCCGGTGAGCCGGCGCAGCAGCTCGGCGAATCCGGCCAGTAGCACCGCCGCGACGGTGCTGCCGCGCCGCCCGGCCAGGTCCCGCACGGCCCGGTCGGCGGTGGCGGTCAGGGTCACCGCCGCCTCCGCGCCCGCGTACGTCTGCACGGCCGGGCGGGGACGGTCGCGGGGCAGGTCCAGCACGGTCGGCACGCCCCGCAGGTGCTCCGCCCACCAGGTGAGGTCGGCGGGGCCCTGCCGGCGGTCCCGCGCGTCGCGCCACACCGCGTAGTCGGCGTACGAGGCGGACAGCGGCGGCAGGGCCGGCGGCGTCCCGGCGACGGCGTGCGCGTACCCGGTGGCCAGGTCGGCGTAGAGGACGGCCTCGGACCAGCCGTCGAAGACCGCGTGGTGCATGGTCATCGCCAGCACGTGCTCGGCGGGGCCGAGCCGGTAGACGGTCACCTGCCAGGGCGGGCCGGTGGCCAGGTCGAAGGCGTGCGCGGCACCGGCGGCGAGCATCCCGGCCAGTTCGGCCTCGGCATCGGCGCGGCCGGTCAGGTCGACCACCGGCACCGCCACGTCGGTCGGTTCCTCGCACACCGCGTAGGGCACCCCGGCGGTCTGCGGGATGCGCCAGCGCAGCACGTCGTGCCGGGTGGCCACGGCGCGCAGCGCCGCGCCGAGCGCCCCGGTGTCCAGCGGGCCGCGCAGCCGGTGCGCGACGGCGATGTTGTAGGGGGCGCTGGAGGGGGCGAGCTGGTCGACGAACCACAGCCGGCGCTGCGGCGGGGACAACGTGGGCGGGTTGCCGGTGGTCAGCCCGTCGGCGTCGGCGGGCGCGGCGGCCCGCAGCCGGGCGGCCAGCGCGGCCGGGGTGCGCCCGGTCAGCACGTCGCGGGTGTCGACGTGCCGGCCCAGTTCGGCGCGCAGCGCCGCGACCAGCCGCATCGCGGCGATGGAGTTGCCACCGGCGGCGAGGAAGTCGGTGTCCGGGCCGGGTGCCGCGCCGAGCAGCCGGGTCCAGGCCCGCCGCACGGCCCGCTCGACCGGGTCGGCCGGCTCGTCGGTCGGCCCGGCGGCGGGGGCGGCGGTCAGGGCGGCGTCGGCAAGCGCCCGCAGTGCCGGCCGGTCCAGCTTGCCGGTGGTGGCGCTGACCGGCAGGTCGTCGCGGCGCAGCAACCGCGCCGGCAGCATCGCGGCGGTCAACCGCCCCCCGGCGTACGCCCGGACGGCGTCGTCGTCGGGCGCGGTGGCCGGGGTGAGGAAGGCGACCAGTTCCGTCCCGGCCGGGCCGGGCACCGCCTCCACGGCCACCCGCTCGACGCCGGGCACGGCGGCCAGCACGGCCTCCACCTCGCCCAGTTCGATCCGCTGGCCCCGGATCTTGACCTGCCGGTCGGTCCGGCCGAGGTAGACGATCCGCCCGTCGTCGGCCTGCCGGACCAGGTCGCCGGTGCGGTAGAGCCGCTCGCCGGGCAGCCCGGAGAACGGGTCGGGGACGAACCGGTCGGCGGTCAGGCCGGGCCGGTTGAGGTAGCCGTCGGCCAGCCCCGGCCCGCCGATCAGCAGTTCACCGGTCTGCCCCGGCGGCACCGCCCGCAACGCGTCGTCCACCACGTAGGCCCGGTGGTTGGGCAGGGGCAGCCCGATCGGCACCGGGTCGGTGTCGACGCCGGTCAGCTCGCCGCTGACCGCCAGCACGGTGGTCTCGGTGGGGCCGTAGCCGTTGAGCAGCCGTCGGCCCGACGCCCAGCGGGCGGCCAGGTCGGCGGGGACGGCCTCGCCGCCGCAGAGCACCGTACGCCAGCCGGGCACCCGGGCCGGGTCCAGCATGGACAGCACGGTCGGGGTGATGAAACCCCAGTTGACGTCGTGGGCGGCGATGAACCGGGCCAGCCGGTCCGGGTCGGCGCGGTCGTCCGCGCCGAGTAGCTGCACGCTGCCGCCGAGCAGCAACGGGACGAACAGGTCGATGCTCGCCGCGTCGAAGCCGAGCGAGGCGATGCCGAGGCTGCGGACCCCGGCGTCGGCGGCGCTGAGCGCGGCGCAGCCGGTGACGAACTCCACCACGTTGCGGTGGGTGGTCAGCACCCCCTTGGGCCGGCCGGTGGAGCCCGAGGTGAACAGCACGTACGCCGGGTCGCCGGCCCGCGCCGGGCAGGGTGCCAGCGGGGCCGGGCCGGTGGCGGTGACCACCTCGATCCCGGGGGTGTCGGCGAACTCGACCGCCGCCGCGTCGCCGACGACCAGCGTCACCCCGGCGTCGGCGGCGATCTCCCGCAGCCGCCGCCGGGGGCCACCGGGCTCCAGCGGCACGTAGCAGCCCCCGGCGAGCAGCACACCGAGGACGTCGACCACCAGGTCGGGGCGGCGGTGGGCGCAGATCCCCACCCGGGTCTGCCGGCCCACCCCCCGGGCCCGCAGCGCGGCGGCCAGGCCGGCCGCCCGGCCGACCAGCTCCCGGTAGGTGAGCCGGTCGTCCCACTGGCGCACCGCCACCGCGTCCGGGCAGCGGGCCGCCCGCTCGACGATCAGGTCGGCAAGCGTGCCGTCCGGCCAGGGCAGTGTCTCCCCGGCGAGGGCGCTGACGGTCAGGATGTCGGTCACTGCACTCCCCGTACGGTGGCGGGGTCGGCTCCCCGGTGGCTGGCGGGTTCGACGCCCGGGTAGGTGGCCGGGTCGGTGATCAGCAGGCGCAGCTCGCTGACGTACCCCCGGCCCGCCGCGTCGGGCACCCAGGAGTCGGCCGGGGTGGGCAGCAGCTCGGTGACGACCAGCGGGACGTCCGGGCCGGTCCGGGCGGCGGTGTCGACCATGGCGCACAGCGACTGGGCGTACAGCGGGCCGGTCAGGTCGACGTAGCAGGGCTTGACCTCGGTGCCGACCTTGACGAACACCCGCTCGGGCAGGTCGGCGGCGGCCCGGAAGCGGCGCACCGCGAGGTAGCGGGCCGTCTCGTCGGGGTGCCCGGCGAGGCCGCTGGCCCCCACCGTGGTCCGCCAGGTGCGTCGGGCCACCACCAGCCGGTCGATGACGATCCGGGGCATGTGCGGGGCCGGGTCGAGCAGCTTGAACGCGTCCAGCAGCAGCGCGCCGAGGACCTGGGCGAAGACCTCCACCAGCGGCCAGCGGACGCCGTCGGGGAAGACCGCGACCAGCTCGTCGCCGTCGTGGCAGACGGTGACGGCGGTGGACGCCACCAGCCTGTCGACGTCGGCCCCCTGCGCGGTGTCGATGCCCAGCTCACGGTCGGTGGGTCCGGGCAGGCCGTAGGTGGTGCGGGTGGCCCGCCGGGGGAAGCTCTCCGGCCACAGCACCCGCAGCCGGGTCGGGCCGAGGTCGGTGTCGAAGTCCGCCCGCAGGGCCGCCGGGTCGGGGTGGAACATGCTGAGCACCGCGCTGTCGAACGCGATCGCGGCCGGATGCAGCTCGCCGAGGACCAGCAGGAACTCCCCCCGCTCGAACGCCTGCGGGGAGGCGGCGGCGAGCTGCACGTCGGGGTTGTGCAGCCGGGCCGACGGCCAGCCGGGCCGGTCGGCGGGGAAGACCTCGGCCACCTGCCCGGCCAGGTCGGCGGCGGACAGCCGCAGCTCGACGCAGTCGGCCGGCAGGTCCCGCAGGCCGAACAGCCGGGCCCACCGCTCGGTGAGCTCAGCCCCCGCGGTGGCGATCGGACCGTGCGGGGAGACCAGCGTGCCCTGGGCCAGCGACCAGATGTCGGCGAGCCGGACCGGCCCGTCGACGGCCAACTCGTCGTACAGCTCGGCCAGCAGGGTGCCGACCCCGACGCCGATCTCGGCGGTCAGCCAGCGGGCGGCCTGCAACACCACCGCCAGCGGGGCGGCCAGCGCGTCGAGGACCGGCGCGCCGAGGCGGAACTCCAGGTCCCGGGCGGAGTCCTCGTAGCAGACGGTGCGCCCGGCGTACATCCGGCCACGGTGGCGGGTGGCGGGCCGCCCGGTGACAGCGGTGAACTCGGCGTTGAGGCCGGCCAGCGCGGCGGCGAGCCGGTCCGGGTCACCGGCGGCGGCGGCGACCTCGTCGCGGGCCGCCCGCAGCCGGTCGAACCCGGCGGCGGCCCCGGCGCGGGCCGGGTCGTCGCCGATCGCGGCGATCCGGTCGGCGAGCACCCGTTCGGCGTCCGGGCTGACCGGCAGGTTGGCCCCCCAGGAGAGGTGGCCCCGCTCGACCCAGCGGTCCAACAGCAGGTAACCGTCGTCGACGCGGTGTACCAGCCCGTCGGCGTGCAGCCGCCGGACCAGGTCGACGGCGGGGGTCCGGCCGTCGCAGTCGGCCAGCAGCCGGGCCTCGGTGGCGGTCAACGCGATCGGCGGGTGCAGCGGCCGGCGCAACTGTCGGTCCTCGACGGTCAGGTGCGGTTGCCGCATCGGCGCCCACCACCGGCGGACGACGAGGTCGTCGGCGAGCCGGTCGGCGTACTCGGTCAACGCCCACGCCTCGAAGAACACCTGCCGGCGGGTGACCAGGGCCGGGCCGGGCCGCAGCTGCACGCCCGGGTGGGCGGGGTCGAACACGCCCCAGCAGACCGGGCCGAAGAAGCCGATCGTCTCGGCCTTGCCGCAGTACCGCTGCCAGTAGCGCAGCAGGCTCGACTCGCGCTTGCGGCGGCGGACGTTGCGCACCGCCGGATCGGTCCGCAGCAGCCCGTCCAGCGCCGCCAGCATGTCCGGGTTCTGCCAGGTGACCGCCTCCCGCAGCAGCGGGTCGGCGGCGATCTCCCCGGCGGCGGCCGAGGACTCCAGGAAGGCCGCGCCGAGGATCTTGCCGAAGACCTCCGGTGGGACCTCCCCGGCGAGCACACCGTCGGCGGCGGCCGCCGCGCCGGGGGCGGCGAACCGGTCCAGCCCGGTGGCCGGGAAACCGGCGCTGCGCAGCACCACGTCCCGCCACACCGACCAGCCGGTGCCGCCCAGGGGTATCAGGTGGCTCATCGGGTGGCCTCCCCGGCGGGGGCGTCGACGATCTGCAACCGCAGCTCGCTGAAGTAGCGCCGGCCGGCGGCGTCGGGCACCCACGCCTGGTCGGGGGTGGGCAGCATCTCGCTGACCACCAGGGAGACCGCGTCGCCGCCGTCGACCCGGGCGGCCCGGACCATGGCGCAGAGCACGTTGGCGAAGGCGGGGCTGCTCAGGTCGACGAAGCAGGGCTTGGTCTCGGTGCCGAGCTTGACGTAGACCTGCTCCGGCAGGCCCAGCCGCCACCGCCAGGCCCGGACGGCCAGGTAGCGGTCGCGTTCCCCACGCGCGTCGGCGAACCCGCACTGCCCGACGGTGGTCCGCCACGTCTCACGGGCCACCACCAGGTTGTCCAGCACGATCCGGGGCGTACGGGGGGCGGCGGCGACCAGCTTGAACCCGTCGACGGCGTGCGCGCTGAGCAGTTCGGCGAAGATCTCCACCAACGGCCACCGCTGTCCGTCGCCGGCGGTCGCGACCAGTTCACCCCGCTCGTCGGTGACGGTGAGATCCACGGTGGGCAGCAGCCGGGCCGGGTCGCCGCCGGGCGCGGGCAGGAACGCCAGGTGCCGGTCCGTCGGCCCGGTCAGCGCCTCGGCGGTGCGACTGGTCCGGCGCGGCCAGTCGGTCGGGAAGAGCAGCCGGACCCGTCGTGCGCCGAGATCCTCGGCGAGCGCGGCGCGCAGCCGTTCGACGTCCGGATGCGCGGGGGTGAACACCGAGCAGTCGAACGACGACCAGCCGGCGTGCAGTTCACCCAGCACGACGGTGTAGTCCCCGCGCCGCAGGGCGTCCATGTCGGGGGCGCAGATCTGCAGGTCGGGGCTGTGCAGCAGGGCGTTGGACCAGGTCGGTCGGGTGGCGGGGAAGGTCGCGTCGATCCGGTCGGCGAGGTCGGCGACCCGCAGCCGGACCACCCCGGCGTCGGCGGGCCGGGTGTCCAACCCGAACAGTCCGGCCCAGCGGGCCGCGAACTCGGCGGCCACCGCGTCGACCGGCCGCTCCCCCTCGCCCCAGAACAGGCCCTGCACCAGGAACCACAGGTCGGACAGGGCGACCGGGCCGTCGCCGGCCTCGGCGCGCAGCTCCTCGTAGAGCGACCGGAACACCGCGTCGTACGCCTGCGCCAGCGCCTGCACCAGCCAGCGCGCGGCACGCAGCAGCACGTCGAGCGGGGCGGCGAGGTCGGCCAGCAGGGGTGCGCCGAAGACCGCGTCGAGGTCCCGGCTGGTGTCCTCGTAACAGATGGTCCGGCCGGCGTACATCTGGCCCTCCCGGCGGCGGGCGGCGGCCCCGGTCAGCGCGGTGAAGGTCCCGTCCAGTTCGTCGAGAGCGACCCGCAGCCGCTCGGGGTCGCCGGCCGCCGCGGCGACGGCGTCACGGGCCGCCCGCAGCTCGTCCCAGCCGGCCTGTGCGGCCAGCCGGGCCGGTTCGTCGCCGATCGCGGCGATCCGGGCGGAGAGCACCGGCTCGGCGTCGGGGCTGACCGGCAGGGCGGCGTCCCAGGTGAGCAGTTCCCGGGCCACCAGCCGGTCCAGCAGGGCGTAGCCGTCCTCGGGCCGGCGCAGCCCGACGGCCGGGTCGGCGACCAGGTCGTACGCGGGCCGGTGGCCGTCGACGGCGGCGAGCAGCGCGGCCTCCACCGGGGACAGCGGGACCGGTGGCCGGCCGGGCCGCAACACCTGGCGTCCCCGGACGCTGAGCTGGGCGCAGAGCCGCGGCGGCCACCAGCGGCGAACCGCCTCGTCGGCACCGATCCGGTCGGCGTAGGCCGTCAGCGCCCACGACTCGAACCAGACCCACCGGCGGCGGATCAGCGCCGCGCCGTGGTCGATCCGGGCCACCTCCGGCTGCTGCGGGTCGACGGTCACCCAGCAGCTCGGCCCGAAGAAGCCGACGGTCTCGTTCTTGCCGGCGTAGCGCTGCCAGTACTTGAGCAGCGCCCGTTCGCGGTCGCGGCGGCGCACGTTGCGGGCCGCGTCGCCGCCGCTGCGGGCCAGTCCGTCCAGGGCGACCAGCGCGCCCCGGTTCTGCCAGGTGACCGCCTCCCGCAGCAGCGGGTCGGCGGCCAGTTCGCTGCACCGGTGCGCGGCGGCGCGGACGGCCTCGGTGAACTCCTTGTCGAACCGGTCCGGTGGGGTGTCGCCGTCGAGCAGGTCGTCGGCGGCGGCGGCCAACTGCGGCGCGGCGAAGCGGGTCAGCCCGTCGGCGGGGAAGCCGGTGCCGCGCAGGATCGCGTCGCGCCACACCGACCAACCGGTGTCGCCCAGCGGCACCCGGTGACCGCCGACCCCGGCCGGCACCGGCCCGACGGCGGCTGGCAGGTCGGCGCGGATCAACCGCAGCAGCTCGGGCAGCCGGTCGTGCAGGAAGAAGTGGCCGCCGTCGAGTTCGTGCAGGGTGAAGCCGGCGGTGGTGTGCTCCGCCCAGGCGGCGCTCTGTTCCCGGCTGACCGCCAGGTCGTGCCGCCCGGCGAACACCACCACCGGCACCGGCAGCGGCACCTCGGGGACGTACCGGTAGCTGTCGACCCGGCCGAAGTCGGCGCGCAGCAACGGCAGCAGCAGCTCCACCAGTTCCGGGTGGTCCAGCAGGCCGTCGGGCAGGCCACCACCGTCGGCGAGCCGGCGCAGCAGCTCGTCGTCGTCCACCCGGGACAGCCCGTCGAAGGAGCTCGCGGCGGTGACGTGCGGGGCGCGGGCACCGCCGACGTACAGCCGCACCGGCAGCTGACGGCCGGCCCGGCGCAGCTCCCGCACCACCTCGAAGCCGAGCCGCCCGCCCATCGAGTGTCCGTAGATCGCGTACGGGCGGTCGGCCCGGTCGGCGATGGCGGCGGCCAGCTCCGCGACGGTGAAGTCCGGGTCGTCGCCGATCCGGTTCTCCCGACCGGGTAGCTGCACCGGCAGCACCTCCACGTCCGGGCCGGCCTCCGGCTGCCAGCGGCGGAACGCGCTGGCTCCACCCCCGGCGTACGGCAGACAGAACAACTGCACCGGTGCCTGGGGTCGGCTTCCGGGCGAGACGAACCAGTTCACCGTGCGCCTCTCTGCGGTGGGTCGATCCAGTGCCGCCGGCGCTGGAAGGGGTAGCCGGGCAGTCCGGTGCGTCGGACGACGCCCTGCGGGTGCAGTGCGGCCCAGTCGACGTCGCGGCCGGCCACCCAGCCGGCGGCCAGGTCACGCAGCGCCCCCGGCGCACCGGCCACGGTGGCGTCGGTGGCGAGCAGTTCGTCGAGTCCGGCGACCGCCTCGGCCAGGTCGGCGGCGACCACGGCGGCCCGCCGGGCGAAGGACCGCCGGCCCAGCGCCAGGGTCGCGGCCACCTCGGGCAGGGCCGGCCCGACGCCGGCCAGGTGGTGCCGCAGCCGGGTCAACGCCGCGTGCAACGCCTGCGGGGTACGCGCCGACACCGGCAGCAGCCAGGCCCGCGGCGGCGACGGCTCGACCGGTACGGCAGGTGGCGGCTGCTCCACGACCACGTGCGCGTTGGTGCCGCCGAGCCCGAACGCGCTGACCCCGGCCACCCGGCGCGGCGCGTCCGGCCAGTCCCGCGCCTTGGTGGGCACGTAGAACGGGCCGCCGGCCAGGTCGATCTCCGGGTGTGGGCGGGTGAAGTGCAGGTTCGGCGGGATCACCCCGTGCTGGACGGCGAGCACCGTCTTGATCAGCCCGGCGATGCCGGCCCCGGCGTCGAGGTGACCGATGTTGGTCTTCACCGCGCCGAGCGCGCAGGACTCGGCGGGGGCGGCGCCGCCGTACACCTCGTGCAGGGCGGCGACCTCGATGGCGTCGCCCAGCGGCGTACCGCTGCCGTGGGCCTCGATGAAACGGACCTCGCCGGGGGCGACCTCGGCGGCGGCCAGGGCGTTCGCGACGGCGGCGGCCTGGCCGGCGGGTCCGGGGACCGCGAAGCCGGCCCGGTCGGGGCCGTCGTTGGTGACCGCCCAGCCGGGCAGGACGGCGTAGATCCGGTCTCCGTCGGCCTGGGCGTCGGCGAGCCGGCGCAGCGCCACCACGCCGACGCCGGACCCGAAGCCGGAGCCCTCGGCGGCCTCGTCGAAGGCGCGGCAGCGGCCGTCCGGGGAGGCCAGCCCGCCGGGGGTGGCCCGGTAGCGGGGCCAGGTGACGTTGACCCCGCCGGCGAGGGCGATGTCGCACTGGTAGTCGGCGAGGCTCTGGGCGGCGGTACACACCGCTACCAGGGAACTGGAGCAGGCGCTCTGCACGGCCACCGCCGGCCCGGTCAACCCGAGCCGGTACGCCACCTGGCCGGGCAGGTGGTCGGTGGACTGCCGGCCGATCAGCCGGGCCTCCCAGTCGTCCGGGTCGACGTCGCCGACCACCGCCGGGTTGTCCATCAAGTGGAACAGGAAGTAGCGGTTGGCGGAGGTGGCCGCGTAGACGCCGACCAGTCCGGGGAAGCGGGTCGGGTCGTGCCCGGCGTCCTCCAGCGCCTCCCATGCGGTTTCCAGGAAGAGCCGGTGCTGGGGGTCGGTGCGGGCGGCCTCCTCGTCGCCCATGGCGAAGAACTCGGCGTCGAAGTCGGTGACCCCGTCGAGCCGGCCGGTGGCCCGCACGTGCCGGGGGTCGGCGCGTAGTCGCGGCCCGATGCCGAGGGCGGTCAGCTCGGCGTCGGAGTGGTCGTGCACCGAGTCGACCCCGGCGCAGACGTTCCACCAGAAGGTGGCCGCGTCGGGTGCGCCGGGGAACCGGCCGGCGAGCCCCACCACCACGATCTCGTCGCCGGTGTACTCGCGGGCGGCGACCGACGGCGCGGTCGGGGTGGGCAGGCTCGGCGCGGGGGTCGGGCCGGTGCGCGCCGCCCCGGCCGGCGGCCCGTCGACACCCGGGTCGAGCAGCCGGGCCTGGGCGGCGATCGTCGGGTGGGCGAACAGCCGCACCATGGGCAGCGTCGCGCCGAACCGGTCGGCGATGCGCTGCTGCACCTGGCCGAGCAACAGGGACTGTCCTCCGGCGTCGAAGAAGCTCTCCTGCCGGCCGACGGCGTCGCGGCCGAGCACCGCGCACCAGATGTCGTGCACGGCCCGCTCGGTGTCGGTGGCCGGTTCCTGCCCGGCGGGGACCGTCCGGGGCGGGTCCGGCAGCGCCCGCTCGTCGATCTTGCCGGTGACGGTGAGCGGGAACGCGTCGAGGACCAGTACGGCGCGGGGCAGCGCGTAGTCGGGCAGCCGTCGGGCCAACGC
Source organism: Micromonospora sp. WMMD734 (assembly GCF_049178975.1). NCBI lineage: Bacteria > Bacillati > Actinomycetota > Actinomycetes > Micromonosporales > Micromonosporaceae > Micromonospora > Micromonospora sp. WMMD734. The sequence continues at coordinate 2,656,336 of NZ_JBMHMK010000001.1, forward strand.
GGTGCGCAGCGCCGCCGGGTCGAGGTCACCGCCGGCCGGCACGGCGTACGCGAGCAGCGTCCCGTCGCGGGCGATGGCGCGGACGGCGGCGACGCCTGGCTGCGCGGCGAGGACGGCCTCGACCTCGGTCAGCTCGACCCGGAACCCACGGACCTTGACCTGGCGGTCGAGCCGGCCGAGGCAGACCAGTTCCCCGTCGGGCAGCCACGCGCCGAGGTCGCCGGTGGCGTAGCTGGGCGTCCCGTCGGGGTCGACGCCGAACCGGTCGCTGTGTTGGCCGAGGTAGCCGGGGGCGAGGTGCGGGCTGCGCACCACGATCTCGCCGGAGTCGGCCAGCCGCAGCGTGTAGCCGGGTAGCGCCGTGCCGATCGGCAGCGGGCCGGTGCGGCCCGGGTCGGCGTCGGCCAGCGGCAGCGCGTACCGGGCGGCGAACGTCATCTCGGTCGCGCCGTAGCCGTTGACCAGCACGCATCCCGGGGCGAACCGGTCGCGACCCCGGGCGGCGTCGACGTGGGTGGCCTGCTCGCCGCCGAGCAGCACCACCCGGATGCTGTCCAGCCGTCGCTCACCGAGGGTGTCGAGGAGGAACCGGTAGACCGTCGGGGTGGAGTGGTAGACGGTGACCCGGTGCCGGGCGAGTTGCCCGACGGCGTACGCCAGGCCGTGCCGGCGCAGGTCGACCGGGACGACGGCGGCCCCGGTGAGCAGCGCCGGGTAGAGGTCGGGGATGGCCGCGTCGAAGCTGAACGAGGCGAGCAGGCTGAGCCGGTCGGTCGGGCCGATGGCCAGGGTGCGGATCTGGTTGTCGACGACGTGCCGCAGGTTGCGGTGGGTCTGCGCGACGGCTTTCGGGGTGCCGGTGGACCCGGAGGTGAACAGCACGTAGGCCGGGCTGTCGGGATCGACCGGGACGGGGTGCAGCACGGCGGTGGCGGTCGGGTCGAGGACCAGCACGGCGGTGCCGGGGCGGGCGGCGCACAGGGCGTCGGCGAGGTCGCGGTGGTCGGGGACGCAGGCCACGACGCGCACGTCGGCGGCGGCGAGCATGTGCCGGAGCCGGTCGACCGGGAAGCCGGGGTCCAGCGGCACGTACACGCCACCGGCGGCGAGGGTGCCGAGGACGGCCGCGATGGTGCCGACGCCGTGCCCGGTGAGCAGGGCGACCCGGTCGCCGGGGCGGACGCCGGCCGCGGTGAGCGCGACCGCGTGCCCGCCGACGGTGGCGGCCAGGGCGGCGTAGCTGACCTCGTGGGTCTCGCCGAGGATCGCCGGGTGGTCGGTACGGGTGGCCGAAACCTCGGCGAACTGTTGGATGATCGTCGGTTGCGCCATGTCAGCGGATCGGCTCGACTCCACTGTGGGCGGCCGCGCAGGAACAGCCGATTGTGATCATGATCCCCCCCAGGACTTCACAATGGAAGCAGAATAGGGCGACATCCGGCCGAGGAAAGATCATCGATCGGAGTCGGACCGAAGGGCCCACCAGGCCCTGAAGATCGGACGGCGAAAATCGGCCGATCATCCCCCTAGCGCGAAAAGGAGTTTCAGCTTAAGTGTCCAACGACAAGTGATTTTGCGGCGAAAGAGCTTGCAAACCGGCTATTTTCCATCTTGGACGGCGCCTTAACGCCAGGTCAGGCGGGTTGCCGCAGCCGCCGGCCCACGCCATCCTAGGGTCGGCCGACCACCCGGGACCTCCGGCCCGTCAGGACGTGACGGCGGTCGACGCGCGCACGGTGGACGAGGGCACCGGCTACCGGACGGTGGTGGACCTGCTCACCGCCCGGCACGTCACGGCGGCGCCGGTGGTCGACGACACCCGACGGGTGCCCGGCGTGGTCTCCCAGGCCGACCTGCCGACCCGGGGCCGGGGTCACGCCGGCGGGGCACCCGTCCCGCACCCAGGGTCGACCCGGCGACACCCTGCGTCACCAGGGCCGACCCGCCACCCGTGGGGGCTGACGATGGCCGCCCGGGTCCGTAGCATCTGTCGGGTGTCCGCGTCGGCGCGGACACCCGACGGCCGGCGGCGTGCCCTCCGCACGCGCGCCGGGTGGCGACGTTTCCGCGACGGGCAGAGAGGCCGGCGATGAGTCGAGCAGAGCAGGACACCGCGGCGGGCACCGAGGGTGAGGACTACACCCAGCGGTTGCAACGCCTCGGTGGCGCACGCTGGAAGCAGGTGCTCGACGTGCAGGCGCCGTACCGGTGGAACCTCCAGCGGCTCGACCTGGGCCGCACCCTCGACGTCGGCTGCGGCCTCGGCCGCAACCTGGCCAACCTGGGCGAGGGCGCGGTCGGGGTGGACCACAACCCCACCTCGGTGGCGCACGCACGGGCCGCCGGACTGGAGGCGTACACGATCGAGGAGTTCCACCAGTCCCCGCACGCCCGGCCCGGTGCCTTCGACGCGCTGCTCGCCGCCCACCTGCTGGAGCACCTGCCCGCCGACGCGGCCCTGGAGGTCATCTCCAGCTACCTGCCGTTCCTGCGTTCCGGCGGCACGGCGGTCTTCATCACCCCGCAGGAGCGGGGTTACGCCAGCGACGCGACCCATGTCCGGTTCGTCGGGTTCGACGAGGCCGCGCAGGCCGCCCGGGATCTCGGCATGACGGTGGTCAAGCAGTACTCCTTCCCGTTCCCCCGGTCGATGGGCAAGGTCTTCACCTACAACGAGTTCGTCACGGTGGCCCAGCTGCCCTGAGCCCCGCCGTGACCGGCCCGCCTCCCCCGGCACGGTGGGCGGTGCCGTGCCGCCCCGGCACGCCGGGCCGGCCGGTTACCGTGGCGGCATGACCAACCCGACCCGGTGGGCGACCGAGACCGGCCCCGAACACTCCCAGTGGTACATCGACCGGTTCCGCCGGCTCGCCGCCGAGGGGGCCGACCTGGCCGGGGAGGCCCGCCTGGTCGACGCGGTGGTGGCCCCCGGCTCCCGCATCCTCGACGCCGGCTGCGGCACCGGACGTGTCGGTGCCGCGCTCGCCGCGCGGGGGCACCAGGTGGTCGGGGTCGACGCCGATCCCGCCCTGGTCGAGGCGGCCCGCACCGACCATCCCGGGCCCCGCTGGCTGGTCGCCGACCTCGCCACGCTGGATCTCGCCGCCGACGGCGAGGCCGAGCCGTTCGACGCCGCCGTGGTGGCCGGCAACGTGATGGCCTTCGTCGCTGCCGGCACCGAACCCGCCGTGCTGACCCGGATCGCCGCCCACCTGCGCCCGGACGGGGCGGTGCTGGTCGGGTTCGGCCTCGACCGGGGCTACCGGCTCGACCACTTCGACAGCGACCTGGCCGCCGCCGGCCTGCGGCTCGAACAGCGCTTCGCCACCTGGGACCTGCGCCCCTGGCGCGACGACGCGGACTTCGCCGTCAGCCTGCTGCGCCGCCCCACCGGCTGACCCCCGCGCACCGCCCCGGGCGCGGGCCGGGCCGGGTGGTCAGGACGGGGCAGCCGCCGCCCGGGCGGCGGCCGGGTCGAGGGTGCTGCCGGCGGGAACGAGGCTGACCAGGCCGGCCGGGAGCCGGACCGGGGTGACCCCCCGGTAGCCGAGCATGCCGAGCACCCCCTCGTCGGCGAGCACGTAGCGGCGGCCCAGGTCGGTGACCACCGACACCGCCCCGCCGTCGGCGCCCGGCGCGGCCACCGACTCCACGAGCGCACCGCGTCCCGGCTCGACCAGCACCTGGTCGGCGCGCACCCCGCCCGGGGTGTCGGTGCTGCGGGCGGCGGTGAGATCCGGCACGGTCGCGTCGACCCGCACCTCACCGACCGTGCCGTCGTCGCCGATCCGGGCACAGAGCACGCCGCCGTCGACCCCGGCCAGGCGGGGCGGGGCCGGTGGCGGCGCGGTCGGCCCGGTCGGCACCAGATCGGGCAGCTTGGGCGACGCGGCGAACCGGCCCAGGCTGATCGGGGCCGGCTCGTCCTGGCCGGTGCGGGCCATCAGCAGGGCCGCCTGGAGTTCGGTGATCCCGGCCAGGCCCGCGCGCCCGGCGACCGCGTACTGCCGACCGCCGCCGGAGTTGCGGACCAGGTAGACGTCCCCGACCGTGGCGTCGGTGACCCCGGACGAGGGCTCGCCGAGCCCGGCCAGCGACGGCGGGGCCAGGTCGACGCCCGCCGGCAGGGCGTTGAGCAGCGCCGGGGCGGCGGGAACCGCGCGTTCCCTGGTGGTCGCCAGCGCGGCGAGCACCCGGGCGGTGTCGCGCAGCAGGTGCCGACGCTGGTGCCAGATCAGGTGCAGCCCGCCGTCGGGGTGCCGGACCAGCACCGCCTCCTCGGTGAGCCGCCGCCCGCCGGTCGGCTCCCGGCCGATCAGCAGCGCCGAGCGGGGTACGGCCCGCGCCGCCTCGGCCGACACCCGCGAGCAGACCGTCCACGGCGCGGTGGACAGCCGCCCGGCGGCCGGCAGCGAGTCCGGGGCGTCGGCGATGCCCAACGGCAGCCCGCGCGGCACCCCCTCGATGGAGCGGCGGGACACCAGCACCGTACGGGACCGGTCCGCGCCGACGATCAGCAGCGCGGAGGCGTAGTTGAGCACCGGGTGCAGCCGGCCGTCACGGTAGACGAACCGGGCCCCGGACTCCTTCTCGACGATCACCGCACCGGCGTCGCGCCAGCTCGACCCGCCCCCCACGAACAGGCCGTAGAGCGCGCAGCCACCCAGCCCGATCGCCGCCACCAGGACGCTGGCCAGCCCGGCACCGGCCAGCCGGCGAAACGGTGACCGCGCCGGGTCGGTCTCCCGCATGACCAGGGCGGTGACGGCCCGCTGCACGGTGAACTGGTAGGAGTGGAGCTGGTCCTGCCGCGACGGCATGGCGTCCCTTCCGCGAGTCCTCGGCGGACAGGATATGCGCTGCGTCGATGTCCCGTGGACCCTGCGTGGTGACCGGCGGCGTCCGCCCGGCCGCGTCGCCGCGCGCCGGTGCCGCGCCGAACCGGTCACCCGGTAGCATCCCGGCACGACGACGGTGGAGGGACGACCGGGTGGGCGTGCGATTCGAGGAACTGGCCTGGCGGGAGACCCCGATCGGCGCGATCAGCCTGCGCCGGCGGCGGGAACCCGCGCTCGACGTCGACGTCTACGAGGTGAAGCTCGACGACGAGTATCTGATGTCCAGTCTCTTCCCGGTCGCCGAGATCGAACTGGCCCGGCTGGGGCTGGCCCCGTTGGGCGACGGGCCGCTCGACGTGGTGGTCGGTGGTCTCGGCCTCGGCTACACCGCCCGTACCGCGCTGGAGGACACCCGGGTACGCACGGTGCTGGTGGTGGAGACGATCGAGGACGTCATCGACTGGCACCGCCGGCAGTTGCTGCCCTTCGCCGCCGGTCTCGCCCCGGACCCACGGACCCGGTTCGTCCGGGCCGACTTCTTCGCCGCGGTCGCCGACGGCAGCGGTTTCGACCCGGACCAGCCGGGCCGCCGGTTCCACGCGGTGCTGCTCGACGTCGACCACTCCCCGCGCAACGTGCTGCACCCCAGCCACGCCGCCTTCTACACCGCCGACGGGCTGCGCCGGCTGGCCGACCTGCTGCTGCCCGAGGGGGTGTTCGCGCTCTGGTCGGACGACCCGCCGGACGACGCGTTCGGCCGGGTCCTGGCCGAGGTGTTCACCACCTGGCAGGCGCACGTCGTCCCGTTCGCCAACCCGCTGACCGGCGGGAAGTCCGCCAACACCGTCTACGTCGCCCACCGGCGGCCCGACCCGCGCTGACCCCGCTCCCGGCGGCTGCGGGGCATACGGCGGCCCGGAACGGGAAGGCTGCCCGGTCAGCGAGTCACGGGAGGTGGACATGCGGGCCATGCTCTGGGTCGTCGGTGTCGTCGGCGGCGCGCTCATCCTGCTCGGGCTGCTGCTGGAGGCGGTCCGTTGGCTGGCCATCATCGGCCTCGTCGCGCTGCTGGTGGTGATCGTGCTGGCGTTCGTGCGGGGACGGCAGGTGGTGCACCGGCACTCCGCGGGCCGCCGCTAGCCCACGTGCCACAGCCGGCCGACCCCGCACCGGGGCGGCCGGCTCAGTGCGCCCCACCCAGGTTGAGCACGACCACTCCCCCGATGATCAGCCCCACCCCGACCACCTTCGTCAGGCTCAGCGGCTCACCGAGGAAGGCCGCGCCGACGGCGACGATCGCGGCGGTGCCGAGCCCGGACCACATCGCGTACGCCACCCCGACCGGGATGTCCCGGACCGCCAGCGCGAGCATCCCGAAGGCCAGCAGGTAGGCCACGGCCAGCCCGACCGTGGGCCAGAGCCGGGTGAACCCCTGCGTCGCCTTGAGCAGGCTGGTGCCGGCCACCTCGGCACCGATCGCGATCAGCAGGAACAGGTAGGCCATCGCATTTCCTCCGCTGCTTCACCCCCGTGGTCCCGCACCGCCGGGACGCCGGGCAGGGTCCGACGCGGGACGGACCGGCGGGCCGGTCGCGTATCGGACACCGCGCAACCTGACCTCGGTTTCGACCGTAATACAGACAAACACAGGCGTCCGGTCCGCCCGGTCGACACAGCGGGACGGGCCGGTACGCCGGACCACCCCGCACCGGTCGCGCCCCGCCGCGACCGACGTGGCGGGGCCGGGCGGGTGCCGGGACCACCACCACGTCCGAAGGGATCCGCCATGATCGGTCAACGAGTGTTCGCCGGGGCCGCGGTCGGCCTGCTCACCGCGGCGCTGGCCCTGCCCGGGTCGGCCGCGGCCGGGCCACGCCGGGACAGCATCGGGTACTGCGCGTTGCGTCCGTTGCCACTGCCGGCGGGGCTGACGCACGGCGAGGCCCAGGCGGTGGACCCGACCGGCCGGTTCGTCGCCGGCATCGGCACCCGGATCACCGACGGGGTGTGGGAGCAACTCCTGCTGATCTGGCAGGGCAACCGGGTCACCGCCGTGGACACCCCGCTGGCCGGAGAGGTCACCGGGATCAACCCGGCCGGCGTGGTGATCGGCAACGGGGCCATGTCCGCGACGTACCGCCCCTGGCGTTACCAGGACGGCCAGCTCACCGAACTACCCGTCCCGGGGACCGTCTCGAACGTCTGGGCCGAGGGGATCAACGCCCGCGGCGACATCGTGGGACGCGGCTCGGTGGACGCCGCCGAGACCCAGGTCCCGCTGCGGTGGCCGGCGGACCGGCCGGGCACGGTCGAGACGGTCGCGCCGCTGACCGACGCGGTCGCCAACGCGGTCCTGGACGACGGCAGCGTCGTGGGCACCTCGGTCGGACCGGACGGCCCGCCGAGCTACGCGGGCTGGGTACGTCGCCCCGACGGCAGCATCCGCTGGCTCAGCGTGCCCGGCAAACCCCGCGCCTGGGCGTCCGTGGGTCGGGGTGACTGGGCCGCCGGTGGGGTGGACGACACCCCGGAGGAGGGGGACGGGACCCCCCAGCGGTGGAACCTGCGCACCGGGGCGGCGACACCGGTCCATCCGGCGGTGGGGTGGCGGATCTACGGCGTGACGGCAAGCGGTGTGGTGCTCGGCGAGTCGGCGGTGGGGCACGGTGACCGGGTGACGCCGCTGCCCGGGGCGGGCAACACCATCCGCTTCGTCCGGGCGGGCGCGATCGCGGACAACGGCACGGTGGTCGGCTGGACCGTCGGTGACCGGCTCACCCCGGTGCGCTGGACCGGCTGCTGACGGGCCACCCAGCGGGCCGCCTGCGGGGTCAGACCCCGGAGGTGGCGAGCACCCGGGCCGGGGGTTCGTCGGTGGCCGGCGGGGCGGTCTCCCGGTTGGGCAGGGAGAGCCGGATGACCTTCCACCAGGCGGAGGCGACCTGCTTGGGCAGCGGGCCCGTGGTGTAGGTCAGCCCGTACCTGTCGAACAGTGCCCGCACCTGCGGGGCGATCTCCTGGTAGCGCTTGCTGGGCAGGTCGGGGAAGAGGTGGTGCTCGATCTGGAAGGACAGGTTGCCGGTCATGATGTGCATCAGCCGGCTGCCGCTGATGTTGGCCGAGCCGAGCATCTGCCGCAGGTACCACTCGCCCCGGGTCTCCCCCTCGATCGAGGTCTTGGAGAACGTCTCGACCCCGTTGGGGAAGTGGCCGCACATGATCACCGAGTGGCTCCAGAGGTTGCGGAGCAGGTTCGCGGTGAAGGTGGCGGCCAGGGTGGTCAGGAAGGACGGACCGGACAGCAGCGGGTGGATGACGTAGTCCTTGAGCACCTGGCGGCGGATCTTGCGGCCGACCGCGCGCAGCCGGGCCCGGAACTCGGGGGTCTTGTGCCGGCCCTTGCGCAGGTTACGACCCAGCTCCAGGTCGTACGCGGCGATGCCGTACTCGAAGAAACAGGCGTTGACGAAGTTCCACAGCGGCTGGCCGAGGTGCATCGGGTACCACTTCTGGTCCTCGTCGACGCGCATGATGCCGTACCCGAGGTCGTTGTCCTTGCCCAGCACGTTGGTGTACGTGTGGTGCAGCTGGTTGTGCGAGTGCTTCCACTGGTCGGCCGGGGAGACGTGGTCCCACTCCCAGGTGGTGGAGTGGATCTTCGGATCGCGCATGAAGTCGTACTGGCCGTGCAGGATGTTGTGGCCGATCTCCATGTTCTCCAGGATCTTGGCCACCGTCAGGCCGGCGGTGCCGACCACCCAGGCCGGCGGGAAGAGCGAGAAGAGCAGCACCGCGCGGCTGCCCATCTCCAGGGTCCGCTGCGTCTTGATCACCTTGCGGATGTAGGCCGCGTCGCTCGCGCCGCGCTCGGCGAGCACCCGGTCCCGGATGGCGTCGAGTTCCTTGCCGAGCGTCTCGATGTCCTCGGCGCTCAGGTGGGCGATCGGGTTGACGGGCTTGTGCTGGATGACGGTCACGTCCGGCCTCCGGTCAGAGATCGATGTCGCAGGAGCCGGCCGCCGCCGACACGCAGGTCTGGATGAGCACGCCGTCACCGGGGACGGCGGTGGTGAGTTCCCCGGTCCGCAGGTCCCGCACCGCCCCCTGGCGCAGCGGCAGGACGCAGCCGTAGCAGATCCCCATCCGGCAGCCGGACGGCATCAACGCGCCGGCGGCCTCACCGGCGTCGAGGATCGGGGTGCCGCCGCCTGCGGCGAGGGTGAGGCCGGTGCGGGTGAAGGTGACGGTGCCGCCCTCGCCGGGCGCGATCACCGTCGGCCGGAACCGTTCGGTGTGCAGCCGGTCGGCGACGCCGGCCGCCGTCCAGTGCTCCTGCACCGCGTCGAGCATCCCGACCGGGCCGCACGCCCAGGTCTCCCGGTCGAGGTAATCGGGGACCAGGGTGGCCAGCTCGTCGACGCCGAGCAGGCCGTGCCGGTCGGTGTGCCGCTCGACCAGGCGGATGCCGCCCTGCCCGGCCAGCGCCCGCAGCTGCGGGCCGAACACGACGTCGTCGGGGGTCGGCGCGGAGTGCACCACGACCACGTCGGCGCGGGTGTGCACGCCGGTACGGAGCATGCCCATCACCGGGGTGATACCGCTGCCGGCGGTGAGGAACAGCACCCGGGCGGGGACGGGGTCGGGCAGGACGAAGTCACCGAGTGCCTGGTCGAGCTGGACGACGGTGCCGACCGGGGTCCGCCGGACCAGGTGGTTGCTGACCCGGCCGTCGGGGATGGCCTTGACGGTGACGCTGATCAGGCGGTCGGGGCGGTCGGGGGCGGAGGTCAGCGAGTAGGCCCGCCACTGGCGTACCCCGTCGACGTCGACGCCGAGGCGGACGTACTGGCCGGGGGTGTGGCCGCGCCAGTCGCGGCCGGGCCGGATGGTGAGGGTCGCCGCGTCGGGGGTCTCGGGCTCGACGGCGACGATCCGCCCGCGCAGGGCGGCCCCGGCGCGCAGCGGCGCGACCAGGTCGAGGTAGTCCTCCGGCAGCAGCGGGGTGGTGACCGTCTCGGCCAACCGCAGGAGCCGGTCCCGGACGGTGGTCTTCGCCGGGCGGTGCGGGACGGTGGTGGTCATGAACCCAGGGTCCTCGCACCTCCGCATAACATCTTGACCAGGGAAGGTGAATTGGACGCGATAACTTGTTCGAAGGGAACAACATGTCGGAAACGGAGGCGGCCGGCCACCCCGGCGGACGGCTGGAACTCGACGCGCCGGTGGCCGCCCGGTTACGCGGCCGGTTGCCGATGGTCGCCGCGCACACCGTGACCACCATCACCGCCGAGGTCCCCGCCTACTCCGGCACCCTCACCGGCCAGATGCGCGAGAAGATCGAGAACGCGGTACGCATCGCGTTGGGCACGTTCCTCCAGCTCATCGAGCGGGCCGGCACCGCGGCCGACCCGAGCACCCCGCTGAACCGGGCGCTGGAGGCCGCGTACGCGCTGGGCGCCGGGGAGGCGCGGGCGGGGCGCAGCATGGACGCGCTGCTGGCCGCGTACCGGGTGGGGGCCCGGGTGGCCTGGCGCGAGGTCTCCACCACCACCGTACGCAGCGGGCTGTCCGCCGAGACGGTCGCCGAGTTCGCCGAGCTGATGTTCGCCTACATCGACGAACTCTCCGCCGCCAGCGTCGCCGGCCACTCCGACGAGCTGGCCAACGTCGGCCGGGCCCGGCGGCGCGACCTGGACCGGCTCACCCAGCAACTGCTGACCGGCGAGCCGGAGGAGGTGCTGCGGCGCAGCGCCGAACGGGCCGAGTGGCCCCCGCCGCAGACCCTGACCGTGGTGGTGCTGCCCCGCAGCAGCCTGCGCGGGGTGCTCGCGGTGCTCCCGACGCACACCCTGGAGAGCGGTGAGGAACTGCCCGGGGCGCAGTGGGCCGAGGAGGGGGCGCTGCTGCTCGTACCGGACATGCACGGTGGGCGGCGGCGGCAGCTCGCCACGGCGCTGCACGGGCACCGCGCGGTGCTCGGCCCGGCCCGGCCGTGGGTGGCGGTGGCCCGGTCGTACCAGCGGGTGCTGAAGGCGCTCGCCCTCGGCCTGCCGTCACCGGCGGACGCCGCCGCGTGGGACACCGAGCAGCACCTGGCCCGGCTGGTGCTGCACACCGACCCGGAGGCGCTGGCCGACCTGCGCGCCCAGGTGCTCGCACCGCTGGCCACGCTGCCGGCGGCGACCGCCGCGCGGCTGGCCGAGACGATGCGGTCCTGGCTGCTGCACCAGGGCCGGCGCGACGACGTCGCCGCCGACCTGTTCGTGCACCCGCAGACGGTCCGGTACCGGATGGGCCGGCTGCGCGAGCTGTACGGCGACCGGCTCAACGAGCCCGGCACGGTGCTCGACCTGACCGTGGCGCTGGCGTTCCCACCCACCGACGACACCGTGCCCGCCGGCTCCTGAGCCGGCACTCCGTCACCACCGACCCCTCCCCCACATCGGACGGTCCACCGGCCGCGCAATTCCCACCGGACTCGGTCGTGGCGGTGGTCCGACATGGACGGTCGGCGGGACTGTGTCGACAGGACGACAGGAGAGCGTCCCGCGGCTGACACCGCGTGACGGCATGGGCCATGATGACGGCATGCGTCTGATCTTCTCGGTCTCGGACTCCGACGAGTCGCCGGTGCACGACCTTCGCGACGAGTTGGTGGCCGACCCGGAGCTGCGCGACGCCCGGGTCCGGCTGATCCACCGCGCACCCGAGCCGGGCACCCTCGGGGCCGCCGAGGTGCTGGAGTTCATCGGCCAGGACGTGCTGCTGCCCGTGGCGATCCAGGCGGTGTACGACTGGTACCAGGCCCGGCGCGGCGCCCGGCGCGGCGGCGACACCACCGTCACGGTGACCCTCACCGACAGCCCGGACGGCACCCGGGAGGTGAAGATCGAGGCCAGCGGCTCGGCCGAGGACGTCGTCGCGGTGCTCAAGCAGGGCCTGCGGTGACCGCTGCGCACCAACCACGGTTCGATCCGGCCCAGTCCCGTGCCGTCCTGCTGGGGGTCAGCTCCTACGCCCATCTGGGGCTGACCGTCCCGGCCGCCGGGGACAACCTCACGGCCCTGGCCGAGGCGTTCGCCGATCCCGCCGTCTGGGGGCTGCCGAAGCGGCGGATCGCCGTGGTGCCCGACCCCACGGCCGACGACCTGGCCGGGTACGTCGAGGACGCGGCCCGGCTCGTCGGCCGCGACGGCGTGCTGGTGGTCTACTTCGCCGGTCACGCCGTCCTGGCGGGCCGGTCGCTACGGCTCCTTCCCCACGAGGCTGCGGACACCTCCGGCAAGGAGTTCCCGGTGGAGAGTTTCGTGGCGGCGGCCAGGGGCACCGACGCCCAGCGGTGCCTGCTGATCCTCGACTGCTGCCACGCGGGCAACGCCAGCCTGGTCCTGCCGTCGGAGGCGCTGCACCTCGACGAGGACCGTGGCTGGCAGCTGATGGCGGCCGTCCGCAGTGGGCCGGCGCTCGACGCCGGCCCGGACGAGCTGCACACCCCGTTCACCCGGGCCCTGCTGGAGGTCTTCGGGCGCGGCCGGGCGGACGCGCCCGAGTGGCTGAGCCCGACGGAGGTGCTGCGGGAGGCCGGGGAACTCCTGGCCGGCGAGGGCTTTCCGCCGCCGGCCCGCAGCCCGGTCGAGTTCGACCGGGGCTGGGTGCGTAACCCCGCGTGGCGTCCGCCGCAGCGGCGTGCGGTGCCGTTCCCCCGCCGGCCCGCCGGCTCCCCCACCGACCACGGCGAGCGGGCCGGCTTCGAGAGCGCCTGGCCGGACCGGCAGCTGCCGTTCGCCGGCCGGGTCCCGGAACTGGTCCGGGGCGGGGCCAGCCTGCGCCTGCCACAGGGGGCGGTGCTGCCGGTCGTCGGGCCCCGGCACGCCGGCAAGCGGTACTTCGTCGACGAGGTGCTGGCCCGCTTCGCCGAGGAGGCCGGGCAGCTCGACGAGGTGGCACTGCTGCGGCTGGACATCCCCAACAGCAGCGCGCCCGAGCCGGTGCTCGGGGCGCTCGCCCGGGAACTCGACGTCACCATCGACGACGTCACCGACTACGGCATGGACTACGCCGAGGCGGTCCGGACGACCCTGGTCGAGGAGTTGCAGCGGCAGCTGCACCGCCGACGGCTGATCCTGTTCGTCGAGGGTTCCCGGTTGGGCACCCGGCCGGGGGCGGTCCGGGCGCAGCTCGACCGGCTGCTGGAGCTGTCCGTGTTCGACCGGGCGCTGGTCATCATCGCCACCCGGGCGGAGGTCCACGTCAGCGGCGACAACCGGTTGCGCTACCTGCCGGTGATCCAGCTGCGGGAACTCAGTGAGGACGAGGCCACCGCGTTGGTCGACCAGGTGCTCGCCGACCCGCTGTACGGCGGCGGCCTGACCATCGCCGGCCTCGCCGAGGGTCGGCTCTGGACGGAGCTGGACGACAAGCTGGTCCGGCTGCCCGGGGTGCTGCACAACGGCATCGACGAACTCGCCAACGATGTGCTGAACAAGCGCATCGAGCAGCCGGGCGTCGAACACCTCATCGACGCGCTGCTGCGCCGTTCTGCCGCCACGGTCGGTGCCGGCCTGCGCGACGTGGACTGCTTCGCGCTGTGGACCGGCGTCGACGGCAAGCGGGGCCGGCCCGGTGCGCTGGCCGTGCTGACCGCCTGGGCGATCACCGACGGGCTGTGGATGTCCGCCGAACTGCTCGAAACGATGGGCTGCGGGCTCACCCCGCAGGCCACCCACCACCTGGTCGAGGCGCGCATCCTCACCCAGCAGGAGCACGACGGCGTCCTCTGGCACGACCTGGGCCGGTCGGCCCGGCACGCGCTGAGCAACGCGTTGACCGCCACCCTGCGCGGCAGCGGCGGCGACAACGTCTACGGGCGGGCACTCGTCGACGGTGCCGAACTCACCCCCGACCAGCTCGACGAGCCGGTGGCCGAGGCGATGTTCGCACTGGTCATGGCGATGCTGCGGCAACGGCAACGCCACCCGGACAACTCCGACCGGCACGTCCTGAAGGGCGTCGACCGGGCGATCGGCTGCCTCGACGAGGCGGTGGTGGCCGGATACCCCCGGCTGCGGGAGACGCTGACCAAGCTCGCCGCCGCGCACTCAGGCGACGCGGCGTTCAGCCCCGTGCTGCTGGAGGCCACGGCCGTCGCGGCAACCGACGGGCCGGTCACCACCCCGACCGACGCCGTCGCGCCGCCGGTCGAGGTGGACGTCCCCGCCGCCCGGCCGGTCCGGGCCAGCGGCTACCCGGTGGTCGCCGGTGCCGCCCGGCTCAACCAGGCGATGCGGGCCACCGGGCAGAGCCAGCAGGTGCGCGAGGCGTTCGTGGCCGCCGCCGACGCGGTGGCGGAGGCGATCGGGCAGGCCGACCGGGACGCGCTGTCGCACCGGCTGCTGAAGTCGATCGACACCGCGCTGTTCATCGGTGGCCGCCGGTTGCGGGCGGGGACGAGCCTGCTGCCGGCCCGGGAGCAGGCCGCGCCGGTGCTGGCCGACTGCGCCCGGGTGGCCGGCGGCAACCGCCCGGATCTGATCACCGTGGCGATCTCCTGGCTGCTGAACACCGTCGACCTCCAGCTCACCTCGGGCCGGGTGCCGGCCGCGCGGGCCGCGCTGGGCACCGCGTTCGAGCTGTTCGGGCTGATGCCCGAGCCGGTCACCCTGCGGGACCGGTTCGCGGTGTTGCAGATGCGCCACCGGCTGCTGTGCGGTCGCGCCCGGGGGGAGCGCACCCTGGCGGAACGGGTGGCGACGCTGACCGAGGCCACGGCGGCGGTCAGCGAGGGGTTGGCCCTGTCCGGGTCGGACAGCGACCGGGGACTGTGGAGCATGCGGCTGTGCGGCGTGGCGACGCTGCTCGTCGCCGAACAGCCCACCTTCGCCGACCAGGAGGCGACGGGCCGGCGGGTGGTCGAGGAGCTGACGACGGCCTGGGGCTCGCCGGCCCGCTGGCCCGGCGACACCCGGATGTACGTGTGGCGGCTGCTGCACGCCGTGCACCGCAGCGACCCGGACGTGGTCAGCCAGCTGGAGGCCGCCCGACGGACGATGGCCCTGGTGCTGACCGACGGCGAGTTCCCGCTGTTCCCCGGGATCGAGGCGGAGGTGCACCTGTTCGTCGCGCACTGCCTGCGTCGCAACAACAGGTTCGCCGAGGCGACGACCGAGGCCGAGGTCGCGCTGGAGTGCGCGAAGCGGGCCCACGAGGACCGGCCGAGCGCCCGGTCGCTGCTGCGGGAGCTGCGTATCCAGCGGGAGCTGGGCGGCTGGCGGGCCGAGATCGACGCGTCCCCGCGCGGCGGTGACGTCCCCCGGACCCGACCCCGCGACCAGAAACTGCTGCGCCGGATCAAGGAGGTGCAGAACTGGCTGGCCGAACAGGAGCACACCACCTGGCACCACGCGGTGCTCGACCTGTGGTGCCACCGGGCCCGGTGGAGCAGCGAGGGTAACCTGCTGGCCGCGGCCACCCCGGAGGGCGTGGAGCGCCTGGAGCGCAGGAAGCGGCTGCGGCCGGAGGATCTGGTCGACATCCGCCGGGTCTACCGGCTCCGCCGGGACAAGCTCGACGGGCACCTGCGCCGGTTCAGCCACTCGATCGAGCTGCTCCAGATGGAGGTGGGACTGGAGCGGCAGTACCGGCGCTGGCTGGGGGTGGGCGAGCAGCAGCCTGACGAGCAGGGGGTGCACCGGCGTAACGACGTCGACAACAGCACGGTCTGGGAGCTGATCCGGGCCGCCGAGCAGCGCTGGCCGGACCATCCGGGGGTGCTGGAGGTCCGGGCGGAGTTCCACCGCTACATCTGGGAGTACCGGCAGGCGATCGAGACGTACCGGCGGCTGATCGTGACCGCGTCGGACGGTCGGGGACGGTTGCGGTACGGGCTGGCCATGGTCGAGGCCATCGTCGGGTACGCCCACTTCGGTTGGCCGCGCAACGATCCCGACCCGCGTCCGCTGCTGCTGGAGGCGGGCGACCTGCTCGCCGCCGAGGAGCGGGAGGGTCCGCTGCTGGAGCAGTTGGTGATCCTGCGGACCCGGGTCGACCTGGAACTGAACCGGGAGATCGCCTGGAGCGACGTCGAGAACGTCGCCACCGAGATCATGAGCAACGGCGGCTACACCGAGGGTGTCGCGCGGATGCTCAACCGGCGGCGCAGCGGCGACGCCGTGGTCACCAGCCTGGCCGACCGGGGGGTGTGGCGGATCGCCGAGGGCAGCGAGTTCGCCGACCAGCTCAGCCGGGTCTTCGACCCCACGCCCCGGGTGCGTCCGCCGGCCGACCGGGAGGTCACCGACGAGTCCCACTCGACGATCGCCGACCTCCTCCGGGAGAACTTCACCGAGGTGCAGCTCCTGCGCGGTCTCGGTGCGGTCTACCTGCGGATGGCGGAGCTGCGGCGGGACCCCGAGAAGGCGGTGAAGGCGTTCCACTTCTTCGACGGGTGCCGGGTGTTCCAGCAGGTCCACCTGGCCGGTCGGGTCACCCCGGTCACCATGTTCCTGATGGCCCGCGCGATCCTGCTGGCCGCCGAGCTGACCTCCGCGGCCGATCCGATCGCCGAGCCGTGCCCGTGGGAGGGCCACAGCTGGCTGGAGTACGCCGAACGGCTGCTCCAGGCGAGCAAGGACCAGTCGGTGGGCGAGTTCGGCAAGCAGTGCAGCCACTTCCGCAAGGAGACCAGCAAACTGCTGCGTACCGTCCAGGCCCGGCAGGGCATGGAGAAGCTGGCCAACCTGCGTCGCCGCCCCCGGTGACCGCGCCGCAGGCCCGGCCGGGTGGTCAGTCGGCGGGGCGGGGCGCTGCCCGACCGGCCCCGGACGGGGCACGTCGGGCACAGGCCAGCGCGGCGAGCGCCGCGCCGGCCGCGAGGCCGGCCAGGCCGGTCCACAGCGCCGGGTCGGCCCGAACCTCGCCGGGTAGTTGCCGGACCAGCACGAAACCACCCATCACCAGCACGAACCAGCCGAACGACCGGCCCAGGACCTCGGCCGGCACCCGGCCGGTGAGCCGCCCGCCGAGCAGGCTGCCGAGCACGGCGGCGGCCGTGACGGCGAGCGCCAGCGGCCAGTGGATGTCGACGGTCCAGAGGTAGCCGGCGAGACCCGCGAACGACTTCATCGCGATCACCACCAGCGAGGTGCCGATGGCGACCGGCACCGGCAGGCCGCCCAGCAGCGCCAGCGCGGGCACCACCAGGAACCCGCCGCCGGCCCCGACGAGTCCGGTGGCCAGCCCGACCACCACCCCGTCGGCGAGCACCCGGGCCAGAGGCAGCCCGTGCGGCCCGGTCCCCCCGGCGACCCGTCGGCCGCGGATCATGGCGACGGCGGTGGCCAGCATCAGCACCGCGAATCCGGTGAGCAGGAGCGTCGGCGGGAGGTGGCCGGCCAGCCGCCCACCGACGTACGCCCCGGCCATGCCGGCGAGGCCGAACACCAACCCGGTACGCCAGCGGACCCGGTGTGCCCGGGCGTGCGGCAGCACCCCGACGAGGCTGGTGACGCCGACGACGAGCAGCGAGGTGGCGATCGCCTCCCGTACCGGCAGGTCGGCGACGTAGACCAGCAGCGGCACGGCCAGGATGGAACCGCCGCCGCCGAGCAGGCCGAGGCTGACCCCGATCAGCACGGCCAGCCCGACGGTCAACGGCAGGGTGGCGCTCACCCCTGCCGTCCGGTGTCATCGCGTAGCTGGGCGACGACACCGTCCAGGTCGCATCCGACGCCCCGGTTGTAGGGCAGCCGGCCCAACAGCATGCCCATGGCGCAGGTGTCGGTGAGGGCGGCGACGGTGAGCCCGCCGCCGATCAGCGCGGCGACCCACTTCAGTCCCGGCACCAGCACCGAGCCGAGGACGCTGACCAGCACGATCGACCCGGCGACGAGGCGTACCTGCCGTTCCAGGTCCCAGCGGGGGGTGCCCCGTCGTACGGGTGCCGCGGTCTTCTCCCAGGCGAGCATGCCGCCGTCGAGGACCCGCAGGTGCGGCAGGCCGGCGGTGGCGAGCGCCCGGCCGGCCTGGTTGGCCCGTGCGCCGGAGCGGCAGATCAGCACCACCTCCTCGTCGAGGTGTCGCCGCAGCTCGTCGCGGTGTTCGCGGAGCAGGTCGAGCGGGACGTTGTAGGCGCCGGGGATGTGTGCGGTCGCGAACTCGGCCGGGGTGCGGACGTCCAGCAGCCGGGGTGCCCGGCCGGCGTCGACCAGGGCACGCAGGGTGTCGGCGTCGACGGTGGCCGTGCGGGTGGGGTCGGTACGGTCCATCTCTCCTCGTTTCGGGTCCGCCGCGGCGGGTGGGGATGTCAGGCGGGGGTGGTGAGGGTGAGGCCGGCGGGCGCGGCCCGGTCGAACCGGTCGTCGACGACGACCACCGTCCGGCCGGCGTTGGCCAGCAGGGACGCGGCGGCGCTGGCCCGGTAGCCGGAGCCGCAGTGCACCCAGATCACCCCGGTGGGGATCTCGGCGAGCCGGGCCCGCAGGTCGGGCAGGGGGACGTGCACGGCGTCGGTGAGGTGCCCGGCCGTCCACTCGTTGGTCATCCGCACGTCGAGGACGACCTGCGGGGCGGGCAGTCCGGCGGGCGGGTTCCCGGCGCGGGCGGCGGCCAGGGCCGCGAAGTCGGCGGTGGGCTGCTCGCGGAGCTGGCCGGGGTCGGCGGCCCACCGTTCGGGGCCGCCGGTGGCCTGGGCGGCGGGCCGGTCGATGCCGATGCGGGCCAGTTCCCGCTGGGCCTCGGCGATCTGTTCCGGGGTCTCGGCGAGCAGGGTGAGCGGGGCGCCCCAGTCGATCAGCCAGCCGAGCCAGGTGGACATCGGCCCGTCGAGGCCGAGGCTGACCGTGCCGGCGAGGTGCGCGGCGGCGTACGCCTTGCGGTGCCGCAGGTCGACCACCCACTGCCCGGCGGCGATCCGTTCGCGCAGTTGACCGGCGTCGGCGCGGGTGACCGGGGTGAGGTCGATCGGCGTCGGGCCGGCGGCGTTGGTGGACCCCATGTGCGCGTAGTACGCGGGGTAGGCGTCCAGGCCGGCGAGGATGTCGGTGACGAAGTCGGCGGCGGCGAGCCGGAGCACCGGGTTGACCTGCCGCTCCCGGCCGATGGTGGAGTCGGGGGCGTCGGACTGGGTGGCGGAGCAGAAGCTGCCGAAGCCGTGGGTGGGCCAGACCTGGGTGCCGTCGGGCAGCAGGTCGGCCAGCCGCCGGGCGGAGGCGTGCTGGTGGTGGGCGAGTTCGTGGGCGTGCTGCTGGCCGAGCAGGTCGGTGCGGCCGGTGGTGCCGAAGAGCAGGGAGCCGCCGGTGAAGACACCGACCGGCTGCCAGCCGCCGTCGGTGGCGGCGTCCAGGACGTAGGACAGGTGGTGGAAGGTGTGGCCGGGGGTGGCGACCACCCGTAGCCGCAGGGTGTCCGACACGGGCACCTCGTCGCCGTCGTCGACCGGGGTGCGGGGGAAGTCGACCTGGTCGGCGGCGGCCACCAGGTAGTCGGCGCCGGTGAGCCGGGCGAGTTCCCGGCCGCCGGAGACGTAGTCGTTGTGCAGGTGGGTCTCCACCACGTGGGTGATCCGGACGTCGTGCTGGCCGGCCAGGCGCAGGACGCGGTCGACGTCGCGCTGCGGGTCGACCACGACCGCGACCCGGCCGTCGGTGGCCAGGTAGCTGCGGTCGCCGAGGGAGGACGTGCTGAGCACCGTCACCTCAACAGTCATGACAAACCTCTCTTTCTGCTTATACCCCAGGGGGTATTTAACGGACAGACGGGTGTTCGTGTTCCGAGGTACGGAGTACCCGCCCGGAGCGCGCTCAGGCGGGCCGGGCGGGACGCCGTTCGCGGGTCAGGCCAGCGCCAGGAAGAGCTTCTCCAGCTCGGCCTCGGTCATCTCGGGGGTCTCGCCGCGCCCGCGCGCCGCGTCGCAGTGCCGCATCCCGGAGGCGATGATCTTGAAGCCGGCCCGGTCGATGGCCTTGGAGACCGCCGCCAGCTGGGTCAACGCCTCCCGGCAGTCCTCGCCGTTCTCCATCATCTCGATCACGGCGTTGAGCTGACCCCGGGCCCGCTTGAGCCGGGTCAGCGCGTCGCCGGTCATCTCCGGTCGCAGTTTCACGGTGCACCTCCTGCCGCCAACATACCCCCGGGGGTACCTGGACCGCCACCCGGCGCAACGGCCGCGTCGGCCCGCCCCGGGGAGAGGGCGGGCCGACGCGAGGGGGTGCGGGTCAGTGCCGACGTCGGCCGTACGTGCCGGCGAGAACAGCCACGCCGACGGCCGCGAAGGCCACCTGGAGGAACAGCTCGATCCAGTCGATGCCCGGGGTGTCGTCCACCCCGAACGCGCCGGCGAGCAGGGTACCGAGGATCGCCGCCACCACGCCGATGGCCAGGGTGAGCAGGATCGAGATCTTCTGCTTCCCGGGCACCACGAGGCGACCCAGGGCACCGATGATCAGACCGATGATGATGGCGGTGAAGAAGCCCTGTACTTCCACGTGTGTCGTCCCTCCACGAGTCGCTGTCGACCTGGACTCTGCCCCCGGCGGGCGGGCGGTGAAACCACGGCGGGACGCTGCGGGCCGAATGTCACGCGACTGTCATACGCTCGCATGGGGACCGTCATCCGACCGCCGCGCCGACCCCCGGAAGGTCCGATCCAGCAGGTCGAACAACGCCGTCCAGTGGCGCTCGGCGGCCCCCTCGTCGTACATCGCGGTGTCGGCCATCGTGAAGCCGTGCGGTGCGCCGACGTACACCTCGGAGCGGTAGGCGACCCCGGCGGCGTCGAGCGCCGCCTCCAAGGTCGCGATCTGGTCGGCGGTCATCGAGTCGTCCCGGTCGGCGTGGGCGAAGTACAGCTCACCGGTGACCGCGCCGACGCCCCGGTGCGGGCTGTCCGGCTCGTCGGTGACGACCCGTCCGGCGTGGAAGCTGGCCAGCGCCGCGATCCGGTCCGGGTGCGCCTCGATCGCGCGCAGCGCGTTGGTGCCACCCATGCAGTACCCGACGATCGCCGCCGGCCCGTCCGCGACGTCGTCACGGGCGGCGAGGAAGTCCAGATAGGCCCCGGCGTCCCGGGCCACCAGCTCCGGGGTGAGCGCCATGATCAGCGGCACGATCCGGCCGAACAACTCGCCGCGCCGCTGCGGGTCGGCCAGGTCGGCGAGGTCGACGCGCGGCATCGGGCCGGTGCGGTGGAACAGGTTCGGCACCAGCACCAGGTAACCCCGCGCGGCGATCCGCTCGGCCATCTCGGCGAGCCGGGGACGCAGCCCGAAGGCGTCCATGAAGAACAGCACCGCCGGGAACGGCCCGTCCCCGTCCGGCCGGGCCAGGTACGCCTCCGCCGCGCCGTCGCTGGTCGGAACCTCCACCGTCGTCGTGCCCGCCATGGTGTCTCCTCACCCGGGTGCCGGCGCACCCACCGCGGGAACGCTACCCGCTGCCGCGGCCACCGGCGGACCGTGACCCGGCCACCCCACCGGGCCGCCGCCCCGCTCCCGGCCCGCCACGACGCCTGTCACGGATCACCGGTCCCGTCGGTCGTAGGGGTACGGGGCGGCGCGACCGCCAGGGACGGACAGGGAGTGGATCGACCATGAAGATCGTCGTCATCGGGGGCAGCGGACTCATCGGCAGCAGGCTGGTGGCGCTGCTCGGGCAGCAGGGCCACGAGGCGGTGGCCGCCTCGCCACGGACCGGGGTCGACGCGGTCACCGGCGCGGGCGTGGCCGAGGCGCTCGACGGCGCGGACGTCGTGGTGGACGTGTCGAACTCCCCGTCGTTCGAGGCGGACGCCGTGCTGGCGTTCTTCGGGACGTCCACCCGGACCCTGCTGGAGGCAGCGGCGAAGGCCGGCGTACGGCACCACGTGGCGCTGTCGATCGTCGGCGTCGACCGCATCCCCGACAGCGGGTACATGCGGGCCAAGGTGGCCCAGGAGGCGCTGATCGCCGCCGCGGACGTCCCCTGGACGGTGCTGCGCGCCACCCAGTTCTTCGAGTTCGTGCCGGCCATCGTCGAGTCGTCAGTGGTGGACGGGGAGGTACGGCTGCCGTCGGCGCTGATCCAGCCGGTCGCCGCCGACGACGTGGTGACGGTGCTGGCCGAGATCGCCCTCGGCACGCCTGCCGACGGGATCGTGGAACTGGCCGGACCCGAACGGTTCCGCCTGGACGAGCTGGGCCGGGCGACGCTGACCGCCGCCGGTGACCCCCGCCCGGTGGTCAGCGACCCGCAGGGGCGCTACTTCGGGGCGCTGCTGGCCGAGCAGGCGCTGGTTCCGCTCGGCGACGCCCGCACCGGCGGCACCCGGCTGGCGCAGTGGCGCGGACGCTGACCCGGCGCGGGGGGCCGGCGGGTGCCGCCGCGCCCCCGCGCCGCACCCCCTACCGTGGGTGCATGACGACCGGGTCCGGGGCCGCCGCCGACGCGCCGGCGGCCGTCGCGCCGGCCGACCTGACCGCGTTCCTCGACGTACGGCCGAGACTGTTCGGGCTGGCCTACCGGATGCTGGGCAGCGTCGTCGAGGCCGAGGACGTGGTGCAGGAGGCGTGGCTGCGCTGGCAGCGCGCCGACCGCAGCAGGGTACGCAACCCGGCGGCCTTCCTCACCACCACGACCACCCGGCTGGCGGTGAACGCGGCCACCTCCGCCCGCGCCACCCGGGAGACGTACGTGGGGCCGTGGCTGCCCGAACCGGTCGCCACCGACGCCGATCCGACCCTGGGCGCGGAACGGGCGGCGGCCCTGGACGTCGCGGTCCTGCTGCTGCTGGAGCGGCTGACCCCCGCCGAGCGGGCCGCGTACGTGCTGCGTGAGGCGTTCGACTACCCGTACCGGGAGATCGCCGAGGTGCTCGGCACGTCGGAGCCGAACGCGCGGCAGCTGGCCACCCGGGCCCGGCGGCACCTCGCCGTCGAAGGCCCTGCGCCCGCCGCGCCGCAGCACCGTCGGCGGTTGGCGCAGGCGTTGCTCGGCGCGGCCCGCGACGGCGACCTGGCCACCCTGGAGCGGCTGCTCACCGCCGACGTGGTGGCCCGCTCCGACGGCGGTGGCCGGGTGCACGCGGCCCGCCGGGACGTGTGCGGGCCGGCCCGGGTGACGAACTTCCTGGACAACGTGCGGCGCAAGTACTGGCGGGGCACGACGGTCGGCCTGGTCGAGGTCAACGGCGGCCCGGGGGTGCTGGTCGCCGCCGACCGGCCGGTCACCCTGATCACCCTGGACACCTCGGTACGGGGCATCGAACGGCTGCTGCTGGTGGTCAACCCGGACAAGCTGGCTCGGCTGCCGACCCGCCGCTGACCGGCGAGTTCGGCCACCGTTCACACCGGGCCCACTGGACCGCTCCTTCGACTTCCGTCTATACATGGGGCAACGGAGCCCGCATCTGACCGGACGGAGCACCCATGAACCGACACCTGCGCGCCGCCGCGACCATCCCCGCCGCGGTCCTCGCCGCCACGCTCGGCCTCGCCCACCGCGCCGAGGCCGCCGGCTACTCCGCCCCGCTGACCACCGCCGTCGCCGACCTTCCCGTCGCCACCGAGATCCGTACCGGATACAGCCGCGACCTCTTCCCGCACTGGATCGACGCCGACGGCGACGGCTGCAACACCCGCAACGAGGTGTTGCTCGCCGAGGCGGTCAGCGCGCCCACCGTCACCGGCACCTGCACGCTGAGCGGGGGACGCTGGTACTCCTACTACGACAACGCCTACTGGACCGCCACCGGTGACCTCGACATCGACCACATGGTGCCGTTGGCCGAGGCATGGGACTCCGGCGCGCGTACCTGGACCACCAGCCGCCGCCAGGCGTACGCCAACGACCTCGGCGACAGCCGCCCGCTGGCCGCCGTCACCGACAACGTCAACCAGGCCAAGAGCGACCAGGACCCGGCCACCTGGCTGCCGCCGTACGCCGCCGCCCGGTGCCGGTACGTCAACGAGTGGGTGGCCACCAAGACCCGGTGGCGGCTCACCGTCGACAGCGCCGAGAAGAGCGCCCTGACCAGCCTGGCCGGTGGCTGCCCCAACGCCACCATCTCGGTCACCTACGCCTACTGACCCCCGTACGGTCAGCGGGGCGTCATCCGCAGCGCCCCGTCGAGCCGGACCACCTCGCCGTTGAGGTAGTCGTTGCCGACGACCGCGAGCACGAGCGCGGCGTACTCGCCGGGGTCGCCGAGACGGGCCGGGAACGGCACCCCGGCGGCGAGCCCGGCCCGGTACTGCGCCGACACGGTCTGCATCATCGGGGTCAGCATGATGCCGGGCGCGATCGTCATCACCCGGATGCCGTGCGGGGCGAGGTCCCGGGCGGCGGGCAGGGTGAGGCCGACGACGCCGCCCTTGGACGACGCATACGCCGCCTGACCGACCTGCCCCTCGAACGCGGCGACCGAGGCGGTGTTGACGATCACGCCCCGCTGGCCGTGCCCGTCCGGGGTGGTCTGCGCGATCCGCTCGGCGGCCAGGGTCAGCACGGTGAACGTGCCGACCAGGTTGACCCGCACCACGCGGGCGTACAGGTCGAGGTCGTGCACGCCGCGTCGGCCGAGGATGCGCTGTGACGGGGCGATCCCGGCGCAGTTCACCACCGTCCGCAGGGGCGCGTCGCCGTCGGCCGCCCGGTCGACGGCCGCCCGCACCGACACCGGATCGCACACGTCGACGTCGACCAGCCGTACCCCGGACGGGGTGTCGCCGGCCGCCGCGATGGCCGGCCCGAGGTCGAAGCCGTGCACGGTGGCACCGGCGGCGGCCAGCGCGGCGGCGGTCGCCGCACCCAGCCCGGATGCGGCGCCGGTGACGATGGCGGTGGTACGGGCGAGATCCATGGATGCTCCTTCGTGCCGGGGCGGGGTCTGCTGCCGGTGACAGCGCGGCTTCGGCCGGGGACGGGTCTTCGGCCGAGGGCGGCGGGTCTTCGGCCGAGGGGCGGGGTCAGACGTCGGTGACGCGCAGGCCCGCGTGGGCCCGGTAGCGCCGGTTGACCGAGATCAGGTTGGCGGTGAACGCCTCGACCTGGTGGGCGTTGCGCAGCCGGCCGCCGTAGACGCCCCGTACACCGGGAATGGCGGCGGCGAGGTCCCGGACCAGGTCGGTGGCCTCGCGGTCGTCGCCGAGCACCAGCACGTCGGTGTCCACCCGGTCGAGGTCCGGGTCCTCCAGATGCACGGCCGAGACGTGGTGGAACGCGGCGACGACCCGCGACCCGGTGAGGATCGCGGCGGCCTGCTGGGCGGCGGAGCCCTCCGCGACGGGCAGCGCGTAGGCACCCTGCTTGTCGAAGCCCAGCGGGTTCACGCAGTCCACGACGATCTTCCCGGCCAGCGCCGGGGCGAGCGTGGCGAGCAGTTCGGCGTGCCCCTCCCAGGGCACCGCGACCACCACGATGTCGGCCTGCCCGGCGGCATCGGCGTTCGACCCGCCCCGGACCCGGCCGGGCAACCCGGCCGCCGTCCGCGCAGCCCGCTCGGCGTCCCGCGACCCGAGTACGACGTCCAGCCCGGCCGCCCCGAACCGCCGCGCCAACCCCCGCCCCTGCGGCCCCGTCCCGCCGAGCACACCGACGGTGAGGCCCCGCAGTTCGTCACTCACACTCACATCGATCTCCTTCTCGTACCTCTCCGAGTGCCCCTGCCCTCCCCACCAGCCGCCCCGCCCCCTCCCGCCCCGTGCCCTGCCCTGCCGGCCCCTTGCCCGCTCTCCGTGCCCTACCCCCCGGCCACCCGCCGCTGCGTGAGGTGGAGGTGCTGTCCCGGCTCGCTTCGGTGATCAAGAGGTTTGCGTCAGATGATCAAGAGGTTTGCGTCATCGTGGAGATCACTCCTGACGCTTTTCTCTTGATCACCGGGGCGGGGTGGGGGGTGGGTGAGGGGGTGGGGTGGGGTGGGGGGTCAGGGGTGGGGTTGGTAGAGGGTCAGGGGGTTGCCGGTGGGGTCGGTGATCAGGGCCCGGCGTTCGTGCGGGCCGGTGGTCGGGGTGGTGGCGGTGACGCCTACGGCGGCCAGTTGGGCGAGGCAGGCGTCGAGGTCGTCGACCTGGATGCTGAGCACGGTGCGGCCGGCGACGGGTTGCTGGCCGGCGTCGGCGAGGCCGATGGTGACCGTGCCGTCGGTGACGGCGGCGTAGCGGTCGCCGTCGCGGAACCGCACCGTCAATCCGAGCGCGGTGTAGAAGGCGAGTTGGGCGTCCAGGTCGTCGGCGGGGACGATCACGTGACCGATCCTCATGGCCGGAACCTCGGCATCACCTCGCGGGCGAACCGCTCGACGATCTCCATGGACCGTTCGATCGGCAGGCCGAGCCACTGGGCGCGGAAGACGAAATGGTTGAAGCCGGCGTCGGCGAAATCCTGGATCTTGGCGGCGATGTCGTCGGGCGAGCCGAAGAAGAGCGCCTTCTCCTTGATCGCGTCCCACTGCGACTCGAAGAAGTCCATGCCGTACTGGACGTACTCGCCGTAGGAGCGGCGCACCGCGTCGCCGGCGACGGCGAACGCGGCGTCGGCGGAGTCGGCCACGCACAGGTCCCGGTGGATCGGGAAGACCGCGTCCCGTTCGTCGAAGCCGGCGGCCCGCCGCTGCTCACGGTAGTCGGCCAGGTTGCCCACGGCCCAGTTGCGGCGCACGTTGGACGGGGCCAGCCAGGGCAGCCCCTGCCGGGCGATCCGGGCGATGCCGGTCGGGCCGTTGGCACCCACCCACACCGGCGGGTGCGGGCGCTGCACCGGCAGTACGCTGCACCGCACCCCGTCCAGGGTGAAGTGCTTGCCCTCGTGGTGCACCGGCTCCCCGGTCCACAGCTGCTGCATCACCGCGAGCGCCTCGTTCATCCGGGACACCCGGGTCCGCCGTTCGATGCCGAACGACGTGAACTCGACGTCGCGGTAGCCCGAGCCGATGCCCAGGACGAACCGGCCGCCGGACATCTGGTCGATGGTGGCGATCTCCTCGGCCCAGTGCACCGGGTGGCCCAGCGGCAGGATGAGGATGCCGGTGCCGAGCTGCATCGTCCCGGAGTGGTCGATGAGCCGGCTCAGCAGCGGCAGCGGCTGCGGGGTGCGCAGCGACGACAGGTAGTGGTGGATGCCGAAGACCGAGTCGTAGCCCAGGTCGCGGACGTGCTGGACGTACTCGACGGTCTCCCCGATGCGCCGGCCCAGGTCGTCGCCGGGGGCGTACTGGTGGTCGAGCAGGATGCCGAACCTCACGCCGTCGCCTACTCTTCCCGCGACCGGCTGTCGCTGAGCCGGAAGTACGGGGCGACCAGCCGGTCCCGGTCGGCCAGCGCCTGCCCGATGCCCTTCTCCCGGCGTTCCTTGAGGAAGTTCCAGTCCCCGTCGGCGAAGCTGACGTTGGTGGCCCAGCCGTGCCCGACCCAGCCGGTCATCGCCCCGAGGCCCTTGCCGCGCGCCTCCATCACCACCTGCATCATCGACTTGCCCATCATCAGCGAGTCCAGCGGCATCACCGCGATCGCGTCGGCGTAGTCGTCGACCCACTTCTGGAGTTCGTCACGCGGGACGACCTTGGTGACCAGGCCCTTGCGTTCACCCTCCTCCGCGCCGATCGCCCGCATGGTGAGCATGACGTCCTTCATCGTGGTCAGGCCGACCTTCTCGATCCAGTGGTACATGTCCTGCGGCGCGGGCCCCAGGTAGCGGAACGCCGGGTGGGTGAACCGGGCGTCCGGGGAGGCGATGACGATGTCGGCCGACAGCGCGATCTGGAAGTGCCCGCCGTAGCAGTAGCCCTGCACCTGGCAGATGGTCGCCTTGAGCGATTCGATGATCGGCCGGGTGAAGCCGGAGCTGAGCACGTTGCGGTCGGGCAGGATGCGCTGCCGCTGCGCCGGACGACGCCGGGACGCCTTGTCGGTGCCGGTCTTGTAGCCGATGTAGTGCCCGAGTTCGGCGGCGTCGGCGCCGGTGCCGAAGTGCTCCCCCTCCCCGGTGAACACGATGACCTTGACCCGGTCGTCGGTCTCCGCCTCCTTCACCAGGTCACCGACCCGTTCGAAGGCGGCCACCGGGATGGCGTTGAGCCGCTCCGGGCGGTCGAAGGTGATGGTGGCGACGGCCCGTTCCTCGTCGACGTGGTAGCGGACGTACTTGGCGAGGACCTCGGGGTCGACCTCCATGTTCTCGACGTCCCACTGGTTCTCCAGCAGTTCGGCTTCGGTCTTCTTCACGGCGGATTCCTTAGGTCAGGTGGTGGTACGGAAGGCGGGGATCACCTCGGCGGCGAACAGCCGCAGCGAGGCGCGGAGCTTCTCGGTGGGCATGCCCAGCCACCCGGGCCGGAAGATGAGATGGTCGAACCCGAGGTCCCGCAGGGCGGAGATCCGCTCGACGAGGAACTCGGGTGAACCCAGCAGCAGTGTGTTACGGACCAGTTCGTCGAACCGGTCCCGCTGCCAGCGCAGCGCCGGATACTCGGCGTACGTCGAGTACTCGACCCGGGCGTGCGGCAGCGCCTCCGCGACGGCCTGTTCGGTGCTCGGCGCGCAGTACAGCTCCACGCCCACGGGACGCTGCACCGTCGCCGGGTCCCGCCCGTACTCGGCCAACGCCTCGTTGTAGACGGCCAGGTGCTCGGGCAGGAACCGGCGGCTCGGCGAGTTGCCCGGCGCGTACCAGGCGTCGCCGAGCCGGGCGGCCCGACGGACCGCCTTCTTGCCACCCGCGCCGACCCAGATCGGTGGCCCGCCCGGGGTCAGCGGCGGGATGCCGATGGTGGCGTCGACCTGCGGGTAGAACTCCCCGTCGTGGGTGACCGGCTTCCCGGTCCACAGCGCCCGGATCAGCCGCAGGCTCTCGTCGAAGCGGCGGAACCGGCTCTCCGGGTCGACGCCGAAGGCGGCGAACTCGTTCTCCCGGTAGCCGGCACCGACGCCGAGGATCACCCGCCCGCCGGAGAGGTGGTCCAGGGTGGCGAACTCCTCGGCGACGTGCACCGGGTGGAACATCGGCAGTAGCAGGATGCCGGTGCCGAGCAGCATGTCCCCCGAACGCGGGATCAGGCTCGCCAGCATCGAGATCGGCTGCGGGGTGGCCAGGTTGGACTGGAAGTGGTTGATCGTCCAGACCGAGTCGTAGCCCAGTTCGGCGGCCAGCTCGACGGTGCCGAACAGGTCGTCGAGGTGCCTGCCGAGGTCGTCGCCGGGCGGGTACTGGTGCGACGCCATGATGCCGAACCTCATCGTTCTCCGCCTCCCTGCGATGGGGCCGCTGCGCGGCTGAGCTTGCCGGTGGCGCTGCGTTCCAGCGCCGGCACGAACTCGATCCGCCGGGGGGCCTTGAAGTGGGCCAGCCGTTCCCGGGCGTACGCGACGAGCAGTGCGGCGAGGTCGGTGTCGTCGACCGTGTCGTCGGCGGCGCGGACCACCAGCGCCACCGGGATCTCGCCCAGCCGGTCGTCCGGCCGGCCGAGCACCCGGACGTCGCGCACCAGCGGATGGGTCCGCAGTTCGTCCTCGATCTCCTCGGGCCAGACCTGGAAACCGCCGCACTTGATCATGTCCCGCTTGCGGCCGACCAGGAAGAGCACCCCGTCGGGGTCGACGTAGCCCATGTCGCCGGTGTGCACCCAGCCGTCGCGGACCAGCTCGGCCGAGGCGGCGGCGTCGTCGACGTACCCCCGGGTCAGGGCGGAGCGGACCACCACCTCGCCCTGCGCGCCGGTCGGCAGCGCGGCCCCGGCGTCGTCGCGGATCTCCAGCTCGACGCCCGGGTAGACCCGGCCGGCCGAGCCGGGCT
This sequence comes from Micromonospora sp. WMMD734, assembly GCF_049178975.1. NCBI lineage: Bacteria > Bacillati > Actinomycetota > Actinomycetes > Micromonosporales > Micromonosporaceae > Micromonospora > Micromonospora sp. WMMD734. The sequence goes on from NZ_JBMHMK010000001.1 coordinate 2,685,927, forward strand.
TCCACCGGCCGGCCCTCATGTCCCGGCCGGTCCAGCCGGCGATGTGCCCGGCCTCGGTCGAGCCGTAGTTGACCAGGATCGGCACCCGGTAGCGCTCCTCGAAGGCCCGCCGCACCGGCCAGGAGATCGCCTGCCCGGCCACCAGCACCGACCTGACCCCGGCGAACGGCAGGTCCCGTTCGGCGTGCACGATGTCGTAGACCATGGTGGGCAGCAGGAACAGGTTGTCGAAGCCGAAGCGGGGCATCAGGTCGGCGAGCCGGTCGACGCCGAACCGTTCCCAGACCACCGCCGGCCGGCCGACGAAGTACGCGAACAGCAGCGCGTGCTGGCCGCCGCTGTGGAACAGCGGCAGGGCGATCAGGTTGGGGCGGGCGTCGCGGGCGGCGCTGCCCTCGGCCTCGGTGCCGGTGGTGACCCGGGCCAGCCGGATCAGCGACTCCCGCGTCCCGCCGTGGGTGACGCTGACCGCCTTCGGCCGCCCGGTCGTGCCACCGGTGAACAGGATGCACGCCTCGGCCTCCGGCCCCACGTCGACGCCGGTGACCCGGGTCTCCTGCCGCCACGGCAGTTCGGGCACGTCGGTCAACGCCGCCGTGACGGACCGGACCGGGACGGCGGTGGCGTCAGCTACGCCGTTCCCGTCGGGGTCGGACCGGGCGGCGAGGAACGCGGCGACCACGTCGGGCCGGCGGTCGTCGACCAGCAGCAGCCGGGGCGCGGTCTTGGCCACCGACTCGGCCAGTTCGGCGGCGTTGTAGAGGCTGCTGACGGTGACCGGCACCGCGCCGATCTTCCAGGCCCCGAAGAGCAGGAAGACGATCTCGGGGCCGTTGGTCAGGTAACAGGCGACCCGGTCACCGGGGCCGACGCCCTCGGCCCGCAGCGCGGCGGCGACGCCCCCGGCGAGCAGGTCGATCTGGTCGAACGTCCAGGACCGGCCGTCCTCGCCGTACAGGCCGGGCAGCTCGCCCCGGTCGGCGCACCGGCCCTCCAGAATGCCGACCAGGCTGCCGGCGCTCACCGGGTCACCCCGGGTGCGGTCGCGGCGACCCTCGGAATGACCTCCGCGCCGAAGCGGGCGAGCTGTTCCATCGCCTCGTCCTGGCCCGCGCCGACGAACTGGTGGCGCAGCGACACCTCGGTGATGCCCAGTTCGGTCTCCCAGCGGCGCAGCTTGGCCACGATCTCGTCGGCCGAGCCGACCAGGCAGTCCTCGGCCAGATAGCGGTCGAGGTCGAGGGACTGCGCGTCGTCCCAGGACCGGTAGCCGGCGTACTGGCGTTGCAGGTGCGGGCGGACGGCCGCGACCGCCGCCGGGTAGCTGTCGCCGAGGTACGCCTCACGGCTCATCGGGTACTCCCGGTCGAGGGAGAAGCCACGCTCGCCCAGGTCGGCCCGGTAGATCCCGAGCAGCCTGGCCAGCTCGGCGTCGTCGCCCTTGGGTCCGATCAGCCAGGGGGCGTCCAGCCGGGCGGCGCGGCGGACGGCCGGCTCGGCGAACGCGCCGATCCACAGCGGCGGGCCGCCGGGCTGGGCCGGGCGCAGTGCCAGGGACGCGCCGGGAGCCTCGCCCCAGCTGCCGGCGACGTCGACCGTCTCGCCGTTCCACAGGGCGCGCAGGATCGGCACGTACTCCCGCAGCCGGCGCAGCCGGTCCTCCCAGGCGACGCCGAACGCGGTGGTCTCACGCTTGCGGTAGCCGGCGCCGATGCCGACGGTCAGCCGGCCCCCGCACAGCACGTCGAGGGAGGCCAGGTCCTCGGCGAGGGCGACCGGGTTCAGCAGCGGGGCCAGCAGGACGCCGAACCCGATCCGGACCCGCGAGGTGGCGTGGGCGAGGTAGCCGGCCAGCGGGACGGGTTGGACGAACGCCGACCGGGCCAGGTAGTGGTGGCCGAGGTAGACGGCGTGGAAGCCGGCCGCCTCGGCGGCGGCCGCCTGGGCCAGTACGCCGTCGATGCCCTCGGCGGCGGACGCCGACGGATCGAACTGGGCGCTCAGGAAGCAGCTGATCTTCACCCGAGGACCGCCTCGGCGGTGGGCACCCGCCCGGCGGCGCGGTCCTGGGCCCGGAAGTGCGGGATGACCTTGTCGGCGAACTCCTCCATGGAGCGCAGCGCGGCGGCCCGGTCCAGCGACGGGATCCGCAGCCAGCCGATGTAGTGGTTGATGCCGAGCTGGTCGCGCAGCATCTCGATGGTCTCGATGACGCGCTCGGCCGAGCCGAAGTTGCCGCCGTGGGTCAGGGTCTGCTCCAGGGTGAGCAGTTCGATGTTCTTGGCGACGGCCGCGTAGTAGGCGCGTTCCTGGGCGATGGCGTCCTCCGAGCCGGGGATGACCTTGCCGACAGACTTGTAGTAGTTCATCGCCGCCTGGGCTGCCGCGCGCAGTCCCTCGTCGCCGTCGCCGCACCAGACCTGCTGCATGAACGGCAGGTCGTAGGTGGACAGGTCGAAACCGTTGTCCCGCATGCTCTGCCGGTAGAGGTCGAAGTTCTTCTGCATGATTCCCAACGGCGTGAAGTTCGGTGAGGTGATGATCGACTCGCCGACCGCGCCGCGTTCCCGGAAGCTCTCCGGGGAGACCGTGCCCTGCAGGATGGGCGGCCCGCCGGGGGTGAACGGCCGGGGGTAGGTGGTGACGTTGTCGTAGTGGAAGATCTCGCCGTGGTAGGAGAAGTTCTCCTGCGACAGCGCGAGCCGCAGGATCTCCAGGGTCTCCTGGTAGCGCTGCTTCGACTCCTCCAGCGGCACGCCGAAGCCGGCGAACTCGGCGGGCTGGTAGCCGCGGCCGACGCCGATCGAGACCCGGCCGCCGCTGAGCACGTCGAGGGCGGCGATGTCCTCGGCCAGGCGCAGCGGGTGGTGCAGCGGGAGGACCAGGACGGCGGTGCCGATGGTGATCCGGCGGGTCCGCTCGGCGACGGCCATGCCGAAGTTCACCGGGCTGCCGAGGATGCCGTACTTCGAGAAGTGGTGCTCGGCGAGCCAGACCGAGTCGAAGCCCAGCTCGTCGGCCAGCTGGATCTCTTCGAGGGTTTCTCGGAGCACCTGATGGTCCGATGCGCCGTCGGCCACCGGGAACAGGTTCATGATTCCGAACTTCACGGCCTTCTCCTCATTTATTCCGACCAGCCGGTATGTTACTGCTCCGGGTTGGCACCCGGCAAGACTTCCGCAGGTCAGCCCCGCGTGGCCCGACGTGCCCGGATGCGCAGCTCGCCGGCCCGCCGCCGGTGCCACGACCCCCGCCCGCAGCGGGCGTCGAGCACGAAGGCGCGGCGCAGGAACAGGTGCGGGTCCGCCTCCATCGTGATGCCCATCCCGCCGTGCACCTGGATGCACCGCTCGGCGGCGAACACCGCCGCCTGTCCGGCCGCCGCCTTCGCCGCGTGCACCTGGACCCCGGCGTCCGGGCGTCCGGTGTCGACCGCCCACGCCGCGTACAGGGTCAGGTCCCAGGCCGCCTTGCGGGCGGTGGCCGCCTCGGCCAGCGGGAACGCTACCCCCTGGAACGACCCGATCACCCGGCCGAACTGGCGGCGGGTGCGGGCCTGCTCGGCGGCCAGGTCGATCGCCCCCTGCGCCACCCCGCACAGCTCAGCCGCCACCACCAGCGCCGCCCGCAGCGGCCCGGCACCGGACGGCTGGGGCCGCTCGGGCGCGGCCAGAGTCAGGTCCGCCAACGGCACCGACGGGTCCAGCGACTGCCGCGCGGTGATCCGGACCGGGTCGGCGAACCAGACCCCGGCCGGGCCGAGCGCGACGACGCCGTCGGCCTGCGCCGCGTACGGCACCAGGGTGCGTACCAGCGGGTCCACCGACGCCGTGTCGGCCCAGCCGGAGTTGCCCGGCACGTCGACCGCCGTGGTGAGCACCCGGCGGCCGTCGAGCACCTCCTCGGGCAGCGGCCCGCGCCGCCCGTCCCCGCAGAGCAGCTGCACGGCCGCCGCGTGCGCCGGGAACCGGCTGGGCACCAGCCGCCCGCCGAGCGCCTCGACCGCGACCAGCAGGTCGATCAGGCCCGACCCGATGCCACCGGCCGACTCGGGCACCCCGAGCAACCCGAAGTCACGCAGCAGCGGCCCGTCCCCCGCCGGGGCCCGCCAGCCGCCCGACCACGCCGCGCGGGCCGTGCCCCGGTCGGCGGCCGCGAGCGCGCCCACGGTCCGGCCGATGTCCTGCTGTTCCTGGGTGAATGTCGCGCGCACCGGACCACCTCGCTCAGCGGGAGCGGGGCAGGCGCAACACCCGCTCCGCGAGAATCGACTTCTGGACTTCCTCCGTGCCGCCCTCGATGGTGTGGGCGCGGGCCCGCAGGTAGCGGCGCATCCGGGCGGCGGCGCCGGCGCCGTCGACCAGCACCCCGCCGGCCTCGTCGAGCTGCACGGCGAGCCGGTTGGCGTTCTGCACCACCCGGGCCCACAGGCTCTTGAGCGCCGAGGTCTCCGGGCCCGGCACCCCGCCGGCCCGGCTCTCGCCGAGCATCCGCATCGACCCGATCCGGACCGCCTCGGCGTCGCACTGCAACGCGCCCACCGCGTCGACGAACGCGCTGTCGTCGGCGACGCCCCGCTCGACCGCGACGTCGATCAGCCGGTCGACCGCCTGCCGGGCCCAGACCCACAGGTTCAGCGCCATGCTGCCGCGCTCGAACGCGAGCGTGGTGAGCGCGACGGTCCAGCCGTTGCCGACCCCGCCGAGCACGTCGTCGTCGGCGACGAACACGTCGTCGAGGAACATCTCGTTGAACTCGGTGTCCCCGTTGATCATCACCAGCGACCGGACGGTGAACCCGTCCATCGGGGCGAGGAAGTAGGTGATCCCCTGGTGCTTCGGCGCGGCCGGGTCGGTACGGGCCAGCAGCAGGCAGCGCGAGGCGTTGTGCGCATTCGACGTCCAGATCTTGGCCCCGTTGATCCGCCAGCCCCCGTCGACCCGGGTCGCCGCCGTGGTAAGGCTGGCCAGGTCCGACCCGGAGCCGGGCTCGCTGAAGCCCTGGCACCAGTACTCGTCGCCGCGCAGGATGCCGGGCAGGTGCCGGGCCTGCTGGGCGTCGGTGCCGTGCGCGATGATCGTCGGCCCGGCCAGCATCATGCCCACCCCGTTGAGCGGGTACGGCGCGCCGCGTACCGCGGCCTCCTCGTTGAAGACGGCCTGGGCCAACGCGTCCATCCCCCGGCCGCCGTGCGCGACCGGCCAGGACAGTCCGGCCCAGTTGCCGGCGCAGAGCCGGTCCTGCCACACCCGGGACCAGTGCTCCCGCTCGTCCTGGGTCAGCTCCTCCTGGTCGGGCACGTCGGCCAGCGCCCCGTCGAGCCATCCGCCGACCTCGCGCCGGAACGCCAGGTCGGTGTCGCTGTCAGCGAAGTCCATGCCCACCCCCCTGTGGGTCGTCGGTGTCGCCGGTCATGCGCTGGCCTCCTCGGCGGGCACGAGCCGGGCCTTGTAGAGCTTGCCGTTCGGGTCGCGGGGCAGCGCGTCGCGCACCACGTAGGACTGCGGGCGCTTCGGCTTGGCCAACCGCCCGGTGAGGTACCGGCGCAACTGCGCGACGGCCGTGTCCGGGTCGGGCGCGGTGCCGGTGAGCACGACGTGCGCCTGGGGCACCTCACCGAACTCCGGGTCGGGCACCCCGACGACCCCGACGTCGGCGACCCAGTCGTGGCCGATCAGCGCCGCCTCGATCTCGGCCGGGTAGACGTTGACCCCGCCGACCAGGATCAACTCGGCGGCGCGGCCGGTGATGTAGAGGAACCCGTCGGCGTCGACGTGCCCGACGTCCCAGACGGTCAGCAGGCCGTCGCGACGCGCGCCGTCGGTCTTGCCGGGGTCGTTGTGGTACTCGACCCGGTCGTCGCCCTGGCGCATGTAGACGATGCCGGTCTGCCCGACGGGCACCTCGTTGCCCAGCTCGTCGAGGATGCGCAGGGTGGAGATCGAGGCCGGCCGGCCGACCGTGCCGGGGTGGGCGAGCCACTCGTGGGGGCGTGCGATGGTGGTGCCGACCTCGGTCGAGCCGTAGTACTCGTAGACCACCGGGCCGAACCAGTCGAGGATGCGCTGCTTGACCTCGCGCGGGCAGGGCGCCGCGCCGTGCAGCACGTAGCGCAGCGACGAGACGTCGTAGCGCTCGCGCACCGCCTCGGGCAGTTGCAGCAGCCGGTAGAAGTGGGTCGGCACCATGCTGGTGCCGGTGACCCGGCACTGCTGGACCCGGCGCAGGAAGCCCTCCGGCGTCCAGCCGTCCATCAGCACCATGGTGCCGCCGGCGTGCAGCGCGCCCATCGCCGGGGTGATGTTGGCGGAGTGGTACATCGGGGCCGACACCAGCCAGGACGCGAACGCGTCGCGTTCCATGCCGAACTCGCGGAACAGCCAGACGTAGGTCAGCGCGCCGGTGTCCGCGTCGACGCCGCTGAGTGGGCGCTTGACCCCCTTGGGCCGGCCGGTGGTGCCGGAGGTGTACATCATCAGTGAGCCGGCCGGGGTCTGCGCCGGGCTGGTGGCGGGCATGTCGGCGGTGAGCGCCGACAGCGGCCGGGCCCGGTCGGTGCGGGGCGTGCCGTCGACGAAGACCTGGATGTCGGGCACGTCCGCGGCGGCGTCCACCACCACGTCCTGCACCCGCTCGGAGCCGACCACCACCTTCGCGGCGCTGTCGGCCAGGATGTAGCCGATCTCGGGCGCGGTGAGGTGGTAGTTGAGGGTCACCAGGTAGAGCCCGGACTGCATCGCCGCGAGATAGAGCGCGACCAGGCCGGGGCTGTTGGTCAGCACCGCCGCGACGGTGTCACCGGGCCGCAGGCCCGCATGCGTACGCAGGCCGTGCGAGATCCGGTTCACCTCGGCGAACAGGTCACCGTAGGAGATCCGCCGGTCGTCGGCGGTCACGATCGCGCACAGCTCCGGTTCCGCGGCTGCCCACAGCCGGAACCCGGTCCGCTCGTCGCTCATCGAACTCCTTGAGCTAGATTCCGACCATCCGGTATGTTGATGTCCCACAGTAAGGGAGCCTCCCGACGATGTCCATACCCGTGAGCGACGCCCACGCCGCCAGCTGGCGGGCCCGTCAGGTGCCGGTCCCCGCGCAGGTCGTCGCCGGTGTCTGGGCCATCCCGGTCCCCCTGCACGGCAGCGCCCTGCGGTCCATCACCGTCTTCCTGATCGAGACCGGAGACGGCCCGGTCCTCGTCGACGCCGGCTACGACCACCCGAGCTGCTGGACGTCGTTCCAGCGGTCGCTGGCCGCCATCGGCCACCGGGTCGAGACGATCCCGGCGGTCCTGCTCACCCACAACCACCCCGACCACGTCGGCTTCGCCGACCGGGTACGCGCCGCCTCCGGCGCGCGGGTGGTGATGGGCGCGGCCGACGACTTCGCCACCATGCACCGGCGGCGCGGCACCTTCCTCCAGCAGGTACGCACCGCGCTCGACCTGACCGGCGCGCCACCCGACGTCGTCGCCGCCATGTACGCCGACGCGGTCGCCGTCGCCGTGCACCGCGAGGACCTGCAGCTCGACGTGGCCGTGGTCGACGACACCGAGTTCCGCTTCGGCGACGTGGGCATCCGCGCCCTGCCCGCCCCCGGGCACACCTACGGCCACACCGTCTACGTCGACGACCGGGGCCTGGTGTTCACCGGCGACACGATGATGGCCGAAGGGCCCACCCAACTCGCCATCGTCAGCCGCCCCGACGACGACCCGGCCGCCGACCTGTTCGACACGCTGGCCCGCATCCGCGACCTCGGGGCCGCCATCGCCTGCCCCGCACACCAGTTCCCCTACCGCGACGTCGCCGCCCGGGCGGGTGCCCTCGCGGCCCTCCACCGCGACGAGGTCGGGACGGTCCGGGAACTGGCCCGCGACGGCGGCACCGCGTGGGATCTCGCCCAGCGGATGACCTGGAAGAAGCCGTGGGACGAGCTGGGCCGGGGCACCCGGCGGTTCGCTCTCGTGCACACCCTCGCCCTGCTGCGGCACGCCACCGGCCGCTGACGCCGGGGCGGCCGGCCCGGCGCGGCCTCAGTCGCGCCGGGGGTCGTCGTACGTCCAGTCGGGGCGCAGCGTCGAGCGCAGCTCCCGCAGGGACCGCTTGAGCACCTTGCCGGACGGGTTGGTGGGGAACTCCGGCACCAGGTAGACCTCCTTGGGCACCTTGAACCGGCCGAGCCGCTGCCGGGCGTGCGCGATCAGCGCCTCGGGCGTCAACCCCGGCCGGGCGACCACGAACGCGGCCGGCACCTCCTGCCACACCGGGTGCGGGGCCGCCACCACCGATGCGGCCAGCACCAGCGGGTGGTCGGCCAGCACGTTCTCGATCTCGGCGCTGGACATGTTCTCCCCGCCGCTGCGGATCATGTCCTTGAGCCGGTCGCGGATGTAGAGGTAACCGTCGGCGTCGAAGCAGCCGATGTCGCCGGTGTGGAACCAGCCGTCCCGGAACGCGGCGGCGGTCGCCGCCGGATCGTCGAGGTAGCCGGGGCTCACCTTCGGCCCGCGCGCGACCACCTCACCGTGCGCGCCGACCGGCACGTCCACGCCGTCCGGGTCGACCACCCGGACCTGGACCCACGGCACCGGCAGCCCCACCGACCCCTGCTTGGACTCCTGGTGCGCGGCGTCCAGGTAGGTCAGCCCGCTGCACGTCTCGGTCAGGCCGTACCCCTCGATCAGCCGGGCGTTCGGGAACAGTCCCCGGGCCACCCCGAACAGCGCCGAGGTGACCTGCGAGAAGATCAACCAACGCACCGACGACAGGTCGGTGGTCGCGGCGGTGGGCTCGCGGCGGACCAGGTCCAGCATGGTCGCCGCCACCACCATGCCGGTGATCCGTTCCGTCTCGATCGCCCGCAGCACCGCCGCCGGCACGAACCGGCGGTGCAGCACCATGGTGCCCCCGACGTGCCAGATGCCGAAGCCCGGCAGGTCGGTGCCGCCGACGTGGTAGAGCGGCGCGGCGTTGAGGATCCGGTCGGTCGGCCGCAACCCCAGCTCGACGATCTGGGCGTGCATGTTCCGGTTCACGTTGCCGTGGGTGAGCAGCACCCCCTTGGGCAGGCTGGTGGTGCCGGAGGTGTAGACGATCCGTTGCAGGGCCGCGTCGTCGAGGTCGGCGTCGGCGACCCGCGCCCCCCGGTGCGCCGCGACCAGCGCCCGCACGTCGGTCCAGCCGTCGTCGACCGGTTCCAGCGCGAACCGGCGCACCGCCGGCAGGTCGGCCAGGGCGGCGGCGGTGAGCGCGGCGAACTCCGGCACCGTGGCCACCGCCTCGACCCGGGCGTGCGCCAGCAGCCGGGCCAACTCCCCCGCCGTCAACCGGTAGTTCAGCGGCACGACGACCGCGCCGAGTTTCGCCAGCGCCAGGCAGAGCAGCAGGAACTCGGGGACGTTGTCCGCGACGACCGCCACCCGGGCGTCCCGGCGTACCCCCTCGGCGGTCAGGCCGGCGGCCAGCGCGTTGACGTCGTCGTCAAGCTGCCGGTGGGTCCACCGACGCCCCTCGAAGACCAGCGCGTCGGCGTCGGCGAACCGGCGGGCGTTGCCGGCCAGCATCGCGGCCAGGTTCGCGGTGCTCATCCCGCCGCCTCGCGCAGCGCCTTCTTCAGCACCTTGCCGGAGTCGTTGCGCGGCAGCGACGTCACCAGTTGCACGTACCGGGGGACCTTGAAGCGGGCCAGTTCGGCCCGGCAGTGCGCACGCAGGTCCTCGGCGGTGCCGGTCGCGCCGTCGCGGAGGATGACGAACGCCTTCGGCACCTCGTCCCACTGCGGGTCGGGCACCCCGATCACGGCGACCTCGGCGACGTCGGGGTGCTGGGCCAGGACCCGTTCGATCTCGGCGCTGGCGATGTTCTCCCCACCGGACTTGATCAGGTCGGCCCGGCGGTCGACGAACCACAGGTAGCCGTCGGTGTCGATCCGCCCCACGTCGCCGGTGCGGAACCAGCCGTCGCGTCGGCTGCGCCGGTTGGCCTCGTCGTCGTTCCAGTAGCCGGGCGACACCTTCTCCCCCCGGACGACGATCTCCCCCTCGACGTCCGGGCCGACCGGCCGGAAGTGCTCGTCGACGATCCGGATCTGCACCCCGGGGAAGGGTGCGCCGAGCGCACCGAGCTTGCTCTGCTCGTGGGCGGCGTCGAGGTAGCACACGCCGTTGCACAGCTCGGTCATGCCGAACGTGTCGATCAGCCGCACGTGCGGCAGCCGGCGTTTGACCTCCTGCCGCACGCTCGGCGCGACCCCGGCGAACAGCAGGTAGCGCAGCGTTCCGAGATCCGGCGGGTCGTCCAGGTCGAGCAGGCCGAACAGGATCTGGGCGGCCAGCACCATGCCGGTGATCCGCTCCTGCGCGGCGATCCGGGCGATGTCGGCCGGCTTGAACGTCGGGGTGAGCACCATCGTCGCGCCGGCCACGAACGTCGCCAGGCCCGGCGCCTCCAGCCCGCTGACGTGGAACAGCGGCGCGGAAACGAGGATCCGGTCGGCGGCGGTCAACTCCAGTTCGAGGACCTGCGCGAAGTGGTTCGCGGTGAGGTTCCCGCAGGTGTGCACCACCCCCTTGGGGCGGGCCGTGGTGCCCGAGGTGTAGAGCAGCCGGTGCACGTCGGCGGGGCCCTTGTCGGCGTCGGCGACCCGCACGCCCGGCGGCTGCCCGGCGAGCAGGTCGGCCAGCCGTCGCGCGTCGCCGACGACCGTGTCGCCGGTGGCGACCAGCGTACGCAGCCCGGTCGTGGCCGCCAGCCGGGCGGCGTCGGCGGCGAAGTCGTCGTCGTAGAGCAGGCCGGTGACGCCCGCCTGGTCGATGACGTACGCCTGCTCGTTGGCGTGCAGCCGCCAGTTCAGCGGCACCGAGACCGCGCCGAGCCGGCTCAGCGCCAGCAGCTCGACGACGTAGGTGGCGGTGTTGCGCCCGAGCACCCCGACCAGGTCGCCGTCGGCGATGCCGGCGTCGCGCAGGGCCGCGGCGTGCCGGTCCACGTCGGCGTCGAGTTCCGCGTACGTCCAGCGGGCCGCCCCGTCGACCAGGGCCTCGGCGTCGGCGCGGCGCAACGCCTGCCGGCGCAGCGTCTCGGTGAAGTTGCTGCCGCCCATCAGTCGCCGCTCCCCCGCCGCCGGGCCAGGATCTCCTCCCGGGACGGCAGCGACACGAACTCCAGCAGGTTGCCGTCGAGGTCCCGGGCGGCGAACGCGGTGATGTAGCCGTAGTTGTCGAGCAGCACCCGGTTCGGCGCGGACAGGCACTGCGCGCCCAGCTCGGTCAGCCGCCGGTGCAGGTCGTCCAACTCGTCCAGGGGCACCTCGAAGCTGAGCAGGAAGGTGCCCAGCTCCAGGTGACCGGCGGTGGCGGTGCGGGTCTTCACGCCGTTCCACTCGATGAGTTCGAGCTGGCCGACCCGGCTGGGGCCCTGGAGGTACTGGACCCGGCCGGTGGTGCCGGCGGGCAGGCCCAGCGACACCTCGATCCCCGGCCCGCCGACGTCGGTGCGCAGCGTCCGGCGGTAGCCCAGGGCCCGTTCGTAGAAGTCCGCGGCGCGGTCGACGTCCGAGACGGTCATGGCCACGTGGTGCACTTCGCTGACCGGCATGGTGCCTGCCTTCCTGTTGGTTCGCGCCGGAATCAGGCCGACGGGCCGGACGGCCCGCCGAGGACCCGTTGGATGAGGGTGACCTCGTCCGCGCCGCTGTCCGGCACGATGAAGTCGTCGAGCCGGCAGATCTCGTCCACCGCGCCGAGCACGTCGTCGGGCGAGGCCGGGGTGGGCCCGCCGTACCAGCCGGGGGTGACGCCCAGGAAGATCCGCCCGACCCGGCCGCCGCCGACGGTGAGGATGTGCCGGTTGAGCTGGCACTGCTCCGAGGCGAGGAAGGTCGCCACCGCCGCCACGTGCTGCGGGTCGAACCGGTCGGTCAGCTCGCCGAGCAGGTTCTCGGTCATCCGGGTCGCCGCCGTCGGCGCGATCGCGTTGACCAGGATGCCCCGGCGGGCCCCCTCCAGCGCGAGCACGTTCATCAGCCCGATCAGGCCGGCCTTGGCCGCGCCGTAGTTGGCCTGACCGAAGTTGCCGAACAGGCCGGACGACGAGCTGGTCAGCACGATCCGGCCGTAGCCCTGGGCGACCAGGTGCGGCCAGGCGGGCCGTAGCACGTGGAACGCCCCGGCCAGGTGCACGTCGAGCACCGCGCTGACGTCCTCGTCGGACATCTTGGCCAGCGTCCGGTCCCGCAGGATGCCGGCGTTGTGGATGACCGCGTCGAGCCGGCCGTACGTGTCGATCGCCCGGCCGACCAGGTCGGCGCCCCCGGCGGCGGTGGCCACCGAGTCGGTCGAGGCGACGGCGGTGCCGCCGGCCGCGCGGATCTCGGCGACGACCTGTTGCGCCGCGCCCGAGGAACCGGAGCCGTCGACTGTCCCGCCGAGGTCGTTGACGACCACCGACGCGCCGCGTGCGGCGAGGGTCAGCGCGTGGGCCCGGCCGATGCCGTTGCCCGCGCCGGTGACGACGACGACCCGGCCGTCGAGGGTGACCCGGGCGCTCATCGCTCGTTCCCCAGGACCGCCACGAACGCGACGCAGGAACCGGGCTGCCCGCCGAGGTTCTGGGCGACCGCCAGCCGCGCGTCGGGCACCTGCCGGGGTCCGGCCTCCCCACGGAGCTGGGTGAAGCACTCGAACATCATCCGCAGCCCGGTCGCGCCGATCGGGTGGCCGAACGACTTGAGCCCGCCGTCGGTGTTGACCGGCAACGCCCCGTCGAGGTCGTAGCGGCCGTCGAGGATGTCCCGCCACGCCTTGCCGCGGGCGGAGAAACCCAGGTCCTCCATCAGCACCACCTCCGTCGGGGTGAAACAGTCGTGCACCTCGGCCAGCGAGATCTGCGCCGCCGGGTCGGTCACGCCGGCCTGCTCGTACGCCTCGCGGGCGGCGGTGACCACCTCGGGGAAGGTGGTGAAGTCGTAGCCGTCGGCGGCCAGGCCGGCCCCGGAGCCGGCGACGAAGCTCATCCCGCGCAGGTAGACCGGCCTGTCGGTGTACCGGTGGGCGTCCTCGGCGCGGACCAGGATCGCCGCCGCCGCGCCGTCGGAGACGCCGGAGCAGTCCATGACGCCGAGCTGCCCGGCGATCCGCGGGGACCGTTCCACCGTCTCGGCGGTGACCGCCCGACGGAACTGGGCGCGGTCGTTGCGGGCCCCGTTGGCGTGGTTCTTCACCGCGACCCGGGTCATCGCGGCGCGCATCTCCCGCTCGTCGATCCCGTGCGCCGCCTGGTAGGCGGGGGCGAGCAGGGAGAACCCGGCCGGCGCGGTCCAGTCGACGTCGGTGCCGTCGGCGGGTGGGAACACCGCCGACAGCCCGGAGTAGGAGGAATCCTTCAGCTTCTCCACCCCGGTCGCCATGACCATGTCGTACGCGCCGGAGGCGACGGCGAAGGCGGCGTTGCGGAACGCCTCGGAGCCGGTGGCGCAGTAGTTCTCCACCCGGGTCACCGGCTTGCCGGTCAGCCGCAGCGGGCGGGCCAGGGTCTGCCCGGACAGTCCCGAGCCCTGGGTGCCGACCCAGAACGCGTCGACGTCGTCGAGGGTGACGTCGGGCAGCGACCCGACGCACTCCTGCACGGCGTCGACCAGCAGGTCGTCGGCGGAGGAGTTCCAGTGGTCCCGGAACGGGGTGCAGCCCATCGCGACGATCGCGACGTCGTGGGTGGTGCGCCTACTGGCCATCGGCGGTGTCCTTCCCTGGCGTGGCGTCCGCGGGTGCCGGGCGGAGCTTCCAGAAGTAGTTGTGGATCGAGTCGGTGGTCCAGAGCCGGCGGAACACCGGGGTCATCGCCATCCCCACCGCCACCTCACCGGGTGCCACGTCGGTGACGTACGCGTTGAGCCGGCCGCCGCCGTCGACGTCGGCGACGACGATCGCGACCTCCGGTTCCGGCATGGTGGTCAGGTGGTCGCGGGTCACCGAGACCACCCGCGCGGTGCGGTCGCGCAACGACACCGGGGCCGCGCCCGCCCCGGCGACGCCGCAGGAGGCGCAGACCCGGCCGGGAGGTGTGGTGACCCGGCCGCAGGCGGCGCACCGGCTGCCCTCCAGCCGGTACTTCCAGCCGGCCCGGCGGTGCATGGGCGGGGCGGCCGGGGCGGGGGCGGCCGGTCGGGCCGGACCCTGCACGTCGAGCAGCCCGCGCCAGCGCAGGTAGCGGCCGTAGCCGAGGCGCTGCCGGGCGGCGAGCTGGGCGCGGACCGACGGCCCGCCCCGGGCGGCGCGGACGCCGTCACCGACCCGCAGCACGAACGCGTCGCCGCCCTCGGTGGCCGACAGCAGCAGGATGGTCTGCCCGGGTTCCGCCTCGTCGAGAGCGGCGGCGAGCAGCAGGCCGGGGTGGGCGACGCCGGTGAAGCCGGTGGCCCGTTCGACGGTCGCATCCCCTCCGGTGCCGCCGAGCGTCTTGCGCAGCGCCGCCGCCGCACGCGGGTTCGACGACGACACGACGACCTCGTCGACGGTGTCCAGGGACGCCTGCGCCAGGGCCCGGCGGGCGGCGTCCAGGCCGGCGGCGACGAGGATCTCGGCGGTGAACCGTTCGTCCCAGACCCGGTCGTGGCGTTCCCCGGGCAGCCGCCAGCGGTCCAGCAGCTCGCTGGTGTGGCCGGCGCGGGCGAGGAGCACGGCGGCCCGCCCGCCGCCGACGAACGCTGCGGCGGCGTCGCCCTGGGCCAGTTCGTCGGGGGCCCCGGGGCGGGTGGTGCGCACGTCGGCCAGGGCCGCCGTGGCGACGCCCCGCAGGACCAGGTCGAGGGCGGACGCGCCGGCCCGGTGGCCGCGCAGGTCGAGGGCGGTGACCCCGGGGTCGAGGCCGAGCGCCTCGTGGACCACCCCGGCGGAGGTCTTCGTCTCGTACGGTGCGCTGGTGGTGGCCAGCAGCAGGTGCCGCCCGGCCGGGGTGCCGGCGGCGACGTGCCGCAACGCCTCGACGGCCATGGTGACGGCGTCCTCGTCGTGGCCGGCGACGCCACGGGTGGGGCCGCCGGCACGGGCCGGGGCGCTCGGGTCAAGCCGGTTGTCGTCGAGCACGTACGCCGGGAGGTAGGCCGCGTAGGCGTCGATGCCTGGTTGCTCGGGCATGGGTCGCGGGTTCTCCTTCAGCTCCACGAGGGGATGGCGGCGAGCAGGCGTCGGGTGTACTCCTGCTGCGGTCGGTCCAGCACGGTCAGCGCGTCGCCCTGTTCGACGACCCGCCCGCCGCTCATCACCGCGATCCGGTCGCACAGGTCGCTGGCGAGCATCAGGTCGTGGGTGACGAAGAGCAGGCCGATGCCGAGTTCGTCGACGAGGGTGCGGAACAGGTCGACGACCTTGGTCTGGGTGGTGACGTCCAGGGCGGTGGTGCACTCGTCGGCGATCACCAGCGCGGGGCGGGTGACGACGGCGAGCCCGATGGCGACCCGCTGCCGCAGGCCGCCGGAGAGCTGGTGCGGGTAGCTGGCCAGCACCCGGCCGGGGTCGTCGATGCGCATCTGGGCCAGCACCTCCACCGAGCGCCGCTCGACCTCGGCCCGGCTGATGTCCCGGACGTGGCGGCGCAGCACCTCGGCGAGCTGGGTGCGGACCTTCAGCAGCGGGTTCAGCGACCGGGACGCGTCCTGGAAGACCATGCCGACGGCGCTGCCCCGGACCCGCGCGGTGCGGTCGACGCCGGGGGCCACCACCTGTTCGTCGCCGACGGTGACGGTGCCCCGGTCGACCCGGACGTTGCGGTCGAGCAGGCCGACGACGGCGCGGGCGAGGGTGGTCTTGCCGCTGCCGGACTCGCCGACGACACCGACGATCTGGCCCCGGCGGATCTCCAGGTCGACGTCGTCGAGCAGGGTCAGCTCGCCGTCGGCGAGCCGGGCGGTGATGGACAGCCCGGAGAGCTTCAGCAGTGCGCTCATCGCCGCCTCTTCCGTGGGTCGTGGTGGGTGAGCAGCGCGTCGCCGAGCAGGTTGACCAGCAGCACCAGCACGGTGATGGCGAGGCCGGGGAAGAAGGCGATCCACCAGGCCTGGCTCAGTTCGTCCTGGCCGGAGGCGAGCATCGAGCCCCAGCTGTTCATCGGCGGCACCACGCCCAGGCCGAGGAAGCTCAGCGCGCTCTCCACCAGGATCGCGGTGCCGACCTGGAGGGTGCCGAGGGCGACGATGGTGCCGGCGAGGTTGGGCAGGATGTGCCGGAAGACGATCCGGGGTTCGGACGCGCCGGCCGCGCGCAGGCCGACGACGAACTGGCGTTCCCGGATGGCCAGGGTCGCCGCCCGGGTGACCCGGGCGCACACCGCCCAGCCGGTGAGCGCCAGCACCAGGAACAGCACCGGCAGGGAGCTGCCCCGGTTGGCGATGATGGCGAGGGCGACCAGGATGAACGGCAGGGCCAGCTGGGCGTCGATGAGGATCGAGATGACCCGGTCGACCCAGCCCCGGAAGTAGCCGGCCAGCAGGCCGAGCAGGGTGCCGGGGCCGATCGCGACGAGCGCGCCGACCAGGCCGATCACGATGGTCAGCCGGCCGGCCGAGACGAACTGGGTGAGCAGGTCCTGGCCGAGCTTGTCGGTGCCGAGGGGGTGCGCCCAGCTGCCGCCGGCCAGGAACGCGGGCGGCCGGCGGGTCGCGTCGAGGTCCTGGCCGCCGTCGGGCAGCAGCCCGGTCAGCGGCAGCACGAACACGGCGACGGCGGCCACCGCCAGCGGCAGGGCCAGCCAGAACACCGAGGTACGCGCCCGGCGGCCGGCCCGGCGCGGGGGCACCGCCGGGGCGGTGACCGGGTCGAGTTCGAGTTGGCTCATGCTCACCGCACCCTCGGGTCGACGATCGAGTGCAGGACGTCGACGAGCAGGTTCAGCAGCACGAACACCAGCGCGCCGAACACCACGATCGCCTGCACCAGCGGGAAGTCGCGGAACTGGATGGCCTGCAACGCGAGCTGGCCGAGACCGGGCCAGGAGTACACGTACTCGACGGCGACGGCGC
Organism: Micromonospora sp. WMMD734; assembly: GCF_049178975.1. Lineage (NCBI taxonomy): Bacteria > Bacillati > Actinomycetota > Actinomycetes > Micromonosporales > Micromonosporaceae > Micromonospora > Micromonospora sp. WMMD734. The sequence continues at coordinate 2,702,937 of NZ_JBMHMK010000001.1, forward strand.
CGGAGAGCAGGATGCCGGTCTGGAGCACCACGATGGTGAGGATCGGCATCATCGCGTTGGTGAAGGCGTGCCGCCACACCACCCGGCGGGTGCTGATGCCCCGGGCGCGGGCGGAGTCGATGTACGGCTCGGCCAGCGCGTCGCTCATCGAGGCGCGGGTGAGCCGGGCGATGTGCGCCATCGGGTAGACCGACATGGTCAGCGCGGGCAGGATCAGGTGTCTCGGGCTGCCGGACTGGCCGGCGGGCAGCCAGCCGAGTTTGACGGCGAACAGCACCACCAGCATCATGCCGAACCAGAAGACCGGCACGGACTGGCCGAGCAGGGCGAGGGTGGAGGCCCCCCGGTCCCACCAGGTGCCCTCCCGGGTCGCCGCGAGCACCCCGAGCGGCACGCCGACCAGCAGCGCGAGGGCCATGCCCGCACCGACCAGTTGCAGGGTGTACGGCAGCCGGTCGGCGATCATCGAGGTGTTGGACTGGTAGAACTGCAACGACTGGCCGAGGTCGCCGGTGAACACGCCCTTGAGGTAGTCGAGGTACTGCACGACGACGGGCAGGTCCAGGCCGAGCTGGTGGCGCAGCGCCTCGCGTTGTTCGGGCGGGGCCATCGGGCCGAGGATGGTGGCGGTCGGGTCGCCGGAGAGCCGGCCGAGCAGGAACGCCAGGCTGAGCGCGATGAGCAGCGAGGCGAACAGCGACGCGAGCCGGCCGCCGACGCGGCGTACGGTGCTGGCCTTCATCGGCGGGACCTCCAGCGCACGCCGGGCATCGCGGCGAGCAGTTCGCGGGTGTAGTCGTTCTCGGGGGTGCCGAAGACCCGGTCGCAGGGTCCCGCCTCGACGACCCGCCCCCGGTACATCACGTGCACGACGTCGCAGAGCGACCGGACCACCGCCAGGTCGTGGCTGATCATCAGCAGCGCCGCGCCGGTGGTGGCCCGGATCTGGCGCAGCAGGGCCAGCACGTCGGCCTGGACGGAGACGTCGAGGCCGGAGGTCGGCTCGTCGGCGACGATGAGGCGGGGGCGCATCAGCAGCGCGCGGGCGATGCAGACCCGCTGCGCCTGGCCCCCGGAGAGCTGGTGGGGGTAGCGGTCGAGCAGGTCCGGGGCGAGCCGGACCCGGCCGAGCAGGTCGGCGTCGTCGATCCAGGAGGTCCGTTCGGGTTGCAGCGCCCGCAGTTCCCGTAGCCCGGAGCGGACCGACTGGCGGGGGTCGAGCGAGCCGTGCGGGTCCTGGAAGACCACCTGCACCTCGGGGCGCAGCCGACGCAGCTGGGCACGGCTGACCGCCGCCAGCGAGTGGCCGAGCAGCCGGATGTCGCCCCGGCCGCGCGGGCCCAGCCCGGTGGCCGCCATCGCCAGGGTGGTCTTGCCGGAGCCGGACTCGCCGACGACGGCGACGCTCTCGCCGGCCGCGATGCGCAGCGACACCTGGTCGACCGCGCGGAAGAGCGCGCCGGTGCCGCCGTCGCGGTGCTCGACGACGAGGTCGTCGACCTCCAGCACGGGAGGCTCCGACTCCGGGGTGCGGGGGTGCCGGGCGAGGTCGCCCGGCACCCCCGTCTCCACTACCTCGGACATCGTCAGCGGGTCGTCTTCGTGAAGTCCACGGTGTTCAGCGGGCCGAACACCACGCCGGAGACGCCGGGGCCGGTCGCGTAGTTGAACACCTGCCGGTACAGCGGCACGTAGCAGTGCTTCTGCACCACGCCGATCGTGTTGAGCTGCTCGTAGATCGGGGCGGCCTGCTGGGCGTCGTTCTGTTCCAGCGCCTGCTGGGCCAGGGTGTCGATCTGCGGGTCGGGGCAGTTGCCGGTGATCGACTTGGTCTTCATGAAACCGCTGACGAAGTAGTCGGGCACGGCGACGTTCGGCACCCCCGCGAAGATCGACAGACCGGGCACCTGGCGCCCGACGATCCGCTTGACCAGCGTGCCGTAGTCCAGCGGCACGTAGCTGACCTTGAAGCCGGCCTTCTCCAGGCTGCCCCCGACGGCCTGGGACACCTCTTCGATGTTGGTGTACTGGGCCGCCGGGTAGGTGATCTGCACGGTCGGGGTGGCCCCGCCGAGGAGTTCCTTGGCCTTGGCGGCGTCGGCGGTCACGCTCTGCGTCGGCTGCTGACCGGGTTTGACGTTGAGCAGCCCGGCGTCGGCGACCGCCTGGCCGTCGAAGATGCCCTTGACGATGGCGTCGCGGTCGATGGCCAGGGCCGCCGCCTCGCGCAGCTTCGGGTCGTCGAACGGCGCCTTGGTGGAGTCGAGGAAGGCGATGATCTTCATGGCGGTCTCTGTGCTGACCACCTCGACCCCGGCGGCCTTGGCGGCGCTGGCCTGGGCCGGCGGCAGGTCGAAGGATACGTCCACGCTCTTGCTCTGGATCAGCGCGAGCCGCTGGGCGGCCTCGTTGGCCCAGGTGAAGGTGACACCCTCGTTGGTCGCCTTGGTGCCCCAGTAGTCGGGGTTGCGCTTGACCGAGATGTCGCGGCCGGCGTTCGCGCCCGACCAGACGTACGGGCCGGTGCCGACGGGTGCGGCGGCGAAGCCCTCCGAGCCCTTCTCCTGGTAGTACTTCGGCGGCACCAGGTAGACGGTGGTGAGCAGGTCGGGGATGTCGTACTGCGGGGTCTTGGTCGTGACCACGACGGTGGTGGCGTCGGGCGTCTCGATCGCGGTGACGTTGCCGAAGTACGACTTGAGCTGTGAGGCCGGGTTGTCGCGGGTGAGCGTGATGGTGTTGGCGACCGCCGCCGCGTCGGCCTTCTCGCCGTTGCTGAAGCTGATGTCGGGCCGGACCTTGAACGTCCAGGTGGTGGCGTCGGTGCGGGTCCAGCTCGTGAGCAGGCCGGTGTCGGCCGGCGCGAGGTCGCTACCGGTGTTGATCAGAGGTTCGAGCATCGTCGCCCAGACGATCTGGGCGGAACGCGCGCCGACGATCGGGTCGAGGGTCGCCGGTTGGGCGGCGAGCAGCGCCCGGATCGGGCCCGTGCCCGAGCCGCCGGAGTTGTCGGAGTCGGAGCCGCCGCACCCGGTGAGGCCGGCGCCCACGACGGTCAGCGCGGCGGCCAGTGCCAGGAAGCGCCGGGAGCGCAGGGATTTCATGATCATCATGGGTGTCCTTCACTGCGATGGACCCGTTCTGTCTCCGCGTGAGGCGGCGGTGACGTTCGCCACAAAGTACCGACCAGCCGGTATCAAGTCAACGGGTCAACCCGGTATCCCGCTCATGACATTCGCATGACAAAGGCCCGCCGGCCAGCGCCGTTGTGTTCATACCGACCGGTTTGTATGATACCGCGGTGACCATCACCCTCACCCATGGGCACGACGGCCGCCTCGCCCGGGTCCGCTACGACAACGCGGCGCGCGGCAACTGTTTCGACACCCCGACGCTGCACCGGCTCGTCGACACCCTGGAGACCGCCGCCGCCGACGCGACCTGCGCGGTCATCCGCCTCGACATGGCCGGGCGGCACTTCTGCGCCGGCTGGGACACCTCGTCGTTCACCGCGCTGGCCGGGGCCACCCGCGAGGAGGTCGCCGCCGACCTGCGCGCCAGCGACACCGCGGTGCAGCGCATCCGTCGGCTCCCGGTGCCCGTCGTCGCCGCCGTCCGGGGGCGGATCATCGGGTTCGGCGTCGGCCTGCTCAGTGCCGTACACCTGCCGGTCGCCGCCGCCGACGCCCGGCTGTCCCTGCCGGAGGCGCGCTACGGCTTCGCCCCCGCCGGGGTCGGCCACACCATCGCCCGGTCGGTGCCCCGGCCGCACGCCTACCACCTGCTCACCGGGGTGGCGGAGGCGACCGCCGGGCAACTGCGCGACTGGGGCCTGGTCGCCCGGGTGGTCCCCGACGACGAGCTAAACCGGGCGGTCGACGAGCTCGTCGACGCGTTGCTGGCCGTGCCGGGGGCGACCCTGCGCGCGGTGGTCGGCGTCGTCGAGTCGAGCCTGGTCACCGGGACCGCCGACCAGGCGTACGACATCTCGGCCCGCACGATCGTCGCGGGCCCGGCCACCAGGGGGGCAACCGGATGAGACCACGCTTCCAGCCCGGCGAGGCGGTCTGGGTGGAGCTGTGCACACCCGACCCGGCGCAGGCCGAGACCTTCTACGCCGCGCTGCTCGGCTGGACGGTCCGCGCCGAACGCCTCGGCGGCACCACCTACCGGATGTGCAGCATCGACGGGCGGGACGTCGCCGGGATCTCCGACGCCGCCGCCCTGCACGGCGACCGCCCCCGGGGCTGGCTCACCTACTTCGCCGTCGACGACATCGCCGCGTCCGCCCGGCAGGCGGTGGCGCTCGGCGGCGAACTGGTCGCGCCGCCGCGGTACCTGCCGGCGGCGGGCACCGGCGCGGCGGTGATCGACCCGTTCGGCGCGGCCTTCGGCCTCTACCAGGGTGAGTCGCGTGTCGGCGTCCAGGCGGTCAACTCGGTCGGGGCGCTGTGCTGGAACGAACTGGACACCGGTGAGCCGGCCGAGGCGGTGGCCTACTACCGCACGTTGTTCGGCTACACCACCCAGCAGCGCGACGACTCGCCGACGGCCCGGCCCTACACGGTGCTGATGCTCGCCGACGTGCCGGTCGCCGGGGTCCTCGAACTCGACAACGCCTGGCCGAACCCCATCCCGTCGACGTGGGTCACCTACTTCGCCGTCGCCTCGCTCGACGACGCGCTGGCCCGGGTGACCGCCCTGGGCGGCAAGCCGACCGTCGGGCCGGTCGACACCCCGCACGGCCGGCTGCACCTGGTGAAGGACCCGGGTGGGCACACCCTGTGCCTGATCCAGCTCGACACCGGGCTGCGTCCCGACCACGACTCCTGCGACCCGGCGGTGAACCGATGATGGCCGAGCCCCTGTTCGACTCCGCCGAGTTCCGCCAGGTGTGCGGGCACTTCCCCACCGGCGTGACGGCGGTGACGGCGGTGACCGCCGGGGGCGCGGTCGCCGCGCTGACCGTGAACTCGTTCACCTCGGTCTCCCTGCACCCGGCGAAGGTGCTGTTCTGCGTCACCAGCTTCTCGTCGAGCTTCCCGGTGCTGATGGACGCCGACCGGATCGCCGTGCACATCCTCAGCCAGGACCAGGAGGACGTGGCCCGGCGGTTCGCCACCTCCGGGCTGTCCGGGGAGCAACGGCTCGACGGGGTGTCCTGGGTGCCCGGCCCCGACGGCGTCCCGCTGCTGCCCGACACCCCGGCGATCCTGGCCGGACGGCGCGACGAGGTGATCACCAGCGGCGACCACGTGATCGTCCTGATCGACGTCGACCGGGTCCACCTCAAGCCGACCGACGTGCCCGCGCTGTCGTTCTACCGGGGCCGGTTCGTCGCGCCGTCGCGGACGACCGAGTGACCACCGCCGCCGGGCCGGGTGACCGCCGGCCCGGCGTAGGCCGGGTCACGACCGACGCCGGGCGACCGTTCCCCGCTCAGGCGTAGTAGCGGAACAGGATCTCCGCCACGCAGCAGGGCTGCGACGTGTCGGCGAACTCCACCACCACCGACGCCTTGGCCTGCACGCCGGGGGTGGCCTCCGGGCCGGGCGCGGTGATCGCGGTGGCCGCGACGAGCGTCGCGGTGCCCTGGATCTCGACCCCCGGCGGCAGCGGCCTGACGAACCGGACCCGGTCGAGCCCGTAGTTGACCCCCATCGAGAAGGTCCGCACCTCCAGGATGTCGGCGAGCAGGCACGGGACGAGGGCCAGGGTGAGGAACCCGTGCACGACGGTGCCGCCGAACGGCCCGGACCGGGCCCGTTCGACGTCGACGTGGATCCACTGGTGGTCCCCGGTGACGTCGGCGAACTGGTCGACCTGCCGCTGGGTCACCACCTGCGGCGCGCTGACGCCCAGCTCCGTGCCGACCAGCCCCAGCAGGTCGGAAGGGGTGTCGACGGTGGTCCGTCTCATGGTGCGCATCAGGGGTGCTCCGTTCCGGGTGGTCGGTCCAGGGTGTCGGGTCGGGTCGGTGTCCCGGGGGTGTGGCGGTCGGGCGGGGACGCGGCTGCGGCACGGGCCGCCGCCTGGGCCGTGACGTGCGCGGTGAGGGTCTCCCACTCCCGGTCCCAGTCCGCCTCGGCAACCGGCGGGCGGGCGAGCGTGAGCATCCGGCGGACCGCCGCCGGGTCGCGGGCCGCGACCGCGTCGGCCAGCGCGTCGACGTGCCCGACGAGCCGCTCGGCGGCGACGGCGGCGCTGACCAGTCCCCGGCGCTCGGATTCCTCGGCGGACCAGGTCTCCCCCGTGAGCAGCAGACGGCGGGCGAGCGCGGGGCCGACGGCCAGGGGCAGCAGGACGCTTGACCCCCAGCCGGGGACCTGACCGGCGGCGAGGTGCCGGTCGCCGATCCGGGCGGTGTCGGCGGCGACCGCGATGTCGCAGCCGAGCAGCAGTTCGAGGCCGCCGCCGAAGGCCGCCCCGTTGACCGCGGCGACGGTGGGCACCGGGGCGGCCCGGAGGGCGCGGACGAGGCGGCGGCCCCGGTCGAGGTGGGCCAGTAGCGCGGGCAGGTCGCCGAGCAGGCCGGTGGCCTCGGCGAGGTCGGCTCCGGCGCAGAAGCTGCGGCCGGTGCCGGTGAGCACCAGCACCCGTACCGCCGGGTCGGCCGCGCCGGCCAGCCACCGTTCGAGACCGGTCAGCACGGTGCTGTCGCAGGCGTTGCCGGACCCGGGCCGGTCGATGCGCGCCCAGAGGGCGGCCCCGCGCCGGGTCAGCACCACGGAGGTCACGTCAGGCTCACGCAGAGCTTGCCGAACGCGGTGCCGGCCAGCATCCGGCCCGCCTGGGTACGAATGTCGGCGAGGTCGACGACGCTGTCGACGACCGGCCGAATACGGTGGGTGTCGACGAACCCCACCAGCGCCTCGAACTCGTCGAGGGTGCCCATGGTCGCGCCGTGCACGCTGATCTCCCGGGCAAAGAGCCGCGGCAGGTCCAGCTCGGCGGTGAAGCCGCTGGTGCCGCCGCACACCACGATGGTGCCGCCGGCCCGGGTGCAGCGGGTCGAGTGGTCGAAGGTGACCGCGCCGACGGTCTCCACCACGATGTCGGCGAGTTCCGGGGTCCGCGCGCCGACGTCCAGGGCGACGGCCGCGCCGAGGGCGAGGGCCCGTTCCCGTTTGGCCGCCGACCGGGAGGTGACCATGACAGTGGCGCCGGCGGCCACGGCGAGGCTGATCGCGGCGGTCGCCACCCCGCCGCCCGCGCCCTGCACCAGCACGGTCCGCCCGGGACCGACCGCCGCCCGGGTGAACAGCATCCGGTACGCGGTGAGCCAGGCGGTCGGGAGGCTGGCGGCCTCGGCCCAGCTCAGTCCGGCGGGCTTGGCGACGAGGTGGGCCGCCGGGACGACGATCCGTTCGGCGAGCACGCCGTGGCCGGCGTCGGGCAGCAGGGTGGCGTGCGGGACGGTCCGGCCGTCCGGCGCGGTGGGCAGCACCGGGTAGACGATCACCTCGCGGCCTGCGGCGACGCCGGCCGCGTCGCTGCCGATGACCCGGGGCCCGTCGTGCCCGGTGGTGCCGATGCCGCGCAGCGTCCACAGGTCGTGCATGTTCAGCGCACCGGCCCGGACGTCGACCTCCACCCAGCCCGGTGGCGTCTGCGGGACGGCGAGGTCGCCGACGAGCAGCGCGCCCACCGGGTCGGCGGCGCTCGGGGTGCGGACGTGGGCGGCTCTCACCGGGTCGCCGATCCGGCCGGCTCGGTGGGCCCGTTCCAGAACGCCACGTCGGCGAGGTCGGCGCGGGCGGCGGGGCGGAAGTCCAGGCCCCGGGTGTAGGCGACCGGGACGAGGGTGACCGGTCGCCAGTCGTCGGGCAGGCCGAGCACCTCGCGTACCCGGGTGGCCCGGTGGGCCAGGGCGGTGGCCAGCACCGAGCCGAGGCCCCGGGAGCGCAGGGCGAGCTGGAACGACCAGGCGAACGGGAAGATCGACCCGTAGTAGCCGGAGGCGGTGCCGCCGACGGGCCGTTGCGGAACCGGTTTGGTGCTGCACAGCACGACCAGGACGGGCACCTGCGCCAGGTGGTCGACGAGGTGCTTGACGGCGGCGAGGACCCGCTGCTGGCGGGCCTGGGCCTGCGGGTCGGCCCGGACGCCGGGTGACAACCGGGTGGTGGTGGCCGCCTCGCCGTCGGCCAGCGGGCGGGCGACGGTGGCGTGCCAGATCTCGGTGTACAGGGTGGATAGCTTCCGCTTGAGTGCCGGGTCGTCGACCGCGACGATCCGCCAGTCCTCCAGGTTGGAGCCCATCGGTGCCTGCTGGGCGAGGCGCAGGCACTCCTCGACGACGGCGCGGCCGACGGGCCGGTCGAAGTCCAGCCGGTGGCGCACCGCGCGGGTGGTGGTCAGCACCTCGTCGATGTCGGTGATCACTGCGCCGGTCATCGGTGCTCCTCTCCGGTGAGTCGGTCGACGGGCTTGTCCCGGTAGGGCAACGGGGTTCCCCACCGGTCGAGGTAGCTGACGCTGCGCACGGGTCGGCGGGCGGCGACCCTGAAGTCGGTGCCGAGGGTGTACGCGACAGGCAGCATGGTGATCTGCACCGCGCCGTCGGGGATGCCGAGCAGCGCGGCGACGGCGGCGGCGTGGTGCAGGTGCAGGGTGGTGATGACGGTGCCGAGTCCGCGCGCCCGCAGCGCCAGGTTGAACTGCCAGATCGCCGGATAGAGCGACCCGTAGAGGGCGGAGTTGGTGCCGGGGCCGCCGGTGGCCGGGTCGGGCCGGGTGGCGCACGGGATGACCAGGTACGGGGCCCGCCCGATGTGCTGCGCGAGGTGTTCGGCTCCGGCGAGGATACGGGCGGTGCGGGCGCTGACCGTGCCGTCCGCGTCGACGCCGCCGAGGCGGCCCCGGACCAGGTCGTTGCCGGTGCCGGCCGCGCTGTGCAGTGGTTCGTGCACGTGGGTGCGGTAGGCGGCGTGGTAGAGCGTCGCCAGTTCGGCCTTGAGCGCCGGGTCGCCGACGACGAGCCAGCGCCAGTCCTCGGCGCCGCCGCCGGTGGGCGCCTGGACGGCGAGTTGGAGGCACTCGCCGACGAGGTCGAGGGGCACCGGGCGGTCGTAGTCGAGGCGGAGCCGGACCGACCGGGTGGTGGTCAGCACGTGGTTGAGGTCGGTGAACGGCAGGGTCATCGGTCGGCCTCCGGGGCGACACCCAGCAGGTCGGTGACGTGCAGGGTGTCGCAGTACTCGCGGACCCCGGCGATGCCGCCGGGTCGGACGTCGACGATCCAGAGGTAGCGGTTCTGGTAGCGGGCGCCGTCGCCGAGGACGGCGTGTCCGTGGGCCTCGACGGCGACGAGGGTGTCGTCGACGATCCACCGGTCGGCGGTGACCGCGATCCCGGCCGACGCGTAGGTCCCGCCGGCCAGCCGGGCCCGCATCGCGGCGAGTTTCCCGCTCATCGCGACCCGGCCGTGCAACGGCCCGTTGGCGTCGAGGTCACCCCGGCCGTGGTGCCGGCCGAGGTCGCGGCGGCGGCCGGAGTCGGTCCACCAGGTGGCGTCGGCGGTGAACAACGCGCCGAATGCGTCGAGGTCGCCCCGGGCGAGGGCCGGCCACATCGCCAGCGCGGTCGCCAGCGCCGGGGGCACGCCGACCGGGTCGGGCGGGTCGGGGTGCGGGGGGTCGTCGAGGCTGCTGCGGGGTACGGGCGCGTCGTCGCCCACGACGTGCTGCGCGTGGGCGGTGTCGAGGTACTCCCGCACGGCGACGATCGCGCCGGTCGGGTCCACGTCGACGACGAAGCCGTAGCGGTTGGCGTACTCGCGTCCGCTGGCGTGGACGCCGTACCCCTCGACCTCGATGACGCAGGTGTCGTCCCCGGCGACGATCCGGCGGGGGATCTGCCGACAGCCGGTGGGGAACGCGTGCGGGCCGAGGGACCGCATCAGCGCCAGCTTGTCGTCCATCCGCATCAGGCCGTGCAGCGGGAAGCGTCCACTGCCGTGCGGCGCGAGATCCGGATCGCCGCCGCGCCGGTCCGGGCCGGTGTCCACCCACCAGGTCGCGTCGGCGGCGCACAACCGGGCGAGGCCGCCGAGGCTGCCCCGGTCGAGCGCGGAGACGAAGTCCATGCCTGCCCGGACCGCGCGGGTCATCCGGCCTCCCACATTCCGACTGGTGGGTATCTAACACCGCCGGCCCGGACAACTCAAGGGGTGACCAACATACCGACCGGATGGTATTTTGCTGGCCGGCGGTTCCGACGAGGGGGTCTGTGGTGTTCGAGGCGTACCGGTTGCCCGAGGAGCACGAGGCGGTCCGCGAGGCGGTCCGCGAGGTCTGTGCCGCCAAGGTGGCCCCGTACGCCGCCGAGGCCGACGAGACGGGGCAGTTCCCCACGTCGTCGTACGACGCGCTGCGCGCCGCCGACTTCCACGCCCCGCACATCCCCGTCGAGTACGGCGGGGCCGGTGCGGACGCCCTGGCCACCGCGATCGTCATCGAGGAGGTCGCCCGCGCCTGCGCCTCGTCGGCCCTCATCCCCGCCGGCAACAAGCTCGGCACCATGCCCCTGCTGCTGGCCGGGTCCGAGGAACTCCGACGGCGTTATCTGACGCCGGTGGCGGCGGGTGAGGCGATGTTCTCGTACTGCCTGTCGGAGCCCGAGGCCGGCAGCGACGCGGCATCGATGACCACCAAAGCAGTCCGCGACGGCGACCACTGGATCCTCAACGGCGTCAAACGATGGATCACCAACGCCGGCGTCTCACAGTTCTACACCGTGTTCGCCGTCACCAACCCCACCGCCCGCTCCCGCGGCATCTCCGCCTTCGTCGTCGACAAGTCCGACCCCGGCGTCAGCTTCGGCGCACCCGAGAAGAAACTCGGCATCAAAGGCTCCCCCACCCGCGAGGTCTACCTCGACAACGTCCGCATCCCCGCCGACCGCATCATCGGCGACCCCGGCACCGGCTTCACCACCGCCATGCGCACCCTCGACCACACCCGGGTCACCATCGCCGCCCAGGCCGTCGGCATCGCCCAGGGCGCCCTGGACTACGCCAAGGACTACATCCGCGAACGCAAACAGTTCGGCAAACCGGTCGCCGAGTTCCAGGGCATCCAGTTCATGCTCGCCGACATGGGCATGAAGCTGGAGGCGGCACGGCAGCTGACCTACACGGCGGCCGGGAAATCCGAGCGTGGCGACGCGGACCTCACCTACTTCGGGGCGGCCGCGAAGTGCTTCGCCTCCGACGCCGCGATGGAGATCACCACCGACGCCGTCCAACTCCTCGGCGGCTACGGCTACACCCGCGACTACCCCGTCGAACGCATGATGCGCGACGCCAAGATCACCCAAATCTACGAAGGCACCAACCAGGTCCAACGCATCGTCATGGCCCGCCAACTCCTCAAGGACTGAGCAGCGGGGACCGGCGCGCGCCGGCGGGACTCAGGCGGTCAGACCCTCCAGCACCATCGCGCTGAACTGGCGGGCCACCTCGTCGACGCTGAGCGGTCCGCCGACGTTGAGCCACTGGTAGGCCCAGGCGCACATGCCGACCAGCCCGAAGGTGGCGATGCGCGGGTCGACGTCCGCGCGGAACGTCCCCCGGGCGACCCCGTCGGCGATCATCCCGGCGAACGCGGCCTCCACCAGGCCCCGCTTGCGGGTCACCTCGGCGAACAGGTCACCGGAGAGGTACCGCCGCTCCTGGTAGAAGATCGTCACGTGGGCCCGGTACTCGGCCACGCTGGTGAGGCTGAACCGGATCAGCTCGCGTACCCGTACGGTCGGGTCGTCGCTGTCGGCCTCGATCTTCTGGATCGCGGCGAGCTGCGCCTCCAGGTACTCCTCCTGGATATGCCGCAGCAGGTCGTCCTTGCTGGCGAAGTGGTGGTAGAAGGCACCCTTGGTGAGCTGCGCCTGGTCGGCAATTTCCTGCACCGAGGTGCGGTCGAAGCCCCGCTGCTCGATCAGCCCCAACGCGCTGGTGATCAACGAGTTGCGGGTGTTCTCCGGGTCGTACCCGTCGGGCCAGCGCTGCCGGCGTCGGGTCGACTCCGGCCGGGACGTCGCACGCGCCATTGGTGGCCTCCTATCCCCGGTGCAACCCCACAATGCTACCGTCCGGTCGGAAGGAAACGAAGAGAGCCACCCCGGTCAATTCGTCCGGGAAGTGTCGCCCCCCCGGGGGGGGGAAGCCCCCGCGGTGACACCGGCCGTACGCGGGGCGGACTCAGCGGCGGGTGTCGCCCGAGCGGCCCCGACCCGACCCGGCGGCGCGGAGGCCGACGCGTGGCGCGCGGACCACCGGGGACGCCCCGGCACCGGGACGGAACTCGCGGGCCGCGGCGGCGACCAGTTCGTCCGGGTCGTCGGTGAGCGCGCGCCGCAGGTGCGCCGGGACGAGTTCCGACGTCGCCACCGCCATCCGCACCTGCGCCGACCGGTCCTCGACCAGGGGACGCAGGTCGGCCTCGTCGAGCGCGACGGCGGACACCAGCACGGCCCGGACGTCCGGCACCGGGTCCCCGGCGAGCGCGCGACGGTGCTCGGCGGTGGTCCGCGGGTTGCGCGCCAGACCCTTGCGTACCCGGGCCGTGCGGTCGGCCAGCAGCGTGGTCATCACGTCGGAGTCGTGGGTGTGCGCGGCGAGGCGTTCCCGCACCTCGGGTGAGACGTCGTCGACCAGCCGCGCGGCCAGCTCCGGCTCCAGGTCACGCGACTCGGCGAGCAGGCCCCGCAGTTCCTTGTCGGCGGTCTGCGCCATCGCCCGGCGTACCGACGCGTCGCAGGCCGGGTTGCCGGCGACCGCCCAGCGGACCCACCGGTCGGCGTCCCTGACCAGGCGCAGCAGGTTGGCGATCGAGGTGGCGGGATTACGCGCCACGGCCTCCCGCACCTCGCGGTCACGGTCACGGGTGAGCGGGCGCAACGCCTGGGCGGGCGCGTCGGCCCGGGTGGCGACCGCCCGGCGGACCGCCGGCGACGGGTCGGCGGCCAGGTCGATCAGGGTCAGATGGCTGGTGCCCGGGTCCTGCGCGAGGCGCAGCCGGGCGTCCGCGTCGCCCTGCGTCGTCGGGTCCGGTCCGGTGTCCGCCCCTGCGTGCCGCCCGGTTCCGTCGACGTCCTGCGCTCTGCCCATCGCGTCATCATGTCACGGTCGACCGGGGACACCGCGGGGCCGACCACCGCTGCGCCGACCTCGGATGTTCGCCGGGGTGGTGATGGCGTGCGCGATCGGCATCCTGCGTGTTCCAGGACTACAGCCGCTCGCTGTTCCCCTGGCTCACCGTCGAACGCGACATCGGGCTGCCGCTGCGCCGCGACCGGGGCCAGATCGTCAGCAGGCAGGCGCCCCTGTTCGGCAAGCTCCGCAGCGAGGTGATGGACCTGGTCATGCGCCACTGACCGACCCGGCGTGGGCCGCCGGGACCGTCCTGCCGGCGGGCGGCCCGGCGGCCTCACGGGTGCGCCGGTCGGCGGGCGTCGGCCATCTGGTGGTGCGACAATCTGTCGGGGTGACCGCCGAACAGCCCGTCCCCGACGTCCGCACCCCCCGGGCCCCGCTCGGGTCGAGCCCGCAGCACCTGCTGGCCACGCTGCTCGGCGAGTACCTCGACTCGGCGGACGCCGACCTGCCGTCGGCGGCGGTGATCGCGATGCTGCGGGAGTTCGGGGTCACCGAGCCCAGCGCCCGCGCGGCGCTGTCCCGGCTGGTCAAACGGGGTCTGATCGCCACCCGGGGCGACACCCGGCCGCCGGTTTACCACCTCACGCCCACGGCGATCGCCCGGCACCGTTCCCGGATGCGGCACTTCCTGACCTTCGGTGCGCAGCCGCCGCCCTGGACCGGGGACTGGGTGCTGGTCTCCTACTCGATCCCCAGCGCCGGTCAGGCGGCCCGGCACGTGGTGCGCCGGGCGTTGGCCGGGCTGGGGTTCGTGGGCCTCTACGACAGCGTGTGGATCAGGCCGGGGGTCGACGCCGCACCGGTCCGGGCGGAGCTGGCGGCGCTGCTGCACTCCGTCGTGGGGGCCCGGTGGTCGGTGCTGCACGCCCGGTTCGACGAGGAGGCCGGACCGCACGGCCCGGCCGCCGCGTACGACCTGGCCGGCCTCGCCGCCGGGTACGCGGCCTTCGTCGCGCGGTTCGCGCCGTTGCGGGCGGCGGCCCGCCGGGGTGCGGTCGACCCGGCCACGGCGCTGGTGGCGCGGACCTCCGCGATGGACTCCTGGCGCCGGTTCGCCGACACCGACCCGGATCTGCCCGCGCACCTGCTGCCGCAGCCCTGGCCCCGTGGTCAGGCCCGGGAGACCTTCCTCGACGTCCACTCCCGGCTCGGTGCGCTGGCCCGGTCCCGGCTGATCGAGGTGACCGCGCCGCACTGGCCGGACGCCGCCCGGTGGATCACCCACTTCGACGCCCCGGACGACCCCACCCGACCCGAACCGGCCGGTGGCCCGCGCGGCGTCGCACGCCGCCCCCGCTGACCGTGGGCCGCGTGCCGGTCGCACCGGGCCCGACAGACGGGCGTCGCACCGGCCCGACAGACGGGCCACACATTGACACTTTTCGTTACCCCGGTGATAGTAACTGCATACCGCGACCGCCTGTGGGACTGCGGCCGGGCGGTCGACGCGTCCACGTCGACCCGCCCCGTTGCCGGCGCTGACCACCCTGGTCGGGCCCGGCGGCAGACCCGCCACCGCAGGGGGTGCCACCGCCGACACCCGCAGGAGGGTGCATGCCAAGGAGATCGAAGCTCTACGCGGGTCTGACCGCCGCGCTCGTGCCGGCAGCCGCCGTGCTGATGGCCCTCGGCGCGACGCCGGCCGATGCCGCAGTGGGCGGCTCGGGGCCCTACCCCGCCGACTACGAGACCTCGACCAGCCTGCCCAACCACACCATCTTCCGGCCCCAGACGCTGCCGACCGAGCGCCTGCCGATCCTCGTGTGGGGCAACGGCGGCTGCTCGGCCAACGGCCTCTCGCAGGGCAACTTCCTGCGTGAGATCGCCTCGCACGGCTTCCTGGCCATCGCCAACGGCGGCCCGAACGCCTCCGGTTCCACCAACTCGCAGATGCTCACCCAGTCCATCGACTGGGCGGTGGCGGAGAACTCCCGCCAGGGCAGCAAGTACTACAACCGGATCGACACCGGCAAGGTCGCCGTCGCCGGCTTCTCCTGCGGCGGCCTGGAGGCGTACGCCGTCTCCAACGACCCCCGGGTGACCACCACCGGCATCTTCAGCAGCGGCCTGCTCAACGACGCCGACGACTACCAGCTCCGGCGGCTCACCAAGCCGATCGCCTACTTCGTCGGCGGGCCCAGCGACATCGCCTACCCCAACGCCATCGACGACTGGGGCAAGCTGCCCGCCGGGCTGCCCGCCTTCATGGGCAACCTCAACGTCGGCCACGGCGGCACCTACGACCAGCCCAACGGTGGCGAGTTCGGCCGGGTGGCGGTGCTCTACCTCAAGTGGCGGCTCAAGGGCGACACCACCGCCGGCACCAACTTCGTCGGCGCGAACTGCGGGCTGTGCCGTACCCAGTGGACCGTCCAGCAGAAGAACCTGACGCTCGACGGCCCGCCGCCGACCACCCCGCCGCCCACCACCCCACCCCCGACCACTCCCCCGCCCACGACCCCACCCCCCACCACTCCCCCGCCCGGCGGTGCCGGCTGCACCGCCGTCTACGCCGTGCAGGACCAGTGGAACGGCGGCTTCGTCGCCAACGTCAGCGTCACCGCCGGCTCCGCCGCGCTCACCGGCTGGCGGGTCACCCTGACCCTGCCGGGCGGGGCGGCGGTCAGTTCGGTGTGGAACGGCGTCGCCACCGGCACCAGCGGCACCATCACCGTCACCAACCAGAGCTACAACGGCAGGCTGGGGGCCGGACAGAGCACCAGCTTCGGGTTCCAGGGCACCGGAAACGGCACCGGAACCACCGCCACCTGCACCGGAAGCTGACCGCCGCACGGGTCGCACGGTGCGGCGGGCCGGTACCGGGTACCGGCCCGCCGCACCGTGTTCTAGGGTGCCGGCATGACGAGCGCGCCCCGGGAGGCGGAGACCCGCATCGGGCCGGTCGGCGCGCTGCTCTGCCGGCTGATCTTCCTGGCCATCTGCCTGCCCGGCCCGGTCCTGCTCGCCGCCGACGTGACCGGCGACCTGCCGGTCTCACCCGGGGAGCGCTGGGGGCTCGTCGCCGGCGGGGTGTTCACCACCATCGTCGGGGTCGGCTTCGGTGTCTTCGGCTGGCGGGTGGTCGACCGGTCCCGCCGCGACGCGCGCCAGCTCGACGCGACCGGAGTCGCCGCCACCGCCGAGATCCTCACCGTGGCGCACCACCTCGGCGGAGAGGGCCCGGAGCTCGACCTGCGCCTGCGGATCAGCGGGCCCGGCTTCGCCCCCTTCGAGGCGGACACGGTCCGGCCCGACGACCCGGGACTCGTGCCCGGCCGGCTGCTGGCCGCCGTGGTGGACCCGGCGAGCCGGCTCTACCGGGTCCGGTGAGGACGCCAAGCCCTCACCCGCCGCGCAGGTCCTCCTCGATCCGCTTGGCGGTGGCCAGCAGCGGCGGGAGCAACTCGCGCCGGATCAGCTCGAACGACCCCCGCGAGGCGTGCGCGGACAGGTTCACCGCCGCCACCACCGACCCGTGCGGGCCATGGATCGGCGCGGCCAGCGACCGCAACCCCTCCTCCAGTTCCTGGTCCACGATCGCGTACCCCTGGGCGGCGATCTTCGTCAGGACGGCACGCAACTTCGCCGGGTCGGTGACCGTACGCCGGGTCAACGGTTGCAACCGCGCGGTGGCGAGGTAGTCGGTCAACCGGTCCGCCGGCTGCGCGGCGAGCAGCACCCGCCCCATCGACGTGGCGTACGCGGGGAACCGGGTCCCGACGCTGATCCCCACCGTCATGATCCGTCGGGTGGGCACCCGGGCGACGTAGACCACCTCGTCGCCGTCGAGCACCGACACCGAACAGGACTCGTGCACCTGCGCGACCAGCGCCTCCATGTGCGGTTGGGCGATCTCCGGCAAGCCCAGGCCGGACAGGTAGGCGTAGCCGAGGGCGAGGATCCGCGCCCGCAGCGAGAACAGCCGGCCGTCGCTGTGCACGTAGCCCAGCTCGACCAGGGTGAGCAGGAACCGGCGGGCCGCGGCCCGGGTCAGCCCGGTGCGCCGGGCCACGTCGCTCAGGGTGAGCTGCTGATGCTCGGCGTCGAACGCCCGGATCACCGCGAGCCCACGCTCCAGCGACTGCACGAACTCCGGTGACCGTGCCGCCTGACCGCCCACCTCACCCAGCCTCCCGCCGCAGCGCCTCCCGGGCCACCGAGAACGCCCGGTTCGCCGCCGGTACGCCAGCGTAGACGCCCACCTGGAGCAGGACCTCCGCCACCTCCAGTTCGGTCAGCCCGTTGCCCAGCGCGGCCCGCACGTGCATCGCCAACTCCTCCTCGTGGCGCAGGGCGGCGAGCACCGCGAGGGTGACGCAGCTACGGGTACGCCGGTCGAGGCCGGGCCGGGTCCACACCTCACCCCAGGCGTAGCGGGTGATGAAGTCCTGGAAGTCGGCGGTGAACGCGTCGGTGCCGGCCACGGCGCGGTCGACGTGCGCGTCACCGAGCACCTGTCGGCGTACGGTCATGCCGGCCTCGTGCCGTTCGCGGTCGTCCATCAGCCACCCGCCTGTTCGAAGTGTTCCCGCAGGAGTCGGCCCACCTGTCCGGGTCGCTCGACGTTGGCCAGGTGGGCCGCCGCGTCGAGGACGACCAGCCGCGCCCCGGGGACCAGGTCGACGATCTCCCGGGCGTGCCCGACGGGGATCGCCGGGTCGTCCGCGCCCGCGACGACCAGCGTCGGCACGCCGATCCGGCCCAGGTCGGGGCGCAGGTCCAGGGCGGCGATCGCCTCGCAGCAGGCCGCGTAGCCGGCCGGGGAGGTCGCGGTCAGCATCGCGCGGTACCCGGCCACCAGGTCCGGGCGGGCGGCGGCGAGGGTCGGGGTGAACCAGCGGGCCACCACGGCGTCGGCGACCGCCGGCAGGCCGGCGGCGCGGACCGTGGCCGCCCGCTGCCGCCACGGGTCGGGCGGGCCGAGCCACGCCGCCGTGCAGAGCAGGGCGAGTCGGCGCACCCGCCCGGGTGCGTGGGCGGCGAGCCACATGCCGACCATGCCGCCCAGCGACAGCCCCGCGTAGTGGACCCACGGCACGTCGAGGTGGTCCAGCGCCCGCAGCACCTCCCGGCCCAGCAGTTCGATGGTGTACGGGCCGGTCGGCGTCGCCGAGCGGCCGTGGCCGAGGTGGTCGTAACGGATCACCCGGAACCGTTCGGCCAGCGCCGCGACCTGGGGTTCCCACATCGCGCCGGTGGTGCCGAGGGAACTGCCGAGCAGCAGCACCGGCGCGCTGGGCGGGCCGTCGACGGTGAGGTGCAGCCGGGAGGTCACGGTGCCGCGTCCCGGGCGACGGCCGGCGTCGCGTCGACGGACCGGCCGGCCGACCCGGGGCGGTGGTCCCGGTCGCGCACCTGGTCGATGCGCCCAGCGGACATGCCGGTGAGCGGGCCGTCAGACGGCGAAAAAGACGGTCTCACGGTCGCCTTGGAGGTGGATGTCGAAGCGGAACCCGTCGGGTGCGGCGCTGGCCAGCAGCGTGTCCCGGCGGTCGGCCTGCACGCTGCCCAGCACCGGGTCGACGGCGTTGGCCGCCGGCTCGTCGGGGAAGTAGAGCCGGGTCACCAGGCGGTGCAGCAGTCCCCGGCCGAGCACCGACAGGGTCAGGTGCGGGGCCTCGGTGCCGCCGTCCGGGTCGGGCAGCGGCCCGGGCCGGACCGTCAGCAGCCGGTAGCACCCCTGCTCGTCGGTCTCGCTGCGGCCGAACCCCCGGAACCCGGCGAGTCGCGGCGGCCGGGCCCCGCGCGGGTCGTCGGGGTGGTCGAACCGGCCGTCCGGGTCGGCCTGCCAGCTCTCCACCAGTGCGTCGGCCACGGGTTCCCCGGTGCCGTCGACGATCCGGCCCCGGATCCAGAACGCGCCGGGGGTGCCCTCGGGGACGACGTACGGGCCGTCGGGCCAGTGCAGGCCGATGCTCAGGTACGGCCCGACGGTCTGCGCCGGGGTGACGCCCAGCTGGTCACTCATCGTCGTCCCCGTCCTCGAAGGGGGTGTCCTCCCGGCCCCGCAGCACGATGTCGAACGCGTAGGCCAGCGCCCACTCGGGCTGGGTGGCGGCGTGGTCGTAGCGGGCGACCAGCCGTTGCCGGGCCGTCGGGTCACGCACCGAGTGCAGCACCGGGTCCTGGAAGAACAGCGGGTCACCGGGGAAGTACATCTGGGTCACCAGCCGCTGGGTGAACGCCCGGCCGAACAGGGAGAAGTGGATGTGCGCCGGCCGCCAGGCGTTGTCGTGGTTGCGCCAGGGGTAGGCACCCGGTTGGACGGTGACGAACCGGTAGCGCCCCTGCTCGTCGGTGAGCGTCCGGCCCACCCCGTCGAAGTGCGGGTCGATCGGGGCCGGCCAGGTGTCGCGGGCGTGGCGGTAGCGGCCGGCGGCGTTGGCCTGCCAGATCTCGACGAGCGTACGCGGCACCGGCCGGCCGTCGCCGTCACGGACCCGGCCGTGCACGATGATCCGCTGCCCCTGTGGTGACCCGTCGTGTTGGCGGGTCAGGTCGTGGTCGAGGTCGCCGAGGCGTCCCTCGCCCAGCAGCGGGCCGGTGACCTCGGTGAGCCGCTGCGGCAGGTGGGCCAACGGTTGCCGGGGGGCCCGCGTCACGGTCGACCGGTAGCCGGGGCTGAACAGCGGCGGGTGGGCGTCGATGTCGTCGCGCCGGTACGCCGGCAGCGGCAGCCCGCGCCCTGCGGTGTCCTCGGTCATGGTCGGCTCCCCTCGGCCGTGGCCCGCAGCGCGCGCAGCACCGCCAACTCGTGTGCCGTGGGCGGGTCGTTCGTGGTCAGCGGCTCGGCGACGGCGAGGTCCCAGCCGGTGGCGGCCCGCGCCTGTTCCCGGGTCACCCCGGGGTGCAGCCGGGTGAGGGTCAACTCGCAGCTGACCGGGTCGGGTGCCAGGACGCCGAGGTCGGTGATCACCAGTCGGGGGCCGCCGCCGCGCAGGCCGAGCCGTTCCCGGTCCCCCGGGCCGGTGCCGTAGCCGACCGAGGTGACGAAGTCGACGCGGCTGGTGAAGGTGCGCGGGTTCTGCCTGACGATCACCACGACCTCGCGGCAGGAGGCGGCGATCTCGGGGGCCCCGCCCGCGCCGGGCAGCCGGACGGCCGGGGTCGCGTAGTCGTCGCCGACGACCGTGGTGTTGAGGTTGCCGTACCGGTCGAGCTGGGCCGCGCCGAGGAAGCCGACGTCGATCCGGCCGGGCTGGAGCCAGTAGTTGAACACCTCGGGCACCGACACGACCGCGTCGGCGGTGTCGGCGAGGACGCCGTCGCCGATGGACAGCGGCAGCCGGTCCGGTTTCGCGCCGAGGCAGCCGGACTCGTAGACGAGCACCAGGTTCGGGGCGTGGGTGGCGCGGGCGAGGTTCGCCGCGGTGCTGGGCAATCCGATCCCGACGAAGCAGGCGACGCCGTCGCGGAGCTGCCGGGCGGCGGCGACGGTCATCATCTCGTCGGCGGTCCACCCGGTCGGGCCGCTCACGTCGGCCTCCCTGGGCGGGGGTCGGGCGGCGCGCTCATGCCGCCGCCCCGGCCCGGTGCACGTGCCGGTCGAGCCAGGCGCGGAAGGTGTCGCGGTCCCGGCTGACGGCGTCCCAGGCCCGGTAGAAGTCGTTGTCCCGGACCGAGTAGCCCTGGGCGTAGGAGGGGTGGGCGCCGCCGGGCACCTCGGCCACGGCGGTGACCGCCCAGCCGGGCAGCACGACCTGCCCGGGGACGGGGGTCAACTCGGGCACGACCTCCTCGACGGTGACCAGCGACCGGTGGGCGGCGAGCACCGCCTCCTTCTGCACGCCGGTGATGCCCCACAGCTGCACGTTGCCGGCCCGGTCGGCGCGTTGGGCGTGCACCACTGTCACGTCGGGGCGCAGGGCCGCCACGGCGGTGAGGGTCTCGCCGGTGAACGGGCAGTCGACCGAGCTGACGTTGGCGGTGTGCCGGGGCAGGTCGGTGCCGGTGTAGCCGCGCAGCACGGCGAACGGCAGGCCGGACGCGCCGGCCACGTAGCGGTTGGCCATCCCGGCGTGGCTGTGTTCCTCCAGCTCCAGCGGGCGCGGCCAGGAGTGCTGCACGGCGTCGCGGAACCGGTGCAGCGATCCCACGCCGGGGTTGCCGCCCCAGGAGAAGACCAGCCGGCGGGCGCACCCGGCGCCGATGAGCTGGTCGTAGATGACGTCGGGGGTCATCCGGACCAGGGTCAGCTCCTGCCGCCGCTGGCGGATGATCTCGTGACCGGCGGCGAACGGGATGAGGTGGGTGAAGCCTTCCAGGGCCACCACGTCGCCGTCGTGGACCAGTTCCGCCACGGCCTGCGCGAGCGGGACGAGCGTCGCCATGCGCCTCCCGCCTCACCTCGGACCGGTGTTCGCCATGCGGACCATCGTGCTCATGTCGAACGTACGACGGGTGGCGACATCCGTCAATGTCCGCATCGGGCCCGGCGTCGGGACGACCACCGTCCGGGCAGGACGTTGACGGGAGCCGGGTCGCGTGCCAACGTTCAATGGGAGAACACCCGTTCGCCCAGCGAACGCTGTCGGTGGCCCGCCGCCGGGCCCCGGTGTCGGGTCGGCGTCCAGGAAGGACGGACCGGGATGCGTACCCAGGTCGGCATCGTCGGCGCCGGGCCGGCGGGCCTCATGCTGTCGCACCTGCTGCACCGGCAGGGCGTCTCCTCGGTGGTGCTGGAGAGCCGCAGCCGCGCGCACGTCGAGCACCGGCTGCGCGCCGGGGTGCTCGAACAGGGCTCGGTCGACCTGCTCTGCCGCACCGGCGTCGGCGCGCGGCTGCTCCGCGAGGGGCTGCGGCACGAGGGCATCGAGCTGCGCTTCGCCGGGGAGTCGCACCGGGTGCCGATGACCGAGCTGACCGGGCGGGCGATCACCGTCTACGGGCAGCAGGAGGTGGTCAAGGACCTGATCGCCGCGCGCCTCGCGGCCGGCGGCACGATCCGGTTCGACGCCGAGGTGACCCGGCTGGACGGACTCGACTCCCCCGACCCGGTGGTCCGCTACCGACGCGACGGCCGGGAGGAGGAACTGCGCTGCGACTTCGTGGCCGGCTGCGACGGGTTCCACGGGGTGAGCCGGGGCGCGGTGCCCGACGGGGTGCTGACCAGCTACGAGCGGGCGTACCCGTTCGCCTGGCTGGGGGTGCTCGCCGCCGCCGCGCCGGCCGTGGACGAACTCGTCTACGCCCACCACGAGCGGGGTTTCGCCCTCTACAGCATGCGCTCGCCGCAGGTCTCCCGGCTCTATCTCCAGGTCGCCCCCGACGAGGACCTCGCCGCGTGGCCGGACGAGCGGATCTGGGCGGAGCTGCGGGTCCGGTTGGAGACGGTGCCGGGTTGGTCGCTCACCGAGGGTCCGGTGCTGGAGAAGTCGATCACGCCGATGCGCAGTTTCGTGGTGGAGCCGATGCAGTGGGAGCGGCTGTACCTGGCCGGGGACGCCGTGCACATCGTCCCGCCCACCGGCGCCAAGGGCATGAACCTGGCGCTGGCCGACGTGGCGCTGCTCGGCGAGGCGTTCGCCGCCTGGTACGCCCACGGCCGCACCGACCTGTTGGCCGACTACTCGGCCACCGCGTTGCGCCGGGTCTGGCGGGCGCAGCACTTCTCCTGGTGGATGACCTCGATGCTGCACCGGCTGGCGCACGACGACCCGTACGAGGCGAAGTTGCAGACCGCGACGCTGCGGTACGCCGCCACCTCGCGGGCGTACGCGACGAGTCTGGCCGAGAACTACGTGGGCCTGCCCGAGGTCTGAGCGACGCCACCGCGACGCAGCGTCGTTCAACTTATTCATGACGGGCGTCAGAAATTCTTGACTTTCGATGTCGAGGTGGCTGACCATGGCCACCACAGCGGCGTGCGCCCCCACGCAGCGGTTGGTTCTCCCCGCAGGTCCGAGGCATCCCGCCGACTTCCGACGCACCCCACCACCCCCGCCCAGGAAGGGCCTCGTCAATGAAGAAGGTCATGGCTCTCGGGTTGATCGCCGTCGCCGCGGTCGCCCTCACCGGATGTACCGACTCCGACGCCTCCACCCCGTCCACGCCGACCTCCGGCGACCTCCGCACGGTCCGGGTCGCGGCGCTGCCGATCACCGAGACCGCCGCGCTGTGGGGCGGCATCAAGGCGGGCCTGTTCGCCGAGCACGGGCTCCAGGTCGAGGTGCTGCCCGCCCAGGGTGGCGCGCAGGCCATCCCGGCGCTGATGAACGGCGACATCGACTTCGCCATCGGCCAGCCGTTCGGCCCGTTCCGCGCCGACCTGCAGAACCTCGGCGTCGTCATCATCGGCAACTACGCCTCCTCGTACGCCCAGGGCGACGACATCAACGCCGTGGTGGCCTCGGCGAAGTCCGGTGTCACCCGGCCGGCCGACCTCGCCGGCAAGCGGGTCGCGGTCAACAGCCTGGGCGCGGCCGGCGACGTCACGATCATGGCGGCGGTGGAGAAGGACGGCGGCGACCCCAGGAAGGTCAAGTTCGTCGAGGTGGCCTTCCCGGACGCACCGGCCCAGCTCGCGGCGGGCAACATCGACGCCGCCTGGGTGCCGGAACCCTTCGTCACCCAGCTGAAGGGCCGGGGCGACACGGTCGTCGTGGCGCCCTACCAGGCGGTGGTGCCGGGCCTTGCCACCCTGACCACCATCACCACCACCGCCCGCCTCGACAAGGACGCCAAGCTGGTCGAGGACTTCTCCACGGCGATGAAGAAGACCCTCCAGTGGGCGCAGGACCCGGCCAACGCACCGGCCCTGCGGCAGGCCATCAAGGACAACCTCCAACTGCCGCCGCCGGTGGCGGAGTCGGTCCGGCTGCCGGCGTTCGGCTGGGACGTCGACCGGGCCAGCCTCCAGACCCTCGCCGAACTCGCCGGCAGGTACCGGGTGCTCGACCGGCAACCCGACCTCGACCGGCTCATCCGCCAGCAGTAGCCGACCCGGCGACGCCCCGGCGGCCGGGCCGCCGGGGCGAGGCCGACCCCGCCACCTTCGGAGGTGACCCGCCCGTGCCCACCACCCGACGGCCACCCGCGTTGCGCAGGACGCTGCTGGGCGTCACCGGCCTGGCCGCTTTCCTCGTCGGCTGGCAGGCGATCCCGACGCTGGGCCTGATCGACCCGCAGTACCTGCCGTACGTGACGGACGTGCTGGCCCGGCTCGCCGAACAGCTCGTCGACCTGGCGTTCTGGCGGCGCCTCGGCAGCACCATGACCTCCTGGGCGATCGGGCTGACCGTGGCGACCCTCGCCGCCGTGGCCCTCGGCACCCTCGTCGGCCTGGTGCCGTTCCTGCGCCGTACGACCCACACGATGGTCGAGTTCCTGCGCCCCATCCCGTCGGTCGCGCTCATCCCGCTCGCCGTGCTGATGTTCGGCATCCAGCGGCAGGCCGCCCTGGTCATCATCGTCTACGCGTCGTTCTGGCAGGTGTTCGTGCAGGTGATCTACGGGGTCGCCGACGTCGACGCGGTCGCCCGGGACACCGCGCGCAGCTTCGGTCTGCGCCGCCGCGAGCAGTGGACGCACCTCGTCCTGCCGACCACCCTGCCGTACCTGATGACCGGTCTGCGGCTGGCGGCGGCGGTGGCGCTCATCCTGGCCGTCACCGCCGAGATGGTGATCGGCAACCCCGGCCTCGGCCGCATGATCGAGCTGTCCCGTTCCGGCGGCGACGCGGTCGGCCTGTACGCCCTCGTCGTGGTCACCGGCCTGCTCGGACTGACGGTGAACCTCGTCTTCCGGTTCGTCGAACGGCAGACGCTGTCCTGGCACGAGTCCGTCCGTGGGGAGCGGGCGCGGTGACCGCGTACCCGGGCCGGGTCGTCGCCGCGCCACGCCGCCGCCGGGCCGGCGCGCGGGCCGGGGCGGGCCTGCTGCACGCGCTCGGGCTGCCGATGCTGCTGCTGGTGCTCTGGGGCCTGGCGGCGACCGGGACGACGAACCGGTTCTTCCCCGACCCGGTGACGATCGCCGACGCCTTCGTCGACACCTGGATCGGGCCGGCGTTCACCCAGGACGTGCTGCCCAGCCTCTACCGCCTCGGCCTCGGGGTCGCCGCGTCGGTCGTGCTCGGCGTCGCCGCCGGCACCGTCATCGGCCTGACCCCGTGGCTGCGCGAACTGCTCGAACCGCTGCTGGAGTTCCTCCGGGCCGTCCCGCCGCCGGTGCTGATCCCGGTGGCGATGCTCCTGCTCGGCATCACCGACACCATGAAGGTCGTGGTGATCGTCTCCGGCGCGGTCTGGCCGATCCTGCTCAACACGGTCGAGGGGGTGCGGGGCACCGACAGCGTGCTGACCCAGACCGCGCTGTCGTTCCGGGTCACCCGGTGGGAGCGGCTGTGGTTCCTGGTGCTCCCCGCCGCCAGCCCCCGGATCATGGCCGGGGTCCGGCAGGCCCTCTCGGTCGCGCTCATCCTGATGGTCATCTCCGAGATGTTCGCCTCGTCGGCCGGACTGGGCTACCGGATCGCCTACTTCCAACGCAACTACCTCGTCGCCGAGATGTGGAGCGGCATCCTGCTGCTCGGCGGGGTCGGCGTGCTGCTCGCCGTCGTCTTCGGGGTCGTCGAACGGCGCGTGCTGCGCTGGTACCACGGAATCAGGGAGGTCAACCGTGTCTGACCGGGGCACCCTGCTGCGGGTGGCGCAGCTGCGCAAGGTCTACGAGTCCCGCACCGGGGACGTCGAGGCGATCGGGGACCTCAGCTTCACGATGGACACCGGCGAACTCGTCTGCATCGTCGGACCGTCCGGATGCGGCAAGACCACCCTGCTGAAGTGCCTCGCCGGGCTGCTGCGCCCGACCGGCGGCACCGTCGAGATGCACGGCGCGCCGGTGACCGGCCCCAGCCCCGCCATGGCCGTGGTGTTCCAGGAGTACGGCCGCAGCCTCTACCCGTGGCTGACCGTCCGCGGCAACGTCGAGCTGCCGCTGCGGCACAAGCGGCTGTCCCGCGCGCAGCGGCACACCCTGGTCACCGACGCGCTCGACGCGGTGGGCCTGGCGCACGCCGCCCGCAGCCACCCGTGGCAGCTCTCCGGCGGGATGCAGCAGCGGGTGGCGATCGCGCGGGCCGTCGCGTACCAGCCGGAGGTCCTGATCATGGACGAGCCGTTCGCGGCGGTGGACGCGCAGACCCGGGCCGACCTGGAGGACCTGGTGCGGGAGCTGCACGCCCGACGCGGGATCTCGGTCCTGTTCGTCACCCACGACATCGACGAGTCGGTCTACCTGGGGCAGCGGGTGCTGGTGCTGTCCCACGCGCCGACCCGGGTACGTGAGGACCTGGTGATCGACCTGCCGGCCGAGCGTGACCAGATCACCACCCGGGCCCTGCCCCGGTTCACCGAGCTCCGCACGCACGTCTACGGCGAGATCCAGCGGGCCAGACGCGGGCAGAATGTGGCCCCGCGACCCGCGCCGTGAGTGCGCCGGGCGACGGAGGCGGCGGAGGGGATGACCGTGGGTAGGCGGCAGCCGAAGCAACTGGTGCTCGCGTTCTTCGGCGAACACGTCGTCGACGGCGACACCGGGCCGATCCGGGCCAGTGTCCTGATCACCGTGCTGGAGGGGGCCGGGGTCGCCGCGCCGGCGACCCGGGCCACCCTCGACCGGCTGGTGCGCAGCGGCATCCTGGCCCGGGGCCGCAGTGGTCGGGAGACGTTGTTCTCGCTGACCGAGCACGGGGCGGCGGTGCTGCGCGAGGCGACGTACCGGGTGCGTGGGCCCCGACCGTTCGACCCGCAGGGCAGCGGCTGGACGCTCGTCACCTTCTCGATCCCGGAGGAGCAGCGGACGCTGCGGCACCGGCTGCGCTCCACGCTCACCTGGGAGGGCTTCGCGCCGATCCGCGACGGGCTGTGGCTGGCCCCCGGCGAGGTCGACCTCGCCGGGTCGCTGGAGCCGTTGCGCCAGGATCTCGCCCCGCACCCCGTGGTCGCCTTCCACGCCCGCGAACTCGCCGGCTTCCCGATCGGCGACAGCGTCCGCGCCGCCTGGGACATCGAGGCGATCCGGCGCGAGCACCTGGCGTTCATCGACCGATGGGCCGACCCGGCCGCGACCACGGCGGCGGCCGGCGCGTTGACCCTGCGCACGATGCTGGTGGCGGACTGGCTGGCGCTGCTGCGGGCCGACCCGAGGCTGCCCGCCGAGTTCATGGACGCGCAGTGGCCGGCCGCCCGGTCGGCGCAGACCTACCGCCTGGCGCACCGGGCGCTGGCCGAGGCGTCCACGGCGGAGTTCGCCGCCCTGGTCACCCACCGGCCCACGGTCAGCCGGCGAACCGCGCCCGCAGCTCGGCCTTCCTGACCTTCCCCGAGGCGGTGCGCGGCAACTCGTCCACGATGACCACGTTCCTGGGCAGCTTGTAGCGGGCGATCCTGCCGTCGAGGTGGGCCCGGACGGTGCCGGTGTCCACCGACGCCCCCGCCCGGACGGTCAGCACCGCCCACGGCACCTCCCCCCAGCGGTCGTCCGGCACGCCGATGACGGCCGCCGACACCACCCCGTCGATCTCGCCGAGCAGCAGTTCGACCTCGGCCGGGTAGATGTTCTCGCCGCCCGAGATGATCATGTCCTTGAGTCGGCCGGAGACGTAGAGGTAACCGTCGTCGTCGAGGCGTCCCAGGTCGCCGGAGCGGAACCAGCCGTCGGCGGTGAACGCCTCGGCGGTCGCCTCCGGCAGGCCGTGGTAGCCGGGGAAGACGTTGGGCCCGGCCACCTCGATCTGGCCCACCGCACCGGCGGGCAGCACGGCCCCGCCCGGGTCGGTGATCCGGACGTCGGTGAAGAAGTGCGGCAGGCCGACGCTGCCCTGCTTGGCCCGGGTCATCGCCGGCGGCAGCGCGGTCGCGCCCGGCGACGCCTCGGTCATCCCGTAGCCCTGGGAGAACGACAGGCCACGCGCCTCGTACGCGTCGAGGACGCGGGTCGGCACGGCGGACCCGCCGCAGGTGAGCTTCGTCAACGTGGACAGGTCGGTCGCGGCCCAGTCGGGGTGGTCGGCCAGCAGTTGGTAGGTGGTCGGCACCCCGCTGAGCATGGTGACCCGGTGCCTGGCTATCTGCGCCAGCGCCCGGCCCGGTTCGAAACCCCGCTCGATGACCATCGTGGCCCCCTTGAGGATGACGGGCAGCGCGCCCATCCCCAGCGAGGCGACGTGGAACAGCGGCGAGATCATCAGCGCCACGTCGGTGGAGACGACGTCGTAGTCGACCACACAGTTGAGCGCCACCCAGGTCAGGTTGCCGTGGGTGAGCACCGCGCCCTTGGCCCGGCCGGTGGTGCCCGAGGTGTAGACGATCGCCGCCGGGTCGGTGGGGCCGGGGTCGGCGTGCCCGGCCCGCGCCGGATCGGCGTCGCGGGTGAGCGTCGCCAGGCCCGGCCGGTCCGGGGTGCCCTCGCCGGTGACGACGACGAGTGGGGGCCGGGCGGCCGGCAGGGCGGCGGCCACCGGCACCGCGAAGTCCGGGTCGTGGATCAGCACCCGGGCCGCGCAGTCGGTCAGCACGTGGCCGATCTCGGGGGGTGCGAGCCGGGTGTTGACCGGCACGAACACGGCACCGAGCCGCACCGTCCCGAACATCACCTGGAGGAACTCCGGACTGTTCTCGCCCAGGTAGGCGACGGTGTCGCCGGTGCCGACGCCGAGCTCCGTCAGCACCGCCGCGACCCGGTCCACGGCGTCGGCGAACTGCGCGTAGGTGACGGTCGCGCCCGCACCGTGCACCAGGGCGACCCGGTCCGGGGACCTGAGCCGACGTCGGGTGACCCAGGCGTCGATTCCGTGCTGGTGCATCAGCGGTCTCCCGGTGGTGGAGGTGGGATGATGACCTGGCCGCACGCCCGGGGTCTCAGGCGTGGAAGCGGTACAACCCGCGGGCGACCACCGCCGGCTTGGTGCCGCCCTCGATCTCGATGGTCTGGTCGACGGTGAGCTGGTAGCCGCCCCGGACCTCGGCCACCTCGACGATGGTGGCCCGCATCCGCACCCGCGCGCCGACCACGACCGGCGCGGGGAAGCGCACCCGGTCGAGCCCGTAGTTGACCTTGGTGGTCACGCCCTTGACCTCCAGCAGTTCGGTCCAGAGCGGCACGGCCAGCGACAGGGTGAGGAAGCCGTGGGCGATCGGCGCACCGAACGGGCCGGTCGCCGCCCGTTGCGGGTCGACGTGGATCCACTGGTGGTCGTCGGTGGCGTCGGCGAACAGGTTCACCTGCTCCTGGGTGACCGTCCGGTAGCCGGTGTGCCCCAGGTCCGTGCCGGCGAGGTCGGCAAGCTGGTCGTAGGTGACGGTGGTGGTCATGGCGCTTCCTCTCGTCGTTGCCCGGCGAGGCCCAGCAGCCGGGCCGCGTTGTCCTTGAGGATGCCCGGGAGCACGTCGGGCTTGAGGTCGGTGGCCGCCACGTCGCGCAGCCACCGGTCAGGGGTCAGCAGCGGATAGTCGGTGCCGAACAGCACCCGGTGCCGCAGGACCGAGTTGGCGTGGCGCACCAGCGCGGCCGGGAAGTACTTCGGGCTCCAGCCGGACAGGTCGATCCAGGTGTTGGGTTTGTGGGTGGCCACCGACAGCGCCTCGTCCTGCCAGGGCACCGACGGGTGGGCCATGACGATCTGCAGGTCGGGGAAGTCGGCGGCGACCGGGTCGAGCAGCATCGGGTTGGACAGTCCGAGCCGCAGGCCGTAGCCGCCGGGCAGGCCCGCGCCGATGCCGGTCTGTCCGGTGTGGAAGATCGCCGGGAGGCCGGCGCGTTCGATCAGGGCCCACAGCGGGGCGTACGCCGCGTCGCCGGGGTCGAAGCCCTGCACGGTGGGGTGGAACTTGAACCCGCGTACCCCCTCCTGCTCGATCAGCCGGGCGGCGAGGTCGAGCGCCGCCGCGCCGGTGCGCGGGTCGACCGACCCGAAGGGGATGAGCACGTCGGCGTGCTCGGCGGCGGCGCGGGCGATGGCGGCGCTGGACAGCGGCGGGTGCCGCAGTTGGGTGCCCGCGTCGACGGTGAAGACGACGGCGGCCATCCGCCGCTCGCGGTAGTACCGGGCCACCGCGTCGACGGCGGGCCGGGGCCCGTCGGTGCGGAAGTACTTCGACACGGCCGCCACCAGCGGTTCGGGCAGCGAGGCGTGGCCGTGGTCGTCGACCTCGATGTGCACGTGCATGTCGATCGCGGTGACGGCGTCGAGGTCGATCGCGGACTGGTACATGGGGCGGCCTCCGTCGGGCGGGTCCGGTCCGGCGGGTCGGGCGGTGTCGTGGGTCGGCTGACGCGGGCCGGGTCAGGGGTTGGCCGGCTGGAACTGGGCGGGCAGTTCGGGGAAGCGTTCGCCGACGCTCTGCGTGGCCCCGTCGAACGTCGTCGGCCAGGCCTCCACCAGCGCGTCGTAGGTCCAGCCGCCCTCGCGGTAGGCGGTCAGCGCCGCCTCCGGGTGGGTCCAGATCTGCAGGCGGTCACCGCCCACCCCGATCACCTGGCCGGTCACCTGGGCCGCCGCGTCGGAGGCGAGGAAGGCGACCAGGCCGGCCACGTCGGCGACGGTGCCGAAGCCGAGGTCGTGCCGGAAGAACGCGGGCATCGGCTCGCCGGCTGCCTCGGCGCGTACGGCGGCGGCGAAGTAGGGGACGGTGGCGGTCATCGCGGTCGCGGCGACCGGGACGACGGTGTTGGCGGTGATACCGGCCCGCCTGAGCTCCAGCGCCCAGGTGCGGACCATCCCGACGATGCCCGCCTTGGCCGCCGCGTAGTTGGTCTGGCCGAAGGTGCCCCGCTGCCCGGTGGGCGAGCCGATGCAGATGATCCGGCCGCCCTCGCCGGCCTGCCGCAGGTGCCGCACCGCCTCGCGCACGGTGGTGAAGGTGCCGCGCAGGTGCACGGTGACCACGGTGTCGAAGTCGTCGTCGCTCATCTTCCACAGCACGGTGTCGCGCAGGACACCGGCGTTGGTGACCAGGGCGTCGAGCCGGCCGAACGCGGCGAGGGCGGTGTCGACCAGTTCCTTGGCGGTCTCGGTCGGGCCCACCGGCGCGGTCACCCCGACGGCCCGGCCGCCGGACGCCTCGATCGTGGCCACCGCCTCGGCCGTGACGTCGGCGTCGATGTCGTTGACCACGACGCGGGCGCCCCGCCGCGCCAACTCCCGGGCGTAGGCCAGGCCGAGGCCGCGCCCGGAGCCGGTGACGATGGCGACTTTGCCGTCCAGTGACATGGGCACTCCCTTTCGTCGATGCGATCTGAGCACGAACCATTGAGAATGTCAATTATTTAGGAAGCTTGCTACCATCGTCGCCATGCCCGCCGAACGGACCCGGTCGACCGGCAGCGACCGGCTGCGGGACAGCGCGCTCGCCGGTGACCTGAGCTTCCTGCTCGCCCGCGCCAACGCGCTCGCCCTCGCCGCGGCGAACGCCGCCCTGGCCACCCATGGCCTGAAGGCCCGCTCCTACTCGGTGCTCGCCCTGGCCGCCGACGACGTCCGCCCGACCCAGCGGGAACTCGCCGAGTTCCTGCGGCTCGACCCCAGCCAGGTCGTCGCCCTCGTCGACGGGCTGGAACAGCGGCACCTCGTCGAGCGGCACGCCGACCCCGCCGACCGGCGGGCCAACGTCCTCGTCGCCACCGACGCCGGCCGGGCCCTGTTCGCCCGCGCCCGTGACGCCGTCCGCGCCGTGGGGATCGACTCGCTGTCCGTGGTGCCGGTGCAGGACCAGGCGCGGCTGGCCCGGTTGCTGCGGCTGCTGGCCTTCCCCGACTGAACCCCCGGTTCACCGGGGCGTGCTGCCCAACGCCCGGGACAGCACCCGGCCCGCCGCCTGCACCAGCGGGGCCAACGCCACCGGGTCCGCCCGGTCGTGGGCGACCACCAGCGACAGCGCCGCCACCACCCCCTCCGGGGCCCGCACCGGCGCCGCCACCGACAGGGCGTCCATGGTGACCTGCCGGTCGCTGACCGCGTACCCGACCCGGCGCACCTCGGCCAGGCAGCTGCGCAGCCGCCCCGGATCGGTGACCGTCAACGCGGTGTAGCGCTCCAGCGGCGCGGCCAGCACCCGTTCCTGCACCTCGGCCGGGGCGTGGGCGAGCAGCACCAGCCCGACGCCGGTGGCGTGCAGCGCGAACCGGCCGCCCACCCGGGTGCGCACCGGCACCGCCTGCCGGCCGGCGATCCGTTCGATGAAGACCAGTTCGAGCCCCTGGCGGACGGCGAGCTGCACGTTCTCGTGCGTCACCTCGTACAGGTCCTCCATCACCGGCAGGGCCACCTCACGCAACCCCAGGCCCCGCGGCGCGAGCGAACCCACCTCCCACAGCCGCAGGCCGATCCGGTACCGACCGTCGTCGCCCCGCTCCAACGCGCCCCAGGCGAGCAGTTCCGCCACCCGACGGTGCACGGTGGACAGCGGCAGCCCGGCCCGGCGGGCCAGCTCGCTCAAGGTCAGGGCCGGCCCGTCCGGGGTGAACGCGTCGAGCAGCGCCAGCACCCGACTGGTCACCGTCCGACCCGGTTGCCCACGCATCCCACCATCCTCCCCGCCCGCGCCGGCCGGTCACAGTTCCAGGACGAGCCGGGGGGTACGGGCCCGCGAGACACAGATCAACATGGTGTCCCCGGCGGCGCGGTCCTGCGCGGACAGCAGGCTGTCGCGGTGCTCGGGCACCCCGGCCAGCACCGGCGTCTCGCAGGTGCCGCAGGTCCCCTCCCCGCAGGACGACAGGACCGGCACCCCGGCCTCCTGCACCGCCCGCAGGATCGGCACCCCCGGCGGCACGGTCACCGTCCGCCCGGACAGCGCGAGTTCCACCTCGATCGCCGTCTCCGGGCCGGTTGTGGCGTCCCGGGGGGCGAACCGCTCGACGTGCAGCCGGCCGGGCGGCAGATCCCGGCAGTGCTCCTCCACCGCCCGCACCAGCGCCTCCGGGCCGCAGCAGTAGACCAGGCCGTCGCCGGCACCGGCCAGCAGCCCGGCCAGGTCGAGCAACCCGGTCTCGTCCTGCGGGTACAGGCCGACCCGGTCGCCGTACCTGTCGCGCAGCGCGGCGGCGTACGCCATCGTGGCGCGGGTCCGCCCGCCGTACGCCAGGTGCCAGTCGGCGTCCGCGGCATCGGCGGCGGCGACCATCGTCAGAATCGGGGTGATCCCGACGCCACCGGCGACGAACAGGTACCGGCGGGCCGCGACCAGCGGGAACGTGTTGCGCAGGCCGTGCATCCGGACCGTGCCGCCGACGGCGAGCCGCTCGTGCGCCGCCCGGGAGCCGCCGCGTCCCGCCGCCTCCCGCTGCACCGCGATCCGCAGGACGCTCCGGTCGGCCGGGTCGCCGCAGAGCGAGTACTGCCGCACCAGCCCCGGGCCCAGCTCCAGGTCGACGTGCGCGCCGGGCGCCCAGCCGGGCAGTTCACCGCCGTCCGGGCGGGTCAGGCCGAACTCGACCACCCCGTCCGCGACCGGCTGCCGGGCCACCACCACCAGGTCCGTCCCGGTCACGCCGGCACCGCCCGCCGACCGGTCGGGACGCCCGCCGCCGGGGTGCGGTGGCCCCGCGGGTGCCCGAGCAGCCACTGCCACAACTCGGCCGGTTCCTCGGCGAGCCGCTGCGCGCCACAGTGGCAGGTGCCCCGCAGGGTGTCGGTGCCCGGCACCCAGTGCACCCGGTAGACCCGGCCCCCGCCGGCCCCGGGCGTCACCGGGGCGCTCCCACCGTCCCCGGGGCGACCAGCCGGGCCAGCAGCCGCCGGGCGGCCAACCCGCCGGTGTCGATGTTCATGCTCAGCTCCTGGTACCGCTCCGGTTCGGCCGCGATCACCCGCTCCAGCACGTTCAGCGCCGCGACGTCCTGCATCACCACCGTGTGGTTGCTCTGGTGCAGGTACGCGCTGACCGACTCGTCGTCGACCGCGAAGTCCCTGGCCACCGCCCAGAAGTCGTACGTGCTGTGCGCGGTCGACGGGGTGATGGCGTAGACGATCTCGGCGTGGAAGGCGTCGCTGTCCTCCCCCTGCGCTGGCGGGTAGACGCCCTGCGGGGCGATCCGGCTGTGCAGCAGGTAGAGGCACGGCGGGTGGTACTCGATATCCTGCCAGCGGGTGATCCGGCCCTGGATGCCTGTCGAGCGGGCGTAGAACGGCGGGCACTCGGCGTCGTCCATGTGCCGGCTGACGTGCACCACGCCCCGGTCCTCGTCCACCTCGGTGGTGATCGGGGTGTCCGCCACCTCGGGGGTGCCGATGTAGCCGCCGTGCAGGTAGGTCTCGTGGGACAGGTCCATCAGGTTGTCCACCAGCAGGCCGTAGCGGGCGTCCAGCGGGGCCATGCCACGGACCACCGCGTACCGGGGGTCGGCCAGCCACGGCGCGCGGGGGATCATGGCCGGATCGGCCCGCTCCCGGTCGCCGATCCACACCCAGACGAAGGAGTCCTGCTCCACCACCGGGTACGCCGCGACCCGCGCGGTGCGCGGAATCCGCCGCTGACCGGGGACGAAGACGCAGGCACCGGTGGGGTCGTAGGTGAAGCCGTGGTAGCCGCAGACGACGGTGTCGCCGTCGAGCCGGCTCTGCGACAGCGGGTAGCGCCGGTGCACGCACCTGTCGGCCAGCGCCACCGCCTCCCCCGCGCCGGTGCGGTACAGCACCAGCGGTTCACCGAGCACGGTACGGGCGAGCAGGTCCCGGCCGACCTCGACGCCGTGGGCCGCCACGTACCACTGGTCTCGGGCGAACTCCATCCGGACGACCTCCTAGCCGGCTCACCATCGACAGAGGTGAATCATCGCGCCCGGGGCCGCCACCGGGGAGCAGGCCTTCCGTCGAGTGGAAGCCGGGGTCCGGGCACCGCCGCCGGGACCACGCCGGGTGCCACGCGAGCGGGGTGCCGCGGCTGCGGATCGTGCGGCACGATGGTCAGGTGAACACCCAGGGGTACGCGTTCGACAACGCCAGCGACCAGGCCACCGTCCACCACGACGCGCTGGCCGACCTGCTGGACGGGCCGACCCGGGACGCGCTCACGGAACTCGGCGGGCTGACCGGCCGACGCTGCCTGGAGGTGGCCGCCGGGGCCGGCAGCATCGCGCTCTGGCTGGCCGACCGGGCCGCCGAGGTGGTCGCCACGGACATCGCCCCGCAGCACATCCCGGCGCACCCCCGCCTCGTCGTACGTCGCGAGGACATCGTCACCGACCAACCAGCTGGCACCTTCGACCTGGTGCACGCCCGGCTGGTCCTCGGCCACCTGCCCCGGCGGGAGGAGGCCCTGCGGCGGATGGTCGCCGCGCTGCGGCCCGGTGGCGCGCTGCTCATCGGCGAGTTCGCCCACCCGTCCGCCGACTTCGTCGTCGACGCGCCCGACCCGGCAACCGCCGACCTGCTGATCCGTTACCTGGCCGCGCACGTGGCGACGCTGACCGCCCGGGGCCTCGACACGGGGTGGGCGCAACGGGCCCCCGCCGTCTTCGCCGACGCGGGACTGACCGATGTGCGGTCGGGCACCACGGCGGGCCGCTGGCGTGGCGGCGGCCCGGGCTGCCGGCTGCTGCGGGCCGGCATTCCGCAGCTGCGGGCCGCCCTGCTGAGCCACGGGATGACCGACGCCGACCTCACCGCGACGATGGCCGCCCTCGACGATCCCCGGGTGGTCGTCAACGGCTTCCCCTTCGTGCAGGTCAGCGGTCGCGCCCCGGACCACCCCGGCCCGGCCTGACGCAGCCGGCCCGGGTCACCCGGCCACCGGCCGGGGCGACGGCGGCCGTGGGTGCGCCGGTCAGGCCCGGACCCGACGGGCCGAGCGGGGCGCGGGGCGGACGGGCCGGCCGACCCGGGTGACGTGCAGCAGCCGATGCGGTGCGACGTCGAGCAGCGCACCGAGCGCCGCCCGGGTGGCGGGGACGTCGATGAGCTGGCTCAACGGGTGGGCGGCCAGTCCCGCCGTGTGCAGGGTCAACCAGGCCCGCAGCAGCACCCGCCCGAACGTGACCTGCCCTGGGTGGTCGAGATGGTCCGGGGCGAGCAGCACCAGCACGGTGCCGCCCTGGGCGAGGGGGTCGCCGGCGGCGGCGAGCAGGCGCGGCAGGCCCAGCGGGCGCAGCACCGGGTACCCGGCCAGTGCCGCGCGCAGCCCGACGGCGGCGGGGCGGGACAGGGCGAGGCACCTGTCGGTCAGCCCGTCGGCGTGGTAACCCGGGTGGGTCGGGTCCAGCCGCAGCCAGTGCCGCAGTTCCGCGACGACCGCCGGGTCGGCGTACTGCCGGCGGTCGGCGGTGCGCAGCAGTACGCCGAGCCGGCCGGCGTCCGGTACGGCCCGCACGCTGCCGCCGGCCGGGCCGGCGACCGCGTCCAGGGCGGTACGGGTGTCGGCGTCCACCGCCCCGACGAGGACGCCCCGGTGGGTCCGGCGTTCCCACACGTCGGTGGTGCGGAACGGGGTCGGGTAGCGGTCGGGCGCGGGGCGCAGCAGCCCCACCCAGCTGTGGTGCTCGTCGTGGTCGGCGACGTACTCCAGCCGCAGGCCGGCGTCGGCCGCGACGATCAGGCAGGTCTCCACGAACGCGCCGAGGGACAGCCGTAGGTCCCGACCGGTGGGGTCGCCGACGGGCAGGGTGTGGGCGGGTTCCCAGCCGATCCGGATCGCGTCGGCTTCGTAGCGCAGCCGCCACGGTTGGGTGTTGTGCGCGCTCGGGGCCCGCCAGCACCACGGTTCGAGGGCGCGGAACGCGTCGTGGTCCACTAGCGCTCCCTGGCGTAGAAGGTGTAGCCGTGTAGCGGGCGACCGCCGAGGCGGCGGTACTGGGCGGCCGAGGCGGCGTTGTCCCGTTCGACGTAGGTGCTGCGCAGCGTGGTGTAGCCGCCGGTGTACAGGTTGCGGTGCAGGTGGGCGGAGAGCAGCCGCTGGTAGCCGCGTCCCTGGTGCTGCGGGAGCACCCCCTTGACGATCAGCACCGCCTCCCGACGGTAGCGGCGGCGGGTGGCCAGCAACCGGGCCTGGTTGAGCGGGTGCAGGTCACCCCGGACGGCGATCAGGAACTCGCTGATGTCGGGCACGCAGAGCACGAACGCGACCGGCTCGCCGTCGCGGGTCAGGTAGAGCAGCAGCGACTCGTCCAGCAGGTACGCCAGCCCGTCGGTCTGCCGCCGTAGCTGCGCGGCGGAGATCGGGGTGTAGTAGCCGAGCTGGGCGAAGGAGGCGTTGAGCATCCCGCGCAGCAGGTCGAGCTGCTCGTCGAGGTGGCGTACGTCGCCCCGGTGCAGCGCGATCCGGGCGCCGTCCGGGTCGACGTGCTCTGCCGGGACCGGCTCCGGTGGGGCTGGCACGGGGCAGATCCAGGTGTCGGCCTCGAACCGGCGGACGAACCCGTACGCCTCGTAGGCGGTCGGGTACCACGGCGGGTTCCAGGCGCTGTCGACGAAACCCCGCTCGGCGTGCCCGGAGGTGATCACGCCGCCGGCCTGGTTGGGCAGCAGCGCCACCGGGCCGAACAGCAGGTCCCGGTCGGCGTCGGCGTGCGCGGCGATCGCGTCGAACAGCGGCTGCGCCGCCGGCTCGGTGAACTCGGTGAGTCCGAAGAGCTGGCACCGGCGGCCCAGCTTGGCGTCGAAGTCCGCGTCGGTGTGCAGGGTGGTCCGGCCGACGACCGTGCCGGTGGCGTCGCGCAGCAGGTACAGCGGTACGCCGTCGCGCCACCAGCGGCGGATCTGCTGGCGCGGGATGGGCACGTGCCGGGGTTCACCGGCGTAGAGGCGGTCGCCGAAGGCCAGGAACTGCCGCAGGCCACGCCGGTCGGTGACCCGGGTGAACCGGTGCCGGGCGGAGCTCATCGGCGTACCGCCGGCCCGGTCGTCTCCGCGCCCAGCGGGGTGAAGGTCTCGATGTGCCCCATCTCGGGGTCCTCGGCCCGCCAGGTGCCGTTGGAGTAGCCGTCGGGGCTGGCGGTGTAGAGCCGGATGAAGCCGGCGGTGGCGTTGCGGGTGCCGTCGGTCAGCCAGACCATCAGCCGGCGGTGGTGCCGGGTACGGGCGAAGCGCAGCATCGCGTCGCGGTCGGTGAAGAACGCGATGGTGCCGAGGGTCAGCGGGAACTGCCAGTAGACGGTGTGCCAGCAGTAGCCGTTCATCCGGCGCATGTCGCGCAGCATCCGGAACCAGGAGGGGGCCAGCCGCAGCAGCACCAGCGGGTTGGTGTAGCGGGTGCCGCCGATGAACATCGCGCCGGCGCGGGCCTGCGCGGGGGCGCGGGAGAAGTCACGGGTACGCATGGTCACCTCACCAGGTAGCTGTTCTTGATCTTCTGTTGCCCGGCGAACGGGCCGGTGCCGGGAGCGTGCAGCTCGACCCGCAGGTCACCGGCGGTGGCGTCCTCCACCAGGGACTGGGCGAAGTCGCGGGAGACCGAGGTCAGGTGGCGGCGGACGCCGAGGCGGCACGCGTCGGCGAGCGCGGCGCGTTGCGGGGCGGTCAACGGGCGGCGCAGTTCGAGGTGGATCACCGGTCGGCTCTCCAGCGTCGCGTCCTCGACCAGGGCCAGGCAGAACCGGCTGATCTCGGCGGCGTACGGGTTGCCGACGTAGAGGCCGTACTCGACATCCTGCGGGTAGAGGTTCGCGCCGAGGTAGGAGATGGTGGAGTCGCTGCGGCCGAAGAGCAGCAGCAGCGGCAGGGTCATCCGCTCGGCGGCGAGCGCGGTACGCAGTTCGGCCCGGCGTACCGGGTCGGCGCAGACCAGGTCGACGGCCCGCTGGTATGACACGAGCAGCGCCTCGTCCCCGACGTTGTACCGCAGCCGGGGCTGGAGCACGTCCCCGCCGGTGATCGTGCAGAGCAGTTCCCGTCGCTGGTTGGTCTCCAGGTAGGTGGCGAACGGGTTGTACTGGAACACCATCGGCAGCCGTTGCTCGCCCGCGCCGAGCAGGGCGTCGCGCAGCCCCCTGTCGGTCTGCAACCGCCGGCGCAGCCACACCGTGAACCGGGTCTCCGCGCCGATGCCGATGCTCAGGTCCGACGCCCCGTACGCCGACCGGACGAGGGTGAAGCGTTGCTCCAGGTAGTCGCGCAGCGCCTCGGTCATCGCCTCCCCGCCGCAGCTGGCCGCGACACGGTACCGCGTCCAGGGGAAGCCCTCGGCGTCGAGCCGGTCGCGCAGGTGCTTGAGAAACGGCGGGTAGGCGGTCACCAGGTAGTCGAAGTCGGGACCGAACTCCCGCAGGGTGTCGATGATCTTCCCGAGGTCGGGGCCGGTGTTCTTCACCACCGCGATGCGCGCCATCGCCGCGCCGGTGGTCGTCCCGGTCGCCCAGGCCCCCATCGAGTAGGCGTTGATGACGAACGGTCGGCGCATCGGGAAGACCAGTCCGGTGTAGCCGGTGATGTCGCGGTGCACCGCGTGCAGTTCCCGTTCGCCGCGCGGCCAGTTGAACGGTTGTCCGGCCGAGCCCGCCGACTCGTCGACGATGACCCCCCGGCTGGGCAGCCGGCCGTGCCGGCACCGGGCGGCGACGTCGTGCGCCAGCACGTAGCTGCGCTTGTCGGTTTCGGGGAAGTCGGTGAGCCGGCGGCGCACGCCCGTCGGGTGGGCGCGCAGGAAGTCACGGTAGGCGGGGACCTGCCGGGCGGCCCGCGCGCACACCGCCCGGGCGTGCGCGGCGGCCAGCGCGTCCAGGGCCGGGTGGTGCCGTCGGGCCGTCCAGCGCCAGCCGGCGGGGTGCCGGGCAGCGAGCCGGCCCAGCGCGGCCACCGCGCGGCCGAGGGCCCCCAGGCCGACCTGCCGGCCGTGCGCCACCACGGCCGGCAACGGCGATTCGACGGTACGCAGGGCGACGGGTCGGTGTGGTAGTTCGGCCATGCCGACCACTCTGTCCCGGCTGTCGCGCCGGGTCCTGAGGCCGGATGCGGTGGGTACCTGAGTATTCCTACTCGGTCGGCCGCCCCGGCCCGCTCGTGCCGGGTGTTCCTGGCACGAGCGGGCCGGCCGGGGTCAGCCCCTGGGTCGGCCGAACCAGCGGGTCAGGTGGTCGTCCAGGTCGGTCTGGTCGTCGCCGAGCCAGGCGACGTGGCCGTCGGGGCGCAGCAGGACGCCCGGGGCGTCCAGGGCCGCCGTGGGGTCGGCGAGGTGGTCGACCCGGTCGGCCCAGCCGGCGACGCCGAGCCGGCCGGTGCGGTCCAGCAGCAAACCCCGGCCGTGGCGCAGCCGGTCGTAGAGGCGACCCTGGCGCAGGTCGAGGTCGCGTAGCCGCCGGCCGAGCAGGTCGGGTCCCGGGCCGAGGTCGTAGCGGACGCCGATCGCGGTGATCTTCTCGGTCAGGTGGCGGTTCACCGCGTCGATGGCCATCAGTTCGGTGAGCAGCCGGCGTACGGCCTGCGCGCCCGGTCCTTCGGAGAGCAGTTCGGTCTGGGCGCGGGTGTTGTCCAGCACGTCCGCGGCGACCGGGCGTCGTTCGGCCTGGTAGGTGTCCAGCAGGGCGGCCGGCGCCCAGCCCCGGACCTGGGCGGCCAGTTTCCAGCCGAGGTTGACCGCGTCCTGCACACCGAGGTTGAGCCCCTGCCCGCCGATGGGCGGATGGATGTGCGCCGCGTCGCCGGCCAGCAGCACCCGTCCCACCCGGTAGGCGTCGGCGAGCCGGGTGGCGTCGCCGAAGCGGGACAGCCAGCGTGGGGAGTGCACCCCGAAGTCGGTGCCGGCGACGGCGCGTAACCGCTGCCGGACCTCGTCGATGGTGGGCGGCACGGCCCGGTCGGTGACCCCGGCGGCGGGGACGACGACGCGGCAGCCGCCGTCGCCGAAGGGGGTCAGGCTGAACCGTCTGTCGAGCTTGCCGAGCCCGGCCAGCGTGGCCGCGATCTCCTCGGGCGACACGCCGACCGCCATCTCCCCCATCAGCGTCTCGGTCCGCGCGGGTTCGCCGGGGAAGCCGACGCCGAGCAGCTTGCGCACGGTGCTGCGGCCGCCGTCGCAGCCGACGAGGTGGCGGGCCCGCAGCCGGTGCCCGTCGGCCAGCGTGACGCCCACCCCCGTGTCGTCCTGGTCGAGGCCCACCACCGGCGTGCCGTGGCGGACCTGCGCCCCGAGGCCGGTCGCGTGCTCTTCGAGCAGCCGCACGACGACCGGCTGCGGGATGCCCAGCAGGTAGGGGTGGGCGGTGTCCAGACCGGGGGGCGGGGGCGCGGCGATGGCGGCGAAGAAGCCGGCGGCGGGTCGTCGCCGGCCGTGTTCGTGCAGGCGGTCGAGCAGTCCGCGCATCGCCATCAGTTCGATGGTGCGCACGTGCAGGCCGACGATCCGCACCATCGAGGTGGGCTCGGTCTCCCGTTCCAGGACGAGGACCCGCACGTCGTGCAGCCGTAGTTCGGCGGCGAGCATCGCCCCGGTCGGGCCGCAGCCGACGATGACCACGTCGGCGTCGTGGGGTGGCCGGCCGGCAGGGGGCGGGAACCCTGGTGCGGGCCCGGCCACGGCGGTGGGCGGGGTGGTGGCGAACTGCGACTGGTGCACGGGAAGCGCCTTTCGGGAGAGCCTGGTGGGCGGGCGCTCCCGGGCGACGGTTACGTCGGTCGCCCGACCGCGACGTTCAGGGGGAGCACCCACGTGGGTACGGCGTTCATGGGTC
The DNA here is from genome assembly GCF_049178975.1 of Micromonospora sp. WMMD734. Classification (NCBI taxonomy): domain Bacteria; kingdom Bacillati; phylum Actinomycetota; class Actinomycetes; order Micromonosporales; family Micromonosporaceae; genus Micromonospora; species Micromonospora sp. WMMD734. The sequence goes on from NZ_JBMHMK010000001.1 coordinate 2,744,689, forward strand.
TCACCTCCTCGGGCGGTGTCACGGGCAGCGGCAACCTATCCACCGGCCGGCGGCCTGTCCAGCGTTTTTCCGGCCGTCCGGCCACCGCCGGACCGGATTTCGAATGTTTCGGCGTCCGCCCGGCGCACGGTGGAGGCAGCCACGCGTGGCCCTTCGGGCGCCCCCACGTCCCGGCGTGTCCACCTGCGAGAATCTGACTTCCACCAGCTCAGCACACCCACAGAGGTTTCCGGAACATTTCCGAAAGTTGTTGACAGTGCGGTCGGGCGGTATCGATACTGACCCTTCGATGGGCATACACATTCATCAATTATTGACGTCATGTAGCGAGGAGGTTCCGTGGGCAGCAGCCTGAGGCGACGCAGGATAGTGAGCAGAACAGCCTTACCGGCGGCGGTGTTGCTGCTGGTCGGCGGCGCGGTGGCGGTCCAGTCCGGCACCCCGGCCGCCGCCGCCGAGACCACGCTGCGGGCCGCAGCGGCCAAAGCCGGCCTGTTCTTCGGCACCGCGTCCTCACCGAACCGGCTGTACCCGATCCTTGCCCAGGAATTCGGCCAGCTGACCCCCGAGAACGACATGAAGCCCGACCGGATCGCCACGTCGAGCGGTGGGTTGCAGAACACCAGCGGCGCGGATCAACTGGTCAACCACGCGCAGAGCAACGGCATGCTGGTCCGGGGGCACACCCTGGTGTGGCACTCGCAGGCCGGCGCGCTCCAGGGCGCCAGCCAGGCCACGCTGAACACCTTCATCGGCAACGCCATCAACCGCTGGGGCAGCAAGATCGCCTACTGGGACGTGGTCAACGAGGCGCTGGAGGACAACAACACCGGCCGCCGCCGCAACCAGTGGCCGCACACCATGAACCGGGACGCCAACGGCGACGGCGACTTCTTCGACGCCGGGGACACCGACGTCATCCGGGACTCGTTCATCCGGGCCAAGCAGGTCGTGCAGGCCGGCGGCTACTCCACCAAGCTCTGCATCAACGACTACGACGTCGAGGGGCTGACCGTCCAGGGCGGTGGCCCCAACCGCAAGGCCAACGCGCTGTACGACATCGTGCGGACCTACCGCCAGTACATCGACTGCGTCGGGTTCCAGTCGCACTTCAACGACAACCCGAACAGCATCATCAGCAACGACCTCCAGGCCAACATCCAGCGCTTCGCCGACCTCGGCGTCGAGGTGCACCTGTCCGAGGTCGACATCGACGACGACCTGAGCAACAACGACATCGGCACCGGCCAGGCGGACAACTACCGCAAGGTCGTCCGGGCCTGCCTGAACGTCGCGAAGTGCACCGGCATCACCGTCTGGGGCATCTCCGACAGCGAGTCGTGGCGTTCCTCCGAGCGGGGCCTGCTGTTCACCGGCGGCAACGGCAACTACCAGAAGAAGGCCGCGTACTACGCCGTCCTCGACGAGCTGAACAAGGGCCGGACCACCACCCCGCCGACCACCACGCCGCCGCCGACGACTCCCCCGCCGACCACGCCGCCGCCGACGACCCCACCGCCCACCACGCCGCCGCCCACCACCCCACCGCCGACGACTCCCCCGCCGACCACGCCGCCGCCGACGGGCGGCTGCACGGCCACGGTGTCGTTGAACTCGTGGACCGGCGGCTTCGTCGCCACCGTCCGGGTCACCGCCGGCAGCGCGCCGATCCAGGGCTGGAACGTCCAGCTCACCCTGCCGTCGGGCGCCGCGGTCACCGGCGTGTGGAACGCCAACCGCACCGGCACCAGCGGCAGCATCCAGTTCAGCAACGTCAACTACAACGGCTCGGTCGCCGCCGGCCAGTACACCGAGTTCGGTTTCCAGGGCACCGGGGCCGCAGGCGGCCTGACCCCGGTCTGCACCGCCTCCTGAGCGCCGTCTGTCCGGGACGGGCGCACGCCGTCCGTCCCGGACAGCTCCGAGGGGACCGGCCACGGGGCCGCTCCCCTCCGCCACGGACCGGTCAGCCACGCCCGGCCCGGCGACGGCGCACCGCCACCAGGGCCACCGACAGCAGCACCATCCCCGCGCCGACCCCGGCCGACAGCCACCGGGCCGGCCCCGGCGACGGGTCGACCGTGTCGGCGATCCACTCCCCGAGCACGTCGGTGCGGGCACTGAAGTCGGGGCCCGGATGGGGACATCCCGGCCCGGTGCTGACCACGGCCACCAGGACGGCCGAACCGTCGGGGCGCTCCCGGAAGTACGGGCCGCCGGAGTCGTGCGGACACGGGCTGGTGTCCGCCCGGGGCCGCCGGCCGGAGGTCTCGACGAGGGCGGCACCGACCCGACCGACGGTGAACTCACCGGTCTGGAGCCGGTCCGTCGGCGCGACGGCGTCGGCGGCGGTCAGCCCGTACCCGGTCAGCCGCAGCACCTCACCCGGCACCGGCGGCACGTCGGCGAGCCCCAGCGGCGGCACACCGGTGATCGCGGTGTCGAGTTCGACCAGGGCCACGTCCGCGTCGTCCGCCTGCCGGACCGCGACCACGTCGGCCTGGTAGCCGTCCCGGCCGCCGAGGTCCGTCCGCCCCACCGTGACACTCGTCCGCTCGGCCACCGTCCGGCTGACCCGCCGGCCGTCCGGGGTACGGAAGCAGTGGCCGGCGGTGATCACCCACCGCGGGGCGACCAGCGCGCCGGAACACCAACTGTCCCGGGTGCCGCCGCCGTCCACCGGCAGGCCGGTCATGGTCAGCCGGGCGGTGAACCGGTACGCGCCGTCGGCCGCGTCCTCGCCGTGGGCGATCGCCGACGCCGGGCGGGGCGCGACGGGAGCGACGGCAACCGCCGTGGCCGCCACGGCGACCATGACACACTGTGTGGCGAGTCGGAGCACGGGTTCACCAGCCTGTACGTACGGGAGCAGGAACGCAGCGATGCTGCGACCCCGGCCGTCCGGGCGGCGTCAGCGGCGCCCTTACCGGTTCTTTATGCACCGGGTGCCAGCCTTGCGGGCGGTCCCGGGCACGGGAGAGGCGACGGGAAGGGGACGGCGTGCGGGTGCTGATGGCCGACGACGAGCGGGTGCTGGCCGACATGGTCGCCGAGGGGCTGCGCCGGCTGTCCATGGCCGTCGACGTGGTCTACGACGGCGACAGCGCCCTGGAACGGCTCGCCGTCAACCGCTACGACGTGGCCGTGCTCGACCGGGACATGCCCGGCCAGAGCGGCGACGAGGTGTGCCGGTGGATCGCCGGCTCCGCCACCGGCACCCGGGTGCTGCTGCTGACCGCCGCCGCCGGCATCCGGCACCGCGTCGAGGGTCTCGGCCTGGGCGCGGACGACTACCTGACCAAGCCGTTCGCCTTCGCCGAACTCGTCGCCCGGTTGCAGGCGCTGTCCCGGCGCTCCACCCCGGCGCTGCCCCCGGTGCTGGAGCAGGACGGCATCGTGCTGGACGTCACCCGGCACACGGCCGCCCGCGACGGGATGCCGCTGTCGCTGTCCCCCAAGGAGTACGCCGTCCTGCACGTGCTGATGCGCGCCGGTGGCCGGGTGGTCAGCGCCGAGGACCTGCTGGAACAGGCGTGGGACGAGAACACCGACCCGTTCACCAACACCGTACGGACCACCGTGATGACCCTGCGCCGCAAACTCGGTGACCCGCCGGTGATCCACACCGTGCCCCGGGTCGGCTACCGGCTCGGGGCATGAACCTGCCCTCACCGGCCCGGCGGATGCTCCTGGTCGTCGGGGCGCTCCTGCTCGTCGCCCCGTTCGTGACGACGGCCGCCGACCTGCTGCTCGCACTGTGGCGGGAGTTCGGCCCGTCCTGGTGCGCCACCCCCGAGTTGCGGGCGCCGGGCGACGACGCCCCGTTCGTCTGTGTCCAGGTGTTCCGGCGGCCGAGCATCCCCCTGGCGATCGCCGTGACGATCGTGCTGCTGGCCCTGTTCGCCGCCGCCTACCCGGCCGTGCGCTGGTGCCTGCGTCCGCTGCGGGACCTCGCCCCGGTGGTCGCCGGCGTCGGGCCGCAGAACCTGGGCCACCGGCTCAGGCCCGGCCCCGGCCGCGACGAGCTGGCCGTCCTCGGCCGCACCATCGACGAGATGATGGACCGGATCGCGGTGGGCTACGAGGCGCAGCGCCGGTTCGCCGCCGACGCGTCCCACGAGCTGCGCACCCCGCTGGCCGTCCAGCGCACACTGATCGAGGTCGGCCTGGCCCGTACCCTCACCGACGACCAGCTCGCCCTGCTCGCCGCGCAACTGCTGGAGACCAACGAACGCAACGAGCGCCTGATCGAGGGGCTGCTGGTGCTCAGCGAGAGCGACCGGGGCCTGCTGACCCGCGTCCCGCTGCGGCTCGACCGGATCGTCGCGACGGTGCTCGACGCGCACCGCGGCCGGGCCGAGGAGGGCGGCGTCACGATCGTCAGCCAGTTGAGCCCCCGGCTGGTCGTCGGCGAGCAGGTGCTGCTGGAACGGCTGGTCGTCAACCTGGTGCAGAACGGCCTGAAGTACAACCGGCCCGACGGCACCCTCACGGTGCGGGTGGGCACCGACCCGGCGCTGGTGGTCGAGAACACCGGCGACGACGTCCCCCCGGACGAGGTCGCCGCCCTGTTCGAGCCGTTCCGCCGCCGGTTCGGCAAGCGCATCGACCACAGCGGCGGCGCGGGCCTCGGGCTGGCGATCGCCCGCTCGATCACCCGGGCGCACGAGGGCATCATCACCGCCTCCTCCACCGGTCGCGACGGGCTACGGGTGCAGGTCACCTTCCCGACCGTGGACACCGGCACGGCCGACGGCTGAGCCGGCGGGCCGGCCCCGACCCTGCCGGGATCGGGGCCGGCCCGCCGCAGCGACGGATCAGTAGTTGCAGACGTCCACGCCGGGGATCCAGTTCGCGTAGCCGGTGTAGGTGTAGTAGTCGGCCACGTACCCCTCCCCGCCGCTGTAGGAGATGTAGTTCCAGACCGGATCGCCGTAGATGGTCTGGCCGGAGTGCTGGCAGATGATGTGCACGGCGGTGCCGGCCGGCACGGTCTTGATGGCCGTGCAGCTCTGGCTCGGCTGCGCCGCCTTGGTCGGGTGGTAGCAGTCCCGCAGGGTCACCGCGGTGTTGCCGATGCTCGCGTTGTACCAGCTCGCCTGTGCCGGTGCCGTGGTGACGGTGAGCAGCGCGGCGGCCGTCCCCGTGGCCAGGGCGACGGCGGTGGCGGCCCGCCGCAGCCGGCTTCCCGCCCGGGGCGAGGTCCGGCTGGTCGCGGAGGTGAAGTTCATCGGGTCTCCTTGGATCGGCGTCGGTGCGGTGGTCCCGCCCCACCAGCTGACTCCGCCGCCCGGGGTGCCGGGAAGGGCGGCCGACCGGTCCGGATGAAGTCCGTACCGGTGCCGTACAGACCCGTACAGGCTGGTCAGACGCACGGCGGCTGGTATCGGACGCCTGGCACGTAGCGACGCCAGTCGTCCCTGCTGATGGGGGCCCCGGACGTCGCGCAGACCCACCCCGAGACGCGGTCGGCGTCGGTGTCGGCGAGCCGGGTGACGTGATCGCTGCCGGCGGCGGCGAGCGTCCGCCCGTCGGGGCTGTACGCCACCGCGTAGACCGCGTCGGTGGCGCGGGACAGCACGGCCGTGGCGGTGGGCCTGGTCCGCTCGCCGAGGTCCCACAACCAGACGGTGCCGTCGGTGGCGGCGACGGCGAGCTGTCGGTTGTCCGGACGGAAGGCCACCATGTACGCGTAGCCGGCCGGGCCGGTCAGCGGTTCGCCGACCGCCGACGGGGCGGCCGGCGTGGTGACGTCCCAGAGCCGCACGGTGCTGTCGGCGCTCGCAGCGGCCAGGGTGCCGCCGTCGGGGCTGAAGGCGACGCTGTAGGCGTAGCTGTGGAAGCCGGTGAGTGGCTCGCCGACCGGTACCGGATCCACGCCGCCGGTCACCGCCCACAACCGGACGACACCGTCCGAGCCGGCGGAGGCGAGGAGCCGACCGTCCGGACTGAAGGCCACCGTCAACACGATCGCCGCGCCGACCTGCGTGCCGCCGACCCGCCGGCCGGCGTCGTCCCACAGCGTGATCCGGTGGTCGTCACCGCCTGCGGCGAGGAGCCGGCCGTCCGGACTGAAGGCCACGGACTGCACCAGCGCCGAGCCACTGACCAGGGTACGCACCAGCGCCGGCCGTCCGGGTCCCGCCAGGTCCCAGACCTGGATCCGGCCGGTCCGGGTGCCGACCGCCAGTAGTCGGCCACCCGGTCCGAAGGCGATCGTCCCGCTGAACGCGTCAGTGGTGGGTGACCGCAGCGGCGGCCCCAGCGGTCTCGGCGCGTCCGGTCGGCTGACGTCCCAGAACCAGACGGTCTCGTCCCGGCTGGCCACGGCCAGGCGCGTGCCGTCGGGGCTGTACGCGATGCTGAAGACGGCGTCCTGCGGCCCGGTCAGCACCGGGCCGGGAGGGGTCCGCCAGAGCCGGACCGTGCCGTCGGTGCTGCTGGTGGCGAGGCTCTCGCCGTCCGGGGTGAAGCTCACCCCGGTCACCGGGGAGGGTTGCGGCAGCACGCCGACCCTGCGGCCACCGTCGACCTCCCAGACCGTGACGGTGTTGTCGGAGCTGCCGGCGGCGAGGCTGCGGCCGTCCGGGCTGAAGGCGACCGCGTTGATCCAGCTGTTCGGGCCGGTCAGTGGCGTGCCGACCGGGCGGGGACAGCGGGCGTCGGTCAGCTCGAACAGCCGGACCGTCTTCTCCGCACTGCCGGCCGCGAGGGTGTGGCCGTCCGGGCTGAACGCCACGCTGAGGATCTTCCCGCCGCCGCCCGAAACGGTGCACACCGCCCTCGGGCGGCCCCGTGCCGACGTCTCCCACAGCCGCACGTTCCCGTCGGCTCCGGCGGCCGCGAGCAGCGGACGCGCCGGGTGGAACGCGACGGACTGCACGGCGGGGCCGGGCCCGGCCAGGGCCGGCAGTTCGACCGGCTGCGCGGCTGCCGGGACGGCCCAGCGTCGCACCCGTCCGTCGGCGGTGCCGGCGGCGAGGACGGTGCCGTCCGCGCTGAACGACAGGGCGTACACGGTGGCACCGGCCGGGTCCGGAAAGGACTGGAGCGGCACCGGACGGCCCGGGTCACGCACGTCCCACAACCGCACGGTCCCACCGGCGCCGCCGGCGGCCAGCGTGCTGCCGTGAGGATCGAAGGCGACGCCGAAGATCTCCTCGTCGACCCCGGGCAGCGGGGTGCCCCCGGTGGTCGCCATGGCGTCCACGGGACGGGTGGACCACAGCCGAACGGTGTGGTCGGTGCCGCCCGCCGCCAGCAGGCGGCCGTCCGGGCTGTACGCGACCGCCTGGGCGGACCCGGCGAACGGGAGCAGCCGGGTCGAGCGGGCAACGGTGGAGGCGTCGAGGAGGCTGGACCGGGCCTCGACAGTGGGCGCCGTCCGGTAGGCGGCGAGGCTCAACTGCATGGCCAGGGAGACATCGCTGTCACGCAGCTTGTCGGCCCGGCCGGCGATGAACCGTGAGACCGCCTCGTTGCGCTGCCCGACGGCCTCGCGTCGTTGCCGCTCGGCGTGGGCGCGTTGATCGAGTGCCACCCCGGCGAACACGACGGTCAGCGCGGTCAGCACGGTCAGCGTCGTGACGAGTTGGGTCACCCGCCGGGCACGGCGTCGCGAGTGTCGCCGGGAGGCCGCCAGGAACTCCGCGGCGGGGGCGGTGAGGTCGGCGTCGGCGGACGCCGCCCAGGCCTGCGCAGCGGCGAGCCGGCTGCCCTGGTAGAGCTGCCCCGGATCGTGTCCGTCCGCCTGCCAGGCGAGGGCGGTGACGTGCAGCTGCCTGGCGATCAGCAGGCCGGAGCGGTTGCTGTCCAGCCAACCTCGCAGTCGTGGCCACGCCGAGACGAGGGTCTCGTGACTGATCTCCACCGTGTCCGTGGCCGTGGTGATGAGCCGCTGTGCGACGTACTTCTCCAGGACCTGGGCGAGTTCGCCGTCGCTGTGGTCGAGGTCGGCCAGTTCCGCCGGAGTGACCCGCCGCCGGGTGTCCGCGGTCTCTGGGGCGACGTGCACCAGCCGCAGGAACAGGCGACGGGCCAGTTCCTGCTGCGGCCCGGTCAGCGAGGCGAAGACCGACTCGGCGGTCTCGGAGACGGCACCGGCGATCCCGCCGATCCGGCGGTAGTCGCCGATGGTCATCCGGCCGCCGCCCCGCGACCAGGTGGCGAGCAGGGCGTGGGACAGCAGCGGCAGCGAGCCGGAGCCGGGCGGGATGTCCCGCAGCAGCACCTCGACCAGTCCCGGTTCGACCTGCGCCCGGGCCCGGCGGGCCGGCTCGACGATCACGTCGCGGAGTTCGTCCTCGGTCATCGGCCCGATCGTCAGCTGCCGGTGGCGGGCGGTGGCCAACAGGGCGGGGAACCGCAGCGCCTCGGCGTAGAAGTCGGCCCGTAGCCCGATCACCACCACCGCGCCCCGCGGCCCGGCCGCCAGCCCGAACAGCCGATCGACGAACGCTCGCCGTCGGGTCTCGTCGACGCAGACGGTGAACAGTTCCTCGAACTGGTCCACGACGATCAGGAGACGACCCTCGCCGGTCTCCCCGACACCGTGCAACCCGGCGAGGGGGTCGACGCCCGGCGTGCACAGCACGATCTCCCAGTCCGGCTCGGGACCGATCCCGGCGGCCCGGACCCGGGGGATCAGACCCGCCCGCAGCAGCGACGACTTCCCGGCCCCGGAGACCCCGACGGCGAGCAGCACGGCCCGCCCCGGGGGCAGGTCGGCCAACTGCCCGAGCAGGGCGGTGGTCAGGGCGGTACGCCCGAAGAACCAGCCGGCGTCCTCGGCCTGGTAGGGGCTCAGACCCCGGTACGGTTCCGCTCCGGACCGTCGCACCGCTGTCGCCCGGGCCCGACGCCACCCGGCGAGCCAGCGGGCGCGCTCCTGCGGGTCGTCCACCCCGCAGGCGGTCAGAACCTGTACCAGGAGGTCCTGCGACGCCAGCGACGGCAGCCCACGCCCGGCGAACCAGTCCCCGATCGTGCTGTGCGTGCCACCCGCCTGGGCGCGCTCCGCCACCTCGCGAACCGTCAGACCCGCCAGCAGCCGCAGGGCGGTGAGCTGCCGGCCGAAGCTGGAACGGTCGTCAATGGCTTCCGGGTCGGGACCGTTCTCCACCATGTTCCCTCTCCACCCTGGCAGTACAGGGTGGAGAGATTACTCTGGGCAATCGAAAATCAACAGGGTGTGATCAATTCGGCCGACCGCGCGGGCACCCGACAGGTTTCCCGTCGGTGCGGAAGCCGCAGCTCAGTCGCGCTCGCCCGGGCGGGCCACCGGTTCGCCACCGATGCAGCCCACGTTCACCTCGAACTCCCCCGCCGGGCCGGCGAAGGTCACCTCGGCGTCGTCGTCCGGGCCCCGGTCCACGTCCTTCACCCGGTAGTCCTGCGCCGGGGCCCAGGAAACCAGCCGCACCTCGGACCCCACGCACTCGGCGACCGCCGTACCGCCGGGGGTGGAGAAGCTGCGGCGCAGGCCGGGCGTCGCGGACGGGGACGACGGCGCGGACGCCGCCGGGGCCGACGGTGTCGCCGGGGTCGGTTCCGGGGCCGCCAGGGCCCGCTCGACCTCGGCCTGGCTGCGCACCCCGCCGGGGGTGCCGGTGATGCTCTCCCCGACCAGCCGGATCGCGGCCACCCCGATCAGGGTGGCGAGCACGGCGGCGGCCAGCCAACCGGCGGTGGCGAGGAGCGTACGGCGACCCATGCCCCGACTATGCCCCACCGGCCGCTAAGCCGGGCCCGGCGGCAGGATAAGCGGAGGTTAAGAGCCGGCCCGTGGCCGGTGGCACCGGCTAGCCTGCCTAGCGGTGGCAACCCTGCTCCTGATCGGGGACGATGCATGAGACGGCGGCTGGCGCTGCTGGTCGCGGCGACCAGCTGCCTGACCCTGGTGGCCTTCCTGGTGCCGCTGGCCCTGCTGGTGCGCACCGTCGCCGAGGACCGGGCCACCGTCCGGGCGACCGCCGACGTGCAGGGGTTGGTGCCGGTGGTCGGCACCGCCGACACGGCGACGATCCGGTTGACCGTGGAACAGCTCACCGCCGAGTCGGGGCGGCCGGTCAGCGTCTACCTGCCCGACGGCACGGTGCTCGGCGCGCAGGAGCCGCGTACCCCGGCGGTGGCGCTCGCCGCCCGGGGCCAGAGCCTCACCGCGGAGCTGGACGGCGGTCGGGAGATCGTGATCGCGGTGCAGGGCCGGGCCGACGGCACCGGCGTGATCCGCACCGTGGTGCCCCGCGCCGACGTCACCGCCGGGGTGGCCCGTGCCTGGCTGGTGCTGGCCGCGCTCGGCATCGTGCTCGTGCTGCTCGGCCTCGCCGTGGCCGACCGGCTGGCCCGCACCCTGGTCCGGCCGATCACCGAGCTGTCCTCGGTCTCGCACCGGCTGGCCAACGCCGAGCTGACCGCCCGCGCCGAGCCGGCCGGCCCGCCGGAGCTACGGGAGGTCGCCGGTGCGCTCAACCACCTGGCCGCCCGGATACAGGTGCTGCTGCGGGAGGAACGTGAGCAGGTGGCGGACCTGTCGCACCGGCTGCGGACGCCGTTGACGGCGTTGCGGCTGGAGGCGGAGTCGCTGCGCGACCCGGACGACGCGGCCCGGGTGGCGGCGGCCGTGGACGGGTTGGAGCGGGCGGTGACCGGCCTGATCCGGCAGGCGCGCTGGCGTAGCGACCCGGCCGACGGTGATCCCGGCGCGGTCAGCGCCGACGCGGCCGCGATCGTGGGGGAACGGGTCGCCTTCTGGTCGGTGCTGGCCGAGGACACCGGCCGCACGGTCGACCTCGACCTCGCGGCCGGGCCGCTGCCGGTCGGGGTGCCCGCCGACGAGTTGGCCGCGGCCGTGGACGCGCTGCTGGGCAACGTCTTCGCGCACACCCCGGAGGGCACCGGCTTCACCGTCCGGTTGACCCGGGAGCAGGCCGGTGCCGCGCTGACCGTCTGCGACGCGGGGCCGGGGATACCGGCCGCCCTGGTGCAACGGGGGGCCAGCCGGGCCGGCTCGACCGGGCTCGGCCTGGACATCGCACGGCGGGCCGCGCAGGCCAGTGGCGGTCGGCTCGACCTGGGGTCGGGTGCGCAGGGCGGCGCGGTGGTGACGCTGCGGCTCGGGCCGCCCAGGTCGGCCTTAACCGGAGCTTAGGGTCGGCGCAGCGCGCCGCTATCCACCGCCGGAGCACGCTGAGCGCACCAACCGAGAAACTCCGGAGGTACGCACCATGAAGCGCACATCCCTGCTCCTGGCCGCCGCCGGCGGCGCGGCCGTCCTCGCCGTCACCGGCACGGCGATCGGCGTGTCCGCCGCGGAACGGGCCCCCGGCCCCACCGCCACCGCCACCACCGCTCCGGCCCCGGTGGACCCCACCGGCACGCCGACGGCCGGCACCCCCGGTGGCACGCCGACGGCGGAGACGCCCGGTGGCAGCCCGACCGTGGCAACGCCTGGTGGCAGCACCGCCCCGGCCACCGACGACGCGGTGAGCCAGCAGCGGGCCGGTGAGATCGCGCTGGCCAAGGCGGGTGGCGGTCGGATCACCGAGATCGAGCGGGAGCGGGAGGAGGGCCGCCCGGTCTGGAGCGTGGAGATCATCAACGGGGACACCGAGCACGAGATCGACGTCGACCGGGACAACGGCGGCATCGTCAAGTCCGAGCAGGAGAAGGCGGACGCCGACGACCGGTCCGGTCACGACGACGACCAGGACGACGACTCCGACGACCAGGACGACGACGGCGACGACGACTGACCGTCCGGGTGGCGGTCAGAAGGTGTACAGGTCGACCGTGAGGCCACCGGCACCGGAGCGGCTGACCGCCACCCAGTCCGTGCCGGCTCCGGCGAGCCACCCCGGGTAGCGGCCGAGTTGCCGGCCCGTGTCCGCCTCGTACACGAGCACCATTGGGCGCTCGTCCTCGGCTCCGCTGACCGCCACCAGCCCGGCCGTCACCGCCGACCGCCAGCTCGCCGACGTGCCGGGCAGCGCCGGGTCGGGCGCGGTCCAGCGGGAGGCACCGGTGGCCAGGTCGAGCAACGCCAGCGCACCCGAGTCGGCGGTGTCACGCACCAGGACCGACCGGTCGTCGCCGTCGATCGGCACGCCCGCGTTGGCACCCTGCCAGACCGTCCGACCGGTGCGCAGGTCGACCAGTTGCGGTCGCTCGTCGGCGGTGACCGCGACGAGCCGGGTCCCGGCCCCGATCAGCTCCCTGCCGCTGCGGGGGTGCGCCAGCCGCTTGGCGCACTCGCCGTCCTCCCGACGCCCGCTGTAGACCGCGCCGGACCAGCCCTTCGCCCCGGTGCGCGCGTCGACGCTGGCGATGCTGACCGTGCAGCGCCCATCCCCCTCGGGCGGGTCGTGGTCGGTGCTGACCAGCAGGTCGTCGGCGGCGAAGCCGAACCAGGCCCGGTTCGGCAGGCGCCCGGTGCCGGCCCGCCCGGTGGTGGGGGCGACGGGGGTGTAGGTGGCCGCCCGGGCGGAGGTACTCAGCCGCACCACGACGTACCGGCCGGCGGCCGGCGCGTACGGCAGTCGCGCGCCGAGGGTCACGTCGCTGACCCGGGCGAACCGGTCGGAGGGCAGTTTCCACAGTTGGCGGCCGCTCTCCAGCTCCCGACCGATGATCACGCAGGTCGCCTTCGTACCGGCACCGACGCATTCCCGGGCGTGGACGACCGTGCCCTGCACGACGACGTCCTGACTGCTGTCGGCCCGCCACCGGGTGGCCCCCGTGAGCGCGTCGAGCACCTCCACGCCGTCGCCGTCGTTGTCGCCGGCCACGATGGACCCGTCGGCGATCACGTACCGGTAGCCGCCGTCGAGCGGGTGCCGCCACCGCTCCTGCCCCGTGCCGCGGTCCACCGCCCGCAGCTCCCGCTCGTCGGGGATGACGATGAGCTGACCGGTCTCCCCCACCTCATGGTCGATCCGTCGCAGCGACACCGACCAGGCCGACGCCGGGCCCGGCGAGGGCGACGGGTCGGGCCCGTCGCGCAGCCGCTCGGGGGTCTGCTCGACAGGCGTCGGCGAGCGGGGCGGGCGGGGCGCGGCGCAGGCGGGAAGCCCGACGACCAGGGTCAGGGCGACGGCGGCGGTACGCCAACGGGCTGGTCGGTGCGACGGCACGGGTTCCCCCTCGGTGGACGGTCGAGCCGTCACCCTAGGACCCGCGCGCATCCCGTGCCACCGGACGGACGATCCGCCGGTCCCGGCGACGCGGGACATCCACCCCTGGCCGGCGGGACGGGACGCGGAACAGGCTGCGCTACGCGTCCGCCGATCCGGCGGCACGCGATGACCCGGAGGAAGCCCGTGGGTGTGCTGGTGCGGCCCCCGTCGCCGACGGCGGCCGGTGACGCCGTCCGTGGCGGTGGTGGTGGTCATGCTGAGACAGTGGACCGGCCATGCCGAACGTATCCGTGACCGCGCGATCGACCGGGTGGGCGGTGCTCACCGGCACCGTCCTGCTCAGCCTCGGCGCGGTCGTCGCCTGGTCGGTGGCGACACCGCCGTGGTCGGCCACCCAGCTGTACTCGCTCGTCGACCTGCTGGACGGCATCGTCTACGGCACCCTGGCGTGGCTGATCCTCAGCCGGCAGCGGACCGGCAGCCGGACGCCCGCCGTCATCACCTGCGCGGCAGGGCTGGGCAGCGCGGTCGCCGCCTGCGCCGGGCAGTGGCAGCTCGCCGTGGGTGGGCCGCCGGTGCTGACCGCGCTGCACCGATGGGCCTGGGTGCCCGGCCTGTACGCGCTGGTCGTGGTGATGCCCTGGCTGCTGCCGGACCGGCCGTTGGACCGGTTCGGCCGGGGCGCGGTCACCGCCGGGGTCGGCTACGTGGTGGTGACGATGGCTGCCGCCGTCACCGCGCCGACGCCGCTGGGGGTGCTGCCGCTGCCGGACGGGCTGCGGGGCGTCCGGGCCGCGCTGCTGCCCGTCCTGCCGTACCCGCTGGTCGGGCTCGGTCTGCTGGCCTGCGCCGGGTTGGGGTGGCGGTGGCGACGTGGCCCCACCGCGCAGCGCCACGGCCTCGGTTGGGCGACGGCCGGCAGCGGGCTGCTCACCCTCGCCTTCCTCGCCACCCTGCTGCCTCCGGTCGTCCCGGCGGCCCTGCCGGCGCTGCTGATGCTCGCCTCGCAGGCGTTCTTTCCTGCCGCGGTGGCGGTGGTGGTGCTGCGCCAGCAGCTGTGGGGGCTGCGGCTGGCCGTACGCCGGACGCTGGTGTGGTACCTGATGACCGCGGTGGTGATCGCCGCCTACTGCGCGACGGTGGCGCTGCTCGACCGGCTGCTGCCGCAACGGCTGCCGCTGCCGCAACTCGTCGTGACCGGGGTGCTCGCGGCGGCGTTCCAACCGATGCGCGAGGCGGTGCAGCGGCGGGTGGACCGGCTGGTGCACGGCGAGGCCCCGGGGCCGCTGCTGCACCGGGTGGCGCACAGCGTCGGCAGCACCACCGAGATCAGTGCGACGATCGCCGCCGCGCTCCGGCTCGCCGAGGTACGCATCACCGAGGGTGCGCCGCAGCCGCCACCGCACCCGTACGGCTGCCCGTTGACCGTGCCGTTGACCAGCGGCGACCGGCTCGTCGGCCAGTTGCACGCCTGGCCGCTGCCCGGTGAGCTGCTCGACGGCCGGGCCCGCGAGCAGCTCACCGTCCTGGCCCCGGTGGTCGCCGCGGTCGTGGACCTGGCCGGCACCAACCGGGACCTGGCCCGTTCGCGGCAACGGCTGGCCGAGGTACGCGACGAGGAGCGCCGCTCCCTGCGCCGCGATCTGCACGACGGCCTCGGCCCCGCGCTCAGCGGCATCGGGTTGGGGTTGGCCGCCACCCGCAACCTGCTGCGCCGCGACCCGGAACGGGCCGAGGACCTGCTGGACCGGTTGACCGACGAGCTGACGGCACGGGCGGCGGAGGTCCGGGACATGGCGCACGGCCTGCTGCCACCGGTGCTCGCCGACGGCGGCCTGAGCCCCGCCCTGCACCTGCTGCGGGACCAGTACGCCCGGACCGGCCTGCGGATCGTGCTGCACGGGCCGGCCACCCTGACGCCGCTGCCGGAGCCGGTCGCCACCGCCGCCTACGGGGTCACCGCCGAGGCGATCCGCAACGTGCACCGGCACGCCGGGGTGGACCGGTGCACCGTCTCGCTGGACCAGCGGCCCGACCGGCTGCGGGTCACCGTCACCGACCAGGGTCGGGGCCTGCCGGCCGGCCCCACCGGCCACGGCGTCGGCCTGCACGCGATGCGGGAGCGGGCCGAGGCGGTGGGCGCGACCCTCACCGTGGGGCCGGCCGGCTCCCGGGGCACCACCGTCTGCCTGACCGTCCCCCTGGAGCAGTCGTGACCGACACCCCGATCCGCGTCGCCGTGGTGGACGACCATCCGGTCTTCCGGCTGGGCATGGGCGCGTTGCTCGACACCCTGGGCGGCATCGAGTGCGTGGGCGAGGCCGCCGACGCGTCGACCGCCCTGGCGCTCGTCGACCGGGTGCGCCCGGACGTGGTGCTGATGGACCTGCACCTCGGCCAGGGGTCGGGGATCGAGGTGACCCGGCTGCTGCGCCGCGACCATCCGTCGGTGCGGGTGCTGGTGGTGAGCATGCTCAACGACGACGCGTCCCTGGTCGCCGCGCTGCGCGCCGGAGCCCGGGGCTACCTGCTCAAGGGCGCCTCGGCCGCCGACGTGGAGCGGGGTATCCGGGGGGTGGCCGGCGGCGACCTGATCCTCGGGGGTCCGCTCGCCGACCGGGCCGGCGCGCTGCTGGGCGGCCGCACCGACGCCCCGTTCCCGCAGCTCACCGACCGGGAACGGGAGGTCCTCGAACTGCTCGCCCGGGGGTTGTCGAATCCGCTGATCGCGCACCGGCTCGGGTTGAGCGCCAAGACCGTCCGCAACAACGTTTCGGTCATCCTGGTCAAGCTGCACCTGGGCAGCCGCGCCGAGGCGATCGCCCTGGCCCGCGACCACGGGCTGGGCGCGCCCAGCCCGGCCGAGGCCCCCACCGCCCCGGTCCCGGGCCGGTCGGCGTGACCGGGGACGACCACGGTGGGACCGGGGTCGGGCGGTCCCCCGCCGACCGGCGCGGAGCCGTCGCCGGCCGGTCAGCTCGGTCGGGCGTCGGGCAGGGTGACGCCGGTGAGCTGCGCGCAGTAGGCCAGCAGGTCCTCCCCGAGCGGGGCGAGCCGCGACGGCGACGGCCGCCAGTCGCGGGCGCTGACGTACCGGCCGCTGACCAGCACGTCGGGGTCGGTGCCCACGGCGAGGCGCACCTGGGCACGAGCGGCGTCGTCGGGGCTGGTCGGGGCGGTCGCACCGCCCATCCGGGTGCGCACCCAGCCGGGATCGAGGGCGTTGCTCAGGGTGGCGGGCCAGCGGCGGGCGACGGCGACGGCGAGCGCCAGGTCCAGCAGCTTCGAGGTGGCGTACGCCTCGACGCCGTCGAAGCGGCGGGTGTCGTACCGCAGGTCGCCCAGGTCGGCGAGCCCGTCGGCGGCCATCGCCGACGACACGAACACCAGCCGGCCGGGCGGCGGCAGCAACGCCGTCAGCAGGTACGGCGCGAGCACGTTGACCTGGAACGTCGACTCCAGCCCGTCCTCGGTCAACTCCCGTTCGACGGCGTCGAGACGGGCGATCCCGGCGTTGTGCACGATCGCGTCGAACCGGCCGAACGCGGCCAGCGACCGGGCGAGCGCCGTGGTCTGCGCCAGCGAGGCCAGGTCGCCGACCACCACCCCGGCCGCGTCCGGGACGGCCGCCTTGGCCACCGCCGCCCGTTGCTCGTCGCGGGCGTGCAGCACGACGCGGTGCCCGGCGGCGACGAGTCGCGCCGCGGCACACCGGCCGATGCCGTCCACCGATCCGGTGACCACCATGGTGCCCATACCGTTTCCTCCGTCCTGGCGCGACCGCACCCCGGGCAGGTCGCTGCCCTGACCGATGGGACCCGGCGTCACTTGGTGACGGCTGAACGGGGCCACCACCCGGCACGCCAGGTGGACGCCAAGTGGTGGTTGCTGTGCTGGGGGTATGAAGAGAATCCTCGCCATCGGCCTGACGCTCGCCCTCAGCGCCGGGCTGACCGTGACCGCCGCCGGCAGCGCGCTCGCCCGCCCCAACTGCGACGTGCCCGACCCGCCGTCGGCCTGCGACGACAGCCCGGTCGAGCCGACTCCCCCGCCGGTGGGCAGCGACAAGTACCCGATGGGCTGGCTGGAGTCGTGGGAGTACGTCGGTGGGGCGGTCCGGGTCAGTGGCTGGGCCAGCGACCCCAACGGCGGCCCGGTGCAGGTGACGGCGCAGACCGACGTGCCGCCGGCGGTGACCCGTCCGGCGAACCTGTGGCACGTCGAGCAGGGCGGTTTCGTCGGCTTCTCGTTCACCGTGCCGAGTTCGGCGCTGGCCGGGGTGCACACGTTCTGCGTCACCGCGAACAACGTGCCCGACGGCAGCCAGCCGGTGCCGGAGGTCGTCCCGCTGGCCTGCCCGCAGTACCGGATCAGCCCGGCGACGCCGAGCGGGCTGACGCTGTCGGCCGGCTACCAGGAGGGCAGGCGGACGCTCGACGTCACCTTCACCGACAACTCGGTGCGGGAGGACAACTACCGGATCGACCTGAGCTGGCTGCAGACCACGCCGGACGACACCCCGACCGACCCGGGGCTGCCGACCACCCCGCCGGGCGGGCCCTCGTTGCCGATCCCGCAGCCCACCTGGGGTGCGCCGATCCCCACCACGGAGGTCGGCGTCGCGCGGGCGGTCATCTACGGCACCCCGGACACCGGGCGGCGTACCTGGCACTTCAC
The DNA here is from genome assembly GCF_049178975.1 of Micromonospora sp. WMMD734. Classification (NCBI taxonomy): domain Bacteria; kingdom Bacillati; phylum Actinomycetota; class Actinomycetes; order Micromonosporales; family Micromonosporaceae; genus Micromonospora; species Micromonospora sp. WMMD734. Next base: position 2,762,499 of record NZ_JBMHMK010000001.1, read on the forward strand.
CCACATGCCGCAGGCCTTCGTGCACGTTGTGGTGGTCTCGAACGAGGCGGGGCTGACCTCCGCCGCGCTCAGCGGAGGCATCTCCACCCGCTGAGCGGGGTCCGGACGTGACGACGATCGGCGTGCTCGGCCCGGTGCGGGCCGCCCGGGACGGCACGCCTGTCGACCTCGGCGCACCCCGGCAACGCGCGGTGCTGGCCCGGCTCGTCGCCGGCGGCGGCCACGTCGTGTCGGTGGACCGGCTCGTCGACGATCTCTGGGCGGGAGACCCGCCGCCCCGGGCCCAGGCCGCCCTCCAGGTGTACGTGTCGAACCTGCGCCGCGTCCTGGAACCGGACCGTCGCGCGCGGACCCCCGCCCGGGTCCTGGTCACCGTCGCCCCCGGGTACGCCCTGCGGCTGCCGACCGCGCAGGTGGACGCCTGGCGGTTCGAGGCGGCGCTGCGGTCCGCGACGCCGGACGCCGCATCCGGTCCCGGCGCGGCGCTGGCCGTCCTCGACGCGGCGCTCTCCTGTTGGGGGGAGGGCGGCCCGTACGCCGAATTCGGTGGGGAGCCGTGGGCGGACCGGGAGGGTGAGCGGCTGGCCCGGCTCCGGTCGACCGCCGTCGAGCAGCGCGCCGGGCTGCTGCTCGAACTCGACCGGCCGCACGAGGTGGTACGCGACCTCGACCCGCACGTCCGCGAGCACCCGCTGCGGGAACAGGCCGCGATGCTGCTCGCGGTCGCCCTGTACCGCCTCGGCCGGCAGGCCGACGCGTTGGACGTGCTGCGTACCGTCCGGACGACGCTGGCCGAGCAGTTGGGCATCGACCCCGGCCGGGCCCTGCGGACGCTGGAGACGGACCTGCTACGGCAGAGCCCCCGGCTGGAGCCGGCCGTCCCCGGGCCGCCGATGCGCTGCGCTCCGGGACCGCTGCCGGTGGCCGCCGTGCCCGGCCCGCCACCGGCGGCGACCGCACCGGACCCGCACCCGGTGTGGGGGCGTACCGCGGAGCTGGCCCGGCTGCGGGCGGCGGCCGACCGGGCCGCCCGGTCAGGGCTCGGCGTCTGCTGGCTCGGCGCGGAGGCCGGGGCGGGCAAGTCGACGCTGGTACGACAGCTCGCCGGGGTCCTCACCGACGCCGGCTGGGCGACGGCGGTCGGCACCTGCCCGCCGGTGGCGGGTGCTCCCCCGGCGTGGGCGTGGCGCGAGGTGGTCGCCGCCACCAGGCGGTTCCAGTCGCCCGGGGAGACGGCGCACCGGGGCCTGCACCCGCTGCCGGACCCCGACGGGCCGGAGGACACCCGGGACGGGTACGACGAGTTCCACCTCCGTCGGGCCCTGGCCGCCCACCTGTCCCGGGTGGCCGGGCACGGCCCGCTGCTGCTGGTGGTCGAGGACGTCCACCACGCCGACGGGGCGACCCTGCGGGTGCTGCGGCATCTCGCCGCCGCGCTCGGCGACGCTCCGGTGCTGGTCGTGGTGACGTACCGGCCGGACGAGGTGCCCGACGACGTGCTGGCGGCGCGGGCGGCGCTGGCCGGGGTGCCGGCTGTCGACATCATCCTCGGCGGCCTCGACGCGGAGGCCGTCACCGCGGTGCTGCGCCGGCACGGCGTGCACGACCCTGCGGTGCTGCGTACGGTCCGGGACCGCTCGGCGGGCAATCCGCTGTTCGCCATCGAGCTGGCCGGGCTGGTCGCGGCGGAGGGGCCGGCGGCGGCGTTCGACGGTGTGCCGGCCGGCCTCGGGCACCTGCTGGCCCGCCGGCTGGCGCGGCTGCCGGCGGGCGCGCGGACGGTGCTGCGGCACGCCGCGGTCTGCGGTGTGGAGGTCGACGTCGACCTCCTGCTCGCGGTCGACGGTGGCCCGGAGGAGCCGGTCCTGGCCGGGCTGGAGGCCGGGGTGACGGCTGGCCTGCTCGTCGAACCCGCGCCGGGGCGGGTGCGGTTCGCCCACGCCCTGATGCGTGACGTGATCTACCACGGTCTCCCGCTGCTGCGCCGGACCCGGCTGCACGCCCGCGTTCTCGCCGTGCTCCGCGAGCGGCGGAGCGACGACGTGCCGACGCCGGGACGGCACGCGCTGGCGGCCCGCACCCCGTCCACCGCCACCGACGCGGTGCGGGCGGGTCGCCGGCTCCGGTGATCAGGTCGTCCACCCGGGCGGTCCGCCCCGGGGTGCGGGGGCGGCTACGGGGTCCGGGGCCGCTGGAGGGCGAGGTGGTCGAGCAGCTGGGTCAGTCCGTCGTCCCGGGGTGCCACCTCCAGCGCCGGATCGTCGGCGAGGACCGCCTGTTGGAGCAGGTGCAGCCGCTTCGACGGCTCCAGCCCCAGTTCCTCCACCATGGAGGTGCGCAGCCGGTGGAAGACCGCCAGCGCCTCGCGTCGCTGGCCGCTGCGGTGCAACGCGACCATCAGCTGCGCGCACAGGTTCTCGTTGAGCCCGTGCTCGGCGATGAGCAGGGTGAGTTCGGCCAGCACGTCCTGGTGGTGGCCGAGTCGCATGCGGGCCTCGATGCACTGTTCGACGGTGGTGAGCCGGGTCTGTTCCAGCGCCTTGAGGCGGGGTTCGGCCACGGTGCCGGCGCGCACGTCGGCGAGCGCCGGGCCACGCCACAGCGCGCAGGCGCGCACCAGCAGCGCCGCCGCGTCGACGTTCTCGCCGGCCGCCAGGGCGCGCCGGCCGGCCGAGGCGAGCTGTTCGAACAGGCGCAGGTCGAACTCGTCGGGGCCGACCCGGAGCACGTACCCGCCCGGAACGGTGACCAGCACCCGCTTGGCCACCTCGGCGACCGGGACGTCGAGCAGGCCGGCGAAGCACTTGCGGATCTGGAGCACGTACGTCTGGAGGGTGGTCAGCGCGCTGACCGGTGGGGACGCGCCCCACAGATCCTGGATCAGCGCGGAGACCGGCACGGTCTGGTCCGCGTTGAGCAGCAGCAGGCCCAGTACGCTGCGGGGCTTCGGGGCGGTCGGTGTGGCGGCGTGGCCGGCGTGGGCCAGCACGAGCGGTCCCAGGATCCGGATGTCCATGGCCTCTCCCCCAGAGAACGAGCTGCCTGCGTCTCGACGTGCCGCTGCGGGGACCGAACGACAACGGGAACCGCACCTGTCTCCATAGACAGGCGACAGTTACATGCGGCATTCACGTCTTTTTGCGTCGCAGTGGTACGTGGTTCGACTGAGAGGCTAGCCGGTTTCTGGACGACCGTCGTCGATTGTTCGAGCGATTTTCGAGCGATGGCGGGAACACCGAGGTCAGAACCCTCGGTGAAGCGAAAAAACAGGGCCCGGGTCGGACCCCGGCCGGAGCCCCTTCGGTGATCATCCGGCCACATCGACATCATTGATGGCCTTCATTAAAAATGGGATTTGTCGCCCCGAAGGGTCCCGACTGCCGCGCTTCGGGCGGGCAGGTTTCACCGCCGGCGCAGCGCGGCCGCCCCGACCCGCCACAGGAGGTCCGGTCGGCGCAGCCGCCCGGGGCCGGCGGTCAGGTTGACGACCTCCAGGAACGCCCGGTGCACCACCTCGTCGGTCACGGTCGCGTGCTGCACCGCCTCGGCCAGGCCACGGCGCAGCCGCCAGCCGAACGGTCGGGCGACCGTCACGTGCGGCAGGTAGCAGTCCTGCGCGGCGGAGAACTCCCAGGCGTCGTCCACCACCGCCCGGACCCGCCGGAAGTACCCGTACGCCGGTCGGTCCACCGCACCGGGTTCGGCAAGCCACTCGGCGAGCGCGAGCGCCTGCACGGCCGCCACCGAGATGCCCTGGCCGTAGGTCGGGTTGAACGAGGCGACCGCGTCGCCAATCGCCACCAGGCCGGCCGGGAACCGGTCCAGCCGGTCGAAGTCGCGGCGCACGCTGTCCGGGAAGCGGTGCACGTACACCTCGCTGGCCGGCTCGCACGCGTCGGGCAGCAACCGCAGCGGGGTGGCCGGGTTCGACCGGCAGCGCTGGAGGAACCCGTCCAGGTCGCGGCCCGGCCGCCGGTCGCCGTAGCCGCTGACCAGCGTCAGCCAACGGTTGCCCTCGACGGGGGTCATCGAGCTGGGTCCGGTGCGCGCCCGGCTCGGCGTGTGGACCGAGTACACCGCCACCTGCCCGGCCAGCCGCTGGCCGGGCTCCCGGTGGAACAGGCAGGTGGCGTAGCCGAGGTCGAGGGCCATCCGGTGCTTGTCGGGTGCGGGGTAGTCGAGCCGGCCGAGCCAGTCGGCCAGCCGGCTGGACCGTCCGGTGGCGTCCACCACGAGGTCCGCCCCGTGCCGCTCGGCGTCGGTGTGGCCCCGGGCGCGGACCAGCGCGCCGTCGACCCGGCCGGCGGTGGCGGTGAGCCCGACGGCGGTCCCTGCGACCAGGGCCACGTTGGGCAGCGCGAGGACCCGCCGACGCAGGTGCCACTCCAGGAACGGCCGGGACACGCTGACCACGCTGCCACCGCGTACCGGGACCTTGGGCCGGCCGTCGAGGAACCACTGCGCCCCGCCGGGACCGCTGGTGACCAGTTGGCCGCCCTCGCGCACCATCTGCCGCACGACGCCTGGCAGCAGCCGCTCGATGACCGTCCGGCCCCGGCCGAGCAGGGTGTGCGCCTGACTGCCGTGCGGCGCGCCACGGCGGATCACCGGGGCGTCCGCCAACTGGTCGGGCTCGACGATCCACACCTGGTCGGCGTGGTCGGCCAGGACCCGGGCGGCCACCAGTCCGGCGATGCTGCCGCCGAGGACGAGCGCGGTCCGCATCAGCGACCCAGGGCCGGCGGTGGGGGGCCGGGCCGCACCGACGCGCGGGCGACCGCCAACACGTGACCGGGCAGTTCCCGGTGGGTCACCAGGACGCCGGGGGCATCGACGGCGGCCCGCCACGCCGGCGGTGCCGGTGGCGCGGTGCGCCAGCGCAGCAGCCGGCCGCCACGCAGCCCGGTGCCGTACAGCTTGGCCACCGCCTCCTTGCCGGTCCACAGCGCCAGGAAGTCGACGCCGAGCCGCTCCACCGGCCGCCCGCGCAGCCAGTCGGTGTCCTCGGGGGCGAACCACCGCCGGCTCAGCGGCAACGCGGGCACCGGGCGCAGCGCCTCCACGTCGATGCCGACCGGCCCGTGTCGGGACACCGCCACCGCGACCAGGCCACGGGTGTGGCTGACGCTGGTGTGCCAGCCGGTGGCGACGCCGCCCAGCACCGGCGCGCCCGCCGCCGTGTGTTCCACCGCGACCGCTCCCGGCGGGGTGCCGGCCATCGCCGCGGCCGTCTCCACGAGCAGCGCGCGGGCCGTCGCCCGCCCGTCGCCCACCGTGCGGCACAGCCGCACCACCAGGTCAGCAGGCACCACGGTACGCCCCGACGGACGTACGCCCCGGGTGCCCGGCGGACCACCCGACCGCACCCATTCGATCCCCCACGGGTTCCCATTCACGACAATTGTCAGCGCACCCTGGTTAATGCGAGGATGACCGGGCCGAATTGACCATACCGAGGCGCCTGCGGGCCCGGCCCGCACTTCTCTGGACATTCACTAGAGTCTCAGTGGAGGGCCATCCGTGGCGCGTGACGACGACTACTTCCGCAAGCGGCTGCTGAACGTGCTCTGTGCCACCTGGACGGCGCAGGCGTGTTCGGTGTTCGCGCTGCTCGGACTGGCCGACCGGATCGCCGCGGGCACCACCGGCGGTGCCGACCTGGCGACCGCCGCCGGGGTGGACCCGGTGGCGTTACGCCGGCTGCTCGCCGCGCTCGCCGACGCCGGTGTCCTGCGCCAGACCGGCCCCGACGACTTCGTCCTGTCCGGTATGGGGGAATACCTGCGCACCGACGCCCCGGGTTCGGTACGCGACACGGCAGTCCTCTACGGCCAAGAGGTCTTCGCCTCGTTCGCCGGCCTGCTCGACACCGTACGCACCGGCCGCCCGGCCTTCACCGACCGCTTCGGCGAATCCTTCTACCAGTACCTGGGCGGACACCCCGAGCTGGCCGCGACGTTCAACGGGGCGATGTCCACCGCCCCGGAACCGCCACCGCCCCCCGCCCGGCTGTTCGACGACGCCCGGACGGTGGTGGACCTCGGCGGCGGCGACGGCGGCCTGCTCGCCGACCTCCTGCGGGCCCGTCCCGGGCTGCGCGGGGTCCTCGTCGAGCTGCCCGAGGCCGCCGCCCGGGCACGCGTCCGGCTCGCCACCGCCGGGGTGCTCGACCGAGTCGACATCGTCGTCGGCAGCTTCTTCGAGCAGGTGCCCACCGACGGGGACCGGTACGTGCTGCGGCGGGTCCTGCACAACTGGGACGACGGGAACGTCACCCGGGTGCTGTCCCGGGTGCGCACGGCGATGCCGGCCGGGGCGCGGCTGCTGGTGCTGGAGGAGTTGTTGCCCGCGCAGCCGCAGCGGGCCGGGGCCGGCGCGGGCACCTGGGGGGCGCCCCGCAACCGGATCGTCGATCTGCTGATGCTGGTCCTGATGGAGGGCCGGGACCGCACCGCGGCGGAGTACGGCCAACTCCTCGCCGACGCCGGCTTCGCCGTCACGGGCGTCACCGACGGCATGATCGAGGCGGTCCCCGGCTGAGCGCGGCGGTGGGCCCGGCGTCGCTCCCCGGCTCAGCGGGCGGGCCGGGTCAACAGCAGCCCCTCCTGGGCCACCGTGGCCACCAGGTCGCCGTCGCGTGCGTAGAGGCGGCCGGTCGCCAGGCCACGACCGGCCCCCGCCCACGGGCTGTCGCAGTCGTAGAGCAGCCACTCGTCGGCCCGACAGGGTCGGTGGAACCACACCGTGTGGTCGATGCTGACGCCGAGGTCACCCGGACCCCACTCGGTCGCGTGCCCGGCCACCATCGCGCTGAGCAGCAGGGGCAGATCCGAGATGAGCACCAGCGCGCCGGCGTGCAGCGACCCGTCGTCGGGCAGCCTCCCGGCGACCCGCACCCAGGCCCGGCGGTGCGCCTCGCCCGCCCGTTCCCCGACGGTCCGCGCCCCGGGCGGCGGGCCGAGGTACCTGGTCTCGAACGCGAACAGCATGTCCTGCACGGCGGCCAACCGGGCCGGCGCGTCGGCGAGCAGTTCGGCCAGGGTCGGCACCTCGTCCGGCGGCGGAACCTCGGGTGCCGGCCGCAGGTGCGCCGGCCCGACGCCGGGCTCGTGGAACGAGGCGGTCAGGAAGAAGATCGGGGTGTCCCGCTGGAGGGCGACCACCCGTCGGGTGGAGATGGACGGGCCGTCACGCAGGGTCTCGACCAGGTAGGTGACGGGCCTGCGGCTGTCGCCCGGCCGGGTGAAGGACGCGTGCAGCGAGTGCACCGGTCGACCGGGGCGCACGGTGTGCGCGGCGGCGGTCAGCGCCTGCGCGGCGATCAGCCCTCCGTACCGGCGGGTGCTGCCCCGCGTCGTACCGCGACCGGAGAACACCCCCGCGACGGGGACCAGGCGGTCCGTGGTGACCGTCGCGGGGTCGACGGGTGCCAGGTCGAGCAGTCCGACCACCTCCGCGACGACCGCCCGGGCACGGTCGGCGGCGGTCGCTGCGCCGCTCATCCGGCGAGGTACCTGTCGACCTCGTCGGCGGCGACGAGCGTGCCGTGCGGTTCCGCGCGCATCCGCTCGCCGAGCTGCGCCGCCCGCCGTCGCAGCGCAGCGGTGGTCAGGCGGGACATGCCCGCGAGCAACGCGTCCTCGGACAGGTCGGTGAACCGCACGTGCACACCGACGCCGAGCCGTTCCAGCTGGCGGCCCCAGAACGGCTGGTCGGCGTACGAGGAGCAGACCATCGTGGGGATGCCGGCGCGTACCCCGGCGGCGGTGATGCTGGCGCTGCCGTGGTGCACCACCATCGCGCAGTGCGGCAGCACCAGGTCGTAGTCCACGTAGGGCACCACCCGCAGCTCCGGCGACGTGGACGGCTCGACCCCGGCGAGGCCCCAACCCATGGCCACCAGGCCCCGCAGGCCCAACGACCGGCAGACCCGCCTGATCGACGCCATCATCGCGGCCGGGTCCGACACGTGCGTGCTGCCGAACGTCACCAGGACCGGAGGTTCACCAGCCGCCAACCATGCGGCCAGCTCCGGGTCGAGTGTGGACATGCCGGCGCGGTCCAGGTCGGCCAGGGTCAGCCGGAGGTCACCGACGATCGGACGGTAGGCGTCCCAGGTCAGGCCCGGCACCAGGGTGGGGCTGTAACCCTGCAGCTCCAACGGCCGCCGGAGCTGCTTCGGCGGCGGCGGCATCTCCGGGAGCCCGAGCTGGCGACGGAACTGGAACATCAGGTCGCGCCGGTACCGCCAGGCCCGTCGGGTGTAGTGCAGGTACGTCGCCCGGTTCGCCGCGGCGGTCGGCAGCGGGTCGACGGCCACCAGCGGATGCGGCACCACGTCGTTGGGCCGGGACGGGGTGAGGTCGTACGCGACGAGCGGGACGTCGTACGCCTCGGCCAGCGTCGCGGCCCACTGCTCGCTGACCACGGCGCAGACGATGGCCTCACTGCCGGCGGTGATCTCGATCGCCTCGTCGCCGAACCGACGGCCGTAGTCCCGGTACGCCTCGATCGTGATCTGCAGGAAGGAGTCGAGGGTGCTCTTGGTGACCCACTCCCGGCCCCGCTCGGTCTGCATCATCGACTGCTGGTTCCAGCCGACCGGCACCACGTCGAGCCCCAACTGTCGGGGCAGGTCCACCAGGTTCAGTGAGGCCGCGAGGCGTACCTCGTGGCCGTGGCGGGCCAGCTCGGCGGCGAGCGCGGTCAGCGGATAGACGTCACCGCGACTGCCGAGCGCCAGGACGGTGATGCGCATCGTCGTTCCCCTCCGGTCCTCGGTGCGGCGTCGACCCGTCGCCGGCGTCCAGGTCGGTGGAGAACGCGACCTGCCGCTGGTCCTCCAGCTCGGCCAGGCGCGCGGTCAGTCCGCGCCGGATCGTGGCGTACGCGTCGCTGCCCAGCGCGAGCCGCAGCGGGGCGGTCGGCCCGGTGGCGACGTCGACCACGGCGGCGGCCATCTTCGCCAGGTCGCCCCGGCACGGGAGGCGACCGTCCTGCGCCCGGCGACGCAGGATCGCCGCCGGGGTGCCGGCGTAGGCGGGTGAGGCGGTGGTCAGCTCCTTGCTGCGCCCGAAGAACCCGGTGTGCACGGTGCCGGGCTCGACGATCGTCACGCCTATCCCGAAGCCCTTCACCTCGGCGGCCAGCGACTCGAAGAAGCCCTCCACGCCCCACTTGGTGGCGCAGTAGACGGCCGTGCCGGGCGAGCCCCGTTGCCCGGCCATGCTGGAGATCTGGATGATCCGCCCGCCCCCCTGCGCCCGCAGGTACGGCAGCGCCGCCCGGGCCAGGTGGATGGGCCCGGTCAGGTTCGTCCGGATCTGCCTGTCGACCTGCTCGCCGCTGGCCTCCTCGGCGGCGCCGACCAGCGCGTAGCCGGCGTTGCTGACCACCACGTCGAGGCGGCCGAGCGCCTGGGCGGCGGCGTCGACCACCTGCCGGACCTGCTCCGGGTCGGTGACGTCCAGCCGGGCCGTCCACAGGGTCCCCGACGCGGGGGGCCGCAGGTCGGCCAGGGTGCCCGGGTCGCGGGCGGTGGCCGCCACCGTCTCGCCCCGGGCGAGCAGTTCGGTCACCAGCGCCCGGCCGAGCCCGGTCGAGCTGCCGGTGACGAGCCAGGTACGCGGGGACACGGTCATGCCCCGGCCCACTCCGGGACGTCCAGGATCTCCAGGACCGCGCAGGACATGGTGGCCGGCGCGCCGCCGTACAGCAGCAGGTGGTCGCCGGCGGTGAGCTGCCCGGTGACCAGCAGGTGGTTGAGGGAGAGTAGCTGGTCGCTCGCGCCGGTGTGCCCGACGCCGCGGCCGAACTGCCAGGTGGTGCGCTCCATCGTGATGCCCAGCGGTTCCACCAGGTCGTACTGCACCATGTACGCCGCCGCGTTCCCGCAGATCACCCGGGTCATGTCGGCCAGCTTGCGGTCCGCCTCGTCGAGCGTGCGGTCGATCAGGTCGAGCCGGGCCCGGTTGCGCAGTTCGTTGGCGTCGCTCAGCGACATCACGTTGGTGCGGAAGTACTCGGCCCGTTCGCGCATGTCGATCGTGCGGCCCTGGCCCGCCGCCGGGGGGTACAGCGGTTCGCCGCCCCGGTACAGCGGCTCCACCTCGGGCACCGCCACGCTGCCCACGGCGCACAGCCGGGCGAAGCCGTGGTCGCGGTCCAGCAGCAGCGCGCTGCCGGCGTCGCCCAGGATGAACCCGGGGGCCGAGTTCCACCTGTCGATCAGCGGTGAGCCGAGGTTCTCGGCCGTGGTCACCAGGACCGTCCGGTCCGCCGCCGCACCGGCCAGGTGCCCGGCGGCGATCTCCAGCGCCGCGAACACGCCGTTGCAGCCCAACCGGACCTCGAACGCGGGGGCCGCCGTGCCGACGACCTCCCGCTGGATGTACGGGGCGGGCAGCCACATCTCCGGACCCTGGTGGTAGATGGAGGCGTGCAGCACCAGGCCGATCCCGCTCGGGTCGGCGGCGGCGCGGGTCAACGCCTGTCGGGCCGCGTGCACGGCCATCTCCGGCGGCGAGACGTCCCCGGCGATGCAGGCACCCGTCAGCCGGTTCTCCAGGTAGGCGGCCGGGCTGTAGTCGCCGCGCCGGGCGGCCTGCCCGGCGTCGGTCACGGGCGGCTGGAAGACACCCAGCCCGGACAGGTGAACGTTGGTGATCTTCAACCGCGTCTCCCGGGTCGGCCGGCCACGGCGTCACGTCCGCCTTTGGCAAGGACTGTAGTGGCCCCGCGCGGGCAGGCGGTGTACCCGACCTCGACGCCGGGCTGAGGACTGCTCGAATTCCGCTGCCGCTACGACTTCAGCACCCGTGGAGGCCATGTCCGGCGCATTGACCGGCGCGAGTGTCCGTTGGTAGCTTCGGCCCACTCATTTCGGAAATATGTCGTCGACCGACGTGATGACGCCGCGGGTCGTCGGTGACAGCCGATGACGACGTCGACCGACGCCGACCCCGCCGCCCCGCGCCATCCGAGAGGAAGGTAGCTCAACCATGTCAGCCGACGAGGTCCTGGCGTTCACCATGCAGGCGCTCCGCGAGATGAACTTCTACACCGACGACACCGGCCCCGACTCCATGCTGGGACCGTCCGGTGTGGACCTCGACTCGCTCGCCGTGTCCGAGCTCGCGCTGCGGGTCGAGGACCAGTTCGGCGTGACGTTCGACGACGACGACATCGAGACGCTCGCCATCATGACGCTCGGCGAGTTCGCCGCCGAGGTGGCCCGGCGTGCGGAGCTGATCCCGCAGGCCGACGCGGCACGCGGCTGACGGCGCACCGGGGCGACCGGCGCACGGGGCGACACCCCACGTACGACCCGGTGGCGGTGACCGGCACGCCCGCGGTCACCGCCACCACCCGTGCCCCGACCCGGGTGCGCCGAGAGCGGGGGCCCCGCCGTACCGCCCACCGGCCCGGCCCGGTCAGCGCCGGCCGGCCCCACCCAACTGGCTGAACACCTCACCTGCCAGGTCGGCGACGCTGTGGCCGCCGAGCATCTTCGCGATCGGCAGCAGCATCCCCAGGTCGCGCTGGACCCGGGTCCGGACCTCCACGGCCATCAGCGAGTCCAGGCCCTGCCGCTTGAGCGGACGCCGGGTGTGCACCTGAGCCGACGGCATGCCCAGCACCTCCGCGAGGACCTGGGCCAGGTAGCGTTCCACGGCGTCCCGGTCGGTCAGCGTGCCGGCCACCCCGGGCCCCACCTGCGCGGTCCCCACCTCGCCGGCACGCGGCTGCCCGGGATGCGCAGGCGTGGCGTCGGTGACGTCCACCGGTCGCGCCGGGGCCGGGGCGGTCGGCGGCGACCCGGGGACGACGGCCGACACGGCGGCGGGTACGGCGACGGCGGCGGGTACGGGTGCCGCGACGGCCGTGGGGTCGGCGAGCAGGTCGCGCAGCAGTGGAGAGGTCGCCGCGTCCGGGTGCGCGTCCGCCCACCGCCGCCAGTCCGCCGGCAGCACCACGCCGTGGGTGGCGTCGCGGGCCAGCAGCAGGCGCAGCGCCTCGATGCCCTCCCGGGGACTGAACGTGTCCATGCCGGCCGGGTTGATCGCCCGGCCGTGCTCCCGCCCGACCCGCGCCGGCATGCCTACCGACCAGAAGCCCCAGTTCACGCTGAGCGCGGTCAGCCCGGCGAGGCGGCGCTGGTCGGCCAGCGAGTCCAGGGCCGCGTTCGCAGCCGCGTACGCGCCGAGCATCGGGGAGCTGAGCACCGCCGAGCCCGAGGAGAACAGCACGAAGAAGTCCAGCGGCTGCTCGGCGAAGAGCCGGTGCAGCACGGCCGCGCCGGTGACCTTCGGGCGCAGGACCGCCGACATGGTCCGGTCGTCCAGCTCGGACAGGGCGCGGTACTCGATCACCCCGGCGGCGTGCACCACGCCCCGGATCGCCACCCCGTCCTCGCCGTGCCGCTCCACCACCGTCCGCATCGCCTCCTCGTCGGCCACGTCGACCGCCTCGTACGCCACCCGCACCCCGTGCCGGCGCAGCTCCGCCAGCCGGTCCGCGCCGCCGGTGCCGGAAAGCGGGGTACGCCCGGTGAGCACGATGTGCCGGGCCCCCTCGCGGACCAGCCAGTCGGTGACCACCAGGCCGAGGTCGCCGAGCCCGCCGGTCACCAGGTAGCCGGCTGTCGGATCGATGCGGACCGGCCGGTGCGGGACGGGTGGTGCGGCCGGCTGCGGCGCGGTCAGCTCCCCGACGGACACCAGCACCTTGCCGACGTGCCGGGCCTGGGCCATGTACCGGAACGCGCCGACCACGTCGGTCGCGGGAAAGACGCGGTGCGGCAGCGGTTCGAGCAGACCGGCCTGCACCAGGGCCAGGGTCTCCTGAAGGATCGCGCCGAGCCGACGCGGTTCGTTGAGCCCGAGGTCCACCACGTCGACCACGAAGAACGACGCCCCGCGCGCCAGCAGCCGCAGGTCGAGCCGGGTGCCCTCGACCAGGTCACGCCGGCTCAGCTCGACGTAGCGCCCCCGGTCGGCCAGCAACTCCACGCTGCGCAGCAGGCCCTCCCCCGCCTGCGTGTTGAGCACCACGTCGACGCCCTCGCCCCGGGTGGCGTCCCGGATCTCGTCGGCGAACCCGGTGCTGCGCGAGTCGGACACGTGCGCGACGCCCATCATCCGCAGCAGCGCGCGTTTGTCCGGGCTGCCCGCGGTGGCGTACACCTCGGCGCCGCGCCAGCGGGCCACCTGCACCGCGGCCAGGCCCACCCCGCCGGTGGCGTGGTGGATCAGCACCCGTTCGCCGGGCCGCACCTGCGCCAGGTGCACCAGCGAGTGGTACGCGGTGACCATGGCCACCGGCACGGTGGCGGCCTCCTGCGCGGTGAGCCTGGCCGGCCGCCGGCGCACCAGGTGCGCGTCGACGCAGAGGTGGCCGGCGGCGGGTGAACGCAGCGAGATGGCCACCACCTCGTCGCCGGGCCGCAGTCCGGCCACGCCCGGTCCGACCCGGGTGACCGTGCCGGCGCACTCGCCGATGACGCTCGCGGGCTGGTCGGACAGGCGCGGATACAGGTCCATGGCGATCAGCACGTCGCGGTAGTTCAGGGCGAGGTGGTCGGCGCGGACCTCCACCTCGCCCGGCCCCGGCGGCCGGCGCGGCACCGGCACCAGGCGCACCCCGTCGAGCAGGCCGGGCGAGGTGACCTGGATCTGGTGGGTGACGTCGGCGTCGTCCGGCCGGGCGGTGGGCGTGGGCAGCAGGCGGGCGGCGTACCGCTGGCCGTCACGCAGCGCCACCTGGTCCTCCGGTCCGACACCTGCCAGTTCCCGGTCCAGCGCGGCGGCGAGTTCGGCGGGTGGACCCGCCGGGTCCAGGTCGACCAGCACGCAGCGCAGTTCCCGGTGCTCGTGGGCGACGACCCGGCCCAGGCCCCAGAGCGCGCCCTGCCACATCGACACGGTCCGGTCGGCGTCGCGCACCCGGTGCGCGCCCCGGGTGCCCAGCGACAGCCGGGGCGGCTCGGGCAGACCGGCGTCGGCGAGCGCCCGCAGCAGCCGCAGGACGCTGCCGCAGCCGAGGCGTTCGGCCTCCCCGGCCGCCTGCTGCGCCGACTCGGAGCCGTCGGGCTGCGCGTCCAGCGTCCAGAGGTGCACCACCTCGGTCGGCGCGAGGCCGTCGAACCCGGCCCGGACGTCGGCGAGCAACCGCCGGTACTGCGCCGGTGCCGTCGGGTCGATCTCGTACCGGTCGGCCGCCAGCCGTTGGTACCCGTCGCCCGCGAACACCCGGACGTCGGCGGGCAGGGCGGTACCGACGCCGGACCGGTCGGCGAAGACCAGCCGGCGGTCGGCCGGCCGGTGCGGGTCGGGCAGCGCCGGCAGCGGCTGCCAGCGCAGCTCGTGGAACCACCCGTCGGGGTCGCGCACCGAGTCCGGGGGCTGCAGGTACTGCAGGCGCAGTCCCTCGATCTCGACGATCACCCGGCCGTCGGCGTCGGCCACCACGAGGTCGCCGCAGACCGAGTCGGACCGCCAGGCGGTGACCGCGACGGCGTGCGCCCAGCCGGGGACGCCCGGGTCGGGGTGGACCGTCACCGCGTCGATGCCGCCCAGGACGAACGCCGACGACAGGTCCCCGGCCGGGATCAGCGACGCGAGGACCTGCCCGCAGGCGTCCAGCAGCGCCGGGTGGCAGGTGTACCCGGTCGGGTCGACCCCGGCGGGCACCTCGATGCGGCCCAGGGCCTGCCCGTCGCCCGTCCAGAGTTCCGCGATGCCCTGGAACGCGCCCCGCCACTCGTTGCCCCGGGCGGCGAACCGGCGGTAGAAGTCGACCCCGGTCAGGTGGTCGGGGCAGGCGGCGCGGGTCGCCTCCAGCGGCAGCCGACGCCGTCCGGGCGGCGCGGTGCGGGTCACCGTCGCGGTGACGTGCGTCGTGTCCGCCCCGGTCACCGCCACGTCCCAGGTGTCGGGTCCGCGCGGGGTGAACGTGGTGGACAGCGCGGGCGGCGGCTGGTCCGGACGCAGGAACAGCGCGTCGAGGTAGCGGATGTCGCGCAGCACGGGTGTCTGTCCGCCGCAGACCCCGGCGGCGGCGGTGTTCAGCAGCTCGACGTACGCGGTGCCCGGCAGGACCACGGTGCCCTGCACCCGGTGGTCGAGCAGGTACGGCTCGCGGGCCGGGTCGACGACCCGGTCCACGCGGTGCGGGGCCGGTTGTCCGGCCGGGGTCGGGGCGAGCCAGTACCGCTGGCGCTGCCACGGGTAGGACGGGAGCCGCACGTAGCGGGGCGGGGGCCCGCCGACCACCCGGTGCCAGTCGACCGGGCAGCCGGCGCGGTGCAGGGCGGCGACGGTGTCGAGCAGGCTGACCCGCTCCGGCTCGTCGCGACGCAGGCAGCCGACGGCGACACCGTCGGTCCCGGCCGCCGCCAGGGTTTCCTGGATGGCCGGCAGCAGGATGGGGTGCGGGCTGATCTCGACGAACACCGTGTCGCCCGAGCCGGCGAGGTGTGCCACCGCGGCCCCGAACCGCACCGGTTCGCGCAGGTTACGGATCCAGTAGGCGGCGTCCCACCCGGAGCCGTCGCAGGGGGCGTCGTCCACTGTGGAGTACAGCGGGACGTGACCCGCGTGGGGGGTGATGTCACCGAGGTCGGCCAGCAGTTCGTCGCGGAGCTGGTCCATCTGCGGGCTGTGCGAGGCGACGTCGACCCTGACCTGCCGGCAGAACACGCCACGCTCGTCGAGGCCCGCGACGATGGTCGCCAGCGCCTGCGGGTCGCCGGAGAGGACGGTCGAGGTGGGGCTGTTGCTGACCGCCACGGAGACGAGGTGCTCGTGGCCGGCCAGGGCGGCCTGGGCCTCGGCGGCGGACAGCTCCACCGAGTACATGACGCCCTGCCCGGCGACGGTGCGCAGCAGCCGGCTGCGCCGGCAGATGACCGCGCCGGCGTCGGCGAGGCTGAGCGCGCCCGCCGCGCCCGCCGCCGCCACCTCGCCCATGCTGTGCCCGACCACGTGGTCGGGTTCGATGCCCCAGTCGCGCAGCACCGCGCACAGCGCGGTCTGCATCGCCCACAGGGTCGGCTGGACGGTGTCGATGGACGCCGGGGCATCGGTCTCCCCGGTCAGCCGGGCCAGCAGCGACCAGCCGACCTCGGCGCGGATCACCTCGTCGCAGCGGGTGAGCGTGTCGCGGAAGACCGACGAGCGGGCCAGCAGTTCCCGGCCCATGCCGTCCCACTGCGAGCCCTGTCCGGGGAAGACGAAGACGACCGTGGGCCGGTCGCCGTCCACCGGTGCGGACGCGGTGACGCCGAGCCGGGGGCGGGACTCACCGGCGGCGTACGCCAGCAGCCGCTCGACCAGGTCGTCGGGTGACGCGCCGACGGCGGTCAGCCGGTTCTCGTGGTGGTCGCGGCGGGTGGCCGCGCTGAAGCACACGTCGCGCAACGGCAGGTCCCGTCCGCCGCCGCCCGGCCCGAGGAACCGCGCGTAGTCGGTGGCGAGGGCGGTGAGCGCCTCCCGGTCGGGTGCGGAGAGCACCAGGAGCTGCGCCGCGTCCCCGTCGGGCGCATCCCCGTCGGCGGGCGTGGGTGCCGGTGCGGTGTACTCGCCGAGCACCACGTGGGCGTTGGTTCCGGAGATGCCGAACGAGCTGACCCCGACCAGGCCCGGCCGGCCGGTCTGCGGCCAGGGGGTGCGCTCCCGTACCAGTCGTAGCCGCAGCCCCGCCCAGTCGACCGCGCCGGTCAGCTCGGCGGCGTGCAGGCTCGGCGGGATCTCCCGGTGCTGGAGCGCGAGCACCGCCTTGACGACCCCGGCCAGCCCGGCGGCCGCCTCGGTGTGGCCGATGTTCGTCTTGACCGAGCCGACCAGGCAGTGCCCGTCCCGGCCCGCGCCGGCCACCGCGCCGAGGGCACCCAGCTCCACCGGGTCACCGGCCGGGGTCCCGGTGCCGTGCGCCTCGACGTAGTCCACCAGCGCGGCGGACACGCCCGCGTCGGCGTACGCCGCGCGCAGCGTCTCCTCCTGGCCGGCCTGTGAGGGCGTGAGCAGGTAGCCGCCGGACTGGCCGTCGTTGCCGACCGCCGACCCCCAGATCACCGCGTGGACGGCGTCGCCGTCGGCCTCGGCGCGGTCCAGTGGTTTGAGCACCAGCACCGCCACCCCCTCGCTGCGGACGAACCCGTCGCCGTGGGCGCTGCCGAACTTGCACCGGCCGTCGGCGGCGAGCATCCGGGCCGCCGAGAACGGGATGGTCTCCTCGGGGGCGAGGACCAGGTTCACCCCGCCGGCCAGGGCCAGTTGGGTCTCCCCGTTGCGCACGCTCTGGTAGGCCAGGTGCAGCGCCGCCAGGCTGGAGGAGCAGGCGCAGTCCACCGCCATGCTGGGGCCGCGCAGGTCGAAGGCGAAGGACACCCGGCCGGCCAGGAAGCTGCGCGCGCCGCCGGTCGCCGCGTGCAGGTCCAGCACCGACGCGTCGTTCAGCAGGTTCCCGTACGCCGACGACATGCCGCCGACGTAGACGCCGGTGCGGGTGGTGGACAGCCGGTCGCGGGTCAGACCCGCGTCGGCCAGCGCCTCGGCCGCGGTCTCCAGCAGCAGCCGCTGCTGGGGGTCCATCCGTTCCGCCTCCCGGGGCGCCACCCCGAAGTAGCCGGCGTCGAACTGGTCGATCTGGTCGAGGAAGCCGCCCCGGCGGCTGACGATCCGGTTCGGGGTGCCCGGTCGCGGGTCGTGGTAGGCGTCGATGTCGTACCGGCTGGCCGGCACGTCGGTGATCGCGTCTGCGCCGTCGCTGAGCAGACGCCAGAACTGCGCCAACCCGTCGGCGCCGGGGAACCGGCAGCCGATGCCCACCACGGCGACCGGTGTCCCGCCCGGTGTCCCGGCCCGCGTGCGCGCCGACTCGTCCCGTCCGGTCATCCGCCCCGCCTCTCTCGGCGTCCGTGTGCTGACTGCGACCCGAGTCTTCCGGCCACCGCTCGGGAACGACTTGAGAAACCACGGAAGCCGGTGGGCAGACCCGCTCGTCTTCCGGTCGGGGCCGCCGGCTCGGGGCCCCGCCCGGCCGTGGCCGGCGGTGGCCTCGTCCTTGAGAACGGCTCGACGACGGGCCGGGGACGGATGCCGACTGTCGACAACGACGGCCGTGGATCGATAGTTTGACAGCCGGTCCGTCCCGGCCCACAGGTCGGGCACCAGGGCGCATCCGGTGCGGTCCAACGGCACGAACCACCAGCACGATTGGACGCCGACCATGCGGGTCATCACCATCGCCACCGACCTCGACCACCCCTTCCTGCGGCGGCTGCTGGAGCCGTCCTGCGCGGCGGTGGGGCTCGAACTGGTCGTCCTGGAAGGACGGCAGAAGGGGTTCCGGCCCCGGGACAAGCGGGCGCTGCTGACCGACTACCTCGCCCGGCACGTGGCACCAGACGAGCTGGTGCTGTTCACCGACGCGTACGACACGCTCCTGCTGCGCGGGGAGCAGTACATCCGCACGGCGTACGCGGGTTTCCCGCAACGGGTGGTGTTCAGCGCCGAGCCGAACAGCTGGCCGATGGGCCCCGTCGGTCTCGCGTTGCACGAGGACCCGCCCGTCGGCCCGTACCCGTATCTCAACAGCGGCGGTTTCCTCGGGCCCGCCGGTGACCTCCTGGCCCTGTGCGCGGCGTATCCGGACCCCCCGAGCGGGCGTTTCCCGCTGCTGAACCGGCTGCGGGCGCACCAGGTCGACACGGACCGGCTGCACGGCACGAGCGACCAGTACTACTGGACCCTCGTGCAGCTCCTCGAACCGGACACCGTCGGGCTCGACCACGGGGCCGTCCTGTTCGAGAACTTCGCGCCCAGGGTCAGCAACTTCTGCGAGCTGAACCGCTGGACCGACGACTTCCGCACCCACGGCAGGCAGTCGGCCAGCTACCGGCGGGAACGCTCCCGGCTCCTGTCGCGGCTGCGCACGCCCAGCGGGGCGGCCCAGGTGCACTTCGCCTCCACCCTGGCCAAGACGGTGGTCCTCGACCTGCTCGACGAGGATCTGCTGCCCTCCTGGCTGGTGGGGATGGTGGCACGGTGACCGCGCGACCGGAGTACGAGCAGCGCCACCGTCCGTCGCTGCAACGCAACGAACTCCAGCGCAACGACCTGCTGGCCATGCAGGCGCTGGCTCCGCTGTCACTGACGTACCTGCCGTGGAGCGCGAGCGCCATGCGCCCGAGCGGGGTCGTCGCGGTGCTCAACGAGATCATGGTGAACCGGCGGCGGTGCGTCGTCGAACTGGGCGGCGGGGTCTCCACCTTCTATCTCGGCCGGCTGCTGCGGCAGCGCGGCGGGCACCTGTGGACGGTGGAGCACGACGGGCGCTGGGCGGACCTGCTCGGTCAGGAGCTGGCCGACGAGGGCCTGGCCGACGTGGTGACCGTGGTGCACGCCCCGCTGACGTCGGTGCCGGCGTCGTGGCCGGGCGAGGAGTCGACCTGGTACGCGCCGGAGCGGCTGCGGGAGATGACCGCGGGCCGCCCCGTCGACCTGCTGCTCGTCGACGGGCCGCCCGCCCACCAGAGCGGGTACGCGCACGCCAGGTATCCCGCCGGTCCCTTCTTCGCGCCGCTGCTCGCCGAGGATTTCGCCGTCGTGCTCGACGACATCGACCGGCAGGGTGAGCAGGACATCATGCGGTGCTGGGAGGAGGAACTGGGGGTGACGTTCGAGCACCGCCCGACCAACGGTCGGATCGGCATCGGCCGCCCCGGTCCCGCGTTCACGGTGTGAGCGGGGCCTGCCGCTGCGCGACGGCGGGCGCGAGCGTCGACGCGCACCACTGCCGGAAGGTGGTCCCGCCGTCCCCGCCGGGCGCGGGCGGGTAGACGCCGGCGGCCTGCGCGCGGGCCATCTCGACCATGGCGTCGACGACCGCCGGGCTGGCTCCGGCCGCCGTGTACCGGGCACGGTGGTCCTCGAACGTGGCCCGGTGGTAGGTGACCGGGCGGCCGAGCGTCTCGGAGATGATCTGTGCCAGCTCGCGGGGAGTGTGGTCGACGGGCTGCCGGACGGGGACGCCGGCCCGGCCGGTCCAGGTGCGGTCGGTGAGCAGTGCCGTGGCCGCGGCGGCGATGTCGGCGGTGGCGACGGCGGGCAGCGGCGCGTCGGGGTCGGCGGGGAGCACGAACCTGCCCTCGTCGCGGATCAGATCGACCTGGCGCAGCAGGTTCTCCATGAAGAACGGTGGCTGAAGGGAGCGGTAGGCGGCCCCGCTGTCCTCCAGCGCCGAGTCCATCGCCCAGGCCGCCGCGAGCAGCCCCGACGGGCCGGTGAAGCCGCGGCCGAGTGAGGAGACCGCGACGACCCGGGATACGCCGTGGGCCCGGACGGCGGCCGCGATCGGGCGGGCGAAGCGGAGGTAGTGCTCGGTCACGTCCGGGGCGGTGTAGTCGGGCGGCACGAGCACGAACAGCGCCCCGGCGTCGGCCAGCGCGGTGTCGAGCACGGCGGGGTCGGCGTGGGAGCCGGCGACCACCTCGGCGTCGGTGCGCAGGTGCTCGGGCAGGCGGGCGGGGTCGCGGGCGACGAGGCGCAGCGGCGCGCCGGTGGCGTGCAGACGGGCGGCTACGGCGGCACCGATGGTGCCCGTGGGGGTCGTGACGACGATCATGACGCCCATCGTCACGCGGTGGGCGTCATGGTGAGAAGGACCGGTTCGGGCGCGATCATTAACCTGGGGGCATGAATCACGTGGAGTCGAGGGCGCTGCGCTACTTCGTGGCCGTCGCCGAGGAACTCAACTTCACCCGGGCGGCCCGCCGGCTCGGCATCGCCGCACCGGCGCTGTCCAGGGCGGTCGCCGGCCTGGAGACGGACCTCGGCGTACGGCTGTTCGCGCGCACCACCCGCAGCGTCCGCCTCACCGAGGTGGGCGCGCTGCTCCTGGCCGACGCGCGGGCGGCGCTCGTCGCGCTCGACGCCGCCACCCTGCGGGCCCGCCGGGCGGCCGGGGTGACTGACGGCAGGCTGGTGCTCGCGGTGAAGGCCGACGTCGAGGCGGGGCTGCTGGAGGACGTGCTCGCGGCGTACGCCACCGAGCCGGCGGCGGTGCCGGTCGAGGTCGTGTTCACCGGCTGGCGGGAACAGCCCCGGCTGCTGCGTGCGGGCGAGGCCGACGTGGCGATCGTCGTCGAGCCGTTCGACACCGACGGGCTGGACGTCGAGCCACTGCTGCGGGAGCCGCAACTGCTGGCGCTGCCGGCCGGTCACCCGCTCGCCGGGTCACCCCGGCTGCGGCTGGCCGACGTCGAGACGGGCCACCGGCCGGCGGTCCCCGGCGCGCACGTCTACGTACGGCACGGGGAGCAGCGGCCGCCGTTCGGGGACATGGTGCAGATGCTGCGGCAGATCGAACTCGGA
This sequence comes from Micromonospora sp. WMMD734, assembly GCF_049178975.1. Lineage (NCBI taxonomy): Bacteria > Bacillati > Actinomycetota > Actinomycetes > Micromonosporales > Micromonosporaceae > Micromonospora > Micromonospora sp. WMMD734. Next base: position 2,783,873 of record NZ_JBMHMK010000001.1, read on the forward strand.
CGGATGGTCGCGCTGTTGCCCGCCTCGGTGGCCGCGCGCAACGCCCGGCCGCAGTTGACCTGGCGGCCGGTCGAGGACGCGCCGGAGGCGGCCTTCGCGGTGGCCTGGCCGCAGCATTCGCATTCGCTGGCGGTGGCGGCGTTCGTCCGGATCGCCACCGCCGTCGCCGCTGACCGCCCGGCCGACGCCTGTACGCTGCGGGCGACCGGGGCGACCGACTCCGGACAGGTGCGGGTCGTCCCCTGACCGGCCGACCAGAGCCGTCAGGCCGGGCAACAGGCAACCGGGGCTCTCAGCCCGCGATCGAGGCCCGGAAGTACCAGCCGTTGTACTGGCTGTCGGGCAGGGTGCGGTAGACGCAGCTGTTGGCGACCTCGCCCCAGTAGCTGGCGTCGATGCGCCACTGCTCGCACTCCTCGTACGTGGCGAAGGCCCCGTTCCAGTCCCACGGCACGGCGGCGGCCGGGGCCGGCTGGACGGTGAAACTGACGGCGGCAGCCGCGGTGGCGACCACCGCGAGTCGGGTGAACCGGCGGCGCATCGGCTGGGGCATGGGGGTCCTTCCGCAGGGGTGACGGGACTGCGACCGATCGTAGATCCACAGTGGCCGATCGCTGATCCACCGTTCGGCCAACCCCCGGGAGGGCGGCGCGGGGCGGCCGGGCCGTACGGGAGGTGTCAGTCGTGGACGCCGACGTGGAAGTTGAAGACCGCACCGTTGCGCTTGAGGGTGAGGTTCCACTTCCCACCGTCCTTCAGCACCACCGGGTTGGAGGTCGGATACCGCTGGAGGAACCAGTCCTCCAACCGCTGCGCCTCCGTGGCGGCGAGCACCCCGACCTCCCCGATCGCCGCCGCGTGGTGCGGTTCCTGGTTGCAGCCGGCGTTGAACCGGTAGCTGCTGTCGCGGTTCCACCGGCCGCTGCCGAGCATCGTGACCGTCACCGGGCCGGAGTGCTGGAACGCCAACTGCGGGACCGCGGGATCGGCGACGACCACGCCGGGTGGCGTCTCCAGGGACGGGAACGGCACCGCCACCGTCTCGATGACGGCCTGCGATGCCCAGTTGAAGTCGACCTCGAACGGCATGCCCATCCTCCTGACCGGGGTGTCCCGTCCGCCGGCCTGTCGCGACGGCACGTCGACGTGACCCATCATGGGCGGGACCCCTCGTCACATGGCGGCTACTGTCCGTGCCCGGACACTGCCGACCAACCGACAGCGTCCGGCACGGACCCGGCCCGGCGGGCGGTGGCGACGCCGACCGTCGGTGGCGGACCGGTCGTCGCGCCGCCGGCCGTCGTCAGCAGGCGGCGCGCTGGCCGGAGTAGTGGACGCCGATCCGGCCGACCACGGTCAGGTCGGTCAGGGCGGTGTCGGCGGCACGGTTGACGTAGCAGGAGTACCGGTGCTGGTTGATCACCTCAAGGTGGATGTGCGCGCCGCTGTCCCCGTTGACCTGGTAGCAGCTGGAGTACCGGAACCGGCCGGTCTCGCCGAGCTTGGTCCACGGGCCGACCGAGGCGCCGACGACCACACCGCCGGGCTTGTTGTTCACGTGCATCACGTCCGCCCGGCCGACGACCCCGCCGGTCGTGGTGTCCCGGGCCTCCAGCCCGATCCGGTAGCCGCCGTCGGCGAGGTTGCCGGTCGCGCAGCCCGGCCGGACGGTGACCACGGTGACCGCGACCGGGTGCCCGGCCGCGGTCTTGGTGCCGAACGGGGAGACCACGGTGGCCCCCGGGTTGCGGTAGATGTCGACCGCCCAGTCGTTGGTGTAGCCCCAGTTGCCGAACACGATGTGGTGGTTGGCCGGCCCGGACCCGCCGAACCTGTTCCAGGTGGACGAGTCCTGGATCGGCGGGTAGACCCCGATCGCGTCGGCGGTGTCGTGCGCGGCGGCCGGGGTCGCCGGTACGGCGACGGCTCCCAGCACGAGCGCGAGTGCGCCGAGCGTACGGGCGATGCGGAACCTCATCGTGCCTCCGAAGGGTGTGCGGAGCGGAACGAAACCACCTCGCCGATCGACGAGAGTGGATGAGGATACCGCCTGCGGCGGGACGTCGACAGCCGCCGACGTCGCGACCGTGACGGGCCGTGCCGGTCGCCCGGCTCAGGGCATGAGCGTCTCCCACAGGTGCGGGTGCCGGGTCAGGTGCAGCAGCCGTTCCAGCAGTCGTCGGTGGGCCGGGGTGTGCGTCGGGGCCCCCCACAGGGGCGCGCTTCCCATGCCGTCCGCCGCCGCGACCACGAGCGCCAGCACGTCGGCGGGCAGCCCGTCGGCGGCGAGGGCTCCCGCCAGCCGTTCCGCGTCGGCGCGGGCGAGTTCGGCGACCGCGGGCAGCGTCATGAGCTGGGTGACCAGCGCCATCGAGGCGCGTACGGCGGCGTCGTCGTCGGCGGGGGCGACCGACGCGCGTAGGTAGGCCCGGGTCAGCCGTCCCGGTGCGGTGTCCGTGGGGTCCAGCGCGGCGTCGATGCCGGCCTGGAAGGAGGCGAGCTGGTCGCGGGCCAGTTCCAGGATCAGGTCGTCCTTGCTGGCGAAGTGGTAGATCAGGCCGCCCTTGGACACGCCGGCGAAGCGGGCGATGTCGTCCAGCGAGGCGTGGATCCCCCGGGCGCGGACGACGTCCGCGGCGGCGTCCAGCAGGGCACGTCGGGTGTCCTGCGGCGACCGGCCGGCTGTGCGTCCCACGGCGACACCGTACCTACGGCCGCGTGGGACGCGGTGAGGGGATGAGCACCCAGGCCAGCACCGCCGCGCCGAGGGTCAGCGCCGCGGCGAGCGACGAGGTGACCTGCACGCCGGTGATGAACGCGTCCCGCGCCCCGGCGGCGGCCTGCGGCGGCAGCACCTGCAACGCCGAGCCCAGCGAGTCACGGACCCGGGCCGCGTCGGCGGCCGGCAGACCGGACGGAACGCTCACCGCGTGCCGGTAGACCAGTGACAGCAGGGAGCCCAGCACCGCGATGCCCAGCACCACGCCGAGTTCGTTGGCGGTCTCGGTGATCGCCGAGACGGAACCGGCCTTGCGCGGGGGTGCGGCCGAGATGATGGCGTCGCCGGTCAGGGTCATCGCCAGCCCGATGCCGAGGCCGATGGGCACGAGCGCCAACCCGAGCCACAGGTACGGCGCGTGCGCGGCGACCGCCACCCCGGCCAGCCCTGCGGCGGCCAGGCCCAGGCCGAGCGCGATGGCCCGGCCCCGGCCGAACCGGGCAACCACCGCGGCGATGATCACGACGACGACGATCGAGGCCAGGGTCGCGGGCAACTCGGCCAGGCCCGCCTGCAACGGGCCGAACCCCCTGGCGAACTGGAGGTACTGCGAGAAGAAGAACAGCATGCCGACCAGCGCGAAGATGGCGATGACGTTGGCGACGACCGCCCCGAGGAACGCCGGGTTGCCGAACAGCTCGACGTCGAGCATGGGCTGTTCCAGCCGCCGCTGCCGCCGCACGAACAACACCCCGGCGGTCACGCCGACCAGCAGGCAGGACACCGTCACGCCGTCGACGCCAGCCCCGACCACGTGTTTGACGGCATACACCAGCGGCACGACCGCCGCCATGGACAGCACCGCGGAGAGCACGTCGAAGCGGCCCGGTCGCGGGTCGCGGGACTCCGGGAGCAGTAGCACGCCGGAGACCACCACCAGGACCATCACCGGCACGTTGATGAGGAACACCGAGCCCCACCAGAAGTGCTCCAGCAGGAACCCGCCCACCAGCGGCCCGACCGCCGACCCGGCGCCGAAGGCGGTGGACCAGATGGCGATGGCCCGGGTCCGTTCCCCGCTGTCGGTGAAGATGTTGCGGATCAGCGACAGGGTGGACGGCATCAGCGTCGCGCCGGCCACGCCGAGCAGCAGCCGGGCCCCGATCAGCGCCGGTGCGCTGGGGGCGAACGCGGCCAGCAGCGACGCCGCGCCGAACGCCACCGAACCGACCAGCAGGACCCGCTTGCGCCCGAACCGGTCGGCCAGGTTGCCCATCAGCACCAGCAGCCCCGCCAGGGTCAGCGAGTAGACGTCACCGATCCAGAGGACCTGTTCCGCGGTCGGCGTCAGGCTCGCGGTCAGCGCCGGAACCGCCAGCGAGAGCACCGTCCCGTCGACGGCGAGCAGCAGCACCGCCGCGGCCAGCACGGCCAGTGCCGCCCACCGGCGGCGGGTGGACAGCACCGGAGCGGAAACCGGGGTCGAGGACGTGATCACGCCGGAACTGTACCGACCAGCCGGTACAGTTCGTCAGGGTGACCTGCCGCACCCCCGGCTGCCGGCCCGTCGGAGCGCGGGCAACCCGGGCACGGGGACCGGTCGGGTGGCAGGGTGGGGCACATGGACAGGAAGCAGGTCGACGACTGGCTCGTCGGTTACGAGCAGGCCTGGCGCACGCCGGGTACGGACACCCTGGTCACGCTCTTCACCGAGGACGCGAGCTACCAGCAGGGGCCCTATCTGACCCCCGTGGTGGGCCTGCCGGCCATCGCCCGGATGTGGGAGGAACAGCGCGACGGCCCCGACGAGGTCTTTCGGATGACCAGCACGGTCGTCGCGGTCGACGGCGACACCGCCGTGTCCCGCCACGAGGTGCACTACGGCGACCCGGTCACGCAGGAGTACCGCGACCTGTGGGTGATGCGCTTCGCCGACGACGGCAGGTGCCGGTCGTTCGAGGAATGGCCGTTCTGGCCGGACCGGCAGCCGCCCGGGGTGCCGCAGTCGTGACGGGGAGCGCCGGGCCCGGGTCGGTCAGGCCCGCGACCGGAACGGGGCCAGGGTGGCCCGGATCGTGTCGGCGGCACCCCAGTCGTCGTCGAACTGGGCCAGCACCGCCAGGTGCTGCCGCAGCTGGATGATCGGCATCCGGTCCCGCCAGTCGGCGTCGAGGCCGGTCAGCTCGGCGTAGACGGCGAAGAACCGATCCGACTCCGGTGGGGCCGCCGTGGTCCACAGGTGCGCCAGGTCCACCTCGGCCCACAGGTACGACACCGCCGGGTCGATCAACGCCGCCCGCCCCGACCCGTCGGACAGTACGTTCTGCGACCACAGGTCGCCGTGCGTCAGGCAGGCCGGCCGGTCCGGCAGCAGCTCGGGCAGCCGGGCACACAGCCGTTGCACCGCGGCCCGGTCGGCGGCGTCGAGCGCGGCCCGGACCCTCGGCTCATCCAGCCAGCGCAGCAGGCGGTGCTCGGCGAAGAAGGTGAAGCCGTCGTCGGCCCAGGTGTTGACCTGCCGACGACGCCCCAACCAGTTGTCCCGGTGCCAGCCGAAGCGGGGGTGGACGGTGCTGGTGTGCAGATGCGCCAGCGCGTGCGCGAACCGCTCCCAGAACGCCCCGTCCGGCGGCCTCGGCGACAGCAGCGACAGCACCAGCAGTTCGTGGTTCGCCACGAGCACGTCGGGGGTGGCCAGCCCGCCCTGCTCCCGCAGGGCCGTCAGCCCCTCGGCCTCCGCGCCGAAGGCGTCGCCGCCGGGGGCTTCGGCGAAGGTCTTGACGAAGACCGGCGGCGCGTCCCTGCGGTGGGCGATCCCGGCGAGCGCGGCGAGGCCACCGTTCACCGGCTCGACGGTGACGACGTCACCGATCCCGGCCCGCAGCAACCGTTCGGCGAGCAGTTGCGTCGCCCCGGTCACCCGCCGGTGCCCTCCTCGGCACCGTCGTGCTGGTCGCCGTCCAGATAGACGTGCTGGTGGCCGTGGCCGGCGTCGACGTTGACCTGATCGAGTTGGGTGGCGGCGACGGACCAGGCGGCGGCGGCCTGCTCCGCCTGCCGTTTCGCCAGTGCCGTCAGCGCCGCCCGCTGCGCCGGTGGCCCGGTGACCGCGAGCAGGTACGACTCGACGGCCAGGGACGTCTGTTCCACCGCGCCGCGCAGGCCACCGCGCGCCACGTTGGTCGCCGTGCTGCCCGACGGCGGGTTGGCGAACGGCTCCGCCGCCCGCAGCAGGGTCTGCTGCCACTGGCGTGCCTGCTGCGGGTCGGCGGTCGGCTCGGCCCGCAGGGCGTCGAGCACGGGGGTGATCTCGTCGCGGAGGCGTCGGGCGGTGGCCGTCAGCTCGGTGATCTGCTGGGCGTCCCGCTTCGCCTCGGCCCGGCGCAGGTCGGCGATCGTCGACTCGGTGGCGTCCGGTCGACCTACCGCATAGCCGATGCCGCCACCGACGAGGGCGACGACGAGCCCGATCGCGGCGACGACGGCGAGCCGGGACAGCCGGCGGCGGGGCGGTGGCGACGCGGCCAGCAGATACGAGGGCCTACCGGTACGACGCGACACGTCATCTCCCTGCTCGACGGGGACTGGTCGCAGCATAGTGCCGTCCGGCGGGCGGCGGGTCGGCCGTTTGTCGACCCGCCGGGGTCACCACAGCGCCACCACGGCATCGGTGCCCCCGTGGTGGCGCAGCACGGTCTCCGGCGTCGGATCGTGGCGCAGCAGCGTGTCCCGGACGAGGTCGGTGCCGGCGGCAAGATCGTCGAAGACCGCGATGTCCACGCTGACGGCGTGGATGACGTAGCCGCCGGAGGCGTCCCGGCGCATGCTGCTGCCGGTCTGCCCGGCGTGGCCCAGTCCCCGGTCGCGCAGCGCCCGGTCGAGGTCGCGGGTCACCGTGGTGGCGTACCCGCGTGGATCGGGCCGTCCGCCGACCTCCAGGTGCAGGCTCAGCCGGTGGCGGCGGGCCGCGCGCAGCGCACTCGGGCCGAACCACCGGGCGACGAGGGAGCCCTGCGCCGCGCCGGTGACCGTTTCGAGGATCCAGCAGACCTCGGCGGGGTTCGCTGGTTCGGCGAGCCCGCGCAGGAGCACCGGATGCCCGACGCCGGCGGCGGCGAGCACCCGGCCGGTCTGCGCGGCCAGGCTCAGGTCGCGGCCGGCGACGGCCCGGGCCGGCAGGTCACCGAGGGCGTCCGGCGCCGACGCGGGCACGGCGTCGGCGACGGTACGCCCGGCGGCGGCGAGCAGGTCACGCCAGGCGTCGAACGGGAACTCCGACTCCGGTCCACGCAGGCTGTAGAGCGTGAAGTCGCCGCCCTGTTCCTCATCCTGCTCGACGGTCCAGTTGCCGGCGTCGTCGCGCTGCCAGGTGACGCCCCTGCCGCGCCCGTCGCACCGGTACAGCCAGGAACGGACCGTCGGCCAGTAGGCGGCGGCGTCGGGGCCGGTTCCGAAGGCGGCGGCCAGCAACGGGGTGACCGCGTCGAGGTCGTCGTGCTCGCCGAGCAGCACGAACCGGCTGGCCAGCGCCAGCAGCGGGCCGGGATGCGGCAGGTCCGGGTCCCGCAGGGCGACGGCCCGGGCGATCAGGTCCAGTTCGTCCCAGCGCAGGGCGTGCGGGAAGGGGTGCGCGTCGTCGTCCCAGCCGAGCTGCAGCGGCTCGTTCACACCGGGCGGGCACACCCCGAGGTTGACCATGCCGAGATCGATGTCGATCTCCAGGACGAGGGTGTGACCGTCGCCGACGTCGGCGGTCAGCGTCCACCCGGGATGGTCCTCCCAGCGCTCGTCGTCGTCATCACCGTCATCGCCGTCGCAACGGTCGTAGGCCGACCAGAACGACGGGTCTTTCAGCAGGTCACGCAGGTCCGCGGGGAGAGGCACGCCGGGCATCGTACCCAGCCACCCTGACGTTTCCCCGGGGTCGGTCGGCGTCGCGGTCTCCCCCGGCGCCGGCGAAATGGGCGGCGGCGGTGATCTTCGCCGGGCATACTGGCGGGCATGAAGCTCGCCGAGGCCCTGGCGTTGCGCGCGGATGCGGCGCGCCGAGCCGAGCAACTCCGTGCCCGCATCGTGGCCAGTGCCCGGTTCCAGGAGGGCGAGACACCGGCCGAGGACGCGGCGGCGCTGCTGACCGAGGCCGACGGGGTGCTCGGTGAGCTGGAGACACTGATCCGGCGGATCAACCGCACCAACGCCGCCACCGTGGTCGACGGCGGCACGCTCACCGACGCCCTGGCCCGCCGCGACGTGCTCCGGCTGCGGCACGGCGTGGTCACCTCCGCGGCCAACGCCGCCGCCGGTGAGGGTCAGCGGGGATTCCGGCAGCTACGGTCGGAGCTGAGGATGATCCCGGCGCTGCCGGTGGCGCAACTACGTGGCCAGGCCGACGACCTCGCCCGGCAGATCCGCGAGGTCGACACGCTGATCCAGCGGGCCAACTGGGAGGTCGACCTGCTGGACTGACGGTTGCGGAGCAGGTAGCCGACGTGGAGGCGTGCACGAACCCGAGGGCCGGCGGGTATTCCGGCTCACTCCTGGTGCGCCGAGGGCAGGCGCGGGGGTTCGATTCCCCGGCCTTACACCGCATGCCCAGCACAGCACACAGGTGACGGCGCACAGGGCACGGCACACCACCGGGTGCAGATCCACGACGGCGAGGGTGGGACAGGGGACCTCCGCAACCCGCTCACCGGTCATCGGCGGCCGGGTCGACCACCCGTACGCCGGGCCAGCGTGCCACCGGACGCTGGCGGGCGAGCCGACGTCGGGACACCTCGCGGCCGGCCCGGGTCGGGTTGTGCCGCCACACCCCGTCGAGCAGGTCGTCCAGGCCGTACGGCGCGCAGACGGCGATCGTGTCGTCGGCGCGCAGGCGTACCGCGACGGCGGTGGCGTACTCGGGCCAGGTGGCGACCGCCTCGGCGATCGTCCGCAGCGGGGCCACCGGGTCGCCGCCGAACGTCGCCGGGTACCAGGTGTGCACGGCGGCCTGGTTCTTCGCCTCCCACGGCGGCTGCGGCCAGGCCGTCACCAGTCGCGCGGTGGCCCGGTCGTCGTTGGCACGGGTCAGGTCCGTCGGGTCGAGGAAGACCACGTCGACGTCCCGTACCGACGACGGTTCGAAGCCGTCGCCGTAGCGGCGGCCCCAGACGAGGTCCCGCACCACCCCTGCCCCGATCCACGCGTCGGGTAGGCCGGTGTCTCGGACCACCCGCAGCGCCCGCATCAACCACCCGCTGCCGCGGAGCAGGTCCCGTAGTTCGTCCTCGCGCACCCGACCAGCCTAGGAGCAGCGCGTGGACGGGGACGGTGGGTGGTCAGGGCCGCACCGGGAGGAAATCGGCGTCGCCCCCGGTCAGGGGCAGCCCGGCGGTGGCGGCGATCCGCCGGACCGCCTCCTGAAGCGGGGTCGTCTCGGGCAGGACCATCTCGTCGTCGTATCCGAGCAGGTCACGCGGGGTATACCAGCCCCGCATGTCGTCGGCGGTGAACTCGGTGGCCTGCGGACGCGTCTCGTGTCGTCGCAGGGTCTCGGGCAGCGACACGTCGAGATAGACGAACACCGTCCTGCCCCGGTGGCCGTCGCGCAGCGCGGTGAGCATCCGCCGGTACCGGGCGGTGTGGAGGATTCCTTCGAGGATCACGTGGTAGCCGTGGTCGAGGGCCAGCCGGACCGTCTGCCCGATCAGGGTGGGCGCGAGCCCGCCCGGCCTGTCCCGTTCCCGTAACACGACCCGCCGCAGGTAGTCCTGCTCGACCAGGGCGCAGCCGCGACCGTGCCGCAGCCGCATCTGCCGGGCGATGCTGCTCTTGCCCGCCCCGGAGTTCCCCCGGACGGCGATCAGGATCGTCCGGTCGCTGCCGGTCGGGATCACCTCGTCCATCGCGGTGGTCCTCCCCGGGGGTCGGCCGGTCGGCCACCGGCGTCACCCCGACCGGTGGGCCCGCCGGGACTCTGCGACGATGCCCTGGCCGCGCGGGCGGGTGCGGCGGAAGGGGGGCGGCGCGGATGGTCGCGGACATCCTGGTCGGTGGCGCGGTCGCGGTTGCGGTCTCGTGGGTGGCGTTGCTGGTCGGTCTGCTGATCGTACGACCGCAGGGCCCGTTGCTGACCGAGGCGCTGCGGGTCCTGCCCGATCTGGTGCGGCTGCTGCGGCGGCTGGCCGGGGACAGGACCCTGCCGCGCGGCGTCCGGGTACGCCTGGGCCTGCTGCTGGCGTACCTGGTCATCCCGGTCGACCTGATCCCGGACTTCGTCCCGGTCCTCGGGTACGCCGACGACGCGATCCTCGTCGTCGCGGTGCTGCGCTCGGTGGTCCGCAGGGCGGGTGTCGGGGCGCTGCGCCGGCACTGGCCGGGTACGGAGGACGGTTTCGCCGCCCTGTGCCGACTGACGGGCGTACGCCATGCCGGCAGCGACCACGGCCCGGGCGACGCCGGCCCCGGATGACGGGCGCGGCCGTTCACCGGATGACGGGGCGTGGGGAATCGATTCCGGCGCTCTCACCTGCGGAGACGATCGGGCGGAACCCCCACTGACACCCGTCAATGTTGCAAGAGCGGCTCCAGACGTGTTGGAATGGCCCATATCGCCGCAGCACGGGGGCAACCGTGCTGAGCACGGCCACAGCACGGGAGCACCGCGGTACGGGTCGCACGCCATCCTGGCGGGCACCGGCACGTCACCGCGCCGGGCCATCGCCCTGACGACGGGCATTCCGCCGGGCAGGCATCCGCACCTGCCCTGCGCACCCCTGGCACATGTCCCCGACGACGGCGCGTTCGACGCCCCGGGCCACGGACGGTCCGCCAGCATCAGAACCGGCGACGAGGTGAGAAGCGATGAGTTCCGCTGAGAGTTCCGCGTGGTACCGGCACCGCCTGGTGTGGGTGGCCGTGATCCTGCTGGTGGTGTCGGTCGGCACGGTCGTGCTGGCCAACCGGGGCGGCACAAGTGCGCAGCCGGCGGACCTGCCGGCGCAGATCACGGCCCGGATGCGTACCACGCTGGAGCGGGCGGACCCGGCCCAGCACCAGCATGCCGGGCACGACGCCCAGCAGGGTGCCGGCGCGGAGAAGCCGCCGGTGATCTGCGGGGTCCGCGTCTACGGCTACGAGCCGGCCGGGGCCGCCACGTTCGCCGACGTCAAGACGGTGTACGGCTTCCACCTGTGCGGGATCGCCGAGCAGAAGCGCCCCTGGGACGTGGCGGTCAAGCTGGCCGGCCCGCTGATCATGGACATGTCCACCGATCCCCCGGGCATCCGGGTCGTCGAGGCGACCGCGGAGGTCAGGTTCGTCGACCGGCTGCGGGAGATGTTCCCGCCCGCGTACGCCACGATGGCGCAGCAGGAGTCGCTCGGCGCGACCGAGATGGCCGACCTGCGTCGCCGCTACGACGCCGCCGCCAAGCTGTGACGCCCCCGGCGGCCTAGCAGTCGTCTCCGGCCACCGGACCCGGCACCCGATCTGCGGTGATGCCGTGTCCCCGGTCCGTCGTGCCCGTCGACCGATCCGGTGATCCCGGACAGCTCGACCAGATCCGACAGCTCGATCCAATCCCACTAAATATCGATCAACATTGATATTTGTAGCTATTGGTGCCACAGTGGATTCGGGAGCATTCGCCTCCCGATGTCTCGTACCGACGAATGGAGGATGAACAGTGCGTTCACACCAGTCCGACCAATCCGGCGGACGTCCCCGGTCCACCGTCCGCCGGTCCCTCCAGGCGCTCGTCCTGATGTTCGCCATGGTGGTCGGTACGCTGCCCATGACCAGCCCCGCCCAGGCGCACGGGACGATCATCAACCCGGCGACCCGGGCGTACCAGTGCTGGCAGACCTGGGGCAGCCAGCACACCAACCCGGCCATGCAGCAGCAGGACCCGATGTGCTGGCAGGCGTGGCAGGCCAATCCGGACACCATGTGGAACTGGATGAGCGCGTTGCGCGACGGCCTGGCCGGCCAGTACCAGCCCAGCACCCCGGACGGGCAGCTGTGCAGCAACGCCCTGTCCCGGAACAACTCGCTGAACAAGGCCGGGGCGTGGAAGGCGACCACCGTCAGCCGCAACCTCACGGTCCAGATGTACGACCAGGCCAGCCACGGTGCGGACTTCTTCCGGGTCTACGTCACCAAGCAGGGGTTCAACCCGGCCACCCAGACGGTCGGGTGGGGCAACCTCGACCTGATCACCACGACCGGGCGGTACGCGCCGGCACAGAACATCTCGTTCAACGTCTCGATCCCGTCGTCGCGTTCCGGGAGCCACGTCCTGTTCTTCATCTGGAAGGCGTCGCACGCGGACCAGACCTACATGTGGTGCAGCGACATCAAGATCGCCTGATCGACGACGCGCCACTCATCCGGCCCAGGGCTGCCCGCCCTGGGCCGGGTCCGCTTCCGGGCCGGCCGGGCCCAGCGCGGCCCGCAGGCCCCGCCGCCCCCGGCTCAGCCGGGTCGGGGCGCGTCCCGGCGGCGTTCGTAGTCGGCGACCGTCGGGACGACGGGAAGCACGAACAGCCCGACGAGGTACGCCACGGCGAGCAGCCCACCGGTGACCAGGGTCAACAGCAGCACGACGGTACGCACCCAGTCGACACGGAATCCGCCGTACGCCGCGAGGCCGAGACAGACGCCGCCGAACCACCCGCCTTCGCTGATCCGGCACCAGAACCGGCCGCGTACCGCTCCCCCGACCTCGGCCGGCACGGGGTGCGCCGGCCGCACCGGCCCGATTTCGGCCAGGATCGCGGTCATCCGGGCACCGGTCACCGGGTCGCCGTCCGGATCCAGCCGGTCGCCGACGGCGGCCTCCAGGTCACGCACGATCTCGTCGGCGTCCGGGTCGCCGCGCAGCGCACGTCGGGCGTCGTCGAGATACCCGCGCAGGGCGGCGTACGCCTCGCGGGTGGCGGGATAGGCCGCGGCGTGCCCGGTGAGGCGGATGGCGGTGGGCTCGTCCATGGTCATCGTCCAACCGAATCGATCATGCGGGTCAGGTCGTTCCAGTGCTCCCGGAACGCGGCGAGCCGCTGCCTGCCGGCGTCGGTGAGCAGGACGTACTTGCGGGGCGGCCCGGACGGCGACTCCCGCCACTCGTGGTGCACCAACCCGTCCCGCCGGAGCTTGCTCAGCAGCGGATACAGCGTGCCCTCCTGAGCGGGGAAGTTCACCTTCCGCAACGCGGCGAGGATCTCCGCCGCGTAGCGCTGCCGGGACTCGACGGCGGCGAGCACGAGCGGTTCGAGCAGGCCGCGCCGCAACGCGACGAGCATCGGGTCGACCTGCATGCCGCTACCTTGCCACAGCAAGGTACCTGTTGCAATGTTGGTTGTTCGGGCAGGGCCCGTCCCACCCCGGGAGGTCCGACCGGGCTGACCTCGGAGCTGTTGTTACGGTTTCCGCATGCTGCCCGACCGCCGCCCCACGGTTTCCCCGTGACCGCGCCGCCGGTGCTGCGGGTGACGGACGCGGCCGTCGTCCGCGACGGCAGGCCGATCCTGGCCGAGGTCTCACTGACGGTACGGGCCGGCGAGCACTGGGCGCTGCTCGGTGCGAACGGGGCGGGCAAGAGCACCCTGCTCAGCCTGCTCGGGGCGATCACCCACCCCACCCGGGGCACCGTCGAGGTGCTGGGTCACCGGCTCGGCCGGGTCGACCTGCGGGAGCTGCGTTCCTCCGTCGGCCACGTCAACCCACGGCACGACCCGGGTGCGCCACTCACCGTGCACGACGTCGTGCTCACCGGGCTGACCAACACCAACGACCGGGTTCCCCGGTGGGCGCCGACACCGGAGCAGAACGCCGAGGCCGACCGGCTGATCGGCCTGCTCGGCCTCGGTGAGCGGCACGGGGCCCGGTGGCCCACCCTCTCGCAGGGGGAACGGGGCCGCACGCTCATCGCCCGCGCGTTGATGCCCAGGCCCCGCCTGCTGCTGCTCGACGAACCCGCCACCGGCCTCGACGTCGCCGGCCGGGAACAGCTCATCGAGCGGCTCGACGCACTCCAGCAGACCTACCCGCAGCTCGCGTCCGTCCTGGTCACCCACCACCTGGAGGAGCTTCCTCCCGGGACGACCCACGTCATGCTGCTGCGCGACGGACGCCCGCTGGCGTCCGGCCCCGCCGACGAGGTCCTCACCGGCGACCAGGTCAGCAAGTGCTTCGACCATCCGATCCGCCTCACCCGCACCGACGGGCGGTGGAGCGTGCGGGCGAACCGCCCGACCGTGCGTCCGGATGGTCCGCCGGGTCGGTGAAGGTCAGGCGCGGCCGGCCGTGACGTGGTGGCGGCCGATCGGCAGCATCAGCGGCCGACCGGAGACCGGATCGACGATGACCCGGCTGTCCAGGCCGAAGACCGCCCGTACGCACTCCTCGGTCAGCACCTCGGCGGGCGGCCCCGCCGCGTGCAGGCCACCGTCGGCCAGCGCGATGAGGTGGCCCGCGTAGCGGGCCGCCATGTTCAGGTCGTGCAGCACCATCACGATGGTGGTGCCGCGCGTCGCGTTGAGGTCGGTGAGCAGGTCCAGCACCTCGACCTGGTGACTGACGTCGAGGAAGGTGGTCGGCTCGTCGAGCAGCAGCAACTCGGTCTGCTGGGCGAGCGCCATCGCGATCCACACCCGCTGGCGTTGGCCGCCGGAGAGTTCGTCGACCGACCGGTCGGCCAGGTCGGCGGTGTGGGTGTCGTCGAGGGCGGCGGCCACCGCGCGGTCGTCGTCCCCGCTCCAGCGGGACAGCAGCCGCTGGTGCGGGTTGCGGCCCCGGCCCACCAGGTCGGCCACGGTGATGCCCTCCGGCGCGATCGGCGACTGGGGCAGCAGGCCGAGGGTGCGGGCCAGTTCCTTGGCCGGCATCCGGTGCACCTGCCGGCCGTCCAGCATGACGTGACCGGTGCGCGGGGCGAGCAGTCGCGACATCGACCGCAGCAGCGTCGACTTCCCGCACGCGTTGGCGCCGACGATCGCGGTGATCCGGCCGGGCGGGACGAGCAGGTCGAGTGATTCGATGACGACCCGGTCGCCATAGCCGACGGTCAGTTTCTCGGTCGTCAGGGCGTGGTCGGTGGTCACAGCGAGCCTCCGGCGCGGTTCGTGCGGACGAGCAGGTAGATGAGGTACGGGGCACCGAGCACCCCGGTGATCACCCCCACCGGGAAGCGGATGTCGAAGGCGAACTGGCCGATGAAGTCGGCGACCAGCACCAGCAGCGCGCCGACGAGGGCGGACGGCACCAACGGCGAACCGCCGGCCCCGACCAGCCGGGCGGCGATCGGCCCGGCCAGGAAGGCCACGAACCCGATCGGCCCGGTGGCCGAGGTGGCGAACGCGATCAGGCCGACGGCCGCGACGATCGAGACCAGCCGGGTACGTTCCAGCCGGGTGCCGAGCGCCGCGGCGGTGTCGTCACCGAGTTGCAGCATGGTGAGGTTCCGGGCCTGGCTCAGCAGCACCGGGCCGAACAGGGCCAGCGCGGCCAGCACCGGAACGACCTCGTCCCAGGTGGAGCCGTTGAGGCTGCCGTTGAGCCAGCGGGTCGCCGCCTGCAGGTCCCACTGGCCGGCCTGGTTGAGGATGTAGGCGGTGGCGCTGTTGAGCATGGCGGCGATGCCGATGCCGATCAGCACGAGCCGGGTGCCGGCCACCCCGTCGGTGAACGACAGCAGGTAGATGAGTACGGCGACGCCGAGCGCGGCGACGATGGCGAAGACCGAGACGCCGGTCTCGCCGAGGCCGAGCACGATGATGCCGAAGGCCGCCGCGGCGCTCGCCGCCGAGCTGATGCCGATGATGTCGGGGCTGGCCAGCGGGTTGCGCAACATGGTCTGGAAGGTGACGCCACCCATGCCGAAGCAGAGCCCGGTCGCCAGGGCCAGGACCGTGCGGGGCAGCCGGAGTTCACCGACGGTGAACGAGGCACCCGGCACGGTGTCGCCGAGGATCACCCGCAGCACGTCGCCGGCCGGGTAGAAGGTGCGTCCGACCATCAGCGAAACGACGACCATGGCGGCCACCGCCACGGCGAGGGCGGCGAGCACCGCGCGGCGTCGTCGGTTGCGCCGGACCCGGCCGTGGGTGACGGCCTGCAGGGTCGTGGTGCTCACAGTTCGCGTACCTTCTGCCGGCGGACGATGTAGATGAAGAAGGGGGCGCCGATCAGGGCGGTGATGATGCCGGCCTCGATCTCGTCGGGGCGGTTCACCACCCGTCCGGTGACGTCCGCGACGGTCAGCAGCGCCGCGCCGACCAGGGTCACGAACGGCAGCAGCCAGCGGTGGTCGAGCCCGACCAGCAGCCGGCACAGGTGCGGGACGATCAGGCCGACGAAGGCGATCGGCCCGGCGACGGCGGTGGCCGCGCCGCAGAGCACCACCGCGCCGGCGGCGGCGATCCCGCGCACCAGGGCGACGCGTTCGCCCAGACCGGCGGCGAGGTCGTCGCCGAGCGCGAGGGAGTTCAGGGCCCTGGCGCACAGCAGGCAGACGGCCAGCCCGGCGAGCAGGAACGGCAGGACCTGGCCGATGCTGTCCCAGCTGGCCCCGCCGACGCCGCCGACCTGCCAGGACTGGAAGTTCTCGGCGATGTCGCCACGGGGCAGCACGACTGCGGCCACCAGCGACGCGAGGGCGGCGGAGGTGGCCGCCCCGGCCAGGGCGATCTTGAGCGGGGTGGCGCCGCCGCGGCCGAGCGAGCCGACCGCGTAGACGAACAACGCGGACACCGCCGCACCGGCGATGGCGACCCAGATGTACGCGGTGGCGGTGTACAGGCCGACGGTGGCCATGCCGACGGCGATGGCCAGCATCGCGCCCATGTTCACCCCGAGGATGCCCGGGTCGGCGAGCGGATTGCGGGTGACGCCCTGCATCACCGCGCCGGACAGGGCCAGCGCCGCACCGACGAGGGCGGCGAGCGCCGTACGGGGCAGTCGCTTGACCACGGCTGCCTGGTCGAGGGTGTCCTGGGTGCCGCCGAGCGCGGCGGTGATGTCGGCCCAGCCGACGATCCGGGAGCCGAAGGCCACCGACGCGAGCAGGGTGAGGACCAGTGCGCCGAGGACCACCAGGAGCCAGGTCAGGCGGGTCCGGGCCGGACGTCGCCGCAGGGAGACGTCCGGCCCGGATGTCGTCGGACCGGTCATCAGAGCTTGTCGGCGGCTTTGCCGAGCAGGTCGACGTAGTCCTTGAGGACGTACGAGACGCCGAGCGGGGTCGGGTTGGCGGCGGTGGCGACGGGGGTGCTGCCGGGCAGCGAGACGAAGGAGCCGCGCTTGATCGCGGGGATCTTGGACAGCAGCGGGTCCTTCTGGAGGGTGGCCAGGGTGGTGCCGTCGGCGTCACCGTAGGTCACGATGATGTCCACGTCGCTGAGGTTCTGCACCTGCTCGGCGCTCTGGGTGAGGCTGAACTCCTTGGTGGTCGCGGAGGCCTTCGCGATGCTCTCCGGGTGCGTCATGCCGAGGTCGGTGAAGAACTGGGCCCGGGTGTCGTTCGTGGTGTAGAAGCTGATCTTGCTGAGGTCCGTCGGGTCGAGGTGGGTCAGGAACATCGCCGAGCGGCCGGCCAGCTTCGGGTAGCGGGCGGCCTCGTCCTTCATCTGCTGCTCGATCTTCGCGATCAGCGCGTCGCCCTCGGCGGCCAGGCCGAGGGCCCTGCTCTCCAGCGTGATGCTGTCGCGCCACGACGTCGCCCACGGTGCCTTCGGGTACGCCACCACCGGCGCGATCTTGCTCAGGGTGTCGTAGTCCTGCTTGGTCAGGCCGGAGTACGCGGCCAGGATCACGTCCGGCCTGGTGTTCGCCACCGCCTCGAAGTCGATGCCGTCGGTCTCGTCGAACAGCACCGGGGTCGACGCGCCGAGTTCCTTGAGCCGCGCGGCGTCCCAGGGCAGCAGTCCGTCGCCGTCCTCGTCGCCGAAGTTGGCCTTGGCGTAGCCGACCGGGACGACACCGAGGGCGAGGGGCACCTCGTGGTTGGCCCAGTTGACGGTGGCGACCCGCTCGGGCTTCTTCGCGATCGTGGTGGTGCCCAGCGCGTGGGTGACGGTCAGCGGGAAGGTCGCCGCCGCGGCGCCGGACGCGGCGGGCGTCTCCCCGACGTCGGAGGACCCGCCGCAGGCGGCGAGGGCGAGCGCGGTGGTGGCCGCGACGATTCCGGCGAGCAACCGGGAGGGGCGCATGCGGAGTACTCCAACTCACATAGTAAGGACAGGCTTACCTAAAACTTGATCGGTAAAGTACTCCACGTTCCTGAGCCGTTGACCAGGGGGTTCTACGTAGTGAGCAAGGTCAGTACCGGTGCCGCGGTCCTGCGCCGGGCGGTCGCCCGCAACGGGTGGCACCTCTGGACCGGCACGGCACTGGCCGGCGTCTACCAGCTCTGCGCGGCCCTGGTGCCGATCCTCATCGGCGTCATCGTCGACCGGGGCGTCGCCACCGGAGAGGCGACCGCGCTGCTCGTCTGGATCGCCGTCCTGGCGGCGGTCTATCTCGTCCTGGCGGTGACCTACCGCTTCGGCGCACGACGCCTGCAACGGGCCATCGCCGCGGAGGGTCACCAGCTGCGGGTCGAGCTCGCGGCGCGGATCCTGGACCCACGGGTGCTGCGGACCGGACGGCACACCGGCGACCTGCTCGCGGTCACCACCACCGACGCCGAGTACACCTCCTACCTGCTCGACCACATCCCCCGGATCACCAGCGCGCTGGTGGCGGTCACGGTCAGCGCGGTCGCGCTGCTGCTGATCTCGACGCCGCTCGGGCTGACCGTGCTGATCGCCGTCCCGGCCGTGCTGGCGATCCTCACCCGCACCGCCCCGCTGATCGCCAGACGCGTCAAGGACCAGCAGGACCAGGCCGGCCGGGCCACCGCGCTCGCCACGGACCTGGTCACCGGGCTGCGCCCGCTACACGGCATCGGCGCGCAGGACGCCGGGGCGCGGCGGTACCGCCTGGTGAGCCGGCACAGCCTGGCGGCCACGCTGCGCGCCTCCCGGACCCAGAACGCCTACCTGGGCGCGTCCACCATGCTGAGCAGCCTGCTGACCGGGGGCGTCGCGCTGATGGCGGGCTGGTTCGCACTGACCGGCCGGATCACCGTCGGCCAGTTCATCACGGTGATCGGCTCCGCACAGTTCCTCGTCGAACCGTTCGGCGTGCTCGCGGTCGTGCCCAGCTGGACGGCCGCCGCCCGCGCGGCGGCGGACCGGGTCGCCGCCGTCCTACGGGCCGACGTGGTCCTGCCGCCGGGCACCGCCGCGCCGGCGGCCACCGGGTGCGAACTACGCCTGACCGACGTGACGTACGGCCCGCTCGCCGGCCTGCACCTGCACGTCCGCCCCGGGGAGTTCGTCGGCGTGGTCGCGCCCCGGCCGGCGGACGCCGAGGCCCTGGCGCGGCTGCTGGCGGTGCCCGCCGGCCACATGGGTGACGTCCTGCTCGGCGGCGAACGGCTGGAGACCGTGGACCGGGACCGGGCGCGCCACCTGCTGCACAGCGAACCGCACCGCACCGACCTGTTCACCGGCACCCTCGCCACGAACATCGCCCTGCGCGACGACGCCGGGCAGCACGACGACGACGCCGGACGGCTCGACCAGGCCCTGCGCGCCGCTGCCGCCGACGAGGTGGCACACCTGCACCCGGAGGGTCTGCACATGCCGGTCACCGAACGCGGCGCGAACCTCTCCGGCGGCCAGCGGCAACGTGTCGCGCTCGCCCGCGCGTTGCTCGCCGGAGCGCCGCTGCTGGTCCTGCACGACCCGACCACCGCCGTCGACGCGGTCACCGAGCAGGCCGTCGCCGACGGCATCCGGACGCTGCGGCACGGGGCGGACGGCGGTTACGGCACCGTCGTCATCACCGGCAGTCCGACGTTGCTCGCCGCCACCGACCGGGTCGTGTTCGTCGCCGACGGCGTCGTCGCCGCCGAGGGCACGCACACCGACCTCGTCACCCACCACGACAGCTACCGCCGGGCGGTACTGCGGTGACGTCCCCGATCCTGCCCGTGGCCGGCCCGCGCGAGAGCAGGGCGTGGCTCGGCGCACAGCTGCGGGCCCGCCGGGGTGCCGCCGTCGGCACGCTGGTCGTCGGGCTGCTCGCCGCCGCCACCGCGATCGTGCCCGCCTACGCCTTCGGCCTGCTGGTCGACCGGGTCCGCGCCGGTGGCGGCACCGGGGCGCTCGTCCCGGTCGCCGTGCTCATCGTGACCGCCGCGGTCGTCGGTGGTGCGGCCACCGGCGTGAGCGCCCACCTGATCCGCCGGTTGGGCGCGCACATCCTCGCCGACCTGCGCGAACGCACCCTGGACGTCGCGCTGCGGCTGCCCGTGACGGTGCTCGACCGGGCGGGCCGGGGCGACCTGGTCTCGCGGGTCGGCGCGGACGTCGGCGCCATCGACCGGGCCGTCACCGAGGTCCTGCCCACCCTGGTCTCGGCCCTGTTGCTGGCGGCGATCAGCCTCGCCACGATGATCGGCATCGACTGGCGGCTCGGGCTGGCCGGCGCGGTCGCCGTCCCGCTCTACGTGCTCGGTGCGCGGTGGTACCTCCCCCGGGCCGCGCCGGCCTACGCGGCCGAGCGGGTCGCCATCGCGCAGCGCTCGCAACGCTTCGTCGAGAGCGTGCAGGGCATCCGTACGGTGCACGCCTACCGGTTGGAGGACCGGCACCTCGCCGACATCACGGAGGTCTCGGCCCGCGCCCGGGACATCTCGACGAGCGTGTTCGCCCTCTACACCCGGTTCGTGGGCCGGATCAACGGGGCGGAGCTGGCCGGGCTGGGCGCGGTGCTGGTGGTGGGGTTCCTGCTCGTCCGCCGGGAGGCCGTCACCCTCGGCGAGGTGTCGGCGGCAGCGTTGCTGCTACACCGGCTGTTCGGCCCGGTCCTGCAACTGATGGTCACCTTCGACAAGGCCCAGGACGCGGGGGCCAGCCTGGCCCGCCTCGTCGGGGTGCTCGGCACCGACCCGGACCGTCGGGCGGGCGGCACCGCGCCGTCGACGCACGACCTCGTCCTGACCGACGTCGGCTTCAGCTACGACGGGGCCACGCCGGTGCTGCGTGACGTGTCCCTGCGGGTCGGGGCGGGGCGGGTGGTGGCGCTGGTCGGCTCCACCGGTGCCGGGAAGACCACCGTCGCGTCGATCGCCGCCGGGGTCCTGCGACCCGGGCACGGTGTGGCCAGCCTGGGCGGCGTTCCCGTCGCCGAGCTGCCCGCCCGGACGATCGCCCTGGTCAGTCAGGAGACCCACGTGTTCGCCGGCCCGCTCGGTGCGGACCTGCTGCTGGCCCGGCCGCAGGCGTCACCGGACGAGCTCACCGCCGCCCTGGCCCGCGTCGACGCCCTGTCCTGGGTGCTCGCCCTTCCCGACGGGCTGGACACCGTGGTCGGCGAGGGCGGCCATCCGCTGACCCCGGCGCAGGCGCAGCAGTTGGCGCTCGCCCGGGTGGTGCTGCTCGACCCGGCGGTCGTGGTGCTCGACGAGGCGACCGCCGAGGCCGGCAGCGCGGGTGCGCGCGATCTCGAACAGGCCGCCGCCGCGGCGTTGGCGGGACGCACCGCCCTGGTCGTCGCCCACCGCCTCACCCAGGCCGTGACGGCGGACCAGATCGTCGTGATGGACCAGGGCGAGATCGTCGAGCGCGGCCCGCACGCCGAGCTGGTCGGGGCGGGCGGCAGCTATGCCCGGCTGTGGGCGGCGTGGACCGCCCGGGCCGACGACACGCCGGCCCGGGGCGGTGACGCGCCGGGGTCCGGGGTGGTCGGCGGCGGCCCGCCGGTGCCGCACCAGGGGCAGGCGCGGTGGACCGGGCCGCCGCTGACCGTTCAGCGGGAGTAGAACTCCACCACCAGCTGCTCGTCGCAGATCACCGGGACCTCGTGCCGGACGGGCTCGCGCACCAGGGTGACGCGCAGCCCGGTCAGCTCCACCGACAGGTACGGGCGGGGGCGGTCGTCGGCGTGCGCGCCGGCGGCGGCGAGCTGGAACGGCGGCAGGGCCCGGCTGCGCTCGCGTACCGCGACCACCTGGCCGGGCCGCAGCCGGTACGAGGGCCGGTCGACCTTGCGTCCGTCCACCGTGAAGTGGCCGTGCCCGACCAGCTGACGTGCCTGGTAGATGCTGCGGGCCAGCCCCGCCCTCAGCACCACCGCGTCGAGTCGCCGTTCCAGGAGGGCGACCAGCGACTCGCCGGTCTTCCCGACCCCCCGGACGGCCTCGTCGAACGTCCGGCGCAGCTGGGCCTCGCTGACGTTGTACTGGTGGCGCAGCCGCTGCTTCTCCAGCAGCCGTACCTGGTAGTCGGAGGTCTTGCGCCGGTTGCGGCCGTGCACGCCCGGCGGGTAGGGACGCCGCTCGAAGTAGCGCACGCACTTGCGGGTCAGCGGGATGCCGAGAGCACGGGAGAGCCGGGCCTTGGGGCGGGGGTGGTTCACGTTCGACGTCTCCGATCACATGGTCTAGCCTGCTAGTTAGGTAAGGCTAACCTACATTGAGGAGATCGGGATCATGCGACCCAGCCCGGCGGAGATCGTGCGTACCCTCGTCGCGGGCCGGCTGCCCGCCCTCGCCCACCTGGCCGGCAGCACCGGCCCGCAGCAGGTCCGGCACGCCACCGACCCGCAGGGCCGGGTGCTGCTGCTGGTGCCGACGTCCGGCGACCTCGCCACGGCGCTCACCCCACCGGCCGGGGACACCGACGTCGCCACCGTCCTCGACGTGCTCGACCTGCCGCCCACCGCCGACGCCCCCTCGCTCGGCCGGACCTGGGTCTCCGGCTGGGCCGAACGCCTCGACGGCGACGCGGCACGACAGGCCGCGATGGACTTCGCCGCCACCCGGCCTACTGGCGACCTGCTCGACGTGGGCAGCCGGTTCCGGCTGCACCGGTTCGCGGTGACCGAGGCCCGCTGGGAACGTGCCGGCGCGACGCGCCCGATCGACCCGCAGGAGTACGCGCAGGCCGAGCCCGACCCGCTGCACGCGGCCGAGGCGGACCTGCTGGCCGACCTCGCCGACCACCACGGCGAGCAGGTCGCGGCCCACCTGCGCCGGCGGTTGCAGCTGCCCGGGACCGAGTCGCCCCGGGTGGTCCGGATCGACAGGTACGGCCTGACGGTCGCGTACGGTCGGCCCGGCGCGGTCCGACGGGCGAGGGTGAGCTTCGCACGACCCGTCACCGACGTCGACGAGCTGTCCCGGCTGCTGCACCCGATGATCTGCCCCCGGCAGGCGGCGGCCTGAGCCCGTCGCGACGGCGCTGAGTTTCGACGAGGCGAACCGGCCCGCCCCGGGGTTTCACCCGTTGCCCGTTGCGGGTAGCGGAGGGCCGTGAACCGCGATCTCGTGACGGCCTTGCAGGCGGCCTGGGGCCTGCCGGAGTTCCGCGACGGGGTGCGCCACGTCATCGACCTCGACGAGGTGGCGCTGCTGCTGGCCGCGCTCTCCGTCCCGGACCACGACCGCGAGGTGGAACGCAGCCTGCTGCGGCTGCTGCGGTCCAGCCTGGACACCACCGAGATCCGGGAAGCGGTGTTGCTGCTGCTGGAACGCGACGAGGTACGCCGGCCGCTCCTCGCGGCGGTGGTGCCCCCGCGTGCCGACCGGCCGGGTCTGGCTGCCGCCGTCACCGCGGCGGCCGAGGACCCCCGGGTGCGGCGTGAGGTACGCGCGGTGCTGGACGACGCCCGGGTGCGCGAACTGGTCTGGCAGGTGGTCGAGAACCAGGTGGACGCCGACCGGGTCGGCCTGGTCCGCCGCGCCGCCGTGCTGTTCGTCAGGCACCCGAGCGTTCCCCGCCTCGCCTGGGCCCTGCGCCGCCACGGCGTCCTGCGCGAACTGCGCCGCACCGCTGCCTCCGATGATGACGCGGCGGCCTGACCAGCCGGTCCTACACTCCTGCCATGTTCGAGTACCACGGATGGATCACCCTCCGCTCGACAGCCGAAGCGGTCGACGACGACCCGCCCCTACGCCTCGACGAGATCCAGGATCTGATCAACGGGTACACCGGTCCCGGACTGGTGGATCTCCGCCCGGTCAACGGCGCACACCACGTCCATCTCGGCGGGTTCCGCAACCATCGGGGCGGCCGGGACGCCGACGTCATCGAGCTGTTCACCAGGATCGGTCACCTGGCCCCGGGGTCCTACGGGTTGCTGTACGTCCACGACGACGAGGACCCCGGGCACGAACTGACCTTCCGGGTACACCGGCTGGTCCGGGGCGCCGTCACCGCACACGCCGACCAGCTTCTGTCGCCGGTCATCCCCACCCTCGAAGACGAGTACGTCGACTGACAGCGGCGGGGCCCTTCGCTTGAAATCGCGAGCGGCATGCACACAGGTGGACGATGCTAGGGCGGCCAGCCAGGAGGTGACGATGGGGCAACCGACACTGTTCCTGACCGTGGGACTCCCCTGCAGCGGGAAAACCACGGCGGCGCGGCGGATCGAGGTCGAGCGGAACGCCCTCCGCCTGACGAAGGACGAGTGGGTGAAGGCGCTCTACGGGCCCGGGAACCCTTCCCTGGCGGGGGCCGTCATAGAGGGGCGGCTCATCGGGATCGGACTGCGCGCTCTCGAACTCGGCACCAACGTGGTGATCGACTACGGCCTGTGGAGCCGCGACGAACGTTCCGCCCTGCGCCAGGCCGCAGCGGACCTCGGCGCGCGGGTGGAGTTGCACTACTTCACCCTCACCCCGGCCGAGCAGCGCAGACGGCGGGACCGACGTCAGGCCGACGCACCGCACACCACCTGGCCCATGGCGGATGAGGAACTCGCCGAGTGGGCCACCCGCCTCGACGTCCCCACGCCGGGGGAACTCGACGGCAGCGAACCCATCGATGCTCCCCCGGCGGGATTCCCGACCTGGCACGCGTGGCGCAGGTACCGCTGGCCCCCGTCGGCTCACTGAGACCTGCGGGTCGACCCGCCTGCCTGACCGCAGGCTCAGCCGAGCGCGCAGGGCGTCCCGTTGAGGGTGAACGAGGACGGGCTGCCGGTGTCACCGGTGTGGTCGGCCACGTACCCGATGGCGATCGCCCCGCCCGGCCCGATGGTGACGTGGTCGTCGTGGCCACGGGCCGTGACGGTGCCACTCGACGGCGAGTACACCGCGTTCCAGCCGGTGGTGATGCGTTGCCCGGTGGGCAGCGGGAACGTCAGCCGCCAGGAGGTGATCGTGGTGACGCCGGTGTTGGTGACGGTGATGCTGCTCGTCAGGTAGGTGTCCCAGGTGTAGGCCGAGTACCTGACGGTGCAGGCGACCCCGCTGGGCGGCGGGCTGCCCGGCACGGCACTACTGGGCGGCGGGCTGCCCGGCACGGCACCGCCCGACCCGGCGCTGCTGGCGGGTGGGGTCGTGCCGGCCACGGCCGTGGTGGGCGCGCTGACACCACCCAGGGCGACGGCCAGCGTCACGGCCGCCGCGGCGGCGGCGGAAAGGCTGCTCTTCGGTCTCATGGTGGCGGTGGTTCCTCCGGGGACGGCGCACGGCTGCGCGGCGGAGCGGGGATGCCCGCCGACACCGGGTGTCGGTGCACCTCGCGAACACCACACTAATCGACTTACTTCGATCATGTGCCGGGCAGACATCGACGACTGTCTTATTCGCCGGTCCTGGCGTCATCTGACGACCGGCCCCGCCACGGTATTTCCCGGCACGTTTACGGCTCTTCAACAACGTCATCGCGTCGATACGGCACCGCAACACGCCGCACTCGGCGTCCCCCGCCGATGGGAGAAAACCTGTCATGGGCAAGGTAGGAAAACGCGTCCGTCGCTCGACGCTGGCCGTCCTCACGGGCGCGGCGCTGGCCGGGCTGCTGGCGGTCACCGCCGCAGCCGCGGCACCCGGCGAGGCACCGCAGGGCAAGGCCGCCGCCGCGGCCCGTACCGACGTCTACATGAAGGACGTCACCGCCGACACCGGCTACCAGCCGCACTCGTACAGCCCGCTGTGGGCCAGCCCCGACATCAAGGTCTGTCCGACGGCCGTGGAGTGCTCCGTCAGCCAGAACCCGAGGGTCGGGGTCACCAACTACCTCTTCGTGAAGCTGCGCAACGCCGGGCCGTACGGCTCGGGCACCGACAACGGCGTGCTGCGCATCTACCGGACGACCCCGGGCGGCGGCGCCACCTGGCCGACACACTGGACCCAGATCGGCGCGGTCAGCGTGCCCGTCTTCGCGGGCGTCACCACGGTGACGATCCCGTGGACCGGGGTGCCCGGACCGGGCCACTTCTGCCTGCTGGCGCGCTGGGTCTCGCCCACCGACCCGATGACCTTCGAGGGCCCGAGCACCAGCGTCAACACCCAGTACAACAACAACATCGCCTGGCGCAACGTCGACTCGGTCCGAGTCGTCTCGGGCGGGCCCCGGGTCGTCCGGCCGTTCGCCATCGGCAACGTGACCACCGTGGAGACCAAGAACGACCTGGTCTTCACCCAGCCGGCGGAGCAGGCCCAGGGCGCCCGGGTCTTCGTCGACCTCGGCCCGACCCTGTTCGAGCGCTGGCAGGCCACCGGCAAGGTCGGCACGGGAGTCCGCCAGGTCGGCAAGACCGAGTTGGAGATCGTCGATCCGGGGCGGGCCAGCATCAGCGGACTGCTGTTGAAGCCCGGTGAGCGCATCGAGTTCTCGCTGGCCTTCTCGGCCGACACCACGCTGACCAAGGAGACCGCGCTCAACGTGACCCAGTTCGGGCCCGACGCCGACGGCACCGCGCGCGCCGACCTCGGCGGAGTGCAGTACCTGCTGGCCGGTGAGCAGCGGGAGTAACGCCGCCACCACCTGAGGACGGGGGCGCGGGCCGGTCGGCCCGCGCCCCACCGTCGTCGCAGGCCGCGACCGGGCACCGGATGCGACGGTCAGCGCAGACAGACCCAGGCGGTGGATACCGCGTAGCCGACGGTACGCGCGCACAACTGCACCGGGCCCGGCGGTGGAACGCCCAACGAGAAGAAACCCACGGCGTCCACCGACGCCTCGTCGTAGGTGCCGGCGGCCGTGCGGGCACTGACCCGGCCGCCACCGGACGGGGAGAGCTGCCCGACGATCCCGGCGTCGCTCACCTCGATCTCCACCAGCACCGACCCGGCACGGAAGGACAGCGTCCGCGCCGACGCCGCGGAACGGGTCATGCCGGCCAGCTCGGCGTCGACGGCCGAGTCGAACGTCAGCTCGGCGACGGCCAGCTCCGCGTCGGCGGTACGCCAGGTGAACGCGGCCAGAGCCGCGCTGAGGTACGCCTCCGAGACCGGCCCGGTGTCCCACAGGGCCGCGCCCAGCTCCGTCGTCAGCGCCTCGTCATCCGCCGGCGGCCACGGCTCCATCCGGTTCACCCCCGTTTCGTGCCGATGGTGGAAGCTCCGAGAAACTCGACGATCGCCGGGCACTCCCGCAGCCTACGCAGGCATCGTGCCTGGGTGGGCCCGATGCTGCCGACCGGCACGCCCAGCCGCTCGGCGACCTCCCGGTAGCTCACCGGCGGGTCGGCCGTCAGCAGCGACAGCAACGCCTGGCAGCGCGACGGGAGCTGCACGAACCCCTCCCGCAACGCCTGTCGACGCTCCGCGCGCAGCAACTCGTCGTCCGGAGCGGGCGTCATCGCGGCCAGTTCCCGGGAGAACCCGTGCTGGTTCTCCAGGGTCTGGTCGTACGGGTCGACGGGGTGGGACCGGCGGCTCAGCCGGGATAGCCGGTAGCACTCGCGGCGGGTCGTGGTGGCCAGCCAGCCCGGGAGCGCCTCGGGTTCGCGTACCCGATCCAGCTGCTCCACCAGGCGCAGCCAGACGGTCTGGTTGACGTCGGCCGCGTCGGAGCGGCTGAGGTCGTAGGCGCGGATGACCGCGTACACGACCGGGGTGTACCGGCGGACCAGCTCGGCCCAGGCCGACTCGTCCCCACCGGCGGCGGCGGACAGCAGACCGGTCGCGCTGGCACCTGTCACCGGGTCACCGCCCGGGGCGTCGACCCGGCTCATCCGACGAGCACCCCGTAGTCGGGGTGCCAGCGTGGGGCGGCGAGCAGGCTCGCGCGGGCCGCCTCCGCGCTGAGGCCACCGGCGGTCATCAGGGCGGCGAGCCGCCCGGAGACGTGTGCGGTGGCGAACGAGGTGCCGGCCCAGATGGCGAACCCGTGGAACTGCCGTACCGGCCTGCCGGGCAGCGGAAGCCTCCCCTCGACGTAGGTGCTGTGCCGCTCGCCGACGGCGCAGGCGTCCACCCAGCGCCCGTAGCAGCTGTCGGCCGTCGGCACCGGGCCGCCCGACGTCTGGGTGACCGCCGCGACCGCCAGCACCCGGTCCAGGGCGGCGGGCCAGAGCGGACGACTGGTCCCGGCGTTGCCGGCCGCGGCGACCACAGCGCTCGTCGCCGGCAACGCCGCCAGCGCGTTGGCCAGTGGCAGCGACGGCTGATCGTCCAGGGTGTAGCCGCCGAGCGAGAGGTTGAACACGGTGACCTGCGGCGCGAGCCGGCTCAGGGCGGCCACCACCGTCGACTCGTCACCCACCCCGTTCGGGTCCAGGGCCAGTTCTGGGTCGACGCGTACCCCCGGGGCGGCCTGCCGGACCACGCCCGCGACGAAGGTGCCGTGCCCGCCCTGCGTGGCCAGCACGTCGGTGCTGACGTAGAGCGGGTCCTCGTCGTCGAGTTGCGGCAGGTACGCGCCGCCGAGCCACTGCGGGTGGCAGACGCCGGCCTGCTGCCAGATCCCGGTGTCACAGATGCCGACGGTGACGCCGGCGCCCTCACCGAGCCGGCTCGGGTCGGGAGGCGGCAGCGCCGCGGCGGCGCTGGGCGGCGTGCCCGGGTTTCCCATGATGTTGCCCAGCCCGAGCAACACGTGGTGGGGCTGCACCGCAGGCACCTGTTGGCCGGGCCACTGCTGGGGGTCGCGCAGTTTTCGCACGACACCGGGGATGTCGGTCTCCCGGTCGAACAGCAGCCGGGTGACACCGGCGAATCCGGCGCCTACGGTGACCGGATAATCGTGGGCGCGCAGCCAGGTGGCGACCCGGTTGGCGTCGGCGGCGGCGGCGAGCAGTTGCCGGGGACGGTAGAGGATCTCCCGGCCGGGGACGGTGTACCGGCGTACGTTCTGGTCGGCGGCCAGCGCGGCCTCGAACGCCTTCTGGTAGGCGGTGGCATCGGCATCGCCGGCCGAGGCGGGGGCCGGACGCGGCACGACACCGAACGGCGTCGCCACGGCCAACGCGGACAGCGCCAGGATCCGCCGTCGGGACAGCTGGCCGCCCGGACCAGGCACGGTGGGGTGGTCAGACGGCGGCACGGATCCTCCATGCTCGTGAAAGAAGCGCGCCCACCGATGGTGAGCTCGGCGAATTCCCCGACCGCCAATTATTCCGGACCATCGCCGATTGTCAATTAGGGGCAACCGAGCAGGACACCCATTGACGACATTCCCGCGATGGATTCCCGGCGTTGACTCACGGCTGTTCGTCGTGGACTCTCTAGGGCATGCCCGACAGCACCGTTTGCGGTGCCGCGGCGGCCCAGGCGGCACTCGACGCCGTCCAGCGATTCCCACCCGAGGCGATCAGCATCGCCCAGCGGGTGCTCGCGAGTCCGACCGCCGACGACGACGAGCGCTCCACCGCCGAGCGGGCCATCGGGCTGGCCCTGCGCGAGCTCAACGACCTGCCCGGTGCGCTGCGCCACCTGCGCCGGGCGGTACGGGTGTCCGGCACCCCCCGGACCCGGGCGCTGGCCCGGATGAGCCTCGGATACGTGCTGGCCAACGCCGGCCGTACGGCGGCTGCGCTGCGGGCGGTGACCGCCGCGCTGCCCCAGCTCGCCGGTGCCGACGCCGGCCGGGCCCGGATGCAGCGGGGGGTGGTGCTGCACTACCGCGGGCGCTACGCCGAGGCGGTACGCGACTACGGCATCGCCATCGACATCGCCCAACGCGAGAACGATCCGCTGTTGGAGGCCCGCGCCCGCAACAACCGTGGCCTGCTCAACGCACACCGGGGCTCCTCCGGTGGCACCGGCGACGACCTGTCCCGGGCGGCGGCGGTCTTCCACCGGCTCGGGCTCGATCTCGCCGCGGCCGACGCCAGGTGGAACAGCGGCATCGCCGCCGGGCAACGCGGCGAGATCGCCGTGGCGCTGCGCTGTTTCGCCGACGTCGACGAGGAGTACCGGCGGCTCGCCGTCCCGCGTCCGGCGCTGCTGCTGGACCGGTTCGAGCTGCTGCTGTCGGTGCCGCTGCTCGACGAGGCGGTCGAGGTGGCCGCCGCAGCGGTCCGGGAGCTGCACCGCCGGGGCATGGCCTCGGACCTCGCCGAGGCGCTGCTCGCCCAGGCCCGGGCCGCGCTGCTCGCCGACGACCTGGACACCGCGACCGCCGCCGCCGCGCAGGCCCGGGTCAGGTTCCGGCGTCAGGGCCGGCGCACCTGGGCCGCCTTCGCCCGGCACGTCGAGCTGCGCGCGGAGTTCCGCCGGGGCACCCGGACGGCGGCCCTGCTCACCGCGATGGTGCGGACGGCCGACGAACTCGACGCCACCGGCTGGCCGGGGCCGGCGCTGACCACCCGCCTCGAGGCCGGCCTGCTGGCCGCCGCCTCGGGTCGCGTCGACCGCGCCGTGACCCTGCTCGACATGGCCGCGCAGGCCCGCCGTCGGGGCACCGCCTCCCGCCGCGCCCAGGGCTGGTACGCGCTGGCCCGCTCGCGTCGGCTCACCGGTGACGACGCCGGGGCGGCCCGGGCGCTGCGACGGGGGCTGGCGGTACTGGACCGGCACCGCACGTCGCTCGGCGCCACGGAGCTACGCGCGCACAGCGGCACGTACGGTCGGGAACTGGCCGCCGAGGGGCTCGACATCGCGGTGCGGGCCGGCGCCCCGGCCCGGACCCTGGCCTGGGCCGAACGCTGGCGGGCCAACACCCTGCGGATGCGTCCGGCGCTGCCCCCTGACGATCCGGACCTGTTCGCGGCGCTCACCGAGCTCAGGCTGGTCAGCAGTCTGCTGGAGGACGAGGTGCTGGCGGGTCGGCCGGCCCACGCCCTGCGTGGTCGGCAGGCGCGGCTGGAACAGCGCATCCGGGACCTGGCCCGCCGGGTGCCCGGGGGGACCGGTGTGGTGGACCCGCCCGGTGTGGGCGTGCTCGCCGGGCGGCTCGGCTCCCGGGTGCTGGTCGAGCTGGTCGCCCACGGCGACCGGCTGCGCGCGGTGCTGGTCCGCGACGGCCGGGCCAGCCTGCACGACCTCGGGCCGCTCGCCGAGGCGGTGCACCTGACCCGGTGGCACCGGTTCGCCCTGCGCCGGCTGGTCACCACCGGCGACACGGCGACCGCACGGGCCGGGGCCGGGCACGCCGCCGCCGCGCTGGACCGGCAGCTCTTCGATCCGCTGCGCCGGCACCTCGGCGACCGCCCCCTGGTGATCGTGCCGGTCGGGGCCCTGCACGCGGTGCCGTGGTCGGGTCTGCCGACCTGCGCCGGGCGTGCCGTGACCGTCGCCCCGTCGGCCACGGCCTGGCTGCGGGCGGACGGCGGGGAAGACCCGACCGGGCCGTCGGTGCTGGCCTGCGGGCCGCGCCTGCCGGCGGGGCAGGCGGAGGTGGCCCGGCTCGCGCAGGTGCTGCCGGGGGCGACCCTGCTCACCGGCGCGGACGCCACCGCCGACGCGTTGACCGCGGCATTGGACGGGGCCGGCCTGGTCCACATCGCCGCCCACGGCACCTTCCGCGCCGACAATCCGCAGTTCTCCACCCTGGAGCTGGCCGACGGCCCGCTGTTCGCCTACGAGTGGGAGCGGGTCGCCCGGCCGCCCGGCTGTGTGGTGCTGTCCGCCTGCGACTCGGGGTTGACCGGGGTCCGCCCCGGCGACGAGGT
This sequence comes from Micromonospora sp. WMMD734, assembly GCF_049178975.1. Lineage (NCBI taxonomy): Bacteria > Bacillati > Actinomycetota > Actinomycetes > Micromonosporales > Micromonosporaceae > Micromonospora > Micromonospora sp. WMMD734. The sequence continues at coordinate 2,815,470 of NZ_JBMHMK010000001.1, forward strand.
GATGGGCTTCACCGCCGTGCTGCTCGGCCTGGGCACCCGCTGCCTGGTCGCCACCGTGCTGCCGGTGCCCGCCGACCCCACCACGGCGCTGATGCTGGACCTGCACCGACGGATGCGGGCGGGGCTGCGCCCGGCGCAGGCCCTCGCCGACGCCCAGCGGGACTTCGTCGCCTCCGGCGACAGCACCGCCGCAGCCACGGCGGCGGCGTTCGTCTGCCTCGGCGCCGGTTGACGCGCTGGTTGACGTCCCGCCCCGGCACCGCCGCCGGTGCGGGTCAGCCCAGCGCCGCGACCCGGGGACGCAGACCGTCGATCAGCTCCGGCGGGGCGGCCAGCACCCGGCTGCCGCTCACCTCGACCGCGACGCCGGCCTCGACGGCGATCACCTGACCGGCCGCCCAGTCCCAACGGAACGTGCGGTCCTCGACGTAGGCGTCGCACCGGCCCGCCGCGATCCAGGCCAGCGCCAGCGCCGTCGAGCCCAGCATCCGTACCCCGCGCACGTCGGCGGCCAGGTCGGTGACCACGGCCGCCTGCACCCGGCGGTGGTCGACGTCGTAGGCGTAGCCGGCGGCGAGGACGACCTCGCCGAGCGGGATGCCGGCACGCCGGGTCAGCGGGGTGCCGTTGAGGACCGCACCGCCGCCCCGGACGCCGCAGAACGTCTCGTCGTGGACCGGGTCGTGGACCACCCCGACGACGGGCCGCCACCCGTGTCGGGTCTGCTGCTCGCAGGCGACACTGACGCACCAGAACGGTATCCCGGAGACGTAGTTGACGGTGCCGTCGAGGGGGTCGAGCACCCAGCGCAGTCCGGAGTCGCCGACGTGGTCGCTGCCCTCCTCGGCGAGGATGCCGTCGCCGGGGCGGCGGGCGCGCAGCAGCTCGACGATGCGCGTCTCGCTGGCCCGGTCCGCCTCGCTGACCAGGTCGGTGGGGGTGGTCTTGTAGTCGACGCGGCCGTGGTAGCCGAAGCGTCGCAGCAGTTCCCGGCCGCCGAGGCGGGCGGCCTCCTCGGCGACCCGCCGGCAGTCGTCCAGCTCGGCACCGGTCGCCATCGCGCTCTCCTCGGGATCGTCGGCAGGGCCGGTGGAGATCGTCGCACCCGCGCGGGCGCGGGCACCAGGCGGACGCGGCGAGCGGCGGGGCCGGCCGGTCGGGCACACTGTGGACGGCGGTCGGGGAACCGACGCTCGCCGACACCCGTCGACCCGCCCCGTCGCCACCGCGGTGGGGAGGCAACGCGACATGGGTACGGTGGACACAGAGCGGCTGCTGGCGCGGATCCGCGACGGGCTGATCGGCGAGGGAGAGGTGCTGGAAGGCCCGTACGGGCCACGCCGGATCACCTACGCCGACTACACCGCCTCCGGTCGGGCGCTGGACTTCGTGGAGGACACCGTCCGGGACTGGGTCCTCCCCCGCTACGCCAACACCCACACCGAGAGTTCCGCCACCGGCCGGGTGACGGGGCGGCTGCGGGAGGACGCCCGACGGACGATCCTCGACGCCGTCGGGGGCAGCGACGAGCACGCGGTGATCTTCTGTGGGGCGGGGGCCACGGCGGCGGTCGACAAGCTGGTGGGCGTCCTCGAACTGCGGCTGCCCGCCGGGCCGGCGCGCCGCCACGGCCTGCTGGACGGCATCGCACCGCAGCAGCGCCCGGTGGTCTTCGTTGGCCCCTACGAGCACCACTCCAACGAGCTGCCGTGGCGGGAGACGTACGCCGACGTGGTCGTCATCGGCGCGGACGCCGACGGGCACATCGACCGGGCCGAGCTGGCCGAGCGGCTGGCCCGGTACGCGGACCGCCCGCTGCGGATCGGCAGTTTCTCCGCCGCCTCCAACGTCACCGGCATCCTGTCCGACACCGACGCGATCGCGGCGTTGCTGCACGCCCACGGGGCGCTCTCGTGCTGGGACTACGCCGCCGCCGGCCCGTACGTGCCGATCCGGATGGGCGAGTCGTCGCCGGGCGTCGGGGACGGCAAGGACGCGGTCTTCCTGTCCCCGCACAAGTTCGTCGGCGGCCCGCAGACCCCGGGCGTGCTGGTGGTGCGGCGGGACGTGCTGCGCAACCGGGTTCCGGTGGTCCCCGGGGGCGGCACCGTGGCGTTCGTCGACCCGGTCGGGCACCGGTACCTCGACGATCCGGTGGCCCGCGAGGAGGGTGGCACGCCGGCGATCGTCGAGTCGATCCGGGCGGGCCTGGTGTTCGCCCTCAAGCAGTCCGTCGGCACCGACGTCATCGCCGACCGGGAGGAACGGCTGTGGTCGCGGGCGCTGCGCCGCTGGTCGACGAACCCGGGGATCGTGGTGCTGGGCAACACCCGGGCGCGGCGGCTGCCCATCGTGTCGGTGCAGATCCGCCACGGTGCCCGCCATCTGCACCACAACTTCGTCGTCGCGCTGCTCAACGACCTGTTCGGCATCCAGGCGCGCGGCGGGTGCTCCTGCGCGGGCCCGTACGGGCACCGGCTACTCGGTATCGACGAGGAACGTTCCCGCGCGTTCCGGGTGGAGATCGCCCGGGGGTGGGAGGGGATCAAGCCCGGCTGGACCCGGATCACCTTCGGCTACTTCCTCTCCGAGCGGGTCGCCGACTATCTGATCGACGCCGTCGACCTGGTCGCCCGGCAGGGGCACCGGCTGCTGGCCGACTACCGCTTCGACGCCCGTACCGGCCTGTGGCAGCACCACCGGGGCCCGGGGCGGTCGTTGCGCCTGGCCGACCTGGCCCGCCTGCTGGCCGGCGGGGAACACCCGACGCCCCGGCGGCGGGCCGGGGAGGACGCCCTGACCGGCTACCTGCACGAGGCGCGGTCGATCCTGGCCGATCGCCGGGACCAGGTCGACGAGGGGCCCACCGGCCTACCGGCCGGCGTGGAGGCGCTGCGCTGGTTCCACCTCCCGCCGGCCTGCACCGCCACCGCGTCGTCGCGCTGACCCGGGCGACGCCCGACCATCCGGCCGGCCGTCCCCCGGTCGGTCCCGGGAGCGGTTCCCGCCCGCCGCCGGGGCCGCTACTCCGACGGCTCCGTGCGGGCCGGGCCGCCGAAGGCGTAGGCGACCAGCCCGGCGAGGGCGAACGTCACCGCCGTCACCGTGGCGGCCCGGCTGTCGGCCGGCTGGCCCTGCCAGGTGGCGACCGCTCCCCAGACGCCGCCCTGCGGGTAGAGGGCCGCGATGGTGGTCCAGCCCACCGGCAGGAACCAGGACCGGGCGGCGCCGACCACGCTCGTGCACAGCGCGGTCAGGCCGAGCAGCCCGGCGGCGTCGCGGGCCACCAGCGCGGCCGGCCCGAACCGGGCTGCGGTGTGCAGCGTGGCCAGCAGCACCGCGACGACGATCACCAGGCCGGCGAGCAGGTGCCCGCCGCGTCGCCAGGGCCAGCGCAGTGACGCCGTCCGGTCCAGGTTCGCGTCCGGGCCGGCGAGGGTGGGGGCGAGCGCCGCGACCATCAGCAGGACGGTCAGCACGACCACCAGCGGGGTGGCGTCCCGGTCCTCGGCGAAGGTCAGGTGCAGCGCCCAGATCACCGCCGCGCCGCCGACCGCCGCGGCCAGGGCCAGGGGTACGCGCCGGGAGCGCAGGTAGAGCAGCATCCCGGTCACCTGGTGCTCCCGGACAGCAGCCCCTCAGGGTCCCGGCAGGCCAGCAGGGCGTCGCGGACGGCCGTGACCCGGGCCACCGCCTCCGCCTCGGGCAGTGCCCGCAGGCCCTGCCACAGGGTCCTCGCCCCGGTGGTGATCGCCGGGTCCTCCTCGATCATGCCGGGGACCAGCCCGACGTCCGAGCGCGGCTCACGGCCCATGAGCCAGTACGCCGCCGCCCGTTCGACGGTCTCGTTGCGGTTGCGGCAGTCGCCGTCGTACGGGACGCCCAACCCTCTGACGACCTCCAGGAACACGACGTCGGGGTGGGCGAGCCGGCCCCGCTTGTCGATCCGGACCTCGACCGTGACGACCCCGTCCGGGACGGTCGGCTGCTCCCGGCGGTACCCGATCGTGTGGGTGTCCTCGTGCACGGCGGTCGGCGCGCCCGGCAGTTTCGCCAGTGCCGCGAGACCCTCCCGGGCCGGCGGGGTGATCGTGTCGAGCACGGTGGCGTGGACCCGGCTGACGCACACCGTCGGGGTGTCCTTGGTGCACACCAGTTCCCTGGCGACCGGGTCGACCGGCCAGGTGAGCACGTCCCGGTCGGTGGGGAGGATCGCCGTCGCCACCGCGACCCCGAGCAGCACCGGGAGCACCGCCATCACCCGGACCCGCCAACCGTCGGCGACGAACAACAGCAGCCCGGTGACGGCGAGCGTGATCATCGAGATCGTCAGCGCACCGCTGACCCGGTTGTCGATCGTCTGGTAGTCGTGGAACCCGCCGGAGCCGTGTGCCGGGGAGATCGCCGCAGCCACCCGTTCCGGGGGCGAGATGGTGGCGAAGAAGACCAGCAGCACCCCGCCCACCGCCAGCGCCGGGGCGGTCACCAGGGCCGGGAGCAGCCGCCCGATGCCCAGTCCCAGCCACGCTGCGGCGACCAGCGACAGCGCGCCGACCGCGGTGACGACGACGAAGCTCAGCAGCGGCACGTACGAGGCGGTGGTGACGATCCAGGCGATGCCCGCCACGGTCACCAGCAGGTAGGCGACCGTGAGGGTGAGGGCCATCGTGCCGAGCACCGGCAGCATCCGGGCGGTGCGGGGCCGGGCCGTGGTGGCGAACAGTTCACCGACCTTCGCCCGGTGTTCCCGGCGTCCCTGCCAGGCGCCGGCCGCGAGGGCGAGCGGCCACAGCAGGAGCAGGTACTCCCGGATGGTCAGGGCCAGCGCCATCCAGCCGGTCGACCAGCGGCCGGTCGCCACGTACAGCGCCCCCACCCCGACCACCACCGTCATCAGCGCGGCGCCGAGCGCGGCGGAGCGGCGTAGTTCGATCCCCGTGACGCCCACGCGGGCACCCCGCTTCCCCTCGGGCCGCCCGGCGGCGGCGGTGTGCACGTCGACGGTTCGCCCGCTCATCGGGTGGCCTCGGCGCGGTGCTGACGCAGCAGCGCGGAGTAGCCCCGCTCGGCCGGGCTGTCACCGGCGTGGCCGGCGTCGCCCTGCGCAGCGAGCACCTCGGGGGTGCCCCGCCACACCAGGCGGCCCTCGTTGACCAGGACGACGTCGGTGCAGGCGGCCACCACGTCCTCCACCAGGTGGGTGGAGACCAGCACGCAGGTGTCGCTGCCGAGGTCGCGCAGCAGTTCCCGGAAGTCGAGCCGTTGTTCCGGGTCGAGGCCGACGGTCGGCTCGTCGAGCAGCAGGAGCCGTGGGTCGTTGACGATGGCCTGGGCGATGCCGGCCCGGCGCAGCATGCCGCCGGAGAGGGTCTTCATCCGGGCGTCGGCCTTGGCGGTGAGCCCGACCCGGTCGATGGCCCGCTGCACCGCTGCGGCGACGCCCGCCTTGGGCATCTCCTTGAGCCAAGCCAGGTAGGCGACGAACTCCCGCACGGTGAACCGGGGGTAGTAGCCGAAGTGCTGCGGCAGGTAGCCCAGGGCACGGCGGACCGCCCGCAGCTCGGAGCGGCCGTCGACGGGGTGCCCCAGCAGCGTCAACCGGCCACCGGCCGGGGGCACGACGGTCGCCAGGGCGCGCATCAGCGTGGTCTTGCCCGCGCCGTTGGGGCCGAGCAGCCCGTGCACGCCGGTGGGCAGGGCCAGGTCGAGGCCGTTGACGGCGAGGTACCGGCCGGCCCGGACCTGGAGGCCTTCGGCGTGGATCGCCCAGGGATGGGTGGTGGTGGTCGTTTCGACCGCGCTCACCGCACGCATCGTCGCTGTCTCCTTCGATAATTGCCAGGGCAGGGTGGCGGTCCGGCCGGGTGGCCGTACCGCGGGGTCACAGGTGGGGTCAGTCGCGGTGGGAGAGCCGCCGGAACCCGTCGGCCCGGAGCAGGGCCATGACGGTCAGGGCGGCCGTGACCAGGGCCCAGGTGCGGGCGCTGTCGGCCGACAGCACCACCGGCATCCGGGCGGCGACGAGGCTGGGGGCGATCACCGCGAGCGTCCAGGCCGTGATGAGACCGAGCGCGGCGCGGCGTACGCCGACCAGGGTACCCAGCAGCAGGGTGGCTGCGGTGAACGCCAGGCAGGGCAGCAGCAGCAGCGCCAACGACGTCCCGGTCCCGGCGCCGACCACGGCGAGCGCGGGGATGACGAACGCCAGCACCGCAGCGGTGCGCCGCAGTAGCATCGTCAGGCCGGCGGCGGGCGTGGCCGCGATCAGTTCCCAGGCCGGATCGGCCCGGCGGTGCCAGGCAGCCGCCACGCCGGGCAGCGGCGCCAGGGGCGCGATCAGCAGCACCACCGAGGGCAGGCCGACCCACAGCGCGCCGAGCAGCGCGGCACAGCCGAGCACCGTCACCGTCATGACCAGCCAGGGCAACAGGGTGCCGACGAACCAGCGGTGCCGGGCCACCGACCAGGACCGGCTGCGGCCGGCGGGGGCCGGCGTGGCCGCGATCTCCCGGTCGAGGGCCGTGGCGACCAGGTCGATCACGGCCCGGCTCTGCGCCGTGGTGCTGCCCGCCAGGCGGGCCCGGCAGTCGGCGCAGTCTTCGAGGTGAACCTCGATCGCCCAGACGCTTGCCTCGTCGAGGCCGGGATCGCCGGTGGCGTACCGGTCGATCTGGGTCAGACTGGGGTGGGTGGTCATGACAGCGCCTCCCGTAGGGCGACCCGGGCCCGGCGGACGCGGGACTTCACCGTGTTTTCCGGTACGCCGAGCAGCACCGACGCCTCGCGCGCCGAGAGCCCGTCGAGGACCGTGGCCCGCAGGGCGGCCCGGACGGCGGGCGGCAGGGTGAGCAGGGCCTGCTCCAGTTCCTGGCCGATCCGGGCGGCCATCACCTCGTCCTCGGCGGCGGGGGCGGTGCTCGGCATCAGCTCCACCTGCGGCACCTGACCCCGGCGGGCGCGGCGGCGGAACGCGTCGACCAGCCGGTGCGCGGCGATGGTCCACAGCCAGCCCACGGCGCTGCCCTGCGCCTCGCCGCCGGTGCGCGCCCGGGTGCCGGCGAAGCTGCCCGCCGCCCGCCAGACCGCCAGGTAGGTGTCCTGGAGCACCTCGGCCACCACGTCCGGGTCGGCGCAGCGGCGCCGTAGGCGCACCTCCAACCACGGGGCGGTACGGCGGTAGAGCTCGTCGAACGCCTGGCGGTCGCCACGGGCGACGCGGCGTACGAGTTCACCCTCGTCGTCCGCTTCCATGTCTGTCCTCACACCTGGTAAGACGACGGCCGCACCGGATCGGGTCCCCGATTGGTGTGACCGGCGTCACATCATCGCCGGGTCGGGCTGCCCCCATCCTGACGCACCCGCCCGAAGCGGGTCGACGGGCCGCCTGCCGTGCCGGTGCAGGTCAGTGCTACTGGGCCGCCGGGAACGCCGGCAGGGCGGTGTCCCGGGACACCGCGTCACCGTCGCGCTGAGCGACGATCCCGGCGGTGATCTCGTCGGGCGGCACCGGACGACCGAAGTGCCAACCCTGTCCGTTGTCGCAGCCGGTCGCGGCCAGCCGGTGGGCCTGCTGGGCGGTCTCGATGCCCTCGGCGGTCACGACCAGGCCCAGCCGGTGCCCGAGGGACACGACGGTACGCAGGAAGTCGTCGTCCGTGCCGGGACGGCGGGCCCCCGGCCGACGGACCGGCTGCGCCGACGGACGGGTCAGGCTGGCATCGAGCTTGAGACCGTGCAGCGGCAGGGAGCGGAGGTTGGCCAGGTTCGCATAGCCGATGCCGAAGTCGTCGATGACGATCCGGACGCCGAGGGCCATCAGCGCCGCCAGGGATTCCGCCACCACGCCGGTCAGGTCGATCACGGCCTGTTCGGTGACCTCCAACTGGAGCAGGTGGGGCGGCAGGCCCGTCCGGTCCAGGATCTGCGCCACCTCCCCGGCCAGGCCGTTGCGGCGGAGTTGGCGTACCGACACGTTCACGCTCACGTACAGCCCGGGTTGGACCCGCTGCCACTCGCTGGCCTGCCGGCACGCCTGCTCCAGCAGGTGGCGGCCGAGCGCCACCACGAGGCCGGTGTGTTCGGCGAGGTCGATGAACCGGGCGGCGGTCAGCAGACCGAGCCGGGGGTGCCGCCAACGGGCCAGCGCCTCCACGCCGGCCAGCCGCCCGGAGCGCAGCGCGGCGATGGGCTGGTAGGCGGCGGTGAACTCGCCACGGTGCAGCGCCGCCGGCATGGCCGCCGACAGCCGGTAGCGTGCCGCGTCGGCGGCGCTACGGTCCTGGTCGAAGCGGCGCAGGATGGCCTTCCCGTCGGCCTTGGCCCAGTGCAGCGCGATCTCACTGTCGCGCAGCAGGGTGGCGCCGTCGTCGGCGACGGTGCCCTCGGCCACTCCCGCGCTCGCCGTCAGGGGCACTTCGGTGCCGTTGACGCGGAACGGGGCGACGAGCGTGGCCAGGGCCAGGTCGGCGATCTTGATGGCGTCCTCGGCGCAGGTGGTGTCGCGGACCAGGATCGCGAACCGGTCGCTGTCCAGCCGTGCCACCAGTTCGATCCGCGGGTCGGTGAGGGTGGCCAGCCGCTGGGCGATCTCGCGGAGCAGGAGGTCACCCACCTGGTGTCCGAGGACGTCGTTGACCGCGGCGAAGTCGTCGACGTCGAGGCAGCAGACCCCGATCCGGTCGACCGGCACGGCGACGGAGCAGAGGCGTCCCAGTTCCTCGGTGAACCGGGTCAGGTTGGGCAGGCCGGTCAGCTGGTCGTGGGTGGCGAAGCGGCGGAACCGGGCCTCGCTGACCCGCAACGCCTCCTCGGCCTGGGTGCGGGCGGCCAACGCGGCCAGCCGGACCGCGTCCTGCTCCCGCAGGCTGCGGTCGTGCGCGGCGGACGCGAAGCCGGCCGCGAGATCCGCCAGCAGGTCGTTGAGCCGGGCGGCGCGGGTCGGGTCGGCGGCGACGCCCAGCCCGGTGAGCAGTCGCGCGCCGACGACCGCGATCGTCCCGCCGAGCGCCTCCGGCGAGCCGAAGCCGGCCGCCACCAGATCGACGCCGATCCGCTGGCCCTCGCCCGGCCGTACCGGATCGGCGAGGACCGCGGTGACCAGCCGGTCGGCCAGCGCGCTGACGATCCGGTGCCGCTGCCCGGCGCTGATCGGCACGTAGTGGGCCCGGTGCAGGGCGGCGGCCCACGCCGTGACGAACTCCTCGACGCCCGGCCGGTGCCGGTCGTCGATGCCGTCGGCGTCGGGCCGATCGCTCACCTGCGGCGTCCGACTCCGACGTAGAAGCTCATCCGTTCCGGGTGCTCGCCGACCTCGGCCGGTGACTCGGGACGCCACAGCGGTGACCACACCACGCCGGGCTCCACCAGGTCGAGGCCGTCGAAGAACTCCTCCACCCGGGCCCGGGTGCGGGCGGTGACAGGCGTGTTGGTCCGGCCGCTGAGCCGGGCGCCCTCGCCCATCTCGTCCGGGCGGCTGTCGGTGGTGACGTGGCTGATCGCCACGCAACTGCCGGGGGCCAGCGCCGTCCACAGTCGCCTGACCAGGCCGTACGGGTCGTCGTCGTCGGGGACGGCGTGCACCACCGAGACGAGCAGCAGGCCGACGGGCCGGTCGAGATCCAGCAGCCGGCGGGTCTCCGGGTGCTCCAGGATGGCCTCCGGGTGGCGGAGGTCTTCGAGCAGGGCGACCGCGTTGGGCTGGCCGGCGAGGATGTGCGTGCTGTGCGTCACGGCCACCGGGTCGATGTCCACATAGACCACCCGGGCGTCCGGGTCGACCTGCTGGGCGATCTCGTGCACGTTGCCGACGGTCGGGATGCCGGACCCGATGTCGAGGAACTGCCGCACGCCCTGGTCGAGCATGTACCGCACCGCGCGGTGCAGGAACTCCCGGTTCGCCCGCGCGACCAGGCGGAGGTCGGGCACCGCGGCCAGCGCCTGGCGGGCGAATTCCCGGTCGACCTCGAAGTTGTGCGAGCCACCGAGCCAGTAGTCGTAGGCTCGGGCCACGCTCGGCCGGCTGAGATCGACATCCGCTGGCGCCCACTCCGGCCGTTCCATCGCCACCCTTCCCGCCGCCACAGTGACGTGACCGCCGCCACTATAGTCGGATATTTTCCACTACCACCCCGCACCGCGATCATGCTGCGGGATTGCGGCGTCGGCCGGCGGCCGGTATGTCCACACGGTACATACATCGACCGTCGCGCGCCCGGATCGGGTCGGACGTTGACGTCGGGCGCACGGACGGTGACTCACGGCTACGATCACGGGTCCCGGTTCACTCAGCCACCGTCCAGGTTTCGTTGCTAGCTTGCCGGCACAGCGGTATTCCACTGTGGATGCTGCTGGAGTCGTTGTCGGACAACGGTTTCGCGCAGTTCCGTCGGGTCCCGGGACATCCTGGGCCGGGCGGCCGTCGAGGGAGAGGTTCGTGGTGTTCACGAAGATGCTGGGCGCGTTCGGGGTGGGCGGCCCCAGCGTCGATACGGTCCTGGCCAATCCGAGCACCCGACCGGGGCTGACGCTCACCGGGCAGGTGAACCTGACCGGCGGCAGCCACGACGTGGAGATCGACCAGATCACCGTCGGCCTGGTCACCCGGGTGGAGATGGAGGGCGCGGAGGAGGAGTACGACGCATTCGTGGAGTTCCACCGGGTGTCGGTCGCCGGCGGCCTGTTCCTGCGCGAGGGGCAGCAGCTCAGCCTGCCGTTCCAGGTGGCGGTGCCGTGGGAGACGCCGGTGACCGAGCTGAACGGTCAGCACCTGCCCGGCCTGACGATGGGTCTACGTACCGAGGTGGCCGTGCGGGGCGCGGTCGACAAGGGCGACCTCGATCCGGTGTACGTGCACCCGCTACCCGCCCAGGAGCGCGTCCTGGAGGCGTTCGGCCGGCTCGGCTTCACGGTGAAGGCGGCCGACCTCGAACGGGGCCACATCTCGGGGCTGCACCAGACGCTGCCGTTCTACCAGGAGATCGAGTACTACGCGGCACCGCAGTACGCCCACGCCGTCACCGAGGTCGAGCTGACCTTCGTCGCCGACGAACACGGCGTGGACGTCGTGCTGGAGCTGGACAAGCACGGCGGGCTGTTCACCGGTGGACACGACTCGTACGGCCGGCACCACGTCGCGCACGGTGACGCGCACGGTGACTGGACCGCGCAGGTCGACGGCTGGCTCCGGCAGGCCGTCGACGGCCGGCAGGATCCGCACGCCGGTTACGGCTACGCCCCGCCCGCGCCTGCCTACGGGACGCCCGGCTACCCGCCGCCGCCCCCGCCGCCCGGCTACGGCGCGCCGGCTTACGGCGCACCCGCCTACGGGCAGCCCGCGTACGGGCACGCGGGGCACGGGCATCCCGGTGGGCACCACAAGGAGGGGCACCACGACCACGACGGGCCCGGCATGGGTGCGGTCGCCGCCGGTGTGGTCGGTGGCGCGGCTCTCGGCTTCGCCGGCGGCATGATCGCCGACGAGATCTTCGACGACGAGGACGAGGGCGGCGACGAGGACGCCTGATCCCCCGCCCGGTCCACTGTGGATCGGGCGGCGCAGTCATGATCTAATTCGTGTAGTTCGTACGTATATGGTCGGAATTTCCGATCAAGAGTCAAGGAGTGTGCATGCCCGCAAGCGCCGACCTCACCAAGCTGGTCGACAAGGCATACCAGGACAAGACCCTCACCGAGATCGTCGACGCCCCGGTGTCCGCCCTCGCCGGGGTCAGCGACGGCGACGCCAAGCTGCTCAAGGAGGCCTTCGGCATCACCACCGTGGGCGACCTCGGCCGCAACCCGTACTTCCAGACCGCCAACGCCCTGGTCGCCCTCACCGGCGCCAGCTGATCCGACCCGGTGGCCCGGGCTCCCCCGGGCCACCGGGCCCCCGCCCCCGCCCGCACCGCCGGCCGGACCCCGACGGCACCGGCTCACGGTCGCCGCCGACAGGCGCATCCGACCGTCCTGCCGGATAATCGTCCGATGACAAATCCTGACCTCGACCCGGACGTGTACCCACCCCTCGACCCCCGCGAGCCGGTGCCGGACGACGTCGGCGAGCTTCTTCCCGACACGCCCGGCGAACTGCCGGAGGCCCCGGTCGAGCCGATGCCCGACGACGGCGATCCGGGAGGCGTGCCCGAGCCGGCCTGACGGCGGGCCCGTCCGAGCCGGCCGCACCACCGGGCACCGTCCGGTCACGCCCCGGTCGGCGCGGGTGACGGTCGAGGCGCTACACCGGTGACGCCACCGTTCCCCCGCCGGCCCGGGGCGTCGCTCAGCGGCCCCGACCGGCCGGAACGTGCCGCCACCGGGCGAGCTTGCGGGGGTTGCGGACCACCCACAGGTGCCCGACCCGGCCGGTGCCGGTCGCGGCGAGCGCGAGCACGGCGAGGGTACGGCCGAGCCGGTCGGTGGCGACCAGACCCGGCTCCCCGTTGACGGACGCCTCGTCGACCACCAGGTCGGGTTGCCGCTCCCACACGCCCAGCAGGAAACCGGCGACGGCCTGCGGCCCGTGCAGCGGTACGGCGGAAGCCGAGACCAGGCCGCCACCATCGGTGATCGCGGTGGCGTCCGGATCGAGCACGTCGACCAGAGCGGCGAGGTCGCCGGTCTGCCAGGCGGACCGGAACGCCCGCACGACCGCGGCGTGCTCGGCCGGACCCACCGGGGTACGGCGCTGCTCACGGACCCGACGCCGCGCCGACGAGGCGAGTTGCCGGCACGCGGCCGGGGTACGGCCGACGATCCCGGCGATCTCCGGGTAGGTGAACCGGAACACGTCGTGCAGCACGAACGTGACCCGCTCGGCCGGGGTCATCGCCTCCAACACCACCAGCAGGGCCATCGACACCGAGTCGTCCAGGATCACCCGGTCGGCGGGGTCGACCACCGTCGAGGGTTCCTGGCTGCTCCACCCGGTCGCCGGGAGGGGTTCGGGAAGCCACTCGCCGACGTACTGCTCCCTGCGGGCCCGCGCCGTGGTGAGCATGTCGAGCCCGATACGGCCGGCGGTCCTGATCAGCCAGGCTCGGGGGTTGGCGACGGCGTGGCGTTCCCCGTCGCTGAGCCGGTGCCAGCGGATGTAGGTCTCCTGCACGGCATCCTCGGCGTCGGCGAGCGAACCGAGCAGGCGGTAACTGAGCCCCAGGAGCACCGCACGCTCGCGGGTCACCGGGTCCGGCGAACCCGGGTGGCCCGGCCCGGCGTCCTGCGGCACCTCCGCTCCCTCCCCCGGGCCGGCACAACGACCGCCGCGCGCCGCCCACCACTATCGGATCACGTCCGGCGCGCCGGGCACCACCTGACAGTTCACCGACCCACGTCGTCTACCTCACCGAGCGGGCGGTCCCGTCCGCTCCCCCGGCAGCTCCGCGCGGCGTCGGGTGCGGCCCGCCGAGGCGGCACCGCCCGTAGGGAGCGCGAACGAAGGAGAAGACGATGTCCGACCACGTCACGTTCGTCAACGTCATCGACGTCGACCCGTCCCGACAGCAGGAGGTGATCGACCTGCTGGTCGAGGGCACCGAGAAGGTGGTGTCCCGGCGACCCGGCTTCGTCTCGGTCACCCTGCTCGCCAGCCTCGACCGGACCCGTGTCGTCAACGTCGCCCGGTGGCGCAGCGCCGACGACGTCAGGGCCACCCAGGTCGACCCGGAGGCTGCCGAGTACGCCCGGCGGACCGCCGCGCTCGCCCAGGCCAGCCCCGGTCTCTACACCGTCGTCGGCGAGTTCGCCCCGTGACCCCGACGGCGGCGGTCCGGTCGGCGACCGGCCGGCGCCGGAGTGGGGCTACCCCGACGGCCGGGCCGTTCCCGGGCAGCGCCGGTGTCCGCCCGGTCGGCTAGTCGGTGCCGGTGGTGCCCGGCCCGGCCGGCCGGGCACCACCAGTGGCGTTCGCGCTCGTGCGCGCCGGATGACCTGTCGGGTTCGAGCCGCGCGAGAACCTGACCGCCACCTTCGTCGTCACTCCGCTGGCCGCACCGCGCCCGACACCGGCGAATGGTGCGCTGCTGGGACACTGCGCTCATGAGTCAGGGTGTGTCCGGTGTGGCGTCCGGCCGGTGGTGGGGTGCGTTGCGGATCACTCTGGTCCTGCTGTGGCTGCTCGGGGCAGCGACGACGTGGTGGACCGCCCCGCGCCAGCAGGACTACGACCGGGCCGGGGCGGACGTGGCCGCGGGCCGGGTGGTCGCCTACCAGTGGGGTGACCGGTGGGAGGTGGATCGTTCCCCGCTCTGGTTCGGTTCTGCCACCCTGTGGGCCTCGGGCCGCCACGGGCCGCTGTTCGCGTGGCGAACGTCCGACGGCCGGGTGCACTGGACGGACACCGACCGGTTCGGACAGGTGACCACCACCAGTGCCGTCGAGCAGGAACGCTACTCCGGACCCGGCGCCGTCGGCATCGCGCAGGAACTGCGGGCCGCCGGGCTCGAACACCACGCCGGTGACCTGCACGGACCGGTGCCCGCCGTCGGCGGAGCCGGGGTCCTCCTCGCCGTCGGTGCCCTCGTCGTCGTGGTCGCCGGCCCGGCACCGGTCCGGGGCACCAGGTGGTACTGGTTCTGGTTGATCTTCCTCTGCCCGTACGGTCTCGGGCTGCTGCTCTGGACGGCGCGGGAGCGGCCGTGGTCACGGTCCGCGGCGGCGGCCGTGCGGAACCCGACGGCCCCGCAGGACCGGGGCGTTCTCGGCTTCGGCCTCGGCATACTCGCGTCGGTTCTGCTCGGTGCCGTCCTGTTGGTCCTCCACGGAGCACTGGGTGACTGGTGGGTGCCGCGACCTGACGCCTAGCGGCACGCCGTCCCCCACCTTCCGGCCGGGACGGGTCCGATCGGCCCTCGGGAGCGACCGGGGTACGGCACAATGCGCCCATGACCTCTACCGGATCGTCACGGCTGTCGTTGTGGTCCACCGACTCGGTGCTGTCGATCGGGTCGCGGGGCTCGGTGCTGTCCATCGGCAGCGTCGGGTCGATCGCCTCCGTCGGCAGCGTCGGCTCCGCCGGATCGGTGCTGTCCATCGGGTCGGCGCTCTCGGTCGGGTCGGCCCTGGCGTGGCGGTCCCGCTGGTCGTTGCTGGCCGACCGGTCCTCGGGGGTCGCGATGGGTTCCCGCGCGAGCGCCCGCGCGCTGGCCGGTCCGTCGGCGACGGTGGCGGCCGTGGCGCTGGCCGCCTACGCCGGCTACCTCCTGACGCGCAGCCGCCGGCCGGACGACGGCAGCCGGGGACGGTGACGTCGTCCCGGATGGCGGGGCCGCGTCGCCGCTGTCCGCTCCCGGGCCGGGTCAGCAGTTGCCGATCTCGTCGGTGCGCGTCACCGCCGCCGAGGTGAGCGGCTCGCCCGGCACGTCGGGCACCGGGTAGGGCGTTCCGTCGTGCGTCGTGAGTTCCCTGGCGTACGCGTCGCTGACGAGGAAGACGTGCAGTTCGAAGCGCTGTCCCGGCGACCTCTCGTCGCCGACGACGACCCGTTTGGCCCGCCAGTTGTGCGGGGTGGGGAAGTGCAGCGGCTGCTCGTAGAAGTAGCTCCCGCCGGCCGGGCGGACGAAGAGCACGGCGGTGCGGCCGGCCGGCGGCTCGTTCCCCGTGCCGAACACGTCCGAGCAGTTCGGCACCACCGTCGCGCTGGTGATCGCGAACCGCACCGTCGGCGTCCTGGTCACGGTCGGAGCGACCGTGGGACGCGGTGTCCGGGTGGGAGGTGGGCTCGGTGTCGTCGATGCCGTGGGGGTGGGCGGTGGGGTCGGTGGGTCGGTCGGCTCCGGCGTCCCGGGTGGACCCGTCGTCGGTTCCGGCGGTGGGGTGGAGTTGGCCGCAGAGTCGGACCCCGCCGGTGTCTCCTTGGTGGCGGTGAGGTACGCCGGCACCGCCGCGATGACACCCACGACCAGTGTGACCAGCGCGCCGAGCGCCACCACCTGCTCGGCGGGTTTCAGCGTCCGCCACCATCGCCGCATACGCACCCTCCCGGGTCGACAGACACCTGCTTGCAGTGAACACCGCGCGGGCAACCCGGGCCCTCGTCCAGATGGGGTCGACGGTGCGGAATCCGGGTGGACCGGTCGGGTCCTGATCGTCGAGGATCGGCGGGTGTCCGTTCCCGTACGCCAGATCCGTGCCCGCCACTCGGCCACGACCGTCACCGTGTACCAGGCGTACCCCCCGGACATCGCGGTGCCGGCGGTGGCCGCCGGCCGTTTCGTGGCCCCGTTCAAACGGGAGCGGATGACGTGGATCAAGCCGTCGTTCCTGTGGATGATGTACCGCTGCGGCTGGGCCACGAAGCCCGGCCAGGAGCGCGTGCTGTCCATCGAGATCACGCGGGCGGGATTCGAGTGGGCGCTGGGCCGGGCCTGCCTGAGTCACTACGACCGTGACCTGCACGGCGACCGGGAGAACTGGTCACGGCAGTTGCGGACCAGTCCGGTCCGGGTGCAGTGGGACCCGGAGCGTTCGCTGCGGCTGGCCGCGTTGCCGTACCGGTCGTTGCAGGTCGGGCTGTCCGGCGAGGCGGTCGACCGGTACGTCGACGAATGGATCGTGACGGTCGAGGACGTCACCGCCACCGTCGGGCGGATCCGGGACCTGCTGCGCCGGGGTGACGAGCAGGCGGCGGTGGCGCGCCTGCCCGTCGAACACGTCTACCCACTTCCGGACGCGATCGCCGTGGGTCTCGCGGCCAGCCCCGCCGAGAATCCCGATCGGCGGCACCGGCCGTGACAGCGCATCCGCCGCCATCCTGACCGCGCCGGGTCACCGGCGCTGCGGCGGGTTCGGCCGCCGCCGCACCGTGCGCCCCGGGTCCGGGGCGCACGGTGGACGCCAGGGTCACGTTCCGGCTCAGGGCGGGAAGCCCGGTGGCCGGGGCCACTGCTCCGCCTCCGGGTCGGGTCGGTAGCCCGGTCGGGGTTGCCCGGCCGCCTGGCGTTCCGGGGCCGGTGGCGCTGGGGGCACGCCCGGCCGCTGCGCTCCCGCGGCGGGTGGAACCGGGGCGCCGGCCACGGAAGGATTGCCGCCGGGCGGTGGCGCAGCCGCCACGCCGACCACGGGCCGGGCCGCGCCGGACCCGCCCGGCGCACCAGGCGCGGAGGGGGTGACGGGCCGTGCCGCCGGTGCCGGGTGGCCGTCGGGCTGCGGTCCCGGGAGCGCCCGTACGGCGGCAGCCCGGGGCCGCCAGACCGGTTCCGCACCGATCAGGCTGCGGAAGTCGAACTGGCACTTCGGGCAGGTACGCAGCGCGGTCTCGGCGCGGCGGTCACCGCATTTCTGGCAGTAGGTCACCACCGTCTCGTCGGCGTCCATCCCTTGGCAGCGGGGGCAGGCGAACGTGGGGCCCTTGTTGTTGAGCTGCACCAGGCGGCCGGCGAGCACGTAGGGCGTGACGAGGCCGCTGATGCTGCTGGCCAGGTCCCGGGTGCGCCGGGTGCGCTCCTGCATGCGTTCCATCTCCGGGTTGGCGACCTTCTCCAACCGGCAGGTGGTGCAGGTGCGCAGGGTCCGTACCGGCAGCAGGCCACGCAGCCGTGCCTGCTGGTGCAGGAAGGTCACCGCCGGCACGTCCGCCGGCTCGACGGTGATCCGGTCTGCGTCGCCCGCCGCCAGGCGTTCCTCGACCCGGAACACCAGTGACTGCACCTGCCCGACCAGCTTCGGCGGCATGCCACCCGGTCGGCTGACGATCAGCGTGCCGACCATCAGCATGCCGTCGGCCAACTCGGCGGGAACCTCGGCGACGGTGTCGGCCGTCTCGAAGGTGAAGGTCGCACCGCCGGTACGGGCGACCACCGCCCGCCGCTGCGCCGACTCGCCGTCGAGCAGCCGGCCAGCGTGCCGGGAGAGCGCCGCCTGCGCCCGGTTGGCAAGGCCGGCGGCGTGCTGCATCATCGCCACGTCACCCGGGCCCGTCTGCCGCCACCACGGGGTGAACGAGGCCGCAGCCGTCGGGTCGAGCCGGCCGAGCACGGCATCGAACGCGCTCAGCACCGACTCGAAGAGACCGACGTACACCGAGGTGACACCCCAGTTCCGCCCCAGCCTGCCCGGCCAACGGTCGACCAGCAGCACGCCCACCCGGACGCCGGGGCCGTCGGCCTCCAGGGTGACCCGCAGCAGCACCGGCACCTGCGTCGGCGAGAGGGTGACCCCGCCCAGGCGGGAGCCGCGTACCGCCTCCAGGAGGCTGAGCTGCTCGGTCTTCAGGTCGAAGGCGAGGTCGCGGATGCTGCGCAGCAGGTGCTGGCGGGCCACGCTGGGCGGGGCGCCGAGCCGACGGTGGACGCCGGCCGCCAGCCGGCCGGGCTCCAGCCCGGCCGCGACGGCCGGCGGCACGGCGCCGGGTCCACCGGCGTCAGCCCACCTCATTCCGCTGCGTCGTAGGAGGTGCCGGCGTCGAAGCTGGACGCCGCGTCGTAGCCCCCGGTGTCGTACGACGTGCTGGCGTCGTACGACGTGCTGGCGTCATACGTCGTGCTGGCGTCGTAGCCGCTGGTGTCGTAGCCGGAGGTGGCGGCGTCGGTGCCGCTGGTGGCCCAGTCGACCTCGGCGGCGGCGGTCTCCATGTGGTCGGCGACGGCGTCGGAGTACTCGTCGGAGACCGTGTAGTTGCCCTCGGCGATGCTCGCGTGGTCGGCCGCCCGTGCCATGGCGTTCTCGGCGACCTCGACGTTGCCGGCCGCCGCGTTCTCCACGGCGTAGTCGGCCCAGTCCTGCGCGGAGTCGGCCCAGTCGTCACCGCTGTCCGCGTGCCAGCTCGACCAGTCCTGGTCGGCGACCGCGCCGCTGATCTCGCTCTCCACGATGGATGCCGACGGTTCCGGAAGCGCCGCCACCGCCTCGGTCAGGGTGGTGTCCCCGATCGGCGTGTCGGTGGTCAGGAAGTCGCCCCAGTCTGAGTCGGCACTCATGCTCTGATTCCCCAGCTTCTGATGAACGTTGCGGTCAGCGGTCGTCGCCGGGTGGTCCGGTCGAACGACCAGAACTGTCCCACGCCCACGCCCACAGCCGCGCGGTCACGGCACCGGGCCCGCAGGGCGTCGGCCGAGGTCACGGCGGGTGCCGGCCGGCAGGGTGACGCCGGTGTCAACATGCCGACAGACCCGGTCGACGCCGCACCGGTCCGCCAGGTCGACGGTGACCGCCCCGGTGGCGGGGTCAGCCCTTCACCGCTCCGGCGGTGAGACCCTCGGTGAGGAACCGCTGCCCGAAGGCGTACATGATCACCACGGGGATGCTGACCAGCAGGGACGCGGCGGCGAGTTGCCCCTGCGGCACGACGTCACCGGTGATCATCGACTGCATGCCCACAGGGAGGGTCTTGTACTCGTCCTTGGTGATGAACACGAAGGCGAAGAGGAACTCGTTCCAGGCGTTGGTCAGGGTGAACAGGGCGACCGCCAGCAGTCCCGGCTTGGCCAGGGGCAGCACCACCCGCCCGAACGCCTGGAGCCGGGTGCAGCCGTCGACCAGCGCGGCCTCCTCCAACTCGATCGGGATCGACGCGAAGTATCCCGCCAGCAGCCAGGTGGCGAACGGCAGCGTGAAGGTCGGGTACGTCACCACCAGCGACCACAGCGAGTCGGTGAGCCGGGCCCCGATGAGCAGTTGGTACAGCGGGATGAACAGCAGCGCGCCGGGCATCACGTAGGTGACCAGGACCGTGACGGTGAAGCCCTGTGCCCCGCGGAACCGCAGCCGGGCCAGCGCGTAGCCGGCCAGGGCGGCGCAGACCAGCGCCACCACGGTGGACGCCACGGACACCAGCACCGTGTTGAGGTACCAGCGGCCGAACGGTTTGGTGGTGAACAGGTCGGTGAACTGTTGCATGGTCCATGGTGTGGGCCACAGGTCGTGCTCGTGCAGGACGATCTGGCCGTCGGACTTGAAGGCCGTGACGACGATCCAGTACAGCGGGGCCAGGACGAAGACGAGCAGCGCGGCCAGGGCGAGGCCGGAGGCCAGGCCCGACACCAGGGCGGACGTCCTGCGTCGTCCCCACGACTGCAACGCCGAGAGGACCCGGCCGACCGCCGCCACGACCAGCAGGACCACTCCGAGGATCAGCGCCGCCTTCCACATGATGTGGGGTGACGCCCACGCCAGCGCACCGGTGACCAGCACGGCGGCGGCCCACGGCAGCGCCCGGCGTACCGGCCCGGCGGGTCGGGTGGGCGTGCTGTCGGCGTCCCGCCGCAGCAGCCGGACCAGCACGTACACCAGCACGCCGATGACCGGCAGCATGACGAGCGTGACGGCCGCGCCGGCACCGTACTGGAGTTGGAGGATCGCCTTGGAGTACGCGACCAGCACGTACGGCGCGGTCGCGTCGCCGGGGCCACCCTGGGTCAGCAACCAGATGAGGTCGAAGTTGTTGAACGTCCAGATCGACGACAGGGTGACCGTCACGGTGATGACGTGACGCAGTCCGGGCAGCGTCACGTGGACGAACCGCCGCCATGCCGACGCCCCGTCGACGGTCGCCGCCTCGTAGAGGTCGGCGGGGATGGCCTTCAACCCGGCGAGGAAGGCGACGGTGAAGAACGGCACCCCCTTCCACACGTTGACCATGATCACCGATGGCATGGCCAGGGACGGCTCGGACAGCCAGCCCGCCGGCCAACTGTCGACCAGGTGCGCGTCGACCAGCAGCGGCCCGATCCCCGACTCGGTGAGGAGCAGGTTGACGCTGCCGAAGATCGGGTCGAGCAGCGAGCGCCAACTGAACGCGGTGACGACCGTCGGCACCACCCACGGCAGCAGGAGCAGGCCGGCCAGCACGGCCCGCCCCCGGCGTCGGTGGTGCAGCAGCAGGGCCGCGGCCAGGCCCAGCACCACCTTGAACACCTCGGCGTACGCGGTGAAGACGAACGAGTTCACCACGCCGGTGTGGAACTGCTCGTCGTCGGTCAGAGCGAGGTAGTTGGCCAGACCGACGAACACGCTGTGCTGGCCGTGCCGTTCGGTGGTGCTGGTGACCACCGCCCAACCGATCGGGACGAGCACGAGGACACCGACGAGCACGGCCGTGGGGGCCAGGAACAGCGCCGCCAGCCGCCAGTCGCGTCCCAGCCGTCGCCGGGTCGCGGGTCGCGCGCCGGGCTTGCGCCGTCGGGATCCTCCTGACGCCGGGGCCGACGCCGGGCGGACCGACGTCACTGCGGCAGACCCTGCTGGGTGAAGATCTGCACCATCTTGGCGTGGGCGGCCTGCACGGCCTGCGCGGGCGGGGTGCCCTGGATGACCTGCTGCATCATGTCGGTCAGCACGTAGGCGCCCACGGCGGCCTGCTGCCCGGCGCTGGCCTGCTGCGGGAAGTCCAGGCCGTTCTTCGTCGACAGCGGCAGTTTCTGTTGAGTGATCCTGCGCATGATGGGGAACGCCGGGTCGCCGCTGGTGAAGAACGGGTCGGCGTCCCAGACCCGGTCCCAGGCCGGCAGGGCCAGCCCCGGGGCCTCCTTCGCCACGCCGACGAGGGCGGGCGCGCTGACCAGGTACTGCGTCAGCAGCTTGGCGAGGTCGGCGTTCTTGGCACCCTTGAAGATGACGAAGCACTGGGACTGTCCCAGCAGCAGCGAGGTGTCGGTGGCCGGGCCGGTGCAGTCGGGAAAGACGTGGGTGCGTTCGTAGACCGGGTTCTTTTTGGTCTTGGAGTCGGCGTAGACGCTGAACTGGTTGCGGGTGTAGCCGAGGATGCCGGCGAGCCAGTTCTCGTTGTTGCTGGAGTCGGTCCAGGCGGCGACCCCCGGCGGCAGCATCGGCTTGTACTTCGGGTTGGTGTAGATGTCGCCGAGGAAGGTGACCGCCTGGACGGTCTCGGGAGAGTCGAAGGTGACCTTCCGGCCGTCGTTGGAGGCGATCGCCCCGCCGTAGGAGTTGATCAGGGCCTCGATCATGCCGTTGGCGTCACCGGAGCGGTTCACGGTCATGCCCCAGCCGAACCGCCGCTTGCCGGGGTCGGAGATGGCCAGGCAGAGATCCCGCAGTTCCTCCCAGGTGTAGCTGTCCTTCGGGGTGATGCCCTTGTCCTGCATCCAGTCCTTGCGCAGGAACGACCCGATCCCGATGAAGTGGTACGGGATGGCGTACCACCTGCCGTCGAAGACGCAGAAGTTCTTGGACTCGGCGGTGGGTTCGCCGTACTTCGCGGTCAGCGCCTGCACGACGTCCGTCACGTCCTCCAGGTCGCCGAGCGCCTGGAACTGGGCGACGAACCGCGAGTCGGTCATGAACGCGAGGTCACGCGCGACGCCCCCCTTGACCTCGGCGTCGATCTTGGCGACGACGTCACCGGCGTCGGCCTGCACCAGACTGTTTCCGATCTTCGTGCCGGTGGTGTCGGCGAACTTCCGGATCGAGCTGTCCAGGGCCGCGTTCGCCGCCTCCGAGTACAGCTTCTGCGACAGCATCCCCATCG
This sequence comes from Micromonospora sp. WMMD734, assembly GCF_049178975.1. Lineage (NCBI taxonomy): Bacteria > Bacillati > Actinomycetota > Actinomycetes > Micromonosporales > Micromonosporaceae > Micromonospora > Micromonospora sp. WMMD734. Next base: position 2,837,884 of record NZ_JBMHMK010000001.1, read on the forward strand.
AGGAGCCCTTCAACGCCGCCGCGGCGTCGACGAGTTCCTGCGGGACCTCGGCCTGTGCCTTGGGCGTCGACGGTCCACTTCCTCCGCAGGCGGCGAGGCCGGCAGCTCCGAGCAGCCCCACCCCCATTCCCAGGAAGCCGCGTCGGGTCCGTAACGAGCCGTCCTCCGTGGACATCTGTCTCCTCCCTTTCGCCTCAACGCGACTCACCGATGGCCGGGGAAGGGTTACCCTCCCTTGTGGACGCTGGTGCCGTCCGTAACCGGGGACGATCGCCCGCCCTGATGGATGACCGCAGCCCGCTGCTGGCGCGCGGCAATCGGGAAGCGGCTCCGCCGGTGGCGGACCCTCCCCAGCCTGTCCGAGATGCTCGTGCCCCGGGCGGCCGGATGTCGCCGGGGCGGCGCTGCGCTCACTCTACACATTTCGGAAAGTCGCGACCAGACTTTCCTTCCCACCGGAAGACACTTTCAACAATTCACTATGATCAATAGGGGTGTCGGTGACGCCACCGCCGGACGGGACGCCCGCCGCACGGCGGGCGTCGGTCACGGGCGGGGCGTCGAGGTGGCCACAGGCACGCGCGCACCGACCGGGCGGCACGGGGGCGCACCCGCCCGTCGCCCACGAGCCGGCGTCCCACGGCGGGGCGCTGCCGCGTGGGTCGCCCGACGACCACCCCGACCCGACACCACCCGACGGCCGCACCCACAACCAGCCACCCGCACCGTTTGCCGATCGATGGTCGTGCATCTATTCTTTGGCGGCCCATCGACTACCGGACAGGTAGTCGAAATAATGTCGAAACGCTTCGACAACCGTCGCACGACGGTTGACCCGAAGACGGGAGATGCTGATGAAATCCACACTGAGGAGGGTTCAGTTCGCCGTACTTTCCGGCGTACTGGCGCTGGCTGGATCGACAGCCGTCATGACGAGTTCCGCATCGGCCGACAGCATGACCCAACTGAACGCCACCCAGCTCGTCGCCAACATGGGGGCGGGCTGGAACCTGGGCAACGCCCTGGAGGCCAACGCCAACGGAATCCCCAGCGAGACGGCCTGGGGTAACCCGGTCGTGACGCAGGCATTCATCGACCGGGTACGGGCGGCGGGATTCAAGACGATCCGCATTCCGGTCTCCTATCTGGGAAACATCGGGGCCGCCCCGAACTACACGATCAGCTCCACCTGGCTGAACCGGATCCAGGAAATCGTCGACTACGCCTACGGTCGCGGCCTGTACGTGCTGATCAACATGCACGGCGACGGCTACAAGACCATCAACGGTTCGTGGCTCATCTGCGACTCGTCGAACCAGACGACGATCAAAGACAAGTACCAGAAGGTCTGGCAGCAGGTAGCGACCAAATTCCAGAGCTACGGCGAACGCCTCGTCCTCGAATCCATGAACGAGGAGTTCGACGGGCAGTACGGCAACCCCACCCAGCCGTGCTACTCCAACATCAACGCCTACAACCAGATCTTCGTGGACACGGTCCGGCGGACCGGCGGGAACAACGCCTCGCGCTGGCTGCTCATCCCCGGCTGGAACACCAACATCGACTACACCGTCGGCAACTACGGCTTCGTGCTGCCGACCGACCAGTACCGGTCGTCGTCCGTTCCGGCCAACGAGCAGCGGATCATGATCTCCGTGCACTACTACGACCCCTGGGACTTCGCCGGTGAGGAGAACGGCACCATCACCCAGTGGGGGCCGGCCGCCACCAACCCGGCACGCAAGTCGACCTGGGGACAACAGGACCACATGGACGGGCAACTGAAGAAGGTGCGGGACACCTTCGTCGCGCGCGGCTACCCGGTGTTCGTCGGTGAATACGGCTCGGTCGACAAGACCTCGGCCGACTCGACGAACAACCGGTACCGGGCGGACTACGCGCGCACCCTGGTAGCCACCGCCAAGAAGTACGGTGCGGCCACCGCCTACTGGGACAACGGCTACAACGGCGCGTACGGTTTCGGGCTGTTCAACCGCAGCAGCGGCGCGGTCACCCAACAGGGCATCATCGACGCCATCATGAGCGCCGTCGGCGGCACCACCCCCACCACGCCGCCGACCACCACGCCGCCCCCGACCACCGCTCCCCCGACCACCACGCCGCCGCCGACGACCGCCCCGCCGACGACCCCGCCGCCCGGCGGGCGCTCCTGCTCGGCGACGTACACGGTGACCGGTCAGTGGCAGGGCGGCTTCCAGGCCGAGGTGCGGGTCACCGCCGGCGGCTCGGCGATCAGCGGCTGGACCGTGACCTGGACGTTCGGCAACGGGCAGCAGGTGTCGCAGGGGTGGAACGCGACGCTGACCACCAGCGGCGCGACGGTGACCGCCCGCAACGTCAGCTACAACGGCGCCCTCGCTGCCGGCGGCAACACGACCTTCGGTTTCCTGGGCTCGTCGGGCGGCACCAACGGCGTACCGGCGGTGTCCTGCGTGGCGAGCTGAGCGGGCGGCGACCGACGCGGGCCGGGGGTCACCGACCCCCGGCCCGCGCGGCTCCCGGCCCACCGGAGCCAGATCGGCCCAGCGCGCCCAGCAGCAGGTCGTAGGTGGCCTGCACCGCCCCCGCCGCGCTGGGCACCAGCACCGCCCCGGGGCGTAGGCGGACCACCCGCATCAGGTCGTCGTACATGGTGCCGAGCACGGCCGATCCGCCGGAGCGCGCGATGAGCTGCTGAGGGAGGCGGATCCACTCGTCGTCGGCGTCGCGCGCGCGGCGGTGGAACCGCTCGATCGCGGTCTCCCGCCCGTCGACCAGGACAACCTCGTGGAAACTCGCCCCCTGCTCGCGTGCGAGCGCCGCGAGACCGTCGATCTCGTCGACCGTCGCGAGGTACTGCGGCAGGACGACGTCACCTCCGCCGGCCAGCCGGACCGTCACCATCGCCCGCACCAGGGACCACACGACGGGCCAGGTGTCGAACTCCTCGTCGCGCCATCCGCCGACGAGGCGGTGTAGCGCGTCGACGTCGAGATTCAGCGTGCCGGGGTGGCGGTCGGCGTAGCGCGCCGAGAGGGTGGACTTCCCGATGCCCGGCGGTCCGTTCAGATGGATCAGTCGCGCCATCACGCACCCTCGGGGTGACGGTCACCCGCGTCGTCCAGGCCGTCGACCAGCAGCTCCGCCTCGTCCACCGAGATGGCCATCGTGGTGCCGAGCAGTTCGACGGCCTGCTCGCGCTGGCCGGCTTCCACGAGTGCCGCGATCCGGAGCCAGGCGACCGCGTCGGCCATCGGGTCGCTGTTCCCGCCAGGCGTCGACGGCCACCCGGACGGCGGGGAGGTGGGGTCTGGGACCGGCCGGTCCCCCGCCGTACCGGCCGGGGCTTGCGCCGCTGGTGGCGCGGTGTCCGCAGCAGGCGTGCCGGCGCCCGGCGGGTCGGGAGCGACGGGGGTGCGGTCAGGACAGGCGGCTTCGCGGCTGCGGGCAGCGGCGATCCGGGTGGCCGCGTCCCACGCGCGGGTGTCCGCGTCCGGGGACGCGGCGGCGGCGACCCGCGCCTCCAGCTCGCGGACCTGGGTGCCCGGCAGGTCCCGGCGGTCACCTCGGCGACGCAGGACCACCGTGATCACCGCGATGAGCGAGACCGCGACGACGAGACCCACCGCCAGGTCCAGCAGGCTCGCGTCGGTGCCGCCGGGGCTCACCGGGTCGGACGGCCCCGGCCGGGCCGGTGCCGGTCGGCGACGGCGCGGAGCGGTACCCGGGCCAGGCGGGATGCGGTCGGTACCCGGCAAGCGGCGGCCGGCGACACCGTCGCCACGCTCGTCGCGGTCCCCCACCCCATGCCTGGCATCGTACCGGCGGGAGGGCCGCCCGCCGGGCTGCGCCCGGTCCGTATGCGGTCCCTTTGTCCCTGAGGGTCCGATACCGTGAGACGGCATGACACGTCCCGATCCCGTCCGCCTCGCCGCACCCCTCCTGCTCGTCCTCACCCTGGTCGCCGGACTGCTCATCGCGCCGGCCGGCCCGGCGCACGCCGCACCGGCCAAGAACCCGCCGCTGACCACCCCCTGGACCGCGCAGGCGCTCGACGGCACACCACTGCCGGAGTACCCGCGACCCCAGATGACCCGGCCGGACTGGCTCACCCTCAACGGCGAGTGGCAGTTGCGCCAGTCCGCCACGGACGACGCCCCGGCGTTCGGCACCGACCTGCCCGAGCGGATCAACGTGCCGTTCCCGGTGGAGAGCGCCCTGTCCGGGGTGCAGCGCGCCGCCGCCGACACCCGCAACTACCTGTTCTACCGCCGCACGGTGACAGTGCCCGGGAGCTGGAACGGACGCCGGGTGCTGCTGCACTTCGGCGCCGTCGACTGGCAGAGCACCGTCTGGGTCAACGGCGTGGCCGTCGGTGGGCACACCGGCGGCTACGACGCCTTCAGTTTCGACGTCACCGCCCAGTTGCGGGGCGGCGCGAACGAGATCGTGGTGAAGGTGTGGGACCCGACGGACAGCCGGCAGAACGGCAGCCTGCCGCCGATCGGCAAGCAGACCAAGCAGCCCGGCGGGATCTTCTACACCCCCAGCTCGGGCATCTGGCAGACGGTGTGGCTGGAACCGGTGCCGGCCGCCTCGATCAGCAGGGCCGACCTCTCGCCGCGCCTGGCCGACAACACCCTGCGCGTGCGGGTGCTCACCCGGGGCGACGTCAGCGGGCACAGCGTCCTGGCCGAGGCGCTCGACGGCACCACCGTGGTCGGCTCCGCCACCGGCGGTTTGACCGAATTCACGGTGCCCGTGCCGAACGCCCGTCGCTGGTCGCCCGACACCCCGTTCCTCTACCAACTGCGGGTCACCCTGCGTAATGCCGCGGGCGTCCAGGTGGACCGGACCACCCACTACTTCGGCATGCGCGAGATCAGCACCGGCATGGTCGGCGGCGTCCTGCGGCCCAAGCTCAACGGCCAGTTCGTCTTCCAGATCGGCACCCTCGACCAGGGGTTCTGGCCGGACGGGCTCTACACCGCGCCCACCGACGCCGCGCTCGCGTTCGACCTGCAGAAGCAGAAGGACCTGGGCTTCACCATGGTGCGCAAGCACATCAAGGTCGAACCGCAGCGCTGGTTCTACCACGCCGACCGGCTCGGGCTGCTGGTGTGGCAGGACGTCCCGTCGCTGACCGCGCAGGACATCGACGCCACCGACGCGCAGCAGGCGCAGCTCGAAGCCGAGGCCCGCGAGATCGTCGACGAGCACCGCAGCTCGCCGGCCCTCGTCACCTGGACCGTCTACAACGAGGGATGGGGGGAACGGGCGCTGGCCGACACCCGCCGGGTCGCCCAGGCCGTCAAGACCCAGGACCCGACCCGGCTGGTCAACGCGCACAGCGGCCACAACTGCTGCCAGTCGTTGGGCGACCCGGGCACCGGGGACATCGACGACTGGCACGTCTACCTGGGGCCGGACTCGCCGGTGCCGTCGGGCAGCCGGATCGCCGTGCTCGGCGAGTTCGGCGGCCTCGGCCTGCGCGTACCCGGGCACGAGTGGAGCCCGAACGGCAGTTTCTTCGCCTACGAGTGGCAACCGAACTCCACCGCGCTGACCGACCGCTACGTCGGCCTCGTGCAGGGCACCCAGAACCTCATGCTCGGCAAGGGGCTGAGCGCGTCCGTCTACACCGAGATCACCGACCAGGAGGGTGAGCTGAACGGGTTCCTCACCTACGACCGGCAGGTGGTCAAGCTGGACCAGGCCCGGGTCCGGGCCGCCAACCTGGCCCTGATCGCCGCGTCACGGTCCGTCGGCAGCTCGACGCCGGTGGCGTTGCCGCTGAACAGCCGCCGGTCGTTGCAGGTGACGACCCCCGGGTACACCGACCGGTTCCTGCGGCACCGGGACAGCCTCGCCTACACCGAGGTCGTGAACGCGGACAGCTCGGCGCTGCTCAGGAACGACGCGACGTACACGGTCCGGGCCGGGCTGGCCGACCCCGCGTGCTACTCGTTCGAGTCGGTCAACTTCCCCGGGCAGTTCCTCCGCCACCAGGAGTCGCGGGTACGCAACTCCCCGAACGACGGTTCGGCGCTGCTGCGCGCGGACGCCACCTGGTGTGCCCGGGTCGGGGTGAGCGGGAGCGGGGTCTCGTTGGAGTCGTACAACTTCCGCGGCAGGTACCTGCGGCACTACGCCTCCCAGGTGTGGCTGAGCAACGGCACGGGCGGCGAGGCGTGGAACTCACCCACCCTGTGGGCCGCGGACAGCACCTGGAACGTCACGACCCCCTGGGCACCCTGAGCGGGGCGGTCCCGCCGGGGCAGCCACGCTGCCCCGGCGGTGGGGGTCAGCCGATGCGGAACTGGTCGCCGTAGACGGCGAACACCAGTGGCGTGTTCAGGTCGAAGTTGCCGTTGTCGAGGAACACCCGCTGGGCGGTGTCGACGCGGGAGGTGTCGGAGTGGGCCTCCTCCTTCTTCATCTCGACGACCCGCTCGTCGAGGAACGCGTTGAGCCAGGTCCGCTCGTTGCCGCCCTGCGCCGGGGGTTTCGCCCGGAGCAGGGCCCGGCTGCGGATCTGGCGCATGCCCTCGTACCCGTGCATGACCGCCGCGTCGTAGTAGGCGAACTGGCCGAGCGCCCGGACCCCGTCGTTCTTCCCGTCCCGCACCGAGGGGGTGAAGTAGACCCGGTCCCGTTCGGACTCCTGTGCGGCCCGGAACACGGAGTCGTTGGCGGCGGTGCGCCAGTCGCGGGGGTAGTTGGGGTCGAGGCCGGCGTGCGAGGCGGTGCCGTTGACGGCGCGCAGCGCCGGCAGGTAGCCGGCCAGCACGTTGCCGGGCTTGGTGTTCGTGTACGCCTGGACCAGTTCGAGCATGTCGCCGGTGCCGGAGCAGAAACCGATGATGCCGGCGGTGTAGCCCCGGCCGTCGCCGATGTCCTCGATGTAGGAGAACTGGGCGCGCCAGTCGAGCGAGGAGTTCTCGGCCGCCGAGACGAGCTGCATGGCGACGTCCTTCTTCGCCGGGTCGTCGAGGTTGACGCCGGCCGGGGTGGTGGCGGTCGGGGTGGGGGTGCCGCCGCCGGGCAGGGTCCACTGCTGGTTGGTGGTGCCGCCGCAGGTCCAGATCTGGAGTCGGGCGCCGTTGGCGGTGCTCCGGTCGGTCACGTCGAGGCACTTGCCCGAGGTGGGGTTGACCAGGGCGCCGCCGCTTGCGGTGGTCCACTTCTGGGCGCCGGTGCCGTTGCAGTCGTACAGCTGGATCTTGGCGCCGTTGGTGGTCGACGCGGCGGTGACGTCGAGGCACTTGCCGAGCGCACGGATCGAGTTGTCGCTGTTGCCCACCGTCCAGGTCTGGGCGGTGGTGCCGTTGCAGTCGTAGAGCTGCACGGCGGTGCCGTTGGCCGGGTTGGCGCCGGCCACGTCGACGCACTTGCCGGCCAGGCCGGTGATCGGGCCGGCGGTCGCGGCGCTGGCCGACGGCAGGCCGTAGCCGACCGCCGCGATGCCGGTCAGCAGGGCGCCCACGGCGTAGGCGACTGTTCTTGTGCGCACCATGGCGATCCTCGGGGAAGGGGCGGCGGGCCGCCGGCCGGTCGGTGCCCGGGCACCACGTACGCCCGGGTGGGCACCGCAAGAAATAGGAAGCTCTGTTTACTGATAGCAGTACGTCGATCAACTGTCAATCACGGCACTGAGCGATCGTGCCAGGTCAAGACAGCGCGCGGCGCACCGGCCGACCCCACCGGGCGATCCGGGCGCGGAATCGGTGCCGACCCGAGCGCGGCACCTGACGGTCAGCGACGGTGCCCGGTGCGGAGGAAATCCGCCAGCAGGTGCCGGAACTCGCGCGGGTGCTCGACCGCCGGCACGTGCCCGCACCTGCCGAACACGTGCAGCCGGACGTCGGCCAGGTGGTCGAGCAGGGGCAGGGTGGCCGGGCCGAGCGGGGTGACCCGGTCGTCGGCACCGTGCACGAGCAGCACGGGCGCGCGGATCGCGGCCAGTGTCCGCGCCGGGAGGGTGAGGTCGTCGACCCACCGCTGCCGGGGTGGCGGGAACAACCCCGCGTACGCGGCGACCCCGGCCAGCATCGCGTCCGCGCGGGCGGCGACCGCCGCGTCGGTCACCAGCGCCTGGTCGAGAAAGAGCCGGCTCAACATGTCCCGCGCCCCGGTCGGGCCGGCCGGGGCGGCCCAGAGCGCGTCGAGGTCGGCCGACAGCGACGCCCCGGGGGCACCCATCGTCGAGACCGCCACGACCCGGGTGACCCGCCCGGGGTGCTCGGCCGCCAGGGCCAACGCCACCGCCCCGCCCATGGAGTGGCCCACCACGGCGTAGTCCCCGACGCCGAGCGCGTCCATCAGGCCCGCCGCCTGCCGGGTCCACAGGCGCAGACCACCCCGGGAGCCCACCGGGACGGGGGTACGGCCGAACCCCGCGTGGTCGGGGGCCAGCACCCGCCAGGACGGGCCCAGCGCCTGCGCCGTCGCCGCCCAGGCTCCGGACCCGGTGGTGCCGGGTCCGGAGCCGTGCAGCATCAGCACCGCCGGCCCGGTGCCGCTGTCGAGGACGTGGACGGGCGAGCCGTCGACGGTGACCGTCCGCGTGGTCGTCATCGGCACCGGCCGGGTGCGCTCAGGCCGAGGGAGCGTCGACGGACTTCGCGAAGAGTTCCATCATGGCCCGGCCGAACTGCGGCATGTCGGGCCAGCCCCGGCAGGAGACGAGGTTGCCGTCGACCACGTCGGGCGCGTCGATGACCGTCGCGCCGGCGTTCTCCATGTCGCCGGTGATGGGCGGGAAACACGCCGTCTTGCGGCCCTTGAGCAGGCCGTACACCGCCGGGACCTGCGCGCCGTGGCAGACCAGGGCGACGGGGAGGTTGCGCGCGAAGAAGTGTTCGGTAATCCGCCTGACGTCGGCGTCGACCCGGATCCACTCGGGGGCCCGCCCGCCGGGGATGATCAGGGCGTCGTAGCGTTCGACGTCGACCTCGGCCCAGGGCACGTCGACAGGCAGCTTGCGGCCGTTCTTCTCCACGTACGCGTCGGAGTTCGGGTCGAACTCGTGGATGACCAGTTGCACGTCACGCAACGTGCGTGACGCGACGTCGACCTCCCAGCCGCCCTCCTGGACGCGGTAGTAGGGGTACATCGTGTCGAGTTCCTCGGCGGCGTCGCCGGTCAGGAGCAGCGCTCGGGGCATCTGCTTCTCCTCGCAATGTGGTGGCGGTGAGGTGGACGCGATCCAATCCGATCTGATCCGATTGAGCTAGCATTCCTCCGCCCCGCCCGCCCGTCAAGACCGCACGGTCATCGCGTCCGCGTCCCTGATCTCGTCGAACAGCCGGCGGAAGCGCTCGCCGGAGCGCAGGATGTGCCGGCGCATCGCGTAGGCGGCGGCGTCGGGGTCCCGCGCGGCGATGGCGGCCACCACCGCCTCGTGCTCGGCCATCGCCAGGTGCGTGACCTGGGTGTCGTGGTGCAGCCGGAACAGGTGCACGTGACTGTGTAGGCGGGCGAGCGTCTCCCGGATGACCTGGTTCTCCGCGCTGTGGGCGACCAGGTCGTGGAAGGCGGCGTCACGCAGCCCGAAGGCGCCGTAGGCGGTCGGCCCGACGCCCCCCTCCAGCTCCGCCATCTCCGCCAGCATCCGGCGCAGCCCGGCCACCTGCGAAAGCGACGCCCGCTCGGCCGACCTGCGCGCCGCCGCCGGTTCCAGCAGCAGGCGGACCTCCAGCATGTCCTCGAACCGCTGGCGGGTGATCTGGGGTGGGATGCGGTAACCGGCGTGCGGCACCCGGACGACCAGCCCCTCGGCCTCCATCCGGTTGAGCGCGTCCCGGATCGGCGTCTGCGAGACCCCCAGCTCGCGTGCCAGGACGTCGATCGTGACGCGGGAGCCGGGCTCGATCCGCAGCGACATCAGCTGTCCGAGCAGCGTGTCGTACACCTCGTCGGCGAGCCGGCCGCGCGATCGCGCGGGTGACGTCGTGCCCGGCGCGGCCGTGCGGCCCCGCGCGCCCATCGCTTCGTCGTCCATCGTGACGTGAGGTCCTTTCTTGCACCTTCGGGAACCTGTTGACATCAGTTACGACGCTGCGACATGCTGACGCCCCCCACCCGATCGTATAGGAAACGTGACGGGCGACCGTCATTGCGCACCGTCGCCGTAACGCCTGCCATCGCTCCACTCGATCAACTGGAGCCCCCATGAGCATGCTCGACGTCCCGCCCGGCCCGGCACCGGGTCCCGACGGGTCGTCCTGCCTGCCCACGGCACGACGACGAACCGGAACGACGACGAACCGGCAGGTCATGGCGCGTCCGTGACACCGGTCCACGGGGCGGCCCCCGCGCCGGCCCGGCACCACGCCGGAAACAACCAAGCACCTGCTCGGCGAGGCACATAGCGAGGCTCTCGACGTCCCCACCACCCCAGAAAGCAGGTACCACGATGCGGCACCCGAAGCGAATCGCCCGAACATCGGTCTCCCGGCGGAAGATACGGCTGGCGACGGCCGCCATGCTGCTGCTCGCCACGACCCTGGCGGCGTGCGGCGACGGGGACGACGGCACGAAGGCCGGCGCCCCGAAGGCGCCGGCGACGGTCCCCGAGCTCACCAAGGACCCGCTGACCCTCAGCTTCATCTGGTTCGAATGGCCCCCGGCCAAGGCGCTGGAGGACTTCGCGAATGCGGAGTACAAGAAGGAACGGCCGAACGTGACCATCAAGGTCAACACCGTGCCGAACGCGAACTGGCACGACGCGATGTTCACCCAGTTCGCCGCGCGCAAGACCGACTTCGACATCGCGATCCTGGATTCGCAGCACATCGGTGAGGCCGTGACGAACGGCAACATCCTCGACCTGACCGACTTCGTCAAGAAGAACATCGAGGTCGACGCCTACAACCCGTACCTGCTGGCGGCGTACGGCCAGTTCCCGCAGGCCGAGACCGGCAAGCGCGACGAGAACGCCAGCCTGTACGGGCTGCCGCTGCTCGGCGACACCTGGACGATGATCTACCGCAAGGACCTGATCGGCGACAAGCCTCCGCAGACCTGGGACGAGATGATCTCGGTCGCCGCGAAGTGCCAGGCGGACAACCCGGGCGTCAGCGGGCTCGCCTTCCACCAGGCCAACGGCTCCGACGCGGCGGCCGTCACCTACAACACGGTCAACGGCGTCTACGGCGGCAACCTCTGGGACGCCAAGAGCCGCAAGATCGACGGCGTCCTCAACGACACCGCCGGTCACGAGGCGATGGACGTCCTGGTCAACAAGATGAAGCCGCTGACCGCCAAGGGCTCCGGCAACTGGTTCATCGACGAGGTGAACGCGGCGGTCGCCCAGGGCAAGGCGTGCATCGCATTCAACTGGATCGCCGCCAGCGGCGGCCTGCTCGACCCGAAGCAGTCGACGCTCGGCACCAGCCGGGAGCAGATCCTCGGCAAGCTGGGGTTCGCCACCCTGCCGACCCAGAAGACGAACCTGGTCCCGCTCGGCGGGATGGGGATGCACGTGTCGGCCTACTCCCCCTCGGCGCAGCAGGCCGAGGCGCTGAACTTCATGCGGTGGTTCGAGCAGGCCGACGTGCAGAAGAAGTGGGCCGCAGCCGGTGGTGTGCCGTCGCGTACCGACGCCCTGCAGTCGCCCGAGTTCCTCAACGCCGGGCCGTTCAACCAGGTGTACGCCGACTCGGTGCCCCGGATGCGGGACATGTGGAACGTGCCCGAGTACGCGCGTCTGGTCGACATCGAGAACACGAACGTCAACGCGGCGCTCAACGGCGCCAAGAGCCCGAAGGCCGCGCTCGACGACATCGCCCGGGAGCAGCAGGGCGTACTCGACTCCAGCAACCGCAAGGGCGGCGGCGGGCTGTGAGTGAGCTGACGACCGACCGTCCCGGGCAGGTGGCGTCCGCGACGCCACCTGCACCGGGGCGGCCCCGCCGCCGGCTGGGCGACCGCGGCCTCGCCGTGGCCTTCATCTCCCCCGCGCTGCTGCTGTTGCTCGGCATGTCGGTGTTCCCGCTGCTGTGGGCGTTGTACCTGTCGTTCACCGACTACTCGGCCACCCGAGGGGGGCCCGCCCGGTTCGTCGGGTTCGGCAACTACACCGCCATCCTGACCTCGGCGCAGGTGCACCAACGGGCGCTGACCACGCTGATCTACGTGGTCGGCGCGGTCACCCTGCAGACCGTGCTCGGCTTCTCCATCGCCTACCTGATCTCCCGGCGCACCCACGGGCGGGGCGTGCTGACCACCCTGTTCCTGGTGCCGATGATGCTGTCGCCGGTCGTGGTGGGGCTGTTCTGGCGGTTCATGCTCGACGCACAGTTCGGCGTGGTCAACAGCATGCTCGGCTCGGTCGGCCTGGGGCAGGTGGAGTGGCTCACCCGGCAGCGGACCGCGCTGGTGTCCCTGATCGTCGTCGACACCTGGCAGTGGACGCCGTTCATCATGCTCATCGCGCTCGCCGGCCTCACCGCCGTCCCGAAGTACCTGTACGAGGCCGCCTCGATCGACCGGGCCTCCGAGTGGTTCCGGTTCCGCACCATCACACTTCCGCTGGTGTGGCCGCTGCTGCTGATCGCCGTGCTGTTCCGGGCCATCGAGGCGTTCCGGCTGTTCGACCTGGTCTACATCCTCACCAGCGGAGGGCCCGGGGTCTCCACCGAGACGTTGTCGTTCCACGTCTACAAGGTGGCGTTCCTGGGCTTCAACACCGGCACCGCCTCGGCGTACGGGATCCTCATGGTCCTCGTCGTCATCGTCCTCACGCAGCTCTACCTGCGCTACCTGAACAAACTCAAGGAGGGCTGATGGCCGTCTCCGTCGACGAGGCCGTGTCCGCAGGCCCGGCCCCGGACCACCCGTCCCCCGCACGCCGCGTGCGCCGGCGGGGCCGCGGCCGGTCGGTGCTGGAGGTCGTGCTGCTGACCGCGCTGGCCGTCGTGATGCTCTTCCCGGTGCTGTGGATGATCGAGACCTCCATCAAGGAGAACCGGGACGTCTACGCCGTGCCGGCCGAGTTCTTCGGCTTCACGGTCACCCTCGACCACTTCCGGGACGTCTTCGTCGGCGCGGACGGCGGCCGCTCGGCCCTGTCCGTGGCGTTCCTCAACTCCGTGGTCGTCGCCGGGGTGTCCACGGTGCTGGCCACCGTGCTGGGGGTGCCGGCGGCGTGGGCGTACTCGCGCTTCACCCTGAAGGCCAAGAAGGACCAGTTGTTCTTCGTCCTGTCCACCCGGTTCATGCCGCCCGTGGTGGTCGTGGTGCCGATCTTCCTCATGTACCGCCAGGTCGGACTCATCGACACCAAGCTCGGGCTGATCCTCATCTACGCCGCGTTCAACGTCCCGTTCACGATCTGGATGATGAAGGGCTTCGTCGACGAGGTGCCCGCCGAGTACGAGGACGCCGCCATGCTCGACGGCTACAGCCGCCTGCAGGCGTTCGGGAAGTTCACCCTCCCCCTGCTGGTGCCCGGCATCGCCGCGACGGCGGTGTTCGCGCTCATCTTCTCCTGGAACGAGTTCGTGTTCGCCATCTTCCTCACCTCCAGCGACGAGGTGCGCACCGCCCCACCGGCCATCGCCGGCCTGATCGGCGGCACCACCGTCGACTGGGGCCTGGTGGCCGCCGCCTCGGTGGTGTTCGCCCTGCCGGTGCTCGTCTTCGCCTACCTGGTACGCCGGCACCTCGTCGCCGGGGTGACCCTCGGGGCGGTGCGACGCTGATGGCGGGCATCGAGGTGAGCGCCCTGCACAAGCGCTACCCGGACGGCACGGTCGCCGTCGAGCACGTCGACCTGTCCATCGGCGACGGCGAGCTGTTCGTGATGCTCGGCCCGTCGGGCTGCGGCAAGACGACCACACTACGGGCGATCGCCGGCCTGGAACGGCAGACCAGCGGCGACATCCACATCGGCGACACGCTGGTCAACGACCTGCCGCCGGCCGAACGTGACATCGCCATGGTGTTCCAGTTCTATGCGCTCTACCCGCACCTGCGCACCCGCGACAACCTGGCGTTCCCGCTGCGGGCCGAGGGCCTGCCCAAGCACGAGGTGCGCGAGCGGGTCGAGGAGGCGGCCCGGCTGATGCGGCTCGGTCCGCTGCTGGACCGGCGGCCACGTCAGCTCTCCGGCGGGGAGCAGCAGCGGGTCGCGCTCGCCCGCGCCCTGGTGCGCCGGCCGCGTGCCTTCCTGATGGACGAACCGCTCACCAACCTGGACGCGGAGTTGCGGGCGGACATGCGCACCGAGATCAAGCACCTGCAGGGCGAGCTGGGGGCGACCATGGTCTACGTCACCCACGACCAGGTCGAGGCGATGTCGCTCGGTCACCGCATCGCCATCCTCAACAAGGGCCGTGTCGAGCAGATCGGCACCCCGCTCGAGGTGTACGAGCGTCCGGCGAGCCTGTTCTGCGCCGCGTTCATCGGCTCCCCGCCGATGAACCTCATCGACGTGGAGGTGGCCGACGGGGAACTGCGCGGTCCGGGCGGGTTGGTCCTCACCCCACCGCCCGGCCTGCCCCGCGACCGTCCCCTGGTGGCCGGCGTACGGCCGGAGGCGCTGGAGGTCACCGCGCCGGGGACGGACGGGTCGGTGCCGGCCCGCGTCGTCTCGGCCGAGTGGCTGGGCGACGAGATCATCTACGTGGTCGACCACAGCGGCGGACGCGACGTGCGGGTCCGGATGCCACCGACCGTACGGTTCGCCGCCGACGCGAAGGTCGGGCTGCGGCACACCGGCGGCACCCCGGCGGTCTACGACGTACGCACGGAAGAGCTGGTGGCCTGATGGGAACCGTTGCGGTACAGGGACTGCGCAAGTCCTTCGGCAGGGTCCGGGCGTTGGACGGGGTGACGCTGGACGTGCCGGACGGGGCGTTCTTCGTCGTCCTCGGGCCGTCCGGGGCGGGCAAGACGACGACCCTGCGGGCGATCGCCGGCCTGGACAAGCTCGACGCCGGGTCGGTGCACCTGGACGGCCGGGACGCCACCGCCGACGCCCCGGCCGTCCGTGACCTGGCCATGGTGTTCCAGAACTACGCCCTCTATCCCCGGCACACGGCGTACGAGAACATCGCCTCGCCGCTGCGGGCACGTCGCCGCCCGGCGGGCGAGATCGCCGCCGCCGTCGAGCGGATGTCGGGCCTGCTGCACATCGAACGGCTGCTGCACCGTCGTCCCGCGCAGTTGTCCGGCGGTGAGATGCAGCGGGTCGCCCTGGCCCGGGCGCTGGTCCGCAGCCCGCGCGCGTTCCTGATGGACGAGCCGTTGACGAACCTCGATCTCAAGCTCCGCGTCGAGATGCGCACCGAGCTCACCCGCATCCACCGCAGCCTCGGCGCGACCTTCGTCTACGTGACCAACGACCAGGTCGAGGCGCTGTCCATGGCCGATCAGGTGGCGGTGCTCAGAGAGGGGACGGTGCAACAGGTCGGCACCCCGACCGAGGTGTACGAGCGGCCGGCCAACACGTGGGTCGCCGGCTTCGTCGGCAGCCCGCCGATCAGCCTGCTCGCCTGCCACGCCGAGGGGGACCACCTGGTCGGCGCAGCCGGCTGGACGCTGCCCCGGCCCCGCTGGGCCACGGCGAAGGACGGCCAGGCGCTGCTGTTGGGCCTACGCGCGGAGGACCTGTCGGTGGAGCGGCGCGGGGACGCGTCGTTGCCCGGTGAGCTCTACGGGCTCGAACCGCTCGGTGACCGGACGGTGGTCGACGTGCGGGTGGGCGCGGAGATCCTCAAGGTCAAGGCGCGGCCCACCGTCACCGGCACGCCTGGCGAGCAGGTGCGGGTGACGGTCGACCTGGACCGGGCGCACCTGTTCGACGCGGGCACCGGGCTGTCGCTCTCGGCGGCCGGACGGTAGCCGGGGCGGCGCCGGCCCGCACCGCTACCCGCAGGTGACCCGTCGCGGCACACCGGACATCACCACGAAGATCACAGGAGGCGACCCAATGAGTGACCCGATGGACGTCCTGGCCCCCGAGCACCGACGGCTGCGGATCGGCGACGCCTGGCGGGACGCCGCGAGCGGCGTCACCTTCGCCGTCGAGGACCCCGCCACCGGTACGACCGTCGCCGAGGTGGCCGACGCGGGCGTCGTCGACGGGCTGGCCGCGCTGGACGCGGCGAGCCGGGCTGCGGCGCAGTGGGCGACCACCCCGCCCCGGAGACGGTCGGAGCTGTTGACCGCGACCTACCGGGCGCTGACCGACCGGGCCGAGGAGGTCGCCCGGCTGATCACCCTCGAAATGGGCAAGCCGCTCGCCGAGGCCCGGGCGGAGGTGGCCTACGGCGCCGAGTTCTTCAGATGGTTCGCCGAGGAGGCGGTACGCGTCGAGGGACGCTACAGCACCGCTCCCGCAGGCGGGTACCGCATCCTCACCGTGCCGAAGCCGGTCGGACCGTGCGTGTTCGTGACGCCGTGGAACTTCCCGTTGGCGATGGGCGCCCGCAAGATCGCCCCCGCGTTGGCGGCGGGCTGCACGACGGTCACCAAACCGGCCGCCCAGACGCCGCTGACCATGCTGCTGCTGGCCCGCATCATGGAGGAGGTCGGCGTCCCCGCCGGTGTGGTCAACGTGGTGACCACCAAGCGTGCCGGTGAGGTGGTCTCGGCGCTGCTGGCCGACACCCGGACCCGCAAGGTGTCGTTCACCGGGTCGACCGAGGTGGGGCGGGTGCTGCTGCGCCAGGCGGCGGACAACGTGCTACGTACCTCGATGGAACTGGGCGGCAACGCGGCCCTGATCGTGTGCGCCGACGCCGACCTGGACGTCGCGCTGCACGGCGCGATGGTGGCCAAGATGCGCAACATCGGGGAGTCCTGCATCGCGGCCAACCGGATCTACGTCGAGGAGCCGGTGCGGGAGGAGTTCACGAAGCGGTTCACCGAGCGGATGGGCGCGCTGGTGGTGGGCAACGGCCTCGACGACGGCGTGGACGTCGGCGCGTTGATCGACGAACCCTCGGTGGCCAAGCTCGACGAACTCGTCGCCGACGCGGTCGGTCGGGGGGCCCGGATCCTGGTGGGCGGCGTGCGCCCGGACGGGCCGGGGCACTTCTACCCGCCGACGGTCCTGGTCGACGTGCCCGACGACGCGCGGATGCTGCGGGAGGAGATCTTCGGCCCGGTGGCGCCGATCATCTCGTTCACCTCCGACGACGAGGTGATCGCGAAGGCCAACGACACCGAGCACGGCCTGGTCGGCTACGTCTTCACCCGTGACCTGCAGCGGGCGTTGCGGTTCACCGAAGGGCTCGAAACCGGGATGATCGGCGTCAACCGTGGCCTGATCTCGGACCCGTCGGCCCCGTTCGGGGGCGTGAAACAGTCAGGCATCGGCAAGGAGGGGTCGCACGAGGGCATCGGCGAGTACCTCGACCTCACCTACGCGGCGATCGACCTGCCGTGACCGTCCCGCTCACCGTCGCCGCAGTTCCGGAGAGGCACCGCCATGCTTGAGACCGTCCGTGGACCACGCCAGCTGATCGTCGGCGAAGGGGTCGCGCAGAACATCCCCCGGGTGGTGGCCGAGAACGGCTCACGGGTCCTCGTGGTGACCGACCGGATCCTGCTGGGGCAGCCGGGCGTGGCCGGGATCGTGGCCGCCGTACGGGAGAGGGTCGAGGCCGTCGAGGTGTTCCCCGACGCGACGCCCGACGTGCCGCTCACCGACGTCGACCTGGCCGTCTCGGCCGCCGCCGCGGTGGACGCCGACGTGATCCTCGCCGTCGGGGGTGGCACGGTGATCGACCTCGCCAAGATCGTCGGCGTCATCCGGTGCCACGGCGGGACACCGCGCGACTTCTACGGGGAGTCGCGGGTGCCGGGGCCGACGATTCCGCTCGTCGCGGTCCCGACGACGTCGGGCACCGGCTCCGAACTGACCCCCGTCTCGGTGCTGACCGACCCGGACCGTGCGCTGAAGGTGGGGGTGTCCAGCGTCCACATCGTGCCGGACTTCGCGATCGTCGACCCCGAGCTGACCTACACCTGCCCGGCGAGCGTCACCGCCCACTCCGGCATCGACGCGTTCTGTCACGCGGTGGAGAGCTACACCGCGCGGGCCCGGCCCCACGGGCCGCGCGACCCGGTGGAGCAGGTGTTCCTCGGCCGTAACCAGGTCACCGACCACTACGCGCTCCTGGCTGCGGAGCGGATCGCCCGCAGCCTGCGCCGGGCCGTCGCAGACGGCGGCGACACCGACGCGCGCGCCGACATGTCCTACGGGTCGGTGCTCGCCGGGCTCGCCTTCTCCCACGCGGGCAACGCGGCCCCGCACGCGCTGCAGTACCCCATCGGCGCGGCCACGCACACGCCGCACGGCCTGGGCGTCGGACTGCTGCTGCCGTACGCGCTGCACGCGGCCCGGGACGCCGTCGGTGACCGGCTGGCGACCCTCGCCGGGGTGTGCGGGCTCGACGTCGCCGACGCCTCGCCGGCCGAGGCCACCGACACGTTCCTCACCTGGCTCGACCGGCTCCTCGCCGACATCGGCATCCCGCGCACCCTGGCGGACATCGGGGTGGCCCGCGCCGACCTTCCCCGGTTCGCGGAGCTGGCCTCCGGCGTCACCCGCCTGATCCAGAACCATCCGGGGCCGACCGACACCGCCAGCCTGACCGCGATCCTCGAAGCGGCCTGGACCGGGGACCGGACCTGACCGGTCCCGGTCGACGACCGGCCTCGCCCGCCGGCCGGTCCGGTGTGGTTCAGGCCAGGTCGACGTGCAGGAGGCGCTGCCAGCCCAGCACGAAGCTCGCGACGAGCAGCAGCAGGGACCCGGTGATCAGTGACCAGTGCCAGGGCCCGTTGACCCAGTAGTAGACGAGCCCGCCGAGCGCCGGGACGTTGAAGGTCAGCAGGTCGGTCGAGGCCTGGAGGATCTTGCGTAGTCGGCGGCGGTGGTCGCGGCGGTGCGTCTCCTCCCAGCCGAACACGGGCGCGGCCCGGGGGTGCAGGTCTTCCACGCGTGGGGCGAGCGCCGTGCGGACGTAGCGACCGATCGCCGAGATCTTCTCGTCGTTGGCGAGGTGCGTCCAGCCCAGGACCGTCGCCGCTCCCGACAGGATGAGCAGCAGCGCCCCCTGACTGCCCAGCGTGGTCACCCCCACCACGATGGCGGCGTACGCGGCCAGGGTGACGTAGATGAGGTTGTCCCGCAGGCCGATGCGGGCCCGCTGTTCCTCCTTGAGCTGCCCGTACTCGGCCAGGAGCAGCTCGCGCAACGGGTCAGTGGACATCACGGGCCCCCTCGTGACGGGCGCGCAGGATGGGGATCTGCACCAGCCATGCCTCGCCGGGGCGGTAGAGCGCGGCGGGCCGTCCACCGTTGCGGGTGGTCTGTGCTCCGGTCGGCCGGACGAAGTCCGGCACGGCGAGGACCTTGCGGTGGAAGTTGCGGGCGTCCAGGGAGCGCCCCCAGACGATCTCGTAGACCCGGCGGAGTTCGGACATGGTGAACTCCGCCCCGCAGAAGGACGTGGCGACGGTGGTGTATTCGAGCTTGCTGCGGGCGCGTTCCACGGCGTCGGTGAGGATCTGGGCGTGGTCGAACGCGAGCTGGCCCGGCTCCGCGAGGATCTCCTCCACCGGGTACCAGTCGGCGTGGCGCGCGTCGCCGCCCGCAGCGGGCGCGCCGGGCGTCGGCGTCAATGCCAGATAGCAGACAGTGACGACCCGCTGTCGGGGGTCCCGGTCCGGCGTGCCGTACGTGGCGAGCTGTTCGAGATGGACCTGACCAGGGTCGAGACCGGTCTCCTCGGTCAACTCCCGCATCGCGGCGCGGGTCAGGTCTTCGTCCACTGTCGACAGAAAACCGCCTGGTAGGGCGAGGGCGCCGAGGTCCGGTTCGATACCGCGCTCGACCAACAGGACAACGAACCGGCCCGCCAGGACGGTGAAGACCGCCAGGTCGACGGCGATCGCGATCAACGGGGCGGTCCACTGCTTGTCGTTCGGCACGACGCTCCCCCTCTTTTGGTCAGCTTGACTATAGCATCGGAGCACACTTACGCTCAGCAGGGGAATCGTCACTGCCACGGCAGTTCGATCGAGCATTCCCGTGGCCGCCCCCCTCGGCCCGCACCTCGCGAACCCTCCGCAACCGCAGCGCCCGTACCGGGTCGCACCCATCCACCGTCCACAGAGGACGAATAGTTCTGAGACGTACGAGGAGTGTCTGGTGATCGTCGTACTGGTGGCGCTCGAAGTCGAGCGCAGTGAGATCAGGAAACGCCTACAGGACATCCGTGTCGAGCGGCACCCCGCCGGCACCCACTTCGACGTGGGAACCCTCGCCGGGACCGGCGACGGGCCGTCCCGCCAGGTCGCGCTGGCGCTCGTCGGGCGGGGAAACCCCGCCGCCGGGGTCATCGCCGAACGTGCCATCAGCCACTACCGGCCGAGCGCGATGCTGTTCGTCGGGGTGGCCGGTGGACTGCGCGACTGGCTCACCCTCGGCGACGTCGTGGTCGCCACGAAGGTGTACGCCTACCAGGGCGGACGCAGCGAGGACAGCGGATTCCGGGCGTACCCGCAGGCCTGGCCGATCGCGTACGAACTGGAGCAGGTCGCCCGCCACCTCGCCCTCGACGGAGGCTGGGCGGGCGGCCTGGACCCGGTGCCGAAGGTCCACTTCGAACCCGTCGCCGCCGGCGAGGTGGTGCTGAACGGACGCACGACGCCGGAGGCGCAGCGCCTGCACGAGCACTTCGCCGACGCCGTGGCGGTGGAGATGGAGAGCGCCGGCGCGGCCCACGCCGGACACGTCAACCACGCGGTGCCGACGGCCGCCATCCGTGGCATCAGTGACCGGGCCGGCGGTCGCAAGGACCAGACCGACGCCGAGGGTTGGCAGCCCAGGGCGGCGGCACACGCGGCGGCGTTCGCGCTGGCGCTGGCCGCCCGGCTCGACAGCGGCGACGCCGGCACACCGACCGCCCCGCACGAGAGCCGCTACACGGTGCACACCTCGGGGGCGCAGTCCCCGGTGATCGGCACCAGCGGCACCATCCACGGCGACGTACGCCTCTACTACCGGGGGGAGCAGGGAAATGGCTGAGGTTCCCCGTCAGCACGTCAGCACGTCGGGGCCCAACTCGCCCGTCATCGGGACTGGCGCCACCATCCACGGTGGCGTGCACACCTACTACGTCGGGCCGAACGACCCACCCGAGAGGAAGTACGAGGTGGCGGTCCGCCTGCTCGACGGTGGCATGTCCCGCGCCGCCGAGCAGTTGCTGGCCGAGGTACTCGCCACCGATTACGGTCAACGACCCGGGGTGTGCTACCACTACCTCGTCGCCACGCTCAGCGACCGGACGCTGAGCGCTCTCGACGATCGGCACCTGCAGGCGCTGGGCAACGCCCGACAGCTGGTCGCCAAGGGCGGCCACCCGAGCCAGGAGAGCGCCGAGGACTTTCTCGACCGCACGAGGCTGGGCAGCCTGGTGACCCTCATCGACGTCGCCATGGGCATCAGCGACCGTGCGACGGACGCCGGCGTCAGGGCAACCTCGGGGACCAACCTCGAGGAGATGGAGGCGGCGTACGGGAACCTTCCCGAGAAGCACCAACGGCACCTCGACGGCCTGCTCGCCGGCCCCTTCAAGGACGAGATGTTCCGTCGGACCGCCGACCGGGTCCGGGAACAACGCTCCGGCGACATCCCCGGCCGCAAGGACCGCGTCTGGAAGTTCTTCGAGCCCGACCCCGCCGAGCCCAGGGAACTCGGCGGGGCACAGGTGCCGCCATCGCGGAGCTTGACCCTGGTCCGGTGGGCCGGGCTGGCGCTGGGAGTGGTCGGGACGGTCGGCGTCGTGGTGCAACTCGGTCTGGTCGGCGCGTTCACCACGCTGGCGATCATGCTCGTCCTCACCGGGATCGGTGTGCCCCTCGCCGGCTACGCGCGGTGGCAGCGGCAGCACCGCCGCACCCTGCTCGCGTTCAACCATGACCGGTTCCGCGGTGTTCTCGGTCTGGGCGTGACCGTCGATCCGGCAACGATGGCCGCTGCGACCCGCACGGTCGAGGAGGCCTTCGCGAACGAGGCACCGGGACAGCAGAGTTGGGATCCGATGACCGCCGGGCTGCGCCAAACCCTCGCCCGTGAGTTCGCGTTCCTCTACCACGAAACGGAGCTGCGCAACGGGCATCTGCGGTGGCTCGCCCGCTGGCATGCCCGGCAGACCCGTGACGTCTGGAGCGGACGCCTACTGCTCGCGTACGCGGACTCGTACCGCGAGCGGCCGCTGCTGCGTCGGGCCGAACGGTTCGCCGTGGCCCTGCTGGCCGTGGCAGCGGTGCTGGTGCTCGTCCGGTTGTTGCCCGACGGCGGCACGGAGTCGGGGCTTCCGCTCCTCGCCGCCATGGTGGGCATCGCCCTGCTCTGGTACTCCCAGCCGCTGTTGCGGGCGCGGGAGACGACCTACCGGATCGTGTCCCGGGAACGGGCCGAAAGGTATCAGGCCGAGCGGGCCGAGTGGGACAGGTGGTGCGCGGTCCTGCGTGACCGTCCCACCGACCAGGAGATGGCGACCTGGCTTGCCCAGGACGTCCTGGTCTTCAGGGCGGACATGCTCCGTGAACGGGGGATTTCCGCCTCGGAGGTGGCGTACGTGCTGGAGCTGACCACCGGCGCACCGGGGGCGAGCAGCGCCCGGGTCTCGTACGGGCCGATCCGCTACTCGCGCTACGTGCTGACGCTGTTCCTGCTGACCGCGACGGGTATCCGCTACTTCTGCTCCGAACTCGACCTCACCTACGGCGAATTTCACGGATCGAGCCGCCGTTCGATCCCCTACGGCGGCCTCCGCGAGGTGGAGGTCACGGAACAGAGCATCCGACGCCCGGCCGCCACGGCCACCCAGGCACAGATCACCTCCGGGGGCGTTGCCGCGGCTACCGCGTCGTCCACGGAGGTGCACATCCAACAGCGGAGCTTCATCGTCCGCACCGACACTCTCGGCACCATCAGTCTCGAACTGGGCGACTTCGGGCAGATGCGCGACAGCGGGGAACCGGAGGGGCTGGTTGCCCGGCTGGCCCTCGACAGCACCGGCGTCAACGACGCACTCGACGTCCTCGAAACGGTGGTGGTGGACGGCGCCGCTTGGCTGACCAGGGAGTTGCACCGCCGCCGCGGCGGCGGGCTGTGGGGCCGGGAACCGGGGCGCATCGGAGCCGGCCCGGAGCCGGTCACCGAGCCGGACGGCCTGGGGCAGGACACCCGCCCGGGGAGTGTGTGGTGAACCGCACCGCGATCGCGGCCGTGGTCGCCGTCGTGCTGATCTGCCTGGGCGGCTGCTGCCTCAGCGGAGGCGTCGTCGTCGGCAGTTCGATGCCCCACGAGTGGCAACTGCCCGACGGCGACAAGCCGGCCCGGGACAAGAAGCTCGGCATCATGGGGCACGTCGCCTACCAGCCTCCGTTGCTGCCGGTGAAGTTCGTGCTCAACTCGGACGGCAGCGTGGAGGTGCAGACCGACGACGTGTCCATCGTGACCCCGTTGGGGGTCTTCGGGGTCGGCGTCGGCGGCGGTGTCCAGGACGCCGGGACGCCGGTGCGTATCCTGCGGGCGGAGCCCGCCGACGTCACCCAGCTGCTGGTGTGTCCGATCGCGGCCCGGGAGAAGCCCGACGCCGCCTGCGAGACCTTCCGGATCAACAGCGGCCGCAAGCTGCGCATCACCATGGACGGCCGCTTCGTGCAGGAGGTGGAGCGCAACCGCATCGTCATCTACGTCGCGGCAGGGGCGAAGATCGACGTCGCGGACGCGGGTGCGCCGACCAGGAACACCGAGGTGTACGGCCCGGCCCGCATCGACGTCGAGAAGGTGACCTTCACCGTCAACGGTGAACACACCTACCTGGATCTGGAGCGCAGTCAGTCCGGCACGACCGCGGACGTCGCCTTCGACCACGTCACCCGCAGACTGAAGCTGGTGAACGGGGCACAGGTCTCCCGGGTGCTCCGGCCGCAGATCTTCGACGGGGTCACCACCGCCGATCTGCCGAGCGAGGCGGACTGCCTCGCCCAACGGGAGTGGAGTGACGAGTTCCCGCCGCTCACCATCGCGCAGCGGGCGATACGGCTGGGCCGGGGGGTGGACAATCCGGTGGCCGTACCGCTCGTGGCCTGCGTCAAGACCGCCGAGGCCGATCTCGGCTACGTCGTCATCTGGCCCGGCAGCGAGTGGTTCACCGGAAAGCCGAAGTTGACCTTCTACAGCCTGGTCTGGGTTCGGTGACCCTGGTCGCCGGCACGGAGTCACCTCCCGACCACGGATCCCGCGGCGCGATCGCGCCGCGGGGTCCGTGCGGGATACGGCCGTACGGGCCATCCGGGCAGTGACGACCGTCGCCGCCTACCGGGGGATCACCTCGTTGAGTCGCCCCAGGGTGATCACCTCCGATCCGTCCGGCAGGTTCTCCGGCGCCTCGATGCCGACGAAGGTGACCGGCCCGTCCGGCGGACGGCCGTCCCACACCGTCACCTCGGCCCGACCGCGCCACCTGTCGACCAGGTACGACACGGTGAGGTACCGCCGTTCCATCAGCGCCCGCACCCGGTCGGCCGTGGTGAACGTGTTCTCCTCCACCCGGTTGAACGACGGCCGTCCCGGCAGGTAGAGGTGCAGCCAGACCGCCTGCCAGCCACGCTCGTTCCTGGCGAACACCATCGGCAGCGCGACCCGGCCGTGGCCGCGTAGGTGCGACCGCGCCCGCACGGTCCGGGCGTCGAACGGCGCCCCGCCCTGGTCCCGCGCCCGGGTCTGGTATCCGAACATCGACTCGGCGACCTCGTCGAACGACTCGCCCGCGTAGATGTTGACCTGCGGAACCACGTAGCGTCCGCCGGCGGTCAGCGGCACGTCGATGAACTCGGTCGCCCCGTTACGCGCGTCGGTGACGTCGCCGGAGTGCACCACGCCGTCGTGCCGGTAGTTCGTCCAGGACACCTGACCGGAGCTGTGGAAGTCGTCGTCGAGCAGCAGCACCGACAGGTCGTGGTCGGTGCGGCGGCTGGCCTGCCGCCAGTAGGTGAAGAACCGCAGCACCTCACCGGACACCGACGCCCGCGAGCCCCTCGGCATGACCGCGAAACCGCCCTCGGTGGCCTTGCCGGACAGCGGCAGGGCGACGTCGAGCACCTGCGGATCCACCAGCAGCGGTCGGTGCCACTGCGGCAGCCGGGCGGTGATCTCGGCGTCGAGCAGCGACGACAGTTCGGCCACCAGCGCGGCCGGCAGCGCTGGCCGCTCGTCGGGGCCCACCCACGCGGTGCGGGAACGGCTCGCGTACATCCGGGCCGAAGCGGGGGTCAGTCGGTTGTCGACGTGCTCCCGCAGCGAGAGCAGCACCCGGCCCGAGGCCGAGCCGAGCGCGCCGGTGACCGCGTCGACGACCGTGGCCCGCTCCGCCGCCGACGCCAACCGCAGCAGCCGGTCGGCAGACCGCAGGAGCAGGCCCGGTGCGGCCGACAGCACCGATGCGGCCGGGCCGACGGCACCGGCACGGATCGCCGCCTCGGCGCGGCCGGCGAGGTTGTGCACCCGCCGCTGGCCACGGGCGACCGTGAACACCTCCTGCGCGTGCGGCCACTGGCCGTACTCGTGGGGGTGCAGCCGTTCCCCGAGCCGCTTCCAGCGCTCCGCGTACCGGGCGACGTCACCGAGCCGGTCCGGGTGCGCGGCGACGACCTCGTTCAGCGCGGCCAACAGCATCCGCCGCTCCGGGCGTCGGAAGGCACGGAACCGGGTGGGTGCCGCCAGCGAGACGTCCCCGCCGGACACCTGGCAGGCGAGGCGCAGCACGTCGGTGGTCGTGTCCACGCCGACCAGCGGCCGGCCGAGGACGAGCCGGATCCCGTTGAGCACGGCACGGTTCTCCCGTACCGGGATCTCGGCCGGCTGCACGCCGTCGGCGCAGGCCACCGCCAGCTCACCGAGGATCGCGAGGTCGGCCTCGCCGTGCGGCGTCGGGCTGCCGGCCAGGGCCAGGTACAGCCGTGCCGCCTCCACCTCGGGGGCGTCACCGAGATGCAGCACGGTCAGCCGGTCACCGGCGGCGGTGACCAGCGTGTCGTGTGCGGCGAGCAACTGCGCGTAGGTGTGCTGGTAGATGCCGTAAGCCGGCAGGTCGAGCAGGTTCACCCCACCCGAGACGACGGCGTCGCGCAGCTGCGCGTCGGTCGCCGTGCCCCCGCCGGTGAGCACGGCGGCGCGCAGCCGGTCCACCCAGAACTCGACGGTGTCCGGCACGTCGTGCGGGAAACCGATGAAGTAGGCGTTGTGCTGGACGTGGTCGCCGACCAGCTCACGTACTGCCGAGACGACCGTGGCGGCGAGGTCCATCGCGGGCGCGGGGGCCAGCGCGCCGATGTGCTCCAGCAGGGCCCGCGACGCCGCGAACCCGACATCGAGCAGCGCCGCGTCCAGCTGCCGGGCCACCGGCGTGCCGTCACCGGGCCCGGCCGTGCTCGCCGGTACGCGCAGGGTCTTCTGGATGATCAGCTTCTCGATCACGTGCTCCTCCGTTCCCCTCGGTTCCGGTAGGTGGCGGCGCGCAGCCGTGGCACAGTGGGTCGCCGGGGATTCGAACCCCGAACCTTCCGATCCAACAAGGAGAAGGAAGCGCACCCATGGCCGCCGCAGCGGAGGGCGGACGCGCTACTCAGTCGGATGCTCTGCCAGTTGAGCTAGCGACCCAGATGTCGATCATCCATGAGCCGGGTCGACATGGCCACCGGGATTCGCGGTCACCGCCCGGGGCCGGCCGGGAGGTGCCGCGTCCACCCCGGCTACAGACCGGCGCGACGTAGGGTGGGGCGGGACAGGAACGCGGCGGTGGCGGTGACCGCGATCGCCGCGTGGACCAGCAGGGCCGTGGCGGGGCCGAGATGCGCGAACAGGACGCCGATCAGCAGGTTGCCCAGGGGAATCGCGGCGAACGCCACCAGCGCCAGCACCGCCAGCACCCTGCCCCGGTACTCCGGTTCACACCAGGTCTGCAGCAGCGACGTCCCCAGGCTCGCGGTCACGCCGAGCAGGGCGCCGAGCGCGACGAAGATCGCCACCACCGGGCCGAGGGAGGCCGCCGCCGCCAGTGCCGCGAGCAGCGCGGCCTGGGCCACGAGTGCCATCCCGAACACCGTCCCGGCGCTGCGGCGGGCGGGCACCGCGATCAGGGTGAGTGCTCCGGCTGCCGATCCGATGGCGAATCCGGTGAGGAGCAGTCCGGCACCGCTCTCGTCGAGGCCGCGCGCACGGGCGAACAGGGCCAGTCCGACGTTGAGCACCCCGGCGCAGCTCAGTTCGTTGAGAAACAGCACCAGCAGCAGCCAGCGCAGCTGGGCGTGCCGCCAGGCATACCGTAGGCCCGCCCGGACGCCGACCGTGCCCGGACCGCCCGGGCGGCCGCCGGTGGTGGCGGGCTGCTCCTGAGGCGTCGCGTACGGGCGGGTGAGGGCGACGGCGATCATCGAGCACCCGTACGACACGGCGTTGAGGAGCGCGACCAGTAGTCCTCCGCCGAGCGCGAGTGCGTACGCGCCAAGCGGCCCTCCTGCTGCCTGCCCGCCGCGCAGCGCCAGGGAGTAGAGGGCGTTGCCGCGGACGAGGTCGTCCCTGGCCAGGAGTTGGGGTCGCAGTGCGGCCGAGGCGGGGACGAAGAACGCGCCGGTGACCGACATCGCCCCGGCCGCCAGCAGCAGCACCCACCAGGGCCCCCCGACGAGCAGGGTGACGGCGGCAGCGATCATGACCAGGGCGGCGACCCCGTCGCTGAGGATGATCACTTTTCGGCGGCTGTGCCGGTCGGCGACGGCGCCTCCGTAGAGCAGCACGGCCAGCCGGGGCATGGTGGCCAGTGCCAACAGCAGCCCGGCCAGCCCCGGACTGACGGTGGTGGCCAACGTCCAGGACAGCGCGATGTACCAGGCGGCGTTGCCCAGCGAGGACAGGCCGGTCCCGGTGACGAAGGCGAGATAGTTGCCACCGAAGACACGGCCGGAACGTGGTGCGACCGGGCCGTCAGGTCCGGCGGTCACCGCGCTCGTCGATTCCATCAGCTCCCCCGTCGCCGTGCTGTGCGAGCCACCTCCGTGTGTCGTCCTGATCCCCTGCTTCCGGGACATCGAACCATGTTCCCGCCCGACTTTTCAGGTCCCCATGCGACAGCGCCTACCCAAGACTGCATATCCCACAGGGGAAAGTCGCGTCGACACAATTTTCCGGCCGGGGCGAGCGGAATCGGGTTTCCGACCGTACGGCCTCCACCGGGTGCCGCCGCCAGGCTCGTCATTCGTCAACGTCAAAGCGTAATGTGATGAATAACTCGTTGCGCGCAGGTGACCGTCCTGGATCGAAGGATTCCGCACCATGACCGAGCAGTACTCGCGGCGCTCCTTCCTCAGCGGGGTGCTGACCTGCGGCGCGCTGAGCGCCTCGGCGGTCTACCTGCTGCCCGGCGGGCACCGCCCACCGCCGGTCGAGCTTCGGCTCGCCACCGGCACCGACCCCACCGGTGCCCGGAAACTCCTGCTGGCCATGTGGAACCAGGCCAACCCCGACACCCCGGCCCGGCTGACCGACGAGATCGAGGGCGGATCCGGCGACGAACGCACCAGACTGTTGACCGCAGCCCGTAACGGCGGTGCCGACATCCTCAACCTGGACGTCGTCGACATTCCCGAGTTCGCGGCGCAGAAGCTGATCACCCCGATCCGGCTGGCCGACCGGAACTTCCTGACCTCGGTGAAGGACCTCCACCAGGTCGCGAACACCCCGGACAGCTACTGGGCCGTGCCACTGAACACCGATGTCGGCATGCTGTTCTGGCGCAACCCCGGGACCGAGGCCGGTCGGGTGAACCTGTCGGGCGTGCTCAGAACCGCCGGCGAAGACTCGTTCGTCGGTCAACTGAGCCCCAACTCGTCGAACTACAACGAGGGTTTCCTGGTCAACATCCTGGAGCACGCCCTGTCCGTGGAATCCGACCTCCTCAGCCCGACCGGGGAGATCCGGTTCGAGCTGAAACCCTGGCAGCGGGCGCTGCAACCACTGCAGGAGGCCATTGAGGCCGGGAAGGTCACCCGCTCCAGCGACGAGAACGCCAGCCTCGAAGAGTTCGTGGGGAAGAAGCCGACGTTCATGCGCAACTGGCCGGTGAAGTACCGCGAACTCCAGCTGCGGAAGGACCCTGACCTGCTGGCCGGGAAGATCCAGGTGCGCCCGCTGGCCTACGGGGTGCTCGGCGGCCAGAGTCTCGCGCTGGCGCGCACCTGCCCGCATCCCGAGCAGGCCACCCGGTTCATCAACTTCATGACCGGCACGGCGGCACAGAAGGTCCTCGCCGGACACGGCTTCGCCCCGACCCTCGCCGAGGCGTACAACGACACGAACCTCCGGGCGGTCATCCCGCACCTGGAAGCACTACGGGGTGCGGTGGAGAATGCCCGCCCCCGACCGATGCATCCGGGGTACCGCGCGTTCGCCGAGGTCTTCGTCGATCACACCGCCCGGCTGCTGGCCAACGAGTCCGGCCTGACCTCGGAATTCATCGCCGCCATGAAGGCGGCGCTCGCATGACCGCAGACGGTGTGGAGGAGGGTCCGTGAAGGTCGAGCCGTGGCAGGTGCCGATCCTGGTGATGACCGGCATCATCCTGGCGGAGCTGGCCACCAGGGTGATCCCGCGCCGCTGGACGGCGCACCTGGCCCGACAGCAGGTCCGCACCGTGGCGCTCGGCGGGCTGGCGGTCCTGGTCATCGTCGTCGGGGTGCTGGCGCTCGGCCCGGACCTCGCCGACCAGATCGCCAGCGTGGCGGCGGCCGTCGCCGGGCTGGTGGCGCTCTGGCTGACCTACCGGTCGTACCAGTTGCAGACCACCGCGACCCGGGACGCCGCGAACCCGGTCGGGGCAGCGCGGGACGCCTCCGAGCCGGAGGCCGCGGGCAGCACCGGTCAGCCGGCCGGTCGGTGAGGGCCACCTACGACGGCGGGCGTTCGGCTTCGACCGGCGGCGATGCGGCATACCTGTGCCACCGGATGCGGCGGTCCGGGCTGGCGGATCTCCTGCCGTCGCTGCTGGACACCCTCTGGGCGGGGCTGAGCGCGGCGCGCATGATGCTGACTCCCCGGATCGGTTCCACCCTCGTCGAGTGGTAGTGCGCACCCGACGATCGCACGCCGGGGGTCGTCGACTTCCCGATCTTCCCGCACCCGGGTCTCGAACCGGACAACGCCGTGGCGGATGCCGGGAGGTGGGCGGCCGAGATCGCGGGTCCCGCGTACGCGGTCGACGACCAGACGGCCATCACCGTGACCGACGGCACCGTCGAGGTCGTCTCCGAAGGACGGTGGAGGCGCTTCCCCTCGTCGTCTCGGCCGGTGTGACGAGCACGTTCAGCAGGCGGTGTCGTGCTCCGGCAGCTGCCCGTGCACCAGGTATGCGGTGACCGCGCCCGCCAGGCAAGTGTCGGCCGGGCCGTTGAGCACCGGCGCATGGGTCCGCCTGTCCACGGTGACCAGCCGGGATCCGGTGATGGCCCGGGCGGTCGCGATCGAGTTGGCCGGTGGCACCGAGGCGTCGCGCAGTGCGGCGACGACGAGCGCCGCCGGTGCCCGGTTGCCGGCGAGCGGCGGCGTGTTGTCCCGGCTGACCGGCCAGAAGGCACAGGGGTTGAGGTTGGCGATCGACGGGCCGAAGACGGGATAGCGGGTGCCGAGGCGGGCCAGGTCGTGGCGGTAGGTCGCCGGGTCACGCGGCCACACATTGTCGCCGCAGCGGAATGCCGTGTTGACCGCGGTGTGGTTGTCCGCCGGCACACCCGGGGTGCCGGGCAGCGGGGCCGGTCGCGGGTCGAGGGGGATCGGTGGCGGGCGGTGCGCGAGGATGGCGGCGAGGTCGGTCGCGACCACCGGCCACAGGTGCTCGAAGTACGTCGCGATGACCGTCAGGGAGCCCAGCTCACCGGCGGTCCAGGCGTGGTCTCCGGCCACGATCGGCTCGGTCGCCGCCCCGGCGAGGGCCCGGCTGAGGGTGTCCGCGACCTCGGTCGGCGTCGCGCCGAGTCCGAACGTTGCGCTGTTGTCGGCGAGGTACCCGGTGAAGGCGGCGTAGTTCTCCTCGAAGGCCGGGATCCGTGCCAGCTCGTACCGACGCCAGGCGAGGTCGTAGTTGACCGGGCTGTCCAGCACGAACCGGTCCGCCCGACGCGGGAACAGGATGCCGTACGCGACGCCGAGCAACGCCGCGTACGAACCCCCAAGGAAGGACAGTTTCCGCTCGCCGAGCGCTGTCCGGATGGTGTCCATGTCACGGGCGGCCTGTGCGGTCGTGGCGAACGGCAGCGCCCAGCCGGCGTGCCGGGCACAGGCGCGGGCGTACGCGCGGGCCTGCGCGGCGGTGTCCGCCAGGGACTGGTACGTCGCGGTGCGCACCCAGTAGCCGCCCGGTTCCTCCTCCGGCTGGCCGCAGGTGATCGGGGTGCTGCGTTCGACGAAGCGCATGTCGAACCCGACGATGTCGTAGCGGGCGAGCACCGCGGGATCGACGACGGCGGCGAGGTTCAGCGGCTCGGGGACGCCGGCACCGCCCGGCCCGCCACCGGTGGTGACCAGTACGCCGCGGCGCAGCGCCGGGTCGGTCGCGGGGAGCCGGGAGATCGTGATGTCGATCGTCGGGCCGGCCGGCCGCGCGTGGTCGAGCGGTACCTGGACGGTGGCGCAGCGCAGGCGGCTGTCGTCGACACCGGGGCAGGAACGCCAGGCGAGGGTCGCCCCGCTGGCCGGCGCGGCCGGGGTGACGGCCACGGTGAGGAAGGCGACCACCACAGCGGCCATCGCACGCATACACGTCCCCCGACAGTCGATCCGCACAGGTCTATGTCGGACACGGTAGGGCGGGTGGTCCCCGCGTCACAACGTGGTTTCTCGACACCGCTCCCCGGTCCTGCGGACGGGCGGTCAGGAGGTGCAGAACGGTGCCGGCATGGTCAGGCCGAGCTCTTCACAGTCCCATTCGGTTCCCTGCTCCTGGTACCGCCAACCCGCGTCGGCCGTGTAGTGGAACAGGTAGCGGACGTTGCCGCCGGCCGGGCGCTTCACCTCCACTGCCGCCCACGTCTGCGCGCACTGCACGTCGGCGGACGCGAAGGACCAGTCCTTGGGCAGCTCGACCAGGTCCCCGAGGGTTTCGACAGTCGGACAGTCGGGTTGCCCGGGGGTGGTTGCGGGAGACGCCGACCGGTCGGGCCAGTGGTCGACGGCGAAGGCGACCGTACCGCCGACGGCGAACACCAGCGTCAGGGCTGCGACGCCCGTGGTGACGGCCGCCCGCCGTTGCAACTGCCGCGACCTGCGCAGGGTCCCCTCGTACAGGTCGGCGCTGCCGCCGTGCTCGCTCAGCTCGGACATGGCCTGACGCAGCGGCCCGAGGTTGTCGGTCATCCGGCCTCCTCCATCACGGCCGAGAGCAACTCGGGCGCCACCTCCCGCCTGCGGGCCAGTGCCTTGCTGGTCTGACTCTTGATCGTGCCGACCGAGCACTGCAACAGCTGCGCGGCCTCGGCCTCGCTGGGGTCCTCGAAGTAGCGGATCACCAGCACCGCGCGTTGCCGCTGGGTGAGCTGGGCGAGCGCCTGGTGCAGGGCGAGCTTGAGGTCGGTACGGCCGGCGTGGTCACTGCCGGGCTGAGCCACGTCGGCCAGCTCCCCGGGCAGGGACTCGGCCACTCTGCGTCGCCGCCACCAGCTCACCTGCTGGTGGTACATCGCGGTACGGGTGTACGCCTCGAAGTGTCCCGGATCGTGCAGCCGTCGCCGGCCCCGGTGGGTGCGGGCGAGTGCGTCCTGCACCAGGTCCTCGGCAAGGTGCCGGTCGCCGGTCAGCAGGAACGCCGTTCGGAGCAGGGCCGGCGAGCGGGTCCGGACGAACTCCCGGAACTGGTCGTCGATCGAGTCCGCCATGCCCGCTCGCATCCCCCGACGTACCGGCACAGGTTGTCAGGGCGCGACGGCGTCGGTGCGGCCGGCTGACTGTGGCGCACACCGTAGCCAGTGTGCGCCACAGCGCGCAAACCCGGTCCCTGCGGTCAGCCGGAGATGCAGAACGGCGCCGGCTCGTCGAGGCCGAGGTCCGTGCAGTCGTATCCGCTGCCCTCGCCGTAGTACTTCCAGCCCGTACCGGCCGTGTAGTGGAACAGGTAGACGCCGTCACCGGTCTTCGGGCCCTGCGGGACGGCCCCCGCCCAGCCCTTCACGCACTCGACCTTGCCGAAGGTCATGCCCTTCGGCAGCTCGATCAGCTTCTGCAGGTCCGTCCCCGAGGGACAGTCAGCGCTCGTGACACCCCCGGCGGCGTCCGCCGGGGCGGATGCGGCCGGGGCGGATGCGGTCGCGTTGGGGCTGGCTGCCGTCGGGGTGGTCGAGGTGGGAGAGGCAGAGGCGCCGGCCCCGGGTGCCTCCGTGGTGGAACAGGCGGCAAGTACGAACAGGACGGTGGCGGCAGGAAGCAGCAGAAGGCGACGTGCAGACATTTCCGGACCCCTATGGATCGTGGCGATCGTTGCTGACATCCGGGTACATGCGATCCACCGCCCGGAGGTTGCCGTCACCCGGAACTTTTTCTCGGCGGGGTGTCGGTGTAGGTGAGCCGACCGTTGAGGGTTCACGGAACGGCGCTAATCCATTCCCTTGCGTCCCGGGGTCCAGAACGGCTTGGTGATCACGTTGCGGCGCGGCCAGTTCCGCTCCTTGACCAGGTGGTGGCGGATCAGCTGGATCGTCCGGGCTTCCCCGGCCAGGTAGGCGCGGCCGGGCTCGGCGGGTAGCTCCAGTCCTCGGACGGCCTCGACCAGCGTCTGCGAGGAAGCCGCGGACCGACCCCGGCGGTAGCTCCACTCCAGGTCCCTGCCCCTCTTCGGGTCCGGGTGCCCGCTGTGGGAGTCGATCAGGTTCAGCCGCTCGTCCGGGGAGTCGATCTCGAACCGGCCAAAGACCCGGGCGTCGGCCGGCAGTGCGCGCAGCATCGGACCGTAGGCGGCCTGCGCGGTCTCCTCCCCGGCGAAGAGGTGGTACGACGCCGGGGCGGTGACGAAGGTGCCCTGGGGTTTCATCAGCATCAGCTCGTCGCCGGGCCGGGTGGTGCGTGCCCACTCGGCACCGGGGCCGTCCCCGTGGTCGAAGACGACCAGCTCCATGGTCTGGTCCTGGTAGCTCCACACCGTGTAGGTGCGCAGGGTGCCGACCAGCCAGTCGACGGCCGCCGGCCCCGGGGCGAGTTGCAGGCGTACGTGCTGGCCGGGCAGCCAGTCGAGACCCGCCAGATCGGGCCCGGTCAGGGTGACCAGCCGTAGGCGGGGGCCCAGCGGCTCGACCGCGTGAACCCGGGCGGCGACCAGCAGGCGGTCGAGCAGGCGACTCTTCACCATCGGTCCTCACCATCGGAGTCGAGACTGTTCCTTGCCGATCGGCAAGGCGAAACCTGCCGTTCGGCAAGTTATACCCTGTGGCGGTGACCGCCGCCAGCCCCACTGCCGAGCCGATGCGGGAGCGCATCGTGGACGTCGCCGTCGAGCTGTTCGCCCGCCAGGGCTACCAGGGCACGTCGCTGCGGCACATCGCGGAGCGGCTCGGCGTCAGCAAAGCGGCGGTGTACCACCACTTCCACGCCAAGGACGACATCGCCCGCACGGTCATCGGCCGGGCCCTCGACGTGCTCACCGAGGCGTCCGACCGGCTGGTGGTGGCCGGCAGCGACCCGGGCGCCTGGCAGCGGGCCCTGCCGCAGATCATCGACATCGCCCTGCGGCACCGGCAGATGCTCGTGGTCCTCGAACGCAACGAGGACGTCTTCCACGCGCTGTTCGCCAACGACCCCGAGGTCGGTGCCCGGCTGGCGGCACAGAACACGAAGCTGTCGGCACTCTTCGCCGACCCGGCGCTCGACCCGAAGGTGAGGGTCCGGCTCGGCAGCACCCTGGGCGCGATCTTCGGCCCCCTGGTGATGCTGTCGGACCACTATCAGGACATGCCAGCCGACCAGTTGCGCGAGCAACTGATGGAGGTCATCAAGGTGCTGCTGGACGGCCTGTGACCTGGCCAAGGCCCCTTCAGGTTTCCCTACGGGCACTCCCGTGACCGTGCGCCCGAGATGGCGGATGCCCCTGTGGTTGATGCCCCACACCCTCCAGGACGTCCTAGGACATTGGTTTCACGATGACGCCTCCGGTCGCGGTCAGGTCTGATACCTGGCGCACATGGTGCTGACCGCTTCCCGTACCGCTTGTTCGATCGCGGTCCGCTGCGGTGCCCAGTCGGTGAGCAGGAGCGTTGGCCAGAAGACGAAGTTGGAGATCATCCCGAGGAACTGGGTGGCCGCGAGATCAGGGGCGTCGACCTTCGCCGAGCCGGCCCTGTCGGCGGCGGTGAGGTAGCGGCTGACCGACTCGAAGTAGGGCATCTTTCCTCGGCTGAACTGCGCCTCGCCGAGCTCGGGAAAACGCGGTAGCTCCGCGATGACGATGCGGAACAGCGCGGTCATCCCCGGGCGGGTGAGCAGTTCGACGTACCGGTGACCGATCGTGGTCAGACCGGCCTCCAGATCCTCGGCCGACGGCTCCGGTGCGTGGGCCTCCTCGACCTGCCAGGACTCGGTCACGATCGCGTCGAAGAGCGCCGCTTTCGTGGGGAACTGCTTGAAGAGCGTGGCCTTGGAGACCCCGGCCGCCTCCGCGATCTTGGCAAGGGAGATTCCGTCGTAGCCGGCGGTCAGAAACAGGCCGGTGGCGGCCTTGAGGATGGCTGCGCGCTTCTCTTCGGCGACGCGTCTGTGGTACGCCGACGGCTCGGTGCTCATGGAGCACAGTATGCCCGATGGCGAGGTGAGTCAC
The DNA here is from genome assembly GCF_049178975.1 of Micromonospora sp. WMMD734. NCBI lineage: Bacteria > Bacillati > Actinomycetota > Actinomycetes > Micromonosporales > Micromonosporaceae > Micromonospora > Micromonospora sp. WMMD734. The sequence continues at coordinate 2,873,763 of NZ_JBMHMK010000001.1, forward strand.
TTGACTCACCACTTCGCCGGGCATAGTCTCGGGTGGTGAGGTGAGTCGGTCAGCTCACCAAGGCCACTTTCGAAGGACACGTCATGTCACGTTTCACCAATCAGACCGTACTGGTCACCGGCGGCACCGGAGGACTCGGCGAGAGCCACGTCCGGAGCTACCACGCCGAGGGCGCGAACGTCGTCATCGGCAGTACGGCGGGAAGCCTGAGCAAGGCCACCAAACTCGCTGCGGAACTGGGCGGACGAGCCCTCGCGGTCCGCCTGGACGTCGCCCGTGAAGACGACTGGACAACCGCCGTCGCGGCAGCCGAGCACACCTTCGGCACGCTGACGATCCTGGTGAACAACGCGGGTGTCCAGAACCCCGCCACCACGATCGAGTCCACCGACCGCGCCCTCTGGGACCGCACCTTCGCGATCAACGTGACCGGGCAGTACCTCGGCGTCAAAGCCGTCACCCCCGCAATGCGACGGGCCGGCGGCGGCGTGATCGTCAACATCGGCTCGACGATGGCGTACGGCGGCACCGCCCGCTACGCCTCCTACGTCGCGAGCAAATGGGCGATCAGGGGCCTGACCCTGAGCGCCGCACTCGAACTGGGTCGGGACAACATCCGGGTGAACGTTATCCACCCCGGAGTCGTCTCGACCACCCTCATCCACGAACCAGCCGCACCCGGCGAACGGCCGATCTCCGACTTCTACGACCCGGGGCCCTTCGCGATCCCGCGCCTCGGCGAACCCGCCGACGTCAGCGCAGCACTGCTCTACCTCACCTCACCGGACGCGTCGTTCGCGACCGGGACCGAACTCGTACTCGACGGCGGCCTGCTGCTGGGTCCCGCCCTCCCGGTCGGCGTCGCCTGACAAGCGATGCACTCCCTGACCCGCGACCGGGTCGCCGAGCACGGCCCGGCCGGCGTATGCGTCTACGCGGTCGCGCCCGACCCGGTCTGAACCAGCGCCCCCGTCGGGTATCTCGACGGGGGCGCCCCCTCATCCCGCTGCGCCGCGTCGCCCAGCCGGAGGACGTCACCGAGGTGATCGCCTTCCTGGCTTCACCGCGGTCGAGCCCGCGAAGGCCGGGGTCGACCACCTCACCGAAGAACCGACACTGTCGCCGCCGAGGACCACCGCCCGCGGCTTGGCGGTGCCCTGCGGGACGACGAGATACCAGCCGCCCCGCACGTTCGCGATGAACACCTCATCAACCTCCTGGTCCGGTGGATTCGGGTCGGCGGCGTCCCCGACATGGTTCTCGAAGTCGACGGTCGCGCCGAAGATGCCACTTGTTCCGATCCGGGAAAATAGGACATGTGCAGCACGACCCAACATTGCAGCAATTGACGTGCATCAAATGACTTAGTTAAGATGCTTCCATTGTCGGAGACACGGACACCTGATTCGGCCGCGCCCTGGAGGTAGAGTTGACACAACCTGCGAAACGACTTCTCGCACTCCTGGTCGCGACACCTGCCATTCTGGCGACCAGCCTGACCCCTGCGTCCCCGGCAGCAGCCGCCCCCATAATCACCGGGCACAGCTGCCCATCCGGACAGGGGGAATACTACTGCCTCGTATCCCCCAGTGGCACTGTCGGACCCGTTACCTACACCTGGTACAGAGACGGCCACATGCTACCCATCGACCCCTACTCGAATCAATACTTTGATTATTGCCACATCGGACAGTCTGTGACGAGCCGCGTGGTGGTGACTGATTCCACCGGCTCCACCAGCTCTGTGGTCGGCTTCGTCTGCCAAGCGAATTGGGATTGACAGCGTTGTTCACGAGATACGATCCGGTGTTGCGGTTTACGGGTTCGTGGCAAGGCCGGGCCCCGGCAATGTCGTGACGGCGTCCGGCTTGATGCGATTGGTGTAGGCGCGTCGTGGCGGTGGGGTTCGCGTGCGCCCGCCCGCGAACCGCTCCGATCAGGTGAACCGTGAGGTGGTGGTGCAGGCGTGCCGGCCGGTCTCGTAGAGGTGTGCATCCCTGGTGAGTGGCGTGGTCTGCCGGCCCGCGACGGGTAGGCTGGCCGTTCGTCATCGGACGAGGGAGGCCGGCGTGGGCTATGGCGACAAGCTCTTCTGGCTCTCGGTGGTGATCCAACGCAAGTACGCGCAGATCTGCGCCGAGTTCGACCTGACCCCCGCACAGGCCACCCTGCTCTGCGCAGTCCGGAACGAGCCGCGGCAGATGGCGGACCTCGCCGCGTCGTTGGGGATGACCAAGAACGCGTTGAGCCAGTTGGTCGATCGCACCGCGCGGCGCGAGTTGGTCGGCCGGGCGAGTTCGGCGCAGGACCGACGGGTCGTCATGCTCAGCGCGACGCCCACAGGGAAGGTCCTCGCCGAGGCCTTCTACGCCCAGGTGGTCGAGCGCCTGCCCGAGATCGCGAGGAACCTCGACACCGACGACCAGCGCGACTTCGAGCGCTTGGCCACCGCCGTCGTGGACACCTCGGACCTCTCCTCGACCGTGGCGAACCCACCAGCCACGCGGTGAGGTCCCGGCACCCGACACCTTGACGTTGTTCATGCCATGAACTAGTTTCGTTCATGGCATGAACTAGTTAGGGGTGGCAGAGCGATGACCGGCACGATTGCAGTCTTCGGCGCGACGGGGCAACAGGGCGGGGCGGTGGTCGACGCGCTGCTGGACCACAGGGCGCAGGTGCGGGCTCTGGTCCGCAACCCGCAGTCCGACCGGGCTCAGGCGCTGGCCGCCCGCGGCGTCGAACTGTCGGCCACCCGGGCCGACGATCCGGCGTCGCTGGCCGCCGCGCTGGCGACGGTCGAGGGGTTCTACTTCATGACCCCGGAGGCGAACAGCCTCGAAGAGGTCGAGGCGGAGGTCCGCATCGGTAAGGCGCTCGTCGACGCGGCGGTCGAGGCGGGCGTCCCGCACGTCGTGTTCAACTCGGTCTACGGAGCGGACCGGGAGTCGGGCGTGCCGCACCACGACTCGAAGCACCGGATCGAGGAGCACCTGAGAACCTCCGGCCTGCGGGCCTCGATGGTTCGCCCGACCGCCTTCATGGAGAACTTCGCGAGCGTGATGGCACCGAGCCTGGAGCACGGGGAGATCGTGCTGAGGATGCCACTGCCCGAGGACGTCGCCCTGAAGATGATCTCGATCAGGGACATCGGCCGGGTCGCCGCCGCGCTCCTGCTCGACACCGCGCAGGCGCCCGGCGGAGCCGTCGAACTCGTCGGCGACGAGCTGACGGGCCCCCGGATCGCCGCGGCGTTCGGCGCGCACGCCGGGCTCCCGGCGCGGTACGAGGCCCTACCGTTGAGCGTGCTTCCCAACGAGCTCGACCAGGCGATGTTCCGCCAGTTCGCGGAGGCGGCGGAACACCCTTCGGACCTCGCGGTGGTGCGCTCGATCGAGCCGGCCGCCCTGGACCTGGTCGGGTGGATCCGAGCCACCGGCTGGACCGCGCCAGCCAACGTGGCGGGTTCCTGAGCCCCCGGCACCCGCCACGGCCGGTCGAACGGGTCAGGCATCTGCCGCTGTCTCTGGTGACCCTGGAGCGTCTTCGGTAGCGTCAGGTGCACGGTTCGCCGTCATCGATTGGGGACGTCACCCACGTGTCACACATTGAGAAGATCACCGGTGAGCTCAAGGCCCTGATGGCGGGCGTCGAGCGGGCGCAGGGGCTGACCGCCGCCGCCGACCGGCAGGCGCAGGAGGTGGCGATGCGTGCCGCCAGCGCCGGCTTCCTCGCTGTCGCGGCGGGCGTGGCCCGGGTGCGGAGCGCCCTCACCGATGTGCAGGGCGGCCTGGGGCGGCTCGGGGGGGCGATCGGTGAGGCGACGAAGGCCGTCGCCGCCGTACCCCAGCAGGCCACCCCGCAGGAGACGATCGCCGCACTGACGCCGGTGCAGGGCGCCGTCGGCGGCGCCCGCGACGCGGCCGGCGGTGCCATCACCCGGATCGGTGAGACCCAGCAGCTCGTCACCACGATCCTCCAGGGCGGCCAACCCGGACCACTGCTCCAGGCCCTGGACGGCATCAAGCAGGTGCTGATGCAGGTCGTCACCCGCACGACCGGCGCACGGCAGGCCGTCGAAGCGGCGATCGCCGAAGCACAGCGGGTGGGATCAGCGGGAAACTGACCGGGCTGAAGCTCAGACGCCGAACCAGTCAGCCACCGGAAGGCCGGAGGTCGGGGTAGGTGGATGCGGGCGCGGTCGGGTCGGCTCCCTGCCCGTAGGGTAGCTCGGGGCAGAGACGCCGGTAGGGCTCCGACCCGACGTGGTAGGCCCATTCGTCGTCGGTCAGGTTCCGCCCCGCCCGGCGGCAGAGCTCGGCGGGCCAGGTGTCCGGGGTGGGGGTGAGGCGGGCGGTGTGGTCCCAGGAGGTGGTGGCCAGCGTCTTGCCGTCCGGGCTGAAGGCCACCGCCGTGACCCAGCCGACGTGACCGGTGAGAACGACGATCGTCCGGCCACGGTCGCGGTCCCACAGGCGGGTGGTGCCGTCCCGAGCACTGGTGGCGATGGTCTGTCCGTCCGGGCTGAACGCGACCGCGTTCACCTCCGCGGTGTGTCCGGTCAGGACGGACGCCACGCGACGGGCGGCGATGTCCCACAGCAGGGCGGTGCCGTCGGCGGGGGCGATGGCGAGGGTCCGGCCGTCCGGGCTGAACGCCACCGCGTTCAGGTGGCCGGTCCTGGGGGCCAGGGTGACGATGGTGCTGCCGGCGTCGGAGTCCCACAGCCGGACCGTGCCGTCGGTCGAGGCGGTCGAGGCGGTGCTGCCGTCGGGGCTGAAGTCCACGGCGTCCACCCAGCCGGTGTGGCCGGTCAGCACGGCGGACGTACGTCGGGTGGCCAGGTCCCACAACCGGGCCGTGCCGTCGGTGGACGCGCTGGCCAGGAGTTGGCCGTCGGGGCTGAAGGCGACGGAGGCGACGCCGTCGGTGTGCCCGGTGAGGGTGGCCTTGCGTCGGCGGGTGCCGGTGTCCCAGAGTCGGATCCGGCCGTCCTTGTGCCCGGTGGCAAGGGTCGTACCGTCCGGGCTGAACGCCACGGTGAAGACGAAGCCGGCCCGGGCGTCGAGGACGGCGAGCTGCCCCTGCCGGGCGGTGTCCCACAGGCGGACGGTGCCGTCCCTGCTTCCCGTGGCGACGGTTCGGCCGTCCGGGCTGAACCCCACCGCGTCGACGTAGCCGGTGTGGCCGCCGAGCGTGGCGACGGACCTGCTCGTCGTCGTGTCCCACGTGCGGGCGGTACCGTCCCGGCTGCCGGTCACGACGGTCGTGCCGTCGGGACTCGTCCCCACGGCGAGCACCTCGTCGGTGTGGCCGGTGAGGATGGCCAGGGGCTGGTGCGTGATGGTGTCCCAGATCCGCGCGGTGCCGTCCCAGCTTCCGGTCACCACGGTGCGGCCGTCCGCTCCGAACGCCACGGCCCGCACGACGCGGGTGTGCCCGACGAGACTGGCCCGGGACTCGTGGGTCGTGACGTTCCAGATCCGCGCGGTGCCGTCGGCGGAGCCCGTGACGAGGGTCGTGCCGTCCGGGCTCAACGCGACCGCGAAGACCTCGCCCGTGTGCCCGGAGAGGACCGTCGTCTGACGGGTCGCCGTGTTCCACAGCCGGGCGGTGTTGTCGTCCCCGCCGGTGGCCAGGATCAGCCCGGTGCGGTCGAAGGTCACCGCGTTCACCGGGCCGTCGTGGCCGACCGGCACGGGCCGGGACTGGCCGGTGCGGGTGTCCCAGAGCCGGACGGCACCGTCGGCGTGCCCGGTCGCGATGGTCGTGCCGTCCGGATGGAAGGCCACCGTGTCGACCGCGGCGCGACCCGTCAACGTGCCGAGGGGTCGGTGGGTGGTCGCGTCCCACAGCCGCACGGTGCCGTCGACTCCCCCGGTCGCCAGCAGGCGTCCGTCCCGGGTGAAGGCGATCGCCGTCACGGCACTGCCCTGGGTGAGCGCGGCGGTCGGGCCGGCGGTCCACAGCCGGATGGTGCCGTCGTCGCCGCCGGTGGCGACGGTGCCGCCGTCGGGGCTGTACGCGACGGCGGTCACCGCGCCGGAGTGCCCGATCAGTGGCCGCGCGACGTGCATCGGGACCGAGAGTGCCGCCTGCGCGCTGGCCACGGTCTGCGCCGTCACGGAGTGGCCGAGCCCGGCCAGCGCCAACAGGTTCGCCAGGTCAGGCTGGGTCGCCAGCGCCGCACGCGACCGGGCGGCCAGGCTGTCGGCGACGGCGAGGTCACGTTGGGCGTTCGCCGTGACGGTCTGCACCACGGCGAGGACGGCCAACAGGCTGACCGTGACCAGGCCCGCGACCAGGCTGCCGATGGTGACCCGCAGCCGCCGCCGGCGGCGGGTGTGCTCGCGGGTCTGCCGGGCCAGGCTGGTGGCGAGGAAATCGCGTTCGGTTCCGTTGAGGGCTTCGGTGTCCCGGTCGGCCCAGCCCGCGAGCAGGCTGCCCCGGTACAGGAACGCGTCGTCCCCGCCGTGCGTCGCCCAGTCGGTGGCCGCACCGGTGAGGCGGCGGTGGGCGCGTAGCGACTCGCGGTCGGCGGCGAGCCAGTCCCGGAGCGTCGGCCAGCCCCGGATGAGCGCCTCGTGGGCGATCTCCACGGTCTCCTCGCCGAGCGTCACCAACCGGGCCGCCGCGAGTCGTTCCAGGACGTACGCGGTGACGGCGTCGTCGCCGAGCTCCGCGCGGGCGACCCGCCGGCGGGTGTCCTCGGTGCCGTCGCCCAGCGCGGTCAGCCGCAGCAGGATCCGTCGGACCGCCCGGCGGTGCTCCTCGTCCAGCTCCCCGAACACCCGATCGGCCGACTGCGCGAGCGCGCCGTCCAGGCCGCCGGCCGCCTCGTAGCCGGCCAGGAACAGCCCGGCGCCGCGCCGCCGCCGCCAGGTCTCCCACAGGGCGTGGGAGACGAACGGCAACACCGCCGGCCGGGACGCCGCCTCGGCGATGATCCTGGCGACGAGGGTCTTCTCCACCATCAGCCCGGTCCGGGCCGCCGGTTCGGTGACGGCGACCGACAGCTCCTCGGGCGTCATCGGGCCGACCAGCAGCTGCGCGTCCTGCAGCGCCGCCACCAGCTCGGGCACGCGGGTGCAGTGTGCGTAGAAGTCGGCCCGCAACCCGATCACCACCCGGGTGCGGCCGCCCGCCTCGCCCGCCACCGCGAGCAACGCGCGGATGAAGGTCTCCCGCTCGGACTCGTCCGCGCAGAGGGAGAACACCTCCTCGAACTGGTCGACGATCAGCAGACCGTCGACTCCCGCCACCGGGTTGTCCGCCAGCTCCCGCACCGGGTGGGCACCGGGGGTGATCACCACGGTCCGCAGCTCCTCGTCCGCGCGCCAGGCCGGCAGCAGACCGGCCCGCAGCAGGGACGACTTGCCCGAGCCCGACGGCCCGACCACCGCGACGAACCGGTGTCGGGCCAGCCGGTCCGTGAGGTCGGCGACGAGGCGGTCCCGACCGCAGAACAGGTCCGCGTCGTCGGGTCCGTAGGCGGCCAGGCCCAGGTAGGGCGGCCGGTCCCCGACCGGATCGGAGGCACCGGTCGTCGGTGGCGTCGCGGCGTCCAGTTCCGCGACCGCACTCCGCCAGCGGGCCGTCCACTCGTCGGGGTCGCCACCGCAGGCGCGGGCGTACGCCACCGCCACCGCCAGGGTCGGCAGCCGGTCACCCGCAGCGGCCTGCGCCAGCGCGGTTGCCGAGTAGTGCGCCCGCTTGGCCAGCACGCGGTACGTCGGATTGCCCGCCGACTGCCGCAGCTCCCGTAGGGCGACGGCGAACCGCTGCGCCGGTCCCTCGCCCGGATCCACCGGACGCTCCGGACGCGGCATTTCCCACCCCCAACGACAGATGCGAATGCTATCAGCGGCCGTCGTCGAATCGCCTGGTCGGCGGTTGTTTAGTTCCCACCCCCGGAAAGCGGACAACGTCGAACCACGGAAACGGTCGAGTCGGTTGTCCACTGTTGTTTGTCCATACCGCACTCCCGAAGCCGGACAACCCACCGCCCGCTAGACACAGATCCGTAAGCCGCGTCACCGCGTCCAAAGGGGATCTGATGTCGTTGCCCGTCACGAGCGCCACCCCACCACCGGGCGAGCCACCCGGGCCGTCGTCCTCGGCGTCGTCGTCGACCAAGCCTTCGTCGCCCGGGTCCGGGCTACCCGAGGCCACGCCCGCGCCACCGTCCCGGGCGGCGATCACCGCCACCGCGGGTGCCGCGATCGTGGCGGCCGTCGCGCTGTCGTGGGACCGGCCGGGCGTCGGGTGGCTGTTGACCGCTCTCGCCGTGGCCGCCGCGACGGTGGTCTCGGCCGGCCGCGGTTCTGCGTGGTCCGGTCGTACGGCGGTCCGGGCCGGCGAGGCCGTGGCCGTGGTGGCGCTGATCGCCGTGGGTACGGTGCGCGCGGCGGGGTGGCTGTTCGTGCTGTGCGTGCTTGCCGCCGGGGTGGTCGGCTGCGTGGCCCTGACCGATCGCTGGTCGGTCGGCGGTCTGGTGGCCGCCCCGCTGCGGGTGGTCGGTTCGGTGCCGGCCGCGCTGCGGTGGCTGCTCAGGGACGCGGTCAGGATCCACGTTCAGGATCGGGGCGCGGTCCGGCGGACCACCGTCGCCGGGCTGGTGGCGGTGGCGTTGATGGCCGTGTTCGGGTTCCTGCTGGCCGAGGCGGACGCGGCGTTCGCCGAGGTGTTGTCCGTGCTGATCCCGTCGGTCGACGGCGGCACCCTGGTGCGGTGGCTGGGGTCGGCGGTGGCCGCCGTCGTGGTGACGGCGGTCGCGGCTCACGGTCTGCTGACCGGCACGACCGGGCCCGAACCGGAGTCGCGGCCGGAGCTGGTCCGCCGGATCGAGTGGGCCGTTCCGGTCGGCGGACTGGTCGCACTGTTCGCGGGCTTCGTCGCGGTCCAGGCGACGGTCCTGTTCGGCGGCGGTGAGCACGTGGCGAAGACCGCCGGACTGACGTACGCCGAGTACGCCCGGGCCGGCTTCTGGCAGCTACTGGTGGTCACCGGGCTCACCGTGATCGTGGTGGGCGTGGCGGCCCGGATCGCGCCCCGGGCCACGGTGTCCGACCGGGTGCTGCTGCGCACGCTGCTGGGACTGCTGTCGGCCCTGACCCTGGTCATCGTCGCCTCGGCCCTCTCCCGGATGGCGGCCTACGAGCAGGCGTACGGGTTCACCAGGCAACGGTTGCTGGTGACCGTCGGCGAACTGTGGCTGGGAGCGCTCTTCCTGCTCATCCTGGTGGCCGGGATCCCGCTGCGGGGACGATGGGTGCCCCGGGCCGCCCTCGCCACGGCCGTCGGCGCGCTGATCGGCCTGGCCGTGCTCAATCCCGACGCGTTCATCGCCCGACAGAACGTGAACCGGGCCGCGAAGCACGGGATCGATGTGCACTACCTCAGCACCCTGTCCGCAGACGCCGTTGCGGCGCTGCAGAAGCTGCCGGAGCCGTACCGCTCCTGCGCGTTGGCCGCGATCGCCGACGAACTGAACGGCGGCTCGGCACCCTCGTCGGGGTCCGACCGGCGCGACGCGTGGCAGGAGTGGAACCTGGGCCGCGCCACCGCCCGGGACCACCTCGACGAGGAGGCTCTGCGTCCGTGTTCGGCGGCGTACGGGCGGTACGACTTGCCTGACGCTGACTGAGCTTCCGGCCTGACGACGGTCGGCGGGCAGGCCGCGGGCCTCGGCCTGTGGTTCCCGGGTGATGGCGGACTGGACCGGGGCCGGCGCATCTCGCCGTGAGCTCGGCGGACGCGCCGGGCGGGCCGCCTGCCGCGCTGCTGCGGGTCATCAGCGCGATCCCGGGGCTGTCGCGGGCGCTGCGGGTGGTGATGCGCCGCGCCTACCGCTCCGGGCTGCGTAAGGAGGGCCACGCCGACATCCCGGACGGGCGACGGCCCGACGGACCGCCACCCGCGTCCTGACCGGCAGGGTCGGCCGCGCGACCGGGCGACCGGGCGACCGGGCGACGCACGGATCACGGGGCACGGACGGCAGGGGCGCAACCGGCTGGCGTACCGGCGTTGTGCGGGCCCCGCTGCGGGGCTGGCATCATCACCGGTCAGCGGTCCCGGGTGGCCGGTCCCGCTGAACAACAACTACCGGAAGGAGACGGCGTGTCCCACTGGGACGACCTGCTCGGTCAGGCGTTCGGCCTGCTGCTCGGCCGGCCGCTGGCGGAGTTCGACGCGGCGGGCACGTACGCGGTGTTCCACTACGACGACGAGACCGCTGGCGAGGCGCTCGAAGAGTTCGATCCCGCAGATCTCGTGGCCGACGTCGACGGCAGGTCGGGCGACCTCGGCGGTGACGAGCTCTATCCGGACCGGTGGGTGCCCGACCTGGCCGGGTCGGCGTTCGTCGCCACCGACGTACGGCCCGCCGCGCTCCAGCCGCTGATCACCGCCGGGCCCGACGACGACCGGGCCGTGGTGTGGGGCAGGGAGATCGGCCGGGCGCTGCGGGACGGCTCGCTGGGTCTCGACGAGCTCAGCCCCGACGGCTACCGGCAGTACCCCCATCTGCTCCTGCGGCCGCGGACGGACGGCTCGTTGCTGGACGCGATGCGCGCGGCGACCTGGACGATGAGCGCTCCGGACGGCCTGTGCGACATCGGCGACAGCCTCGTGCGAGACGGGTACGTCGAGGCCGGGGTGAGCGTGGTCGACCCCCGCTGGGAGTCGACCCTGGACCAGATCGGCGACGAGGCGCTGCGGCGGCACCTGCGTGGGCTGTGCCTCGACGCCCGCTGGGCACGGATGGCCGGCGCGTACTATCTCGGCCCCGGTGAGTGCCCGTCCGACCTGCGGCCGATCGCCGACCTGCCGGGCAGCAGGGTGATCGCCGGTTGGGAGTTCGGTGAGGGCCAGGGCGCCACGGCCGTCGTGCTCCTTGGGCCTCCCGTCGGGTAGGGGTGCCCGGTACGACGTGGACGGAACTCCCTCCCTCGGACAGCGGGCCTCGACGTCGGCCGAGCGTGGAGGCCGGGCGGAGCACGGCCAGCGCCACGGTCGAGGAACCCGATGAGGACGGCCTGCCCGCACCCGACGCCCGTGGTCTCCCACCCCGTCGCGTCGGGACAGACCGGCGGCGTCACCCGGGGCGGCGGCGTCGGTGGCGCTAGACTCGCCGGCCATGGGACTGCTCACCTTCAGCCTGAACATCACCCTGGACGGCTGTGTCGACCACCAGGAGGGGGTCGTCGACGACGAGACGCACGCCTTCTTCACCCGGCTCATGGACGACAGCGGGGCGATGCTGTGGGGTCGGGTCACCTACGAGATGATGGAGAGTGCCTGGCCGGTCATCGCCCGGGGTGACCAGGAGGCACCGCCGGCCATGCGGGAATGGGCAGCCAAGCTGGAGGCCAAACCCAAGTACGTGGTGTCGACGACGCGCACGGAATTCCCGTGGACCAACAGCCACCACATCGCCGGCGACCTGCGCGAGGGCGTGCAGAAGCTCAAGGACGCGACCCCGGCCGGGGTCCTGCTCGGCAGCGGCACCCTCGCGACCGAACTGGACCGGCTGGACCTGATCGACGAGTACCGGATGCTCGTCCATCCCCGGATCGCCGGCCACGGCCCGACCCTCTACCAGGGCGGACTGCCCGCCACGCGCCGGCTCGAACTGCTCTCGGCGGCGCCGCTCCGTTGTGGTGCGGTGGCCGTGCACTACCGCCGCGCACGCTGATCACCGGAGTCCACAGCTGGCCCCCACGGCCCCCGCGCTGACCTCACCGGCCCGATCGGCGGATGGGCCGCAGCCGAGACGGCGGCGCTGGGTAGCCCGCGGGTGGTCTGGGGCGCGTCCGACGGCATCGCGCCGGCCGCCTACGGCCGCGCCTACGCTGACGCCATCCCGGGCGCCCGGTTCACGCTGCTGCCGGATGCCGGTCATCTGCCGCAACTGGAGACCCCGGAACGACTTCTCACCGCCGTGCTGGTCCGGTAGCCGCACTGCGGGGTCGTGAACGGTGCCGCCGCGGCGCGGCACCGACACCATGACGCCGGAGCGGACCACCCGCGCCGGCCGGGCGGATCAGCTGTGGCAACCACGGGGTGCGTGGTTGCACAGGGCGACCACGTCACCGGAAGGTGCCGACGCCAGCGCCGCCTGGGCACCGGCGACGACGAACGCCAGCGCGGCAGCCGCGATGACCGTACGAACCAGTGTGGACATATTCGCCCCTCGACAGACCGGAGATTCAATGTGATCGATAATATCGTTGTCGGTGGAGGACCGACCAACGTCGGATTCCCTGGCGGACGTAGATCGAGCATGCCGGGCTAATGCCGCCAATTCGGGACGGCGTTTTCGTTCACCCAGAATTCCCGCGGGACCCGGCCAGCATGCGCGACGGTGTGTGGACGGGGCGGTGGACACGATGGTCACCCGCCCCGGCCGGCCGGGATTCCGATTGAGGCGCATTGTTGGCGTACCGGTTCAATGCGGCCACAATGCAGACAGCACAGTGCCGTCGCCGCCCGCGCCGTTCGGGCGCGGCACGCTGCCGGGTGCCGTCCGTGGTCACCCTGTTTCAGAGCTTGACCAGGGCCAGCGTCCACTGGCCGTGAGCGTCTTCCCAGAGAGTGACGATCTCGCCGACCGGGACCGAGTTGTACTCGTGCCGCTCGTCCTCCTCGTAGTAGTCGCCGTCCTCCTCGGCCGCCGCGACGATGCGCAGGGCGTCCTCGCGGGTGCCGTCAGTGGCTGCGCGGATGCGGGAGACCCGCCACGTGACACCGCTGAGGTCGCGGCCGACGAGTTCACTACCGGGCACGAGGTTCTCGTCGTCGTCATCGATCGCGAAGAGGGTGCCGGGACCGTCGACCGGTAGCGTGTCGGTGTCGCCGATCATCAGGCCGTCGTCGACGATCTGCCGTTCGCCGCTGAGCACCGCCGGGTCGAGCCAGGCCGGCCGCCGGTCGAGTCCGACCTCGCTGATGAAGTTTCCCCAGGCGTAGAGCGCATACATGCGCGCATGCTACCGAGCGGCAGGATCCTCGCTTCCTCAGGACAATCGCCCCGGTGAGCCTCGATCCTCCCGGTAGGCAGTTCGACAGGTGAACCAGACGCCGACGGCGAGAATCACCAGCACGCAGCTGGCGATGACCGGGCCGCGTACGCCGAGCGCTTCGATGGTGAGACCGCCGGCGAGGGGTCCGGTGACCGCACCGACGTTCAACGCGACGGTCGCGAAGGAACCACCCATCGTGGGCGCGTCGCGTGTGGTGGCGACGATCCGGGCGATGAGCGTGCTACCCAACGCGAACGACAACGCACCCTGGGTCAGGGCGAGAAGCCACAATGCCGCAGGGCTGGCGACGGTGAACGCCAGCAGCGCCCAGCCCGCCATGAGCAGCGGCCCGGTGACGGTGATCAGCGGTCGCCAGTGCCGGTCGCCGAACCGCCCGGCCACGGTGACACCGAGGAACGCCCCGATCCCGAAGACAGCGAGCAGCAGCGGTACGGTGCGGTCGGTGAACCCGGCCGGCCCGGTGGCGATCGCCGCCAGGTAGGTGAAGGTGCCGAACGTCGCGGCGTTGACCAGCACGGCCAGCACGATGTTCAGCTGCGCCGGACGCCGACGCAGACTCGCCAACTCGCGGCCGATGGCGCTCCCGGCCCCCGTTCCGGCGCTCTGCCGGGGGTGGGTCGGCGTGGCCGCCAGAACCGCGACGAGCGCGGGCAGGCAGAGCAGCGCGATCGCCCACAACGTGGCACGCCAGCCCAGCACCTCGCCGACGAAGGCGCCGGCGGGCACTCCGGCGATCAGCGCGAGGGTGGTGCCGCCGAGGATGACTGCCAGCGCGCGGGTGTGCCGCTCGGCCGGCACGATGCGCGTCACGGTCGAGAGGGCGACGGCGAGGAACCCGGCGTTCGCCAGCGCTGCGCCGATCCGCGAGGCCACCAGGATGGCGAAGCTGTCGGTGATCGCGCCGATGACGTGCGCGGCGATGAACAGGGCCAGAAACCCGGTCAGGGTCCAGCGGGGTGGGAGCCGGCGGGCAGTGGCGGCCGTCGCCGGTGCGCCGACGACCATTCCCAGGGCGAAGCCGGAGGTGAGGAACCCGGCTCGGCCGAGCGAGACCTCCAGGTCGGTGGCGATGCCGGGAAGGAGGCCGGCGAGGACGAACTCCGAGGTTCCCTGGGCGAAGACCGCGACCGCGAGCAGGTAGAGGAGGACGGGCATGAGGGTGCCTTCCGAAGCGGGAACGTGATGGGTGGCAGGCGTCTGGCGCTGCCGGTGCTTCGGATGCGCAGGAACTCGAACGACGTCGCCGCCGACCGGATCGGCACGGATCGTCAGAGCAGGGACTGGGGCATCGGGGCTACCGGGAGGCCGGCAGCCCTGACCGGTCCGCTTGGGGGGAACTCACCTCGCGAGGCTACCAAACGGGCCCGTCGTCGCTGGTGGGCGCGCGCAACGACGACGCGCGCAGGTCATCTGGGCCGTCCGTACCGCCGCTCGCCGTGAACACGCAGTTCAACAGGCTCGTCACCGCGCGAGCGGTGCGTGGTCCAGCGGCGAGGCCGGCACCCCGGGATCGCTGATCTCCGGGGTGCCGGCCTCGCCGCTGACCGTCGGCGTCGCCGTAACCGCACCGGCTCCACCGCAGGCCCCCGGGCAGAGCGAACGCGTCACCTCGGACGCGTCCCTGCTTCCTCAGCGAGGTCCGGGGCCGTCCGATGGATCCGGTTCTCCACTCGCTGTCTGCCGGGTCGTGCGAGGCGGTGGGTCAGTACTGGGCCACCCGTACGTACTGCCGCGCCTGGGCGATCGTCGAGATGACGTGGGTGGAGTTGCCGCCGAGCCGTACGGTGTAGGTGTTGGTCGCGCCGTAGCTCCATCCCAGAATGGCACTGGAAATCGCACTCCACTGGTTCTCCAGCTCAGCATGCCGAAGGGTGATGGGAGCATTGTTGTAGCTACGCATCCCCTGACGGAAGATGCCCTCGATGTCGTTGAAGCGGGCACCCTCCGAGACGAACCCGATCAGGGTCTGCAACGACCTGGCCGCCTCCTGCTGCCGGCCACCGGGGTTGGCGGTGGGGTTCTCCATGCGGGCCAGCGACCCGATCGAGCCGGCGACGTCCTGGAAATTGGCGAGCATCGCCGTCCGGCTGCGGTTGGCAGCTCCCTCGATGCTGCCGTAGTTGCTGGTGAAGTAGAGCGTCTGCACGTTGGTGTCGACTCCGTACCAGCTACTGTTGGTCGTCCGGCTGAACCTGTCCCGCAGGGTTCCCGCCTGGTCGGAAAACGCGTAGGTGGCGCCCCGCTGGGTGGAGAAGCCCAGGACGTAGAGGTTCTGCGGGTCGATCCACAGATCGACGTCCTGCGCTGCGTACTCGAGCGTGACCCGTAACAGGGCCCGGTTCGTCTGGGTCACCAGTCCGCCCCGACTGTCGGCCCAGTCCGACACGGCGTTCCGCACCGCCGCGAGGAAACTGGAGTACCTGATCATCTGGTTGTCGCCGGGGCCGTATTCCATGATGAGGTAGACCTGCCGCAGCTGGTCCGTCGGAATGGTGGCCGACGCCGGACCGCTGCTGACCGCAGTTCCGCCGGCGGCCATGACCAGTGCTACGGCAGAGCCGACGACCGCGCGCACGAGACGGTGCATTGTCCTCATTGTTTCGCTCTTTCCTCTTCGACGATTCGCCGCCCGGCGGTGTGCGGGGCGCGGAATACCGCCGATCATCGGCGGCTCCCCCGAAAAGCTACCTAGGACGTGTTTATTCCTACTGATCTGCTTGTGTAACGGCATCGACGATGCCGGCCCGTCCCGCACGGGCGGCACCTGTCGGTCCCGGTGCGCCCGGTGATCGTCCGATGGCCGCTGTCGTGGGTGGCGGTCCGCTACCGGGGCAGACCCTGGTAGTCGGCCGGTCCGGCGATCTGCCCACCGTCGCCGGCCACTTCGCTGCCCGTGACGAACGTCGAGTCGTCGCTGGCGAAGAACAGGACGATTCTCGCGATGTCATCCGGCTCCCCGACCCGGCCGAGCGCGACGTTGGCCGTGTCGAAGACGACGCCGTCGGTCATCGGCGTGCGGATCTGACCGGGGTGGACGGCGTTCACCCGGATCCCGTGGACGCCCAACTCCAGCGCGGCGGTCCGGGTCAGGCCGCGTACGCCCCACTTGGAAACCACGTAACCGGACATTCTCGGCACACCCTGTAGGGCGCCGACGGAGCCGATGTTGACGATCGATCCGCCGCCGGCGCGCTTCATCGCCGGGACCACAGCCTGGATGCCGTTGAAGACGCCGATCAGGTTCACGTCCAGCGTGCGCTGCAACCGCGCGGCGTCCCACTGCTCCAGCGGAGCCGGATCGGCGATGCCCGCGTTGTTGACCAGGATGTCCAGCGAACCGAAGCGCGCCTCCGTCCGTACGACCAGGGCGGCCCACTGGTCCGCCGACCGGACGTCGAGGTCCTCGGCGACGGCCCGCTGCCCGAGTTCGACGGCGAGAGCCTGCGCCGCCGCGAGGTTCACATCGGCGACGACCACGTTCGCGCCCTCGGTCACGAACCGCCGCCCGGTGGCGGCACCCATGCCCATCGCGCCGCCCGTGACCACCGCCGTCTTTCCTGCCAACCGTGCCATGGTGGCTCCTCTCTGCCGTACCGTGACGGCCTTTTCTGTGGTTCCCGGCTGCTCGACGCTGGTCGGGCGCCGGCGGCGGCCGACCGGTCAGGCGGCACGCCCGGACTTCAGGGCCCGCGCGATCCGGACGACCCGTTCGGCCTGGTGGCGGGCGGAGTTGCGGGTGTCGTCGTCGATCGAGCCGAGGTCGGGGCCGAACGCGGCGTGGTGCGACGTGCCGTAGGGGTTGCCGTCGACGAACTTGACCGCGTCGGTGTATCCGGGCGGCACGATGATCCCGCCGAAGTGGTGGATGCTGTTGTACATGGCGAGCAGGGTCGACTCGTGCCCGCCGTGCCGGGTGCCGGTCGAGGTGAAGCCGCTGTAGACCTTGTCCGCCAGCCCACCGGCCTGCCACACCGGCGACAGGGTGTCGAAGAACTGCTTCAACTGGGCCGCGATGTTGCCGAAGCGGGTGGGTGAGCCGAAGATGACCGCGTCGGCCCAGGTGAGGTCGTCGGGGGTCGGGGTGGGCACGTCGGCAGTGGCCGCGTGGTGGGCGGCCCAGACGGGATTCGCCTCGATCGCGGCCTGCGGCGCGAGCTCGGCGACCTTGCGGACCCGCACCTGCGCCCCGGCGGCCTGCGCCGCGTCCGCCATCGTGTTGGCGATCTCGGTGCCGGTGCCGGTCGACGAGTAGTAGATCAGGGCGAGTGTGACGACGTCGGACATGGCTGTGGTCTTCTCCTCGGTTGCGGAACCTTGGTGGCCCCGGCGGGGTACGGGCGGCTTACCTCGACCGACCGTAGCCATTTTTAGGTGACACGTCATCATCATGTGTTTGGTGACACATCACCATCACGGCGCTATAGTGGGTTCCGTCAGGGATAGATCCGGGACAAAACGCCATCTGAGCCGCAGCATGTCCGCAGGTATCACCGCCCAGGTGCGGTGACTTGTCACCTAATTGACCTGCGGTTGATCAGTCCTCGAAGGCGTCGCTCGCGAGGTTGTCCAGCACGGTTTCGGAGACCACGGCGAGGGTGTCGAGCTGCCGGGGGCTGAGCAGGTCGAGAAAGATCTGACGCACGTACCGCAGATGCAGGGGCGTCGCCTTGTCGATCACCGCACGCCCCTCATCGGTCAAGGCGATGCGCGTGCCACGTCGATCCTCGACGCAGGTCTGACGTTCCAGCAGCCCCCGTCGAATCATGCGCGACGTCTGGTGGATCACCCGGGTCTTCTCCCACCGGAGCGCCTCCCGCAGCTCGAAGACCCGCATCGGACCGGCCGGGGACATGCGCAGGACGCTCAGCACGGCGAATTCCGCCACCGAGATATCCGCGTCACGGAGCAACTGGCGGTTCAGGTGACGCCGGACGTCCTCCTGCATCATCAGGAACCCGAACCACGCACGGCGCTCGCGGTCACTCAACCGCCCAGACTCACTCACCCGTCCACGCTACCGCCGAAGGACGCACCCGACCGGTTGGCCGACCGTCCTGCGCGGTGACGGCGGTGCCGCTGCCTGCTGCCACCGACGCCGTCGGGACCGGTATTCGGGCGTCGGGGGCCTACCGGACGCTGTTCGGGGAAGGTCCAGCCGAAACGAACGGCGGACAGCCGTACGGACATCGTCACGACGACGCAGGCGAGCCCCGCGATCAGGATCGGCGTGCCGGATGCGGTCAGCAGGACGAGCGTCCCGGTGCCGGCCCCGGCGGCCACGGCGTAGAGGGTGCCGACCTGCAGGATGGAGATCGGCAGTCCCAGGATCACGTCGCGCAGGATCCCGCCGCCGATGGCGCCGATGACCCCCACGACCAGCGCCCCGGCTCCGCCGACACCGACCGACAACGCCTTCGAGGCCGCGATCGCGCCGAACACGCCCATCACCACCGCGTCCAACCCGGTGATCAGCCAAGCCACCCGGACGATCACCGGTTGCAGCAGCATGCCCAGGACCGCCGAGGCGCCGGCCACCGGCAGGTACCAGTTTCTCCAGACCACGACGGGCGGCTGATTGAGCACCATGTCGCGAAGCAGGCTCCCCCCGAGCGACACGGCGAGTCCGATGACGACGACGCCCAACACGTCGATGCGACGCCGCCGCTCTCCCGCCGCGAACAGCGCGCCCTGAAGACCGCCCAGCCCTGCGGCGAGCAGTTCGATCCAGAGCGCCACCTGGAATAGGGTGGACATGTGGTCATCCTCCGCAGGGCTCGGGGCCGGCTCACCGGGGTGAGCCGGCCCCGGATCAGTGGTGCTCGGGGGTCAACGAACGCCGGCGGCGGCGCTGCGCGCGGCGCTGACGATCACGTCGGAAACGACACCGGGCTGGGTCGCGAACAATGCGTGACTGGCCGACACGTTGGTGACCTCCGCGTTGATCCGCTTGGCCATGTGCTGCAGCATCGCCTGGTCGAACGCCTTGTCCTCGGTGGCGATGACGGCCCAGCTCGGCTTGTCACGCCAGGCGGCGTTCGTCACCACCGCCGAGAACACCGCCATGTTGACGGGCACCTGCGAGTCGCGCAGGAACGCGGCGTCGGCGTCGCTGGCGTCCGCCGCGAACCCGGCCCTGAACGTGTCGGGATTGAGGTAGCCGTATCCCTGCACGACGTCGATCACGAATTCCGGAGTCGGGGCGAAACCCTCGTACTGCTGGGCGGAGGTCTCGCCGGCGTCGGGCACCAGTGCCGACACGTAGACCAGCCCGGCGACGTTCGGGTGCACTCCCGCCTCGGTGATGACCGTGCCGCCCCAGGAGTGACCGACGAGAATCGTCGGACCGTCCTGTCGGTCGAGCACCCGCACGGTCGCCGCGACATCGTCCTCCAGCGAGGTGAGCGGGTTCTGGACGATGGTGACCCGGAATCCCCGGGATGTCAGGTTGTCGTACACGCCGCGCCAGCCCGAACCATCGGCGAACGCGCCGTGCACGAGTACGACGTTGCGGATCTCTCGATCGGTGGTGCTCATGGCATTCTTCCCTTCGTTGCCGCGCCGGTCGTTCCCGGGCGGAGTCTCGGTGCCCCGACGGCCACCGTCGGTGCTGTGCGCGGTGCATGCAGGCCCGGGTGCGCCGCCTTCCTGGCCTCGTCGTCCTCGTTCAGGTGGACCAACTCCCGCTTCCCGTGGCCACGGATCCAGCCGTGTCCCGCCGCAGCACCTGCTGGTAGGCCTCGCGGAACTCCCCGCCCGGATCCACCCCCAGTTCGTCGGCGAGCCGGTGCCGGACGGTGTGGAACAGCGCGATCGCCTCGGCCTGCTGGCCACCGGCGGACAACGCGAGCAGCAGTTGGGATTGCAGTGCCTCGTCCCACGGGCGGTGCTCCGCCACGCGCCGCAGCACGGGCAGGACGGATCGGGCCCGGTCCAGGCGCAACGCCAATCTGGTGGCCTCGCGGGCCAGGTCGGCGCACTCGTGGTCCACGGCGTCGAACGCCAGGTGGTCGTTCGCACCGAGCTGCGCGGCCCCACCACACGGGCCACGCCACAGCCCGAGGGCCTCCTCGTAGGCCGACGCGGCCTCCACGAACCGGCCGGCGCCCTCGGCCGACCGGGCCCGTCCGGCCAGCGCGCGTAGTCTCAACAGGTCCAGGTCGTCGGGGTCGACCTGCATCCGGTACCCGCCGGCGTCGCCCCGCAGCCACCGTCCGGCGGATCTCGCCGCAAGGCCGGGCTCGAACAGACGTCGTAGCGCACCCACGTACCGGTGCACGACGTTCACGGCGCTCTGCGGTGGCTGCCGGCCCCACATGACCTCGAGGATCTCGCCGACCCCGACGGGCTGTCCGGCGTTGACCAGCAGCAGACCGAGGATCAGCCGTTGCTGGCGGGGCCCGAGATCCACCGGTACGCCCCAACGCCAGACCCGTACGGGCCCGAGCACACCGAACCACAGCGGCGTCTCGTCGTCATGGTTGACGGACACGATCCCCACCCTCCTGCGTCCACCGGGAACTGTCGTGAGTCTGTTGATGCCGCCCCGGCCTGAACGGCGGCCGGGGAAGCCGGCATGCCGGGGCGGCTGACGGGGCCGGTCAGCGGGTGGTGGCGCGGGCGGCCTCGTCGATGAGATCTGCCACCGCCTCCGGCTCGGAGACCGTCACGGCGTGCGAGGCGTCGATCTCGACGGTGCGGGACTTGGCCCGCCCGGCCATGAACCGCATCGACTCGGCCGGGATCGCCAGGTCCTGCCGGGTCACCAGGAACCACGAGCGGATCGACCTCCACGCCGTCCTCGTGGCCGGCTCGTCGAGCGCCGCGCTCGTGATCGGCCGCTGGGTGGCCGCCATCAGATCGGTCACCTGCCGCGGCACGTCAGCGGCGAACACCCGACGGAACTGGTCCTGCTCGATGTAGAGGTCAGTGCCCGCCCCGGCGCCCGCAATGGTCACCGGCACGCTCACCAGCGCCGGACCCAGCTGCCCGCCCGGGTACTTCGCGGCCAGCCCCGAGGTGCTCTCCCCACGGTCCGGGGCGAAGCTGGCGATGTAGACCAGCGCCCTGACATCCCGGTCCCCGTCGGCGGCCTCGCTGATCACCGAACCGCCGTAGGAGTGACCGGCCAGCACGACCGGCCCCTGGACGCTGTCCAGCACGCTGCGCAGGTACTCGGCGTCTGAGTGCAGCCCCCGCAACGGGTTCGCCGCGGCGACCACCGGATAGCCGTCCCGCTTGAGGTCCCTGACCACGGCGTTCCAGCTCGACGAGTCGGCGAACGCGCCGTGCACCAGCACCACCGTGGGCTTGACCCACGGACGGTGTCCCGGCACCGCGTGCGCGGATCCGGCGACGAGCGCGGCGGTCAGGAAACCCGCGACGGCGGCTGCCCCGCCGAGCAGCGGCCTCGACATCCGGGGGAAGGGGAGGTTCATGGGATCGTCCTTTCGATTTCGCAACGGGACCGACCGCACCGGGTCGTCCGTCGGGGGGCAGGTCGGGTGGCGACGGGCGTCGTCGCTTCGCAGGCTGGCGCGGCGTCAGACCGCGGCCGCGGCGCGGAGGATGACGTCGGCAACCGCCTGCGGCTGCGACGCCGGCAGGGCGTGGGACGCGCCGGCCACCTCGACCGACTCGCGCGCGTTGGCACGCCCGGCCATGAAGCGGAACGTTCCCCGCGGGATGGTCAGGTCCTGCTCCGGAAAGACGAACCAGGACGGGACCGTCTTCCAGGCCGGCTCGCCGGACGCCTCGGCGAGGGCTCTGCTGTTCAACGGCCGCTGGGTCGCCACGGCGAGATCGGCCTGGTCGAAGGGCAGGTCCGCGGCGAAGAACTCGTGGTAGCAGTCCGGCCGGACGTAGAGGTCGGCGGTGCCGTCGGCCAGCGGCACCTCGTAGAGGTGGGGACTGAGGGTGGCACCGGGGAACCGGCCGGTCAGGTCCGGCACGGTCTCACCCCGGTCCGGAGCCAGGGCGGCGACGTAGACGAGGGCCTTGACGTTGTCGTTGCCGACGGCGGCACCGGAGACGACGGCACCGCCGTACGAGTGACCGACCAGCACGATCGGACCCGCTATCGTGCCGAGCAGGCTGGACACGGCGGCGGCGTCCGCGGTCGGACCGCGCAGCGGGTTTCCGGCCGCGACGGTGCGGTGACCGGCGGCCTGAAGCCGGCGGATGACGCCGTTCCAGATGGCGGACTCCGCGAAGGCCCCATGGACCAGGACGACTGTGGGTTTCATGTGCGCGCTGCTTTCGATGTTCGAGGCGATCTGACGGCGGGCCGCCGGTGAACCCAGAGTCGTCTCCCGCACGGCGCACCGAATCAGTCATTCGCCTGCGGTCAGGCGCGGTCGGTCGCGCCGCTCGGAATAGAAGCTGGCCCTGAATATCCGAATCACCCTGGTTTCGGGGTCGGTACCGGCCATCGCCCCACGACTTCGGAGCACGGGGCGGTCGAGGCCGGCGGACGTCCCGGTTAGGTCATTCGACGGATGGGCCGGCAGCCGCCCGCCCCGCTACGCCCGCGCGTCGTCGGTGCGGTGGCCCAGCTTCGCCAGGCGACGCCGGATCCCGGCCTCCTGGTCCGGGTCCGCGTCGTCGGCCACGGCGAGAGCCGCCAGCCAGGCCGTCCGCGCGGCGGACCGGTCGCCCATCGCATAGGCGGTGTCCCCCAGGCCCAGCTTCGCCCGGACCATCCGCACGCGATGGTTGATGGCGGTGGCCAGCTCGTCGGCCGCGGTCCAGTCCGCCAGCGACTCGGCGTACCGTCGCTCGCGGAGATACAGGTTGGCCCGCCGGAGATGGCACTCGCTGCGCCGGCCGTCGTGGTCGAGCTGCTCGCTCATGGCGAGAGCACGCCCGATGGTCTCGAAACTCGACGTACGCTCGCCCAGTTCGTACTGGGTGTCGGCGAGCCGGCAGAGCACATCCAGTTGCGTCATCTGCTCCCCGAGCGACTCCGCGATGCGCAGCGCCCGGTGATGGCAGGCGACAGAGCGGTCGTAATCGCCGACCGCGAAGCTCACCTCGCCGATGTTGCGCAGCGTCAGCGCTTCCCGGGACGCGTTGCCCAGCTCGGTGAAGATCACGAGGGCACGTTCGAGCAGGTCCAGCGCAGACGTGCTGTCGCCGAGGTAGAAACGGGCACCGGCCAGACTGCGCAGCATCTCCGCCGCTCCGGCCGAGTCGCCGGCGTCGACAGCGGCGTCCAGGCACTCGCCTACGACGGTCGCCCACTCCTGCCACCAGCCGGCCCGCTGGTAGTACCCCTGCACCGTGAGCTCCAGCTGCCAGGCGTCGTACACCCGGCCGCTGTCGTTCGCCTGACGCATGACGGCCTTGAGCACCTCGCGTTCGGCGGCGAACCAGTCGGCAGCCGCCCTGTCGGTATCCGGGCTCTCGACGACCACCCCGTCGTGGATCGCGGGCGGATCCGCGTCGATCTCGGGGTTGATGTGACGATTGGCCGCGTAGGCCGCCTGCCGGTAGTACCCGAGCAACCGGTCCACGGCCGCGTCCCGCTCCGCGACGGTGTCGGTGTCGAGCAACAGCTCCCGCGCGTACGCGGCGATCAGGTCGTGGGAACCGTAGCGACCGGGCTGGCGTTCCGTGACCAGCCTGCTGCGCACCAGCTCGCCGAACACGCTGCGGGCGGTGCGCGCGGGCAGGCCGCCCAGGCTCGCCGCTGCCGGGAGCGTGACGTCCGGTCCCGGATGCAGTGCCAGCAGCCGGAAGAGGCGGGCCGCCGAAGCAGTGAGCCCACGGTAGGACCAGGAGAAGATGGCGCGCAGGTCGGTGTCCGGATCGTCGACGCCGAACCCGTCGAGGCTGCCCCGGGTGTCGTGCAGCTCACGGGCCACGGCCGGTAGCCCACAGCCGGGGCGGGCCAGGGTCCGGGCCGCCACCACGGCGAGGGCCAGCGGAAGGCCTCCACACAGGCTGACGATGTCGTCCAACGCCTGCCGGTCCGCCGGAGCACGTACGGGCCCGAGGCGTGCGACCAGCAGGTCACGTGCCTCGTCGTTCGGCAGAACGTCGAGCGTGAACACGTCAGCCCCATGTGTCGCGGCGAGACCGGCCAGGCGGTACCGGCTCGTGACCAGGACAAGGCTTCCCGGGGCACCGGGGAGCAGCGGCCGGACCTGTTCGGCGTCGCGGGCGTTGTCCAGCACGATGAGCACCCGGCGCTCCGCCAGGAGACTGCGGTAGAGCCCGGACCGGGCCAGGTCGTTCGCCGGGATGTCCGGGCCACGAACGCCGAGCGCGTGCAGAAACGCCTGCAGCACGTCTCCCGGCGCCAACGCGGCGTCCGGGTCCAGTCCCCTGAGGTCGGCGTAGAGCTGACCGTCGGGGAACTCGTCGGCCACCCGGTAGGCGAGGTGGGTCGCCAGGGTGGTCTTTCCGACACCGGGGATGCCCTCGATGACCACGATCCGCAGCGCACCGGCCGCGGCACGGCCGTGGATCAGCGCACCTGCCCGGCGCAGACTCGCCTGCCGGCCGGCGAAGTGGGGCAGGTCGGGCGGGAGCTGGGCCGCAACGACGAAAGGGCTGCCCGCCGTCGGGCCCTCGTCGCGTAGCGGATCCGCCGGGGGCCCGGTGCTGCCCGCAGCGCCGCGTCGCAGCACCTGCCGGTATGCCTCCTGCAGCTCACGGCCCGGATCGATCCCGAGGTCACCGGAGAGCCGGCCGCGGAGTTCCTGGTACCGGGCCACCGCCTCGGCCTGTTGCCCGGTCGCGGACAATGCCAGCAACAGTCTGGCCTGCACGGCCTCGTCCAGCGGACGCTGCGTGGCGACACGCCGCAGCATGGGCAGCACCACACGTGCCGTTGCGGTGCGCAGTGCCAGATCGGTGGCCTCGCCCACCAGGTCGGCGTACTCGTTGTCGACCGCCTCGAAATCGACGACCGGACGGCTGATCAGATCCGGTGCGCCGGCGCACGGCCCGCGCGACAGTTCCAGCGCCCGGACGTAGGCCGCCAACGCCTCGGCGGGGTCGTCGGTCGTGCGCGCCCGTCGTACCAGGTCGCGGAGCCGCAGCAGGTCCAGCCCGGACGCGTCGACCAGCATGCGGTAGCCGGCCGGGTCGCCCACCAGCCAACGACCGGACGCGCGGGGTCGCAGGCCGGGTTCGAACAGTCGCCGGAGGCTGCCCAGGTGCAGGTGCACGATGTTCACGGCGCTGCGGGGTGGCCGCTCGTCCCACAACAGCGTGACGAAATCCGTGATGCCGACCGGGCGGCCGGCCCGCGCCAGGAGCAGCGCCAGGATCAGCCGCTGCTGGCGCGGGCCCGGGTCGAGTTCCACTCCGTCACGCCACACCTGCACCGGGCCCAGCACGGCGAAGCGTACCGGCGGACCCTCGGCCGGTGTGCCGGGTGCCGTCAGCATGGCGAGCGGTCGACGATCACGGCTCCCAGCTTAGAGTCCGTCCGGCGGGGGCAGCTGAACCCGCGCGGTGCGAACGCGTAGTGCCAGTTGTGACGGCATCCCGCGAACTGTTGTTCGGACGCGACGTGGAACTGGCGCGTATCGGTCGTTTCCTGGAGTCCGTGCGGCACGACGGGAACGTGCGGATGGTCCGGGGCGAACCCGGTGTCGGCAAGTCGGCGCTGCTCGCCGCCGCGGCGGACATGGCCGAGGCCGCCGACTTTCGGGTGTTGCGCGGGTCCGGTTCCGAGTTCGAGGCGGACGTCAGTTACTCGTTGCTCAACCAACTGTTACTGCCGCTGTACGGCGAGATACAGCGGCTGCCGCCGGCGCTGCGCGACGCGCTCACCGTGGCGCTCGGCTTCGGCCCCGGCCCGGCACCCGCGGCACTGCTGGTCTGCAACGCCGCCCTGTCCCTGCTCACCACCGTGGCCAGGAAGGCGCCCGTGCTGCTGATCGTGGACGACGTACAGTGGGCCGACCGGTCCAGCGCGGTGGTGCTCGGCTTCATCGCCCGACGGGTTCCGAGATCACCCGTCGGGGTCATCGCCGCCCGGAGAACCGGCACCGAGAGCTTCCTCGACCACCGCGGCCTCACCGGGGTCACCGTCGAGCCCCTGAGCACCGAGGCGTCGGCCCGACTGGTGGATGTCCGCTTCCCCACCATGACGGCGCGCGCCCGGCAACGCCTGCTCGACCTCGCCCAGGGCAACCCCCTGGCCCTGGTCGAACTGCCGGCCACCCTGGCCGGTCCCACATATCCCGCGAACGTCTCGGACGTGGTGCCCCTCAGCGACCGGTTGCAGGCCAGCTTCGCCCACCGCATCGCCGGCCTGCCCGACGCCACCCGCCTGCTGCTGCTGCTCGCCACGTTCGAAGGCAGCGGCGACGTGCGCACCCTGCGCGGCATGACCGACCTCACCGCGCTGGCACCGGCCGAACGAGCCCAACTGGTACGGGTCGACGACACGACCGGTCGCCTCACCTTCCGGCACCCCCTCATCCAGTCGACGATCGTCGCGATGTCCACGCACGAGGAGCGCCGCCGGGCGCACCTGGGCATCGCCGAGGCCCTGCCGGGAGATCTGGAACGTCGGAGCTGGCATCTCGCCGCGGCCACCGCCGGGCCGGACGAGGCGGTCGCGGCGGAACTCGAACGCGCCTCCCACCGAGTCCTGCAACGGGGTGACGCCCTGGCCGCCATCGCTGCCCTGGTGCGCGCGGCGGACCTCAGCGGCACCCGGGAGGATGCCGCACGACGGCTCGCGGAGGCGGCGTACATCGGCGCGGAGGCCGGCGGCTCGGGGGACGCCACCACCCTGCTCGCCCGGTCCCGGGAGATGAGCGTCGACGCGGCCGGCACCCTGCACGCGGCCGGCGCTGCGGCCCTCTTGATGATCAATGGTGACGGTGACGTGCACACCGCCCACCGCCTTCTCGCCGGTGCGATCGAGACGGGCGCGCACGGCTGGCGCGCGGACGACCCCGCACTCGACGAGGCCATGCACACGCTGCTGTTGCTGTCCTGGTACGCCGGCAGTCCCGATCATTGGGCCACCTTCCACCGGCTCCTGGGCATGCTCCGGCCGGGCCCCGGCGACCTCCTGTCGGTGATGAGCAGGACCTTCCCCGATCCGGTACGCACCGGCGCAGCGGCGCTGACCGACCTCCAGGCGCTGATCACCACGTTGCCCGAGGAGGCGGACCTGACCCGGGTCATGCGGATCGGCACCGCCTCGATCTATCTCGACCGGCTGGGCGAGAACCGCGAGTACTCGTGGCGGCTCGTGCGACAGGGGCGGGAGGGAGGGGCGCCACGGCGGCAGTTGTCCGCGATGATGCATCTCTGCCTGGACGGCTTCCTCACCGGCCGGTGGGACGAGTCCGAAGCCCTGGCCGTCGAAGCGCAGCAGGTCTGCGGCGACAGCGGCCTCACCTTCCTGAGGTGGTACTTCCTCTACACCCGGGCGATCGTCGCGGCCGGCCGCGGCCGGTCCGACGAAGCGTACGAGTTGGCCGACGAGATCACCCACTGGGCGCTGCCGCGCGGGGTCGCCGGAGCCGCAGCCATCGCCCACCACCCGCGTGCGCTGGCCGCCGCCGCGACGGGCGATTTCGAGTCGGCCTTCCGGCACGCTGCCGCGTCCAGTCCCGCCGGCGTCCTCGCCGCGAACGTACCGAACTGCACGTGGGTGATGTTCGACCTGGTCGAAGCCGCGTTGCGCACCGGACGTGCGGCCGAGGCCCGGGCGCACGCCGACGCCATGCGGGAGGCGGACGTGGCCGCCCTGTCCTCCCGCATGAGGCTGCTTCAGCACGGCGTCGACGCGCTCGTGCTCGACAGCGACGACGCCGGTACACGGCTCGAACAGACCCTGGACGACCCAGCCTCCGAGCGCTGGCTGTTCGAGGCGTCGCGGATCCGGCTCGCCTTCGCCGAGAAGCTGCGCCGCCGACGGAACCTCTCGGCCGCCCGCACCCATCTGCTCGCCGCACGCAGCGGTTTCGCCGCGATGGGCGCCGACCCGTGGCTGGTCCGCGCCACCGCGGAGCTGCGGGCCACCGGCTACCAGCCCGTCGTCGCCGAGCAACCGGCTGCGGGCCTCACCGGCCAGGAGCTCGAAATCGCCGGCCTGGCCGCCAGCGGCCTGACCAACAAACAGATCGCCGAGCGACTCTACATTTCGCACCGCACGGTCGGCGCACACCTTTACCGAATTTTCCCGAAGCTGGGCGTCTCGGCACGGGCTGGGCTGCGTGACGCCCTTTCGGCCCAATCGGCAGAGCTTTCGAACGACTGATTGAGCGCTAATTAACTGGCAATAGAGTAGGAATTTACCGGCGGCCCCCTACGCTCTCGGCACCGCGCTGGACAACGAGGGGAAATACGATGCCGACAACCACCGCCGTCGACGCCCACATGCGGGAACTCCACCGCGACAACGGCGGCGCGCTGTTGCACTACCTCCGGCGGCTGACGCCACCGGGCTCTCCCTGCACCGCCGAGGATCTGCTACAGGAGACGATGCTGAGGGCCTGGCGCAGCCGGGAGCGGCTCCCCGCAGGCGGGGAGCCGCAGCGGCGCTGGCTGTTCACCGTCGCCCGACACCTCGCGGTCGACGCGTACCGCAAACGGCAGCGGCGGCCGGTCGAGGTCGACCTCGCCGAGTTGGACCTGCCCCCCTCGCCCCACGCCACGGCGGACACGGCGGTCGCCGCGCTCACCCTGCGACGCGCCATCGGCGAACTCGGCGATGCACACCGGTCGGTCCTGCTGCAGCTGTACGTCAGAGGACTCTCCGTCGACGAGGTGGCCACCCTGCTCGACATTCCTGCCGGCACCGTCAAATCGCGCGCCCACTACGCCGTACGGCATCTGCGCAACGCGCTGACGGGCAGTTGAAGAACGCGAAGCGGCACCGCCTAAGGCGTGCTGCTGCGCTGGTCCAGCCACGTCAGAATCGCCTCGGTCGTCTCCTGCGGCTTTTCCTGCTGGATCCAGTGACCGCAGTCCAGACTGACCACGTCCACGTTCGGCACGAAAGTCGTCAGCCTTTCCGCCCTCGCGACCGGGTCGCGATCGCCGTAAATCATGAGGGTGGGCTGTCGGATGGCAGGGTCCACGTCCGCCAGCAACCGCCAGTTGCGGTCCAGGTTCCGGTACCAGTTGATTCCGCCCGTGAAGCCTGTCGACGCGAAGGCGGAGACGAAGACGGCCAGTTCGCTGTCACTCATCACGGGCTCCCCCGGTGGGGTTTCCATCCGGGCGAGGTTGATCAGCGCGTTGCCCGGCTGCGGCGCTACGGGAGGCAGGTTCTTCCGGTACAGGTTCCGCAGGAACCGGAGCGGGTTCTCCGCGAACACGGCGTCCGCGACGCCCGGCTGCCGGTTGAAGTGCACGAGGTAGAAGTCGCCCCCGAGCCCGGCCTCCATGGCCTCGATCCACGGCGTTTCTCCACGTTCCTGGTAGGGCACGCTCAGCGCCACCACGCCGTTGACCCGGTCCGGGTGCAGCAGGGCCAGACCCCAGACGACGAACGCGCCCCAGTCGTGGCCGACGAAGGTGGCATCCTCGTAGCCGTAGTGATCGAGCAGGGCGACGAGGTCACCCGACAGGTGCGTGATGTCGTAGGCCGTCACGTCGGCGGGACGCGACGAATTGCCGTAGCCCCGCTGGTTCGGGACGATGACGTGGTAGCCCGCCGCAGCGAGGGCCGGCACCTGGTAGCGCCAGGAGAAGGCGTGCTCCGGCCAGCCGTGACAAAGCACCACGGGGTTCCCCGCGTTCTGCCGGCCGGCTTCGAAGACTTCGAGTTCCACACCGTTGACGGCAACGCGGGTGGGCTCGGGAAATTCGATTGTCATGCCGGCATCCTGGCGACCGATACCGGTCACCTCCTGACCGGTTTCCGTGGCAGGGTTGTCCGGGTGCGAGCCGACCGGTTGGTGGCGATCCTCCTCCTGCTGCAACAGCGCGAACAGGTGACCGCGGCGGAGGTCGCCCGGGAGTTGGAGGTCTCCGAACGCACCGCCCGCCGTGACCTCGACGCCCTGGGTATGGCCGGCGTGCCGGTGTACTCCGTGCAGGGTCGGGGCGGCGGCTGGCGGCTCGTGGGTGGCGCCCGTACCGACCTGTCCGGGTTGACCGCGGGCGAGGCCCGCGCCCTGTTCCTGGTCGCCGGTCCGGCCTCGGCCGTCACGCCGACGGTGAAAGCGGCCCTACGCAAGCTCGTCCACGCCCTGCCGGAGCCGTTGCGGGCGCAGGCCGAAACGGCGTCGTCGTCGCTCGTCACGGACCCGCAACGATGGGGGTCGAGCCGGGTCGAACCCCGACCGCCGCGCTTCCTCGACGAACTCCAGGATGCGGTGATCCGCGGCGTTCAGATCCGGCTCGGCTACGTCGACCGCGACGGCACCGCCACCGGACGGACCGTCCACCCGCTGGGCGTCGTCGCCAAGGGCCCGTCGTGGTATCTCGTCGCCGGCACGGAGGCAGGCCGGCGGACCTTCCGGATCGACCGCGTGTCGTCCGTCGACCCGACCGCCGATCCCGTTCACCGGCCCGGGGACTTCGACCTTGCCCGCAGTTGGCGCGAGATCGCCGACGAGGTCGAACGCAGGCGAACACCCATCGAGGCGTACGCGAGGTGCGCGCCCCACGGGATCGGCGTGCTCCGGCTGGGGTTCGGCACCCGACTCGACGTGGGAGGTGCCACGACCGACGGCCGCGTCGAGGTCGTGATCCGGGGCAACGACGAACGCAAACTCGCCGGTGAGCTTGCCGGGCTGGTCGACTACCTGGAGGTGACCGGCCCGGCGGGGGTGCTGGACCACCTGGCCGCGATCGGCACCGTGCTCGTCGAGCGGTACGGCCCGGAACGCCAGAACGACGATCGAGTTCGTCGGAACCCCCGACGACGCTGACGGCCTCCGGCTGCCCGCTCGGCACGACGACGGGATCAGCGACGTCGAATTATGTAAGGCCATTGAACTAATCACTCCGCTGGACGTAGAGTCGGGGCCCACCGAGCTACGGAGGCATCGCCATGGCTGGCGGGAGAACCCTCGTCGCCGGGGTCGATTCGTCGACCCAGTCGACCAAGGTCGTGGTCTGCGACGCCGGGACCGGCGAGGTGCTCCGCACGGGCCGCGCCCCGCACCCCGACGGCACCGAGGTCGATCCACGGTCGTGGTGGGCCGCATACCAGCAGGCCAGCGCCGGCCTGCTGGACGGCGTGGCCGCGATCGGCGTCGCCGGGCAGCAGCAGGGCATGGTCTGTCTCGACGAGGCCGGCGAGGTGGTGCGGCCCGCCATCCTCTGGAACGACACCCGCTCGGCGGGCGACGCCGTCGACCTGACCGCCGAGTTCGGCGGCCCGAAGGCGTGGGCCGATGCCGTCGGGCTGGTGCCGGTGGCCAGCTTCACCGTCACCAAGCTGCGCTGGTTCTCCCGCGCCGAGCCCGACCTCGCGGACCGCACCGGCACGGTGCTGCTGCCGCACGACTGGCTCACCCACCGGCTGCGCGCGGACGGCGGCGCGCCGACCACCGACCGGGGCGAGGCGTCCGGCACCGGCTACTGGTCGCCGGCCGCCGGCACCTGGCGGCACGACCTGGTACGGCTGGCCTTCGGCCGGGACGTGGCACTCCCCCGGGTCGCCGGCCCGGCCGAGGTGGTCGGGGAGACCGCCGCCGGCGCGCTGCTCTCCGCCGGCACCGGCGACACGATGGGCGGGGCGCTCGGCGTCGGTCTGCGGCCTGGTGACGTGGTGGTCTCGCTGGGCACCTCGGGGTGTGTGTACGGGCTCGGTGACGTGCCGACCGCCGACGCGAGCGGCCTGGTGGCCGGGTACGCCGACGCGACCGGCCGGTTCCTGCCGCTGGTGTGCACGCTCAACGCGGCCCGGGTGCTCGTTGCCGTCGCCGACCTGCTCGGCCGGTCCCTGGCCGAGCTGGACGACCTGGCGCTCGCGGCGCAACCCGGGGCG
This sequence comes from Micromonospora sp. WMMD734, assembly GCF_049178975.1. Taxonomy (NCBI): domain Bacteria; kingdom Bacillati; phylum Actinomycetota; class Actinomycetes; order Micromonosporales; family Micromonosporaceae; genus Micromonospora; species Micromonospora sp. WMMD734. The sequence continues at coordinate 2,905,728 of NZ_JBMHMK010000001.1, forward strand.
GGCGGGTTGACGCTGCTGCCGTACCTGGACGGGGAACGCACCCCCAACCTGCCGGACGCGCGCGGTGTGCTCGCCGGCCTGACCCGGGCGAACGCGTCGGCGGCGAACCTGGCGCGGGCCGCGGTGGAGGGCATGCTCGGCGGCATCGCCGACGCCCTGCACGCGCTGCGCGCCCAGGAGGTGCCGATCGACCGGGTGTTGCTGATCGGCGGCGCGGCCCGGTCCCGCGCGGTGCGGGCGGTCGCGCCGGCGCTGTTCGGCGCACCGGTGAGCGTGCCGCGCCCGGCCGAGTACGTGGCGCTCGGCGCGGCGCGGCAGGCGGCCTGGGCGCTGTCCGGCGACGCCGAGCCGCCGCCGTGGCCGGTCGCGGCCGAGGAGATCACGGCCGCCGGCACCCCCGGGGTGTACGAGCGCTACGTCGACGTCCGCCAGCAGGCGCTACCGCTGCTGACCTGACGGTCGCAGGCGTGCAGGCCGGCACCCGTGCACCCACCACGCCCCGGGAGGGGCACCCGCCCGGGTGGCGGGTGCCCCTCTTCGCCGCAGCGCATCCGGGGTGACTACCGGAAGGTGACGTCACTCCTGTTGACCTTGCAGTTGGCGTCGTTCCAGCCCTCACCGAGGTAGCTGGGTTCGCTGCCCTTGGGCACGCCCTTGTACTTGCCGCAGATGGTGGCCGAGCCGATCACCACCACGCGGGTGATGGTCGCGGTGTCGTTCCAGTTGCTGTTGATGCCGGCGAGCATGTCGATGTCGTCGACCAGGACGTTGTCGATGCGCACGTGGCGGGTGTACGAGGTGGTGCAGTTGCCGCAGCCGCGGTACAGCTTGCCGGACCCCTTCAGGTAGAAGCCGGAGATGTTGACCGTGCCGTTGCCGTTGTGCTGGAAGGTCTTGTCGCTGCCGCTGCGCGCGCCGCCACCGATGACGTACGAGGTGCCGCCGTTGGTCTGCTTGAAGGTGGCGGCGTCCTCACCGATGTCGTTCCACCACACGTTGCGCAGGGTGCAGGTGCCTTCGCAGTGCACGCCGTCGCCGGCGGGCGAGCCGAGGATGACGTTCTGCAGCGTGCCACCGTTGGCGATCTTGAACATCGGGTCCTGCGACTCGCTCTGCCCACCGTCGCCGATGCAGCAGTAGGTCTTCATCCCGCCGTCGAAGGTGCCGGAGACGTTGACCGTGCCGGAGATGTTGACCGAGCCGGCCGACGACGGCCACGCGCCGGTCGGCGTGCCCGGGTTGCTGGTCGGGCTGGACGTCGGACCGCTGGTGGGGCCAGAGGTCGGGCTGGCGGTCGGGTTCGACCCGCCGCTTGCGTACGTCTCGAACTCGGCGATCCTCGGGGTGCCGGACGCGCCGGTGATGACGAAGGAGATCTTCTTCAGCGACGTCGAGGAGAAGGTGACGGTGCCCGGGGCGCTGCTGCCGCTGGCCAGGACGGCGCCCGTGTCGTAGTTCTTGAGCTGCCAGCCGCTGATCGATCCGCCGCCCGATGCCTGCACGATGACGGCCGAGGACACGGTGGTGGAGCTGTCCCACTTGACCGAGACCGTGCCGGTCGAGCCGGCCGGCGACCAGTAGGTGCCGGCGTTGCCGTCGATCACGTTGCCGTAGCTGGTACCGCTGGCTTTGCTGGAGCCGTCGGCGCCGGCACCGAGGCTCAGGTTGGTGGCGGCCGAGGCGCTGGGGATCTGCAGCGCCAGGGCGACGACGGCACCTGCGACCACGGTGGCACCACCGGCCAGCCACCGCGAGGCGACTTTGCGTCTCATCTGGTTTCACCCTTTCGAGCGTGAGCGCTTGGGACGGGAAAGCGCTTTCCATCAACCATAGGGACTGGTCGATGGTGAGGCAAGGGTCACACTGCCCTCGTCAGTGCTGTCTTGCGGAAAGGGCTGTCCCCGCGTTGTCCGAGGGTGAGCACCGTTGGCAACGGCCTGCGGCCCTGTTCACAGGCGGGGTGCGGCTTCGTGGTCAACCCGTCCCGGGGCCGTCCCAGGTCGTGACCATCGAGCTCGTCATCGACTCCGCCGGGCGGCTCGACCCGCAACTGCGGGCATCCAACCGGCTGGTCCTGGACGATCCGCCCGATCGTGGCCGTTCAGCAGGTGGTGTTGCCCAGCGGGACCCAGCCGTCCAGCGACGGGTCCTCGGCGCCGTGGCCGTAGACCCAGTTGTCGTTGTCCTCGCCCCAGCCCGCGTGCGCGCGGAACCCTCGACCGGCGGTCAGGGTACGCAGGACGTAGCCGTGCGGTGCGGCCCGCAGCCAGGTGTTCTGCGTCAGGTTGCAGACGAAGCCGGGCGCGTCGCTGGCATGGGCCGGCGCGGCCACCACGGCCACGCCGGTGAGGCTGACAGCCGCGATCGTCAGTACGGACAGAAGTCGCCGTTTCACCGGGGTCCCTTCGGAGTAGTTAGCGCTCCGTCCATTGTGGCAAAGCCGCACCGGCCGGGATGGCAACGACGGTCCCCGCTTCGCTCTCGGCCTCGCGTCATCGAGTGAGGTTCGGGTTCATCGAAATCACGTTCGTTGCAGCGTAGCCTTACCGACTCCCGGCCAACCCCGACGACGGGACCTGCGGACGGCCCGGTCGCCGTGGTCCGTTTCAACCACGGAGCCGGGCTTTGCGGGTCAGCTTGACCACCCGACGGGCGATACGCTCTCCGGCGGCAGGGAACCGCGCCGGCCCTACGCCGTCCGCCTTCCCCGCTGACGGCGCAGGAGCGCCGAGCGGGTGGCCGTCCGTGACCGGCCCGGCAGGCGGAGGCGTCCATGTCGTCGTCCCAGCATCCATCGGTGTCGGCCCGAACCGGCCGGCGGAACGGGTCCTCCCGTCGTAGTCTGGCGGGCGGTCTGGTCGCCGCCCTGCTGGCCGGCCTCGCCGTGACGATCGGCGGTGGCGCGCCGGCACACGCCGTCGACCCCAACGGCCTGTCGCCCTTCGTCAGCTACAACATGCAGGGCAGCGACAACGGCAACCGGTGGAGCCACCAGGTCGCCGACATGGCGGCCCGCTTCCCGGTGGTCATGATCCAGGAGGCCGGCCCGAGTCTCCCCGTTCCCTTCAACGGGGAAGTGGAGGACATAGCGATCCGACGGCCGAGCGTGCCCCGCGGCGTCCAGTACGTACAGCACTCCCGGTGGGCCCCGCAGGGCTCCTCACGCGGCCCCCTCCACCACGTCTACTTCTTCCAGACCGACCCCCAATGGATCGAACACACCAACGTGATGCTCTGGGAGGGCGGCCGGGTCAACCTCGTCACGATCACCGACCAGCCCGCCGACGACGTGATGGTCGTCGAGAACCCCCGCTTCCGGGCGGACCCTGTTACCGGCGACCCGAACGCCTACCGCTTCCGGCCGCTGCTGGGGCTCCGGTTCGGCAACGTCTGGTACTTCAACGTCCACGCCCGCGGCAGCGACGTACAGGACCTGCTGGCGCGGGCGCGGGCCCGAATGGGGCCCGGGCAGACCTACGTGATTGCCGGTGACTACAACGTCAACATCATCAACCGCACCACCCAGGAGGCGCGGGACCTGAGCCTGCACCTCGAGCCGAACGAAAACCTCTTCCGCACCGGAGAGTGGACCCACGTCGACTCCGACACGGGTAGCCGGAGCGAACTCGACTTCGCGATCAGCAACGTCCCCGGCCTGAACTTCGTCGCCTGGTCGCCCGACACACCGCGGTCGGACCACCGCCCGGTCTACTACAACACGGTACGCACCCCGCCTGCGCCGGTCCGACCGATCCACGTCAACCCGGTGCTGATCCGTAGCGATCACGGCGAGTTCCTGGATCAGACCGCCAACGGCACCTTCGTCGCCTACCGGCGGCAGAACAACGAGAACCAGGTGTTCGAGCACCTGCTCGCCGAGGACTTCTGGAACGTCCTGCGCAACCGCCGCACGAAACAGTGCGTGGGCATGGCGAAGCCGCTGGAGGACCGGACTTTGAACCCGGTGCTGCCGGTGGACTGCGACGACCCGGGGGCCCGGTGGGCGATCGAGGACCCGCCGGCGGAGGGCGGCCCGGCAATGTGGCGCAACGTCTCCTACCCGGACGCCTGCCTGAGCATGCCCGAGCTCGAGGGTCAGCCGATGGTCACCGAGTACTGCGACCCGGACAAGAGGCCACAGCGGATCTGGGAGGTCGCCGCCCGCATCCCCGAGAGCCAGTGGGAGACGACGGTCACCAACCAGACGATCCAGTCCGTCACCTCCGGCAGCTACCTCGACGTCTTCCGGGGGCTGTCGGGGGACGACTCCCCCGTGATCACCTATCCGCCCCGGGACGTCAGCAACCAGCGCTGGCGGCTCGAAACCGTGGACCAGGGGGACAACCTCGTCCGGCTGCGGCCCGAGCACGCCACCGAGGACTGCCTCGACGTCTACCGCAGCGACGACGACGCGCAGCCCAAGCAGGCGGTGGTCTACCGCTGCGACGACCCGGGATCCACCAACGACGGCGAGGGGCACCGCTGGCGGGTGGAGTACATCGCCGACTCCCAACCGGACGACCCGGACCTCCCGACCGAGGTGACGTTCCGCAACGAGGCCACCCACCTGTGCCTGGAGGCCTCGGACCGGGCCGAGGCCCCGGCTGTCGCCGCCGTCTGCGACGATAGTCACTCCCAACGGTGGCGCATCGGTCCGCGGAGCCCGGCGCCGGGCCCGGGGCCGACGACGCCGCCGGACCGTGACCCGTCGCCGCGCCCCACCCGGCTGCCGCCACGCTCCAATCCCAGCACCGACCTGCGGCTGATGCCGCTGGGCGACTCCATCACCTACGGCGTCGGCGCGGCGGGGAACAACGGGTACCGACGCGAACTGTTCGACTCCCTGCAGTCGGTGACGACCTCGCTCGACTTCGTCGGCTCCATGCGCCAGGGCGACTTCGCCGACCCCGACCACGAGGGTCACCCCGGCTGGCGGATCGACCAGATCGACAAGCTGGCGACGAGCTGTTCCATCCCGTCCTACCGCCCGAACGTGGTGACCCTGCACATCGGCACCAACGACATGCGCAGCTCCGAGGGCGCCGAGGGTGCCCCGAAGCGCCTGCGCGCGCTGATCGAGGACGTGCTCGACCAGGCCCCGGAGACCACCGTGCTGGTGGCGACCCTGATCCTGTCCAACGATCCGGCCGTCAACGCGCGGGTGCAGGACTACAACCGGCAGATCCCGGGGATCGTCGCGAACCTGCGCGCGCAGGGCAGGTACGTACGCACGGTCGACATGTCCGCCGTCACCGCGGCCGACATGACCGACAACCTCCACCCGAACGCCGCCGGGTTCGGCAAGATGGCCGCCGCGTGGCGGGCGGCGATCGTTGACGCGCTACACGAGCACTGGATCGCCCCGCCGGCCACGGTGTCCGGCACCGCCAAGGCGTGTGCCGCCGAGACGCCGTCGCCGGGCGATGGTGGCGACGACGGCTGGAACTGGGCCGGCGTGGTGGCCTCCGGCGTCGGGGCGAGCCGGGACCACGTCCGGCTGGCCGACCTGGACGGTGACGGCCGCGACGACTACCTCGTGGTCGACGCCGGCGGCCAGGTCTCGGGCTGGCTGAACGCTCCGGGACCGAACGGATGGGGCTGGAAGTACGCCGGCGTCGTCGCCTCGGGAGTGGGCGCGACACGCGACCAGGTGCGCTTCGCCGACCTCAACGGCGACCACAAGGCCGACTACCTGGTGGTCGACGACGCCGGGCGGGTCAGCGCGTGGATCAACGACTACCAGCCCGGCACCGGCTCACGCTGGATCGGGGCGGGCGTCGTCGCCACCGGTGTCGGCGCCACCCGGGACCGGGTGCGGTTCGCCGACCTGGACGGCGACGGCCGCGACGACTACCTCGTGGTCGACGACCAGGGCACGGTCACTGCCTGGCTCAACAACCGGGGCGGCACGGGGTCGGCCTGGATCGGTCAGGGACAGGTCGCCGCCGCCGCCGGAGTCACCCGGGACGGGCTGGTGCTCAAGGACCTCGACGCCGACGGCCGCGACGACTACCTCTTCATCGACGACGCCGGTCGGATCAAGGCCTGGCTCAACGACTTCGCCACCCGCGTCGGCGGGTGGAAGTACCAGGGTGAGATCGCCTCCGGTGTCGGGGTGGCCCGGTCCGGGGTCGCCATGGCCGAGATCAACGGGGACGGCCGGGCCGATTACCTGACGATCCGGGAGAACGGCATGATCACCGCCTGGTTCAACGACCGGTTCAGCGGTGTCGACCGGTGGGCGTGGCAGGGAACGGTCGCGCCCGGTGCCGGCGTGCCCGGGGCCCAGGTACGGTTCGCCGACCTGGACGGGGACGCCCGCGAGGACTACCTGGTGGTGAACGAGACCGGCCGGATCGCGGCGTGGCTGAACGCCGGCCGGGACGGCGACCAGAACTGGGGCTGGGTCTACCAGGGCATCGCGGCACCCGGGGTGGGGTCGACCGGTGACCGGGTACGGCTGGCCGACATCAACGGTGACGGCCGCGTCGACTACCTGGTCGTGGACGACTCCAGCCGGGTCCGGGCCTGGCTCAACGGCGGGAAGGACGGCAACGGCCGGTGGGTCTGGAACTCCGTGGGCGAGATCGCGGCCGGGGTGGGCGTCGCCGGTTCGCAGGTGCGCTTCGCCGACGTGGACGGTGACCGCAAGGCCGACTACCTGGTGGTCGATGCCGCAGGCCGGGTTCGGGCCTGGCACAACAACCGCGGCGGCTCCGGGGCGCCCTGGGGCGATCTGGGCCTGATCGCCACCGGGGTGGGGGTCACGGATGCCGAGGTCCGCTTCGCCGACGTCAACGGTGACCGCCGCGCCGACTACCTGGCCGTCGACGATGCGGGCCGGGTGCGGGCCTGGCTGAACGATCCCGCTGGCGGGTGGACCCTCGCGGGGGAGATCGCCACCGGCATCGGTGCCTCCGGCGACCAGGTCCGCCTGGCCGACGTCAACGGTGACCGCCGCGCCGACTACCTGATCGTCGGTGCCGACAGCGCGGTCCGGGCCTGGCTGCGCCGCTAGGTGTCAGGTGGGCAGCCACCGCCGACCAGGTGCGTGCGGTGACGGACCCGGGCCGATGCCCCCGGCGGAGTGGTCCGCCCGGAGCCCGGGCACGGGTGGTGACGGAAAGGGGCGCGGTCACCGCGCGACGACGGTGGTCGTCGCGCGGTGACCGCAGGGACGGGTGCGGGATCAGGCCGCGATGGTTTGCAGGTAGGCGATTCCTCCACAGGAGAGCGTGCTGAGGTTCTTGAACCACATCGCGAGCTGACGCTGCGAGGATCCGTCACCGTTGATGCGCTGGACGTAGACCACGCGCGTGACCTCGAACTGACAGTAGGTGGGGGCACTGCCCTGGGGCGACGGGCCGATCACGTAGGCCGAGCTGACGGGATTCGCGTTGTTCCAGGTGGTGGACCAGGTGCCGCCGGGGCTCACGGTCGCCATGGAGAACTGCGACCCGATGGTGGTGGAGCCGAGCCGGACATCGGCCTGGCAGGTGATGGTCCCCACGTTCTTGACCTCCACCCAGATCTGCCGCAGCGAGCTGCCCGGCTGCACGGTCCAGATGCGGGTCACCTGGAACTGGCAGGCCGCCGAGCTGGTGGCCCCGTTCGGGTTGAGACCGGCCACCCAGATGGTGTTCCAGGGGACGTTCCACAGGTACGTCTGGGTGCCACCCGGATTGACGCCACCGGTCGAGACCAGGGACGAACTGGTCACCGCCGCCAGTTGCACCGTCGCGCCACAGGCGATCGAGCCGACGTTCTTCAGGGTGAACTGGAACTGCCGCTCCCCACTGGACAGCTGGACGTACCGGCTGCTGATCGTCTCGAACTGGCAGGTGGCCGACGTGGTGGCGCCCGCCGGGTTGTAGCCGACCACGTAGGCGGCGTCGGCCGGGGCGTTGGTCCAGGTCCAGCCCTGAGTGCCGCCGGCCGCGACGGTGCCGGTGAACCACGCGGCGGCGGTGCCGATCCCGCCCTTCGCGGCGGGGCCCAGTCCGTTCGACGCCGCTGCGGCGGCCCGTGCGTCGCGCAGCGACGACTGGGACGACTGGGACGGCTGCGGCGGCTGCGCCGACTCGCCAGCCTGTGCGACCCCGACCGACGCGACGACCATGCCCAGCGTCGTCACCGCGAGGAGAGCCGCACGGATTCTTCGTCTCATTGAAGCTCCTTCACCTCATGTTCCGGGCCGTCCGCCCGGCTCCATCAGGCTGCGCGGCCCGGCTTGCCATCGGCTAGCCGTCCGATAGCCGCCCTGGCCGCAACGCCTAGAATCACTATCGATACGTCGATGTGGGGGCTGGATGACATGGCGCTTGCTCGGCCCGGTCGAGGCCGTGGTGCGGGGCGAGCGAGTGCCGCTGGGGCGACCCCAACAACGCGCCGTGCTGGCGTACCTGTTGCTCAACGCCAACGTGGTGGTGTCAGCGGAACAGCTGGCCGAGGCGCTGTGGGGCGGAGCTCTGCCCACCCGCGCACGGGCACAGGTCCAGGTCTGCGTCTCCCGGTTACGCCGGCTGACCCGCGCGGCCGGCATACCCGAAACAATTTACTCGGACTCCGGGGGATACCGGCTTGAACTGGCCGGCGACGACCTGGACGTCGCGGTCTTCGCCGGGCTTGCCGAGACCGCACGTCGGTACGCCGACTCCGGCCGCCACGATCGGGCCACCACCCTGTTACGCCAGGCGTTGGCGTTGTGGCGTGGCCCGGCACTCGCGGGCGCGGCCGCCGCGTTCGTACCGGCCGCCGCCGCCGGCCTGCACGACAAGCGGCTCGCCGCGTCCGAGGACCTGTTCGACGCCGAGTTCGCGCTCGGTAGGCACGCCGCCGCGGTGGCGCCGCTGCGCGAGCTGGTCACCGCGAACCCGTGGCACGAGGGTCTCGCCGCGCGGCTGATGACAGCACTGGCCGGGTCCGGGCACCAGGCCGAGGCGCTGCGGGTGTACGAGCGGATCCGTCGCCTCCTCGCCGACGAACTGGGCATCGAGCCGGGCGCGCGGCTCGCGGAGGCCCACGTGCGGGTGCTGCGGCAACAGTTCCCGCCGGGCAGGCCCACGCCACCGGTCCCCCAGACCGGAACCGGTCTGCGGCCCGCCCAACTGCCCGCCGGCCTGGCCACCTTCACCGGCCGCGGCGACGCGCTCGCCGCGCTGGACACGATGCTGAGCCGGGCCCGGGACAACGGCGCCCTGGCGGTCGTCGCGGTCATCGGCACGGCCGGGGTGGGCAAGACGGCGCTGGCGGTCCAGTGGGCGCACCGGGTACGGCCCCTCTTCGACGACGGTCAGCTCTTCCTGGACCTACGCGGCTACTCGCCCGGCGTGGCGGTCGCGCCGCTGGACGCGTTGTCACGCTGCCTGCGCGCGCTCGGTGTGCCACCCACCCAGGTGCCTGACGACGTCGACGAGGCGACGGATCTCTACCGCAGCGTGCTCGCCGACCGGCGGATGCTGATCCTGCTCGACAACGCCCGCGACACCGCACACGTCCGGCCGCTGCTGCCCGGCGGCGCCGGCTGCCTGGTGATCGTCACCAGCCGTGACCGCCTCGGTGGGCTGGCCGCCCGGCACGACGCGCAGCGGCTGTCCCTGGACGTGCTCGCGCCGCACGAGGCCACCGAGCTGTTGACCCGCGTCGTCGGCGCGGAACGGGTCGCCGCGCAGCGGGACGCCCTCGCGGAACTGGCCAGTGACTGCGCGCACCTGCCGTTGGCCCTGCGCATCGCCGCAGCGGACCTGCACGGCCGGCCCAACGAGAAGGTCAGTGGGTACCTGGCACGGCTTCGGGCGGGCGACCCGCTGACCGTGCTGACCGTCCGGGACGACGAGCAGCTGGCGGTACGTTCGGCGTTCGCCGCTTCCTACCGGACGCTCCCGCCTCGACTCCAACGGCTCTTCCGGCTGTTCGGGCTGGTGCCCGGCTGCGACGTGACAGCGGAGTCGGCCGCCGCGATGCTGCGGTGCGGGGTCGACGAGGCGGCGGACATGCTCTCCCGTATCGCCGACGCGCACCTGGCCCAGGAGCGGACGCCCGGCCATTTCGGCACCCACGACCTGCTCGGCCGGTACGTGACCGAGCTGGCGAAGATCGATGACGATCAGGAGACACTCGTCGAACTGCTGTCCTGGTACCTCTTCAGCGTGTACGCCGCAGCCGACCGGCTGTATCCACAGGTGTTGCGCGTGCCCACCCAGCTACCCGCGCCCGCCAGCCCACCGATGCGGTTCACCACCCACGTCGACGCCCTCGCCTGGCTCGACGCGCACCGGCACAACCTCGTCGCCGTGACCCGGCACGCGGCGCACCAGGAACTGCACACCGTCGCCTGGTCGTTGGCGGACGCGCTGCGCGGATACCTGTGGCTGGGAATGCACACCACGCAGTGGTCCGAGGTCGCGAAGACCGGTCTCTGCGCCGCTCAGGCCGACCGGCACGGACAGGCCGAGGCGGCGGCCCGGCTCAGTCTCGCCGCCCTGCACTGGCGGCTGGAACGGTTCGCCGAGGCGATCGACGACTATCGGCTCGCGTTGCGCTGCGCGAACCGTTCGGGATGGCGCGACGGCGAGGCAGCCGCGCTGGGCAACCTGGGCCCGGTCCATCGGATGACCGGCCAGCCGGGTGAAGCACTGCGGGTCATGGAGCAGGCGCTGGAGTTCAACAGGCGCAACGGCCGGACCGCAGGCGTCGCCGTCAACCACAACAACCTCGGACTGGTCTGCGCCGACCTCGGACGGCTGCGCGAAGCCGCCGACCACCACCACGCGGCGCTCACCCTGGCACACCAGGGCGGGACACCCTCCAGCCGGGCGCTCATCCTGAGCAACCTGGGCGTCGTCCATCACCTTCTCGGCCGGTCCGACGACGCGTTGCGGACGCTGACCGAGGCACTGGAACTGCATGAGCAGACGGGCAGCCGGGGCCGGGCCACGACCCTGTGCGCGCTGGCCCGGGTCCACTGCGACCGCGGTGACGATCCGCAGGCGGCCCGCCTCGCCCGGCAGGCGCTCGACATGGCGCGCGCGCCGGTCGAGCCCCGGGTCGAAGCGCTCGCCCTCCACATCCTGGGCATCGTCGAGAGGAGGACCGGCACCCTGTTGGACGCCCTGCGAACGGCACGCACCACCGCGGACCGGTACATCGAGGCCGACATCACGGTCAGCCTCGCCGAAATCGACGAGCCCACGGCACCGTCCTGGTGCCACGCGGCGCTGTCCGTCACGCGGCAGTGCGGCTATCGGCTGCTCGAAGGCCGGGCGCTCGCCGCCCGTGCCGCGGCCGAGTACCGGGCTGGTGACGTGGCCGCCGCCCGGCGCAGCGCGCGGCTGGCGGCACGGTCGCACGCCCGGACCGGCCACCAGCCGGGCACGGAACGCATCGAAAAGCTGCTCGCCCTCCTCGCGGAACCCTCGCCGGACCCCGCAGACGGGCTCGGTCGGCGTCACGAGTGGTGATGGGCAGGGAACGGTCCTTACCGTTCGTCGATGTCGTAGCCGGCGGCCACGTCGGCACACTCGACGACGCTCACCTGGTCGGCCCGCAGACGCAGGTACGCCCGCGCGCCCTGGTCGCCCCGCGCGGTCGCAGCCGCCTCCGCCCAGTGGTCGCGGCCCAGCAGAACCGGATGGCCCGGCTCGCCGTCGTAGCAGGCGCGGGCCAGACAGCCCGGGTGTGTGTGGGTCAGCAGCCGGGCCACCGCCGCTGCGGTGACCCCGGGCATGTCCACCAGGTGCACGCACACGGCGGAGATCCCGGGCAGGCCGGCGACCGTGTTCAGGCCGAGCCGCAACGACGAGGACATCCCCGCGGCCCAGAGCGGATTGTCGACGACGTGGACGCCGGTCAGGTCGACGGCCGACCGGGCCTGGCGGGCTCCGGCGCCGAGGACCGCGATGAGCGGTTCGCACCCGCCGTCCCGGAGCGCGCGGAGCGCCTGCCCGAGGAACACCGGCGCCTTGGGCGCTCCGTAGCGGCGTCCCGCCCCGGCGGCCAGGACCAGTCCGGCGACGGGGTTCGCCGCGCTGTGGGGGTTCGTCCCCGCCCATGGGACGTCCGTCGACCCGTTGGGGCGGGTGAGGTGGTGGGAAGGGGTTGTCCGGCCGGCCGACGCACGGCCGACCGGTGGCCGGACGTCAACCATGGGCCGTCGTCGCCGGGTGGACGCCGATGGGGAGCCGGGAGTTGCGCAGCCGGCCTCCGGCCCGGCCGTTCCCCGCCGCGACGACCTCGGCGAGGATGGACAGGGCCGCCTCGGCCAGGGACGCGCCGCCCAGGTCCAGTCCGGCGGGACCGGCGAGTCGGTCCAGGCCGGGTGTGCCGGCGAGACGTCGCAGGCGCTGCGCGTGGGTGGCCCGGCTGCCGAGCGCCGCGACGTGTCCCGCGCCGCCGGCCAGCGCTGCGCGGATCGTCCGGTCGTCGATGCGGGGGTCGTGGCTCAACGTGACCACGGCGTCGCCGGGTCCGAGCGGGTGACGGGTCAGCCATTCGTCCGGCCAGGCGCGCACCACCCCGGCGCTGGCCGGCAGCGCCCCGGATCCGACGTGGCCGGGGCGTGGGTCGATGACGGACACCGCCAGGTCCAGTGGCTCCGCCAGGGTGGCCACCACCGCGGCCAGGTCGGTCGCTCCGGCGAGCACCAGCCGCCGTCGGCGCGGCAGGGCCTCGACGTACGCCGGCTGGTCGCCGGGGAGCTGGTCCGTGGTCGGGGCCACCGACCACCGGTACGGCGGCTGTAGTCCGACGCCCACCGCGACGGGTCTGTCCTGCCGCAACGCCATGGTGATCGCGTCGTGCACCGGCGGGGGTGGTGCCGGCATGACCAGCACCTGCATGGTGGCGGAGCAGGCGGGCACGTCCTCCCACGACAGCAGGAACTCCCCCGGTGTCACCGGCAGCACGTGCGCCGCCGCTCCGGCGAGAACGGCGCGGGCAGCTTCCACGACGATGGCTTCCACGCAGCCCCCGGACACCGAGCCGCGCCACGTGCCGTCCGCCGCGATCGCCATCGTCGATCCGAGTGGCCGTGCTCCCGGGCCGTCGCGGGCCACCAGCCGGGCGAGGGCGACGGGGCGTCCGGCCCGGCGGTGGGCGTCGACGAACGACCAGACCTCACGCAGCATCGGGGGTGCCCGGGTCGGCGGGCTCCAGCACCCGGTCGAGGCGGATCGGGAGGATCCGCTGGCGGGTGCCCGTGGCGTGCCACACGGCGTTGGCGATCGCCGCCGCGGTGCCGGCCGTGCCGATCTCGCCGAGCCCGTTGAAGCCCGACGGGTCCTGCGGCTCGTAGTCGGGCACGAAGTCGGCCTCGACGTCAGGCACGTCGGCGTGGGCGGCGACGTGGTAGCCGGCGAAGTCGCCGTTGGTCTGCCTGCCGGTGCGGGGGTCGCGCACGTTCTCCTCGTGCAGCGCCATGGAGAGCCCCATGATCATTCCCCCGATCACCTGGCTGCGGGCGAGCAGCGGGTTGATCACCCGGCCCACGGCGAACATGCCGAGCAGGCGACGTACCCGTACCTCGCCGGTCGACGGGTCGACGGTCACCTCCGCGAAGACGGCGCTGTAGGTCTGCCGTTCCCGGCCGGGCCGGTAGTCGATCATGGTGGTGGTGTCCACCGTCGCGGTCACCGGTCGGGCCGGGTCGCCCAGGTTCTCCCGCAGTTTCCTGGCGGCCTCGGTGATGGCGAAGGACCAGGACGTCGTGCCCCGGGAGCCGCCCGCGCCCCAGGCCATGCCGAGGTCGCTGTCGCCGATCCGGATGCGGACCCGCTCCGTGCCGACCCCGAGCGCGTCGGCGGCGACCGCCGTCAGCACGGTACGGGCACCCGTGCCGATGTCGCTCGCGCCGACCGACACCGTGAACGTCCCGTCCGCCTCGGCCGTGATCGAGGCCGTCGACGGGAACACCCCGGCACCGAAGGAGGTGGTGGCCATGCCGGTGCCGATCAGCAGTGGACCCTCGCGCCGGCCACGCGGACGCCGGTCGCGCGTGGCCCAGCCGAACCGGCGCGCTCCCTCCCGCAGGCAGGAGACCAGCCGGCGGCTGCTGAAGGGCAGCCCCGACACGGGCCCGACGGTGGGCTGGTTGCGCAGGCGCAACTCCAGCGGGTCGATGTCCAGCCGCTCCGCCACCTCGTCGATCGCCGATTCCAGGGCGAACGAGCCGGGTGTCGCGCCCGGCCCGCGCATCGAGGCCGGCGGCAGGATGTCGAGGGGTACGGCGGTCAGCTGCGTGCGGATCGCCGACGCCGAGTACAGGATCTTGGCCTGCTCGGTGCACCACTCGATGTACTCGGCGAGCGGCGAGAGGGCGTACGCCGGTCGGTGGTGGATGGCGCGTAGTCGGCCGTCGGCGTCAGCGCCGATGCGGACCAGCTGGTCCGTCGGAGGCCGCGACGCGGTCGCCTCGAAGACCTGCGCCCGGGTCAGGACGACTCGCACCGGGCGTCCGAACCGCGCACTGGCCATCGACCCGAGGATCACCTGCGGGCCGCAGGCGCCCTTGCCGCCGAAGCCGCCCCCGACATGCTCGGCGCGGATGTGCACCCGCTCCCGGTCGATGGACCACAGCGCGGCCAGCACCTCGGCCACGCTGAACGCGCCCTGGTTGGCGTCCACGGCGTACACCTGGCCCCCGTCCCACCACACGGTCGCGGCATGCGGCTCCAGGGCGCTGTGGCTCTCCTCCGGGGTGCGGTACCGCTCGTCGACCACGACCGCCGACGCCGACAGTTCCGCGTCCACGTCACCGGTGTCCGCCTCCGGGCCGAAAGCGGTCGATGCCGGCCGGGCCGCCGGGTGCTCCAGGTTGAAGTCCAGGTCGTGCGGCTCGACGTCATAGGTCACCCGCAGCGCCGCCGCTGCCGCCCGCGCCTGCTCGGGCGTTTCCGCCACCGCCAGCGCTACCGGCCGGCCGGCGTACGGGATCACGTCGTCCTGGAGCAGTTGCATGCTGCCGTCCGGGCCGAAGTAGTTGCCGGCCCGGGGGTTGAGCCGGGGCGCGTTGCGGTGGTCGAGCACACCCAGCACACCCGGCATGCCGAGCGCGGTCGAGGCGTCGATGTCGCGGATCCGGCCCCGGGAGATGGGGGCGGTCACCAGCCAGCCGTGGGCCAGGTCCGGCATCGGCACGTCCGCGGCGTAGCGGGCGACACCGGTGACCTTGAGCGGGCCCTCGATCCGGGGGTGCGGGGCGCCGACGGCACCGGGGTCGAGGTTCGTGCTCATCGGTTTCCCTCCGTTGCGGCGAGCCCACCGAGCACGGCCTCGACCAGGTTTCGCGCCAGGGCCACCTTGTATCCGTTGTCGCGCAGGGGCTTCGCGGCGCTCAGTTCCGCCTCGGCGGCGGCGCGGAACAACCCGGCGGTGGGCCGGGCGTCGCGGAGCACGGCCTCGGCGGCGCGGGCCCGCCACGGATGCGACGCCACGCCGCCGAGGGCGATGCGCACGTCGCGTACCACGCCGTCGCGGACGTCGAGCGCGGCGGCGACGGAAACCGTCGCGAAGGCGTACGACGCGCGCTCGCGGACCTTGCGGTAGCGCGATCGGGGGATCCGCGCGGAGGCGGGTAGGGCGACGGCGGTGATCAGCGCGCCGGGCGGCAGCGCGGTCTCCCGGTCCGGACGGTCACCGACCGGCAGGTAGAACTGCTCCAACGGGATCTCCCCGGTGCCGTCGAGCGTCTCGTAGCGCACGACCGCGTCGAACGCGCAGAGCGCCACCGCCAGGTCCGAGGGGTGGGTGGCCACACAGTGCGCGGAGTGGCCGAGGACCGCGTGGTTGTGGTGGATTCCCTCGATGGCGGCACATCCACTGCCGGGGATCCGCTTGTTGCAGGGCGAGCAGAGGTCGGTGAAGTAGCCGCAGCGGGTCCGCTGCAACAGGTTGCCGCCCACCGTGGCCATGTTCCGCAGTTGGCCGGATGCGCCCGCCAGCACGGCCTGGGCCAGCGCCGGGAACCGGCGGCGCACCTCGGGGTGCGCGGCTGCGTCGCTGTTCGTGGTCGTCGCACCGATGACCAGCCCGCCGTCCGGTGCGTCGTGGACGCCGTCGAGGGGAAGCCGCCGTACGTCCACCAGCCGGGTCGGCTCCTCGACCCCGCACTTCATCAGGTCGACGAGGTTGGTGCCGCCGCCCAGATACCGGGCACCGGCATTCCCGGCGACCGCGGTGAGCGCCTCGTGGACCTGCGTGGCGCGCTGATAGGCGAACTCCCTCACCCCGCCACCCCCTGCCGGGCGGCGGTCTCGATCACCGCGCGGACGATCGACGGGTACGCTCCGCAGCGACACAGGTTGCCGCTCATCCGCTCGCGTACCTCGGCCTCGTCCAGTTCCGGCGCGCCGTCCGGTGGGTCGTCGACGGTGACGGCGCTGGGCCAGCCGGCCGCGTGCTCGGCGAGCATCCCGACCGCCGAACAGATCTGCCCCGGCGTGCAGAAGCCACACTGGAAGCCGTCCAGGCGCACGAACGCCTCCTGGATCGGCTGCAGCCTGCCCTCGACGGCCAGCCCCTCGACGGTGGTGATCGCGGCAGCGTCGGCGGCGACCGCGAGGGTCAGACAGGAGACCACCCGCCGGCCGTCGCGCAGCACCGTGCAGGCGCCGCACTGCCCGTGGTCGCATCCCTTCTTCGGCCCGGTGACGTCCAGGTCGTCCCGTAACACGTCGAGCAGCGTCCGACGGTTGTCCACCGACAGCCGGTGAGTCACGTCGTTCACCAGCAGCGATATCGTGCTGTGTGTCTGATCGGTCATCGTCGTCGCCTCCCGCTGATTGAATTCGGGTATCGCGTCGTTCGCAAGAAGTGTTCAGGTAATCAGTTATCGGATGCCGCATCCATCTCGATCCTCGCGATTCCTTGCTCGATCCTCCGCGATTCCGGTTTGCCGACGATCACCGTGGCGTCGACCAACGGAATCGTCGGACGTGAATTCCGACGGGACTGGCGGGTCTCGACGACGATCAGGACGATCAGGACGGCGACCAGCCCGGCCAGGCCGGCCATCGGGGCGAGCACGGCGGCAGCCGGACCGGCGGCGGTGAGCACTCCGGCCGTCACCAGGCGCGGCAGGCTCGTGGCACGGTGCACGAGCCGTTCGAACAGCAGGTGACCGGCCAGATAGAGGGCCGCACCGCCATAGAGGGACAGCGCATAGAAGGCCCCCAACGGCCCTGTCCCGTCGGCGTGGGCCACCACACCCTCCACCCCGAGCGCGGTGAGCACGATCCCGGCGACCAGGGGAAAGTGGCCGTAGGTGTACGCGTCGACGGCCAGGCTGACCCGGGCGGCGTCGTGCGCTGCGACGAGGCGACGCCGGGCCTCGGGTGCCACCACGTCGAAGTACAGCCACCACAGGCAGACGGCGGTCCCGACGCCGAGGACGGCGGCGGTCAGCAGCGGCACGCCGACGGGCTGGCCGGCGGCCCCCACCCCGATCGCGACAGTGGACTCACCGAGGGCCAGGATGATGAACAGGCCGTGCCGTTCGGTGAGGTGCGCCGGACTGTGCAGCCGCCAGGCGCCGCGCCGGGCCGTGAGGTAGATGCCGGCCCAGTCCACCAGCAACGCGACGCCGAACAGCAGCACCTGGGCCCAGCCACCCGCCAGCGCCCCGCAGAACAGCAGTGCCGCGCCGGCCAGCAGGGGTGGCCAGGTGACCGCGATCTGTTGCCGCAGGCCGGTGTCGCCGGTCGCGGCCACCGCGTAGACCGCGAGGTGCACCCACCGGACGAACAGGTAGGCGCAGACCAGGACGACCGGTCCGGGCAGGCCGCCTGGAGCGTCCCGCCAGGCCTCGGGAATGGCCAGGGCCACCACGAACATCGCCGCCATCGCGCCGACCATCCCCGCCCGCAGCAGGCCCTCGTCGGCCCGGGAGTGGTTGCCCAGCCAGGTGTAGCCGGACCACGTTCCCCACAGCAGGGCCAGGATCAGCAGCCCTCGCAGGACACCGTACGGGCTGTGCTCGTGGGCCAGGTAGGCGGTGATCTGGGTCGTCGCGAAGACGTAGACGAGGTCGAAGAAGAGCTCGAACGGCGTCGCGCGGTGGTCCTCGTCGACCGGGCGTACGGCCGGGTCGGGCCGGTTCCCCATGGCCGGTCCTCCTCTCGGGTTCCGTCGCTCAGGGGGCCAGGGACAGCAGCGTGCGGGGTCGCGCCGCGGCCCGGGGTCGCCGGCAGAAGTACACGAATGCCGGCGGCAGGTTCGCCCACACGGTGCGGCCGGTCACGACCTCCTCGAACCGGTCGCCCAGCGCCCGCCGCAGCCGCCGGGCGGGCGGGGCGCTGCGGGCGAGCGTGTAGCCGAACGTGGTGAACGCCCCGTCCGGGGTGAGCGCGTCGGTGACGGCCTGCAGCAGTTCGTCCTGCTGGTTCCCGGCGAACGCCGCCCACGGCAGGCCGCTCACGATCACGTCCGCCCGGCGGTGGCCCCGCCGCGCCAGCACCTCGCCGAGGTCGCGTGCGTCGGCCACGGCGACGTCGAGCTGCGGGTACCGGGTGGCCAGCAGGCCCGCGAACCGCCCGTTGACCTCGACGGCGAGATGGTGGCCCCGGCCGGCGAGCCGGCGTTGGATGGCGGCCGTGAACGCCCCGGTGCCGGGGCCGAGTTCGACGACCAGCGGCTCACCGACGTCGGGCACGGGTGCGGTGACGAGGTCGGCCAGCGGGCCGCCGCTGGGGGCGACCGCGGCGACGGTGAACGGGTCACGGAGGAACTCGCGCAGAAACTGCGCCCGGTGGTTGTCGCTCATCGCCCGGCCCGCCGCCCGGCGAGCTGTGGCCGTGGGGTCAGCACCCGGGCGAGCCAGTCGGTGCGGGCGCGGCGGGCCTGGGCCGAGATCAGCGCCTGCGGGTACAGGGCGTCGAACCCGTGGAAGCCACCCGCCCAGATGTGCAGCTCGGCCTGGCCACCGGCGGCCCAGAGGCGGGTGGCATAGGCGACGGCCTCGTCGCGGAACACCTCGGCGGTGCCGGCGTCGACGTAGGTGTCCGGGAGGCCGGACAGGTCGCCGGCCGTCGCGGGAGAGACGTGAGCGGGTACGGCGTCGTCGGCCAGGTCACCGAGCACCGACCGCCAGCCGAATTCGTTCATCTCGCGCGTCCACACGCCGGGTTCGCCGGCGTACTGGCGGCTGGAGGTGGTGTCGTTGTGGTGGTCGAGCATGGGGCAGATCAGCACCTGGGCGGCGAGCGGCGGGCCGCCGCGGTCGCGGGCCAGCAGGGCGACCCCGGCGGTGAGGCCACCACCGGCGCTGACCCCGGCGACGATGATCCGGCCCGGATCGACGCCCAGCTCGTCGGCGTGCCCGGCCACCCACAGCAGACCGTGGTAGCAGTCGTCGACCAGGCTGGTGCCGGTGGCCTCGGGCGCCAACCGGTAGTCCACGGAGACCACGACGGCGCCGAACAGGTCGAGCCACTCCAGCGGGATGTCGAGCTGGGAGAAGCGGTCGCCCATCACCATTCCGCCGCCGTGCATCCAGTAGACGCACGGGGCCGGGGCGGTGTGGTCCGGGCCGGCGGGGCTGAAGACGGACAGCGGGATGTCCGCGCCGTCGGCACCGGCGATGCTGACCTCGCGCCGGTCGACCGCCCGGCCTTCGAGCAGCGGCTCCACGGGCGTCGACGAGAACTGCCGGATCTGCGGGAGCACCTCGCGGTTGAGTTCGGGCACGAGCGGCATGTCGGCGAGCAACGCGCGCAGCTCGGGGTCGAGAGGGGGACGTGTCAGTGCCATGAGGGGTTTCCTGTTCGTGTTCGGTGCGCAGGGGCGGATGTCCGTGCCGGATCTCAGATGGCGGCCTTGCCGCCGATCGGCACCTCGTCGAGGTATGCCGGCTCACCGGCGAGCAACGGCTGGAGCCGGTTGACCAGGGCCTGTGCCTCGTCGGTGGCGAAGAACCGGTGATGCGCCTCCTCGGTGGTCCAACCCTCGGTGACGTGGACGACGTCGGAGTCGGCGGCGGATCGGCCGATCAGGAAGACGACGCAGTCCTCATTCGTCAGCGACGGCGAGGCGAGCAGGAAGTCGACCAGTTGGTCGCCCTTGCCGGGGCGGGCGGTCATGGTGGCGTGAAAGCCGTAGCTTGCGGTCATCGGGCACTCTCCTCGGCGGCTGCCACCGGATGTCGGCGGCGACGGTGTTGCCTGGCTGGGATCAACTTTCGGGGCCGCCCGGTCGCCCCTCTTCAGTCATCCGACTTCCGGGATCCGGGCCGCACCCTGCCGATGACCTAGCCGGTGGTGCTGCAATCGGGCAGCCCCGTGGCCGGGTGTGACCGGCGACGTGAGCGGAGTCGCCGGCGCACCGCGCCCCGGTGCCCTGGTGCGGGGGCTGCGGGCTCCGCCCACCGCCGGCATGTCGGCCCCGGGGTTAGGTCATTCGACAGATGCGCGGGCCGACAGCCGCGCCGCACCATCGACGGTGTGACGCCATCAGGACGGGAACACCCCGCATCGCCGCCCACCGTGCTGCGGATGCGCGAGGTCCGCGACCGGGCCCTGTTCGACCTCGACGACGGGCCGGTCACGCCGTCGAACCGGGCCGACCTTCCGGCGACCACGCGCCTGCTCAACGTGCTGCTGGCAAGCCTGGTCGTGTCCTCGTTGCAGTACGAGCAGCATGCGCTGGCCGTCCGCGCCCCGTCGGCCCGGCCGCTCGCGGAGCTCCTGTTCGCCGGGGCCGACCGCGACCGTGGTGACGCGCGGCTGGTCGCGACCCGGATCCGGCAGCTCGGGTGCGTCGGCGACTACGACCCGCAACACCTCGGCGCCCGGTCCCGGGTCGCCTTCCGGGCGTTCCCCGACGGTGACGTCGTCGGCATCGTGACGCAGAACCTCGTCGGGGCACGGGTCCTCGTTCAGACGTTGCAGGAGGCGGTGCGTTGGATCGGCGACGACGACCCCACCACCCGGCGGCTCCTGGAGCGGCTGCTCGAAGCGAAGGAGACGCAGGCCGACGAGCTCAGCGCGCCGGCTGCCCGGCAGCAGGCGGCGACAGCGCGGCCCGGAGCGCGGCCCGGGACGTGACGCCCAGCTTGGGGAAGATCCGGTACAGGTGGGCGCCGACGGTCCGGTGGGACAGGTACAGGCGTTCGGCGATCTGCTTGTTGGTCAGGCCGCTCGCCGCCAGCTGCGCGATCTGGAGTTCCTGCGCCGTCAGCGCGGTCAGGTCACCCCGCTGCCGGAGGGCCGGACGGTGACCGCAGGCGCGCAGTTCCCCTGCCACCCGGTCGAGCCAGGGCGCTGCGGGCAGGGCGGCGAATCCGTCCCGTGCGGCCAGCAGGTGCGGCCGGGCCTCCACCGGCGACCGGGTCCGCCGCAGCCGCTCACCGAGGGCCAACCGCACCCGGGCGGCGTCGTACAGCCACCGTCGGGTCGCGGCGTCGGCCAGCCGGGCCTCCACGCGGGTCACCGACTCGTCGTCGTCGAGGACGAGGGCCTCCGCGCCGGCCTGGAGCAGGGCCATCCGGGGCGACAAGCCAGCCACGTCCGCGTCCCGCATCGCCTGCACGTGGGCCCGGGCCTCGGCCGTCCGCCCGGTGCGTACGGCCGCCTCGACGAGGTCGAACATGACCCAGGTGCAGTGCGGCACGTGGGAGGCGAGCACGCCGGGCGGGCTCATCGCAGCGGCGTGGCCGAAGGCGGCGTCGTAGTCGCCCTGCCCCATGGCGGCGAGCACCCGGGGATGCTGCGCGAACAGCGCGGCGGCGGCGACGCCCCGGGGCAGCGCCCAATGGGTGATCTCGTCGGCGAGCGCATACGCCTCGTCGAACCGTCCCCGGCCGGCGGCAAGGATCGCCCGGTTGTACCTGAAGTACCACGCGAAGAACGAGAAGCCGCTGGTGTCGCAGGTCCGCTGGCCCTCCGCGGCGAGTTCCTCGGCCTCGTCCCACCGGCCGGTCAGGAAGTCGTCGAGGCACAGGTGCATCAGGGCCCCGAGGTGCCGGCGGGGCGCCCCGCCGTTGCGCCCCTGCTCGACCAGCCGCCAGGACACCTCCCGCGAGTCGCCGAGACGATCGAGGTACACCGAGGCCGTGCCGATCCGCATGATGCGGGTAGGGTCCTCGTTCTCGGTCAGCGTGCGGAGCACCGCGTCGATCCGGTCCAGCGCGGCCTTCCCGGTGCGCACCGGGTCGGCGAAGCTGTCGCTCGCCAGCGCGAGCACGTCCGGCGGCCGGGGCCGGATCCGGCGCAGCATCGCGAAGAACGGTTCCCAGTACTCCGGCGTGCTGCCGTACCAGCACAGCAGCAGCAGGGTGTGCATGGCCTCGACGAGCGCGGGGTCGTCGGCCCGGTAGCCGTGGTCGCCGGTCTCGATGGCACCCGCCAGCAGCCGGTGGGCGGTGTTCACGTCGCCGTCCCCGTTGATCATGAGGAAGGCGGTCGCGTTGGCCGCGTGCAGCGAACCGGCCGAGTCGGGAGCCGCCCGACGCGCGTCGGTCAGCAGGATCTTCGCGTCGTCGATGGTGCCGCTGGCCTCCGCGCCGATGTACGCGGCCTCGGCAAGCCGCCGCCCCCGGCCGGCGCTCGTGGCGCTCAGCTCGGCGGCGCGGACCAGGGCCGCCACCGCCGCGAACCCGTCCCCGCGCCGCATCACCCGGTGCGCCGCCTCCTCCAGGAGCTCCGCCACCGCCTCGTCCGGGCCGACGGCCGCCGCCGCGAGGTGCCAGGCGCGGCGTTCCCCGTCGTCGACCAGGGCTCCGGCGAGGGCGACGTGCGCGGTGCGGCGCTCCTCGTGGGTGGACATCGCCACGATCGCCGAGCGGATCAGTGGATGCCGGAACGCGATCCGGGCCGTGGCGTCGTCCACCCGGACGAGCTGCGCCCGCTCGGCGGGGGCCAGGTCGGCCAGGCTGGACTGGTCGGGCAGCGCGGCGCGGAGCACCCGGACGTCGCCGGTGCCCTCGAAGGTGGCCAGGAGCAGCACCCGCCGGGTCGCCTCGGGCAGCCCGGTCAACCGGGCCGCGAAGATCGCCTGCAACCGGTCGCTGAGGGGGACCACCTCGGGCTGCGTCTCCGTGCGCCGCACGGAGCCGAGCAGCGCGGCGGGCAACTCCATCAGCGCGAGGGGGTTGCCCTGGGCGAGGTCGAGCAGGCGTCGGCGTACCCGCGCCGGCAGTTGCGGGTGGCGGGCATCGACCAGCCGCCCCGCGGCCTCGTCGTCGAGCGGCCCGACGACGTGCTCGGACAGCCCCCGCAGGTCGAGGAAGCTCACCGATCCCGCCCTGGTCGACGCCAGCAGCCCGGCCCGGACACCCGCCAGCCGCCGGGCGACGAAGCCGAGGACGACGGCGCTCGCGCGGTCGAGCCAGTGCACGTCGTCGACCACCAGCAGGACCGGCTCGTCGGCCGTGAGCTCCGTGACGAGCAGCAGGGCGGCGTTGCAGACCAGGAGGACGTCCGGGGGCGTGCCGACGCCGAAGCCGAGCGCCACCGACAGCGCCTCGCGCGAACCGGACGGAAGACGGTCGAGGGCCGCGTACGCGGGCAGCAGCAGCTGGTGCAGGCCGGAGTAGCTGACGTCGGCCTCGAACTCCGACCCGGACGCCCGCAGCACGCGCATCCCGTCCGCGAGGGCGAACTCCATGGCGGCGGTCATCAGGGCGGACTTGCCGACCCCCGGCTCGCCGCAGATCAGCCGCGCGCCGCCACCCTGGCGCACCACGTCGAGGAACTCGGCGAGCTGCGCCAGGTCGTCGTGGCGTCCGAACAGTTCGCTTCCGGCCACCCGCACCTCACGCGCCCATCGTTGTCCGTCGGCCCCGGCCGACCTCGCCCTTTGTCCGGGCAGGCTACCGGGGTGTGCCGCCACCGGGATCGTCCGTCGGGCAGTCAGGCAGGAACGGGCAAGACAAGGCGAGTTCTCGTCAACTGTCGCGACGCGCCGCCCGCGTGGCGGTCCGGGCGTGCAGGCGGGCCGCGTCCTGGCGGGGCGGGCCGCCGAACTGCCGGCGGTACTCGCGGCTGAACTGTGCGGCGCTCTCGTAGCCGACGCGGCGGCTGACCCCGGCGACGTCGCCGGGGTTGGCGGCGAGCAGCAGCCTGGCGCGTTGCAGGCGGATCTGCTTCTGGTACTGGATCGGGCTCATCGAGGTGGCGGCCTGGAAGTTGCGGTGGAACGCGGAGACGCTCATCCCCGCCTGCTGCGCCACGTCCTCGACCCGGAATGGCTGCGCGTGGTTGTCGCGGATCCACTGGACGGCCCGGGCGATGTGGCTGAGGCTGCTGTCGGGCAGGCCGAACTGGCGCAGGACGCCGCCCTGCTCGCCGGTCAGCAGCCGCCAGATGATCTCCCGCTTGATCAGGGGCGCGAGCATGGGGATGTCGCGGGGCTGATCGAGCAGGCGCAGCAGCCGCACGGCGGCGTCGAGCAGCTCGACGGGGGCCCTGCTGACGGCCAGGCCGGCTGGTGGATGGGGGGCGGGCGCCGGCAGGTCCGCCGGGTCCGCCTGGAGCAGCACCTCGGCGACGGCGGCCGGGTGCAGGGTCAGGCCGAAGCCCAACGCCGGCTCCTGCGGGCTGGCCCGGGCGAAGTACGCGGTCACCGGCAGGTCGATCGAGGCGACGAGGTAGTCGCCGGCCTGGTACTCGTACACCCGGTCGCCGAGCGCGAACCGCTTCGTGCCCTGGGCGACGAGGGCCAGCACCCGGCCGTAGGTGGTCGGCGTCGGCGGGGTGGGCCGGTCGGCGCGGAAGATGCGGACGTCGGCGATGCCGGTGCCCAGATCGGGCCGAGCATGCCGGGCCAGCAGAACACGCAACTCGTCGAGCGGCATGCCCACCATTCAAGCACCGCGACCCGCGTGCCCAGGCAAAGGTCGCCGTCGGGGGGCCGCCCCGGGGTCGACCGCGCCGTCGCGACCCCACCCGGTCGGGAGCGAGTTGCCGCTGTCCCGGCGTACCAGGGTGATGTCCGAGGAAGCCGTCAGTGGGGCATGCCGGTCGCAAACTCCTCGACTCCCAGCACACGCAGCAGCTCAAGCCGCTCCCGGGCCTCGGCGTCGGCCGGGGTCAGCACCAGCAGCTGCTGGCCGAGATCGGGGGTGACCAGGGTCTCGCAGTCCATCGTGATCCGGCCCACGCGCGGGTGGATGAACGTCTTGCGGTCGGCCCGGCGTACCGCCACCTCGTGCTCGGCCCACAGCCGCCGGAAGTCGTCGCTGGCCGCCCGTAACCGGTCGATCAGGCCGGTCACGGTCGGGTCGCCGGCCCGCCGGCCGGCCACCGCGCGCAGGTCGGCGACCTGCTGGCGGGCGTGCCGCTGCCACTCCCCCGGGTCGTGCAGGTCGCGGACGGTCGGGTCGGTGAAGTAGCGGTAGGCGACGTAGCGGCGGTCGCCGGTCAGCCCGGTGTGGTCTCCGCTGAGCAGGACCGACATGCGGTTCTGCGCCAGGACCTCGCTGAGGTCGGACAGGACCATGGCGGGGGTGTCGCCCACCAGGTCGAGCAGCCGGACCAGGCCGGCCCGGGCCAAGCGGGCGGTGCCCTCGGCGGGCGGCGGCTGGTGGCCGGCCAGGTGGAACAGGTGACTGCGCTCGTCGTCGGTCAGGCGCAGGGCCCGGGCCAGGGCGCCGAGCAACTGGGTCGACGGCTGGCTGCTGCGGCCCTGCTCCAAGCGGACGACGTAGTCGACGGACATGCCGGCGAGCATGGCGACCTCCTCGCGGCGAAGGCCGACGGTGCGGCGGCGGGGGCCGTCGGGGATGCCGACCTCGGCGGGGCGGATGGCCTCGCGTCGGCGTCGCAGGAAGTCGGCGAGCTGCTCACGCTGCATGCCTCCATGCTGCCCGCCGAGGCTGGCACCGAGCCAGGGAGTGGCGCTCCCACGACAAGCGCTCCGCTGCCGGCGGGCCGGGAAGCGGCGCAGGGTGGAGCCGGGATCGACCGACGAGGGAGAGTTTCGATGCAGACACGCAGGTTGGGTGACACGGGTCCCACGGTTTCCGCGGTGGGGCTGGGGGCGATGAGCATGTCGGGCACGTACGGCCCGGCCGATCGTGGGGAGAGCATCGCCACCGTACGGGCCGCGCTGGACGCGGGGGTCACGCTCATCGACACGGGCGACTTCTACGGCATGGGGCACAACGAGCTGCTGTTGGCGGAGGCGTTGCGGGGACGCGACCGGGACAGCTACCTGCTGAGTGTGAAGTTCGGGCAGCAGGTCGGGCCGGGCATGCGGTTCGCCGGTCAGGACTCCCGCCCGGATTCGGTGCGCAACTTCCTGAACTACTCGCTGACCCGGCTCGGCGTCGACCACGTGGACATCTACCGGCCGGCCCGGCTCGACCGGTCGGTGCCGGTCGAGGACACGATCGGCGCGATCAAGGACATGATCGACGCCGGTTACGTGCGGTACGTGGGGCTGTCGGAGGTCGACGCGGCCACCGTCCGCCGGGCACACGCCGTACACCCGGTTGCCGATCTTCAGATCGAGTATTCGCTGCTGTCGCGGGCGGTCGAGGCCGAGGTGCTGCCCACGCTGCGGGAGTTGGGCATCGGGCTGACCGCGTACGGGGTGCTGGGCCGTGGTCTGCTCTCGGGGCACTGGGTGCCGGGGCGGGCGGACGATCCGCGTAACCACGCTCCCCGCTTCGCTGCCGAGAACGCGTCGCACAACCTCGCCCTGGTGGCGGCGTTGCGCCGGGTCGCCGAGGCGAAGGGGTGCACGGTGGCGCAGTTGGCGATCGCGTGGGTGGCGGCGCAGGACCCGTCCATCGTCGCGCTGGTCGGTGCGCGTACCCGGCAGCGGCTGGCCGAGGCGTTGCCGGCGCTGGAGGTGGAGCTGTCGGCCGGTGATCTCGAAGAGATCGAGGCGGCCGTGCCGAAGGGTGCCGCGCGCGGTGACCGTTACCCGGCGGCGTTCATGGCCAGCCTCGGCGTCGGCAACTGAGGGTGTCACGGGGCCCCCGGTCGACGGTGCCGACCCACTGAGATACGATACGGTGCGTGTCGTATCGGAATGAAGAACCACCAGGGGCCCGGGGACGGCCGCGCGATGCCGAGCTGGAGCGGCGGATCACCGCGGCCGTCCTCGGGATCCTCGCCGAGCACGGGTACGAGGACGTGTCCTTCGAGGCGGTGGCCCGACGCTGCCAGACGTCGAAGGCCAGCCTGTACCGGCGATGGGGATCCAAGCGGGACATGGTCATCGCCGCGGTGAAGGCGGGGCCGGCCCGGCACTCGACGTCCCCGCTGCCACCGGGGGACACCCTGCGCGAGGACCTGCTGGCCCTGGCCCGGCGGCTGGCACGCACGATGGCCACCTCCGACACCGGCACCGCGTTGATGCTGCTCCAGGCCGGGCTGAAGGACCCCGAACTGTGCGACGCCATCGAGAGCTCCACGGGCCCCACCGGGGCCCGGCTGCCGCAGGCGGTGATCGACGCCGCGGTCGCCCGCGGCGAACTGCCCGCCGGGGCGAGCCCGTTCGCCTTCGAGGAGGTCGTCGGATCGGTGCTGCTGCTCCGGCACGCGAACGGCCTCGCGGTCGACGACGCCTACCTGTCCGCACTCGTGGACACCGTGATCATCCCGGCCCTCGTCGCCTCCGCCACCAGCGGGACCACGCTGCCCGCCGGCCTCTTCTCCGGCCATCCCGAAATCCGCACCACCGACCCGACCCGGGAGAATTCGTGACCACGCCATTCGTGATCGACAACTTCACCTACCACACGATCGCCGGCGACGGCGGCGTCGACCTCACCGTCGCCGTCGGCGGCCACGGGCCGGCCGTCGTGCTGCTCCACGGCTTTCCGCAGACCCACTACATGTGGCGTCACGTCGCCGCGAAGCTCGCGACCGACCACACCGTCATCGTCCCCGACCTGCGCGGCTACGGGGCCAGCGGCAAGCCCGTCGCCGACGACCCGGGCACCTACTCCAAGCGCACGATGGGCAACGACGTGGTCGCCGTCACCCGTCAGCTCGGCTTCGACCAGTTCGGGCTGATCGGCCACGACCGGGGTGCCCTCGTCGCCGTCCGCGCCGGGCTCGACCACCCCGAGGCGGTACGCTACCTCGGCATCCTCGACGTCCTGCCGACCCTGGACACGTGGGCCGTCCTGCACGGCGTCGACGCCAAGGTCGCCTGGCACCTCTATCTCATGGCCCAGCCGGCCGGCCTGCCCGAGAAGATGATCGCCGCCGTCGGTCCCGAGTTCTTCGGTTCCTTCCTCGACGCCTGGGACCCCACCGGCACCACCTTCACCCGCGACGAGCGTGACCACTACGTCGACAGCTCCGTCGCCGCGATCGACTCGATCGTGGCCGACTACCGCGCGACGGCCAGCGTGGACCTCGACATGGACGTCGCCGACCGTGAGCGCGGCGCGCAACTCACGATGCCCGTCGGCGTCATCTCCCAGGACTGGGGCGCCCAGCTCGGTTTCGACGCCTCCGCGCTCTGGCGTGCCTGGGCCCCGGACCTCACCTACCGGGCCACCGGCAGCGGGCACTTCATGGCCGAGGAGAACCCCGACGAGATCGTCACGTTCATCACCGCGTTGGCCGGGCGCGCTCCCGACACCGGGCACCGGAGCACGCGATGAGATGTTCGACCTACCCCGCCCGGTCGTGCGAAGGAGGCGGGCGTCGTCGGTCGTGACGAGCAGATCGACGGCACCGAGTTCGCGGGCGTCGTCGGCCTTGCCGTTCGACGCCGTCATCGCCGACCAGCTCATGAGCGCGGTCGCGTTCGACGCGGACGACCTGCCCGGATCGGCGGTGGCGATGTACGACGCGAACCTGCGCGATCCCCGACTGGTCCGGCTGCTGACCTGGCTACGCCTGGAGCGGCAGCCCACCGGCAGCCTGGGCCGGGCCGTCGACCACGAGCCGAAGCTGGCGGCGACCGCCCGGGCGCAGGCCGCCGGCCGGGTGCGCCCGGGCGATCCCTTCGACCTGTTCACCCTGGTCCTGAGCATGGCGTTCGCGTGGTCGGCGGCCAGCATCGGCTACGCCGCGACCGCCGACGAACCCGACGAGGAGCACGAGCGGCGGCGCAGGCTCCTGGCCGCGTGCGTCCGGGGCGCGATCTCACCGGGCACCGCGCCGCCGGACTGACCCCGGCCACCCCGGTTCCCTGGTCAGCGGCCCGTCCAGCAGCTGAGTTCCATGCCGTCCTCGACGGGGAAGTCGATGCTGACGTAGCCGTTGCCCGGGTCGCGGACGTAGGCCAGGTAGTCACCCATCGACGCGAACGTGGAGTCGTCGCCGACGACCAGGGCGCCCGGGGCGAGCCGGTCCTCGATCAGGCGCAGGACGGGCAGGCACAGCTCCTTCCAGCCGTCGAGCAGGGCCAGGCCGATCGGGCCGCCGACCGTGCCGAGGGTGGTCGACGCGTCCCCCTCGAGCACGGTCACCAGGTCGCCGAACCCGGCCGACTCCAGGTTGGCGCGGGCCGCCTTCACCTTGGTCGCGCTGAGCTCGGTCGTCGTGACGTGCCCGACCCCGTTGTCCCGTACGGCCGCCGCGAGGTAGAGCGTCGAGATCCCGTACGAGGTGCCGAACTCGACCACCGTCTGCGGTCGGGCCGCGCGAACCAGGGCGTAGAGCAGGTCGCCACCCCGGGCCGAGATCGGCATGTAGACGTCTTCGAGCAGGTCAGAACGTTCCTGGGCGGTGGCCGTGGGCGCGGGCCGACCCGGCGAACGCTCGTCGTCGCGCTCGGCCTCGGTGAACAGCCGGTCGATCAGGTCGCGGACCGCCGGGTCGTGCAGTGTCGTCGTCATGGGTCGTAGACTAGACGCAACGTTGCGTCTATGGAAGATGTGGGTCTTGTAGCGTCGTCGGGGACGTGGAGGACACCGCACGGGGAAGGAGCGTCCGATGCACCGCGGCAACCGGCACGGCCGCAGCGAGGCGGCCCGTGAGGCCGTACTCCAGGCGGCGGACGACCTCGTCGCCGAGATCGGCTACGCCAGGGTCACCATCGAGGGCATCGCCGCCCGGGCCGGCGTCGCCAAGCAGACCATCTACCGGTGGTGGCGCTCCAAGACCGACATCCTGGTCGACGCGTTCGCCGCCGACAGCGCCCAGGAACTCACCCTGCCCGACACCGGCGCCTTCCACACCGACCTCCGAGCCCACCTCGACGAACTGGTCCGCTTCCTGGAGGTGTCCGACTCCGGCGCGGTGTTCCGGGCCCTGGCCGGCCAGGCCCAACACGACCCCGAACTGGCCGCCCGGCTACGCGCGGAGGTCCTGCCACGGCTGCGCGCCCGCGACCGGGTGCCGTTCGACCGCGCGGCCACCCGGGGCGAACTACCCGCCGACGCGGACGTCGACCTGCTCGTCGACCAGGTGGTCGGGCCGATCCACTTCCGGGTGCTCGTGACGGGCGAACCCGTGACACCCGCGCTGCTGGACGCGCTGGTCACCCTGGCGGCCCGACAGCAGCCCGAGGCGTCGCCCCGGTCGCAACAGCCGGGCGGGGCAGCCGCCTAGGCACCGGGCGCGTGCGGCAACCGCACGGGCCGCGGGGCTGCCCGGCCCGGACCATCTGGTCGAGCGGGTTGACGGCGAAGGCCCCGATCCGTACGCGGACCTCGCCGGCTGCGGGCTCGACGCCCAGCACGTCCGGACCCCACCCGCCTGGCCGTGGAGATCATCGCCGGTGGTGGGGTCACCCGCACACCGGTTGCCAGCGGATCTCCCCGGCGCTAGGTTGACCCTCTATCGACAGATGTCTACGTAGTTGTCGGGGGTCGCATGTCCGCGTCGGTCTCTCGCCGCACCGTCCTGGCCGGTGGCGCCGGCGTCGCCCTCGGTCTCGCGCTGCCCGACCCGGCCGCCCACGCCGACGGCCACCACCCCGTGAGCGTCAGCTTCACCCTCGACGCGACGACGCTCGACGGCGGCGAACAGGTCACCTCGGTCACCCTCCACACCGGCCGGCTGGGACCGATCGACCCCGCCGGGCTGCACGCCGACACGTTCACGGTGCACGCCAGGGCCACCAGCCCGATCCCGATCGCTCCCGGCGACCTGATCTTCAGCGAGTACGACCTGGACCGTACGGTGACCGCAGCCCGGCTCGACAGACGGGGCGACATCGTGCTCGACCTGAGCCACGCCGAAGGTCAGCTCGGCGGCGGCACCCTCGGCTACATCCTGAGCAGGGGGCGCAACGTCCGGCTGGACCTCGTCTACACCATCACCCAGAACGCCCCGCTCGTGCGGCGTCACGGCCCGCCCGTCACCATCACCGGCTTCGTGCAGGGGCGGCTGTCCAACCCCGAGGTGGACGCCTTCAGCCACCACGTGTCGGGGTCGGGCCTGAAGTACCGGTTGTACTCCCCGACGCGTTCACCGGGTCGTGGCCGGCGACCGCTGATCCTCTGGCTGCACGGTGCCGGCGAGGGCGCCTCCCTGCCCGACGGCTACTACGACAACGAGACCACGCTGCGCGCCAACCGGGGCGCGTTGGGCTTCGCCACCCCGCAGGCCCAACGGATCTTCTCCGGCGCGTACGTCGTGGCCCCGCAGAGCACCTCCTACTGGATGGAGGACGGTCCCCGGTTCGCTCCGCTGATCCGCGAGATCGTCGACGACCTCGTCCGTCGTGAGCACGTCGACCCCGACCGGATCCACGTGGTCGGCTGCAGCAACGGCGGCTACATGTCCCTGAAGATGACCGTCGCCTACCCCGACCTGTTCGCCGCGTCGGTGCCGATCTGCGGCGTCGTCGAGCCGCTCGGTGGTGAGGGCCCGCCGCTGGTCACCGACGCGGAGCTGGCGGCGATCGACACCCCGACCTGGCTGGTCACCTCGCGTGACGACGACACCGTGCCGCCGGAGACCAACACGGTCCACGCCCACGACCTCATCCCTGGATCACTGATCACCCTGTACGACCACGTCGTCTGGAACGGCTACCGGTTCCCCGGCCACTTCTCCTGGATCTACGTGGCCCGCAACGACCCGAGCGTCGACGGCACCCACCTCTGGCAGTGGATGTCCCGCCGCCGCCGGTGATCAGCCGCATCCGCGAGTTCTCCCCCAGCGGTGCGGCCCGCCCCGACGGACACGTGTGCGCGGTCCTGACGCGCAGGTTCTACTCCGCTCGGGCGGGGCGGAGCACCTGACGCACGGCGGCACGCAGCCACTGGTGGGCGCCGTCGACGCCGTGCCGTGGGTGCCAGGCCATGCCGATGGTCAGCGGTGGCAGCGGCAGTGGAATGTCCAGCAGGCGCAGCCCCAGCGTGTGTGCCGCGTCGCTGAGCCGTGACGGAGGTTCGCCCGGCAGCGCGGTCGGCACCAGGCAGACCACGTCCTCGGCTGCGGCCAGCATCATCGCGGCCAGGTGTCCGGGCAGGACGGCGCCGACCCGCCGGCTGAGCCCCTGCGCGGCCAGGGCCGCGTCCAGCGGTCCGCTGAAGCGTCCGCGACGGCTGACCGCCACGTGCTCGGCCGCCGCGAGCCGGGCGGCCGTCAGAGTTCCCTCGGTGAGTGGGTGCCCGGCCCTGACTCCGGCCGCCATCCGCAGGGTGACGAGTTCTTCGACCTGGGTCTCCGGGTCGACATGGTCGATGGCCCCGATTTCCAGGTCGATCCGTCCGTCCCGCAGCGCGGGGCCCGCCTCCCACTCCTCGGCCAGCACCCGCAGCGAAACGCCAGGTGCCCGCTGTCGGGCGAACCGGAGCAGACCGGGCGCGACCGCGGCACCGACCAGGTCCGCGGCCTGGACGGTGAAGGTGCGCCGCAGTGCCGCGGGATCGATTCCGCCGCTCGGGGCGAGCAACGCCTCCAGCCGGCGTACCACCGCGGCCGCCTCGTCGCGCAGCGCCTCGGCGCGCGGCGTGGGCACCATCCGCTGTCCGGCCCGGACCAGGAGTGGATCCCGGAGCACCCGGCGTAACCGGGCCAGGGTACGGCTCATCGCCGCCGGGGAGGTCTGCAGCCGCGCGGCGGCGCGGGTGACGCTCTGCTCGGTCAGCAGGGCGTCGAGGGCGACGGCGAGGTTGGCATCGAGGTTCGGGGCTGGGCTGCTCACCGCAATGGTTCCACTTCAGGCAATGATTGGATGCTGAAGTTCCCATTGTGGCAATGCGGTCCCGGTCCGCACGATGGCTGAGTCCTGCCGATCCGACAATCGAGGTTTCATGATCGTCATTACCGGTCCCACCGGGAACATCGGGCGGCACCTGCTGTCGCTGCTGATCGAGGCCGTACCCGCCGGCCGTGAGGAGTTACGGGTCATCGTCCGGGATCCGGCCCGGCTACCCGGAGGCGTCCGTGGCCGGGTCGAGGTGGTCGTCGGCTCGCACGGCGACGCCGCGACCGTCGAGCATGCCTTCGCCGGGGCGGACGCCGTGTTCTGGCTGGTGCCACCGGACGCTTCCGTTCCGCCCGACGACGCCTACAGCGGCTTCACCCACCCGGCCGCGCGGGCTTTCGCCGCCCAGGGCGTCGGCCATGTTGTCGGCGTCTCGGCGCTCGGCCGTGGCACCCCGCAGGCCACCCGCGCCGGGCTGGTCACCGCCTCCCTGGCCATGGACGACCTGATCGCCGGCTCCGGCGTCGCCTACCGCGCCCTGGCCTGCCCGTCCTTCTTCGAGAACCTGCTGGAGGAGGTCGACGCGATCCGCGACGACGGCGTCTTCACCGACACCGTCGCCCCGGACCGTCGCGCTCCCATGGTGGCCGTCGCCGACATCGCCGCCGCCGCGGCCGGGCTGCTGCTGGACCGCTCCTGGAGCGGTGTTGGCGACGTCCCGGTGCTCGGCCCGCAGGACCTCTCGCCCGACGACCTGGCCCGCATCATGACCAAGGAACTGGGCCGTCCGGTCCGCTACCGGCGTCAGCCGCTCGACGAACTGCGCTCCACCATGCTCGGCTACGGTCTCAACGAAGCGTTCGTCGAGGCCATGGTCGACATGAAACGCGCCAAGGACGAGGGCCTGGACTCGGGCGTCGCCCGCTCACCGCAGGCGGGGCCGGCCACCACGTTCGCGCAGTGGTGCGACCGCACGCTCCGGCCCGCCGTCCGCACCACCCAGGGGGCCGTCGGTGCCCGCTGACCGATCCGGGCCGCCGGTCACCGCTTTCATGCTCGTCAAAACCACTCCCGAGTGGCTGGCGATGACCGTGGCCGAACGCGTCCAGGCCTTCACCACCCACGTTCTGCCCGCCATCGAGGCCCGCACCCGTGGTGTCCGCTCGCGCTTCTACGACACGGAGTTCTACTCGGCGCGGGTCACCGACATCTGGGTCTGGGAGGCGGACGACCACGACGCCTACCGGCTGCTGATCGACGCCCTGCGCGAGACCCCCTTCTGGGACCGCTACTTCGAGGTCGTCGAGCTGCTCGTGGGCACCGAGAACGGCTACGCCCACACCTACGGCCTGAAGCCGCTGGCCACCGTCGCCACCTGAGGCGCCGCCGGGGCCGGTGCCGCTGTCACCCGACGGCGGCACCGGCTCGGCGGCCGACGATCGGCCGGATGCCCTGGCGCAGCAGCCAGGCGAGCACCACCTGGTTGCGGGTCGCCCCCGTCTCGACGGTGATCCCGTCGAGCACACCGAGGACCCGGCTCGTCCCGGGTGGTCGTAGGCCTCGGGCAGCGGCTTGTCGGGGCGGACGTAGCCACCGTTGATCAACGGGGTGTTGGCCACACGTCCAGGCCCTCGGTGTGCGCGTAGTCGAGGTCGTCGGCGGTGAGGAGCTGGTGCCCCTGGTCGGGCAACCCGGCACCGGGCTGGGGTTGCACCAGCGAGTGCTGCGGTCCACCCTGACCGGTCGACCGGGGGCTTCGGGTACCACGCCGACACCACCCATGGTTGCCAGACCCTAAGAATAAGAAATGCGTAACTTGACCGATTTGTCCTCGTTCACTCGTTGACGCCTGCCGCCACATCACGCAGGACCGTCATTCCATCTGAACGGGGGAAACTGGTGAGGACCGTCCTACGAAGAACCACGAGCGCCGCCACGGCGCTCCTGGTCGCCAGCCTGGCAACCCTGACCCTGGGGACGCCGGCACTGGCGGCACCTGGCGACGCGAGCGCCCGCGGTGTCGTCGTCGACCTGTCGGCCGAGGTGGCCGGGATAGCCGTGATCAGCGCCGACGCGACCATCGGTACCGCCACCGCGCCGGCCGGCGGGGGCACCGACACCGAGACGCTGCTGGCGATCTCGGTGCCGGGGGCGGTCGGCGTGACCGCCAGCGGCACCGTCGAGGAGGTCACCGCCACCCGGGCGGCCGACGGGTCGTCGGCGTCCTCCAGCGTCAACGGGCTCAACCTGGCCGTGCTCGGCATCGACGTGCTCGACGCCGCGGAGGTCACCGCCACCGCGGTCTGTCCGCAGGTCGGCGCGACCAGTGCGGACACCACGCTCGTCGGGCTGGAACTCTTCGGCTCGGCGGTGACGCTGACCGCGAACACCCCCGCCGTCGTGGGCAGCGCGGCGGTGGTGGTGCCGGGACTGCTGGACGCGAGCCTGAACGCCTCGTTGACCCGCGTCGAGACGACCACCGCCACCGGCGCCACCGCGATCACGGTGCGGGCCGTGCTGACCCTGTCGGGCAGCATCCTCGGTGTCCCGACCACCATTCCCGTCGGCACCGTCATCGTGGCCGAGGCGCTCTGTGAGCGTCCGCCGGCGGCACCGACCACCGCGACGATCACCCCCGACGAGGGCCCGCAGTCGGGCGGCCAGACCGTGACGATCACCGGCACCGGCTTCATCCCGGGCGGCACCACGGTCACCTTCGACGGGGTGCCCGCGACCGACGTCACCGTCGCGCCGGGCGGCACCTCCCTGACGGCGGTCACCCCGCCCGGCGCGGTCGGACCCGCCGAGGTCGTGGTCGGCACGGTGAACGGCACGGCCGCACCGCTGGGCTACACGTACCTGGCCGACGGCAGCGGGGCCATCATCACCGGCCTCACGCCGACCTCCGGGCCGACCGTCGGCGGCACCACCGTGACGATCACCGGCACCGGCTTCACCGGGGCCGCCGGTGTGGACTTCAACGGCCTGCCCGGCACCGGGTTCACCGTCAACCCGGCCGGCACCACGATCACCGTGGTGACACCGCCGAACCCGGCGGGCCCGGCCCTGGTCGAGCTGGTCTTCCCGGATGGCCGGGTGACCGCGCCGACATTCACCTACCTCCCGCCGACGATCACCTCGATCGTGCCGGACACCGGACCGACCGCCGGCGGCACGACGGTGACGATCACCGGCACCGGCTTCACCGGGACGACCGGAGTGACCTTCGGCGACACCCCGGGCACCAACGTCACCGTCAACCCGGGCGGCACCTCGCTGACCGTGGTCACCCCGCCCGGTCAGGTCGGCCCGGTGGACGTCACCGTGCTCCTGCCGGGCGCGGACGCGACCGCCCCGGACGGATTCACGTACGTGGCGGCGCCGCCGACCGTCGCGTCGATCACCCCCAACGCGGGTCCCCAGTCGGGCGGCCAGACGGTGACGATCACCGGCACCGGCTTCGTCCCCGGTGACACGACAGTCACCTTCGACGGGGTGCCGGCCACCAACGTCACGGTCGCCCCGGGCGGCACCTCCCTGACGGCGGTCACCCCGCCCGGCGCGGTCGGACCCGCCGTGGTGGTGGTGACCACCGGCGGCGGTACGGCGGCACCGCTGGGCTACACCTACCTCGCCGACGGCAGCGCCGCGACCGTGACCGGGCTGACCCCGACGAGCGGACCGACCTCGGGCGGCACCACGGTCACCATCACCGGGACCGGGTTCACCGGCGCGACCGGCGTGACCTTCGACGGGGTGCCCGGCACCGGGTTCACCGTCGACCCGGCCGGCACCACGATCACCGTGGTGACCCCGCCGAACGCGGCCGGGCCGGCAGACGTGCGACTGGTGTTCCCTGCGGGCACCGCCGCCGCGCCGGTATTCACGTACGTCGCACCGACGATCACCTCCATCGTGCCGGACACCGGACCGACCACCGGTGGCACCACGGTGACCATCACCGGCACCGGTCTCACCGGCGCGACAGGCGTGAACTTCGGCGGCACACCCGGCACCAACCTGGTCGTGAACCCGGACGGCACCTCGCTGACCGTGGTCACCCCGCCCGGCTCACCCGGGGCGGTGGACGTCACCGTCCTGCTGCCCGGTGACGACGTCACCGCACCTGACGGGTTCACCTACCAGCCCGTCCCGCCGCGCATCGACACCGTCAGCCCCGGACAGGGACCGACAGGTGGCGGCACGACCGTGACGGTCGGTGGCTCCGGGTTCGTACCGGGCGGCACCACGGTCAGCATCTGCGGCACGACCATCCCGGCCGACCAGGTCACCGTGGCGTCGGACGGTCGCTCGCTGACCTTCCGCACACCGCCCTGCGCGGCCGGTGACACCACGGTCGTGGTGAACACCGCCGGTGGGACCTCCAACGGATCCACCTTCCGCTACGTCGGGGGGATCCTGCCGGTGACCGGTGACGCCATGCTCGCGCCGCTGACCGTCGGGGTGCTGCTCGCCCTGCTCGGCACCGTCCTCGTCGTGCTGACCCGCCGCCGGCACCGCGCCGGCCGCATCGGCTGACCGGACGCTCCCGGCCAGGGTCCGACCGGACCCTGGCCGGGAGCGACGCCGCCCTTTCCGGGGCGCGCGCTTCGCGCGCCGCCGGTGCAGGGCGGTTCGTCACGCCACGGTGCACCCGCCGCACGGCGTCCGCTCCGGCTGCACCGTCGAGGGGGCCGTGGGCCGGTCGTCGAGGGCATCGAGGTAGCCGGCGAAGCCGTGCGGGGCCCGGCCGTCGTGGCGGGCACTGGTCCACACCGCACAGCCGGCGTCGGCGACGACCCGCATGGCCTGTCGACGACCACGTTCGACGAGATCGTGGTCCTCACCGTGGCGCAGGTCGGCGAAGCCGCCCAACCGCTCGTACGCGGTGGCGGCGCAGCCCAGGTTCGCACCGTGCACATGCCGGTGGCCGGTGTCGGTCAGCCCCTGCCGGTACCGGGTCTCGTACCGGTCACGGACCGGGGTGGCGCGGGACGCCCAGTCGGTGACCCGTACCGTCCCGACCAGCAGGTCGGTGCCGGCGCGGGCGTGCCGCAACTGCCAGCCGCCCCACCGCCGGGGCACCCGGCTGTCCGCGTCGGTGGTGGCGAGCCACAACCCCTGCGGGCCGTCGCGCAGCGCGTACGCCATGCCGGCGGCCCGGGCCCGGCCGACGTTGTGGGCCCGTACCGTCAGCACGACGACGCCGGCCCGTGCGGCGACGGCGGCCGTGGCGTCCCGGCAGTCGTCGGCCACCACGATCACCTCCGAGCGCACCGGCAGGTGCCGCAGCGCGTCGAGGACGGAGGTCAGACAGCCGGGCAGCAACGCCTGCTCGTCGTGGGCGGGCACCACGACCGCCATCCGGTTCACCACAGACCGTCGGCCTGGGCGACGGACCTGGCCGGCGGCGGCACCCGCAGGAACACGTCGAGGAGGAAGTCGGCCTCCTCGTGCCGGGCCGTCCGCGCCAGGGCGTCCACCCCGGCGAGCAGCCGGTGCACGTCGTCGCCGCTGCGGGCGTGCTCGGCCACCGCCGGGCGCCAGTGCACGGCCACCAGCGTGCCGCCGGGTTCGAGCGAGTCCACCGTACGGGTCACCAGCAGATCCAGCCCGGCGTCGTCGAAGTAGTAGCCCAGCTCGGAGAGCACGATCAGGTCGAAACCGTCGTCCGCCACGGCCGGCCACTCGTCGGGAACACGCATCCGTTCCACCCGGACCTGCGGCTGCTCCGCCAGCCGCCGTCGGGCGCTCGCCACCGGCGCGGCGGCGATGTCGACCGCCAGCAGCCGGTCGCACCGCGGGGCGAGACGGCGGGTGAGCATCCCGGTCGAACACCCCGGCTCGAAGGCCGAGCGGTACCGGCGGCGCGGCAGGCAGGCCACCGTCATCTCGTGCTTACGCTGGTCGTACCAG
Source organism: Micromonospora sp. WMMD734 (assembly GCF_049178975.1). Classification (NCBI taxonomy): domain Bacteria; kingdom Bacillati; phylum Actinomycetota; class Actinomycetes; order Micromonosporales; family Micromonosporaceae; genus Micromonospora; species Micromonospora sp. WMMD734. Next base: position 2,944,644 of record NZ_JBMHMK010000001.1, read on the forward strand.
CGGGTTTCGAAACTCCACGGGTCCTCCGCCCCGGCGTACATGTCGTCGAAGTACCCGGCCGGGGTGCCGCCTGAGGTCATGGCACGAACACCGTTTCGTAGGGACGTGCGAAGCGGGCGAGCACGTGCGGGGGCAGGATCGCGGCGTCGGCGGGTGCCGGCCCCAGCGGCAGCACCTGGCTCCGGAAGGCGTCGACCGCCGCGAGCTTGGCCGATCGGGCCGCCCCGGTCAGGTCGATCCGGCGTGCCCGGTGCCACGGCACGTCGGGATGGTCCGGCCGGGCCCAGTGCCACGTCCACACCGGGAACTCCAGCAACGTCGCACCCGTACGCCGGCAGGCGACCTCGGCGGCCCGCCCCACCGCCTCGTGGTCCGGATGTCCGTCGCCGCGCCATGTCGTGACACACCACCGCCCCGGCCTCAGCCGGCCGGTCAACGCCTCGACGAGCGCCCCCTCGTCGACGCGGCCGTCGGGATGCCCGAGATGGTCGATGGCCGTGGGGGCGACCCCGAGCAGCGCGCAGGCCGTGACCGTCTCGGCCCGCCGGATCGCGGCCAGCGCCGCCCGCGAGTGGACCGTGGAGTCCGGATGCGACGCCTCCCCGTCGGTGACGACCGCGATCTCGACGCCGCCGGCGAGCATCGCGACCAGGCCACCCACCCCGAGCACCTCGTCGTCGGGGTGCGGGGCGACCACCAGCGGCGGCACCGCCCGCACCCGCTCGTCCAGCGTCAGTACGGGCCAACCCGCCGGTGCCGGCCAGGCACGCCAACTGCTCTCGTCGGTGCCCGCGTCGACGATCGGCCTCACCATCCGGGATCCCCGACCGCCGCCACCAGCTCACCCAGATGCGCCAGGTCCGCCTCCGCGTGGCTCTGCCGCAGATACACGGTCAGGTCGGCGACCCGGCGGGCATGGTGGGCGTCCTGACACAACGGGCCGGCCCCCAACGCCCGGCCGACCCGGTCGACGACCGTGGTGGCCGCCGCCTCGACGGTGGCCCGCACCTGGTGCGCCAACCGGTCCGCGTCCCCGGTGGGGTTCGCGTCGATCTCGTCGGCGGCGGCGAACAGCACGCCCCGGGCGGCGGTCAGGGCCGCGTCGACCGCCCCGAGGTGCGCGAGGGCGTGCGGGCCGAGACTACGGTGCCGCGCTGCGGCGTACAGCGTGTCGGCGACCCCGACCGCCCCGCCGTACCAGCACGCCGCCACCCCCAGCCCGCCGTGCCAGAAACCCGGCCGCGCGGTGTAGCAGCCGGGTCCACCGACCGGCAGCGCGGTCACGCCGTCGAAGCTGACGGTACGGCTGTCGCTGGCGGCCATGCCGACGGCCGGCCAGGTGTCGGGCAACGCGGTGACCCCGGCGGCGTCGACCTCGACGGCGAACAGCCGGATGCCGTCGTCGGCGGTCGCGGTGACCAGGGCGCGGGCGAGCAGACCCGCCCCGGAGCACCAGGGCCGGTCACCGGTCAGCCGCCACCGGTCGCCGTCGCGGGTCGCCGTGACCGACGCCGGCACGGCCGCCCAGACACCCCACGGCTCACGACGCCGGTCGGGGTCGACCGGCACGCCGAGTTCGGCAAGGATCGCCAGGGCGTCGGCGTGCCCCTCGCCCAGCCGGGCCAGGGCCAGGTCGGCCCGGCCGAGTTCGACGAAACGCAGGAACCGGTCACGGGTGCGTCCGCCACCGGGCAACGGCAGGTCGAGCAGCCCGGCGTGGACGGCCGACCGGAACGCCGTCCCGGGGTCGTCGGCTCCGGGGGTCACCACCGGGTGCCCGCCGGACGGGACGGTCTTCCGGACCGCAGCCGCCCGGCACGGCCCGATCCGCCCTCGACCACGGGCAACGTTTCCGGACGACCGGCCGTCATCGGGGACCTCCATCAGTGCGACGCGCGGCCCGCACGGGTCGCCGCCGGAAGATGCCCCTCTCCCCCGGGACGAAACATGGCACGGCCCACAGCGCGTGACATCGGAGCGCCGGCAGGTGGCACCGCATGGTGACAGCTACCCGGCGATCTGCGGTGGTTGGACCTGTCCCGCAGGTGCCAGACTCGTGACGGTGCCCGTAGGTCGAGAGGAGCAGCGCATGGCGGTGGGCCCTCCGATGCCGGTGCACCTCACGCAGGTGCTCGACGGCCTCGCCGAGAACCCGGCCCTGCCGGCCGGGTTGATCCGCCGACTGATGCGCTACCGGCGCGGCCACGGCCACGTCGCCATGCGCGCGGACCTGACACCGGACATGATCGAGGAAATCCTCGCCTCGGACCATTACTGGCTGCTGCACTCACTCGCGCTCAACCGTCGTCTCCCACACGCTGCCCGGATGCGGCTGGCCGTCCACCCCGATGCCGCCATCCGGGCCGCCCTGGCCGTGGGTGCCCAGGACTCATCCCGCGATCTGTACCAACGGCTTCTCGACGATCCAGACCCACAGGTGAGGAAGTACCTCGCCGAGCGCGACGATCTGTCGGCCGATCTGCTCGCCCGGCTCGTCCAGGACCCGGACCCGACGGTCCGGGCCACCCTCGCACGATGGTGGACGCAGGCCCCCGAAGCGGTCCGACGGGCCCTGCTCACCGACCACGTCGACGAGGTACGCGCCGCCGCATGCTCGACCTACTACGCGCGGCTTCCCCACCCGACGCCACCACCCGACCTCGTCGCGGGTCTCCTCGCCGACCCGGTCACCCGCGCCGGGGCCGTACGCCACGCCGTCCTGACCCCGGAACTGGCCGCACGGCTCGCTGGCGACCCCGACTACCAGGTTCGCCGCCAGGTCGCCGAGCACCCGCAGTTACCCCCGTCGGTACGGGACCTGCTCGCCGAAGATCCCAGCGCGAACGTCCGCGTCGGTGTCTTCGGCCGTCAGGACACTCCCGAGCCGGTACGCCACCGCATCTACACCGACATCCAGCAGGGTCACCTCCGGCTGACCGACCTACCTGACGAACTCGACGATGTCGCGCTGCTACAGCACATCGAGGATCACGTGGCCGTCGCCGAGCTACGCCACCTGTGCCTGGACTGGGTCACCGCCAACCCGCTGCCGTACGTGACCTCGCCGTATACCTGCTTCCGACGCTCCGCGGCACGGAACCGGACGCTGCCCACCGATGCCGTCCTCCGACTGCTCGACGACCAGGACAGCGGCGTACGCACCACGATGGCCACCCACGCGCCACACCTCGTGGACCCGACGACAGCCGAACGCATCGACCGCGAATTCCGACCGGACAAGAAGACGGCCTGGCGCCCCGCCGACCTGCTCACGCTCCCACCGCATACCCTCCGCCGCCTCGCCAGCGACCCGGACCCACGAATGCGATGCCTGGCACCCCGGGACCCGGACCTTCCCGTCGAGACAGCCGAACATCTGGCCACCGACCCCGACAGCACAGTCCGCCGAGCCGTTGCAGGGCATCCCCGCCTTCCGGTCCACGTGCGTCGTGCGCTGCTCGCCGATCCAACTGAACACGTGGCGAAGGCAGCAGCCGCCGCGGCGGCCCTGCCCTTCGACGACATGGACCGACTACTCGCCCTTGCCGGAGTCTGACCGCATCGGGCACCAACACGAGAGACCGTTCCCGTCGTCTCGGCCCGTGCCGCCACGACGGGACTTTTCGTGGTTCGAGCGAAAGTTCACCGTGGTTCAACAGAAGCCGTAGACAGCGGGATCGAAACAGCTTAATGTCTTCGCCATCACGAAGGTGTTTCGGCGAGGTGAACCGGCGGCGCGGTGATCCATCGACCCCCTCCCCCGCTACGGCATCCGGCGCGACGGCGCGCGCCCCGCCCTGGCAATCGAACGTCAGGAAGGGACGGACAGCCAGTGTCCTCACACGATGGCGCGTTCGGCCGGCGAACGACGTCGGTCAGCTCCGCACTGCTCCTGGTCGCCGCCGCCGGGCTGGTCGCCCTCGGCAGCCCGGCCCCCGCCCAGGCCCACACCATCAACCCCACCGACTTCCAGCAGGTCACCCTGGCCAAGGGGGAGCCCGAGGTCGGTGAGCCGATGACCATTGCGGTGCTGCCCGACCGGTCGGTGCTGCACACCGCCCGCAACGGCACGCTGCGGCGCACCGACGCGGCCGGCACCACCACCGTGGTGGGCACCATCCCCGTCTACACCCACGACGAGGAGGGCCTGCAGGGCGTCGGGGTGGACCCCAACTTCACCACCAACCGGCACGTCTACCTGTACTACGCCCCGCCGCTGTCCACCCCCGCCGGGGACGCCCCGGCCACCGGGACGGACTTCTCCGCCTGGCAGGGCGTGAACCGGCTGTCCCGGTTCACCCTCAACGCCAACTGGACGCTGAACACGTCCAGCCAGGTCACCATCCTGGACGTGCCGGCCGACCGGGGCATCTGCTGCCACGTCGGCGGGGACATCGACTTCGACGCGGCCGGGAACCTGTACCTGTCGACCGGCGACGACTCCAACCCGTTCGACTCCGCCGGCTATTCGCCGATCGACGAGCGGACCAACCGCAACCCCGCGTACGACGCGCAGCGCAGCGCGGCCAACAGCAACGACCTGCGCGGCAAGATCCTGCGGATCAGGGTGAACGCGGACGGCAGCTACTCCATCCCGGCCGGGAACATGTTCGCCCCGGGCACCGCGCGGACCCGTCCGGAGATCTACGCGATGGGGTTCCGCAACCCGTTCCGGATGAGCGTGGACAGGGCCACCGGCGTCGTCTACGTCGGGGACTACGGCCCGGACGCCGGCACCACCGGCACGCGCGGCCCCAGCGGGCAGGTCGAGTTCAACCGGGTGACCGGACCGGGCAACTACGGCTGGCCGTACTGCACCGGCACGAACACCGCCGCCGAGACGTACGCGGAGTGGGACTTCACCGCCGGCACCGCGGGCGCCAAGTACAACTGCGCCGGCGGGCCGACCAACAACTCGTTCCGCAACACCGGCCTGCCCACCCTGCCGGCGGCCCAACCGGCCTGGATCCGGTACGCCGGTGACGCCGGCAGCCCGGCGGAGTTCGGCGGCGGCTCCGAGTCGCCGATGGCCGGCCCGGTCTACCGCTACAGCGCGTCGAACCCGTCCACCACGAAGTTCCCACAGTCCTTCGACGGGCAGTTCTTCGCCACCGAGCTGGGCCGGGGCTGGATCAAGCCGATCCACGTGAACGCCGACGGCTCCCGGGGCGCCATCGACGCGTCGTTCCCGTGGAACGGCAAGCAGGTCATGGACTCCGCGTTCGGCCCGGACGGCGCGCTGTACGTCCTCGACTACGGCACCGGCTACTTCAACGGTGACGCCAACTCGGCGCTGTACCGGTACGACTACGTCGCCGGTGGCAACCGCGCGCCGACCGCCGCCGCCACCGCCGACAAGACCTCCGGGGCGGCCCCGCTGACGGTGAACTTCTCGTCGGCCGGGTCGTCGGACCCGGAGGGTGGGGCGCTGACCTACTCGTGGGCGTTCGGTGACGGCACCACCTCCACGGCGGCTAACCCCAGCAAGACGTTCACCGCCAACGGCACCTACACCGTCACCCTGACCGTCCGGGACCCGCAGGGCGCGACCGGCACGGCCAGTGTGCGGATCGGCGTCGGCAACACCGCCCCGACTGTCACTATCACCGGCCCGGCGAACGGCTCGCTGTTCTCCTACGGCGACACGGTGCCGTTCAGCATCACCGTCACCGACCCCGAGGACGGCACCATCGACTGCGCCAAGGTCAAGATGACCTACGTGCTCGGCCACGACCAGCACGGCCACCAGATCACCTCGACCAGCGGCTGCTCCGGCACGATCACCATCCCGGTCGACGGTGAACACGACGACGCGGCGAACATCTTCGCCATCTTCGACGCCGAGTACACCGACGCCGGTGGGCTCACCACGCACACCCAGCACACCCTCCAGCCGCGCAAGCGCCAGGCCGAGCACTTCAAGACCTCGTCCGGCGTGACCCTCTACGACAAGGCCCCCGCCGAGGGCGGCAGGACCGTCGGCAGCATCGACAACGGCGACTGGATCGCGTTCGAGCCGTACCGCCTCGACAAGGCCACCTCGTTCAGCGCCCGGGTCTCCTCCAACGGCGTCGGCGGCACCCTCCAGGTGCGGACGGGTTCACCCACCGGCACCGTGCTGGGCCAGGCGACCGTCCCGGTCACCGGCGGCTGGGAGACCTTCACCACCGTCACCGGCACCATCTCCGGCGCGCCGGCCAGCACCGGCACGCTCTACCTCACCTTCGCCGGGGGCACCGGAGCGCTGTTCGACCTCGATGCGTTCACGTTCGTCACCGGCGGCACCACCGCAGGCACCGGGCCGATCGTCGGGCTCGGCGGCAAGTGCCTGGACGTCCGCAACGCCGCCACCGCCGACGGCACCCAGATCCAGATCTACACCTGCAACGGCACCGCCGCGCAGACCTGGTCGGTCACCCCGAACAGCACCGTCAAGGCACTCGGCAAGTGCCTGGACATCTCCGGCGGAGGCACCGCCGACGGCACGAAGATCCAGCTCTGGACGTGCAACGGCACCGCGGCGCAGAACTGGTCCGCCCAGACCGACGGCACCCTGCGCAACCCCCAGTCCGGCAAGTGCCTCGACGTGTCCAACAACAGCGCCACCGACGGCCAGGCCGTCCACCTGTGGACCTGCCTGGCCGCCGCCAACCAGAAGTGGACCCTGCCGTGACCCGGCAAGCGGGACTTCCGGCACCCTCCTCCACCCGTTCGGGAGAGTGACATGCGCAGACTCCTTCGATCCGTCCTCGGCGCGGTGACCGCCGCCGCCGCGATCCTCGCCGTCCCGACGTCGGCCGGTGCGGCCGACGCCCCGTACGACGTGCTGGTGTTCTCCAAGACCGCCGGGTTCCGGCACGACTCGATCGCCGTCGGCATCCAGACCATCCGGGAACTCGGTACCGCGAACGGTTTCACCGTCACCGCGACCGAGGACGCGTCCCGGTTCACCACCGCGAACCTGGCCCCGTACGAGGCGGTGGTCTTCCTCAACACCACAGGTGACGTCCTGGACGCCGCACAGCAGTCCGCCTTCGAGTCGTACGTCAACAGCGGCGGCGGGTACGTCGGCGTCCACGCCGCCGCCGACACCGAGTACGGTTGGTCGTACTACGGCAGCCTGGTGGGCGGCTACTTCGCCTCGCACCCGGCCATCCAGCAGGCGACCGTCCGCGTCGAGAACCGGGCGCACCCGGCCACCGGGCACCTGCCGCAGACCTGGACCCGCACCGACGAGTGGTACAACTACCAGACCAACCCGCGCGCGGGTGCCCGGGTCCTCGCCACCCTGGACGAGTCGTCGTACTCGGGCGGCTCGATGGGCGGCGACCATCCGATCTCCTGGTGCAAGACGGTCAACTCCGGCAGGTCGTTCTACACCGGCCTGGGGCACACCCAGGGGTCGTACGCGGAGGCGGCGTTCCGCAGCCACCTGCTCGGCGGCATCCGGTACGCGGCCGGTCGGGCGAAGGCCGACTGCCGCCCGGAGACCGGCTACGTCACCCTCTACAACGGGTCGACGACCGGCTGGTCGCAGGCCGGTCCGGGCAGCTTCGGCAACACCGACGCCACCCTCACCTCCGTCGGCGGCATGGGCCTGTACTGGTACAGCGCCAAGCAGTTCACCAACTACTCACTGAAGCTGGACTGGCGGATGTCAGGCGACGACAACTCGGGCGTCTTCATCGGCTTCCCGCCGTCGACCGACCCGTGGTCGGCGGTGGACAACGGCTACGAGATCCAGATCGACGCCACCGACGCGGCCGACCGCACCACCGGTGCGGTCTACACCTTCCAGTCCGCCGACCTGGCCGCCCGGGACGCCGCCCTGAACCCGCCGGGCGAGTGGAACAGCTACGAGCTGCTGGTCGAGGGGGAACGCCTCCAGGTGTTCCTCAACGGACGGAAGATCAACGACTTCACCAACACCGACCCGGCCCGCTCGCTCGCCGGCCACGTCGGGCTCCAGAACCACGGTACGGGCGACGATGTGTCGTTCCGCAACGTCCGGATCAGGGAGCTGGGCGGTACCCCGGGCGGCACCACCACCGTGCAGGCCGAGGCGTTCAGCTCGGCCAACGGGGTCAGCGCGTTCACCAAGGCCGGGGCCAACGGCGGGCAGACCCTCGGCTACGTCGACCCGGGCGACTGGGCCGCGTACCCGGGTCTCGACCTGACCGGGGTCACCTCGCTGCGGGCCCGGGTGGTCTCCGGTGGGGCGGGCGGCACCATCGGCGTCCGGACCGGCTCGGCCACCGGCCCGCTGCTCGGCCAGGTGGCGGTGCCCAACACCGGAAGCTGGACCACGTACGCCGACGTCGGCACCACCCTGGCCGGGGTGCCCACCGGCACGCAGACCGTGTACCTGACCTTCACCGGCTCCGGGACCGGCCTGTTCGACGTGGACGACTTCACCCTGGTCCGGGGCGGCGGCACCCCCGGCACCCCGGGTACCGGGCCGATCGTCGGGCTCGGCGGCAAGTGCCTGGACGTCCGCAACGCGGCCGCCGCCGACGGTACGCAGATCCAGATCTGGACCTGCAACGGCAGTACCGCGCAAACCTGGTCGGTCACCCCGAACAGCACGGTCAAGGCGCTGGGTAAATGCCTGGACGTCTCCGGTGGGGGCTCGGCCGACGGCACGAAGATCCAACTGTGGACGTGCAACGGCAGCGGTGCCCAGAACTGGTCCGCCCAGACCGACGGTACCCTGCGCAACCCGCAGTCCGGCAAGTGCCTGGACGTGTCCAACAACAGCGCCACCGACGGCCAGGCCGTCCACCTGTGGACCTGCCTGGCCGCCGCCAACCAGAAGTGGACCCTGCCGTGATCCGGTAGGTGGACAGCCTGTGCCCCCGCTGCCGATCCGGCAGCGGGGGCACATCTCGTGTTTTGACCGTTGTGTGGGGAGGGTGGGCAGGGTGGTGTGGTGTGGGTGTTCGTGGTGGTGTGGGGGTGGGGTGTTATTTGCCTTTGTGGATGGCGTTGCGGCGGATGACGGGGTAGCGGGTTCGGCGTTTGCGGCGTTTTCCGGCGGGGCGTCCGGGTCCGGGGTGTCCGGGTTTCGGGTGGCCTGGTGGTTGCCAGGCGTTGCGTAGAGCGGGCGAAACCTGTCGGCGGGTCTGGCCGGGGGTGGGGGTTGTGGTGGTGGTGGGTTCCCAGGGCAGCCGGTGGTGGGTGAGGTGGGTGCGGGTGCAGAACAGGTGGAGGTAGGCGTAGGCGTGTAGGCGGAGCCAGGTGGTCAGGGTGTCGGGTTGGCGGGGGTGGAAGTCCGGGGCGTGGGCGGTGGTCTTCAGGTAGCGGAAGTAGTGCTCGATGTCGTAGCGGGTCAGGTAGGTCATGACGAGGGTGAGTAGGTCGTGGCGGGTGCCGGAGTACCAGAGTGCGAGGTCGCCGGCGCGGCGGCTGGGGCGTAGGTGCTGGACTCGGGCGAGGAGCACGGTGCCTTCCACGATCGGGAGGGTGGTCTGGTCGGTGAATCCGCGGCTGGCGCGGGTGAGTTTGGGGTGGACGTGGTGCCAGGCCCGGACGGTGACGGTGCCGTAGATGTCGACCGGGCCGCTGACACCGGCGTCCGGGGTGAGGTCGGGTTCGCGCAGGGTCAGCCGGAATCCGTGTCGGCGGGGCCGGCCTCCGAGTGGGTGGGCGGCCCGGTGTTCGGGTCTGGTCCACATGGTCTGCGAGGTCGCGAGTCTGACCAGGACGTCCGCGGGAATCCTGCGTTCGCGGATCAGGTGGGTGATCCGGGCCGCGGGGTAGCCGGAATCGAGGAGGAACAGCGACGGGTCGCCTGGGCGGGCGCCGTCGGCTGCGCAGATCTGTGCGATGTGGCCGACGGTGACCTCGACCAGGTCGTCGTCGGAGGTGATGCGGTCGGCCAGGACCGGCACGACCCACGAGTCCGGGGTCAGCGTCAACCGGACGACGTGCTGATACCGCCACCCGGTCCTGATCAGCGCCGCGCCACGCGGGCCGCCCGGGGTGTACTGCGGTTGCCGGTCCGGGCTGGTGGCTGCGTTCGGCCGGGGCCACGCGGTGGTATCGACGGCATACACCCGCGGCAGACCGGACCGAGCGGCGATCCGGCACGCCGCCCGCAACGCCCGGCCGGTATCGATCTCGCCGTCGCGTAACGCCCGGTACGCCGCGGCGTGCCCGGTGACCGTGCCCAGCGACAGATGCGCCGGGCAGCCACACCGTCCCTGGTCCGCGGCCAGCTCATCGACCAGCGAGAACAACGTCCTCGACCGCGACACGAGGACACCCTCGTACAACTCCCGCCGCCACGAATCCAACAAGATCCGGCCCAGCTCGCTGTCACCGGCACCGGTAGCCGCTACGCTCCTCATCGAGAACCCTGCCCATTGATGATCTTTGTGTGAGAACTCAGATCATGGACAGGGTTCTCCCTGTTCCGCTAGACCTCGACCACCACAAATCCCCACGATGGTCAAAACACGAGGTGCCCCCGCTGCCGATCCGGCAGCGGGGGCACATCGGGTCCGACGGTGGCGTTCACCGCCGCCGCTATCCGCGTACACCGGTGGTTCCCGGGTGGTGACCGGCCCCGGACCCGCACCGCCGCGCGGACGACGGGCCGGCCCTGTCAGGCCGTTGTCATCCGACGGTGACGTCGCCCGGCGACGTCGGCACGGTCACCGGTGTTCCGGGCGCGGTCCGTCGCGGGCCCCGGGCCAGGACGTATCCGAGCAGGACCGCCATCACGGCGGTCCCTACCCACATGGCCTGCTGCCAGCCATCCACGAAGGACTCCTGGGCGGCGCGGACCAGTGCGGGCGCCTGGGCACCGGCCGTGTCGGCGGTGGCGATGGCGGTGGCGATGCCCTCGCGGGCGGCTTCGGCGGTGCCGGCGGGGACCGTGTCGAGGTGGGTGTCGACGGCACTGCGGTAGCCGGCGGTCAGGACCGCGCCGAGCAGTGCGACGCCGAGCGCGGTCCCGAACTCCCGGGTGACGTCGTTGAGGGCGGACGCGACACCCTGCCGTTCCCGGGGCAGGGCGGAGGTGATGGCCTCGGTGGAGGGGGTCTGGGTGAGGCCCATCCCGAGTCCCATGGCGAGCATGCCGGGCAGGATCGCCAGGTAGCCGCCGTCGACGGAAACAAGGGTGGCCATCAGGGCCAGGCCCGCACCGCCGAGCACGATGCCGGTGGCCATGGTCGCGCGGGCTCCGGCGCGGGCGGCCACCCGCGGGGCGAGGCCTGAGGACAGCATCATCATCGCCGCCATGGGCATGAGCGCGAGGGTGGCGCGTAGGCCGGACCAGCCGAGGACGGCCTGGAAGTAGGGGAACAGGACGACGAAGATGCCCGCCTGGACGCCGAAGAGCGTCAGCAGGGCCAGCGAACCGCTGGCGAGGCGTCGGTCACCGAACAGGCGGACGTCGAGCAGGGGTGCCGGGTGGCGTAGTTCCCACCCCACGAACCCGACGGCGGCGACGGCACCGACGAGCAGGCTGACCATGGTCACCGGCGCGGTCCAGCCGTGCACCGGGCCTTCGTGCAGGACGTAGATGAGGGCGGTCACGGCGATCACCGACGTCAGCGACCCGGTGACGTCGAAGCGGTGCCGCGCCTTCTCGCGGGAGTTCGGGACGGCGCGCAGGGCCAGAACGGCGGCTGCGGCGACGAGGACGACAGGCAGCAGGAACAGCCACCGCCAGTTCGCCCAGTCGACGAGCACCGCGGACAGGTACATGCCGAGGATGCCGCCGCCACCGGCGACACCGGTCCAGATGCCGATGGCCTTGGAACGGTCCCCGTCGGGGAAGGTGGAGGTGATGACGGCGAGCGTGACCGGCATGATCATCGCAGCGCCGACGCCGGCGAGCAGCCGGGCGGCGATCATCATCGTGGCGGAGCCGGCCAGGCCTGCCGCCGCGCTGGCCACGCCGAACAGGGCCAGGCCGGCGAGCAGGACCGGTTTGCGGCCTACCCGGTCACCGAGCGCGCCGAGCGGGAGCAGCAGCGCGGCCAGGCTGAGGGTGTAGATGTTGATCATCCACAGGACGGTGCTCTGCGACGCGTCGAACTCGACGGCGACCTGCGGCTGGGCGACGTTGAGCCCGGAGACGGAGGCGATGACCGCCATCAGGGCGACACACACCGCGAGCAGGATCGCACGGCGTCGACGCGGGTCGTGGACCGTCGCGTCGGGGCCGTTCAGGTGGGACGAGCTGTCGGGCGAGGACATGCGTGGGTTTCCTTTCGAGGGCGCAGTTCGGTACGACGCCGGGGGTGGACCTCGGTCCCGGCGTCGCGGCGACGGTGGGTCAGGGACGGCGGGTGGCGCGTACGACGACGTCGTGCAGGGTGACCGTGTGTCCGCCGGGGCCGGGGATGGCCCGGTGGTGTTCCTCGGCGGTGCGGATCTCCCACGCGGCCACGTCCAGGCCGGCGGTGATGTCGGCGAGGGTGACCGTCGCCTCGGCGGGATGGTGGTGCCCGTGGCCGCCGGAGTGCGGCGCTTGCCCGTGGCCGCCGGAGTGCGGCGTGTGCAGGTGGCCGACGATCAGTAGGGTGCCGCCGGCCGCCACCCATCCGCCGATGCGCTGGTAGAACGCGAGGTGCGGCATCGCGGGGTGCGCGTAGTGCGTGGCGACCAGGTCGAAGCCGACGCCCGGCTCCCAGTCGGTCAGGTCCGCCTGCACCCACCGGATCGGCGGTCCGGTCAGCCCGGCGGCGCTCGCGCGGTCGGCGGCCCGGGTCAGCGCCTCGGCGGCGATGTCGACGGCGGTGACCCGCCAGCCACGGGTGGCGAGCCAGATCGCCTCCGCGCCGGCACCGCACCCGGCGTCCAGGGCGGTGCCCGGTGCCAGGCCGGCGGTTTCCCGGGCGAGGTACGGGTTCGGCGGGTTGCCGGCCATCGAGCCGGGCCCGTGCCCGGCGGTGGGCTGCCAGTGGCGTTGCCAGTAGTCCCGGTCGAAGCTGTGCGTCATCGGACGGCCCCCGTGACCGCGACGATCTCCTTCGGTGCAGCCATCCGACCTGCCCTTTCCCCGTCTTCGCTACCCATGGGGCGATCCTGCGACCACCGGGGAGAACCCGCAAAGATTCTTGCCGAATGGCAAAATGGCCGGGTGGACGAGAACGTGAACCGCACCCTCGACGCGGTCGGCCCCCGGTTGAAGCAGCTGCGGCTGCGCCGCAACATCACCCTCACCGACCTCGCCGACGAGACCGGCATCTCCGCCAGCACCCTGTCCCGGCTCGAAGCGGGCCTACGACGCCCCACCCTCGAACAGCTGCTCCCGCTCGCCCGCGCCCACAGCGTCACCATCGACGAACTCGTGGACGCGCCCCTGACCGGTGACCCCCGGATCAACCTGCGGCCCATCGCCGCCGCCGACGGCGTGACCATCCTGCCGCTGACCCGCCGGCCCGGCGGCATCCAGGCCTACAAGTTCGTCCTGCCGGCGGGCGACGACGACCGCGTGCCCGACCTGCGCACCCACGAGGGGTACGACTGGGTCTACGTCCTCAACGGCACCCTGCGCCTGGTCCTCGGCGACGACGACCTCATCCTGCACGCCGGGGAGGCCGCCGAGTTCGACACCCGCACCCCGCACTGGTTCGGCGCGACCAGTTCCGGGCCCGTCGAGTTCCTGAGCCTCGTCGGCAGACAGGGCGAACGCGCCCACGTACGCGCCGCACCACGACCGGGCACGACCGCGTGAAAGATCCAGCCGGGACGGCGACGCGGGTCGAACAGGGCCGCGGCCAACACCTGGCCCTCGACGTCACAGCGGCGACTTCAACAACACGGTCACCCGCAAGCTCCTGCACCTTGGCCACGGCAGCCCTGACGCCATTGAGGAAGTGGAACGGCGCCCCCTGGGGTGAGGGCGAGCAGGGAGCCGAGGGTGTCGATGACCCGGTGCACGGCGGGGTGCGACACCCCGAACAGGGGGCCGATTTGCCGCATCGTCAGGTTAGTGCGCCAGTACGCGGCTACCAGCAGCACTCGGTCGGCGAGGTCGAGAAACCACTGCCGGCCCAACCGGCCGTCAGCGATGGCTTCTCCGCCACGCTCGGCGACCAGCCTGACCAGTCTGCGGAACTGGGCGGGCTGCAGCCCGGTGAACGGGACGATCCGCTCCGAGCGAGCCGCACTGATCACCTGCACCCGGACATGATCCACCATGGACCACCGACGGAGTTACGAGACATCCTTTAGTTCTTGGATACGGCAGAAATTCCACCCAGAGCGAGTGTGAACACGCTTGCCAGAGCCTCTCTCACATCCGGATCCCTATCCAACCGCGCCAATAAATCGAACTTCTCTGGAGCAATATCGATAGTCGCCAATCCGCCCCCACCCCCTCCGCTAACCATAGAGAAAAGCACGGCACATCGGTAAGCACGGATCTGACCACCCCTAAACTCCCGCATAAGTGGCGAAACCAGGACATTCGCCTCCTTCACCTGAGCACGAAGAGCATCGAGCGACGTCCACCTAGCGGCGAATCCCCTCCCCTCCGCGTCCCGCTGCATCTCCAGCAATGAATCGAAGCTGACGCAGCACACGCGAAAATCCGGGTCTTGTTGTCTCACCATCGACATCAGACTTACAAATCCTCTCACCAAAAATCTCGACGATGCGCTCGGGAAATCAGCTATGCAAAATGTTTAATATCCTAATCCGATTTAGTCGCATGAGCATGGGTGGCGTTGGATCGTAATCGGCGTGTCGGGATCCAAGCGGCCGTCTTTCACACGCCTGATCACCTCATCCAACCTGTGATGTCCGCCGAGAATGAGCCCGTCTCTCGACACCAAGATCCCGTCACCATGTTCAGCACTGTTAATTCCACCCAGAAGGTCGTCATTTTCAAGCATCTCGTGATACCACTGCGAGGCGGGGTCGCGAGTCAACTGACCGGGAGTAAACAGACCTTCGAGATCTCCGGCTTTGATCGTTTCACCGCAGTTGTGCACCAAGATCGGAGTATTGCCGGCGAAGACATAGTACGTGTCTATCTCACCTACGGTGAGGTTGTAGGCGATGTCGAGACGCATTGGAGCTGCCGCAACCCCGTCGCTTGCGACTTCGCGACCCTCCGTCGAGGACAGCTTCTGACCCATTTTGATCTTGCCAGCGCCGATCCAGCGCTTCTCTGAGGCGACCCAGAAGGGGTGGTCCTCAGTCGTGGCGACCGTCGATCCGCCGACTTTCAGCTCACGCAGTCCATCTTCATGGATCCAGGTATGGGTGACCGGTCGCGCACTCGTTTCGCCCGTTTCTGGGTCGGTGGCCAGGACCTTGTCCCCCACCCGCACGTCGCTGATGGGCTTGGACGATCCGTCGGCCATGAGGACCTGCGTCTCGCCACCGAAGCTGCAGAGCGTCTTTCCGGATTTGTAGAGCGCCTCACCGATGGTGCCGGCTGCCTTGAGTTTTCCGATCGGCACGAACCCGATGACGGTCCAGGCACAGGCGGAGACGCTGCCGTGGACACAGTCGACGGCGTCGGTGATGCCGAGCAGGTCGCCCAGGAACTTGTTCTGCGCGGCGATGGAGTCGTCGAGCTCCTTCTTGCAGATTTCGGAGAAGTTGTAGCAGAAGACGTCACGCCGGGCCCTGTCGAGTTCCATGGCGTTCAGGTTCGACACGTGCGTACCCGTGCCGTTGGCACCGTACAGAAGCTGCGCCCAGACCTGGAGCGTCACGTAACCCTTGCTCGGCACCTTACGGCCGTCCGGCATCTGCTCGGTCCAGGTCTTGGGATTGAACGGGTCCTGACCGCCGTTGCCTTGGGGGCTGCACTTCGCTGGCCAGCACGGGTTACCGCCGGGTCCCTTCCCCTGCTGGTTGGCCGGCTCGTTTCCGGGGTGGTAGTCGGGGCAGCCGCCAGCGATCACGGCGCAGTCGGAGTCGATGAGCCCGGTAGGGTCGCTGAAGGTGGCGGGGTTGTTGTGGGAGTACCCGTAGCCGTTCCACTGCTGCGGATCGCCGTGGTCCATGACGGGGTCCACGGAGATGAACTTTCCGATTTGTGGGTCGTATTCTCGGGCACCGAGATGGGTGAGCCCGGTGTCGTCGACCGTGCCGCCGAGGAAGCCCTTGTCCATGGCGACCGGCCAGGTGGACGGCGTGGTGCCGCGAGGAGAGCCGAAGGGTGTGCTGCGACGGCGGGTAGCGCTGAGATCGGTGTTGCTGATGGCCGCTTCGGCGGTGCCGTGGTGGTCACTGACGAGCCAGTCGAGACTGCCGGCGGAGGTACGAACGGCGATGACACCCTGCGCGCCGGTGTAGTAGCGGGTCGCGGTGGCGGGGCTGCTGGTGGGTTTACGGACCTCGGTGCCGCCGGGGAGGTAGAGGGTGGCGCCAGCGGGGTCACGGCGGATGAGGCGATTGCCGTCGGCGTCGTAGACGTAGCTGGTGGTGCCGGCGTTGTCGGCGGAGGCGAAGAGCTTTCCCTCGTGGTCCCAGGTGAGGGTCTGGGTGCCGTTGGGGCCGAGCCGGGAACTGGTGTTGCCCGTCTCGTCGTAGCCGAAGGTCTCGGTCTTGACCGTGGTGCCGGTCAGTTCGACGCTGGTCTTGACCGTGTTCACCGCGTGGGGGTGGCTACCGGACACCCCGGGCTGGCCGAGATAGGCGTAGGTGCGGATGGAGGTCTTGGCGGTGGGGCCGAGCTGCGTGGTCTTGGATATCCATTCGGTGTGCCGGTTGTCCGTGCCGGGGTAGTAGGTATAGGCGTGCCAGTACGGTGAGGGGCCGCCGAGGTTGGTGTTCAGGCGTTGGCTGACCGCGCAGTCGCCGTTGGCGGGCGTCCACGCGTTTTCCAGACGGCGCAGTCCGTCGTAGCTGTAGCACTGTGTGTCGGCGGTGCCGCCGGCAGGCCGATCGGCGATCTTCTCGACATTGCCGGCGTTGTCGTACTCGTAGCCGAAGTTGAACACGTCCGACCTGAGTTCGGGGATGGCGTTGGTGTTGGTGGTACGGCCGGTGTTCTCGTCGATGATGTTGGTGGTCCAGGTCCGCTTGCCGTACGGGCCACTGATCTGCTGGGTGAGCTGGCCGAGTTTGTTGTAGACCGTGTCGTAGAGGTAGATCTGGCCGCCACCCAGGATGCCCTGGAGCAGGCCGACCTCGTTGTAGAGGTAGCTGAGCTTCTCCTTGGGCAGGCCGGCGGCGGCGGGTTGCTCGGCGGTGGCCACGGTGCCGTTGTCGCGGTAGGTACTGGTCCAGGTGTAGGTGCACGGGGTCAGGGTGCCGGCCTGGCACAGGCCGCTGTCGGCGGCCGGAATGGTGAGGCGCTTCTCGGTCGGTCGGCCCGCGCTGTCGAGTTGGGTGGTCTCGGTGACGTAGGCGTTGGTGGTGCCGGCCGGTTCGTAGCGCGTGCTGCTGGTGAGGTGCCCGATGCCGTTGGTCAGGGTGTCGTAGGTCCACTCAGCGCGCAGGGGGCCGGTGGTGGTGTTCTCGCGGAGGCTCGTCTTGCGGCCGAGGTTGTCGTAGCCGTAGACGAGGGTCTTGGTGCGGCTGTCGGTGGTGCTGATGAGCTGGCTGGCGTCGTCGTAGGTGAAGGTGGTGACGCCACGGTCGGGGTCCTCGTCGCGCTTCTTGCGACCTCGCTGGTCGTACTCGTACCGCCAGACGTTGCCGGCCGGGTCCGTCAGTGAGGCGATCTCACCACGGTCGGTGTAGCGGTACTGGGAGGCGTCGAAAGTGGTGGCGGTGTCGCTGCCGGCGTTGGCGCGGTCCTTGTACTGCCGCAGGGTGACGGCTCTCCCGCGGGCGTCGGTGATCGTGGTGGTGGCGATAGCGCCCTTGGGTGGGATGACCGTGGTCTTCTCACCCTCGTACCTGGTGGTGGTGCGCCACTTCTCGTTGAGGGTCTCGTTGACGCCGACCTTGAAGATGGCGTCGGTGAGGCGTCCGGCGCCGTCGTAGACGTTCTGGGTCAGCGCGGGGACGGCCGGGGTGCCGGCGCCGCCGTAGACGGTGGTGTTCGGTGGGGTGTTGGTCTTGTCGTAGTAGGGGGCGGTGGACCAGTCGAGCAGTCCGCGGGAGTCGTAGACGGTGTCGGTGAGGACCCGTCCGCCGCCGAGGGTCTGCTGCTGCACCTGCCGGGGGCGCAGCAGCCCGTCATAGAGGGTGATGGAGGTGTTGTAGGTGGTGTTCGACGGCAGCAGGGTCTTGGTGGTGACGGCCGTCGCGGCGGTGTTCCGCACCTGGTAGATGTGCTCGACGCTGGGCGCGGTGGGGTTGGCGGCCTTGGTGCGGCCGGGGAGCCACGCCTTGAGCAGACGTCCCAGCCCGTCGTAGGTGAGGTCGGTGCGGATGCCGTTGGCGTCGGTGACGGTGACGGGCTTCTGCCAGGCGGTTGAGTAGGTGGTGGTGCTGCTCTGGTTGAGCGGGTTGGTCGTCGTGATGGCGGTGACCGGTCCGGTGACGTCCGGCGTGATGCCGATCTTGGTCAGTCGGCCGAGGGCGTCGGTGCTTTCGCGGACCCGTCCGACGGCGTCGTACTTGTACGTGCCGGTGGTGATCCAGGTCGGGGTGGTGCCGTTCCAGGCGTCGATCTCCTCCACCTTGGCGACGTTGCCGGCGACGGGGAGGTAGGTGTCCCAGTTGTTGTCGGCGGCGTCGTAGGTGGTGCGGAACGCGGACAACAGATCGGCCGGAAGGGTGGCGGTGGCGGCGCAGGCGACGCCCACCATCTCCGTCTTCTTCGGCAGGTTCAGAAGCCAGAGGCTCGGGTTCCGGGCGTACCAGGTGCGGGTGCAGGTGTCGTCGGTGGTGGTGCTCTCGTCGCCCTGGTCGTCGATGGAGGTGGGCAGGTTGTCACTGTTGACCGTGGTCACGGTCTTGGTCCAGCGGGTGGTGCCGTTGGCGAGCTTGGTCCGGTTGCGGACGGTCTCGCTGTTGACCATCCAGGCCTTGAGGTTGCCGAAGGTCGCGGTGGGGCCCTGCCTCGACGGGGTGGTGATCGTCCCGGAGATCCAACCGCCGCCGGCACCGAGCAGGGTGGTCTCCTCACGGATCATGCCCGCGTACGCCTCGTGGTCCTCGACGCGGACGTTCTGCGAGTCGGTGATCCACACGTCACGGGAGCCGGTGGGTGGCTTCTCCCCTGCCGAGGCGGGTTGCTTGTCCTCGTCCATGCCGCGGAAGTAGAGGAACTCCGTGGCGGTCTGGACGCCGGATTCGAGGCCGGTGCGGACCCGGACCTTGCCGTAGCCGCGGAACTCGCCCCAGGTGCGCTTCTTCTCGTCGACCAGTTCGGAATCGTCGTAGTGCCAGGCCGGGGTGTCGAGGTAGTCGTAGTTGGTCTGCTGGTGGGCGAAGCCGCCGGTGTTGTCGTACACGTCGATGCGGTCGACACGGTACTTGTGGAACCAGTCGAGGGTCGGTTCCTCACCCTTCGGGCCGTAGTACTGCGGGTAGCAGCGTTTCGTATTGCTGTGCGCCGTCGGCAGGGCGTTGCGGACGCACTCCGGTGCGGAGTAGCTGACCGCGATCTGTGCGCCGGTTTCGGTGGTGATGGTGTTGATGCGTGAGCGGAACAGGTTGGACCGGCCGTCGGCCATCGCGTCGACCCGGTTGGGAAGGGGTTCGGTGCCCGGGTCGAAGACGATCTCGGGGTCGCTGGCCTCGGCGCCTCCGGCGGTGGTGACCTTCCCGGTGCGGGTCACCCCGGCGAGCCACATCGGCTTGCCTTCGTTGTCGCCGGCCTGCAGGTAGGTGTGCCGCAACGTCCAGGTGGTGACGTCCTGGTAGGTGTCGCCGGTGCCGGAGTAGACCTGGGCGCGGACGGTGGCCAGGCGCTTCGCCGTCCAGAACGTGGGCGACAACTGGTCGGTGCAGGGGGCGGTCTTGCAGTACTGGTCCCACGGGGTGTCCGGCCAGGACGCCTTTACCGGGTCACCGTCGTTCCAGCAGTTGCTGGCACACCGGTCGGCGGTGTCGAAAACGATGCGCGCGGCGGGACGGACGGTGGCGGCCGCGGTGCTGCGGTTGCCGTACTCGATGCGGGTCAGCCAACCGCCCCGGTGGTAGGTGGTGCGCTTGTCCTTGTCGCCCTCCCGGCCGTAGGCGCCGTCCTCCCGGTCGTAGAAGTAGGTCATGGTGTTGCCGCGCCGGTCGACGACGTAGTCGAGGTTCCACCGCCAGGCCTGGGTGGTGCGGGAGGCGGCGAAGTCACCTGCGGTGTAACCGAGTTCGTCGGGGTGGTTGCCGTACACCGGCAGCGTCCACGTGGACTTGGTGGCGGTGCCGCCCGAGGAGCCGCCGGGGCCGTAGTTACGGCCGAAGTAGTACTGGGTGCCGTCGGGCTTGGTGGCCTTCCAGTACTCGCCGTCGGCATCGCCGTTGCCGAGGCTGGTGTCCGTCAGCAACTCGATCTTCGTGCCGTCGTCGGAGACACCCTTCCAGGTGTTGCCGGACGACTTCGCCAACTCCACGGCGCTGCCGTTGAGCGAAATGGTGGCGTTGCCCTCCGGCTTGTACCAGCACTGGTCACCGCCGTAGACGGTCTTGTTGTTGGGCTCCCCACCCCGCATGGCGTCCTTGTCGTCCGCGCACGCCTTGTACTTGCGTTCGATGAACCCGGGCCACAGGTTCCAACCGTCTCCCACCCACGAGCCCTGGGTGTTGGTGCTCGCCGACAGGCCGTCCACCGCTCCCGAGGAGTAGGACATGTTCAGACCGGGCTCGGGGCCACCCACCGCCGGCGGATCGTTGAGGGCGTACGACCAAGAGAAGGCGCCGGTCTGCGCCGACACCTGCCAGGTAGCCGCAGGCGACAGGCTGGTGGCCGAGTAGTCCCCGTTGTCGCCGTAGGCGCCGCCGGCGAGGGCGATCAGGCTCGCCGATCCGCTCCCGGGAACGGGCACTGCCGCCGTCACGGTGTGGGTCTTCAGGTTGTTGCGGCTGTTCAGGGATCTTCCGTCGACCACCCGCGTCAGGCGCAGCCGGGAGGCCCAGTCCCCGCCGTACGCCGCAGCGAACCGGGAGTAGTCGACCTCGATGGTGACGAGTCCGTCCTGGGACGAACCATCGGCCCGCGATACCTTCAGCAACAGTCCTGAGACGCCCGCCTTCGCGGTGACCGTCCGGTTCGCGATCTCGACTCGCGCACGCGTCACCGGGGCGGCCTCGCGGTGCGGGGTCTCCTGTGTCGCCGGGGCCGCCACTGCGCCGGATGACACCCAGACCGGCAGCTTCCCTGCTCGGGTTCTGGCGGCGGCGATGCTCCGTGCACCGGCGGGTGACAACTCAACCGTCTCGTCGCCGACAGGCCAGGTGACCGCGCCGGCCGCGCCGACCTCCCGCCCACCGGCGGTCCAGGACGGGCGCACCGTGTGCTTGAGCGGCTTGACGGCCACCCCCGTGACGTCCTTCGGCCTGGGCTGTCGCCAGGCCGCCGACGCTTCGCTCTCGGGCACCTGCGCGAGTGCCGTCACCATGACGACAGCGACAGCGGCGGCGACAGCGCGGACGCCCCGTGCGGTGGTGGGGCGGCGGGCTGAACCGAACGACCTCACAGAGGTTCCCTTCTTCGTACGGCCGGCGAGCACAGTGTCCAGAGGGCGGATCACGAGTCGAGGTAGTTGTCGACGTCGGTGGTGTTCCAGACGCGTCTGGCGGCCTTGACGTGGTCGATGTCACCGATCCAGCGGTCGGTGGGATCGTTGCCCCGGCCGATCAGAAGTGGGCTGGTGGAAGCCCAACCGCCCACGATGTTCGTGGTCGCCTCGGCACCGTCGGGTGCCGTTCCGTTGACGTAGAGGCGGATCGTGCCGGTCGGCTTGTCGTAGACGCCGACGAGACTCACCCAGTCGTCCGCCGCGACGAACTGACTCGTGCAGGCCGTGGCTTCGGGTGCGTTGACGGCGTCCGCGGCCGTGGCGGTGAAGCACCAGGCGGAGTCGCTGATCGTGTCGCCGTCGAGATCGACGTCGTTGCGGTAGCCGAGCCGGAACATGGCGTTGGCGGCACCCAGCTGCGACACGGCAGTACGGGAGGTGGTCAGGTCCGTCAGCCGCACCCAGGCGGCGACGGTGAATCCGCCGGGGTCGGCTGTGTTCAACACCGGAGCGGACGTCGAGAGGTACCCGCTTCCGTCCAGGTACACCGCCCCCTCCCCGATATGACCGGTCGTTGACGGTGTGACTCCGGTGGGAGTGTAGGCGGCGGTGAATCCGGTCGGGGCGGACACCGCGGCGGCGGCGGTGTCCTGGTCGAACGTCCACGCCCATTCGCCGTTGGTGGGCATCACGAGGAACTGGTAGATCCGGGGATCGGAGGTGGCACCGGCCGAGTTCCGGGACTGCACCGACAGGACGTTCACGCCGTCCCTGCTCGGGGTGATCGACTCTGTCGTGCTGGTGCCGACGACCTCCCTGACCGACAGGTCGTCCCAGTACACGACCTTGCTGGCTTGGCCCGAGGGGAAACCGTTGTAGAGCCGGACGAACGCCTCGGTCGCGCCGACAGGCACCGACATCACGAGTGACAACTGTTGCCAGCCGTCGACCACTGTCGCCTTCGGCGAGGTCACCTCGACGTTGAGGGAGCCGACCTTGTAGAACGCGGCGATCCGCAGCCCCCGGCTGGTGCCGTAGGTGCCGCTGGTCCCCAGGCCGGTGGCGGCCGGCACGTAGATCCAGCCAGTGATCCAGTACCGCCTGCCGCCGGTCATGCCCAGCCGCAGGCCACCGTAGTCACCGCCGAGGTCGGCGAAGGTGTCCCCCTGCGGTGCGGTGGCCGTCCCACCGGACGCCAAGGGCGCGATCTTCAGCGACTGACCGCTGTTGTGGCCACGACCGGTGTCCCGGGTGAGGGTCGCGTTGTGCCCGCCGAAGCCGGTCAGGTCGGTGGATACCTGCTGCTGGTTGGCCGTGAGGATCTGCCCCTGTGCCGTTCCGGCGGGCACGGTGACCGCGTTGGCGCCGTTCAGGTCGTAGATGTACTCCTGCACGTCGGACGCGCCGTTGGGCCCGAAGGTGAATGTTCCCGCCTGCCCTGGACCACCGCTCCACGCCCCGGTCGACTGCTCCGCATACGTGACACCGGCGATGGTCGGCAAGGCCGGGTCCTGGGTGTTGACGGTGAAGGTGAACCAGCCGGAGTAGCTTCCACACTGATAGCTGTCGCAACCCCGGACCCGGAAGTGGTAGGTCCCGTCGGGCAACGTCGTCGTCACCCGCCACGGCCTCGCCGTGCCGGAGGTGACACCGGTGACCGCGGTCCCGGACTTGGTCTTCAAGGTGGTCTTCGCGTTGTCGTACACCTCGTACTCGGCGCGCATCGTCCCACCGTCAGGGTCGGAGACGATCGCCGACAGCGTCGGGCGACCGGATCGGACCACCGCCGGGGACTTGCAGACCGAGTAGCACGAGTCGATCGCCAACTGCGTCGGCACGTTCGGGGCACGGTTGTACACCACCGTCACGTACGGCCGGTTCGACGACGCCTCGGAGGAGTTGAACTTCTTCCATCCGCTGTTGCTGGACTCGTTGGACGCCCGCAGCCCCACGTTCGCCGTCGCCGAATTGCCCGAGAAGCTCGTCTGGAACGTCTCCTTCACCGACGCCGACACCCAGCCGTCACCGCACCCGGAGTTGTACCCCTTCGTGCCGTCGGAGGTGCCGTCCTTCTCCCGCCAGGTGGGCTGGTTGCCCCAACGTACTGATGACGAGACCGAATCCACCCGCCAGGTCTCCCAGGATGCCTTCGTGCAGGAGTACGAGTGGTAGTTCCACAGGAACAACTCCGCCGAGACGACTGTCGCCCCCGAGTAGCCGCCGAGGTTGTGGAAACTGAGGAAGGACCGCGCTAGGCAGGCCGACGAGCAACCTTCGTTCGGATCCACGATGTAGCCCAGACGCAACTCGTCGTCGCCCGACTTGTCGGTGCTGGAGATGGTGTTCTGCACGTACGCGTCGAACGACGGGCTCAGGTTGACCGACGGATCGATCGTCACCGGGAAGACCAGACCGGGACTGTCGAGGAACTCCCGGTCAGGGGTCATCACCAGACTGTTCTGACCATCGATGACAGCAGCGGCGACACCCACGTTCGCACGGTGCAGAGGCTCACCACTGCTGGACACCTGCGCGTCCCACATCTCGCCCTGCGACACCTCCACCGATCCCGCACCGGTCAGCCGGGCGGAAGCGGCTTCACTGCCGGTCGACCAGGGCATCGACACCGACGTCATCCCCGCCGCTGCCGCCGCCGTATGCACCACGAAGGAGTACCGGAAGCCCGTCGGACGGGCCTCCACCACCAGATCGACGCCCGGTTTCACGTTCTGATAGGTCGCCGTCGTGTCCACCAGCAGCGGATCCGGCAGCTCCCCGACCCAGCCGAGGGCGCTCTGCTGCTGCCCCACGCCAACACGTACCAACCCGTCGCTGCCGGCTGGCCGTGCCCCCGACAACCACAATCCGTACGGATGAACCTTCGGCCCCACGGAGCCGTCCGGCTGCCGTGCCAACCTCAGATCGACATCCTCCCAGCCCTCCGGCGTGCGGGCAAGCACCGGCGCTGAGTGCATCTGCGCCCGGAACGTCCCATCAGGTTGTGCCCACACCGTCGACGTCGGCGACATCATCCCGGTCACCAGCACCGGCTTGCGATAGCGGTAGGCAAGGGCCATAGCGGCAGCCTCACCGTCCGCCTCCAACGCACCCACTGCCGGCGACGCCGCCCGCGCCACCGGCGTACCCATGACGGAGCCCATGACCACGATGGACGCCGCCGTGGCTACAGCAGCCGTGCACCGCGCCACGCCGCCAAGGCGCGCAGCACCGTACGACCTCACCCATCCCCGCACAACTGCCCCCGTGATCAACGATCGAAGTCACCGGGACCTTAGAGATCACTCAGCTGGCCCGTAAAGAGCCGTCACAACTTGACACCACAAACAACCCGGCCAACGCCGAAACGGACACCCAGATAACCTGATGTGACGGGCCGTAGCAGCGTGGATATCCCACAAGATCCACACCGACCGGGAGCAGACGTCCGCTATGCGGGCCGCCGGTCGGCGGGGACGCGCAGGCGCAGCAGCGGCAGGCAGGACAGGAGCAGACCGACCGCACCCACCCACAGGGCAACCCGGGCACCGGCGGCGGCCCCCAGCACCGTGCCCAGCAGCGCACCCACCGGCATCGCCCCGCCGAGCAGGAACCGCATGGTGGCGTTCATCCGGCCGAGCAGGTCGGGCGGGCACAGCTGTTGGCGCAGACTGACCTGGGCCACGTTGGACGCTGTCGCACCCGCCCACAGCACCAGGTAGCCGCCGGCCGCCAACCAGATCCCACCGACGCTGTCGATCAGCGGGGTGAGCAGCGCGAACGGGGCGGTGACGAGCAGGCAGAGCCAGACCGCGCGGTACAGCCCGAGCCGCCGGACCAGCCGCCGGGCGACGACCGCGCCGAGGATGCCGCCGGCACCGCCCGCGCTGAAGTACGCGCTGGCCGTCGCCGGGGACGTGCCCAGCTCGCTGACCAGGCGCACCGGCACCATCGTCTGCACCACCAGGGCGAACATGTTGTACGCGCCGCCGGCCAGCGCCAGCAGGCGTAGCACCCGGTGGCGCAGCACGTAGGCCACGCCGTCGCGGATCTGCCCGGCGAGCCGGGACCGGCCGGCGGGGACGGGCCGTGTGTCGACCGCCCGGATCCGGGCCAGGTACGCGGCGGACCCGGCGAACCCCACCGCGATCGCCACGACGGCGGGCCGGGTGCCGGCCAGATCGACGGCCAACCCGGCCAGCGCGGGCCCCGCGACCTGCGCCACCGCGAGGGTGGTGCTCAGCCGGGCGTTACCCTCGACCAGTTCGTCGGCCCGCACTACCCGGGGCAGGTAACTCTGATGCGCGACGTCGAAGAACACGGTGAGCACCCCGACGCCGAGGACGACGACGTACACCTGGCCGAGCGCCGTCCCGCCCGACGCCACCGGCACGGCCAGCGAGGCGACGAGCACGGCCCGCCCCAGGTCGGTGCCGATGAGCAACCGCCGCTGCCGCACCCGGTCGACGACCGCGCCGGCGGGCAGGCCGACCACCAGGAACGCCACCGTGCCCAGGGTGCCGACCAGACCCACCTGCCAGGCGGAGGCGTGCATCGGGCCGGCCGCCACCAGCGGCAGCGCCACCAGGGCCATCCGGGCACCGAACTGGCTGGCGACCGCCCCGAGCCACAGGGACCGGAAGTCGTGCTGCCGGAGCAGCCCGCCACGGCGGTCCGTCACGTCAGGTCGACGCGGCCGTGGGCGGGGCGTCGGCCGCCCGTAGCCAGGTCGCGCGCAGCAGGTCGGCGGCCCGGTCGACGGCGATGTCGGGCTGTTCGGCCAGCAGGGCGAGGAACCGGAGCAGGGCGGCACCGAACGGCGCGGCGGCGGGCAGCACCTCGGGGTCGTGGTGCACGGTCACCTCAGGCTGCTCGGCCGACCAGGTCACCGCCAGGTGCAGCGCGTTGTGGGCGGGGAACCCACGCCGGCCTTCCGGCGGGCGTACGCTGCCGCGCAGCAGCCGGTCCGCCGGGCCGATCGTGGCGTCACCGAGGGTGACGGTGGGTTCCGCCGCCACCACGTTGAGCACGAGGCGACGCCGTTCCCGGAGGGCCTCGACCCCACCGAAGTCGGTGAGCCACTGACCGAACAGCGGCGGGGCGGCGGCGTTGGCGGCGGTGAGAGCACGGACCCGGTCGGCGAGCGAGGCGGACGCACGTTGGCCCGGCGGCACGCTCACCACCGCCTCGTGCAGCGCGCCGGGAACCTCGATGCTCTCCCGGGTCCACCGGCCGCCCCGCGCGTACAGCACCGGGACGTCCGTCTCGGCCCAGAGTTCCAGCAGGAACGTCAGGGCCGCCAGCAGCAGACCGGAGCCGGTCGCGCCGGTGAGTTCCCGGGCGTACCGGATGGCCTGGGTGGTTGCTCGGTCGAGCCGCAGCGGCCAGGCGGCGCTGGCGGTGGTGTCCGGCCACGGTTTCCACCGCCCGCCGGGGAAGGCGACCGCCGGGACGTCCCGGCTCATCGCCGCCGCCCAGAACTCCCGGGACGCCGCCCGCCGCGGGTCGGCGGCGACCTCGGCCGCGTACGCGAAGAACGACGGCAGTGGCGGCGGCGTGCGCCGCGGATGCTGGTACGCCGCAGCCGTGCGACGCACGAACCGGGTGTGCGTCGCGTGGTCGGCGAAGCCGTGGTCCACCACGAGGGCGAGCGCGTGGTCGTCCGGGGCCAGCCGCACCAGGCAGGCCCCGGCCAGCGGGTCGTGGCGCAGGTCGATCGGCGCGTACACCGCGTCGCCGAGGGCCGCCCCGACCGCCTCCAGCAGCCGGTCGGCCGGCACGTCGGCACAGTCCACGGTGGTCACCGGGAAGGGCTGCCCGGCTCCGTACACCAGCTCGGGGCCTGCGGCGAACCGGGCCCGCCAGACGTCGTTGCCGGCGGCGACGGCCCGCATGGCGGCGGCCAGACGCGGCACGTCCACCTTGCCCCGCACGCGCCACAGTGTCCAGGCCCGGGGCATCGGGTTGTGCCGGGGCAGGCCGGCCGGGTCGGTGTCGCTCAGCAGCAGCAGTTCGCGCTGCGCCCCGTAGGGCGGCACCCGCACCCCGCTCACCCCGGGAACGCGGGTAGCTGCAACCACGCCGGCTGGCCCGCCAGCCAGGCCGCCAGCACTCCCCCGTCGTCGGGCAGCCGGCCGCGCAGGTGCAGGTCACGCAGCCGACGCAGCGGCGACACCCCGGTCGGCCAGTGCGCGAGCGACAGACGGTAACACTCGGCGGCCAGGTCGGCCCGGCCGAGTTGCTCGTGCACCTGACCGGCGTTGAACCAGGAGATCCGCCCGTACGGGAACTGCAGGTGCGCGGCCCGCAGGTACGCCTCAAGCGCGCCACCGTGGTCGCCGGCCTGGTACCGCAGCTCCCCGGCGGTGAGCCAGGTCTTCGGGTCGATCGGGTCGATCCGCTGTGCCAGCTCGTCCACCAGGGCCAGCGCGGTGTCGCGTTCACCGAGGTGGGTGTGGGTGCGTACGGCGGTCTCCACGGCCGGGAAGTAGTTGTCGGCGGCGATGACCCGGGTGTGCCCGTCGTGTCCGGTCACCTCCCGGGCGATGCCGAGCCACCGGTCCATGTCCGCCCGCAGCAGGTCACGGTCGCCGGTGAGGAACGGTAGGAAGCCCATGGCCCGGAACCATCTGCTGGTCATGATCGCGGCGTCGAACTCCGACACCTCGGGCAGCGCGGTGTACCGGGCGAGGTCCTCCTCGCCGAGCTTGCGCCACCGGGCGATGGTGTCGGGCTCCCGGCGTCGGGCCGCGTTGACGGTGGCGTTGATGGTGGTGACCACCCGGGTGCGGGCGTACCTGACGTCGTCGCCGAGCTGGTCGTACAGCGTGCGGAAGTGCGGTTCCAGTTCGGCCGCGTGCCCCGTGGTGAGCATCTGCTCGGCGAAGATCCAGCTGGCCAGCGCGTACGCGTCCACAGGGTCGCGGACCGGCACGTCCGGCCCGGGAAGGATCCGCTTGGCCTCGGCGTGGAAGCCCAGCGCGGACAGCAGCCGGCCCAGCAGCGCCCGGTCCAGCAGCGGCAGGTCCGACACGTTGGCCAGCCGGTCCCGCACCCCGGGCGGGCAGCCGTCGGACGCCGCCAGCCACGTCGCGTAGTCGGCCGAGGCGGCATCGGAGGCGTACCCGTACACCGCGGCCGTCGCCTGCATCTCGTCGCGGAACATGGCGGCCGTGGCCCGCTGCGGGTGGATCTCCCGGAACCACGGCTCACGACGCTCCAGCACGGCGGCGTACGACATCAGCGGCGTGTGGATCGCGACCGGCGGGGTGTCGACCGGGTCGAGGAGCGCGCTCGGATTCAGGTCGAGGAACGGCCGGTAGCGCTCCAGCGGAAGCGGACGCGCCCCGGCCGCCGGACCGCCCTGCGCCGCGACCGCCCACCGCACCGCGTCGGCGCAGGCCGTGCCGGCCAAGGCCGGACGCCGCGCCACGAGCACCGCCAACCGGTCCCGTTCGGCGCGGCGATCCGTGGCGAGCAGGTCGGCCAGCGCCCCCACCAGTTCGCCGGTGTCCGCTGCCGGAGCCGACCCGCCGGTGGACTCGTGGTTCGCGCCGGGCGCGGCGGGGGTGGCCAGGTCGAGCAGTCCGGCCAGCGCGGCGGTCCGCTCGGCCAGGCCGGTGCGGGCGGCCACCCGGTAGTGGGTGCGGGCCGCCTCCCGGTCGCCCGCCGCCAGGGCCGCGTCCGCCGCGAGGAGCCGGGTCGCCGCGCCGGTCGGATCGAGGGCGAGGGCGACGCCCGCGAACTCGTACGCCGAGCAGGCAGCGGTCCCGTGCGGGGCAGCGAGGGTGGCGGCCCGCAGCAGCGCCAGCGCGGCGTCGCGGGCGAGGAAGTCGTTCCGGTCCTTGCCCAGGTCGTGGACGACGGCGCGGACCGTGTCGGCCTCGGGTGCCGGCTCACCCGGGCAGCTCAGCCGCACGGCGAGGATCCGGGCCCGGGCGATCACCCCGAACCGTTCGCCGGCGAGACCGGCGGCCAGGGACTCCGCCATGGTGAGCGCCTTCCCGGCCGGCTGGCCGGCCGTCCCGGCGGACCGGGCGTGGGCGAGTGCGGTGGTGAGCCGGACCGGCAGGCCCGCCACCTCGGGCGGCACCGGGGGAGGTGGTTGCCGGCCGTCCTCGGTGAGCAGGAGAGCACGCCAGGCGTACACCGGGGGTGGCGCGTCAGCTCCGATGCGCCGCAGCAGTTGCGCGGCATCGTCCCAGCGGCCCAGCGCACGCATCAGTCGGGCCGCCCACAGCAGACCGGCGTGGTCTCCGCTGGCGAGCCGCTCCGCCACCCCGGGTGGCGCGACGAGTGGGTCCGTGGCGTCGAGCAGGCCGGCGCGGCACATCGTGCGACGCAGGTCGGCGGGGGCCGCGTGGGCGGGCAGCCAACCGCAGGGGTCGGCCTGGGCGGCGCAGAACAGGGCCGCTTCGGCGACCAGGGACGGCGCGACCGTGGGATCGGCGGTCAGGTCGATGAACGGGCGCAGCGGCAACGCCGCCGGATCCCGCCAGGTGAGGTCGGCCACCCCTGTCCTCCCGCGCCGGTCCGTTGGTTCGGTGCCGAAGGGGCGGACACGCGGTGATGGGACGACCCGTGCCCGCCCGGTTGGTGACCGGCGCGTCAGTTAATGACGGCGTTGATCAGGCCCACAGCGGTTCCTTCGAGGTCCTCGTAGCGCTCCATGCTCGACACCTCCTCCCGACCGGACGAGGAAGACGGGCGATGACGGCCCCTGATCCCGACATTCTCGTCCAACAATTGAGCCAAATCAATCTCTTGGAGCATGGTCGGCGACGGAGACCCGGCTGATCACCTCGTCGTGGTCAACGGGTTGGGCCCGGACCGCATGCCATCATCCGCAGGACGACGCCGCCAACTACCTGCTGCTGACGGCGCAGCCGGAGCCTGCTGGGGATGCCGGCGGACCGCCGGGGGTCAGGCCGCAGGGGTGTCGAGGTAGGCAAGCATCGCCTCCCGGCTGCGCGGCAGGCCGTAGTCGCCGACGAGCGAGGCGAAGTTGCCGAACGACACGCCGTCGATCAGCCACGCCCCGGGCGACCGGGCCAGCACCTCGACGAGCCGCCGTTGCCGGGGAGCCAACGCAGCACCGGCCACCCCGGCGGGCAGCCGGCCGTCGGGGAACGCCAGGCGCAGCGCCTCGGCCGCCACCGGCAACGCCTGTTCACCGGCGGCGACGGTCAGCCGGTCGAGCAGCGCGTCGAGTGCCCGACCGGTGTGCCGGGGACCGAGCAGGCGCAGGGACAGCCCCGCGTACCCGTTGAGGTCGCCGCCGAGGAAAGGCACCTCGACCCCGCCGGTCGCCGGCCGGGTGCCCGGCTCGGCGGCGGCCGTCCAGGCGAGCAGCTCGTCGACCGTCGCCTCGTCGGCATCGACGCCGAGCACCCGGGCCCGACCGATCGCGGCGGCCCAGCGGATCACCGGACGCGGATCGGCCAGCAGCCCGACGTCGGGCGCGGCACCGAGCAACCCGGCCGCCACCAGAGCGGTCGCCGCCTCACCCTCGTCCACCTCCCCCGCGACCCCGGCCGCCGCGACGAGCGCCGGGATGCTGCCGGCCGCGTCCTGCGGGAACCAGGCCAGCGCGTACGCCGCACCGGCGCGCAACCCCGGGTCGGCGTCGGTGAGCAGCTCACGGAAAAGCGGCACACCGGCCCGCACCGCCTCGTAGACGGCCAGCTCGATGTACGCCCACAGCCGCTGCTGATCCGCCTCGTCGAGCGACTCCACGTACGCGTACTCGACGTACTCCTTACCGGTCTCGTCGTCGCCGTGCCACGGGGACGGTTTGGCGGCGAGCAGTTCCCGCCCGCCGTCGGCCGCCCGACGCAGCTCCACCACCGGGACGCCCTGCGGCAGCCACCTCGCGTCGTGGCCCACCGCAAGCACCGTCACCAGGTACAGCACCAGCTCCCGGTCGGGGGTGGCCGGGTCGGCGAGCAGCTCCAGCAGGAACGGCACGGCGTACGCCGACGCCTCGTAGCGGGCGCCCTGGTGGAAGATGCTGGCGTAGAGCCCCCCGAAGGCGGCGTGGCGCTCCTCCTCGTCAGGCGAACGCAGGGCACGGAGCAGGCCGGGCACATCACCGGCCGAGCCGTAGGCGTGACCGAACCGCACCCAGTCGATGTCGTCGATCCCGTCGAACACGCGCCCATCCTCGCGCACCACACCGACGATCCCGCCACGCCGACCGGCCCGCATCACCCTGACCATGGCCCTTCGGCCCTGAATCCGGTCGGACCCGCACCTGTGCCCGCCGATGCTGGTTTCAGGACGTCGAGAATCGCCTGCGGGCAGGATGCGTTCGCTCTCCGGTGTGATCACCGCGATGACCAGTAGATCGAGCGTCGCGAACGCGGGGCGCAACGTGGAGACGTCAGCCTCCTGCGCCGGGTCCGCTCCGTTCGCGGCCAGGTAGGCGAGATAGTCCAGTGGTGTGCGGTCGAAGACGACCCTGGAGGGTGACGGCGACCGCATGCTCCGCACCGAACACGCCAACATCGCCCGGTAGTCCTGCGGCGACGGCGGGAAATCGAACTCGTACCCCTGCTCTTCCAGGAGGTAATACGGCTCGTCGACCATGACGTGCCCCGGCAGATGCGCACGCAACGCATCGACAAGAGTGGTCTTTCCGATTCCGTGCGTCCCGGAGATCGCGACCCTCATCGGCCCCTACCCTTCACGATCTCGCTGATCACAGGCTCGCACCGGCACAGCCGAAGCGTCGGACCGGCAGTCCGGAACGTCGAACGTTCCTGGTGCTCAGTCGTCTTCGAGGTATCCGGTGTCGGCGTCGACGGTGTCCAGGAAGTCACGGATGTTCGTGGTGTGCTCGTCAAGCGACAGGTCCGCCGTCGGGCTGACGCCGAAGCCGTAGCCGGGGTTCGGCCCACTGAGCCACGTGTAGTCGGTGCCACCGAACGCGTTCGCGCGGAGAACAAAGGTCTCCCCATCGACCTCGAGCGTGCGGGACGTAGGGTCGGCCGGACCTGCGGTCGCGGGGCGCAGACCGGGCACGGCCCCGGGATCCGCCGCTCGGTCGCCGTCGCCATCGTCAGGGTAGATCGCCTTCACGCAACCATCATCGCGGGCCCACCCGCCCGGCGTACGTGTTCGGCCGCAGAGCAGACATCACCGTGAGGGTACCGGGCAGGCCTCCCAGGCGGGAACGACGGCCTGGCCGCAGTGCCACGACCGATGTCACTCACCGTCCTGGTCAGCACCACCGCCCCGGCTCCTGGTCGTCACCTGATGACAACTCCTCGCGCTTCTCCGCCTCGATGCTCCGCTGTGCTGTCAGGTATTCGGCCAGATGTGGGTCGGCTCGGACTTCGTCCCCGCGCATGAACCGCGCAACGACCCGCTTCGCCGCCCGGTGCTGAAGGTATTCCTGCGCGTCGACCCTCCCGCCGCCGTACCGCCGCAGAACTGCAATTACCTCTTCCGGTGCGATGGTGAAGTCTTTCAATTCGAGCAACGAGTAGATCCGTCGTCCGTCTCGCTTAGTGGCCATCCGACCCCCGAGCTTCACCCCCGGAGCCAGGCACATCTTGATGGTCGGTGCATCCCACGACTCCCCCACCCTCGTTATGGTCAGCGACTCCACCGACTCCCAAGGCAGTCGGGTCGTGATTCCCCGCAGCCGAAGTGTCAGACCACCCGCGTCAACTTCAATCACAAACGGCCAGAGCAGCATCAGCC
Source organism: Micromonospora sp. WMMD734 (assembly GCF_049178975.1). Lineage (NCBI taxonomy): Bacteria > Bacillati > Actinomycetota > Actinomycetes > Micromonosporales > Micromonosporaceae > Micromonospora > Micromonospora sp. WMMD734. Next base: position 2,977,895 of record NZ_JBMHMK010000001.1, read on the forward strand.
AGGAAAGGAGAGAAACAGCGACTGTATCCAGGCTGACAACTTCGAAGAAGGACGCCTTGCCGTGATAGAGGTGATCAGGGTTGGCCCCGACCCACCGCGCCGCCAACCAGGCAAGCGCCCCGAACACCCCCCAGGCGAGGCAAGTCTTGCGCAGTTTCGTCGTGTTTCGATGCAACTGCACGCCCACCCTCCCGACAAGACGAATGTCCCACAGATTCGGCAGCTGACCTGGCACCGTACCGCAGCTCGTCACGTTGCCCTACTCGCGTATCGATGGACTTGCGCCACTGCCAATCCCTTGGGGATATTCACGATCGGTATGCCGGGCTTCGGTCCCGGTGATTGGGTGGCGGTTGACCGATCAGGGCGATTTTCGGCCGGTGTGGCGCCATGTTGGGGTGTGCTTCGGTGTTCCGACTGACATCTTCGGTGAAGTATCCCGGGTCGTGGTAGCCGATTCGGGCCGCGATCTCGTTGATCGGACGGTATGGGTCGGCGAGGAGTCGGCGCGCTTCGCGCAGTGGTAAGTCCTCCCCGCTCGGTTCCACAAGGAGTCGAGCCGGCTGTGCCCGTCGCTACCGGGGCGGGCGCACGCCGCCGTGCAGCCGCAGCCAGCCGCTGCGTACGGTCGGTGGGGTGCCGGGGAAACGGGCGACGCCGTCGGCCGGGGCGATGTCGAAGGTGGTGACGCCGACGCCGTCCCGTTCGGACCAGGACCAGGTGCCGTCCACCTGCGGCGGCCGGGGAAGCACGATCGCGGGCCCCGCGGCCGAGGGTTGCAGGTCGGTCAGGAGCGGGCCGAAGCGGACGGTCAGCGCCATTGCCGCCATCGCGTCGGCGACCATGCGTTGCGGCAGGGTCAGGGTCGTCACCGGCAGGATGTCGGTGACCAGGTGGACGGGCAGCCGGGGGTCCATCAGCACGATGAGGTCGGTGCGTGACGCGTCATCGAACCTGACCGCCGGGAACGAGTCCGGGCCGATCGGCCGGACGTAGTCGGTCATCAGGCCGGCCGGCCGGTAGGCCGCCTGGAAGTGCCCGCCGTCCGGGACGGAAAGGTAACCGATCAGGCCGTCGCCGCGCAGCGCCGCATCGCCGACCCGCACCCCGAAGGCATGGGCGGACACCGGCGACGGGACCGGGTCGAAGGTGTGCGGCCACTGCGGGTCGGTGCGCGGCGGCCGGGCCGACCTGCCGTGCAGCGTGGCACAGACCAGGGCGAGCGGGCGGCCGGCCAGGGCCGCCAGGTAGGTCTCGTCGCCGCCGCCGGGCGGGTCGATGGTCCACAGCGTGGCGTCGACGGTGCGCAGCAGGTCGGCGAAGGCCGCCGGGCCGGCGACGGTCAGGCCGCGCAGGAAACCGGCCAGCACCGGGAAGTTCCCGGTGAGCAGGTCGAGGGTGGGGCAGGCCGAGCCCGGGGCGGGCAGCCACGAGACCTGCGGCCCGGTCAGGCCGGCCGTCTCGGTCAGCTCGCCCAAGGTGGTGCCGTCCGGGGCGTAGCAGGCGAGGGCCTCGTCGAGCGGGCTGGGCACGATCCAGGCGCACACCACGTCGGCGGCGGCCGGGGCGTCCTCGTCCGGTCGGCTCGGTCGACCGGGTCCGCCCGGTGCGAAGCCGACGTCGAGCCGCGCCGGTTCCAGCAGCCGCGGCGGCAGCTGGATGAAGGTCGCCACCCCGGTATTGATCGGCTGCTGCGGCACCAGCCCCTGCGCGATGGTCGGGGTGAGCGCGCCGGCGAGACCAATGTCGTATACGTCGATGCTCTGCCCGAACCGGTCGACGACCCTGACCTGTGTGAAGGCGAACTGGCCGGCGCGCAGGGCCTGGAATCCGCCGGGCTCGGGCGGGCCGTAGGTCACCGGCCCGTCGACCATCGGCATCGCGACACCGCCGCCGCAGATCAGCTCGGCGATGCTCAGGCCGGTCACCGGGTCCACGTCGGCGGCGTCCGGGGTACGCAGGCTCGCCGGATCACGCAGGGCCAACTTCTCGTTGAAGCCGCTCAGGGCCTGGGACAGCAGGTCCCACGCGTCGACGGAGGCGGCGAAGGACGACAGCGCGGTCCGCGTGGGCTCCGGCAGTGTGGTCAGGTAGGTGTCCAGGCGGGCCTTGAAGGTGGCCGAGGGCTGCGGTGTCAGCAGACTTCGGCCGCTGATGCTGAACGGGTGCCCGGGAGTCTGCCCGGGTTGGGGTCCGGGGTTCGTCCAGGTGGTGCGCCAGCTCGCGTCGTACGAGGTCCCGTCGAAGGTCCACAAGGTGTCCAGCGGCAGTGGGTAGTAGGTCGTCTGCCATTCCAGGAACAGCGGTGCCCAGGGCTGCGACCAGCGCTGCGGCAGGATCGCCGGCGGTGTCCCGGTCACACCGGAGCCGGCCGCCATGAGCTGCTCGGCGGCGGTGGTCAGCTCGGCCGTCGCCCATGGCAGCCCCACCCGCTCGGCGGCGATGGCGGCGACCTCGGCGGCGTGGGCCGGGTCGAGGAGGTACGCCTCCGTCTGAAGGGCGACGAATGCCGCTGCCACCGGGACCCCGCCGTGCTGCTCGGTGAGGGGCACGATCCCCGGCACGCCTGCGACGTCGCTCGCGTTCACCGGGATCTGCACTCCGGGCGGCGGGGTCGGGCCGGGCACCGAGCCGTCCGGCAGCCGGCCGTCCGGTCCGACCAGCCCGGCCAGCGGCAGGGTCAGCACGGTGACCAACTGATCGGCGAAGCGGCACGGCAGCAGCCCGTCCGGCCCGGTGCCGAGGTTCTCGTCGAACGTGCCCGCCCGTACCCCCGCGATCACCACCACCGGGTCGGCCGCGCTGCGGAACGACGGCAGGTCGGCGCGCTTGAGCACGGTGCGCGGGGGCAGTGGGTGCCGCGCGGTGTAGGCGTCCATCGCGGCCGCCAGCTCCTGCTGCGAGGTGCCCCACGGCACGTCCGCCCGGGCCCGTTGGACCTCCCGGTGCAGCGCCGCGACGCGGCCAGCCAGGCTCTCCGGCCGGCCAGGGTCGAGCTCTGCGGCAAACTGGTCGTCGGTCAGGCCCTCGGGACGGTGATGCAGGGCGTTGTACCGGCCGCGTTTCCACCACAGCTCGTACAGCTCGCGTTGCAGCGCGGCCAGCCGGCGGGCGGCAAGATCGTAGCGGGCCTGCGCCCGGTTCAGCTCGGCGAGCCAGTCGGGGTCGGCGGTGCCCGGCTCGGCCGGTGGCCCGTCGCCGTCGGGCTGTGCCGCGACCACCTGCCACACCGATCCGCCGGGGCGCGCCGTGAACCAGGCGTCGTGGATGCGGGTGGCGAGCAGCGCCGGGCCGTCCGGATCGTCGAGGGTGTGCAGCAGGTCGTACTGGAAGGCTTCGAGCAGATCCGGGTCGAGTCCGGCGTCGGGCTGCCGGGCGGCCCGGTCGCGGATGAGGGCGGACACGGCGTCGACGGAGGTGTTGCCGACGGCCATCGCAGTCGGGGCCGGGCGCGGCGCGGCGAACGTCCGCGAGTAGGCCAGGGCGCGGATCGCGCCGTGGCAGACGGTCGTGCCGGCGACGCGCCCGGCCAGGTCCGGGCCGGCGGACCAGCCCAGCTCGGCCAGCCGGGCGGCGAGGCCGGCGGGCTGGCGTGCCGGGGCCAGTAGGTCCGACGCAGGATCGGCGTACCAGCCGACGACCACGTAGGACAGCGTGGACCCGTCCTCGACGTCGTCGGCCGGGTCGTGCAGCGAGAACACCCCGACGGCGTGCGGCTGGTAGGCGGCGAACGTGATGTTGCCGGGTGCGACCGCGGTCAGGAACGGCGTCGGACGCTCGGCCGGCTCCCGCCAACCCGCCAGGGGCAGCACCCGGCCGATCCGGGTCGGCGTCGGCGTTCCGGCCGTCGGGTCGAGGTACGGCGAGGCTCCTTCCGGACCGAGGTGGTCGCTCTCGACGACCCACCCTCGGCTGCGGACCCGGTCGCCGGGTGCCCGATCCGCTCGCGTCGCGCTGCGGACGACCAGCCAGCGGTCCGGCACCAGCGGATATGTCGTCGTGCCGCCCGCCGCGTCGTGGTGCCCGGTGCGCATCGCGGCGGGCAGAACCCACTGCAGGTGCACGCCGTCGCTGTCGGTGTCACCGGCCCAGTCCAGCCGGGGCTCGGCGAACGCGTCGGGTTCGGGCGAGTCGAAGCCGGGCAGCTGGGTGTAGTCCATCCGCCACCGCCGGAAGCCCTGGGCGCGCACACCCGGGTTGACCTGGAGGGCTTGAAGCTGGATCGGGACCAGCAGGGTGGTGTCCACCGGGCTCACGTCTCTCTCGGCACTGGGGCGGTGTGGTGGAAGGTGAGCTGATGCGCCGACGCGAGGAGTTCGGTGGCGAACAGAGCGGGACCCATCGGTACCGCGGTGCCGGGCAGCAGTTCCCCCAGCCGGGCCTGCAGGGCGTCAGCGAGGTCCCGCACCCGCAGCACCGACGGATCACCCGGGCGGGTGAAGGCGGCGTGCAGGCCGGGCTGACCGGCGGCCGGGAACCGGGCGTTGAGCTGGGTGCCGTCGGGCCGGCGCAGAACCAGCCCGCCACCGCCACCGTCGTCGTTGTCACCGCCACCGCCGAAGCCGAAGTGCAGGCCGTGCCAGGGTTCGGTCAGCGTCACCGTGTCCGGCACGCTGTCGAACAGCGCCAGCAGCACGGTGTCGGAGAGCCGGTCCAGCCGCAGCAGCGGCACCGGCCGGCCGCCGGCGCTGGCCTCGACGGCCAGGCCGGGCCAGCCGGCGACCACGGCCGAGCGCAGCAGCAGACCCGCGCGCTGCTGCGACAGGGGGACGGCGTCGGGCCCGGGGTCGGGGCGGTCCGGCCGGCCGGGAATGTCCGGCAGGCCACCGGAACCGGGCGTCCCCTGCGGGGCGGGGGGCGTGGGCGGGGTGGCCAGGCCGGCCGCCGTGGAGGCGCCGGTCCCGGCGGCCTCGGCCCCGCCGGTGGGTACCGCCAGGTCCGGCCGGTTGCGGTGGTCCGCGCGTACCGCACCCACCTTCGCCGCGACGACCTCGACCAGCGGCCGGCTCATCGCCTGGTGCAGCTCCAGGTCGCGGCTGCCTTCGACGCCGATGCTCAGCGCACCGTCGATCAGGGCCGCGATCCAGCCGCTGTCGAGGTAGAAGAACCGTATCGACTCGACCGGCAGCATGCGCTCGTCCGGGATCAGGTGCCGGAACGGGATCTGGTGCAGCAGCGCCAGTTCGGCCAGCCAGCCGGTGGCCGGGTCGGCGGCCGGGCCGCGCGCGTGGTCGGCGAGCAGGTCCTGGACGTCGGTGCGGGAGAGCAGGTATCGCAGCTGCTCGACCGGGTCGAGCCCGTCCCGGCCGGGCCAGCCGGGTCGGCCGGGGATGAAGCCGGTCGGCAGGTCCGGGTCGGACGGTCGCGGCGGGACCGGCGGCTCGGCCGCCTCGACCGGCTCGACCGGCGCGGCCGGCTCGACCGGAGACAGATATGCCGCATCGACGCCCTCGTCGGAGCCACCGCCGCCGAGGTACAGCGCCGACGGTGGTGGCAGCAGCAGGCCCGCGATGACCGCCGCGGCGGCGGTGCCCGGCGACACCGCCATCGGCGGGCTCGGCGGTGCCGGCGGGCTCGGCGGCGCGGGTGGGCTCGGCGGCGCGGGTGGGCCGGTGAACGCCGAGGTCAGCTGGTCCCCCATGCCGCCGGCCAGCAGTTCCCCGAACGCGTTGCGGGTGCGGACGGCGAGCAGGTCGGCGGCGCTCACCTGCGGACCGGGTGGCGGCGTGGGAGCAGGCGGCACCGGCAGCGCTGGCCTGAGGTTGGCGAACAGCGGCGAGCCCGCCCGGGCCTGGAGCTTGGTCACGATCTGGAACGCCGAACGGCGGGCGTTGACCATCGCCACGGCAAAGCCACGGTCGGCCAGCGCCGCGAGCCGGCCGGCCTCGAACGCGACCGCGTAGGAGACGTCGAAGACGCCGTCGGACTGCGAATAGACGGTGACCTCGGAGGCGGTCGCGTAGTGCGGGGTGCCGTCGGTCGGGCCGGGCAGCGGCTGTGCCGGGTACGGCGTGAACGGCCCCCGGTACCAGGCGAAGGTCTGCTCGCCGGTGGGTAGCCGGTAGTCCAACGCCGCGAAGCCCTGCCGGAGCCGGGTCAGCGCCGCGGACGGCGGTGCGGACGGCGGCACCGGGATCCGCGGCAGGAGCGCCTCGGGCCCGGCGGACGCGGCAGGGGCCAGACCGGCCAGCAGCCGGCCGATGTCACCGCCGCCGGCCGGGTTCGACGTGAACGACCACGACGCGAGCACCGCCAACCGCAGCCGGACGTCCCCACCGTCCGCCGGGGCGCCGCCGACACCCGGCAGGTCGACGGCGAGACCTTCGAGCGAGATCAGGCAGGCGAGGTGGGCCGAACCGGTGCCGCCGCTGCCGGGCGGCGGGGTGGGCCGGCGGTTGGCGACGACGACGGCGTGCCAGCCGTCCCGGTCCGCCTGTCCGGCCGCCCGGGACGCGGTGTCCGTGCGCCGTACGTGTGCCAGCAACCGCGCCTCACCGGCGGCCGGTGCGATGGCGGTGAACAGCCGCCGGTGCAGGCTCAGGCTGGTCATCTCCGTCGCGAGGACCTGCGCGGACAGCTTGTCGGCGGCGATGGCCGGCGGACGTTCGTGGGGGTCGGAGGCGTCCAGGAACTGCGCGACGGTCCCCGTGTGCAGCGCCGGGCCGGGCGGCAACTCGTCGGCGCGCAGCACCAGCAGCGCCAGCCAGGGCTCGGCGTTGTCGCTCGAGTCGGCGTCGAGGTGCCGTTCCCACGGCAGGGTGCGCCGGTTCAGGACGATCGAGGGCAGGGTGGCGCCGAAGTCGCCGGAGCTGTTCGCCGGTGGGTACACCTCGCCGACGTCGCCGGCGTCGAGCACGAAGCGCGGGGCATCGACGGTGAACGTCTGGGTGCGCGGCCCGAAGTACGTTCCGGTGTCCACGCCGTCGACGCTCTGCACGGCCGACAGCTCGTAGGTCCCCGCGTCCAGACCCGGGCGGTACCCGTCGTAGAACTGCACGGAGCCCGGCGGCAGCGGCTCGCTCATCGACGTTCCTCTCTCACACGGGGTCGCCGTGCCGGCCTGTTCAGGGTGCGGTCCCGGTCAGCATCGGCTCATCGGTGAACAGCGTCCCGGCGTCCGCCGCGAAGGCGTCGACCGGGCCGTCGGCCGATGGCGCGGCGCCGAGGATGCCGAGCGCGGTGAACAGCGCGGCACGCGCCGACTTCGCGGCCGGGCCGGCGATCTGCGCCGCGATCGCGCCGACCGCGCCGGAGTGCGTCGCCACCGCACCGACCGGCTCGGCGGCGGCGCTCAGCGGCAGCGCGTCGTCGGCCGTGATCCGCGCGACGCCGAGGGTGCCGGCCGCGTCGACCGGGCCGCCGGTCCACCCCGCGACCGCAGGCGGTGCGGTGAGGGTCAGGCCGGTCAGCCGATCAGGGACCAACTGCGCGCCGCCGGGGTCGAGGGTCGAACCGTCGCCGGCACCCCACAGCGCCGTGGGAACGTCCGCGGTGACGCCGGCAGCGTGCCAGCCGGTAGCGGTCAGGTCGATCTCGCCGGCCGGGCCGCCGGCCGTGCGCCGTAGCGTCACCCGCTGCCGCACCGTCAGGCCGGTGCGGCCCAGGGGCCTGACGTCCACCGGCGACCCGGACACGGCCGCGGTCTGCGTCGTGGAGCCGAGCAGCACCCGGCTGACCGGCACCGCGTTGCGCAGCGTCACGGCGAAGCCGTCGGCGCGCACCGGCCAGGGCTCCGGCTTGGCTGAGTCAGTCGAACCAGCCGAGCCGTTCGAGCCGGTCTGTGGCGCGGCCAGGCCGGCCGCCGCGGTGAAGGTGGTGCTCGCCGTGGCGGCCGGCAGCAGTTCCTGGAACCCGGCCCAGTCCAGCCGGGTCACCGCCGGATCGGCGGTGTCAGCCGTCGCGCCGAAGGCCACCGTGAAGGTGACGACCCACAGCCGGACGGTGACCGTCCCGCCGGTCGGCGGACCCCACAGCTCCAGCTCCGCGCCCGCCTCCAGGTGCAGGGTCTTCGCCGTGAACAGCAGGTTCGCCGTGTACTCGATCCCGACGCTGACCCCGATCCGGGTCCGGAACCGGAACGGCGCCCATGCGACCAGCAGATCGGCCTGGGCGGTGAACCAGGCGGTCAGGCTGCCGTCGTGATAGCGCACGTCCAGCGTCCCGCCGGCCATGATCGCCGACGGGGTCAACGCGAAGTAGGCGGTGCCGGAGATGCGTACCGCCGCGTCCAGCGACCAGGTGAAGCCGACCCGTGGTACGACCGGGTAGTGCTTCGGCGCGTCGAACGCGGGGTGGTAGCCGCCGACGGTGACCGCGAAGTCGCCGGCGTTGCGGTGCTCACCGAACCAGGCGTAGAACGCGAAGCCGCCGGTGAGTACGCAGGCCGGGTCGAGCAGGTACGAGTTGCGGGTCAGCGCCGCGGACAGGGCGAAGATCCCCTCGCCGGGCCGCAGCACGCTGCGGAGCTCGAGCTGCAGCTGCGCGTACGGGCGGGCCGCGCCGGTCGACGGGAAGCGGGCCGTGGTCACGCCGAGCAGCAGGACCGTCAGCGCGTTGCCGAACTCGACGGCCAGCAGGGCGGTCGTGTCGAACTGCCGGTACGTGTGGAAGCGCACCCCGACGGCCAGCCAGGTCTGCCCCGGCGCAGGGCTGAGCCAGGGCTGCGGCCCGCCGGTGAGGGCGGCCAGCGCCTGCGCCGGTGAGCCGTCCGCCTCCTGCGCGCCGAGCCCGGCGACCAGCGGGAAGCCGGCCACCTCGGTGACCGCGGGCAGCCGGATCGTGGAGTGGTAGCCGAAGCCCGCCGCCAGCGCGGTGACCGAGAACGCGGGCGGACCCCCGAACGTCCCGGCGGCCCGCAGGAACAGGAACATCGACGGTTCGCCGTCGACCTCGGTGTACGAGCCGTAGGCCAGCGCGCCCCAGGACGGCATCGAGACCGCGGCGCCGCCGTCGTACCGGAACGTGGCACCGTCCGTCGGCGGGACCGAGGTGAATCCGCCGAGGATCGCCAACGGCGCGTTCACATAGGACAGTGCCAGGCCGCGCACATCGAACCGCGGCACGAAGCCGGCCACCGGCACCCCGATCGAGGCGTCCTGCAGGGCCAGGGACAGGCCGTCGGCCTCCAGCGAGCCGTCCAGGACGAACCAGAGGGCCGCGTCGCGGTACCGGGCGCCGACCCGGCCGATGGTGACCGGTCCGAACGCCTTCTGCACGGTGAACCATACGGTGCCGTCCGCGTCGGTCGGCGCGGCGGCGACCACGCCACCCCGCCCGGACGATTGGCCGACGGTGGAACCGACGGGCGCGGTCGCCGGATCCGTGGGGGTGCCGGATCCGGCGGCCTGGCCGGCGCCGAGGGCGATCGGGATGCGCTGCGCCCCGAAGCGCAGCACGGCGGAGAAGGCGAGGGCCGCAGCAGTGCCCTGCTCCGGGAACCTCGGATAGCCCTCCCGGATGAGCCCGTTCGCCTCGACCGCGGTCTGCGGGAGAATCCGGGCGTCGGACACGATCACCTGGAGCTGCTCGACCGCGCAGGTTTCGGCGTCCCCGAGGGCGACGCCGATCACCGGCAGGTCGGACAGCCCGATCGGGTCCCCGACGGACACCGCGGCCAGATACCGCGTCGACCCGTCGCCATCCGGTGCGGCGGGCAACGCCACGAAGACCGCTGCGCCGTGGGCCGCCGACCGGGCTCCGATCATCAGTTGCCGGGAGGTCGGGTCGTAGGTCAGGTCCGCGGCGGTCAACGTCAGGTCGAGCCCGGGCGGAAGTTCCGGCACCGGCAGGTCGAGTCCCGCAGCCACGTCGGTGAGGGACAACGGGGGCTGCTGCGGGTCGGCCGTCCAGCGCGCGTCGATGCTCGTGCTGCTCCGGCCGTCGCGCAGGTTGAGCGTCACCGCGCAGGCCATCCGACCGATCGTCAGGGTCGCGCTGTACCGGGCGGCGAATCCCGCGGTGCCGACCGTGGTCGCCGGGTCCGGCGGTGCCGCGCCGCCCGGCTGGCCCGCCGGCACCGGGTCGAGCGCGACGTCAACGCGCAGCTGCGCCGGGGCGCCGGCCACGGTGAAGGCGCCGGTGCAGGAGAACGTGAATGCGCCGGTGCCGGTCGTCACACTCGCCGCCACCTCGACGAGGGCGAGGTGGCGCAGCACATCGGGCACCTCGGTGATGCCGAAGTCGGCGGCGAGGGAGCTGAGGAGGTCGCCGACCGGGAGGAGGTCCCCCGTGCCGGTCGACCCGGCGAACCGCCAGCCTTCGGCCGCCCCCTCGTACGCGGCCCCCAGCAGCACGTTGATCGACGGCCCGAAGCTCAGCACCGCCTCGACGTACCCGGACAGGCCCGACGACGACTGGTAGGCGACGCCGACCGAGACCCGGCGCAGCGCCACGGGGCCGATCCGCCACACGTCGCTCAGCGTGAGGTCGACCGCGTACCGCCCGGCCCGGGGCCGGGCCAGGAAGAAGGCTTCGCTGACGGTCAGCGCCCGTGGCAGGTCCGCCGAGGGCAGCCCGAGCGAGTCGAGCAGATCGGCCACCCCGACCGGCGTCTGCTCATACAGCTGCCCCGTTATCTCCAGGCCCGGCAGGCTCGCCGTGACGTCCAACCGCAGCACACCGAGGGTCAGCAGGCTGACGACCTGCACCGACGGCAGCTGCCCGGTCGCGGCGTCGAACGTCATGGTGACCTTGCGGATCGCCGCGTCCAGCCCGCCGACGCCCAGTCCCGGTCCGTCGCCGCGCAGCGAGGCCAGTTCACCGGCCGCCGCCGCGCCGCGCTGCGCACCACCGAGCCATCCGGTCAGTGCGGCCAGGCCGGGGAAGGCCGTCGTCCCGGACGGCCGTAGCGAAGCGGTCCACCGTCTGCCCGGAGCCACCCCGATGGCGACCTCGACCGGCAGGTCCCCGATCGTGACGAGGCTGCTGAGCATGATCTGGTACTGGGCCGGGCCGATGTCACCCCGAACGGTGACGTTGTCGAACGCCAGGACCGAGGGTACGACCGTCCACCGGGCGTCGGGCAGGCTTGCGGTGAACACCAGTCGCGGCCGGTGTGCCCGGCCCGGATAGAAGGTCAGGTGCAGCTGCGCGGGCTCGACCGAGGCTGTGCCGACCAACGTCTGCGGTGGGACCGGCAGGACCGCGGCCCGACCGCTTCCACCGACGCCGAGAGCCAGCAACGTGGGCAGCGGTAGCCGTGTCGTCGCGGGCACGCCGAGCCGCCAGGCCGCTACGGTGCCGGCGGCGGACTGCTCCCGGGTCGACGCCAGCGTCACCGCGACCGGCCGGTCGAGGTCCAGGACGCCGGACGCCGCGCCGCTCACCGTAAGGCCGGCAGTGCCGGTCGCGCCGGTCGCGCCGGTCAGGGTGACCGAGGCGTGGGTCAGACGCACCGGGCCGGCACCCGCCGGGCCGAGACCCTCGATCGGCCAGGACGCCGAGGTGCCGCCGGAGATGGTGAGCACCTGCCCGGACAGGCTGATCCCGTCGTCGCCCGCGCTCAGTTCCAGGACGCCGTTCGGCATCGTGCGTAGGAACTCGGCCAGCTGCACGGGCAGTGCGGAGTCGTCCGCGGCGAGGGTGACCGTGCGTCCCATCGACTCCAGGTGCCGGTACAACGCATCCAGGTCGCTCACGCCGCGCTCCTCCTCCGCGCGTCCGCGAGCCGGCGCGGCGTGCTCACCACTGGGTCGTCACCACCGTCGGGCCCGCGACGGCCATGGCCGTCGGATAGTGCTCCCAGTACGTCGTGGTGTACGTCCGGTTCCCCACCATCGCGGTGCTGCCCGCCTGGTTGATCCGCAGGACGATATTGCCCCTGTCCCGCCCGAGGGCACCGTTGTTGTCGTTGTTGTCGCCCGAGATACGTGACCAGTTGTGTGGGACGTTCTGTTCGTACGCAGGCCCGGGCACCCGGGCCGGGCCTCTGTCTGCTGCCGGCGATGCCCGGATGCCCACCCGGGGATAGCGGCAGTTCGTCAGGAAGTAGAACTCGATCGTGGCGTTGGGATCTTCCAGCCGGTCGATCATCGTCTGGAACGGGTGTCCGTACTCGCGGCCACAGGAGATGATCGCGGTCTTCGGTCCCAGGAAGTTCAGGAAGTTGTCGCTGGTGGACGTGTCCGCACCGTGGTGGCTGGCCTTGAAGGCCGTCACCCAGGGCGGTGCCGCCAGCGCCGGCAGCAGGCCGCCGGCACCGTTCGGCAGCGGCTGGCCCGCCACCATCAGCGCCATCGCCAGCTGATCCTCGCTCTCGAGGGGCAGGTCACCGGCGGTGAAGTAGCGGAAGTCGTTGAACTGCACGACCAGGCCGATGCTCATCCGGTTGTCGAGCTGCCCGGCGTGGATGATCTGCGGCGCCACACCGACCCCCTGCCACACGCTGGCGGTCGCCCCGGAGTGCGGTAGCGGGCCCGAGACCAGGACCGCGTACGGGGCGTTGGCGGGGGCCACCGGGGGTGCGACGCCGTTCCAGAACAGCTCATCGCCCAGCGTCGGAGCGAAGCCGGTCCGCTGCCGGTTCACGCCGGGTATCTGCAGGTGCACCGACGTGCTGCTCACCAGCTCACCCGCGACCGCTTTCGCATACGGGGCGGGCGCGGTGCGCGCATCGCCGATGTCGACAACCCGCGTGTTGCGGTAGATTCCGCCCGTGTCGAACCGTCCATCGTTCGGGACCGTCCGTGCCAGTGCCGGGAACACGGCGGCCGCGACCGCTGCACGCACCTGGGCGACGGTCGGTGGATTCGCCATGGCGAGCAGGGCTGCCACGGCCGCGCCGGCCGCCAGGCCGGCGTCCTTGCGCCAAGCTTTGCTGGTAATCAACGTGACGTGGCCGCCCCAGCCGGCCCCAACCGCCTCCGCCCTGGCCACTCCCCGCTCGGCGGCCTGAACCGGGTTCAACAGGCTGACGTTCGCCGCGGTGAGGGCGTTCACCGTCGCGTCGATGGAGTTGACGTTCGCCCCCCACGACCCGTACAGGATGCCGACCGTCGCGCAGGCCGCCTTGGCCGCGGCCTCCTGCTGCGTGAGCGCCGCACCACCGCCGACCAGTGCCCCGACCGTCGCCCCTACAACGACGTCACACAGGACGGAAAGGTTGTCGGCGAACAGGAGGCTGGAGATCCCGTGCGAATGGTCCTTGTCGTAGTGGGTGACCAGCAGGACATCCGGACCGGCCCCGGGCGGCAGGGTGGCCACGACATACTGGTGCGTCAGAGCCGCCGCCGCCGACAGCCCGCCGTCGATCAGGATCGACCTACGCGAGCCGGGTACCGCCGGATCCTCGGCGATGATCAGGCTGGCCTCACCCACACCGATGTCGATCGTGTGGATCTCCAACTCCCACGGCACGCGGCGTCCCCTTCGGATAGTCGCCCACATCGGACGGTGCACGCCGTCGCGGTCTCACTCGGGGCGCCGTAGTGTATCGGCAACCACACCGGTTGCCCCGCCTTTCGCGTGAAGAGATTCCTGCCGTTGGCGGGTCGCGGACATCACGCAGGCCGGTCACCGTGGTGGTGGCCGGCCCCACGCCAGGGTGTTGTGGGAGGTGTTACGCCGAGACGGCGCTACCCCGGGTCGCCGACGAGTGCAGTCGATCGATGGTCAAGAACAGCCTTGCCATGCTGGCCCGGGTGATGCAGCAGGCCGTACCCAGCTGGGTACACGAACACCCGGAACGTAGGGTGCTCTTCCCGAACGACCATCTGCAACGCATGCGTCGGTACCGCGACGACGGACCGACGTACCCCGTACACGTCGTCGCCGAGTTCACCGACATCACCTTCATCGAATCCTGCGGCACCGACGACGACACCGTCATCGACCGGCCTGCCCACCAGCTTCCCGCCGTGCCTCGGTGCCGGTTTCGGGACGCCACGGTGACGACGACCTGCGAAAGAACGCCTGGCAGTCAGCTACCGGCGTGGGCCGGTCGAATGACGGTGAAGACGGCTCCCGCCGGGTCGGCGAGCGCGCAGACCCGACCGGTCACCACGTCGCGCGGCGGCACCAGCAGTCGGCCACCGCCCCGCTGGGCCCGCTCGGCGACGTCGTCCGGGTCCGCCACGGCCAGATAGACCATCCAGCCGGCGGGTAGCAGGGTGTCCAGCGGCGCAGGCGTGGCGAGCCGGCCGGCGACCGGCGCGACGTCGCTGACGAGCAGGGCGTACGAGTCGTCGGGGGCGCCGGGTGGCACGCTGGACCGCAGGCCCAGGGCGGCGGTGTGGAACCGGTCCGCTCCAGCCGGGTCGGTCGTCATGTACTCGTACCAGCAGGGCCGACCGAGGCCCGGGGCCACCGGGGCCGGTGCGGTGCGTAGCCGGAAGCTCCCGCCCAGCGGGTCGTGCACCTCGTCGCCGGTCAGCCGGGCACCGGCTGCGCCGGCGGCGGCCCGGACGGTGGCCTCGTCGGCGGCGCCGAAGACAGTCCACCAGCGGGCCGGGGCAGGACCGAACCTCAGATCGGCGGCGGGAGCCCCGTCGGCGAGCGCGGTGCAGCCGTCGGCGGTGGCCTGGTACGTCCAGCCCAACAGGTCCTGGTAGAAGCTACGGGCAGCGTCGAGGTCGCTCGTGACGAGTTCGGCGCCGGTGGGGAACGGCCTTGTCCGGGGTGCGTTCACCTGAGTCTCCAAAGCGGGGCGGTTGATCAGGGTTCAGGATGCCCCACAACTGTCCCGGCCGCCCCGCCGCCCTGCCGCGAGTCGAACGTTCGACCGAGTAGTTCGTCCAATGGGGCCGGTCGGCCCAGGTGGTAGCCCTGGCCGGCGTCCACACCCAGCATCCGCAGCGCCGGCACCAGCGCGGCGCGCTCCACCGACTCGGCGACGGTTCGCATGCCCAGGCCGTGCGCGGCGCGGACGACCGCATCGATGAGCACAGGATCGGCGCCGCCGTGATCCGCCTGGCGGACGAAGTCGCCCGCGATCTTGACCGTGCTGAAGGGCAGGTGCTTGAGGTAGGCGAACGAGCCGAACCCGGCGCCGAAGTCGTCCAGGCTCAGCCGGCAACCGGCGTCGCGCAAGGTGCTGGCGAGGTGCCGCACCGCGGCGACATTGGTGATCGCCGCGGTCTCGGTGATCTCCAGGCCGAGCCGGCTCGCGTCGATGCCGGCAGCGCGCAGGGTGCGCACCACCCAGTCACCGAAGCCCGGCGATTCCAGGGATCGAGCCGAGATGTTGATGTCGAAGCACATTCCCGCCGTCATGGCCTTGGGGTGGGCCAGCGCCTGCGTGGCGGTGGACACCACCCACCGGTCGAGCTCACCGATGAGGTCGTCCCGTTCCACCGTCGGCAGGAACTCGGCCGGTGACAGGCTGGGCTCGCCGCCGTCGCGCAGCCGGATGAGCAGCTCGCGGCTGACCACTTGCCCGGTCGACAGGTCGATGATCGGCTGGGCGTACAACCGCATCCGGTTCTCGTCGAGGGCCTTGCGGACCCGGGTCACCACGTTGACGCGCTGCACGGCGTGCCGGTACTGCTCCGGCAGGTAGAGCCTGGCCCGGTTGCGGCCGGCGTTCTTCGCCTCGTACAGGGCGAGGTCGGCGTGGGCGAGCACGGTGTCGCGGGTGTCGCCCGGTTCCAGCGAGGCGGCACCGATGCTCAGGGTCACCCGCAGCCCGGTGCCGGCCAACGGCACGGGCGTGCGGACACTGGCGTCGCAGAGCCGCTCGGCGACGGCGAGGGCGTCCTCGGCGTACGCCCCCGGCAGGACGACCGCGAACTCGTCGCCGCCGAGGCGGCCCAGCACCGTGCCGTCGGGCAGCTCGTGCAGCAGCCGCCGGGCCAGGACGCGCAGCACGTCGTCGCCGACCGCGTGCCCGTGCACGTCGTTGATGTCCTTGAAGTTGTCGATGTCGATCAGCAGCAACGCCGCGGACCGTTCCCGCAGCTCGGCGATCAGGTCGTCGAGGCGGGCCAGCAGGGCACGGCGGTTCGGCAGATCGGTCAGCGGGTCGCGTTCGGCCAGCTTGGTCAGCTCGTCCTGCACCCGCCGCATCGCGGTGATGTCGTGGGCGGTGCCCAGGACGCGCGCCGGCGCCCCAGCGGCATCGGGGAAGACCTCGCCGTAGCACTCGAAGACGCGCAGTGTCGCGCCGTCGGCGAGGTACATCCGGTGCGTGTAGGAGAACGAGCCGCCGTCACGCAGGGCCTTCTCCAACGTCCGTTCGATCATCGCGACGTCGTCCGGGTACAACATCTGCCGGTAGGAGTCGTAGTCGAGGTGCGCGTCAGCAGGCAGACCGAACATCTGCAGCAGCACGTCGCTCCAGACGACCTCACCGGTCAGTACGTTCCACTCCCAGGTGCCCACCTTGGCGAGTTGCTCAAGGTGGGCCAGCCGCCACCGGTAGTTGCGCCCACGGTCGCGTTCCTGCCGCTCGGCGCTGACGTCACGCAGCTCGTACAGGCGCAGCGGTTGCCCCTCGTGTTCCATGCCGTGACATCGCACCCGTAACCACCTGGTGGCCCCGTCGGCACCTCGCACCGGGTGGTCCACCGCGGGCCCGTCGGGCCCGATCTGCCCCAGCGGCAACTCTGCCAGCCCGACACCCAACCGGTGACCGGCCGGGTTGCACCAGAGAAAGCGGCCGTCCGGGGCCATTATCGCCAAGGCGGTGGAGGCGGTGTCCGCCGCGAGTCCCGGCAGCGTGCTCACCTGGGGCCACCACTTCCCTTCGCCGAGCAGGACACAGCACGGCCACGGCTGACAGACGGTCATCCTATCGCGACGGGCAGTCTAGCGGCCGTCCGGAGGGTCCACTCAGGCGTCGGCGGCGAGAGAGCGGGAGTGTGGCGTTTTCCGGGTTTGACCGCCGGGTGTGATCGAGGTCGTTAGATGGTGATCCGGCCGGTGATGCTGCTGCCGCCCCGACCGGTTGTCCGTCACCCACGTCCTGACCGGCGAAACCCAGGAACGCCACCTGCAGGGCGCCGAACGTTCGAGCTGACGAGCAGGGCTACGACCTCGGTTGACAGGTCGATTTCAAACACCGGGTAGACCAGATGCCCCACCGCGAGCGTACGACGACGAGGGCGACCGTGAGAGCGGTCCCTCCCGCGTCGATCCGCGCTGACGGGCCGGCCCGTCCCGTACTGAAGAGACCGCGCACCGGCTCCCCAGCAGATGACCGCGAGAAACAGCAGTTCGTTGCTCCAATCGGTACCGGGTGGCCGCGTTCGACCCAAGCCGTCATCGCCACCGCCGCGGCGGGCGGGTCAGGGAGAAGCGACAACAGCAGGAGGGCTCCGGCGGTGAGGAGCACCCCCACGATCATCAGCCAGCGGCGCGCCCGCACGTCGATCATGTCTCGTACCTTCGGACTGCCACAGCAGTCATCTCTCCACTGTGCCCTGCATACCCTGCCTCCCGTGGGCGGCCAGCCATGATCCCGGACGGCGGTGCCGGATCAGGAGTCGCGCCTGCCCCAGTTGCCGAGTGCGACGATCGCCTCGCGCAGGGCGAACCCGCGATCGGTGAGCGCGTAGGCCCGGGTGTTGTGTCGAAGGGGCAGGCGGATCAGCACGCCAGCGGCTTCGAGCTCGCGCAGGCGTATCGCGAGCATGTTGGTCGGCACGCCGAGGTCGCGCTGCAGATCGCCGTAGCGTTGTGGCCCGTCGAGCAGGCGTTCCACGATGAGCAGGGCCCACCGTGCGCCGACGATGTCGAGGGCTGCGGCGAGGTCGCTCACGCGGTCGGGTCGGCGTCCACCTTCATCCAGAACGGTGAGTAGTGGTAACCGTCGGGGTCGTCGAACTGGCGCTGGTACATGAAGGGGTAGTCGTCGGTGTCACCGATCCGCCCGCCGGCGGCACCGGCACGGTCGACGAGTTCGTCGACCGCCTCCCGGCTGCCCAGGTCGAACGAGACCGTGACCTTGGAGGGCGTGCGGGGTCCGCCGATCAACTCTTCGACTCCGCCGACGCTCGCGTACATCTCGCGGCTGCCGAGCATGACGTAATGCCCGGGGGCGATCGCGAAGCACGACACGTTGTGGTCGGACATCTCGGCGTTGAGGGTCCAGCCGAGGGCGGTATAGAAGGCGGTTGCCCGCTCGACGCTCTCGACCGGGCAGGTGATGAAGAGGCTCATGCGGGCCATACTTGCAAAATACAAGTGACTGGTCAAGCGGCATGCGTCCACCGTCCAGCGACGGAACCGGGAGTGGGCGCCCTCCCCGGCGCCGAGTTCGTCAGGAGGGTCCCGAGCCCGGGAGGTAGGGCAGACGTTATGGGAGGTCTACGTGGTGACGGAGGGCCTGGCCGGGTCGGGCTTCCTCCCCGCTGCTGGGGTGAGGCGATCACCTCCCCGGTGGGTGGTCATGGAGTCCGACGGGCCGGTCGTCGCCGGTCCCGGGCCGGCCCGGGAAAACCACCTCTAACCTGACCGCACGGGCCTATTCTCGACCCGTAGACACCGGAACCGGAGGCTCGTCGCGGGCTCCGGCCTGCCGACCGGCACACGTCACGGCCACGTGCGCCCGGCTGCCCGGGGCCCCTGTGGTGGTGTCCGGACGACGCGACGGGTCACGTCGCCGGCGGTGGAGCATGACGCCCTGCCCGGGACAGCCTCGGGAACTCACGACGACGGGAGCACGATGACCAGTTGCCCCATCGGATCACCCGGACGGCGTGGTCGTGTCCGACGCGGATTCCCGCTCGTCGTGCTGCTGGTGGGGCTGTTGATCCCCGTCGCCCCGGCGTGGGGTGCCGATGGCGGTCCGACCGGCCCCGTCGAGATGGCCGCCGACGGGGACGTGGTCGGCACCCCCACGCCGCTGCGTAACGTGCCATCGGTGATCGCCGACGTGGCCGACGGCCAACTCGTCGTCTACCGCATGCCCGGCATCCGGGGCGGCCAGATCAACGCCACCGCCATGCTGTTCCTGCCCACGCAGGCGCCACCGGCCGGCGGGTGGCCACTCGTGGTGTGGGGGCACGGCACCGTCGGGTGGGCCCCGGAGTGCGCGCCGAGCGTGCAACTCCAGGAACACGGCCGGTGGGCCGACGGGCCGAACGCTCCCCTGCTGGCGTCCATCCTGAAGATGAACATCGCCGTGGTCGCCCCCGACTACGAGGGACTCGGTCCGGTGGCCGACGGCGTCCCGGAGGGGCACGGCTACTACGAGCTGTCCAGCGAGGGAAACTCGATGGTCTTCGCCGCGGTGGCCGCGCAGCGGCTCCTCGGTGACCAACTGTCGGGTCAGTGGGTGCCGGCCGGCTGGTCGGAAGGTGGCTTCGCCGCCCTGGCCGCCGCGTACTACTCCGACCGGGCCACCATGGCCGACCCCGACCTGGAGTACCGCGGCACCATCACCCTCGCCCCGGTCCCGGACGTGCCCGCCATGAACCGGGTCCTGTGGAACGACATCGCGGCGGCCTCGCGGTCCGGGCTCCCGCCGACGGAACACCAGATCGAGCAACTCGTCTTCGCCAACGCCGAGACCATCTACTTCACCAGGACCGAACGGTACGCGGGCTACGACATCGACCCCGCCACGATCTACGGTCCCACCATGCTGAGGTTCTACCGCGACAACTGGCGTACCTGCCTGGACGACCTCAACGCCCTGGTCAAACGGGACATCCAGCACTACCTGAACGCGTCGCCGGCACACCGGCTGACCACCTACCCCGGTATTCACGGCGAGGCCCCGAACTCGCTGCCCGAGAACAAGCGGTTCTACGCGGAGAACCAGGGCAGGCTGGAGAACTCGACGCTGCCGGGGGCGATTCTCTGGCTGTACGGAACCGACGACATCACCAGCCCGGCCACGGTCACCTACGACACCGTCAACAAGATGCTGATCAACGGCAACGACATCAACCTCGCCGTCCTCGAAGGTGTCGGCCACTATGGCGTGTCCGCCGCCGGCCAACCCCTGATCGAGGCCCGGCTGAGGCAGCTGTTCGACATCACGTAGCGCCGCCTCGCCGTTGAGGCGTACGCCGGTGGGTTGAGGTGAGCCGCCCGGTCGCGCGGGCCGCAGGGCGCGGCCGTGCCAGTGCCACGGCCGGCCCGGGGCGGTGTGAACGGCACGTTCAGGCGGCGCGCCACCGGTTGC
Source organism: Micromonospora sp. WMMD734 (assembly GCF_049178975.1). NCBI lineage: Bacteria > Bacillati > Actinomycetota > Actinomycetes > Micromonosporales > Micromonosporaceae > Micromonospora > Micromonospora sp. WMMD734. The sequence continues at coordinate 2,997,960 of NZ_JBMHMK010000001.1, forward strand.
GGCTGTCCGTCGCTGACGGCCCGCACCGCATCAGCTTCCCGGCGGAGGTCCGACCCAACGCGCCCCGCGGTGTGCAGAGCGCTCCGGGATGCACGCCCTTCTGCACCGAGGGGCCTTGGTCTTGACCGGGTCGGCTTGGGTTTCGGGGCGGTGGTGGTGGCCGTTGTCGGGGCAGGTGTGTCGGCGGTGGGGCTGACACTGGTGAGCACCCCGCCCGCCGACTCGATCACCATGGGCCACATCGCAGCCCGCGCCGGGCTCGCCCGCAACACCCTCTACAACTATGGCCGCGACCGCAGCGCGCTGGTCCTGGCCCTGACCCAGCGGGTGGGTCAGCCCACGGTGCAGCAGGTGTCCACGATCGCCGCCCGGTCCACCGAACCGGCCGCGCAGCGGATGCGGGAGATCATCGAGGCGGTCCTGGCCGCGTTCCAGGACCAGGTCCTGCAACTGATGCTCCGGCCCGGTTCCGGCCTGCCGTTCGCCGACCTGCCGAAGGGCCCGGACAGCCCGTTCCACGCGATAGTCGTCGAGGTCGAACGTGGTCCGCGATGGCATCGAACGCGGCGAGTTCCGCGACGTCGGCGAGGTGCACCTCGTGGTGGAACTGCTCAGCGGCGTCATGCGCGCCGGCGCGGAACGTATCGGCCGGGACCCGGGCAGCTACTCCCCCACGGTCCACGCCACCCGGGAACTCATCCTCGCCTCGCTCGGCTGAGGTCGGCCGGCTGACCACCCGGGTTTCGCCGCGCTACTGATCGCCGGGTACGCCGCGCAGGACGCCCTCCGGGACGGTGCGGGCCTGGACCGTAGCCGCTTTCCCGACCGGCGAGCTGCGAAGAAAGCGCTTCGTCACCATGTGTCGTCACGAGCAGATGGGCACCGTGCGGGATGAATCGTCGCCGGGGAGCCCGGCCTGGCGGGGCAGGGCGTGCCCCGGTACAGCCTCCGCGTGGCGACGCGAGGGCCGTACCGGGGCAGGCCCGGGGTCAGTGTCTACCAGTTGCCAAGGACGAGGCGGCCGGAGACGTTGTTGAGGTTGAACGCCCCGCTGCTGTACCAGACACGGGCGGCGTAGTTGCCGTTGCGCCAGACGTAGTAGGAGAATGTGCCGTCCGACTTCTGGTAGGCCATGACGACGTCGTCCTTACCGTCACCGTCCACATCACCGGCGGCCATCCGGTCGCCGACGACGCTGAGCCGGAAAGCACCCGAGTCGTAGTCGGTCGTGCGGTTGAACGAGTCACCATCGGACAGCCACCGGTACGTCCGCATGGTGCCGTCACCCTGGTCGTAGGCCATCGCCGGCTCGGCCTTACGGTCACCGTTGAAATCGCCCAGCACGAGACGACCGCCGACGTTACTCAGATTGAACGGCCCGCTGTCGTACCAGATACGGGCAGCCGAGTTGCCGTTGCGCCAGACGTAAAACGAGAACGTGCCGTCCGACTTCTGGTAGGCCATGACGACGTCGTCCTTACCGTCACCGTCCACATCACCGGCGGCCATCCGGTCGCCGACGACGCTGAGCCGGAAAGCACCCGAGTCGTAGTCGGTCGTGCGGTTGAACGAGTCACCATCGGACAGCCACCGGTACGTCCGCATGGTGCCGTCACCCTGGTCGTAGGCCATCGCCGGCTCGGCCTTACGGTCACCGTTGAAATCGCCCAGCACGAGACGACCGCCGACGTTACTCAGATTGAACGGCCCGCTGTCGTACCAGATACGGGCAGCCGAGTTGCCGTTGCGCCAGACGTAAAACGAGAACGTGCCGTCCGACTTCTGGTAGGCCATGACGACGTCGTCCTTACCGTCACCGTCCACATCACCGGCGGCCATCCGGTCGCCGACCGCGCTGAGCCGGAAAGCACCCGAGTCGTAGTCGGTCGTGCGGTTGAACGAGTCACCATCGGACAGCCACCGGTACATCCGCATCGTGCCGTCACCCTGGTCGTACGCGACCGTCGGGGCGGCGCGACCGGTCGGCGTCGTCGGGGGCGGCGTGGACGACGCCGCGATCTTCGTGTACCGCCGCGCCACGTAGCTGGTGGCCCGGTGGCTGTCGATGGTCCCGGCGTCGATCGCCGCAGTCCTGATCTTCACCGGCGTCGACCCGAAGCTGTAGTAGCTGAAGTGCCGTCGGTCGGTCTTCCATCTCTTGAACAGGACGACGTGCGTGGAGGCGATGTTGAGGATGTCGCCCGGCTGGAGATTCGCCTTGCTGATCTGGTTGGAGAACTGGGGCAGCGTCCGCGTGCTCGGGTCGGCATTCAGATGCCAGGCCATGCCCACCAGCCCTGAGCAGTCACGCCGGTATTTGCGGGTGTGGGTCGGGTCCCAGGAGAACCCCCGCTGACTGTAGGTGCCGGGCTGGTTGTCCACCCAGCCCTGGGCCCGCTGCATGATCTCGGTACGCGTGATCGGCCCACCGATCGCGGAGGCCAACGTGGACAGTGCGCCACCGTCGGAACCCTGAGCCGCAGCGGGATCCTCGGTCTCCTCGGCCGGATCATCATCGGGCAGCTCGTCGCCGGGGTCGTTCAGCTGGCATCCGTCCAGTTCGGCCGCGATGGCGGCCGGCACCGACTCGTCGCAGACCCCGCCCGAACCGACGTTGAGCGGTTTCCACTGCTGCGCCACATCCTCGAAGCGAAACAACACGAAAGAGGCGTCGTACTCGCCGACCGCCGGCACGACCGCCGTGGCCCAGGGCAGGGCACAACTCACGCCCTCCAGTACGGCGGGATTCCCGGCCGCCTCGTCGGTGAGGGGGTCGGCCCGCAGGGCCCTGTCTGTCAGGGTGAGTTGAGGCCAGCGGTTCATAGCAAGTCCGCCGGACAGGGCGAGTTCAGGATTGAGAAGCGTTGAATGCTGCTGTAGACGTTGTGACGGCCCAGGATGGGGTCATGAGTCGCAAGAAGGGCCCGCGTTCGGAAGGGCCGCGTGCCCGCCGGTCGTTCACCCCGGGGCAGAAGCTGGAACTCCTCGCCGGTTACGAGCAGGCCGTCGCGGCTGGTGAGGGCGGAGCGTTCCTGCGGCGGGAGGGCTTGTACTCGTCGTTGATGTCGGAGTGGCGCCGGGCCCGTGACGCCGGCCTGTTGCAGGGCAAGCCGGCCGGTGAGACGGTCGGGAGGCCGTCGGCGGAGCAGGCGGAGATCGCCCGGCTGCGGCGGGAACTGGCGCAGGCGCAGGCGAAGCTGGCGCGGACCGAGACGGCGTTGACGATCATGGGAAAAGCACGAGAGCTCTTGGAGGACATCTCCAGGAGCGATCCGGACGGTCCGGACGTGTTCGGGCTCGGCAAGCGCTGATGGCCGCGTACCGGGAGTTGACCAGCACCGGCACCACGACCCGGGCCGCGGCGGCGATGACCGGGATCGCCCGGTCCAGCGCGGAGCGGGACCGGCGCCGGCCGACACCATCGCGGCCGGCTCGGCGGACGCCTGCGAACGCGCTCACCCCGAGCGAGCGCGGGCAGGTGCTGCGGCTGTTGAACAGCCCGGAGTTCGTCGACGCCGCCCCGGCTCAGATCTACGCGGCGCTGCTGGACCAGGGCGTCTACGTGGGCTCGATCGCCACCATGTACCGGCTCCTACGCGAAAACAAGCAGGTTCGCGAGCGTCGCCGGCAGGCCCGGCACCCAGCCAGGCAGCGTCCCGAGCTGATCGCCGACCGGCCGGGGCAGGTCTACACCTGGGACATCACGAAACTCGCCGGACCGGTCAAGGGCGTCTACTACGACGCCTACGTAATGATCGACATCTACTCCCGGTACATCGTCGGGGTCCGCGTGCACGCCCGCGAGTCCGGTCCGCTCGCCGAGTCGATGATGCGCGAAGTGTTCGGCGCCCACGGTGTCCCGCACGTCGTGCACGCCGACCGGGGCACCTCGATGACCTCGAAGTCGGTCGCTGACCTCCTCGAAGACCTCCAGGTGACCCGCTCGCACTCCCGGCCGAAGACCTCCAACGACAACCCGTACAGCGAGGCCTGGTTCAAGACGTTGAAGTACGCGCCGGTCTTCCCGCACCGATTCGCGTCCCTGGCCCAGGCACGGGCGTTCATGGCCGAGTTCGTGACCTGGTACAACCACGCCCACCGGCACTCCGGGATCGGGTTGCACACCCCCGCAGACGTCCACCACGGCCGCCACCACGCCGTCCGCGCCAACCGCCAGGACACCCTCGCCACCGCGCGGGCGGCGCACCCGGAACGATTCGGCACCACCCGACCCCTACCCAAGATCCTCGACCTGCCCAACCAGGTCTGGATCAACAAACCCGAACCGGAACGACAGGCCGCTTAACTCCCGCTGGCCTCAATCCCTTGACACGTTCCGGGGCGGCCAGCAGACCGGCCGGCGTCGGACAGTCCGGAGCCGCTGCCCTGGCCTGGGCCGGGAGCCCACCCGGAGCGGCGAGCACACCCGCCATCATCAGTACTACCACGAGCCTTCGCCCGCCGGATCTACGCACAGTCTTTCCTCCCCGTTGGTCGCTGGTGCACGTCCGCATGTCACATGTTCGAGGGGCAGCCCAGGTTGCGGGCACGCTCGGTGAATCCAGGTCCCTGTCGACCTGCACACGCCGCAAGCGAGCCGCCCGCACACGGCAGACGTCGATGATCGAACGCCCACGTCACCCGACGTCTCGGGGCGTACGAACCGACATTGGCCAGAGTCCGCAGCGATGGCGTCCGGGATGGAGGTTACAACGCCTGAGAATTCCTGTGTGTCCACGATCCGACGGGTAATGCCGGGTAAGGCGAAATGTCGAACATCATGCCCTCGACCTTGCCGCGCAGCGCGGCGGCGATCCGGGCTGCCAGCAGCTCCGACGTCCGCTCCCGGATCTGCTCCTCGGTGCACCAGGTCCTGCTGCGCAGCTCGTCCGCTGGCAGGTGGCGGCCGTGCCCACCTCATCGAGGGTGCCGCCGTCGTAGACGAACATCATGCCCTCAGTACGGCCGGCCAAGGAGCACCCAGTCGGTCACCAGCAGCCGGCCAGGGGACACCGACGTGAGCGTGGATCTTGACGGTGGTGGGCAGGTGGCCGCGCTCTCGGCAGGAGATCCGGACGGCAGCTGAGCCGCGACCGATCCGCACGGTGAAGCGGTCCGAGAACGACCGTGGCAGGTCTTCCGGGGGTTTTCGGGGGCGGTTCACATCTCCATAGAAGAAAGTCAAAGCCCTGACCAGCGTTCCCGCTGGTCAGGGCTTTTTGTCTGTCGGGACGGCCGGATTCGAACCGACGACCCCTTGTTACGGAACGTAGCCATCCCGGCCTTGTCGTTGGCTGTCAGAATTAGGCGTTGAGCTGCGCAGACATGAGCAGGCAATGATCGCCGCTTGTCACTGATTGTCAACCGCTAGCGGGGGTTTTCGAGGGGTAAACGGGGGGCCGACAGGACGTCGCCAGGTCCGCCGCGTCCCGCTCCCCATCAGCTGAACACCCGTCACAAGGAACGTTGCGCCCCTTATCCGTCGCGGCACACTTGGCCGAAGCGTGGGGTTCGTGTCGGTGGGGTGATCGATACCGCAACCCCACCCCCACAGCGTGCCCAAGACAGCGTAGCTATCGAATTTCGACCGTAGCCGCGGGCGGTACGGACCTTGCCGGCTGCCCCGCCTGGCCTTCTGGCTGGTGTACCGAAGCGAAACGCGCGTGCTGAGACGGAATCGAACCGTCGACCTACGCTGCTCGACCGTTGCCCTCCCGCGCTTGTCATCGCTTAGCGAAATCGGTCGTTGACCTGCACAAACGTTGACAATCAGTTGAGCAACGCCAGTCGCTGTTTACCGGTCGTTGGTACGAGTTTTCGGGGGGTAAACGAGGGCACCGTCACACGTCACGCCCGCCCAGCATCGCTGCGTGCCGGATCACCCAACACGACCGGAGGAACATCACCCCCTGCGCGGCTGGGCGACCGCCGCCGCTCGACGGTAGGGCACAGGTACTACAGCTGCGGATCATTCAGACCTGGATGACTTCGGGGCGCTTTACCCATTTTCGTAGGATTGCCGGGAGTGGATCGCCACGGCGTTGGTAGTGGCTGATCTGGGCGCGGATTTTGTGTTTGAGGCGCCAGGCGATCCAGCGCAGGCTGTGGTGTCGGTCGTGGCGGGCGTGCAGCACGGTCTGGGCGAGCAGGTTGCGGACGTCGGCGACGGTGGCGTGGGCGAGTAGGTCCGGGCTCAGCCAGTCGGGGCCTGCCGGGCGGGTTGCCGTTGGGCTGCTGCTTTTCCCTGGCCGGTGGCCTGACCGCCGGCGGGAGTGTCGGCGCTGGTCGCGGTGTCGTGGTGCAGGTCGGCGTGTTGGACGGCGATGAACGCGTCGGCGAACATGCACACGGTGATGGTGTGCTGCCACGCGGTCCAGGTCCGTACCTGATGCTGATCGATACCGATGAGATCCTTACCCTGCTCGTTGTTCTCCTCGATCTTCCATCTCGTCCCGGCAGTGCGGATGAGCGTGCCAGCCGGGCTCGGATCCGGGGCGTGGGCAAGGAAATAAGTGACCTCGTCCGGATCGGTGATCGAACGCCGTAGCAGCAAAGTGTGGGCGAACCCGTCGGCGGGTGTCTCGTCGCTGACCCGCAGGTTGCCGCCGAGCCGGACCAGGGCCCAGTCGTAGAAGCGCTGCCCTTTGCTGCCCTCGCCGCAGGAGCGGCGCTGCCAGTCGTCCTCGGTCAGCCGGGACAGCAACTGGTCGGCGCGGGTGATCGGTACGGCGCCGGGCAGCACGCCGATCTGCGTCAACGGCAGCGCCGCCGAGGTCGCCACCACATACGGCAGGCTGCGGGCGGCCAGCCAGTTGCGGACCTGCGGGTACTGACCGTAACCGCCGTCCATGGTGACCCACCCGAACGGCACCTTCGCGGCGACCGCCTCGGCCAGCAACTCTTGCGCCAGGTCGAGTTTCGTGGCGAACCCCACCATGGTCGGGATCCCCGCCTCGCGGCAGCGGGCCGGATCGTCGGTCCACCGTTTCGGCAGGTACAGCCGATGGCCGATGAACGCGTGCCCGGCTGGCCCAGCATAGGTCAGCATCACCGCGACCTGGCAGTTCTCCACCTGGTTGGTGGCCCCGCAATGCTGCGGGGCGACCCCGACGGACTTGTCACCCTTCTTGATCATCTGGGTGTCGTCGATGATCAAGACCCCGTCCGGGTCGCCGAGATGCTCCACCACGTAGTCACGGACCTCGGCCTCCAGGGCGTCGGCGCTCCACGCACCACGGCACAGAAACGACTGCATCCGCCCCGGATGACCATGCCCGGCCCGCTGCGCGAGGGTCCAGCAGTTCTTCTTCTCCAGATCCGACAGCAACCCGTCGACCAGGTCAGCGAACACCTCCCGCGGCTCCGGCCGGGCGAACAGGTGCCCCATCCGGCCGGTCAACTCCCGCAGCCGCGCCTGCCAGCCGTCAACCAGATCATCCATCACCTCGAATATCACGCCTGCTCAACGACGATCAACCGCCATCGTTACGTGATCCGCAGCTGTAGTACAGGAACCCTCCTGCGGGATGTCTCCATTCGCCCTCACGCGCGACGCGGCTGGGAACGAGTGGAAGCATTGCACCCTCCCAGGCCGGGAAATACGAGTTTCTATGCATTCTTGGGCGTGATGTGATTTGGAAATCGCAGGGACCGATCACCAAGCCCATGCTATGGACATTTCCATCCCCCGGGCGTGACGTGGGTTAGAAAACCCCGGCAGCTACGAGGGCAAGGACCGGCGTCAATGATTTCCATACGCCCTTGGGCGTGACGTGGTTGGGGACTCTCGAGGCGGTGTACTGGACAGCCTTCTGGCAGGGCCGGGTTTCCATACGCCCTTGGGCGTGACGTGGTTGGGGACGCGGGTACTGTCCCGGAGTGACCTGTTTTACTGTTTCCATACGCCCTTGGGCGTGACGTGGTTGGGGACCTCCCCTCATTCTTCGGAGTGAGCGGAGGGCACATCTGGTTTCCATACGCCCTTGGGCGTGACGTGGTTGGGGACCACAAGGTCACCACGTTGCAAACCCGCAACGGGTTTCCATACGCCCTTGGGCGTGACGTGGTTGGGGACCCTACTGCTGTCGCTCTGGGCTTGACCAGGGTGTTTGTCGGCAGGTTGCATACCCCCTCGGTCCGGACGGTCCAACAATAGCCGCCAGTCGATGATTATGCCGCGTTCGCGCTGGTGAAGGCATTGCACAGGGGATAAGGCGGGGTCATGATCAGCTACCCAGGTCCGCTTCGTCAGTTTCTGCGCCGTTTGGACGGTGTGCGGAGGGAAGCTTGGCGAGTGGTCGGGTGGCTTGCGCGGGGTGGGCACGGATGGGGATGTAGGTGTTGGTCCGCTGTTCGTAGTGGAGTAGGCGGGTGTTGGTGAAGAATCGGGTGGTCGCTTGGGCGAGGTGCCATCCGATGGCCATGGCGAGCACTTTGGGCATTGCGGCGGCGATGATGACCTCGCGTGCCCCGGCTTGGTTCTGCACGGCGATTATCGCTTCGGTGAGGGGCTTGGCGAATGTGGCGATTTCGGGGCCGGTGAAGGTGGTGCGGCTCAGTTGTGTGATGTCTTCTGTCGCGGCTGGTCGGATGCGTTGGCATCGGCTGATGGGGTATTCCGCGTATGTCACCTGTGGGGTCATTTTCGTGGCGGCGGGCGCGAAGGCGAGGATCAGGCCGACGGGAGCGTCCGGTGTCGTGGTGTCGAGGGGAAGTTCTTCGGTGACGAGGGTGGCGGGGGTGACCGCCTTGGTCAGGGTGAAGGTGATGGGGTGGGGTGTGCGGGGGTCTGGTAGTTCGAGGAGTTGCAGGTCGTCGACGATGGGGAGTTCGGCGCCGATGGCGAGGGCGGCGGGCCAGAGGATGTTGGGTGCGATGGTGTAGGCGGTGTCGTCGCGGTCGGTGTTGATCACCGTTTCGAGGGCGGCGGCGATGTCGGCGCAGGTGGCGCTGAGGTCGATGACGCCGTGGTGGGTGTGGGTGGGCAGGTCGGCCCACCGCGTGACGGATTTGAGTGACATGCGGCGTCGGGCGGCGATCTGGATGGCGGTGTCGTGCAGGTCGGGCATGTCGTCGGCGAGGAGCCGGACGTAGAAGAGGGTGCCGGTGCGGCGGTGGATCAGGCTGCGCCAGAGGACGGCCGTGAAGAGCAGGACAAGGGCGGCGGCGAGCAGCGCGGCTCGTTCCGGGGACACCTGGCGGGGTGGTTTCAGGGGTAGCAGGTCTTCGACGATGAGGCCGAGGGCTGCGGTGGTGAGGGCGGTCAAGGCGGCGATGGCGAAGTTCGCCACGGTGGTGAGCAGTGGACCGGAGGCCGGTCGCCACCGTCTGATGCCGGCTCGGGTCCTGGCGGTGGGCATCGGTGCGGGGTTGTTCATCTGATCCTGACGAAGGTGGTCGGGTGGGTGCCGGCGGTCTGGTAGAGGTCGGCCTGCCGGTCGGTGACAGTGTGGTCGAGGGGACCGATGCGCTTTTCCAATGCGGGCCAGGTGTGGGCGTGGCGGATGGTGTAGGCGATGGTTTCAACGGCGACGGGCTGCGGCTCCAGTGGGGGCGTGGCGTTGTCGAGGTGCAGGACGCCGACGATGGCGGTGTCGTTGTCGAGGCGGGCGCGGAGGAGCCAGTTGGTGGTCCAGGCCCACAGGTGGGTGTAGGGGGGTGGGCTGGTGGGGGGTGCGCCGATGTGGAAGCCGTCGTAGTCGGCCCAGGCGGTGCCGTCGGCTCCGGTGAGGGTGGCGGCGAGGTGGTGCCAGGGGATGCGGCCGTGGGAGTGCAGGACACCGGTGGTCGTCGCGGTGGTGGTGTCCATGGAGCTGGTCATCGCGCCGGTCCTTCGGTACGAACTGTGGGTTCCAGGTCGGGGATGGTGACCGGGTCGGGTGTGGGTGGGGTGTCGAGGCGCAGGGTGCCCATGCCCCGGGTGGTGCGGGAGCCGAGTCCGATGAGTCCGTCGTGCAGGTCACGCAGGACGTGCTGGATGACGGTGTGCGCCCAGTCGGGGATGTCGGTGAGGGCGTCGATGCGTAGGCGCAGTCGGCCGGTGGTGACCGGGGTGGTCTGGTAGAGCAGGCCGTCGTGGGCGCCGCCGGTGACGCGGTCGATGGCGACGTGGGTGCGGGCCGGTGGGCGCTGGGCGTCGAGGATCGGGCTGTCGTGGAAGGCGAGTCGTCCTCGCCTGCCCTGGTGGCCGAAGAGGTCGCAGGTGGGGCAGGTGCCGCAGCCGGTCTGTTGTCGGCAGGCGGTGTCGGGGCCGTAGCGGGAGCGCAGGATGTATTCGGCTCGGGAGCGGAACAGGCCCTTCCACGCGGAGCCCGGGACGAACGGTTGGTTGTCCCGGGCGCGGGCGGTGGCCGCGCCGGTGGGTCGCGGGTCGCCGACGAGGAGCGCGTCGACCAGGTGCAGGTCGACGTCCAGCCAGGGTCGGGTCGGCGGTGGTGTCGGGGTGATGGGGTGGGTGGCGACGGCTTCGACGAGCGCGGGGCCGGTGTGGGTGAGCCAGGTGCGCATGCCGTCCTGGGTGGTGGGGTCGATGCTGCCGTGGCGCAGGGCACGTAGGCGGGCCTGGCCGCCGCCGGTGGTGCGGTCGCGGCCGATGGCGGGTTGCCAGGCGGCGAGGGCGTGAAGGTGGTCGTCGGTGAGCGGTCCGTCGTGGCGTAGGTAGGCGGTGAGGGTTCCGCCGGTGGCGACGGTGTGGCTGTACCGCAGGGAGTTGGGCCGGGCGGTGCCCCGGTGCCGGTCGATCGCGGTCTGCCCGACGATTTCGGTGAGGGTGTCGCTGCCGGGGTCGGGGGTGAAGTGGGTGCCGAGGATCCACAGCGGGGACGGGTCGGTGGTGTCGCCGTGGTGTGCTGGGGGGCGGCTGCCCATGAGGGTGGTGTCGAGGGTGGTGCCGTGGCGGGTGTCGTGGTGGCGTAGGTGGGCGCGGAGTGATCCGGCGAGTGCGGACCCGGGCACCCAGGGTCGGCCGTCGGTGTCGTGGAGCAGGTCGCGGTCGAGGGTGGGGTCGTCGATGGGTACGGCGCCGACGGCCCAGCCGGGTTCGACGGTGATCTCGGCGATCAGGAAGGTGATGATCATCGTGCCGTCCGTTGTGCTGCTCGTTGGCGGTCGGCGGCGGGTGTGGTGAGCACGAGGGTGGTGAGGTCCCGCAGGGTGGCCGGGGCGAGCCCGTCCAGGGTCTTGCGGAGGTGGTCGCGTTGCCGGCCGGAGAGGTCGGCTGCGGTGGGCTGTTTGAGCAGGTCTACAAGCAGGTTGGCGGGGACGGTGCCGGTGCGGTGGTGTTCGACCTGGAGGGCGCGGAGGGCACCGATGAGCCACCGCCAGGCGGCGTCGTCGAGGCCGATGTCGAGTAGCCGCTTGTGCAGTGTGGACAGCGGATCGGTGGTGTCGTCGTCGTCCATGCCGGGAGCGGTGGGTCGCCAGGGTTGGGTGGCGATGGTGACGTCGCCGAATCCTTCGGACCGGCGTAGGCCGATGCCGTCGCGTAGGAGGCGGGTGGCGAGCGTGGCGAGGACATCAGGGGTGCCGGTGATCCGGTAGGTGGAGCCGGCGGTGGCGCAGAGTTCGGCGGGTTTGGGCAGGCGGGAGGCGGCGTGCCAGCCGGACCAGGTGATCGCCCGGGTCCATACCTCGGGCAGGAGGGTGGCTCCGGGGATGAGGTCGAGGGTGGGTTCGGGTGTCAGCCGGGGGCGTCCGGCGAGGTCGACGAAGACGGCGGGGCTGGCCAGTCGTATGACCAGCGGTTTTCCGGGTGCGGGCGGTGTCGGCGCGGCGGGCTGGTGTGCGGTGGTGGTGAGGTCGGCCTGTCCGCCGACGGTACGCCGCCCGCCGAGCCACAGTGTGTGGGGTTGTGTGAGCCACGGGTGGTGGCCGTGGATCAGGCCGGTCAGGGTGGTGCCGGCGGGCAGGGCGTCGTTGGCGTACAGTTCGCCGTCCTTGGCCCGGCCGGTGGCCGGGTCGATCGAGGTGCGGGTGATGCGGGTCGGCTCGCCGGGCGGGTCGAGGTTGCCTCGGCTCTGTTCGAGCCGCTGGCCGCAGCCGGGACAGTGGTCGCCGGTCTCAAACGCCCGGTCGACGACCGTCTCCGCGCACGTCGGTTCGGGCGAGTATTTGCACTGGAACACCGACAGTGGGGTGCGGTGGCTGCCGGCGGGTAGCAGGTTCCCGTAGCGGATCGTCCCGTCGAAGAGGGTTCGGAACTCGTCGGTCTTCGGGTTGCCGCGCCCGGGTGGGCCGTGTTCGGTGATCCAGACGGCGGCGAGTGCGCCGCGGAGCGCGCTGCCCGGCACGTAGCGGTGGCCGGCGGTGTGGTAGCCGATCTCCGAGCCGACGCCGAGGGCGAGTCGTTGCCGGGCGGTCACGGTCACCGCCAGCACGGCCGGGCCGGGCGCGGTCATGATGACTCCTCCGAGCTGTGGAGCAGGTCGGTCAGGTGGTCGGCGCTGGCTGCGGTCCATGCCGGGTGCAGCGGGGTGAGGCTCACCCAGCCGAGTCCGCGTCGCCGGTCGCCGCCGAGCGCGGTGACCGCGCGGGCGGCGGCGGTCAGCACCGCCTCGTGCCGGGGCAGGTCGGCGGCGGGCACCGGGCCGCTGCGTCGTACGGTGAAGGTGGCCCGGTGGGCGAGGATCTCCTCGCCGACGGCGAGCGCGCCGTCGACGGCGGTGTGCGTGATGTCGGAGATCTGGATCCGGGCGCGGGCACGGACCCGCAGCTGCTCGACCCCGTCGCTGGTGAGGGTGGCGTCGGACCAGCTCCACGGCGAGGGCTGCCAGGCGGTCCCGAATACCGCCTCCACCAGGTGTGGTGGGAGGGTGAGCAGGTCCCGGGCAGCGGAGCGCATGACGCCCTTGATGCTGGAGGCGGGCAGCGGCACGTCCCGGTCGATGACGCTGTCGGTGCCGTCGCCGGCCCGCCCGGTCGCGACCCGGAACGGCCCGTGGAAGGTGATCTCGAAGGTGAGGGTCACCGCCACCACCGGACCAGACAGAGCGCGTCGGCGACCGTGGCCGGTCCGCCGTGGGTCAGGAACGGGTCGAGGACGTCGCTGCGGTCGAGGCGGCGGGCCTGTTCGCGTAGCCGGGCGGTGGACAGGGCAGGCCGGCCGGGGTCGATGAGCCGCTCGCAGACGGCCCGCCCGGACGGCGGTACGGTGGCCAGCGCCGCCAGCGCCGGCCCTAGAGCGGCCAGCTCTTGGGTGGTCCACGTGGCCCGGTGCCGGGGTGGTTGTTCCCCGTCGCGGGTGACGTCGAGCCAGCCCACCGCCGCGTCCCGCCCCTTGTGGTCCTTCTTCGCCTTCTTGAGCAAGACTTCGGCCAGTTCCACGCTGCGGCGGAAGGGGAACTTCGCGTGGGCGAAGACCAGGCCGGCGGACGCGGTCACCTGTTGCCCGTCGGGCAGCAGTCCGGCCGGGCCGTCGATGCCGCGCATCTGGTCGGCGAACGCCTCCAGATAGGTGGTGACGAATCGCCACGCCCGGTCGGCGACCACCGAGACGAGTACGTCGTCCCCGCCGACCAGATGCGGGATGACCGGAACCGCACGGGAGGAGCCGAGGACGACCCGGGTCGCCTCGACCAGCGCGGCGCGGGTGGCCGCCGACACCCGCGCCGACACCCGGGCCTTCAGGTCCCCGTCGCCGTGACGGGCGACGTGGTCGAAGAGCGCGCCGAGCCCATTCCCGTCGATGTACACCGTCGCCAGGTGGTTACGGTTGCCGTCCTCCTCACCCAGCGCGGCCAGTTCGGTGAAGTGCTGCACGACCTGACGTGGGGTCAGCGACAACGCCTCCAGCAGGTCGGTTTCCGCGCCGACGGGCACGTGCGCGTGCCACAGTCCGGGCTGTCGGTACCGGTCGGTGTACCGGGCCTCGCAGTCCGCGCAGACCGGCACGTTCTGCTCCTCGTGGATGTCGATGGTGGCGACCGTCGGGTCGACCCGGCAGCGGGCGCAGGTGGCCAGCACAGGCAGGTCCGGCAGCGGTGGGAACGCCTCCAGTCCGGTACCTGTCTCGGGGTCGTGCATGGCCCGGTACGCCGCCAGGTAGGAGTCAGCGGCGACCCAGTTCGCCCGCAGCCACACCCCGGGCAGCCGTCGCCGCAGCGCGTCGACGACCGTCCGGGCCACCTCCTCGGCGGCCCCGCCGCCGGGACCGTCGGCCGGGCCGGCAGGTATCCGCAGGGGGATCAGCCCGTCGGCCTCGCCCGCCTCCGGGTTGACCTCGGGCCTGACGCCCAGCTGCGCGGTGGCGGTGGCCAGCCAGTCGGGTAGCCCGGTGCGGTGCGAGGTGTGGCTGAGCCACGCCGACGCGCCACGCCGACCCTTCAGGTCCGGGGTGCGGCTCAGGTAGTCCCCGATCCGGACGGCGGCGACATCGATGAACATCCCACCCGTCATGACCGTCGGCCCTTCGGCCGATGCTCCTGGTGCTCCTCATGGATGATCGGCAGGGTCTGGTCCGGGGCGGTCGGGTCGGGCAACGGCAGCAGCGGCCGTTCCTCGCCCTTCGCGAGGTACATGCCGCTGGTGACGGTGAAGAAGGCGAACGGCTCGTCGAACCGTTTCGGGTCCTGCTGCCGGTCCGTCCAGTCCGCGCCAGGCGGATACGACACCCGGGCGCCGTTGACCGTGCCGGCACCCAGCACCGCCGACAACGCCGCCCAGGTCGCGGTCACCTCGTCCGGGCAGGAGGCGACGAACGCGTCGACGAACACCTCCGGCGTGTACGCGGGCGGTGGGCTGTCGCCGTAGCGGCTGCCCGCGTCCCACACCTGCGCCTGCACGACGGTCGCGGTGCAGGAGCCGAGACCCAGCGGCTTGCCACCGCCCAGATGCAGCCGCGTCCGCCCTCTCTCCTCGGTTTCACCGCCGTGGCGCAGGGCCAGGTCCGGTTGCAGGGCCGCCAGCAGACCTCCTAGCTCGGCGGGGTCAAGGTTGTCGAACGTGACCGTCTGCGTCAGCGTCGTGCCCGGCGGGGCGAGCAGCTTGTCCGCGACCATCTGCGGCCGGTGATGCTCCTGCGCCTCGTGTCGGGGTGGATGCGTGCCGGGCGCGGAGTGCCAGTAGAACTTGCGTCCCCGCACCGGTCGTGGCTGCGACCGGTCCGGATCGGCACCCCACTCCCGCGTCGGCGGCCGCCCCCTTCCCGCCGGGCGTCGGTCGGCGTAGGACAGGTAGAACTGACCGGCCCCGGGATGTGGCGTGCCCATCGGCGCCCGCCGGAATGCGGTCAACGCGACCGGCCCGGCCGACACGGCGTCCCCGAACCGCACGTGACCGGCGTACGCCCGCTGGTCGGCCCGGCCGTCCTCGTCCCGCGCCTGCGTGTCCGCCGACCCGAACAACCGGCACGACGGGCACAACGACACCGGATCGGTGCACGGCAACAGGTCAGGCGGCACCCGCTCACCCAGCGGTCCCGTGCCCGGGTGCCGCCAGATCGCCGACAGCCGCACCTCGACCACCCGGCCGCTCCGGTCGCGGCGTACCCACAGCACGTCGCCCTCCTCGAACCAGCCGGTCACCGACTTCCGCTCGCCGATGACCTGCCCCCGGAACGTCACCGGCACCCAGCTGTTCTGCTCGGCCTGAGCGGGCTTTTCATGGCCGAGTTCCCGTCGTGCCGGCCTACGGTTCTGGACCGCCTCGCGGGCACCCGCCACCGCCTGCCGGAACCGTCGCCATACCGCCTCGTCCACCTCCGCCTCCGGCGTCGAGTCGGGGATGTGGCCGCAGGCGGCGAAGTACAGGGCCGCGCTGCCGTCCCGACGCTTCTCCGGCCGGGCTCCGGCGTCGGTCAACAGCACCACCCAGTCACCACCGGCCGAGACCCGGGCCTGCTCGTCCAGCTCATACCGGTTGAGACTGTTCTTACGCTCCGGTGCGTCGAGGGTGACCCGGCTGCCGGTCCGCAGTCCAGCGCGGCAGGCCGCGACGAGCTGCCGGGAGCGGACCCACACCACCTGGGTCGCCGGCCGCACCGTCAACGGCTGCCCGTTGAACTTTCTGGCGACGACGGCGAGGGTCCAGTCGTCCGACAACGCCGAGGCGGTGTCCCGGTAGGACGGGACGAACTCCTCATCGACGATCCGCAGACAACCGCCGGCCATCGTCTCGTGCACCGACCGCACCACGCCCTTCACCGACGACCCCGGAAACCGCAACACGGCACCGTCGGCCGACCCGTCGGGCGCCTGGGCCGGCCCGGTGAACTCCCACCGCACCACCAGCCGCCCGGACAGCCGGCCCGGCGCCAGCCACTCGTGCCCCGCCGGCTCCCGCCGCACCACCCGCGCAGGAAACGGCACGAACGTGTACGGGTTGACGAACCGGTCCCGACGCCGCCTCCGAGCCTTGGCCACCGCCAGCTCCTGGCGGAGCGCTTCCAGCCATCCGGACAGCCCACCCGGACGAACCCAGCAGCCAGGCACCGGCCCTGGTGGGTCGAACAGGAGGAAGTCGCCGATCTGCTGGACCCGCGCCAGGGTCGCCTCCTCGCCGGGCAGCCCGAGCGACGCCGCCGCAAACGTGACCACCCGATCGTTGGTGTCCCGCTCGGTCAGCCGCACCGCCGCGCCGTCCCGCTTCGCCGTACACCAACGGGCCGGCGGACCACACAGGTCCAGCAGGCAACGGCCGCCCTCGATGACCAACTCACCGGCCCTCGGCAGCGGGCCCCGCCCGCACTCGGCGGACACCTCCCCCGCATCCTCGGCCGGCACCTCCACCGTGCTCTCGCCGCCGCCTTCGCCGCCGTTGACCGGCACATACCGCAGCAGCCGCGCATCCGCGTCCCACCCGGTGACCACCACCGACACCATCACACGTCACCGCAACCCGGGAACGCGTCCCGCCGGCCACCGCCGAAAGTCATGACTCCCATACGTACCGTTCCGCCAACACCGCCACAAGACCACGCCCGGACAACAACAGCGACCGCGACGGCACCCACCGTCACCAGATCGAGGCATCAGCCCTGGTCACCACACCAGCCACCGCAGACCGTCCAGGGCGATCCGCCCACTGTCCACACCACGACACTTGCACCACTTGCCGCCCCCACGACCGTCACCTACCGTGAGCCGTCCAGCGCCGCGACAACCACTCCGATCCGGATGGAGGCCGCCGCCGACATGCCCAGCCGCTGGCGGATCACCACCCCCGGCATCGACCCCACCCGAGTACGCGTGGAACACCTGCACGCCGTCGTCTCCGGCTGGTTCGACACCGACACCACACACCACACGCAGGCCAAGCCCTACACGGTCAGTCCGCCCACCCGGCAGACCGACGCCCCCGGGTTCGAGGTGATCCTGCTCGACGACACCCTCACCAACCGGCTGCTGACCCGGGCCGCGCCCGGGGTCCGGCTCCGGCTCGGCGCCCAGCACACACACCTCACCCTCGGCGCCGAACAACTCGCCACCACCGCATGGACCCACCTGGCCGACAGCGACAGCGGCGCGAACGCCTGGTGCCTACGCTTCGTCACCCCCACCACGTTCCGCCGCGGCAACGCCTTCACCCCCTGGCCGGCACCCAATCCGGTCCTCGGCAGCCTGCGCGCCGCCTGGCGCCGCTTCGCCCCACCCGGCCTACCCGAGATCGTCCTCGACCTGTCTACCGACCCGGTCTGGGTGACCGACGTCGACGGCACCAACGAGATCCTTCGAATCAACAACCTCACCGTCTCCGGGTTCGTCGGCCGCATCCGCTACACCTGCGACAACCCCGACATCCGCGCCGCCGTGGACCGGCTCATCCGCCTGGCCCCCTACGCCGGAATCGGCGCCCACACCACCCGAGGACTCGGCCAGGTCCGCCCCGAACCGACCTGGCGACAACCCGGCCGCCCATGACCAGCCCGCTGTACACGACCGCGACCAGCCTGGCCGCCCTCACCCGCGCGTGGGAGGACCTGCTCGCCGACGACCACGACGACGGCACGCTCTCCACCGGCACCCGCCGGTTCGCCACCAACCCGCACGCCCGCCTCACCGACCTCGCCGACCAACTCACCACCGGCACCTACCAGCCACAACCACTGGCCCCGGTGACCATCCCGAAGGACAACGGCGACACCCGGCACCTGGCGATCCCGCCAGTCACCGACCGCATCGTGGAGAAAGCCCTCGCCGCAACCCTCTCCCCGATCATCGACCCGCTACTCGGCCCCGCCGCCTACGCCTACCGCCCCGGCCTCGGCGTCACCGACGCCGTCCAGCAGGTCGCCCGGCTCCGCGCCGAAGGCCTCGCCTGGGCCGCCCACGCCGACATCGACGACTGCTTCCCCTCAATCGACATGCCCCGCCTACGACGCCTGCTGTCCACCACGCTCACCGACGCCGACGTCCTCACCCTGATCGATCTCCTACTCCGCCGCCCCATCGGCGGCGACACCGGACCACGCCCCACCCAGGGCCTGCCGCAAGGCGCACCGCTGTCCCCCTGCTGGCCAACCTCGCCCTACGACACATCGACGACCAGGTCACCGCCGCCGGATTCCCCATGGTCCGCTACGGCGACGACTTCTGCGTCCTGGCCGCCACCCGCACCGACGCACAGGAAGGACTCCACCTCGTGGAACACGCCGCCGCCGAGATCGGCATGCGCCTGAGCACCGACAGCAGCGTGATGTCCTTCACCGACGGGTTCTGCTTCCTCGGCGAGGACTTCGGCCCCCGCTACCCACCCGTCCTCGACGACCGCATCGTCGAACCCGCCACCCGCACCGACTACGTCGCCAAACCCGGCGCCTTCGTACGCACCGAAGCCGGCCGACTCATCGTCGAAACCACCGACGACGTCGAACTGCTCAACGTACCCACCGGACACGTCGAACGACTCGTCCTGTTCGGCCCGGTCGGGCTCAGCGCCGGCGCCCGCTCCTGGGCCCTGGCCAGCGACGTCGAGGTCATCATCGCGTCCCGCCGTGGCCACTACCTCGGGCAACTCAGCTCAGGCTCCACCCGACGGGTCACCCGACTCCGCGCCCAACTCGCCTGCGCCGACGACCCGGACCGGGCCATCCCGTTCGGCCGCGCCGCCATCGACGCGAAGATCCGCAAACAGATCGTCCTCATCCAGCGGATCACCCGCCGCGACAACCACGAAGACCTCGCCGCCAGCGTCGACGCGATGCGCCGCATGCTCGCCCTACTACCCGACGCCGCCACCCGAGACGAAATCATGGGCGTAGAAGGCGCCGCCGCCCGCGCCTACTTCACCGCGCTGAGCCTCGCCGTCCCCGAACCCCTCCGATTCACCAGCCGAAGCCGACGCCCACCCCTGGACCTCGTCAACGCCGCCCTCTCCTACGGCTACACCCTGCTGACCGGCGAAGCCGTCGCCGCCCTGACCGCCGCCGGCCTCGACCCCGCCATCGGACTCCTCCACACCGACACCGACCGCCGCCCCAGCCTCGCCCTCGACCTCATCGAGGAATTCCGCCCCTCGTCGTCGACCAAGCCGTCACCACCCTCGCCCGCGCCAACCAACTCCGCCCCGAACACGCCCGCACCGAAGACGGCCGCGCCGGCATCCTGCTCACCGAAGCCGGCCGCGCCGCCCTCATCGACGCCTACGAACACCGCATGCTCCACACCACCCGAGGAGCGCTCCCCGGCTTCACCGGCAGCCTCCGCCGCCACCTCCACCGCCAAGCCCAACGCCTCGCCGCCCACATCGACCACGGCACCCCGTGAACCGGCCTATCATGGCGGTGATCCACCATGCCCACCGTCCTCATCACCCATGACATCTCCACCGACACCACCCGCGCCCGCGCCGCCGCCACCATCCAAACCTGGGGCGACCGCATCCAACGCAGCGTCTTCGTCTGTACCCTCGACGCCAACGACCTCCACGACCTCACTGAACAACTCCGCCAACTCGTCAACCCCCGCACCGACTCCATCCACATCGTCCCCCTCTGCGGAACCTGCTGGAACGGCATCACCACGATCGGCCAAGCCACCGTCCAACCCGATACCCTCTACTGGGCAGTCCCATAGAAACCGCCAAAAGCACTAGGCAACAGGCGATCCGGACCTAGGTAGCCGATCAAGTCTCCACATCGCCCCCTATGCAGCCATCCCTACCAGCACAAACGCACGAAATGCATTGACCTTCGTCGGTCCAACTGCCGCCGCACGCCAGGTGGTATGCAGCGGCGCGGCAAACAACCTGGTCACACCCCTCGCACAAGGGCCAGGGTCCTGAACCACGTCACGCCGAAGGGCGTATGGAAACGCGTCACATCACAGGGTGATGGAGGCCAACCAGTCACGTCCTGAACCACGTCACGCCGAAGGGCGTATGGAAACAGCGGACGCATCTCCGCAGGGAAGGTGATCTCGCCACCTCGTCCTGAACCACGTCATGCCAAAGGGCGTATCCATCCAGGACCACCTACGACCAGTCGGCGGTGGCCAGATGCACGTGCCCGATGATGTCCGCCAAGGCCGAGCCGGCGGTGCCCCTGCTGGCCCCCACATCCCCCCAGCCCTGGGCCGCTGCCACGCAGAGCAACGAGGGACGCCAGCGACGCCAGCCAAGATTGCCGTCGGCAACGACAGGCAGTGTTGCGGCCATGCCGGCACCGACCCCCGGTGCGTGCGGCGAGAGCAAGCCGAACCCGGACGAGATGACCTTCGAGATCACCGCGCCCCGCGCGAACTCAGCATCGAGCCCAGCAGCCCTGCCCCACCCCCGTACGGGAGGCTTTCGGGGGGTGATCGATACCGTGGCCCCACCATCGCCTGGCGCAGACGATGACGTGATGATCGACTGTCGTCCGTAGCTACGCTGACAACAGGTGCCCCAGCCGGCTAACCGCCCCGCCAACCCAAGAGGTGGCCTCACGAGCATGGCTTCACTCGCTAGTACGGCCACGGACTCGAACCCCGAACCCGCGGTTACCGAAAGTAGCGACTCCAACATTGTCGCCGCCTGTCGAGAATTGGCACTGAGCTGCCCAGACATGTCCGCGTAATGATCGCTCCCTGTCACTGCTTGTCACCCGCCGATGTGGGTTTTCGGGGGGTAACCGAGGGGTGCCGACAGCACGTTGCCATGATCCATCAGCCCCGCTCAGGGTCGGGCACCATCGGCACGTTTACAACCAGCGTCCCTCACCCGGCGCGGTAACCGGGCGCAGCCTGGCACCAACGCTAATACGTGCGCTTGGCGTCGAGTTGCGATCCTCGCCCGGCACGGTGGCCGGGCGCAGCCTCCTGGTCGTGCCCCTGCTGGGTGTCCTGATCGCGTTGCGATCCTCGCCCGGCGCGGTGGCCGGGCGCAGCGGATGTACATCGGCGCGTTCGGGTCCTCCCACAGGTGGTTGCGATCCTCGCCCGGCGCGGTGGCCGGGCGCAGCACACCTCGCCCGGCCACGGCCAGCCCATGCCGGCCGCGTTGCGACCCTCGCCCGGCGCGGTGGCCGGGCGCAGCCACACGGTCACGCTGATGACCCGGGGCCCGCTGGAGTCGTTGCGATCCTCGCCCGGCGCGGTGGCCGGGCGCAGCCGTCGAGCGCGCCGCGCAGGCTGCGGCGTTCGGCGTGGGCGTTGCGATCCTCGCCCGGCGCGGTGGCCGGGCGCAGCCCTTCGAGGCCGGAGGAGCTGCCGCCGGCGCCGCAGAAGTTGCGATCCTCGCCCGGCGCGGTGGCCGGGCGCAGCACGACGACACCGGGCTGCTCGGCGCGGAGCCGGTCGCGTTGCGATCCTCGCCCGGCACGGTGGCCGGGCGCAGCCCGCGCCGTTGCTCTTCGCCCCCTGCGCGGTCAGGGTGTTGCGATCCTCGCCCGGCACGGTGGCCGGGCGCAGCACGATGACGACGACGACGTGCCGTCGGGCTGGTTCCGCAAGTTGCGATCCTCGCCCGGCATGGTGGCCGGGCGCAGCTGCCGGCCGCCGCCGCCTGGTCGACGTCGACACCGGGGAGGTTGCGATCCTCGCCCGGCACGGTGGCCGGGCGCAGCTCACCAGCAATAAGCACCTCATCTACCGCGACGCGGTTGCGATCCTCGCCCGGCACGGTGGCCGGGCGCAGCGCGCGCTTGCCCCAGCCGCCCTCGTCGATGTCGTAGGCGTTGCGATCCTCGCCCGGCACGGTGGCCGGGCGCAGCCAGGCGCTTGACTGGCATGACCGCAGTCTGTGCGGGTTGCGATCCTCGCCCGGCACGGTGGCCGGGCGCAGCATGATCTTCCGCCGGTGGATCACGTACGAGGTGCCGGGGTTGCGATCCTCGCCCGGCGCGGTGGCCGGGCGCAGCATGAACCGGGACGTCCGGACCGCGTGCGCCCTGGAGGTGTTGCGATCCTCGCCCGGCGCGGTGGCCGGGCGCAGCGTGGTGGCGGTCCGGGCCGCAGCACACCCGAACCAAGCGGTTGCGATCCTCGCCCGGCGCGGTGGCCGGGCGCAGCCCATGTGACCTGCAAAAAGCTTCGGGCCGGACGCCTAGGTTGCGATCCTCGCCCGGCGCGGTGGCCGGGCGCAGCACTGCGTCGAATGGTCAGGCAGCGTGATGCTGCCGGTGTTGCGATCCTCGCCCGGCGCGGTGGCCGGGCGCAGCCGCCCCCGGGTCGCATCACCCGGAGGTGTGGCATGACGTGTTGCGATCCTCGCCCGGCGCGGTGGCCGGGCGCAGCTGTCCAACGCCTAATGCCTAACGCCCAGCTCCAGCCCAGTTGCGATCCTCGCCCGGCGCGGTGGCCGGGCGCAGCTCGGTGAGCGGCGCCGCAAGCGGATGACCCCGTCAGGTTGCGATCCTCGCCCGGCGCGGTGGCCGGGCGCAGCTTCCGCCGCTGGGCTGCCGCTACTGCCAGGTGCCGGTTGCGATCCTCGCCCGGCGCGGTGGCCGGGCGCAGCTTCCGCCGCTGGGCTGCCGCTACTGCCAGGTGCCGGTTGCGATCCTCGCCCGGCGCGGTGGCCGGGCGCAGCCGGACCCGGCCGTGTCCGTGGCGGCGTCGACCGCCAGGTTGCGATCCTCGCCCGGCGCGGTGGCCGGGCGCAGCTACAGGGTCGGATCGGGCGTCCCGTCGGCCAGCGCGGTTGCGATCCTCGCCCGGCGCGGTGGCCGGGCGCAGCACGAGAAAAGCCTACGGCTGTCCTCGACCACCGGGGTTGCGATCCTCGCCCGGCGCGGTGGCCGGGCGCAGCACGACTCATCGGACGTCATCACGGAGATGCCCGGCGTTGCGATCCTCGCCCGGCGCGGTGGCCGGGCGCAGCACCGACAAGCCGCTGAACATCACGATCCCGGAGGAGCTGTTGCGATCCTCGCCCGGCGCGGTGGCCGGGCGCAGCCTGGGCAGCACCGATCAGCAGCAGGGCCCCACCGGCGTTGCGATCCTCGCCCGGCGCGGTGGCCGGGCGCAGCCTGTTTACCGACATGTTGTGGGCGGATGCGCTGCATCGGTTGCGATCCTCGCCCGGCGCGGTGGCCGGGCGCAGCCCTTCACCGGCGGGCATGTGCCGGCATCCGTGCACGTTGCGATCCTCGCCCGGCGCGGTGGCCGGGCGCAGCCCGGGGCATGTCCCTACGCGAACTCGCCCACCACGTGTTGCGATCCTCGCCCGGCGCGGTGGCCGGGCGCAGCCTCGTCGCTCGCCGCGCCCCAGCCCTGCCGGGCGAGGTTGCGATCCTCGCCCGGCGCGGTGGCCGGGCGCAGCTACCGGCCGCCGCCGCCGTTCGTGAGCTGGGCGAGGTTGCGATCCTCGCCCGGCGCGGTGGCCGGGCGCAGCCGCCACCACGGCGGTCCGGGCCCGCACACCCGAATCAAGCGGTTGCGATCCTCGCCCGGCGCGGTGGCCGGGCGCAGCGGCCGGAGGCCGCCAGCAGGCCGGGCACGGCACCACCCCGTTGCGATCCTCGCCCGGCGCGGTGGCCGGGCGCAGCTGGTCGACGTGCCGGCCCCCGCTCCGGCCATTCTCGTTGCGATCCTCGCCCGGCGCGGTGGCCGGGCGCAGCGTTGGAGGTGCCGGCCGACGCCGGCCGAGATCGTGTTGCGATCCTCGCCCGGCGCGGTGGCCGGGCGCAGCACCGCATACACCGCGTCGACCTGACCACCGGACCGGGTGTTGCGATCCTCGCCCGGCGCGGTGGCCGGGCGCAGCGCCGACCTCTACAGCGTCAGCCCTGGCACGATCGCGTTGCGATCCTCGCCCGGCGCGGTGGCCGGGCGCAGCTCGATCCGTCACCGGATGATCCACCGTCTCCGCCGGTTGCGATCCTCGCCCGGCGCGGTGGCCGGGCGCAGCTCGGTGGGTGCGGTCAGATCGCCGGGCATACGAGCGTTGCGATCCTCGCCCGGCGCGGTGGCCGGGCGCAGCAGCCCTCATTGGTGTTGGCCACGATGATCGTGCGAATGTTGCGATCCTCGCCCGGCGCGGTGGCCGGGCGCAGCGCCGACCTCTACAGCGTCAGCCCTGGCACGATCGCGTTGCGATCCTCGCCCGGCGCGGTGGCCGGGCGCAGCTTGATCAACCTGGTCGGGGCGTGGATGCTGACCCGCTTCGTTGCGATCCTCGCCCGGCGCGGTGGCCGGGCGCAGCGGTGTCATCGGGCGAGTTCGTCGCGCCGGCCACACCCGTTGCGATCCTCGCCCGGCGCGGTGGCCGGGCGCAGCCCACAACTGGGCGGGGATGCCGCACGCCTCGTCGAGTTGCGATCCTCGCCCGGCGCGGTGGCCGGGCGCAGCCGGACCCTGGGCGACCGGTACCGACCGGCGCACAAGTTGCGATCCTCGCCCGGCGCGGTGGCCGGGCGCAGCCCCGCACGGCAACGCCTAGAGATCGACCGGTGCCGGGAGTTGCGATCCTCGCCCGGCGCGGTGGCCGGGCGCAGCAGGCCGCCCGGCGTCGGCCGGTAGTCCGCCACCCCATTGCGATCCTCGCCCGGCGCGGTGGCCGGGCGCAGCTCGACCATCTGCGCGATGTCCCCACCACGCGAGACGATGTTGCGATCCTCGCCCGGCGCGGTGGCCGGGCGCAGCGCTCCCAGCCCGGCCGGTGCAACCGGTGCGACGCCGTGTTGCGATCCTCGCCCGGCGCGGTGGCCGGGCGCAGCCCTCTACAGCCAGGTCACCGTCCGCTGGAAGGACTCGTTGCGATCCTCGCCCGGCGCGGTGGCCGGGCGCAGCACCATGCCCCGGTGCACGCCGGGCGTCGACCAGGCGGCGTTGCGATCCTCGCCCGGCGCGGTGGCCGGGCGCAGCCCTGGCAGATCAGGCGGCCGAGAAGGCGGCACGCGAGTTGCGATCCTCGCCCGGCGCGGTGGCCGGGCGCAGCCGCGATTCCATCGGTCAACCGGGCGTTGCCGGTGGAGTTGCGATCCTCGCCCGGCGCGGTGGCCGGGCGCAGCCCTGGCAGATCAGGCGGCCGAGAAGGCGGCACGCGAGTTGCGATCCTCGCCCGGCGCGGTGGCCGGGCGCAGCCGCGATTCCATCGGTCAACCGGGCGTTGCCGGTGGAGTTGCGATCCTCGCCCGGCGCGGTGGCCGGGCGCAGCCACGGGGTGCCGTTCCGTGCGTACCCGCCCCTGCCGTTGCGATCCTCGCCCGGCGCGGTGGCCGGGCGCAGCTCCGAGGTGGCCGGGCTCCGGGGCATGTCCCGGCCGTTGCGATCCTCGCCCGGCGCGGTGGCCGGGCGCAGCTTCTGGCCGGCGTTGGTGAGCCGGATGCCCCGGACATGGTTGCGATCCTCGCCCGGCGCGGTGGCCGGGCGCAGCGCGATGTCGGCCGCGTTTTCGGCGTCGCACTCGTAGCGTTGCGATCCTCGCCCGGCGCGGTGGCCGGGCGCAGCCGGCCTGGACCTGCTGCCCGATCAGGATCTGATCGTGGTTGCGATCCTCGCCCGGCGCGGTGGCCGGGCGCAGCGCTCCCAGCCCGGCCGGTGCAACCGGTGCGACGCCGTGTTGCGATCCTCGCCCGGCGCGGTGGCCGGGCGCAGCTACCCCGCCTGCTGTGCCTCCACTTCCAGGTACGACCAGTTGCGATCCTCGCCCGGCGCGGTGGCCGGGCGCAGCTGGTCCGGGGCACCCTGGCGGCCGAGCGGGGAGCGGAGTTGCGATCCTCGCCCGGCGCGGTGGCCGGGCGCAGCGCGCACTGGCTCTGTGTGTTCACCCTGGCAACCCTGGCGTTGCGATCCTCGCCCGGCGCGGTGGCCGGGCGCAGCCTCAACGCAGAACAGGTAATTGCCGCCCCAACGTGGGGTTGCGATCCTCGCCCGGCGCGGTGGCCGGGCGCAGCGCCGGGAGCGGTAGTTGCCGCATGAGCAGGTGGCCCGGTTGCGATCCTCGCCCGGCGCGGTGGCCGGGCGCAGCCTGTCTTACTGGCAGTTCGTGATGAGGGTCCGCGCGGTTGCGATCCTCGCCCGGCGCGGTGGCCGGGCGCAGCCTCGCCGGGGTGCCTCGCCGGTCGTTCCGAGACTGGTTGCGATCCTCGCCCGGCGCGGTGGCCGGGCGCAGCCCGGAGCCTGGCCGGTCAGTTGATCCGGATCAAGGACCGGTTGCGATCCTCGCCCGGCGCGGTGGCCGGGCGCAGCCGCCTCCGGCACCTACCGGCAACAACTCGACGAGGTGTTGCGATCCTCGCCCGGCGCGGTGGCCGGGCGCAGCGGTTCGCGAGCAGCATATATAGCCATCTGACGATTCCTCGCCAGCTTGCTCGCAGTCCGTTTTGTTCATCTAGTCCATATTCTTTGCCTCGGAACCTCCCGGGTTTCTGGCGTCCACCGGGGGTTCCTAGATCACTAGGGCTCCGCGCGGGTCGATGGGTCGTGGTTTGCCGAGGTGTTCGACGTCGTCGAGGGCGTGGGCTGGTAGGTGGTAGATGCGGATGCTGTCTTGGGTGGGGTCGATGGCGTCTTGGAGGGCGGCGACGAAGCGGACTTTGTCGGTGTCGCGGCAGACCACTTCGAAGACCGACTTTTGTACGCGGTGCCCGTACGCTTCGCAGATCTTGGCGACTTTGCGGAGTCGGCGTTGTCCTTGTGGGGTGACCGTTTCGACGTCGTAGGTGACGAGTAGGTCCACGTTCAGTTCACCGTCCACGGTTGGTAGGCGGCCGTGTCTCCGCGGAGGTGGCGGGCGAGTAGTCGGGCTTGCACGAGTGGGAGCAGCGCGGCGGGTACTTGGCGGCCGAGTTGGGCGTGCGGCCAGTCGCGTTGTCGGCTCTGTTGCCAGGCGGCCAGCACAGTTTTGCGTCCGTTGTCGGTGAGTCGGTAGGCCTTGTTTGGTAGTTCTTCGAAGTCGGTGGGGGTCAGTTCGCGTCGGTTGAGCATGGTGAGGGCGAGGCGGTCTGCCAGGAGGGGGCGGAACTCTTCCATCAGGTCGAGGGCGAGGGCGGGTTTGCCGGGTCGGACGGCGTGGAGGAAGCCGATGTAGGGGTCGAGTCCGACCTGTTCGAGTGCACCCTGCACGGCGACGCGCAGCATGCCGTAGAGGAAGGAGAGCAGGCAGTTCAGAGGGTCGGTGGGTGGTCGTTTGTTGCGGCCGGATGCTTTCCAGTCGGTGTTGTCTCCGAGGAGGTAGGGCATGGCGGCGAAGTAGTCGCGTGCGGCGATACCTTCGACGCCGAGGATTTCGTTGGTACTGGTGGCGGTGGTGAGGAGTTCGAGTCGTCGGGCGAGGAGCTCGGCGGTGGCGCGTAGGGCGGTCTGTCGGTGGCCGCTGGTGTCCCGAGCGGTGCGGAGCAGCACTTGTCGCGCGTTGTGGATTTTGCCGGCGACGATGGCGACCGCGATGGGGAGTTGGCGTTCCGGTGAGTCGGCGGCGCGGTGTTGGGCTTGGCGCAGCAGCGGGTTGCCGTGGGTGGGGCCGACCAGGCCGGCGCGGAATCGTCCGCTGCCGGTGAGCCAGCTGACGGAGCGGCCGTCGTCGGCGCAGCGCAGGAGCAGGTCGTCGGTGGGGGTGACACCGCTGAACAGGACCAGGTGGTCGAGTCGGACGAGGGGTAGCAGGTGGCGTCCGGGTTGGTCGGGGTGGTAGATCCGCACGGTGTCGCCGTCGAGGCGCAGGCTGGTGCCGGGGGTTTGGACGTAGAGGGTGTTGAGTAGTTCAGTCACGCCACTGTCCCAATGGTCGTGGGGTCAACAGGTCGGGTGGGGTCTGCCGTTGGCCGTCGGTCAGTTCGGGGAGGCAGTCCTCGCGTAGGGAGCATCGCCGGCAGCGGGGGTCGTTGCGTGCTGCGGGCAGCGTCGGGGTGTGTAGGAGTCGGCGTACGGCTGTGGTGGCGGCGATGACCCGGTCGAGCAGGTCGTGGTCGATGGGGACGGGGTGTCGGCGGCGTTCGGCGACGGAGTAGATGTATCCGGTGGGTACGTCGAAGCCGGCTTCGATGAGGCAGAGGGCCTGCCCGCCGAGTTGCAGTTCGGCGGGGCCGCCGGGTTGGTAGCGTCCGACCTTGTATTCGACGGGTGTGGCGGTGTTCTTCTCGAACTCGACGACGTCGCAGATGCCGCGTAGGCCGTGGGTGTGGCTCCATACCGGGAGTGACCGGATGGTGGTGAGGCCTCGGCGGCGTTGGATGCCGGGTAGGTCGACGGTGGTGTGGCTGAGGTCGCCGCGTACCGTTTCGACGTTTTCGGTCCAGACGCCTTCGACGTGGATGAGGGCGGTCTGCCGGTGGCAGTAGGCGTAGTGCTCCAACGCGGACAGCGGCACCTCCCGCAGGTCGGTGCCGCTGTCCGCAGGGTGGTCGTGGGTCACGGCCAGAGGTCGACCAGTTTGGTCAGCTCGATGCCGCCGGGCAGCCCCGACTCGTCGATGCTGCGGGTGTAGTCGGTGTGGGCGCGGGCAGCCTTGTCGTCGTTGGTGCGCTTGACGGTGATCCGCTGGGTGAGGGCGGCCGAGGGTGCGGCTCCGAAGGCATCGGGGTGGCTGAACACGTACAGCCCGCAGAGCTTCATCTCGCCGCGGCTGGCGGCCCGGTCGTGGTCGAACATGACGGTGACGGCCTGCCACAGGGCGGCGAGGTCGTCGCTGGTGACGCCGGTCTTGGCGGCGCGGGGTGCGGAGTAGAACAGGTGGGCGCGGTAGAGGCCGTACGGGACGGTCCACTTGGAGCCGATCTCGGTGCGCTCACCCTTGTCGATGTCGTCCTGGCGGGTCTGGGTGACCCGGGTGATGGTGTGGTCGGTGGGCAGGATCGCATCGATGCTGCGGGCGAAGGTGAGCTGCAGCGGGCCACGGACCTGCCCGGCGCCGCCGCTCTTGCCGGTGCTGAGCACCGCGCCGAACATGCGGATGTCGAAGTAGTGCTGGCAGAGCCACTGCTGTGCCGCCGCGCTCTCCGCCGGGGTCGGCTTGTTGCTGATCTTGGGCGGGTTGGCGGCGAAGGCGCCGTCGATGCGGGTGTTCAGGGCGTGGCCGGCTTCGACGAAGATGCCGTAGCGCGGGTCGTCGCCGCGCAGCAGCGACACGGTGTCGCGGATCTTGCGTTTGATGGCCACGTCGGTGACCAGGCCCTGGCCGCTCTCGTCGTCGGTGCGGGGCTGGTTGCCGGCGTCCGGGTCGCCGTTGGGGTTGCCGTCGCTGACGTCGAACAGCAGGACGGCGTCGTGGCGGCGGGTCGGGTCGAGGTGCGCGGCGCTCATGCGTCGTCTCCTTCGTCGTCGGCGGTCGGTGCCACGTCGTCGGGCTCCGGGGGCAGGTCGGTCTTCTTCTTGTTCGCGGCGGCGGCGAGTCGTTCGGCCCGCATCTCGGCCCGCTGCTGGTGGTAGCCGAGGATGAACTGGGCCTTGTCCGTCAGCACCGCAGCGCTGGGGATCACGTCGAGTTGGACGAACAGGTCGTCGAGTCGCCGCTCGTAGGCGTCCGACCAGCCGGGCCGGCGCAGCGGGCCACGGAGTCGTTTGAGCCAGGCCTGCACGTTGCGACGGCCAGAGACGATGACGACCTGCGGGTTATCGATGGCCCGGCCGAAATAGCGCTCGGCGAAGGTGGTGTTCAACCTCTGGTCGGCGACCCGGAACACGGTGCGTTGCAGGTCGTCCATGACGGCGAAGATGCGGCCGGACACGTAGGCCGGCTGCTGGTGGGCGACGTTCAAGGTCGGCGTCAGCCTCTCTCGTTCATGCTCGGGCAGGGTCGGGTGACGGCGCAGGGCGAGCCGGATCAACGCCGCGCGGCCAGGGTCGAGTCGGCCATCGATCCGGATGCGATTGATAACGTGGTTGAGCAGCTTCGGCGGCAGCGGCCGCTTGAGCAGCGCGGCACTGAGCAGCCGGTGGAACAGATCAGGTGGGCGGCGTTCTCCAGATGCACCGAACCTGGTCCAGGCGCCGGGTGTTCCGTTGCGGCCAGCCTCGAACCGCCCCGCCACCCGGGCGAGTTGGGACACCCTGATGGTGGCCACCTCACCGGTCCAGCCGTCCACGACCTGGTGGTCGTCGAACCAGGCCCGGATGTTGTCCTTGACCCGGGAGATCGGCTGCTCGACCCAGTCCCGCACGACGACGCGGGCGACGTTGCCACCCACAATCACCGAGCAGTACCGCGACACCTCGTCCAGGGAGGCTTCCACGCCGCCCGCCGGCCCTGCGACCAGGTGCTGGATGTGGCTGGGGTCCAACTGCTCGACGGTCGCCCACGGGTCGAAGGTCGACCCGCCCAGCACCCACCAGGCGAGCCGGGCGTTCTGCCCGGACAGGCTGGTGCTGTGCCGGGGATCGGACAGCAGCGCCGTCAGCGCGGTCATGAACTTCAGTCCGCAATCGGCGCAGATCGGGGTGTGAGTCAGGAACTTCTGCAACTCGTAGCCATGGGTGGCCTCATTCATGCTGACCAGCGACGCGCTCTGGGTGGCCCCGGGCACCCACCGCCGAGGAATCTGCTGCGGCATCGTGTGGAGCAGCGGCTGCACCCGCCCGCAGACCAGACACAACCCGGTGCGTCCGGACCCCTTCCGGTCGCCGGCTACCCCGGCCCAGAAACGCTGCGCCGCAACAGCGTCCGCCACGTAGACCCCGTCGACCCAGAAGCCGACCAGATCTCCCCTGCTCCAGTCAGCCGGCGGTAGAACCTTGTCGGCGTACCCCTCGCGGTAGAAGGCGGCGATAGCCGGACCATGACTGTCCGGCTCGGCTACCGCCCAGTCGGCGATCAGGGCGCGGAAGGCGCTGTGCTGCTTGGCGACCCGTTCCGGTTTGGCTCCCTCCGACAGCCAGCCGAAGAGGTACTCCCCCGTGTCGACCGCGAGCGCGGGCGAGATCCCGACGGTCCGGGTCACCGCCGGCACCAGCCGGGACGCACCGAACCGGGAGTTCGGGTCGTCCTTGTTCGCCGTGTCGACCAGGCCGCCCCGGGGTACGCCGTTGGCGTCGATCTCCAGGCTCCACCGCACCGGCTTGCGGGAATAGAACGGCGGAATGACGTCCTCGCTGGTGTCGGCGAACTCCACCAGCCGCTGCAACAGCACTACGCCACCCGGCCTTCCACCGGAAGCGCCAACTCGATCCCCCGCTCCGGCACCGCCAGCACCCCGGCCTCCACCCGAGCGGCGAACCACTCCATCCGCGGCTGGGCGGACTGACCGTCGCGGTGGATGGAATGCAGCATGATGCCGATCTCCTCGTTCACGTCCGCCCGGGGCGTGTCATCCGGCCAGCCGAACTCCGCGCTGAACTCGCGAGTACCGAGGTAGGGCTGCTGGAAACAGGCACCCTTACGAACCCGTCGACGCAACTGATCCCGGTACGCCGCAACCGACTTGTCGGCATGCGCCGCCAGTTCGATGTGGGCATGGATGCGGTAGGCGACGTCGCGCAGGCACACCGCATTACGTTGATCACGATGCGCTGCGGTGTCGACCCGACGGGTGCCCTTGAGCGCCTCCGACAACGGCGCGACATCCGAGGTTTCGTTCCGCCGGATCGTGAACTGCCGCACCGGCTTGAGCACCTCGATCGCCACCACCTGGTACCGCATCTCCGGCTTCCAGAAGATCGATTCGAGCACCCCCACCGCAGCAGACGGCGTCATCACCGGGTAGCTGACCCGTTCCACCTTCAACTCCGGCCGCGAGAACAACGCCGCCTCACCACTGACCTGCACCACCACCGGAAGATCACCCTCCGGGCTACGGCGCAGAGTCACCCCGTTGACCACATCCGTCGTCACCACACAGCCCCTCCCACGACAGCTCGTCGAACACGTGAACGAAGAAAGACCACACCACAGAACCGGAGGCTCTCTCGCACAGCGAGTGCGACGATCCACGACCAGTACGACAGGAACGGCCACACCACGCCGTCAAAGCTCTACTTAGGAGTGACAAGAATCCGACTGACGAGTGCTTCAGAAGACGAACTGCTCCAGGTTCGGGTCGAGGTTGATCCCCGTGGCGGGGTCGTACTCGCCGATCCACTCGACCAACGCACCTCGCCGTACCTCGGTGCCGAGAATCGGTCGCAGTAGCGCCATCACACCGGTCTGACGTAGGGCGCTGGGGTGGAGGTTCGTCGTGTACGGCTGCAAGCGGCGCAACTTGGTCAAGTCTCGGATCGGAGCATGGCGTAGGTCCACGATCAGCTGTTCCAGCTCTTCGCGCAGCTCGGGCGTCTCGGCACCCTGGGGCGTGACCACGTTGACGGCGTCGTCGTCGATCATCCTGAACGCCAGCTTCCGATCCCGCTGTTTGGTTTCCGCGTTCATCGGACCGTCTGCTACAGACTCGAACTCCCAGCGTTGTCGGGCTTGCTGGATGCGT
The DNA here is from genome assembly GCF_049178975.1 of Micromonospora sp. WMMD734. Taxonomy (NCBI): domain Bacteria; kingdom Bacillati; phylum Actinomycetota; class Actinomycetes; order Micromonosporales; family Micromonosporaceae; genus Micromonospora; species Micromonospora sp. WMMD734. The sequence goes on from NZ_JBMHMK010000001.1 coordinate 3,030,661, forward strand.
TGCCCGACGTGCTGGCGGTCCGCAAGATTGAGCATGTCGTACACGTTGCGGTAGTAGCGTCCGAGTGCCTCGACATCGTCCGGGTCTGCCTTGACCGGGCCGAACTGACGCCCAGTGCAGCCGACCAGCGTCTTGTACGAGGGTGGTTGTCCGCCGTCCTGCGGTGCGAAGACGACCACCCGACCACCGTCAGCCATCCGGCCCTCACGGTTGGCCCGGCCGGCCGCCTGCAACAGCGAGTCCGCCGGCGCCATCGCGCGGAACACCACCGGAAAGTCGACGTCGACCCCGGCTTCGATCAGCTGTGTGGCCACCAGCAGGACGCGCTCACCCCGGTCGAGTCGCGTGCGCACCTGCGCCAGCACCCGTCGCCGATGATCCGGGCACATCCGGGTCGACAGGTGCCAGGCCGTCCCCTCCTGGGCCGTGTCGTTCCACCGCTCGAACACCGCCTTCGCGTCCGCCGTCGTGTTCACCACCACCAACGCCGACCGTTCTGCCGCCGACTGGTCGGCGATATCCGCCAGCGTCGGCTGCGGGTCGAGCTGCCACTCGTACCGCACCCTCCGCAGCTCACTGACCAGACGCGGAGTGTCGTGGATCAGATCCGTGCACGGCACGTCCTTGAACTCATCCAGCGCCCAGAAACTCGGCTGCGTCGCCGAGGACAACAACACCGTCGCGCCGAAGTGCCGCACGAGAAGGCGAAGACCATCGAGAATCGGTGCGAGCATCGCATGCGGCAACGCCTGCACCTCGTCCAACACGATCACCGAGTTCGCCATACGGTGCACCCGACGCATCGCCGACGGCTTACGCGCGTACAACGACTCGAACAACCGGACGAAGGTCGTGACAACAAACGGCGCATCCCAGTTCTCCGCAGCCAGCCGCGCCCACCGGCCAGCATCCGGATCGTCGAAGTCAGCCTGACTGTGATGCTCCAGGACGACCGGCTCGCTACCCTCCTCGTCCAACAGCCGTCGATAGACGGCGGCATTCTGCTCAGTGATGGTGAGGAACGGCACCGCCACGATCACCCGGCGCAACCCGTGCTTCTCCGCATGCCGCAGCGCGAACGCCCCACTCGCCAGAGTCTTGCCGGCGCCGGTCGGCGCACCAAGACGGAAAACCCCCTGCTCGCCCTCAGCCGCCGTCAGACAATCCGCATAGGTCCGCTCCCGTAGCGCCGCGATCGGCGAACCGCCACGACCGGCAATCTCCGCCCGACGCCGACTCTCGAAAATCCGGTAGAGACGACCGAAATCGACATCCGCACCAACCCGAGGACCGGCCAACCCGTGAAAATGCGCGGCCGTGTCCAAACTGTCGGCATCCACCAACGCGCTGTAACACAGGCGCAACGCCATCTCACCCACCAGCGGATCACCACGCCAATCCACCGGCACCAGAGAACCCAACTCCTGGGGCAGATCGGGCAGCAACACGGGCAACTCGCGCTCAGCGGACGCTACCTCTGCCGACCAGTCAGTCAACCTCTTCCGCAACGCCTCACGCAGCCCAGGAGTATCGACGAGACCACCATGATGGCCGAAAATCGCACCAGCGAACGGCCCAAGCCCGCGCTCCTGCGCGACCCTGGCCCCCAGTGACTTGTGGTCAATACCAACCGCCCCGCCAGTGGACCCGACCACAGCGAGCTTGTCCTGCCAAGCACAGGACGCCTTGCCCACATCATGCAGCGCACCGAGCCAGTACGCCACCTCACCCCCACCGAAAGGAGCAGCAAACTGTCGCGCCAGCACCGCAGTGCTACGAAGATGATCCACAAGCGGATGCCACCGAGCAGAACCGGCAGCAGGACTATGCGCCCGCAGGGAACTCACACCAGACATATACAACCTCCAAGAACAATCACTACCGATCCCTCAAGCCATGTGGTAACCGACCACAAAGCACCGACACCGTCGGCGACGACGGCTCCCTCCTCGCCCAAATGGTCGCCACAGCAATAGCCTGTCAACCTAGCCATCGATATCGAGGCCCACACCCAGTCCATAGGCCAACGCATACCCAGCAACACCGATGGGCGCGAAAGCCGCGATCCTCGCCCGGTTCGTAGACCAGGCGCGGGGCTGCGATCCTCGCCCGGCGCGATGGCCGGGCGCAGCAGCTCGTCGACCCGCCGTCCGTCGACGACGCCAAGGTGGTTGCGATCCTCGCCCGGCTTGGTGGCCGGGCGCAGCAAGATGTCCGCCTTGGTGGCGGTGCGGGTGTCGTCCGCTGTTGCGATCCTCGCCCGGCGCGGTGGCCGGGCGCAGCCGTACTTCTCGGAGGTGTCGCCGTCGCGCTCCTCGGTGTTGCGATCCTCGCCCGGCGCGGTGGCCGGGCGCAGCCACGCCTGGCCGACGACCAGACCTGACCCCTGTACGACGTTGCGATCCTCGCCCGGCGCGGTGGCCGGGCGCAGCAAGTAGTTGCCGACGGCCTGCTGAACGTGCCCGATGTTGCGATCCTCGCCCGGCGCGGTGGCCGGGCGCAGCACCTTCCTGGACTGCACCGCCTGGCGGCAACTGGCGGAGTTGCGATCCTCGCCCGGCGCGGTGGCCGGGCGCAGCCCGGCTGGGCAAGGCCAAGGTCAGCGCGAGCGTGGGGTTGCGATCCTCGCCCGGCGCGGTGGCCGGGCGCAGCCACCCACCCGAGCGAGTCTCGGCCGTCTCGCTGACGGTTGCGAGCCTCGCCCGGCGCGGTGGCCGGGCGCAGCCGCCGTCGCGCCGCGCAGCTTTTCGGCCTGCTCCCGCAGGTTGCGATCCTCGCCCGGCGCGGTGGCCGGGCGCAGCCTGTTCTTCGGGCCGGTCGGGTTCGACCAGGGCCGGTTGCGATCCTCGCCCGGCGCGGTGGCCGGGCGCAGCCTCACGGATGATGACCGGCCGCATCGGGTACCCGCTGTTGCGATCCTCGCCCGGCGCGGTGGCCGGGCGCAGCCACCGCTTCCGCGGCCGCCCCGGCCCCTGCTTCGGGACGTTGCGATCCTCGCCCGGCGCGGTGGCCGGGCGCAGCACAAGCTGACGGCGGTCTACGACACCAGCACCCCGGAGTTGCGATCCTCGCCCGGCGCGGTGGCCGGGCGCAGCAAGAGCGGGAAACAAGGTAGCCGTCATCCGGCAGCGGTTGCGATCCTCGCCCGGCGCGGTGGCCGGGCGCAGCTTGCGGCACCACTCGACCCGGTCGTCGAGGGTGGCGATGTTGCGATCCTCGCCCGGCGCGGTGGCCGGGCGCAGCACACCGGCGCACACGACTACCCCCCCCCCCCCCCCCCCACGACGGTTGCGATCCTCGCCCGGCGCGGTGGCCGGGCGCAGCACGGCGACGCGCTCGCTACGGATCTGGTCCGCAACGCGTTGCGATCCTCGCCCGGCGCGGTGGCCGGGCGCAGCGTGGGTACGCGGCCAAGATCCCGAACACGTTGCTGCTGTTGCGATCCTCGCCCGGCGCGGTGGCCGGGCGCAGCCAGCGCGTCCTGCGGGCCCATCGCGTCGGCGTGCTCCGGTTGCGATCCTCGCCCGGCGCGGTGGCCGGGCGCAGCCACGTTCCCCTACCTTTCCGACCCGCGCTACTCGCGTCGGTTGCGATCCTCGCCCGGCGCGGTGGCCGGGCGCAGCGGCGCACCCCGACCAGCATCTGCCTCTGGCCCTGCCCGTTGCGATCCTCGCCCGGCGCGGTGGCCGGGCGCAGCTACAGGGTCAGGTTGTTGGCCTTGGTCGAATCCCTTTGGTTGCGATCCTCGCCCGGCGCGGTGGCCGGGCGCAGCCCGGCCGGCGAGCTGGTCCTGCACCACGCGGCACGCGTTGCGATCCTCGCCCGGCGCGGTGGCCGGGCGCAGCCCGAGGACGTCGACGAGCTGGCCGCCCAGTTGCCGAAGTTGCGATCCTCGCCCGGCGCGGTGGCCGGGCGCAGCCTCATCCGCGCGAGCCTCACCCCGCGAGATCGACCCGTTGCGATCCTCGCCCGGCGCGGTGGCCGGGCGCAGCTCGATCTCACTGCCGCTGTCGTTGAACCGCGCGACTTCGTTGCGATCCTCGCCCGGCGCGGTGGCCGGGCGCAGCCGATTGGATGGTGACGCTGGTCGACCACGCGAGGATGTTGCGATCCTCGCCCGGCGCGGTGGCCGGGCGCAGCGCCAACGCCTCCCACAACCTGCGTGACGTGCTCGCCGGGTTGCGATCCTCGCCCGGCGCGGTGGCCGGGCGCAGCGACCCAGCGTGGCCCGCGTTCGTCGGCCTGGGCGAGACGTTGCGATCCTCGCCCGGCGCGGTGGCCGGGCGCAGCGTGGGTGGCAATCCAGAGCATCGCCGCTCCCAGCCACAAGTTGCGATCCTCGCCCGGCGCGGTGGCCGGGCGCAGCATGGAGATGGCGGTGGCGGCGGCGGCCACGACGTAGTTGCGATCCTCGCCCGGCGCGGTGGCCGGGCGCAGCGCGAGTGCTGCGGGCGGGGCGGGGTGGCGACGGTGTTGCGATCCTCGCCCGGCGCGGTGGCCGGGCGCAGCGAGACGGAGAAACGCGCCGCACTCCGGTCGGTCGACGTTGCGATCCTCGCCCGGCGCGGTGGCCGGGCGCAGCCTGCGGTACGCGTTCCGTGCGGCGCACGGCGGATAGTGTTGCGATCCTCGCCCGGCGCGGTGGCCGGGCGCAGCCGCGATCGCCGCCGCGATCACGGCCGACGCCGGGTCGTTGCGATCCTCGCCCGGCGCGGTGGCCGGGCGCAGCCCGGTGCGCAGGTCGAGACGGACATGCGCGGGCTGCGGGTTGCGATCCTCGCCCGGCGCGGTGGCCGGGCGCAGCGCTTTCTACCCCGCGACCAGGCGTTTGACGTTCCCGATGTTGCGATCCTCGCCCGGCGCGGTGGCCGGGCGCAGCCACCTCCGACTCGCACGACGTCACCACGTACGGCAAGTTGCGATCCTCGCCCGGCGCGGTGGCCGGGCGCAGCCCCCAACAGGAATTCGTCATCGGCCAGGGCGTCAAGGTTGCGATCCTCGCCCGGCGCGGTGGCCGGGCGCAGCTTCCTCCTCCCGGCCAGCAAGCGGCGCGGCGGAGGTTGCGATCCTCGCCCGGCGCGGTGGCCGGGCGCAGCCCCAGCTCCGCCCCGCGCCCGTCGGCGGCGGCCCCGTTGCGATCCTCGCCCGGCGCGGTGGCCGGGCGCAGCCTCCCACACGAGAGGATCACCATGGACACGTTCCCGTTGCGATCCTCGCCCGGCGCGGTGGCCGGGCGCAGCCTCCCACACGAGAGGATCACCATGGACACGTTCCCGTTGCGATCCTCGCCCGGCGCGGTGGCCGGGCGCAGCAACGGAGCTGCTTCTGCGCGTCGTACATGGCCCGCAGTTGCGATCCTCGCCCGGCGCGGTGGCCGGGCGCAGCAACAAGCACACCTCCACCGCCCAGCCGGGCGGATGGTTGCGATCCTCGCCCGGCGCGGTGGCCGGGCGCAGCCCGAGTCCGATGCTGGCAACCTTCAGGGTTCCCATCGTTGCGATCCTCGCCCGGCGCGGTGGCCGGGCGCAGCGCAGCTCGGTCAGGTTGTCGGCACCGGCCGCGTCAACGTTGCGATCCTCGCCCGGCGCGGTGGCCGGGCGCAGCCCGGGTTTGCAGGTCCAGTGCCGGCTGCATCAGCCGGTTGCGATCCTCGCCCGGCGCGGTGGCCGGGCGCAGCACACCGCGACGCTGCGCGGGCGGCTTGGCCTCGACGCGTTGCGATCCTCGCCCGGCGCGGTGGCCGGGCGCAGCCCTCACGGATGATGACCGGCCGCGACGGGTACGCGCTGTTGCGATCCTCGCCCGGCGCGGTGGCCGGGCGCAGCGATGTCACGATCCTGCGGCCGGTTCCCGCCTCCGCCTCGTTGCGATCCTCGCCCGGCGCGGTGGCCGGGCGCAGCCCGGGGCGCGAATGGTCATCTGCTCCGAGGTCAACGTTGCGATCCTCGCCCGGCGCGGTGGCCGGGCGCAGCCAAGTGGCCACGCGACACCGCCGCCGCGATCGACATGTTGCGATCCTCGCCCGGCGCGGTGGCCGGGCGCAGCACAAGGTGGATAAGACCTTGGAGCCGAGATTGCAGGCGGTTGCGATCCTCGCCCGGCGCGGTGGCCGGGCGCAGCGGCTCACGAACAGCAAATATTGACATTCTGCGATAGCAGATCGCCTTGATCGCGGTCCGTTTTGTTCGTCTGATCCATATTCAGCCCCTCGGAACCTTCCGGGCTTTTGGCGTCTACCGGGGGTTCCTAGATCATCAAGCCCCCGACGGGTTAAGGGGTCTCGGTTAGCCGAGATACTTAACCCCCTTCACACACCGATTCTCGCGTGCACCCTCGGGTTATAGCTAACGTGGGGCGGCAGCGCATCGACAGCTCTTGTAAGCGGTAGTGCCTCTCGAAGGTCGTCGGCGATCGACCAGATGAGACTACCGTGACGTACTCACAAGGCTCCTTGCGAGGATCATCGAACGACAGGTGATACACGCCCAGTGCAAGGCCGAACGCACCACCGAGCAGGCAGCGGCGTGCCCGGCGGCAGCAGCCGAGGCGTCACAGGAGTCTTCTACCAGGCGATCGGCAGGCGATCAGCGAACAGCTCGCCGGTCGGACCGTCTGATGGCAGGGTTGCGAGCCACACGGGTATATCGACACCTTCCCCCGGCGTCCGGTCGGGCTCGCCGTGCGCCATCCACGTGTTCATGCGTCCCGGTGAGCATACGTTAACCAGGATGCCGGTGCCGGCCAGTTCGGCCGCGAGGACCCGGGTCAGCGCGTTCAGAGCCGCCTTGGACACGCGGTTGGAGACGTTCGTGTAGCCCATGGTGGTGAGCGAAGCGAGGTGGCTACTGATGTTGACGATGCGGCCGTAGCCGTTCTTGTTCATCTCCGGCACGGCGGCCGCGCAGCAGCGCCACGTGCCCAGGAGGTTGGTGTCCAGGGCGGGGTGTCCACGGCACAATGGCCCGAATTCACCCATAGCGTCGTCGTCCCCTGCGGGCCCTTCGTCGTATCAGTCGCGGTTCAGGCGGCGATTGGTGCCGGTAGCGGCAGACGCGGAACTCGACCGTTGAGGGCAACGTCGCCGCCGAGCAGCGCGAGGATCGGCGCGACGGCCATGTCTGGGTCGCTGTCGGCCCGGCAGGTGAACACGTCGATGTGGGCGAGCCCGAGCTCGGGCCACGTCGACACGGTGATGTGGGACTCGGCGAGGATCAGGACGCACGTCGCGCCGTGCGGTTGGAACGGCTCGATCAGTTCGGAGCGGGCCGTGTTGCCCAACAGGCGGCACGTCTCCCGCATCGCGGTCATGATCTGTCCCGGGTCGACGTCGGCCCTGGCGCAGTTGGTCACGTCGTAGACAGCGTGGATCACGGGTGCTCCGATCAGGCGGCGCGGGGCGCGGGACGGGTGGCCAGGTGCTCGTTGAGCAGGGCGGTGAAGTAGTCGACGGTGTAGGAGCGGTGCAGCCGGCGCGGGTCGCTGGCCCACCGGGAAACCTCGGCCCACAGGATGTCGAGGACGTGGTCGCCGTGCTCGGCCAGCAGGACGTCGAGGTTGAGGAACAGCTCGGGCAGGTCGGCGTACGCGCCCTTGGCGACGTACAGGCTTTTGGATAGCTTGCCGCCGGTGCGGTCGACTACAAGCGGTGTGAACACGGAGACGGGCCAGTCGTGCGGCGGTACGCCGAGGGTGGCCAGGCCGGGCGCGAGGACTTGGCTGTGCCAGGCTCCGCCCCAGTCGGCGCCGTCGGCGGAGACGGAGCAGGCGTCGTACAGCTCCCGTTCGGCCGCGAGGAGGTAGCCCTTCTGGATCGAGCGGACCGGGGTGTTCGCGTCGTACCAGCCGCCGCCGTCGACCGGGACGTGTTCGGTGTACGGGCCGTGGTCCGGGCAGATGCTGTCGAGTTGCACGGCGTCGGGCAGCGCGGTGATTCGCAGGTGCTTGCCGGCTTTCTCCATGAGACGGCATGCGGGGCAGCGGGGGCGGACCTTGACCACGCCGTCGGTGGGGGCGCAGATCGGCGCGAACGCGTCGAGCTGCCGGGCGATGTGGTGCAGGCACTCCCGGACTGGACGCAGGTTCTGGTAGACGGTGTACGGCCGTACCTCGTAGGGCACCCCGGAGCGGTCCCGGGCCCAGTCGAGAAGCCGCCGGAACCCGTCGGTTCGGGTGGCTTCGTTGAGGCGGCCCGCGTCGATGAGGTCGCCGACGGTGCGGGTGTACTGCTCGCCGCCGCGCTCCAGGTGCTCGGCGGGTGCGTTCTCCAGGGCGTCGAAGACCACGGTCGCGGGAAGCCCGAGGTCGTCGGCGGCGTGCGCGGCGAACGCGAAGACCGTCAGGATCGTGACGGTGGTGCCGAAGTGCGGTACGCCGTTGAGCTGCGCTGCGGTCGTCACGCGAAGCGTGGACCGGCTGGCTGCTGCGGCGCGCAGCAGGTCGGAGTTGCGGTTGGTGAGGTGGGCGATGCCGACCGGCGCGAAGATGAGGGTGGTGCTGGGGGTGGTCACTGTTTCCTCCCGGTGTAGAGCCACAGGCTGGGGAACTGTGGATCGACGCTGGCTACTCGGTGCAGCAGGTGCGGGTGGATGCCGGCATCGGCGAACGCGCGACGGTAGAGGCCCTGCGTCAGCGTGACCCGGCCGGCTTGGCGGGACGGTTCGGGAGCCCAGTTCGCGCCGGCGCACCAGCCGCCCGGGGCGAGCGGGACGTGCGCCCTGCGCCAGGCGTCGAGGAAGTGCTCTGGGGTTTCGGCGAGGCCGAGCAGACCGAACTGGGTGATCAGGTCGGTGCTGCCGGGGGTCAAGGCCAGCGACGGTCCGTCAAGGCAGTCTGCGACCAGGGTGCCGGCCAGGGACCGGCACCGGCGGGTGAAGTCCTCGGCGGTGCGGTGGCACATTCTCAGCACCGTCGTATAGGCGGGGCGTGGCTGGCCTTGAGCGGCGTACCGGGACAGGATCGCCAGGCGGTCCGGGTCGACGTCTATGGCGATGAGATGGTCGGCGGTGAGCGGGATCGACCACAGCAGCGACTCGGAGCCGGCACCCAGATCGCACCAGCGGCGGACGGGCGGAAGTTCCGAAAGGGCGGCGAGGACGTCCTCGGTACCCATCCCGAACTCGAATTCGGCGTTGTAGTAGCGGTTCCAGTAGGGGTCGGCCGCCGCGACGGTCTGCCCGGTCATGTCGGCGCTGCGGCGAGGAGGACTTCGGTCAGCTGGCCGAGCCCGGGCCGGTAGGTGGCCACCTTCATACCTGCGGCCGCTGCGGCGTCGGTGACCGACGGGCGGTCGAGCAGCCGCAGGGTGACGGTGTGCTCGTACACCTGGGTGTCGTCGTGCCGCAGAACGAAGTCGATGCTGACGCGGTCGCCGGTGCGGCGCTGTCGACGGTGGCGCACCAGCGTGCCGCCGGAGGGGGCCGGTATCACGCGGTCGATGAAGGGCGCGTCGCCCCGCAGCGGCTCGTAGAAGCCGCACCTCTCGACCGGTTCGCCTAGCAGCGCCTGAATGAGTACCTGGCCGCCGGGGTTCAGGACGCCGGCGAGTGGTCGGAAGATGTCCGGTAGCGGCATAGCGTCGGCGAGCTGGTTGAGGGCGCCGTTGGGCACCACGATCAGGTCGACCCGCAGTTGCTCGGCGGTGAGCGTTTCGAGCCGCGCGTGGATCAGGCTGACGTGCGGCATGCCTGCGACGTTCTCGGCCGCGGCGTCGAGCATCTCCGGGCTGGCGTCGATGAGCACCGTGGTGCATCCCGCAGCGGCGTAGGCCCTCGGGTAGTGCCCGGTGCCGGAGGGGACCTCTGCCACGGTCAGGCCCGGGCGCAGTAGGTCGTCGAGCAGGTGGGGGACGGTGAGTCCGGCGGCCACCTCCGCTGCGTACGTGCCGGCGCGGGCGGCGTATCCGGGCGTCGCGGCGGTCACCGCGTTATCCCGTAGAAGCGGGCGTGCTGGCGGACCACGGGGTGCGTCAGCGCGCCGTCGGCGGTGATCTGAGCGGTCCGCACGGCGGTGTCGTCACGGCCGCGTAGCACGGTTTTAGCCAGTCGTACCAGGTACGGCGCGGCGTTCGCGGCATACGCGTGGCTCGCGGTGACCGGCACCAGCGCGGGCCATACGTCTACCTTGACGTGCAGCACGCCCCGGACGATCCTCGGCGGGTCGCCCGGTTCCTGCACGGGTCCGGCCGTCGGGAGGTAGCCCGGCCCGTACCCGCAGGTGGCGTCCACAATGACCGCGCCGCGTCGCATGTGGTGCAGGTCGGTGGTGTCGATCATCGGCGGGGTGTCGTGGGTCGAGATCAGAATGGCGCCGATCACGAGGTCGGCGCTGGCCAGAGCCTCGCGGAGGACCGCGCAATCGTTGGCGAGCACGGTGACCCCGGTCGGGGCTTCGGCCTGGTATTCGTCACGGGACGTGGGGCCGCTGGTGAGGACGGTGACGCGGGCTCCGAGCTGCGCGGCGGTGAGCGCAGCGGCGCGGCCGACGTTGCCGCTGCCAATGACCACGACGTTCGCCGGGTCGGCTCCCGGCAGGCCGCTGGGGAGGACACCGCGCCCGGCCGGGTGCTGCAACGCCTGCGTGCCGGCCAGGACGGCTTGTACGCCGGCGATGTGGCCGCCGGGGCGGCCGAGGGGGAACTGGCCGTTGTCGGCCAGGAACTCGTAGCTCCAGGCGTTCACCTTCGTGGACATCAGCGCGGCGAGCAGATCCACGTCGCCCTCGGCGTGGAACAGCGCGCCGATGTGCTGCCCGGGCCGTAGGCGGGTGAGGTCGCCGGGGTCGGGCGACTTGTAGCGCAGCACGAGTGGTGCCGCCCATACCTCGTCGGGCGTGGTGAGTCGCACTCCGGCCTGCTCGTAGGTCGTGTCGTCGATGAAGATGCCCTCGCCGATGCCGGGCTCGGCGTGGAGGTCGAACCCGGCGTCGGTGAGCGACCGCGCCAGGGTGGGGGTGAGGATCGTGCGGCGCTCGGGTCCGCTCTCGCGAGGGAATCCGATGGTCTGTGGGGGGTGGGGGCGCACGGTGGACGACCTCCTGAGGATGTGCCTACTGGTAGTGGCACCCTCACCCGCCGTGCAGGAGTGGGCCAGTTCACGGATGTCGTCGAAATATCTACCGCTTGTTCATCGACCAGTCGCGAGAACGATGAAAGCCCAGGTCAGCGAGATGCGAGCAGACCGAGAAGTGTCCGATGGTAGACAGCCTGCACCGCAGGGATGGACGCCAGCCGAATCCGCTCGTCCGTCGCATGCAGCCCTTCGTAGTCGACGCCGAAACCGGCCGTCGCCGGGATGCCCAGACCAGCCAGGTAGTTGCCGATGTTCGACGGGCCGGCGATCTTCGGCGACGGGGCGAGCCCGTAGCGCGTAGCGGCGTTGACCAGCTCCCGCACCATCGGGTCGGTGTCCGCCAGGGCGTACGGCGGCCATCTGGTCGTGATCTCGACGTGGGTCGGCGCAGTGTCCGGCCACCTTCGGTCGACTGCCCGGACGCACTCGCGCACCAGCGTCTCCCCGGCCCGATCGTCCAGCGAGGGTGTGAGCCGCACGTCCACGTTCACGGTGCACAGGTCCGGAACGACGGAGTAGCCCTCTCCACCGCTGATCGCGGTCACGGTCAGCTTGGGCAACGGTGGGAAGGCTTGGGCGGGCCCGGGTAGCGGTGCGTCGCGCAGCTTCTGCACCAGCTCCGCGGCCTTGACGATGGCGTTCGGTGTCGGTCGGCTGCCGCCCGAGTGGCTCGACACCCCATGCACGTGCAGCCGGGCCCGAAGCACGCCGCGGCCGCCGACGACGACATGGTCGCCGCCTGGATAGCCGATCATCACGCCAGCGATGGGCGGGGCGTCACGGAAGTACGTCTTCGCCCCACCGAACACGCCGGTGTGCTCGTCGACGTCGAAGAGCAGCACGACGCTGCCGCGCAGCCGATCGCGGACCGCCGCGAGGCGCACGCCGATGTGCGAGAAGACCGCGACGGCAGCTTTGGAGTCTGCCGCCCCACGGCCGTAGAGCCAGCCGCCGTCGGAGGCGGCCGATGTCGGAGCATGGGTCCAGGCGGCCTCGTCGCCGAACGGGGCGGTGTCGAGGCAGGCGTCAAGCACATAGCGTGGTCCTGGCTGAGCGCCGTGCATCTCGACCACAAGGGCGACGGCTTCCCCACTGGGCCCTTTCAGCCGGCGCGCCGGCAGTCCTCGCCCGGTGAGCCATGCTTCGAGGTGGTCGAGCGCCGGACCGTAGGGGTCGATGCCGCCTCGGCTGGGAAGGCGGACCAGGTCTCGGGTGAGGGTGATGACGGAGTCGTGGTCGTGCTGCGCCGCCTGCCACACCGGATCGTGGGTCACCCGCTACTCCCGCTCTCGCAGCACGTCCAACGCTTGCACGTCGGCCACCGTTTCGATGCGTCGAGCGGCAGCGTACGCCTGCCGGCCGTGGTCGAGCAGGCGTGAGGCCGGCCCGGCGCCGAGCATCACCCCGGAGTCGAACGCCTCGTGGGAGGTCAGTGACGGGATGGGAACCACGGCCGCCCGCTCACTGGCCACGAAGAACCGCTCCGGAGCCAACGGGTCTTCCTCGATGCCGAGGTTGAGCGTCTTCACGCCCAAGCTGCGGTCGCGCGGATCGCGGATCTCCAGGAGCCGCGCCAGGTGCTCGCGCAGCACCCGGTAGTGAGGTGGGCCGTGCAGGACGCGGTAGAAGATCAGCGCGGGGCTCGCCACGAGGGCGGCTTCGATCGCTTGCAGGTACCCGGTGCTACGTGACCGTGAGCCGGTGACGATGAGGCATTCACGGGCCTGCGCCACGACGGTCAGCATCGCCTCGTTCAGGTCGGCATACCGGGCCAGCAGTTGTGGCCCGTCGCCATGGTCGCCCAGGTGGTTGTCCTGGTGGGTGAACAGCTCGTCGACGCTTTTGCCGTAGATGGCGCACAGCGTCTTGCGGTGAGCGTGGCTGGTGGTGTGCCGGCCCAGCTCCCAGCCGCTGATCATGGTCGGGGTGACGCCGGAATGCCCGCCGGTGGTGCGTTGGTCGAACGCTTCGACGACCTTCTCCAGGGTCCACCCTCGCGCGAGGCGGGCACGGCGCAGGGGGGACGGCTCCTTGGGGGTTGCCTGACGACGAATGATGACTTCCACCTCCCAGTCGCCGCGGCCGAGGATGCCGCTAGTGACCGTGCACGGTCATCTCGCGGGTCGGTGAGTCGGCCGTGACCTTCTCGCAGATGCTCAGCAGTTCGGGATGGTTGCGCAGCCGGGTGTAGCCCTGAGGGGGATGGAACGAGCCGAGTTCGATCTTGAGCTGATCCAGCGGCATCCCCGGGTACTGAACGACCCGCTGAATGGGGATCGCGAACGCTTGTGGCAGGTCCTGCACATACTCGAACACCGAAACGCCGTTACCCACGCGGGCCTGCTCGGCGATATCAGCGATGCGCTGCGGTGTGTCCACCACAGCGGGCCCCAGGTCGATCACCGCGCCAAGGCGGGACACCGGGGCGGTGAGGAAGACGAACCAGCGTACCGACTGGCCGGTCAAGAAGCGGCGTCGGAACTCGTGACGCTTCTCGCCGGCCCAGATCAGGTCGAAGTAGACCGGGTTAAGCGACATCAGCACCGGCTCCCGAACGTCGTCCGAGGCGTCGTCGAAGAGGCTGGGTTGGGCGCTGCCGGTGAACAGATTCATCGTCACCCTATCCATCATGCGGCCGGCGTGGTCCTGGAGGTAGCCGTCCAGGTCAGTCGGTGTGTCGCCAGGTCGACCGGCGGTGCGGCCTCCTTCCGGCCGCCACCGACGCCGCCTGGTTGCAGGCGTGCTTCTCAGGTCAGTCGACGCCAGCCGGTGGGCATTGACCTCGTCGGTCTTGTTCAGGTACATCGCGCCGGTCAGTGTCTCGGCGTAGGCGAGCGAGATTCGAGGGCGGTATGGCCCCGAGGGCCCACGCCCCTAGGGTCTGGGCGACCGGGGCCAGCAACGGGACACGATGGCCATCAGACCCTGTGGGCAACGCCGCACCGCCGCGTGCGTGGCGATCAACGTCTTGCCCGGCCTGCACGCGGCGAACACCTGTCTCCTGCCGTCGTGGGTGGTGTGCTCGGCGGTCACCTCAACCGCTTCCTGCTGGTCTTCCCGCAGCGGTGGCACCGCCTCGCAGGGTCTTCGGTCTAGGGAACGTCGGGCCGATAGCGGCCCGACGTTCTGCCGCGTGCAGCCGTGTCCGGGGCGGTCAGGGTCCTGCGGTGTCTGCGGGGTGGTTTCTTGACGACCCCGCGGCAGAGGGCGGTCTGGCCTGGGTTATGGGAGTTGGCCTGTGTGGATTGCCCAGGCGATGGTCTGGTAGCGGCTTCGGAATCCGGTGCGTTTGTTGAGTGCTTGTAGTCGATTGATGATGGTGCGTTCGTCGGTGTTCATGGTGTTGGCGATCTGGCGGACGGTGTGTCCGGCGGCGGTGCTGCGCAGGATGGTGGCGGTGTGGTTGTCGAGGGTGATGGGTGTGGTGGTGGGGTGGGGGGTGGGTGGTAGGGGGATCAGGTGGTGGCGGGCTGCCCAGGCGACGGCTTCGATGGTGGTGGTCACGCCGAGGCGGCCGATCATGGGCAGGAGGACCCGTCGTTGGAGGAAGGCTTTGGAGACTCCCAGTCGGCGGGCGGTGTCGGTTTGACTCATGCCGGCGGTGATGAGGCGGATCGCGTGGGTCTCTCGGGGGGTCAGGGTCGGGGTGGGTGTGGTGGTGTTCGGGGTGGTCGGGGATTGGGTTCGTTGGCGTTCGTCGGCGCGGATGACGTGTTCCCAGATGGGCGCGCAGGACACCGGTGCCCACGGCGTGTGGGGGTTGCGGTGGGTGTGTCCGGCGTCGGCGCAGGCGGCGATTGCTGCTGAGGCGAGTGGGTGCCCCATGTGCCAGTACCGCTGGTGCCGTCGGGGCGGCGGTGGCGGGGCATCGGGTGCTCGGGCGGGTGTGTCGTTGTGGCGGCGTCGGACCATTTTCAGTGCGGTGCGGGGTGTGAGGTCGCCGATGAGGAGGCGGTGTTGCTCGCCGGGGGTGAGGCGGAGGAGGGTGATGCGGTCGGTGACCCAGCGTGTGGTGGTGCCCAGGCTGGTGGCGATGTGAGGCACGGGTAGCTGTTCGACTCGTACGAGGTGTGCGAGGGCTTTGGCTTGTGCCAGTGGTGTGTATCCGCCGTCGATGTGCCAGGCGAGTTGTTGTAGGGCCCGTGCGGCGCCGGTGAGGTGGCGTCCGGTGATGACGCTGATGTGGGTGTGTCCGAGGCGGCGCATGGCGGTCCATCGGCGTTGCCCGTCGAGGATCTCGCATATGCCGTCGGGTGTGGTCGCGATTCTGATCGGGTCTTTCTGCCCGGCTTTGTCGATGGAGCGTTGCAGGTTGATGCTGTCGGTGGTCGGGCCGCGCCAGTTGATGCCCGGGGTGACGTCGTGGATCGGGATCCGGTAGATCACGGTGGCGACCGTCGCCGTGGTGGAGGGTAGGACCGCAGGGGCGGTAGGAATGGGGCTCATGGGTGTCCCAAGGTCGTCGCAGAGGTAGGGCGGACGTCGGGATGACCGGAGTCATCCCGCCGTTGTCTGGTTCGGTCTGCGGATCGGCGGGTGACGGGGGTGGCGGTAGCGTCGATGCGGGATACGAGGTGGGCGGCGGCGTCGATGACGTCCTGCTGGTGGGGGCGCAACGGTTCGGCGGTGTAGGCGGCGACGACGGTGGCGTAGGGGTCGGTGATCCGGGTGGTGGTGCCGGTGAGTTCTTCGAGGACGGCCAGGACGCAGTAGGGGGTGTAGAAGGGGCTGTAGCCGCCTTCATGGGCGGCGATGAGTCGTCCGTGGCAGAGCCGGTCGGCGGCGTCGACCAGCAGGCGGGTCATGGCGCGGTAGGCGCTGGTGGTGAGCATCTGTCGGGCCATGGGGTCGAAGACGTTGGCGTCGACGCCGTTGGCGAGCAGGATCAGGTCGGGGCGGAAGCGGTCGAGGGCGGAGATGACGACCTGGTGCATGGCCTGGAGGTAGGCGGCGTGGCCGCTACCAGCCGGTAGGGGCACGTTGAGTGCGTAGCCGTGGCCGTCGGCGATGCCGTTGTCGTGGGTCCAGCCGGAGTCGGGTGGGAAGCAGTTGGCCTGATGTAGGGAGATGGTCAGGACGGTGGGGTCGGGGTAGAAGATGGCTTGGGTGCCGTTGCCGTGGTGGGCGTCCCAGTCGACGATCGCGACCCGACCCATGCCGTGGACGGTTTGGGCGTGGCGGGCGGCGATGGCGAGGTTGTTGAACAGGCAGAAGCCCATGCCGGTGTCGGCGGTGGCGTGGTGTCCGGGTGGGCGGGTCAGGGCGTACCCGTTGGTGATGTCACCGTCGGCGACAGCGGTGACGAGGGCGAGCAGGCCTCCGGCGGCGAGGCGGGCGATGTCGTAGCTGCCGTGCCCGACCGGGGAGTACCCGTCCCCCGCGTCCCCTCCCCCACGCCGGTCGCTCTGCGTGCGAATGTGCTGCACGTGTGCGGGGGTGTGCACCCGGAGCAGCTCGGTCATGGTGGCCCGCCGGGGCTCGATGACCATCAGTTCGGCCAGGAGCCCGCAGGCGTGGATCAATTCGTGGGTGCGGCGTTTCGCCTCCGGGTTCTCGATGTGCACGGCGGGCTGCACACCCGCGGCCGGGTCGGCGGGTAGCAGGCCGGCGCTGGTGCCGGTGTCGTGCCACAGGTACGCGGGGTGGAAGACGTAGCCGGTGCTCACAGTGATCGCCTCGCAAGGGGGTCGGCAGACAGGTTCGGGCAGCGGTGAGCAGGTGCGCCGCGACGCGGGCAAGCAGGCGCTTGGGAAGCCAGGGCGGCGGAGCGGCAAGCAGCGGTCAGGGGGTGCCGACGCCAGCGGTGGGTGAAGACGTTCGCCGGGGACGGGGGATCGACCTCGGCAGGTATGGGTGACCCGGGTCGGGACCGCCAGCCGGCGCGGTGGCGTCGGTGAGGTCGGCGACGAAGGCGTCGATCTGCCCCTGAGTGACCCCGGGCATGCAGATGAGGTGACTGACGTCCGCGTCGGTCGCGAGGAGCCACTTCGCCCGCACCGCGGCGGGTGGGGTGGGCAGGACGACGGTGAAGGCGTGGGGATGTCGCCAGGCGGGCCAGCCGATGGCGGTGAGCTTGTCGACGGTGTACGCGGCGAGACGGCGGGCTTCGCTGACCCGCCACCGGTGTCCCTCCCGGCCGTGGGTGGCGATGGCATGCCACAGCAGGGCGGCGGCCAGCCCACAGCGCGATCCGGTGACCGTGGTGTCGAGGGTGGCGGTGTAGGTGACCGGGGCGCCCTCGCGGCGGAGGCTTTCGCGGATGAGGACCACCCCGCACGGCGTCGGCACCCCGAGGAACTTGTGCCCCGACACCGCGATGCTGCCGATGCCACTGCCGTCGTCCAGGCGCAGCCGCCCGTCGAGGGCCAGGGGAATTCCGGACAGGGCCGCGTCGACGTGCACATGCCGGCCCGGCACCTCGACGGCGTCGAGGACCGCCCGGATGCGGGTGGTGTCGTCGACGGCTTCGGTCATGGTGGTGCCGGCGGTGGCGACCACGATCGCCGGCCACCGCCGGTGGCGGCGCACCCGGAGGGCGAGGTGGTCGTAGTCCATCTCCCCGTCCGCGCCGGCGTTGACCACCACACCGCGTGCTCCGAGCATCTCGATGATCTTCGGGATCGAGTAGTGGGCGGCCGTCGAGTAGTAGATGCGGGCGGTGGGGAGGCGGCGGCGGGCGGCGTGCAGGGCGGAGAGGTTGCCTTCGGTGCCGCCGGTGGTGACGTAGCCCCACCGGTCGTCGGCCGGCATGTGGAGGGTGTCGGCGAGCCAGGCGATCACGGCTTGTTCGAGGACGCGGGTGTGCGGGGTGCCGCCGGTGTCGGTGGGGTCGCCGATGTTGTTCCAGAGGCGGTGACCGAGGCGGGCCATCACCTCCCGATGGTCCAGGTCGACCGCGCCGGGGAAGCCGATGCTCGTCGGCGCGGCCGTGTCGGCCTCGGCGACCAGGTGGTCCAGGACCGCGGTGATGTCAACCGGCGTACGACTGAGGTCCGCGGCCTCGGTGAGAGGCGCGGGGGTGTGGGTCATGCCGGACGTCCCGCGAGAAGGTGCCCGGCGAGAGTGCGGTGCAGGCGGGTGAGCTGCGCCCAGGTGTCCCGGGTGACGGTGTCGCCCTGCTCGGTGAGGTGCTCGTGCGGGTTGTAGTGGATAACCCGGTCCGGGTCGAGGGGCTTGGTGCAGCGGACGCCGTCCGCGCCGATCGGGGCGTGCGGGTCGCGGTCGACGTGCAGGGCGGTGCCGTCGGTGAGCAGGACGAAACACTGGCCCTTGAGGTCGAACACGGAGCGGCGGCGGTGGTCGTCGGGGTGGCGTAGGGTCCGGGCGAGTTGCTGCCAACGACCCTGATCGGAGTCGAGGGTCGTCACCCCCACCCCCACGTAGACGGCCCCGGCCGGCAGGGTCATGTCGCCGCCGTTGACCATCGACCCCTGCGGGCCCAGCGGATGCCACCGGCGGCCCGCCGCCCCGGCCCGGGTGATGCTGTCCCCGACGACGTCGGTGAGGTCGGTCAGCAACCTCGGTAGGTGCTGGGATTCCGGGGAGGCCAGCCACAACCGGTAGGCGGTGTGCAGCTGGTAGCCGTGGGGTTGGGCCGCAGCGTCGGAGACGAAGAACAGCATCACCCCGTGCGGGCCGAGCGCGTCACGCTGCCCGTACCGCTGGTCTGCTTCAATCATGTGCCCGGTGTTCAGGCGTTTCGCCCGGTAGACGACCTGCTGCCGCAGATCGGCCCACCATCGGGTCTCGGCCGACACCGCGCCGTCGGGCTCCCCAGGTTGTGGGGGTGGTGACGGGGCGTGCTCGGGTGGGGTCGGGTGGACGGGGACGTCCCGGCGGTGTGGTCGCTCGTCGGGCATGCGGTAGTCCGGCGGCGGCTGGACAGGGCTGGGACCTGGTGGGGGTTGGTGGTCTGCTGGTCGGCGGGGGCCGGGTGGTGACGTCGGCCGTGGGCGTTCGGGTCGCCAGGCCGGGTCCAGCGGGTCACTGCTGTAAAGCCCCCGTGCTGCTGGCGTCTGGGCGGTGTAGGTCTTCATGATCGGGTCGTCCTCGGGGTTCAGATGGAGATGTGCAGGGCGTCGGGCACGGCATGCGTCTTCGGGGTGCCATGACCGATGCCCGCGTACACCTCGGGTCGAGTGCGGCGCAGGCGTGCGGCCCACACGCCGCCGGCGGTGGCGGTCGCGGCGAGGATCGCCGGAAGCAGCAGCGGATACGGCGACCCTGGTGCGGCTCCGAGGAGGGAGCCGACGTTGCCGACCATCGCGACCAGGACCACCGACCCGCCGAGCACCCCCAGCACCGGTGCGACCCTCCACTGCCAGGTTCCGGCCCGTTGACCTCGCACGGCGGGTGGGGCGGTCAGCGCGGCAATCGAGGCGGCGAGGAGGAGGCAGAGCAGGCCGAGTGCGCCGAGGGTGGACAGCCAGGTGAACATCACCGCCACCGGGTCGACCCCGGCGACCGCGAACGCCGCGACGACGAGTGCCGCCGTCCCGGATTGGGTGAGGGAGCCGCCGCGCGGGGCGCTGACCCGGGTCGTGCTGTCAGTCCTGGCGAGACCCGTGGGAAGGACACCTTCGCGGGCCATGGCGAACACGTACCGGGCGATGACGTTGTGGAACGCCAACATCGAGGTGACGATCGCGAACACCAGCACCACACCGGCAACACCCACCCACACCGTCCCGGCGGGTTCAAGAATCGTGAACGGCAGGCCGGAGGACGGATCGGCCGCGCGGGCGGCGACGGTGTCCGGGCCGACGGCGACACCCATCGCCCACGCGGCGGCGGCATACACGCCACCCAGCACGAGAACGGCGGTAATGGTGGCCCGGCCGATCGACCGCCGGTCGACGGCCTCCTCCACGAACGAACCCGGGGCGTCGACCCCCATGAACGCCGCCACGCACAACGCCACCGCCCCACCGATCCCCCCAACCGCCAGACCGGAGACGTCGAACCCCTCCCACGACACCGTCCCACCGGCCGGCGCGCCGAGGCCGGCGGCCACGAACAGACCGACGATCAGCAGCGACACCGCGAGGACCCCACCGAGGACCCAGGTCGACAGGGCGATCGCCCGCACCCCGAGCGCACCGACGACGGCCCAGGCGATGCCGGCCCACACCCACCACGTCCCGCCGAGCTGGGCGGCGAGGGTCGCCCCGAACAGGCCGTACAGGCTGGTCTGGATTCCCGTGTACGCGACCAGGGCGACCAGGCCGGCGGCGACACCCCAGCCACGGCTGACACTGTGGGCGAGGATGCCGTAGTAGGCGGCCGGGTGCCCGACCTGCCGGGCGAGCGCGGTGTAGCCGACCATCAGCACCGCCACCACCCCGGTGACCAGGACGAAGGTCAGGGGTAGGGCGGTCACCCGGGTCGTGGCGTAGGTGGTGACCAGACCACCGGCGAGAACCACCATCGGCGCGGACGCCGCCGCACCGAAGATCGACAGACCGGTCGGGGTCATCGTCCGGCGGGCGAGGGCCACCTGCGTGTGGATGCTCATCGCTGCCCCCGCTGCGGGGCGTCCGGGCACGACGGCCTGCGGCAGTCCCGTACCGGATGGGTGGTGACGTCGGCGGCGTGCACCGGCACCAGATACACCGCCGTGGGTCGCACCGGGCCGGTCCGCCAGTAGCTGCGGTCGCGGTCGAGTCGCCGCAACGCCACGTCGGCGCGCGGGGTGAACCCGAACAGGTCGTGCGTGCCGTCCGGCCATTCCCGGCGGAGCGCGTACCCCCACAGGTGCACCTGGGGTTCGGTGCCCGCGTCGTCCGCGCTGGCGGGGGTGGTGGGGCGGGTGCGGGTGGGGGTCAGCCAGGGCGGCAACCACCACCCCGCCGTACGCCTGCGCGGCGGAACCATGACCAGCGGACGCTCGACAACGGCCAACATGAGACAAGCCCTTTCTTCGGTAAGTGGGTGCACGGGGGTGACTGGCGGGCCACAGGGTCTCCGCCAGCTGCTGATCGAGATGGATGCCCTACCGGGCGCGGTCAGAAAGAACGGTCAGGGAGAACGCGGCGGTGCCGGGAGGAGCCGGCCGCGCAGCGGGGTCATCCCACGGCGCAGCCGGGCCCGTGGCGGAAGCCCGCCACACGACCGGCCGCTGTCAGGGCCGGGCCGCCACATCCGCCACAGCGCAGGGCCGCCCGGCTCCAGCAGAATCGGTGACCTCGGCTCGTACCCCAGCGCGGCCAACAGACCCTCCCGGGGACGACCACCCGGCACCTCCGCGTACGCCGGAAGTCCCTCGGCGTCGAGGGCCCGATGGTGGGCGGTCAGCAACGCCCGCACGGTGTCATCGTGGCCGGGACGCGTGGCGAGATGCGCGAGGTAGGCGTGGGGGACGTGCGGGACCACAGCATCGAGATAGGCGTGCCACAGCGCGAACCGGGACGCATACGGGCCGAGGACCCGGTGCAGGTCGTACATCCACGCCGCCGACGGCACGGGCACCTCCAGCCGCCGACGCCACACCGCCACCACCGAACGGTCCCCCGTCGTGTCGACCTGGCCGTGCTCCAGCCCCCACGACAGCAGCAGCCGCGCATACCGGCCCAGCACCTCGGAGCGTTCGGTGGCGTCGGGGACCAACCAGCCGCCGACCGGCCCCGCCGACAACGACTCCGCCACCAGGGGCGACAGCACGTCGAGGTCCCCCTCCGACGCCCGGCACACCACGACCCGCATCACGGCACGTCCCCCGCCCGGCGCTCTCCGCCCTCACCACCGGCCGCCTCGGCGACCGCAGTGGTGGCGGAGCGTTGCCGCGACGCCCACGACACCACGTCGAAGCCGTGCCGGAACGTCACCGCCACATGCAGATTGTCGGGGTCGACCCCGACAATCTGCAGCCAGGTACGCGCTTCCTCAATCAACTGCGGCGGGCCACAGACGTACACGGCCTGACCTGGCTCGTAGTGGTGCAACACCACGCCCAACAGACCACCCGCCGCCACCGGATCGGCATCGTCGTCGGAAGACGCCGACACCACCGTCAACCAGTCGCCGTGCGTCCGCCGCAACCCGTCCAACCCGGCCGCATCCCACAGCTCCGGCAGGTCGCGGGCACCCACCACCAGTGTCACCCGCCGCCGGACCGGCGACGCCGCGAGCTGCTCCACGACCGCCCGCAACGGCGCGAGCCCGGTACCCCCAGCAGCCAGCAGCAGAGCGGCGTCACCGGCCGCCGCCGTCGACAGGCCCACCTCACACGACGGCCCCAACCACAGCAACTCCCCCACCGCCACCCGCCCGACGAACACCGGCGAGACGGCACCACCGGCGATGGTGCGGATGTGGAACTCGACCGTCCCGTCCGGACGCGGCGCGTTCGCCGGAGACAACCACCGCCACCGACCCGGCAACCGAGGCGAACACACCGGCAACGCATCCCCCGGCACGTAATCCAGCCGCCGCACCGGACGCACCGTCACCACCGCGAGGTCCGCACCCGCCGACACCACCGACTCCACCACACCGAACGTCACCTGCGGACCATCGCCCAGCATGCCGGCGGACTGCTCAGCCAGGCGCAACACCCGGAAACAACCCTGCTCCCACACCCGCGCCGACTCCGGCCCCCACGACTCCCCCGCGAACCGCCGCACCGTAGCCACCACCGCCGCCGCGATCACCGTCCCGTGATACGGATACAGACCGAACCGCCGGTACAACCGACCCAACACCACCAGCCCAGCCCGATAAGCAGCAGGATCACCCCCGTGCGCGATCGCCTCCACCAACGTCGAGAAGAACACCGGCGCAAGCCGCTCCGGCAGAAACCGCACACTCCGATCCACCATGTACGACCAGAAGCACTCCGCCGCTCGCTCATGATCAGCGATAGCAGGGGTCAAGGACTGCTCAAGATCAGGCGCGGACATGAACCACTTCCTCCGGTGGATCGTCACGTCCACCCCTCTCGACACCGACATCGGACAACGCCTCCGGGCATCACTGGTCCACATCCTTCGCAATGCGAAGGAGGCGCAGGAACGCCGTCGCCCGGCAACTGCGTCCATGATCATTGACGCGGCACGGACACCGCCACCTGTGATCATTGGGAGGTTTCTTCCCCGCAATTCCCCGTGTCGCGGGGAAGTTACATAGACGGCCCGAATTGCGTACGGTGGTGCAGCACCATCGATGGGAACGGCTGACGGGGAAGGCCGCACATGACCGACGGGAATCCCGAAAGCCTGCGGCAGCAACAAACGCGCCTCGCCGCCGAACTACGGTCAGCGGGAAGAACATGGGTCGAGACCGCCGAGGTCTTCCGCGACAGGTTCCGCCTCAACCCCCGCGTCGCACTGCGCGTCGTGCGCGGATGGAGCCAGGCGAAGGCCGCCGAGGAATGGAACCAGCGCTGGCCCAACGAACCGAAGTCGTTCAAGAGCTTCTCGTACTGGGAGATCTGGCCCGGCAAGGGTGGCTACTCCCCCTCCCAGGACAACCTGGCCCGCCTCGCCGAACTCTACGAATGCAGCGTCGCCGACCTCCTGGCCGACCTACCGAGCTTCCGCCACCTCGACTCCGCCACCGGATCGACCCCCGTCACGCCCGAGGGGGTGAAACCCGGCCTGCAAGGTGAAATCATGGTGCTGAGCGAGGCAGAGATCCTGCTTCGTGACCTGCTCGGTCGACGCCCCGGCGCTGACGCGGACGCCCCGCCACAAGCGGAAACCGCCGGCCTGTACCGCCGACCCGAGGAGGTCAACTTCGCAGAGTTGGCGCAGGTCATCACCATGTGGATGCAACGAGTACCCCACCCCCAGACCCGACGGGACATGCTCGGCAAACTCACCGCCGCACTGGCCGTCGCCGCGACAGCACCACTGACCGACCTCGCAGGCTTCACCGACAGCGCCACCGCCGCACCCACGCTCACCGATCCCGCACGGTTCGAGCCGGCCACCCTCGCGCACTGCGAAGCCATGATGCCCAACCTGCGTAAGCAGGGCGATGTCCTCGGCGCTGCCGCCACCCTGCCCACCGCCCTGGCCTACCGGCGCATCGCCGAACAACAGGCCAAAGCCGCACCCCACGGTCCACACCGCGACCGCGCCATCGCCACCTATGCCGAACTCACCCAACTCGCCGGCTGGCTCTGCTTCAACATGGGCGACTACCACTCCGCACAACGCCTCTACGACGACGCACGCACCGCCGCCCACGACGCCCGCGCCGTCGAACTCGTCACCTACATCCTCTGCACCATGAGCCACCTCGCCACCTGGCAAGGCAAACCCCGCATCGGCATCGACCACGCCGCCGCAGCCTCCGCCTGGGCCGACCAAACCGGCAGCCCCTACGCCCGCGCCTACGCCGCCGATGTAGCCGTCCGCGCCCTCACCGCCGACAACCAAAACCACCAATCCAAACAAGCCCTCGACCGCGAGTACGCCGCCCTACAGGAAGCACTGGCCGACCAGAGCCCCAGCCAGTCCTGGTGGTACTTCTACGACGAGTCGTTCTACTGGAGCACGAGTACTCAGAACGCGTTGAAGTTCGACGGAGTTGATCGAATCATGGCCGCCTCAGAAAAGGCGTTGAGGCTCAGCGACAACGGCAACATTCACGAGCGGTCGTTCCGCCTTCTCTACCGCGCGGATGCCTTCGCGCGTCAGCAGAACATCGGACTGGCCTGCCAAACCACCATCGAAGTAGTGGAACTGACGTCCGTGAACTCGACTCGCCGCATCGAGCAGCGTTTGCAGGAGATGCGCCGAGGGCTCGATCCGTGGAAGCGCACTCGCGCTGTCAAACAGCTCGACCAGGCAATCGCCGCCTACCGGTCGTCAACGCCCGTCAGGTAACGGGAGCGGACGCACGAACATCGCGTACTCCCGGTAGTACGCCCCCGGCCGGCCGGGAATGCTGCCTACCCGCTGCCAGCCCCACCCCTCGTACAGAGCATGGGTTGCCGTGGCAACCGGGTTGGCCGTCAACGTCGCACGCTCCTCACGCCGTCCCCTCAGGAACGCATCGTGCAGGCCGCGCCCGATCCCCCGACCCTGCCACGCCTTGCGTACCTCGATCTCAGCCAGGACCACCGTACGTTCGCCACCCCGCTCGTCGGTGAACCCCTCCTCCGGGGCCGGCTGAAGCCCTGCGAACCAGTCCCGGTCCTGCCGCAGGCTGTACCCGAAGACGAACCCCACCCGCTCATCCCCCGCCCTCGCGGTGACCAGCTCGTAGTTCCGCGCACCCAACGCCGCCGTGGCCCGCCCCCGGAACGCGTCGACCTTGACCGTCGCGTCCTCGCCAGGCACCTGCCCATAGGCATCCGCGTAGACCTGACAAAGCTCGTCCATCAACCCGCCAGCAGCCTCCGCACCAAGGCGGGCGTACGTCACATCGCTCACGCCCACCACCCTATGAACGCCTCATACCCCGCCCCTCCCCGTGCCACGGGGAACTACTCTGTGCAAGTACCGACGACCTTCGCGGCCTCGACCGTCCTGCCGGTTCCTCGGCGGACGTCGCCAAGGCGACGGCTCGAATTGGCAGCCCCCCGCCACCAATACGTAGTCCTGGTAGAGCCGTCCCAGACCGGGGCCGTGGCTGCCGTGGCTGCCGATCGGCCCTCTGGAACTGCACCCCTACGCGAACAATATCCACACAAGGCTTA
Source organism: Micromonospora sp. WMMD734 (assembly GCF_049178975.1). Classification (NCBI taxonomy): domain Bacteria; kingdom Bacillati; phylum Actinomycetota; class Actinomycetes; order Micromonosporales; family Micromonosporaceae; genus Micromonospora; species Micromonospora sp. WMMD734. The sequence continues at coordinate 3,056,371 of NZ_JBMHMK010000001.1, forward strand.
AGCTGCCTCTTACCTCGATTAGTTTTACACGCTCGCCACCGTTCGCTGAGACCACTCCCGGCCTTCAGAAACGTTTGACCCGCACACCGTCAGGCATTGCCGCCCTTTCCATTTCCACCCTCTTCGACAGATGCACGATGGTGCGTTTCCCACGCAGCGGCGTCAGGTCGATTCCAGGCGCAGGTGCAGCTATCCAAAGATCTTTTAGGTTCGGCAGTTTACTGAGGGGTGCGAGGTCAAGCGCGTGTTCGGTGTTGCCAATATAAAGCCACTGCAGCCTCGCCAGCACCGACAATGGGTTCAAGTCGATAACCGATGTTCCCTCGATGTCAACATCGGTAAGTAGCGGCACTTGCTCAACCGGCGCAAGGTCTGCCACCCATCGGCAGTTCCAAAGGGTCAGCCGAGTGAGGCTCGACTGATTAAGGCTGCCCACAAGACGCTGGAGACCACCAACCGGCTCTACGGAGCCTGTTAGAGACAGCGACGACAGCTTGGTCAACGCGGCAAGAAAATCCGATTCCCACAAGACTGTAGGGCAGATAGCCAGGTCCGCCAACGCCAGGAGATTTGCGAAAAGTTCTCCGGTGATCATGACCCTGGATAGGGTGAGATCGGTCAGGTTTCCGAGGTCGGCTAAGGCGGTCAAGTCTTGATCGGCTGCAAGGTTGGGGAGGTAAAGGCGAGTAAGGCTGGGCAGTCTTTTGAAGACGTCTAGGTCTAATTGTTTGCCGCCCATTCCAAGATTGATCACCTGCAGGCTGACGTGCCGCGCAAGGCGGTCGAGGCTTCCTGTGAATCCTGAGGGCAAAAGCAGCTCTGCCAGATGGGGCACATCATCCAACAGGCTAAGGTCAACTTTTTGGTTGCTCCAGAACTTCGCCCTGTTCAGGTGCCGAAGCCGAGGAAGCGCTGAAAGCAGGGTTGTGCTCCGGATCATCGCATCGCCGTTTTCCAGGGGCGCGTCGGCGAGAACTTGGTCGGCGTAGTCGTATGGGTCGAAGTATTCCCAGGCGGCGATGAGTTGCTGTTGAACGCGGGGACGAGAATCAGTGCAGTATCGATTGAGGACAGTCAACGCACCGGGCCCGTTGACCAGGGCAGCTGCCTGGATAACAGCTCTAGCCTGAGCATCGCTTAGGGAGTTTAGGTTGGCGGGCAACTCGGAGAGCAGCGGTTCTCCGACCGCGGCCAGGGAACGAGCTTCGCCGACGGACCGAGGCAGCATCCCGCGTAGATGCGACCGAATCTCAGCGAGGATCTCCGGCGCGACCGCAGGGGCGGTTTCCAAGCAGGCTGCGGCGAGCAGCCGCAGCCTGCGGGCCTTCTTCGGTCGCTCGGCGGCGAGGGTGAGTAGACCGGCCAAGAGTTGGGTGCGAACGGGTGCGTTGGCGTGGCCGGCGACCAGGATGATGGTTTCGCGCCAGGTGTCGAGGTGGGCATGTTCGAGGAGTGCGCCGGTATGCCCCTGGTCTGCGGCTTCTCGTGCGGCCAAGTATTCCTGAAAGGTTCGGTGGACGAAGTCGATGCGGCCGGGGACCGGCTCGCGGAGGACGCCGCTGCGTTGGATCATGTGGTTGAGGACTGCGGTCGCCGGTGCCGTGATGTGCCGGATCCCCGCCAGCCGATTGGCGAACCGCTGTTCAGCTTCGTCACGGGTGAGTTCAGTGCGGCTGTTCTGGGTCATCCACCAGGCGACTTCCTGCAAGAGTTGGGCTTGGTCGCGGCTGGTGAGGTCGGGTAGGTCGGTGGCGACTCCGCGTTGGTAGTCGCGGCGGTGTAGCAGCATGTCGATGGCGGCCTGGTAGATGTCCATCCGGTTGCGGGGCAGGTTGCTGTCGCGGTCAAGGTTGAGTGCGCACAGCATCGCGCACAGCAGGGGACTGCCAGCCAGGTTCTGCAGGTGAGCGCTGCCGTCGAGTTGGGCGAGTAACCGCTGTTCATAGCCGGAGAGCTGTTGTGGTTGACAAGGCAGGTCCCCGGCCCTGCGGACAGCCTCGTGCCAGTGCCGGATGAGGGCTTTGACGTCGGATGGTCCCATTCGTTCCAGGAAGACCGAGGTGAACCCCTCGTCGTTGAGCCAGCGGGCGGATGCAGCGGCCGGACGGGAAGTGACAACGACTCGCAGGTCGGGGTAGATGGTGAGCAAGCCGCGTAGCCAGTCCCGGACCGCTCGGCGTTGGGCTTCGGGCACCTCGTCAACACCGTCGATACACAGGATGGCTCCCGCATCGAGTTGACGATGAACCCACCCGGCGGGCATGAGCCCAGCGATGACGGCGGCGATCAGGTCGAGGAAGCGCTCCGGGGCCGGCAGCGGCTGGGTGACATGGTCGCGCAGCCGGATCAGGAACGGAGTCCGCCCGTTCCAACTATCGAGTTCACCGGTGAACCCATGCCGAGCGGCGGTGACCGCGATCCACTGCATCAGGGTGGTCTTGCCGGAACCGGCATCACCGCGCAGCAAGACCCGGGCAGCGTCGCCAAGGGCCTGCTCAGCACGGACCGATGCGCTTTCCGCGCCCCCGTCAGCGCGGAGCTGACCGGGGTTCCAGCGGAACCCTCCTCGACGAAAGCCGCGAATGTTGGAGCCGGTGACGGTGAGGCTGATGTAGGCAATGCTCAGCGGGGTTCGCAGACGGTAGCGGTGCACGTCGACACCGAACAGCTCCAGATAGTCCAGTACGGCGAGCAGGTGGGCCAGGTACCGGCTCCGAAACTGGAGGTCATGGGTGGTGCCGGTCGGGGCGTCGAGGCTGGTGACCGGCAACCGGGCCAGGACTTCGGCGAGGCCGTCGGCAACTGTGGTCAGTCGTTCCAGAACCTGGACGGTGGCGCGTGCCTGGAACGGGCCGAGCTGCACGACCAGTTGGGTCAGGCAGATGCAGCACTCGTCGAGGAGCCTCCGGTACAGATGGGCCGCAGCCTCGCTCAGTCCGGCCCGTTCGGGCGCATCGGGTAGTTGCCGGCGAAGCCGGGTGGCCAGCAGGACAGGATCGACATCGTCGGCGAACACTGCGGCGTCGGACAGGTCGGCAGTCCGCAAGGTGTCGGTTACTGCGTCCAGGGTGGCAGTAATCTCGTTGTCCGGTAGCGCCTGCTTGCGGCGTTGGACCAGCAACTGGAGTCGTTCGTAGACGGTGTCGGTGATGTCATCCAACCGCCGGCCCGCCCGGCGTACGCCCAGGTCGTCGGCGATCCCCGCGCCGATCAGCTCGATCAGCGGCGTCTCGCGTTCCCGCTTGTCACGACGGCGTCCCAACCACCGCCGCACCGCTGGTGATACCACCGCGCCTGCCGTCCGCAGCAGCGCTGCCTCCACCACACCCACGCCGTTCCTCCCATAGCCACCCGTCCTGCTTCAACCCATCCATGCCTGGGCATCTCACGGGTCGTCGCTGAGGCTCGGCTGGCTCAGCACACGCCGATGTTTTGCTGGGAGCGGCGGGAAGGTGCATCGCCTGTGGACGTTGATGTGTGCGGGGCTGCTGCGGTGTGAAGGCAGAGCGGACTTCAGGCACGGTAGGCCCAGCTGCGGATGCTGGCGGGCGGCGCCGGCCGGCGGGCAAGGCCCGTGCGAAGGCGCGGCCTGCTGCGGCCGGATGGGGTAGTCCGAATGCATCCGGTCAGGGTACGAACGCGGACCGCGATCCCGCTGTCCGGATCATGACGGTCCGGTTGTCACGGCTGTCGGTTCCGGCTGATCGGTGGACCGTGCGAGCACGATCCAGTCCAGGGCGTCCTGCTCACCCGTCAGAGGACGTCCGGAAGCTGCGCCGGTGAACGCAGGCTGGCTAAGGTCGCGCGGCTTAGCGGATGCCGGCGTGGCTAGTGCCCGACCCCGCGGCGTGACCCGTCATGCCCTGACCGATGCCGGCTTCGTCGACACCGGCCCGGCCGCCGACCGACTCATCGGCGACCACAGCACCTGCTACCCACCATCGGACCCCCGCACCGTGTTCGAGCCGCTGCACCCCGACCGGCTCGGTGAAGACCTCATCGCGCTGTCCACCCCCGGCCACGACAGCAGCACTCGGCTGGGGCGTGACTGGACCCCTGAGGCGATCGTCGCCCTGCTCACCAGCAACACGACACCACCAGCCTGGACCAGGTCCGCGATCACCGTGCTCGTCGAGGCCACGCACCGCTGGCCACACCTGGCCACCACCGTGCTCTACCCGCTCATCTGGTCACATCCACAACTCGCGATCGCGGCAGGCGGTGCAACTCTGACCCGTCTGGCTAGCATCCCCAGCATCGACCCGACGATGCTGGAGGCCCTCGAACCTCTACTTCCGACCGATCGGCACATCGGTCTCGACATCGCCGCCGCTATCACCGACACACTCACCCACCATCACTTCACCCGCACCAACGACCCCGCCCAGCGAGCCAGGCTGCACGCCAACCACGCCTGGCGCCTCAAAAATGCCGGTCAACGGCAACAGGCGTACGGAAGGGTGCATGGGTCTGCCCAGACACATCGAAGGTCCGGGCCAACGGCGGAACGTGCTCGGTGCTCGGGTGCTGGTACTACGTCGCGAACTACTGGGCCGAGTTCAGCGGCGATGGTATCTATGGCTACAACGGCACCACGTTGGGGAGCACCGAGTTCTTCATCGAGGTGAAGTTCAGCGGAGGCTCGTCCACGTCGAAGCCCTTCCAGTTCGAGTCGACGCGTGGCACCAAGCAGGTCCGGGCATCCGGTGAGCGGCTGTACTTCAGCACCGCCCACCCTGAGGGCTACCCGGTCAGCGGAGGCTCGACCTATCAAATGTGGAGCGGTGGCCCACATGGGCCGGCGCACTGGTGACCGGCTTCGGCTCCGGCGGCTACACCGCCTATGAGGGCAACGTCGCTCACGCCGGGGTCGCCCACCATTCGACTGGACGGACCCGTCCAGCTCGTACCCGGGCCGCTGGTACACCTTCATCAAGAGCCCGAAGTTCCACCGCAACTCCGCCGGAGCATACAACCTGGACGACCCGCCGCAGCTGGGCAGCGCCTGGTACGGCTCCAGCTGGAGCCCTTCCTGATACATCCGAGGCGAGATCGATCTGAAAAGCCTCTCACGGGGTCGAGGGCCGCGTGATCCAAGAGTGATCACGCGGCGCTCGATCCGCTTCCCGGCCCGAGCCCGCACGAGTCGGGTAGCTTCCACTCATGGAGGACTCCCGCCGCCGAACGAACGCCTTCTACCTACCTGAGGAGATGCGCGACAGCAAAATTGCGCCTCAACAGGTCATGTCTGCCCCTCGCCCAGGGTTCGGCACTGTCTATATTCATAAGGGTCGTGGCCTAGATCGGCGGATTGTGTGGGCCGCGAAATGGGTAGACGAAATGCCTGACGGCCAATCTGCGGGTGTCGAGGAATTCGAAGGCACCCGGGACGAGGTTCTGAGGTGGGCAAGGTCGCGTCCGGCAGCGCTCCTCGTTGTGCCGGTAGAAAGGGAACCTTACTGGATTCCGGCACCCGAGAACGATGACGAGATCGATCTCTGATTTCGGTCTGACTGTGTACGCGGGTTGGTGTAGGTCCGGCGCGGGACGTCCTTCCCTGCTGCGCGTAGGGCATTGACCTCGGCATGAGGTCCTCCCTTGCGTCGGTGATACCCCGCGCCGACAACGACACTGTGGCGATCGAGGATGACGCAGCCGACAGGCGGGTCGGACTGGTGGTGCCCAGACCGAACGACGACAGCGTGATCGCGTGCCGCTTCGTAGCCAACTCAAAGCGGACGCAATCAGGATGCCTCCTTGAGTTTCATCGAGGGTAGGTACGGACGCGGAAGCTACTGGTGCCCGCGAGTGGCAGTGCCACGTCGACCGAGGCCGTCGAGGACTTGCCGTCACGAGCACGGCGTCACCGACCTCCTCGCCGGACTGCCGAGGTTCCGCCACCTCGACGCCGCCACCGGATCGACCCTCACCCCCAGCGGATCGATGGTTTGGTTATGGTCGGCGACGGAGGGTTCGCACGGCTATGTGGGGTGGTGTTGTGGCGAGAACGGTACAGATCCGTATCTACACCGTCCGGGCGGGGCTGCTGGACGAGTGGGTGGACAAGTGGCAGCGCCTGGTTGTACCGCTGCGGCTCGATCTCGGTTTCGGTATCCACGGTTCCTGGAAGGACGCCGCGCGCAGTCAGCACATCTGGGTGATCTCCCATGACGGGCCCGAGTCGTTCGAGGAGGCCAATGCCGCTTACTGGGCCTCGGATCGCCGTAAGGCGATGGGGTTGGACCCGGGCGACTACCTGGTGGATGAGGAAACCCGGGAGGTCGAGCAGACGCTATGAGTCCCCGCTGCCCGGAAGCAGGTGGGTTCGCCGCTCGTCGTCGGTAAGCGCGCGGAACACTCGGGTACGGGCTCGGGTGGTCAGCTCGTCCGGGTCGACGGAGTCGGCCCATACACGGGCGGTGCCGTCGGCCGAGCCGGTGACGACATGTCGCCCGTCGGGTAGCCATGCCAGGCTGGCCACGCCGTCGCGGTGGACACCGATCACCTCACCCTGATTGTCGTTGACGTCCCAGACCTGGACGGTACGGTCGTCGGAGCCGGAGGCCAGCCGTTGGCCGTCCGGTGCCCAGGCCACCGCGCGGACCCGCTTCTCATGGCCGCTGAGCACGAGGGGAAGGTCGGTGCCGGTGAGGTCCCAGACGCGGATGGTCCAGTCGGCGGAGCAGGTGGCGAGTCGGTGTTCGTCCGGTGCCCAGCTGAGTCCGTCGACGTAGTTCTGGTGCCCGGAATGGACGGTGCTGTCGCCGGGGTGTTCGATATCCCAGACACGCACGGTCCGGTCGTCGGAGCCGGATGCGAGATAGCGACCGCTCGGTGACCATGCCAGGGCGCTCACCCAGTCGGCGTGGCCGCGCAGCACGCCTGCGGAGCTGCGGGTGTGGATGTCCCACACCCGCACGGAGTTGTCCTTGCAGCCGGCCGCCAACCGCGATCCGTCCGGGGACCAGGCCAGCGACTCGGCCTCGCCGTCGAGGCGTACGTCGTCGTCGGTGCCGATCAGGTGAACTGCACCGTCGCGCAGGGCGACGGCCAGTGTGTCAGCCGTCGGTGAGCATGCCAGTGCCACCACCGGCTCGGACCAGCTCGACACCACGGCGGTGCCGTCCGGCTGCCAGACCCGCACGGTACCGTCGGCACCCCCGGTGACGATCCGCGCCGTGCGGTCGAGCGCCAGGGCGGTGACCGGCCCCTCGTGGCCGGTGAGCAACCGCTGTTCGGCCCCGCGTGGCTGGATCGTCCATATCCGGGCGGTGCCGTCACCCGAGCCGCTGGCCACCCGTCGCCCGTCGGGCGATAGGGCGACGGACCAGAGTCCGGCGACGGCAACGCCGATGGATTGTTTGGTGGTGAGTGGCTTCGTCACCCGGCCGAGTCTGCTCGCGGCGGGCAGGCCGGTGGATGGGCCGTTTAGGGCCTGTGTCGAAGTCGGTCACAGCCACTCGTTGATGGCCGCAATCTGCACGGTGGCCTCGTAGCGCACGGCGAGTTTGTCGAAGCGGGTCGCAACGGCCCGGTTGCGCTTCAGGCGGTTGATCCCGCACTCCACGGCATGGCGCTGCTTGTACCGCTCGGGGTCGAAGGCCGGTGGCCGGCCACCCTCGGAGCCGAGTTTGCGCCGGTTCGCGTCCTGGTCAGCCTTGGACGGGATGGTTGCGGCGATCCCGCGTCGGCGCAGGTAGCGGCGGTTGGATCGGGACGTGTATGCCTTGTCCGCCAGGACCCGGTCCGGGCGAGTCCGAGGCCGGCCCGTGGCCAGCCGGGGCACCCGGATGCCGTCGAGCACCGGGATGAACTGCGGGCTGTCCCCGCGCTGCCCGGCGGTCAACACGATCGACAGCGGCTTCTGCCCGTGCTCGCAGGCCAGATGCAGCTTGGTCGTCAGCCCACCGCGTGACCGCCCCAAGGCGTGATCGTCCGGCTCGGTGGTGACGCCACCAGGCGGTTCGGCCTGTCGATCCCCCTTTTACGCGCACCGGCGGCATGCTGGTGCGCCCGGGCGGACGACGAGTCGACCGACACATCCCACGTGATGCGCCCAGCCGCGTCGGCCATCGCCTGCAACGTGGTCAGGATCTTCGCCCAGGTTTCGTCGCGCTGCCAGCGGCGAAACACCGCGTACGCCGCCGCCCAGGACCCGTAGCACTCCGGCACGTCCCGCCACGGGGCACCGACTCGGATCCGCCACCGGATCCCGTCAACGAGCTGGCGCTTCGTCCATGTCGGCGGCCGTCCCGGCCTACGCCCCACGGGCAACACCGGCTCAAGCGCCGCCCACTGCGCGTCGGTCAGGTCGTGCCGCCTCGTCACCGCTACAGTGGCCACGAGGTCTCCGTGCTGATGGTCTTCTTCGTCGATGAACCATCTACCGGAGACCTCGCTACGTACCGATCACCGACGCGCCGGGTTCTCATCACCCCGCTACCGCCGAATTCGACCCAGGCCCGAGTTGTACAGGCGGGCGAGGGCCGCACCCGGTCGAAATGAGGTGCTTGATGATCCCGAAGCCTGCCAGGCTGCGCGGCATGGACGTTCGTCTTGAGCCTTGGTCGGAATCCGCGCTCGACCTCCTGCGCCGGATCAACACCCCGCAGATGCGTCGACACGTCGGCGGTCCCGAGCCGGAGGAACAACTGCTTGCCCGGCACCGCCGATACCTTGCCATGCCGGCAACTGGCCGCGGCTGCATGTTCGCCGTACTGCTCGGCGACGATATGGTCGGCAGCATCGCATACCACCAGCGTGACTGGCAGGGCCAGCAGATCTACGAGACCGGCTGGAACGTCCTACCGCCCTACCAGGGCCGAGGCATTGCCTCCGCAGCCGGCACCGCCCTGATCACCATCGTCCGCGAGGCTGCCCGCCACCCCGACGGGCCCCACAGCCTGCACGCGTTCCCCTCAATCGAGAACGCCCCCTCCAACGCACTCTGCCACCGCCTTGGCTTCACTCTCCTCGGCCCCTGCAATTTCGAGTACCCGCCGGGCAGCGGCTCCCTCATGCGCAGCAACGACTGGCGCATCGACCTCGCCAACTCCGGCCGGACTACCGTCACGCCGCAGCGCGACCGCCTGCGACTTCGACACAGGCCCTAGACGGAGGCCTGTCCGGAAGGCGACTGCAGGTTTCGGTGAACGACATTGTTCCAGCCGACCGTAACGAACACCCCGATGCGTCGGCCTTTCCACTTCCAACTTCCCGACCCCGTTGAGGCGGACCTCGGGCCGCAGCGCCTGAACCTCTTCGAAGTTGCCGCCCGTCCACAACACGGTCATGGCCCGGCGGGGACCATACCGGCGGTTGCGGGCGGAGAGACTTTTCCGTTTCGGTCGCGCAGCATCTCGTCGGGCACGCCGCCCGTCGCGGCATCACAGCCGGCCATAGCGGTTGCCTCCGTACATCCGCAACGCGCGAGCGACGAGATGCCGACGGGTATGAAGGATGTTGAGCGGGCAGATGCCGACGGCGTTCAGTTTGGGCAGAAAGCGGGGTCCCCAGCCGAGGTTGTCGGACTCCGGGAACAGTTCGGGGTTCGAACACCATGCGACGAGATGGTAGCGGCCAGCCTCCAGCCGCGTGATCTCGACTCGGTCGAGGGCTTGCCAGGGAAACCAGGAGGTTCCACTGCGGCTGTAGATCTGGATTCCGGCTTTGCCGATCTCCAGCCGGGTGGGATTGCTCGCCAGCTTACCGAACGCGATGGTCACGAAGATGAGAAAGGCGTCGGTTAAGCCTAGGAGGACTTTGACAAGGGCAGGGATACCCGTAGCGGCGATCACGATAGCCAGGATGATGATCAGGAGTGAGTTGAGGGCAACGACGGTCCAGTAGAGGCCACTGTGTGTGGCGAAGGTGGCATATTCGGCCGGCGGGTTGGCCCGGTCGGGGCGCGACACCACCCAGTCGGCGCGTTCGGGGACCGGTCCGGCTGGTGGCTCCGCCTGCGGCTTCATCGCGTCGGTACTGGGTGCGGGCTGTTCCGCTGGAGGGGACGGCGGTTGCGCATGGTGCTGCACCTGCGGTCGCCCGCCGTTGGCGACACGTCGAAGGTCCCAGATGGCGAACCAGAGGAGCCCGAGGAGGGGGACACCGAAGCAGGCGTTGCCGATCACCGCGCTGCTGACGGTGTTCGGCTCCCATCCCCCGGTGACGGTGGCACCGATCGCGCCGAACTCACCGACGCAGAACATGCTCGTCATCAGCCACAGGACACCGCGCCCAGTCCATTTCCAGATCGTCAGCCTGCGAACCCTCTTCGCAGCCGCGCTGAGGCCGGCGATGGTCTGCAGGCCGGTAGGCAGACCTGGTCGTGGCGGCGGGGCCTGGATCCACTGCCTGAGCCTCACCGCGTCTGCAGGCACGATTCGACTGCGTACGGCATCCAGCCAGGCAGCCTTGGCACCGTCTGCGAATCCAATTACGTAGAAGGCGGAGGGTGCGATCTGCCCATGCGCCACCCCGGGCGGCGCGGCATACACCCCGAGGTGGAGAGCGAGTGGTGGCAGCCAGTCGGCGAGGGCCTCCCCGGCACCGGCACGCCCGGAAGCAATGCGTTCCCATTGGTCGCGCCACGGTCTCAACCAACTTACGACCTCGAAGTTGCACGCCAAGAGACCTTCCAGCGCATACAGGGGAAGACCCGCAGCTGCGGTCAGGCCATCGGCGTAGCCGCGGCGCTGGTCATCGAGCCGCTCCTCGGTCGATAGCCCTCCGTCGGCGCGGGCACGGGTGATCGTCACCGGGGGAGGCTCAGCGGGCAGCCGCGTCGTCGGCACGACGGTCGCTCTCGCCACCACTGCCGCTCTGGGCACCATAGGCGGAGTGACCACAACGGGAGGGACTTGAGCTCTGCTTCCGCCTGGCTCCGCCTGCCGCGCTGTGCCCCTCTGCGAGGGATGCTCGTGGGCTGGGCGGCGGCCGAGGATGTCGACCTCGGCGACGCCGAGATGACCTTCCTTGGCGAAATGATGGCCGAGAGCAAGGATGGAGCCTTCGGTGCGACGAACGACTACGCCAGGTAGTCCGATCCGATTGATCCGCCCCAGAAATTGCGGCTCTGGATCGTCCGTGTCGACCAGTGCCACTGTCAGGTCGTCCATGAGCATGACGACCGTGTGTTCGTTGACGGCAGTCAACGCACGTATGTTCCCGGCCGGCCCTGACAGACGCCACTCCACGGTGAACCGGGACGAGAGTACGAGGAGATCTCCGCCATTCGCCACCACCAGCCTCGTTCTGGTCAGCCAAGTTGCCGCTGTCGCCGAGGTGGGCAGTCGGTACCGCTTCTCGTCGCCTACCTGCAGCCCGACTTTGATCAGTTGAGCCGGCGCAGCCTCGGGTGATCCACGATCGAGGCACCAGATCGACCCGTCAGGTCTCATCAGGAGATGACTGTCGTGTGGCTTCGCTGACCCGCTGGACACCGTGGTCAGCTGTCCGGCCTTCCAACGCCCGATGCCGTTTCCTCTGGCCATGAAGACGCTGCCATCGGCAGCGGACAGTGAGCCGTTACTGCAGCCCGCGACGGGCACGGCCCAGTTGACGCGCTTGCCTGCCAGATCCACAGCGAGGATGCCCTGCCCGAGCGTGAGCAGCGGCGTGCGACTCCCCTGGACTCCGAGACCGACGTAACGAAGGTCGTCCTGCGGGATGGGACCGATGGTGGTGACCCGGTCGTCGATCGGTCGCCCCGCAGGTTCGGTCGCCACCCTGGGCGTCGCCGTCGGGTGCTTGAGCAGTTCAGCGATCGGTGTATAGGCGCGGGCCTGGAACGATGCTGCGTCGGTGGCCAGGTCGAAGAGCTCCTGCGGTGACACGAACCCGCTGAGCATCGCCTCCCAGTGGGACTGGTCAAGCAACAGCACGTCGAGGCGTCGACCTCTGTCGACCTCGGCTATCGCCTCAGCGGTGAAGCCCTTCATCGCCAGAAAGATGCCGGTCACGCCCGCCATACGCTGCTCGACCCGCCGTTGGAGCTTCGCGATCGGGCCCGTGCCTGTTCTCCCGCGCTCCCACTTGGCCTCCAGGATGAAGCGCCGGCCACCGTAGGTGAAGACAACATCCAACTCGCCGAGGCTCCGTTGATCCGACTTTGCCCGCAGACCAAAGGCGGAGAGGAGCTCGGCGATCATCCCATTGAACCGCTGGCCGCGCGCCTGCTGCGTCTGCCCGGAGCTCAGTTGGCGGAGTGCGGCGTACTCGGCAACAAGCTCGCGCCATTTAGTCGGGTCCTCAAGCACCGTTACATGCTGTCGCATCACGTTCACCGGTCAACAACCACCCGGACAGAGATCCGACCGGACAGGTTGAGCAGGGGTCCGGCTCACGCCGGGTCGACTGATCTTGGCAGCCGATCCATGCCGATCATGAGCGCAGCAATGGCCGGGGCGGTAATGCCGCCGTTGCCGCATCGGTCCATGATGGCGTGATGACGCTTGGTAGTCGGCTGCGCGTATGGGCGGTGGCATTCGCCGTCGGGGTGCTGGTCGTGGGGTTGGGTGGGTTCCTGGTGGTCCAAGGGCTCGACAAGGCCGACAAATGGGCCAGCGTATTCGGGGTGTTCGTCGGCCTGTCAGGGGTGGCGCTGTCGGTGGCTGTGGGGGTCCGTGCTCGCCGGGAGGCCGGCGGGCAGTCGGTGACCGGTTCGACGATCGGTGGCGGGGTGACCCAGGTACGTGGGGTGGGCGGCAGTGTGCGCATCGGCCCGGCCTCCGCGTCGCCCGTGGTGCCCACGCCGCCCGGGTCCTCGCCGCCGCAGGTGCCGTCTCCTTCGCAGGGTGGCGGGCAGGCGGTAGAGGGTTCGTCGACGGCGGGTTCGGTACGGCAGATCGACGGGGTCGGTGGCGACGTCGAGCTTGACCAGTGACGCGCTGGTGGGGGCCGCCCCCGGTGGCCGGGCAGGCGGTGACCGGCAGCGTGGTCTTCGGCGACACCGTGCAGATCGCCGGCGTCGACGGAGACGTGACCGTCAGCCTGGACCGACCGCCCTACCAGGTCGTGACAGCTGACGACAGGCCGGTGCCTCTGAGTACGGCGCGGGCGCGGGCGCAGCCGAGCCGGCTGCTGCTGGCCCGGCATCAGATCGTGCCGTTCACCGGTCGTGAGCGCACCCTGGACCGGCTCGCCGACTGGGTCGGTGGGGATGAGCCGGTGGCGGCGCTGCTGGTGCACGGTGCGGGTGGCCAGGGCAAAACCCGCCTCGCGGCACACGTCGGTGCCTCCTGCGCGGCGGCAGGGTGGGCGGTATGGCAGGTTATCTATACGCCGACCCCGGTCGCCGGGTCCACGCCGGTATCGCGGGCCGCGTTGCCCGGTGGTGCGGTGCTGGCGGTCGTGGACTACGCCGACCGGTGGCCGGCCTCCGCGCTGCTGGCTCTGCTCACCCAGTTGCGGGACCTCCACGTACGAGCGGGGGCCCGGGTGCGGGTGTTGATGCTGGCCCGCTCGGACGGCTACTGGTGGCCGGCGCTGGCCGACCGGGCCGACAGCACCCTCAGCATAGAGGTAGACCAGTTCCCGTTGCCCGCTTTGTCTGCTGACAGTGTCGATGACCGGCTGGGTCTGTTCGCCACTGCTGCCGGCCGGTTCGCGGCTGTCCTGGGCATCGCGGCCCCGGTTGAGGGTTGGCCGGTGCCGGATCTGACCGCAGGCAGGTTCGGGCAGGTTCTGGCCGTACACATGGCGGCCCTGGCCGAGGTGGACGCGGCCCGGCGCGGCGAGGTGCTGCCCGGCGGCCCGGATGCGGTGTCGTCGTATCTGCTGGGCCGGGAACAGGCGTACTGGCAGCAATTGCACACCCGGGCTGAGGCACCGGTGCAGACTCCGCCCGAAGTGATGCACCGGGTTGTCGTCGCGGCGACCCTGACCGGAGCCCGACCCCGCAGCGTCGCCCGCCACGCCCTGACCGACGCCGGCTTCGCCGACACCGGTCCGGCCGCCGACCAGCTCATCGACGACCACAGCACCTGCTACCCGCCGTCGGACACCCGGACGGTGTTCGAGCCGCTGCACCCCGACCGACTCGGCGAAGACCTCATCGCCCTGTCCACCCCCGGCCACGACAGCGGCACCCGGCTGGAGCGAGACTGGACCCCTGAAGCGATCACCGCACTGCTGACCACCAGCACGACACCGGCCTGGACCAGGGCCGCGATCACCGTGCTGGTCGAGGCCGCACACCGCTGGCCACACCTGGCCACCACCGTGCTCTACCCCCTCATCCGGGAACACCCGCAACTAGCCATCACCGCAGGCGGCGCAGCCCTGACCCGGCTGACCAGCATCCCCGACATCGACCTGACGATCCTGGAAACCCTTGAACCCCTGCTTCCAACCGGCCAGCACATCGACCTCGACATCGCCGCCGCCGCCATCACCACCACGCTCACCCACCACCGCCTCACCCACACCACCGACCCCGCACAACAAGCCCGCCTACACGCCAACCACGCTTGGCGCCTCGCCAACGCCGGCCAACGACAACCGGCCCTGGCAGCAGCGGAGGAAGCCGTCCGCATCTACCGCCGCCTCGCCGAGGCCAACCCCGACGCCTACCTACCCAACCTCGCCACGTCGCTGAACAACCTCGGCGTCCGCCTGTCGCAGCTGGGCCGACGCGAACAAGCCCTCGCCCCGGCAGAAGAAGCCGTCCGCATCTACCGCCGCCTCGCCGAGGCCAACCCCGACGCCTACCTACCCAACCTCGCCATGTCGCTGAACAACCTCGGCGTCCGCCTGTCGCAGCTGGGCCGACGCGAACAAGCCCTCGCCCCGGCAGAAGAAGCCGTCCGCATCTACCGCCGCCTCGCCGAGGCCAACCCCGACGCCTACCTACCCAACCTCGCCACGTCGCTGAACAACCTCGGCATCCGCCTGTCGCAGCTGGGCCGACGCGAACAAGCCCTCACCCCCACCGAAGAAGCCGTCCGCATCCGACGCCGCCTCGCCGAGGCCAACCCCGACGCCTACCTACCCAACCTCGCCATGTCGCTCAACAACCTCGGCATCCGCCTCTCGGAACTCGGCCGACGCAAGCAAGCCCTCACCCCGGCAGAAGAAGCCGTCCGCATCCACCGCCGCCTCGCCGAGGCCAACCCCGACGCCTACCTACCCAACCTCGCCATGTCGCTCAACAACCTCGGCAATCGCCTCTCGGAACTCGGCCGACGCAAGCAAGCCCTCACCCCGGCAGAAGAAGCCGTCCGCATCCACCGCCGCCTCGCCGACACCAACCCCGACGCCTACCTACCCAGCCTCGCCAAGTCGCTATGGGCTAACGCCTGGGTATGCGTGAACGTGCAGACTCACCTGCCGCAGGCCCTGGATTCCATCACTGAGGCCATCGACCTCTACCAGCCCTTCGCCCAACAGCTACCACAGGTCTTCGGTGAAGAACTGCACTCGGCGCGTCGGACGCTCGCCGATGTCCTCGACGGACTCGGTCGAAGCGAGGAGGCGGCAGATCTACGCAGGCGGCTCGACCAGGAAACCAGCACGCCGTAGCGAAACATGTCGAAGTCGGCGGGACCGCCGAGCGAGCCATGCACCCACCGGCTGGACCAGCCTTGACTCTCGTAGGTGATCAGAAGGTGACTTGAATGGGCATTCATGTTTGACTACCTGCATGGGGGCGGGGGGAGCACGGCTGTCGATCGACCGCGGTAGCGCGACCACCGTGGCCGTGTTGGCCTGGGCTGATGGTCGGGCAACGGCGTTGCCGTTCGACGGCCTGCCCTACCTGCCCAGTGGCTTGTTCCTGGCCGAGGGTGGGCAGGTGTGGACGGGCCGGCAGGCGTGGCGGGCCGCCGAGGCGCAGCCGCACCAGTTCGTACCGAACCCCTGCCGTACCGGCGATGGCGAATCGGTCGTTGACGGCGCTGAGGCGGTGGAGTTGGCGGCGGCGCCGTTGCGCCGGGCTGCTGCGGAGGCCGAGGGTGTTGTTGGTGAGCCGGTGCGGGATGTGCGGTTGGTGGTTCCGGCCGGGTGGGGGCCGCGTCGGCGCACCTGGATGCGGCAGGTCGCGCACCGGGCGGGTATCGGGCAGCCGCGCCTCGTGGAGGCTCCGGTGGCCGTCGCGGAACATCTGGTGGCCACAGGTGCACGGCTGACGGTCGGATCCTTCATCGTCGTATGTGATGTCGGCGCGGGTGCCGAGGTGACAGTGCTGCGCCGAGGCCCGGCAGGGTTCGAGGTCCTCGCCACGCACGCCGACCCTGCAGCCGGCGGTGCTGCCGTCGACCTGGCATTGACCTCTACTGTGCTCCACGGCCGGGAGGTACCTGCCGGCGGTATGGGCCAGTGGGTGATGGCGGAAACCGTCCGGGTCGCGAAGGAAACCCTGGGCTCGCACCCGGCGGTCACGGTGCCGATCGCCGGCCACCACCCGGTCATCGCGGACCGCACCATGCTCGACGCCGCCGCCCACCCGGTCGTACGGCGGGTCGCGGAGTTGACCCAGCAGTGCATCTCCGCCGCCGAACTGACCCCCGGCGACCTCGCGGGAATCTACTGCGTCGGCGGTAGCGCCCACCTCCCACGCCTGGACACCGCCATCGCCGAGCACACGGGGATCACTCCGGTGCTGGCGGCGGAGCCTCAACTCGTCGCGGCGCGGGGCGCCGCCGAGGTGGGCGCTCCCGCAGCGGGGGTGAATGCGGTGGAGGTGACGGTGCCGCCGATCCGGCGGGCCGTCGCCATCGCGGTGCCCGGCCTCGCCTCCCTGGCACTGCTGTGGCAGGCCCTGCTGACCGCCGAACGCAACAACACCCTCAGCGCGTACTACTACGTCCTGTTCAACCTCGGCGAGTTGACGATGGCAGCGGTGTTCGCCCTGGTGGCCTGCATCGCAGCGGGCACCATCCTCGGCTCGTTGATCGCCGCCCGCAGCCCCACCCCCGAACTACGCACCGAAGGCGGAAAAGTCAGCATCGGCATCCTCGCCGGAGTCTCCCTCGGCGTCGCCATCGCCGCCCTCTACGCCATCGTCATCAGCCAATACTTCGGCCTACCCCTACGCGGGTTCCTCACCTGGACGCTCTGGCCAATCGCCCCCACCGCCGTCCTCGCAGTGGTCATGGCGACGATCGCCGCCCGACAATGGCGTACACCCTCCGGCGGCTGGTCCGCGCTCCTGGCCACACCCACCGGCTCGGTCGTCACCGCCGCCGTGGGCATGGGACTCATCCAGTACGCACGCACCGCCGACCGATGGCCCCACCTGGTGGTATGGCTCGACCTCACCGCCCGCATCGGCGGACTCCTCCTCGGCATCGGCACCGTCATGGCCCTCGTGACACCTCTGATGTTCCGCATCGTCCTCGCCGCCCCGATAGCGGTGATCAGCGCCGCGATCGTCACCGGACAATCCACCGGCATCCTCGGCGTCAGCTACGCCATAGCCATCACCATATGGTGGGCAGCACGCGTATGGACCCGCCTCATCCACCCCACCACCAGCCCCACCACCCTCAGCCCACCTGGTCGAGGAGGGTGACTTGCGCTGGCCACGGCAGATGATGTCACTGATCTTCGTCCTGGCGTTCCTGGTCGGCCCACCAGCGGTGCTCCTGACCGTGATCGGTCCGCCCCTTCGCGGCTGGCCCACCTCGGAGCAGTTGCGGGCCTGGTTGCAGCAGCCGTTGACCGAAGAGACGCTCACCGCCGGACTCGCCATCGGCGCGTGGCTGATCTGGCTGCTCGTCGCCTACACCGTCACCGCCCGGATCATCATCCGCCTCCGCGCCACCACGGCATGGCTACGGCGGATGCCCCTCCCCACACCACTACAGGCAACGGCAAGCGGAATGGCCGGCGCAGCCGTCTTCGGCATCACCACCAACACCGTCACCACCACCCCGCCGCAACCGCCACAGCCCGCAGCAACAGGCACCACCACATTCCACGACGACACCGCCCCGGACGACCAGCCCGACCAGGCCGTACGCGACGACGGGGTTACGGTTGCCGGTGGCTGGCTGCCCCGGGACGTCGCCGAACAGGTCACCGCCGCCGCAGCACTGGTCTGGCTACGCCGCCGCCGCGACTACCAACCCCACCCCACCCACCCCGACGACACCGACCTCACCCCACTACCGACCACCGTCACCGCCGTCCAAGCCGCCCTCGCCGACACCCCCACCCCGCCGCCGTCGGACGGAATCGCGGCCCCCTTCGAAGCCCTGCCGACCGGCGGGGTGGGCCTCACCGGACCGGGCACGCTGCCCGTCGGGCGAGGACTGCTGGTCACCGCCATCCTGGCCGGACAACGCCGCAGCTCTACGTCGTTGATCGTCACGAAGGCAACACTGGCCCTCCTTCTCGGACCAGCTGCGGAGACACTCGGGCGACGCCTGCCACTGACGATCGTCGACACCGCTGACGACGCAGCACAGCTACTCCGACCCGCCAGCCCCGTCACTGGTGAAGCCATCCCTGGTCAGCGTCAGGGTGAGACGTCGAGTGGACACGGCCATCGAAAGATGGTGCTGCTGAACGGCCACGACGGCAGCGAGCAGCAGATGAAGCACCTCGCCGAGACAGGCACCGCCACTGCTGCTCTCGTCGTCGTTCTGGGAGAACAGCCGGACGGACCAAACTGGCACGCCACCTCCACCGGCCACCTGCACGACCCACACCGCCCCGACATGCCCAGCCCACGGCTGTGTGTCCTGGACCAGACGGCCGCCACGGACCTGCTTAGCGTCATCGCCCGCCCCGAGCCGCCAAAACCCCAGCCCGCCGCCGAGCCCTCATCATTTCCCTATGCCAGATCACCAGAGCTACCGCTGCCCCGACAGGTAGACCGGACCAGACCCCAACGCCTTCCCAGCACGCCCCAGCAGCGGCTTCATCTGCGCATCCTGGGCGACCCGCAACTGCTCATCGACAACGCACCTCTCGCCGTCCGTCGCAGCGCCAGCCTCCAAGTCCTCGTCTACCTGGCCCTCCACTCCAAGGGGGCCAACACCGCACAACTCACCGACGCCATGGCCGGGGCTACCCCGAAGCTCCCTCACCGGCCGCCTCTACACCGCCCTCAGCAACCTCCGCAGCACCATTCGGACCGCAAGTGACCTACCCATCATTGATCACTCTGATGACCGCTACCGCCTCAACCCCGAGTACATCGACGTTGACCTGTGGCAACTCCACGCCACCATCCACCATGCCGCCACTGCCCTCGTCCCCGCCGCCACTGCCTGGCAGGGCGTCCTCAACGCCTACCCCGCCGACCTCGCCGCCACACGCACCTGGCCATGGCTTGACTCCCACCGCGAAGCAACCCGCCGCCGAGTCATTGACCTTTGCGCAGCCCTCGCCGCCAAAGAGTCTGACCCAAACCGCGCCCTACAGTTGCTGCAGGACGGCATCCGCATCGACCCGTACAACGCCGACCTGCACAGGCTCGCCGGCCGTGCCCTTATCGCCTTCAACAAGCCGGAAGCCGCCACCAAGCTGCAGCACCGCTATCAGCAGTCCCTCACACAAGTTGGGCTCGACAGCGAGCACTCTCATCGCCTCTCGTTCACCGACACCAGACACCTGTAGCCGATGCTCGCGCGGGTCAGGACCGGCCTACTCGCGCCGAGTGATGAGCGACAGTGGGTCACTGCGGGCAACCCAAGCGGCAGGCGAAGATACCGACCCAGTGCCCCGGCAAAGTCGCCAGGTGATGCCGAGCATCGCCAGCGGGCGTTTGCTGTCGCGGGTGTGATGTCGGTTGGCGGCGGCGATGTTGGTGGCCCCGACCTGCCGCCGGGGCGCCGATCGCAGCGTTACCTAGTGCGACCATGACCTCGGGTCCGTGCCGGTGCGGACTGCGGTCCTCGTCATAGGTGACGTCGCGATCCCAGTGGACTTTGCTCCCGATCAACCAGTGCTCGCGGATCCAACCGGTCAGCTGTGCCGGCCTGGCCTGGTGGGGGCGGAGGTTGGTGAGGGCGTAAACGGTCTCGGTGGTCAAGCGTTCGGCTGGTCCAGGCGGTGCCTGCGGCGGCGGATCTGGATGGCTTGGGCAGCGTTCGGGAAGTCGATGCCGGTGGAGACGCTCAGGATTCTGAGGCTGCGGATCTCGCGGCGGGCGTGCCTGCGGTGACCGCAACCGTCAGCCGATGCCGGACACCTCGCCTGGCGCGTGGATCAGACAGACCGGCGAGCGCGTCGGGCAGCCTGCCAGCGGTTTCCGCAGTGGTCAGAGCCGATGCGCGAGACAAGGACGAGACCAGCGATGGCAGCGCGGGCATGACTCATTTCGGACGATCAGCAGGCGTTGAGAACCTTGATGATCTTCCAAAAGGTCATTCCCGTCTTGCTGCCACCGACAACGGCGTCTCCACTCCAAGCATCACAAGTCAGACATCGTCACGACCTTGCCGGGGCCCTGCGCCGCCCGGTCTCCAGGTAGACCTCGTTCACCGCGTCGATCTTGTATGTGCACGACCAGGCGCATGAAAGGCTTCAAGATCCTGCGCCCCCTTCCGCCCGCAAAACCCTGCTGGCAGCTTTCGCCGAAATTGCCAAATTTGGCGCACCTCGACGCCGATCCTCTAAAGCAATGTAGCCAGGTCTGACCAAGAAGGACTGACGCCGGCCTGCTGGCAAGGTTGATCGAGTTCATGACAACGAGAGAATAACTCAAGAACGGGCGGCAGATTCTTGCATTGGAGTCTACATCAGCCCAGCTTTACGTCATGGTATAGTCTAATCATGACGCGCTATGTGCGATTTGCCTATCCAGCGGCACTGCTAGTCTTGTTCATTGTTGGCATGGTGGTTGATCTGCCGATTTGGCAAGCAGCTTTGTTGGGAATTGCCGGAATGGCATTGGTCCTTATCGCTGATCTTATCCTGGCGCGTTCACGGAAGGATGAGCGGGTGTGACCATAGTCGTGTGGGTCGCCCCGGAGCCGGGGCGACCCACACGCCTGCGTTCGGCTACAAGCAGTTGGATGAGCTTACGATGGTGAGCTTAGAAGCCACTGCTGGAACGATCTTCTGTTGGTAGCAAGAACTGTCATTGATAGTGGTGGTGTAGTAGGTGTCAACCATGGCAGTCCAGACCTTGGTGAGGTTGACCGAAGCGGCACCGCAGATTAGAGTGGCGACGGTCTTCAAAGCTGGGTTCGGAATGCTCCCGATTGAGGTGCAGGCAGCTACGAAGGTGACGCCACCGAGGCCGATGATCGCGATCGCGTACGCCCGTACCTCGTAGCCCCACATGTTCAAGTAGACGCCAACGCCGTACGTCAACTTGGGGTCCGCCACCACAGGGAAGACAGCTTCCGCAGTCCTGGTCTCCTGGATTAGCGTGTCACCTTCCAGCAGGTAGCGGGTCGGGAGGCTCTTTCCGGTCGCATCCTTGGCCCACGGGGCTTCGATCGCGCCAGAGCGATGACCGTCCGAGTCGACGATCTCGAATCCCGACCCGGCCGGGATCAATTTCTCGCCAGCAGCTAACTCCACTTTGTATCGCTGCCTGGCCGGGGCGGCGCTGCTTTGCATGACACTGATGATCTGCACGCCGCCGTCCGACTTTCGAACGAGCGCGTCAGTATCGCGGGCCACCTGACCAAAAATTCTGGTTGAGGCGTCGACACTTACGGCCTGACTGCCTTTAGCTTCAAGGGAAATGGCAACACTCTTACCATTTGACTTGATCTTGGCAGAAGGAAATTCGGCCTGCAGCGAGATCCCCTCCGCCCCAACCGAAACTGTCGATGCACCCTTTTTGGGCACGCCCGCCGCCGCCAGGGCCCGATTAACCCTCTCGGTCGCAGAACTCGAACTGGCCGAGGCAGGTGTTACAAAACCCAGGACCATAATCGTCGCTATTGCTGCAGCAATGAAACCGCTCGGAACAACTCTTTCGATTTTCACTAAACCTCGTTCATTCGTGGGCGCAGGAAAGAAGTAGGGCAGGGGGTAGATCCCCCAGTGTTTTAGTTTCTGCCGCCAATGCCTCCACACCTTGACCAAACTACTCTCAGTGACAACGCGATCGCCGTTGCGTCACGAGTCGATCACCCTTCTGGTGGCATGTCAACGGCCATTGGCGCTGACACCCAGGCACATCGAGCGAGTTTCTCCTGCTCAGGGAGGTCAATATCGACATTGGCACTTTTTTGATTTGAGTGAACCTTGAAGAGTTGTTATGTGCTTGATCAAACCAAATGCGGCATTTGTGATGGCGGCGTGCCGCTGGTTCCAGGCTTAAGTGGTAGTGGGCTGCGGAGTATGCGCGTAGGGCGGTATAGGCGTCCGGACTGGTAGCGTTTGAGGCATCGAAGGGTCCCTTACGTGCTGAGAGGGCGGTCCGCAGTAGCTTGGTCTGATCTATGTGTTGAGTCCGGTTGGTGGCCTTCCGGCGGGTTCGCTATGGATAGCGGCAGGTCGATGGGTTGAATGTGAGTTCTGGTCGTGACCGTCGGGTGGATGGGGCGTTAGCCCGGTCATGGGTGATCGAAAGCGGTATCCCAGTGATGTCACCGACGAGCAGTGGGAGCTGATCGGACCGTTTCTGCAGGCGTGGAAGGCCAAGCGGGTCGCGGTGTCGGTGTCGGGCCGTGAGGGTGACTACGAGCTGCGGGAGATCGTGAACGCGATCTTCTACCAGAACCGGACCGGTTGTCAGTGGGCGTACCTGCCGCACGACCTGCCACCGAAGTCGGCCACCTACTACTACTTCGCCCTGTGGCGGGACGACGGCACCGACCAGGTGATCCACGATCTGCTGCGCTGCCAGGCCCGGGAGAAGGTCGGCCGTGCCGAGGATCCGAGCGCGGTGGTGTTGGACACCCAGTCGATCCGGGCGGCGAACCACGTCCCGGCGGCCACGACCGGCAAGGACGCCGGGAAGAAGGTGTCGGGGCGTAAGCGGGGCCTGGCCGTGGACGCGTTGGGGCTGGTCATCGCGGTCGTGGTCACCGCGGCGTCGGTCACCGACAACGCCATCGGCATCCGGCTGCTCGACAAAGTCGTCGCACACACCCCGACGGTGACCCGCGCCTTCGTCGACGCCGGGTTCAAACAGGACCTCGCCCTGCACGGCGCCGTGGCGGGCATCGACATCGAGGTCGTCAAACGCTCCGACACCCGCTCGGGGTTCGTGCCGATCCGCAGGCGGTGGATCGTCGAGCAGACCTACGGCACTCTGATGCTGCACCGCCGACTCGTGCGCGAGTACGAGAGCCGACCCGAGTCCTCGACGTCACGAACACTGTGGGCGTCGACGGCGATCATCGTGCGCCGACTGACCGGGACCAGCACATCGTCCTGGCGGCACCGGTGAACCTTCCCACGGTTCTCGACCTGATCGCCGGACGCGAGGCCACCACACGCCACACCGCCGACCGGCTCCGCGAGCAGATCACCGCGCTCACCGCCGAACTCGCCCACACCGAGCGTGAACTGGCCGATCTGGTGACCACCCGCACCACCCTACGAGGGCTCGCCGCAGCCGAGTTCACCGCCGACGACCCGACGATAGCCAGCGGCCCCTACCAGCAGATCCTGCACGTCCTCACCACCGAGCCCGCCGGCATGCGCGCCAAGGGCATCTGCCTCGCACTCGGCGTCGAACCTCTACCGAAACACGTCGAGAGCACCCGCGCGAAACTGAAACGCATGGTCAACCGCCACGTCCTCACCGAAGACGAACCCGGCGTATTCACCCTCGCCCCGAAACGGACGTAATCCTCCGAACCGTCCTCTCACAGGCCAGGGAATCTTCCGACAACCCTGGACCAAGAGCGACGCCGGCCACCGGATGGTCGTCCTGCCCCGATTCGCCATCGGCATGCTCATGGACCGCAAAGTCGACGCCCCCGACAACCCCCACGATGCGATCTTCGCGTCCCGGCGCGGCACCTGGCTCTCCCCCAACAATGTCCGCCGCCAGTGGCGTCAGGCCCGCGCCGACACCGACCTCGACTGGGTCACCCCGCACACCTTCCGCAAGACCGTCGCCACCCTCATCAAGGAAGAGAAGGACACCAAGAGCGCGTCCGCGCAGCTCGGACACTCCAGCGAGGAGGTCACCGACACCTACTACATCGCCAAAGCCGTCCAAGCCCCGGACGTCTCCGACATCCTCGAACGGCTGGGCACCCACCGCCACCGCCGTTCCGTACCACCAAATCCCAACGATGCACATGGATGACAGAACCTGACCGCCCACCCCGGTAAACGGGGGGTTTTCGGGGGGAGGTTCAAATCTTCATAGAAGAAAATCGAAGCCCTGACCAGCGTTCCCGCTGGTCAGGGCTTTTTATCTGTCGGGACGGCCGGATTCGAACCGACGACCCCTTGACCCCCAGTCAAGTGCGCTACCAAGCTGCGCCACGTCCCGATGCTCCCCGCGTGGTTTCCCCCGCGGCAGCCGGTACAGCTTAGCGCAGGATCTTCGCACCGCGCGCACAGCCCCCCGCCGCGTCGGTGTGCACCCCCACCACCCCTAAAGCGTCCTAGGAAAGAGGGCTGCCGTTCCCCGGAGGGAGGAGCGGCAGCCCTTGTGCGGTGGCGGTCAGCCGTGGGCCTTGCCCCGGCCGCCGGGGCCGAGCTTCTTGCGGGGGCGTACCGAGATTTCCACCGGGCTGCCCTCGAAGCCGAACTCCTCGCGGAGCTTGCGCTCGACGAAGCGCTGGTAGCCGGCGTCCAGGGGGGCGGTGGTGAACAGCACGAACCGCGGCGGGGAGACACCCGCCTGGGTGGCGAAGAGGATCTTCGGGGCTCGGCCGCCGCGCACCGGGTGCGGGGTGGCCTGTACCAGGGCGGTGAGCCACTGGTTGAGCTGTGCGGTGGGCACCCGGGTCTCCCAGCTCGCCAGCGCCTTACGTAGCGCGGGGGCGAGCTTGTCGACGGCCCGGCCGGTCTGCGCCGACAGGTTGAGCCGAATCGCCCAGGGGATGCGGCGCAGCTCCCGGTCGATCTCCTTGTCCAGGTAGTACCGGCGGTCGGCGTCGACCAGGTCCCACTTGTTGAAGGCGATCACCAGGGCCCGGCCGGCCTCGACGACCATGGTCAGGATCCGCTGGTCCTGCTCGCTGATCGGCTCGCTGGAGTCGAGCAGCACCACCGCCACCTCGGCCGCCTCGATCGCCCCGGCGGTGCGCAGGCTGGCGTAGTACTCGGTGCCGCTGGCCTTGCCGACCCGCTTGCGTAGCCCGGCGGTGTCGACCAGTTGCCAGGTCTCGCCGCCGATCTCGACCAGGCTGTCCACCGGGTCGACGGTGGTGCCGGCGACCGAGTCGACGACCGCCCGTTCCTCCCCGGAGAACCGGTTGAGCAGGCTGGACTTGCCGACGTTGGGCCGACCGACCAGGGCCACCCGGCGGGGGCCGCGCGGCCGGTTCTCGACGATCTTGGGGGCCTCGGGCAGGGCGTCGAGGATCGCGTCGAGCAGTTCCCCGGCGCCCCGGCCGTGCAGGGCGGAGATCGGGTGCGGCTCGCCGAGCCCCAGCGACCACAGCGAGGTGGCCTCCAGCTCGATCGCGCTGTTGTCGGTCTTGTTCGCCACCAGGATCACCGGCTTGGCGCTGCGCCGCAGCATCTTCACCGCGGCCTCGTCCACGTCGGTCGCGCCGACCATCGCGTCGACCACGAAGATGACCACGTCGGCGGTGAGCACCGCCGTCTCGGCCTGCGCGGCGATCGCCGCCGCCCGGTCCTTCGCGTCCGGCTCCCAACCGCCGGTGTCCACCACCGTGAACGTCCGGCCGTTCCACTGCGCGTCGTACGGCACCCGGTCCCGGGTCACCCCGGGGGTGTCCTCCACCACCGCCTGCCGGCGACCGATGAGCCGGTTGACCAGCGTCGACTTGCCCACGTTGGGGCGGCCCACCACGGCCACCACCGGCTGCGGACCGGTCGGCTCGTCGGCTTCGACGTCCGGTTCGCGCAGCTCCACCCAGCCGTCGCTCATGCCACTCCCCGCTCGGTGAGCAGCCCACGCAGCAGGTCGACGACCTCGTCGATGCCCAGCTCGGTGGTGTCCAGTTCGACGGCGTCGGCGGACTGCCGCAGCGGGTCGACCGTGCGGGTGGAGTCGAGGCGGTCCCGGCGGGCCAGGTCGGCGGCGGTCGCCGCGACGTCGACGGCGTCCTCGGCACTGCGCCGCCGGGCCCGGGCCGCCTCGGAGGCGGTCAGGTAGACCTTCAGGTCGGCGTCGGGGGCCACCACGGCACCGATGTCCCGCCCCTCGACGACGATCCGGCCGGCATGGGTGATCAGTTCCCGCTGCCGGGCCACCAGCAGCGCCCGCACCGCCGGGACGGCGGCCACCGCGGAGACCGCACCGGTCACCTCGGGACCCCGGATCTCCCGGTCGACGTTGACCCCGTCGACGGTCACGCCGTACCCCTGGGGGTCGGTGCCGATGCGCAGCTCGACCTCCTCGGCGACCTTGCCCACCGCGGCGGCGTCGGCCAGGTCGACGCCGGAACGCAGCACCGCCCAGGTGATCGCCCGGTACATCGCACCGGTGTCCAGGTAGCGGGCACCGAGGCCGGCGGCGAGCCGCCGCGAGACGGTGGACTTACCCGAACCGGACGGCCCGTCCACAGCGACCACGCAGCGCCCGGCCCGTACGTTTTCCTCCACCGTTGTCCTCCTCAGCCCGTATCTCGCGGGTCGTCGGTCGTCCCGACGCCGTTGAGCGGTCGTCCATCGTCGTCAATCATGCCCGCGCCTCGCGGGTGTCTCCGCGCCGCCGGGGCGGCGCACGCCACCACGCGGCCCGCGGGCCGCGTGGAAGCCTACCGGCACGCCTACCCGCTACGACTCGGGTCAGTCACCCACGGCCTTGAACAGGGCGGCGACCTCCGCGTTGGTCAGCCGCCGGATCCGCCCGGTGCGCAGGTCACCGAGCTTGATCGGCCCGATCGAGGTACGCACCAGCCGGGACACCGGGTGCCCGACCTCGGCCAGCAACCGCCGGACGATGTGCTTGCGTCCCTCGTGCAGGCTCAGCTCCACCTGGGCGGTTCGCCCCAGGGTGTCCACCACCTTGAACGAGTCCACCTTGACCGGCCCGTCCTCCAGCTCGACACCGGCCAGCAGCCGCTTGCCGAGGTTACGCGGGATCGGCCCGGCAACCTCGGCCAGGTACGTCTTGAGCACCTGGTACGACGGGTGCATCAGCTTGTGGGTCAGGGTGCCGTCGTTGGTGAGCAGTAGCAGGCCCTCGCTGTCGGCGTCGAGCCGCCCAACGTGGTAGACCCGCTGCTCCACCCGGTTGCCGATGAACTCGGCCAGCTCGTTGCGGCCCTTCTCGTCGGCCATCGTGGTGACCACCCCGCGTGGCTTGTTCATCGCCACGTACACCAGGCGGTTGTCGGCCTGCAGGCGTTCCCCGTCGACGTGGATCACGGCGGTGGCGGGGTCGACCTTGTCCCCGAGCTGGGCGACCCGCCCGTTCACGGTCACCCGACGCCGGAAGATCAGATCCTCGCAGGCACGTCGGGAACCGACGCCGGCGGCGGCGAGCACCTTCTGCAGGCGCTCGGCACCCTCGTACACGGGGGCGTCGGGCTTGGGGGAACGGTTATCGCGTGGCATCGGCAAGCTCTTCTACGTCGTCGGGGAGGAACGGGGCGAGCGGGGGCAGGTCGGCGACCGAGTCCAGGCCCAGCTTCTCCAGGAACATCGTGGTGGTCCGGTAGAGGAACGCCCCACTGTCCGGTTCGGCGCCGCACTCCTCGACCAACCCTCGGGAGACCAGGGTACGGAGCACCCCGTCACAGTTGACACCCCGGATGGCTGACACCCGACCCCGGGTCACCGGCTGCTTGTAGGCGACCACCGCGAGTGTCTCCAGGGCGGCCTGGGTCAACCGGACCGACTGCCCGTCCAGCACGAACCGTTCCACGTACGCCGCGTATTCCGGCCTGGTGTACAGCCGCCATCCTCCGGCCGCCCGGCGCAGCTCGAACCCGTGCCCGGCGGCGGTGTAGCCGGCGGCGATGTCGTCGAGCACCGGCCCGATCCGTTCCGGTTTCTGCTCCAGCACCTGCGCCAGCACCAGTTCGCTGACCGGTTCGTCGACCACCAGCAGGATGGCCTCCAACGCGCCGCGCAGCTCCGCGTCGTCGAGTTCGGGTGCCGGCGGCGGGGCGACCGTCACCCGCCGTCGCCCGGCCGGCTGCCGCTTCGGTACGCCCGCAGTACCCCGCTCCCCCGCCGTCTCCGGGCCGGCGTCGCTGCCAGCCGCCCCACCGGCTGTGGTCACGGCGGCTGTGGTCACGTCCTCGTCGGGTCCGGGTTCGGGTGTCCCGTCGGTAGCAGGCTCGGGACCGGCCGTCCCGGCGTCGGCGGTCTCGCCGTCGGCTGCTTCGGCGTCGGCTGCGGGTGGTGCCGCCGCAGCGGGGAGTTCGTCGACGGTGTCCGTTGCCGACGAAACGGGAGCGTCCTCGGCCCCGGAGTCAGGCGCACCGGGTGCGGGTTTGCGCTGCGGGGCGGGGCGCTCCCACGGGGGGATCCAGGCGGCGGCCTGGTCGGCAAGCGAGTCCTGCCGCTCCTCGTCGCTCATCACGTCACTCCTGCATCGATGCGGGCTCGTCCACCGTCCCGGCCGACGCCGGGTCAGCGGACACCGGGCCGGCACGCACCGGGGCGGTGGGGGCGGCCGGAGCGGGGTCCGCCACGGCGGGCGCGGCACCGGCCGGGTCGGGGTCGGCGGGGCTGCCGGCGTACTCGTCGACGTGCAGTTCGGCGCTACCGTCGGCGGGGCCGGTCCAGCGCACCGTCAACTCCTCCAGGGCCTCCTCCTGGACGAACGCGACCAGCCCCTCCCGGTACAGCTCCAGCAGGGCCAGGAAGCGGGCCACCACCTCCAGGGTGATCGCGCAGTCGGCGCAGAGCAGGGCGAAGGTGGCCACCCCGGCCCGGCGTAGCCGCTCGGCGAGGACCGCCGCGTGTTCCCGGACGCTGACCCGGACGAGGTGCACGTGCGCGATGGACACCTCGGGCACCGGCTTCGGGGTCATCGCCCGCACGGCGAGCTTCAGCAGCCGCTGCGGGCCGATGCCGAGCACCAGGTCGGGCAGGGCCTCGGCGTAGCGGGCCTCCAGGGTCACCGCGCGCGGGTACCGCCGACCGCCGACCGCCTCCAGTTCGGCGATGTGCGCCGCCGCCTCCTTGTACGCCTTGTACTGCAACAGCCTGGCGAAGAGGAGGTCCCGCGCCTCCAGCAGGGCGAGGTCCTCCTCGTCCTCCACCTCGGCCGACGGCAGCAGCCGGGCCGCCTTCAGGTCGAGCAGGGTCGCGGCGATGAGCAGGAACTCGCTGGTCTCGTCGAGGTCCCACTCGTCGCCCATGGCGCGGATGTAGGAGATGAACTCGTCGGTGACGGTGTGCAACGCCACCTCGGTGACGTCCAGCTTGTGTTTGCTGATCAGTTGCAGCAGCAGGTCGAACGGGCCGGTGAAGTTCGCCAGCCGGACGGTGAAGCCGCCGCTCTGCCCTGCCTGCGGCACCCCCGCCGGGTCGGTCGCCACGTCGGCGGCGACCTCGGCGGCCAGCACGGGCGGCTGCTGCGGGGTCGCCGGCGGGTCCAGCGGTGGCGCGGTCACCGGACGACCGTAGTCCACGTCCCGGACGTCGTCGCCGACCGGGACGCCCCGGCGTGCACCCCGGCCTACCGGTCGGCCTGGGCCGCGATCACCTCACGGGCCAACTGCCGGTAGTTGCGGGCCCCCGAGGAGGCCGGGTCGAGCGTCGTGATCGGGGCACCGGCCACCGTGGACTCGGGGAACTTCACCGTCTTGGTGATGACGGTCTGGTAGACCTTGTCGCCGAACGCCTCGACCACCCGTTGCAGCACCTGCCGGCAGTGGGTGGTGCGGCTGTCGTACATGGTGGCGAGGATGCCTTCGAGTTCCAGGTCGAAGTTGAGCCGCTCGCGGACCTTGTCGATGGTGTCCAGCAGCAGCGCCACCCCGCGCAGGCTGAAGAACTCGCACTCCAGCGGGATGAGGACGCCGTGCGCGACGGTCAACGCGTTGATCGCCAGCAGACCCAGCGAGGGCTGGCAGTCGATCAGGATGTAGTCGTACTCCTTGCGGATGGTCCGCAGCACCCGGGCCAGGGCCATCTCCCGGGCGACCTCGTTGACCAGCTGTATCTCGGCGGCCGACAGGTCGATGTTGGCGGGCAGCAGGTGCAGGCCGGCCACGTCCGTCTTGATCAGGACGTCCTCGGCGATGACGTCGTCCTGCATGAGCAGGTTGTAGACGGACAGGTCGAGGTTGTGCGGGTTGACCCCCAGGCCCACCGACAGGGCGCCCTGCGGGTCGAAGTCGACGAGCAGCACCTTGCGGCCGTACTCGGCCAGGGCCGCGCCCAGGTTGATGGTGGTGGTGGTCTTGCCCACGCCACCCTTCTGGTTGGCCATCGCGATGATCCGCGCCGGGCCGTGCCGGTCGGTGGGCATCGGCTCGGGGATCGGCTTGCGCATCGTGTAGGCGGCCGGATCGGCCGGGCCCAGGTCGGCGCCGAGCGACGCCTGCTGCTCACGGAGCTCCGACGTCCAGGCGTCGGCACGGTCACCGTTGCCAGCCATGTCCTCGTTGCCCCCTCCCGACGACCACCCGGCGTCGGAACACTCCGACGTCCTTCGCAGCGCCGCTGCGCACCCCGGTTGTCGCCCAGGAGGTCCGCGCCGATGCCGACTCTACGCCACCGGCGACCAGCGCGTTCGGCACCGGTCCGGCGTGTCGGGCATAGCGGCCGGTCAGCGGGCCGGCGGGGGGTCCGCGTCGCGGGCGCGGGGGTGGCTGGTGGCGTACACCTCGCGGAGCCGGTCCACGGTGACCAACGTGTACACCTGGGTGGTGGTGACCGAGGCGTGGCCGAGCAACTCCTGCACCACCCGCACGTCCGCGCCGCCGTCGAGCAGGTGGGTGGCGTAGCAGTGGCGCAGGGTGTGCGGGGAGACCGCGTGCGGCCCGTCCACCGGCAGTCCGGCCCGCCCGGCGGCCCGCCGCAGCACGGTCCACGCCCCCTGCCGGGTCAGCGGCCCGCCCCGGGCGTTGACGAACACCGTCGGGGTGCCCCGCCCGGCGGCCAGCAGCGCCGGCCGGGCCCGCACCAGGTAGGCGCGCAGCGCGTCGACGGCGTACCCGCCGATGGGCACCAGCCGGGTCCGGCCGCCCTTGCCACGCAGCAGGACGGCACCCTCGTCGACGTCCAGGTCGTCGACGGCGACGCCGACCGCCTCGGAGATCCGCGCGCCGGTGCCGTACAGGAACTCCAGCAGCGCCCGGTCGCGCAGGGCCAGGGCGGCCCCGTCGCCGGTGGCGGTGACCGGGCCGGCGGCCTCCAGCAGCCGGACCACGTCGTCGACCGGCAGCGCCCGGGGCAGCCGCCGGGCCGGGGTGGGTGGGCGCACGTCGCGGCTGGGGTCGTCGCCGGTCAGGCCCTCGCGGACGGCGAAGCGGTGCAGCCCACGCACGGCGGAGGCGGCCCGCGCGGCCGAGGTCACCGCGAGCGGCGGATGGTCGTCGTCGCCGGCGCGCAGCCGGGCCAGGTGCGCCTCGACCTGCCGGGCGTCGACGGCGGCCAGGTCGGACACCCCGGCGGCGGCCAGGGTGTCCAGGTACCGTTCCAGGTCCCGCCGGTACGAGGTGAGGGTGTTCGTCGACAGTCCCCGCTCGACGGTCAGGTGGTCGAGGTAGCCGCGCACCGCCCGTCGCAGGGCCGGCGCGGGCTCCCCGGCCCCGTCACCTGTCGCCCCCGGCACCGCGTCCCCGGCCGGGCGGGGCACTTCGGGTGCCGGAGTCTGCGTCGTCTGCCCGGTCAGGCCAGCACCTCGTCGAGCGGCAGGACAGCCATGCCGTGCGCCTCGGCGACCGGGCCGTAGACAACCTGACCGTCGTGGGTGTTCAGGCCCAGCGCCAGGGCCGGGTCGTGGCGCAACGCGTCGCGCCAGCCCTGGTTGGCCAGTTCCAGCGCGTACGGCAGGGTGACGTTGGTCAGCGCGTAGGTGCTGGTGTGCGGCACCGCGCCGGGCATGTTCGCCACGCAGTAGAAGATCGAGTCGTGCACCTGGTAGGTCGGCTCGGCATGCGTGGTGGGGCGGGAGTCCTCGAAGCAGCCACCCTGGTCGATGGAGATGTCGACCAGCACGCTGCCCGGCTTCATCCGGGACACCAGCTCGTTGGAGATCAGCGTCGGGGCCTTCGCACCGGGGACGAGGACCGCGCCGATGACTAGGTCCGCGTCGAGCACCGCCCGTTCGATCTCGTACGCGTTGGAGGCGACCGTCTGCAGGTGGCCCCGGTAGATGGCGTCGGCCTGCCGCAGCCGGGCCACGTTCTTGTCCAGCAGCAGCACCTCGGCCTGCAGGCCCAGCGCGATCGCGGCGGCGTTCATCCCGGACACGCCCGCGCCGATGACCACGGTCTTCGCCGCGTACACCCCGGAGACGCCGCCCATCAGGATGCCCCGTCCGCCGCCCTGCCGCTGCAGGTGGTACGCGCCGACCTGCGGGGCGAGCCGGCCGGCCACCTCGGACATCGGGGCGAGCAGCGGCAGCGACCGGTCGGGCAGCTCGACGGTCTCGTAGGCGATGCCGGTGACCTGCCGGTCGACCAGCGCGTCGGTGCACTCCTTGGACGCGGCCAGGTGCAGGTAGGTGAAGAGCACCTGGCCGGCACGCATCCGGTGGTACTCCTCGGCGATCGGCTCCTTGACCTTGAGCACCAGCTCGGCGGTGTCCCACACCTCGTCGGCGGTGCCGAGGATGGTGGCCCCGGCGGCGGTGAACTCGTCGTCGGTGAGGCTGGACCCGACGCCCGCGCCGGCCTCGACGAAGACCTGGTGACCGTGACGGACGAACTCGTTGACGCCCGCGGGCGTGATCGCCACGCGGTACTCGTGGTTCTTGACCTCGCGGGGGATTCCGACCTTCACGATGCAGACACCTTCCTCCGGGGTGCCGCACCCCGGACTGCGCGGTGCCCCCGTCGGCTCCGTTGCCGACGCGGTCCACCGGTCCCGCCGGCGGCAGTCTAGGCGTGCCGCCCTCCCCCGACGGGCGGCACAGTGACAGCCGGTGCCCGATCCGCCTGACGGTGTGTCAGGCATACCGCGCGGGCCTGCCGTTCGGCATCACACCCATCGTCGCACCGCGCGGCCCCGACCGCCGCACGGGAAACACTCCCGCAACGACGTCGTGACGCACCGCGCCGACCGGGTGGGCGTACGACGCAGGGGCCGCGCGGCGAACCGCGGCGGCCCCTGTCGGCGGACGGATTCAGCGGTGCAGCGGGGTGTCGGCGCGGCGCAGCACCGACCAGCCGGCGTCGCGGGCCCGCGCGGCGGCCAGCAGCCCGGCCACGCACGGCCCGTTGGTGATCTCCCCGGCCAGCGCCATGCCGACGGCCTCGTCCAGGTCGATCCGGACGACCTGGAGGTCGGCCTCCTCGTCGTGCCGCTCGTGGCGCTGCCCGACGGGGACCTCGGCCAACTCCCGGGCGAGGAACACCCGGACCACCTCGTCGGAGAAACCCGGCGAGGTGTGCACGTCGACCAGCAGGTCCCACCGGGCGGCGGTCAGGTCGGCCTCCTCGGCCAACTCCCGGGCGGCGGCCACCGGCAGGTCCTCACCGGCGACGTCCATCAGCCCGGCGGGCAGCTCCCACAGGTGCCGTCCGACCGGCTGCCGGTACTGGCGCACCAGCACCACCTGACCGGCGTCGTCGAGGGCGACCACGGCGACCGCGCCGACGTGCCGGGCGTAGTCGCGGGTGGCGGTGCCCCCACCGGGCATGGTCACCTCGTCGGTGACCACCGTGAAGATCCGCCCGGCGTACCGCTGCACCCGGGAACGCAGCTCGTAGCGGTGCTCGACGGCGCTCACGACGCGGACGACGCCGTCGCGCCGTTGCGGGACGCGTTCTTCGCCGTCGGGGCCGCCTTCTTCGCCGTCTCGGTCGTCGCCGCCCCGGGCACCGGGTCGAGGTCCACCGGCAGTTGGTCGGCCTGCGAGTACGCCACGGCCGCCTTGACGAACCCGGCGAACAGCGGGTGCGGGCGGGTCGGGCGGCTCTTCAGCTCCGGATGCGCCTGGGTGGCCACGAAGAACGGGTGCAGGCTGCGGTCCAGCTCGACGAACTCGACCAGCCGGCCGTCCGGGGAGGTGCCGGAGATGTGCAGGCCGGCCTTGGTGAGCTGGTCCCGGTAGGCGTTGTTCACCTCGTAGCGGTGCCGGTGCCGTTCGCTGATCTCGGTGGCGCCGTACGCCTCGGCCACGATCGACCCCTCGGCCAGCGTCGCCGGGTACGCCCCCAGCCGCATGGTGCCGCCCAGGTCACCCCGGCCGGCGACGATGTCCTGCTGGTCGGCCATGGTGGCGATGACCGGGTGCTTGGCGTCCTCGTCGAACTCGAGGGAGTTCGCCGCGTCGAGGCCGGCCAGGTGGCGGGCCACCTCGATGGTCATGCACTGCAGGCCGAGGCAGAGCCCGAGCAGCGGCACCCCGTTCTCCCGGGCGTACCGGGCGGTGCCGATCTTGCCTTCGATGCCGCGGACGCCGAACCCGCCGGGGATGACGATGCCGTCCACGCCGGCCAGGGCCGACGCCGCGCCGGCCGGGGTGACACAGTCGTCGCTGGGCACCCAGCGCAGCTGCACCCGGGCCCGGTGACCGAACCCGGCGGCCCGGATCGCCTCGCTGACCGACAGGTAGGCGTCGGGCAGGTCGACGTACTTGCCGACGACCGCCACGGTGACCGTGTGGTGCGGCTGGTGCACCCGCTCCAGCAGGTCGTCCCAGCGGGTCCAGTCGACGTCCCGGAAGGACAGGCCGAGCCGGCGCACCACGTACGCGTCGAGCCCCTCGCGGTGCAGCACCTTGGGGATGTCGTAGATGCTCGGCGCGTCCGGGGCGGCGACGACCGCCTCGGCGTCCACGTCGCAGTAGAGCGACAGCTTCTGCTTCAGCTTCTCCGGGATCTCCCGGTCGCAGCGCAGCACGATCGCGTCGGGCTGGATGCCGATGTTGCGCAGCTGCGCCACCGAGTGCTGGGTCGGCTTGGTCTTCAACTCCCCCGACGGGGCGAGGTAGGGCACCAGCGACACGTGCAGGTAGAAGCAGTTGTCCCGGCCCAGGTCGTGCCGTACCTGCCGGATCGCCTCCAGGAACGGCAGCGACTCGATGTCGCCGACGGTGCCGCCGACCTCGGTGATCACCACGTCGGGGATCTGGCCGTCGGCGTCCGGGTCGGCCATGCCGACGATCCGCGCCTTGATCTCGTTGGTGATGTGCGGGATGACCTGGACGGTGTCGCCCAGGTACTCACCGCGCCGCTCCTTGGCGATCACGTCGGAGTAGATCTGGCCGGTGGTGACGTTGGCCTTGCCGGAGAGGTCCCGGTCAAGGAACCGCTCGTAGTGCCCGACGTCGAGGTCGGTCTCCGCGCCGTCCTCGGTGATGAACACCTCGCCGTGCTGGAACGGGTTCATCGTCCCGGGGTCGACGTTGAGGTAGGGGTCGAGCTTCTGCATGACCACCCGCAGCCCGCGTGCGGTGAGCAGATTGCCGAGGCTGGAGGCGGTGAGGCCCTTACCGAGCGAGGAGGCGACGCCCCCGGTGACGAAGATGTGCCGGGTCGTGCGTGCTGAAGGGGCCAAGGCCTGCTCCCGTGTCGTCCGTAGCGGTCGTGCGAACCGCCGTGCCGATCAAGTGATCACGCGATCCACGGGATTCCACGGTAACACCTCACCCGGGGCCACCCGGCGTCGCACCCGACCTCGGGCTATCCGGTCCCGACGCCGGGCCGGCCGGCCGTCGCCCCGGTCCCGGTCGACACCTCCGGCGCGGCGGTCCGCGCCACCGGCACCCGGGTCGCGCTACGGCCTGCCGGCCGGGTCCCGGCGGCCGGGCCGCCGTCGCCGTCGTCGTCGCCCGAACCGGTCGTCCCGCCGCCGTCGGGCACCGCCGTGGTGCCGGTGCCGTCGCCGGGGCGGGCCGCCCCACCGTCGTCGTCGGGTCGGCCGCCGGTCGGAGCACCGCCGGACGGGCCACCACCGGGGCCGTCCGGACGCGGTTGGCCGGTGCCCGGCTGGGTCCGGTCGGTGGAGTGGTCCAGCACCCGCAGCGAGGCCAACGCCGCCATCGGCACCACCAGCGCCCCGGCCGCCCCGGCCACGTCCAGCGCGGAACCGCCGAGCAGACCGGCGATCACCGAGGCCAGCGCCGTGCCGGCCAACGCCGCCCGGATCGCCGGGTAGATGCCGAACAGCCGCATCAGCCCACCCCAGGGTTGCAGCAGCGCGAACCACACCAGCAGCACCCCGACGACCGCCAGCACCGTCAACGGGCTGTTCACCAGGGTCTGGAAGTTCGCCGTGCTGGCCCGGTGCACGGTCAACCCGCCGGTGCCCTCGCCCAGGGCGGTCAGGAACCGGCCCAGCGCCCCCCGCTCCTCCACCGGCCGACGCAGGTCCACCACCGCGAACCCGATGGTCAACGCCAACCCGGCCATGGTCGCCCAGACCAGCCGGCTGACCGTCAACCAGCCGCCGGTGCTGATCGCGGCGGCCACCGCCACCCCGGCGGTCAACGCGATCGCACCGATCGAGTCGGCCCCCAGGTAGGGGCTGCCGACCACCACCACGGCCAGCCCGCCCACCGCCACCACCACCATCGGCCGCCACTGCCGGCGGACCCGCTGCGCCAGCCACCCGGCGCTGAGCAGCGAACCGGCGAGGAACACCCCCAGGCCCACCGTGCCGAGGCCGGAGAACCGGCCCCCCTCCAGAGCCGAGTAACCGACCACCCCGTTGAGCTGCAACCGGGCACCGCTGAGCACGTCCGCGCCGACCACCAGGGTGGCCAGGCCGGCGACCGCGCCGAGCGGGCCGAGGGTGCGGTCGTGGCCGGGGGTGAACCGGACCAGGGCCGTCGCACCGACGATCAACGCGACGGTCACCACGGCGAAGTAGACGCCGGCGTGCCCACCCCGCCACCACGGCACCGCATCGGCGAGCAGGGCCGCGGGCACCGCCAGCGCGACGGCGATCAGCAGCAGCTCCACGGTCGCCACGATCCGCGGCGACACCGGCGGCGGACTGTGCGGGCCGGCCAGCCGCCGGGCCCGGCGCAGCAGCGGCAGCACCGCGACGGCGAGAACGATCTGGGCGGCGGCGAGCAGCCCGAAGAACCAGCCGGCCACGGCCCGCTGGGCGGCGGCCTCCCGGTCGGCGTCGGCCGGCGCGGCGATGGCACCGGCCAGGTCGTCCGGGCGACCGTCGACCTTCACCGCCGGCCGGCCCAGGAAGAGCCGTTCGGGCATCGGCCGGCCCAGCGCCGTCAACGCCGTGGGCGCGAGGTCGACCAGTTGCAGGTAACCCTCCCGGCCGGTGCTGGCGGAGGTGAGCCAACCGTGCTCCCACCCCGGGCCGTCGGCGACGACCACGTGCAGCCGGGCCGGTGCCTCCGTGTCGGACACCCCGGCGACCAGCACCAGGGACCGCGGCGGCCGGGCCGCCAGCACCTTCGCCAACGCCTCGTCGGCCCGTCGGGCGTCGGCCCGTCGGTCGGCCGGGTCGGTGCCGCTGACCGTGCCCAGGTCGACGATGCTCAGCACGCACGAGCCGAGCAGCCCGGACGGGTCGGCCGGCAGCGCCGGGGCGTACCTGTCGACCCGGCCGAAGGGGCGGGCGGCGGCGACGGCGGCACCGGGGCCGACCGCCACCGAGCAGCGCACCGACTCCGACAACGAACCGGGCACCGTGCCCCAGGGCTGCCGGTCGGCGTTGTAGGCGACCACCCGTTCCTGGTCGGGCAGGTTGGCGCCGATCCCGTCGGGTTGCTCCACCGTCACCGCCGCCGGTGGGCACCCGCCCGGCTGACGGCTGCCGTTCCAGCCGGCGTAGCTGCCCGCGCCGAGGGTGAGCCAGCCGTCCACCGGGCAGGTCGGGCGGTGCGCGGAGCGGGTCGACAGCGACCCGATGGAACCCTGCTGCGCCATCCGCCACAGCGTCGGGGTGCTCTGCGGGTCGACGTCGGACCAGCGCAGCCCCGCCACCCCGGCCAGCACCACGTAGTCGGCGGTGCGCCGGGGTGGGCTGCTGTCGGGGCGGGCGGCCAGGGCGGTGACCCCGAGCGCCACCACGACCAGGGTGAGCAGGACCGGGGTGAATCGGCGCAGCATCAGGCGCGTCCCGTCGAGGGGGTGTCGGTGCCGGGGGCGGACGCCCCGGCGCGGCCGGCCGGGTCGGCGTCCAGCTCCGTGTAGAGGGCCCGCAGCGCGGCGACCGTGTCGGCCTCGGTGGGCCAGCTGGCCGCCCGGGTGGCACCCCGCTTCGCCAGGTCGGCGCGCAGGCTCGGGTCGTCCAGCAGCGACCGGACGGCCGCGTCGACCGCGTCGACGTCGCCGGGCGGGACCAGCGACGCGCCGTCGCCGACCAGTTCGGGCAGCCCGCCGACGGCGGTCGCCACCAGCGGTACGCCGGCCCGCAGCGCCTCCTGGGCGAACAGTTGCCGGGCCTCCCAGTCGCTGGTCACCACCGCCAGGTCGGCCCCGGCGAGCAGGTCCGCCACGTCGGTACGGTGCCCGAGCAGCGTCACCGGGGCACGCTCGGCGGAGATCCGGGCGGCCAACGGCAGGTAGGCGGGGCCACTGCCGGCGATCACCACCACCGGCGGCGG
This sequence comes from Micromonospora sp. WMMD734, assembly GCF_049178975.1. NCBI lineage: Bacteria > Bacillati > Actinomycetota > Actinomycetes > Micromonosporales > Micromonosporaceae > Micromonospora > Micromonospora sp. WMMD734. The sequence goes on from NZ_JBMHMK010000001.1 coordinate 3,095,033, forward strand.
GGTGCGGGTACGCCACCGGGCGGCGGCGTCGACGAGCACGTCGTAGCGTTTCTGCGGGTGCAGCCGGCCGACGGAGAGCACCAGCGGCTGCCCGGCGGCGACACCGAACTCGGCGCGTACGGCGGCGCGACGCCGACGCGGGGCGGGCAGGGCCGGGGCGGCGACCGGGGCGAGCCGGGCGTCGGTGGCGCCCAGCGCGGCGGCCCGCTGCACCAGGTCGGTGGAGGCACCCAGGGCGACCCGGGCGGAGCGGGCGACGACCCGTTCGGCGAGACGGGACAGCCGCCCGCGCAGCCCGCCGGCGAGCACCGCGTTGTGCCAGGTGACCACGAGCGGCGCTGCGGGCCGGGCGAGCGCGGCGACCAGCCCGGCACGCAGCCCGTGGGCGTGCACCACCCGCACGGGCTCACCGGCCAGCGCCCGGCGCAGCGCGGTGACCGCCCGCGCGTCGGCGGGTGTCGGGTTGGCCGAGATCTCCACCGGGGTGAACCGGGCCCCGGTGGCGGTGAAGTCGAACTGTTCGGCGGTGGCGGCCGGGCCGCAGACCAGCACCGGCTGGCCGGCCTCGACGAGCCCGCGCGCCACCGACCGGACGTGCTGGCCCACCCCGCCGGTGCTGGAGGCGAGCAGCAGCACCACCGTGCCCCGGGTGTCAGGGGCGGACGTCGCGTCGGTCATGGGGAGAGGGTCTCCTTCCCGTCACCGGCGTCGCGCGCAACGCCGTCCTGCGGGTCACCCGCCGGTCGCCGGCCGCCCAGCCGACGCCGTACGCCGGTGAGCAGCGGCCCGACGTCCCGCCGGTCCACCAGCCAGGCGACGGCGAGGAACAGCGCGCCGACCACGGCCCCGGACAGCATGCCCTGCACGAGTGCCCCGGCTGTCGTCGGGGTGCCGCCGCCGGCGGCCAGCCGGGCGGTGATCCCTCCGGCCGGGGCGGCGACCAGCGCCGCCAACAGGCCGGCGGTGGCGGCCCGGCCGGCCCCGGCCAGCGCCGCCGGCCCGGCGCTGCGGCGTACGGCGACGACCAGCAGCGCCCCGAGCAGCAGCATGCCGACGGAGTTGGCGAGGGTGACGGCGAGCACCCGGTCGGCGCGCGGCAGCAGCGCGGCGAGCGGCAGCGCGACCAGCGGCACGACCAGCCAGCCGGTGGTGATGGCGGCGGTGGCGGCCCGGGTGGCGCCCCGGGCGTAGAGGGCCCGCGACAGGGCGGCGAACAGGGCGTAGCCGACCAGGCCGGGGGCGAACCCGGCGATCGCGGCGGCGGTCGGCTCCGCGCCGAGCGGGAAGAACCGGCCGACCGGTTCGGCGGTGCCGATCAGCGCCGCCGCGCCGAGGAAGCCGAACAGCAGCACCCCCCGGGTGGTCGAGGCGACGGTGGCGCGGTAGCCGTCGTCGTCGCCGGTCGCGGCGGCGGCCGACAGACCCGGGTACGCGGCGACCGCCAGCGGCACCGCGAGCACCGCCCAGGGCAGCAGGTAGACGGTCTGGGCGAGGTTGTACACCTGCGGGGAGCCGGTCGGGCCGCCGGAGACCCGGTTGAGGATGACCACCAGGGCGAGTTGCTGGGCGGTGACGGTGACCGCCCCGGCGACGGCGAGCCCACCGACGCGGGCCCGCGCGTCGGCGGGGAACGTGTAGCCGGGCCGCCAGGTCAGCCCGAGGCGGCGCAGCGGGACCAGCAGCGACAGCGACAGCACCACCACCCCGAGGGTGGTGCCGCCGGAGAGGATCAGCTCACCACCCCGGCTCACCTGCGCGATGCTCGCGTCCCGCCCCTGGGTGACGCCGAAGACGAGGTAGACCACCACGACGGTGAGGCTGGACAGCAGCGGCGCGACGACCGGCCAGGCGAACCGGCGGTGCGCCTGGAGCACCCCGGTGAGCACGACGCCGATGCCGTAGAGCGGCAGTTGCGGGGCGAACACCCGCAGCATCCGCGCCCCGGCGGCCACCTCCGCCGGGGACCGCCCGTCGGAGATCGCCGCCATGACCGGGTCGGCGAAGAGCGCCACCAGCGCCGCCAGCGGCACCAGCAGGGTCACCGTCCAGGTCAGCAACGCCCCGGTGGTCGCGGCCACCGCCCGCCGGTCACCGGCCGCGACCGACCCGGCCAGCAGCGGTACGACCAGACTGGCCAACGCCCCACCGGCCACGATCTCGAAGATGATGTTCGGAACGGTGTTCGCGAGGACGTACATGCCGCCGAGGTCGCTGCGTTCGACGACCCAGGTGAACACGGCGGTCCGGCCGAACCCGGCGAGCCGGGCCAGGACGGTGAGCACGGCGATCAGGGCGGCGGCGCCGGCCACCCGACCGGTGCCGGCGAGGGGGGCCGGTCTGGTCACGTCAGTCGGATCGCCGGCCCAGCGCGTCGAGTTCCCGCAGCACCGGGGTGCGCTGGATGACCGCCGTGAAACTGACCTTCTCGCTGGCCGCGGTGAGACCCGCGAGGACCGCGAGCAGACCGGCCCGGCCGAGCGGGCCGGTGCGGGCGGCCAGGGCCACCCCGAGCAGCGCGCCGAGTGCGTTGGCCCCGCTGTCGCCGATCATCACCCGCTCACCGAGGTCCTCGTCGAGCAGCCCGGCGGCGGCACCGACCGCACCGGCGGCGATACCGGCGTGCGGGCCGCCGGCCAGCGGCACACCGAGCAGCACCCCCGACTTCAACGCCCGGCCGGGGCGCAGGTCGAGCAGGTTGAGCAGGTTGGCGGTACCGGCGACCACCCCCGCGCCGAGCAGCACGTCGGCGGTACGGCCGAGTGCGCCGTGGCGCTGCCGGCGGGGGTGCGCGGCGACCTTCGGGTCGGCGGCGAGCAGTACGGCCGCGGCGAGCCCGGCCGCACCCACCCCGGCCACCTTGACCATGCCGGCGGTGACCCGACCGGCCCGCAGGGCGGCGAGGTGACCGGCGAAGCCCTTGGCGGCTTTCTGCTCCGGGCGGGCGCCGACCACGTCGTCGTAGAGGCCGACGGCGCCCGCGCCGAGGCCGGCGACGAGCACCGCCGCGCCGGCCGGGACGCTGGCCGCGCCGAGCGCCCCCGCCCCGGACGCCCCGACGGCCAGCGCCGGCCCGGCGGCGAGGCTGACCGTACGGCCCCGGAAGTTGGTCCGCTCCAGCGCCGGCCCCGCCGGGGAGGTACGGGCCTCCCGCAGCGCGTACCGGGCGGCGGCGGCACCGGCGGCGGCGGCGAGCAGCCGCCCGATCCCGCTCATACGGCACCGCCGGACGGTACGGGCGGGTGGTAACCGGTCACCGGGGTACGTGGTTCGTTCACTGGGGCAGTCTAGGCACCAGCGTGGCGTTGTCGCCGACGCCGTACTGACCGGTGCGCTTCTCGGTGAGCTGTTGCACCAGGGCCAGGCTGGTGACCAGCTGCCCCTGCACGGTGTTGGCGTTGTCGACGGTGGAGATGGTCTGGGCGAGCACCGGGTCGCCCCGGACCACGGCCACCAGGTTGCCGCCGGCGGACCCGTTGCCGCCGACGACGATCGCGCCGGTCCGGTCGAACTGCTCGGCGATCTTCACCACCGACTCGTCCTTCTTCGCCGAGTCCTTGTCGACGTACGGCTGCCCGCTGACCACCACCACGGCCTCGGCCGGGCCGGTGACCTTCTCCTCGCTGGTCAGGTAGCCGGCGTTGACGTACGCGGCCAGCACCGCCCGCCGGTCGGCGTCGGTCACCGCGGGGGTGCCCTGCGGCCGGTCGAGCAGGACGCTGGCCAGCAGGGCACTGGAGGTCTCCACGCCGTTGCCGTTGCCAGGCAGCGCCGAGGCGGGGGCGGTGGGCCGGGCGGCGGTGACGGCCAACTCCATCAGGCTGGTGTTGTTGTCCGGGTTGACGAACTTGTCCTGGATGTCGACCCGGCCGGTCACGGTGGCCCCGGCGGTCTGGAGCATCTTCAGCACGCCCTCGGTGTGCTCCCGCCCGGTGGGCAGGCTGAGCACCATGACCCGCTTGCCGGTCAACTTCCCCGGGAGGATGATCTGCGCCATCTCGGCGGCGAAATCCTCCTCCATGTCCAGTTCCTTCTGGAGGCTGTTGACCGACTGCCGCATCTGCTGGTTGTCCTTGCGCAGCGAGTTGACGGTCTCCTTGAGCGAGTCGGCGACCGGCCCGTTGAGGGCGGCCGTGCCGACCACCAGGCCGATCGCCAACGCCAGGAAGACCGCGGTCAGGGACACCACGTGGTATCGGAAGTTGATCACGCTTGCAGCCTCTTGATCGGTCGGGAGCTAGAAGAGCTGGCCGAGCTGGAACACGAAATTGTCCCACCACTCGGAGACCACACCCAAATACGCCTTGCCGACGGTGGAGACCGCCACGGCCGACGCCATCGCGGCGATCGCCGACAGGACCAGCAGCAGCAGCGACGATCCGGAGATGCTCTGCCGGTAGAGCCGGCTCACCCCCTTGGCGTCGACCAGCTTCCCGCCGACCTTCAACCGGGTGAGGAACGTCGAGGCCATCCCCCCGCGCCCCTTGTCCAGGAACTCCACGAGCGTGGCGTGGGTGCCGACCGCGACCAGCAGCGAGGCGCCCTTCTCGTCGGCCAGCAGCATCGCCAGGTCCTCGCTGGTGGCGGCGGCCGGGAAGGTGATCGCCGGCACGCCGAGGCCGTTGACCCGGGCCAGACCCGGCGCCCGGCCGTCTGGGTAGGCGTGCACGATCACCTCGGCGCCGCAGCGCAGCACGTCGTCGGTGACCGAATCCATGTCCCCGATGATCATGTCGGGGGTGTACCCCGCCTCGACCAGGGCGTCCGCCCCGCCGTCCACGCCGATCAGCACCGGCTTGAACTCCCTGATGTACGGGCGCAGCACGTCCAGGTCGGCCTTGTAGTCGTAACCCCGGACCACGATCAGGCAGTGCCGCCCCTGCACCGGCGTCTCGATGTCCGGCACACCCACCCCGTCGAGCAGCAGGTCCCGCTCCTGGCGCAGGTAGTCCATCGTGTTGGCGGCGAACGCCTCCAACTGCACCGACAGGCCCTCCCGGGCATCGGACATCGCCTTGGCGACCGTCTCGGCATCCTGGAGGTCACCATGCGCGACCGGCTCGTCGCCCAGGAAGACGGTGTTGCCCTCGATCCGGACGGTGTCACCCTCCCGGATCCGCTCGAACACCCCCTCACCGAGGTCGTCCAGCAGCACGATGCCGGCACCGATCAACACCTCCGGCCCCAGGTTGGGATACCGGCCCGACACCGACGGCTTGGCGTTGAGCACCGCCGCGACACCGACCGCGACCAGCGAATCGGCCGCCACCCGGTCCAGGTCGACATGGTCGATCACCGCGATGTCGCCGGGGCGGAGCCGGCCGACCAGCCGCTTGGTACGGCGATCCAGACGTGCGGTGCCGAGAACTGAGTCCGGTTCCGCGTTCCGGGCCCGGCGCAACGTGGGTAGACGCATCGTGACCATCCTGGCATGGGAGGCAGGCATTTCCGTCGCGACATGCCTGAGCAGGGCCGCCTACCCAGGGAAGCACACCAGAGCGCAGGCTGGTGTGCCTCCGCTCACAATCGTTGCCCTCAGGGCCGCCTTTCCTTCGCCGCAACGGCCAGCAGCTCCTCGGCATGCGCGATACCCAGATCCGAATCCGGCAAACCCGCGAGCATCCGGGCCAGCTCCCGGGCCCGCTCGGTGTCCTCCACCACCCGCACCCCACTGGTCGTCACCGCGCCACCGGTGTCCTTCGCCACCACCAGGTGCCGGTCGGCGAACGCCGCAACCTGCGGCAGGTGCGTCACCACCAGCACCTGGTGACTGCGCGCCAACCGGGCCAACCGCCGACCGATCTCCACCGCCGCCTGCCCACCCACACCCGCATCGACCTCGTCGAACACCAGCGTCGGCGGGCCCCCCGAACCGGCGAACACCACCTCGATGGCGAGCATCACCCGGGACAACTCACCCCCGGAGGCACCCCGCTGCAACGGCAACGACGGCGCACCCGGATGCGCCAGCAACCGCAACTCCACCTCGTCGGCGCCGTCCGGGCCGACCCCGCACTCCACCCCGTTGACCGCGAGGGTGGGCTCGGACCGGCCGGCCGGCCGGGGCAGCACCGCCACCTCGATCCGGGCGTGCGGCATGGCCAGCCCCGCCAGCTCCACCGTGACCTGCTCGGCGAACCGCACCGCCGCCTCCTGCCGGGACGCCGACAACCGCCCGGCCAGCTCGGCCACCTCACCGGCCAGGCGCTGCGCCTCCCGGTCCAGCTCGTCGAGCAGCTCGTCGGAGGTGTCCAGGTCGGACAACCGGGTCCGGGCCCGCTGCGCCCACGCGATCACCCCGTCGACGTCGTCGGCGTACTTACGGGTCAACGCCCGCAACGCGGCCCGCCGCTCGTAGATCGTCTGCAACCGGGCCGGGTCGGCGTCCAACGCCGCCAGGTACGCCGACAACTCCGCCGACACGTCCGCCACCAGGGTCGCCGCCTCCTCCAGCCGGCCGGCCAACTCACCCAGCGCCGGATCGGTGCCGGCCTGCGCCTCCAGGGTGCGCCGGGCCGTGCCGAGCAACGCCGTCGCATCCGGCGTGTCGTCGGCCGCCTCCACCCCGCCGGCCACACACACGTGCGCCAGCTGCGCCGCCGTCCGCAACCCCTCAGCATGCTCCAGCCGCTGCACCTCGGCCTTCAACTCGTCGTCCTCACCCGGCTGCGGATCGACCCGGGTGATCTCGTCCAGCCCCAGCCGCAGCAGATCGGCCTCCTGGTGCCGGGCCCGGGCGTTGCTGCGCCGGTCGGCCAGATCGTCGACCACCTGCCGCCACCGCCCGTACGCCTCCCGCAACGCGTCGACCAGCTTCTCGTGCCCCGGCCCGGCGAACCGGTCCAGCGCTGCCCGCTGCTCGGCCGGCCGCAGCAGCCGCAGCTGGTCGGACTGGCCGTGCACCGCCACCACCTGCTCGCCGACCTCGCCGAGCATCGACACCGGCATGCTGCGGCCACCCAGGTGCGCCCGGGACCGGCCCTCCACCGTCACCGTCCGGCTCATCAGCAGCGAGCCGTCGTCGTCGGGCCCGCCACCGGCGTCCACGATCCGGGCGTGCACCACGTCGGCCACCCGGCCGTCGAGCCGCAACCGCCCCTCGACCGTCGCCCGCCCCGGCGCGGCCCGCACCCGACCCGCGTCGGCCCGCCCGCCGAACAGCAGGCCGAGACCGGTCACCACCATCGTCTTGCCGGCACCGGTCTCACCGGTGATGACGTTCATCCCGCCGGCCAGCGGCAGGGTGGTGTCCTCGATGACGCCCAGTCCGGTGATCCGCAGCTCTTCCAGCACAGCACCCGACAGTAGACGCGTGCTGCGACAGTTGACCAGCCGGCACGGGGCACCGCACCGGCAGGAAATCCTCCACCGGCACAGCGCCGCTGGTCGACGGCCCCGCAGGTGACCACGGACACCCGCGCCGGCCCCGATCAGCGGCGGCTACCGCGCCAACCCTGCACCGGCAGATCGAACTTCGCCACCAGCCGGTCGGTGAACGGCCGGTCCCGCAACCGCACCACCCGGACCGGCAACGCACCCCGACGCACCGTCACCGTCGCCCCCGGCGGCAGGTCGTAGACCCGACGACCGTCACAACACAGCACCGCCAGCGTGGTGAACGGATCGACCGTGATGACGAACGTGGACGTCGGCGCGGTCACCAGCGGCCGGCTGAACAGCGCATGCGCGCTGATCGGCACCAGCAGCAACGCCTCCACCTCCGGCCAGACCACCGGCCCCCCACCGGAGAACGCGTACGCCGTCGAACCGGTCGGCGTGGCGCACACCACACCGTCGCAGCCGTACCGGGACAGCGGACGACCGTCCACGTCGACGAGCAACTCCAGCATCTGGGCACGTTCGCCCTTCTCGACGCTGATCTCGTTGAGCGCCCACGACTCGATCGTCGGGCCACCGTCGAACTCGGCGGTGACGTCGAGGGTGAGCCGTTCGTCCACCGTGTAGTTGCGCCCCACCACGTCCCGCACCGCCGTGTCGAGATCGTCGATCTCGGCCTCGGCCAGGAAACCCACCTTGCCCAGGTTGATCCCGAGCAGCGGCACCTTCGCCGGCCGGGCCAGCTCCGCCGCGCGCAGGAACGTGCCGTCCCCGCCGAGCGCGAAGACGATCTCGGCACCCTCGGCCGCCTGGAGACCGTCCACCGGCACCACCCCGGGCAGGTCGAGATCATCGGCCTCCTCGGCCACCACCCGCACCTCGAAACCGGCCGCGATCAGGTCGGCGGCGACCGCCCGCGCGTGCTCGGTGCTCCGCCGCCGCCCGGTGTGCGTCACCAGCAGGGCCGTGCGGCTCACCGGTGCCACCGTCCGCCCCGCACCCGGCCAGCCCCACCCTCGTCGAGGTCCACCGGACCCGCCTCCCGTCCACCCTCGCGGGGCGTCGTACCGACACCACCCACCACGCTCACCCTGCCACCTTCCCCGACACCGGGTCCGGCCCGGGGCCGTTCGGCCCGGCGTCCACCACGGCACGCACCCGACCGGGATCGGCCGGCGGCGCGTCCCGGCGCAACCATACGAAGAACTCCACGTTGCCACTCGGACCGGGCAGCGGACTGGCCGCGACGTCCGCCAACCCGAGCCCGAGCCCGGCCGCGCTCGCCGCCACCGCCAGCACCGCCTCGGCCCGCAGCGCCGGATCACGCACCACCCCACCCGCGCCGACCCGCTCCCTGCCCACCTCGAACTGCGGCTTCACCATCAGCGCCAGGTCACCGTCGACCCTGGTGCAACCCGCCAGGGCGGGCAGCACCAACCGCAGCGAGATGAACGACAGGTCCGCCACCGTCAGGTCGACCTCCCCACCGATCACCTCCGGGGTGAGCGTCCGCACGTTCGTGCGGTCCATCGCCCGCACCCGATCGTCGGTCCGCAACGACCAGGCGAGCTGCCCGTAGCCGACGTCCACCGCGACCACCTCGGCCGCCTCGGCACGCAACAGCACGTCGGTGAACCCCCCGGTCGACGCCCCGGCGTCCAGGCACCGCCGGCCCGCCACCCGCAGCCCACCGGGACCGAACGCGGCCAGTGCGCCGGCCAGCTTGTGCCCACCCCGGGAGACGTACTCGTCGGTCGGGTCCGCCCCGGTCACCAGCAGCGGATCGGCCGGGTCGACCATCGCGGCGGCCTTACGCGCGGGCACCCCGCGCAACTGGACCCGACCCGCCTCGATCAACGCGCCGGCCTGCTCCCGGGACCGGGCCAGGCCGCGACGGACGAGTTCGGCGTCGAGCCGGGTACGACGTGCCATGGGGGTGGTTCTCTCCGGTCAGGTCTGGTCGATGGTGGCGAGGGTTTCCCGCAACGTCTGGTACGCCGCCTCGTACTGGGCGATCTGGTCGGCCGGGGACAGGCCCTCGGCGTTGGCCATCGCCCGCACGGCGGCGTCGACGGCAGGATGCCGGGCGTCGTCGACCTCGTCGTCGCGCCCGCCGACCGGCGGCGGACCGGGCCGGCCCAGGTGCGGCGGCGGACCGGGCCGACCGACCGGCGACGGACCGGGTGTCCCGACCCCCGACGGGCCGGGACGGCCGACGGGCGGGCCGGGTGTCCCGGCGGGGAACGGGCCGGGGCGGCCGGCAGGCGGTGGACCGGGGCGGAACGGGGTGGTCACGACCGGCTCCCCGGGGGACGGCTCACCCGGCACCACCGGAGCCGTCGTGGCCGGGGGTCACCTTCCCGGGGCGGGCAGCATCCCCGCCGGGTCCGGTCGACCCGGCTGCCGGCGGGGCCGCGTCCGCCGTCGACCCGGCCCTCTTCGCCACCGCCTTCTTCGCGACGGCCTTCTTCGCCACGGCCTTCGGGGCCGTCGTCGCCACCGTCGTCGGGGTCACCGCCTTCTTCGCTACGGTCTTCTTCGCGACGGTCTTCTTGGCCACCGTCCCGGTCGGCGGTCGGGCGGTACCGGCCGCCGCCGCGTCGGCCTCCGTTGCGGGGGCCGGCCGGGTCGCCGCGCCGCCACTGCGCGGTACGGTCGTGTCGGGTGCGGCGTCACCGGCCGGCAGCCCGCCCGGGGCACCCTTCGCCTCACGGAGCTGCCGTTCCAGGTCGTGCACCCGACGGGTCAGCTCGGCGACCTCGTCGGCCGTCGCCAGCCCCACCGCGCCGAGCGCCCGGTCGACCTCGAACCGGACCAGCTTGGTCAACGCCTCCCGGTTCGCCACGCCGGTGGCGAACAGTTCCTCGGCGAGCGCCTGCAACTGGACGGCGGTCGCACCGCCCGTCCCGGCCAGCCGCCGGGCGGCGTCCTGTGCCCTCTTCCGGGGCGCCTCCGTCAGGCCCAGGGCCAGCTCCAGGTAGGCGCGCCACGCGTCCTGCATGACTCAAGTCCTTCCGCGGGGGCAGTGTGCGGCCCTCACGCTACCGGGCGCCCCGAGGCGTCCCTTGCGGTACGGTGCCGGAAAACGGCGTGGCGGGTACGAAGGAGACGATGTGGCAAGCGTGGACGAGTGCCGACAGGCCCTGCGGGATCTTGCCGACCGGTTGGACCGGCACGCCGAAGCGTCCAGCAAGATCGATCTGGACCGGACCCTGGCCTGCCGGATCACCGATCTGGAGACAGCATTCCACGGCCGGATCGAAGGCGGCCGGCTGGTCGATCTCGCCGACGGCGACGACCCGAAAGCGAAGATCGCCCTGGTCACCTCCAGCGACGACCTCGTCGCCCTGGTGCGCGGCCAGCTCGACGTCACCAAGGCGGTCGCCGCCCGCCGGGTCTCCATCAAGGCCAGCCCGTTCGACCTGCTGAAACTGCGCAAGCTGCTCTGAGCGACGACGCGACGACGACAGGGCCGGCACCGCTGCCCGGTGCCGGCCCTTCCACCGTCAGGTGGCGTGCCGTCAGGTGGCGTGCCGTCAGGTGGCCAGGCCGAACCCGGCCAGCGCCTGCTCCGCCTCCGGCGAGGCCGGGCGGACGTCCGCCCCGGTACCCGCCTCCCACGCGACCGCACACAGCACGGCCAGCGCGTCCAGCGGCCGGCCGGCACCGCTCAGCTCCACCGCACCGTCCACCGCCACCGCCGACCATCCACCGGCCTGCGGGGCACCGGGGACCCGGACCACCGCCGTCGGATCGAAGAGCCCGGCCAGGTCGGCCGCCACGTGGGTCGGCCGCCGCTGCTCGGGGGCACCCAACAGCTCGGGTACGTCGCTGACGCCGGTGAGCACCAGCAGGCTGTCCAGCCCGGCCCGGCGGGCGCCCTCGATGTCGGTGTCCAGCCGGTCACCGACCACCAGTGTCCGGCCGGTGCCGGCACGCCAGGCGGCCGTGGTGAACAGCGCCGGCTCGGGCTTGCCGACGACCACGTCGGGTGCCCGGTCCAGGGTGTGCCGCAGGGCCGCCACCAGCGACCCGTTGCCGGGCAGCGGGCCCCGCCCGCTCGGCAGCGTCCGGTCCGTGTTGGTGGCCACCCAGATCGCCCCGGCCCGGATCGCCACCGACGCCTCGGCCAGGTCCACCCAGCCCACCTGCGGGCCGTACCCCTGCACGACGGCGACCGGCGCGGCGTCGGCGCGGTCGACGGGGGTGAGCCCGACGGCGCTGATCTCGGCGCGCAGCGCCTCGGCACCGACGACGAGCACCGCCGCGCCGGCCGGCAGCCGGTCCCGCAACAGCTCCGCGGAGGCGGCGGCCGAGGTGAGCACCTCCGCCGGATCAGCCGGTACGCCGATGCCGGTGAGCAGCTCGGCGACCTCGCTGGAACGCCGCGAGGCGTTGTTCGTGGCGAACGCCACCGACCGGCCCTCGGCCCGTAGCGCGCCGAGGGCCTCGACCGCGCCGGGGATCGGCCGGTCGATCAGGTAGATCACTCCGTCGAGGTCGAAGACGACCAGGGCGTACCCGTCGATCAGCCGGTCCCCGGCGACTGCGGTCATCGCTGGTCCGCCTCCGCCGCCGGTCCGTCGACCGGCCGCACCCCACCCGTGGCCGTCACGTCCTCGGCACCGGCGGCGTCCTCGGCGGCGTCGGGAGCGTCCCGTCCGGCCTCGGCAGCGTCCGGCCGAGTCAGCTCGGCACCCTCGTCCTCGGCACGGTCGTCGTGGCTGTCGCGAGCCTCGTCGTCGACGTCGTCTTCGTCGTCGAAGTCGTCGTCCTCGTCACGGTCGTCGGCGGTCCGCCGGGCCCCGGCGTCCGGGTCGGCCGGCAGCGTGCCGTCGGCGTCCCCTGCGGCAACGGGCTCCTCGACCGGCTCGTCGTCCTCGTCGTCGCCCTCGATCACCACGCCGTCGAGTTCCAGCAGCCGTTCCGGCGCGTCGGTCTCGCCGTCGGCATCCACATCGGCGGCCCGCGAGAACCACTCCCGAGCCTCCTCACGGCGGTCCACCGCGAGCAGCGCGTCGGCGTACGCGTACCGCAGCCGCGCGGTCCACGGCTCGGCCACGTCGGTGGTCAGCTCCGGCACCTGGAGCATCGCCACCGCCGCGTCCTTCTGCCCCAGGTCACCCCGGGCACCCGCGGCGACGATCAGCAGTTCGACCGCGACGGCCTTGTCGAGCTTGTCGTTGTCGGCCCCCCGGAACAGGTCGATCGCCCGCTCCGGACGCCCCAGCGCCCGCTCGCAGTCGGCCAGCACCGCCAGGTGGCTCTGCAACCCGGTCATCCGGTGGTACGTGCGCAGCTCGGCGATCGCCGTCTGCCACTCCCCCGCGTGGTACGCGGCCAGGCCGACCGCCTCACGTACGGCGGAGATCCGGGCGGCGAGCCGCCGGGCGGCCATCGCGTGGGCCAACGCCTCCGCCGGGTCCTCGTCGATCAGCTGACCGGTGGCGACCAGGTGTCGGGCAACGGTCTCCGCCACCGGCTTGTTCAGCGACAGTAGCTCCGCACGGACCGCCGTGTCGAGGTCACTCGCGGAGATCTCGTCCGGCAGCACCGGCGCGACCGCCCGGCCGTCGGTCTCGTCCCGACGCTCCCGGTCGGGGCCGAACCCGCCCTCCCGGCGGCGGTCGTCCCGCTGGTCGTCCCGGCGCGGCCGCTCGTGACCGCCGCGCTCGCCACCCCGGAAACCGCCCTCACGACGGTCACCGCCGCGCGAGTCGTCGCCGCGGAAACCGCCCTCGCGGCGGTCACCGCCACGGAAGCCGCCTTCGCGGGAGTCACCGTCGCGGCGGAAACCACCGGGACGGGAGTCACCGTCACGCGGACCCGACCGGAAACCACCCTCACGACGCTCACCGGAGAAGCCACCCTCGCGACGGTCCCCACCCCGGAAACCACCCTCACGGGAGTCACCGCCACGGAAACCACCCTCACGACGATCGCCACCACGGAAACCACCCTCACGGGAGTCGCCCCCACGGAAACCGCCCTCACGACGGTCACCGCCGAAGCCACCGGGCCGACGGTCGTCGCCACGGAAACCACCCTCGCGGGAGTCACCGCCACGGAAGCCGCCTTCGCGGCGCTCACCGCCACGGAAACCACCGGGACGGGAATCACCGTCACGCGGACCCGACCGGAAACCACCCTCACGACGCTCACCGGAGAAGCCACCCTCACGACGGTCACCGCCACGGAAACCACCCTCGCGGGAGTCACCGCCTCGGAAACCACCCTCACGGCGGTCACCGCCACGGAAGCCGCCTTCGCGGGAGTCACCGTCGCGGCGGAAACCACCGGGACGAGAGTCACCGTCACGCGGACCCGACCGGAAACCACCCTCACGACGGTCACCGGAGAAGCCACCGGGCCGACGGTCGCCGCCACGGAAACCGCCCTCGCGCGAGTCACCACCCCGGGAGTCACCGCCCCGGAAACCGCCCTCGCGCGGGCCCGACCGGAAACCACCACGGTCGCCACGCGAATCATCCCGACGGTCGCCGCCACGGAAGCCCCCTTCGCGGGAGTCACCGTCGCGGCGGAAACCACCGGGACGGGAATCGCCGTCACGCGGACCCGACCGGAAACCACCCTCACGACGATCACCGCCTCGGAAACCACCCTCGCGGGAGTCACCGCCGCGGAAACCACCCTCACGGCGGTCACCGCCACGGAAGCCGCCTTCGCGGGAGTCACCGTCGCGGCGGAAACCACCGGGACGAGAGTCACCGTCACGCGGACCCGACCGGAAACCACCCTCACGACGGTCCCCACCTCGGAAACCACCCTCGCGCGAGTCACCGCCACGGAAACCACCCTCGCGCGGGCCCGACCGGAAACCACCACGGTCGCCACGCGAATCATCCCGACGATCCCCACCACGGAAACCACCGGGACGGGAATCACCGTCACGCGGACCCGACCGGAAACCACCCTCACGACGCTCACCGGAGAAGCCACCCTCCCGGCGCTCACCGCTGCGGAAGCCGCCGTTTCGCGGTGCGTCACCGTCACGGCGGAAACCACCGTCGCGGCGGTCGCCACTCCGGAAACCACCGTCGCGGGAGTCACCGGTACGCGGGGCCGACCGGAAACCGCCCTCACGCCGATCGCCGCTCCGGGGTCCACCCCGCGCGGCACCACGGTCGTCGCGGTCACCACGGTACGGGGGTCGGTCGTCCCGGCGGGGGCCGGCGTCCCGCCCCTGGGGACGGTCGGAGCGGTCTTCGTATCGGCGCGGACGGTCTCCGCCCTGCGGTCCTGAACTCACAGGTACATCCTTCCTGATTGCGCCACCCACGGCGCGACGCAGTCGAGGGCCGACCCGGATGGGGCGGCCCTCGACTGGAAAGGTTGTCCGGCGGTGTCCTACTCTCCCACACCCTCCCGAGTGCAGTACCATCGGCGCTGGAGGGCTTAGCTTCCGGGTTCGGAATGTAACCGGGCGTTTCCCCTCCGCCATGACCGCCGTAACACTATGAACATATCAAACAACACACACACCCACACACGTGTGGGGGGTTGTTTGGTGTTTGTTCAGAGTTGCACAGTGGACGCGTAGCAGCCTTGTTATCAAGTCCTCGGCCTATTAGTACCGGTCAACTCAACCCGTTACCGAGCTTACATTTCCGGCCTATCAACCCAGTCGTCTAGCTGGGGGCCTTACCCCCACAAAGTGGGGTGGGATACCTCATCTTGAAGCAGGCTTCCCGCTTAGATGCTTTCAGCGGTTATCCCTTCCGAACGTAGCTAACCAGCCGTGCCCCTGGCGGGACAACTGGCACACCAGAGGTTCGTCCGTCCCGGTCCTCTCGTACTAGGGACAGCCCTTCTCAAGTATCCTACGCGCACGGCGGATAGGGACCGAACTGTCTCACGACGTTCTAAACCCAGCTCGCGTACCGCTTTAATGGGCGAACAGCCCAACCCTTGGGACCTGCTACAGCCCCAGGATGCGACGAGCCGACATCGAGGTGCCAAACCATCCCGTCGATATGGACTCTTGGGGAAGATCAGCCTGTTATCCCCGGGGTACCTTTTATCCGTTGAGCGACACCGCTTCCACACGCAAGTGCCGGATCACTAGTCCCGACTTTCGTCCCTGCTCGACCTGTCAGTCTCACAGTCAAGCCCCCTTGTGCACTTGCACTCAACACCTGATTGCCAACCAGGCTGAGGGAACCTTTGGGCGCCTCCGTTACCCTTTAGGAGGCAACCGCCCCAGTTAAACTACCCACCAGACACTGTCCCTGAACCGGATAACGGTCCGAAGTTAGATACCCGAATCAACCAGAGTGGTATTTCAAGATTGCCTCCACCCATACTGGCGTACAGGTTTCACCGGCTCCCACCTATCCTACACAAGCCCATTCAGATACCAATGTCAAGCTATAGTAAAGGTCCCGGGGTCTTTCCGTCCTGCCGCGCGTAACGAGCATCTTTACTCGTACTGCAATTTCGCCGGGCCTGTGGTTGAGACAGTGGGGAAGTCGTTACGCCATTCGTGCAGGTCGGAACTTACCCGACAAGGAATTTCGCTACCTTAGGATGGTTATAGTTACCACCGCCGTTTACTGGCGCTTAAGTTCTCCGCTTCGCCCCCGAAAGAGCTAACAGGTCCCCTTAACGTTCCAGCACCGGGCAGGCGTCAGTCCATATACATCGAATTACTTCTTCGCATGGACCTGTGTTTTTAGTAAACAGTCGCTTCCCCCTGCTCTCTGCGGCCATACAACGCTCCACCCGCACGGGGCTTCACGTCTCCGGCCCCCCTTCTCCCTAAGTTACGGGGGCAATTTGCCGAGTTCCTTAACCACAGTTCGCCCGATCGCCTCGGTATTCTCTACCTGACCACCTGTGTCGGTTTGGGGTACGGGCCGCTCAGAACTCGCTAGAGGCTTTTCTCGGCAGCATAGGATCACTGACTTCACCTGAATCGGCTCGGCATCACGTCTCAGCCTCAATGCACCGCGGATTTGCCTACGGCACGGCCTACACGCTTACCCCGGCACAACCACCGGCCGGGCTCAGCTACCTTCCTGCGTCACCCCATCGCTTGACTACTACCCGCCAGGTTCCCACGCTCCCTCCGTTCGGTCCGAAGACCTCCCGGAGCTCGGGTGGTTAGCACAACGAGGTTCATCACGGGCGCTCCTTCGCGGGTACGGGAATATCAACCCGTTGTCCATCGACTACGCCTCTCGGCCTCGCCTTAGGTCCCGACTCACCCAGGGCGGATTAGCCTGGCCCTGGAACCCTTGGTCATCCGGCGGAAGGGTTTCTCACCCTTCTTTCGCTACTCATGCCTGCATTCTCACTCGTGCCGCGTCCACAACTAGGTCACCCCGCTGCTTCACCCCCGGCACGACGCTCCCCTACCCATCCACACACCTGCACACCCCATCAAGGAGATGCGAAGTATCATGTGAATGCCACAGCTTCGGCGGTGTGCTTGAGCCCCGCTACATTGTCGGCGCGGAACCACTTGACCAGTGAGCTATTACGCACTCTTTAAAGGGTGGCTGCTTCTAAGCCAA
The DNA here is from genome assembly GCF_049178975.1 of Micromonospora sp. WMMD734. Lineage (NCBI taxonomy): Bacteria > Bacillati > Actinomycetota > Actinomycetes > Micromonosporales > Micromonosporaceae > Micromonospora > Micromonospora sp. WMMD734. The sequence continues at coordinate 3,111,904 of NZ_JBMHMK010000001.1, forward strand.
CCTCCTGGTTGTCTATGCGACCCCACATCCTTTTCCACTTAGCACACGCTTAGGGGCCTTAGCTGGTGATCTGGGCTGTTTCCCTCTCGACTACGAAGCTTATCCCCCGCAGTCTCACTGCCGCGCTCTCACTTACCGGCATTCGGAGTTTGGCTGATTTCGGTAAGCTTGTAGGCCCCCTAGACCATCCAGTGCTCTACCTCCGGCAAGAAACACACGACGCTGCACCTAAATGCATTTCGGGGAGAACCAGCTATCACGGAGTTTGATTGGCCTTTCACCCCTAACCACAGGTCATCCCCCAACTTTTCAACGTTGGTGGGTTCGGCCCTCCACACGGTCTTACCCGCGCTTCAGCCTGCCCATGGCTAGATCACTCCGCTTCGGGTCTAGAACATGCGACTACAACGCCCTCTTCAGACTCGCTTTCGCTACGGCTCCCCCACACGGGTTAACCTCGCCACATGCCACTAACTCGCAGGCTCATTCTTCAAAAGGCACGCCGTCACCCCGCAAGGCTCCGACGGATTGTAGGCGAACGGTTTCAGGTACTATTTCACTCCCCTCCCGGGGTACTTTTCACCATTCCCTCACGGT